>NZ_CP074371.1:4800000-7200000 GCF_018362975.1 Nocardia tengchongensis
CAGGTCGCCGTCGCATTGGGCCGCGGTCTGGGCGGCGGTCCCGCCCGCCCCGCTCAGGGCCCAAGGGTATTGCCGCCCACCGCCATTGGGCTGATTGAACACGCTGTTGCCGCCGGACAGCAGGATGGTGCCGCGATCCCCGAACCCGCGTACGCCCTTGAGCGTCCCGAAATAGTGGTCGAACGAACGGTTTTCCTGCATCAGGATCACCACGTGCTTGACATCGGAGATCGTGCCGGAGGCCGCGCCCGCGACGGCGGGCGGCAACCCGCCGGTGGCGACCACGCCCGCGGCCGCCGCGGCCGAGGCGCCGAGAAAACGGCGGCGATTCAAGGGTGACAAGACGAGTGCTCCTGTTCGGGTCGAGAACGCCAGAACGTTCGCACCGCCGCGTGGCCGTCTGTCCGCCTCTCCTTGGCCGCGAGGTGAAGCTTGTACTGCTACAGATGAATGACCAGTGAACCGCGCGCGAGTCGGCCGCGGGTCTGGCCAACCACCACGGCAACGGCGGACGATGAATACATACGGCTTAGTTCGTGGGCGCCTGCTTCCAGCGCCCCACTTTGACAGCACCTCGGAGGTGCAGGCACAGCTCGGCATGAAGGAAATGTTCGAAATGACCGCCAGAATCGCGAGTTCGCTCGCCGCAACCGCAATCCTGCTAGCCCTCGGGGTCGGCGCAGCCGCCTCCGCGTCCGCTGTCGCCGGCGACGCTCAGCGTGTGGACGGATCGATCGGCCTCTGCTTCACCATCCCGGTGGGGTCGGCCGATCTGGTGTGGTGCTTGTGATTCAGCGCGATTCGCCCAGGGCGCCGGGGACTTGCAGCTGAACCTTGCTCACAGCGGTTTCTCAGCGGTCGGTTGGCAGGCTGTCGGCGTGATAAACCATGCGACAGTGGATGTTTCGCCCACCCGGTCGATGCTGAGCAAAGTTCCCGAGGTCAGTGCGCTGTTCTGGCTGATCAAGATCCTCTCCACCGGGATGGGGGAGACCTTCTCCGACTTCCTGGTCAACAGCCTGCCGCCGGAGCTCGCGGTCGGCGGGGGCCTGTTGCTGCTGATCGGCAGCCTGTGGTTGCAGTTCCGCGCACCCCGGTACCGGGTATGGACTTACTGGACCGCGGTGGTGATGGTGAGCATCGTGGGCACGATGGTCGCCGACATCGTGGATTTCGTGCTGGGTATTCCGTTGCCCGCGTCGACATTCGCCTTCGCGCTGGTGCTCGCGGGAATCCTGGCGCTGTGGTTCCGCAGCGAGAAGACGCTGTCGATCCACAGCATCACGACCCGCCGCCGGGAGGGCTTCTACTGGGCGACGGTGATGACCACCTTCGCGCTGGGCACCGTCGCCGGTGACCTGACGGCGGCCACCCTGCACCTGGGCTATCTGCCTTCGGCGGTGCTGTTCGCGGTGGCGATCGCCGTTCCGGCCGCCGCCCACCGATGGTTCGGCATGGGCGCGGTAGCCGCGTTCTGGTCGGCCTACGTGGTGACCCGCCCGCTGGGCGCATCGATCACCGACTGGCTCGCGTCCTCGCGCGCGGACGGGCTCGGCCTGGGCACCGGCTGGGTGACACTGGCTGTCACGCTCCCGATGCTCGCGGGAATCGCGGTTCTGGCCCGGGCGAAGCCTCTCAAGCCACAGATGAACGACCGGTGACCCCGGGCGAGTCGGCAGGCTGATTGGATCGACGATCATCGGGTAGTACCCGAGCATGATGATGTCGAGCAAGCACGGTGCGCGCAGACGCAGCCCGGCGGCCGCCGAAATCGCCGCGGTGTGGCCGGACCCGAGTCCACTGAGCGAATGGTGGGACCACGTGATGCTCGTGAAGCGTTCGAAATCGGCCGGCGACGGCGAAACCACGGGTATATCAGGTGAATTCGACTCCGATGCCTGACCGGCGCGGGCAGCCTGTCGAACCGTCCGTCGAGGGCCACGGTGAGTTCTTTCGGACTGGTTCGGTAGATCGGGGCGGAGCTGGACGCGTAGTACTCGTCGATCGTGGAAGCGTTTGAGGACGGTCTCACCGGGTACGCGGAGGGTGTTCATACTGGACGGACAGTTCCGAACGTTGGGCTCGCCTGGTGCCGCGACGATCGAGAAGTAGGCAGTGTTCGCATGACGGACGGAATCGCAGGGACGACAACCGGTATGACTCAGGTCGGAGTCCAGGTACCGGCCGAGCCGTCACAGCTGATGATGCTGCGGGCGCTGTGCGACACCGTCGCGTTGATCGCCGACTTCGCGCTCGACGAGGTAGCCGATATCCGGCTGGCGCTCGACGAGGTTGTCACCTGGTTGATCCTGGACGCCGCCCCCGACGCGAATGTGGACTGCCGATTCGTCTATGACAGCCGATGCATGGTCGTCTACATTTCGTCGGTCACTCGATCGGAACACGCACTGACGGACACGAACCTGTGCCGGCAGATCGTGCAGCGTCTGACCGACACGCTGTACACGGCGCAGGAACCGTTCGACAGAGATCACTCGGGATACCCGACCTCGATCGCATTCAGCTGGTTACGGCGATCCGCGCGGGATCGATGGCGCGCGCGGGGTTCGGAGTGGACCCGCTGATCGGGAATGGCGCCTCGACGGCGACATGCACGGCACCGATCGAACTATCCCCGCGAAATGTGGTCGGTGAGAATCGATTGGGGCCGGATCTCGCCGTTGACGAGCTGCCGGGCGACGTCGGAGAGGCGGGTGCTGCGGTGGCGTCCGTAGGACCGCAAGGCCTGGAATGCCTGGTCCATGTCGACCTTGCCGACCTGCGCGAGTACGCCCTTGGCCTGCTCGATGGTGACGTGTTTGATCAGCGCGCCCTGGAGCTGTTCGGTGAGGAGATCGGCGCGGTGAATGGCTCGTTCCTGGAGGATTCCGATGGTCGCGGTGTCGGCGAGCGCTCGTGCCGCCCGAATGTCCTGTTCACGCATGGGCCCGGGTTCGCGGCCGAAGAGGTTCAGCGCACCGATCGTTTTCTGCTGTCCTTGACCCCGGCAGTCGAACCGCAGTTACGCGACGACAGAGGGTGTCGAGTTGTACACCGGAATTCAGGTCCCCGGGTGCATGGGCGCCGGAATCGCTGATCAATCCATCCGGCGGCGTGCGGGTCGTGGTGGCGAGCGCTATGACGATGTCGAGCCGTTGCTGGCCGAGCTGACCGAGTATGCGATAGGTGACGCGCGCCGAACTGCCTTGCGGCAGCAGGTGATCGGGCGCTGCCTGCCGGTGGCCGAGCATATCGCTCGCAGATTCGGCGGTCGCGGGGAAAACTACGAGGCCCTGACGCACCGGCTCGCCCGCCCGCCGAACGCCGGCGAGATCGCGACCGAGCTCGGGGTCGATCTGGCCGACGTCGTCCAGGCGGTGGTAGCCGGCAACGCGTACCGGACCACATCGATCGACGCCGCGACCGAGAACGACGACAACGTCTCGCGACCTGCGCTCGGGTTCCTCGTCGCCGAGGAACCCGGATACCTCCTCGTGGACGATTGTCTTGCGGTGAAACCGCTTTTCGCCACACTCTCCGACCGGGAACGCCAGGTGCTCGCGTGGCGGTTCTTCGAATCGCAGACCCAGCTTCAGATCGCCCGGCAACTCGGCATCTCCCAGATTCAGGTTTCGCGGATCCTGTCCCGCACCCTCGAGGGATTGCGCGAACGCGCTTCACGTGACTGATTCCGGTTCCGGGCGTCAGTGCGCGGCTCGCCGCCCGGTCACGAGGTTGACCAGGAAGAGCAGCACCACTGCGCCGCCGAGGCAGGTGAAGAAGCTGAACCACAGGCCGCCGCCGTTGACATCGATTCCCAGGATTTTCAGCAGGAAGCCGCCGAGCAGGCCGCCGATGATTCCGACGACGATATTGAGCAGAATGCCTTGTTGCGCGTCGGTCTTCATGATTTTGCTCGCGATCCACCCGGCCAGGCCGCCGATGATGATCCAACCGAGTATGCCGAGTCCAAGCATGGTTTTCTCCTTGCCGTGCAGGCCGCCGAACCACTCGGCGACTTGTCCCGCGTATACCCGCCATTACCGAGTTGACGCGTGCTCACCCGCGAAACTTCCCGCAGGCCGGTAGGCACCCGGCATGAGGCGATCGGCGGGGAGCCGATTGTTTGGCGACGCCGTTTCCGGATATGCCGGGAGCGGACCGGCTGTATCGACAGCCGGCAGCACCGGAAGGGAGCGTTCATGAGCGCGACGGACAAGGCCAGGAACAAGGCCGACGAGATGGCCGGCCTGGCCAAGGAGAAGTTCGGTGAGGCCACCGACAATCCGGACAAGAAGAACGAAGGCAAGGCCGAACAGGTCATGGCGAATCTGAAGGACGCCGCCGAAAAGGTCAAGGACGCCTTCCGCAAATGACGCGAAGTAGTTCGCTCGACTCGCCCTCATTCCAGCGGAGTGGGGGCGTCGCGCGCACAATCCCCGGCGGCGGACCGCGGTAGCGGAAAGATCACATCGAACGCTGAAGTGCCGTAACCGATTTCATTGACTTGCCGGTCGGCGCGCATGGACTCGGTGTGGCCGGTCGGGTGCGTGCGCGGTGGGTGCGTGGGGTGCCGGTGGCTCCGGGGGGATCCGTTCGTGCACCGTGAGCAGGAGGTGGTCGAAGCGGTTCTGCGCGGCGGTGGAATCGACGGGAATCGTGCCCAGTTCGGCGACGAGTTGCGCCGCGAGCGCACGCAGTTTCGTGTTCGTTTCCTGTGAGCGCCACCGCAGCACCTGGAACGCCTGATTCGCGTTGATCCGGTACACCACCATCAACGCGCCCTTGGCCTGTTCGATCAGCGCTCGGGCCTCTACCAGCTCCTGCAGCGTCGCGTCCAGCACTTCCTGCGTGGATTCGGCGATGGTGTCGGTGAGATCGATGTAGTAGCCGGAGGTCCCGACCACCGTGCCGGCCTCGTCGAACATCCGATCCGCCACCACGACCACGTTGTGCATCGCGCCAGCGGTATCGAGGAAGCGGTGACGACTCGAGAACGACTCGCCCGAGTGCAGGACGTGGTCGAGGAGGTCCTGCACCTGCGCCCGATCGTCGGGATGCTTGTGCGACAGCATCAGCTCGGTGGTGGGCTGCACGGTCCCGGGCTCGTATCCGTGCATGCGGGTCAGCTCATCGGACCATTCCCAGCGTTGACTCGCGAACCAGAACCGGAAGCTACCGACCGTCGGAGGCTGCTGATCGGTCTCGCCTGCGTTGTCGGTTCCGCCCAGTTCAGGCGAGGAATCCTGCAATGGCCCGTGCACTCTTGGAGTATCCCACCGCCCGGATACCCGGATGCCGCAGAGCGTGAAATCGATGGCCCATCGAGTCTGCGGCCACTGGCGTTCCGGCAACGGTCGCTCCCCGCCCTTCTCGAGATCGGTGGACGCGTATGTCGTCGCCGATCGGGTATGTCCGGGGCATATCCGGCGGTGGAAGCGAGTGGTCCGATGGGAAAGAGGTCCGATCCGGTACCGGAATCCGGTCACGGTGATTCGATAGCGCAGCCGCACGGAGACACCGAAGGCGGCGCGATAGTTGCGGCCGAAGCGGCGGCGGCGCAGGCCAGCACCACCCAGAACCCGCTCGGCACGCCCGGACGTCGCTTCGACCGGCGCTCACCGTTCATGATCGGCATGGCCGGGGCCGCCGGCGTGGCGGTCACCTACGTCGCCATCCAGGCTGTGGTCGCGGTGGGGCAAGTGTTGGTTCTGATCACCATCGCGCTGTTCTTGGCGATCGGTTTGGAACCGGCGGTGTCCCGGTTGGTGCGTCCCGGGTTTCCCCGCTGGGCGGCGGTGACCGTCGTGTTCGTGGTGGCCGGCGGACTGTTCGCCGGATTTCTCGCGGCCGCGATTCCGCCGCTGGTCACGCAAGGTGGCGCCCTCATCCACCACGCACCGGACTATGTCGACGACCTCGCGCGGCGATACCCCGCGATAGGCGCGCTGGACAAACGATTCCACCTGCGGGATACGTTCTCGAATTCCATCGGCTCGAGCCCGGGGAACCTGGCCGGCGGGCTGGTGAACGCGGGCGAACGGGTGTTCAGCATCGTGAGCGGAACTCTGATCGTCGCGGTGCTGACCGGCTACTTCATGGCCAACTTCATCCAGGTCCGGGCGGCGTTCTACCGGTTGTTCCCGCGGTCCCGTCGACCGCGGGCGATCCTGATCGGCGACGAGATCTTCGCCAAGGTCGGCGGATACATCCTCGGGAACCTGCTGATCTCCTTGATTACCGCGGTGCTGACGTTCGTGTGGTTGGTGGCCTTCGGTGTGCCCTATGCGCTGTTGCTGGCCGTCCTGGTTGCCGTGCTGGATCTGATCCCGGTCGTGGGCTCCACGATTGCCGGTGCGATCGTCGCGCTGGTGGCGCTCACCGTGTCCGTGCCGGTGACCGTTGCGACGATCGCCTTCTTCGTTGCGTTACGGCTGGTCGAGGACTACATCCTGGTTCCTCGGATCATCGGGCGAACAGTTCGGGTCCCGGCGGTCGTAACGGTGGTGTCGGTGCTGCTGGGCGGCGCATTGCTCGGTGTGATCGGCGCTGTACTGGCCATCCCGGTGGCCGCTGCGCTTTTGCTGATCATCAGGGAGACCGTGCTGCCGTCCCTCGACGAGCGCTAGCCGGATGTTTGAGATCGGGCGGAACGGGTAAACCCTTCTTATCGGTCGGAACTCGCTGCCTGAAGGTGCGAGACCGTGAACGAGCTGCGCCGGCTCGGCCCCCATGGCCGGGCGGACGACCATGTCGTCGGGCGCCTCGGATCGCACTTCGGTAGGAGAGCGATCGCCGATAACAGTCGCGTCTTGTCAAACAAGCGGCAGGATCACGATCCGATCACTCGGGCTGTTTTGTGCCCGAGTCGAATTCACGATCGAGGATGCCCGATGATCGAGACAACAGTCCGCAGTGAGCGGCCCAAATCCAGAACCACGACAGCGGACAGCTACGACAATATCGAGCCCTGGTTCGACGAACTCGCCGAACTGGACGCCGGTGATGCGCACCGGCTGGTGATGCGGAACAAGGTTCTGCAGTTGTGCATGCCGCTGGCCGACCATATCGCCCGCCGGTTCGCCGGCCGCGGCGAAGAGTTCGACGACCTACAGCAAGTGGCCCGGCTCGGACTGATCCAGGCCGTGGACCGGTTCGACGTCCACCGGGGCAGTTCGTTCCTGGCGTTCGCCGTGCCGACCATCATGGGTGAGGTACGCCGCCACTTCCGTGACCGAGCCTGGTCGGTGCGAGTTCCACGGGGCCTCAAGGAAATTCATGGACGTCTCGGTGCTGCCACCGAAGTGTTGTCGCATCGATTCGGGCGGCAGCCGACGGTTCGGGAGATCGCCGCCGAACTCGACGTCGACCTCCACTCCGTGACCCAGGCACTGGTGGCGCGCAACTCCTATCGGGCCGAGTCGTTGGATCGGCTCACCCAGGTGGAGGGGCAGAACACCCCGCTCGCGGTCCTCGACAGCCTCGGCGCCGACGAACCCTGCTACGCACTCACCGAAGACGCGATGGTGGTCCGTCCGCTGCTCGCGGCGCTGCCCGATCGTGAACGCCACGTGCTGACCCTGAGGTACTTCGGCTACCAAACACAGGCTCAGATCGCCGAGCATTTGGGGGTCTCCCAGATGCAGATATCTCGAATCCTGAGCAGTACCTTGACCAAACTTCGGGAACAGGCCCTGGGCGAATGCTCCGAACCGAGGCGGATCTGACGGCCGGACCCGAACAGAACGGACGACGATTCGGAACCTTCCGGGCACATGGTGCCGGACGTGTCGGTCCATCGCGCCGGTTTGACAACGGAGTCACCGGGTACGCGGACGGTGTCGGCGCCGGAGGAACAGCCCCGCGGTGCTGTGAGGATCGAGAAGTGGGTGTTGCCGGCATGAGAGAGGGGATTTCGGAGTCGGCGACGCGCATGACGAACGTGGGGGTCCGGGTATCGGCAGATCTTTCGCAGCTGACCATGCTGCGAGCGCTCGCAGATACGGTCGCGCTGATCGCGGACTTCAGGATCGACGAGGTGACCGATATCCGGCTCGCGCTCGACGAGATCGCCACGTGGCTGATCCTGGATGCCGCCGCCGGCGCGGATCTGGACTGCCGGTTCGCCTATGACAACCGGTGCATGATGATCCGTGCCTCCACGATCACCCGATCGGCGGATGCGGTGGCCCGAACGAATCTGCGGTGGCACTTCGTGATGAACCTGACCGATACGCTGTCCGCCGTGCAAGAGCCGTTCGACGGAAGTCTCTCCGGATTCCCCACCACGATCGAATTCAGCTGGGTGCGAGTCACTTCCGGCCGCGGTTGAGCGGTAGCGGAGGCTGATCGCTGCCCGGCGCCGGCGGAGGTATCCGCCGTGACGCGTTCCTTCCGCGGGTGCGGGCACTTCGGCCGCACCCGCACAGTCATCGGCTCAGTAGTAGTGACTACGGCCGCCGACGGGCCGGCCCACCCGCCCCAGCACCATCAGGACCGCGCCGAGGATGAGCACGATGATTCCGATGGTGGTCAGGATGGGTATGCCGAGCAGGAATCCGGCGATGAGCAGGACGAGCCCGAGAATAATCATTTCGATTCCTTCGTGTGGATGTGTCCGACACACCCGCCTTTCCCGGCTTGCTCGCGTTGAAACAACCTCGTGGTGATTCCGTAGGCCCCGTTCAGACGTTGTCGAGAACCGTCGGGCGCCGACTCGACGGGACCGTCTGCTGGGTCCTGTTGTGGCTGCAGATGATTCCGGCGACGAGGATGGCGAGCAATGCCGCGGTCGTGCCGTAGGTGCCGAATCCGAGCCCGCCCTTCTCGTGCGATTTGGACAGCAGGTCGCCGACCGTGGCGCCGAGCGGGGGGTGAGGATGAAGGCGAGCCAGAACAGCAGGACCCCGGAGATCGGAGTGAGGTAGTGGGCGGCCAGCAGGGCGATCATCACCGCCGCGATGAGGATCGCGCCGCCGGTGTAGCCGAGCCCCGAGCTGTCGGAGAGATAGTCGCCCAGTGAGGTTCCCAGCGTGTTGGACAGCAGAATCGCTGTCCAGTACAGGATTTCGGCACGCAAGCTGGTGATCCCGGCGACATCGTAGGTCTGCCCGGTGAGCTTCCAGATCACGAAAACGATTGCCAGGCCGGTGATCAGGATCGCGGCGCCGGCGCCGTAGCCGAGACCGCCGTCGGTGGAGGTATCCGATCCTGGGCCGCGATTGAGCAGATCGGAGATCGTCGTACCTGCGGTGGAGGTCGCCGCGATGACCGTCCAGTACAGGGCGGGATGGAAACGCCGCGCCCGCAGCTGAGCCAGCAGGCTCACCGCGAAGATGGCGAGAAACAGTATCGACGCCGCGGCGTACCCGAGGTGCAGGGTCTGAGCCAGCAGGTCGCCGCCGGTCTCGCCCAGGGTTGTCGCGGCGATCTTGAGTATCCAGAACAATGCGGTGATCTGAGGAAGCTTGTAATCGCTGCGCGCCGGCGCGGTGGTCATGCCCGATCCCTTCTCAACGGCTGGAGTGGAAGCTCCGCGGAGTCTGGCATCCGATCGCTGAGAGCTCGCTGAGACCCGGGCCTCAGCGGTTTCTCAGCGCCGCCCGGGCAGGCTCGCTGCATGGAATCGATAACCGACGATCTTGTGTGGTTGTTGCTGGACGACGCGACCGGGGAGGCTATTCGTGACCGCCGCGAGGTCCGCGTCGTGATCGAGGCGGCCGCAGGGCGAGCGGAGAAGCTGTCCGTGGTGGCGGGCCGTCTCGCGGAGCGGTCACGGGTCTGCGCCATGCCGATTCGACGATGGGGAGTTCTCCCGGCCCGGTGTTTTCCCACGCTCGACTACAGCGGCAAGACGGCCTTGCGCGCATCGCTACGCGACGCCCTGTGGGGTGAACACCCGTCGGACTGGCGGATTCCCGCATTGATCGCCCTGCTGGCATCGGTCGACGCGGTGGCCTCCCAGTTCCCCGACATCGCGGTGGCCGAGGTCGAACGCGCAACTGCCGACTTTCTGACCTGCCGGACGGACTGCCGGGACCTGGCGCGACAGGCTCGCGAAGCGATCTGTCGTGACTACGCGCGGTCATTCTGCGGCGCACCGTAGTTCTTCGCTGCGCCCTGGCGCGCACGAACGATCGCGGCGGGGCGTAGTTTGAGAGGGTCCTTTCGACGAGGCGAGTGCATATGCACGAGATGGCGATTACCCAAAGTGTCATCGATGCGATCGGCGAACACGCGGCCGGTCGCAAGGTACACGGCGTCACCCTCGAGGTCGGTGCGCTGTGTGCGATCGTGCCCGATGCCATGCGTTTCTGCTTCGAGGTGGCCGCCGAGGGGACCGTGGCGGAGGGCGCGTTCCTCGACATTCGAATCATCTCCGGCACGGCCCGGTGCCGGACCTGTGGCAGCGACTTCACCCTGCTCGATCCGGTGTTGCTGTGCCCTTGTGGCAGTGCGGATGTCGAGGTGACCGCAGGCCGGGAGTTGCGAATACGATCGATGGAGGTGAGCGACCCATGTGTGCTACCTGCGGATGCGGCGGCGAGACGGCCGGACTGATCACCATTCCGCATACCCATGGCCCCGGCGAGGATCACGATCACGCCCACCACGACCATGGGCCCCACGGTCACGACCACGCCGACCACGAACACGGCGTGGACCATGTCCACCTGCCGGTCACCGAGACGCTCTCGCTCGAGCAGAAGGTGCTGGCCAAGAACGACAGCTTGGCGCAGGAGAACCGGGAGTGGCTGCGCGAGCGCGGCATCCTCGCCTTCAACATGACGAGCTCGCCGGGCGCCGGCAAGACCACGCTGCTGGTCCGCACCATCGGTGAACTCGGGGTGGGCCCGATTGCGGTGATCGAGGGGGATCAGGAGACCCTGCTCGACGCCGAGCGGATCATGGCCACCGGATGCAAGGTCGCGCAAATCAATACCGGCGCCGGCTGTCATCTGGACGCGTCGATGACCCGCCGCGCCCTCGACCTGCTCGCGCCGGAGCCCGGCAGCCTGCTGTTCATCGAGAACGTCGGGAACCTGGTGTGCCCGGCGCTGTTCGACCTGGGCGAGAGTGGCAAGGTAGTGGTGATCTCGGTGACCGAGGGCACCGACAAGCCGCTGAAGTATCCGCACATGTTCTCGGTGGCGACCCTGGTGTTGATCAACAAGATCGACCTGTTGCCCTACGTCGATTTCGACCCGGATCGCTTCGCGGAACTCGCACGATCGGTGAATCCCGGAGTCCGGATCCTGGAGATCTCGGCGTCGACCGGGGCGGGTCTGGCGCGGTGGTACGAGTGGCTGTCCGCGCAGCGCGTGCCGGTGCCGTGAACTCTTGAGGCGTCCTCTGGCCGCGCATAGACTGACGTGATCAGGCTCACATCCTGGTCGGTCGTTTTCGAGATAACGGCAACGTCCGAACGCTGGCACTTCGCTTCGAAGGGTGGCACCTTTCATGCCGACTAAAGAAGCAGTCGATGCGGAGCAGACGCTGATCCACGTTCTCTGGATCAACGCGGGACTCAGTTGCGATGGCGATTCGGTGGCCCTGACTGCCGCCACCCAGCCCAGTATCGAGGAGATAGCGCTCGGCTCCCTGCCTGGCCTGCCCAAGATCGCCGTACATTGGCCACTCATCGACTACGAATGTGGCCCGACCGGGGGAGCCGACGACTTCCTCGAATGGTTCTTCAAAGCCGATCGGGGCGAGCTCGAGCCCTTCGTCCTGGTCGTCGAGGGGTCGATCCCGAACGAGGCGTTGCACGCCGAGGGCTATTGGTGCGGGTTCGGCAACAATCCCGAGACCAACCAGCCCATGACCACCAGCGAATGGCTCGATCGGCTGGCGCCGAAGGCGACCGCGGTGGTCGCGGTCGGCACGTGTGCGACATACGGCGGCATTCACGCCATGGCCGGCAATCCGACCGGCGCCATGGGCGTCCCCGACTACCTGGGCTGGGAGTGGAAGAGCAAGGCCGGCATCCCCATCGTGTGCGTGCCGGGTTGCCCGATCCAGCCTGACAATCTCTCCGAGACCCTGACCTACCTGCTCTACATGGCCACCGGCCAGGCTCCGATGATCCCGCTCGACGAGGCGCTGCGCCCGAAATGGCTCTTCGGTGCGACGGTGCACGAGGGGTGCGATCGCGCGGGCTACTACGAGCAAGGCGATTTCGCCACCGAATACGGTTCGCCGAAATGCATCGTGAAATTGGGTTGCTGGGGCCCGGTCGTGAAATGCAATGTGCCCAAACGCGGTTGGATCAACGGTGTGGGCGGCTGCCCGAATGTGGGCGGTATCTGCATTGGTTGCACCATGCCCGGATTCCCGGACAAGTTCATGCCCTTCATGGACCCGCCGCCGGGCGGCAAGTTCTCCTCCACCGCGTCGGGTTTGTACGGCTCGGTGATTCGCAGTCTGCGGCACATCACCGGCCGCACCGTGGATCAGGAGCCGAGCTGGCGGCACAAGGGCGACAAGCTGGATTCCGGCGCGGTCCGGACCTGGTAGGGAAGGCAATCCGATGACCGAGATCATTCCCGAGCCCTCGCACCGCCGGATCGAACCGGATTCCCTCGTCGAGATGGCCTGGGATCCGATCACCCGCATCGTCGGCAGTCTGGGCATCTACACCAAGATCGATTTCGCGAATCAGGAGGTGGTCGAGTGCCACAGCACCTCCTCGATCTTTCGCGGATACTCGATCTTCTTGCGCGGCAAGGATCCTCGTGACGCGCACTTCATCACCAGCCGCATCTGCGGCATCTGCGGCGACAACCACGCCACCTGTTCGTGCTACTGCCAGAACATGGCCTACGGGGTGAAGCCGCCGCATCTGGGCGAATGGATCGTCAACCTCGGCGAGGCCGCCGAGTACATGTTCGACCACAACATCTTCCAGGAGAACCTGGTCGGCGTGGACTTCTGCGAGAAGATGGTGTCCGAGACCAACCCGGGCGTGCTCGCGTTGGCCGAGAAGACCGAGGCGCCGCACGCGCAGGCGCACGGCTACCGCACCGTCGCCGACATCATGCGCGCGCTCAACCCCTTCACCGGCGACTTCTATCGCGAGGCGCTGCAGGTCAGCCGCTACACGCGAGAGATGTTCTGCCTCATGGAGGGCCGGCACGTGCACCCGTCGACGCTGTATCCCGGCGGGGTCGGCACGGTCGCCACCATCCAGCTGATGACCGACTACATGACCCGGCTCATGCGCTACGTCGAGTTCATGAAGAAGGTCGTGCCCATGCACGACGACCTGTTCGACTTCTTCTACGCGGCGCTGCCCGGCTACAACCGGGTCGGCCTGCGGCGCACGCTGCTGGGCTGCTGGGGCTCGTTCCAGGATCCGGAGGTGTGCAACTTCGCCTACAAGGACATGGAGAACTGGGGCAACGCGATGTTCGTGACCCCCGGCGTCGTGGTGGACGGCAAACTGGTCACCCACTCGCTGGTGGACATCAATCTCGGTCTCCGAATCCTTTTGGGCAGTTCGTATTACGAGGACTGGACCGACCAGGAGATGTTCGTCACCACCGATCCGCTGGGCAATCCGGTGGACCGCCGCCATCCCTGGAATCAGCACACCAATCCCAGCCCGCAGAAGCGCGACCTGGAGGACAAGTACAGCTGGGTGATGTCGCCACGCTGGTTCGACGGCAAGGATCATCTCGCGCTCGACACCGGCGGCGGACCGCTGGCCCGACTGTGGTCCACCGCGCTGGCGGGGCTGGTCGACATCGGCTACGTGAAGTCCACCGGCCACAGCGTGCAGATCAATCTGCCCAAGACGGCGCTGCAGGGTCCGGTCGAATTCGAGTGGACGATACCGGCTTTCGGCAGCAATACCATCGAGCGCAATCGCGCCCGCACCTACTTCCAGGCCTATGCCGCGGCGTGCGCGCTGCACTTCGCGGAGAAGGCGCTCGAGGAGATCCGAGCCGGCCGGACCAAGACCTGGGAGTCGTTCGAGGTGCCCGACGAGAGCATCGGCTGCGGTTTCACCGAGGCCGTGCGCGGCGTGCTGTCGCACCACATGGTGATCCGGGACGGCAAGATCGCCAACTACCATCCGTATCCGCCCACACCCTGGAACGCCAGCCCGCGCGACAGTTTCGGAACTCCGGGACCGTACGAGGACGCCGTGCAGGGACAGCCGATCTTCGAGGAGAACGATCGGGAGCACTTCAAGGGCATCGACATCATGCGCACCGTCCGCAGTTTCGATCCCTGCTTGCCCTGCGGTGTGCACATGTATCTGGGTGGCGGCAAGTCCTTGGACCTGCTCCACTCACCCACCCAGGCGCTGACCGCTGAATAGCGGTCGCGCCGATACCGGGAGGCGAGCGCGGTGAACGACCGACCCGAGAACCACCGCGCTCCGACCGCCGACACCGATCGCGGGCGCGAGGCCGGCGAGCGGATCGACACGCTGCTGAGTGCCCTGTCCGCCGCCGGGCCGGTGGCGCGTGAGCGCGCGGAGGCACTGGTCGGTGAGATCGTCGGGCTCTACGGCGCCGGGCTGGAACGGGTCGTCGGGCTGCTCGAGCCCGAGGCCGTCGAGCGGTTGGCGGCCGACGATCTGATCGCCAGCCTGCTGCTGGTCCACGGGCTGCACCCGCACGACACGCTCACCCGGGTGCGCACGGCGCTGGACGGGGTCCGCCCGTACCTGGGCTCGCACGGCGGTGACGTGGCGGTGGTGGAGGTGGCCGGCGGCGTGCTGCGACTGGCGTTCTCCGGCAGTTGCCGCAGTTGCCCGTCCTCCTCGGTGACCCTGGAGCTGGCCGTGGAGGATGCGGTGCGCGCCGCCGCGCCGGAGATCGAGACCATCGAAGTGGTGGCGGCCGAACCGGATTCGAATGCCGGGGTGATCCCGGCGGAGTCGCTGCTGGCCCGCATCCACAGCAACGGCGAGCACGGCGGGCACTGGATCGGGGCGCCCGAACTGGCGCAGCTCGGTGCCGGTGAGGTGGGTGGTTTCGCGGTGGCCGGCGCGGCCGTGCTGGCCTGCCGGGTCGGCGACGACCTGTTCGTCTACCGCGATCACTGTGCCTCGTGCGGGAATTCGATGGCGGGAGCGGCGCTGCATCGCCGGGCCGGATTCGGGTCCGGCGCGGCCGTGCTGCGGTGTCCGGTCTGCCGGGCGCACTTCGACGTCGTGCACGCGGGCGCCCGCCTGGACGGCGACGGTCATCTGGAACCGCTGCCGGTCCTGATCCGCTCGGGTACGCCGCAGGTGGCGATGCCGATGGAGGCGGCCGGATGAATCCCGCGTTCGGCGTGCTGCGCAGGCTCGCGACGTCCCCGCCCGCCCCGGCGCCGGCGGGGGAGCGGTGTGAGATGTGCGGTGAAGGCATCGCCGACACGCACAGCCATGTCGTGAATATCGAAGGCAGGCAACTCATGTGCGTCTGCCGGGCCTGCTATCTGCTGTTCACCGACCGCACCGCGAACCTGCGCTATCGGGCGGTCCCGGATCGCTGCCTGGCCTTCCCGGGGGTCGGTATCGGCCCGGGGGAGTGGGATGCCCTGCAGATTCCGGTCGGCCTGGCTTTCTTCTTCCGTAACTCCGCGCTGGGGCGCACGGTGGCGTTCTATCCCGGTCCGGCCGGCGCCACCGAATCCGAACTGCCGCTGGACCAGTGGAACGCGATCCTGGATCGCCATCCCGAGCTCGCGCAGGCCGATGACGATGTCGAGGCGGTGCTGATCCACTTGCCGGAGCGCGGCGGCTCCCCGACCTGTCTGTTGTTGCCGATCGACGCCTGCTACGAATTCGTGGGGCGGATGCGGTTGCTGTGGCGCGGATTCGACGGCGGGCAGGAGGCCCGCCGCTACATCGAGGACTTCCTGGCGGCCATGACCGCGCGGGCCCGGGTCGCGGGAGGCGCGTCGTGAGCCCGGCGTATTCGATCACCTTCGCGGTGCTGGGCATCCGGCCCGAACCGTATGCCGTGACGCCGACGCTGTCGGCCCGGATCGGCATCGCTGCGCTGTCCGAGGAGCCGGTGCATGCCATCGCCCTGCGCGCCCAGGTGCGGATCGACCCGAACCGGCGCTCCTACACCGACGAGGAGGGCGCGGGGCCTGACCGATCTGTTCGGTCCCCGGGAACGCTGGGCCGACACGCAGCGCTCGTTTCTGTGGATGCATTGCGCGACCATGGTTCCCGGCTTCACCAGTGGCGGCACCGAGGTGGATCTGCCGATGCTGTGCACCTACGACCTCGAGGTAGCGGGTTCGAAGTATCTGCACGCGCTGCGCGACGGCACCGTGCCGCTGTCGTTTCTGTTCAGCGGCACCGTGTTCATCCGGGGCGCCACCGGTTTCGCGGTGCAGCAGGTGCCGTGGGACCGCGACGACCGGTACAATATGCCGGTGTCGGTGTGGCGGGATCTGATGGCCGCCCACTTCCCGGACTCGGGCTGGGTGCGATTGTCGCGCGAGACGCTCGATGCGCTGTCCGCCTTCAAATCCGGTCGCGGCCTGCTCGGCTACGACCAGGCGGTGCGTGACCTGCTCGCCGCGGGAGGCGCGTGATGAGCGCCGATATCGCCGCCCGGGCGGCGGCGCGCGCGGTGGCCGACGCGGTGCTCTACGAGGGATACCTGCTGTACCCCTACCGGGCGAGCGCGCGGAAGAACGTGTGCCGCTGGCAGTTCGGTGTACTCGGACCCGAGCGGGCGGCCGCCGACGGGCTGGGCGAGGACTCCGAGCTGGCCACGCAGTTCCCGGTCACGGCCGGCGAGTCGGCGCGGATCAGCGTCGCGGTGCGGTTCCTGCACCGGCAGCGGCGCACGGTCCGGAGCCCGGACGGCACGCCCGTCGCGGAACTGCATACTGCCGGGCGGTCCTGGCTGAGCTGGGACGAAGCCGTCGAACAGGAGCACGACATCGGCCCGATCCCGCTGGTGCACAGCGTGTTTCCGTTCACGATCCCCGGCGCCGAGGAGACCGAGGCGATCAGCGACGACGCCGGCGGTGTGGTCGGTTCGATGCTGCGCACCCGGGAACCGCTGCGCGGCGAACTCGAACTGTCGGTCGACATTATCGGCGGCTATCGGCGGGTGAGCATCGTCCTGCGCAACACCGGCGCGGCCGCCACCGACCCCGATGACGCGCTGGCCCGCTCACTGCTGGGCGCGCACCTGATCCTCGAGCTGGACGGCGGACGGTTCCATTCGCTCACCGATCCGCCTGCCGACGCCGCCGCGGTTGTCGAAAGCTGTTGCCAGCACCGCTGTTTCCCGGTGCTGGCGGGCCCGCCCGGGCAGCAGGAGCTGCTGCTGGTCTCCCCGATCATCCTCTACGACCATCCCGAGATCGCCCCGCAGAGCCAGGGCCCGCTGTTCGACTCCACCGAGATCGACGAGATCCTGGCGTTGCGGGTGCTGACCATGACCGACGACGAGAAGCGCGAGGCGCGCGCCACTGACCCGCTCGCCGCGGAGATCATCGATCGCTGCGAGCGCCTCGACGCCGAGCGGCAGGAATCCCTGCACGGAGTGCTGCGGGAGGACCCGTCCCCACGGGTGCTGCCCACCCTCGAGGACGGCGTCGACTGGTGGGATCCGCTGGCCGACAGCGCCGTCGCACCCGACACCGACGCGGTGGCGGTGGCCGGGGTGCTGGTGCGCAAGGGCAGCCGGGTGCGGTTGCATCCCGGGCGCCGCGCCGACGCGCAGGACCTGTTCTATGCCGGGCGCACCGCCAGGGTGGTCACCGTGCACGAGGACGTGGACGGTGGCGTGCACGTCGGCGTGGTCGCCGAGGACGACCCCGCGGCCGAACTGCACGAATGGTATGGGCGCTACCTGTATTTCGCCCCCGACGAGATCGAGCCGCTGGACGGCTCGCCCGAATGAAAGGAAGGGCCCGAGATGGCAACGGTAGGAATTGTCGCGACGGCGATCGTCGCGGTGGTCGCGCTGGGCGCGGTCGCGGTGGGCGTGCTGTCCATCCCCGATATCCGCAGATACTTCCGGATCCGGCATATGTGAGCGGGTGATCACACGCCACGTCTGCTGGTCGCCGGGATCGGCAATATCTTCCTCGGCGACGACGGGTTCGGGCCCGAAGTGATCCGGCGGCTGCCGCCGGATCGGGATCCGGCCGTGCGTGTCACCGACTACGGCATCCGGGGTCTGCACCTGGCCTACGACCTGCTCGACGGATGGGACGCGCTGGTGCTGGTGGACGCCATTCCCGACCGCGGGGAACCGGGCCGGGTGGAGGTCTTCCGCGCCGAATCCCGCAGCGGCGCTGCCGCGTTCGACGGTCACGCCATGCACCCCGAGGCCGTGTTCGAGACCGTGCGCGCACTCGGCGGCACGGTGCCGCCGACGGTTGTGGTGGGCTGTCAGGTGGGCTCGGTCGAGGAGCACATGGGACTCACCGACCCGGTCGCCGCCGCCGTGCCCGCCGCGGTCGCCGCGGTCGGCGACGTGCTGGCCGAACTACTCGCCCGGCAGGAGGTGTGAGAGCCGTGTGCCTCGGAATTCCCGGCCAGGTCGTGGAGATTCTCGACGGCTACCACGACCAGATCGCGCTCGTCGACGTGTCCGGCGCGCACCGGAAGGTGAATGTCGGCCTGCTGGACCAGGATCCGGTCCGGCCCGGCGACTGGGTGATCATTCACATGGGCCTCGCGGTGGAGAAGACCGACGCGGCCGGCGCCGCCGCGGCCCTGGACGGGCTGCGGCTGCTGCGCCAGGGAGACGCGCCGTGAGCGCCGGGCGCGGCCGCCGCCGCGTGGTGGTCCGCGGCGTGGTGCAGGGCGTCGGCTTCCGGCCGTTCGTGTACACCACCGCCGCCGAACTGTCGCTGACCGGATCGGTGTCCAACGACAGCTGCGGAGTGATTATCGAGATCGAGGGCGCGACAGCGGATCTGGCGGAATTCGTGCGGCGGATGCGGTCGGATCCGCCGCCGCTGGCGGTCGTCGAATCCGTCGAGTGCGACGAGCTTCCGGTGCGTGGCGGCACCGGCTTCCACATCGCCGCGACCAGCCGGGACGGGACCGGGCGCACCCTGGCCTCACCCGATGTGGCGATCTGCGCGGAGTGCGTCGCCGATCTGTGCGATCCGGGCAACCGGCGCTACCGGCACCCGTTCGTGAACTGCACCAACTGCGGTCCCCGGTTCACCATCATCGCGAGCCTGCCCTACGACCGCGACCGCACCAGCATGGCCGGATTCCCGATGTGCGCGCGCTGCGCCCGCGAATACGCCGATCCCGCCGACCGCCGCTTCCACGCGCAGCCCATCGCCTGCCCCGACTGCGGCCCCCGGCTGTCCTACTCCGGCCCGGGCACCGGTGATCCTGTCACCGCTGCGCGAGAACTGTTGCGCGACGGCGGAATTCTCGCCGTCAAGGGGATCGGCGGATACCACCTGGCCTGCGACGCCGGGAACGAGGCGGCGGTGGCCGAGCTGCGCCGCCGGAAGCGCCGCGGGGACAAGCCGTTCGCCGTCATGACGGCGGATCTGGAGACGGCACGGCGGATCACCGGGATCGACGAGACCGCGGCCCGGCTGCTGACCGGGCCCGCCCGGCCCATCGTGCTGCTGCCCCGCGCCGACTGCGAAATCGGCGGGTGCGCCCCGGAATTCGCCATCGCGCCCGCGGTGGCCCCGCACAACCCCGACCTCGGCGTGATGCTCGCGTACACGCCGCTGCACCTGCTGCTGTTCGGCCTGCCCGGCGACCCGCCCGGCCCCCGGGTGCTCGTCATGACCTCGGCGAACCTCGGCGGCGAACCCATCTGCTACGACGACGCCGATGCCCGGACGCGGCTGACGGGTCTCGCGGACGCCTGGCTCGCACACGACCGACCCATCCTGGTGCCCTGCGACGATTCGGTGCTGCGGGTGGTCGACGGCCTGGAACTGCCACTGCGGCGGTCCCGCGGCTTCGCCCCGCTGCCATTGGCCCTGCCGCTGCCGGTGCAGCCCACGCTCGCGGTGGGCGCGGATCTCAAGAACACCTGCGCCGTCGGCGACGGCCGCTATGCCTGGCTCAGCCAGCACATCGGCGATATGGACGATCTGGCGACACTGCGGGCCTTCACCGACGCCGAACAGCATCTCGAGCAGCTGACCGGCGTGCGACCGGTCGTGCTGGCCGCCGACGCCCACCCGCGCTACCGCTCCACCGCGTGGGCCCGGGAGCAGGCGGGCGAGCGGCCGGTGCGCACCGTGCAGCACCATCACGCGCACATCGCGTCCGTCATGGGCGAGCACGGCCTCGACCCGTCGGCCTCCGTCCTCGGAATCGCGTTCGACGGCACCGGATTCGGGCCCGACGGCGCGATCTGGGGCGGGGAGGTGCTGGCGGCCGGATACAAGGGCTACCGGCGGCTGGCGCACCTGCGCTACGTGCCGCTGGCCGGCGGCGACGTGAGCGTGCGCCGCCCCTACCGCATGGCGCTGGCGCACCTGCGGGCCGCCGGAATCGAATGGACCGAGGACCTGCCCGCGGTGCGCGCGTGCCCGCCCGCCGAGCGCGCCGTACTCGCCCACCAGCTGGATACCGGATTGGGCAGCACGCCGACGTCGAGCATGGGCCGGCTGTTCGACGCCGTCGCGGCACTGGCAGGGGTCCGGTTCGAGGTCGACTACGAGGCGCAGGCCGCGATCGAACTGGAATGGCATGCGCGCGGCGTGGATCCGGGGTCCGTGCGGTACCGCTTCGCGCGGCCCGATGGTACCGGGGAGGGCCCGTCGGTGTTCGACGCCGCCCCCGTGATCAGCGCCGTCATCGGTGACGTGCGAGCGGGCGTCCCGGTCGGGATCATCGCGGCGCGATTCCACGACGCGGTCGCGCGGCTGGTCCTCGACCTCGCGGCCGACTACGCCACCGCGGCCACCCCGGTCGTGCTGACCGGCGGCGTGTTCCAGAACGCGCTGCTGCTCTCGGCGACGCGTGGTTTGTTGTCGGACAACGGATTCGAAGTCATGACCGCTCATCGGCTACCGCCCAATGACGGCGGCCTGGCATTCGGGCAACTACTCGCCGCCGAGGCGGGTTGAGCGAAGGGAGCAGCAAATGTGTCTGGCAGTCCCGGGAAGAATTCTCAGCCTGCAAGAACGGAACGGCACGCTGATGTCGATCGTGGATTTCGGCGGCGTGCAGAAGGACGTGTGCCTGCAATACATCCCCGATGCCACGGTCGGCGACTACGTGGTGGTCCACGTCGGTTTCGCCATTCAGCGGCTCGACGAGGAATCCGCGCTGCAGACCCTCGCGGAATTCGAACATCTCGGTGTCCTGAAGGAGGAATTCGGTAACGGATTCGAAATCGCGGCCCGGCAGGCGGGCCTGGCGAATCCCGAAACAGCGCAGCCACAGCAGTCGGACGAACCGGAGGTGAGGTCGTGAAGTACCTCGATGAATTCAGCAACCCGCAACTCGCCGGGGTACTCCTCGAGCGCATCCGGGAAAGCGCCACCCGCCGCTGGGCGATCATGGAAGTCTGTGGCGGACAGACACATTCGATCATCCGTCACGGCATCGACCAACTGCTGCCCGAGACGATCGAAATGATCCACGGACCGGGTTGCCCGGTGTGCGTGACCCCGCTCGGCATGATCGACAAGGCACTCGACATCGCCTCCCAGCCCGGGGTGATCTTCTGCTCGTTCGGCGACATGCTGCGCGTACCGGGCAGCTCGAAGGACCTGTTCCGGGTCAAGAGCGAAGGCGGCGACGTCCGGGTGGTGTACTCGCCGCTCGACGCGCTCGAACTGGCGCAGGCCAACCCCGATCGGCAGGTGGTGTTCTTCGGCATCGGCTTCGAGACCACCGCGCCCGCCAACGCGATGACCGTCTATCAGGCGAAACGACTGGGCATCAAGAACTTCTCGCTGCTCGTCTCGCACGTGCTGGTGCCGCCCGCCATCGCCGCGATCATGGAATCACCGGACTGCCGGGTGCAGGCGTTCCTGGCCGCCGGACACGTCTGCACGGTCATGGGCACCCGCGAATACCCGCCGCTCGCCGAGAAATACGAGGTGCCGGTGGTGGTCACCGGGTTCGAGCCGCTCGACATCCTCGAAGGCATCCGGCGCACCGTCATCCAGCTCGAATCCGGACGGCACGAGGTGGAGAACGCCTACCCGCGCGCCGTCGCCGAAGCGGGCAACCCGGTCGCGAAGCAGATGCTCGAAGACGTCTTCGAGGTCACCGACCGGGCCTGGCGCGGGATCGGCGTGATACCGCGCAGCGGCTGGCGGCTCTCGGACCGCTACCGCGAGTTCGACGCCGAACAACGCTTCGCCGTCGGCGACCTGCAGACCGCCGAGTCCTCGATCTGCCGTTCCGGTGAAGTGCTGCAAGGGCTGATCAAGCCGCACGAGTGCGCGGCCTTCGGCAAGCAGTGCACGCCACGCAACCCGCTGGGAGCCACCATGGTCTCCTCCGAGGGCGCGTGCGCCGCCTACTACCTGTACCGGCGCCTGGACCTGCCTGCGGAGGTGGCACATGCGTGAGGACGTCTCGGGCCCCGTCGACCTGGCGAACTGGGTGTGCCCCATGCCGTTACGGGATTCACCCACCATCGTCATGGGGCACGGCGGCGGTGGCGCGATGTCGGGCGAACTCGTCGAGCATCTGTTCGTGCCGGCCTTCGGCGCGGCCGCCGAGGCCGGCATGGGGGACGCGGCGGTCCTCACCGTCGGGTCGTCGCGACTCGCGTTCAGCACCGACTCGTTCGTCGTCAAGCCGATGGTGTTCCCCGGCGGCTCGATCGGCGAACTCGCGATCAACGGCACGGTCAACGACCTGGCCATGGCCGGTGCGCGACCACTGGCTTTGTCCACGGCGTTCATCCTCGAAGAGGGCACCGCGCTGGCCGAGATCGCCCAGATCGCCGCGGCCATGGGTACCGCCGCGCTGGGCGCGGGCGTCACCCTGGTCACCGGTGACACCAAGGTGGTCGACGCCGGGCACGGCGACCGGGTGTACATCAACACCACCGGTATCGGCGTGATCGACGAGGGCGTGGACATCCGTCCGCAGCGCGCGAGCGCCGGGGACGTGGTGATAGTCAGCGGTGACATCGGCTTGCACGGCGTCGCGGTGCTGAGCTGTCGCGAGGGACTGGAATTCGGCACCACCGTCTGCAGCGACACCGCACCGCTGCACGGCCTGGTCGCCGCCATGCTCGCCACCGGCGCAGACCTGCACGTGCTGCGCGACCCCACCCGCGGCGGACTGGCCGCATCGCTCAACGAGATCGCCCGTACCGCGAAAGTCGGTGTGGCGCTGGTGGAGAACGACCTCCCCATCCCGGCCGAGATCCGCGACGCCTGCGGCCTGCTCGGACTGGACCCGATGTATGTCGCCAACGAGGGCAAGCTGGTCGCCTTCGTCGCCCCCGAGGACGCGGACCGGGTACTGGCCGCCATGCACTCCCACCCACTCGGCACCCGCGCCGCCGCCATCGGCGTCTGCGTGCCCGAGCATCCCGGCATGGTGGTTGCCAAGACCGCCCTCGGCGGCACCCGGGTGGTGGATCTGCCGGCGGGGGAGCAGTTGCCCAGAATCTGTTGAGGCGGAAGGAGATTCACCCGCCACCGATGCATCGGAGGTGAGGTCATAGAAAGCCCGGACCCGGTCCTCGACGGGACCGAGATGTTCGCGCGCTACGCCTACGCGCCGAACGCGCTCGGCTACTGCGGGCCGCCCGACACGGCCGGGCTGCGCGGCGGGTCGAGCGCGGCGGTGCGGGCAACCGCACCGCTGTTCTCCGGCGCGTGGCCATACCTGTGCGTGCTGGCCACATTGACCGGTATCGACGATCCCCTCGACGCCCGGCTGGTCGAATCCTATTGGCTCGGAGGCGGAATCGGAGCCGCACTGGATCCGGCCGAGTTCGGTGCGGCCCTGCTCGACCGCATAGGTCCGATCGCCGGGCAGTACTGGGAACACCTGGGCACCGGCCTGGCCGCAGAAGCCGCCCCCAACCACAGCTTCCACGTGTTCGGCGTCTACCCCTGGTCCCGGCTACTCGACCCGGCGGGCAAGGGCCCGGCCCTGCGAATCCTCGACGACTGCCGAATCAGCTGGGGGCGAGTGATCGATGTCGACCGATCACAGGTCCTGATCCGGTCCCCGAGCCTGACCTGGAACGGCCTGAGCCTGAGCCTGTCCCGGCCTGAGGACCGGTCCTTGGCCATGTGGGAGGACGGCTACGCCGCCGTCCCGGACCTCGAGGTCGGCGACCTCGTCGCCACACACTGGAATCACCTGTGCGGACGACTGTGGCCCGAACAATCGGCAGCGCTCGAGACGTCGACCCTGCGGCAGATCCGGGTGACCAACGAGCGGTTGGCCCATGACCGCGCCGCCAGTTCGGCGCGGCGCTAGCCTTGCGCGAATTCGTAGGTGCAGAACAGCAGGCCGTCACCGATCTTTCGGGTGTCGACCAGGTGCAGGGGTTTCTGGTCGCTGGTCTCGTCGAAGAGGCGCACGCCGGTTCCCAGCACGATCGGGAAAACCACCAGCCGCAGTTCATCGGCCAGGTTCTTTTCGATCAGTGTGCGAACCATCTGATAGCTGCCGTAGACCAGGATTTCGCCGTCCACCTTCCGCTTCAACTCCGAAATCTCCTTTGCCGCATTGCCGTTGAGCACCGTGACGTTGCTCCACTCAGGAGGTTCGAGCGTCGACGACACGACGTACTTGGGGATGCTGTTCATCCTGTCCGCCCACTCGGGGCTCACGCGGACCTCGCTCGACGGCATCCGGGACGCGAACCACTCACAGCTCCGCCTGCCCAGCAGGAGCGCCGCGGCACCCAGCACTTCCTCCGTCTCCCGAACGACCCAGTCTGCGAGGTCCGTGTCTCCCACGGACTGGCGGAACCAACCGCCCAGCTCGAAGCCTTCCTGGCCGTCCGGGTCTTGGACCACCCCATCAAGGGTGGCGTTTGCGCTGATGACGATCTTTCCCATTTCGGTGCTCCTTCGACCATGCATTCGGCTATCACTGGTTCGGACGCTGCGGCATCGGACAAGGGGGCGCTCCGCGACCGACCCCTTTTCGCAACGGCCGGCGTCCATACCGCATGGAACTGCGCACAACGAATGAGGTGGCGGGAGTGGGATCGCCGAGAACGGACCTGATGTCGAGGGCGCGGGCCGGCGACGGCGAGGCATTCCGGGCGCTGACCGAGCCACACCGTCGCGAGCTCCAGGTGCACTGCTACCGGATGCTCGGATCGTTTCAAGATGCCGAGGACGCGCTCCAGGACACGATGCTCGCCGCCTGGCGAGGTCTCGAACGATTCGACGGGCGCGCCTCCCTACGCACCTGGCTCTACCGCATCGCTACCAACCAGTGCCTCGACGCGCTGCGCTCCGCTCGCCGACGTCCCGCGAAGCAGTGGAACATTCCGGGAATCGAACCGCCCGAACCCACCGGTTACGGCGAAATCCACTGGCTAGAGCCCTATCCCGACGCCCTCCTGGACGGAGCGATCAGTGTGCCGCTCGGTCCGGAAGCGCGTTACGAGCAAACCGAATCCATCTCCCTGGCCTTCGTGACTGCCCTGCAGATCCTGCCGCCCCGCCAGCTCGCCGTCCTCATCCTGCGCGACGTCCTCGGATTCCACGCGAACGAAGTAGCCGACATGCTGGACACGACCGTCGAATCGGTCAAAAGCGCCCTCAAACGCGGGCGCGCGGGAATGCAGCGCAGTCTGCCGGTCACCGAGGCCCGAGCGCGGCCGGCTGCCGCCAACTCACTTGCCGAGGAAGCGATCGTGGCAAAGTTCGTCACCGCCTACGAATCCGCCGACATCGACGCACTGGTAGCTCTCCTGACCGACGACGTCTTCATGTCGATGCCACCGATCCCACTGGAATACCGTGGCCGAGACAGCGTGGCCCGCTTCTGCGCCTTCATCTTCGGCTCGGCACCGACCTACGAACTGGTGCCCACGCGCGCCAACGGCCAGCCGGCCTTCGGCGTCTACCGCCACACCCCTACCGGCATCCACGGATCAGGCCTCTTCGTCCTCACGCTCGCCGACGGCGGAATCGACGCCATGACCGTCTTCGAAAACACCGTCCTACCCGTATTCGGCCTGCCAATGGAGTTGGACGGCAACGGGACCCGTGCGACAGGGAATGCACGGGGCCCGTTGTGTCCTCGATCGGATCAGCCCTGGGGCTGAGAGAAGCGCAGGTGGTTGCCCCACGGGTCGGCGAAACCGCAGTCGCGCATGCCGTAAGGCTGGTCGATCAGGGGCTGCTCGACCGGGACACCGGCCGCTTCTAGGCGCTTGAAAGTCGCGTCGACGTCCTCGGTCACGAAGATGAGCGTGCCCATGGCGCGGCTCTCCAGGCGGGCGCGATTGGCCTGCACGGCAGCCTCGTTCGGGTTCATGGTGGGGGTTTCGAGCAGGAACTCGATGCCGGGCTGCGTGGCCGGGCCGACGGTGAGCCAGCGGACGTCGCCGAAGAACGGCATGTCCTGGCGGACCTCTAGGCCGATCACGTCGCGGTAGAACTCCAGGGCTTGCTGCTGGTCGCCGACCAGTACGGCAACGTGGCTGAGTACGAGGTCTTTTCCGGTGGTCATGGGTGTCCTTCTTCCTTGCGGTAACCAGGGTCAGGGATACAGACGGAGCCGCACGCACAAATTAATCGGCACGTCCGACAGATGGGGACAGCGGCGCGATGCGGAGGTTTTCGGCGACAGGTTGACGGGAGCCGCAGTGGGTAGCCAAGCGGTCCGCGTAACGCGCGGGATTGCGGGTACTGCCTCAGTGACGCGCCTGATCCGATTCGCGGCGACGGTGCGGGCCGAACATGGGAGTGATCATGGGACCTTACGCCGAAGACCGTTGGCGCTACGGCAGGCGGTCGACCACGGGCGGCGGCTTCACCTTGCTGTTGCTCATCTGGCTGATCGTCGGTGGCGTCGCCGCTGGGCAACGACATTATTTCGACAGCGCCCCGACCAATTGCGCGAGCACGGGAACCATTGCGGTGACCATTTTCGCGGGGCCCCTCAACTACATGGGAGTCAACCCCAAAGTCGAGGACTGCCACGTCGACATCCCGCAGCCGAGTCAGTAGCAGGCAGCGCAGGAGCTCGCCTACGTCGCCGTGAAGATGACGGACCGTCGCGCGGCGGCCGCGCGGTCGTAGAAAGCCCGCACGTCCAGGAAGTTGCTCCAGGTGTACTCGAAGTCTTCGTCATCGAGCGCCCCGGCGTACTCCTCGTCGTCGATGGCATCGAAAGCTGAACGCATACGGTCTCGATCGACCTGGTGCAGCGCTTCGGCCAAATATTGCACTTGCTCGGTGCTCACGTACACCGCGTAGTAATCGTCGTGCAGGTGCCGTCCACCGATGATGGCGGGAGAGAGCGGGTACTGCCCGCTGCTCGGGCCGAGAGTGCCGTCGGTCAGGCTGCGATGGATGGCATCCCAGGCCTTGTCGGTGTCGACTTTCAGGTCGTCCTCGGCCCAGGCATCCTCGATGCCACTGAGCAATTCGTCGATCGCGTAGGCATCGTCGAGATCGTCTGCGCTCAGTAACGCCCGCTCCTGTTCCGCGGTAATCGCGAAATGCACTCCCAGCATGGATTCGATGGTAGGAGGGCGGCATCCAGTGGCAAAAGGGCGCTCGATCCGGGCTAGCGATCGTGCGGAAGGATGTTCAAAGTCAGTGCTAGGCCGACAATCATGCAGCCGGTCGCCAACACGGCGGTGGTGACGGACCGGGAGAGCACGGCGATACCGGTGCCGAAGAGAAGGCAGGTCGACGACGCCAGCACTGCGGTTCCGCACTCCAGTCCGGCTACCCGGATGGTTGGGCTTCGCATCAGTGTCATGTCCTTGGGGTACCCGACCCTGCTGTTATGAAACCGTTATTGTTTGCTTGGTCGTATCGGGCATCTTTCCGGCTCCTCTGCCGCGCAACCGGCCGAATCGCTCGCGAATCAGATCTCGGCGCCCGGGGTTCGGAAGGCGTCGGGGTCAGAAGCCTGCCAAGCCCGACGCCAGGTCAGGGGTCCGGATCGCCTGAACGGCCGCCTCGTGCACGTCGGGGCAGGCCGCGAGGGTGGTTTGGTCGATGACCGCACGATTGCGCATCACCGCGATATTCACGCCGTTGTTGCGTAATGCCCAATCCTGAACGGTGGCATTGAATTTCAGCCGCGCCTCGGCAGCATCCTCGGCACGCCACTTCGCGGCCTCGGGCCGGATCATGTCGCAGAGTTGCTTGGCGGCGTTCGCGGTGATGGTCGGGGTGCCGGAACCCTGTTGCGGGGCACCGGTTCCCGGCACCCCGGGCTCGGTGCTGTTCGAGCAGCCCGCGGTGAGCACGGCCGCTGTCGCGGCCACGCCCAGCCACAGCGCGATTCGCGCACGTCGAGGAGCGCGGTGCTGAGATGTCATGGCGACGGTCTCCTTTCAAGGTTGGCGCCTTGTCCTCGAGCCACGCCGACCAGCTGTCCACTGCGGTCGGAGGCGACCTCGCTCCAATGCGCGGCGAGCTCACGGGAGGAATCGGCGAGACGGCGACTGTGCTGCTGCGCCGCGCTGACCAGCCGCTCGCCCTGATCATGGAGTGCCGCACCCAGTTCGGGGCCGTGTTCGCGAGCGGCCTCAGCCACGCGTTCGCGTCCGGTTCGCAGCGCTGCGGCGAGTTCGGGGCCGTGCTCCTTCGCGGCCTCGGCGAGCCGGTCCGGGGCCGATGGGTCCGCGTGCAGCAGCCGCGCCACGGCGCGGCGGCCGCGCCACCCGAGCGACGGCCTGCCCCGGCGGCCGGTCGAAGCGATGAGCAGACCGCCGAGCAGACTCACATCCCTGAGCTGATCATTGCGTTTGGACGCGCGCCGTTCGGGGTCGTGTTCGGTCCAGAAACCCGATTCGGACAAGGCCGCAGGGACGAAGGTCGCGGCGAGCACGGCCGCGGACAGACGCGGCAGTTTCCCGATTGCCAGCAGCGCACCGCCGCCGATACGGATCGCCGCGTTGATCCGGACCAGCCGGGCGGGATCGCTCGGAAGATACGCCGCCACAGTCGGGGGCAACCGCTGCTCGCGCTTCTGCAAGGCCGCGGTCGCGGCCTTGATCCGTGGATCCGGATCGGTGAGTGTGTCGATTCCGTCGGCGACGAAGGCGGTCGCCAGCATCGGGTGGGCAATACGCCGCAGCATGGTGGATTCCTTCCGGACGGGGCGCCTCAGCGAAGGCTTACGGTGTGGCTGTTCCCGTAGTTGCGGCCGTCAAACACGCTGTTGGTCGTCGCGAGGCGGCGTAGGAGGCCACCGGCGAGGACGTCGGCTCTCGTTCGCGCCGGTGGGTGCGGCCGGACCCGCGATATGATCAGACCGCTCATCCCGTTTCTGTGCTCGACACTCCACGATGCAGTTCCGAAGAACGAATCGGACGGTGGTTCACTCATGTCGATCGGGAAATTCGCCGTCGCCGCGGTCGTCTCGTGTACGACGCTCGGCGATCGGGTGCGGGACAATCTCGCCGCGGTCGTGCGCGGCACGGCCGATTTCGCGCGCC
Source organism: Nocardia tengchongensis (assembly GCF_018362975.1). Classification (NCBI taxonomy): domain Bacteria; kingdom Bacillati; phylum Actinomycetota; class Actinomycetes; order Mycobacteriales; family Nocardiaceae; genus Nocardia; species Nocardia tengchongensis. Next base: position 4,829,544 of record NZ_CP074371.1, read on the forward strand.
GCCGACTGACCGGGAACTACCAGCTCGACGAGTTCGGTCTCGACGAGCACCTGCTGGAGTCTCTGATTTTGCCGGTGCTGCGACCACTGGCGCAGCGGTGGTTCCGGGTGCAGGTGGCCGGCATCGAGAATCTCCCCGAGTCCGAGGGCGCGCTGATCGTGGCCAACCATGCCGGGGTGCTGCCGCTGGACGGGCTGATGCTGCAGGTGGCCGTGCACGATCGTCATCCCGGGCAGCGTGCGCTGCGCCTGCTGGCCGCCGACCTCGTGTTCGAATTGCCGATCGTGGGCGCGCTGGCGCGAAGGGCCGGGCACACGCCGGCCTGTCGTGCCGACGCCGAGCGTCTGCTGCGCACCGGCGAGCTGGCCGGCGTGTTCCCCGAGGGCTTCAAGGGTGTCGGCAAACCCTACGGTGCGCGGTACAAGCTGCAGCGGTTCGGCCGCGGCGGCTTCGCCTCGGTGGCCATCAAGACGGGTGTTCCGCTCATTCCCTGCTCGATCGTCGGCTCGGAAGAGATCTATCCGAAGCTTGCCGACCTCACGCCGCTGGCCCGGCTGCTCAGGCTGCCGTACTTCCCCGTAACGCCGCTGTTCCCGCATCTGGGCGTCCTGGGCGCTGTCCCGCTGCCGTCGAAGTGGTACATCGAATTCGGTGAGCCCATATCCACCAGCGCTTACGGCCCCGACGCCGCTGACGATCCCATAACCATCTTCGAGGTCACCGATCAGGTCCGCGACACGATCCAGCAGACCCTGTACAAGCGGCTGACCCAACGTCGTAATCCGTTTGCCGGCTAGCACTATTCGACCCGGGCCGATACCGGGCCGCGGTCGGGTCAGGCCTCCTGACCCCCGCTGGGGTGATGACAGATGGCGAGTCCCAGCAGCCGGGTAGTGCGGGTGGAACGACACCGGCCGCAAGGACTCTGACTACATCGTCGCCTCGGTGCGCGCGGAACGCGACCGGCACGGGGAGGCCGTGATGATCTTGGAATGCGGGTGTGGCCGCACGGCAATCCGACTGCTGGAAGTGATCCGCGGGTGTCCGGGCCGTGGCGAACCGATGCCGGGCCGGTCAAGCTCGGCCGAGGGCCTGCGCGAGCTCCGCCTTGGACATTTCCGAGCGGCCCTTGATGTTTCGCTGCCTGGCCTCGTTGTACAAATGCTCCATGGTCAGGCCCTTGGGTCCGCGCCGCCCGGCGACCGTCACGACCGCGGTTCCTCCCGGGCCTCGATCGCGGACACCGAGTTGCGGAACGCTTTGGTGAGCACGCTCTTTCCGACGGTGGCGAGTACCGCTCCGAGGAACCAGCCGCGCAGGTTCTTGCCCTCGCGGACGACGGTGTAGTCGATATCGGTGGTGCCGTCGGCGCGCGGGGTCAGGTCGTAGGTGTGTCCGGAGGCGTGGCCCCACGCGTTGGACTCGGTGGTGGTCAGCACCACGTGCTGCGGGTTGGTCCAGTCGTACTCGAGCCGCTCCCAGACTCCGCTGGATCCTTCGGTGACGTCCGCGTGGCGGTCGTCGCGGCCGTGCACCGCGAGGTAGGCGTTCTTGCTGTTGCCGAACAGCTTCGAACGGTCCGGACCGAAGTCGGTGAGGGCCGCCACGTATTCCTCGGGTGTCACATGTGCGTTCGCGTGCATGTGGATGGTGGTCATCGTTCTCCTCCTTGCTACTCGGGCAGTTGATCGCCGTGGTGTTCGGCGACCATGTAGGCCGCGTACCACTCGGGCCAGGCGGTGTCGTATCGGCCGCCGTTGCGGGCCTCGTGTTCGCCGTGGGCGGCAGCCGCGCGCTTCAGGGCGTCGACCAGGTCGCTGGTGGTGGCGTACGACGTCTCGGTGGTGTCGATGCGGCCCGGGATGCGGCTGGTGACTTCTTGGAGCAGGAAGGCGTTGCCGTCGGGGTCGGTGAAGGCCGCGAACGATCCGTAGCTCGCCCGCTCGTCCGCCGGTCCCGCCACGCGCCCGTCACCCGACAGGGGCTGGAACTGTGCCCCGGGGGCGCCGGGATGGAAGACGCCGCTGATCTCCGCGCCCTGGGCCGCGAGCGCGTCGCGCGCCTGCTGAACGTCGGACACCACCAGGTACAGGCCTTGGGCCGTGCCCGGCTCCGCGGTGGTGACGTTGGTGCCGAACTGGATCGACGTCGGCGAACCCGGAGGCGTGAACTGCAGGACCCGGAAGCCGTTGTCGTAGTCGAAGTCGGCGTCGAGGCGCCAGCCCAGACCTGCGTAGAACTTCTTCGACCGGTCCACGTCGGCGACCGGGATGACGACCGCCTCGAGCTTCAGCGCGGGAACCCCTGTGGCGTTCATTGCCTGCACTCCTGTCCTGTTGCCAGTCGGTTGCTCACACATCCAAGTGTGCGATCCGTGCGGTGTCGCCGAAAGGGCCGAACCCAGGTTTGTCCCAGGCCGTCGAATCAGGCTTCGTCTCGACCCGGACCGGCGGGGGCACTACCCTCGAAGGTGCCCCGGTTCTGTTCGATGCCAACCGATCTCTGTAGCGATTCCGCGCGAAATGCCTGGCACGCCCGCTCACAGCCGGAGGGAGTTCTTCCGATGCCCAGCATCCGATCCGTCCAGGTGGACCATCCGGACGGCGAACTGTTCCTGACCACTCGCGATATCCCCGATCCAGGACCGGGACAGGTGCGGGTCACCGTTGAAGCCTGCGGTATCTGCCACTCCGACAACGCGTTCGTAACCAATGCGTTGCCCGGCGTCACGTTCCCGCTGACGCCCGGCCACGAGATCGCGGGTCTCATCGACGCGGTCGGCGACGGCGTCGCCCGCTGGCGTCCCGGCGATCGGGTGGCCGTCGGCTGGTTCGGCGGTGCGTGCCTGTACTGCGACCACTGTCGTGACGGGGACTTCATGCACTGCGAGAACCTCCAGGTGCCGGGCTGGCAGTATCCGGGCGGCTACGCCGAAGCCGTGGTCGTGCCGGCGAGCGCGATCGCCCGCATCCCTGACGAGTTCACCGCGGTCGACGCCGGTCCGATGGCCTGCGCGGGCGTCACCACCTACAACTCGCTGCGCCGCAGCCAAGCCCGCCCCGGCGATCTGGTCGCGATCCTCGGCATCGGAGGGCTCGGGCACCTCGGTGTCCAGTTCGCCGCGAAGATGGGCTTCGACACCGTCGCGATCGCCCGGGGGCAGGACAAGGAACCGCTCGCTACGAAACTCGGGGCCCGGCACTATATCGACTCCACCGCCCAGGATGTCGCCGCCGAACTCCGCCGCCTCGGCGGCGCCCGCGTCGTGCAAGCCACCGCCGCGAGCTCCGAGGCGATGGCCGCCACGATCGACGGCCTGTCGACCGACGGCGAATTGATCGTCATCGGTGCGGTTCCGACGCCGATCCCGGTCAGCCCCTTCCAACTGATCTTTCAGTCCCGGGCAGTGCGCGGGCACCCGGCCGGCACCGCCCGCGACGTCGAACGCACCCTCGACTTCGCCGCCATGACCGGCATCCGGGCCATGATCGAAGAGCGGCCGCTGGACGACGCGCCCGACGCATATCGCCACGCCCTCAGTGGCAAAGCCCGGTTTCGCGTGGTCCTGACGACAGGACTGTGATCGCAGCCCAACCAGCGTCCCGCAGGGGCTCGAGTGGGAGGAGTGAGCATTGAAGATCGTCGTGATCGGTGGCACCGGGCTGATCGGTTCGAAGGTCGTAGCTCGGCTCGGTGAACGTGGCCACGAGGCGGTTCCGGCTTCGCCCCGCACGGGAGTGAACACACTCACCGGCGAGGGCGTGAAGGAGGCACTGCACGACGCGAACGTGGTAGTCGACGTCTCCAACTCGCCGTCGTTCCAGGACGACGACGTCGTGGAATTCTTCCGAACGTCCACCAGCAACCTCCTCGATGCCGCCGGCGCCGCCGGTGTGGGGCACTACGTGGCGTTGTCGGTGGTGGGCGCCGATCGGCTGCCGGAATCCGGATACCTCCGGGCGAAGGTGGCGCAGGAGGAACTCATCGCAGCTTCCACGCTGCCGTACTCGATCGTGCGCGCCACCCAGTTCTTCGAATTCGCCGGGCAGATAGCCGATTCCGCCACCGCCGACGGCGAGGTGCGGCTGTCCGGAGGGGCCGTGCAGCCGATGGCCGCCGAGGATGTGGCCGCCGCCGTCGGTGGGACCGCAGCGGGCGCCCCGGTGAACGGCATCGCCGAGGTCGCGGGGCCGGAGGTGTTCGGCTTGGACCGATGGATCGGCACCGTGCTGGCCGCCCGCCACGATCCGCGCACGGTGATCACCGATCCACAGGCGCGATACTTCGGGGCGCTGCCGGACCGCGAGCTGTTGCCCGGGCCGGGTGCGAGCCTCGCCCGAACGCGGTTGTCGGAGTGGCTGACCCGCCAGTGAACGACGACAAGGACCTTGCTGGGCTCGGCCGAGGCGATCGGTAATCGGCCTGGTCGAGCGTTCATTCATCCGTCGGGATGCCGACGCGGGCGAGTTCGGTCCGGACGGCGGCGATGACGTCGGGGAGGGCGGCGGCGACCGGGGCGGAGAGGCCGACGCCGAGGTCGAGGCGGTGAGCTTCGACGGCGATGACGACGAGTTCGGCGGGGACGCTGCCGAGGGCGCGGCCCAGGGGGAGGGCGTCGGGGATACCCATGGCGTGGGAGCTGGCGGCGTGCGTGAGGCCGCGCAAGGCATCGACGGTGGTACGCCAGATACGGCCCGGGCTGGAAGGTGCACAGAGAACGGCATCGACCACGATCGCCAGCTCCGCGTCGGCCCAGAGATCCAGCAGACCCGTCGGCTCGCCGTCGCTCAATGCCACGAGAACGCCTGGCAAGCGGAGCCTTTCGAGTTCCGTGGCCACTGCGGGGCCGATGCCGTCGTCGTGCCGGTACTCGTTGCCGACGCCGATGACGACGGCTCGCGGACCGCTCATCGGCGCACCACGTCGAGCTCGAGGAAGTGAGCCGAGCACGAGATGCACGGATCGTAGTTGCGGATGGTGCGTTCGCACAGGGTGGTCAGCGCCGCATCGTCCAGGTCGAGATGCTCGGACACCACCCGGCGTAGATCGTCCTCGATGGCGGCCTGGTTCTGAGAGGTCGGCGGGATGATGGTGGCCGCCCGGATGGAACCCGCGCCGTCGATTTCGTACCGGTGATAGAGCAATCCACGCGGGGCCTCGCTGATGCCGTGGCCGACGCCGGGCCGCGGCGGGCAGGACACCGCGGGGTGCGCGGGCGGCTCGTAGCCGGCAATGAGACGCAGCGCCTCATCGATGGCGTACACCACCTCGACGGCGCGAACCACGATGCTGCGGAACGGATTACGGCACTCCGGGCCGAGCCCGGCCGCGGCGGCGACCTCGCGGGCGAGTGGGGAGAGACGCCGGGAGCTGAGACTGTATCGAGCCAGGGGACCGGTCAGATAGCGTCGCCCGTCCAATCGGGCGTGCAACGCGGTGGAATGCGGAACCTGTTCCTCGACCACGTGCTCGCCGAATTCACTCGCAGGGAAGTCGAGTCCGGTGCTGGTCGACACGGTGCCGTCCTCGATGGCGTAACGGTCCGGTGCGGTGGCCGCGAGTAGATCGTGGTCGAGCTCCACCTTCGGGAAGTCGAATTGCGCCACCCGGGAAGCGGTTTCGATCGCGTAGTCGCGGGCCCGGCGCAGCTGTTCGGCGACCGGTGCCAGCTCGGCGCGGCCGGGCACCGAATAGAAGCCGCCGACCCGGACATTGATCGGGTGGATGGGACGGCCGCCGATCAGTTCGAGCAGCGTATTGCCCGCCTTCTTGACGGCCAGCCCGTGCTCGACCAGTTCGCGATGGTCGGCGGCCAGGGCGATGGCGTCCGGGTAACCGAGGAAGTCGGGCAAGTGCAGCAGGTGAATGTGAAGGGAATGACTCGAGATCCACTCGCCGCAGTACAGCAGTCGGCGCAGCGCGGTCAGCGGCGGATCCAGTGCGACGCCGCATATTTGTTCCAGTGCGTTGCAGGCGCTGGTCTGATACGCCACCGGGCAGATGCCGCAGATCCGAGCGGTGATATCGGGTGGCTCGGTATACCCCCGGCCGCGCAGGAAGGCCTCGAAGAAGCGCGGCGGTTCGTAGATGTCGAGCTCTGCCCGCTGCACCCGGCCGTCCTCGACGACCACCCGCAGCGCGCCCTCGCCCTCCACGCGCGCCAGCGAGCTGACCCGCAATTGCCTACTGCGATGGCTCATCCCGGCTCCTGTCGGCGAAGTCCGGTGCGGCGACCGCGACCGTGCTGAACACTCGGTCGATATCGACGGCATCCATGCCGTTGATCCGCAGGATCGGCAGCAGCGCACCGATATTGGGCCGTTCCATCGGGCCGAAGCAGCCGTAGCAGCCGCGATGGTAGGACGGGCACAGGGCGCCGCATCCCGCCTGGGTGACCGGGCCGAGGCAGGGAATGCCGTCGGCGACCATCACGCAGGTGTTGCCGCGGCGCTTGCATTCGCTGCAGACACTGGTGTTCGGCAGGTCGGGTTCACGCCCGGCCAGCAGCGCGCACAAGGTTTCCAGCAGTTGGTGGCGGTCGATCGGGCAGCCGCGCAGCTCGTAGTCCACCGGCACATGTGCCGCGATCGGCGTCACGGTGTCGAGCGTCGAAATGTATTGCGGGCTGGCGTATACCACCGACGCGAATTCAGTCATGTCGGCGAAGTTGCGCAGCGCCTGGATGCCGCCGTGACTCGCGCAGGCGCCGATCGTCACGAGAATCCGTGACTGCGCGCGGATCTCGAGGATCCGGCGCTGCTCGTCGGGCGTGCTGACCGAACCTTCGACCAGCGACACGTCATAGGGCCCGGGCTCGACCGCGCTGCTCGCCTCGACGAAATGAGCGATGCGGATCCGGCCCGCCAGCGTGAGCAGTTCGTCCTCGCAATCGAGCAGGGTGAGCTGGCAGCCGTCGCAGGAGGTGAACTTCCAGACCGCGAGAGTGGGTGTCGTCATCAGAGCTCCCGTACCGAAAGCAGGGGTTCGGCCACCGCGTAGTCCACGACCGGGCCGTCGCGGCACAGCAGCAGCGGACCGAGTTGGCAATGGCCACAGCGGGCCACACCGCATTGCATATTGCGTTCCAGGGTGACGCGGATGTCGGTGGGCGGGACGCCCTTGCGCAGCAGCGCGTTCGCGCAGAACCGCATCATCGGTTCGGGACCGCAGAGGAATGCCGTCGTGTTGCCCGGATCGACGACCATTTTCGCGAGCGGTTCGGTGACGAAGCCGATGGGTCCCGTCCAGCCGGGAGTCGGATGGTCGACGGTCTGATGCAGTTCGAGCAGGCCGTCGCGGGCCCAGCCCTGCTGGTCGTCCCGGAAGAGGATGTCATCGGGTGTGCGAGCACCGGTGATCAGGACGATCCTCCGAAATTCGGTGCGCCGCGCCAGCGCCTCCAGCACGACTGGGCGCAGCGGTGCCAGCCCGACTCCGCCGCCGACGATCACCAGATCGCGCCCGGCGGCGGAGTCGAGATCCCAGCCGGTCCCGAACGGTCCACGCACGCCGATTGCCGCGCCGACCGGGGCGTCGTGCAGGGCCGCGCTCACCGCACCGACCGAGCGGATGGTGTGCTCCAGGGAATCGCCTGCGACACAGGGATTCCCGCTGACCGAGATGGCGACCTCGCCCACGCCGAAGCGGTAGAGCATCATGAACTGCCCGGCCCGGAACCGTTGCGCGGCGGCGTCGACCGGGGCGAGTACCAGGGTCGCGGTGTCGCTGGTCTGGGGACGCGGCGGGCCACCCGATACGGGAGCATGGTGTCGGCGGACGCGCCGGCGCGGGCCGCGGCGATCATCGCCCGCCACCTGGCGTGCCCAGGCGTATCGGTGTGGCGGTACAGGTTTCGGCGGGATTGCGGTAGAGATCCAGCAACCGCGCGCGGGTGGCCTGCAATCGTTCGAGGAGCGCCTCGAACAGGAGCAGCGTCAGCGCATGGCCGAAACTCGGGTCGGCGTCGGCGAATTCGGTCAGCCGAGTCGAATCGAATTCGATCGCTCGCACGGGATCGGCGGTGATCGCACCGAAATGCCATCGGTACGGCGGAACCAGCCACGACCAGCCGAGCAGATCGCCCGGACCGAGGGTCTGCACCACGACATCGCCGCGACCCGGCACCCCCGCGTCCAGCACTACCCGTCCCTCACTGATGAGCCAGCAGCGGTCGGCCCGTCGGCCTTCCACGATCAGGCGCTGCCCGGCTGGATACTGCACCGCATGCCCGGCCCGGGCCAGCGTTTCCAGCTTCGCGCGGTCGAGTGCTGTCAGCGCGGCGAACGCCGACAGTTCCTCAGCGGTGACCATCGTCGGCCTCCTCGCGCAGTTCGACGAGCCGGCCCATCTCGGCGGTCAGATCGATAGCGGCCGGGCACCATGCGATGCAGCGTCCGCAGCCCACGCAGCCGGAGCTGCCGAACTGGTCGTACCACGTGCCGAGTTTGTGGCTGAGCCACTGCCGATATCGGCTCTCGCCCGACTGCCGGACGCTGCCGCCGTGCACATGGGAGAAATCCAATTCGAAGCACGACGCCCAGCGCTCCCAGCGTTCGGCATGGTCGCCGGTGAGATCGGTGACGTCCTCGGTAGTGGTGCAGAAGCAGGTGGGGCACACCATGGTGCAGTTGCCGCAGGTCAGGCAGCGGCTCGCGACGTCCTCCCACTGCGGTGATTCACGGGATTCGCGAACCACCGCGCGCAGATCCGCATCCGGCATGCTGCGGCCCATGCGCCCCGCCGCGGCCGCCACCTCGGCGCGGGCGTCCGCGATCTCGGCCTGGGTCGCCGGGCGTGAGCGGAGCTCGGCGAGGATGCGCTCGCCCGCCGCGCTGCCCACCTCGACCAGGAACCGATGCCCGCTGTCGTCGATGCGTTCGGTGAGCGCGAGATCGTATCCGGCTGCGACGCCCGGCCCGGTCCCCATCGACGCGCAGAAACACACTCCGCCCGGCTCGGTGCAGTTCGCGGCGACGATGAACAGACCCGCGCAGCGGGCCGCGAAAGCCGAATCCGGGTACGCGTCTCCGCCGAGCACCCGCTCCAGAATGCGGATGGCGGCCATATCGCAGCCGCGCACACCGAGGAATGCGGCGGGGCGATCCGGTTGCGGTGGCTGCGACGACGGTGGCTGCGACGACGGCCCGGTCGCCGGTGTCGGACCGTCTCCGGCCGCTTCGAGATTCAGGTCGGCGTCGAGTCGTGCGATCAGGCGGTGCGGTGGATGCAGGAACTGCTTCCACGATCCCGGCCCGGCCGAATGTGCGAAGACCGCCTGGTCGGCGCGGCGATACACGCGATACCGGCCCGGCTCGGTGTGCACGCCCCAACCCGCGGGCAGAGCGGCCGGCGTGTCGAGTTCGTCGAGGATGATCGCGTTGTCGCGCATCGTCGGGCCGATGACCCGATACCCGTTCTCCTGTAACACCACGACGAGCCGGTCCAGCCCGTCGCGGTCGATGGTCACGGTGTCGCCGATGGTCACGGGAGTCTCCGTTCTCGCGCGCCGTTCGCTTCCGGTCTGGTCGTTCGGCACGGCCGCGAACAGCGCCGCAGGTCAGTGCCGAGATCGGTCAGCCCCGGCTGTCCCTACCGGAGCGGAGGCGGGTACATGCTGCATCGACGAGTAGCGTGCCGCGGCGATCTCCTCCTGGGCGCGCAGCTCCGCGCTGGTCCGCACGTACGCGTCGGGGCCTGGGAAGGTCAAGGCCCGATGTCCGGTGTCGGTCCAGTGCACGAGATACGGCGGTGCGCCGTCCTGGCCGTGCACCTCTTCGATGAGACCGCGACGGACCACGCCCCCGACCGCGCGTCCTTCGACGATCAGCCAGTCTCCTGGTTGTGCTTTCATCGAACGACCTCCTTACCCGTCGGCCGGAAACTCGTGTCTCGAATCTCTATCGTGGTCAGCCCGGGCGATCCCCGGGTAGGGCCGGAAGTCCCTGCGCAGGGACCTGGCCCGCATGGTCGACCAGCGGAATCGACGATGTCGAATCCTGGGTCCGCGCGGCCGTCAGGGATGGATCGGAATGGTGTGCGGTGCGTGCAGCTTCAGAGCCTGTGCGATGGAATCCGAGAAGGCGCCGATGGCGGTCCAATCCCGCAGGTCGCCGTAGCGACCGCCGCCGAGCAGGCGGTAGAGGACACGTGCGCCGAGTGAGACGCCGACGCGCTCGTAGTGCCCCGCGAAGGCCTGGTATTCACGCGGACCGATCGAGTCGCGCACGGCGGCAATGCGTTTCGGCACCATGCGGCCGATCAGATGGCCGATCGGTCCGCGCAGCGCCGGTTCGATGCCGACGCTGAAGAGCCAGACCGGCCGGGCGCTGAGTTCGTTGCGGTGGGATGCCACGTACTCCGCGACGGTGGGCAGCAGGGCCATATCGCGCACCGCGCTGCCGATGACCACGGCGTCGAAACGCGACAGGTCCGGTGCGTGCTCGGCGTCGGCGACCTCGACGGTCGCGCCCCGGGCGGCGAGATCGTTGCCGATGTACTCGGCGATCTCCCGGGTCGACCCCTGAGCCGAAGCGAAAACGATGCTGACTGCAGGTTTGCGATTCTCCATTTGCCGAGCGTGCGCCGCCGGTGACGGTCCGGAAGAGAGGACTCGTGCCCGGCCGGAGGGGTCGATGGTCACCAGCCCGGCGTCCGGACACGGAACTCCCGCTTCTGCTCCCGGCCGCTCGACGCGGCGGATGATGGATCGGCAGGGTCGAAGGTCCATCGCGGTCGGCAGGAAGTCCCGACTGCCCGATGATTCGGGGGATGACGTTGTTCCCTGTGGCCGGTCCGGCGCGGGCGGGATGCTCGGGGGCACCACCGAATCAGGAGATGCCATGGAAGAGAACGCCGTCCCCCCAACGAGTGTCGACCGTTCGGATCAGGATGATCTGGGGATCGTCGTCGGCACCGATGGGTCCGAGATCTCGTATCAGGCGGTGGCGTGGGCCGCCGTCGAGGCGCAGTTGCGGGGTTGTCCGCTGCGGATCGTCGCCTCGTACGCGAATCCGATCGTGCCGGGGGCCCTGGAGTTGGGACCCGACGATATGCGGGATCTGCGGGCGCAAGGGCAGCAGGTGCTGGCCGACGCCGCGCGGATCGCCCTGCACACCGTGCCGGGAGAAAGTCTGCGCCTCAGCACCGAACTCATTTTCGACATGATCACCACCGCGCTGATCGATCGATCGCGCCGGGCCCAATTACTGGTGGTCGGGAATCGGGGGCAGGGTGCGATCCGGCGTGCGGTGCTGGGGTCGGTGAGCACCGTGCTGGCTCGGCAGGCGCACTGCCCGGTGGCCGTGGTGCACGGCGTCGCGGAGACGGACCCGGAGTCGGTATCCAAGCCGGTGGTGGTGGGAGTGGACGGGTCGGCGAACAGTGCGCCGGCCATCGAGTTCGCCTTCGGGGAGGCATCACGGCGCAAGGTGGACCTGATCGCGGTGCACGCCTGGAACGACGCCACCGGCTTCGATCTGCCCGTGGTGGGCTGGGAATCGATCCGCAAGACCGAGGACGTGCTGCTGGGCTCGGCGCTGGCCGGCTACGAAGCGCGGTATCCGGAGGTGACGGTGCGCCGCGTCGTCGCCTGGGATACGCCGGTGCGGGCGCTGCTGGAGCACGCCGAGCACGCGCAGCTGGTGGTGGTGGGCAGCCACGGCCGCAGCGGGTTCAGCGGAATGCTGCTGGGCTCGGTGAGCACCGCGCTGCTGCACCTGGCCCGGTGCCCGGTGCTGGTGGTTCGCCAGGCCGCGCAAACCCGGGTCGAAGAACCCACAGGGCAGTGACTTTCGGCCGTCACCCCCGGTCCTCGTGAGGACCATGCTGAAGGCAAGAGCACGCGAATTCCGAGGAAGGACACGCGATGTCGAAACACCCCGATCTCGATACCGTCCACGCCGCCCTGGCGCTGGCGGTGCGGGCGCCGTCGGTGCACAACACCCAGCCCTGGCTGTGGCGGGTCGGGGACACCACGGTGCACCTGTACGCCGACGACAGCCGGCGCCTGCCCCACACCGACCCCGACAGCCGTGAGCTCGTCGTGAGTTGCGGTGCGGCGCTGCATCATCTGCAGGTCGCGTTGCACGCGTTCGGCTGGGACACGGTCGTGCACCGGTTCCCGAATCCGGCCGAACCGCGGCACCTCGCCTCCGTCGAGTTTCGGCCGGGCACCGTCGACGAGGCGGCGGTCCGCGCGGCCCGGGCGATCGCGCAGCGGCGCAGCGACCGCCGCCGGTTCACCTCGTGGGCGGTTCCGCCGGCGCAGGTGTCCGCGATCGCCGCCGCCGGTGCGGACGTCCCGGGAGTTCAGGTCCGCGAGGTCGATGCGACCGGTGAACACGCGCGCCTGCTGCGCGCCTTCGTCGATGCCGCGACCGCACATCGCGGCGATGCCGCCTACAGCGCCGAACTGGCGCAGTGGAGCGGGCACCACGCCAGCCCGCAGGGAGTGCCCGCGCGCAACGCGGTGGTGTCGTCGGATCCGACGGTGCGGCCCTTCGGCGACCCGCACCTGCCCGAGGCGGTCGTCCGGGACACCGACGAGGCGGCCCGGATGCTGATGGTGTGCACCGCCGCCGACGATCTGCGCGGCTGGCTGGGCGCCGGTGAGGCGGCGAGCGCGGTGCTGCTCGAAGCCACGGTGCGGGGCCTGGCGACGTGTGCGCTCAGCGAGCCGCTGGAGGTCACCGGAGTGCGGACCCGAATCCGCCGCGAACTGCTGGGCGACTTCGGTTATCCGCAGCTGATCATCCGCATGGGCTGGGCCGCGACCAGCGCCGTCCCGGTACCGGCGACACCCCGACTGCCCATGCACGACGTCGTGCGGCCGCTCGAGCCCGCGACCTCGTCCGGCGAGCGCTGACGGCACCCGAATACGGAGAACAGGAGAGTTCATCATGACCGAGAACACTGCCCCGCAGGCGGATCCGAACCCCGCGATCGTCGTCGCGGTGGACGGTTCCGCCGTCGCCTACCAGGCCGTGGCGTGGGCGGCGCTCGACGCCGCCCGGCACCGATGCCCGCTGCGGATCGTGACCTCGATCTGCGCGCCGGTCGGTCCGTCGCCGACCGCGGTACTCAATGCCTCGGATATCGCGTGGCTCGAGTCGGAGGGCGAGCGGATCGTGGGCGAGGCGACCCGGATCGCGTCGGAGACGCTGACCGGAGAAGGCGTCGTGATGTCGTCGGAGGTGACGACCGAGCCGATCATTCCCCATCTGATCGGGCTGTCGCGGCACGCCCGGATGGTGGTGCTCGGCAGCCGCGGGCTCGGGGCGTTGCGGCGCGGGCTGCTCGGTTCGGTCGCGTCCTCGGTGACCCATCACGCGAAGTGCCCGGTGGCGGTGATCCACACGACCGCGGCGGCGGACCCGGTGTCGGCCCGGCAGCCGGTGCTGGTCGGCGTGGACGGAACTTCGAACAGTGTTGCGGCACTGGAGCTTGCGTTCGAGGAGGCGTCGCTGCGCAAGACCGGCCTGACCGCCGTGCACGCCTGGAGTGACGTGTCCGGCCCCTATATGCCGATGTCCGGCTGGGAGAGCGTGGAGGAGCAGGAGGACGCGACCTTCGGCGAGGAGATGGCCGGTTACGCCGAGCGCTATCCCGATGTCGCGGTCCGGCGAATCCTGGTGAAGGACAGGCCGGTTCGGTTCCTCGTGGAGGAATCCGAACACGCGCAGCTGGTGGTCGTGGGCAGCCGCGGCCGCGGTGGCTTCACCGGCATGCTGCTGGGGTCCACCAGCAATGCCCTGCTGCACAGCGTCGACTGCCCGATCATCATCGTTCGCGGCGAGTGAATTCGCCACTGCGAGCACGGGTGTGCCGTCAGCCGTCCATCGGGCTGACGGCACATCCGGCTGTTCACTTGAATGGCACGGCCCAGCGCAGCAAGGTTCCCGCGCCGTCGGGGTTGTCGCCGAAGGAGAACGTGCCGCCCAGCTGCTCGGCCCGGTGTGCCAGGTTCCCCAGGCCGCTCGTGGTGATGTTCGCGGGAATTCCGCGGCCGTCGTCGGCGATCAACAGGGTGAGGTCGTCGGAGACGTCGATGGTGACCGCGATCGTTTCGGCGTGCGCGTGCCGCACCGCGTTGGAGACCGCTTCGCGCACCACGGCTTCGGCGTGATCGGCCAGTTCGGCCGCCACCACCGACAACGGCCCGGAGATCCGCAACGAGGTGCGAATTCCGGTGTCCGCGGTGTGCTTTCGGATCGCCTCCTCGATCCGCTGGCGTAGCCGGGTGCTGCCCTCGGCGCCGCCGTGCAGGTCGAAGATGGAGGTCCGGATCTCCTGCACCACGTCCTGCAGGTCGTTGATGACGTCGGAGATCCGTTCCCGGATCTCGGCGGACCGGGCGCGGGCGACGGTGCCCTGCAGGCTCAGTCCGGCCGCGAACAGTCGCTGGATGACATGGTCGTGCAGATCCCGGGCGATGCGGTCGCGATCGGTCAGCACGTCGAGTTCACGCATGCGCTGCTGCGCTTCCGACAGCTGGATGGCCAGGGCGGCCTGATCGGTGAACGCCGCTGCCAGCTCTTGCAATTCGTCCGAGAACGGGGGAGCGCCGGACGGGCGGACCATCACCAGCACCCCGAAGGTCGAGTCCTGCGCGTGGAGCGGCAGCACCAACGCCGGTCCGGTGTCGAGCGCGGTGTCGAGGCCGAGATCGTCACTGGTGTCGAGGGTTTGGGGCCGGCCCTGGCGAAAGGCCCGCCCGACCGCTGTCCCGGAGGTACGGATGAATCCGCCGTGCGTCCAGCCGTCGGGTCCCGCGCACTGACTGATCCGCAGCCCCTCCACCGCGTCGGGGTCGCTCTCGGGGTCGTCGTCCAAGGCCAGGAAGGCCCAGGTCGAATCGGTGAGGGTGCGGGCGTGCACGACGAAGTGGGCGAGCACTTCCGCGGGCGCGGTTCCGGCCAGGAACTCGGTGGCGATATCGCGGGTCGCCTCGATCCAGGCCTGGCGACTGCGGCTGGATTCGTAGAGCCGCGCGTTGTCGATGGCGGTGCCCGCGGCCGCGGCGAGCGCCTGCACGATCACCTCGTCGTCCTCGGTGAAGGGCTGTCCGCCGGCCTTCTCGGTCAGATACAGGTTGCCGAAGACCTCGTCGCGGATCCGGACCGGGACGCCCAGGAAGGTGCGCATCGCCGGGTGGTTGGCCGGAAAGCCCACCGACGAGGGGTGATCGGCGATGTTGTCCAGGCGAATGGTCTTGGGCTGGGTGATCAGCAGCCCGAGCACGCCACGGCCCTCGGGCAGCTCGCCGATCTCGGCGCGGGTCGCCTCGTCGATGCCCTCGTAGATGAACTGCTCGAGCGGAGCCTGCCCGTGCTGATCCTGCCCGCGCACGCCCAGCGCGCCGTAGCGGGCGTCGACGAGGCTGATCGCGGTGTGGACGATGGTGCGCAGGGTCTGGTCCAGGTCGAGCCCGGAGGTGACCGCGAGCATGGCCTCGACCAAGCCGTCCATGCGGTCGCGCGCGTCGATGATCAGCTCGACCCGGTCCTTGACCTCTACGAGCAACTCCCGCAGGCGGAGCTGAGAGAGAGTTTCGCGCACCGAGTAGGAGCCGTCCTGGGGCTCAGGGGTCATATCGTCTTCCTGTACGTGTGGGATCCGCGCACGTTTTGTCCGTTACGGCCTTCCCTGATTCTAGGTCGGAATCCGATTTTAGGGCCTGACCCGCGTCACCGTGCTCCACGCCGACGCGGGCTCGATCATCGTCCCGTCGGCATGGACAGCGCGTGGTCCAGCAGCACTCGCCGCTCGGCCGCCGCGACCGCGCGCCGGGTGCGGTCGACCGCGTCCGGGGAGACCGACACCGAGGTGATGCCCGCGCGCACCAGATGCTCCACGAACTCGGGCTTGGTGGAGGGAGCTTGGCCGCACAGCGAGGACGTGATCCCGAGCAGGCGCGCGCTGGTGACGATCTGCTCGATGGCGTCGAGCACGGCCCCGTCGGACTCGTCGAACAGTTCGGCGCACTCCTCGGAATCACGGTCGACGCCGAGCATGAGCTGGGTGAGATCGTTGCTGCCGATGGAGATTCCGTCGATCCCGAGGTTGACGTATTCGGGTAGTCGGTACACCACCGAGGGCACCTCGGCCATGATCCAGCGGTGCAGGCCACGCTGACGGCCGAGCGGGCTCGCGTCGACGAGCTCCAGGCAGGCTTCGAGTTCCCAGCGGGTGCGGACGAACGGAATCATCAAGTGCACGTTGGGGGTCTGTTCGCGCACCCGCGCGAGGGCGGCCAGCTCCAGCCGGAACATCTCGGGTTGGCGGACGTAGCGGTAGCAGCCCCGGAATCCGATCATCGGGTTGTGCTCGTCCGGCTCGTAGCGGCCGCCGCCCTCCAGCGCGCGGAATTCGTTGCTGCGCATATCGCTCGCGCGATAGATGACGGGTCTGTTCGCGAACGCGGAGCTGATCCGATGGATCGAGGCGGCCATGCTCTGGATGAACTTCTCGTCCTCGCCGCGGGCGATGAGGTCGCGCGGGTGCCGCCCACCGAGCGCCTCGGTCAGCAGCACCTCCGCCCGCAGCAGTCCGACCCCGTCGGCGTCGGTGGCGGCGACGCGTTCGGCGACATCGGGCAGGGCCAGATTCACATAGACACGCGTGGCGGTGGCCTCCGGTGCGGCGACCGCCGGAACCGGGCGCGGGACGGCCGTGATCGAGGCCGGGAGCGGGTTTCCGGCGTACACCTGGCCCGCGGAACCGTCGACGGTGACCTTCTCGCCGGTGGACAACTGAGTGGTCGCGGTGCGCGCGCCGACGATGCACGGGATGCCGAGTTCGCGGGCCACGATGGCGGCGTGGCAGGTCATGCCGCCGCTGTCGGTCACCACCGCGGCGGCCCGCGAGAGCGTCGGCAGCCAGTCGGGATTGGTCATGGGGGCGACCAGGATCTCGCCGTCACAGAGCGCCGATCCCTCGGCGGGCGAACGCAGCACGCGAACCGGGCCGATGGCACGCCCCGGCGCGGCGGCCAGCCCGCGCACCAGGACCCGGCCCTCGACGGTGTGCGCCATGGGCGGTTTCGCGTCGACGTCGTCGGGCATGGTGGTGATCGGCCGCGCCTGCACCAGCCAGAGGTCCTGGTCGTCGAAGGCCCATTCGACGTCCTGGGGAAGGCCGCCGTGGTGGGCCTGCACCTGGAGCGCGAGCCGCGCCACTGCGAGGGCCTGATCCTCGGTGAGCGCGGGAGCCTCGGCCTCGGCCTCGGACAGCTCGATACGCCGGTCACCGTCGGGACCGGCCACGATGACGAAGCTCTGGCGGCCGATCTGCGTGGTGAGCAGTGTCGGCCCCGCAGCGTCGAGCACGTAGGTATCGGGGGTGACAGCGCCGGACACCACCACCTCGCCCTGGCCGCGTGCCGCGTCGATGACGATGCGATCGCGCGAGCCGGTGGCCGGGTCGGCGGTGAACGCGACCCCGGCCGAGCGGACGGTGACCATGCGCTGCACCACCACCGCCATCTCGGGCCGATCATGCATGCCGCGCCGCGCCCGATAGGTCAGCACTCGCGGCGTGAACAGCGACGACCAGCAGTCGGCGAGCGCGGCGATCACCTCGTCGTCGCCGCGAATATTGGTGCGCGAGACGTTCATTCCCGCGAAGGACGCGGTCGCGCTGTCCTCGCCGACCGCCGAGGATCGGACCGCCACGAGGACGCTGTCCCCGAGCCGATGGTAGGCCGACAGGGCGGCGTCACGGACGGCCGAGGTGATCGGGGTGTCGTGGACCAGTTCGCGCATACGGCGGCACAGCTCGTCGAGCTGTTCGGCATCGGAGTGCGTCGCACTCGCGGCCGCGGCGAGTCCGCGAGCATGCAGCTCGTCGAGTTCGGGACCGTGGGGGCCGGCCTGGATCACCTCTTCGTACGCGGCGGCGAGAACGACGAAACCCGGTGGCACGGGTAGCTTCGCCGCGACCAGTTCGCCGAGGTTGGCGCCCTTGCCGCCGGCGCGGTCGGCGTCGGTCAGTCGCAATTCATCGAAGGCAGCGACATAGTCACCCATGACTACTCCAGTTGTTCTTCGATCCCGGTAGCAGCAGCAACAGCAGGATCGGGACGGTGAGGACGAGCAATGCGCACAGCAGCACCGCCGGCGACGCGCCGGCGAGTTCGAGGCCGGTGACGACGAACGGGAGTGCGATGACGAACAGGGGGGCGTGGCGAATGGTCACGGACGGCCTTCGGGGGTCTCGAAAATGCCTGCCGCGGTGAGAATGTCGCTGAAGTCGGCGCCGAGCAGCACGCGTCGCAGCGGTGCGGGCAGTTGGGCCAGGACGTGGTCGAGCTGGCCGGGCGAGAACAGTTGCGCCAGCGCATCGGTGATCGCCGCGGCCGACCGCCTCGCCTCCTCCGTCGACACGTCCGCCGAACGGGCGAATTGATGGAGGAACGAGTGCGGGTCGTGCGGCACCGGAACGCGTCCCGGCGTCCAGCCCTCGTAGAACACGCCCCGCAACAGTGTGGGCAGTTGCGCGCTCAGATGCGCGGCGGCGCCGACATCGAGGCGATCGCGCACCGTGTGCAGCCAGGCGCGCAACGCCTGGTGCGCGGTCATCCGATCGTCGGTGCCCAGCCGGTCGGCGACGGTGCGCAGCCAGACGTTGCCGGTGTGGATCGCAGGACCGAACGGGTCGGTGTGATGGCTCATCGGCGTGGCCTCTCTCGCGGAGGTGGGTCAGGGGTGGGTCGGGATGGCTTGCGCGCTGGGCAGTTTCAGCTCCTGGGCGATGGTGTCGGTCCAGGCCGTGATGGCGGGCCAGTCGCGTAGGTCGCCGTAACGCCGACCGCCTACCAGGCGGTACATCGTGCGCGCCGTGAATGACACGCCCGCACGTTCGTAGTGACCGGCGAAGGCGTGGTAGTCGCGCGGACCGATCATCTCCCGCAGCGCGGCAATCTGTTTCGGGACGGCGCGGCCCATGAGGCGGCCGATCGGGCCCACCAGTGCGGGTCCCAGACCGACGCTGAACAGCCACACCGGGCGCTCTCGCAGTTCGTGGCGGTGGGACCGGACGTAGTCGCCCAGTGCGGGCAGCAGCGCCCGGTCGTGGACGGCGCTGCCGAGGATCACCACGTCGAAGCGGGTCGGGTCGGGCGCGTGCTCGGCGTCCGCGATTTCTACCAGCGCGCCGCGGGCGGTGAGCGAGGCGCCGATGAAATCGGCGATCTCGCGCGTGGATCCTTGGGCGGTGGCGTAGACGACGGCGATGTGGGGGGCTGTGGTTTCCATATGTCGAGCCTGCTCGCGCCTCGGAATTTCGGTCAGAGGACTCGGACCCGCCTCGCCGGGGACCATGGTCCCCGGCATCGTGGTCAGCCTGCCGCGGCGGCGGGATGGGTCAGGCCCGACAGCGCCCCGGCGAGCATCCGCCGCATCTCCTCGGCCGAGGCGGCCAGCTCGGGCCGGGCCAGGACCTGGACGAGCAGGGTGGGATCGACGGCTTCGACCAGTACACCGGTCTCGTCGGCCCGGACCACCACGGTGCAGGGCATGAGCAATCCGGCCTCTCGATCGGTCGCCAGGGCGAGGCCGGCGAGCTGCGGATTGCAGACGCCGAGGATCAGATACTCCTCGATGTGCTCACCGGTTCGCTCACGCAACGCCGCCTGCACGTCGAATTCGGTGACGACTCCGAATCCACGCTCTCGCATCACTGTTCGGGTCCGCTCCACGGCCTCTGGGAAAGAGGTGGCGAGGTGGACGGCGATGGCCGGGGCCGGGGCCACCGGGATACGGATCTCGGTGATGAGCATCCGCGGATCGCTCACCTCGTCCGGCCCGATGAGGTACGCCTCGGTCGGCGGGCCGACAGGACGATAGCCGGCTTGCCGCAACCATTCCCGCAGGGCGCGATAGGCCGCGTCGATATCGCGATAGCTGCCTCGATGGCTGGTGCGGGCCACCAGGGTGGGGGACTGGATGACCATCTCCGCACCGGAACTCGGTCCCAGCGCTGGGGCCGGCTCGATCGGGAGCCCGAAGTCGACGACGATGGCGTCCTCGGCGGGCAGTTCCCGGTGAAACGTGATCGTCGGCGCGCCGCTCGCGGTGAGTCCCGCTTTCTCGGCGACCTCGGTGAGCCGGCCCATCCCGCCGACGATGCCCTCGCTCAACAGATCCGGGCGGATCTCCAACGGTATGCGCAGGACCGTCTGGGGCGGTGTCTCGCAGACGTTCACCCTGTATTCCATCGCACGCCTCCTTCGATAGTCGTGTCACCAGCCTGTGCTCGGGTGCGACGCGGTTCCAGAGGAGAAGGTCCCGGTGGGGTGGGAACAAGTCGATGACTGTGCCGCGGCGGCCGCCGCGAAAGGACCGAAGTCCCCCGGCCGACCGACCTCTGCGGGACGGTGCGCAGGGCCGAGCGCACCATGAATACCGACCTTGGACGCTGTGCTCCGCGTCTGGCCGGGAGCAGAATCGTGGTATCGGCAAGAAGCCCACCGGTTCGAAGTTCCAAGGGCGACAACGGCGTCACCCGAGCGAGTCACCCGCCACAACGGCGTAGCGGAACACTCGCGACGAACCGAATTCCGGGGCGATCAGCCCGGCCCGGTCCGCCGGAGAGGTTGTCCTCGGACCCGTCAGCCGGTGATCTGCCGGGCCGCGCGCACTCCCGACGCGTAGGCGCCGTGGACCGTGCCGAACGAGTTGCGGTCGGTCGCCTCACCGGCGAAGTGGACGCGGTCGTCGATACTCTCCGCGAGGTGGTCGCGCATAGCCGGAGTCGATCCGATCTTGTTGAACGAGTACGAACCACGCGCGTACGGGTCCTGCGACCAGCGCGTGAGCTGGTAGTCCAGGGGCGCGGGAATGCCGGGCCCGTACATGGTTCGCAGCGTGCTCATCGCACTGGCGACCAGGTCGGCGTCGGACGAGTTCTCGCTCGACCGGCCGAAATCGCCGGCGTTGAATCCGAGCAGGATCGGCTGTCCGCAGGCGCGGGAGAAGTTGACCCATTGTCCCCACTGCCCGGCGTTGTCGAGGCGGGGCACATACGTCAGCCAGTCGGTGTCCGGCCAGAACTTGGTGGGAAAGCGCAGATAGCACTTGTCGAGGACGCCCATGCCGAGGTGTTCGACGGCGGCGGCCTTGTCGGTCGGCAGTCCTGGGGTGAATTCGACCCGCGCCACTCTGCAACACGCCCAGTGGCAGTGTGACCACGACGTGGTCGCCGCGGAAGGTGTCGCTGCGGGTCGTGACGCCGACCCCGGCGTCGCTCCATTCGATGCGCTCGACCACCTGTCCGGTGCGAACCGTCACCCCGGCGGCGAGGAACTCCGTGATCGCCGTGAAGCCGCCGGGGAACAGTACGTCCTTGCCCTTGATCCGCGCGTCGCTGTCGAAGTACAGGCTCGACAACTCGTCGACACTCCCCGCGTACTCGTGCTCGTAGTCGTTCAGTACCGAGGAGACCAGGGCTTTGTCGGGATCCCCGAGCGCCGGCCAATTCACCGCTTGCTGTGCGACCGTTCGCACCGACGTGTCGTGTGTTTCGTCGTCGTCCTGGTCCTGGACATCGCGCAGCGCCTTCGCGATCCGGTCGCGCCAATGTCCGATCGCGGCAGCGGTTGCGTCGTCGACCGGATGGCCGTCGGTCCCGTAGTCTGTCCCGTTCTCGTAACTGGTCGGCACGGTGGCGGCACCGGCCTTGCGGGCCAGGTCGGTGATCGGGTTGCCGTCGACGCCGTGGATCCAGGTGGCGCCCAGATCCGCCGGTGCGTCGGCCCAGTGGCCGCTGGTCCGGATCCGTCCGCCGATTCGATCGCGCGCCTCCACCACGACGACGTCGTGTCCCCGATCCGCGAGCGACCGGGCCGCGGCCAGACCTGCGATCCCCGCGCCGACGACGATGACGCGCTGTCGTGCGCCCGGAGGTGGCGCGGTACCCGAGCCGTCGCAGGCGGTTGCCGCGGCGAATGCCAAGGCGGACAACGCGGTTACCCGCAGGAATCCGCGCCGATGCATCGTCATGAGTGCCGACCGATCTGTCGTGGAGGTTCGCTTCCCGGTCCAGCCGCCACGACCTCGTAGAATGATGAACTGATACATCACAGAATTCTCTGAGACAATGGTGTGTCAAAAGAGACTGATGGAGTTCATTCGACAATGCGAACCGATGCTGCGGAAGTGCTGGACTCGGTGATCCCGGTTCTCGCCAAGGACAGAGGGGCGTCGATGCAGGTCCTCGCTGCCGGTGCGGGTATCAGCCGGGCGACGCTGACTCGCCTGTTCCCGACCCGGCAGGTGCTCGTCCAGGCGATGGCCGCGAAGATCCTCGACGACTGTGACCGTGTCCTGACGCGGGCGGAAAGCGGCGAGCACGCTGTCGGAGCGGTCTTGGACATGCTGATCGGGGAGTATCAGCCGTTCGCGCAGCTGTGGAACCTCGTCTATGTCGAGCCGGACGACAGGGGGGAGTCGACCGCGCGAACCGAGGAGATCTTCACCAGGATCGTCGCGCTCCTCGTCATGGGCCAGGACGCCGGTGCGCTCCGCAGTGATATGCCGGGCACCTGGCTGGCCTCCACGTTCTGTGGACTGGCGGAAACCGCCTGGGAACTGACCCTCGAAGGGCATATGGGAGTCCGCCAGGTCCCCGGATTCCTGGAAACGGTGCTGCTGCACGGGTTGGGGAGCCGGTAGCACACCGCTCGGGGTGCCGGAAGGACGTCCGAGATGGGACCTTCGGCCCTGTGAGGATCGGGGTGCCGATGCTGACATTGATCGGGGGAACGCATCATCTAAGGGGACCGGGTGAGAAAGGGTGTCAGTTCATGCACGTGTACGAAGCTCTATCGGTCCGAATTCGCTTGCGGCCGGACGTATCCGGCCGAGGAGCGGGTCGGGCGCTGGGGGCTTGCGCATGAACGCGGCCTCCGAGCGTTCGTTCGATCCCCGCGCCACCGTGGCCATGGGCCGCGAGGAGGCGCTGCGGCTGCTGGCGAGCGTGCCGTTCGGGCGGGTGATCTTCACGCGTGACGCCTTGCCCGCCGTGCGCCCGGTGAATCATCTGGTCGACGACGGTGAGATCGTCATCGTGCGAACCAAGCTCACGTCGCGGCTCACCTCGAGCGTGCGCGCCGACTCGAATATCGTTGTGGCCTATGAGGCCGACGACATCGATCCGATCGAACAACTGGGGTGGTCGGTGGTGGTGACGGGCATCGCCCGTCCGGTGACCGATCCCGAGCGCGTCGCTCGCTACGAGGCGCTGCTGCGGCCGTGGGTCGACGGGATGATGGATTCCATCGTCGCCATCGAGCCGACCTTGGTGACCGGGGTGCGGCTCGTGGCGAAGAAGGCGGGATAGCCGCGCCGGTTCAGGCGTACGGGTCGTCGATCTCCCATTCGGCGTCGTCGTCATCGTCGGCGCTGTCGGAATCGGTGAAACGCAGCCGGGCAACAAGTTTGGTGTGATTGTCGTGGCCGGAGCGCGTGATCTCCACTTCGCCGCGCAGTTTGTCCGGGAGTACGAGGGTGCCGGTGGTGCCGCCGCTGCCATAGGTGATCGCGCCCCTGGCGTCGAGTTCGTCGGCGAGTTCCCGCAATTGGTCGGCGAGTCCGCTGCGGTCGAGGGCGCGCTGCTCTTCGTAGATCTTGTGGTGTGTCATGTATGAAGCACACCGCACCCGGCTGCCCGGCTCCAGAGACCAAATGCCCGTTTCGATCAGGCGTAAGTCCCCGGCGCCGGGCGCGTTCCCGCGGCGAAACGTGCTGCGCGCCGCTGCAATCGGTGATCGGTGCGGCGGTCGCGGACGGCCGGCACGGGCCCGGGCGCGTGGAAGAACCAGCGTTTGGCCGCCTCGGCCAGCGCGAGATACACGAGGATCATGGCGAGCAGGGCCGCGAAGAATCCGGCGGGCAGGGGCTCGAAGCCGAGCGCGGCGGCCAGCGGGGTCACGGGAAGTAACGCGCCGATCCCGACCGCGGCCAGGGCGGCGGTGAGCAGGACAACACTGGGACGGCTGCGGAAGAACGGTGTTCTGCGGGTGCGGATGACGAACAGCACCAAGGTCTGGGTGGCCAGTGACTCGACGAACCAGCCGGTGTGGAACAGGGATTCGCCGGCGTGGAAGACCCAGATCATGATCCCGAAGGTGGCGAAGTCGAAGACCGAGCTGATCGGGCCGAACACCAGCATGAACCGCCGGATCAGCGCGATGTCCCAGCGCGACGGGCGCGCCAGCTGCTCCTCGTCCACGGTGTCGGTGGGGATGGCGAGCTGGCTGGAGTCGTAGAGCAGGTTGTTGAGCAGGATCTGTGAGGGCAGCATCGGCAGGAAGGGCAGGAAGGCCGACGCGCCGGCCGCGCTGAACATATTGCCGAAATTGCTGGAGGTACCCATCAGGACGTACTTCATGGTGTTGGCGAAGACGCGGCGGCCCTGGGTGACGCCGTCGGCCAGCACCTGCAGATCCTTCTCGAGCAGCACCACGTCGGCGGCGTCCTTGGCGACGTCGGTGGCGGCGTCGACGGAGATCCCGACATCGGCCGCGTGCAGGGCCAGCGCGTCGTTGACGCCGTCGCCGAGGAAGGCGACATCGACGCCGAGCGAGCGTTGCGCGCGCACGATGCGCGCCTTCTGCTCCGGGTCGATACGCGCGAAAATTGTTGTGGTGGAGAGTTTCCCGGCGAGCTCCGGGTCGGTGAGGCGGTCGATGTCGGCGCCCGAGAGCGTGCCTTCCACGCGCAGGCCCAGCCGTTCGCACACCTGCGCGGCCACGCCCGGATGATCTCCGGTGATCACCTTGACCGCGATGCCCAGCGTCGTCAGCCGGGTGATGGCCGCGCCGGCAGTGGATTTCGGCGGGTCCAGGAAGACCAGGAATCCGGCCAGCCGCAGCCCGGTCTCCTCGGCGGTCGTCAGTGCCGTGGTGCCGACCGCCGAACGGGTGGCCACCGCGACCACGCGGTGTCCGGCCGCGAACTCGTCGTCGAGGGCCCTGGCCGCTGATTCGGGAACGTGTTCACAGCAGGCGAGTACGGCTTCCGGTGCGCCCTTGGTGATGAGGACCCGCTCACCCGCGGGCGACTCGACCAGGACCGACACCATGCGGCGCCGATGATCGAAAGGCAATGTGGCCAGGCGCGAATACCGGCCGGCCGCCGCCCGCTGGGGGAGCGGCGCCGCCCACAGCGCGGTGTCGAGCGCGTCGCCGCCCACCAGAGCGCCCTGCTCGATCGAACCGTCGGTGCACACCAGTCCGAGCGTGGTGGTTTCGGTGCCGTCGGACGAGTCGGCGGCGACCGTGCGCATGAACTCGATCCGCCCTTCGGTCAGCGTCCCGGTCTTGTCGGTGAACAGCACCTCGATATCGCCGAGATCCTCGATACAGACGAGCCGCTTCACCAGCACCCCGCGCTGGGCCAGCAGCCGCGACCCGGCCGCGAGACTGGTGGACACCACCGCCGGGAGCAGTTGGGGCGAGATCCCTACCGCGATCGCCAGCGAGAACATCAGCGCGTCCAGCAACGGCCGGTGCAGCACCAGGTTCACCGCGAAGATGCCGATCGTCAGGGCGGCGGCGACCCGCACCAGCAGCATCGAGAACCGGCGCAGTCCGACCTGGAACTCGGTCTCGGGCTCCTTGCGCGCCAAACCGACCGCGATACGCCCGAATTCGGTGTCGCCGCCCGTCGCGATCACCACACCCCGGCCGGTCCCGGTGGCGACCACCGTGCCCATGAGGGCACAGGACGACAGCTCGGCGATCGGGCTGCCCTCGGGTACCGCCTCCGCCGATTTCCGCACCGGCTCGGCTTCCCCGGTGAGCACCGATTCATCGCAGTGCAGACCGGTGGAGAACAGCAGCCGCAGATCGGCGGGCACCAGTTCCCCCGGCCGCAGCTCGACGATGTCGCCGGGAACCAGTTCCGGGAGATCGATCGATCGGGCCCGCCCGTCGCGCACCGCCACGACCCGATGCCGGATGCGCTCGTGCAGCGCATCGGCGGCCTGCTCGGCGCGAAACTCGTTGACGGTGCCCAGCCCCACCGACAGGGCCACGATCACGCCGATGACCACCGCATCGGTGCGCTCGCCGAGGAAGAAGGAAACCGCGGCGGTCACGGCCAGCAGCAACAACAGCGGTGAACGCAACTGACGGGCCACGACCGGTCCGATTCGCGCCCGATGAGTCCGAATGGCATTGGGGCCGAACAAGGCTGCTCGACGGGCGGATTCGGCCTCGGTCAGGCCGGTGTCGCCGGTGGCAAGCGCGGTCATCACCCGGTCGGCCGGCTGCGCCGCGGCGATCGCGACGGGTATGGCGCGAACCGGCTGCCGCGGACCGGTATTCGTGACGGCCGTGCGCGCAGGAATCGTCATGTCTTCGAGGGTTCCGCTGGATCCCGGGGATCGATAGGGCCCGCCCGCACGCAGCCGGGGGACCAAAGACCTTGTAGCCGAGGACTTGCCGCCACTGCGGCCGGTAGCGGGCGCATCGCAGAATTGGCAGGTCGGTCCCGAGGTCCGGGGTGGCTCCAGAGGATGAGGTGCGAGCGGACTGTAAGCCGGATTGTGCTGTATGCCCGTCGATTCGGCCCTCCGCCGCGACGTGACACCTGCAAGTCACGGGAGACGATGACCGGTGCGGCGACTCCGGATTCGTCCCCTCTGACTATCGTCGCTGCTGGATCGCTCTGGCCTCGGGGCCGGCGTTCGGGAACCAAGCCGCGAGAACCTCGCGAGAACAAGTTGCCGCAGCAACGGAAACCGCCGCGCCCCGATCGGGAGGCGCGGCGGATCGTCTTCATCGCCGCGTCAGCGCGGTTCGGGGTGGTCGGCGTGCAGTTTGGAGGCGTAGACCGCGGCCTGGGTGCGGCGTTCCATGCCCAGTTTGGCGAGCAGGCGGGAGACGTAGTTCTTGACCGTCTTCTCGGCGAGGAACATGCGCTCCGCGATCTGGCGGTTGGTCAGGCCCTCGCCGAGCAGATCGAGGAGTTTGCGCTCTTGTTCGGTGAGCCCGGCCAGGGGCCCGTCCGATTGGGTGCTGCGGCGCAGCCGGTCCATGAGCGCGGCGGCGGCGCGGTTGTCCAGCAGCGAGCGGCCGGCCCCGATCTCCTTGATGGCCTTGGCCAGCTCCATGCCCTTGATGTCCTTGACCACGTAGCCGCTGGCGCCGGCCAGGATGGCGTCCATCATGGCCTGTTCATCGGTGAACGAGGTGAGTATCAGGCAGCGCAGCCCATCCAGGCGCGAGAGCAGGTCGCGGCACAGTTCGATGCCGTTGCCATCGGGCAGTCGGACGTCGAGGACCGCGACATCGGGCTTGAGGGCGGGGATCCGGGCCAGCGCCTGGGCGCAGTCGGAGGCTTCGCCGAGGACGGTGATGTCCGGGTCGCTGTCGAGCAAGTCGACGAGCCCCCGGCGAACGATCTCGTGGTCGTCTACGAGAAATACGGTGATCATGGCCGGTTCCCATCTTCTCGGGCTGTGAGGTCAAAGATAGCGCGCGGGTCCCGCGGCCGCGAAACGCCGAAATTCATTCGGCTGTCGAGGTGGCGGGCGCGGTGACCTCGAGGATCTGCGCGAGGGGCAGCCGCGGTGTCCGGGGCTGACGTTGCTCGGAGGTGGGGACGCTACCGATGCGAACCAGGACCTGTGGCTGCTCGTCTCGGCCGGTGAGCCCACGGATGATCGCACGACTGCGCGGCAGTTCGGTGACATGGGTGAGCGGGCACGTGGCGTAGCCGGCGACCGTGCATTCGAGCAGGATGGTCGACAGAGCCTCACCGCAGCGCACGAGTTCGACGAGGCTGTCGCCGCTGGACACGACTACGACGACGGATCGGTCGTCGTCGATCTCGGTGCGGCGCGGTTCGCCTGCGGCGGCGGGCAG
Source organism: Nocardia tengchongensis (assembly GCF_018362975.1). NCBI lineage: Bacteria > Bacillati > Actinomycetota > Actinomycetes > Mycobacteriales > Nocardiaceae > Nocardia > Nocardia tengchongensis. The sequence continues at coordinate 4,857,409 of NZ_CP074371.1, forward strand.
GACGCGGTTCACCTCGACGCGCTCACGCTCCTCTGCGGAGAGTCGAGCAGTGGGAGGGATGCCCTCGGCGGCCAGCGAATGCCCTGCCCACCACTGTAATTCGGCCTGATAGCCGGAATCGTAGCGGCGCACGGCGGCGGTGAGCCGCGACGCGTGGGCCAGTTCGGAGCGGGCTTCGGGCGGCAGCACGGTGACCACGGCGTCGAGCGGGTCGACGATCACCGGAAGCACCGGTTCGAAATCGCGCCAGCCGTCCGGGGCGGTGAACGGGAGCCGGTCGGTGTACCGGATTTCGATGGCGGCCGCGCGATCCAGGTCGGCGTCGGTGACGATGCGCGAGGGTTCGAAGGTGACCGCCGCGAGATGGTCGTGGCGGGTGGGATTCGGGAAGTAGGCGACCCGGATCTGCCATCCGGTTGCCGCGAGCGCCGCCCGCAGGTGGCCCAGCGCGAGGCCGCAGCTGATCAGCAGCTGCCGTCCGGAGGCGTCGGTGGCGGGCAGGATCCGCTCGCGCACCGAGAACAGGTGCAGGGTGGCGCCGTCGAAGACCCAGTGCCACGGTTGGCTGTTGTGCAACGAGGGCGCGCGACCGGACAGCCGGACGGCCTGCTCGATCGTGTCACCGCTGGGTAATGGGCTCATGGACTCACGCTAGGACGCGGGCCGTCATAGCCGCAGGGGCCGTTGGTCCTCGTTGCGGTGCTACAGGACCCTTGGCTTCGCGCCGGGCGCGACGCACGCTGAATCCGTGGACGAGCACACACAGGCCATGCCGTTGATCGATGCGCGGCGTCACGATGCGGTGATCTTCGATATGGACGGCGTGGTGACCGACAGCGCGTCGGTCCACGCGTCGGTCTGGAAGGAAACGTTCGACGAGTTCTTGGACCATCGTCCAGTGGTGGTCGGTGAGGATCGGTCACCGTTCGGCGCCGACGACTACCTGCGCTGGGTCGACGGGGTTCCCCGATATCAGGGCGTCACCAATTTCCTTGCCGCGCGCGGCATCTCACTCCCGTACGGCGATCCCGCGGACGGTGAGGACGCCGGGACCGTCTGCGCGCTGGGCAATCGCAAGGACCGGCTGTTCAAGGACCGGCTCACCTGCGACGGAATGCCCGCCTTCGACACCACCGTGGCGCTGGTGCGCCGCCTGCAGGCCGCGGGCATCGGCGTCGCGGTCTTCTCGGCCAGCCGCAACTGTGCCGAGGTCCTGCGCGCGGCCGGCATCGGTGATCTGTTCGGTGTGCGCGTGGACGGGATCGTCGCCGACGAGCTGGGATTGGCGGGCAAACCCGACCCCGCGATGCTGCTCGAGGCCGCGCGCCGGCTCGGAGCCGAACCGGAACGGACGATCGTCGTGGAGGACGCGGAGGCCGGCGTGGCGGCCGGGCGCGCCGGCGGTTTCGGTCTGGTGATCGGCGTGGACCGGGGCGGGCACGGGGACCGGCTCGCCGAACACGGGGCCGATGTGGTGGTCGCCGATCTCGGGCAGGTGGGGCTGCGCAACGGTTTCCGGCGGATGTCGGAGCTGCCCGAGGCGAGCCCGGCCCGGCTCGGCGACCTGCTCGACACCGAAAAGGCCTCGGTCCTCCTCGATTTCGACGGCACGCTGTCGGCCATCGTGCCCGATCCGGGTGCGGCGGCCCTGGTGGACGGCGCGGCCGCGGCGCTGCAGCGGCTGGCCTCGCGGTGCCCGGTGGCCATCGTGAGCGGTCGCGAGCTCGCGGATCTGCGGGAACGGGTGGGGGTGGACGGACTCTGGTACGCCGGATGTCACGGATTCGAATTGCTCGCCCCCGATGGTACGACCCACGTGCACGATGCGGCGCCGGGCGCGGAACTCGCCCTCGCCGCGGCGGCCGCGGAACTCGAGCGATCACTGCGCGACATCCCCGGAGTTCTGGTGGAGCACAAACGGTTCGCCGTCGCGGTGCACTACCGGCGCGTGGCGCCGGAACGGGTCCCCGCGGTGACGGCCGCGGTGCACGCGCAGGCGCGCGACCGGGGCCTGCGGGTGACGGGCGGGCGCAAGGTCGTGGAACTGCGACCGGATGTGGACTGGGACAAGGGAACCGCGCTGCGCTGGATCCTGGGCCACCTCACCACGCCGACCCTGCCGATCTACCTCGGCGACGATCTCACCGACGAGGACGCCTTCGACGCGATCGAGGCCGAGGGGATCTCGGTGGTGGTCCGCCACGACGAGAACGGGGACCGGCGCACCGCCGCCCGCTTCGCGCTGCCGGGACCCGACGGCGTGCGCGCGTTCCTCGACGACCTGGCCGGGCTGTTGGACGCCGAATCGACCGGGGCCGTATCGGATTCGTGGGTGCTCGCCTTCGACGGGTACGACCCGGCGCACGAGCGCCTGCGCGAGGCGTTGTGCACGGTCGGCAACGGCTACCTCGCCACCCGGGGCGCCGCGCCCGAATGCGCGGCCGGGGAGCACCACTATCCCGGCACCTATGTGGCGGGGACCTACAACCGGCTCTTCGACCAGGTCGCCGGGCGGACCGTGGACAACGAGAGCCTGGTGAACCTGCCGAACTGGCTTCCGGTCACCTTCCGCATCGGTGACGCGGACTGGCTCGACATCGATTCCGTCGAATTGCTTTCCTACCGGCAGGAATTCGATCTGCGGCGGGCGGTGCTGCTGCGGCGGTTCCGCTTCCGTGACGCCGCCGGGCGCATCACGCGGGTGAGTCAGCGTCGTTTCGCGGCCATGCACTCCCCGCACCTGTGCGGGCTGGAGACAGCGGTGACCGCCGAGAACTGGTCGGGCACCGTGGTCTTTCGATCGATGGTGGACGGCGGCGTGCGCAACGGCCTGGTGGCGCGGTATCGCGAACTGTCGGGCGAGCACCTCGAGCCGGTGTCGGCGCGTGAGCTGTCGCCCGAATCGGTGCTGCTGGTCGTCCGCACCGGGCAGTCGGGGATCCCGGTGGCGACCGCCGCCCGCGGCACCCTGCACCGGGACGAGGTGAAACTGTGTCCCGCAACCGAACTCGTGGAAGCGGAGGGGACGATCGGTCACGACCACGGCGTCGCGCTGTCCGAGGGGGACACGGTCGTGCTGGAGAAGATCGCGGCCGTGGTCACCGGCCGCGACCACGCCGTCTCGGCCCCGGACGACGAGGCCGCACGGTCGCTGCGCGCTGCCGGTCGCTTCGCGGAGCTGCTCGAATCCCACACCGCCGCCTGGGAACACCTGTGGGATCGGCTGCGCATCGACCTCGACGGCGGTGACCGGGCGACCCGGGTGATCCGGTTGCATCTGCTGCACCTGGTGCAGACCCTGTCGCCGCACACCGCCGATCTCGATGTCGGTGTCCCCGCGCGTGGCCTGCACGGTGAGGCCTATCGCGGTCACGTCTTCTGGGACGAGCTGTTCGTGTACCCGGTCCTCAACCCGCGCTTCCCGAGAGTGGCCCGTGGACTGTTGCGTTACCGGTACCGGCGACTGCCCGAGGCGCGCCGGGCGGCCGCCGCGGCGGGTCAGCGCGGAGCGATGTTCCCGTGGCAGTCGGGTTCCGACGGACGTGAGGAGAGTCAGCTCCTGCATCTGAATCCGTTATCGGGGCACTGGAATCCGGATCCGAGCCCGCGCGCCCATCACATCGGCAGCGCCGTCGCTTTCACCGTGTGGCAGTACTACCAGGCGACCGGCGACATCGAATTCCTCACCGACTACGGGGCCGAACTGCTGGTCGAGATCGCTCGGTACTGGGCGAGTATGGCCGACTACGATCCCCGCCACGATCGCTATCACGTGCGTGGTGTCATCGGACCCGACGAATTTCACACCGGTTCGCCGAGATCGCCCGGGTCCGGTGTCGACGACAACGCCTACACCAACGTGATGGCGGTATGGACGTTGCTGCGCGCTCAGGAGGCATTGGAGCGGCTGACCCCGCGGGCGCGCGCGGAACTGCTGGAATCACTGCGCGTCGCGCCGGCCGAGGTCGCTCGATGGGAGCACGTGAGCCACCGCATGTTCGTGCCGTTCCACGACGGCGTCATCAGTCAGTTCGACGGCTACGAGCTGCTGGCCGAACTCGATTGGGACGGCTATCGGCAGCGCTACGGCGAGATCCAGCGGCTCGATCGCATCCTCGAGGCCGAGGGCGATGACGTCAACCGGTACCGGGCCGCCAAACAGGCCGATGTGCTGATGTTGTTCTACCTGCTCTCGGCCGACGAATTGCGGGACGTGCTGGAGCGTTTGGGGTACGAGCTGCCGGGGGAGATGATCCCGCGGACCATCGACTACTACCTGGCCCGGACCTCACATGGCTCCACGCTGAGCGCGCTGGTCCACGCCTGGGTGCTGGCCCGCGCGCACCGGGCACGGGCCATGGACTTCTTCGACCGGGTCCTCGACTCCGATGTCGCCGATATCCAGGGCGGCACCACGGAGGAGGGAATTCATCTGGGCGCCATGGCCGGCAGTATCGACCTCGTGCAGCGCTGCTTCACCGGGATGGAGATCCGATCCGATCGCCTGATCTTCAATCCGTGCTGGCCGAGCGAGCTGGGGGAGCTGCGCTGCTCGATCATCTACCGGGGACACCGCCTCGCGATCCGGATCAGTGCCGACCTGCTGGAGGTCGCCGCGGATGCGGGCCGCGCCGATCCGGTCGAGGTCCACTGTGCCGGCGTCACCACGATGCTGGCGGCCGGCGCTACCGTGCGAATCCCGCTGGGGACAGCGGATTTCGTGCCCGGTCGCGATCAGGAACGGAACTGACCGGCACCCCACCGGACCAGCCCCACCGCGACCGCCAGATATTCGACGAACGCGAGGTAGACCAGTACCGCGCCGTACATCCGCGCCAGTCGGACAGGTAGACGGTGGCGGCGGGGATCGCGACGACCATGACCGTGCCGAGGACCAGTGCCACGATCGCGACGGTGTGCGCGGGTGCGGGAGAATCCATGGCAATCAGCTTTGCCCGCGGGGCGGGGCGGGCAGCAGGGCCGTTGTTCTCGATCCGATGGTGACCAATGGCGCCCGAAGTCCCGACCCCGTGGCCTGGGGACGCCGCGCAGGGGCCTTTGGTCCCCGGTTCGAGGACGATCGCCCGCAGTCGTGAGGCAGGTCGCATTCCTACCGTGAGAGGACCGGCCCGATTCGGGCGCCGATGATTTCACCTCACCCCGGAGGCCACGATGACACAGCAGCAATTCGACGATCCGCATCGGCTGGCCGCGGCGCCCGTCGTGGTGGGCGTGGACGGTTCGGAAGGCGCTGCGCGTGCCCTGCGCTGGGCGGTGGAGTACGCCGCGCAGCACCGGCGGCGACTGCACATCGTCCACGGCATGGACCTGGTGGGCGTGAGCCGCGGCGTGGGCACCTACGCGGTCGCGACGCAGCCGCTGATCGACAGTGTCAAGGACGCGGGTCGGACGCTGATCGCGCGGGCGCTGGAGGTCGCGCGGGCGAGTACGACCCGGCGGTGCCGGTCTCCTCGTCCATGTCGGGCGACACCGCCGCGCAGTTGCTGATCGAGGACAGCGCGAACGCCTTCGCGGTGGTGATCGGCGCGTCCGGCACCGCCGGGACACTCGCGCATCTGGGTTCGACGCTGTTCGCGGTGACCAGTCACGCGCGTGGCGCGGTCATCGTGGTGCGGCCGGACCCCGACACCGGCGACGCGGTCCGCACGACCGGTTCCGTGGTGGTCGGGGTGGACTGCAGCCGGACCAGCGAGGTCGCCATCGGCGCGGCGTTCGCCGAGGCCTCCGAGCGGCGCACCGGCCTGGTCGCCATGCACGCGTGGAGCGATTGGGATACCGGGCAGTTCGCGGGGGACGTGGGCTCGGCGATGTCGGGGAACCTGGACGATATCGAGGAGGCCGTGCTGGCCGAGCGGCTGGCCGGCTGGCAGGAGAAGTACCCGGATGTCGAGGTGAGCCGGGAGGTCGCGCTCGCCGGGGCGGCGGCTGAGCTGAACGAGCTGTCGAAGACCGCGCAACTGGTCGTGGTCGGCAACCGCGGTCGCGGCGGATTCGCGGGGTTGCTGCTCGGATCCACCGCCCACTACCTGGTCCAGCACGCGCACTGCCCGGTGATGGTGGTGCACGCCGAGGGCAAGGAGGCCAAGCGATGACGAGGACCATGCCCGGCTCCGAGACCGGAATCCGGGACGACCTGGTCGATCTGGACGCCTGGTGGCGGGCGGCGAACTACCTGGCCGCCGCTCAGATCTATCTCATGGACAACCCGCTGCTCACCGAAAGGCTTCGGCCCGAACACATCAAGCGGCGGCTGATCGGGCACTGGGGCACCGTGCCCGGGGTGACGCTGACCTACGCCCACCTCAATCGCGTCATCATGCGCACCGGGCAGGAGATGCTGTTCGTGCTCGGCCCCGGCCACGGCGCGGCGGCGCTCACCGCCGCGACCTGGCTCGAAGGCACCTACTCGCTGCGGCACCCGGAGGTGGGGCAGAACCTGGCCGGGATGCGGGAACTGTTCCGGCAGTTCTCGTTTCCCGGCGGCGTGCCCAGTCATGCCTCGCCGCATCTGCCGGGCTCCATCCACGAGGGCGGCGAGCTGGGCTACTCGCTCGCCCACGCCACCGGCGCGGCCCTGGACAACCCGAATCTCGTGGTGGCGTGCATGATCGGCGACGGCGAGGCGGAGACCGCCGCGCTGTCCACCAGTTGGCACGGGTCGATGTTCCTCGATCGCGTCACCGACGGGACCGTGCTGCCGATCCTGCACCTCAACGGCTACAAGATCGCGAGTCCGACCCTGCTGGCGCGCATGTCGCGCGGTGAACTGGACGCGATGCTCTCCGCGCAGGGCTGGGAGCCGATGTATGTGGAGGGCTCCGATCCGGCCGAGGTCCACGCCCGGTACGCCGACGTGCTCGATGAGGCGATGGAACGGATCCGTGAGATCCGCGACGACGCCGAGCGCGGACTCGGGCCGCGCGACCCGTGCCGCCCGATGATCGTGCTGGCGACTCCGAAGGGGTGGACCGGCCCGGCGATGGTGGACGACGTCCGCGTCGAGGGCACCTTCCGGGCCCACCAGGTGCCGCTGGCGGCAGTCCGCGAGAATCCGGAACACCTCGCGCAACTGGAGGACTGGCTGCGGTCGTATCATCCCGAGGAACTCTTCGACGCCGCCGGCCATCCGGTCGACCGGATCGCGGGCCTGCACCCGCAGGGCCGGCGCATGAGCGCGAACCGTTCCGCCCACGGCCACGACAGCGCCGACCTGCGCTTACCGTGCCCCACCGACTACAGCCTCCGATTCGCTACGCCCGGAACCGAATCGGCCGAGGCCACCCGGGTACTCGGCGACTATCTGCGGGACGCGCTGGTCGAGAATCCCCGCAATCTGCTGTTCTTCTCCCCGGACGAGCACACCTCCAACCGGCTGGACGCCATTCTCGAGGTCACCGGCCGGCGCTGGCGGGAACGGCGCATCGTCGGCGACGACCGGCTCTCGCCCGATGGTCGTGTCTTCGAGGTGCTCTCGGAGCACCTGTGCCAGGGCTGGCTCGAGGGCTATCTGCTGACCGGCCGGCACGGGGTGTTCTCCACCTACGAGGCGTTCGCGCACGTCATCGACTCGATGGTGGTGCAGCACGCCAAATGGCTGCACATGGCGGCCGAATTCCCTTGGCGTGAGCCCATTCCCAGCCTCAACTACCTGATCACCTCGCACGTGTGGCGGCAGGACCACAATGGGGCCTCGCATCAGGACCCCGGCTTCATCGACCACGTGCTCAGCAAGCGACCCGAGGTCAGCCGGGTGTATCTGCCGCCGGACGCCAACTGCCTGCTGCATGTCTTCGACCACTGCCTGCGCAGCCGGGGCCGGGTCAATGTCGTGGTCGCGGGCAAGCAGCCCGCGCTGCAGTATCTCGACGACGACGCGGCGCGCACGCACTGCGAACGTGGACTGGGCGTATGGGAGTGGGCGAGTACGGATTCCGATCGCCCCGCCGAGGTCGTCCTGGCCTGCGCGGGCGATGTCCCCACCCAGGAGACCCTGGCCGCCGCGGCGCTGCTACGGGACACGGTGCCGGACTTGGCGGTTCGCGTGGTCAACGTGGTGGACCTGGCCCGCCTGTTCCCGCCGGACCGTCACCCGCACGGCATCTCCGACGCCGATTACCGCTCCGTCTTCACCGACGCCCCGGTGATCTTCGCCTTCCACGGCTACCCGTGGCTGATCCACCGCATCGCCTACCGCCGCCCGGGCCACGACGGTATGCACGTCCACGGCTTCACCGACAACGGCACCACCACAACACCGTTCAGCATGTGCGCGATGAACGGCATCGACCGCTTCACCCTGGCGGCCGCCGCCCTCGCCGAGGTGCCTCGCATGGCCGCACAGCTCGCACCGCTCACCGAGCAGTTCGCCGCCCGACGCGAAGCAGCCGACGTCTACGCCCGTCGCTACGGCGTCGACCCGCCGGAGATCGCCGACTGGCGCTGGCCGCAGGGGAGTGCGTCACCGGACGTGGTGGCGGCGCACTGAGCGTCACCGGCGATGCGGCGCACGGCTCATGGAGCCGTGCGCCGCATCGTTCGCAGCCCGCTCCCAGCGGTCTCGCGCGGTGGCCTCAGCGTTCTCACAGCGTGTCTGTGAAAGCTTGTCCGCAACGCCGCCGATCCGAACGGAAGTTGCTGATGTCCACGATCAACGGGCTCCCGGCCCACATTCTGCTGGTCCACGCCATCGTGGTGCTGGCCCCGCTCACGGCGCTGCTGGCGATCCTGTCGGCGCTGTGGCCGACCGTGCGGCGGCGCCTGGTCTGGCTGACGGTCGCGCTCGCGACCGTGGTCTCGGTGCTGACCCCGATCACCACCGATGCGGGCGAGTGGCTCGAGCGGCGAGTCGGACGCACCCCCGACCTGCGCAACCACACTCACCTCGGTGACACGTTCACCTACTTCGCGATTCCCTTGCTGGCCGTGGCGATCCTGCTGGCCGTGATCCACGTCCGCGAGAGCCGGGGTCGCGCGCTGTCGCGCACGCTCGTCGGCGCGGTGGCCGTGCTGACCATCGCGGCGGGCGTGGCCGCGACCGTCCAGGTCTACCGGATCGGCGAATCGGGTGCTCGGGCCGGCTGGAGCGGGGTGGCGACGGCGCCGGTGCGCGCCGGGAAGTGACCCGCGAGGACCTTGGACCCTGTTCCGGGACGAACGCCGGATGGTGGCATGGGGGGCGTTGCCATTCGGCGGCATCGGCAGGGAACGAGGGGCGTGATCGATGAATACGGAAAAGGTGGCGGTTTCGGGGCCGCGGTCGCAGTGATGTCGCGCGGACCGATCACCGCCACGGAGAAGGCGCGAGCCGACCGAGTGATCCGGCGCGTGCTGCGGCGGCACCATATCGAGTCCCCGGCGAGCGTCCGGCTCGCCCGCAGCGGGAGTTTCGGAGCGACGACGATCGCGCAGGTGAACACGCGGTTTCGCGGGACCGCGATTCGCGTACAGGCCGAAGGACCCGGCGGGTTCGCGCTCACCTTCGCCGCCGAGCGACTCGACCGCCAATTGGACCGGCTCACCGGCAGAGCCGAGCCGCGGTGGGCGCCCGATCCGGGCCGCGCGGCGCTGGCGTTCGTGAGCGACGATCGGGTCATCGTCCGGCGTAAGCACTGCCGCCTGAACGTGTTCGATCCGGTCGGTGCGACCGCGGCCATGGACCGCATGGACTTCGACGCCCACCTGTTCACCGACGCCGAGACCGGAGAGGACGCGGTCGTGTATTGGGCCGGGCCGCTGGGGGTCCGGATGGCCCGGCAGCGGCAGATGCGTCCGCCCGTCACGGCAACCCTGCGGCCTCTGACCATGAACCCCCGTCCGACAAGGGATTTCACCGAATCGGAGGCGATCACCCGACTGTGCGCCCACGGCCTGCCCTTCCTCTTCTTCACCGATCCCTCCGATCGGCGCGGCCGCCTGCTCTACCGCCGTTACGACGGGGATCTGGGACTCGTTGCCGGAACCGATGTCTCGATCGAGTGACGAGGACGCCAGTGTGGCCCGGTGCAGCCAGTCCGGCCGGGCCGCATCTCGAGCCGGCTCAGACCTTCAGGTCGTTGCGGGTGACGTAGATGGTGTGGAAGGTGATGAGGAGGGCGAGGACGGCCAGCCATTGGAGGGTGGTTGCGAGGGGGATCGCGTCGAGGGGCAGGGAGTAGGCGAGGGTGATGCGGATGACGGCGTCGAGGGTGAAGCCCGCACCCCAGACGGCGGTGAGGATGCGCAGGTGGCGGCGGAAGCGGGAGTCGTTGTCCCAGCGTGCATCCCAGTCGCGGTAGCCGGCTTCGCCGATCTTGACGGTGACGATGGTGCGGGCGACGCTGCGCATCATGGGGCGCTGGGTGAGCAGGGTCGCCAGGATCCAGATGCCGATCGCGCCGAAGAGCCAGCTGTCGCGTACGAGCAGGGTGCGGGGGTCGCCGGTGACGATGGAGACCGCGGTTCCGATCACGATCATGGTGAGGGTGAACAGGGCGACGGCGTCGACGCGGCGCTTGCGCAGGACGTCGTAGGCGAGGAAGGGCACGGTCAGCACGGCGGGGGCCACCAAGGCCACCCACGGGTTGACCCCTGCGGCACGCAGTGCGTAGTAGGCGCCGATCGGCAGGATCAGTTCCAGAATCACCTGGCGCGCAATGTGTCTGCGCAGTGCGGCACGCTTCTGGATGGCGGTGGGCTCGGCGGGAAGGGCCTGGGTGCTCGGGTGCGTCATGGTCATGCTTCTTTTCTGGTGGCCCGGTCGAACAGGTCGGCCGGCTCGCGGGCGGTGACCGCGGCGTCGAAGTCGGGATCCACCGCGGCCCGGGCGATGGCGGCGTCGAGGGCGCCACGGATGGCCATCACCATGACCGTCGGATCGAACTCGCGAAACACGTTGTCGCGCTGCCCTGCTCGCAGGATCTCGACCTGGGCGGCGGAGACCGAGCGTTTGCTCAATCAAGCAATCGAGTCGACCCTGGCGGTAGGCGGGCCGAACACCGCGCGCAGCGTCGGCCGCGCACCCCGAGCCTGGCCGATATCCGCCAGCATGGCCATGAACTCGTGATAGTTCGTCTTGATCGGATTGAAGGTCCCGACGTTCTTCGTCAATCCGTAGGTAACGGGGCTGGATTCATGGGCGTAGGTGCCGAATATGCGGTCCCAGATGATCAGGACGGCACCGTAATTCTTGTCCAGGTAGGGATTGTCGGCGCCGTGGTGGACGCGGTGGTGCGACGGGGTGTTGAAGATGTACTCGATCGGTGCGGGCAAGAAGCCGATGCGCTGGGTGTGGATGGGCCACTGGTAGATCGAGCTGGCGAACTGCCAGAAGAAGATGATGTACGGCGGGACGCCGATCAGGGCTGCGGGCATGAACGCGGCATTATGGAGAAAAGTTGCGTAGGGCATCAGGAATGGCATCCGGATCCCCGTGGTCAAATTGAATTGCTCACTGGAGTGATGCACACTGTGCGCCGACCACAATATGCGAACCCGGTGGTCGGCCCGATGTCCCCAGTAGTAGCAGAAATCGGTCGCGATCAGTCCGATGCCCCAGGTCCACCATCGGTCGGCGGGCAGCTGAATCGGCGTCAGAACGGCCCCGACGAGAACGAACGAGAATGGGACGAGCAGGTTCTCCAGCGAACGGGTAACCCTGCTCGCGATACCGATCACCACGCTGTTCCAGGTATCGGGACGATAGAATCCACGCGTCCGATCCCCGCCCGCACTGCGACGCCAGGAAACCCATTCGATGACTATTGTGAACAAATATGCCGGTATCACCAACATGAAGATGCGAGTGTAATCCACCGTGGGGTCCTTGTCGGAGTTGCGTGGCGGGGTCGGGGATTTCGACTATGAGACGCCGGACCCTCTACCGCATTGCGCCGCCAGCGAGCCGCCACATCCGAAGAGCGCATTGAGGATCGGGCTGATCACAGGCGACCCCCACAATGCGGAGCTCCCCGCGTAGACCAATGGCATCGGGTCCGCCGCCGCCGACGCGGACGCGCTCGAGGATCCGGTTGTTGCCACGGGCTGCAAGGTTTCCGGTGCGGCGACGGCCGCACCCTTGGCGGCGGCCAGGCCGGTGAATAGCACAGCGACAGCGAGTGTTCCGCGAAGCCTGCTCCGATTATGAGATTCGGACACTGTGAGTCTTTCAGTTCGTTTGGTCAAGAGTTGCCTGGCGGGGTCGGGGATTTCGACTATCCGACGCCGGCCCCTACGCCCGTTTGCGCGCAGATCAGCCAGCATGCATGGAGGATGTTGTCGATCGCAGCCGAACCGGTCGACACCCCCACTCCCGACCCCACATACGGGGTCGAAGTCTCAGTCGCAATTGGCGCGGCGGGTTGGGGGGTGATCGGGTTGGCGACGGCTGCGCCTTTCGCTGCAGCGAGTCCGGCGAAAAGCATGGCGATGGCCAGTGTTCCGCGGAGCTTGGCTCGATTGTGCACTTTGGGCACTGAGAGTCCTCTCGATTCAGGAGGGTCGAAGGCCGAGGTTATCGACTGTGAAGCAAGCGTGGGTCAGATTGTGTGCCCCGAGTTCCTTGGGCATCGATACCCGGGGCGGGGGAACGAAAAGAGCGGGCCTGCTGCGTGATTCGCAGCGGGCCCGCTCTTTCGGTGATTCAGTGGGTGAAGGTGGCGGCGTTCTCGGCGAGGTCGAGGAGGGGCTGGGGGAAGATGCCGAGTACCAGGGTGGACGCGGCGGTGAGGGCGATGACGGTGCTGGTGAGGGTGGGGTAGACGACGGTGGGTGGGGTGGTGGGGGCGTCGTCGGTGAAGAACATGAGGACGATGACGCGGATGTAGAAGAAGGCGGCGATGGCGCTGGAGATGACACCGACGATGACCAGGGTTGCCGCTTCGCCGCCGGTGGCTGCGGCGAAGACGCCGAATTTGGCGATGAAGCCGCTGGTGAGGGGGATGCCGGCGAAGGAGAGGAGGAACAGGGAGAAGGTGATGGCCAGCCAGGGGGAGCGGCGGCCCATGCCCGCCCAGGCGGGGAGAGCTGTTGCCTCGTCGCCGTTTTCGTCGCGGACCAGGCTGACCAGGGCGAAGGCGCCGACGGTGCCGAGGCCGTAGACCGCCAGGTAGAAGAGGGTGGAGGAGATGCCGGCGGTGGTGGCGGAGACGATGGCGGTGAGGATGAAACCGGAATGCGCCACCGAGGAATACGCGAGCATGCGTTTCATATCGGTCTGGGTGATGGCGAGGATCGCGCCGACGACCATGGTGGCGATGGCGACGGCCGCGAAGACCGGACGCCAGTCGTTGCGCAGGGCGGGGACCGCCACGTACAGCACACGCATCAAGGCGCCGACCGCGGCGATCTTGGTGGCGGCGGCCATGAATGCGGTGACGGGGGTCGGGGCGCCCTGGTACACGTCGGGGACCCAGGACTGGAACGGGACCGCGCCGATCTTGAAGAGCAGGCCCACCGCGAGCATGGCGACGCCGATGACGGCCAGGGTGTGGGACTGTCCGCCGTCGCGGGCCACCGCTTCGGCGATGCCTTGCAGCCGGATGGTGCCCGCGTAGCCGTAGAGCAAGGCCATGCCGTAGAGGAAGAAGGCCGACGAGAACGCGCCCAGCAGGAAGTACTTCAGCGCGGCCTCCTGCGACAGCAGGCGACGCCGGCGGGCCAGCCCGCACAGCAGATACAGCGGCAGCGACAGCACTTCCAGCGCCACGAACATGGTCAGCAGATCGTTGGAGGCGGGGAAGAGCATGAGGCCCGCGAGCGCGAACATGGTGAGCGGGAAGACCTCGGTGGTCGCGATTCCCGCTTTGGTGGCGGCGATCTCGTCGAGACTGCCGGGGGTGGAGGCCGCCTGCGGCGCGAAGGCATCCACGCCGCCCCGCGATGCTGTCAGGCTCCAGGTGCCGGGCCCTTCGCGCCGGACCGGCATCCGGTCGGCGCGCCGCTCGGCGATGAACAACAACCCGAGGATGCCGACGACCAGGATGGTGCCCTGCAGGAACAGGGAAACCCCGTCGATGGCAACGGCTCCCACCACCGCGGTCGCGGTGACGTCGCGCAGCCCGATGACCGCGCCCAGCGCGACCGCCAGTCCGCCCAGCCCGAGCACCAGGTGGATCGGATACCGCGACGCGCGCGGCGCGAACGCCTCCACCAGCACCCCCGCCACGGCCACGCCGAACACGATGAGCATCGGTGACAGATACCGGTATTCGATGCTGGGCGCCGGGACCGTCGCGGCGAGCCGCGTCTCGAATCCGGCGGTGAGCAGCAGACCTCCACTCATTTGTGGGCACCTCCGGGGTTCGTCTGGGCGGCTTCCGGCTGCACCGCCGGGGCCGGATTGTGCTGTCCGATGGTGGTGAGGGTGCGGGCGACGGCCGGGTCGATCCGGTCCAGCGCCGGCTTCGGGTACGCGCCGAGGAACAGCAGGGCGATGATCAGCGGGACCACGACCACCATTTCGCGGGGGAGCAGGTCGTAGAGGCGCTCGTTGCCTTCCTTGACCGGGCCGGTCATCATCCGCTGGTACATCCACAGCACGTACAGCGCGGCCAGCACCAGGGCGGACGCCGCGATCACGGCGGCCACCGGGTAGCGGGTGAAAGTGCCGATCAGGACCAGGAATTCGCTGATGAACGGTGCCAGGCCGGGCAGCGACAACGTGGCCAGGCCGGAGATGAGGAAGGTGCCCGCCAGCACCGGCGCGACCTTCTGGACCCCGCCGAAGGAGTCGATGAGCCGCGACCCCCGCCGCGACACCAGGAAACCCGGCGATGAGGAACAGTGCGGCGGTGGAGATCCCGTGGTTGACCATGTACAGCGTCGCCCCGGTGCCGCCCTGGGTGGTGAGCGCGAAGATGCCCAGGATGATGAACCCGAAGTGCGAGATCGAGGTGTAGGCGATCAGCCGCATGACGTCGGTCTGCCCGATCGCGAGCAGCGCCCCGTACGCGATGCCGATCACCGCGAGCACGCTGATCAGCGGCGCGTAAGTCGAAGTGGCCGAAGGGAACAGCAGCAGGCAGTAGCGCAGCATGCCGAAGGTGCCGACCTTGTCGACCACCGCCATCATGAGCACCGCGCTGGCGGGGGTGGCGGCGACCGCGGCGTCCGGCAGCCAGGTGTGCAGCGGCCACAGCGGGGCCTTCACCGCGAACGCGAACATGAATCCGAGGAACAGCGCGTTCAGCACCGCGGGGGTGGCGCCGAGCTGCCCGGAGTTGGCCGCTTCCATGACGGTCCGGAAGTCGAAGGTGCCGCCGCCGTGGCTGCCCAGCTTGTCGCGCACGGTGATGACGTAGAGCCCGATGACCGCGGCCAGCATGATGAGCCCGCCGAACAGGTTGTACAGCAGGAACTTCACCGCCGCCCGGGCCCGCTGCTGCCGCGCCGCGACATCCCCGGTGCGGGGGCCGAAGCCGCCGATGAGGAAGTACATCGGGATGAGCATGACCTCGAAGAACACGTAGAACAGCAGAATGTCCAACGCGGTGAACGAGACCAGCACCATCGATTCCACGACCAGGGTGAGCGCCACGTAGTAGTGCGCGACCCGCGGCCCGGTGCCGACGTCCCGGTCGTCCTGCCAGCCGGCGATGAGCAGCAGCGGTACCAGCCCGGCGGTGAGCAGCACCAGCACCAGCGCGATCCCGTCGAGGCCGACCGTGTAGCCCGCCCCGAAGGCCGGGATCCACTGGCGGTCCTCCACGAACTGGTATTGCGCCCCACCGGTTTCGAACCGGGTGGCCAGCCAGATGCCGATGCCGAGGGTGCTCAGCGACACGATCAGCGCGAAGGTTCGCACCGCGGTGCGCTGACCCGCTGGGAACAGCAGCGCGAGCGCCGCTCCGGCGAGCGGCACCGCCCACAGCACGGTGAGCCAGGGGAAGTCGCTCACGGAGTTCAGCGGTGCGTTGGCAAGATCGTTCACAGGAACCTCACCGCCAGCAGGGCGGCGACCACCAGGGCCGCGCCGGTGAACATGGACAGGGCGTAGGAGCGCACGAATCCGGTTTGCACGCGCCGGATCCGGGCCGACAGACCGCCGATGACCGCGGCCGTCGTGTTGACCAGACCGTCGATGCCGCGGTTGTCGACGAACACCAGCGACCGGGTCAGGTGCTGACCGGGCCGCATGAACGCGGCCTCGTTGGCGACGTCGCCGTAGAGGTCGCGGCGGGCGGCTTCGACGAGCGCAGGTCCGGCGGGCGCGACCTCCGGAATCGGGCTGCGCGCGTACTGGTCGTAGGCCACCCACACGCCGGCCGCGACCACCGCGAGCGCGAAGAACGTGATGGCCCAGGCGGGAATCATCGGTTCGCCGTGGTGTTCACCGACGACGGGCGCCAGCCAGTTGGTGAGCGCGGACCCGTTTGCGAACAGCATGCCGGAGAACACCGATCCGAAGGCCAGCAGAATCATCGGCCCGGTCATCGAGGCGGGCGCCTCGTGCGGGTGGGTGCCCTCCTTCCAGCGGCGCTCGCCGAAGAAGGTGAAGATCATGACGCGGGTCATGTAGAACGCCGTGATGCCCGCGCCGCACAGCGCGGCCAGACCGGTGACGACGCCGCCGACCCCGCCGTGCGCGAACGCCGCCTCGATGATCCGGTCCTTGGACCAGAACCCCGCGAACGGCGGAACACCCAGGATCGCAAGGTATCCGAGCCCGAAGGTGGCGTAGGTGATGGGCAGCAGCTTGCGCAGTCCGCCGTAGCGGCGCATGTCGGTCTCGTCGTTCATGGCGTGCATGACCGAGCCCGCGCCGAGGAACAGTCCGGCCTTGAAGAAGCCGTGGGTGAGCAGGTGCATGATGGCCGCCGCGTACCCGACCGGGCCGAGCCCGGCGGCGAGCACCATGTAGCCGATCTGGCTCATGGTCGAGGCGGCGAGGGCCTTCTTGATGTCGTCCTTGGCGCAACCGATGATCGCCCCGAAGAGGAGAGTGACCGCGCCGACGGCCATCACGGCCGCCTGCGCGCCGGGCGCGAGGTCGAAGATCGGGTTGGAGCGGGCGATCAGGTAGACGCCGGCGGTGACCATGGTGGCCGCGTGGATGAGCGCCGACACCGGGGTCGGGCCCTCCATCGCGTCCCCGAGCCAGGACTGCAACGGCACCTGCGCGGACTTGCCGCACGCCCCGAGCAGCAGCAGAAGTCCGATGCCGGTGAGGATTCCGGTGCTGGCCTGGTTCGCGGCCCCGAACACGGTCCGGAAGTCGACGCTGCCGAAGGTGGCGAACATGATCATCAGCGCGATGGCCAGCCCCATGTCGCCGACCCGGTTCACCACGAACGCCTTCTTGGCCGCCGTTGCGGCGGAAGGCTTCTGGTACCAGAACCCGATCAGCAGGTAGGAGGCCAGACCCACGCCTTCCCAGCCCAGGTACAGCACCAGGAAGTTGTCGGCGAGGACCAGCACCAGCATGGCGGCCAGGAACAGGTTGAGGTAGGCGAAGAATCGCCGCCGTCCCGGGTCGTCGGCCATGTAGCCGATCGAGTAGATGTGGATCAGCGACCCGACACCGGTGATCAGCAGCGCGAAGCACATCGACAGCTGGTCGAGCTGCAGCGCGAAGTCCACCTTCAGCCCGGTCACCGGGGCCCACTCGAACAGGTTGTAGTGCACGGCCCGTTCCGCGTTCGGCCGGTCCAGCATCTCGCTGAACGCCCACGCCGCGACCCCGAACGAGCCCAACGCTAGCAGGGTGCCGGGAATGTGGCCCCACTTGTCGCTGGTCTTGCCGATCAACAGGAGGAATACGGCGCCGGCGAGCGGGAGCGCCGGCAGCAGCCACAGCATCATCTGTGCGGTATCCATGTCAGTACCGCAGCAGGTTCGCGTCGTCGACCGAGGTCGAGCGGCGGGCGCGGAAGATGCTCATGATGATGGCCAGCCCGACCACGACCTCGGCGGCGGCCACCACCATGGTGAAGAACGCGAAGACCTGCCCGTCGAGGTTGCCGTGCACGCGGGCGAAGGTGACGAAGGCCAGGTTCACCGCGTTGAGCATCAGCTCGATGCACATGAACACCACGATGGCGTTGCGCCGCACCAGGACTCCGGCCGCGCCGATGGTGAAGAGCAGGGCCGAGAGATACAGATAGTTGTCCGGATTCACCGCTGGCCTTCCTCGTGGGAGTCGTTGCCGTTCCGGCCGTCGAGGTCGCCGCCGTCGCCGACGGTCAGCATCGCGGCTTCGGTGTGGGCGCGATTGCGGCGGTGCCGCAGGATGGTGCTCACCGACAGCTCCTCGAAGGAGCCGTCCGGCAGCCGCGCGGGCGCGTCGACGGCATTGTGGCGGGCGTACACGCCGGGCGTGGGCAGCGGCGTGACCCGCGTGCCCAGGCGGAAGCGTTCCTTGGACAGCGTGCGCTGATCGGTCGGCGGCCCGAAGTGCTCGCGGTGCGCGAGCACCATGGCGCCGATGGTGGCGGTGATCAGCAGCGAGCCGGTCAGCTCGAACGCCCACACGTAGCGCACGAAGATGAGTTCGGCCAGCGCCCCGATGGAGTAGTTGCCGCCCAGGCCGGGCCCGGTCTCGGCGACGCTCTTGCTCTCCATGCCGCGGGCGATGCCGCCGATGAGCAGCATCCCGAATCCGATGCCCACCACCACGACCGCGAGCCGCTGCCCGCGCAGCGTCTCCCGCAGCGACTCCGCGGAATCCACGCCGACGAGCATGAGCACGAACAGGAACAGCATCATGACCGCGCCGGTGTAGACCACGATCTGCACGATGCCCAGGAACAGCGCGCTCTCGGCGATGTAGAACGCCGACAGTGTGATCATGGTGGCGGCCAGGCACAGCGCGGAGTGCACGGCCTTGCGCGCGCACACCATGCCGAGCGCACCGACCACGGCAACCACCGCGAGGATCCAGAACTGGACGGCTTCACCGGTGGAGGTGTGGGTGACGATCTGCTGGGCGGGCTGGGCCGTCAGGTCGGTGATCATGATTGCTTGGTCCCTTCCGCTCCGGCGAGTTCGCTTGCCGCGCCGGGGACTTCGCCGCGGTAGTAGGATCCCTCGTCCGCGCCCGGGTACATGGCGTGCGGCGGGGAGACCATGCCCGGCTGCATCGGGGCAAGCAGATCCTGCTTCTCGTAGATGAGGCCGGCGCGATTGTCGTCGGCCATCTCGTACTCGTTGGTCATGGTCAGCGCCCGGGTCGGGCACGCCTCGATGCACAACCCGCAGCCGATGCAGCGCAGGTAGTTGATCTGGTAGACGCGGCCGTAACGCTCACCGGGAGAGAAGCGTTCGTCCTCGCTGTTGTCCGCGCCCTCGACGTAGATGGCGTCGGCGGGGCAGGCCCAGGCGCACAGCTCGCAGCCGATGCACTTCTCCAGCCCGTCCGGGTGCCGGTTGAGCTGGTGCCGGCCGTGATAGCGCGGCGCGGTCGGGGTCTTGACCTCCGGGTACAGCTCGGTGTTCGGCGTCTTGAACATGGTGGAAGCGGTGACCATGAACCCGCCCAGCGGAGCCAGCAGATCCGGCTTCGGGGTGGACGCCATCGGTGTGGCCGGCATCGGCGGCACCGGGAAGTCCGAGTACATCCGGGTGGAGTCCGGGTCCGGCGAGGCGTTGGCGCGGTCGTAGCCCGCGCGCCCGGCCCGGATCACCAGTCCCAGCAGCACGGCCGCGACCACCAGCCCGCCGATCACCATGCCCGCGGTCTGGATGTGGATCCCGTTGTTCTGCAGCACCTTCAAGGTCGCGACGAACATGACCCAGGCCAGCGACACCGGGATCAGCAGCTTCCAGCCCAGGTTCATGAACTGGTCGTAGCGCAGCCGGGGGAGGGTGCCGCGCAGCCAGATGAACACGAACAGGAACGTCCACACCTTGGCGGTGAACCACAGCATCGGCCACCAACCCGAGTTCGCGCCCGCCCACAGGCTGATCGGGAACGGCGCGTGCCAGCCGCCGAAGAACAGCGTGGTGGCCAGCGCCGACACGGTGGCCATATTGATGTACTCGGCCATCATGAACATGGCGAACTTGAGCGAGGAGTACTCGGTGTGGAAGCCGCCGACCAGCTCGCCCTCGGCCTCGGGTAGGTCGAAGGGCGCGCGGTTGGTCTCGCCGACCATGGACACCGCGTAGATCAGGAACGAGGGCAGCAGCAGGAAGACGTACCAGGTTCCGTTCTGCGCCTTGACGATTCCCGAGGTTGCCATGGTGCCCGAGAGCAGGAACACCGCCGCGAAGCACAGCGCCATGGCGATCTCGTAGGAGATCACCTGCGCGGTGGAGCGCAGTCCGCCCAGCAGCGGATAGGTGGAGCCCGACGCCCAGCCCGCCAGCACGATGCCGTACACCCCGACCGAGGCCATGGCCAGGATGTAGAGCACACCCACCGGCATATCGGTCAGCTGCAGCATGGTCTTGTGCCCGAACATGGAGACCTGCGGTCCGAACGGGATGACCGCGAACGCCATGACCGCCGGGATCAGCGAGATCACCGGCGCGAGAATGAAGATCGGCTTGTCCACGATGGCCGGGATGATGTCCTCTTTGAGGAGCATCTTCACACCGTCGGCGATGGACTGCAGCGAGCCGCGCGGCCCGACCCGGTTGGGTCCGACGCGCATCTGCATGAACGCCACAATCTTTCGCTCGGCATACACCGCCAGCATCGGGGTGAGCAGCAGGAACACGAAGATGCCGATGGATTTCACCAGCACCAGCCACCACGGATCGTGGCCGAACATACTCAGGTCACTCACGGTGATCCTCCCGTCGGATGCGCACGAGGTGGCCGGGTGTGGTGCCGAGCTGCACCAGCACGTCGGAACCCGGGGAATTCATGGGCAGCCACACCACGCCGTCGGGCATCTCGGTGATGACCAGGGGCAGGGTGATGTGGCCGTGATCGGTGGCGGCGGTCACCGGATCGCCGGTGGCGGCGCCGATCTCGGCGGCGGTCACGGCCGAGAGCCGCACCACGGGGGTGCGGGCGGTGCCGGCCAGGTTGGGTTCCCCGTCCTGGAGGCGGCCGCGGTCGATCAGCATGCGCCAGGACGCGAGCACCGCGTGACCCGAGTGCGGCCGGGTCGGCGGATGCGGGCGATGCACCGGCGTCGGCGCCGGAGCTCCGTCCCACACGCCGAGGTCGGCGAGTTCGGCGCGGGCGCCGGCGGCGTCACGCAGGCCCAGCGGGGTGCCCATCTCGGCGGCGATGGCGTCGAGGACCCGGTATTCGGGCATCGGCGCGGCCTCGCGGCGCACGGTGGAGTCGCGCAGCGCGGCCTCGAACTGGCGGTGGCGGCCCTCCCAGGTGAGGAAGGTGCCGGCCTTCTCCATAGCCGAGGCGACCGGGAAGAACGACATCGGCGCGGTCGCTGATGTCGCTGCGGCGCAACTCCATCGACACCACGAAGCCGGCGGCGTCGATGGCTTGCAGCGCGGCGTGCGGATCGGGCATGTCGCCGACCTCGACGCCGCCGATGAGCAGCGCGCCCAGGGTCGGCGCGGCCGCGAGGATGGCGGCGGTGTCGCGACCGGGCGTACCGGGCAGTTCGCCCACGCTCCAGGCCTCCCGAACCTGTTTGCGCGCACCGGGATCGGTGACCGGCCGCCCACCGGGCAGCAGCACCGGGAGCGCACCGGCCTCCAGAGCGCCACGCTCACCGGCCCGGCGCGGGATCCAGGCCAGGGTGGCGCCGGATTCGTCGGCCAGGCGCGCGGCCGCGGACAGTCCACCGGGAATTCCGCCGAGCCGTTCGCCGGCCAGGATCAGCGCACCGGGCTCGCGCAGCAGGTCCGCGACTTCACGCAGCCGGGTGTATCCGGCGGTGACGTCACTGGACTCGCCGGTCCGGATCGCCTCGAGCACATGCGGTTCGGCGCCCGGG
Organism: Nocardia tengchongensis; assembly: GCF_018362975.1. Taxonomy (NCBI): domain Bacteria; kingdom Bacillati; phylum Actinomycetota; class Actinomycetes; order Mycobacteriales; family Nocardiaceae; genus Nocardia; species Nocardia tengchongensis. Next base: position 4,879,260 of record NZ_CP074371.1, read on the forward strand.
GCGGCCGGCAGCAGCGTGCCCGACAGTCGTTGCAGACCGCGGGTGACGTACGGGGCCAGCGAGTAGATCGGAGTGCCGTTGCGGCGTGCGGCCTTCCGCAGCCGCAGGTATACCATCGGCGATTCCTCTTCGGCCTCGAAGCCCACCAGCAGCACGAACGGCGCGCGTTCCAGGGCCGCGTAATCGACGGTGATGCCCTGCCCCGCGACCCGAGCGGCCAGGAAGTCGGCCTCCTCGGCGGAGTGCTCGCGGGCTCGGAAGTCGATGTCGTTGGTGTTCAACGCGACCCGGGCGAACTTGGAGTACGCGTAGGCGTCCTCCAAGGTGACCCGGCCGCCGACCAGCACGCCCGCGTTGCCGCGTGCCGCCGCCAGCCCGCGCGCGGCCGCGCCGATGGCCTCGGACCAGGACGCGGGTTGCAGGCTGCCGTCCCAGCTGCGCACCAGCGGGGTGGTGAGCCGGTCCTTCTCGGTGAGGTAGGCGAACGCGAAACGACCCTTGTCGCAGTTCCATTCCTCATTGACCTGCGGGTCGTCACCGGCGAGGCGGCGCATGACCTTCCCGCGCCGATGATCGGTGCGCTGGGCGCAGCCGCTCGCACAGTGCTCGCACACCGCCGGACTCGACACCAGGTCGAAGGGCCGGGCACGGAAGCGGTAGGTGCTGCCGGTGAGCGCGCCGACCGGGCAGATCTGCACGGTGTTGCCGGAGAAATAGGAGTCCATGGGCTCCCCGGCGGCCGTCCCGACCTGTTGCAGCGCACCACGTTCCATCAGATCGATGAACGGATCACCGGCCACCTGCTGCGAGAAGCGGGTGCAGCGTGCGCACAGCACGCAGCGTTCCCGGTCCAGCAGGATGGCCGAGGACAGCGGGATCGGCTTGGGGTAGGTGCGCTTCTCACCGTCGAAGCGGGATTCGGCGCGCCCTGAGGACATGGCCTGGTTCTGCAGCGGGCATTCGCCGCCCTTGTCGCACACCGGACAGTCGAGAGGATGGTTGATGAGCAGCAGCTCCATCACTCCCTCCTGCGCCTTGGCCGCGACGGGGGAGGTGACCTGGGTGCTGATCACCATGCCGTCGGCGACGGTCTGGGTGCAGGAGGCGACCGGCTTGCGCTGCCCCTCGACTTCCACCAGGCACTGCCGGCACGCGCCGACCGGGTCGAGCAGCGGATGGTCGCAGAAACGCGGGATCTGGACGCCGATGAGTTCGGCGGCGCGGATCACCAGCGTGCCGGCGGGCACGGAAACCTCGGTGCCGTCGATGGTTACGGTCACCATGTCGGCGGGGGTCACCCCGCCGCTGGTGCTGGAGCTGACTGTCGAGGTCATCGCACTCCTTCGTCGGCCCAGGCCGTGGTGCGGGCCGGGTCGAACGGGCAGGCGCCGAGGCGGATGTGCTCGGCGTACTCGTCGCGGAAGTACTTCAGGGAGGAGAAGATCGGGCTGGCCGCGCCGTCACCGAGGGCGCAGAACGATTTGCCGTTGATGTTGTCGGCGATATCGGCCAGCTTGTCCAGGTCGGTCGGGTCGCCCTGGCCGTTCTCGAGCCGCTGCAGCAGCTGGACCAGCCAATAGGTGCCTTCGCGGCACGGGGTGCACTTGCCACAGGATTCGTGGGCGTAGAACTCGGTCCAGCGCAGCACGGCTCGCACGACGCAGGTGGTGTCGTCGAAGATCTGCAACGCCTTGGTGCCGAGCATGGAACCGGCCGCAGAGACACCCTCGTAGTCGAGGGGAACGTCGAGGTGTTCGGCGGTGAACAGCGGGGTCGACGAGCCGCCCGGGGTCCAGAACTTGAGGGTGTGCCCCGCACGGACGCCGCCCGCGTAGGTCAGCAACTCGCGCAACGTGATTCCGAGGGCCGCTTCGTACTGCCCCGGTCGCGTCACGTGACCGGAGAGCGAGTAGAGGGTGAAGCCCGGCGACTTCTCGGTGCCGAACGACCGGAACCAGTCCACGCCATTGGCCAGGATGAGCGGCACGGACGCAATGGATTCCACATTGTTGACCACGGTCGGGCAGGCGTACAGGCCCGCCACGGCCGGGAACGGAGGTCGCAGTCGCGGCTGGCCGCGCCGGCCCTCCAGCGAATCCAGCAGCGCCGTCTCCTCACCGCAGATGTAGGCGCCCGCGCCGGCGTGCACCACGATCTCGAGGTCGAAGCCCGAACCCTGGATATTGCGGCCCACATAGCCGGCGTCGTAGGCCTGCTGGACCGCGGCCTGCAAACGCCGCAGCACCGACACGACCTCGCCGCGCACGTAGATGAACGCGTGCGAGGCGCGGATGGCATACGCCGCGATGATCACCCCCTCGATGAGGGTGTGCGGCGTGGCCAGCATGAGCGGAATGTCCTTGCAGGTGCCAGGTTCCGACTCGTCGGCGTTGACCACCAGGTAGTGCGGTTTGGTCGTGCCGTCGGGTCCGGGTCCCTGGGGGATGAAGCCCCACTTCATGCCGGTCGGGAACCCCGCGCCGCCGCGGCCGCGCAAGCCGGAGTCCTTGACGGTGGCGATGACCTCGTCCGGGTTCATGCGCAGCGCCTTCGGCAGTGCGCGATAGCCGCCCTGGCCGCGGTAGGACGCCAAGGTCCAGCCGTCCGGATCCGCCCAGTGCTTCGTGAAGACGGGTGTCAAAGCAGTCGTCACCGCGCGCCTCCGTCGGTCGAATGCTGTTCGGCGGCACGCAGACCGGCCAGCGAGGCGGGTCCGGCCACGCCGTCGTTGGCACCCGGCCGCTGGTCCGGGTAGCCCGCCAGGATGCGGGCGGTCTCGCGGAAGGTGCACGGCGGGATGCCGCTGCGCGAACCCGTCGGCGGCTGTTCGTCGCGCAGCGAATCCACCAGCGCCTTGGCCGATTCCGGGGTCTGATTGTCGAAGAACTCCCAGTTGACCATGATGACCGGCGCGTAGTCGCAGGCGGCGTTGCACTCGATGTGCTCGAGGGTGACCATGCCGTCGGCGGTCGTCTCACCGTTCTTGATGCCCAAGTGCTGCTTCAGATCGGCGAGGATCTGATCGCCGCCCATGACCGCGCACAGCGTGTTCGTGCAGACACCGACGTGATAGTCGCCGGTGTTCGTACGCCGGTACATGGAATAGAAGGTGGCCACCGCCGTGACCTCGGCATCGGTCAAACCCAGCTGCTCGGCGCAGAATTCGATGCCGGTGCCCGACACGTACCCCTCCACCGATTGCATCAAGTGCAACAGGGGAAGCAGCGCCGAACGCGGATGCGGGTAGCGGGCGATGATCTCCCGGGCCTCCACCTGCAGCCGGTCGTGCGCCTCCGGCGGGAACGGGATCGGCCGCGTGGTCAGGTTCAGCAGGATCTCGGTCATCGGTCCACACCTCCCATTACCGGGTCGATGGAGGCGACGGAGGCGATCACGTCGGCGACCAGGCCGCCCTCGCACATCGCCGCCACCGCTTGCAGATTCGTGAAGGAGGGGTCGCGGTAGTGGACTCGGTAGGGGCGGGTGCCGCCGTCGCTGACCATGTGCACGCCCAGCTCGCCGCGCGGGGACTCGACCGCCACGTACACCTGGCCGGGCGGGACCCGCAGACCCTCGGTCACCAGTTTGAAGTGGTGGATCAGCGATTCCATGGAGGTGCCCATGATCTGGCCGATGTACTTCGGCGAGTTGCCGAGGCCGTCCGGCCCGAGCTGCAAGTCGGCAGGCCAGGCAATCTTCTTGTCCTCCACCATGACCGGGCCCGGCCGCAGCTTGTCGAGGCACTGCTCGACGATCTTGACCGATTCCTTCATCTCGTTGACGCGAATCAGGTAGCGGCCGTAGCAGTCACAGCCGGTGTCGGTCTGCACCTCGAACTCGTAGTTCTCGTAACCGCAGTAGGGCTGGGACTTGCGCAGATCGTGCGGCAGGCCGGTGGAGCGCAGCATCGGGCCGGTGATGCCGAGTGCCATGCAACCGGTCAGGTCCAGATAGCCGACATTGCGGGTGCGGGCCTTCCAGATGGGGTTCTCGTTGAGCAGCAACTCCATGTCCCGCAGCCGGGTCGGCAGCAGGTCCAGGAGTTCTCGCACCTTCTGCACGCCGTCGTCGGGCAAGTCCTGGGCCAGGCCGCCGGGACGGATGTAGGCGTGGTTCATGCGCAGACCGGTGATGGTCTCGAACACGTCGAGGATGAGTTCGCGTTCGCGGAAGCCGAACAGCATCGGGGTCAGTGCGCCCAGTTCCATGCCGCCGGTGGCCAGCGCCACCAGATGCGAGGAGATGCGGTTCAGCTCCATGAGCATGACGCGAATGACATTGACCCGCTCGGGGATCTGGTCGGTGATGTCGAGCAGCTTCTCCACCGCCAGGCAGTACGCCGTCTCGTTGAAGAACGGCGCCAGGTAGTCCATGCGGGTGACGAAGGTGGTGCCCTGCACCCAGCTGCGGTACTCGAGATTCTTCTCGATGCCGGTGTGCAGATAGCCGATGCCGCAGCGGGCTTCGGTGACGGTCTCACCCTCGATCTCGAGAATCAGCCGCAGCACCCCGTGCGTGGAGGGGTGCTGCGGGCCCATGTTCACGACGATGCGTTCCTCGGCGACCCCGTCCAGGCTCGCGGAGATCTCGTCCCAATCGTTTCCCACCAGGGTGACCGCTCGTTCGGGCCGTTCCTCGGTGTTGCGACGGGACTCGGTGTCGATGTTGTTCATTAGGAGTACGTCCTCCGCTCGTCGGGCGGTGGGATGCGCGCGCCCTTGTATTCGACCGGGATTCCGCCGAGCGGATAGTCCTTGCGCTGCGGGTGGCCACGCCAGTCGTCGGGCATGGCGATGCGGGTCAGCGACGGGTGACCGTCGAAGAGGATGCCGAAGAAGTCGTAGGTCTCCCGCTCGTGCCAGTCCACGGTGGGGTACACCGAATACAGGGACGGCAGGTGCGGATCACTGTCCGGCACCGAGACTTCCAGCCGCAGGCGGCGGTTGTGGGTGATCGAGTTCAGGTGGTAGAGCGCGTGCAACTCGCGGCCGGTGTCCTCCGGATAGTGCGCGCCGCTGGCGCCCAGGCACAGTTCGAAGCGCAGGGCTTCGTTGTCGCGCAACGTCTTCGCGACCAGCACCAGGTGATCGCGGCGGATGTGCAGGGTGAGTTCGCCGCGGAACACGACGATCTTCTCCACCGCCTCGTCGAAGGTCTTCGCCAGTGCCAGGCGCAGATGCGCGATGACCTCGTCGAAGACCGGGCCGTAGGGGGCGGGCGTGCCGCCGGGCATGGCGACGGTCTGGACCAGGCGGCCGTAGCCTGAGGTGTCGCCGGTGCCGGTGACACCGAACATGCCCTGGCGGACGCCGATCACCTCGTCGGCGGGCGGCGTGGGCCGGGCCGTCGGTCCGGATGGTGCGGCGTCGGCGGATTCCGTTGTGTCCGGGGTGTTCTCAGTGGGTTCCACGGCCGCCTCCGGGGGGCTCTCCGTGCCGACAGGTGCGTCGAAGCTCATCGCAGCAGCCCCTTCAGCTGAATGGTCGGGGTGCTGGCGAGCGCGGCGGCTTCGGCCGCGCGCACGGCCTCTTCGCGATTGACGCCGAGCGGCATCTCCTGAATCTTCTCGTGCAGCTTCAGGATCGCGTTCAACAACATCTCCGGCCGCGGCGGGCAGCCCGGCAGGTAGATGTCGACCGGCACGATGTGGTCGACGCCCTGCACGATGGCGTAGTTGTTGAACATGCCGCCCGAGGATGCGCAGACACCCATGGCCAGCACCCATTTCGGTTCGGTCATCTGGTCGTACACCTGACGCAGCACCGGGCCATCTTCTGGCTCACCCGGCCCGCCACGATCATCAGATCGGCCTGGCGCGGGGAGGCGCGGAACGCCTCCATGCCGAAGCGGGCGATATCGAATCGCCCGCCGCCGGTGGCCATCATCTCGATCGCGCAGCACGCCAAGCCGAACGTCGCCGGCCACAGCGAACTCTTGCGCAGATAGCCGGCCATATCTTCCACCGTGCTCAGCAGGAACCCGCTGGGCAGTTTCTCCTCGAGACCCATGTGCGACTACATCTCCCGGATCGGGACACCCCGCCTCGCACGGGGTGTGTCATTGGAAATCCCCTGTGCGCCAATCAATCCCAGCTGAGACCACCGCGCCGCCACTCGTAGGCGTAGGCGACCGAGACGTTGAAGATGAACAACGCCATGGCGGCCAGCCCGAACACTCCGAGTGCGTCGAAGTGCACGGCCCACGGGTAAAGGAAGACGATCTCGATGTCGAAGATGATGAACAGCATGGCGGTGAGGTAGTACTTCACCGGAAAGCGCTGGCCCGCAGCATTTCCCGGCCCACCGGAGACGGCGTGCGGGGTGGGTTCGATGCCGCATTCGTAGGCTTCGAGCTTGGCCCGGTTGTAGCGTTTGGGGCCGATCAGGGCCGCCAGGAAAATGGAGAACACCCCGAACGCGGCGGCGACCGCGCCGAGAACCAGGGTCGGTACCTCGATATTCACTTCAGCACTACCCCTCCTGCGAGCTGGACGACGCACTACGGACGGCAGCGGGCGCGGAGGGGCGATGATGTCAGTGGTGCATGGCAGTCATGCATCTCCCCGCGCTCCTGTGAGCTACGGCACAGATTACAACTCGCACGAGAAGATACATGACGATTCGCGATCGCGTTTGATCGAATTCGGAACGGTCTTTTATGACCGATTGGACGCAATCACTTTTGTCCCGAGACGCGGGTTTGCCCTGGTCGTGCCGGGCGATGGAAGATCAGGCCGCGAAGCTATTACCGAGCACACCCAGGACAGCGTCGGTCAGCCGGATGGGGTCGATCGGATGCGGCACCGCGGCCTCCGCGCGCGACCAATTCGCCAGCCAGGCGTCGTCGGGCCGGCCGGTGAGCACCACGATCGGCGGGCAGTCGGCGATCTCGTCCTTGAGCTGCTTGGCCAGGCCGAGCCCGCCCTCCGGGGCCGACTCGCCATCGAGGATCAGCAGATCCAGTCCGCCGGCGTCCATCCGCTCCAGGACCACCGGCCCCGTCGCCACCTCGATGTAGTCGATCGGCGGCAACCCCGGATGCGGCCGTCTACCCAGCGCCGTCATGACCTGGCTGCGGGTATCGGCATCACTGCTGTAAACGAGGACCCGCACGGCGGCGGGACGTTTGGCATCGGCCACGTTCCGCATGCTACGTCGCAGATGGGGGAGCGTGGGGCAGCTTCACCGGAACTCGTGCACGCGTCGCGGAATCGGCTGTCGCGCAATGCGTCGATGGTGGGTGGTACGGAATGCCCGACCGGTAGCGTCCCGCGAATGAGGGGAGACATCACGCAACGCCTCATCGAAACCGACGTGTGGACCGACGAGTTGGTGAGGCAAGCGAATCGCATTCCGCAGCAACCATGTTCACATCGCCCTCGGGTATCCGGGCGCCTGCGAAGCGTGCGGTGGCAGCCCGGGACCGCGTGGTGCGCGGCAGCGGAAGATTTGCCAGTGATTTGCCGAAATGGCTGATCGATGCCCGGGACCGGCTGCACGGCCGGGATGCGGGATTCATCGTTGGCCGGGGGAGGCCGCCTCCCCGGTCAACCGGGTATGACGACGGGGAGGCGACCTCCACCCCTCGAGCAGCCCCGGGGCGCATGAGCCCAGGAACCGTCGCACAATCTAGCGCGACCGAGCCGCTCTTTCGGCTCGACACTTGCGACGGATCGTGCCATTCACCCGACTTCGCGCGCCGAATCCAGCCGTCTATCGCGCTCTCGAATTCGTTGTCGATGCCCTCACGTCCGCTTATGCATCGAATCGCAATCTTTGCTGTTCACGGCCGCCTATCAGCGGCATCCTGGTAATCATCGACAGTCCCGAGCGTTGGGTGGTGGGCATATGCGAATCTCTGAAATCCTGCGCCGGAAGGGCAGCGAAGTCGTCACGATTGCACCCGATGCAACAGTGCGCGAACTGCTCGACACCCTGGCCGTGAACAATGTGGGCGCCGTCATCGTCTCCACGGACGGCGTCGCCATGGCGGGCATCGTCTCCGAACGAGACATCGTCCGCAGCCTGCACCGCGACGGCGCCGCCCTCCTCGACGCCCCCGTCGCCACCATCATGACCGCCGCGATCCACACCTGTTCCCCCGACGACCGCGTCGAAACCCTCAACGCCACCATGACCGAACACCGAATTCGCCACCTCCCGGTCATCCGAGACGGCCACATGATCGGCATAGTCAGCATCGGCGACGTAGTGAAGAGCCAAATCTCCGAACTCGAAACCGAACGCGACTCCCTGGTCCGCTACCTCCGCGGCTGACCGGACGACCCGGTCAGTGGTGGAACATGCGGAGGTCGGTGCGGGCCAGGGCGATGTGGTGGTCGCGGCAGGCGGCGGCGATGGTGTCGTGTTGGAGGGCTCCTGTTGGTTCGACGATGACTGATACACCGAATGCTGCGGCGGCGTCCACGTTGTCCCGGAACGGGAGGTAGCCGTCGGAGACCATGGTGAGGCCGGTCAGCCCTCGGGCCCATGCGGTGCGGTCACGCTCCTCGATCGGGGTGCCCGGGCGCGTCAGAAGGTCCGTGAGTTCACCGGTTTCTCGGGTGGTGAGGGTGCCCGCGGCGAGTGCGATCTGCCAGTTCAGCCGTTGTTGGCGTGGCAGATCCGTCGGTAGTGGGAGGGTCCGGATGTCGTGGTGGCGGCGCATCCACCAGGTGCGTGCCTTGGCTCCTGCGAGGTGGGTGCAGTCGATGCGTGACTGCTGGCCGGCTCCGACTCCGACGGTCATTCCGTCACGGACGAGAACCACCGTGTTCGACTGGGTGAAACGGGCGGTGATCATGCCCAGTAGCGCGTCAGTGGTGGAGCTGTCGGAGAGCGCCGATTCGCCGACAGGGTGGAGCAACTCGGCGGTGATCGGCTCACGATCGTGGTCCTGCTCGATCGAGACACCGAACACCGTGCGGATCTCGGTAGCCGGGGGCCGGAAGCCGGGGTCGATGTCGACTACCAGGAAGCGGCCGCGTTTCTTGCGGGCCAGCTTGGCGACAGTTCCCGGCGCGTAACCGGGCGCGATGATGCCGTCGGACACCACCGTCGCCAGCAAGTCGGCCAGCTCGTCGTCCACGGGATCGGAAACCGCGATCATGTCTCCGAAAGACGATCGCGGGTCGGCGTCGCGGGCCCGGACATAGGCCGCGGCAACCGGTCCCAGCCCTGCCGTGCCCAACCCCCAGGTCTCGCACATGGTTTCGTCGAGCATCCCCGCCACTGCCGCCCCCGCCGGGGAAACATGCTTGAACGAGGCAGCCGCCACCTTGCCCGTCGCACGGCGCGCCTGCGCAACCAACTGCCAGGCATTCAACGCATCGAGGTAGTTGATCATCGACGCCGACCCGTGCAGGACGCGGACATGCCGGTCGCTTCCATCGACGATCCGGGCCCGCTGATGAGGATTCATGCCGTACCGCAAATCCATGTGGTGCACCACTTCCCGAACTCAGGTTCGGGAGCACCCAGGCGGACGATGCTCCGATCTCGCGCTTCCTCGTGGTGAGACCCACGTGACGCCAGTCGCACCCGCCACTCTAGATCACGCCGCCGATGGCCGGGGATCGGGGAACTGTGGCCCGGGCGGGGTGCGCGCGGGCCACGGGCCTGGTGTCAGTCGGTCCAGATGGACAGGTACCACTGGCCGTCGGCGCCCTGGGTGCATTCGTAGATGTCGTCACCCGGCTCGAGCCGGGTGCCGTCGGGGCGGGTGAAGGTGCCGGTCTCGCCGTCGGCGTCGCAGGCGGCTTCGGTGGGGTAGCTGCCATCGACCTGCCATTCGGTGTCCTTGCCGGCGTGGGCGGTGCCCATCGCCGCGATCACGCCGAGGGCGACCAGGGAGGTCGTAACAAGCTTCTTCATACGTCTCGAGTCCTTTTCACGAAAGAGCCCGGTCGATGGTCTCAGGTGAGATCGTCTGGCCGGGCCGCCACACCGATACTCCACCACGGAGGTCCGACAATTCCGAAACCGGCTGCCAGACCCCTTGCCGCTCAGAACCTTCCGCTCCCACGCCGCTGCTGCGCGGGCGGCCTAGGCTGGACGATATGAGCGGCGACCTTGGTCAGCGCGTGCAGTCGGTTCGGAAGCGTCGCGGTCTCACACAGCGCGAACTGGCCGCGAACTCAGGTGTTTCGCTATCGCTGATTCGGAAGATCGAGCAGGGGGAGCGGGACGATACGCGCATCGAGACGCTGCGGCGGCTCGCTGTCGCGTTGGGGTGCCCGCTCACCGCGTTGATCGGTTCGGCGCCGCGTGCGCCGGAGAGCAGAAACGGCGCGATGTGGGTGGCGACTCGGCGGGCGATCGAGGCACCCGCCGAGCAGGTCCGGGCGGAGCCGCCCGCGGAAGCCGATGTGGCCGAGACGCTTGCCGCGGCGGTCCGGCTCTATCACGACAATCGATATGAGCTCCTGGCGAGAATTCTGCCGGGCCTCGTGGTGGACAGCGAGGTCGTCTCGCCGCAGCTGCGGGCCCGCATTCTGCAATTGACCGGCTCGGTCATGGTGCAGACACGGCAATTACGCACCGCGCGCACCGTTCTCGACCGCGGGCTCGCGCCCATCTGGATCTCGCTCGCCCCGAACCGGCCCTGGAGATCCTGCTCAGGCTCTCGAATGAGGCCCGGCCCTGGCTGATCGAGCAGCGGCTCGCCAAGGACCTGCTCACCAGCCTCATCGGCAGACGCCGGACCCTCACCACGGAAATGCGCGGTCTGGCCGACCTGATCCACCTCGAATATTGAGTCCGCTCGTGGCACTTTCGGGCGTGGTCGCTCGAAAGTGCCATTGCCGCCGGATTTCTGCGGGCCGATCCTGGACTCGGCATCCACCGGCAGCACGATCGACGAACGAGAGGGCGAATCATGAACCCCGGGGCGCTGGGTTATCTTCGCGAAGATGTGTCCGGCTCGCGCCGGCAGTGGGATGAACGGCAGATTCGGGTTCTGGCGGAGCGTTTGGGGTATGACCTTCGGAGGATTGCGGTGTTCGGGGCTAATACAGACCGGCCGGTTTATCGATTGCGGGTGTTGGCGAGCAATTTGGGAGTTGACGCGGTGATCGTGCCGAGCTTGGCGCATTTCGAGGATGGGGTGGTGCCGGGCGAGTTGGTGGAGCGGGCGGATGTCATTACGGTCAGGCCGGAGGAGACTTACGCTCGATGGCTGATTCCGCCGGATGCACCGGCGGATAGTGGGTCTCGGTAGGCGGCGTGGGGTTGACACGCCAAAGCTCGTTTCGCCGAATGAGGGATCGGTGAATCATGATCAACTGGTGCTGTGTCGTCCGATAGGAATAGGTGGGTCGCGAACGTTGATGTCGAAAGTGAATAACTCGGCGGCGCAGCGGTTCTCGACCGGTTCGGGGAGGCTGGTGTGAGGCCCCACTTCTCGCGCAGCACGTTTCTGCGCGGTGCGTTCGGAATCGCGGTCGCCGGTGTGGGATTCGCCGGGGCGACCCGGCTGCCCGTCTCTGACGCGTCGCCCGACACCGGATCCGCCGGCGGGAACGCCGGGGCCGCGGGCAGCGCTTCCGGGTCGGGTACCGGCAGCTTCGACCCGAAATGGCGTGCGTTGCAGGGCAAGCTGCGCGGTCGGCTGATCACGCCCGGTGACTTGGGTTATTCGGACGCCAAGCAGGTCTTCAATACTCGTTTCGACCCCGACATGCCCGCGGCGGTCGTGCAGGTCGCCGAGACCGGCGATGTGGCCACGGCCTTCGAATTCGCGGCCGAGAACGACCTGCGGGTGGCCCCGCGCGCCGGCGGCCATTCCTATGCGGGGGAGTCCACGGCGACCGGCACCCTGATCATCGACGTGCGCGGGCTGCGCGGCGTGCGGGTCCAGGGCGAACAGACCGTTGCCCGCGCGGGACACACCCTGTACGAGATCTATCAGGAACTGGACCGGTTCGGGCGGAGCCTGCCGACGGGCATGTGCCCCACCGTCGGCGTCGCGGGCCTCGCCCTGGGCGGCGGGCTCGGATTCGAATCCCGCGCCTACGGACTCACCGGTGACCGCCTCACCGCGGCGACCCTCGTGCTGCCGGACGGCAGCATCACCGAAGTCTCCGACGGCAACCGACCGGACCTGTTCTGGGCGCTGCGCGGCGGTGGCGCGCTGCTCGGCGTCGTCACCTCGCTGACCTTCGACACCATCCCTGCCACCCCGAAAGATGTGGTGCGCCTGACCTTCTGGGGCGAGGACGCGGAACACGTCATCAGCGGCTGGCAGGAATGGCTGCGTGCGGCCCCGCGCGAGCAGTGGGCCGATGTCAGTGTGGACGCCGACGGATCCGGCGGACTGCACTGCTGGTTGCAGTTGGTCTGCCCCGCGGGTTCGGCCGAAACCGTGACGGCCGCACTGGTCGACGCGATCGGCATCGCGCCGCGCGAAACCGACGTCCGCACCCTCAGCCACATGGAGACCGTGCTGTACCTGGCGGGTGGCGTCGTCGACCAGCCCCGCGCGGAATTCACCAACGGCTCCGACATCGTCGAGGCCCTCACGCTCGACGTCATCGCCGCCATCCTCGACGTGATGACCCGGTTCTCCAGTGTCGGCGGCACCGGCTGGGTCCAGATCAACACCCTCGACGGCGCCATCCGCGACCTCACCCCCACCGCGACCGCGTTCCCGTGGCGCGAGCACGCGGCGCTGGTGGAATGGGGTGCGTTCGAACCGATCCCGCACGACTCCGCCCTGACCTGGCTGTCGGACGCGCACGCCACCCTCGCCCCGCATTCGGTCGGCGCGTACGTCAACTATCTGGAGCCGGGCGACCCGCTGTCGCGCTACTACGGCGCCAACTACGCGCGCCTGGCCAAGCTCCGCAACCTCGTCGACCCGAACACCCTGATCCACTCGACCCTGGCGCCCTGACCCGGCGCTACTGGTCCAGGGCCTCGATGAGGGTGTCGAGGCCCGAGCCGACCGATGCGCGCTGGGCGGGAGTAAGGGTTTCCAGGGCGGCCGCGAATCGTTGGATTCGCGCCGAGGTGAGGCCGGTGACCAGGTCGTGGGCCGCCGCGGTGGCGGTGAGGAGCTGGGCCCGGCCGTCCTCGGGATCGGCGTCGCGAGTCAGGTAGCCGCCCTTTTCCAGGCCCGTCACTATGCGGGACATGGTGGGGGCGCTGACCCGTTCGATATTGGCCAGATCGCCCAGGCGCAGGGGGCCCGAGCGGGCCACCGTCGCCAGGGCGGAGGCCGCGCCGGAACTCAGCGCCCCGATGTCGCCGGCGTGACGCAACAGGCGCAGCAGGCGGCCGATGGAGTGGTACAGGTCGGCGGCCTCGGTGAGCAATTCGGGGTCGGCGACACTGGCGGGCTCGGGCAGCGTGATCTCCTCCGTCAGATTCCCTCGCGGGCGGCTTCACGCAATTCGGCCGCCTCGTCCGTGACAGTCGGGCTACCGGCGAACCAGGAGGCCGCCGCGCCGATCAGCATCATAATCGCGGCTCCCAGGAAGACCACGACCAGTCCCGAGTGGAACGGGCCGGAGATCAAGTGCGGGAAGAACTCCTGACCGGTCAGCACATCGCCGTGGACGCCGGGCTGATCGAGAGTGCCGGTGGGTCCGAGCAATTCCTTGATCGGGTTGTAGCCCAGGAACGCCGCGAACAGGCTGCCCACCGGAGGCATGTCCGAGATCGCCGCGGCCGCCGGCGCGGGCACACCCTGCTGCTGCAGCCCCGTGTTCATGGCGTCCGGCAGCGTATTCGACAGGCCGATGATCATCAGCGAGAAGAACAGGCCGATCGACAGCGCCATACCGCCGTTGAACAGCGTGCCGCGCATGCCCGAGGCCACACCGCGCTGGGCGGCCGGCACCGACGACATCACCTCGGCGGTATTCGGCGAGGCGAACATGCCCGAGCCGAGACCGTTGAGGGCGATGACGAGCGCGAACACCCAGTAGTCGAAGTCGACCGGCAGCACCACCAGCAGCACGAACGTCAAACCGGTGATCAGCATGCCCACGGTGGCGAACAGCCGCGCCCCGTACTTGTCCGACAGCTTGCCCGAAACCGGGCCGGCGATAAGGAATCCCACGGTCAGCGGCAGCAGGTAGATGCCCGCCCACAGCGGCGTCTGCTCGAAGGAGAACCCGTGCAGCGGCAGCCAGATGCCCTGCAGCCAGATGATCAGCATGAACTGCAGACCGCCACGGCCCAGCGAGGACATCAGCCCGGCGACATTGCCCAGCGCGAACGCCCGGTTCTTGAACAGCGCCATATTGAACATCGGCTGCGCGACCTTGGTCTCGATCACGTAGAACACCGCCAGCAGCGCGATGCCGCCGATCACCGCGCCCAGCACCCACGGGTTGGTCCAGCCGGTCTTCGAATCCCCGTGCGGCTGAATGCCGTAGGTGATGCCGGTGAGCAGCGCCGTCAGACCCAGCGCGAAGGTGATGGTGCCCGGCAGATCCAGTGATCCCGGATTGCGCTGGCCATTGTCGTGCAGCGAGCGGTACGACCAGATGGTGCCGAGAATGCCGAACGGCACGCTCACCCAGAAGATGGCCTTCCAATCCCACTGCGACAGCACGCCACCCATGAGCAGACCCAGGAACGAGCCGGCCACGGCCGCGACCTGATTGATGCCGAGCGCGAATCCGCGCTCCTGGGCCGGAAACGCGTCGGTGAGGATCGCGGTCGCATTGGCCATCAGCATCGCGCCGCCGACACCCTGGATCACGCGCCAGGCGATCAGCCAGACCGCGCCGCCGCCGTGCGTGAACGGATCGAACGACAACGCCACGGCCGCGAGGCTGAACACCACGAACCCGTAGTTGTAGATCTTCACCCGCCCGACCATGTCGCCGAGCCGCCCGAACATCACCACGAGCACGGCCGAGGACAGCAGGAAGCCCATCATCAGCCACAGCAGGTAGCTGACGTTGGCCGGTTCCAGGGGGTTGAGCCCGATGCCGCGGAAGATGTCCGGCAGCGAGATCGTCACGATCGACGAGTTGATGGTGACCATGAGCATGCCCAGCGTCGTATTCGACAGGGCCACCCACTTGTACCGCGGGTGATCGTGCTCGATCCGGAGTCGTCTCCGAATGGTCTGGACGTCACCGGCATCCAAACCGGTGGTAGGGGCCGCAGCCATCAGAGCCTCCCGCAAGTCAACGAACGAACTACGCAAATATAGTTGCATGTCGCTAACTAATGAAATCGGGTGAGGCTCAGTGACCGGGCCGGGTCGCCGGGAACAGCCCGTTCGACCAGGTCAGGCGTGCGGCCCGCGACTTCAGCGCGATCGAGGAATCGGGATGTCGGGAGGGATGAGAGGCTGGGGGATCACCGCGATGCATGCCGTCGCGGAGCGCCTGGGGGGGCCGAACTCTCGGAGTGCGTACCGTCTCCATTGCGAGGAGGGTGCAGCGTCCACGGTGATCTGTCAGTGGATCCGCGGCCATCCGACAGGGCCTTGGTCTCGACCCGATCTCGTTGCCCGGCAACAGAGTTCGAGCCGAAGACGGACCTACGGCGTGGCCGGTCGATGGCAAGAGTGCCCGTGCGAGTCGGTCAGAATCGCCAAGATTTCGGCCTGCCGCCGGGGCGAGCCGATTTCTCCTGTGCGGCACGGCTTCCCGGCGGGGTCACAGATTCGACACTCCCGATTTCGGCCCCGGTCAACACGCGTGTCGCAGCGCACCTTTCTGGAACGAAATGCAGTTACGCTGCTATTCGGGATCTCCGCCTGCGGTATCGAGCTCGTACGCCTCTTCGAGAACGAGAACAGGATCCAGTTATGCGGCATGCGTTCATGGTCGCCACGGCAAGTACTGCCGCGGTCGGTGTGACCCTAGCGGGCCTGTGGGCCTGGGGTGCCGAACCTGTCCGGGCTCAGGCGCCCAGCGGGGATATGTCCGGCGCGGGAATCCACATTGTGGCGTCGGTCGACACCGTCGGGGTGAATCCGCCCGGTAACCGGACGCCGAACTTTCTGATGACGTTCTCGCATGCCGCGCAGATGTCGGGCAATTACTCGGTCACCGTGGACGGTGGCCCGATCTCGTCCGGTCAGGCCGTCGCGGGCTTCATCCTCGGCTGCGGGATCACCGTGGCCGGCGGCGTCACCGTCGGAATCGAGCCCAACCAAGGTTTGGCTGCCGCCATTTCCCCGTCGGTGACCCCGCCGAGCGTCTCCGTCAGCCCGCCGAGTGGGACGGTCACACCCAGCGCTTCGGTCACCCCACCCGACATCAGCCTCGGCCCCAGCGTGGGCGGGGCGCTGGGGTTGACAGAAGTCTTGACGGCGACCTTGGGGCCCGGCCAGGTCACCACCGCGACCACGGCGACCGCGGCGCTGGACAACACCACCGAGTTCCCGTATCAGATCATGTTCAACAACGCCGCGTTGAACGTCGCCCAATGCGCTTCGCCGGTGTCGGCGGTCCCCTTCGTCACCGCCACGGTGGCAACCCCGAAGGGCGTGGTGCAGACCACCGCCTACGGCGACCAGTTCACCTTCTGAACCCTGGTCGGCGCGCCGATCGGGCGCCCTGCTGGCCGCCGAACCTACGCCGTGGGCAGTTCGGGGCGCGGCTTACCCGGGGCGACGGTGCGGGCCAGAATGCCGAGGGTGGCGCGCAGTCCGCTTTCGGGGATGACCGGGAAGATCTTGGCGTCCTTGAATTCCTGCGGGACGGCGGACCAGTCGTAGTAGGACGTCACGAGGGTGCCCGCCTCGATCGGCTCGAGCCGGTAGCCGTACACGTGTCCCGGTTCGACCCGGCCGCGCACGGTCCAGGCGATCTCCCGCTCCGGCTCGAAGGTGACGATTTCGACGGTGACGTCGTACAGGCCCAGCGGATAGTCGTTGAGGGCCTCGCGATCCATGTGCACGACGAAGGTGTCACCGACTCCGGTGACCACCTCGCCCTTCGCGGCCATCAGCATGCCGGAACTGTCGATGGCGACGTGCCCCTGCGGGTCGGTGAGAATGGCGAAGACCTCGGCCGGCGTGGCAGCCACGGCCCGCTCCACTCGAAATTGTTCTGACACAACAAGATCCTATCGGCGCGGGCCGACCTCGGTCGAGCCGAACCCTGGGCGAAGGCGCATCGAATACCTCGGTGGGCGGAAGATCCACGACACGACGCGGATCACCACAAGTCGCTGGGAAGGACGTCGGAATGTCGGGAACCGGAACCAAATCCGTCGATCTCGTACTCGAGGGTGGCGGCGTGAAAGGAATCGCACTGGTCGGCGCGGTGCTGAGTCTGGCCGAGGCGGGCTATCGGTTCGAGCGGATCGCGGGGACCAGCGCCGGAGCCGTCGTCGGGGCACTGACCGCCGCCTACCAGCAGGCCGGACGCGATCTCGGGGACCTGCATCCGATCATGCAGAGCCTGGACTATCGGCGATTCGAGGACGGTTCGATCGCGCAGCGCGCGCGCTCGGGCGGCTCGGGGACGGCTTGGCCGTGGTGTTTCAGGACGGCGCGCACTCCGGCGACTATCTGGTGCGGTGGCTGACCCCGCTGCTGTCGGATGTCGGGGTCCGGACCTTCGGCGACCTGCGCGTCACCGACGACCCCGGCACCGGTCTCGCCGCGCACCAGCGGTATCGGCTGGTCGTCAACACCACCGATCTCACCCGCCGGGCCCTGGTGCGCCTGCCCTGGGACTACGCCCAATACGGCAAGGACCCGGACATCGAACTCGTCGCGACCGCCGTGCGGGCGTCGATGTCGGTGCCGTTCTTCTTCCGCCCGGTCACCGTCACCACGCAGCACGGCGAGGCCACCTGGGTGGACGGCGGTCTGCTGTCGAACTTCCCGATCACGGTGTTCGACCGCACCGACAACAAGCCCGAGCGGTGGCCCACCTGGGGCATCAAGCTGTCCACCGCACCGTCGACCCACGAGTTCGACCGGCCGGTGAAAACCGCCGCGCAGCTGGCGTTGGCGTGCCTGCACACCGTCATCAACGACGACGCCAACCAGTACGCGTACGCCGACGAGGGCATCAATCGGCGCACCATCTTCATCGACACCAGCAGTAGCGAATCGCTCGACTTCGCCATCACCCGGACAGCCCAGACCGCCCTCTACCGCGCGGGCCGTGACGCCGCGGAACAGTTCCTGTCGCGACAGGCCTAGACGCCGCGAAATGCTTTGTCGCCGACTCGATCCGGGTCGGTGATGTGGGACAGGAACAGGCGCGCCGCCGGGGTGGGCGTGCGCGTGGTCACCGCATGCCAGGGCCGCGTCAGCGGGGTGCCCTCGACGGGGAGGAGCTCCAGGTGGCCCGCCGACAGGTCGGCGGCGACGGCGTCGGAGTGGATGAGGGTGATGCCCAGGCCCTCGCGGGCGGCGGCGAGGGCGGCGCCGTGCGTGCCGAGAGTCAGTGTGGGCGGGCGAATTTGGAGCCGGTCGAAGAGGGCGAGAGTGGTGTCACGGGTACCTGAGCCTTTGCCACGCAGCAGCCAGGTGGCCTCACAGGCGTCGGGCCAGCGGTGGGGGGCGCCGACGACGACCAGTTGACAGGGGCGGCGGGCGCGGGTGACGAGGCCGGTTTCGCGGGGCGGACGGCCCGCGACGACGAGATCCGTTTCGTGGTGGGTCAATTCGAGGAACAGGACGTCGCGCGGCGGGATGGACAGGCTCAGTTCGATGTCGGGGTAGCGGGTGCGGAAGGAGGCGAGCAGGCGGAGCAGCACGTATTCGCCCGCGGTGGCGACGACGCCGATGCGCAGGCGGCCGGTTTCGGCTTCGCGGACCGCGGCGTGCGCTTCCTTCATCAGGCCCAGGATGCTGCGGCAGTAGTCGGCGTAGACGCGGCCGGCTTCGGTGAGGGCGATGCCGCGCCCGGCCTTGGTCACCAGTTTCGCGCCGAGTTGTTTCTCGATGTGTGCTACGGCCGCCGACGCGGCGGCTTCGGTGATGTGCAATTGGGCGGCGGCGCGGCGAATGCTGGAGTGTTTGGCAACGGCGAGAAAGGTTTCCATGCGCACCGCGCTCACCGTACCCATCCACAGACGGTAGCAAACTCTACGAAAGGGTTGAGCGAGACCAGAAACAATCGAATTGTTTGTCGTTAACGACGCCGTCATCCTGGGAATCGCAAGTAGCCCAACCCGGTTCGCAGGAGGAAAGATGGCGGGATCTGGCGATGATCAGCGCAGTCGGTGGGATCCGGGCGTACAGTCGTACGCGTCGATGGGATACTACGCCCCCGACTATCAGCCCAAGGACACCGATGTGCTGGCGGTTTTCCGGGTGACTCCACAGCGGGGCGTCGACCCGGTGGAAGCCTCGGCGGCGGTGGCCGGCGAATCCTCCACCGCCACCTGGACGGTCGTCTGGACCGACCGCCTCACCGCGCACAACCGCTACCAGGGCAAGTGCTACCGCGTCGACGAAGTGCCGGGCCGGCCGGGGGAGTACTTCGCCTACGTCGCCTACGATCTCGACCTGTTCGAGGAGGGCTCGATCACCAATCTCACCTCCTCGGTGATCGGCAATGTCTTCGGCTTCAAGCCGTTGCAGGCATTGCGCTTGGAGGACATGCGGATTCCCGTCGCATATGTCAAGACCTTTCAAGGTCCTGCGCACGGAATCGTTATGGAGCGCGAGTATCTCAACAAATACGGTCGCCCGCTGCTCGGCGCGACGGTGAAACCGAAGCTCGGGCTGTCGGCGCGCAATTACGGGCGCGTGGTGTACGAGGCGTGCAAGGGCGGTCTCGATTTCACCAAGGACGACGAGAACATCAACTCGCAGCCGTTCATGCGCTGGCGCGACCGATTTCTGTTCGCCATGGAAGGCGTGAACCGGGCGATTGCCGAAACCGGTGAATTGAAGGGCCATTACCTCAACGTCACCGCGGCGGACATGGAGGACATGTACGAGCGGGCCGAGTTCGCCAAGTCGCTGGGCAGCTGCATCATCATGATGGACCTCACGGTCGGCTACACCGCCATGCAGTCGATGGCCAAGTGGGCGCGGCGCAATGGCATGTTGCTGCACCTGCACCGGGCCGGGCATTCGACCTATACCCGGCAGAAGACGCACGGCGTCAGTTTCCGGGTCCTGGCCAAGTGGTGCCGGCTGATCGGCGTGGACCACGTGCACGCCGGGACCGTCGTCGGAAAGCTGGAAGGCGACCCGCACACGGTGCGCGGCTTCTACGACACCTTGCGCGACGGCCACGTGCCCATGAATCCGGCGAACGGCATCTTCTTCGACCAGGATTGGGCGAGCCTGCCGGGCGTCATGCCGGTGGCCTCCGGCGGCATCCACGCCGGGCAGATGCATCAACTGCTGGACCTGTTCGGCGATGACGTGATCCTGCAGTTCGGCGGCGGCACCATCGGCCACCCGATGGGCATCGCCGCGGGCGCCGAAGCGAACCGGGTGGCGCTGGAAGCGGTGGTGAAGGCGCGCAACGAGGGTCGCGATCTGCTGAAGGAGGGCCCGGACGCGCTGCGCCGCGCCGCCGAGATCTGCCGGCCGCTCGAGGTCGCCTTGCAGACCTGGGGTGATGTCACCTTCGACTACACCTCCACCGACGCCCCCGACGCCGTCCCCACGGCCACGCGCTGAAAGCCGAGGAATCCCCATGCGTTTGCGCCAAGGCACCTTCTCGCACCTGCCGGACCTCGACGACACCGAGATCGCCGCGCAGGTCCGCTACGCCCTGCTCAACAACTGGCCGGTGTCCATCGAGTACACCGACGACCCGCACCCGCGCAACAACTACTGGGAGATGTGGGGCCTGCCCCTGTTCGACCTGGACGAGCCCGACGGTGTGCTCGCCGAGATCAACGCCTGCCGGGCCACGTTCCCGCGCCACTACATTCGTGTGAACGCCTACGACGCCTCCTACGGCCGCCAGACCACGGCCGTGAGCTTCCTGGTGCAGCGGCCCGAGCACGAGCCGGGCTTCCGGCTGGACCGCACCGAATCCGACGATCGCCGCCAGCACTACGGCTTCCACGCCTACGCCACCGACGACCGTCCCGACGAAAGGTACAGCCGCTGAACGCGTTTCAGGGCAGGAGGATACTGTGAGCGCGGAACACCCTGCGGCATCGGGCGGCCGGCAGCCTGCAGCCGACCGCCCGGCGGGCGGGTTCCAGATGCACCGGCCCGGGGCCACGAGCCCCGCGCCGCTGCGGGGTTCGGCCGCCGACGTGTCCACCCGACCAGAGGATGCGGCGGCCGACCCCTGCGCGGGTCCGAACCACTGGCCGACGACGCCCTGCTGGACCTGTCGACCGACGTCGCCGGCAAGGACGTCGAGGACACCCTGACCCGCCTCGACGCGGAACTGGTGGGCCTGGCCAACGTCAAACGCCGGGTGCGCGAGATCGCCGCACTGCTGCTCATCGATCGCGCCCGGCAGCGTTTCGGCCTCCAAGCCACCCGCCCGACCATGCACATGAGCTTCACCGGCGGCCCCGGCACCGGCAAGACCACCGTCGCGCTGCGCATGGCCGAGATGCTGTACGCGCTCGGGTACATCCGGAAACCCAAGGTGCACACCGTCACCCGCGACGACCTGGTCGGCCAGTTCATCGGCCACACCGCGCCCAAGACCAAGGAGGCGCTGGCCAAGGCCGCCGGGGGAGTGCTGTTCATCGACGAGGCCTACTACCTGTTCCGGCCCGAGAACGAACGCGACTACGGGCAGGAGGTCATCGAGATCCTGCTGCAGGAGATGGAGAACGAGCGCACCAGCCTGGTCGTCATCTTCGCCGGCTACCCCGACCGGATGGACACCTTCTTCTCCGCCAACCCCGGTCTGTCCTCCCGGGTCGCCCACCACATCGAATTCCCCGACTACACCCACGACGAACTCCTGGCCATCGCCGAACTCATGGTGCGCCAGGAGAATTTCCGCTTCGATCCCGAAGCGGCACAGGCGTTCTCCCGCTATCTCCGGCTGCGCATGACCCGCCCCCGCTTCGCCAATGCCCGCAGTGTGCGCAATGCCCTCGACCGCTGCCGGCTGCGCCAGGCCAAACGCCTGGTCGAACTGCACCGGCCGGTCGGCCGCACGGATCTGATCACCCTGACCGACACCGATGTCCTCGGCAGCAGTGTGTTCACGGACGCCCCCGCCGACGAGGGGACTTCTCCATGACGAAATGAGAGCGATTGTGCCCGAAGGATTGAAGACCCTCACCCGCTACACCATCGAGTCCGAGCATCGCCAGCCCGGCGCGTCCGGAGAGTTCTCGGCGCTGCTCAACGTGCTCGCCACCGCCACCAAAATCATTGCGAACCAGGTCACCCGGGGAGCCATCGTCGGCTCGCTGGGTGCCACCGATGCCGGAAATCTGCCGGTGACGGTGCACCGGCGGATGGATGCCATCGCCAACGACATCATGGTGGCCGAGAGTCAGTGGACCGGGCCGCTGTCGGCGCTGATGTCGGAGCAGATGCGTGACCCGCACCCGGTGCCCAGCGAATACCGGCGCGGCAAGTATCTGCTGGTCTTCGATCCGCTGGACGGCTCGAGCAATATCGATGTGAACCTGCCGGTGGGCACGATATTCAGTGTGCTGCGGGCCCCCGAGGACGGGCGCGAGCCCACCCGCGCGGACTTCCTGCAGCCGGGCGTGCAGCAGGTGTGCGCCGGGTTCACGCTGTACGGGCCCGCGACCATGCTGGTGCTGACCACCGGCAGCGGCGTGGACGGATTCACCCTCGACCGCGAGGTGGGCGCGTTCGTGCTCACCCATCCGCGCATGCGGATCCCCGACGACACCTCCGGATTCGCGATCAACGCCGCCAACGAGCGGTTCTGGGAACGGCCCGTGCGCCGCTACGTCCACGAATGCCTCGAAGGGCTGGACGGGCCGCGCGGGCGCGACTTCAATATGCGCTGGGTCGCCTCGCTGGTCGCCGACACCTTCCACATCCTCACCCGCGGCGGGCTCTACATGTACCCGCGCGACACCCGCAATCCCGAACGGCCGGGCCGCGTTTCGCTGCTGTACGGGGCCAATCCGATCGCCTTCGTGGTCGAGCAGGCCGGCGGCGCCGCCTCCACCGGGCACGAGCGGGTGCTGGAGGTGCGGCCCGAGGAGCTGCATCAGCGGGTGCCGTTCATCTTCGGATCCCGCAACGAGGTCGAGCGGATCGAGCGCTATCACCGCGAGCCGGAGGAGGGGCCGAGTTTCGACGCCTCGCTCTTCGGCTCCCGCTCGCTGTTCCGCGCGGCCCGTCATTGAACGGCCGGACGCCCGAAACCCGCTGTCCGGCAATCGAGGAGGTGCCATGTCGGTCAAACATCCCGTGGTCGCGATCACCGGGTCGTCCGGTGCGGGGACGACCAGCGTCACGCGAACCTTCCAGGAGATATTCCGCCGCGAGGGAATCAACGCGGCCATCGTGGAGGGGGATTCGTTCCATCGCTTCGACCGCAACGAGATGAAACTGGCCATGGCCGAGGCCGAACAGCAGCGCAACCTGACCTTCTCGCACTTCGGGCCCGAGGCGAACCTGCTCACCGAACTCGAGACGCTGTTCCGCGATTACGGGGAGACCGGGGTGGGGGCGGTGCGGCGCTACCTGCACGACGACGAGGAGGCCAAACCCTTCGGGCAGCCGCCGGGCACCTTCACGCCGTGGACGGAGCTGCCACCGGGCAGCGACCTGCTGTTCTACGAGGGCCTGCACGGGGCCGCGGTCGGCGAGGACATCGACGTCGGCCGGTACGCCGACCTGCTGGTGGGCGTGGTGCCGATCATCAATCTGGAGTGGATTCAGAAGGTGCACCGCGACAAGACCGAACGCGGCTACTCCAGCGAGGCCATCATCGACACCATCCTGCGGCGCATGCCCGACTACGTGAAGCACATCTGCCCGCAGTTCTCGCGGACCTACGTGAACTTCCAGCGGGTGCCCACGGTCGACACCTCGAATCCCTTCACCGCCCGCACCATTCCGACCGCGGACGAGAGTTTCGTGGTGATCCGCTTCGCCGACCCGAAGGTGATCGACTTCCCGTATCTGCTGTCCATGCTGCACGATTCGTTCATGTCGCGGCCCAACAGCATCGTGGTGCCGGGCGGCAAGATGGATCTGGCGATGCAGCTCATCTTCACGCCGTTGATCCTGCGACTGATGGACAAACGGCCCAAGCGGCTGCGCTGAAACAACCGGCCCGGCAACGAGAATGGCGGCCGCCCCGCACGGGGGCGACCGCCATTCTCGTGGTTGCAGGGTTATAGGTTGGCGGCGAGGCGCTTGGCGGTGCTCTTGACCTGGAATGCCGAGATGACCTCGAAGATGCCGATCACGATCAGCCAGCAGCCGACCACGACCACCAGGGTGGTGATCGAGCGGAACGGCTCCACGATCAGCAGACCACCACCGACGATGAGCAGGATGCCGAACAGGATCTGCCAGCCCCGGCCCGGAAGCGCGGAGTCGGACACCGCGGCCACCAGCACCGCGGTGCCGCGGAAGATCCAGGTGATGCCGATCCACAACGCCAGCAGGCCGATCGCCTGGAACTCGTTGCGGAAGCAGAAGAAGCCCAGGATGAACGACAGGATCGCGGTGATGAACGACAGCACCCGCATCCAGGTGCTGACGTGCAGACCGAACGCCGCGATGAGCTGGAAGACGCCGGATACGAGCAGGTAGATACCGAACAGGACACCGGCGACCACCAGGGTCGGTCCGGGCCACACCAGGATCAGGATGCCCAGCACCACCGAGAGAATGCCGGTGACCAGGATCGACTGCCACGCGCTGCGGGCCAGTGCTTGAACCGGCCCTTCGAAAACTCCCTCTTTGCTGGTTGTCATGTTTTGCAGGATATGACCAGTTCGCGCCGTTTGCGGTTAATTTGCCATGTGTTGCGTGGCTGTGACCTGGCTCAGTCCCCGTCGGTGGCCCGGCGGACCGTGCGGCGCACCCAGCGAATGTCGGCCCGCCAGGTGTACGCGGCCACCAGCGCCGAGCCCACGACGGCGGCATTGAGCATGTAGGCGCCGTTCACCACCAGCGATACCAGGCCACCGATGAGCGCGCCCGTGCCGAACGAAACATATTGCGTCGCATAGCCGAGCCAGTCGCGGGCGCTGCCGCCGCCGAAGGCGTGCCGCTCCACACCCTGCGCGAACTTCACCAGCGTGCCGGTGACATAACTGACGGGGATCGAGACCTCGCCGTTCTTGACGAACGAGGTGTTGAGCGAACCCATGCCGAAGGCGACGAAAAGGATGGGCACCAAGCCGATGCCTCGGTCATCGAGCACGTGGTCCACGATGGCCGCGGCCAGCAGGGCGGCGGTGGTGAGCATGGTCGCACCGTGCGGGTGGTTGGTCCACCAGTAGCGACGGCACACCGAGGCGAGGAAGACGCCGGCGAGGAAGCTGGCAATGATCGTCGCCGCGCCGAGCGCGAGGGTGTGATCGCCGGCGAAGTTGCCGAGGACGGCGCGTTCGGTATTACCGGTCATGAACGTGACGAAGTATCCCTCGGAGTGGGTGTAGGCGGCCGCGCCGATGTATCCCGCCAGCACCGACAGCACCGCGGACAGCCGCATCTCGAGGCTCCAGAAGGGGGTGCTTGGTCGGTTGCTGGTCGCAGTCACAGCAACAGGCTAGCAATGCGAATCGAGCGGGCCGGGGGGCGGAAAAACCGGCCACTTACGGCGCGCCACGCCGTGCGGTACAGTGCCTATGTTAACCGGAATTCACATCCGGATCGTCCATCGGGAACAGGGAGAAGTCATGACTTCCGCCGTCATCGTCGACGCCATTCGCACCCCCTCCGGGAAAGGGAAAGCCGGTGGCGGCCTGTCGGGAGTCCATCCGGCGACGCTGCTCGCGGGAGTGCTGGGGAACCTGATCGAGCGCACCGGAATCGATCCCGCGCTCATCGACGATGTGATCGGCGGTTGCGTCACCCAGAGTGGGGAGCAGGCGTTCAATATTTCGCGCACCGC
The DNA here is from genome assembly GCF_018362975.1 of Nocardia tengchongensis. Taxonomy (NCBI): domain Bacteria; kingdom Bacillati; phylum Actinomycetota; class Actinomycetes; order Mycobacteriales; family Nocardiaceae; genus Nocardia; species Nocardia tengchongensis. The sequence continues at coordinate 4,905,196 of NZ_CP074371.1, forward strand.
GGTGCTGGCGGCGGGGTTCCCCGATGTGGTGCCCGCCACGACGGTGGACCGGCAGTGCGGATCCTCACAGCAGGCAGCCCATTTCGCGGCACAGGGCGTCATGGCCGGGGCCTACGACATCGCCATCGCCTGCGGCGTGGAATCCATGTCGCGGGTGCCCATGTTCTCCAACGCCCAGGGGCGGGACGCCAACCGCGGACCGATCGCGCACCGGTACCCGGACGGGCTGGTGCAGCAGGGCATTGCGGCCGAGGTGCTGGCCGCGCGCTGGAAGCTGGACCGGGCCGCCCTCGACGAATTCGCCGCGCGCTCACACCGATCGGCCGCCGCCACCGCCGCTGCCGGTGGCTTCGACAACGAACTCGTGGCCGCGGGGACCATCACCGCCGACGAGACCATCCGGCCCAGCACCACGGCCGAGGGCCTGGCCGGACTGAAGCCCGCGTTCACCGACGCCGAATTCAAGGCCCGCTTCCCCGAGATCGAATGGTCGATCACCCCCGGCAACTCCTCGCCGCTCAGCGACGGCGCCTCCGCGGCGCTCATCATGAGCGAGGAGAAGGCCGCACGGCTCGGATTGAAGCCGCGCGCCCGCTTCCACTCCTTCGCCGTCACCGGTGACGACCCGCTGCTCATGCTCACCGCCGTCATCCCCGCCACCCGCAAGGTGCTGGCCCGGGCCGGACTCTCGATCGACGACATCGACGTCTACGAGGTGAACGAGGCCTTCGCGCCGGTCCCGCTGGTGTGGGCGCGGGAACTCGGCGCGGACCCGGCCAAGCTGAACCCGCGCGGCGGCGCGATCGCCCTGGGCCACCCGCTCGGCGCGTCGGGCGGCCGGATCCTGGCCACCATGGTCAACCACCTCGAGCAGACCGGCGGCCGCTACGGGCTCATGACCATGTGCGAGGCCGGCGGCCTGGCCAACGCCACCATCATCGAACGCCTCTGAAAGTCGGCGTCCCGCACCGGAATCGGTGCGGGACGCGGCAGGGGGCACCCGCGAGATCGCGGATGATGTCGGCGGCCGGCCGTAAGCTGTGGCCGGTTGCGCGACGGGCGCGCGCCGCGGGTGCGGGAGGGATGATGCGGGTCTCGTGGGATCAGGTCTTCGCGTGGCGGGTGCGGCGGCAATTCGTGGATCCGCGCACCAAAGGCGATGCCGTCGCCGTGGCCGAGCGGCTGTGCGGGATTCAGGCGCAGGTGACCTCGGCGGCCGAAACCGCGGTGGCGCTGCGACGTTCGGCCGGTGAGCCGGGAGCCGTGGTGCGGGCGCTGCGGGAGGGCACGCTGCTGAAGACCTGGGCGATGCGCGGCACGTTGCACGCGCTGCCGCCCGAACTGGGCGCGGCGGCGCTCTCGCTCATGGGCTCGGCCCGGACCTGGGAGAAGCCCGCGTGGACCAAGGCATCCGGGGCGACACCCGAGGATGTGGCCGCACTGGTGAAGGCGGTCGGCGGGATTCTCGATGGACAGGTCCTCACCCGGGACGAGCTGGTGACCGCGCTGATCGCCGAACCGCGCTTCCAGCCCTTGGAGCAGCATCTGCGCTCGGGGTGGGGTTCCATGCTCAAGCCGCTGGCCTGGCAGGGCGCGCTCTGTTACGGCCCGGCACGCGGTACTTCGGTCACCTTCACCAATCCCGCGCACGTTGTGCCGGGCTGGTCCGGGATACCCGGCCCGGATGACGCCGCGCCGGTCGTCATTCGCGCGTATCTCGGCGCGTACGGACCGGCGACGCCGGAGATCTTCAACACCTGGCTGACCCGTGGGTTCCTGAGCAAACCGACTGTGCGCCGCTGGTTTTCGGTCCTGGGTGACGAGCTGACCGAGATCGAGGTGGATGGCCGGTCCGGCTACTTCCTCACCGAGCACCTCGATCAGCTGGCCGCGACGAAACCGACCTCTGCCGTCCATCTCCTCGGCCAGTTCGACCAGTACGTCCTCGGGCCCGGCACCGGCGACACCGCCCTGCTGCCCGGCGACCATCGGGCCAAGGTCAGCCGTACCGCGGGCTGGATCTCACCGCTGGTTCTGATCGGCGGCAAGATCGCGGGAACCTGGGAGGTCGAGGAGGAAGCCCTGGTGGTGTCCATGTTCGATGGCACGCCGGTGCCGACCACCGAGATCACGGCTCAGCTATCGACCCTCGCGAAGGCGACTGGTCAGCAGGTGACGACGGTTCGGGCCACCTGACTGCATCAGCGTGATTCGTCGACCGGTTGCACCCAGACCCACCACAGGCTCTCGGCAATGGTGATGGGAATGGTGCGCCCGTCCATGGTCACCTGGGCCGCACCCGCGCGGTCGGCGCGGCCGTAGGCCCACCCGACCCCGTCCGGGTTCTCGCCGAAGCCGAGGACGTAGGCGGAATCGCGACCCCGCAGGGCGATGAACTCGCCTGCGCCCAGGCTCATTCCGGCGTGCCAGGCGTCGTCCTCCCCGAGGTACAGCTCCTCGAGATTCACCTCGACGCCGTCGCCATTGGTGTCGACCAGCGCGAAGGCGACCGCGCCATTGCTCGCCAGGGCCAGGACGCGGGCATGCCGGCTCCACCCGCCGACGGCGAGGACGGTGTCCGGACTCGGCTGCGCGGGTTCGGTTTTCTCAGTGGTGTGCGACATCATCACCCTTCTTACCCTCGGGAAGGTGACCGGTCCATCTCCGGCAGCAGGGCCGGGTCGTGCGCGCCGGGGCCCAATTGCGGTCGCAGGTCCTTGACCGTGAGGTGGTCGCCGCATTCCGAGCACACCGGCTGCACCGTGATCACGTGGCCACAGCCCTTGTGCACGGTCTGGATCGGCGGGCCGTCGGGTGCGGCCCATTCGTCGCCCCACTGCCGCATGGCCAACACGACCGTCCAGAGCGCGCGGCCCTTGTCGGTGAGCCGGTAGTCGTAGCGGACCGGGTTGTCCTGGTACGGGGTTTTCGCGAGCACGCCCTGTTCGACGAGGTGTTCCAGGCGCTGGGTCAAGACATTGCGGGCGATGCCCAGGCGGGAGCGGAAGTCGTCGAAGCGGGTGATGCCGAACAGGGCGTCGCGGATGATCAGCGGGGTCCACCACTCGCCGACCACCTCCAGGCATTGGGCGATGGAGCAGTTCATGTCCTCGAAGCTGGTTCGCCGCATGACTCCAGCATAGTCGGTTGCTTGAAGAGACCCACTCGCCTATGGTCAGTCTCATGATGCAACTCACTGGCCGCTGCGCCTCGACACATGGGGGAGAGCGATGAATGCCGTTGTCACACAGGAAGAACGGCGGGCGGTCGATTCGCGGGTGGTGCTCGGCATCGTCGCGGTCGCGGTCCTGCTGTCCAGCCTGGACCTGTTCATCGTCAATGTGGCGCTGCCGCGGATCGCCGAGGATTTTTCCGGCGCGCGCATCTCGGGCCTGTCGTGGGTGCTCAACGCGTACGCGATCGTCTACGCCGCGCTGCTGGTGCCGGCCGGGCGACTCGGTGACCGCAACGGACACAAGATGACCTTCCTGACCGGCCTCGGCGTCTTCGTGCTCGGGTCGGCGTTGTGCGCGGTGGCCCCGAACACCGGGGCCCTGGTCGCGTTCCGGGTCGTGCAGGCCGCCGGCGCGGCACTGCTCACCCCGTCCTCGCTGGGGCTGCTCCTGGCGGCGACACCGGCCGAACGGCGGGCGACCGCGGTGCGGCTGTGGGTCGCCTTCGGCGGTCTGGGTGCGGCACTGGGCCCGGTGCTGGGCGGCTTGCTCGTCGAACTGCATTGGCGCTGGGTGTTTCTGGTGAACGTGCCGCTGGGGATCATCGCGCTGGTGGTGGGCCTGCGGCTGCTGCCGCGGCCCGCGGGCACCGGCGGGCCACTGCCCGACGGGGTCGGCGCGCTGTCGCTGATCGCATCGGTGGGATCGCTGATTCTCGCGGTGGTGAAGGGGCAGGACTGGGGCTGGGGATCGGCCGGTGTGCTCGGCGCGATCGCGGCGACCCTGGTCTTCGCGGCGGTCTTCGTGATCTCTTCCCGTCGCCACCACAGCCCCGTCGTCGATCCGGGCCTGCTGCGGGTCCCGAATTTCACTGTCGTGCTCGCCAATTCGCTGCTGTTCAACTTCGCCTTCGCGGGCATGCTGCTCTCGGCGGTGCTGTGGATGCAGAACGTCTGGGGTGGTCGGCTCTGAAGACCGGTCTCGGCATCGCACCCGGGCCCTTGGTCGTGCCGGTGGTGGCGATCGCGGCGGGACCGTTCATCGCCCGGGTGGGTGTGGGCCGAGTCCTGGCCCTCGGCGGGCTGGCGTTCGCGGCCGGAACCATCTGGTGGGCGCAGGCCGTCGCGCTGCACGCGAACTACGCGAGCGGCTTGCTCGCCGGCATGCTGCTGACCGGACTCGGCGTCGGCCTGACCCTGCCGACCGGCACCGCCGCCGGCACCTCGGGCCTGCCTCCCCAGCAGTTCGCGACCGGCTCGGCGGTGCTGACCATGGCCCGGCAGCTCGGAATGGCCGTGGGAGTCGCGGTGCTGGTGGCCGTGCTGGGTTCGCCGCTGGGCGGGCCGGCGACCCTGGACGCGTTCCGGCACGGCTGGTACGTGATCGCGGGCGCATCCGTGGCGGCGGGCGTGCTGGGCCTGGTCGTGCGCATGCCCAAGCCCGCGATCACAACCGGCTAGACCCGGACCCGTGCGGATTCGGCGAGCAGCTCGACGATCTCGGCGGTGGTGCCCGTCTCGCCGAGTCGCGGGAAGATCCGTTCGACGCTGTTGCGATGGGCGTCCATGTCCAGGTCGGACATGGCGTCCGTCGCGAGCGTCACGTGGTAGCCGTGCTCGTAGGCGGCCCGGGCGGTCGACTCCACGCCGAGGCTGGTGGTCAACCCGGCGAGCACGATGTGGGTGACACCGCGGCGGCGTAGTTGCAGGTCGAGGTCGGTGCCGTGGAAAGCGCCCCACGCCCGCTTGGTCACCGTGACGTCGTCGGGATGGCCGCTCAGCTCGTCGACGATGTCGTCCCAGCCCGCGGGCGGGGAACCCGGGTGCCGCGGAATCTCGTTGCGCCCCGGCGGCGCATCCGATCCGTCCGCGCGCGCCGTGACCCGCACCAGGACGACCGGGGCATGGTGTTCGCGAAAGGCCCGGGCCAATTCGACTGTGCGAGCGACCACCTCGGGGCCGGAGTAGGGGACCGTGGGCGCGGCCACGAGGGCATTCTGCACATCGATGACGACCAGGGCGGTCGAAGAATCCAGAGCGGTGACCGTCATGAGATCGCGCCTTTCTGCGACAGGGCATGGGAAGTAGTCGCGGCCGGAGGCGCGGGTTCGGGGCGGCGGGGGAGCAGCAGCGGGCTGGCCAGGATCAGCAGGCCCGCGACCGCGAGGGCGGTGCGGGGGCTGGTCACGCTCGCGAGCAGTCCGCCGAGGGCGCTGAGGACCGCGATGGCGGCGCCGCTGCCGATCGACCAGGCCGAGAGGGTGCGGGCGATGCGGTCTTTCGGCGTGTGTTCGAGTCGATAGGTGGCCAGTACCGGGTTGTACAGGCTCATGCTGATGATGATCGCGAGCTCGACGACGATCACGGTCAGCAGGCCCGGGACACCGGGCTGCACGAAGACGAGGCCGATCAACCAGATGGCGCGCAGCGCGCCGACGGTGCGCAAGACGCGGATTTGGCCGTAGCGCTTCACGACTCGGCCCGCCAGGCGTGAGCCGACCAGGCCGCCGAGGCAGGGCGCGGCGAAGGCGAGGCCGTATTGCCAAGGGCTGAAGCCGAGTTCGCGCAGCAGCAGGACGGCCAGCAGCGGTTCGGTGGCCATGATCAGTCCGCTGACGAGCAACTGGTTGAGGTAGAGGGCCCGCAGACCGGGATGATTCAGTAGGTGCCGCCAGCCTTCGAGCAGGTCGGCGATGCGCAGCGGGCTCGCGCTGTTCCGCTGCGGGCGTTCTTCGCTGCCTCGGATCGCGGTGACTGCGAAGGCCGACAGCAGGTAGCTCAGCGCATCGGCGATCACGGTGACGACCGGTCCGAATATGCCGATCGCCGCGCCGCCCAGCGGTGGACCGACTGCGATGGAACTCCAATTGGTCGACTCGAATCTCGAATTCGCGACCAGCAGATCGTCCGGGCGGACGAGAGCCTTCAGATACGCACCGCTCGCGGCGCCGAAGGCGATCTTGGCCGCCGCGATCACGGCCGAGACGATCATCAGCTGAATGAACCCGAGGTGGCCGAGGGCGTAGGCGATCGGGATCGTCGCCATGACCGCGAAACGCAGCAGATCCATCGCGATCATCACCGGTCGTTTGCGCTGGAACTCGACCCACGGGCCGAGCGGCAACGCGACCAGCGCGCCCACCGCGGGCCCCACCGCCGCCAGCGCGGACACCTGAATGGGGCTGGCATGCAACACCGTGACGGCGATCAGCGGTAGTGCGCCGAATCCGAGCCCGGAGCCGTAGGCGCTGACCGCGTAAGAGGCCCACAGCCATCCGAATTCGCGGCCCAGGTCTCGTCTGGCCATCACGTTGTGTACCTCCCGAACAACCCGCTGTTGACAGCGGTGATCCAAGCAAGGCGGGGAAGGCCGGATCAAACAACCGATCGATCGGCGAGCCACAACCAACCGTTGTGGGCGTACGGTGATCCGGTGGATCTTACCGGCGTGCGCACCTTCGTCGTGGTCGCCGAGGCCGGCCGGTTCCAGGAAGCCGCCTTCGAGCTGTCGATCACCCAGCAGGCGGTCTCCAAACGCATTGCGGCGCTGGAGAAATACCTGGGCGTGCGCCTGTTCGCCCGCACCGCGCGCGGCGCCGAGCTCACCATCGACGGGCGGGCGTTCCTGCCGCACGCGCGAGAACTGCTGCGGGTCGCCGACCGCGCCGACGCCTCCGTGCGTCCCGGCCGGCGCGCGTTGCGCGTGGATGTGGTCAATCGGCGCGTGGTCATGGCGACGTTGATGCAGGACTTCCACCGTGCCCATCCCGACATCGCGCTCGATATCGTCACCCTCGAGGGTGACGCCGACGCCGCGATCGCGGCGGTCGAGGCGGGCACGATCGACGCCACTTTCCATGCCGTCCCGGTCCGCCGGCAGCTGCCCGCCGCGGTCGCCGCCGCCCGGGTGCTCGACGAGCCGCACGAACTGCTCATCGGCCCCCGCCACCCGTTCGCCAATGCCCATGCGGTGACGCCCGCGCAGCTGGCCGGACATCGCATCTGGATGCCCGGCCTGCCCACGCACGGCGAGGTGGCCGACTACTTCGCCGAGCTCACCGCTACGTTCGGGTTCACCATCGACCGGCTGGGTCCGGTCTTCTCGAAGGAGGCGCTGCTCGAGGAGATCGCCGACTCCGCGAGCCTGGCGACGTTGGTCGGCGTGGGCACCCGGTACCTGTGGCCGGACAGCTACGACCTGCGCCGCATCCCCGTGCGTGATCCGGCGCTGGTCTATCCGCTGTCGATGATCTGGCGCACCGACAATCCGCACCCCGCGCTCACCGCCCTCCGCGACCATCTCGACGTGCGACGGACGATCTCGCCGGCCGGTGAGATCTGGCTGCCGACATGGGCGCAACGCATCCCCGGGGCCGCGGACTGACGCCCGCTAGGCTGCGCCAATGCGGACGGAGCGGGAGCAGCGGCTGATCGACACGGTGGCGTGGGTGCGGATCGAGGGCGGGAGGATCCTGTGCGCGCGGCCGAGCGGCAAGGACGACTTTTATATTCCGGGCGGCAAACGTGAAGGGGCGGAGACGGATCTGCAGACCCTCGTGCGCGAGATCCGCGAGGAGTTGACGGTCGAGATCGCCCCCGAGACGGTCGCGCACGTCGGCACCTACGAGGCGCTGATCCCCGAGGCGGTGGTGCGCATGGCCTGCTATACCGCCGACTACACCGGCACCATCGCGGTCAGCAGCGAGATCGAGGAGATCGCGTGGTTCAGCTACGCCGATCGACCGCACGTACCGCCCGTGGACCAGCTGCTATTCGACGATCTGCACGCCGACGGCCTGCTCTCGGCCCACTGACCGTTCCCGGCAACTAGAACATGTTGTTGACAGTGACCTATAGGTAGTCATCGAGAGACTGGTCCGAATGTAGAACATGTTCTAGTGTGGTGGGCACAACATTTCCAGTGCCGGAAAGTTCAGAGGAGCCCACCACACCATGCGTACCGAGATCTGCGATCGCCTCGGCATCGACGTACCCATCTTCGCTTTCACCCACTGCCGGGACGTGGCCGCCGCGGTCAGCAATGCGGGTGGTCTGGGCGTGCTCGGCGCGGTCGGCTTCACCGCGGAGCAGCTCGAGGTCGAGCTGCAGTGGCTCGACGAGCACGTGCAGGGCGTCTACGGCGTCGACCTGGTCATCCCCTCCAAGTACGAGGGCAAGGGCGTCGAGGGCCTGAGCCCCGAGGAGCTGGAAGCCCAGCTGGCCAAGCTGGTTCCGCAGGGCCACCGCGACTTCGCCGAGAAGATCCTCAACGACCACGGCGTGCCGCACCTGCCGCCGGAGGAGAAGCACAACCAGCTGCTGGGCTGGACCGCCACCACGGTCGCCCCGCAGATCGAGGTCATCCTCAACCACCCCAAGGCCAAGCTGGTCGCCAACGCGCTGGGCACCCCGCCCGATGACGTGATCAAGCAGATCCAGGACTCCGGCCGCCTGATCGGCGCGCTGTGCGGTTCGGTCAAGCATGCGCTCAACCACAAGAACGCCGGACTGGACTTCGTGGTCATGCAGGGCACCGAGGGCGGCGGCCACTGCGGCGAGATCGCCTCGGTGGTGCTGTGGCCGCAGGTCGTCGACGCGATCGGCGACATGCCGGCGCTGGCGGCCGGTGGTATCGGCAATGGCCGTCAGGTCGCCGCGGCCCTCGCCATGGGCGCGGCGGGCGCGTGGACCGGTTCGCTGTGGCTGACCGTCGAGGAGGCCAATGTGCCGCCCGCGCAGATGCAGACCTACATCGACGCCTCCAGCTCCGACACCGTGCGTTCGCGCTCGTGGACCGGCAAGCCGTGCCGCATGCTCAAGAACGACTGGACCGAGGCCTGGGAGGCCGAGGACACCCCGAACCCGCTCGGCATGCCGCTGCAGATGATGGTCGCCCTCGACGGCGTCAAGCGCGGCCACCGCTACCCCGAGCAGGCCAAGGACGTGAACTTCAACCCGGTCGGCCAGGTCGTCGGCATGATGAACAAGATGGAGCGTTCCGCGGACGTGGTCCAGCGCCTCATCGCCGAGTACCTGGAGGCGTGCGAGCGCCTCAACAAGCTCAATAACGCCTGATACTCAGGAACTTTCGGCGCGCCGGGTAGCTACTACCCGGCGCCGTCGTATATCCGCAGGTGGGGGCGCGGGAAGGGCTGCGCCGCCATTGTTTTCGATCTTCGCCGGACCCACCATGGAGTCACGGCGGGTGTGACACAGGTCTCCGAACCTCGCGTGCGACTTGCCGATTCGGGTCGCCGATTGCGAAGGTTTGCGGGATATGTTGCGCACAAATCCATTACGCCTGTCGGACCGACTGTCCCCGGCCCAGCGCCGCCTGCTGAAAGCGGTCGTATCGCTATTGATCGTGGTCGCGCTGGCCGTTGCGATCACCATCCTCGAAAAGCGCGGCGGCACAGACAAGCCGGATTCGAGTGGCCCGCCGATTCCCGATCGCGGCGCGCAACCGGCCGGATCGGCCAAGGAGATCAACGCGCTGCTGGGCAAACTGAAGGTGGCCGACGAATTGCCGATGACCGGCTATTCGCGTGACCGCTTCCCGCACTGGGACACCGACAAGCCCGAGCATGGTTTCGGTGACGCCCTCGCGCAATACAGCCGCTGCACCACCCGCGAGGTGGTGCTGCTGCGCGACGCGACCGGACCGGTGAAACTGGATCCGAGCAGCTGCAAATTCAGCGGCCTCGGCGCCAATGCGGGCTGGCGAGACCAGTACGGGGTCATGGACAAGAAGACCAACGCCCTCAAGCCCTACAAGTGGACCACCGATTCGTCGGGCCTGGACATCGACCACATCGTGGCGCTGGCCGAGGCGTGGCGGTCGGGCGCCGCGAAACTCGACGACGATACCCGCCGCCATATCGCCAATGACGCGCTGAACCTGGTGATTTCCGATCCCACCGCCAACCGTTCCAAGGGTGACCAGGATCCGTCCAGCTACCTGCCGCCCGGAAACTTCCGGTGCGCCTATATCGGGCACTACATCCAGGTGAAACTAAAGTACGGATTGAACGTCGACACCAAGGAACAGTCCGCATTGCAGACAGCGGTGAAGGACTGCATCAGCAAGGGAGAGTTCACATAGTCGCCATCGTCGAAATCCAGACCGAGGCAGCCGTCATGACCCGGGAAGAGGGAACGGTCTCCGGGGATCTCGATGTGACGCTGGACTACTCGGGCCACGGGCTCGTGCGCTATCGCGGTACCGCCACCTGGTACACCATCGGAAATCTGGAGGACGAGGAGCCGCGCAGCTGGACCAGCGTGCAGGATCTGGCCACCGCCATCGAGGACGAAAGCGGTGGCCGCGACGCCACGGGCAACGTGACGCCGTTCGAGGCGTGAACGCTAGTCGCGCACGGCTTTCAGGGCCTCGGCACGGGCCTTGACTCCGTCGGTCATGCCGGTGAAGCCCTTGCGCAGGGCGCCGCCGAGCAGTCCGCCGACCACCACCGATAGCGGGCCGTTGAGCTGGAAGTGCGAGTCGTAGCGGGTGCGTCCGTCGCCGAGATCGGTGATCAGGTGCGAACGTTCGCTGCTGAGCACGCCCAGCGGCGCGGGCTTCATGTTGTAGCTGAATTCGCGTTCCGGGGTGCAGGACCGGATGAATTCACGTTGCTGCTTGGGCGGTCCGACCAGCTTGACCCGCATATCGATGGGCGATCCGGGTTCCAGGGTGGTCTTGCACTCCAGCACGAAGGGGTTCCATTCCCCGTACGCGTCCACGTCGGTGAGCACCTGCCACACCAGTGCGGCGGGTGCGTCGATCTCCACGCTTTTGTCGATGACGAAGGCCATGGGGGAACAATACTGAAACCAGTTCCAGAAGGTGGGGTCGGTCTCACTCCGTGGCGGGAGCGCGGTCTCACCCCGGCGGGGGATCCCCGCGACGGCGCGGCGATCGTACGGTCCGGACATGACGGACGAGCGGGCCATACCGGCGGTACCGAGACTGCGGGAACTCGACGCGCTGCGCGGATTCGCCCTCGGCGGAATCCTTCTGGTCAACATCGAGATCATGTCGGACCCGAGCGGATTCGTCCCCGGTGCCGCGATGACGGTGTCGGAGGCGTTGTTCCACAACAAGTTCTATGTGTTGTTCTCGTTTCTGTTCGGCTATTCGCTGACGATGCAGTTCCGATCGGCCGAACGGGCGGGGGCGAGCGGGCGCGGGCGCACCGTGCGACGGTGCCTGGCGCTGATGGCCATCGGGGTGGTGCACGCGGTGTTCTTCTTCACCGGTGATGTGTTGTTCGGCTACGGGGCGATCGGGCTGGTGTTGCTCGCGCTCGGCCGGCTGCGGCCGCGGGGCGCGCTCCAGGTCGCGGCCGCCCTGTACGGGATCGGCACGCTGATCATCGCGGTGATGGCGGTCGCGGGACGGGACGCCGGCGTCTCCGCCGCGGAACGTGAACGACTGCTCGACATCGCGCGGGCAGGCTGGGGGACCGCTGCCGCCTGGCGATGGGAGCTGTTCACGGATCGGCTGCCAACCTTCCTGCTGTTCGGTCTGTTCAACGTCCTGCCGCTGTTCCTCGTGGGCCTCGCCGCGGGCAAGGCGCGGCTGCTCGAATCGCCGGCGCGGTATCTGCCGTGGCTGCCCGGTGTGCAGTGGATCGGTTTCGGTATCGGACTGCCGATTTCGGCACTCGATGCAATGACGCACTGGCCGCCACTGGCGGGTCTCTCGGTGATGGCTGGTCCGCTGGTGGCCGCGGCCTACGGGGCGACGCTCTTGCGGATCATCCACAGCCATCCTCGGGTGACCGATGTCTTCGCACCCGCCGGCCGGATCGCCGCCACCGTCTACGTCGGCCAATCACTGATCACGTCGCTGATCTTCACCGGCTACGGTTTCGGCCTGGCGGGCCGCTTGTCGGACTGGACGGTCCTGGCGCTAGCGGTTGTTCTCTACGCCGCGCAATTGGCCCTCGCCTCCCGCTGGACCCGGCAGCACCGCTACGGCCCGATCGAATACGCTGCTGCGCGCAATCACCTACGGCCCCAACCGCGTACGCCCGGCCCCCGTACCGTCGAATCATGACTCTCGCCGAGCGTTATCCGCTGCTGCATGCCCCCGCCCGCTGGGAGTGGGGTGGGCTCGATGTCCAGTTCTCGACCGAGTTGCCGCCCGATGAGCTGGTCACCAATATCCATCTCGTGTGTTTCGTCGGCGATCGCATCGTGCTGTGCCGCGATGACCGCGATGTCTGGATTCTGCCCGGAGGAACGCGCGAAGCGGGGGAATCCATCGAGTCCTGCGTCATCCGGGAGCTGGTCGAGGAAGCGGGCGCCGAACTCGCCGGTCCCATCCGGCAATTCGGTGCGCATTACGGGACGACCGACCACCCCGAGCCGTACCGGCCGTGGCAGCCCCATCCGCACAAGGCGTGGCTGTGGTGCACCGCCGACGTGAGGCTGGTGGGCGAACCCACCAATCCCGATGACGCCGAGAACATTCTGGAAGTGCGCACATTCAGCCTGGAAGAGGCGCTGCGGCACGCCGGCAACGACGGCTCGTACGTGCCGGAGCTGATACGGCTGGCGGTGGAAGTCCACGGGGCGGGCGGCTCGACTACCGCACTGCGACAGCCTGGTTCACCAGCAGAGTGACGGCGCGTTCGACGCGGGCGGTGTCGCCTGTGATCCACCAGTCCATGATCAGGCCGCGGACGCCGGAGACGAGCAGGGTGGCCGACGCTTCGGGGTCGGGAGATCCGGGTCTATGCGGCGCAAGGATTCGGCCATCGGGACGACGAGGGCCTGGATGGCGTCGGTGGCGTAGGGGCGGAAGGGGCTGCCGGGAACGGTTGCGGCGCCGAGGACCTGGAGCAGGGCGCGCAGGCTGACGGCGCTGTCGCCGGAGGTGTTGCGGTCGAAGGAGTGCGACAGGCGCGCGGCGAGGGTGGCGGGGTCGTCGATGCCGGTGAACATGGCGCCGATGTCGGGGCGGTGGGATTCCAAGGCGGCGACCAGCATTGCCTCCTTGGTGCCGAAGTAGTGGATGAGCATGCGGGAGCTGGTGCCCAGGTAGTCGGCCAGCGGGCGCAGGGAGAGCTCGGCGAGGCCGTGGTCGGCGATGTAGGCGATGACGCCCTCGAGGAGCTGGGCGCGGCGGGCGTGGTCGAGTGGGCGGGGCACGGGTTGACTGTAGCGGGTGGTACAGGTATTCATGTCGACATGAGTGTAGCGATTGGTACAGAAACTCGCCGGGGTGTCGTGGTGACCGCGATGGCCGCCACCACCTGCCTGGGGTCCGATGTCGAAACGACCTGGTCGCGGCTGCTGGCGGGGGACAGCGGAATCGGTGCGCTCACAGATGATTTCGTCGCCGAATACGACCTGCCGGTGCGGATCGGCGGGCGGCTGGTGGCACAGCCGGGGGAGCGGCTCACCCGGATCGAGCAGCGCCGGATGTCGTTCGTGCAGCAGCTGGCGCTGGTGCTGGGCCGGCAGGTCTGGCAGGAGGCCGGGACGCCGGAGGTGGAGGCCGAGCGGCTGGTCGTCGCGATCGGAACCGGGCTCGGCGGCGGGGAGGCGCTGATCGGCGCGGTGGATCTGATGCGGAGCGCGGGCTATCGGAAGGTGCCGCCCATGACGGTGCCCATGGTCATGCCGAACGGCCCGGCGGCCACCGTCGGCCTGGAGATCGGGGCGAAAGGCGGTGTGTACGCACCGGTGTCGGCCTGTGCCTCGGGCGCGGAGGCCATCGCGCACGCCTGGCGGTCGATCGCAACGGGCGAGGCGGACGTGGCGGTCGCGGGCGGCGTGGAAGGGCATATCGACGCGGTGCCGATCGCCAGCTTCGCCATGATGCGCGCCCTGAGCACCCGCAATGACGAACCCGCGCGCGCCTCACGGCCTTTCGACCGCGACCGGGACGGTTTCGTCTTCGGGGAGGCGGGCGCACTGCTGGTGCTGGAGTCGGAGGAGCATGCGCGGGCGCGGGGTGCGCGCATCCTCGGCCGGGTCCTGGGCGCGGGCATCACCTCGGACGGCTATCACATCACCGGCACCTCGCCCGACGGTGACGGTGCGGCCCGCGCCATGCGCAAGGCTCTCGCGGCCGCGGGGCTGACCGGCGCGGACATCGATCACGTCAACGCGCACGCCACCGGCACCCGGATCGGCGACGCCTCCGAGGCGAAGGCCATCACGGCGGTCACGCCGCGGGCATCGGTCTACGCGCCGAAGTCGGCGCTGGGCCATTCCGTCGGCGCGGTGGGCGCGCTGGAGGCCATTCTCACGCTGCGCACGCTGGCCGAGCAGATCGTCCCGCCCACACTGAATTTCGAGACGCCCGATCCGGATATCGACCTCGACGTGGTCGCCGACAAGCCGCGCTATCAGGAGCTGCGGTACGCGCTGAGCAATTCGTTCGGCTTCGGCGGCCACAACGTCACCCTCGCGCTGGCGCCCGCCTGACCGAAAGCGCGGTCACCACACCGCGATTCGGGTCGATCAGGGCAGTTTGTCGGTCTGGACACGCGGGTCCAGTTTGCGGAGCGTGTCGGGGCGGTCGGTCAGGCACGGCCAATCCCGGCTCACCGCTTCGAGAGTGGCGTGCCCGGCGGGGATGAGCGCATCGGCGTCCGGCCGATCGGCGAGGGTGTCGCCCAGTTGCTCACTGGCCGGGCGGTCGAGCGGCTGGATGACGGTGTTGGGCAGATCCAGCAGCACCGAGAGGATGTCCCAGCGCCCGGGCGGGATCAGGGCGCGGGCCGCGGCGAGCGCGGTGGCGGGAACGATGATGGTGTGCCCGGCGTCCGCGGTCGCCCAGACCACCGATTGCACGTAGGCCACGCGGTGGGCCCAGGCGGTCAGCGCGGCGGTGTCGAACACGACGCCGCCCAGCGTGGGGGCGGCGGGGCTCATGCCGCGCCGGCGTGGTCGCCGGGGGCCTCCTCCTCATCGGATAAGGGTGGCAGGCCCTGCACCGCGCGGGCGCGATTGATCAGGTCCAGGGGCGGGCGGCCGCCGAGCGCGTTCTCGAGCCGGGCCAGGGAGTCGGCGCGGTCGACGCGGGCCTTCACCGATTCGGCGACGAACGCGGAGATCGAGGCGATGCGTCCGGAGCTGCGCCAATCGTCGAGAGTGGCGGCGATCTCCTCGGGCATCGTCACGGTTATCTTGCGGGTGCGACGCTGTCTCGCCATACCGCGATAGTAAAGCGGTATGTGCGGGGGACAAAAGCTGACACCCGCGGGGTGGCACCGGGCGCGACCGCGCAATCCCGCACGAAAACGGGCTATTCGGATCCCCGTGATCGGAAACCTGCCGGTCAGGCCGGGCTCCGGGTTCGATACGGTGGAGTGTGCCCACCGCCGTGGGCGTTGCCGCAAATCTCCAGTCAAGAGGACATAACTCGATGGATCAGAGTTCGATCACGTGGGCCGACGGCGCCCTCGTCACCATCGACCAGCGGGCCCTGCCGCACGAGGTGCGGGAGCTGCGGATCACGACGGTCGACGAGGTCATCGACGCCATCAAGACGCTGGCCGTGCGCGGGGCGCCGGCCATCGGCGTGTGCGGCGCGTTCGGTGTCGTGATCGCGGCGCGGGCCGCCACCACAAACGGGGTCCTCGACACCGCGCGTGTGGAGGCGGAGGCCGCGCGCATCGCCGATGCCCGGCCCACCGCGGTGAACCTGGCGTGGGGCGTGCAGCGCACGCTGGCCGAGCTGCCCGGCGGCGTGCCGGCGCTCGAGGCCGAGGCGCTGGAACTGCTGGCCGAGGACGGCCGCGTGAACCTGACCGCCGCCACCGCGGCCGCCGATCTGATTCAGCGGCTGTGCGGGGACCGCCCGCTGCGACTGCTCACGCACTGCAACACCGGCCGGCTCGCGACCACCGCGTGGGGCACCGCCATCGGCGCGCTGCGGGTGCTGCACGAGCGCGGCGTGCTGGCCGAGGTGATCGTGGACGAGACCCGCCCGCTGTTGCAGGGCGCGCGCCTGACCGCCTGGGAGATGGCCGAGGCGGGCATCCCGCATCGGCTCACCATCGATTCGGCGGCGGCCTGGGCCATGGCCACCGAGCAGGTCGACGCCGTGGTCGTGGGCGCGGACCGGATCACCGCCGACGGGGCCGTGGCCAACAAGATCGGGACGTACATGCTGGCCATCGCGGCCGCGCACCACGGAATTCCGTTCATCGTGGTGGCCCCCGAATCGACGCGCGACATCTCCACCGCGCGCGGCTCCGACATCGTGGTGGAGCAGCGCGCCGCGGCCGAGGTGACCGGATTCGGCGGCGTCGCAACGGCTCCCGAGGGCACCGCGACGTTCAACCCGGCCTTCGACGTCACCCCGGCCGAGCTGGTGACCGCCGTGGTCACCGAGTTCGGTGTGCTCGAGGACGCGGCTGCCGCGCGAACGTCCGCCGGGGCGACCACGGCGACCGCATCGGCGTCGACCGCCGGCGCGGAGATCGCCGAGATCGCCCGTGGCTTGTATGCGAGCGGCTGGATGCCGGGCACGGCGGGCAATATCTCTGTGCGCCAGGGCGATACGGCCGTCATCACCGCGAGCGGGTTGTCCAAGGGCGAGCTCACCGTCGCCGACATGGTCACCGTCGCCGTGGTCGATTCGAAGCCGGTGGACGTCTCCGGTCGCAAGCCGTCGGCGGAGACCACCATTCACACCGCCGTCTACCGCACTCGTGGGGCGGACGCCGTCGTGCACGTGCACCCGCCGCACGCGACGGCCGTCGCCATCAAGACCGCCGGATCCGGTGTCACGACTACCCGTTTCGCCGGATACGAGCTGATCAAGGGTCTGGGTTCGGCCCGCCCGGATCTCATCGACATCCCGGTGTTCCCGAATCACGCGGACGTCCCGCAGATCGGCGTGGATATCGAGAAGTACTTGACTGAGCATCCGGAGGCCCCGCCGGTGCTGTTCATCGCCGGGCACGGCATCACTACCTGGGGCGCTTCGCTGACGCAGGCGCGGGATCGTGCGGAGTGTCTCGAGGCCATGTGTGAACTGACCACCTTGACCGGGCAGCGCGATATCGCTGTGGGCGACCATGCTTGAAGATAAATACAGTGTTCCGAGAAAGGAACCCCTATGACTCTGTTGCAGATCATGTCCGACAGCGACGCGGGTGAGGTCGTCCTGCGTACCGGTGACGACGCGGTGATCGCCGCCGAGCTGGGCAAGCGCGGCATCACCTTCGAGCGCTGGCCGCTGCTGGAGGGCTTCAGCGCCGCCACCACGACCGAGGAACTGCTGGCCGAATACCAGGGCCGCATCGACGAATTGAATGCCGACGGCCGCTACAAGTTCATCGACGTGGCCCGCATCCACCCCGATGACAGCGACCCGGAGTGGCCCGCCAAGGCGGTCGCCGCGCGCACCAAGTTCCTCGACGAGCACCGCCACGCCGAGGACGAGGTCCGCTTCTTCGCGGCCGGCGCGGGCTGCTTCTACCTGCACCTGGGCAACGAGGTGCTGGCGACGGTGTGCACCGCGGGCGATCTGGTCTCGGTGCCGGCGGGCACCCTGCACTGGTTCGACATGGGCACCCGGCCCGAGTTCGTGGCCGTGCGCTTCTTCGAGGAGGAGGACGGCTGGATCGGCGATTTCAGCGGCGACAAGATCTCCGCGGGCTTTCCGACCCTGGACGAATTGCTGGCCCCGGCATGATCAAGGTGGTCGTGCTCGATATCGAGGGGACTACCAGCCCGACCAGTTCGGTGCGGGAAGAGCTGTACGGATACACCCGCGAGCGACTCCCGAGCTGGCTGGCCGAAAACGTGGGCGGCGCAGCCGATCCCGTCATCGAGGCCACCCGCGCCCAGGCCGACCGTCCCGACGCGGACGCCGCCGAGGTGGCGCGGATCCTCATCGAGTGGCTCAACACCGACGTGAAGTCCGAGCCGCTCAAGACCGCCCAGGGCATCATCTGCGCCGAGGGCTTCCGCAACGGCGCACTGCACGGCGAGTTCTTCCCCGACGTGCCGCCGGTCCTGCGGGCCTGGCGCGACGCGGGCCTGGAGCTCTACATCTACTCGTCGGGTTCGGTTCGCAACCAGAAGGATTGGTTCGAATTCGCGCGCGGCGGCGACCTGTCCCCGCTCATCAGCGGACACTTCGACCTGTCGACCGCGGGCCCGAAGCGCGAGGCCGCCTCGTACGAGAAGATCGCCAGCGCCATCGGCGTTCCGGCCGATCAGATCCTGTTCCTGTCCGATCACCCGGATGAGGTGGACGCCGCGGCGGCCGCGGGCTGGCAAGCCATCGGCGTCACCCGCCCGGGCGAGCCGAACAGCCCTCGCGGAACGCACCGCTGGATCAGCGACTTCGCCGACGTCGTCCCCAACTGATCAGCCCCACAACGACATCGAGCCCGCCCGGAACATCCCGGACGGGCTCGATTCGTCTATCACTATAAGAACTCAGCGCACCCCGGCGGTGGCCGCGCGGTCGATCAGGTACTCGACCAGGGTCATGAGCACGTTCTTGGCCGAGCCGCGATCGCGAGCGTCGCAGAGCAACACCGGAATCCGCTCGTCCAGGTCGAGGGCGTCACGCACCTCGGCCGGGGTGTAGAGCGGAGCGCCCTCGAAGCAGTTCACGGCCACCGTGAAGGCGACGCCACGGCGTTCGAAGAAGTCGATCGCCGCGAAGGAGCCCTCCAGCCGACGGGTGTCGGCCAGCACGACCGCGCCCAGCGCGCCGCGAGCCAGCTCGTCCCACAGGAACCAGAAGCGGTCCTGACCGGGTGTGCCGAACAGATAGAGGACCAGGTTCTGGTCGATGGTGATACGACCGAAGTCCAAGGCCACCGTCGTGGTGGTCTTGCCTTCCACACCGCGCAAATCGTCTACGCCGGTGGACAACTCGGTGATGAGTTCTTCGGTCCGGAGCGGAGTGATCTCACTGATCGCCCCCACCATGGTCGTTTTGCCAACGCCGAAACCGCCCGCGATGAGAATTTTCACCGAGGCGGCCATGGGCGCGGCGGATTCAAAGTTTTCGGATGCCATCGAGTACCGCTCGCAGAATGTTGAGGTCACCGGGTGCGGACTCGGGGGAGGCCGGGGCCCGGAATTTGAGGATGTTATCGGAGATCAGGTCCCCCACCAGTATTTTCGTTACCGCCAGTGGCAACCGCAGGGCGGCCGAGATCTCGGCCACCGTCAGCGGAAGGCGGCACAACCGCACGATTTCCGTGTATTCCGGTTCGGCACGCCGCAGCGGCGGGGCGGTATTGGGTACCACCACCACCGTGAGCATGTCCAGATCGTGCCCCGCGCCCATGGTTCGGCCACCGGTCCGTGCGTAGGGGCGCACGAGCGGACCGGCCGCGTCATCGAACCACTGTTCCCCCGGCCCCCGCGTCATGACAGCCGCGGGTTGCCTTGTCCGGCCAGGTTGTGGCGCGGCGTGGTGGACAGGAAGCTACCGACGCGCTGCACGGTCAGGTTCATCTCGTAGGCAACCATACCGAGATTGGCCTGTTCGTTCGCCTGCAGCGCGAGGCAAGCATGGCTGCCGGCGGCGGTCACGAACAGCACCGCGCGCTCGAGCTCGATGACGGCCTGGCGGACCCCGCCACCGTCGAATCGGCCTCCGGCGCTGCGCGCCAGCCCGTAGAGGGTGGAGGACATGGCGCCGAAGTGCTCCGCGTCCTCGCGGCTCATGGCGGATGAGCGGCCCAGCAGCAGTCCGTCGGTGGAGTGCACCACCGCGTGACGGACGCCCGCTAGCCGGTCGACCAGATCATCGAGTAGCCAGTTGAGATCACCAGCGTTTGAGGTGGTCACCGTCGCCTTCCTGTCGTTCCGAGTTTGCCTGGGACTCAGGCCCGAACGAACCGGGGTCGGCCTGGCGGCCCTGCCTGGTTCCGTTTTCGATGGCGGAGAAAAGGTCTCGGGCCTGCTCGGCCGTGCGGGTGGCCTGGACCGCCGACTCGGGGGTCGGCTGTTCCTGCGCCAATTCCGGTGCGAGACTTGCCTGCCGGTGCCGTCGCGGGAGCGCGGGCCGGGCGTCGGAGCCAGTGTAATGGGACCGCCCGTGTTCGCGAGCCCGGAACCCGTTTTCGACCGGCGGGATCGGGGTACTCGGCTGGTCCTGCCACTGACCGTTCTGCGGCTCCGGCCGCGGATTGGTCGGCGGGTCGAACGGCGTCGCCGCCCCGAAGGACATGACCGGCGGCACCAGCGAACCGGTGGTGGTCGGGCCGAACGTGGTGGTGGGCGGCGTGTACGAACCGGTGGTCGGGCCGAACGCGCTGGTGGGCGCGGCGAACGAACCGGTCGACGGACCGAAGGGTTCGGGCTGCGGCTCGGCCGGGGTGGCCGGCGGCTCGGTCGCGGGCGGGGTGTCGTAGGACAGCAGGGGCAGTTCGTAGCTCGAGGTCATCGAGGGCGGAACCGCCGGTGCGGCAGGCAGTTGCGGCAGCGCGGCCACCGCGGCCGAGGCCGCGGACGGCCCGGCGGTCTCGAGCTGACGCGGCACACACCGGCATCTCACCGGTGCGGCCGGAGGCCTGCACGGTCAGCGAGGTGGGCACCAGCACGATGGCTCGCACGCCGCCGTAGTCGGACTCGGTGAGGCGCACCGAGATTCCGTGGCGCGCGGCCAGCTGGGCGACCACGAAGCGGCCCAGGCGGAAGTCGTCGGGCAGCATGGCGACACCGAAGTCCGGGGCCTCGCGCAGCACCGCGTTGATCCGGGTGAGCTCTTCCTCGGGCATACCCATGCCCTGGTCGATGATCTCGATGGCGACGCCCTTGCCGACCACGTTGCCGCGCACCTCGACCTGCGACTGCGGCGGCGAGAAGTGGGCGGCGTTGTCGACCAGCTCGGCGAGCAGGTGCACGAGGTCGGCCACGGCGCTGCCGACGATGGAGATGTCGGGCAGCCGGGCGATCTTGACGCGGGTGTAGTCGGCGGTCTCGCCGACGCTGGAGCGCACGATCTCGAGCAGCTGCACCGGGTTTCGCCACTGCCGTCCCGGCTGACCGCCCGCGAGAATGATCAGGTTCTCGGCGTTGCGGCGTTCGCGGGTGGCCAGGTGGTCGAGGCGGAAGTAGATGTCGAGCAGCGCGGGGTCTTCCTGCTTCGACTCCGCGGCGTCGAGGATCTCGAGCTGGCGGTGCACGATGACCTGGCTGCGGTGGGCGATGTTGAGGAACATCGCCTTGACGCCCTCACGGGTGCGGGCCTCGGTGATGGCCGCGGTCACGGCGGAGGCGTGGGCGTGGGTGAACGCCTTTGCCACCTGGCCGATCTCGTCGTGGCCGAAGTCCAGGATCGCCTTTTCCTCGTCGGCGTCGAGCGGGCGGCCGTCGCGCAGCTTGGCCATGATCTCGGGCAGCCGCTCGTCGGCCAGCTCCAGCGTCTCGTTACGCAGGCCCTTGAGGCGGCGGATGATCCGGTTGGCCAGGATGAGCGAGACCAGGAAGGCCAGCGCCGACACCGACACCATGGCGCCACCGACCAACGCGGAGTTGCGGGCGTCGGTGTCGGCGACCTCGGCGGCCGCGCGCTCGTTGTGCTTGCTGTTCTTTTCCCAGAGCTTGAGGACCTGGGTGGTGAGGCGCGACACCGTGTCCCGCCATTCCTGCGGGGTGAAGGTCAGCGGTGCGACCACCGGCGGGGTGCCGGGCTTGGCGGGCGGCAGGGTCATGGGATCGAGCGCCCGCGAGATCAGGACGTTCTCCATCATGACGATCTTCGTCCAGTCCGGATCGTTCATGAGGGCTTGCATATCGGTATTGCCGCTGCCGCCGTCGCCGCCGGCCAGCACGCCGAGGTTGACGCGGTAGGTGCCCGCCACGCGGGAGAATTCGATGGCCAGTTCGGGCGGGAGGGCGCCACCGGCGAGCAGCACCTCGGCCACCGCGGCTTCGCGGGAGAGCATTTCGGCGGACTGCACGATCTGCAGGCCGTTGAGCGTCTCCATGGCCACCGTGGCATTGGGCGCGTGGTCGGCGACGATGCGGGTGCCGATCCAGATGAACTCGAGCACCTTGCCGTAGAAGTAATAGGTGTCCGACACCGACACCGAGTTGGTGTCGATCCCCGTGCGCAGCCCGGCGAGTTGCCGGGTGAGGGTGAGGAAGCCACCCACGTCTCCGGTGACGGACTCCGGACCGTTCTGCTTCATGGAGGCCGAGACCGGCGCCATCCCCAGCAGTGCGTTGTCGAGCCGGGTCCGCGCCTGCGCCAGGGCTTTCGGATTGGCGTCGTCGGCACCGCTCATCTGGGCCAGCGAGAGCTGTCGCTCCTGCTCCACCGCGGCGATCACTTCTCCGGTCGGCGTTCCGGCGGCCGACAACGCGTCCGCCCACTCCCGCGCGTGCTTGCTCTCGACCACCAGGTACCCCGCGCCACCCACGCCGATCGCGAGCAGCGCGAGGCTCGGGACGAGTGCGATGGCAAGCACGCGGGTCCGGACCCCGAGCCTCGCTCTGAACATCGGGCAAAGGTAACGGGACGTAGGTCACATTCGCCCCTTCGATCCCGTTGGGCGGGAGTGCGTTTGACACGTTTGTTCATGCATGCCGCCGCATCGCAATCGAAGTCGCTCAACAGCAATTCACTGGCTACTTGAATATCTGGCGGCACAGGGCGATTCACCGAGCTCGAGGCCGGTTCCGCGAATCAGCGGCGAGTGTCGAATCCGGTCCGGCGACGGTGGGATCCCCGGAATTTCCGCGCTCGATCAGACGGGCGGGAAACAGGACGATCGCCCGCACGCCACCGTGATCGGAGTCGGACAATCGGACCGAGATGTCGTGGCGCGCGGCCAGTCGCGACACCACGAACAACCCCATCCGGGAGTCCTCGGACAATCGGGTGACCGCGAAATCCGGTGCGGCGCTCAGCAGATCATTGCCGCGCTCGAGCTCCTCGGCGGGCATACCCATGCCCTGATCACTGATCTCGACGACGATGCCGCGACCCACCGCCGAACCGGTGATCTCGACCCAGGACTGCGGTGGCGAGAAGGTGGCGGCGTTGTCGACCAGCTCGGACAGCAGATGGATGGCATCGGCCACCGCGGCCCCGACCAGGAAAACCGCAGGCAGGCGGCCGATCCGAACCCGGGTGTAGTCGACGGTCTCCCCGGCGGCGGAACGCACCAGCTCGAGCAGGGCGACCGGGTTGCGCCACTGACGGCCCGGACGGCCGCCCGCCAGCACGATCAGGTTCTCGGCATTGCGGCGTTCCCGGATGGCCAGGTGGTCGAGGCGGAAGTAGATGTCGAGCAGCGCGGGATTCTCCTGGCGCGCCTGGGCCTCGTCGAGGATCTCCAGCTGCCGGTGCACCACCACCTGGCTGCGATGCGCGATGGCGATGAACACCGACTTCACGCCCTCGCGGGTGCGTGCCTCGGCGCGGGCGGCCCCGACGGCCGACGCGTGCGCGTGGCCGAAAGCCCGCGCCACCTGCCCGATCTCGTCGCGCCCGAAATCCAGGACCGGCGCGGCGGGCTCGGTCCCGAGGTCCTGGCCGGCGGCCAGCCGCCGCATGGTCGCGGGCAGCTCGTCGGCGGCGAGGGCCAGGGTGCGGTCACGCAAACGCCGCAGCCGCCGAATGATCCGATTGGCCAGTTCCAAGGCGACCAGGATCGCGAGCACGGCCACCACGACCATGCCCGCACCGGCCCATAGCGAATTGCGGGTGGTCTCGGCGGCGGCGGCCACCGCCAGATGCTGGGCCTCCGCGTTCTCCGCCTGCCAGAGTTCGGCCAGCCCGTGGGTGACCTCGTCGGCGCTGCGCTGCCACTCGGGCACCGAGATCGGAAGCGGTTGCGGTGCGGACCGTTTGGCCGGGCCCTCCGACGGGGCGAGTGTGCGCTGGGCCAGGACTGGCTCCACCGAGCCCAGGCGCTGCCAGGCGGCGCTCTGGACCAGGGTGCGCGCGACCGCGGCCTGTTGCTCGTCGGGCGCGTCGACGATGTCGCCGACCCGCGTGCGGTAATAGCCGACCAGACTGAGGTATTCGGTCCCGAGCTCCGGGGTGAGCCGGTTGCCGTCGAGCAGCGCCGCGGCCAGCGCGTTCGCGCGGCTCATCGCCTCCAGGCTGCGGAGCACGTCCGCGGCCTGGGCGAGCTCGACGGCGGTGGCCGAGTCGGGCGCGGTGCGCTGCACGACCGCCACGCCCGCCATCACGCCTTGCGGGATGCGGTTGTAGAAGGTGTAGGCGTCCGCGACGGTAACGGTGCCCGCGTCGATGCCGGAGCGAATCACGGCCAGGTGCTTGCTGGTTTCGCCGAGGGCGTCGGTGGCCTGACCCATGGCGTCCGGCCCGATCCGGGACAGTTCGGATTGGGCCGGGGCGAGCAGTCGCACCGCGGTGTCGAGGCGTTGGCGCGCCGTGGTCAGCTGCCGCACATCGACTTCCGCGCCAGCCAGCCGCCACAGCGTCAGCTGCCGTTCGGCCTGGACCGCTTCGATCAACTCCCGGGTGGGCGCGATCCCGGCGCGCATCTCGTCGGCCCAGGTGCGGGCGCGGTGGGCGCGGTCCACCAGGGTGCCGGTCGCGCCGATCCCGCTGAGGGCCAACGCCATGCTCGGGACCAGCGCGACGGCCAGGATCCGGGTCCGGACCCCGAGCTTCGGAAGACGCATCGCCGCAACGTAGCCGGGCCGCGGATTGCCCGGCTGCGCGAGTCCTTTTGTGCGGGATGGCAATTGACACCGCGTCGGCAGGTCCGTAAGCCGCGCGTCGACGAGACGGGGAGAAGGCATACGTTTACCTGCGAGCCAACTGTGAGTTTTCTGTGTGTCGGTAACGGGCAAACATGCAGCACTACGTTCAGCCGCGCCCGGCTGACTGCGGGCCGCGCCGCCGGGCCTCCGGGACGCGATGACGGAGGAGACGAAGTGCAGCACAGGAAACGCGCATGGGCGGTCGCGGTCGCGGCCACCACCGCCGCGATGTCGGTCGCGACGCTGGTCGCCGGTTGCGGGTCGGACGCCAAGGGCGACAACGAGGTGCGCAACATCATCTATCTGCTGGGCGACGGGATGGGACGCACCCACGTCACCGCCGCCCGGCAGCGCTTCGAGGGCGCCGGCGGTCACCTGCAGCTCGAGCAGCTCCCGTACGTGGGCGCGGTCGCGACCTACGCGGTCGAGCCCAACAGCGCCAAGCCGTCGCTGGTGACCGACTCGGCCTCCGCGGCCACCGCGTGGTCCTCGGGCGTGAAGACCTACAACGCCGCCATCGGCGTGGACGCGTACGGCAAGACCGTGCCGACCCTGATGGAGCAGGCCAAGGCCGCCGGCTTCGCGACCGGCAACGTCAGCACCGCCGAGATCACCGACGCCACCCCGGCCGCCATGTTCAGCCACGCGCTGCTGCGCGGCTGCCAGGGCCCCACCTTCAGCGAATCGACCTGTCTGCCCAAGAAATCCGACGGCAGCTACGAGGCGCAGCCCGCGGACAAGACCCTGGTCACCCCGATCGCCGAGCAGATCGCGCGCAACGGCACCGCCGACGTCATCTTCGGCGGCGGCCTGGCCCGGTTCGAGCCCGACGACCAGAAGGTCATGCAGGACAAGGGCTATGAGGTGCTGGGCAGCATGGGCGATCCGGCGCTGAAGGCGCAGACGCCCGAGAGCCAGAAGGTGCCGACCGCCGCGGACCTGAAGTCGGTGACCGCGCAGAAGGTCATCGGCCTGTTCAATCGCGGGAACATGACCGTCACCAATGCCCGCAACGCGCTGCCGGATTCGGCCCCGCAGAAGCAGGAGCCGACGCTGGCGGACATGACCACAAAGGCCATCGATCTGCTGTCGGCGCGCAAGGGCGGCAAGGGCTTCCTGCTGCAGGTGGAGGGCGCGCTCATCGACAAGCGCTCGCACGCCAACGACGCCGCCCAGACCCTCGACGAGGTCAAGGCCTTCGACGACGCGGTCAAGGCGGCCGTGGACTTCGCCAAGAAGGACGGCCACACCATGGTCGTCGTGACCGCCGACCACGAGTGCGCCGGCTTCAGCATCATCGAGAAGAACACCTTCACCAACGCCGAGGCCGTCGCGCCGCCGACCAATGTCGACGCCACCAACCCGGCCAACAACTCCAAGCCCGCCCGGGACGGCAAGGACAACGTGAAGGACCCGGTGCGCTCGCCCGGTCCGGTCAACGGTGCGGGACAACAGGATCCGCGCAACTTCGCCCCGGCCACCTTCCGCACGCCCGACGACCCGGCCGAGGTGAAGGACGGTTCGCCCGAGGCCAGCCTGTGGCTGGCCTACCTCTCGGGCAACCACACCGGCGCGGACGTGCAGATCTACGCCTACGGTCCGGGCGCGCAGGTGTTCGCGGCGAGCCAGGACAACACCTCGCTGTACACCAAGATGCACCAGGCGCTGCTGCCGTGACGCGGCGAGGCGGTGCGCTGATCGCGGGTCTGCTGGCGGTGGCGGCGCTCGGCGCGGGCTGCTCGTCCGCGCCGCAACCCGCGGCCCCGGCGCCCGTGGCCGCCCCGACGGTCACACCCCGGATGGCCGAACCCCCAGCCGCGACGCTGACAGTGTCGGCGGGCGAGGTCCGGCTGGCGCCGGGACCGTTCACCGACCGGGTGCGATTGAGCGGCGCCCGCCTCGAAGGCGCTTCGGTGCGTGGCAATCTCGCGATCACCTCCGATGTCAGCGATGTGCTGGCCTTGGAGGTGCAGGCGGCCTTCTACGACGCGACCGGTCACCTGGTGGGTACGGGAACGTTCCAGCATGCGGACGAGGAGCCCGGCGGGGGCGGCACGCATGTGCCGAGTGTGGACGGCATCCCGTTCACCATCGTGTCGGCGCCGGACGGTGCGCCGGTGTCGGCGGCGGTGCTGTCGATTCCGGTCCTGGTGAACGAATAGCACCTGCCCGCGGGACTTTCATCGATCCCGCGCACGCACCCCTCGTACGTGCGCGGGATCGGGGCCGATCCGCCGGCGCTGCCATCACCGGCGGGCGATTCCCTGCCCGGGGTGGTACTGGCTGGTTCTTCGCTCGGCGACCCCGATCGGTTACAGAATTCGCAGCTAGCGGGCATAATTCCGGCATTCCAGACAAAATAATGCGGCACCCCCTCATCGGGTGGAGTGCCGCATTATTCGTCTTCCGTGGACGCTCTTGCCTGCTCGATGTCAGCCGCGCTGCGCGTAGTGGGCCGCGCCGGCCCAATCGAGCATCACGCACGCCTCGTCGCCGACGACCCAGGCGTCGTGACCGGGCGGGCAGAACAGGTAGTCGCCCGGGCCGAGATCGGATTCGGAGCCGTCGTCCATGCGGATCCGCATCCGGCCGGAGACGCAGTAGCCCACATGCATGGCCTGGCAGGTGTCGGTTCCGGCGATCGGGCGCACATGGGTGGACCAGCGCCAGCCCGGTTCGAAGACGGCCCGGCCGAAGGCGCCGAACGGTGTCTCGACGAGGTCCATGCGACCCGACTCCGCTTCGAAGGGGCGGGTTTCGTCGGGAGTGTCGAGGCTGCGCACGATCAGGTTCCGGCCCTGGCCGTCGGCCATGTCGTCCTCGCGCAGCAGATCCAGATTGTGGAAGACCGCCGGGCCATCGCACAGCGCGGCCATTTCCTCCGCCAACCGGGCGGTTTCGGGAAGGTCGGAGTTCCGCATCGCCTCTTCGTAGGAGGCGAACTCGACCATCTGCAGGTACATGTCCGGGTGGTCGCGGTCCTTGGCCTCCAGACCGCGTAGAGCTGTCCGCTTGCCGGCTGTCGCGGTAAGCCACGCGTCGAGCTTCTCGTTGAACTCGTCGATGTGCGTGGTCTTGAACTCGATCGTCTGAACGAATTTGGTCATCGTGGGCACTTCCTTCCGGGCAAGCACCCCTCCGAAAACATTACTCGCGGATAGCTGCGCGAATAAGACAAAATCCTGGCGATCCCGGAATCTCGGTAGTCGCGGTCCATCGCCCGCCAAGCGGGGTAGATTGCGTGTATCACGAAGTTACTCGTAAGTAGGAGGCGATGATGCCGGTGCCGGCTGCCGCGGTGTTCGAACGGCTGCGCTCGTTCGCTGCCGTGGATACCACGCAGGACCACGCGACCCGAGCGATCACCGAGGTGTTCACCGGCGAGACCCTCGGCCGGGTGCCGGTCGGCACCGCCGCCGACGTCTCCACCGCCATCACCAAAGCCCGTGCCTCCCAGGCAGAGTGGGCCGCGCGCACGCCCAAGCAGCGGGCCGAGGTGCTGGACCGCTATCGGGCGCTGGTGATCGAGAACCGCGACTACCTGATGGACGTCATCCAGGCCGAGACCGGCAAGGCGCGCTGGGCGGCGCAGGAGGAGGTGATGGGCCTGTTCCTCGCGGCCCGCTACTTCTCCCGGATCGCCCCGAAAGTCCTGGCGGCCCAGAGCGTGCCGGGTGCGTTCCCCCTCCTCAACCGGGCCTCGGTGCGCGCGGTGCCCAAGGGCGTGGTCGGGGTGATCGCGCCCTGGAACTACCCCATGCTGCTCGCGGTCGGCGACTCGATTCCGGCGCTGATGGCCGGCAACGCGGTGGTGGTGAAGCCCGACAGCCAGACCCCGTACTCGGCGCTGGCCAATGCCGAACTGTTCGCCCGCGCCGGGCTTCCGGCCGATCTGTTCGCCGTCGTCACCGGACCCGGCACGGTCGTCGGCACGGCCATCGTCGACGACTGCGACTACCTGATGTTCACCGGTTCCTCCGCCACCGGCCGCACCCTGGCCGAACAGTGCGGCCGCCGGTTGATCGGCTTCTCCGCCGAGCTCGGCGGCAAGAACCCGATGATCATCACGCGCGGATCCGATCTCGACAAGGCCGCCAAGGCCGCGGTGCGCGCCTGCTTCTCCAACGCGGGCCAGCTGTGCATCTCCATCGAGCGCATGTACGTCGAGCGGGCGGTCGCCGACGAGTTCACCCGGAAGTTCACCGCCGCGGTCCGGGCCGCGAAACTCGGTGCCGCCTACGACTTCTCGACCGACATCGGCAGTCTCATCTCCGAGGCGCAGCTGGAGACGGTCACCAAGCACGTCGCCGACGCGGTCTCCAAGGGCGCGAAGGTGCTCGCCGGCGGCGGCGCCCGGCCGGACCTCGGTCCGCTGTTCTTCGAGCCGACCGTGCTGTCCGAGGTCACCGACGCCATGGAATGCTGCCGCAACGAAACCTTCGGGCCGCTGGTCTCCATCTACCCGGTCGACTCCGTCGAGGAGGCGATCAGCCGCGCCAACGACACCGAGTACGGCCTCAATGCCAGCGTCTGGGCGGGGAGCAGGGCCGAAGGCGAGCGCATCGCCGGGCAATTGCACGCCGGCACAGTCAATATCGACGAGGGCTACGCGCCGGCCTGGGGGTCCACGGGTGCGCCCATGGGCGGCATGGGCATCTCCGGCGTCGGCCGCCGCCACGGACCCGACGGCCTGCTGAAGTTCACCGAGCCGCAATCGATCGTGGTGACCCGCTTCCTGAATCTGGACGCCCCGCCCTTCGTCCCGCAGGAGATCTGGCAGCCCTTCCTGATGACGATCGCGCGCAGCCTGCGTTTCCTGCCGGGCCGCTGACCCGGGGCCCGCAGGGCCGCAACAGATTTGCGATGGCGCGGCCGACCCGGAGAAACCGGCCGCGCCACCTTCCTTCATCCGGCCAGTTCGTTGCCGCGCAGCGGAGCAGGAGCCGCTTCCAGCACCGCTGCCTCGGCATCGGTGAACAGGCGTGACCGGATGACGAATCGCACCCCCTCGGGGGCCTCCAGGGAGAAACCACCGCCGCGGCCGGGGACCACGTCGACGGTCAGATGGGTGTGACGCCAATACTCGAACTGGTCGGCGCTCATCCAGAACGCCGTGTCCGGGAAGACGCGGCCGAGCAGTACATCGGCCGCGCCCACCCGGAACTCGCCCAGGGGATAGCACATCGGGGAGCTGCCGTCGCAGCAGCCGCCCGACTGGTGGAACATCACCGGGCCGTTGTGGTCGATGAGACCTTGCAGCACCGCCGCCGCGGCCTCGGTGATGGTCACCCGGGAAACCGGACCTGCCCTCATCGCGCCCCCGCCGTTCAGAAGAATCCGAGCTTCTTCGGCGAATAGGACACGAGCAGGTTCTTGGTCTGCTGGTAGTGGTCGAGCATCATCCGATGGTTCTCGCGGCCGATGCCGGACTTCTTGTAGCCGCCGAAGGCCGCGTGCGCGGGATAGGCGTGGTAGCAGTTGGTCCACACCCGACCGGCTTTCAACGCCCGGCCCACCCGGTAGGCGACGCCGCCGTCGCGGCTCCACACGCCGGCGCCGAGGCCGTAGAGCGTGTCATTGGCGATGGTTACCGCTTCGACCTCGTTGTCGAAGCGGGCCACCGCTACCACCGGACCGAAGATCTCCTCCTGGAAGATCCGCATGTCATTGCGGCCCTCGAAGATCGTCGGCTCGATGTAGTACCCATTGGAGAAACCCTCCACCTTGCGCATCTCGCCGCCGGTGAGCACCTTCGCGCCCTCTTTGCGGCCGATGTCGATGTAGGAGAGGATCTTTTCGTACTGGTCGTTACTGGCCTGGGCGCCGATCATGGTCGAATCGTCGAGCGGGTTGCCGCCCTTGATCGCCTTGGTGCGCTCGATGCAGCGGGCCATGAACTCGTCGTAGATGGACGAGTGGATCAGCGCCCGCGACGGACACGTGCACACCTCGCCCTGGTTCAGCGCGAACATGACGAATCCCTCGACGGCCTTGTCCAGGAAGTCGTCGTCGGCCGAAAGCACGTCGGGGAAGAAGATATTGGGGCTCTTGCCGCCCAGTTCCAGGGTGACCGGAATGATGTTCTCGCTGGCGTACTGCATGATCAGCCGCCCGGTGGTGGTCTCGCCGGTGAAGGCGATCTTGGCCACGCGCGGGCTCGACGCCAGCGGCTTGCCCGCCTCCACACCGAAACCGTTGACCACGTTGACGACTCCGGGCGGCAACAGGTCGGCGATGAGTTCGATGACCAGCAGCAGCGAGGCCGGGGTCTGCTCGGCGGGCTTGATGACCACGCAATTGCCGGCGGCCAGCGCGGGCGCCAGCTTCCAGGCGGCCATCAGGATCGGGAAGTTCCACGGGATGATCTGCCCGACCACGCCCAGCGGTTCCTGGAAGTGATAGGCGACGGTATCGGCGTCGATCTGGGAGAGGTGACCCTCCTGTGCGCGCACCACGCCGGCGAAGTAGCGGAAGTGGTCGACCGTCAAAGGCAGGTCGGCGGCGAGGGTTTCGCGGACCGGCTTGCCGTTCTCCCAGGTTTCGGCGACCGCGAGGCGCTCCAGGTTCGCCTCGATCCGGTCGGCGATCTTGTTGAGGATATTGGCACGATCGGTCACCGAGGTGGCACCCCAGGCGTCGGTCGCACGGTGCGCGGCCTCCAGCGCCATATCGATGTCCGCGGCGCTCGAACGCGCCACCTCGCAGAAGGTTTCGCCGTCGATCGGGGAGGGATTGTCGAAATATCTGCCCTCGATCGGCGCTTTCCACTCGCCGCCGATGAAATTGTCATAGCGGCGGTCGAAGCTGACGATGCTCCCGTCGGTGCCGGGTTTTGCGTAGATCATGGCGCGGCTCCTGATCACGTATCTGCGGTGACGGGGGCCACTATGAACCGCGAAGGTTGGCGGGAGGTTGGCGGGAGGTTGGCGAAACGTTGCTGAGTCACTGAGGGCGAAAACGACTGGAATAACCGACAATCCGGGCACCTGGCACGGAGTGCGGTCATGTGCGCAGTGCGGTGTGCAACCGTGCGGTCGCCAGGGCGCGGCGGCTGTCGCCATGGGGGAGCAGGCGCAGGGCGTGCTCGTGGATCTCGATGTCGTCGGGGCAGCGCTGACCGAAACGCAAGGCGTGCTCGGGATTCGGGTCGGCCAGCACGGCCGTGCGCAGGCAGACGTCGAGGTGCTCGCGCCACTGCACGATGCCGGGAACATCCGAATCCGGCAGCAGCGGACCGCGATACAGGCGCACCGCGGTGGTCAGGTCGCCCGCCTCCAGCGCGGCCAGCAGTTCGACCGCGTCGCAGGCGAGGGGTTCGGTGAGCATGTAGCGCCGGTCGGCTATGCGGCCGTCAGTGGCGGTGCGCAGGCGGGAGACGTCGGACTTCAGGGTGCTCGAGGATACCGACCGGTCGCCGTAGACGGCGTCGTGCAAGCGCTCGGGCGTGAAGCCATCCGGTTCCAGCGCCAGCAGCGTCAGGATCTCGAGCTGCCGCGGGCGCATCGGCACCTGCCGGCCCTGCTGGTACAGCCGCGGCACCCCCAGCGACTCCAGCCGGGTATTGCCCGCGGGGCGTTGTTGCTCGACGTGCACACGGGATTCGATGGCAGTCACCAGCGCTCGGACCGTTGTGAGGATGAGGGGATGGGAGCGATCCCAATAGGTCGACAGATCCAGCACACCCAGCTGGCGGCCGTCGGCGGCGCGAATCGGCGCGCAGTAGCAGACCCAGCCGTGCAACGCCTCGACCAGATGCTCCGCCGCCCAGACCTGCGAAGGGCGACCGCTGTGCAGCGACAACGCGATGCCGCTGGTGCCCAATGTACGGTTCGTCCCAGCATCCGCCGGGCGCGAGGTTCACCGACTCCGCACGCCGCCGAACCGACCGGTCGCCACAGCTGAAGAGTACGGTCCCGGCCTCGTCGGTGACCACCGCGATCATCCGGAATCCTCGGCCAGCGCCCGCAACTCCCCGGCCATCTCGGTGATCGGGGTGCGCAGCGGCGATTCGGCCCAGCGCGACCCCAATTCGTCCCGATCGGTACCCGGGGCCACCGCCCGCGTCGGATCGACCGTGCGCAGCGACCGCTCCCACGACTCGGCCACCTCACCACGCAGCCCCACCTCGGCGCTCGCCGGGCGGCCCAGGGAGGACGTGGTCCACCGCTCCCAGGCCTTCTCCAACTCCGCACGCTGATGCGACGCGGCGGGCAGCTGTGACATGGCGCAAACTCCTCGCGGTAAGTCCGGGCCGAGCGATATTCCATGATGGCGCGCGGTCGCGGTGCGCGGGCCGCATTCGCCGCAGTCCGTGCGCTGATTCGTTTCGGGCGGCTTCGCAGGCTTCGCCGCGGGTCGATGCCCCGGAACTCAGCTACCGGGGAGCGCGTCGAGCGCGACGAACATATAGCTCTTCTCCTCCACCCGCTGCTGGATCCGCCATTCGCCGTTCACGCGCACGAAAGTGTCGTGATACCACAGGCCACACAGCATGAGCCGGCGTTCGCCGTCGGCGGCGCCGACCATCATCGGGTTGTGGCACATGGTCCGGGCGGTGGCGTGATCGCCCTCGACCCGGATCGACGAATTACTGATCATGTGCTGGAACGCCGAGAAGTTGGGCATGACGGTGGCGAGGAATTTCTTGGTGGATTCCACGTCACCGGCCGGGCCGCCCATCGCGGTGTAATCGATATGGGCGTCCGGGGTGAAGATCTCATCCAGCATTTCCCACTGGTGGGTATCCACGGCATGGGAATAGCGGACCATCAAGTCCTCTATTTCCATGCGATCCGAAATCTCCTGCAGGGACAACATGCTGCCTCCGGGTGGCCGATAACTGTTCAGGGACGGTGGGCCAGCGTACGGCGAGGCAGGCGTTGATCTTGCCATTTCCGAAAGATACGGGGATGCAATAGATCTCGTTCGGACCGGTCTGTCATTGCGGGACCGGGGAACGGGGCGGTAGCAGCACCGCCGCGGTCAGCCTCCCCGGCCGGGCCGCCACACATGCTCGAGCAGCGCCCCGCTCCCTGTCATCGACCCGCGTCGAGGCATGGCATGGTGAGACCGTGCCCAGCATCGTCTTGGAACAGGTGAGCCTCGGCCACGGGTCGACTCCGGTGCTCGACGACGTCGACGCGGTGTTCGAGGGGGGCGCCTGTACCGCGGTGGTCGGACCGAGCGGGGCGGGCAAGACGACGCTGCTGCGGCTGCTCAATCGGTTCGGCGAGCCGGACAGCGGGCGGGTGCTGCTCGACGGGACACCGGTGACCGAACTCGACGTGCTCGCGCTGCGGCGGGAGGTGGGGCTGGTACCGCAGAAGCCGGTGCTGCTCACCGATACGGTGGCCGAGGAGGTTCGGGTCGGCCGCGCCGTCGATGGCGACACGGTGGACGAATTGCTCGGGGCGGTCGGACTGCCGGACGGGTTCGCCGCGCGACGCTGCGCCGAACTGTCCGGGGGTGAGGCGCAGCGGGTGTGCCTGGCCCGGGCGCTGGCGGTGCGGCCGCGGGTGCTGCTGCTCGACGAGCCGACCTCGGCGCTGGACGGGGCCTCGGCGCTGGCGATCGGGAGCTGATCCGGGCGCAGGTGCGCGGCGGCGGCAGTGTCGTGCTGGTCAGCCATGATCCCGGGTTCGTCGCCGAGGTGTCCGACACGGTGTGGACGCTGTCCGGCGGGCGGCTCACCCACGAGGCGGGGAAGCAGCCGTGACACAGGGGCTTTCGGTACCGGATTGGACCGGGGTCGCGGCCTCGCTGCTGCTGGTCGCGCTGGCGGCGGGTATCGCCTACCGCCAGCATCTGCATCTGACCCGGGAGCTGCTGATCGCGGCGGCGCGCGCCGGGGTCCAGTTGATCGCGGTGGGCGCGATCCTGCTGGTCCTGTTCCGGCACACCGGATTGCCGGGCGCGCTGGGCTGGGTGGCGCTCATGATCGTGATCGCCGGGCAGGTGGCCGGGCGCCGCGGCGCGGGGCTGCCGCATGCGCGGCGTTCGGCGACCATCGGCGTGGCGTTCGGGGCGTGCATCACGTTGGGGGCGCTGATCGTGCTGGGCATCATCTCGACGCAGGCCAGGGTGGTGGTGCCGGTCGGCGGGATGATCGTGTCCTCGGCCATGCAATCGACCGGAATCGCGTTGCGCCGCCTGGTCGAGGATGCGCGGCGGGCGCGCGACGCGGTGGAAGCGCGGCTGGCGCTGGGTCTTTCGGCGCGGCAGGCGTTCCTGCCGCATCAGCGCTCGGCCCTGCGCACCGCGTTGATCCCGGCCATCGACTCGACCAAGGTGGTCGGTCTGATCAGCCTGCCGGGTGCGATGACGGGTTTGATTCTGGCGGGGGTGGATCCGCTGACGGCCATCCGCTATCAGATCGTGGTGATGTACATGCTGCTCGCGGCCACCACGCTGGCGGCGCTCGCGGCGACGCGGGTGGCCGAGCGGACGCTGTTCGACGGCGCGCAGCGTCTGATCGTGCTGCCGGGCTGAATCTCCCGGAGCCACCGGCACTCTCGTGCGGACCGCAGAATCCTAATGAGTGGGATTCCAGATGCGAGTGCAGACGCCCGAAATGCCGTTATCGTTACCATGTCCTCGGTTAACTAGTTGGGGGATAGGCAGTTTCACATGGAAGCGATCGAGATCTTCATGCCATTCGGCCCCGCCGGGCTCAATCCCGCGGAGGCGCAGGCCGAAGCAGGGATGTGGTCCTGGCTGGAAGCCTATGCGCTGGTGCCGACCGAGCCCACCCGGCGACGGATGGAACGCACCCTCCCGGCGCGCATGTACGCGCTGTGGTGTCCGAGCGCGGGGGTCGAGGAGCTCACGCTGCTGAGCCAGTACACGGCCTGGGCCTTCATCGTGGACGACCAGTTCGATATCGAAATCCCCGAGCCTCCGCGGTGTTTGGAGGCCGTCACCGCCATCGAGGCCGTACTGGACGGTGCGGCATCGCCCTCGGGGTGCTGGCGATCGCCTTCGCCGAACTGTGGGACCGGCTGTGCCGGGGCCGGTCCGCGGCGTGGCGCGAGAGCGTGCGCGGCGAGATCCGGGACTGGCTGTGGACCTACTACACCGAGAGCGTCGGCCGGCTCTCGGGGAACCTGCCCGACCTCGAGACCTACCGCGCCCATCGCCGAGACGGCGTGGCGCTGTACGTGTTCCTGGACATCAGCGAGCTCGCCGAAGGGGTCGACCTGAGCGCGGCCATCCGGCATCTGCCCTCCATGCGCAGCCTGCGCGCGGCGGCCGTCGAGCACATGGGACTGTTCAACGACGTGCTGTCGGTGGCCTCCGACGAGGCGTCGGGCTACCTCTACAACTCGGTGCTGCTCGCGCAATATCACCACGGGCACGATCGAGCGCAGGCCCGGCAACTGGTCAATGGCATGCTCTCCGACTGCGTGTCGCGCATGACCGAGGCCATCGAGCGGCTGCCGACCGAACTCGACGACGCCGGAATCACCGGCCGTGACCGCGCCGACGCCCTCGCCACCGCCGCGAACTACACGGTCTACGTGCGGGCCAACCACGACTACCACTACCAGGCAGCCCGTTATACCAGCGCGCCGGCGGAAGCGCTCGAACACGGATTGCCCCTTACCTGAACCACGCCCGCCGGGTTACCGTTGCGGAACTGAAATTCGCAGGCAACCCCCCGGGTTTCAGGTTGCGGTGGGACCATGAGCTTCTTCTAAGCATTGCTACCCAGCTGCCACCGGGTGGCTGCGGTATCCGTGTCCGAGAGAGCGGGGCCGATTATGCGAGCGTCGAAACCGATCCGATTCACAGCGGGAGCGCACTCCGGGGGCAGGCGCCGATGGGGCCTGTCACGCCCGGCCGCGGCCGCCCTCGCTGGGCACGACGAAACCCGTGCCCGGGCAGCCGAATCCATAACCCGGCCGCTCGACGCCACCGCTGAGCGCAGCGCTCGTAGACAATTGAGCGAGGCCAGAGCGGCCATCGACCCCGTGCTGCGGTCCGCGGTCGGTGAGATGGCCGAGCCGTTGGACCTGATGGCCGGGTACCACTTCGGGTGGTGCGATCCCGAGGGCGCCGCGGTCACCGGCGTGCAGGGCAAGGCCTTGCGCCCGGCCCTGACCTTCGCGGCCGCGACGGCCTGCGGTGGGGATCCGGGGGAGTCGGTACACGCGGCGGCCGCGGTCGAACTGCTGCACAACTTCTCGCTGGTGCACGACGACGTGATGGACTGCGACGCCTTCCGGCACGGGCGGCCGACGGTCTGGCGGTGTGGGGCGAGACCACCGCGACGCTGCTCGGCGACGCGCTGCAGGCGGTGGCGCTCGGCGCGCTGTGCGACGGCGTGCCCGGGCCCGTCACCGGGGAGGCGGTCATCCGGCTCACCCGCGCCACCGTCGACCTGTGCCACGGGCAGTACGCGGACTGTGATTTCGAGACCCGGGCGGCGGTCACCGTCGACGAGTACCTGGGCATGGCCGCGGGGAAGACCGGTGCGCTGCTGGGGTGTGCCTGCGCACTGGGTGCGTTGTGCGCCGGGGCCGACGATCGCGTGGTGTCGGCGATGCACACGTTCGGTTCGGAACTGGGTCTGGTCTTCCAGCTCGTCGACGATTTCATCGACATCTGGGGTGATCCGGAGGTGACCGGGAAACCGGCGCACAGCGATCTGATCCATCGCAAGCAGTCTTTCCCGGTGGTGTGCGCGCTGGAATCGGGTACCGCGGCGGGTCGTGAACTGGCTCGGCTCTATCGGACCCGGCATCCGCTGACCCCGGCTCGGGCGGCTCGGGCGGCGGATCTGGTCGAGCGAGCCGGTGGGCGGCAGCGCACGCTGCGGCGCGCGTCGACCGCGTTGGAGGCGGCCTTCGCGGCGCTGCCCGGTGATCTGGTCACGGACGATTTGACGGCATTGGCCCAGCTGGTCGCCCATCGCGATCACTGAACAGCGTGCCGCGGTGCGGGCGGGCCATAAAAACAAAGTACGTGTAACCGGCGGTTACACGTACTTTGTTTTTTGGGAATTAAATCTGATGAGGTACGCCGACTGTACCAGAGCCATCGACAATGTGGTGGTGCCCAAGCCTTGTCTGCTGTTGCAGCTGCGACCCGAGCAAGCGGCCTCCGACCAGGAGTATCACGCCATCCTGGACGCGGGCGGACTCACTCCGGCGGAGGTGGTGCGGGTCGAGATGAATCACGGCATGCCCGATCTCGACCTGGACGACTACTGGGCGGTCATCGTCGGCGGCGGCCCGAGCAATATCAGCTACCCCGAGGACCGCAAGTACGACTACCAGCGAATCTTCGAACCCGAACTGCGGAAACTGCTCATCGAGGTGGTCCGGCGCGACTTCCCCTACCTGGGCGCGTGCTACGGCTTGAGCGTGCTCGCCGAGGCGTTGGGCGGGCAGGTCAGCACCGAGAAGTACAGCGAATCACCGGGAGCCACCACCATCGAACTGACCGGCGACGCCGACACCGACCCCCTGCTGCGCGGACTTCCGGAAGCCTTCCGCGCCTTCGTCGGTCACAAGGAGTCCTGCCAGGACGTCCCCCCCGGGAGCGACGCTGCTGGCCGGCTCCGAGGGTTGCCCCGTCCAGGCGGTACGGGTGGGCGAGCACGTCTACGCCACCCAATTCCACCCCGAACTCGACGGAGAAGGCCTGGCCCTGCGCATCGAAATCTACCGCCACGACGGCTATTTCGACCCCGCCGAGGCCGACTACCTGACCGAACTGGGGCATCGCGAGCACATCATGGTGCCGCAGGAGATCCTGCGGCGTTTCGTCGCCCGCTACCGGGGCTGAGACCGCGCAGCCCGGACCGAGACCGGTCCGGGCTGTCGTTCCGCGGCGATTCAGTTGTCGTGCACGGCGA
Organism: Nocardia tengchongensis; assembly: GCF_018362975.1. Taxonomy (NCBI): domain Bacteria; kingdom Bacillati; phylum Actinomycetota; class Actinomycetes; order Mycobacteriales; family Nocardiaceae; genus Nocardia; species Nocardia tengchongensis. The sequence goes on from NZ_CP074371.1 coordinate 4,943,913, forward strand.
TCAGGCCCGGGATGACGCCGAGGTAGGCGGTGCCGTTGGGGCCCAGGGTGATTCCGGCGTAGTTGTTGTTGAAGCCGGGGCCCGTTCCGGTCAGGTGTTTCCAGACCGTGGCTCCGGTGCGGAAGTCCAAGGCGGTGAAGTACCAGGGGTCGGTCGCTTCGTCGCCTTTGGTGTAGGTGTAGATCAGGCCGGTGGCCAGGGACAGTTTGGGGACGACGGTGGGGGCGGCCTCGGTGGTGTTGGCCCAGGCCTGGTGGCAGCCGTTGCCGTCAGGGTCGATGTCGATGCGGGCGAAGCCGGGGGTGGTGGTCTTGCCCAGGAGGGTGGCCTCGGGACCGGTGTAGCCGTAGTTGTTTTCGACGATCAGCGAATTGCCGGCGCTGATCAACGAGTTCTCGGTGTCACTGGCGCCCGCGCCGAAGACCGGGACGGCGCAGACCTGTCGCTGCGCGGCGTCGGCCGGGCTGCGGTAGACGACGACGTTCATCGGGTCGGCGTCGTCGGTGATCGCGACGTAGCCGCCGGACAGGATGGTGGGGGTGGTGCCGGTGCCGTCGTCGACCTGTCCCGGCTTGTGTTGGCCGCTGTTGGCGTAGGTGGTGCGCCAGGTGACGACGGGCTCACCGGCGGGGCCGGCGTCGAAGCGCAGCAGTTCGCGGTTGGTGGCGATGTAGACGTCACCGTCGGCGCCCACCGCGAAGGAGTTCTCGATCTCGCCGTTCGCGCCGTCGCCGAGGCGGATCACCTGTGTCGCACCGGTATTCAGGTCCAGCGTGCCGACCACGCCGTTGCTGCGGGCGACGAACCACAGCAGGCCGTTGCTGTCGGGCAGTGCCGAGTTGAAGGTCTCGCCGGGGCGCAGGACCCCGGTCAGGTCGTGGTCGTGCACGACGGTGAAGCCGTCACCGGCGGCGTTCTCGGCGAAGACGCGGATGTGGCCGTCGCGGGAGGCGACCACGGCGCGATCCTGGTTGTCGAGGTAGAAGTAGGCGCCGCCGGTGAAGTTGCCGAACGCTCCCGGGCGCAGGAACGCGCCGGGGTCTCCTGGTAGAGCGCTGCGGCCCAGCACATTCAGGGTGACGGGGTCGAGCAGGTACAGCGCGGGGGACGGGCCGATGCAGGTGGTGACGATCCGTCCGGCGTGATCGAAGGTGATCGATCCGCACTCCCCGCCGACCACCGACGAGACCACGCGCGGGTCGTGCCCGAGCGGTCCGGGGCGGGTGGTGGTGTTGCTCATCCAGCCGTCGTCGTGGATGCCGGAGCTGCCGTTGGGGGCGAGGTAGGGATGCTGCGGAACCGGCGGCAGATCGGTGATCGGTTGCGCCACTGCCGGATTGCCGAGGAACACCGGCGGCGCGGCGGGCACGGCCGGGATCGGGACCGCGCCGGCGGTGGCGGCCACGGCGGCGAACAGGGTGGCGGTCGCGCCGCCTACGACGCCGCCCCGGAAGCTATTTCGCACCGATGCCGTCCCGCAGGAAGTCGGCGAGCTGCTCACCGAAGGGTTTCGCGGTCTGGGTGAAGTAATCGTTCCATCCGTCCTGTTGCGCCTGCTGCAGATTCGCGGGCAGTGGCTGCTGGAGCTCGGTGCGCACCGCCTCGTCGTGCAATCGGCTCATGGTGTCACGCAGGCCGCCGCCGATGGCGGCGGTGTTGTCGAGTTCGAGGCCGCCTTCCCGGGTGGAGTAGTCGTAGAGCTCGTACTCCTCCTGCTGGGCGGGGTCGATCCGCGAAGTGCCCGGCGCCCAATGTGAGTAGCGGACGAATTTCGCGTCGGCGGTGCGCAGCGCGATCACGTGTCCCGGTGCGTCGCCGTTGAATCGGACCGCGGCCTCCTCGATGGAGTGCTCGTCGGTGGTGTGCAGGATCCAGGGCCGCCCGGGGGCGCGCGGATCGCGGGCCACCGCGGCGATGTCGTGCCGTCCGGCCAGGTGCGCGTACCGGTCGTCGCTGCGCCAGCCCGTGCCGCCGGTACCGATGGTCAGCAGCAGGGCCGCCAGGTCGACGCTGGAGGTCAGGTGCTCGCGGGTGCCGGGGGCCGGAGTGAGCAGCCCGCGGGGATCGTGGATGTACAGCGGCACCCGGATGGCCTCGTCGTACGCGCCGCCGCCCTTGCCGTGCAGGCCGTGCGATCCCGCGTAGTCGCCGTGGTCGGAGGTGAAGACCACCACGGTGTTGGCGGCGACCTCGGGCCGGGCGTCCAGCGCGGCGAGGACGCGGCCGATCTGGATGTCGACCTGCTGCTGGAACCAGAGATAGAGGTTGCGCATGTCGATCCACTCCTGGTCGGCGCCTGGCGTGCCGTACGGGGCCAGCCCGAACGTCGCCGCGGACACTTCCACCAGGGCCTTCTGCAGTCGAGGCTTGCGCGACAGCTGCTCGAGGGTCTCGAAGTTGCCGGGCAAGTCGTTGATCCAGCGCGGAATGTTGTTGTTGGCCAGCGTGCGTCGCGTCCAGCGCGGCCACCACTGGATGTCGTGCGGATTGACCAGCGACACCGTCGAGCACCAGGGGCCCTGTGCCGCATCGGAATCGAACCAGCCGGCGAACTCGTCGACGATGCGCCCGTCCATCTGCAGGCCCTGTTCGGGCGCGCCGTTCGGGGAGGGGTAGGTGCCGCCGTCGAAGCCGTAGCGGTCCAGCCCGCCCGGGGTGGTGTCGGCGTAGTGGCCCAAATGCCATTTGCCCCACCACGAGGTGCGATAGCCCTGCTCACGCAGCATCGAACCCCAGGTGGGGAAGCCCGCCGCGAGTTCGGACTGCGAGGTCGACAGGCATCCGGTCTGGTGGGCGTACAGGCCCGTCACGAGGACGCCGCGGGAGGGCGTGCAGTCGTTGGCGGCGGTGTAGTGCTGCTCGAACGAGACCGACTTGTTCCGCAGCGCAGCGATATTCGGCAGCACGGTGTCGAGGACGGACTGCTCGGGGAACCACATCGGGGCGCGCATCTCGTCGACCAGGACGACGAGGATATTGGGCTTGCCGGGGTCGACGTCCAGACGGTCCGGCGTGGCGGCGGCCGGTCCGGCGGCAGCGACCGCCGCGGCGGTCGCGCCCGCCGCCGCACCGGTGCCGAAAAAGCTCCTCCTGCTGATCATTCGGCTGTTCCCATCGTGTCGGCCGCCGGATTGGCGGCGATGAATTCGGTGACCACCGCGGCGAGCTCCGGGCCGCGATCTTCCTGAAGGAAGTGACCGCCGCCGGCGATGGTGGTGTGGTGCCGACCGGCGGCGCCGGGCACCTTCTCCTGGAAGGCGCGGTGGCCGCCCGCGGTGATCGGGTCACCGTCGGAGAAGGCGGTGAGCACCGGCTTTTCGAAGCGCGCCAGCTGTTCCCAGGCCGTGCGGTTGGCCGGGGCGGCGGGATCGTCGGGTCGGGTCGGGACCAGCAGCGGGAAGGCTCGCGCGCCCGCCTTGTAGGTCTCGTCGGGGAAGGGCGCGTCGTAGGCGGCGACCACCTCGGGGGTCAGTTCGGTGCGGCAGCCGCCCGCGATGATCCCGCCGACCGGGAACGTCGGCGTCTCCTGGGAGAACCGCTGCCAGGCGGCGAAGGCGTCGGTGAGTTTCGCGTCGCCGGTGGGCAGGCCGGTGTTGGCGACGACCACGCGGGCGAAACGCTCCGGATGCTCGGCGACCAGCCGCAAGCCGATCAGGCCGCCCCAGTCCTGACAGACCAGCGTGATGCCGGTCAGGTCCAGCTGATCGAAAAGGGCCTCGCGCATCCACTCGACGTGGCGGGCATAGGTGTAGTCGGCTCGGTCGGTGGGCTTGTCGCTGCGCCCAAATCCGATGAGATCCGGTGCGATACAGCGCAACCCGGCCTTCACCAGCACCGGCACCATGTGCCGGTGCAGGAAGCTCCAGGACGGTTCGCCGTGCAGCAGCAGCACGATCTCCCCGTCCGGGGGGCCTTCGTCGAGATAGTGCAACCGCAGGCGGGTGTCGCTCCCGTCCCCGGCGGCCACCTCGGTGTAGTGCGGTTCGAATGGGAAGTCGGGCAGGGCGGTGAATCGCTCGTCCGGTGTCCGCGATGCGTGCATGGTCAGACCCTAAATGTATTTGCACGCCGCGTGCAACAATTGTTTTTCCTGTGTAGGGTTGCCATCGATGGACGGACGGACCGCACGAGCAGCCAAGAACCGCCAGGCAGTCCTCGAGGCGGCCCTGGCGCTCATCGACGAGGGCAACCTGCAGCCCACCGCCCAGGCGGTCGCCGAACGGGCCGGCGTCGCGACACGCTCGGTATACCACCACTTCCGGGACCTGGAGACGCTGTATGTCGACGCCGCTCAGACCCAGATCGCCCGGCACTGGGTCGTGCTGCTGGAACCCGTCGACGGCGACCTGGCCGAACGCATCGACCGCCTGGTGACGTTGCGCTCGGAATTGTTCGAGAACGTCGCGAGCACCCGCCGCGCCGCCCTGCTGCGCGAATACGAATCCGTTGTGCTCTCCGAACGATTGACGGAGAGCCGCGCCGCGCTGCGCGCTCACCTGCGCACCCACCTGCCCGAACTCGACGCCCTCGACCCAGCGGCGCGCGAGGCCGTCTTCGCGATCTGCTCCTGGGAGACCTGGGACGTCCTGCGCCGCCACCAAACCCTGCCGGTCGACGCGGCCCGCGCCGCCGTCACCGCCGTCCTCACCCGGATGCTCTCCGGCTGAGCCACGAGAAGGAGTCACCCCCATGGCCGTCGTGCCCGACCCCGAACAGTTCGCCCGCTTCGCCACCACCCCGACGAGGGACCGGTCGCGATGCTCAACCTCATCAAATTCCAGGACCGCGCCGAATACGCGAGCTACGGTGTCGCGGTCCTGGCCATGGTCGCGAAGCAGGGCGGCCGCCTGCTCTGGCACGGCGAACCGACCCAAACCCTCATCGGCGACGCCGACTGGGACTACGTGGCCCTGGTCGAATACCCCAGTCGCGCAGCATTCATCGACATGGTCACCGCCCCGGAATACGACGAGATCCACCAGCACCGCGAGTCCGGCATCGACTACACGACCCTGATCGCCTGCCGTCCGCTACCCACCCCCTGATCTCCCGGCCGGTGGACCCCAGTGGACCCGTTGACCTCCGCCGTCACACCGCGGAATTCGGCTGGGGCCGAAGGCCATCCAGCACGATGCGCAGCACGCGGGCGGCGGCCTCGGGGTCCGGGTCGCCCGGACCGGAGTGCACCTGCAGGGTCATCAGTAGCTTCACGTCGTCGGCGGCGATGTCCGCGCGCAGATCACCGTCGGCGCGAGCCTGGGTGATCATCTCGTCGACGTACTCCGAGATTCGGTCGCGCACTTCGAACAGCGCGGCATGCGCTTTGATCGCGCGGTGCAGGGTGGGCTCGATGGCCGAGGCCAGTGCGCCCAGCCGCAATTCCAGGCATTCCGCCAGGAAGCGGGTCAGTCCGGCCCAGGCCGTGGGTTCCTCGTCGCGGGCCGCGGCGGCCATCTCGGCGAGCCGGGTCAGGTGGGCGTGGCTGACGCCGACGATGAGCGCGTCCCGGTCCGGGAAGCGGCGGTACAGGGTGCCGACCCCGACGCCGGCGCGGTCGGCGATGTTCTTCATGGGGACGTCGGTGCCGTGGTCGCGAAAGGCGTCCAGCGCGGCGTTCAGGATCTGATCCCGATTGCCGCGGGCGTCGGCCCGCAATCGTTCGGACGTGATCCTCACCTCCGGAGGAATATGTGGACGAAATTGTTCCGCTTACCGTAGCATGGCTTAAGTGGACGAAAGTCGTCCGCTTAACTGGACGGAGTGCGACACATGGGCGCATCGGTACTGATCTCCGGCGCGGGCGTCGGCGGCTCGACCCTGGCCTACTGGCTCGAGCGGAACGGCTTCGACGTGACGGTGGTGGAACGCGCGGCCGGACAGCGATCCAGCGGAAACCCCGTCGATGTGCGCGGGGCCGCACTGGATGTCGTCGAACGGATGGGCATCCGCGATGACTTGAAAGCCGCGGGGACCGAGGTCGATCGGCTGACCTTCGTCGACGCGGCCGGGCGGCGGATCGGTTCGATGCGGACCTCCGGTGGCCGCGGCGGCGGGAACCGCGATATCGAGCTGGCCCGCGCGGAATTGGCGGCCATCCTGCTGGAATCGGCCAAGGCGCGGGCCGAGATCTATTGGGGTGACAGCATTTCCGGTATCGAGCAGGACGATTCGGGAGTGCACGTCACCTTCGAGCGCGCCGCGCCCGCCCGGTTCGACTATGTGGTGGGCGCGGACGGACTGCACTCCGTGGTGCGCCGCCTGGTGTTCGGCGACGAACAGGGGTTCGTGCAGCACATGGGCATGTACGTCGCCACGCTCCCGGTGGACCGGACCTTCGGCGGCGATCGGGAGGTGGTCATGTACAACGCGCCGGGAACGTCGGTGTCGGTGCATCCGGCGGGCGGAAAACCCCTCGCCGCCTTCATTTTCCGTAGCCCCGCCGTGGCCGGGTACGACTATCGGGACACCGAACAGCACAAGCGCCTGGTGATCGACGCCTACCGCGGGCGCGCCGGGATGTTCGACGAGCTGCTCGACCAGGTACGCACCGCCGCCGACCTCTACTTCGACGCGGTCTGCCGAGTCTCGTTGCCCGGCTGGACGAAAGGCCGCGTCACACTGCTCGGCGACGCCGGGTCCAGCCTGTCGCTGTTCGGCGCCGGCTCCAGCCTCGCCATCGCGGGCGCGCACACCCTCGCCGAGGAGCTGGGCCGCGCGCCCGGCGACCCGGGCGTCGCGCTGCGTCGCTACGAACAGCGGCAGCGGGAGCTGGCGAAACCGGCCCTGCGCGGATTTCGGGTGGCGAGCGAGCTGTTGGTGCCGGGCTCCCGGGTCACCATCGCGCTGCGTAATGCCGCCGTCCGGGTGGCGTCCCGGTTCTGAGTTCCGGACGGCGACACGACCTCAGTGGGCGTGCGCGGCGACCTTCGCGACCGGGTGCGTCGTGGTCACCAGTTTCGCCGGGTAGAGCGTCTGCGCGAACTTCCGGTCCTGATCGTCGATATCGAGGCCACCGGGCACCGGACGGCCGTCGCGCATGATCGATCCCGGCAGCTGGTAGCACATGATCGACACCGTATCCGTCGGCGTCGCAATGAGACTGGAGTCCTCGAGCGGGGTCAGGACCTGAGCTTTCGTGGTCGCCGCGCTCCAGCCGTCGGCCTCGAGGAAGTAGCGGATCGCCTTCTTCGGGTCGATGTTCTCGACCACCTCGCGCCGCAGGTGCTCGTGCGGGAAGCCCAGGGTGTGGCCGGTTTCGTGGCGGACGACGCGCTTGTATTCGCTCTCGTCGGTGTCCATCGAGAAGGAATCCAGATTCATCGTCGGCTGGTCGGCCGCGATGTGCAGGATGTCGGTGCCCAGGTAGGACCAGTACCCGTCGCCGGGTGTGCGCGCGATGCGCACTTCCGCGTCGTTGCTGCGGCTTTCGGAGAATTTGATGTTCGCGCCCGGCGACCACGCGTTCATGTGACTGATGATGCGCGCCTTCAGGTCGGCGGCGTCGGTGTCGAGGAAATGGACCGCGAGGTGGACGCCGCCGCTCTTCCAGTACTTGGTGGTCATCGCGGAGATGAACTCCTTGGTGACCGTGCCCGCGGGGAGCAGCGCCGTCACCGGCCTGACGTACGGGCGGTTGGCGGGATTGATCTCCACGGCGGTCTTGGCGGCCGCGAACAGGTCTGTGCCGGGCAGGCTCTTGGGGGTGCAGACTTTGATGGTGGCTGGGCTGGACATGACTACTCCTGGTGGTGATTCGGTGCGGTGAGGGTGACCTCGGTCCAGATATCGCCGTGGACGGCGAGCCGGCCGGGGACTGCGTCGGGCGGCTGATCCGCCCGGACAACCATGTGGTGATGACTCTCGAGCGACTCGACCAGTGACTTCTTGGGTATGGTCTTCACCCAGCGCTGCACCGGCCCGAACGGGACCATCGCGTATCCGGCGGTCTGCCAATCCTTTTCGACGAATCTTCGAGGGGTGGCGTTGTGCGAACCATGGTGGCCGACCTTGTAGAAGGCCAGGTCGGCCAGCAGTTCGACATTGCTTGCGTCGGAGAACACGTAATCCCAGGCGCCCTGCTGCGCGTCACCTGGGAACAGCAGGCGGGTTCCGGAGATGTCGAGGACGAAGAAGACGCTGGTGTTGTTCACCGCGTTCTCCAGAATCGCGGCGGCCCGCAGCAATCGGTCGTCGTCGTGCACGAGTTTCTGTAGGGCGAGGTCCGCCTTGGCTTCCGGGAGCCGGCCAGGCAGCGGGCCGGAGACGATGTAGCGCGGATGGAACAGCGGGGTGAGTGTGGCATCGGTGTCGCCGGCGGCCGCGCGCACCAGCGGCCACGACTGCTGCGCGGGCGGGTCCATCCGTTTGAGGAAGTTGATGTCGCGCGAGGGGCCCAGGACATGGGCGACCAGACCGACCCGATCCACGGCGATCCGGTTCTCGGCCTCCTGCTTGCTGGGCAGGAATCGAACCCGGTGGGGCGCGGCGAATCCGAGTTGATTGCGACCCAGCAGCCGATCGGTCGCACCGGCGTTGCCCTGCGCGTTCAGCGCGAACATCCGGGCCTGCAACACGCCCGTGGGCACGGCACGACCGGCGAATTCCGCGACGCGCCGCTCGCCGAGCGCCAGCAGGCCGTTGGCGGCATCGGTCTGCCCGCCGCGGATCCGGCGTGCGTCCGCGTCGTTCGGGTCCTCAACGAACGGCACCCACACCTCGTCCACCAGCACCTGTTCCCATTCCTCGCAGGCGAATCCGGTGATGTGGTCGGCGTGGTGGTGGGTGGCGACGACGACGTCGAGGTGCGGCCGGTGGTCGGGGCGGCCTCGGTGAGGTCGGCGATGATCGCGCGCACGGACTCCTGGATCGGGCGGGCCCGGCCCTGACTGTGCACGCCGCAGTCGACCAGCATCCGCCAGGTCTCGGGCCCGCGCTGGACGGTCACGGTGAAGGCGTCACCGAAACCCACGTTGTACATTCGAACGGAAATCTTTGTGCCGGTGTCCATCTCGCACCTACTCACCGGTCTCCGAATGGATGGTGGCGAAGCCCAGGCGGTGGATCGCGTGCTCGGCGGTCCAGTCGCTCAACGGGTCGGCGCCCTCGAGATGCTCGAACCACTCGGTCATTTCGGCGAGCCGCTGCTTGCCGGCCGCATGGAATTCCCGGGCATTGTCGTCGGTGACCGCGGCCGGGTCGCTGAGCGGCAGCGGCTTCGCGATGATGTAGTCCACGCTGCCGTCGGCGCGGACGACCAGGGCGGTGCCCGCGCGAATCGCCGGCGGCTTGTACTGTTTTCGGGTCCTCGAGGTCCGCGCGCCGCTGCAGCAGCTGGATGGCCAGTTCGGGCCGGGGCAGCCGATCACCGGCCCGGCGGTAGGACACGTGGATGCCTTCACAGCTGATCGGGAACTTCGGATCGAGCCCCAGCTGCAGGGCGTTCGCGCGGACCCAGGCGGTGACCCCGATGGCGACCTCGCGGAAGACCGAACTCGTCGTCGGGGGCTCCGGCAGCGGAGAGTTGCCGTTGCCGTTGCCTTCCGGCGCGGGCGGTGTGCGCAATTCGCCCGCGGTGCCGATCGGATCCAGGTCGCGTGACGCCGACAGGATCACCCGGGACAGATCCACCGCGTGCTTGCCCCGGCTGAGATTCAGTCCGGTGTCAGGCTGGTGCCACACCAGCGCCTCATCGGTCAGCGAGGTGACACTGGTCGGCCAGATGCCGCGGCGCCGGAGCGCCTCCACCAGGGTGCTGCGCAGGTGTTGCCGATCCTCGGGGTACAGGCCGCGGTCCGCGGTGACGATCGCGCGCACCACATCACCGAACCGGACATCCACCACCGGCAGATAGTCGAAGGCGCGCACCACCATTCCGAGCATGCGATCGGCGGTCCGCACGGCCTCATCGGCGATACGGGACACCAGATCCGGGTGCAGATGACCGGGAGGCAGGACACCCGTACCGCCGGTCGCGATGCGCAGCAGATCCGCGATCGCGCTCTGATAGGCATCGAGATAGGCGTCGAACACCGCGGCCACGAAGCGCGCGCCGAGTTCGTGCGGCTCCTGGGCGGCGATGAACTGGTTGGGTGTACGGTCCGGGTTCCTGATCGCCGACCGCAGGGCCGCGCCGCGACCGGTGGATTCGCCGAATTCCCGGGCCAGATCCAGCAGTCCGGCGCTCTTGCCGAGTTCTCCCGCGGTCGTCGCGATGGCGTCGAGGACGACGTCGCGGTGCGTGAAATGCTGGAACAGGGCCATCAGGTCGGCGACGGCCTCGTGCCAGGCGAAGACGTCGCGGTGGGTGGATTCGCTGTAGAGCCGCCGGATTCGATGCACGATCGCGTGGGTCACCTCGTGCGCGACGATGTCGCTCGACAGGCAGGTGAAGATGATCTGGTGCGGGAGATTCGCGCCCGGATTCTCGGCATCGGCGCGGTAGTAGCCGAACAGCACGGCGCGGCGCTGCGGATCGAAATACGCGTTCTGCCCTTCGAAGGCGTGCGGAACCAACCGCAGGACCTGTTCGTGATGCCATCGGAAGCGGCGACCCATGAATCGCTCGAACCGCTCCAGAACGCTCATCGCGACCGCGTACACGACCTGTTGATGGGCCCGGGGATCGCTCTCGGAGGGGCGAATTCCGTCCTGCGCCAACAGATACGGATCATCGAGGTCGATCGGTGCGTACCATTTCTCGCGGCTGGCGTCGTAGTCGATGACCTGCACGAGTTCGCCGTCCGGGCCCGGGCCGCGGATCTTCTCGAACGGGATGTCCAGGGTCAGGAAGCGGCCGGTCAAGCGCGTCGACATCGGATCGAAGGCGAAGGTGCGCAAGCGGCGCCGGGCGGGCGGGCAGATGCCGCCCATGCTGTAGGCCACCGTTCTCGCACCGGCCGCGGGCAGGGTCACACGGTCGGCAACAGGTGCGGTTTCGTCCATTGTTCGTCCTCCCACCGGACTTCTCGCGGGATTCGTTTGCCATAGTTCGCGTCGGCTTCGCACCGATCGCGCACACTCGCGTGCACCCGGGCATCGGCCGGAATGCGGCGGTGGCGGTAGGTGAGCAACGCCCAGATCCACCCCATCCGATGCACGCGTCCGTTCGCGTGCTCCACACTCAACGTGCAGATGTCTTGGTAGGAATGGGCTTTCAGGAGGATTCCGGCCTCGATGGCGCCGTCGGTGATCCATTTGAGGGCGATCTCGGCCAGTCGCGGATCGTCCTCGAACGTTCCGCCGACATCGGAATGGACGCCCGCGAACCACGCTTCGTCGAGCACCGGCCGCTGCCCCTTGGGGATCACCAGGTACTGCTCGTACGGGCGGCGCTTCTCATCGATGGAAACGGCGTGCCGGACCCGCGCCACGTTCGGAATCTGCCGCGTGAAGGGCCAGTGCAGGTCCCATCGGAACAGCCCGGCCGCCTTCACCGTGTCCCAGACCCCCAGATATTCGATGGGAATCGAGAATTCGCCGTCGGGGGTCTTGGAGCAGAAGGCCCGCGCGTACCGCCGCAGTTCGGGCCAATTGGTCGCCTTGCGGGTGTACGCGCTGACGACATATTGGACGAGATTCTGGCTGCCGGGGCGCAACAGTCCTGGCTCGTGCAGTAGACCGGCGAGGGCTCGAGCCGTGTACGCGCCCCGGCTGAACCCGAAGACGTAAACCCGGTCGCCCGGCCGCCAATGCTCGATCAGATAGGTATAGGCCTCGGCGAGATTCGACCGCAGTCCACTCCCGACGGCCAATCCGAGCATCCGCGACAACCAGCGTGCCGGGGGCGACCACGCGCCCCGGGCGCTGAAGGTCCCGACTCCCGGATCGTAAAAGGCGATCTGTTCGGCGGGATTACTCAGGTCGAGCATCTCGAACAGTCGAACGACATTCGTACTGCCGGTGGCCCGGAGCTGATTGCCCGTCCCGTCGAGACAGATGACGATGTTCTTACCCGTTGATGCTGCAAACACCGTATGAGTGTCACCCTGGCGGACCAGCCGGTATTGAGTAGCGCGGTACTCGAATTTCGCCGGTTCGGACTCGAATCAGCGCACGTTTCGCGTGGCCACGCAGCCGCGCAGCAACGGCCGCAGGTGATCGAACAGATCGTCCGGTCGATCGAACAGGAAGAAGTGATCTCCCGGCAGGATGCGCACCTCGCTGTGGGCGGTGGTGTGTTCTCGCCACGCGGCCAGTTCGAGGTCGTCGACCAGCGGATCGGTCGCACCGCCGAAGACGTGGATCGGGCAGGGCAGGGGTGGCGCGCTGTCGTATCGGTGCGACGCGCACACCCGCAGATCGTCGCGGATGACGGGCAGTGCGTCGGTGAGCAGCACCGGGACCTCGAGGATCGGGGCGGGCAGCCCGCCCAGGTCGGCGAGCAGCCGGATCAGCGCCGCGTGGTCGAGCGCCTCGACCGGGGGCAGCGAAGACGGCAGGTGCGGGGCGGTGCAACCCGAAACAATCAGCGCCGCAGGCAGTGTCGCGCCGCGATCGCGTCTGCGGCATGCCAGGCGATAGGCGAGCAGCGCGCCCATGCTGTGCCCGAAGAAGGCGAACGGTTCGGTGAGGTGCTCATCCAGCTGAGCGTCCAGGTCCGCGAGCAATGGCTCGAGGTCGTCGAACCGTGACTCGCCGCTGCGGCGCTCGCGGCCCGGCAGCAGCACCGGCCGCACCGCCGTGTGCGGGCCCAGCGCACGCTGCCAGGTGCGGTAGCCCGACGCACCGCCGCCCGCGTGGTGAAAACAGAACAGCCGCAACGACGCCGAGTCCGCGCCTGCCGCCGCGGGTTCGAGGTAGCCGGTCACCCGGCCGCCCGCAGCAGGGTCAGTTCCTCGGCGAGGATCTTCACCGTCGATCGGATCTGTTCCTCGGTGTGGCAGGTAGTGATGAAGAACCGCAGCCGGGTCTTGTCCTCGGGCACGGCCGGATACAGGATCGGGTTGGCGTTGATTCCCCTGCGCAGCAAGGTATTCGACAGTGCCAGCGTTTTCATCGAGTCGCCGACGATGCAGGGGATGACCGGGGTGTCGTGGCTGTCGCCGGTATCGATGCCCGCCTCCTTGGCCAAGGTCAGGAAGAGCCGGGACGACTTGCGCAGTCGATCGAGCAGCTCGGGTTCGGCGCGCAGCTCACGTAGTGCGGCGAGGGAGGCGGCGGCGTTGGCCGGGGTGATGCCGACGCTGTAGACGAATCCGGGGGTGGTGTATTTCAGGAAGCGGATGAGTTCGGTACTGCCGGCGACGTATCCGCCGCACCCGGCCAGTGCCTTGGACATCGTCCCGGACCACAGTTCGACCTCGGTGCGGTCGACACCGAAGTATTCGCCGATACCGCCGCCTGTCACACCGAGCACGCCGATGCTGTGTGCTTCGTCGATCATGAGCAGTGCCTGGTGTTTCTTCTTCACCTCGATCAGTGCAGGCAGGTCGGGGATGTCGCCGTCCTGGCTGTAGACGCCCTCGATGACGACCAGCACCCGCCGGTACCGGCCCCGGATGTCGGTGAGCATGCGGTCCAGTGCGGCGAAGTCGTTGTGCGGGAACGGCCGCCGCGTGGCGCCGGAGAGTTTGCAGCCCTGCAGGATGCTGTCGTGGGCCAGGCTGTCGTGGACGATCAGGTCGCCGGGGCCGACGATGTGCCCGATCACCGTGACGTTGGTGGCGTGCCCGCTGGTGAACGTGATCGCGTCCTCGGTGCCGAGCAGGGCGGCCAGTTCACGTTCCAACTCGGCGTGAATCGTCTTCTCGCCCGAGAGCAGTCGGCTCGCCGAAACCGAACTGCCGTACCGCGCCACGGCGTCCTGCACGGCGGCGGTGACGGCCGGGTGCCCGGACATGCCGAGATAGTTGTAGCTGGAGAAGTTCAGGACGTCCGCTCCGCCGATCACCGAAGTGTCGCGGGTGACTCCGTCGTTGACCAGGAAGTAGGGGTTGCTCACCCCGAACTTCTCGGCCGTCTCGATCCGGTCGAAAATCGCCCGCACCTCCGGAAAGTCCGCGATGCGAAACTGGGGCTCGACCTCGGGCAATACCTCCGATCCGGTCGGTTCGGCAACTTCCGAAAGCGTTGTCGGCGAGCCGGATTGCGGGGGAGCGGCCAGCCTGATCACCTCGCCGAGGGTGGTGGCGGGGGTGAGCCGGTCCGGCCTGATCGCGAGCCCGGGTATGCGGCGGGTGAGTCCGCTGAGCAGGTCGGCGACCATGATCGAGTCGAATCCCAGTTCGCCGCCCATGGTTTGGCTGTCGCGCAGTGTGCCCACCGGGAATCCGCTGACCCGGGCGAACTCGGCGCGGACCACGGCCGCCACATCGACGCCGGTGTCGGGTTGAGCCTGGCCCCGGGTCGGCTGCACCTGCTGGTCGGATGCCATGTTGGCGGCGGCCGACAGGAGAGCGTTCTGCTCTCGGAACAGCGCGATCAGTTGATCCACGGTGGTGTCCTCGCTGCGGTGGGCCGGGGGAGTGGGTGCGTCGGTCGCGGGTGTTTCCGGTGCTGTGGTTTCGGGCCGGATCCAGGACCGGTGGCTGGTGTCGAACTCGTACCCGCCGACGCGCCGCCGGATCCGGTCGCCCGGTTCGTACAGCGCATCCCAGTTCGGGTCGAGCCCATCGCGATACAGCGCCGCGATCGTGTCGGCCAGCTCGTGGCCGGTGGCCTCCGGGCCCGGGCAGGGCGCGCAGATCCGAAGCTCGAGGCCCGGATTGGCGCGGCCGAGCATGAGTGCCAGCGTGCGCCGCGGGCCGATCTCGATGAGGTGTGTCGGCCCGGTGGCCAGCGCGGCGGCCGCGCCGTCGGCGAAACGTACGGTGGCCCCGACGTGTTCGACCCAGTAGGCGGCGTCCATGGGCTCACCGGGTTCGAGCAGACGACCGTGCACCGTCGAGTAGATCGCGACGGTCGGCGGCTGGTACCGGCACTGCTCGGCGATCTGCGCGAACTCGTCCCGGACCGGTGCCATCAGGGGTGAGTGGAAGGCGTGCGAGACAGGGAGCCGCCGGACGATGACACCTCGGTCGGCGAGCACCGTGCCGAGGCGGCCGACCGTGGCCGCCGCACCGGAGAGCACCACCTCCAGGGGGCCGTTAACCGCCGCGAGCGCCACGTCGGGCTCGTTCTCGATCAACTCGCCGACCAGGTCGGAACTATCGCGGACAGCCAGCATGGCTCCGCCCTCGGGCAACTGCTGCATGAGCCGCCCGCGGGCGGTGACGAGCCGACACGCGTCGTCGAGGGAGAACACACCCGCGATGGCGGCTGCGGCGAACTCGCCGACACTGTGGCCGAGCAGCCACGCCGGGTCGACGCCGAGCTCCACGAGCGTCCTGGCCAACGCGTATTCGACCGCGAAGAGCGCGGGCTGCGCGAACTCGGTCCGGTGCACGGCGTCGTCGTCGCCGAGCAGCAGATCGGCCACCGAGCGATGCAGGTGCGCTGTCATGGGTTCGTCCACTTCACGGAGCGCCCGGCGGTACGTCTCCGATGTCGCGTACAGCGCACGCGACATGCCCGGGTACTGGGCGCCCTGCCCGGTGAACAGCAATCCGATCGACGGACGCTGCGCGACACCGGAATTCTCGTCGAGGACGGTATCCGAGGCGCACGCGCGCAAGTCGGCGACGGCGGCGTCCCGATCCCGGACGACCAGCGACAGCCGGTGACGGCCCGAGGATTTCACCTGATGGTCGACCAGCACACGCCACCCAGCCCGGCCGGATCCCGGTCCAGACGATCGGCGAGACGGACCGCGTTGCGCTGCAAACCTTCCCGATCGTTGGACGAGAGAGTGAGCACACCGACGCCACCCGAGGGCGTCACCGCGGGTACCGGGGGAACGCTCGCCAGCAGCATGTGCGCGTTGGTTCCACCCATGCCGAAGCTCGACACCGCGCCGTGAATCCGCCCGTCCGGCAGGGCCATCGGCTCGGCAGCCAGCCGCAGGCCGTACTCGGCCAGCCGCAGCCGTGGGTTCTCCTCGGCCGCGTACCGGGTGGGCGGCACCACGCGGTGGTGCAGGCTCAACGCCACCTT
Organism: Nocardia tengchongensis; assembly: GCF_018362975.1. Lineage (NCBI taxonomy): Bacteria > Bacillati > Actinomycetota > Actinomycetes > Mycobacteriales > Nocardiaceae > Nocardia > Nocardia tengchongensis. The sequence goes on from NZ_CP074371.1 coordinate 4,959,942, forward strand.
GATCACACCCGCGATCCCGGCCGCCCCCTCCGTGTGGCCGAGGTTGCCCTTGATCGAGCCGATCGCGCACGGCTGCTCACGCCGCGCCGCATGCACCGCGCCCAGCGCCTTGGCCTCGATCATGTCGCCGAGCACCGTCCCGGTGCCGTGCGCCTCGAGGAACGCGACCTGCTCCGCGGCTACTCCGGCCCGCCGGTACGCCTCGGCCACGACCTGCTGCTGAGCCCACCGATTCGGCGCGGTGATCCCGTTGCTGCGACCGTCGTTGTTCACCGCGCTCCCCGCGATCAGCGCATAAATCGGCAGGCCCGCCGCCCGCGCGTCCGCGAGCCGGCGCAGCACCAGCACCCCGACGCCCTCGCCGCGGCCGATCCCGTCGGCCTTGCCGCTGAACGGTTTACAACGTCCGCCCGGCGCGGACAGGCCCGCCTGCGTGTAGAAGACATTGAGCGCGGGCGTCACCGTGATGTTGACGCCGGCGGCGAGGGCTTGATCGCACTCGCCGGCCCGCAACGCGACGCAGGCTTGGTGGACCGCGACCAGCGACGACGAGCACGCGGTGTCGACCGCCATGCTCGGACCCTTCAGATCGAACTGATAGTTGATCCGGTTGGCGGTCATGAAATAGCCGTTGCCCGAACCGATTTGCGGAGTGATCCGCTGGTAGTCACGCATCTGCACGGTGGCCCATTCGTTGGCCATGACACCGACGAACACTCCGGTGTTCGAGCCCGCCTGTCCGCGCGGGTCCAGGGTGGCGTCCTCGAACGCCCGCCACGCGGACTGCAGCAGCAGGCGCTGTTGGGGGTCCATCGCTTCCGCCTCGCGCGGGGCGATGCCGAAGAACTCGTTGTCGAAAGCGTCGGCGTCGGTGAGGAAGCCGCCGGTGCGGTTGTTGACCTTGCCCGGCCCGCCCGCAGGATCGTGGAAATCGGCCGTGCGCCAGCGGTTTCCGGGCACTTCGGTGATCGCGTCGCCGCCCGCCATCAGCAGCGCCCACAGCGCCTCCGGGTCCGGTGCTTGCGGAAAGCGGCAGTCGATCCCGACGATCGCGATCGCGTCGCTCATGCCGCGTACCCGGTCCGGTCGGCGGCCTCGGCGATGATGTACGCACCGAGTTCGCGGATCGTCGGGTAATCGAAGACGACGGTCGGATCAACGTCGATGTCCCACTCGAATTCGATCTCGCCGCACAGGTTCACCGCCGACACCGAATCCAGGCCCAGTTCGGCCAGCGGCACGGCGGGGTCGACAGTGGCCGGAGCGCAGCCCAGGTACTTGGCCACCCGGGCGGTGAGCCAGTCCACCGCAACGTCATTCCGATGGGCGGGCACGATCGGTCTCATCAGTGGTATCTCCTGAGTCATTCGAGGGCCTGTCCGTCAGTGCGCGACGAGCACGCCGGCCCGCACCCGTTGAACCGATGGTTCGATCTCCTCGTGCAGCACCCCGTCGACGACATTGCCGAGGAACGCGGATCGCATCGAGTTGCGTTGCACCTTGCCGCTGGTGGTGCGGTGGACCGCGCGATGTTCGACCAGCACCACATTCGGGGCCGGGAGACCGAAGCCGCGAGCCACCTGCGACCTGATGCGGGCCGACAGCTCGGCGATCGGCAACTCGCCCAGCTGCTCGATGCGCACGCCCTGGACCACCAGCAGGCGTTCCTGGTCCGCGGTGTCGATGGAGAGCACAACCCCCGGCGCGTCGGCGACGGCCCGATGCGCGTCGCGCACCGCCTCTTCGATGTCCTGCGGATACAGATTGCGGCCGTTCACGATGATCAGATCCCCGAGCCGCCCGGTGATGAACAGTTCGCCGTCCAGGAGTGCGCCGAGGTCGCCGGTCCGCAGGTACGGCCCCGCACCCTCGGTGCGGGCCTCGAACCGGTCGCGGGTGTCGTCCAGCCGATTCCAATAGCCTTGCGCCACACTCGATCCACCGATCCAGATCTCGCCGATGTGACCGTCCGGCAGGGTGCGCAGGCTGACCGGATCCACGATGCGCAGGTCCAGGCCGGTGACCGCCGCGCCGCAGCCCACCAGGCGGGTCCCGGGTCCGGCGACGAGCCGATTGCGTTCCAGCGCTGCGGAATCCACGTCGAGGTACACCGGCGGCCGCCCGGGGCGCGCCGCGGTGGCCATCAGGGTGACCTCCGCCATGCCGTACGCCGCGAAGAACGCGTCGGAGCTGAAGCCCGCGGGAGCCAGGCGCTCGATCACCGCGTCCAGGGTGCGGGGGCGGATGGGTTCGGCGCCGGTCAGCGCCACCCGCAGCGAAGTCAGGTCGAGTTCGGCCAGTTGGGCATCCGTCACCCGCCGGGCGAGCAGGTCGTAGCCGAAGTTCGGCCCCATCGTCACGTGGCCGCGGTAGTGGTCGATCGCTTCGAGCAGAAGCACGGGACGCTTCAAGAAGGTGATCGGCGACATGTAGACCAGGCTCGCGCCCGCGTACATCGGCTGCAGCAGCATGCCGATCAGACCCATGTCGTGAAAATGCGGCAGCCAGCCGACGACGACATCGGCGGGACCGGTGCCGACCGCGGCGGAGATGGCCGCCTGATTGTGCACAAGATTGCGGTGCGAAACCGCCACGCCCTTGGGGGTACTGGTCGAACCGGAGGTGTACTGCAGGAACGCGATCGTCTCGCCGGTGATGCCGGGCATGACCCAGGCGTACGGATCGCCGAGCGACTCGGCGTCGGTCGCCGCCACCGCGACGGTGTCCGACCCGTTCCGCGCACTCAGCCACGCGGCCACGGACGCGCCGAGTTCGGTGGTGGTGAGGACGAGCCGGACATCGGCGTCGTCGAGCATGCCCGCGACGCGCGCCATGCTGCGCGCATCCGTCGGCACCGGCGCCGGAACCGCGATCACCCCGGCGTACAGGCAGCCGAGAAAGGCGCGCAGGAACTCGGGTCCCGGTGGGTAGAGCAGCAGCACCGGCCGATCGGACTCGGTGCGGTGGGTGAGCCACTCCGCGAGCGCCCGGGCGTCCCGGTCCAGTTCGCGGTAGGTCGCGACGTCCTCGACCAGTTCACGCCCCGCCTCACGCAGGTAGGTGTACGCCCTGGTGTCGCCGAAGGTTTCGACTCGAGCGCGAAAGTGTGCGACGAAGGTGGATTGCATCTGGTAATCGTGACCGTGCAAATCCCCCGCAAATAGACACCTAGGTGGTAAAACAACCCCACCCTTGGAGGACGCGGCCACCTCCGAAGGGGTGCGCCGACCGGGCGTAGGTCCGGCTCCAACGGGCCTTTCACGACGTCGCCGACAAAGGAAGCGGCGTAGCTCGGGTTTTACCGGATTTCTCTAATTTACCATCGTGCCAATGCATTTCATCGATGCCAGATCGTGGACGACGCCGCAAGTCCTATTGACAAAACGTTGGCATAACTTTTGAATTGCGACGGCTCGGAACCCGGCATACGCCACTTGCCGACCAGCGACGTTCGTGGCACCGTATACGACGGTTTGACTCAGTTCAGCTCACAACGAGGAGTTTGGAAATGAGGAACAACCTTTCTTTCGATGCTTCGATCGAGAACGCATTCGATTTTCTGCAGGTTCAGCCCGACAATTCCGCCCAGCACCTGGCGGCGAATTCCCGGAACCGACCTCTGCATATCGTTCTCGTTGCGCCGCCGTACTTCGACATCCCGCCGGTGGGTTACGGCGGCGTCGAGGCCGTCGTCGCCACCCTGGCCGACGAGCTGGTCGATCAGGGGCATCGAGTCACCTTGCTCGGCGCCGGCCGGGCCGGCACCAAGGCCACCTTCATCCGGGTCTGGGACGAGGTGATGACCAAACGCCTGGGCGAGCCGTATCCGGAGATCGTCAATGCCATGAAGGCCTGGCAGATCATCGAGCGACTACACGCCGAGGACCCCATCGACGTCATCCACGACCACACCTTCGCCGGCCCCGGCAACGCGCCCGCGTACCGGATGCTGGGGATTCCCACCGTCGTCACCGTGCACGGCCCGGTCGACCCCGAGATGTTCGAGTACTACGGGTCCTTCGACCACAGTGTGCGACTGGTGGCGATCAGTGACCGGCAGCGCTCGCTGGCGCCCGACCTGAACTGGATCGGCCGCGTCCACAACGCGATTCGGCCCTCGGAGTGGCCCTTCCGCACCGAAAAGCTCGACTACGCCCTGTTCCTGGGCCGCTACGCCCCCTACAAGGGACCCCACCTGGCGCTCGAGGCCGCGCACGCCGCCGGTCTGCGCCTGGTACTGGCGGGCAAGCTGAACGAACCGCCCGAGCACGAGTTCTTCGCGAAGTCCATCACGCCGTTGCTCACCGACACCGACGAGGTGTTCGGCGAGGCCGACGCGACCGCGAAACGCCACCTACTCGCCGGGGCGCGCTGCCTTTTGTTCCCGATTCGGTGGGAAGAACCCTTCGGCATTGTCATGATCGAGGCCATGGTCTGTGGCACCCCGGTGATCGCACTGCGCGGCGGCGCGGTGGAAGAAGTCGTCGAACACGGCGTGACCGGATGGATCTGCGACGATCCGTCCGAATTGCCCGGTTTCATCGCGCGCGCCGATGAGATCGACCCCCACGCCTGCCGCGATCGGGTCGAAAGACTGTTCTCCACCGACCTGTTCGCGCAAGGCTACGAAGCCGCCTACCGCGACGCGATCCGCATGGCGGCCGAACGCGCCGGGCACACCTCGGTGCGGGTGCGGCTCCCCGGGGCCGGGCGGGTCCTCAGCACCCAGGTGCCGGGCGGTCACGCGTGAGTGTCTTCAATGCCGGACCGCCGGTTCTCATCGAGGGTGGCTCAGGTGTGGTCACCCTCGTCGAGGCCGGCACCTTCTGCCTGTCCGACCAGCTCGGCGATATTCACCCCGGCACCGCGCACGGCCTGTTCTACCGGGACGCGCGCATCCTCACCCGCTGGGTGGTGCGCGTGGACGGCGCTTCGCCGGAACAGCTTTCGGTGGTGGTGCGCGAACCGTTCCAGGCCCGGTTCGTCGCGCGCAAGCCGCCACCGCACGGTGTCGCCGATGCGACGGTGCTGATCCAGCGCCGTCGCATCGTCGGCGAGGGGATGCAGGAGATCATCAGCGTGCTCAACCTCGGCGACGAGGACACCGCCCTGACGGTGGCCCTCGACGCCGAGGCCGATTTCGCGGATCTGTTCGCGGTCAAGGAGGGTCGCGCCGGCGGTGGCGGCGCCGAGTCGACCGCCACCGAGCAGGCCCTGCGCATCACCGACCGCGGCCAGCAGGGGCGCGGCATCATCATCACCGCCACCGAGGACCCCGAATTCCAGCCGGGATCGCTGACCTGGCAGGTGCTGATACCCGCGCACGGCAGCTGGCAGACGGTGGTGCACTGCCAGCCGATCGAGGACCATCGCGCCGTTCCGATGAACTTCGCAGACGGCGACGAGGAGCACCCGGAGGGCAAGATCCGGCGCTGGCGCGCCAGCACCACCTCGCTCACCGCGACCGGCGCCGGTCTCAACACGATTCTGCAGCGCACCGAAACCGACCTGGGCGCACTGCGTCTCGACGACCCCTCCGACGGCACCTCCTACGTGGCGGCGGGCGCGCCCTGGTTCATGGCGCTGTTCGGCCGTGACAGTCTGCTCACCTCCTGGATGGCCCTGCTACTGGATTCGGACCTGGCGCTGGGAACTCTGCGCCAGCTGGCCAAACTTCAAGGCACCGAGAGCAATCCGATCACCGAGGAGGAGCCCGGCCGGATCATGCACGAGCGGCGCTACGGGCCCGGCAGCGATCGGGTGCTCGGCGGCACCGTGTACTACGGCACCGCCGACGCGACCCCGCTGTTCGTGATGCTGCTCGCCGAATGTCATCGCTGGGGTGTCGGTTCCGCGGCCGTGCGCGAACTGTTGCCGGCCGCCGATGCGGCGCTGGCCTGGATCGACACCGACGCCGACCTCGACGGCGACGGCTTCGTCGAGTACCGGCGCAAGACCGACCGCGGGCTGGCCAACCAAGGGTGGAAGGACAGCTGGGACGCCATCAGCTTCGCCGACGGCCGCCTCGCCGACCCGCCGATCGCGCTGTGCGAGGTGCAGGGCTACGTGTACGCCGCCCGGATCGGCCGCGCGGAACTGGCCGAAGAGGCCGGCGACCACGCGCTCGCCGCCCGGCTGCGCACCCAGGCCGCCGACCTCAAAGACCGTTTCGACGAGGCGTTCTGGCTGCCGAAGAGCAACTGCTACGCCATGGCGCTGGACGGCGCGAAGCAGCCCGTCGATGTCGGATCCAGCAACCCCGGCCACTGTCTGTGGACCGGCATCGTGCCCGACGAACGCGCCGCGGAACTGATCGAGCGGCTCGCCGCGGCCGATCTCAACAGCGGATTCGGTTTGCGCACACTGTCTTCCACCGCCCGGCGCTTCAACCCCATGGGCTATCACACCGGTTCGGTCTGGCCGCACGACACGGCCATCGCCGTGGCCGGTCTCATGCGCTACGGCCACATCCCCGGCGCCATCGACCTGGCCGTGAAACTCGCCAGCGGCCTGCTCGAGGCCATCCAGGAATTCGGCGCCCGCCCCCCGGAACTGTTCTGCGGCTTCGCCCGCACCGAATTCAGTTCCCCGGTGCCCTATCCCACCTCGTGCTCGCCGCAGGCCTGGGCCAGCGCCGCGCCCCTGCTGCTCATGCGGTCGTTCCTGGGACTGATGCCCGACGTCCCCAACCGCACCCTCACCATCGCGCCCCGCCTGCCCGACCGCGCGGGCACGATCCGGCTCGCCGACCTCCGGCTCGGCCCCGCCACCATCACCATCGAGGCCTGCGGCAAGGAAGCGAAAGTCCAGGGCCTGCCGGCGGATTGGCAGCTGAACCGGAAGTAGCGGGTTCGGCTAGGCCGCGACCGGCGTGCGCGATCGGGCACGCTCGGTCGCCGCGGCAGCGACATTCGACGGCACGCTGTCGTGGTGCGCCGGTTCGGGGTTCACCACCTCACGCCAGATGGCGGAGGCGCGCAGTTCGCGCAGCCGCAGGCCCGCGATTCGAGTGAGGATCAGGCCGATGACGACGGCGGCGAGGGCGGAGACGGCGCCACCCGCGGCGAAGCCGACGCGCGGACCGTAGGTGTCGGTGATCCAGCCGACCAGGGGCGCACCGATCGGGGTGCCGCCGGTGAAGACCATCATGAACAGCGCCATGACGCGGCCGCGCATGGCCGGGTCGGTGGCCATCTGGATCGAGGAATTCGCGGTCACGTTCACCGTCAGGCCGAACATCCCGATCGGTATGAGCACGAGCGCGAACAACCAGAAGGACGGGGTCAGCGCGGCCACGATCTCGAGCAGCCCGAAGACCAGCGCCGCCGCGACCAGCATGCGCAGCCGGGAGGTGCCGCGGCGGGCCGCCAGCAGCGCACCGGCCAGCGAGCCGGCCGCCAGCAGTGCGTTGAGCAGGCCGTAAGTCTGTGCGCCCGAATGGAAGACGGTGTGGGTGAACGCCGTGAGCCAGATCGCGAAGTTGAAGCCGAAGGTGCCGATGAAGCCGACCAGCACGATCGGCCAGAGCAGCTCGGGCCGGCCCGCGACGTACCGCAGTCCTTCACGCAGCTGGCCCCGGCCGCGCGGCGTGCGCTCCACCTGACGCAATTCGCTGGTGCGCATCAGCAGCAGGGCCGCGATCGGGGCCACGAACGACAGCCCGTTGAACACGAACGCGTAGCCGCTGCCGACCGCCCCGATCAGCACACCCGCGACCGCGGGACCGACCAGCCGGGCGGATTGAAAGTTCGCCGAATTCAAGCTCACCGCGTTCGACAGCTGGTCCGGTCCCACCATCTCCGAGACGAAGGTCTGGCGGGCAGGGTTGTCGACGACGGTCACCAGACCGAGCACGAAAGCGGTCGCGTAGACATGCCACACCTGCACCTCTCCGGTGAGGGTGAGCACGCCCAGCGCGAGCCCGGTCGCACCCATCGCGGACTGGGTGAACACCAGCAACGGCCGCTTGGGCAGCCGGTCGACCAGCACCCCGCCGTAGAGCCCGAACACCAGCATGGGCAGGAACTGCAGCGCCGTCGTGATGCCGACGGCGGCCGCGGATCCGGTCAGGGTGAGCACCAGCCAGTCCTGCGCGATCCGCTGCATCCAGGTGCCGATATTGGAGATGACCTGACCGGTGAAGAACAAGCGATAGTTGCGGATTCGCAGGGAGCCGAAGGTGCTGTGCGGGGGAGGAGCATCGCCGGGGGTGTGTCGAACATCGGACTGGGGCGATACGACTCCCGGCCTCACAGATCTGCCTCCTGGGGGTGCGACGGACTACGGGTATGCGGGTCCGCTCCTGAACCGCTACCGCCCGGAGGGGGTGAGAACATATCGCCGGCTCTGCGACAAGATCGGCAGCAGCACACGCGGCCCGGCAGCTTACGACGTCGTCGGCGTGGCCGGGAATCCCAAATACTTTCCTTAGGCTAACCAATTTGCTGCGCGGATGCTACTGATTTTGGCGAGGCTCACAACGGGGGCCGACCTCGATAACTGACGACGGTCAGCACGCGAACGGCATATTCGCTTGCACTGCAATGCATTTCAGGCCGGACTCGCGGCGGCCAAACGAGGATAGTGCATCCCGCACGGACCAGGTCGGACATTTGACAAGATCACTCGGAGGGGTTGCAGTGGATCACTCGGAATCGAAACGGGCACAGTTGATCGGGGGAAATTCGATGACAACAATGCTGCGCGCAGCACTGGCAGTAACCATCGCGGCCGCGGGGATGGCCATGATGCCGGCGCGAGGACACGCGGAAGCCGATCCCGTCTGCCGCGAGGTGGACATCCCGGTGCAATTGTCGGGACGAACCGAGCACATGTGGGGTGAGATCTGCGATCCGGTGGGCGGTCCGTCGGCGGTGCTGCAGGTGCTGATTCCCGGTATCACCTACGACCATCACTACTGGGACATGCCGGGATTCGACGGCAAGTACTCCTACCCTCGATATGCCGCGGCGGCAGGCTATTCCACACTCGCCATCGACCGTCTCGGCACCGGCAACAGCTCGCGCCCGGCGGCCCTCGACGTGACGACCGTGTCCCACGCCGATACCGTGCACCAATTGGTGCAAGCGGTGCGCAGGGGCGATCTGGGGGAGCGCTGGAACACGGTCGTGACCGTCGGTCACTCCCTCGGCACCTTGATCGCCGAGCAGGAAGCCGCGGTCTACCGCGACGTGGACGGCGTGATCGCCACCGGCTGGCTCATCCCGCCGGGCGTGGTGGCCAGCGCCGGGATACTCGCCCGCCACGGCGTCGCGACACCGGGCAACGGTGTGCCCCAACAGGATTCCCTGCCGCTGTACTTCGCCATGACGCCGGGCAACCGAGCGTTCTTCTACACGGCCGGCAACTACGACCCCGAACTGCTCGCCGCCGACGAACGCTACCGCCAGACCGACACCGCCGGCGAGATGATGACCGTCCCTATACCGTGGGCCTCGGCAGCCCTGGCCCCGATCTCGGCCCCGGCCCTGCTGGTCGTCGGCGAATCCGACTCATTCTTCTGCACCCCACCGGAACACACCGTCTGCACCGCGGCACAGGCCGCCGAATCACAGCGCTGGTTCTTCGCCCCGCAGTCGAACCTCCAGGCCCACGTCCAGCCCGGCTCCGGCCACAACATCGCCCTCTCGCTGAACAACGACGACGGCTACAACGCCATGATCGCCTGGATCCGAGCGACCTTCGCGGGCTGAGCGTCGGAAACCGCCCTGCGACAACGAGAACGGGTGGTCGTGGAGAAGTTCTCCACGACCACCCGTTCTCGGTCTGTCTGTGTCCGGAGGGGGACTTGAACCCCCACGCCCTAATACGGGCACTAGCACCTCAAGCTAGCGCGTCTGCCATTCCGCCACCCGGACCGGTGGTGCTGCACAAGATTAGCGGAGCGGTTGACAGAAACGGAAATCGGGGCTGGGCCAGGCGAAACAGGGTGGGCCCGGGGAGGATTCGGGGTGGGTTAGCGGAAGAGGATGCCCGCGAGGTTGGCGTTCTTGATAGGGGTGTCCTTGTTGTTCTGGACCTGGCAGAGGGCTTGGACGGCGGCCATCGAGAGGTCGACCTGGGTGCCGGAGGGCTCGTTCTGGGTGCCGCTCTGCTGCTTGATGAACTTGGTGATGGTGACGCGCTGGGTGTCGGCGTTCTGGATCAGGTAGTCGCTGCACTTGGTGTCGCCGCCCTGGTTGAGCGCCTTCTCGACGTCCGAGCAACCCGAGAGCAGGGTTACGGCCAGTGCGGCGGCCGCCACGGCCGTCCATCGCGCAGTGTTCATCATGGGTTCCTCGTGGGTCGTGCGCGGGGCCGTACCGGCCGCGCGATCGACCGCCACTGTAGATGGGCGTGACCGTGCGGCAATCGGGGCTCGACCCCGAAATTCGCCTCCGGGTCGCGTGATGTGCGTCACGGGCCGGTCAGCGCTCGGCGGCGCGCCCCGCACGCCACGCCCGGGCCTCGCCGGGATTGCCGCGGCGGGTGAGCAGTTCGGCCAGCCCGGCCATGGCACGCGAGTCACCGTGGGTGGCGGCGGTGCGCCACCAGTGTTCGGCCTCGGCGTAGTCACCGCGGCGATAGCGGACCACGCCCAGGTCGTAGGCCGCCCCCAGATGCCCGAATTCGGCTGCCTGCGTCCATAATTGGCACGCCTGCTCCTCGTCTCCGCGACTGTGCATGGCCACGCCGAGCTCGTAGAGGGCGTTCTGATAGCGGGCCGCGTCGGCGGGCGGCGCGGGTCGCGGAATGGTGAGGGCGGTGGTGAGTTCCACGACCAGCTCGCCGAAATCGGGCGGGCCGACGCCGGTGCTGCAGTGCAGGACGGTGATGGTCGGCTCGCGGGTGATGAGCATCCCGTAGTTGCCGGCCCAGGAGACAGTCGCGCCGGCGTCGTCGACCCAGACCGGGGTGAGGGTGATGGCGGCATCGGTTCCGGTGGGGCACACCTCGAGGTCGATCCCGCCGTCCATCGCATCGCTCCAGACGTCAACCCCCCTGAGCCGGCGGCCGCCCAGCAACACGTGCCCGCGGTCCACCGCGAGCCCGATGCCGAGACTGCGCACACCCGCGCGCGCGGCGGCCGTGCGCAGGGTCAGCCGGACCGTGGTGGGGGAGACGCCCAGGACCTCCGAATACAGGGGGTAGACGCGGGCTCCGTTCCAGGTCACGGGGTCCGCGCCGGCATATCGATCGGCCAGTGGCGGCACGGTCGTGGCCGGTTCGGCATACGGATACGACCCCTGCATCTGCGCCGCCCTTCGCCGGTGCCCGGTGATGTTCGCGCCCACCGTAGTCCTGATGTCGGGCGTGGGTCCGGGTATTTGCCAGCTACGTCTTCCAGCAAACATCTGGTCGTCCGACCGGTGCTGTGGGAGGCTCCAGAGGGGCCTCCGATGTCCGAATTTCGCCGATCGCTCGACGTGTCGGCCACGTCCGCGCGGTGTGTCGTACTTGCGGAGGGCCCTGTGTCCTGTTGAATCGTCGGCGAAATACCAGCGAACGAGTGAAAGGTAAGGACATATGGCTCTGCCCACCATGACCCCCGAACAACGCTCCGAGGCGCTGGCCAAGGCCGCAGCGGTTCGCAAGGCCCGCTCGGAACTGATCGCGCAGGTCAAGAAGGGTTCGGTCAGCCTGGCCGAGGTGCTCAAGCGCGCCGATGCGGAAGACTTGGTCAAGAAGACGAAGGTGGCGGCCGTGATCAAGGCGCTGCCCGGCATCGGCCCGGTCAAAGCGGCCAAGCTGATGGACGAGGCCGAGATCCCCGTCGACCGCCGCATCGGCGGCCTGGGCTCCCGCCAGCGCGCCGCGCTGCTGGAGGCACTGAAGGCTTGAGATCGGGGGGTGGCCTGCCGGGGCGGTAACCGGCCCGGCGGCAACCACTCCCACCGCCTCTGGTCGCTCGGCAAAAACGCACTACATCGATCGATTTGGTCCGCGCGGCCCGATCCGATAACCTTGCTGAGCATCACCGGTCCGGGTGGCGGAATGGCAGACGCGCTAGCTTGAGGTGCTAGTGCCCGTATTAGGGCGTGGGGGTTCAAGTCCCCCTCCGGACACAGACAGTACGTTGAGGGCGGTTGTGGCTGAGGATTCAGCCATAGCCGCCCTTTTTCGTTCGAGACGCGCGGAATGGAAACAGCGATGGCCGAACCGAATTCGACGATGCAATCCGCGGCCGGGACTCGCCTCAATCGACGGGGCCGGGAAACGCGGCAACGACTGCTCGACATCGCCATCGGCACGCTCGCGGAGGGCTCCGGGGAACCGCTGTCGGCGAATCGGGTGGCGCGTGACGCCGGCGTCAGCTGGGGCACCTTGAAGCATCAGTTCGGCGATATCGACGGACTGTGGGCCGCGGTGCTGACCGAGGTGACCGATCGCAGCGGCGCGAACAGTCCCGAGATCTGGCCCCCGATCACCGGTTCGATCCAGGAGCGGGTGTCGCAGATGATCACCGCGATCTGGACCATCCTCGACACCCCGGAGGGCCGGGCGGTCGAGGCGCTGCGCGCCGGATTGCCCAATGACCAGGCCGAACGCCTCTCGGTGTTCCCGCTGACCACGGCCGCCATGGCCGGCTACGAGGACGCCTGGCTGCGGGCGTTCGAATACTCCCTGGCCGACCTGAACCTGGATCCGGACAAGGTGCACCGGGTCCGGCATCTGATCCCGATGGCGATACGCGGGATCAATAACGAGCGCCGCCTGTCCTCGGCCGCCGAAGTGGCCGGCGCGCGCGATTGCCTGGTCGACGCGATAGCCGTCTACCTGCAGTAATTCAAACTCTTTGAGAACCCTCGTTGACAATTGCGGGGTGGGAGGTCCATGGTTACCCCCAGCTTTCGCAATCCAGTGAGGAGTGACCCATGTCTCCGTCCCCGCCTCCGGGCGACAAGGGCATGCGCCTGCAACGGTCCAGCCGTGACGCCGCCACCCTGATCCCGCGCCTGACCGAGTGGCTGGCCGCGCAGCTGCCGGCCGACGCCGACCCGAACCTGACCCTCGGGTCCGGTATCGACAGCAACGGCATGTCGGCGGAAACCCTGACGCTGACCATGAATTGGCGCGAAGCGGGGGAGGCGCGCACCGCCGACCTGATCGCCCGCGTGGTGCCGGCCCCCGGCGACTTCCCGGTCTACGAGAGCTACAGCCTGCCCGAGCAGTTCGACGTCATGCGCATCGTGGCCGAGACCAGCGCGGTCCGCGTCCCCCGGGTGCGGTTCCTGGAGCCGACCGGCGACGTGCTGGGCACGCCCTTCCTGCTGATGGACCGCATCGAGGGCCTGGTGCCGCCCGACGTGATGCCCTACACCTTCGGCGACAACTGGCTCTTCGACGCCGACCCCGAACAGCAGCGGCGCGTGCAGGACAGCACCATCGAGACCTTGGCCGCGCTGCACGGCATTCCCGACGCGGCGACCACGTTCGCGTTCCTCGACCCGCAACAGCCCGGCGACAGCCTGGTCGAGCGCAACCTGAACCGGGCTCGCGCCTGGTACGAGTTCTCGGTCCGTGACACCGGGCCTTCACCGCTGGTGGAGCGAATCCTGGCCTGGCTCACGGCGAATCTCCCGCGGACGTTCTCCAGCGAGGCCGTCCTGTCGTGGGGCGACGCGCGGCTGGGCAACTGCATGTACCGGGACTTCACCCCGGTCGCGGTGCTCGACTGGGAGATGGCGACGATCGGCCCCCGCGAACTCGACGTGGCCTGGATCCTGTTCGGGCACCGCGTCTTCCATCACATCGCCACCAACTTCGGCTTCCCCGGCATGCCGGACTTCATGCGGGCCGAAGACGTTCGGGCGACCTATGCGAAGCATTCGGGCGTGCAGCTCGACGACCTCACCTGGTACACGATGTTCGCCGCCCTGAACTACTGCGTGGTGTTCCTGCGCGCCGGTGGCCGTCAGGTCCACTTCGGCGAGATGGAACGTCCCGAGGACATCGAGACGCTGCTGCACCACAAGTCCCTCGTCGAGGAACTGCTCGCCGAGCTCGGCGCCTGATTGCCGGCGTCCACCGTCATCGTTCCGAAAACCATTGGGGAAGTAAAACTATCGTGATCGAGCAACTGAACGAACTGTCCTACTACTGCATCACCCGGCACCCCGCCGACGCGCGGGTGCTGATCCCGGAGGCCCGCGACGCGGAGCGGCTGGGCCTCGGGTCGTGCATGATCGGTGAGCGCATGACCGTCAAGGACTCCGCGGTCCTGTCCGGCGGCCTCGCCGGCTGCACCACCGATCTCGGCATCGCCGCGGCGGCCACCAACCACCACACCCGCCATCCGATGGTGACGGCCACCATGGGTTCGACCATGCAGGCCATCGCCGAGGGCCGCTTCGCCATGGCCTTCGGCCGCGGCATGGCGGCCAACTGGAAGGCGATCGGCCTGCCCGCCGTCACCGAGGCCCAGCTGCGGGACTTCGTCGGCATCCTGCGCCGGCTCTGGGCCGGTGAAACCATCGTCAACCACGACGGACCCGCCGGTTCGTGGCCGGTCCTGTACCACCAGAACGGCCTCGAGGACGCGCCGCCGATCGGCTTCGTCGCGGTGGGCCCGAAGACCATGGAACTGGCCGGCGCGATCGGCGACTTCGTCGTCCTGCACACCTTCTTCTCCGACGAGGCCACCGCCAATTCGGTTGCGGCGGTGCGCCGGGGCGCCGAGCGGGCGGGCAAGGACCCCGACAGCGTCCGCATCTGGTCGTGCCTGGCGACCGCGAGCGACGCGCTCTCCGCGGAGGATCAGCTGCGCCGGCGCACCGGCCGGCTGGTGACGTACCTGCAGGCATACGCCGACATCCTGATCACCGCCAACGGCTGGGATCCGCAGGTGTGGGAGCGAATTCGCGCCACCCAGCTGTACCAGGACGCGGCGGCGGCCGGGCCGATCGACGCGTCGGCGCCGGTCGAGGTGCTCGAACAGCTCGACGCCATGGTCCCGGACGAGTGGCTCGCGTCGGCCGCCTACGGCACACCCGAGCAGTGCGTGAAGAAGATCTCGCGCGAGTACGACCTCGGCTGCCACTCGGTGATCATGCACGGCGCGAGCCCGCACGAGCTGGAGTCGGTGGTCGAGGCCTACCGCGCCAATCGGCCCACGCTGCGCCGGGCGGTGGCGGCGAACCCGGGCAAATTCGCCTGACGACCCGGATTCGCGGGGCAGACCGATTAGCCTGTGCACGTATGCGTGTGGCGGACGGCCGATCGGAGCGGAATGCGATGAGGGGAGACGGGCCGCTCGACCAACCGCACACTTCACGCATTTACGACTACTTTCTCGGCGGCAAGGACAACTACGAGATCGATCGGCGGGCCGCACAGGAAATCCTGACGGTGTGGCCCACGATCCGGACCGCCGCCCGGGTGAATCGTCAATTCATGCACCGGAGTACACGTTTCCTGGCAGAAGCCGGGATCCGGCAGTTCCTCGATATCGGCACCGGGATTCCCACCGAGCCCAATCTGCACCGCATCGCGCAGGAGATCGCACCGGATTCCCGGGTCGTGTACGTCGACAACGATCCGCTGGTGCTGGCACATGCCCGCGCGTTGATGATGGGCGGCGAGCAGGGAGCGACGACCTACCTGCACGGTGATGTCACCGAGCCGCTCGACATTCTCGGCGCGCCGGAACTGGCCGAGATCATCGACCTGGGTGAACCGGTCGGGTTGTCGATGATCGCACTGCTGCATTTCGTCGAGGACGATGTCGATCGCATCCTGTCGACCTTCCTCGACGCTCTCGCTCCGGGCTCGTACCTCGTAATCTGCACCATCACAGCCGATTTCGCGCCGGAGCAGGTGGAGGCCGCGCAGGACGTCTACCGCGTCCGCAAGCTGCCCGCGCAGGTCCGCACCCGCGCGGAGGTCACCGGCTGGTTCGCCGGGCTCGACCTGGTCGACCCGGGAGTGGTGCCGCCGCACCGGTGGCGGCTCGGCGCGGGCGACGAGATGCCGGCGGCCTTCGACGCCAAGGTGTCCTGCTACTGCGGCGTCGCCCGCAAACCCTGATCCGACCTCGATCCGCGGCCGTTCCCGGTCGCGGAGACAGTCGTCAGCCACTATTAAGCAATAGTGCTTAATTCAAGATGGTGGGCCGTCACGGCACACGAAAACGAAAGGGACACACCATAGGTAAGTTCAGCCGCACCGAATTGGAAGACGCGCTGCGCGAGTACAGCCGGGTCGTCGACCGCTGCTCGGAAACCGGCGACTGGGGTCCGTTCGCGGACCTGTTCGTCGAGGACGTCGAATACATCGAGCACGCCTACGGCACTTTCCATGATCGCGAATCGGTCCGGACCTGGATCATCGAAGTCATGAAGCCGTTCCCGCACATGCGTTTTCCGCACGAGTGGGTCGCCTACGACGACGACAACGACGCCATCGCGGTCGGCATCAAGAACCTCCTGGACCACCCCACCGAGCCGGGCGTGGACTTCTGGTTCCCCAACACCACGCGGCTGGTCTACGCCGGTAATGGCCTGTTCGCCAGCGAGGAGGACATCTACAACCCCGCCCGTGACGCCGCGCGCGTCATCGGCGAGTGGGTCGAGGCGGGGGTGTCATGCGGTGCGCCCCGCAGGTCGAGATGAAGTACATCGTCAAGCCGCCGGTGTAGCGGCCCGAGTCAAAATCCTTGGCTTTCACGCTGTTTCACGCGTCCGTCGCGGTTCCCGGCCGCGGCGGACGTCCGCAGGTGGAGTAGGGTCTGCGACCGTATGTTTTCGAGATCGGAGTGCGTATGAATGCGGTGATGTCCCCGGCGAAGCAGGGGCAGTCGCGGCAGCGGTGGGTGTGGATCGTCGCCTCGGTGGCAGTGGTGGCCGCGGTCGCGGCCGGTGCGGTATTCGCGTTGCGGGACGGGGACTCCGACGACGCGGCCGGGGGAACGACTTACCGCCAGCAGACCGACGAATGCGTGCTGGTCTCGGCCGCCGTGCTGACCCGCTACGTCCCGGGGGCGACGTGCAAGCGCACGCCGTCGATGACGATCAACCCCGACGAGATCACCCAGACGCCCAGCTGGACCAGCGATTCGCTGACCCATCCGACCAGCATTCAAGCCGTGCTGCGGTTGGTCTCCAAGTCGCCGTCGGCCTATTCCCGGGCCAAGGCCTCGCTCGTCGATGTGTATCAGCAGCAACTCACCGGCGCGGTGACCGCCGACGTCGCGACCGCCGAGCTCGGGCCGCTGGCGCAGGAGGCGTTCGTGGTGAGCGGTGCGTCGAAGTCGATCCCGGGTCGCTCGGACGGGCGGATCGTGGTGCGCGCGGGCAACGCGGTCGTGGATATCGTCGTCACCGATTGGACCAGCGCCGCGGGCGCCGAAGCCGCGGCGAAAGCCGTTGCCGCCGATTTCATTTCCAATCTCCGATAGCCACTGTTCAGCGGGCTTTATCGCGCTTCGGGTTGAGCACCCCCTCCCTCGCAGGTAACTTCCGGCACTATCGTTCGTCACGCAGGAGGGGTTTGCTTTGCCCAGAACACAATTCGTCGTAGCACCACCGGCAGGCAGCGAACTCCGACAGGTCAGCGGGCCTGCGACGAACTCGATTTCGCAACTGCTGCGGCAGCGCCGCGACCCGGTGCGGGCCGCGCGGGAGGACGAGGCCGCTTACGGTCCGGTGTACGCGCTGAACATGTTCGGCACGCGGTGGATCATCGCCGGCGGACCCGATGCGGCCCAGCAGGTTCTGATGAGCAAGGACCGGGTGTTCGCCAACGGCCCCGCCTGGCAGCCGCTCAACGGCCCGTTCTTCGACCGCGGCCTGCTGATGCTCGATTTCGAGGAGCACCGCGCTCACCGCTCGATCATGCAGCAGGCCTTCGGCCGCCCGGCGCTCACCTCGTACCTGACCGACCTGCACGCCATCGTCGAACGCCATCTCGGCGAATGGTCCGAAGGCAGTCTCGCCCAGGGCGATCCGGCGCTGATGCACCGCCGCCTCGAGCGACTGACCCTCGATGTCGCGCTGGAGGTCTTCATGGGCGCACGCCTGCCTCGCGAGGAGAGCGCCCGCATCAGCAAGGCCGTCATGGAGACCCTGGCCGGCGGCGGCGCCATGGTGCGCGCCGCGATCCCCGGCAACCGGTGGTGGCGCGGGCTGCGCGGCCGGCGCATAGTCGAGGCCTTCCTCATGGACCGGATCCCGGCCGCGCGCGAGCAGCAGGGCAGCGACCTGTTGTCCATGCTGTGCCACGCCACCGACGAGGACGGCGCGCGGTTCGACGACCGCGACGTCGTCAACCACATGATCTTCCTGCTGGCCGCCGCGCACGACACCACCACCGGCACGCTGACGAACATGGTCTACAACATGGCCAAGTATCCGGACTGGCAGAAGCGCGCCCGGGTCCGCTCGCTGGAGATGCCGCACGAACTCGGCTACGACGAGCTGGCCGAACTCACCGAGCTGGAGTGGATTCTCAAGGAGACCACCCGGTTGTGCACTCCGATCCAGATCGAGCCGCGCGTCGCGGTCGCCGACACCGAGGTCTGCGGCTACTTCATTCCCGAGGGATCCGTGGTGGTGGTGCCCACGCTGGTCAACCACCAGCGCCCCGAAATCTGGTCACACCCCGAGGAATTCGATCCCGAGCGGTTCGGCGACGAGCGCGCCGAGCACAAGCAGCACCGCATGGCGTGGGCCCCGTTCGGCGGCGGCCCGCACAAATGCATCGGCCAGCACTTCGCCGGCCTGGAGATCAAGATGGTGCTGCACCAGCTGCTGCGCAGCTTCGAATGGGAAGTCCCGCAGGACTACATCATGCCGCTGGACATGAGCGCCACGCCCATTCCCAAGGACTCGCTGCCGGTGACGCTGCGGCGGCGCTGACCCGCATACGGAACGAGCCCGGAACACGCCACCGAGGGACCCGCCGAGTCAAATCCGACGGGTGCGGTCGGTCACGTGCAACGATTCCCGACCGTGGCGAACGTCCGGGCTTTGCGGATAGGCATGCTGGTAGCGCTCGTAACCGCGCTGCTGCCCCTAGACGCGCACGCCGACCCCATCTCCGATCTGATCAATCCGAGCCATGACCCGGCCGGCGTGCTACCGACCCCGCCCGCCGACCCGTTCTATACGCCGCGGCCGGGCTTCGAGGCCGAGGCGCCGGGCACGGTGCTCAGCGCGCGCCCGAGCAGCGGCCTGTTCCCCAGCGCCGACGCCTACGAGCTGCTGGTGCGGTCCACCGACTCGCACGATCAGCCGGTCGCGATCATGACGACCCTGCTGCTGCCGCACGCCGCCTGGCCGGGTCCGGGGCCCCGGCCGTTGGTGTCGTACAACATTCCCATCTCCTCGATGGGGTACTCGTGCGCGCCGTCGATGGAACTCAAGAAGGGGGTGTCCGCCGACGTCGTGGCCATCTCCCTGCTGCTGGCCAAGCAGTACGCCGTGGTCATCCCGGATCACCAGGGGCCGCGGCAGGCGTACGCGGCCGGATTGATGGGCGGGCACGCGGTGCTCGATTCCATTCGCGCGGTGACCCGGTCGGAGTCGCTCGAGCTCGGACCCGAGACGCCGGTGGTGATGACCGGCTACTCCGGCGGCTCGATCGCCACTACCTGGGCGGCGCAGCTGGCCGGGACCTACGCGCCCGAGATCCGGTTGGCGGGCACCATCATCGGGGGTGAACCCGCCGATTACGAACAGCTGCTGCCGGGAATGAACGGCAACTGGGGTTCGGGAGTGCTGCTGGCGGCCGTGCTCGGCTTGGCCCGCGAATACCCGGAATTGCTGACCCTCTTCAATGACAACGGGTGGCGGGTCGCGCGCATGTTCCGCGATATCTGCGTCTCGCAGGAAACGATGCTCGGAATGATCGCGCCGCTGCGGGTCGAGGAGTTGTCGACGGTCTCCGACCCGCTGAAACTGCCCATGGTGCAACAGATTCTGGAGGAGAACCGGCCGGGCGGAACGACCCCCTCGGCGCCGGTTTACCTTTTCCACGGCGCCAACGAGATCTTCATTCCGTTCACCGGGGCGCAAGAGCTTTTCGACGACTGGTGCGACCGGGGTGCCCGGGTACGACTGCGGCCTTTCCCCGGTGAGCACTTCACGGCCGGCGCGCTCTCCATTCCCTTGACCACCGAATGGGTCGACCAACTTCTGACCGGGGAACTGGTGCCGCCGGGATGCACCGGGCCCGGCCACTGAGTACGCGATTGTGGTGTGGCGTACAGTCGGGGAATTGGGTGGCGTCGTTGCCGGTGAATCACCGTTGTTTCACATAGCATTCGATGTGCCCGATAGGGGGCGCTCGCAGCACTGCTGGTTCCTGATGAATGGACATCGATGAACGCCGATATGCGTGCCGTCGCGGCAACGGTTTTCAGCCTGGTGGCAATTCTGATATTCGGCGCCGGGGCGGTCCGTGCTGATCCACCCGCGGAATCGACCGTTTTCTCGGCCTCCGATATCGGTCCGGAGCAGACCAGGATTTCGGTGTATTCGGCGTCCATGGGTCGCACGGTCATCGTGGATGTCCTGCACCCCGACGACGACCAGCCGCGGCCCTCCTACTACCTGCTCGACGGCGTGGATTCCGGTGCGGCCGAGACCAATTGGACGCAGAAGACCGACATCGTGCCGTTCTTCTCCGGGAAACGCGTCAATGTGGTGCTGCCGGTGGGCGGCAAGGGGAGTTTCTATTCCGATTGGGAGCGGCCCGATCCCAATCTGGGCGGCGTGCAGATGTGGGAGACGTTCCTGACCCAGGAACTGCCGCCACTGATCGATCAGCGATTCGCGGGTAATGGACGCAATGCCATCGGCGGGCTGTCGATGGGTGCGCTCTCCGCGGCGGCGCTCACGTCCCGGTATCCGGACTTGTATCGCGGATTCGCCGCATTCAGCGGCTGCCTGGACACCATGAGCGCCAATGCCCGACTCGCCATCCGGAATTCGGTGCGCTGGGTCGGTGGCAATCCGGAGAACATGTGGGGGCCCGACGGCGACCCGGACTGGGCGGCCCACGATCCGCTCACCAACGCACCCGCGCTGCGCGGAAAGGCGGTGTACGTGTCGACCGGCAGCGGGATGCCCGGCCCCGAATCGCTCACCGATCCGCTGATGCCGCAGGCGGTGACATTCGGCGCGGTGCTCGAGTATTTGGTGCTCGGATGCACCGAATCGTTCCAGCGGCGACTCGACGAGGTCGATGTTCCGGCGACATTCGTCTTCCATCCGCTGGGTACGCATTCCTGGCCGTACTGGCAGCAGGATCTGCACGACTCGTGGCCGCTGATGGAGGCGGCGCTCACCGACTAGGGGCGAACAAGGCCACCAACGCCGGATCGTGGAACGCGACCACCCGCGCGACACCGGCGGCGGTCGCGGCCAGCACCACGACCCCGCTCGCCCGCAGCACGCCATCCGCGTCACGGCGATGGATGACCGCGGCGGGCTGGCCATTGGCGCTGGTGGCGGCCATCTTCCAAGCGCCGGGGGCGCCCAGCACCTGCGCGTCGAGCATGCGGATGCAGTTCGCCAAACCCGCCTGCCAGTCGCGGAACGGTGTCGCCTCCAACGTCGCATCGGTGCGCAACACCTGTTCCAACAGCGCGGCATCGGCGCGTTCGAAGGCCGCGATATAGCCGTCGAGCAGCGCGCGGGCGCGCGGGTCGGCCGGTTCGAGCAGGCGCTCGGGCTCCGGGTCGAGATCGTGCAGGCGGGCGCGGGCGCGCTGCAGGCCGCTCTTGACCGCGGCCGTGGTGGTGCCCAGTATGTCCGCGGTCTCCGACGCGGAGAAGGCGAGCACGTCCCGCAGTAGCAGGATCGCGCGCTGACGGGCGGGCAGGTGCTGCAAACTCGCGATGAGGGCAAGGCGCAACGATTCCCGGGCGACCACCATCGCCGCCGGATCATTGCCGGCCGGGGCGACCCAGTGGTCGGGGAACGGCTCCAGCCACGCGACCTCGCCCGGCGCGACGGGATCCGACGGGCGATCGGGGTCGGTGGCCGGGGCGTCCAGGCTCGAGGGCAGGACGCGGATCCTGCGATGCCGCAACGCCGTCAGGCAGACATTGGTGGCGATGGTGTAGAGCCAGGACCGGATCGAGGCGCGGCCCTCGAAGGACGGGTAGGCGCGCCAGGCTCGCAGGTAGGTTTCCTGGACCAGGTCCTCCGCGTCCTGCGCCGAGCCGACCAGTCGGTAGCAGTGCGCCAGCAGCTCCTTGCGGAACCGCTCGGTCTCGGCGGCGAACCGGTCCTGGTCGGCGGCCTGCCGCAGCTGCGCCGTCATGCTGCGAGTCTAGGACTCGGAATCCGCGCCGATCGACAAGTCATCTGTGCTCCCAGCCGCTGTGGCTCCGCTGATCGGAACCTTCGCTCATATCGACCCGCAGAACGAGGCAAAGGAATCGATTCCCAGGTCAGCGGAACACTTGGGCGCGGCTAGGGGAGCAGGGCCAGCTTGCCCACGGTGGCTCTGGCCTCCAGCTCGGCGAGCACTTTGGGGCCATCGGCCAAGTCGTAGGCGGTGCTCGCCCCCGGTGCCACCACGCCGGCGGCGATGAGTGCGAACAGCTCTCCCATGAGCTCGCCGAACAGCTGTGGGGCCGCCTGGATCAGCACCCCGATATTGAGCCCGATCAGGTGCACCTGATGCTTGTAGACCAGCTCCCAGTTGGTGATCGGGGCCTCGCCGCCCGCCAGGCCGTAGACGACGACCCGGCCGGTGACCCGTTTGGCCGCAGCCAGACTGGCCTCGAAGGCGGAACCGCCCGCGGACTCCAGCACCAGATCCGCACCGGCGCTATCGGTCAGCCGCAAGACCTCGGCGGCGAGATCGGTTGCGCGGGAATCGAGTACGTGGTCGGCACCCAACCCCCGGACGGTCGCGTGTTTAGCAGGGGACGCGGTGCCGATGACCCTCGCTCCGTAGTGTTTGGCCAGGATCACCGCGGCCTGTCCGGTCGCGCCCGCGGCCGCGGGGATCAGCATGGTTTGCCCCGCCTCGAGCCTGCCGAGCTTCAGTGCGGCCAGCGCGGTCGGCCAGTTCACCAGCAGGCCGAGCGCCTGCTGGGCGGTCCAGCCGGCAGGCACCGGGACCGCCGAGGCGGCGGGCAGGACCAGGTATTCGGCGAACGCTCCCTCGCCGATTCCGGCCACACGGGTCCCGGGCACGGGTCCGGTCACCGCCTCGCCGAGCGCGACGACTTCACCGGCGGCTTCGAAGCCCGCGAGATAGGGCGGTCGCGGTCCGTCCCGGAAGACGCCGTGCGACTTCGACAGATCGGCGAAGTTGACTCCGGCAGCGGTGACACGGACGAGGACCTCGCATCGGCCAGGGTTAGGGACCGGTGCATCGGTGATCAGGCGCATGTCCTGGGGGCCGCGCAGGGAGTCCTGCCGCAGTGCGCGCATGGTGGCGGGAATGCTCATGGTTGTCGGGTCCTTCCGGAGTTGTCGGCACGTCCCGGGGGAGTGCCCGGTCCTTCAGGTAGACCTCGCTCACCGCGGAAAGGAATCGGCGCGCCCTCCACCGCCACGCACCGGCGGGCCGGGGCTACGCCGAGAGTGAAATGGGCGGCGGCGGATGGGTTTTCGCGGCCAGAATGGGGCGGGCCGTTCGGTCCCTGACTCGTGTGGAGGCTGTGGGAGATGACTGAGGTGCTGCTCACGCCGCCGGATGCCGCCGAGGTGCGGTTCCTGGCGCGGGGTGTGGGTGAGTGCGGCGACCTGCGATCAGGGGCTCACGCCCCTGCAGCAGTTGCTGATTCCGGCGATGTTCCTGTCGATGACCGGGCATCGGGTGGAATTGGCCGAGGTGACGCCGATCGGGGCGGCGGAGTTCGCGGCGGGCATGGCGCGGCGCAATCGGATCTTCCGGGAGCGGGTCGTGCAGACCATGCTGCTGGCGGCGCTGGTGGTGCGGCCGTTGCCCGAGGCGACCGGGAAGCAGTTGCGGGAGTTCGCCGACGCGCTCGGCGTCGACGACGACATGATCGAGGTCGCCCAGCGCTACGCGGAGGGCGCGGTGGATCTGGCCGCGGTCGACTTCACCCGCAACGGGTATCTGGGCAACACCGACACACTGCGGCTGGACGCGCTGCACACCGAGGGCCTGGACAATTCGTGGAGCGCGGTCACCGACGATGCCGGGCTGGCCGGGCGCTGGGCCCAGCTGTGGGAGCTGCCGGTCGGCACGCTGGGTCGCGGCGTCGCCGACTTCTATCGCGATCGCGGCTTCGTGACCCCGGGCCTGCCCGGTTCCGCGCCGCCGCTGCTGGCCCAGCACGACTGGGTGCACGTGCTCGCCGGCTACGGCACCACCCTCGAGAACGAGATCGAGGTGTTCGCGTTCATGGCCCGCGCCAATGACGACCCGCGCGCGTTCAGCCTGCTGGCCATGGTGATCTCGCTGTTCGAGACCGGGTACCTGCGCGCGGGCGCGGGCCTGTTCGAGGCCGACGCCGGACACCTGAGCACCGCGGGCATGGCCACCCGGCTCGGGGACGCCATGCGGCGCGGGGCGCTGACCGAGGGCAGCCACGACTTCCTCGACCTGGACTGGTTCTTCCTCGCCGACCGCCCGATCACGGTGGTGCGCACCGAGATCGGGCTGGTGCCCAAGGACGGGATCGCGATCGCCGCGGGCTCGGCGGGGCCGTGGCAACCCGGCGGAATCACGCCCTACCAGCTGAATTCGTCGAAGAACGCGGCCGCGGCCGAGGGGCGCGAATATCTGCCCTGGCAGCCGGATCCGACACGCGATTGACCGGGTGGCCCCGTCTGCCCGACCAGACAGGCGGGCGGGGGATCGACTTCACTACGCGGGCGCGGTGATCACCTCCCGGCAACTGGTGATCACCTTCCCTGCCGGCCACTCGTGATCCCTTCCCCCCCGCACGGCGACCCGCGACTAGCTTGTTAGCTTGGCCCGAGTAGGTCGAGCATCCCGGAAACCGCTGCGGGCCAGGTGAATTGCTCGGCCCGGTGGCGGGCGGCGCGGCGGCGTTCGGCACGCGGGCGCGCCAGGACGTCGGTGACGGCGGTGGCGAAAGCGCGCGGATGGTCGGCGGCCACCGCGCCCGCTTCGGCGGTGATGATGTCGGCCAGCGCCGAGGAGCGGCTCACCACGACCGGGGTGCCGGCGGCGAGGGCTTCCAGGGCGGCCAGCCCGAAGGTCTCGTGCGGGCCCGGCGCCAGCGAGACATCGGCGGTGGCCAGCAGGGTCGCCAATGTTGTCCGGTCATCGATGAATCCGGTGAAGTGGACGGTGGGGCGGCCGTCGGGCAGCGGCGGGATGGTGCGGGCGCGCCGCTCGAGGGCTTCGCGGCGGGGGCCGTCACCCGCGACGACCAGACGGGCGTCCAGGCCCCGGCGGCGCAGCGCCCCGACCGCGGCGATGCTGCGGTCCACGCGCTTCTCGACCGAGAGCCGGCCGCAGTGCACCAGCAACGGGTAGTCGTCGGCGCCCAGATCGGTGCGCAGGCGGTGGTCGTGGCGGTCGGGCCGGAACATGTCCAGGTCCACCCCGAGGGGGACCAGTTCGACATTGGCGGCGTCGATGCGCTGGAATTCCTCGCGCGCGAACTCGGTGGTGCACACGACCACGTCGTAGGTGGCGGCGGTGCGCCGGTTGGCGGCGTCGGCGGCGCGGCGGGCCAGCGGGCCGGGCAGCACCTGACCCAGCAGCCGGTCGAGGCGTTCGTGGGAGATCATCACCCCCGCGATGTCGCGACGGCGCGCCCAGCGGCCGAAACCGCGCAGCGTCAACCGGTCCGACACCTCCAGCACGTCCGGGCGCAAACCCGACAGGGTGTCGGCGACGCGGCGCGGATCCGCGGCGCGATAGCCGCCCGTCCACGGAATCTCCGGCGCGGGCAGGGTGATCCGCAGGACGCCGGTGGCCAGCACCTCCTCCGCGCGCCGCGGGCCGGGCACCACCAGCACCACCTCGTGTCCGGCGGCCGCGTAGCCCGCGCCGAGGTGATGCAGTGCGGTTCGCAACCCACCCGAGCGCGGACCGTAGAAGTTCGCCAGCTGAACGATGCGCACGAGGCCGATCGTGCAGGGTACCGGGTTACCGTCGGCACCTCCGACGCCAACACCACGTGAACAGCCGCGAAAGACCCGGACAACCGGGCGTGGTCCGCATCGTGCGGCCACCTGGACCGGGTCTGTCGGGCCGAATTCCGCACCGATCGGGGCGGCGACCGTCCCCGGCCCGCCGTCGAACTGCTTGCAGCCGACCTCAATTGGCCGAATTCGTGCCCGCACCGGTCTGGCGCACGGCCGACGACCTTGGTAGAGATTGGGGTACGCACAAGCGGAGTGATCCGGATCATTCCGGGGGACGGGGACGAATCAGTGGGTGCCAGAGCCGAACTGGAAAAGGAATTGGGCGGGCCGCTGGCCGCGCTCGATCAGTTGAACGAGGCCGAGGCGGCCGATCTGCTGGCGGTGTTCCAGCAGGCGCAGCGCACCGAGAACCTGGCGATGGTCGAGGCGGTCGACAAGACCGTCGGCGCGCTGCCGTGGCCGTTGCGCACGGTCGCGAAGAAGATCATGTTCGGCAACAAGCTCGGGTAGGGGCGATGAGCGATCTGGTGACCCGCGCGCAGATCACCCTGCTGTCGCGGACTCTGCACGTGCCCGAGGAGCAGTTGGCCCATCTGGAGCAGCTGGGCGCGGCGAACCTGCACGAATTGCAGCAGCGGATGGCGACGGTGATGTTCGCCGCGCACAACGCGATCTTCTCGCGGCTGTCGATGCTGGTGCCGATCGTGCCGCTGAGCATTTCGATCCCGATCGTGCAGCGCGTGGTGCCGCCGGTGATGGCCGGGCGGGCGGCGGGCGCGATCGCGGTCGACCACCCGCAGAAGGCCGCCGAGGCGGTCAGCCTGCTCGATCCGGTCTACGCCGCCCAGGCGGTGCCCTACGTCGACCCGCACAGTGTCGGGCAGCTCGCCGAGATGGCGCCGGTCGAGCCGGTCATGCGGATCATCAACGAGTTGCTCGCGCGCGGGGACCACATCTCCGCAGGACCGTTCCTGGCCTACGCCACACCGACATTGGTGCAGGGGGTCGAGGAGCTCGTGCACGATGACGAGGGCTTGATCCGCTCGGCGTCCTACTCGTACTCCGGGACCAATATCAGCGTGATCGTGCGGCACCTGCTGTCCGGTCCGGGACGGCGCATCCCGAAACTGGTGCACACCATCCTGAATGGTTCCCAGGAGCTGCGGTTGGCGGCGTTGTCGGTCTTCGCCCGCTGTGACAGCGATGTCGTCACTCCGATCGGCGACATTCTCTTCGAGCTGGGCTCTACCGAGGAGATCGCCGACCTGGTCCGGACTTTCCTCGCCGCCGCCGCGATGCCGGAGACTCTTCGTTTCGTCGCCGAATTCAGCCCCTCGGCGCTGGACCTGCTGGCCGCCAACCCGATCGTCGCCGAGCCCGACCTGATCGCGGCCCTCGTCGACGCGGCCGACGGCTCCACCGAGCCCGCGGTGTGGCGGGGTCTGCTGGCACTGGCGAACCGCACCGAGCCGGCCGTCGCCGGTGAATTCGCCACCGCGGTAGCGCAATTGGATCCGGCGATCCTGGCGCAGGTTGCCGACCTGGGGCTGAGCGAGGAGCTGGCCGCGCTCACGGCTCGGGCCGAATAGCCCGGTGAAGTGTCGCGGGCCGGGAATCACGGCCCGCGACAAGGGTTATCGGCGCGAGGACGTCGTGGCGCGCAGCTCCTCGACGGTCCGTTCGAAGGCGTCCGCGCCGTGACCGGCCTCGATCTGACGATCCACCAGTGCGGCGAGCCCGCCGAGCGGTTCGAAGGTGACTCCGGCGTCGGCTGCCGCGCCGCGCAGGGCATCGAGCGCGGATTTGGTGAACACCAGATCCTGGAAGACATCGGCGGTGTAGTCGCCGCCGTCGATGATCTTGGCGAAGGCCGGCAGGGACTGCGTCATGGCCGCCACCCAGGCGGTCGCGCGGGTCGCGAACTCCGAGGCGGTGACCCCGGCCGTACCCATCAGGGCCGCTCCCTGGAAGAACCCGCCGAACATCGCGTACATCGACGAGAGCAGCGCGAAGTCCCACAGCGCTGCCAAGCCCGGGTCGGACCCGAAATACTCGGCGGATCCCAGCAATTCGAGGGTCTGCCGCTGCGCCTGGAACACCGAGTCCGATCCGCTGTAGAGGATGCTCGAGCCGGGCCCGCCGATCATGGCCGGCACCGCCATGATTCCGCCGTCGAGGAAGTCGATCCCCCGGGCGGCTGCCCACGCGGCCAATTCCCGTGACTGCTCGGGGCTGGTGCTGGTCAGGTTGAGCCACTGTTTGCCGGCCAGTTCGGCGGCGATCGGGTCGAGCGTCTCGTGCACCGACGCGTGGTCGAGCAACACGGTGACGATCAGCTCGCCGCCACGCGCCGCCGCACCCGCCGTGGCGGCCGGAACCGCGCCTGCCGCTGCGGCTTCCGCGTCACGGCCCGGCGTTCTGTTCCACACGGTGGTCGGTACGCCGGCGGTCACGAATCGCACCGCCAGCGCGCGGCCCATCGCCCCGAGTCCGAGGACGGTGACCGGGCTGTACTGAATATTCGTCATTGCGGGACAACTCCTGCTCGCATTGTCGAGGACTGGGCAGCGCGCGCTGTGATCGAGGCTGCCGCCAACGGCGTTGCCCCACAAGTACGCACAAATTCCTCAGACACTGACCGCGAGGTATGTGTCCAGCTCGAGCGCGGACCGTCGGCGAGAAGACCTCGGCGACGGCTACCCGGCTTCCGGGGCGCGGGCCGCGGCGGATCCGGCTACGCGGCCGAAGGCCAGGGCGTCGGCGATGTGGAAGCCGCCGTCCTTGCACCACGAGTAGGTCGAGCTGACGTTTCCCGCGGCGTAGAGGCCGGGGATGGGGTTGGCGAAAGGGTCCAGGACTTGGGCGTTTTCGTTGCGGCGGGGGCCGCCGTTGCTCCAGGCCAGCAAGGGGGCGCTGGTGAAGGCGTAGTAGGGGGCTTCGGCGATGGGTGACAGGGTCTTCGCGGGGCGGGCGAACTGATCGTCGGTTCCGGTCGCGCAGGCGGCGTTGTAGCGATCGACGGTGCCGGACAGGACCTCCGGGTCGACGTCGAGCAGGGCGGCTAGTTCCTCGAGGGTGTCGGCTCGGTGGATCCAGCCGGCGTCGATCTCGGCGGAGTTGTCGGAGCTCCAGTCGTAGCCTTCGACGAGGGTGGCCCAGCCGACGGCCAGGCGTTCGCGGCCGGGGACGATCGGGCCTGCGCGGCGGGCGGATTCGTCGAAGACGATATGCATCGGGGTGGTGGGGAACAGTTGGTAGGAGCCGTTGATGCGGGCGTGGCCGTGACCGAGCGCGACGCGCTCGTTGCACAGGCGGCGGCCGTCGAAGCCCACGTAGATGAAGGCGTTGGTGCTGGGGAATGCGGTGTAGAAACCGGCTTCATGGCCGGGGGCTCGCAGGCCGGGCAGGGTCATCATGTTGGACATGTGCCACAGGTCGGCTCCGGCCGCGAGGGCCATGCGCAGCCCGTCGCCGGTGGCGGCCGGGGTGCCCCACACCACCGGGTCGGTCAGCCGCAGGTGGTCGCGGACCATGTCGGGGTTGGCTTCGAAGCCGCCGGTGGCCAGCACGACGCCGCGGGTGGCTCGCACGCGCAGTGCGGTGCCGTCGGGTCCAAAGGCCAGCACACCGAGGACCGCGCCCTGGTCGATGATCAGTTCACGGGCGGGGGTGCCCAGGCGCACCTCGATGCCGCGGGCGTGGACCGCGCCCGACAGGGCCGCCCACAGCAGGCCATCACCCATGCGGCCCTCGACGCCGACCCAGCCGCGCATGACATCACTGCCTTCGAGGTCGGGGAACTCCGGCGGCGGAGTGACCGCCACCCCGACCGGGATGCCGAGGCTTTCCATCCACTCGCTGTTGCGGGCGGTCTCGCGGGCCCACACCTCGATCACGGGCTCGGGGATCGGGCGGCCGGCGCTGAGGCTGCGCAGATAGACAGCGGCCCGCTCGGGGTCCTGGTTGTCGAACCAGACCGCGCCCGAGACCCGGGTGCTGCCGCCGGCGCGGTCACCGGACTCCTTGTCCAGCACCAGCACTCGCGCCCCGGCGTCATGGGCGCTGATGGCGGCCGCGCACCCGGCCCCGCCGAACCCCACGACCACCACGTCGGCCTCGACATCCCACGACAACCCCGCATCGACCACGACCGCACCGTCCTTCCGTCTCGTCTACCGCGAACGGAACCAGCACCGTGCGCGGACCGAAAACGCCGGTCCCACTCAGCGGATCCCGTCACCCGCACCCGCGACGATCATCGGTCACCGCGCGATCGGGTCAGAGCGGATCGCCGAACCACGTCGTGAGCGCGAGGTCCAGGGCGTGTGGTTCGGCCGAGGTCCAGCACACGATGCCGTCGGGACGGATCAGCAGGGCCAGCGGTTCGCGCGGCTGGGCGGGCTTGGCGGTGACGACCGTGACCCGATCCGACCACGGGGCCGCCTGCTCGCGCAGGGCCGGGGAATCGGTCAGGTCGAGCAGAACCGCTGCGCCGGAGCCGAAATGGTCGGCGACGCGGGTGCCGTCGGCCAGCTCGAAGTCGGGGGCGGCCTTGCCGACCAGGGGATCGGCACTGCCCAGGTCGTAGCGGTGCAGGACACCGGAGATCTTGGTCAGCACCCGGGTGGTGGCGGCGCGGGTGTCGAGCAGGTCGGCGGTGACCGCGCGCAGGGCGCGGCTGCGCGGGTCGGTACGCATGAGCGCGACCTGCGCGCGGGTCCAATCCAGCACCCAGGCGCCGATCGGATGGCGTTCGCGAGTGTAGGTGTCCAGCAACGATTCCGGAGAGCGGCCACGAATGACGGCGGCCAGCTTCCAGCCGAGGTTGACCGCGTCGCCGACGCCGAGGTTGAGGCCCTGACCGCCGAACGGCGAGTGCACATGGGCGGCATCGCCGGCGAGCAGCACCCGGCCCTTGCGATAGTCGGGGACCTGGCGGGTGTTATCGGTGAAGCGGGTCGCCGAGATCACCCGGGAAATGGACACTTTCACACCGGTGACGCGTTCGAAACTGTCCTCGAGTTCTTGCGCGGTGATCGGGGTGGTCCGGTCGGCGGGCGGGCCGTCGAGTTCGACGGTCAGGAAGCGGCCGGGGATCGGGCCGTTGACGAAGATGCCGGTAGGGGTGGTGTGCCAGCCCAGGGGCACGTTCTCCGCCCCGGTCATCTCGACCAGCGCCTGGCGGCCGGTGATTTCGGGGTCCAGGCCCGGGAATTCGAACCCGGCGAGCTTGCGCACGGTACTGCGGCCGCCGTCGCAGCCGACCAGCCAGCTCGCGCGAATGCTGTGGTCACCGCACTGCACGGTGATGCCGATGCCGTCGTCGGAGAATCCGGTCACCTCGACACCGCGACGCACGGGCACCCCGAGTTCGGCGGCACGTTCGGCCAGCATGGCCTCGATGGACTGCTGATCGATGAAGCGGACGTCGCCGGCCGGTCCGATATCGGCGAAGGCCGGGTCCTCGCCGTCGATATTGTCCTGCCAGAGCATGATTCCGGCGAAGTGTGCGCCCGCGGGCCGACGCACCGGCGCGGCCTGCACCTGCTTCATGCCGCCGAACATCTGGCCCATGCGGCCCATCGCCGCCTGCTGGACCTCCCGCATCCGCGGCAGCAACCCGCGCCGGTCCAATGCCTGGGCGGTGGGCACGTTGATCGCGCCCGCCTTGATCGTCGTATCCGGTGCGGTCAGCCGTTCGACCACCAGCACGTCCACGCCCGCCAGGCGCAGTTCACACGCCAGCATGAGTCCGACCGGTCCGGCCCCGACCACCACCACGTCTCGTGTCTCGTTCATGGGACCCACTGTGGTGGTGGCCGATTGCCGGACGCTTGCGTCGGCTTGCGCGCGGCTTGCGCGGTCAGTTCCAGCCGCGCTGGTCCTGCTTGAGGGCGGTGTCGATGGCCAGACCGGAGGCCACCACCATCGACAGCAGCGGCTGCGGGAGCTGGCGGTGGATCTGCACCACGTAGTTGTCGGCGGAGGTGAACATGGTCTTGAGCAGGCCCTCCCACGTCTTGGTGATGCGGGCGACCTCCTGACCGGTGTGGTCGTGGATGGCGAAGTTCCAGGCCCGCCAGTTCTCGGCGCGGATGCCGCCGATCTGCTGACCGTTGACCACGAAGGAGAAGTTGATCTTGCCGATCATGTTCTCCTGGATGATCTCCCCGATCGGCGCGCCATTGCCGTGCTCGAGCAGGAACTTCGACTTGAACACCTTGGCGGGGCGGGTGATGCGCATCAGGCACTGCCCGTGCGCGTCGCGGATCTCGAGCTTGTGGGTCATGAACTGGTCGTAGCTGGACAGGAAGCGCACGGCCTTCTTCAGCGCCGACTGCCCGACCTCGGCGACCGCGCCGATCTGGCGGCCGTGCTGATCGAAGACGCTGTACTCGTTGACCATTTCGATCAACTTGACCTTCTGGTTCACCACCAGCACCGGCTCGGTGAACACGGTGCCGCCGCCACCCTGCGCGGGCGCGACCCCGGCCTGCTGCCGAACCTGGCGCTGAATGTCGCCCGGGTTGTTGGCGCTGCCGACCTCGATCTCCCACGGGCTGGCCTCGCTGCGCGGGGCGAACTGCTGAGGCTGCTGGGCATAACCCTGCTGCGGCTGCTGCGCGTATTGCTGCCCGCCCGCGCCCTGCTGAGCGAACTGCTGCTGGCCGTATTGCTGCTGGCCAGGCTGCTGCGGCGCGAACCGCTGCTGCGGCTGGGACTGCTGCTGGGGCTGTTGCGGCTGCTGCTGGGGCTGGGCGGGTTGCTGGGCCGGGGCCGCCGGCTGCTGTTGGGGCTGTGTGTGATTGGTCCACTGGCTGCCGTCCCACCAGCGCAGCACTGGGGATCCGGGACGCTCGGGATACCATCCCGCGGGTTGACTCATGGCCCGAATCCTAACGTCGTACAGGGACTCTGCACTTTTTGCACTTTTTGCCGGGTGGTCACCTCTATGATGGGCCCTCGACATCCGGGTGCCCAGCCCAGGCCAGCCGGGGAAATGGGGAAAGCATGTCCGCCACAGTCGAATTCACAGGTTGCCACGCGCGCACGGTGCGGCCGCTCTTATGACCGAACTGGTGACGCGAGCCCAACTCATCCTGCTGGCCCGGACCCTGCACGTGCCGGTGGAACGGCTCGCCCACCTCGAACACCTCGGCCCGCACCGGCTGCACGAACTGCAGCAACGCATGGCGGGCAACCTCTTCGACCGGCACACCCCGGTTTTCGAACGCATCGCCAAGCTCGTCCCCATCATTCCGCTGGCCATCTCGCTGCCGATCGTGCAGAAGCTGGTGCCGCCCACCATGACCGGGCGCGCGGCCGGCGCGATCGGCGTGCTGTATCCGGACAAGGCGATCGAAGCGCTGCTGCGCCTGGACGTCTCCTACGCCGCGGACTGCGGACCGTACCTGGACCCGCGCACCGTCGGCCAGCTCACCGGCGACGCCCCGCCCGCACCAGTGGTGGCGATCCTCAACGAGCTGCTCGCGCGCCGCGACTACATCACCGCGGGACCGTTCCTGGCCTATGCGACACCGGAACTGATCCGGGCCGTCGAGGAAGGCGTGCCCGACGACGAGGGACTGATCCGGTCGGCCGCCTACGCCTACTCGGCGGAATCGATCAGCGCGGTGATGCGGCAGCTGCTCACCGGCGACGGTCAGCGGGTGCCGCGGATGCTGGACACGGTCATCCACGGCTCCAAGGAGTTACGGCTGGCCGCGCTGTCGGTGTTCGCGCGCTGCGCCCCCGACGTGATCGCCGCGGTCGGCGACATCCTCTTCGAGGTGGCCCCGCCCTCGGCGGTCGCCGACCTGCTCACCACCTTCCTCGCCGCCGACGCCACCGACGACATGCTGCGCTTCATCGGCCGGCTCAGCCCGCAGGCGCTGACCCGCCTGGCCCTCAATCCGGTGCTGCCCGAGATCGCCGAGGCCCTCGTCGACGCCGTGGACGGCAGCAGCGACGTCGGGGTCTGGCGCGGGGTGCTCGAACCCCTGGCCCGTACCTCCGAGCAGGTGCGCCGCCGCGCCGGCGGGCGGCTGGCCCGGCTCGACCCGGCCACCGTGATCACGCTGCCGGCTCTGGCCCAGGCGGCGCGCCTGTGGCCGCCGCTGCTGTGGGTGCTGGCCGCCACCGACGTCGACGTCCAGTCCCGGGTCGGGGAACTGTGGGCCACCGCCACCCGCCTCGACCCCGACGTGCTCGAACGCCGCATCACCGATCAGCGGCTCGACGCGATGCTGACCACCCTCACCACCACCCTGCGTATGCTGCGCTGACCGGGAAAACCTTGCGTGACCACTGATTACAACCCCGGATCGCGGCCCGACCTGCGGCGCGCCGCACCCCGGCGGGCGGCGGGCCGACACGCGGGCCCGCCGAGGTGGTAGGACTGTGACGTGTCCGAAACCGCCGAAACCCACACCCCCCGTGCCGTGTCGGAAGTCGTGGACCTGGTCAGCGCGCTGATCCGGTTCGACACCTCCAATACCGGCGAACTGGAAACCACCAAGGGCGAGCGTGAATGCGCGCAGTGGGTGGCCGAGCAACTCGAGGCCGCCGGGTACGAGACCGAATACGTCGAATCCGGGGCGCCGGGCCGCGGCAACGTGTTCGCGCGACTGCGCGGCGCGGACTCCTCGCGCGGCGCGCTGATGATGCACGGGCATCTGGACGTGGTGCCCGCCGAGGCCTCCGACTGGAGCGTGCACCCGTTCTCCGGGGCGGTCCGCGACGGCTACGTGTGGGGTCGCGGCGCCATCGACATGAAGGACATGGTCGGCATGATGCTGGCCGTCGCCCGCCAGTTCAAGATCGAGGGCACCGTCCCGCCGCGCGACATCGTGTGGGCGTTCGTCGCCGACGAGGAGAACGGCGGACGCTGGGGCAGTCAGTGGCTGGTCGAGCACCGCCCCGATCTGTTCGAGGGCGTCACCGAGGCCGTCGGCGAGGTCGGCGGGTTCTCGCTGACGGTGCCGCGCCCCGACGGCGAGGAACGCCGGCTGTATCTGGTGGAGACCGCCGAGAAGGGCCTGGGTTGGATGCGGTTGCGCGCCAAGGCCCGGGCCGGGCACGGCTCGTTCCTGCACGAGGACAACGCGGTGACGATTCTGTCGCAGGCGGTGGCGCGGCTGGGCACCCACACCTTCCCGCTGGTGGTCTCCGATTCGGTGGCCGAATTCCTGGCCGCGGTCTCGGAGGAGTCGGGTCTCGAATTCGATCCCACCGCACCGGGAATCGAGGATCAGCTGGCCAAGCTGGGCACCATCGCCCGCATCATCGGCGCGACCCTGCGCGACACCGCCAACCCCACCATGCTGCAGGCCGGCTACAAGGCCAACGTGATCCCGCAGACCGCCGAGGCGGTCGTCGACTGCCGCGTGGTGCCCGGCCGCCAAGCCGAATTCGAGAAGGAGGTCGACGCGCTCATCGGCCCGGACGTGGAGCGCGAGTGGATCACCAAACTCGACTCCTACGAGACCACCTTCGACGGGCACCTCGTCGACGCCATGAACGACGCCATCCTGGCCCACGACCCGGCCGGGCGCACCGTGCCCTACATGCTCTCGGGCGGCACCGACGCGAAAGCCTTCGCCAAGCTCGGAATTCGCTGCTTCGGGTTCGCGCCGCTGCGACTGCCGCCGGAACTGGACTTCTCGGCCCTGTTCCACGGGGTCGACGAGCGGGTTCCGGTGGAGGCGCTCGAATTCGGCACCCGCGTGCTGGAACACTTCCTGTTGCACAGCTGACGATTCGAAAGGACTGCTCGTGCCCGACTATTCGTACAATCCGTACGCCGCGCTGCCGCAGCTGCCGGAATTCACTCTGACCTCCACCGACATCAGCGAAGGCAAGCCGCTGGCGCTCGATCAGGTCAGCGCGCTGGCCGGTGCGGGCGGAGCCGATATCTCCCCGCAGCTGAGCTGGTCCGGATTCCCGGCCGAGACCAAGAGTTTCACCGTCACCATGTACGACCCGGACGCGCCGACCGCCTCCGGGTTCTGGCACTGGGTGCTGGCCAACGTGCCGGTCACCACCACCAGCCTCGAGACGGGGCAGGCCAGCAAGGGCGGCTCGCTGCCGGCCGGGGCGCTGCACCTGCGCAATGACGCCGGGCTGCACGAGTACACGGGCGCGTTCCCGCCCGCCGGGCACGGCGCGCACCGGTATTTCGTCGTGGTGCACGCGGTGGGTGTGGAGCGGCTCGAGGTCGACGAGCACGCCTCGCCCGCCTACCTGGGGTTCAACCTGTTCATGAACGCCATCGGGCGCGCTACCCTGATCGGCACGCACGAGCAGAAGTAGGCGGTACACGCCGAACCGACTGTGGCCCCGAGCGTTTCGCTCGGGGCCACAGTCATGTCCGGGGTACCTACTCGGTGGCCGAGCGGTCGGCGAGGCCGCGCAGTCCGGCCGCGAGGTCTTCGGCGGCGGGCGCGTGCTCGGGGTCGATCAGGTATTGCACGAGCAGGCCCGCGATCAGGGTTTGCAGGACCGCGCCGACGGCCGGGTCGCCGCCGCCGAGGTCGGCCGACAGTCCCGTGCGCGCCTGTTCCTGTGCCGCACCGATTTCCGCGCGCAGGGTGGGGGAGTGCATGGCCTGGGCCATCGATTCGACATTGGCGGCCCAGATCACGCGGTCGCCGGTGAAGGAGTCGATCAGCCGCTGCCAGAAGGTGTTCAGGCGCGCGGACGCGTCGCCGGAGTCGGCGGCGGGCAACGAGTCGAGGATGTGGGAGACCGCGGCGGCGGTGGCCTCGAGCATGGCCTGGTTCAGCAGTCGATCGCGGGTGCCGAAGTGGTAGTTGATGGCCGCCAGATTGGCCCCGGACGCGGCGACGATGTCGCGCACGGTGGTGCGGGCGTAGCCGCGCTCGGCCAGGCATTGCTTGGCGGCGGCCAGCAGGTCTTCACGGGTTCCCACGCGGGACAGCCTAACAGCGGGCCGAACAACCGTTTGTGACGCACGTTTCAAACAGTTGTTTTGAACAGATGTATGAAACGTGTGTATGGTCGGTGATGGCTGATCCATCACACGGAAGAACGAGCCCGACATGACTGCGCAACGACCGTTGTCTCCCTTCGAATCCGGATATTTCGCCGCCGATGCCCGCCTGGGCAGCGTGCCGATCGGCGGGATGCCCCTGTTCATCGGTTCCGCCGTGCGCGGCGAGGTCGACGCGGGCATCCTGCGGCGGGTGCTCACCGAACTCGCCGACGGGCATGTGCTGCTGCGCAGTCGCGTGCACACCGTGGACGGGGTGGCGCGGTTCGTGGCCGAGGATCGGGTGACACCGCCGCTGTCGGTGCGCGCGGGCGGGGTGGACGAGTACTGGGATCTGGTGAACAGCCCGCAGGACTGGGACGAGGGACTGTTCCGGGCGGTGCTGCTGCGCGGGACACGGGAGAGCCGGGTCGTGCTGGTCATCCACCACGGGATCAGCGACGGGCGCTCGGCGTTCGCGCTGCTCGAAGAGATGTGGCGGCGCTACACCGCGCACGCGGCGGGAACGGCACTGCCGCCGCATGATTCGGATCGAGAGCTGATCGGCGGGGTCGACGAGCTGCTGGCGCGGACCGTCACCGACGCGCAGGTCGACGGGTTCCTCGCGCAGCTGGGACAGGAGATCGCGGTGGCGTCGCCGCAGGACGCGCCGCGCACGCTGCCCCACGACGGCGACGGGATCGGCGACCCGGGCGGGCGATTGGCGTTGCGGCGCATCGAATTGTCCCCGCGGCACACCGCGGATCTGGTCGATGTCGCTCGCGGGCGCGGTATCTCGGTCAACAGTGTGCTGGCCGGGGCGGCACTGGCGGCGGTGCGTGGTGAGATCGCCGGGGACGGGCCGATCCCGCTGATGTGCGGGCACGCCGCGGACCTGCGGCCGGAAACGTCACCGCGACTGGCGGTGTCGGCGATCCTCAACTGCGCTTCGGGTGCGGGGACTCCGGCACCGGTCGACCGGGACGCCGATCCGCTGGCGGTGGGCGCGATCGTCGACGCGACGATGCGGGTCATGATCGAGACCCGGTTCCCGGCACTGTTCATGCGCGCCGCGCAGCGCCGGCTCGAGCCGCAGTTGGCGGCGATGCTGTCGCAGCCTCCGGCGATCGCCTTGTCGAATATGGGCCGGCTGCCCGCGCATCCGATGCCACGGAGTCTGGAGTTCGTGCGCGACGAGGTGTTCGCGATGGCGGCGGGCATGCCGCCGAAGATGACGATCTTCACCGTCGGCGGGCGGTTGACCGTGCAGGTCGAATACGACACCGCCGTGCACAGTCACACCCGCATGGGCCGGATCGCCGAGGCGATGAGCGATCGGCTCGCCCGTGTCGCCCACGTGGCCGCGCGCGGCTGAGAACGGCTGTGGGCCTGGACGATACGTCCAGGCCCACATCGATTCCGGGGTGAGGTCCCGGGATCAGCTCATATTGACCACGCCTTCGGGCGCCGGGGTCAGATACAGCGCGGCGATCTCGGTGGCGTACTTGGCCGCGATCGGGTTGCGCTTGAGCTTGAGGGTCGGGGTGAGTTCGTCACCGCCGGGCTCCCAGCCCAGGTCCAGGATGGTGAACCGCTTGATCTGCTCGACCCGGTTGAGCTTGGTGTTGGCGGCGGCGATGGCCGCCTTGATCTCGGTGACGATTTCCGGGTGCGCGGCCAGGATCTTCAGGTCGGCGTCGGGGACGCCCAGCGCCTTGGCCCGTACCACCGCGATATCGAGGTCCAGGACGATGAGCGCCGCGATGAACGGCTTGGCGTCGCCGATCGCCGCCACCTGACCGACCAGCGAGGACGCCGCCTTCACGGTGTTCTCGATATTGGTGGGAGACAGGTTCTTTCCCGCCTCGGTGATGATGAGTTCCTTCTTGCGGTCGACGATGCTGATGTAGCCGTCACCGTCGATGGTGGCCACATCACCGGTGTGCAGCCAGCCGTCGGCGTCGATGGCCTCGGCGGTCTTCTCTGGCATCTTGCGGTAGCCGCGGGTGACGATGGCACCACGTACCAGCAGCTCCCCGTCCTCGGCCAGGCGCACCTCGAGCCCGCGGATCGGGATGCCGACGGTACCCGGCTTGGGCTTGGCCAGCGGCGTGTAGGTGCCGACACCGCTGGTCTCGGACATGCCCCACACCTCGGTGACGGTGAAGCCCAGGCCCAGCAGGTATTCCAGGGTCTCGGGCGGGATCGCCGCGGCGCCGGAGGCAGCCACCCGCAGTTCGTCGAAGCCCAACGCGTGCCGCAGCTTCGACAGCACCAGCGCGTCGGCCAGCTTGTGCTGCACATCGAGCAGGGCACCGCGGCCGGTGCCGGCCAGGTCGGCGCGCGCGCGCCTGCGCGCCCACCCCGATCGCCCAATTGGCGAGGGCCTTCTTCACCGGGCTGGCCTCGGTGGCGAGCTTGGCGTCGATACCGGCCTTGATCTTCTGCCACACCCGCGGCACACCGAAGAACGCGGTGGGGCGGGCGTCGGGCAGGGCGGCGGCGATCTCGCGCGGATCGGGCACGCACGTCATCTGGACGCCGGTGAACAGGTTGGCGCAGTGACCGGAAATACGGTCGGCCACATGGGCGGCCGGCAGATACGACACCGAACGGTCGTCGAGGCCGACGGTCAGCGGGCCCTCGACCAGGCCCACGATCTGGGCGACCACATTGCGGTGGGTCAGCTCCACGCCCTTGGACGGGCCGGTGGTGCCGGAGGTGTAGATCAGTGTCGCCACATCATCGGGCTGGACGGCCTGCCAGGCGGCGTCGAAGTCGAAGTCCGCCAGCGGCGCGGCCTCGACCTCGGCCAAGGTCAGCGTGCCCGCCGCGGAACCCTCCACCAGCACAATGTGTTCCAGTTCCACGCCCGCGCCGCGCACCACGTCCAGGAACGCCGGTTCGGTGATCACCACCGCGTTCTCGGCATTGGTGAACAGGTGCGCGATCTGCTCGGGGGAGCTGGTGTTGTAGATCGAGAACGGCGTCGCCCCAAGGTGCAGCGCCGCGGTGTCGACCAGATTGAACTCCGGCCGATTGGTGAGCATGATCCCCACCGCGTCCCCGCGCCCCACCCCGAGTGCCGCCAACCCGGCGGCGATACTGCGCACCCGCTCCCCGTACTCACGCCAGGTGAACTGCCGCGTCCCGCCCACGGTCCGCAATGCCACCTGCCCCGGCCGCAGCGTCAAGGTTTCCTGAAATGCCTCCGGAATCGTGTGAACGGTCTTCCCAGATGCGTGCGCATACCCGATGTCAGTCGTCATAAGCCCTTTTCCCGATAGCCTCTCGCTTCACCGTCCACCCGCGCGCCCACCCGCGCGAACCTGAAGTCCGAGACCACGACCAACCCGATCACGCGATGGCCACGCGTCACCTGTGGCGCGGCTCACTCATCGTAACCAGACTTTCCCGACTGTGTCGCGGGCTACATCGGTCAGAGTGGTGACCGAAATTGTCAATTAACGCGGGCGGCGGGTCAATTACCGATGCCGATATGCCCCGGATATGCGCTGCGCCGTTTGGCTTTCGCCGCCATATAGGAAAGCCGCGCGCTCGTTCTGCGGGTCCGTCACCAGCGGCACCTCCTTCACGATCAAGCCCGCCTGCTCGACCGCCGCGATCTCGTCGTGGTTGTTGGTCATCAGCCGCACTGTGTGGAGGACCAGCGCGAACGCCGCGTGATCGTAGGTACGTCGGTTACCCACACACTCGCAGCTCGCGCCCCTTCCGAACAAACGAATGTGCGCTCGCTTGCAGCTCTTTCATGCCGACCGCCTACTACTCGGGATCCGGTGACTGCGGCATCAGACCGACCATCGCGTCGATTCTCTGCGCGGACGGTATGCCATCGGGAACGCTTTCGACCGGATGCCGGCCGGACGCCCGTTGAATCAACGTCGCCATCGCCGCGGTCGCCCAGACGAAGTCGCCGGCATCGGCCGGGCGAGCCTTCTTGACCAGTCGGCTGGTCAAGGCCGAGGAGAAGGCCGAGGCGGCACCGGCGACATTCGAGACCGCGGTACCGAATCGATCGACGTCTATGGCGTCGAGACCGCGGCGGTGGAAGGTGCACTGCGATCGGTCGATCTGGCAGACCGTGCCGACTCCGTCGTTCACCAGCGCCTCGGCGACCGCATCGCCGGGGAGATCGAGACGCAGTTTTGCGAGATCGTCGGAGGAACCGACCAGGTAATCGATCGCCGACATGTGCTCGCGCATATAGGGCGTGAGCGGGCGTGGCGGGCTGACATTCACGATCACCCGCGGAGACCCGGGACCCGCAGACGAATCCTTGATCGCACCAACGATTTCCAGGACCTTCTCGATCACCTTGTCGGTCTGTTCGAAGGTTAGAACCACGGCCGCCGCACCGGTGATCGCGTGCCGGGTCGGGGCGAGATCGAGGTCGGAGACGGTCAGCCGAGTGCGCCCCTTCTTGATCGCGATCGACGAGTAGTCGCCATCGGCCGG
The DNA here is from genome assembly GCF_018362975.1 of Nocardia tengchongensis. NCBI lineage: Bacteria > Bacillati > Actinomycetota > Actinomycetes > Mycobacteriales > Nocardiaceae > Nocardia > Nocardia tengchongensis. The sequence goes on from NZ_CP074371.1 coordinate 5,001,459, forward strand.
GGCCACCACGGTCGTCACCGGTGTCCGCTTGCTCGGTTCGACCTTGATCAGGCTGGTGTCGACCTTCTCGCGGGTCAGATAGTCGAGAATCTCCCGGCCCTCACCGTCGTCGCCGATGGCCGCGAGTAGTCGGGCATCGAGCTGGAGGCGAGCCAGTGCGACGGCTCGATTCAAGCCCTTGCCGCCCGGGCGGCTGCCGGAGTCTTCGCCCCACATCGAGGTTCCCGGCTGCGGGAAGTGCTCGACTTCGAGAACGTGATCGATGACGGCGTCGCCGATGATGACGATCGCGTTCGGCGCACCGTCGTACGGATCAGACAGCGAGGTCAGCAGTTTCGCGAGCGCCTCAAAGGCGGGCACCTCGTATCTGCCACCGCGAACCGCCCGAGCCGACGGCGCGGCCGGGACATCCTGGGCGCCGAAGGCCTCGTGCAGAGTCCGCCAATGCTGTGCTAACGAGATGCGTCGCTTGGAGAGCACGGCGCCGTAGTGCATCGCCAGATCGACACCCGGCGGTCCGTTCCCTTGCAGCAGACCCAAGCCCAGTTCGGCATCGACGACGATGCGGTCGGTGACCGACAGCCGACGAGCCAGGTGGCGGATCGTCTGGGGTAGGGCGGCTTCCGGCGTGATTCCCTCGACGAACGCACACCGGCGAACGGCTGTGAGCTGCAGCAGAATTCGGGCATCGATCTCGCTCGCGGCGTTGAGCCCCTCGCTCAGACCCGCATTCCTCCTGACCTGCATGAGCCTTCCGCACACTGCATCGGTGGCGTGGTCAGACAGCGCAATCGTGGGTGCGCCGCTCGGTCCGACGCTGTCTCCGGCCATGTCCGCCAAGGATACCGCCGCACACTGGCATGGGGGCAGGTCAGATTACCGAGACGGTGTTGCCTGCGGGCGTTGGGTGAGTTTGCGACGCCAAGCCCGCAGTCGGAGCCGTACCGAGGTGCGGGCTGGGTGCCAAGCCTGGACGATGGCGACCATCAGGATGAAGGCCGCCACGGCGAGTGGGCGTGGGGCCCAGTAGATCGCGGCAGCGGTCACCGTCACCGCGAGGGTCAGGAAGACAGGATCGGCCAGTCTGCCGATGCGATGGAACGACATGGGCGGCAGCAGGTGGCCGCGGTGGGTTCGCTTGACTTCCATATACTCTCGCGCGCGGCGGCTACGGGGTTCGGTGATCAGAGGCACGCGAGTAACGGCGATATCACCGATCTGCAGGGCGTCCACCTTGTCTTGGTTGTTGGTCAGCAAGCGGACCGAGCGCAGGCCGAGGTTTTCGGCGAGGAAGCGGGTGGCGGTGTCGAACTCTCGGTAGTCGGGCTGGTGCCCCAGAGCGACATAGGCGGAATACGTGTCGTGGCCCTCGTTCTGGGCGACGCGCAGGCCCTCGGCCTTGACCTCCAGACCGGCGCCGCGGCCTTCTTGTTCGAGGTAGAGCAGTACGCCGGCATCGGCGCGTTGGATCATATCCATGGCCTGGTCGAGTTCCGGTCCACAGTCGCAGTCGTCGGACTGCAGAGCGTCGCCGTAGAGGCAGCGGGAGTGGATGCGCACCAACGGGGCGGTGACGCGTTCGATATCGCCGAAGATGAGGGCGTGGCCGCCGTCGCGTCCGGGGATCGAATGCACTCGAACCCGCATCTCTGCGCCTTTGCGGGCGAGCAGGTGACTGGTTCGGGCGAGTTTCTGCCAATTCGCCAGATCCGCAACAGCAATCGACTCGTCCGCAACGCTCACGCGACCGCCTCGTATCCCCGCGGGCCGTGATCCACCGCCCGACAGTGTCCGTTTGTGTGTGGTTACCGCCGGTCGGGGAGTGGCACAGGGCAGAGATCCGACCGTTGCTGCCGAGTTGCCGTGGCGGCACACGCGGACGGAGCCGAAGCCTACCCGGTCTCGGCGATCCTGGAGCGCATCCGGAGAGAATTTTCGGCCACCATTCTGGGCCGCCGCAGTGACGCCCGGTTCCGCGATACGGACAATCCGGACCTTCTCGGGACCTACCATTCACTGATGGGTGCGGGGCCGGCGAAAAGCGTTAGCCGACAGGCGATGTGGGCCAGCCTCGATCACGCCAGTCATCGGATCACTCGCAAGGGCCAACAGATGCGCGTGCGGGTGACAGGCCTGCCGACCGATATCGAAGCCGGGCATATTCTGGCCTTCGGGTCCATCGAGGACGACTGTCTGGTCCGCATCCATTCGCAGTGCCTCTACGGTGAGTCGCTGGCGTTTCAGGACTGCGACTGCGGGCCCCAGCTCGAGCGCTCGCTCGATCTGATCCAGGCCGCCGGGTCGGGCATCCTCGTCTACCTCAACCAGGAGGGCCGCGGCTACGGACTTCTGGCCAAGGCCCGCGGTTACGAGATCAGCGAGAAGAACCGCCTCGACACCTACGACAGCTACCTGTCGCTCGGCTACACCGAGGACAAACGCGACTACACCCTTGCCGCGCAGACGCTCGCCAAACTCGGGCTGTCGTCGATCCAGTTGATGACCAACAATCCGCACAAACTGCAAGCGGTTCGCGACGCCGATATCCACGCCACCGTGATCCCGCTACGCACACCACCGCGGACGCTGCGCGAAGCCGACTATCAAGCGGCGAAGCGCCGCCATGGACATTGGTTGCCGACCGACGATCCGCCCTGGTCACCAGATCTCTAGGACGCGTCCAGAGTCGCGTTGATCGCCTCACGGGTCGGCATGGAGTCGGGGATGCTCTTCTCTTTCGCGGCGCGCGCGGGAATCGCGGCCGCGGCCCATTCGAGGTTGGCACGCCCGATCCGCCTGCGTTGGTCGGGGTCGACAGCGCGCGGCTGGGTCATCAGCCGGGCGATGAACGCCGAAGCGAACGCCGATGACGTTCCGGGCGCATCAGGCCGGTCGGTTTGGATGGTCGCCCATACCGGCTCGACCCCCGGATTCTCGTCCGAGTACATGGCACAGCTGAGGCCGTGCAGGACCACGACCGACCCGACCCCGTGTTTCACCAATTGCGCGGCGATGTCGGCAGTCTCGGTGTCGGGTCGCAGCGCGGCGAGCTCGCCGACCGAGGCGATCAGGTAGTCGACGGTCCTGAGATAGTCGGGCAAGCGGGCCGGGAATCGTTTCGGTGGCGGGGTGGCGCTGACGAACAGCCACGGCCGAATCTCTCGGTCGGCGATCGCGTCGGCGACCGCGGTGAGCACCTCGACGTTCTGCTCGAAGGTCAACAGCACCGCATCGGCATGAACGAGAGCACGGGTAATCGGGATATCGGCGATGTCCCTGGCATCGAACCGGATCCGGTCGTCCTTGCCCGCCACCGAGTAGTTCCCACCGTCCTTGGCGACGGTCACCGCCGCGGTCGGTGTCGCGCCGCGTCGCGCACGAACCAGGCTGGTGTCGACGCCACGTGCCTGTAGGTACTCGACGATCAGCCCGGCCTTGTCGTCGTCGCCGACCGCGGCGAACAGCCGCGCGTCGACCCCCAGCCTGGCCAGCGCGACCGCCCGGTTCAGCCCCTTGCCTCCAGGGTGCTCGGAGAACTCCCCGTAGAGCGAGTCCCCAGCCTGGGGCAGCACATCGACGGTGCAGATTCGATCCCAGGCGGCGTCGCCGATCACCACGGCACTGGGCCGGGTCGTCGCACGCGGAATACGGTCGGCGGCAACGACGGACTCGAGGGTGAGTCCTCGCGCCAACGCGGTGAAGGCTTCCTCTTCGCGCCGTCCGCGCAGGGCGCGATTGTTGCGTGGCACCTGGGCGACGGGCACGCCCAGCTGCTCGTGCAACACCACCCAGTGCAGGGCGAGGCTGTCCCGGCGCTGACCCAGCTCGGGCCCGTAGAGCTCGTCGGCGATCGGTGCGGGCAGCTGATCGGCCAGCATGGACAGGTTCAGCTCGGCGTCGACGATCAGGCGGTCGGCTGGTTCCAGACCGCTCGCGATGTAGCGCAACGCCTCGGGCAGTGCGGCTTTCGGATCGCAGCCGGTGAGGTGGGCGACGCGGCGGACGATCACCAGGCCGAGCAGGGCTCCCAGGTCCACCGAGCGGTCGCGGTCGCCGCCCATGGCCCAGCGCTTGCGCAATTGCAGCAGGGTGTCACGCACGGCGCGCACGTCGTTGTCCTGCGCGGCCGTGTCGGCTCCACTGCTTCCCAGGTTCGGCTGCATCATCACTCGCCCCAACCATAAGACCGTCCACGTTTGAACGTCGGCGGAAACGGCAATCTAATTGTGACAGCGTCAAACTGCGTTTCGGAAGTGCCAAATGCCATCCTGGAATTGGCAAATGAGCGCCGCCCGACCAGATCTCCCGGGAGGTTCCGATGACCGGAGTAGTCACGATCCGGCGGATCCGGCGGCGCGCACGTCACGCGTGCGGTGCGTCCGACACCGACCTCCGGGTGAACGACCAAGTGCGATAGGCGGATTCGCCCGCCCACGTCGCCTCGGCCAAACCCGCGTCACACTCGATCCGGCGGTGACGCCTCCTCGTCTCATCGGAGGCCAACATGATTTACCCGAGTGCCAGCTCGATCACCAGCAGCGTCACCGGCGAGTGCGCCGAACGGCTGCCTCGCCGCCCGGAACCCGCGTGGCGGCTCAGTTGGCGCAGGGCGCCGCTGCTGACACGCGAACAGGCGCTGCTGGCAATGGAACTCACCGAGATCCTGCGCACCGCACCGATTCCCGCCGATCCGGCGTGGCAGCGGGCTCGGGACATCGGCGGGGAACTGGGCATCGATCTCGATGACGCCAGTGACACCTTGCGGGCGCGACGGCGTGAGCGCGGGGAGTTATGACCATCTACGCGACCGATGACTGGTCGATGACCAGTGACCTGACCGATGAGAACGCGGTGCGGGTGGCGGATCGGTGGATGCTGGCGTGGCGGTGTAGTTGGCTGCCGGATCGGCTGCTGACCCGGGCGCAAGCGCTGGCGGCTATGGTGCTGGCGGAGATCGTCGCGGCCGATCCCTATCCGCGACACGAAGCCGCGCAGGGGCGCATGATCAGCGCGGCGGGCGAGGTGGGGATCCCGGTGGAGCAGGCGGTGTTCCTGCTGATGCGGCGGCGCTCGGCATGAGAGCGGCCGGAAGCCGCGGTGCGAAATGAGCACTCGATGAGGGGATGGCAGGTCCCGGTGCGGCGATCAGCGGCGGCGGGCGAAACACGGTGGGCGGGCGGCGATCCCGCGGCGCGCACCGACGGCCTAGGGAGGTCCTTGTGACGATCGACATCACGACGCGGGCGATGACCAGCGACATCAGCCCCGAATACGCGCTGCGGGAGTACCGGCGCGGGCAGGCGGTGTGGCGGCTGAGCTGGCTGCCCGCCTATTACCTCACGCACGAGCAGGCCCAAGCCGGAATGGAATTGGACGAGGTGCTCTCCGACCCTGCCGTCGTCTACGACGAGGCGGCGCAGTTGTGGGCCGCGGACCTCGCGACCCGGCTGGGTATCGGGGTCGAACGCGCGGTGATCCTGCTGGCGCAACGACTGGCCGAACGCCTGCACCGGGAGGAGTGGTCAGAGCAGGGAAGCGATGCACCGACGGCGGCACTGTTGGGCTGGGGTGCCGCCGTCGGTCACGGCGCGGGGTCGGGCGCGCGGTCACAACACCTGTGGCGTTGACCGGACGGTGTTGCGCGCGAACCGGGGTCAGGCGCGGTGTTCGGCGCCGACGGCTTCGGAGAGGCTCGAGTAGCCGTGTTCGCGGAGCTTGGCGGCCAGGCCCTGGTGGATGTGCTTGGCCCACAGGGGGCCGCCGTAGATGAAGCCGGTGTAGCCCTGCAGCAGGGAGGCGCCGGCCAGGATGCGGGTCCAGGCCTGGTCGGCGGTTTCGATGCCGCCGACGGAGATCAGGGCCAGTTTGTCGCCGACGCGGGCGTAGAGGCGGCGCAGGACCTCGAGGGAGCGATCGGCGACCGGGGCGCCCGAGAGGCCGCCCGCGCCAATGGGTTCCACCTCGGCGGCGGGGGTGGCCAGGCCGTCGCGGCGGATGGTGGTGTTGGTGGCGACGATGCCGGCCAGGCCCAGCTCGACGGCGAGGTCGGCGACGGCATCGATGTCCTCGTCGGACAGGTCGGGGGCGATCTTGACCAGCACCGGGACGGTGACGGTATCGAGGACCGCCTGCAGGATCGGGCGCAGCGAGGTGACCGCTTGCAGGTCACGCAGGCCGGGGGTGTTGGGGGAGCTGACGTTGACGACCATGAAATCGGCCAGCGGGCCCAGCAGTTTCGCCGAGATCGCGTAATCGGAGGCCGCGTCCTCGGGCTCGACGACCTTGGTCTTGCCGATGTTCGCCCCGATCGGCACCCCGCCGGGCAGGCGGTGCGCCAGGTGCTCGGCGGCCGCGGCGGCACCGAAGTTGTTGAACCCCATACGGTTGATGAGCGCCCGGTCCGCGGGCAGGCGGAACAGCCGCGGCGCGGGATTGCCGGGCTGGGCCTGGGCGGTGACGGTGCCGATCTCGGCGTAACCGAAACCCAGCGGGCCCCACGCGTCGACGCCGTCGGCGTTCTTGTCGAAGCCGGCGGCCAGACCCAGCGGCGCGGGGAAATCCACGCCGAACACGCGGGTGCGCAGGATCGGATCGTCGGCCACCAGCAGCGCACCGGTGAGCTTGCGGCCCGGTGTGAACCGGGTCGCCAGCCGCATCGCGGCGAAAGCCAGATGGTGGATGCGTTCCGGCTGGAGCAGGAACATCGTCTTCAGCAGCAGGGCGTACAGGCGCTCATACATGGGGGGTTACATCACCGCCTCGGGTGTCGGGGATAGCAGGGGAGTGGTCTTGCGGCGGCGCAGTAACACGCGGCGGCTGCCGTCGGTGTAGGCGCGCACTCGCGACAGTTCCCAGCCACCGAATTCGGCGTGAATGGACAGTCGCATGGTGGCGGTGACCCTGGTGATGCCGGGCGGCAGCCGCAGGGGCACGTACTCCCATTCGTCGCTGGATTCCTCCCAGCCTTCCGGTAATGTGCGCGATTGGTGCGCCGATCGTGAGGCCCGAGCCATCACTGCCCTCTCTTCCGCTGGTCCGCGCCGATCCGCTGCAGACCGTCACCGGTCGCGGATCCCACGAACAGGTCACCGGTGCGGGCATCGACGGTCGCCGAGTTGGGCTGGCGCACCGTCGGGTAGCGCCCCACCTCTACCGGTATACCCGTCGACAGCTCGTAACCGACGACTTCGTTACTGCCAGTCAGCGTCACCCACACGGTCTCGGACCGCTGATCGTAGGCGAGTGCGTAGGGCGAAGAGCCTACCGGGAAACGCTGGTGCAGGACCAACGGATCGGCGGTGTAGACCAGCAGTTCGGCGCCGTCGGTGTCGGTGACCAGGCGCCGGCCGAAGTGGTCGCCGATCATCATGGCCGCCCCGTCACCGGCGCGCAGGGCCAGGCCGAGCTTGGCGGTGCCGTCGAGTTGCACGATCGCGGACTGGCGGCGGTCGAGCACCACGACCGAGCCGTCGCGGGCATCGATGGCGTCGGCGGCCGACAGGCCCGTAATGGTGTGGCGCACAGCACCGTCCGCGTCCAGCAGCAGCACCCGGCCGTCGGCCAGGCCCGCCACCAGCGAGCCATCGGCGTTCACCGCCACCGAATGCAGGTCACCCTCGACGGACACGGTGGTGAGCGCACCACTGGCGACATCGACGCGAACGATCTTGCCGGGCACCGCGATCAGCACCTCACCGGGCTTGCCCGCGACCAGGGCGGCCGCCTTGCCGGGCAGCGCGACCGAGCGGGTGACGCCCTTGTCGATGAGATGCAGAGTGGTGCCGGAGTCCACGACCGCGGCCAGGACGCCGGTGGTCGGTTCGTCGAGCAGCAGCGAGATCGGCGCGCTGGCGCTCACCTCACCGGCGGGAGTGCCCGCGGCGGTGGGAGCGACGGCCGGGGCGGCCGGTTCCCGGGTGGCGTTGCTCGAGTTGTCCGGCTGGCCCGAACACGCGGTCAGCAAGGTCACCGCTGTCACCCCCACGAGGGCCGACCGGATCCAACCGCGACGGCGCATGCAGCGAACTCCTTAACTGACCGAACTGACCGACGAAAGTATGCGTGCACTCCAATCTGACCATGGTCCCTTGCCCGGCGGTGTGACCGGGGGTCCGCGCGGCGGTGTGGCGCGATCGCCGATCGTTGCATCGCGTGCCGATATGCATGATGTGACATGGGGATTCGGGGGCGGTGTCGGGGCGAGCGGTTACCGTGGAGAGCAAAAGCGGTCTGTATCAGGGAGATCTGTTGGTTGCCGACCAGACTTCGGGGTTCACCGTCGAGGACGTCACCGTCGGGCGCTACGCGCACGGCTTCGGTGTCACCGCCGACGGGCGTAGCTTCGCGTTCCGCACCCACCGTTCCACGCTCACGGTGGAGATCTACCGCCCCGGCGTCACCACCGCGGTGCCCGCGCCCGAGGATGTCGAGGCGGTCGCGGTGGCCCCGGTCACCGATATCGACCTCGATGACGAACGCAGCGTGGTGGCACTCGTGCGGGACCTGATCCCGCAGGCGACGGTCGTGCCCGCGGCTCAGCCGCGCGAGGCCACCACGGTGCGCGCGCTCCTGGGCCGGCTGGGCGCGGTCATCGACGGGCGGTGATTGGTTAAGCCTTGCTGATCAGGGCCTTCCGTAGATGGCCGTGACGAACTCGCTGAGCTCCTTCTGATCGAGGTGCTGGGCGAGGTCGGCCTCACTGATCATTCCGACCATCCGCTTCTTGGCGTCGATCACCGGCATGCGTTTGATCCGGTAGCTCCCCATCGAGTCGAGCACCTCGCTGATGTCGGCGTTGGCGGCCACCCAGCGCGGGGTGGCCTCGCACAGTTCCAGCGCCCGCGTGGCGCCGGGGTCACGCCCCTGTGCGACGCATTTCACCGCGATGTCGCGGTCGGTGATGATGCCGACCATTCGCTCGTTCGGATCGGCGACGATCACCGATCCCACATCGAGTTCGTCCATGATGCGTGCCGCGTCGGCGACGGTCTCGTCCTGCGATATCCACTGTGCGCCGGGTTTCATGATGTCTCGTGCCGTGGTCACCAGAGCTACCTCCTCGTATCGAGCCGTGCTGGATCTGGGATGGAGCGCCCTTGATTCTCCTCGAAACAACACCGACCGGCCGGTGTTTTTTCAGAACCGGGGAACATCCGCCCGCCGAGTGTCTGTGACACAGAGATCACCCTCGGCCCGGGCACATGCCAAACTAACGGCACACAACCGCAGTTCGAGCTCACGAGGATGTTGATGCGACTTCGACGACCGGCCGCCATCTTGCTCTTGTCGACCGTGCTCGGCGCGTCGATCGCCGCCTGTGGCGGCTCCGACGACGAGTCGAAGGTGGCGCAGGCGCGGTCCTCGGCGTACGCGGCGCTGAGTTCGTCCTCGCAGGCCGCGGCCGCGCAGACCAGCGCCGCCCGGCCCGCGATCCCGACCGCGGCGCAGCTGGACGCGCAGATCAAGAGCGCGCTGGATCCGAATCTGCCCGACAGTGAACGCACCGCGCTGATCGAGGACGGCGAAGCGTTCAAGGACGCGATCCCCGACATGTACAAGGCGTTGAAGGACAACCCGCGCGCGGTGTACGGGGTCAAGGACCCGGTGTTCGACAATCACGACGGGACGCTGACGGCGACCTTGAGCCTGGACAAGGACGGCACCGGCAGCAACGTGCGCACCACGGTGGTGCACTTCGTCGCCAAAGACGGGCACTGGAAGATCTCGCGCACCGACCTGTGCGGGATTCTGCGCTCGGCCGACTACAAGACCGCGGCCTGCGGCTGATGCTCGAAGCCGGATCCCTGCGGTGGGGGCGTCTGATCCACCGGTTCCGGTTCGTGGTGTTCGCCGCGTTCGGTCTGGTCGTGCTGGTGTCGGGGTTCTACGGACGCGACCTGGGCGATCACCTGACCCAGGAGGGCTGGTTCGACGAATCCAGCCAGTCGGTGGCGGCATCGAAGCTGGCCGACTCCACCTTCGGACGCGACACCGACGCCGACCTGATCGCCATCTACACCGCCCCGGCGGGATGACCGTCGACGACGAGCCGGTGCGCGGCGCGGTGGCCGCGGAGTTGACCCGGTTGCGCACCGAGCACCCCGACCGCATCCTCAAGATCGACTCGTATTGGGACGGCGCGCTGATGGGGCAGTTCGCCGACCCGTCGCGCACCCATGCCTTCGCCAGCATCGGTTTGCGGGGTGACGGCGGCACCGACACCGTCAACAACTATCTAGCGATCAAGAACGAATTCCATGCCGGGACAGCCGGTTCCGGGCCGGGCGGCACCACGGTGCAGCTGGCCGGATTGCAGCCGGTGGTCGAAGGCATCAACACCGGCATGCAGCGCGATATCGAACGCGCGGAGCTGATCGCGTTGCCGCTGGTGGCGATCCTGCTGTATTTCGTGTTCGGCGGTGTGGTGGGGGCGCTGCTGCCGGTGCTCATCGGCGGCATGACGATTTTGGGCAGTCAGGGCATCATGCGGCTGCTCACCAACCATCTGCAGGTCAACGTGTTCGCCTCGGCGGTGGTCACGTTGGTGAGCCTGGGGCTGGCCATCGATTACGGGCTGTTCGCGGTGACCCGGTTCCGGGAGGAGCTGGCCGCGGGGCGCAGCGTGGAGGAGGCGACCGCGCGCACCATCGCCACGGCCGGGCGCACGGTGCTGTTCTCGGCGGCGATCATCGCGGTCAGCCTGGGCGCGTTGTTCATCTATCCGAACGGGGTGCTGCGGTCGGTGCCGTTGGGCGGTATCTCCTCGGTGCTGCTGGCGGCGGTGCTGTCGGTGACGGCGCTGCCGGCGGTGTTGTCGATCGTGGGCCCGCGCATCGATTTGTGGGGCTGGCATCGGCTGGCCAGTATCCGCACCGCCGAGCAGATCGATCGCGGATTCTTCTCGCGGCTGGCGGTTTTCGCGATGCGCAAGCCGTGGCTGGTGATCGTGCCGGTGGTGTTGATGCTGCTGGCGTTGATCCTGCCGTTCCGCCACATCGAGTTCGGCGGGCTCAGCGAGCGGTATCTGGCGGCCGACAATTCGGCGCGGGTGGCGCAGCAGGACTTCGATCGGCTGTTCCCGCATTTCCGCACCGAACCGCTGAAACTGGTGGTGGTGGGCGCGAATCCGCAGCAGCTGTCCGACATCCGCTTCGAGGCCAACCATTGGTCGGGCCGCAGATGACCGGACCGTTCGACCCGGCGGCACCGACCAAGGATCAGGTGACGGTGCTGGCCTCCGGCCTGCTCGACAAACGCGATGCCGACACCGTGATGGCGGCGCTGCGCTCGATCCCGCAACCCGAGGGCGTGCAGGTGATGGTCGCCGGGGTGCCCGCCCTCGAACGCGACAGCATCCAGGGCCTGATCAAGGGCCTGCCGCTACTGGTGTTGATCCTGGTGGCCGCGGCGATCGCGTTGATGTACGCGGCGTTCCGGTCGCTGGTGCTGGCGATCAAGGCGGTGGTGATGAGCGCGCTCAGTCTGGGTGCGACTCTGGGCGTGCTGACCTGGATCTTCGTGGAGGGTCACGGGGCGGGGCTGTTCAACTTCACGCCGGGCCCGCTGATGTTCGCGGTGCTGGTGCTGATCGTGACGGTGCTGTTCGGGCTCTCCACCGACTACGAGGTGTTTCTGCAGTCCCGCATGGCCGAGGCCCGCGCCGCGGGAGCCGACGCACCCGAGGCGATCCGCTACGGCATCGCCCACACCGGCGGGGTGATCACCTCGGCGGCGGCGATCCTGATCGTGGTGACCGGAGCGTTCGGGTTCTCGGATCTGGTGCTGATGAAATACATTGCCTACGGCATGATCGCGGCATTGGTGTTGGACGCCACCGTGATTCGCATGCTGTTGACTCCTGCGGTATTGAAGTTGGTCTGGCGATGAGCGTGCTCAAAGGCGCGAACCTGTTGGTGATGTTCCTGCTGGAACTGTGCGTGCTCGGCGCGGCGGCGTGGTGGGGGTTCACCGTGTCCGCGCCGATCGCGGTGCGCGTCGTGGCGGGGCTGGCGGCCCCGGCGGTGTTCATCGTGGTGTGGGCGCTGTTCGGGGCGGCCAAGGATCCGCGGTACCCGCAAACCGGGTGGCGGCGGGTCGCATTGGAGGTCGCCTGGTTCGGTGCGGCGGCGGTGCTGCTGGGGCTGGCGTGGACGCCGGTCGCGGGGGTGGCGATGTTCGCGGTGTGGTTCGTCAACGGCGCGCTGCGCCTGGTGGTGGGGTCAGCAGCAGCTCTGACCCCATCGCGGGGTCTTCAGCCGCGTACGGGCAACACCAGTTGCGCGCCGGTCACCGGATGATCGAACACGTCGACCGGATGCTGGTAGACGCGGGTGAGCAGCTCGGGGGTGAGGATCTGCCGGGGCGGGCCGTCGGCGGCGATGCGCCCGGATTCCAGCACGGCCACCCGGTCGGCGTAGGCGGCGGCCACACCGAGATCGTGCAACACGACCACCACGGCCGTGCCCGCGTTGGCCCGTTCGCGCGCAAGGTGCAGCACCTGTTCCTGGTGGCCGAGATCGAGTGCGGCGGTGGGTTCGTCGAGCAGCAGGGTCGCTGTGTCCTGGGCCAGCACACGGGCCAGGGCGACGCGGGCGCGTTCACCGCCGGACAGGGCCGGGAAGGGGCGCGCGGCGAAGCGTTCGACGTCGGTGGCGGCCATGGCGTCGGCGATGGCCTTGTCGTCGTGGTCCTGGCGGGGGTGTGCGCCCACGGGGAGCGGCCCATGGCGACCACCTCGCGTGCGGTGAACGGAAATCCGACGGTGTGCGACTGCGGCAGCACCGCGCGCCGGCGCGCCATGTCGAGGTGGGTCCAGTGGGTCAGGGCGTGCCCGTCGAGTTCGACGCTGCCCCCGCTGAGTTCGAGTTCCCCGGCGAGTGCGGCCAGCAGGGTGGATTTGCCGGCGCCGTTGGGGCCGACCAGGGCCACGATCTGCCCGGCGACGACCTCGAAGTCGATGCCGTTGAGGACGGTGCGGTCGCCGCGTTTGGCGCTGACGCCGCGGGCGCGCGCAGGGTCGCGGTGCCCGGTTCGGGCGCCTCCGGCAGGGCGGGGGTGCGCCCGAAAATCGTTGTCAGCTCGCGTAGGCCGCTCATGCCCAGCCTCCCGATCGTGAGCGGGTGCGGCGCAGCAGCCAGAAGAAGAACGGCCCGCCGACCAGTGAGGTGATCATGCCCAGGGGCAGGTCCGCGTTGTGGACCAGGGCGCGCGCGCCGATGTCGGCGGCCACCAGCACGACCGCGCCGACGATCGCCGAGAGCGGGATCAGCACGCGATGGCCGGGCCCGACCAGCATGCGCACCAGATGCGGCACGATCAACCCGACGAACAAGATGATGCCGGTGAACGCGACACCGGCGGTGGCCAGCACCGCGACCACCACGATCACGTTGCGGCGCAACCGTTCCACGTCCACACCCAGGTGCCGGGCCGCGGACTCGCCCAGGGCGAGCAGGTCCAGGCGCGGGGCCATCCAGATCGCGGCCGCCAATCCGATCAGCGTCAACGGCCACACCACGTTGACCGACTGCCAGGTGGCGCCGTTGAGACTGCCCATCTGCCAGAACACGATCTGATCGCGCGCGGCCGGGGACGCGGAGAACAGCAGGAACGAAATCAGGCCGCCGGCAAAGGCATTGATGGCCACACCGGTCAGCACCAGGGTCACCACTTCGGTGCGCCCGTTGGAGCGGGACAACAGATACACCAGCAGCGTGGTTCCGAGCCCGGCCACGAACGCACCGGCTGCCACCGACCACGCGGCCGCGAACGCGCCACCGGCGACGATGACCGTGCCCGCCCCGACCGCCGCACCCGCGGACACACCGATCACGCCCGGTTCGGCGAGCGGGTTGGCGAACACGCCTTGCAGCAGGGCGCCGGCGGTGGCCAGCGCGGCCCCGACGAGCATGCCCAGCACCACGCGCGGGAACCGCACCTCCCACAGGGTCACGTATCCGGCCGGGTGGGCCGGCATCGGCCCCCAATCCAGTCCGAACCGGTGCAGGAACGCGCCCGCCACCTCGGCGGGGCTGGTCGGCACCTGACCGATGGCCGCCGAGATCAACGCCAGTACGACCAGTCCGGTCAGCGCGCCCGCGAAGATCAGCGTGGTGCGCGACCAGCGTCGGCGCGTGGCACGCGGACTCCCGGTGACGTCGGATTCCGCTTCGCGGCCGCTGTCCGAGGAGCTCGGCTGGTCGCCTGCCCCGGCGGAGTCCTGGTCCTCGGTGGCCGGGGCTGTCGCCGCCCCGCTCGTGGTCGAGGCTGCCGCGGCAGCGCCCGTCGCGGAGGCACCCGCGGCGTCGGCGGTGTGCGTGCCCGGCGGCCGCCCGGTGCCGGGTGAATCCGGGTGCGGGCCAAGCTGTCCGGCCGGGTCGAGAGGCTCGCTCATGCGGTGGTCGGGCCGTAGACGGCCTTCACGAGGGCGGTCAGGACGCGGCCGGTGTTGGGGCCGAAGGACAGCAGCACGGCGTCGGACATGTCCACCACGCGGCGGTCGCGTCCGGCGGGGGTCTGGGCGATGCCGGGGACCTTCTCGAGGCCGTCGACGCCGCCGACGGAGGCCAGGCCGTCGCTCATGAGCAGCAGCACCTCGGGGGCGGCGGCGATCATGGCTTCGCTGGTGATGGGCAGGAAGTCCTTGGTCAAACCCGAGGCGGTGCCGGCGTCGATACCGCCGATGGCGTTGATCAGCGAGTCGGCGCCCGAGCCGGGGCCGGCGATCATGGTGATGGCGGCGCTGCGCAGGTACAGGAACGCGATCTTGGGTTTGGCGTCCTGGTGCGGCACCGAGGCGGTGGCGGCGGCGATCTCGGCGGCGGTGCGCTGCCCGAGGGCCTTGCCGGCGGCGGGGATGCCCAGGGCGGTGGCGACCGCCTCGATCTGCGGGACGACGCCGTCCATGGTGCGCTGGGAGTCGAAGTAGACCACGGTGATGCCCAGCGCGCGCAGCTGGTCGCGCAGCGCGGGGGTGACGGTGGTGGTGTCGGTGAGGAACACCGTGGGCCGCAGCGCCGCAACGGCTTCCACGCTCAGGGTGCCGCTGCCACTGGAGACGGTGGGCAGTTCGTGCACGGCGGGGAAGGCCGCGGAGTTGGAGCGGCCCACCAGTTTCGAGCCGAGCCCGAGCGCGACGACGGTCTGGGCGAGGGTGCCGTAGCGGTCGGCGGCGATGATGCGGCTGGTGTCGGTGACGGTGACCTGGGTGCCGTCGAAGGAGGTGACGGTGACCGGCAGGGTGGGCGCCGGTTCGGGGCCCAGCACAACGGGATCGAGGTTGCCGATCTCGGCGGTGACCGGTCCGCGTCCGCCGGTGTTCGTGGTGCCCGAGCCGCAGGCGGTGACACCGGCGACGAGTCCGGCACCGAGCAGCAGGATCAGCAGCGTGCGGGCGGCGGTGCGGGCATTCACGAGACACCTCATGCAGGCAAGGCTAGCCTGGCTCATTCTGTGCGTGCGCTCACGTCTCCCAGCGCCGCGGCGATCGCGCGCGGCAGTTCCAGGGTCTCGGCGGCCAGGATGCCGGTGAGCTGCCCGATGTCGCGGGCCCCGACCAGCATCGACGCCACCGCGGGCTGATCGCGGATCCAGGCCAGCGCCACCGCCAGCGGCGAGGTGCCCAGCCCGTCGGCGGCGGTGACGACCGCGTCGACCACCCGCACCGCGCGGTCGTCGAGATGGGCGGTGATCTCCGCGGCGGTCGACTCGTCGGCGCCGCGCGAGTCCGCGGGCACCCCGTCCCGGTATTTGCCGGTGAGGATGCCCCCGGCCAGTGGCGCGGTGGCGATCACGCCGATGCCGTGATGCTGTGCGGCGGGCACGAATTCGTGTTCCACGCCGCGCGCCAGCAACGAGTACGGGGTCTGGGCGGCGGTCAGGGGTGCGGCGGTGGCCAGGGTCGCCAGCTGCCACCCGTCGTAGCCGCGCGCTCCCGCGTAGCGCACCCGGCCCGAGCGCACCGCCCAGGCCAGGGTGTCGGCGATCTCCTCGAGCGGGGTGTGCGGGTCCCAGGCGGCGACGGTCCACAGGTCGAGGTGGTCGGTGCCGAGCTGGGTGAGGGTGTGGTCGAGCTGGCGGCGCATGGTGCGCCGGGAGGCGTCCACGGTCCAGCGCACCGCGGCGGGCGCTTCGGCGGCGGCGTCACTGAGTATCGGTGTGTATCCGGCACTTCCGGACAGCACCAGGTCCTCGCGCCCGATTTCGGAGATCAGCTCGCCCAGGATGTGCTGGGCGGCGCCGTCACCGTAGGCCGGGGAGGTGTCGACCAGGTTGCCGCCGGCTTCCACGAACGCCATCAGCTGGGCCGTGGCGTCCTCGGCGTCGGTTTCGCGGCCCCAGGTGTGGGTGGCCAGCCCGAGCCTCGAGACCCGCAGTCCGCTGCGGCCGACCGTCCGTTGTTGCATCACCGCGCTTGCCCTTTCGTCACACGCGTCAGCCTAGGCGCACCGGAGGCCTGCGCCCGGCTACGGCCCGCGGCGAGCGCGCCGCCGGCCCAATTCCTGCGTGCGTATCCGGATTCGGACATCGGCCCGGTAGGGTCGCTGCGAACTTGCGGCGCGCCTGCGCCGCGCTGGTGGCGGCCCGGGGCGCGGCGAAATCCCCACCGGGAGCCGATGATTCGGGACTGGAGGGTGCGTGGGTGAGTCGATGACGTGGGTGCAGGCGCTGGTGCTGGGCCTGGTGCAGGGGCTGACGGAATTTCTGCCGATCTCTTCCTCGGCGCACCTGCGCATCACCTCGGAGGTGTTCTTCGGCGACGACGCGGGCGCGTCGTTCACCGCGGTCACCCAGCTGGGCACCGAGGCCGCGGTGCTGGTGTATTTCGCCAAGGACATCTGGCGCATCCTCACCGCGTGGTGCACCACCATGTGGATGAAGGTGGCCGCGCCGCAACGGGATTCGGTGCCGTTGCACGAGCGCGCGACCACGCAGCTGCCGGTGCTGGGTGAGGACGGCAATTTCGCCTACGGCCCCGACCCCGAGGTGCAGCGCGAGCTCGACTACCGGATCGGCTGGTATGTGATCATCGCCACCATCCCGATCGGGGTGCTGGGATTGCTGTTCAAGGACCAGATCCGTACCGGCGCACGGAATCTGTGGCTGATCTCGATCATGCTGATCGTGTTCGCGCTGGTGATCGCGGCGGCGGAGTACTACTCGGGCAAGGCCTACGGACGTCGGCGCCGCCCCATCGAGCTGCTGACCACCCGCGACGGACTGATCATGGGCCTGGCCCAGTGCCTGGCGCTGATCCCGGGCGTGTCGCGCTCGGGTGCGACGAGTTCGGCCGGGCTGTTCGTCGGGCTCACTCGCGAGGCGGCGGTGCGGTTCTCGTTCCTGCTGGCCATCCCCGCGGTGCTGGCCTCGGGCCTGTTCAGCCTGCCCGACGCCTTCGAACCCGCTGGTGAGGGACTCAATGCGTCGGGCCCGCAGCTGCTGGTGGCGACCGTGCTGTCGTTCGTGGTCGGCTACGCCTCCGTGGCGTGGCTGCTCAAGTTCGTGACCCGGCATTCGCTGGACTGGTTCGTGGGCTACCGCATCGTGCTGGGCTTGACGGTGATGGCGCTGCTCGCGACCGGCGTCGTGTCGGCGACCTAGTCGGTAGGCTGTCCCGGTGACGGTGATCCTGTTGCGGCACGGCGTGTCCACGTCGAACACTGCCCGCACCCTGGCCGGGCGCAGCGCCGGCGTCGATCTGACCGACCACGGCCGCGAGCAGGCCCGGGGCCTGGTGGAACGGCTGGGATCGCTGCCCATCGAGCACATCGTGTGCTCCCCGCTGCTGCGCTGCCAGCGCACCGTCGCCCCCCTGGCCGACAAACTGGGCCTGGAAGCCGAACCCGACGAGCGACTGCTGGAAGTCGACTACGGCGACTGGACCGGCAAGGCGCTCGCCGACCTGGTCACCGAGCCGTTGTGGAAGGTTGTGCAGCGCCACGCCTCGGCCGCGCGCTTCCCCTCGGGCGAGTCACTGGCCGAGGTCCAGTTCCGGGCCGTGTCCGCTGTGCGCGAACGGGATCGGCAGTTCGCGGCCCGCCATGGTAGCGATGTGTTGTGGATTGCGTGCACGCACGGCGATGTCATCAAGTCGGTGCTGGCCGACGCCTTCGGTCTGCACCTCGACGGCTTCCAGCGGATCGTGGTGGAACCGGCGTCGGTGAGCGTGGTCCGCTACACCCCGACCGCCCCCTACGTATGGCGGCTCAATGACACCGGGCCTGATCTGTCCGGGTTGGCGGCGATTTCACCGCGAACAGGCGGCGAATCGCGCTCGGGGCCGGTTCCCGGCGGAGAAACGGGTACCACCGACAGTACGGATAATGGGGCTGGCGAACGCCCCGATTCATCAGTGTGAGTGAACCGAATGGAGGTGCAATGGGCCGGGCAATCCATATCTTCCGCACCCCCGATCGTTTCGTCGCCGGCACCGTCGGCGAGCCGGGCGACCGCGCGTTCTACCTGCAGGCCGTGCAGGAGCCGCGGGTGATCAGCGTGCTGCTCGAGAAGCAGCAGGTGAAGGTGCTGGCCGATCGGATGGGTCTGCTGCTCGACGAGGTGCAACGGCGGTTCGGAACCGCGGTGCCCCCGCAGGCCGCCGACGTGGCCGACACCGCGCCGCTGGTGACGCCGATCGACGCCGAATTCCGGGTCGGCACCATGGGTTTGGGCTGGGACGCCGACGCGGGCGCGGTGGTGGTGGAGCTGTTGGCGATCACCGAGACCGAGGTCGACGAATCGGTGGTGCTCGACGACACCGAGGAGGGCCCCGACGCGGTCCGGGTGTTCTTGACCCCGATCCAGGCCCGCGAATTCGCGCTGCGCTCGGCCCGGGTGATCGCGGCGGGCCGCCCGCCGTGCCCGCTGTGCGGGGAACCGCTGTCCACGGCCGGGCACATGTGCGTGCGCACCAACGGCTACAAACGCGGCGACATCTTCGGCGCCACCACCGCCGGAACCGACGACGACGAGCCCGAGGACTGAGATGGCGACCCCGGCCGGCAACCCCTCGGCCCCCGACCCGCTGTACGCGGCCGAGCTGACCGTGATCGGTCAGGTCACCACCGCCAGCAACGTCACGCTGGTGTGCGAGGCGGGACCGGGCGGGCCGCGGGTGGTGTACAAGCCCGAACGCGGGGAACGGCCGCTGTGGGACTTCCCCGACGGCACCCTCGCCGGGCGTGAGGTGGCCTCGTATCTGGTGTCGCAGGCCCTGGGGTGGGGCGTGATCCCGGAAACGGTGTTGCGGGAGGGTCCTTTCGGACTGGGCATGGTGCAGCGCTGGATCGACACCTCCGACGAGGAGACCGGCCCGGGCCTGGTGGATCTGTGCCCGGTCACGGAGGTGCCCGAGGGCTATCGGGAGGTGTTGCGGGCGTTGGATCCCGGCGGGCATCCGGTGTCGCTGGTGCACGCCGACGACGAGCGGCTGCGGCGCATGGCGGTGCTCGATGTGCTGATCAACAATGCCGACCGCAAGGGCGGGCACGCCCTGGCCGGGCTCGACGGGCGCGTGTACGGGGTCGATCATGGCATCTGCCTGCACACCGAACCGAAGCTGCGCACCGTGCTGTGGGGCTGGGCCGGTGAACCGGTCGCCGACGAATTGCTCACCGACATCACGGTTTTGGTGAAGGCGCTGCCCGGTGAGCTGGGTGAACGGCTGGCGGAGTTGATCACCGACGCCGAGATCGAGGCCCTCGAAGCGCGCGGGCGTGAGCTGCTGGACAACCCGGTGATGCCGATGCCCTTGTCGCAGCGGCCGATTCCCTGGCCCGCGTTCTGAAAACCGGGACCGGCGGCCCGAATTCGGGCGGTTTGATTGCGGATTCGGGCAATCCTGGCGCGGTGCGGGCGCAACGTTCCCGTCTCGCTGATTGCAAGCCTTGACACCCTCGTGGACGCGACTAGGGTGCAGGTCGGCCCGGTCGGACGCGTGTCGTGCGGCACACCGGCGCGGGGGCGGCGGGAATGGCACGCGATCCCAGCGTTAACCTCGATTCATGCAGTCCTGGTCCGATACCGCTGTCCCGACCGTCCCCGGATCCGGACCAGCGTTGCGGTTGTTCGACACCGCCGACAAGCAGGTGCGCCCGGTGACCCCCGGCGCCACCGCAACGATGTACGTGTGCGGCATCACCCCCTATGACGCCACCCACCTCGGGCACGCCGCCACCTACCTGACTTTCGATCTGGTCAACCGCCTGTGGCGCGACGCCGGACACGAGGTGCACTACGTGCAGAACACCACCGACGTCGACGACCCGCTGTTCGAGCGTGCCGAACGCGACGGCATCGACTGGCGTGAGCTGGGCACCCGCGAGATCAACCTGTTCCGCGAGGACATGGCCGCGCTGCGGGTCATCCCGCCGCGCGACTACATCGGCGCCATCGAATCGGTGCAGGAAGTCGTGGAGCTGGTCGACAAGCTGCTGGCCTCGGGCGCGGCGTATGTGGTCGACGACCCGCAGTACCCCGACATCTACTTCCGCCACGACGCGACCGAGCAGTTCGGCTACGAGTCCGGCTACGACCGCGCGACCATGGAGCGGCTCTTCGCCGAACGCGGCGGCGATCCGACCCGGCCGGGCAAGCGGGATCCGATCGACGCGCTGCTGTGGCGCGCCGAGCGGCCCGGTGAGCCGTCGTGGCCGGCGCCGTTCGGGGCGGGCCGTCCCGGCTGGCACATCGAGTGTGCGGCGATCGCGGTCAACCGCATCGGCACCGAGTTCGATATCCAGGGCGGCGGCAGCGACCTGATCTACCCCCACCACGAGTACTCGGCCGCGCACGCCGAAGCCCTGGTCAAGGGCCGCCGCTTCGCCCGCCACTACGTGCACGCGGGCCTGATCGGGCTCGACGGCGAGAAGATGTCCAAGTCGCGCGGCAACCTGGTGTTCGTGTCCAAGCTGCGCCGCGCGGGCACCGATCCGGCCGCGATCCGGCTGGGCCTGTTCGCCGGGCACTACCGGGCCGATCGGGAATGGTCGGATGCTGTTCTGGCCGAGGCGGTTTCCCGTCTGGAGCGGTGGCGTAGCGCCGCGGCGCTGGCGTCGGGCCCGGCCGCCGAGGACACCGTGGCCCGGTTGCGCCGCCACCTGGCCGACGACCTCGACACTCCGAAAGCCCTTGCGGCGGTCGATTCCTGGGCCGAGCAGGCCCTCGCCTACGGCGGCCCCGACGCCGGCGCTCCGGCGCTGATCCGCGACGCGGTCGACGCGCTGCTCGGTATCAGCCTCTGAGCGAGGCTCATCTAACGACTGTGGCCCCGGGATGATGCCGGGGCCACAGTCGTCTCCCCAGCCGGGCACGGTCGAGGGGACGTGGTGGGAATCAGGGCGGCTGCCGTGGCTGCGCTGCGGACGCGTGGGCGGGCCGGGTGAGTTCCTGGTGGCGCGGGTCAGGCGCCCTCCGTGGGCCGGTTGCCGAGGTGGCAGCCGATGAGGTTGCGCGCGGGCACTGGCCGAGCCACACACCGATATGGCCAAGGCCGCGCTGAACACGGCGTGTCCCCTCCCGGCGCCCATACCGCGCGCAGGGGGCGTGGCGCGCGGTGAGCGCGGGCCCGGCGCAAATGAGTCGCCCCTGCGGTGGGGGTGGGCGCATTCTGGGGGCGTCGTGTCGTCGTTGTCGAGGAGGAATGTCGGTGGGTGCCCCGGAGTCTGTGGCCGCGGAGCTGCGGGTGGGTGCGGCGCGTTTCGCGCGCGCGACCGCCCGGCTCGAGGAGTGCGCGGTGTTCTATCGGGAGATCGTGGGGCTGGCACAGCTTTTCGCGTTCTCCGATCACGCGGGCTACAGCGGGTTCGTGTTCGGATTGCCGGGGCAGTCCGCGCAGCTGGAATTGGTGCGCCTGCACGGTGCGCCGACACCGCCACCGGCCGATCCCGAGCACGCGGTGGTGCTGTATCTGCGCGGCGGGTTCGAGGCGTTGCGGACCCGGCTCGCCGATCACGGTGTGGGCGAGGTGGTTCCGGACAATCCGTATTGGGTGGCGGCGGGGGCGTTCGCGGTGCTCGATCCCGAGGGCTGGATGCTGATCGTGGTGCCGCCCGGGGAGGGTGCGGGGGCGGTGCGGATCGAGGAGTTCACCGGTGACCGCGCCGAGATCGCGTGGTCGTTCCGGATGGCCGAGGATTCCGAGCCGCTGCTGGCGGGCTATATCGGGCGCGGGCGGGTGTGGGTGGCGCGCAACGCCTCCGGTGCGGTGGTCGGCCACATTCAGGCCGCGGCCGATGCGGACGGGTCGACGTGGGAGATCGTCAATACCGCGGTAGTGCACGCGCTGCGTGGTACCGGGGTGGGTCGGGCGATGATCGATACGGTGGTGGCCGCGGCGACCGCGGCGGGGGCGCGGCGACTGGAGTTGGCCACGGCCACCGCCGATGTGGGGAATCTGCGGTTCTATCAGCGCTGTGGGTTCCGGATGACGCGGGTTGTGCCCGATGTGTTCACCGCGGCCGCCGGGTATTCCGACCTGGTGATGGTCGACGGGATCCGAATGCTGGATCAAGTCTGGTTCGCCCGCGAGTTGTGAACGGTGATTCGCGCCCGGAATCTTGGTGGGGTGCGAAGTCGCGTTCGCTCTTCCCGGGATGGGTGAACGGCCGATACCGTGAGGTTCGGATGGTGTGGACCCTCAGCGAGGAGGTGGGCCGTGAGTGCGGTGCCGGGTTTCGATCGTGTGCGTGCGGTAGTCGAGCAAGGGCTGGGCAAGGGCGCGTCGCTGCGCAAACAGGTGCGGGCCGGGAGCGCGCTGCTGGACACCGTGCGCCGTGATCCGCGCATCGTGCGCGAGCTGATCGCCGGAATGACCGGCCACGGTAGCCCCGCCGAACCGGAGGCGGCCCCCGAGCACACGCTGCCCGCCGGGCTGAGCGACTACGCGCGCACCGCCCACGCCCACCGCGACCTCGACACCGGGGCCGCGGCGACACTGGCGTATCTGGCGCAGCTGCAGCGGCTTCCGGAATGGGTGACCTTCCATGCCGGTTGGCGCGGTGAGGCGCCGGGGTCGGCGGCGGTGGGCGTGGAGTACACGCAGGTCGCCAAGTTTATGGGAATTCCGGCCGATGTGGAGTGGATGGTCACCGAGGTCAGCGACGCTGGGCTGGGATTGCGCGGGCACGGCCCGCAGGGGCTGGGCCTGGGGTTGTGGATCACGGTGACGCCCAACGGGTCCGGATCGCGGGTCTACATCGACGCCGGGTTGTCGGGGCAGCCGATCGATGGGCCGCTGGGCGGCACGGTGGCTCGCGCGCTGGGCGACGCGCTCACCGATTCCCTGGCGGGTCTGCCCGCGGCGATGGGAGCGCCCGGGCCCGCGTCGGTGCCGGGGCGCGCGGAGCGGAAGGCGGTGCGGCACCGGGCCTCCGGGACCGTGCTGGCGCCCACGACCCCGGTACTGGTGGGTGTCGGGCAGATCGTGCAACGCACCCCCGACCCGGCCTACGGTGATCCCTCGCAGCTGGCGGTGCGCGCACTGCGCGCGGCGGCCGAGGACACCGGTGCCGGGCCGGAGCTGCTGGCACGCGCGGACGCGGTGTTCAGCGTCGCGCCGACGTCGTGGCAGTACCGGGATCTGGGTGCGCTGGTGGCGGCCGCGGTGGGTGCGGGTGCGGCGGACACGGTGCAGTCGAGCCCCTTCGGTGGTGACGGCGGGCAGCTGGTGCTCAACGAGGCGGCCGCGGCGATCGCGGCCGGCGACTACGACCTGGTACTGGTGACCGGTGCGGAGGCCGGGGCCACCGCGGCCGCGGCGCAGCGGGCCGGGGTCGAGGTGGGGTGGCCGGTGCAGGATGCGTCGGTGGCGCCGACCCGCACGGTGGGGATCGACAAGGCGGCCAACAATGCCGCGGAGGCCGCGGCCGGTTTGCAGGCCCCCATCAACATGTACGCGCTGCTCGAGTCGGCCAACCGGCACCGGCTGGGCCGCACTGCGGCCGAACACGAGGCGGCGGTGGCCGAGCTGTGGTCGCGGCTGTCGGCGGTGGCGGCGGGCAACCCGAATGCCTGGCAGCCGCACGAGTTCACGGCCGCCGAGATCGCGACGGTGACCGAGGCGAACCGCATGATCTCGGCGCCCTACACCAAACTCGAGTGCGCGAACCTGACCGTGGACATGGCTTCGGGCATCATCGTCGCCTCGGCCGCGGCCGCCGAAGCCGCGGGCATCCCGCAGGACAAGTGGGTGTTCCTGCACGCGGGCGCCTCGGGCACCGACGAATGGTTCGTCAGCGAACGCGCCGAGCTGGCCGCGTCACCGGCCATCGCGGCGCTGGGCGCGGCGGCGTTCGAGCACGCCGGCATCGCTGCCGAGGACCTGGCCCACATCGATCTCTACGCGTGTTTCCCGGTGGCGGTGCAGATCGCCGCACGCGAGCTGGGCCTGCCCGTCGACGATCCCAAGCGCCCGCTGTCGGTGACCGGCGGCCTGACCTTCGGCGGCGGCCCCGGCAACAACTACGGCGGCCACGCGGTGGCGACACTCGTGCAGCGGCTGCGCGCCGAACCCGAATCCTTCGGCCTGTCCACCTCCCTGGGCTGGTATCTGACCAAACACGCCCTGGGCGTGTATTCGGCCACCCCGCCCACGCGCGCCTACCGCCACCTGACCCCGGTCATCGAGCATCCGGCGGCGCGCCCGGCCCGCACCGGCTACGAGGGCCCCGCGGTCGTGGAGGCCTACACCCTGCCCTACGGCCGCGACGGCCGACCCGAGGCGGCGATCATCAGCGTGCTGACCCCGCAGGGTGATCGAGTCCTGCTGCGCTGCACCGACTCCGAGTTGCTGGCCGCCCTCACCGATGAGGACTGGTTGGGCCTGCCGGTCACCGTCGCGGGCGACACCATCATTCCGGCGACCGGGTCGACTTCCGCCGATGCCGACTCCGCTGCCGCTGCCGCTGTTGTGCCGCCCGCAGCGTCCGCAGCGGGTTCCGATACCTCGGAATCGGCTTCCGACGGCTCCGACACAGCGGGCTCCGGTGCGGACGTAGCCGAATCCGGTCCAGTCGAATCCGACGCCGAGGCATCCACTTCCGCCGCCGGACCGGCAGCCGCCGCCGCGGAGCGGTCTGTGCTGAGTGCTGCGGGCCTGGGTCGGGTCGCACTGCCGCCTCCGCCGCCGGCGCCGGTGCTGATCGAACGCCGCGGCCACATCATGATCATCACGATCAACCGCCCGCACGTGCGCAACGCGATCAATCTGGCGACAGCGCTGGGCCTGGAACGGGCGATCGACGCCTACGAGGCCGATCCGAATGCCCGCATCGCGATCTTGACCGGGGCGGGCGGATATTTCAGTGCGGGAATGGATCTCAAGGCCGCCGCACGCGGTGAGGTTCCGGTCACCGAGAAGCGCGGCATCCTGGGCATCGTGTCCCAGCCGCCGCGCAAACCCCTCATCGCCGCGGTCGAGGGCCCGGCCCTGGCCGGGGGCTGCGAGCTGGCGCTGACCGCCGACATGATTGTCGCCGCGAGTAATTCGACCTTCGGTATCCCGGAGGCCAAACGCGGTCTGGTCGCGGTGGGCGGCGGCGTCCTACGCCTGTCCCAGCGCCTACCCCGGGCCATCGCGATGGAGCTGTCGCTGACCGGTGATCCGATCACCGCGGCCCGTGCCGCCGACATCGGTCTGATCAATCAGGTCGCCGAACCGGGCAAGGCACTCGAGGCGGCACTCGAGTTGGCGGCACGCGTGGCGGTGAACGCGCCGCTGAGTATCGACGCGAGCAAGCAGATCATCGAGCAGGCGCCGGACTGGTCGGTGGCCGAGGCGTTCGCCAAGCAGGGCCAGGTCGCCGCCGCGGCCCTGTCGTCGCTGGACGCGGGAGAAGGCATGCGCGCCTTCGTGGAGAAGCGCCCCCCGGTCTGGCAGGGCCGCTGACCCCGTCGAAGGAACAACAGTCATGCTGATCGATGACGCGCAGGTGCGCACCCTGACCCTGCATCGCGACGGGCTGGAGCTGTCGGCCCGTCTGGTCGGGCCCGCGGATGGTCCGCTGGTGATCGCGTTGCACGGGTTTCCCGATACCCCGCACACCTGGGACGGGCTGGTTCCGCATCTGGTGGGGGCCGGGTTTCGGGTGTTGATGCCGTGGTTGCGCGGCTACACCCCGGGGTCGGTGGCGCGGGCGGCCCGCTATGACCTGATGGCGGTCAGCGCGGATGTGGCGGCGTGGCATGCGGAGTTGGGTGGGCCGCGTGCGCATGTGGTGGGTCATGACTGGGGTGCGTTCGTGGCGATGATTCTGGCCAAGCAGGATCCGGGACGGTGGGAGTCGTTGACGTTGCTGGCGATTCCGCCGTTCGGGGGTGGGGTCGCGGCCGGGCTGTGGCGGCATCTGCCCCGGCAGGCGGTGATGTCGGCCTATATCCCGGTGATGCAGTCGGGGTGGTCTCAGCGGTTGCTGACCCGCCGCGGCGCGGCGATGGTGCGCGGGTTGTGGCGGCGATGGTCACCGGGGTGGGAGTTCACCGAGGACGAGTTCGCGCCTGCGCAGACGGTTTTCACCGATCAGGGGATGGCGTGGGCGACGACGCGGTATTACCGGTCGCTGTTCACGGTGGCGCGCAGGCCCACTCGCGAGTTCAGCGACATTTTGATGGCGCCCGGCGCCCCGCTGCCGACCTTGGCGCTGGCCGGGCTCACCGATGGGTGCATGTCACCGGATCTGCAGCGGGTTTTGGCAGAGCATGCGGGTGTGCAGCATGCGCAATTACCGGGGTGCGGGCATTTCCTGCAGGCCGAGCAGCCTGAGGCGGTGGCGGCATTGCTGGTGCCGCATCTGCTGGCGGCGAGCGCCGGCTGAGGGGCACCGGCGTCGATCCGCTGACTCAGTGCGCTGACTCAGTGCCCTCCGTGTGCGCCGGACCCGTTGTCGCCCATGGGCATTTCGCCCATCGGTGCGGGCGTGAAGGCGGGCGCCTGGCCGGGGTCCAGGAGCAGGAATTGGCCCATCATGCCCTGGTCTTCGTGGTGGAGCAGGTGGCAGTGGTACATGTACGGGTGGGCGGGGTCGGCGGGGCCGGGGAAGCGCATGGCCAGCTCGTAGGTGCGGGCGGGTTCGGTGTAGACGGTGTCCTTCCAGCCCGACAGGTGCGCAGGAGGCGGTGTGCCGTCGATGGCGCGGATCTGGAATCGGGTGTCGTGGATGTGGAAGTTGTGGGGCCAGTCCTCGCGGTTGGTGACCGACCAGACTTCGGTGGCGCCGGTGGGGATGGTCAGGTCGATGCGGTTCATGTCCATTTTCGCGCCGTTGATCATGAACCATTTCAGGTCGAAGCCCGGGTGACCGGAAGGTCGGGCGCGAGGGCGGTGATCGGGGCAAGAATGGCCGGCAGGGCGGCCGGTGCGGGTGCGCTGGTGGTGGCGCGCAGGGTGAGGACGTCGAAGGTGTCGTCGAAGCCGAACCGTTCGGGGCGGTCGATGCCGGTGCGGGTGGTGACCGGGAACGCGCGCAGGGTCGCGGAGTGTCCGGGGTCGAGGTCGATGATGATTTCGGCGCGTTCGCCGGGGCTGAGCAGCAGTCGGGTCAGGGTGACCGGGGCGGTGAGCAGGCCGCCGTCGGTGGCGATGAGCGCGAATTCGCGATTGTCGGGGAAACCGAGCTCGAGCAGGCGGCTCGAGGATCCGTTGAGCAGGCGCAGGCGGGCGCGACGAGCAGGCAGGTCGTGGCCGACGCCGATCGCACCGTTGACGGTGAGGGTATCGCCGAGCAATCCGTAACTGCTGGAAGGCTTTTCGTCGAGGTGACCGTCGGTGGTGAAGCGGCGGTCCTGGATGACGACGGGGATGTCGTCGACGCCGTAGCGGTTGGGTAGCTGCAGGCGGTCACTGTTGTCGTCGTCGAGGTAGAACAGTCCCGCCAGGCCGCGGTAGACGTGCTTCTCGGTGGAGCCGTGCGGGTGCGGGTGGTACCAGAGGGTGGCGGCGGGCTGATCGATGCGCCAGCTCGGAGTCCACGTGGCGGCGGGGGCGAGCATCTGGTGCGGGCCGCCGTCGGCGGCGGCGGGCACGTGCATGCCATGCCAGTGCACGCTGGTGGCTTCGGGCAGGGTGTTGGTGACGGCCACCGCGACGGTTTCCCCGCGACGCGCACGCAGCGTGGGTCCCAGGACCGAGCCGTTGTATCCCCAGGTGGGCGTGGCGATTCCGGGCCGGAACTCGGTGCTGCCGGTTTGGGCGGTGAGGCTGAAGTGGCGCACGCCCTGAGCGTCGAGGCGGGATTCGGCCAGCGGCGGGATCGGCAGCGGCCTGGTCGAACCGGATCCGGCATCTGCGGAATGGCCCCCGCCCTTCGCGCTGCCGGTTCCCTCGCCGCGAGAGCCGGTCGCGGTGCAGCCGGTGGCGGTCAGGGCCAGCGGCAGGGCGGCGGCGGTGACGAGCAGGCGTCGTCGCGAGATCACGAGGTCACTCCTGGGGTCCGTGCGCCGCAACAGCGCACTGCGCGACGGCGGGTCGATACATCGCGGCGGCTCGAGTCGGCGCATCGCGTGCGGGGTGGATGGGACGTGTCCAGCCTGCTGGCGTCGACGAGCCCCTTCCCCCTCCTATGAGCCGCGTTCCCGCCCTCGAGTGCGGCCCGCCGAGTCTTGTGCCACCGGCAATCGTTGTGCTATCGGGACCCGTGTGCGAATGTCCGGCTCGCGGGTCTCTACGGTGGATTGGTGTCCGTCCTCCATGCTCGCGCCACCCGCTGGAAGGTGGCACGTTTCCTGCCGCTGCTGCTGATTCCGGTGTTGTTGGCGGCGAGCACGTTCCCGGGTGAGTATCGCGTCCCGGCTGTTTACTGGCTGCTTGCTGTGGCGGCGGGTGTGGTGTTCGCGGTGGGCGGTCGGTGGCCTGTGGCGATGTCGCTGGTGCTGTCGGTGCTCGCGGTGGCGATGTTCGTGATCCCGGCGTGGGGGCCCTCGGAGCTGGTGCCGTATCTGGGTGCGCTGGCGGTGGTGGAAGCGGTGACCCGCGGCGGTGTCCGGACCACGCTGCTGGTGGGCTCGGTGTGGGCGGTGGCGTGGGTGGCCGGGCATTGGGGTGGGCATGCGCCGGCGTTCTGGCGGGGAGCCACGTTCGTGGAAGCTGTCGCCTATGTGGGGTTGCCGCTGTTGCTGGGGTTGTATCTGCGGGGGCAGCGGGAGTTGACGGCGAGCCTGGCAGCGCGCGCCGCGGCGGCGGAGGTGACCGCGCGGGCGGAGGAGCGCACGGCGCTGGCGCGCGAGCTGCACGACCTGGTGGCCCATCACATGGCCTCGATCGTGTTGCGGGTCAAGGTCGCTCGCGCGGTGCTGGGCGGGACCGATGCGCGGGTGGCGGAGGTGCTCGACGATGTCGGTGATACCGCCTCGGGCGCGTTGACCGATATCCGGCGACTGCTGTCGGCGTTGCGGGATCCGGCGTTGGGAGCGGTGCCTTTGCTGGATGCCGAGGTGGTGCGTTCCGAGATCGAGCGGGCGGTGGGGCGGGTGCATCAGGGCGGGTTCGTGGTCGAGGACGAGATCGATGCGCGCCTGGACGGGTTGGACGCCATCGCCCGGCTGACCTTGTTGCGGTTGGTGCAGGAATCGCTGACCAATGTCATGAAGCATGCCGACCGCGGCGTCCCGGTGCGGATCGCGGTGGCGCGCACCGCCGGCGATGTTCGGCTCGTCATCCGCAGCGGCGGTGTGCCCGGTCTCGCGGCGCCGGGGCACGGACTTGTAGGTATGCGTGAGCGTGCGGCGATGGCCGGAGGCCACCTCGAAGCCGGGCCGCACGGCCCGCAGTGGGTGGTGGACGCGACCTTGCCGGCCCACACGCCGGCTTCGGATCCTGCTGCTGTTGCCGAGGATGTCCCCGGTGCCGATGGCAGGTCCGCGATGCCTGGTGTCGCGCGTTCTCGTGGAGGCGCGCGGTGATTCGAGTGTTGCTGGTCGATGATCAGCGGCTGGTGCGGGCGGGGTTGCGGATGCTGGTGGAGGCGACTTCGGATCTGGTGGTGGTCGGCGAGGCTGCGGATGGGGTGGGTGCGGTGCGGGCGGTGGCGCAGTGCGCACCGGATCTGGTGGTGATGGATCTGCGGATGCCCGGGATGGACGGGGTGGAGGCGACGCGCTGTATCGCGGGGGTGGGGGATGGGCCGAAGGTGTTGGTGTTGACGACCTTCGATGATGACGAGCATCTGTATCCGGCGTTGGCGGCGGGTGCCAGCGGGTATCTGGTCAAGGACACCGAGCCCGAGGCTCTGTTGTCGGCGATTCGGCGGGTGATGGAGGGCGAGCTGTTGTTCTCCCCTTCCCTGTTGCGCCGCCTGGTTCAGCGCGCCGTCGAGACGCCTGCCGAAACACCAACTGCCGCAGTGGATCTCACCCCACGCGAGGCCGATGTACTGGATCTGGTGGGTGAGGGTTTGAGCAATGGTGAGATCGCGGCACGCCTGCATCTGGGGGTGACAACGGTGAAGAAGCATCTGGTGGCGTTGATGGACAAGACCGGTTGTGACAATCGGGTGCGGCTGGCGGTGTTCGCGGTGCGCCGCACCCGCTGACCGGTGCCGTCGCGGCGGGTCAGGCGTTGTGCAGGGCGCTGACGGCGTCGGCGAACATGGTGGTTTTGATCGCGCCCAGCGTCGCTTGGTCTTTCGCGCCGATCGGCGCCAGCAGGGCGGCCGCGGTGTCGGTGAGGGTGTCGAGGTCGGCGGTGGCGTCGACGAGGTCGTAGGCCAGGGCGTCGGGTCCGCCGAAGCGGCGGCCGGTGGTCATGGACGCCATCGCCGAGCGGGGGGTGAGTTTGGCTTGGATGAGGGCGGCCATGCCGCGGCTGAAGGGGATGCGGATGTCGGCTTCGGGGAAGCAGAAGTAGCCGCGGTCGGCGCGCATGACGCGGTAGTCGTGGGCCAGGGCGAGCATGGCGCCGGCGCCGAAGGCGTGCCGGGCAGGGCGGCGGCGGTGGGGACGGGGAAGGTGAGCAGTCGCGCGAGCAGCGCTTGGACTTGGGCGACATACCATTCGGCACGTTCGCCGTGGGCGGAGAGCCAGTCCAGGTCCAGGCCGTTGGAGTAGAACTTGCCCGAGGCGGTGGTGATCAGGGCGTCGGCGCCGTCGATGAGGACGGTGTCGAGGTGTTCGTCGATGGCGTTGAGGACCTCGGGTGAGAAGCGGTTCTCGGTGTCGCCGAGGTAGAGGACGGCGATCTTGTCGCGGTAGGTGAGGGTGGTCATCGGTGTTCCTTCTGCGCGGGGGGGCGGATGGTTCAGGCGGGTGCGGGCCCGATGTCGAGGACCGCGCGCACGGCGGCCCGCAACTGTTGGCGCGCGACGGGATTGGCGAGGCGGTCGCGGTCGAGCAGGATCGCGGTGGGCAGGTCGACCAGGCAGATGGTGAGGGTGTCCACGGCGTGGGCGTCGCGGCGCTGCCACAGCCGTGCCGCGAGGGTCTTCATGAGTTCGACCAGGGTGCGCTGGGTGGCGTCGAGTTCGGTGCGCACGCTCTCGGGTTGGTCGTCGCCGAGCAGATCCGAGCGGCGGACCCGGAAGAACAGCTGGGTCGAGAGTGGGTAGCGGGCGGCGAATTCGGCGGGGGCTTCGGCGGCGGCGATGACCGCGTCGATGCCGTCCCCGGCGGCGGCGACGAGTTCGGCTTGCAGGGTCAGGAAGCGGTGGGCGGCGCGAATCCAGGTGCGCCCCAGCAGTTCCGCGCGGGAGCCGAAGGTGTGGTAGAGCGCTCCGTTGGAGACGCCGGTGGCGGTGGCGACCGCGCGGATGGTGACCGCGGCGGGCCCGGAGCGCACGGCGAGGGCTTCGGCGGCGTCGAGCACCAGGTCGGGTCGTGGGTGCGGGGCCGGGGCATACACCGACCATAACAGAGCAAGTGCTCTGTTATGAAGTTCGCGAGGGCCCGCGCTGCCGGAGCCGGTTCCATTCGGTGTTCGGGGACCAGGATTGGAGTCCCGGGGAATCGCTTTCGGTGACTTTCGGCCCGTCACCTGTGGGCTCGGCCACGAGATGCTGGACGGATAGATCGGTTCTCGAGGGACGAGGTGAAAGACGATGTCGCACAATTCCGCACTGGCGTGGCGGGTGTGTGGCGGCTACGACCGTGGAATTCGAACCCGCTCATGCGGGCGTCGGATCGCTGGGAGGCGCTGTTCCGCCTGCTGGCGGTGGCAGTGATGCTGCTGGCCGTGCCGGTGGCCGCCGCCGTCGGGACCGCGACCTACAGCAGTTCGGCCGAGCGAATCAGCGTCGAGAACGCCGCGAAGACCGAGGTGCCGGCGACGGTGCTGACCGAGCCGAAGCAGACCGTGGCGGCCGGGCCCGCGCAAGCCGCGCATTTCGAGGCCCAGATCCAGTGGAAGCGCGACGGGGACTTCGGGAAGGGAACCATCGAAGTCGCGCCGTGACACGAAGGTCGGTTCCACCGTGCAGACCTGGCTCGGCCCCGACGGCCTGCCCGGCGACCCGCCCAGAAGCCCGCGTCGGCGGTGACGAACGGCATCGGCACCGGCGTCGCTCTGCTGATAGGTGTGGGCTTCGCGTTGCTGTCGCTGCTCTGGTGCGTGAGCCAGGTGCTGGATCGTCTGCACGCCCTGCGCTGGGAGTCGGAGCTGCGTGGGCTCGGCCGTCCCATCGGAACGTAATCACCGGACCATCGGAAGGACACCGATCATGACCGCCGACTTCGACCCTCGTGCCGCGCAGACACGTGCGCGGATCATCGCCGCCGTCGACGGCTCGGCCACCTCCTATCAGGCGGCCCTGTGGGCCGTGGTGGACGCCGGACTGCACGGCTGCGGACTGCACATCGTCACCTCGATCTCACTGCCGGTCGGCGAGGTGCCCGGCGAAATGCTCGCCGCCGCCGATCGGGAGCTGCTCGCCAGGGAAGGGCAGCGGATCGTCGACGAAGCGAGCCGCGTGGCGCGCGCCGGAGCGCCGGGTACCGCCGTGGAGATCACTACCGAGGTGATCCACGAACCGATCATCGGCTATCTGCTAGGGCAGTCCCGGCAGGTGCGGGCCATCGCCGTCGGCAGTCGCGGTCTCGGCGCGATCCGCGGCGCCATCCTCGGTTCGGTGGCCGACGCGGTCATCCGGCACGCGCACTGCCCGGTGGCGGCTATCCACGCGACCGCGGCGAGCGATCCGCTTTCCGCCGAGAAGCCGGTGCTGGTCGGGGTCGACGGCACGCCCAACAGCGTGCCCGCGCTCGAACTCGCCTTCGCCGAGGCAGCGTCGCGCAAGGTCGGTCTGACCGCGCTGCACGCCTGGACCGACATCCTCGGCTCGTACGTGCCGCTCATCGGCTGGGAGCCGCTGCGCGCGCAGGAGAACGAACTGCTCTCCGAGCGGCTTGCCGGATTCGGGGAACGCTATCCCGAGGTGAGCGTCCGGCGCCTGCTGGTGATGGAACGCCCGGACCAGGCGCTGCTGCGGGAATCGGAGTACGCGCAACTGGTCGTGGTCGGCAGCCGCGGCCGTGGCGGATTCGAGGGCATGCTGCTCGGTTCCACCAGTTCCACCGTGCTGCACAACGTCGAAACCCCGACGATCGTCGTCCGCGCATAACGAGATCAGGTGTCGGTCATGACCGAATTACAGCCGCTGGACGCGGGATTCATCGAACTCGAGGACGCCGACCGCCGCGTCAGCCTCGGCATCGCGGCGGTGGCGATCCTGGCCGGCACGCCGCCGGACCGGACCGAATTCGCGGCGATGCTGGCCGAACGCGTCTCGGCGAACCAGCGCCTGCGACAGCGAATCCGGCGCGCGCCACTGGATCTGACCGTGCCGGTGTGGGAGGAAGATCCGAACTTCGATGTGGCCCACCACATCCGGTGGACCGCCCTGCCGGAACCGGCCGGGGAGACCGAATTGCGGGAGTTCGTCGCCGGTGAACTCGTCGAACGCCTCGATCGCGATCATCCGATGTGGGAATGCGTGGTCGTCGAACGCTTGGCGGATGCGCGCTGGGCGCTGATGGTGAAAGCACACCACAGCCTCGTCGACGGTGTCTCCGGCGTCAGCCTGTTCGAAAGGCTGTGTGATGCACCGGCATCCGATCAGCAGCCGCGTGCGGTGCCGGCGATCGAGGCGACCGGCGGGCCGGGCTGGTTCGACCGCGTCGTCACCGGGCTGCGATTGCCGTTGGACGTGCCGCGGTACGCGGTGGGGATGGTGCGCAGCCTGGTCCCGGTGGTGGCCGCGTTCGTCGCGGTGCCCACGGCTTCCTCGCTCAACGGCCCGATCGGCCGGCAGCGGCGCTACACGATCGCCCGGGCCTCCCTCACCGAGATCCGCGAGATCGGCCGCGGCCTGGACGCGACGGTCAACGACGTCGTGCTCGCGGCGTTGACCTCGGCCTACCGCAGTGTCCTGCTGGGCCGCGGGGAACAGCCCACGGGCAATACGGTGCGCATCCTGGTACCGGTGTCGATGCGGTCCGCCGACGCGAGATCACTGCTGGACAACCGGGTCTCCGCGGTCCTGTCCCTGCTGCCGTTGCATCTGGAAGACCCGGTGGAACGCCTGTCCACCATTCATCAGCGCATGGTGCGCCACAAGTCGAGCGGCGCGGCGCAGGCCGAGAAGTCGCTGCTCGCCTGGGCCGGGCGGCTGCCGTTCGCGCCGGTCGCCTGGGGGATGCGGCTGTGGTCGCACGTGCCCCAGCGCGGGGTGACGGCGGTGGCGACGAACATTCCCGGCCCGCGCCGCACCCTCACCGTGCTGGGACGCGAAGTGCTGGAGCTGATTCCGGCCATTCCCATCGCCATGCGCCTGCGCACCGGCATCGCCATCCTCAGCTACGGCGACCAGCTGACCTTCGGCATCACCGGCGACTACGACTCGACCCCGGACCTGGAACGGATCGCGGACGGAATCCACACCGCCATCGCCGATCTGCTCGCCGTGGCGCGGGCCCGGGCACAGCGCCCGGCCGGCTGACGGTCCGATGTCCTCGCAACCGACGCCCGCCGTGGGCGATCAGCGCCGAAAGGCCACAGGGCGTGGGACTTTGGCTCCTGTCGCAGGTCGGGGCCCGCAGCGGACGATCAGAGTAGTGGGCCGTTCGAAGCGCCCGCGGACGGAGGACACAGTGGCTACCAAGTACCGGACTCCCGGCATCGGAGGGGCACCGACGCCCGCACTGCCCTCCGCGCACGATCTGCGCCACCGCTGGTTCACCAGGGTGACGATGGGGGAGCTGCTGGGGTTCCTCGCACCGGCACTCGCGGGCGCGCTGACCGTGCACGCGAGCGCCGCGCTGCTCGCCACGGTCATGTTGGCGGCCGGCGCGGTCGAAGGCGCGGTCCTCGGATGCTTCCAGGCCGGAGTGCTGCGAACCCTGTTGTCCGGGTTCCGAATCGGGACCTGGACGGCGGTGACATCGGCCGGCGCGGTCGTTGCCTGGTCGATCGGGTTGCTTCCCATGCTCTATGGCGAGCAATTCACCAACTGGCCCACCGCGGTCCAGATCCCCGTGGCAGTCACGGCCTCCCTGATCCTGATCTTCTCGATCGGTGTCGCACAGTGGACCGTCCTGCGCCGCTTCACCGATCGCGCCGCACTCTGGATCCTCGCGACCGCGGTCGCCTGGATCGGCGGATTCCTCGCCTTCCTGCTCGTCGCGCCCCCGCTGTGGCAACCGGGCCAGTCACCGATCCTCGTCGCGGCCATCGGCGCGCTGGGCGGCGCGGCCATGGCGGCTGTCATGGCTTGGATCACCGGCGCCTTCCTGCCCCGCGTCCTGACCGCCGAACACCTGCTCCCGCTTCGAACCGAACCAGACACCGAGGAAGTGCCGCAATGACCACGAAATACCCCCGTACCCAGGAACAGTGGGCACTGATCGCCTTCGCGGCAGCGCTCGTGGTGGTACTGGCGGGCGCGATCCTGCTCGCCATCCTGGCCACCTGAACTGCTCGCTCCCACAAGCAATGCCTCAGGGACCTGTCCCTGAGGCATTGCTTGCGTCGCTCGGGCGCTGAGCGGGTGGATCAACCTTGCTCGGCGGTGATGACGACCTTCAGCGCGCCGGCCTCGCCGGCATTCGCGAAAGTGTCGTAGGCGGTGGCGAATTCGCTCATGGTGAAGCGGTGGGTGATCAGCGCGGCGGCGTCGAGGCGGCCGTTGGCGACGAGATCGATCAGACGGGGTGTGGAGTTGGTGTCGACCAGGCCGGTGGTGATGGTGAGGTCGCGGATCCAGATCTGCTCGAGGTGCAGGGTGGCGGGGGCGCCGTGGACGCCGATATTGGCGACGTGGCCGCCGGGGCGGACGAGTTCGACTGCGGCCTCGAAGGTTTCGGGGA
This sequence comes from Nocardia tengchongensis, assembly GCF_018362975.1. Lineage (NCBI taxonomy): Bacteria > Bacillati > Actinomycetota > Actinomycetes > Mycobacteriales > Nocardiaceae > Nocardia > Nocardia tengchongensis. The sequence continues at coordinate 5,037,738 of NZ_CP074371.1, forward strand.
CGCCGACAGCTTCGATGGTGACGTCTGCCCCGAGGCCGCCGGTCAGTTCGCGGATCGCGTCGGCGGGGTTGTCGCGACCGCTGTTGACGGTGACGTCCGCGCCGAGTTTCGCGGCGGCGTCCAGTCTGCTGTCGGCCAGGTCGATCGCGACGATGTGGCCGGGGCTGTAGAGCTTGGCGGTGAGGATCGCGGCCAGGCCGATCGGGCCCGCGCCGATGATCGCGACGGTGTCGCCCGGCTGCACCGCGCCGTTGCGGACGCCGACCTCGAAGCTGGTGGGCAGGATGTCGGCGAGCATGAGCATCTGCTCGGCGGGGACGCCGTCGGGAATCGGGTAGGTCGAGGTGTCGGCGAAGGGGACGCGGACGAGCTCCGCCTGAGTGCCGTCGATGAGGTGGCCCAGGATCCAGCCGCCACCGCCGAGGCATTGCCCGTAGTGGCCCTCCCGGCAGAATCGGCAGGCGCCGCACGCGCTGATGCAGGAGATCAGCACCCGCTCGCCTACGGTTCGGGTGTGCACGCCGGATCCCACCTCGACGATGGTGCCGACGGCCTCGTGACCGAGGATCCGGCCGGGGGTGAACTCGGGGACGTCACCTTTGAGAATGTGCAGATCGGTGCCGCAGATGGTGACGGCCTCGACCCGGATGATCGCGTCGGTGGGCGCGCTGATGACCGGGTCGGGAACCGTGTCCCAGGACTTCTGGCCGGGACCGTGAAAGACCATGGCTCGCATGGAAATTTCCCTTCCGGTCAGTGCCGGTCGATGGTCAGGGTGTCGGCGAGCGGGCGGCGCGGCGTTGGTGGATGCTCCGGCTCGTCGCTCGGCGGCGTGCCGATGCGCACCACGATCTGCGGCTTGCCCGGCTGGGTCAGGAATCCGGTGAGAATCTTTCGTGCCGTGGGCAATTCGGTGATGTGGGTCAGCGAGCAGGTCGCGAGTCCGGCCACGGTGCATTCGAGCAGGACCGCGGAGAGCGCCTCGCCGGTCGCCAGCCATTCGGCGACCGAATCGGCGGGGGTGCTCAGGACGATCAGCTGGGCGTGGTCCTCGGTGCCGGGGCGGCGCGCGGAATGCGGTGCGGGCGGGAACGCCCGGCCCACCCGCGCCCGGGCGAACTCCGAGTCGGATGCCAGTGCCTCGGCCGGAACCCCCTCGGGGAATCCGGAATGGCCTGCCCACCAGCCGATTTCGGCCTGATACATCTGGTCGTGCCGGCGCAGCGCCGCCGCCTGCTCGGACACCGTGGACAGCCGGTCCCGCACCAATTCGGGGAGCACCTCCAGGTCCACATAGTGCGGGGACGTCAGCATGCGGAGGTTGCGCACCACGGCATCCCACTGCGCGGGCGGGTCCAGCGGCAGCCGGTCGGTGCGGCGGTAGTCGATCGCGCCCGCCCGGGCCACCAGCCCGGCCGGGGGATCGGGCCAGGGCCGGAAGCTGATCTCGGCGAGTTTGCCGGTATCGAGCGGGTCGGGCATCCGGGTGGTGTCGGTGTGCCAACCCTGCGCGCCGAAGGCGGTGCGGACATGGTGCAGCATGGCGCCGCAGCTGATCACCTGCTGCCTGCCCTGCGGGTCGGCGGTGATCAGCACGCGGTCGGGGTCGGAGTGCAGGTGCAGGCGTTCACCGTCGAAGCGCCAATGCCAGGGCTGCGTGTTGTGCACCGACGGCGCACGAGAAGCCAGACGCATCGCGGACATCAGGGTGCGATGGTCGGGGACGGCGAGCGGGGTGGCGTTCATTGCGGTCATCCTCCGAGTGTTCTCGTCGGCCAATCCGGAACATACGGGCTTTGCGCCTGCTGAGCAGGGACGTTGGTCACCGGGGCGGGTGGTGGGGTGCGCTCGGCACGCTCTTTGATTCCACGCAGCATCTTCGCTTCCATTATCAGGCTGCCGGGCTCCATGACGAGCATGTAGAAGAGTCGCTGCGCCGGACCGGCGTCCGGGAGCGCGATGCGGTTGCGGCTGATCAGCCGGGTGCCCTCGGCGGTGGCGTACAGCCCGAACGCCCACACCCAGTGGTGGTCGGTCGAGGCGAGCACGAACGCGTGCGGGCGATCGAGCACCGCCACCCGCATCGCCGGACCGGAGGTGCCCATTCGCAGCTCTTCGTCGACCGCGAGCTGCTGATACTGGGGCAGGATCTCGTCGGCGCTGTTCATGTTCAGGCCGAGCAGATTCTCGATCCAGTCGTAGGTGTAGGCCCCGCCGCGGCCCGGTCCCATCTGGACCAGCCACGGCCAGATCTGCTCCGGCGTGGCCGCGACGGTGATCGCGCGGGTGGTGACGGTGCCGGCGCCGGGCAGCAGATCGTCGCCCGGCATGACGCGGCCGACCTCGTCGGCAGTGGATCCCCAGGTCACGCACTTGGTGCGCGCGAAGAGCCGGTAGCCGGCCGCTAGTCCGGTGAGGGCCGAGGCGATGCCGATCACGGTCGCGGTCGCTGTTCTCATGGGTGGATTCCTCTCGATGGGCGTCGATGTCGATCCTCGGCTCCCGGGCCGGATTCCCGCAGGGACCGATGGCCCGGCATCCGCCCTCGGAACCGGTGACTTTCGGCCGTCTCGGTACACCCGGTCAGCGCGGGATGCTGTGACCGAACAGCGGATTCGCACGGATCGGAGGACAAACCATGGCCGAGTTCGCGGACAGGAGCGCGATCGTCACAGGCGGTGCGCGCGGCATCGGCGCGGCGGTGGTCGCGGAATTGGTGAAGGCGGGCTTCGGTGTGGTCATCGCCGATCTGCGCGACGAGCACGGGACGACACTCGCCGGAACCTTCGCGCCGCGGGCCCGGTTCCATCACCTCGACGTCACCGACGAGGGCGCGTGGCAGCGGGTGATCGAGGAGACCGAACGCGAATTCGGTCCGCTGGCCGCACTGGTCAACAATGCCGAAATCCTCGACTTCGGGACCGTGGAGACGGAATCGCCCGACATGTTCCGGCACGTCCTGGATGTCAACCTCTTCGGTGCCTGGCTCGGCATCCGGCTGACCGCGCCCCGGCTGCGCGCGGCGGGCGGCGGCACCATCGTCAATGTCGCCTCGACCGCGGGCCTGATGGGTTATGCCGGTATCAGCGGATACGTCGCCAGCAAGTGGGCATTGCGTGGACTGACCAAAGCCGCAGCGCTGGAACTGGGTTCGTCCGGAATCCGCGTGTGCTCGGTACACCCGGGACCGATTCACACCGCGATGACCGCCGGCATCGACGAGTCCATCGCCGCCACCCAGCCCCTGCCGCGATTCGGCGAGCCACAGGAGGTGGCCGCGATGGTCCGCTTCCTCATCACCGAGGCGACCTTCTCGACCGGTTCGGAATTCGTGATCGACGGCGGCGCGACCACCGGCCAGGCCGGGGCACTCGAAGCGTCCGGCGCAGAGCACCGGTAACGGCGAAACGAACGAATGGGAGGCATCGCCATGATGTATTGGAACGACCACGATATGAGTGGCTGGGGCTACGCCTGGATGAGCGTGGGCATGCTGATCTTCTGGGCCCTCGTCATCGGCGGGATCGCCATCGCGATCCGGTTCGCGCTCGCCGATCGGGACACCACGCCGCGCTCCGCATCCCCGTCACCGCAGGAGCTGCTCGCCCAGCGATTCGCGCGCGGTGAGATCGACGAGACCGAGTACAGCACGCGGCTCGCCGCGCTGCGCGCAGCCGGGGCACCGTAGTGAGCACGCGGGCCGAGGCGTCGACCGCTGCCTCCGAAACCCATGCCGGCCAACTGAATCCGCCGATCGTCGTCGCGACCGACGGATCGGCCGTCTCCTACCTCGCGGTCGCGTGGGCTGCCGTGGACGCGGGACTGCACGGGTCCCCGCTGGAGATCCTCACCTCGGTGGCGGTCCCCGGCGGTTGGGGGCGCGGCGCGCTGCTCACCGAGGCCGACACCGAGTGGCTGCGCCTCGACGGCCGGCGCGTGCTGACCGAAGCCACCCGCGTCGCGCGCGCCGCCGCCATCGGCGACGCGCTGACCATCGAGTCGGACATCACCTTCGACACCGCGATCGCGAACTTGATCGAGCGGTCCCGCCACGCGCGGCTGCTGGTGGTGGGCAGTCGCGGACGTGGTGCGATCCGGCGCGGCCTGCTCGGGTCGGTCAGCACCGCGGTGACCCGCCACGCCCACTGCGCGGTCGCGGTCGTGCACACGACCGCTGCGCTCGACCCGGTCGCCGCCGAGAAACCGGTGCTCGTCGGCATCGACGGTTCACCGCACAGCGTGCCCGCGCTGGAACTCGCCTTCGAGGAAGCCTCGCGCCGCAAGGTCGGACTGGACGCGTTGCACGCCTGGAGCGACACCAATCGCGTCGGCCTGCCGATGTCGGGCTGGGACGCGGTCCGCGAGCGCGAGACCGAACTGCTCGCCGAACGACTCGCCGGTTACGGTGAGCGCTACCCGGATGTCCAGGTACGCCGAATCCTGGTCCGGGACCGCCCGATCCAGTCGCTGCTCGATGCCTCGCAGGACGCGCAACTGCTGGTCGTCGGCCGGATCGGCCGCGGCGGCTTCGCCGGGATGCTGCTCGGCTCGACCAGCGACGCGCTGCTGCACACCGTGGAATGCCCGATGATCGTGGTGCCGTCCGGTCGCGGCTGACCGTCAGGCCGCGCCGGTGCTGGGCGTGAAAGTGAGTGCCTCACTGATCACTTCGCCGAAGCGGGTCGGATCGGCGATCAGCCAGCAGTGCCGGCCCTCGACGGTGATCGTCCGGATCTCCTCGTGAGCGGCCCACAACGTCTGCGTCGCGGCCGCGGGGATCACGTTATCCTCCTTGCTCCAGACGATCGTCGTCGGCAGGCCCCGGCGGCCGAGTTCGGCCAGTTCGGCGGTCAGGTTCGCGGTTCTGACCAGGGTGGTCGCGCGCCAGAAGGCGCGTGGGTGGGTGAGCGCGGCCGGGACGCCGTCACGGAGGATGACCGGCAGCACGCGGGTCAGCTCGGGGACCGGGAGGAGGTCGGCCTGCAGGTGCAAGCCCCAATCCCACAGTGGCCGGCGGGTCATCGCCACCAGCGTGCCGCGGCCGTCGACCCAGGCCGAGCCGCCGACCGAATTGACCAGGACCAGACGACCCACCAGATCCGGCGAGTCGTGGGCGGTCATGATGGCGACGGCGCCGCCGAACGAGTGGCCGATGAGGGTGACCGGTTCGGTGATGCCCACGGCCTGGATGAACGCGGCGACCCAGGCCGCGTAGCCCTTGATGCTGGTTCGGTCGGCGGGCAGTTCGCCGGTACCGCCGAAGCCGGGCATCGTCGGCGCGTGGACGCGCATTCCGCGTCGCACGAGCTCCTCGAGCGCCTTTCGATAGGTGCGGTTCGCCAGCCCGAATCCGTGCAGCAGCACCACGCCGGGACCGGTGCCACCGACCAGATATCGGCTGGGTGCGCCGTCGACCATCGTCGTCCGCCACTGTAACCCGCTATCCTCGGGGCGATTCCGATGCTGCCGTGGAAACTGCATGGTTCGACTGTGCGCCGGGGGAGTGCCGCCCGACCAGAGGCCAACGCCGTCCGACCGCGGTGGAAGGTCCACGACCGCTGGGACCTTCGACTCTCCGACGGCACCGGCGAGACGCCCGGCGGCCGCCGATCGGGTCGGCGCGGCCACCGGGCGTCCGGTCATCGGTCGGTGGGGGCGGTGTCGGTCAGTGCTTGTCTGCGTCGGCCTTGTGCAGCGCTTCGCTCGCGTCGCGCACGATGCTGCGCAGGAACTCGTACTGCGTGGTGATGAGCTTGTCGGACAGTTCCAGTCCGGCGCCGACGAGGGTCGTACGCAGCGCGTGCAGATCGGAATCCTCGCGCATCGCCTCCCGCCGTTCACGAATCGCCTCGTCGACGGTGCTGATGAAGGTGCGCACGGCCGCGCCGGCGGCCCGCTGTCCGGCCTTGGCCGATTCGAGGACCTCGTCGGACAGACGCTCCGGCTGCCCGGTCTGCGCGGACTGCTGAGTGGGTGTGGTCATGAGTGGCTCCTGACGCGAAATCGGTGGAACGGCCGCCGCCGGTGACGGCGCCATGCATCAGCATGGACGCGACCATGCGGCGCGTCGTAGGGCCGATCGTCCCCATCCGGTCCTCGCTGCGTCCTCGGTCCGAGCCGGGCAAACAGTGCCCGAAGACGCGGTCCGGGTGACCTTCGCCCCTGCCGGCCACCGGTGCCGCCCGGTCACAGTGAAGACAGGGAAATCTCCCGGCGGGTACAGGATTCGCGCATTCCGGGATGGTAGGACAATGGCCTCGCACGACACGCACATGACGCAGTCGGACCTGTTCGCGTGGAGCATGGAACAGGATCCCAATCTGCGATCGACGATCGTGACGGTGCTGGTCCTCGACACCGAACCGGACTGGGACCGGTTGCTGCGCCTACTCGATCGAGGGACGCGCGCGGTGCCCAGGTTCCGGCACCGGTTGGTCGCGGTCCCGTGGGGGCTGACGCCGCCGCGGTGGATTCCCGATCCCGATTTCGACTTGGGCTGGCATGTCCGTCGTCTCGCGCTGCCGGCCCCCCGCGGACCTGGCGTCGGTGATCGAGTTCGCGCGCACCGAGGTCATGTCCGCATTCGATCCGGCCCGGCCGCTGTGGCGGTTCACGGTGCTCGGCGGCCTGGACGAGGGGAAGAGCGCGCTCGTGCTCAAGGTGCACCACAGCCTCACCGACGGTGTCGGCGGTATCCAGATCGCCGGTGAGATTCTGGATTTCACCCGTGCGGGTACCGCGCACGAACCGGTCCCCGGCCCGGCGCCATCGGGAGACGGCGCGTTGGGCGACATCGTCGCGTGGAACTGGACGGCGGGGACGGACCTGGTCCGTGCCGGGATGGCGGCGATACCGCCGATCGCGCGGCGTGCTCTCACCAACCCCGTCGGCGCGGTCCGCGACGGCGCCGCGATGGCCGAATCCTTGCTCCGGCTGGCCCGCCCGATCACCAGGACGCTGTCGCCGCTGATGACCGAGCGGAGCCTGGGCCGGCGGCTGACGGTGCTCGAGGTGTCGCTCGAGACGCTGCGGCGGGGTGCGCGTGTGGCCGGCTGCACGGTCAACGACGCCTTCCTGGCCGCGGTTCTGATCGGCTTGCGCGGCTACCACCACCGGCACGGGGAGAAGGTCGAGGAGCTGCGGGTAGCGATGCCGATCAGCCTGCGGCGCCACGGCGATCCGCTCGGGGGCAATCGCATCACGCTCGCCCGCTTCGCCGTCCCGGTCGCAATCGACGGCGCGGTCGATCTCATGCGCGCACTCGACGCCACGGTCGAGCGGTGGCGCCACGAACCGGCGATCCCGCTGTCGAACGTTGTCGCGGCGACCTTCAACCGGTTGCCGGTCGGGCTGCTCACCCCCATGTTCAAACACGTCGACTTCATCGCCTCCGACGTCCCGGGATCCCCGGTCGCGCTCTATGTCGCGGGCGCGAAGGTCGAACGGATCTTCCCCTTCGGTCCCACTACCGGCACCGCGTTCAACATCACGCTGATTTCGCATGCGGGTACCTGCTGCATCGGAATCAACTCCGACACCGCGGCGGTGCCCGATCCGGCGGTGCTGGCCGACTGCATCGCCGAGGGGTTCGGCGCGATCGCGGCTCTCGACCCGGCCGCAGGTGATCGGCCGGCATCGGCCGGCCCCCCGGCGCCGCCGGGCACAGCGCAGTCGTGAACCCCGGGCGCAGTCGTCAACCCTGGGCCGCAGGGTGAAAGCCCCTGCGGCCCAGGGTCGTCGTGGTCAGAGCCCGCTCGGATAGGTCTCCGGTACCGTGCCCGCGGAGCCGTCGCTGTCCGGTACCAGAGGTTCGAGGGCGGTGGTCCGGTCGATGTGGATGATGGCGTCGTACCGATCGGCCGCGCGGGTGTGGGAAGTAGTGGCTCTGCCGTTCGGTGCCCGGCTGATAGATGACGCCGATGGCGCGTTCCAAGCGGGGCGCGCGCAGGATGTCGGCGACGTTGCCGGGACGGTCGGTGCGCAGATACAACGCGGGCATCCCGGTGTCGTGCAGCAGTTCCTCGATGCTGGTGGGCAGTGGTGGGCGCACGGTCTTGCGTTCGGCCGCGCCGTCCCAGCGGCTCGCCGCGGTGACGGTGCCGGACGCGGTGGTGAATCCGATGGTGCGGCACTGCCTGCCGTGACGTTCACGCACCAGCTGTCCCAGTGAGAGCTGCCCGTCGGCGGCCATCTCGGTGGCGCGCGCGTCGCCGACGTGAGAGTTGTGCGCCCACACCACGATCCGCGCGGGTGCGCCGGGCCGGGACAGCTGGGTAGCCAGCGCGTCGAGGGTGTCGGCCATGTGCTCGTCACGCAGATTCCACGAATCCACCCGGGGACCGAACATGGCCCGGTAGTAGGCCTCGGCGTCCCGCACCGTCCAGGCGTTGCGCAGCGCGTCGAAATGCGCGTCGCCGTCGCCGGTCTCGATCAGCTCCGCGACGCCGCGCTGCAACTCCATCAGCTGCCGGACCACTTCGGCCTGGCAGGATTCCCCGCCGCCGAACGCGGCGGCGAAACCGTAGGCCTGGCCGTCCTCCTCGGAGACGCGGTCGAAACAGGCGTAGCGGCGCGCGGCGCGGCGCGCGGCGGCTGGATCCACCTGCTCCAGGTACTCGATCACCCGGCGCATCGAGCGGTGCATGGAATAGAGGTCCAGGCCGTAGAATCCGGCGCATTCGCCTCCGTCGCGGCGGCGCTGGTCGTTGTGCAGCCGCAGCCATTCCACGAATTCGCGCACCACCGTATTGCGCCACATCCAGCCCGGGAACCGCTCGAATCCGCTGAGCGCGTGTGTCGGTGAATCGTCGGCGCCCAGGCCGCGGACATAGCGGTCGACGCGGTAGGCGTCGGGCCAGTCGGCTTCGCAGGCCACCCCGCTGAAGCCGCGCTCGCTGATCAGCCAGCCGGTGATGGCGGCCCGGGCGGCATAGAATTCGGCGGTGCCGTGCGAGCTTTCGCCGATGAGCACGAATCGCGCGTCGCCGATGAGATCGTCGAGCGCGTGCTCGGGCGGGACGCCGCCCGGCGCCTCGAGCGCGGCGCCGCGCAGTACGACGACCGGATCGGCGACGGGGGCCACCGCGCCGATGGTCGGCGTCGCGAGTAGCGCGCGTACCTCGGCGTCGGTGACCTGACTGAAATTCCAGAACGAGTCGCCCACCGCGCGGAACGGGGAAGGCATGGTGGCGCAGACCATTTCGTCCACCAGCGCGCCGAACTCGCGGCAGCTGGACTCCGGTGCGGCCGGGACCGCGACCACGATGCGCTCGGGCTCCTCGGCGCGCAGCGCCTCGACCGCGGCCAGCATGCTCGCGCCGGTGGCCAGTCCGTCGTCGACCAGAATGACCGTGCGCCCGGCTACCGCGATCGGCGCGCGGCCGTCCCGGTAGGCGATCTGGCGGCGGGTCAGCTCGTGCGCCTCGGACCGCGCGATGGCACGCAACTGCTCGGGGCTCACCCGCAGCGCGCGGACCATGTCGTCGTTCACAACCACGCGACCGTCGGAAGCCAATGCCCCGATGGCGAATTCGGGATTCCCCGGTGCGCCCAACTTGCGCACGATGAGCGTGTCCAGTGGCGCGCGCAGGGCCGCCGCCACCTCCCAGGCGACGGGCACGCCCCCGCGCGCCAGGCCGAGCACGATCAGATCGGGCTCGCCGCGGTAGTGCTCGAGCAGCCGGGCCAGCACCCGCCCGGCCTCGCGGCGATCGCGGAAGATCTGTGGCGGTTCCTCCCGTCGGACGGGCGTCTCGGATGCCATGACAACTCCTGGTGGGTGCTGGGGCCGGATGAGTTCAGCGTCCTCGGCGGCAGGGGGCGCGCGACAGGGCACTGCGGCCCGGTGCGCTGGGGACCAACGTCCCGCCGGAGCGGGCCGCGGTCCGGGCCGGTAGGCATCCAAAGACCGCCGTTTGTGGGACTTCGGCTGCTCCCGTGGTTGATCGCCGCGGCGGACGATCGACGTCAGTCGGTGTTCGATTCGGCCGACGATTCTGGAAGGAGACCGATATGACGCCCGAGTACAGCGCCGTCCGACTGCGCGGCGATCTGGACGAACCGCTATCACGCTGGCTGTGGCTGGTGAAATGGATTCTCGCGATACCCCACTACGTCGTGCTGTTCTTCCTGTGGATCGCCTTCTGGGTGGCCACCGTGGTGGCCTGGTTCTCAATTCTGTTCACCGAGCGCTACCCCGATCCCTGTTCGACTTCAGCGTGGGCGTGATGCGCTGGTCGTGGCGCGTGCAGTACTACACCTACGCCGCGCTGGGCACCGACAAGTACCCGCCGTTCACGTTGCGGCGGACCGACTACCCGGCGGACCTGGAAGTCGACTACCCGCAACGGCTTTCGCGCGGACTGGTGCTCGTGAAGTGGTGGCTGCTGGCCATCCCGCATTACCTGATCCTGGGCGCCCTGCTCAGCGGGGGTGTGGCGCTCGGGAGAAGCGGAGACGACGGCAGCGGCGGCACCACCATTCCGCTGATCGGCGTGCTGGTTTTGATCGCCGCCGTCGCACTGCTGTTCACCGGGCGATACCCCCGCGGCCTGTTCGGCTTCGTGATCGGCATCAACCGCTGGTTCTACCGGGTGCTGGCATACTCCGCGCTGCTGACCGACGAATACCCGCCCTTGCGGCTCGACCAGGGCCCGCGTGAACCCGCCGAGGCTCCGGCCGGGTGAACTGCTCCAGGACGGGGTGAGATGGCGTCGGCCGGCACCCCGTTCGTCGATCCAGGCCGCGGCTGTGCTGTCCGGCGCGGTCGCCGTTGGCCGAGCTGACGCGATTCGAGACGGCGCGCTACGAGTCGTCCGGGCCCGGTGGGGAACCGATCCGCGGCATCGACGACAAACTCGGCCGATTGGCGAACAGCTCGCAGGTGCATCTGGCGCCCGCGCTCATCGCGACCCGCTACCGGCACCCGGACGTGGCGTTCGTCCCCGTCAGCGACGCGCCGCCGACGCCGATCCTGGCGGTGTGGGACCGGGACTCGCAGCTCGTCGCCGGGTTCGTCGCGGCGGCGGCGGGCACCGACAGCGGACTGGGGCGGACACCGCGAGCCCAGCACTGCCACGGGTAGGACCCGGAACCCTCACCAGACGCTCGAACAGCTGAATCCGTGGGGCGATCGTCGCCGCTCGCGAGAACCTCGCGGACTGCGCTCGGACGCAGGCGTGCGGGATCACCGCACCGCGGGTCAGCTACAACTGTGGCCCGGGCAGCGTGGCCGGTGGAGCCGGTGCGGAGGTGGGATGGGCGGGCAGGCCCAGGGCCGAACGGTCGCAGGCGAGCGCGAGGTCGGTGGCGGTGACCACGCCCGCGAGGCGGCCGTTCGGGTGCACGACGGCGATGATGTCGAGGCTGGGGCGCAGGACCGTCCGGGCGATGGCATCTCCGAGGGGAGCGTCGATGCCGGCGATCGCGGCGGGCCGAAGTGGGCGGGCCAGTTCGGACACTCGCAGTCCGGGATGGACCCGGGTGCGGGGGCGAAGGAGATCGGCCCAGGCGAGAACGGCGCAGGGGCGGCCGTCGGCATCGACGACAGGGAAGACGCGGTGATGGGTGTAGACCAGGTTCGAGCCGAGGAACTGTTCCACGGTCCAGCCCGCGGCGACCGCGATCGGGTCGGACGTCATGATCTCGCCGATCGTGGTGTCGCCCAGGCGATGTCGCAGGCCCGCGAGCATCAGTTCGCTGTTGGCGGCGGTGTAGAGGAACCAGCCCAGCAGCATCAGCCACAGGCCGCCGAAATTGTGCGATGCCAGGATTTCGGCGAATCCGAGCGCGGTCAGGGTCATGCCGACGAACTGGCCGACGCGGGCGGCGGTGGCCTCGGCGCGCAGCCGGTCGCCACTGCGCCGCCAGAGCAGTGCCCGCACCACCCGGCCGCCGTCGAGCGGCGCGCCGGGCAGCATATTGAACACGGCGAGAACGACATTGACCGTGGCCAGCCAGATCAGCGTGGCGGTCACCGGGCCACCGGGGGAGAAGACGGCGGAGACCGCCGCCGCGCTGAACGCCACCGCGCCGAGCAGCAGGCTGGTGGCCGGCCCGGCCAGGGCGACCCGCAGATCGGTGCGGGCGTCGCGAGGTTCGTCGGCGAGCTCGGAGGCGCCGCCCAGCAGCCACAGCACGATGCGTTCGACGCGAATCCCGTGCCGGGTGGCCACGATCGAATGCGCGAGCTCGTGGGCGAGCAGGCACGCGATCAGGGCGAGCGCGCCGAGAACGGCCGCCGCCCAGATGATTCCGGTGCTCGCGGTGCCACGCAGGTAGGCGGCGAGCACCCAGGTGAACAGTCCCACGGTGACCACGGCCGACCAGTGCGCCCCCAGCCGGATGCCGGCGACGCGGCCGAGTGGGATGGTGGATCGGATCGGCATGATGTCCTCGTCCGGGTCAATGTTCGGGACCGGTCAGGCCCTCGGCGAGCAGGATGCGGCGGGCCCGCTGCGCGGCCGCGGACCCCGCGTTGGTGTCGAATTCGCCGTCGGCGGGGAACTCGAGGCCGTGCACGAGCGTGGTCACCGCGTCGGTGAGGGCGTCCAAGCGGCGTTCGATGTCGCCGACCCGGGACAGGTCCGGTTCCGGGAATACCGCCGCCGCGGCGTAGACCGCGGCCGGATCGGTCCCGAGCAGGATGAAGCGCAGTTTCAAGGGCAGTTGCGCCAGCACATGATCGAGCTGGCCGGGCGAGAACAGACCGGCGAGGGTGTCGGTGAGGGTGCCCGCGAGCGGGACAGCGGCCTCGGTGGTGACGCCCGCGGCCCGGGCGAACTGGGCGAGGAACGACGGCGCGTCGTGCGGGACCGGCACCTGGCTGGGCATCCAGCCCTCGTAGAAGATGCCGCGCAGCAGCTCCGGCAGCTGGGCGCTGAGGTGCGCGGCGGCATTGATGTTCAACCGGTCGCGCACGGTGTGCAGCCAGGCGCGCAGGGCGCGGTAGGCGACGAAGCGGTCCTCGGTGTCGATGCCGGCGGCCACCGCGGCCAGCCATTCGTGGGCGGTGTGCACGGCGGGCGCGAACGGATCGGAGTGATGGCTCATCGGACACGGCCTTTCGGACGGAGATCGGACACTCGGCTACTGGCTCGAGCGTGCGCTCCGGGCGACCTGCGGGGCAGAGGACTCGTGCCACAGCGTCGGCGACGGAGGTCCCTGCGGTGATGGTCTTTACGCCCTGCCCGGGGCCCGGGTCACGGTCGTTGACTGGATACGGGAGGTACCGATGAAGACCGCGAACCACCAGGGCACGCCGGTGCGGGAACCGATGCGCTGGGAACCGATCGACAAGACGCCGCGAGAACGGGCCGAGGCCAATCTCACCGCGTACGACATGGCGTGCCGGGAATTCACCTGGGACTCCGCGCGTCGCTGCCTCGACGGGTTGCCCGGCGGGGGCGTGAACATCGCCCACGAAGCCGTCGACCGGCATCTGGGCACGCCGCTGGCCGACGCGCCCGCGCTGCGCTGGCTGGCCGCCGCGGGCGGCGACACCACCCTCACCTATGCCGAGCTCGCCACGCTCAGCAACCGATTCGCGCACGTGCTGCGCGATCTGGGTGTGCGTCGCGGCGACCGGGTATGCCTGCTGCTGGGCCGCACCCCGGAGCTGTACATCGCCTGCCTGGGGGCCTGGAAGGCCGGATGCGTGGTGGTGCCGCTGTTCTCGGCGTTCGGCCCGGAACCGGTGCGGCAGCGGCTCGAGCTGTCGGGCGCGTCCACGCTGATCACCACCGTGGACCAGTATCGTCGCAAGATCGCGCCGAACCGTGCCGCGGTGCCGGCGCTGCGGCACGTGCTGCTCACCGACGCCGGTGTCGACGACCCGCCGATCGACGACACCGTCGGCTTGGCCTTGGCGATGGCCTTGGTCCCCGAGGAGTTCCCCATCGTGCGAACGGGTCCCGACGATCCCGCCCTGCTGCATTTCACCAGTGGCACCACCGGTATGCCCAAAGCCGCGGTGCATGTGCACGGCGCCGTGCTCGCCCACCGGGTCAGCGCTCACTACGCCCTCGACCTGCGCCCCGGTGACATCTTCTGGTGCACAGCCGATCCCGGCTGGGTCACCGGCATGACCTACGGCGTCATCGCCCCGCTCGCCCTGGGCGTCACGCTGATCAGCGACGAGGCCGAGTTCGACGCCCGGCGCTGGTACGACATCCTCACCGCCGAAAGGGTTTCGGTGTGGTACACCGCCCCGACGGCGCTGCGCATGCTCATGCGCCGCGGCGACGAACTGCCGGCGGGCACCGACCTGTCGAGCCTGCGATTCGTCGCGAGCGTGGGTGAACCGCTCAACCCCGAGGCCGTGGTCTGGGGCAAACGAGTGCTCGGCCATGCGGTGCACGACAATTGGTGGCAGACCGAGACCGGCGCGATCATGATCGCCAACCTGGCCGCCGAACAGATCCGGCCCGGTTCGATGGGCCGCCCGCTGCCGGGGATCGAGGCCACGATCCTGCGCCGCGGCCCCGACGGCCGCGCCGCGGTCACCGACGGCGAGGTCGAGTACGCGGCCGACGGCGAGGTGGGGGAGCTGGCCCTGCGTGTCGGCTGGCCCTCGATGTTCCGGGGCTACCGCGACGAACCCGCCAAGTACGCACGGGCTTTCGCAGCCGGGTGGTATCTGAGCGGGGACCTGGCGCGGCGCGACGGCGACGGATACTTCTGGTTCGTCGGCCGGGCCGACGACGTCATCAAATCCGCGGGACACCTGATCGGCCCGTTCGAGGTCGAGAGCGTGCTGATGGCGCACCCCGCCGTCGCCGAGGCCGGGGTGATCGGCACGCCCGACCCGGTGGCGGGCGAAGTGGTCAAGGCTTTCGTGCAACTGCGCCCGGGATACGAACCCTCCCCGGAGCTCTGTGATGACATACTCGCTTACGGCAGAAAGCAATTGGGTGCGGTCGCGCCCAAACGGATCGTCTTCGCCGACACGCTGCCGCACACCCGCAGCGGAAAGGTGATGCGCCGACTCCTGCAGGCCCGGGATCGCGGACTTCCCGAAGGCGACGTCTCGACCCTGGAGGTCACGCGATGACCGCGGTGGACGACGGGGCCGCGTCGGCCCCTGGCGAGCGAATCGAGTTGCTGCGGCAGATGATCCGCATCCGCCGCTTCGAGGAACGCTGCGTCGAGCTCTACAGCGCCGAGGCCATTCGCGGCTTCCTGCACCTGTCGATCGGCGAGGAGGCGGTGGCCGCCGGACTGCTCGGCGTCCTCGAACCCGGTGACGCCGTCGTCTCCACCTACCGTGAGCACGGGCACGCGCTGGCCCGCGGTGTGCCGATGAACGCTGTCATGGCCGAAATGTACGGGCGTGCCACCGGATGCAGCCACGGCCGTGGCGGTTCCATGCACCTGTTCGACGGGGAGCGCCGCTTCTACGGCGGCAACGCCATCGTCGGCGGGGGGCTGCCACTGGCGGTGGGGCTCGCGCTCGCGGACTCGCTGCGCGGCCGGAACACGGTGACCGTGTGCCTGTTCGGCGACGGCGCGGTCGCGGAGGGGGAGTTCCACGAGTGCCTCAACCTGGCCGCGCTGTGGCGGCTGCCGGTCCTGTTCGCCTGCGAGAACAACCGATACGCCATGGGAACCGCGTTGAAGCGGGAACACGCGGTTACCGATCTGTCGCTGCGGGCCGCCGGTTACGGTCTGGCGTCCTGGCCGGTCGACGGCATGGACGCGGTCGAGGTCGCGGCGGCGGCGAGGCGAGCGCTGGAGTCCATTCGCGGCGGACGCGGTCCGTGCTTCCTGGAGCTGCGCACCTATCGCTTTCGCGCGCATTCGATGTACGACGCGGACCGCTACCGCGACAAGGCCGAGATCGAGCAATGGAAGGCCCGCGATCCGATCCCGCGGCTGTTCGCCGAGCTGCGCGCGGCCGGCGCGGCCGGACCCGATGCCCAGGTGAAGCTGGAAGCGGAGGTCGACGCCGAAATCGAGGCCGCGGTCGCCGCCGCCGAATCCGCCCCGCTGGAACCGATCACCGATCTGACTCGCCACGTGTACGCGGAGACGAGATGACCACCTATCGGGAAGCCGTGCGGGAAGCGTTGCGCGAGGCTCTGATTCGCGATGATCGGGTGTTCCTCATGGGCGAGGACGTGGGCGCCTACGGCGGCTGCTTCGGCGTGAGCCGGGGGCTGCTCGACGAGTTCGGTCCCGAGCGCATCCGGGACACGCCGCTGAGCGAGTCCGCCTTCGTCGGCGCGGGCATCGGTGCGGCGCTGGGTGGTCTGCGGCCGATCGTGGAGATCATGACCGTCAACTTCAGCCTGCTCGCGCTCGATCAGATCCTCAACAACGCCGCCACCCTGCGGCACATGTCCGGCGGGCAGCTCGGGGTGCCGTTGGTGATCCGGATGGCCACCGGCGCGGGACGCCAACTGGGAGCGCAGCATTCGCACAGTCTGGAGGCGTTCTACGCGCACATCCCGGGCCTGCGGGTGCTGTCTCCCGCCACCGTCGCCGACGCGCGGGGCATGCTGTGGACCGCGTTGCAGGACCCGGACCCGGTGCTGATCTTCGAACCGATCGCGCTCTACAACAGCGAGGCCGAGCTGCCCGCGGACGCCGGTGCGGTCGACATCGACTCGGCCGTCATCCGCCGCGCCGGCACCGACGTCACCCTGGTGTCCTATGGCGGCGGGCTGCGGGTCGCCGAGGCCGCGGCCGAGGAGCTGGCCGGTGACGGGATCTCCGCCGAAGTGATCGACCTGCGCACCTTGCGCCCGCTGGACGAGGCGACCGTCCTCGCGTCGATCGCGCGCACGCACCGCCTGGTCGTCGTGGACGAAGGCTGGCGCAGTGTGAGCATCTCCGCCGAAATCGCCGCTCGCGCCGCCGAGAACGGCTACTACCTGCTCGACGCCCCCATCGCCCGGGTCTGCACCGCGGAGGTGCCGATTCCCTATGCCCGGCAGCTCGAAGAGGCGGCCCTGCCGCAACCCGGTGTGGTCGCCGCGGCCGTGCGCAAGGCGGTGAGCTGAGGTGCCCGAATTCCGGATGCCGTCGCTGGGCGCGGACATGACCGAGGGCACCCTGCTCGAATGGCGGGTACACGAGGGCGATGCCGTGCACAAGGGGGACGTCGTGGCCGAGGTCGACACCACCAAGGCGGCGATCGAGGTTGAGTGCTTCGAGGACGGCGTCATCGGTGAACTGCTGGTGCCGGAAGGAACCACGGTGCCGGTCGGAACACCGCTGGCGACCATCGAGCCGCCCGGCGCCGAACCGGCCCGCCGGGCGGCGGCCACGCCGGCGTCGGTGAGCCCCGCGTCGGCGTCGACCGTGCCCGTCGCGCCCGAATCGCCGACAGCGCCGGCCGTGCCGGTCGCGCCGCACGATCAGGACGGACGCGAATCTGCCTTCCGCGCAACGCCTCTCATCCACCGGATCGCCGCGGAGGCCGGAATCGATCTCGCGTCCGTGCACGGGTCGGCGCCCGGTGGCCGGATCGTGCGCGCGGATCTCGATCGCGCCATTCTCGAACGCCGGGGCGGGAATCGGGCGGTGGTCCGCGCCAGCGGCTACGCACGGCGGCTGGCCGATACCGCCGGTGTGGAGCTGGCCGATATCGTGGGCAGCGGGCCCGAGGGCGCGGTCCGTGCGGCCGACGTGCGCGCGGCTGTGTCGGGGACCGAGGCCGCCGCGCCCGCCACCGACCCCGCACCGGTGTCGAACCGGCCGAGCTCGGCCGCGATCAGCGCGCCCGAGCCGGGACAACACGCTGCGCCGCAACACGATCCGGCGGAGGTTCGCAAACTGATCGCGGCCGCGATGACGAGATCCAAACGCACCATCCCGCACTACTATCTGTCCAGCACCATCGATATGATGGCGGCCCGGAACTGGCTCGCCGAGCACAACCGCCAGGTGCCGGTCACCGACCGGATCCTGCCCGCCGCACTGTTGCTGGCGGCGGTGGCGCGGGCCGTGCGGACGGTGCCGGAGCTGAACGGTCACTGGATCGACGACGAGTTCCACCCCGCGTCGCACGTCCATCTCGGTGTCGTGGTCTCCATGCGATCGGGCGGCATCATCGTCCCCACCATCCCCGACGCCGACCGCCTCGCGCTGCCGGAGTTGATGACCGCCTTGCGCGGTGTCGCCGAACGCGCCCGCGCGGTGCGCCTGCGCTCGTCCGACGCGACCCCCGCGACCATCACCGTGACGAACCTCGGTGACCTGGGTGTGGATTCGGTCTTCGGTGTCATCGCCGCCCCGCAGGTCGCGATCGTCGGCTTCGGCGCGGTGACCGAGCGTCCTTGCGCGGTCGACGGGCTGCTCGGCGTCCGGCCCCAGCTCACCGCCACCCTCTCCGCCGACCATCGCGCCACCGACGGCGCGATCGGCGCCCGCTTCCTCCATGCCGTCGACACCCTGCTGCAAACTCCCGAGGAGCTCTGAAAGCCATGGCCACCAGCCTGTCCCACCAGGTCGCCGACGGTCTCGTCCGCGGCGCCCTGCACGGCTTCGATACCCCGGACCGCCTGGCCGCCCTGCCCGGCGACGCTCCGCTGCGCGACACCCTCGCGCTCGACTCGCTCGACTTCCTGACCTTCGTCGAACGCCTCTCCGCCGCAGTGGATCTCCGCATCGAGGAATCCGACTACTCCCGACTGACCACGATCGCCTCCTGCGTCGAGTTCCTGACCACCGCGTGATCCGGCCGCCGCCGGGTGCACACCGAGGACATCACTACGCCGTGGCGTGGACGCGTTCGTCGGTGAGCTCCGTGGCGGTGGTGCGGCGGCGGACCAGCCAGCGGCGGAATTCGTCGGCGCCCCACACGATCAGGGGAAGGGGCGGTGAAAGCGAGCATGGCGGGGGTGAGGGCGGCGGTGCCCAGCAGCGTGTGCAGGGGTGGCAGGTAGATGATGGCGGCGGTGACGGCGAGCTCGAAGGCTATGCCCCACAACAGCAGTGGGTTGGAGAAGACGCCGATCGAACGCAGGGAGGCGTGTTCGGTGCGAGCGGCGAAAGCGGTGCCGATCTGGCCGGTGACCAAGCCGAGCAGGGTCATGGTGGTGGCCTGCTGGTAGGCATGGTGCAAAGGCGAGCCGGGGCCGGTGGCCGCACCCGGATGCCAGCCGGCGCGCAGCAGCACGAAGAAGAATCCAGCCATCGCCAATGCCGCGCACAGGACGCCGAGGAACAGCCAGGCGCGCAACAGCATCCGAGCGCGGATGACGGGTTCGCCGCGTGGGCGCGGCGGCTGATGCATGAGCCCGGGTTCGGCGGGCTCGCGGCCCAGGGCCAGCGCGGGCAGGGTTTCGGTTCCGACGTCGAAGGACAGCAGTTGCAGCACGGTGAGCGGTAGCGGTACGGCGCCACCGGACAGCGCGAACACCAGGAACGGCACGACTTCGGGGGTGGCGTGGGCGAAGATGTAGAAGATGAACTTGCGGATGTTGACGTAGACGCGGCGGCCCGCGCGGATGGCCGCGGCGATGGTGGCGAAATTGTCGTCGGTCAGCACCATGGTGGCGGCCTCGCGCGCCACGTCGGTTCCCGAGCGGCCCATGGCGATTCCGATGTCGGCGCGCCGCAGAGCGGGCGCGTCGTTGACGCCGTCCCCGGTCATGGCCACCACGTGGCCCGCGGCGCGCAGGGCGTCGGCGATGCGGAGTTTCGCCTCGGGCGAGGAGCGGGCGAAGATCAGGTCGGTGTCGGCCGCGAGCAGCAGGTCGAGGTCGTGCTCGCTGGTGTGGTCGAGTTCGTCGCCGGTCACGATGACCGGCTCGGTGCGGGTGATGCCCACCTGGGCGGCCACCGCCGCGGCCGTGAGCCCGTGGTCGCCGGTGATGACGATGACCCGGATGCCGGCGGTGTGGCAGGCGGCCACGGCTTCGGCGACTTCCGCGCGCGGCGGGTCTTCCATCGCCACCACACCGAGCAGCGTCAGCGCGCGTTCTGCCTGATCGGGGCGGACCGGATCGGCCTCCTCGTCGTCGAGGCGGCGTTCGGCGACGGCCAGCACCCGAAGACCCTGCCGGGCCAGTCCGTCGACCAGATCGTTCAGTTGCCGACGCCGCACGGTGGTGAGGGGGACGGGTCGCTGCCGGGTATCGAGTTCGGTGATGCACAGTGGCAGTACCGCTTCCGGCGCTCCCTTGACATGTATCACCCGCTCGCCGTGTGTTCCGGCATCGAGGGTGGACATCCGCTTGCGCGCCGAATCGAAGTGGAACTGGCGAGTCCGGTGCTGCCGTCGCAGGTCTTCGTCGACCGGAAAGCCGAGTGCCGCAACGGTTTCGAGTAGGGCGACCTCGGTCGGATCCCCCGTGGGCAGGTGATCGCCGCTCCCGGTGAGATTCGCGTTGTTGCAGGCCGCCAGCGCCACGGCCATCCGGTCCAGGGTGGGGTCGCGGGTGGGCGGCCGATCCGGGGTGAAATCGAACCGTCCGCCCGCGGTGTGGGCCACGGTGACTCGCATCCGGTTCTCGGTCAGCGTGCCGGTCTTGTCGGTGCAGATGACATCGGTGGATCCGAGGGTCTCGACCGCGCTCAGCCGTTTCATCACCGCGCCACGCCGGGCGAGCTCGCGCACGCCGATGCCCAGCGCCAAGGTGATCACCGGAAGCAGGCCCTCGGGCACGTTGCCGACCAGCAGCCCGACCGCGAACACCACCGCGTTCACGAAGGAGAGTCGAGCGGCGAGGGTCGCCAGGGGAATGAACGCGACGCCGAGCGCCACCGACACCAGCGCGATCAGCCAGGCCACCCGGCGCACCTGGTGTTCGAGCGGACTCTCATCGTGCCGCACTCGTTCCGACAGCGCGGCGATGCGGCCCAGTTCCGAGCGCATGCCGGTCGCGTACACGACCGCCCGCGCCTCACCCTCGGTGCAGGTCGTACCGCTGAACACCAGGTCGCCGGCCTGTGGGAGCGGTACTCCGGCATCGGCGAGATCCGCGGATCGGTAGACCGGCATGGACTCACCGGTCAACGCCGACATGTCGACTTCCATGCCGCCGTCGAGGATGCGGGCATCCGCGGAGATCCGATCGCCTTCGGAGATGATCAGCACGTCGCCGGGAACCAGGTCGGTGGCATCGATGTCGGTGACCGCCCGGTCCCTCATCACCCGCGCGCGTGGCGGCAGATAGGCGGCCAGCGCCTCCACCGCTCGCTCCGCGTGGCGTTCCTGCGCGAACGCGAAACCGGCGTTGATCAGAATGACGATGAGAATGGCGACGGCGACCGGCACGATGCCCACCGCCCACGCCAATCCCGCCGCGGCCCAGAGCAACAGTGCCAGCGGATGCGTGAACTGCCGGATCAGCTCACGCGGCCACGTCCGTCCGCCGCGGCGCTCGAGCCGATTCGGGCCGACCTGGACCAGCCGGCGCCGGGCCTCGCGATCGGTCAGACCCACCCGGCTGCTGCGCAGATCGCGAAGCAGCAGGTCGATGCGCTCGGTGGGGTCGGGTACGGCCGCGCCCGCGGGTGCGGCGGGGGCCGTCACCGCCGGCGGCGCATCGGATCCGGCTGTCATGGGCGCATGCCGCCGGATGCGCCGGGCGTGCGTGGGGCGTCGTTCCAGGCCTGTTCGGCCCGCGCCACGGTGGCCTCGATCGGCGCGGTGGTGTCCAGGGGCGTGGCCGCGGGCCAGGGCGCCGCGACGGCGGCCAGGGCGCTCGCGATGGCGCCGGTGGCGTCGGAGTCCCCGGCCGGGCGGCTCTCGATGCGGGCGGCGGCCATCTGTCGCGGGCACTCGCAGCGCAGTTCGATCACATCGCTGTGGGTGCGGGCGGCGAGGGCGCCGGCCCGGGCCCGTTCCTCGGCGTCGATCCACGAGGCGTCCAGCACCACCGAGACGCCGTGGGCGAGCCGCTGCTGTGCCAGCTCGAGCATGCGGGCGTACACGCGGGCCTTCGCCTCGGGAAGGTAGGCCCCCGCGTCGAGGACGCCGGCGGCTCCGGTGATCGCTCCGCGGGCGCGCAGCTGCACGCGCACGGTATCGCTGGAGATGACCTCCGCGCCGGTCGCGCGCGCCAGAGCGGCGGCGACGGTGGACTTTCCGGTTCCCGGCAGTCCGCCGACCAGGGCCAGGCGCACCGCGCCCGATTCCAGATGCCGCAGTGCGAGATCCACGTGTCGGCGGGCGTGGGCGGCGTACTCCGGATCGCCTTGCGCGGACCGGATGCGGTTCGTCTTCGCGCGCACGGTGGCGCGGTAGGCGAGGTAGTGGTGGCGCAGAGCAGCGGGTGGAGCATCGCCGGCCGCCCGCAGATAGTCGTCGAGGAATCCTTCCGAAAGCGCTGTCCGCCCTCGGAATTCGAGATCCATCGCCAGGAACGCGGCGTCGTCGAGACCGTCGACGTAGCGCAGGGCGTCGTCGAAGTCGAGACAGTCCAGGATCCGGAATCCGTCGGGGAGGGCGAAGATGTCCTCGGTCAGCAGATCGCCGTGGCCGTCGAGGATCCGGCCCGCGGCGACGCGGTCGGCCAGCAGCGGCGCGCGGCCGTCGAGGAAGCGCAGGGCCAGGCGCTCGATGCGCGCGACATCCGCGGGATCGAGCTCATCGCTCGGCTGGGATCGCAAGCCGCGCAGCAGAACGTCCCATCGCCGGCGCAGCGCGTCGGGCGTTCCGGCCTGATCGATGGCGGGACCGCGCGGCGCGTTGCGGTGGAACAAGGCCAGCATCATGGCCAGTTCGGCGAGCTGATCGCGCCCGATTTTGCCCGCGTCGACCAGCGTGCTCAGCCGGTGCGATTCCGGCATGCGCCGCATGATCAACACCGGTTCGGCCGGACCGCCGAGCGGATCGGTGAGCTGGGCCAGTCCCAGATAGACATCGGCGGCCCAGCGCCGGTTCAGTTCGAGCTCACGCCGCAGCGCTCGGTCTCTGGCCGCGGCGGTGGAGAAATCCAGGAAGTCGGTGGCGACCGGCTTCTTCACCTTGTACGCGCGGTCTCCGAACAGCACCACGAGCCCGGTGTGGGTTTCCCGCATCTCCGGCGAAAGGTGGTTCTGGGCAACATTTTCCAGCGGCTGCTCGGCCATGGTCGTCATCGGTGGACCGCCTCGGAGCCGACCACCGGCGCGGGCGCGGCGGGGAGCACGAGCACCGGGCAGGACGAATGACGGACCAGATCCCGGGTCGCCCGCCCGAGCCGGGCGGGGGCGATCGCGTCGACATCGTGGGTGACCACGACGAGTTGGGCCATGGCGCTGAGCCGCTCGACCGCGCTCACCACATCGCCGACCACGGTCACCGGGCGGAACCGCACATCGGGGAAATCGCGCCGGCAATGCTCGATCTGCGCGTCGGAGACCAGCGCGGGCGAATTGCCCCACTCGTCGATGCCCGACCACTCCCGCCCCGGCCAGACCCGCGCCACGACGAGATCGGCGCCGCGCTCGTGGGCTGCCCGGAAGGCCGCCGACAGCGCGGGCTCGCCGGAATGCCAGTCGGTGACGACCACCAGTACGTCCCCGGTCACGGTCGCGTCCGGGCGCACCAGGGCGACCGGGCACCGCGCGTCGCGGGTGACCGACAATGCGGTGGAGCCGAGTACCAGATGGGCGAAGAACCCGATGCCGGTGGACCCGAGCGCGATCAGGGCCGCGGACCGGGACAACTCGACCAGCACCTGCTCGGCCTGGCCGCGCTTGACTTCGAGGGCGACCTCGACGGGATCGTCGTCGGGGTATCGAGCCAGCACTGCCCGCCGCGCGGCCTCGAGCGTCTCCAGGGCCTGGCGGTAGCGGCTGCCGCCGGCCCGGAACGCGGGTTTGTCGATGGCCGGCACGATCGCGATCAGCCGTAGCGGAACCTGCCGGGACCTGGCCTCCGCGGCCGCCCACTCGGCGGCGCGAATCGCCGCGCGGGATCCGTCGATGCCGGCGATGACCGGCTGCCGCCGCGCGAACTCCGCCGGGCGAACCGCAGGCCGCGAGGTGGAGACATCGGTTTCCATGCCTCCAGCGTCGCGCCCGGGTCCCCAGCGGAACAGAGGACTTCGGTCCCTCCCGAGACGACGACGGTCCCGGCCGCCGACTACCCGATGCCCTACCGGCCCACCCCGATCAGGCGTGAAATCAGCTGCGTCAGAACCTTTCCCGCCGGTAGTGAAGAAGGTGGCCGATGTCGATCGTGACGTTGACGATGAACCCGGCGATCGACCTCGCCACCACCGCCGCGCACATCGCGCCCACCGACAAGATTCGCTGTACCGCACCCAGATTCGACCCCGGCGGCGGTGGGATCAATGTCGCGCGCACGGTCGCCGCGCTGGGGGAGCCGGTGACGGCGATATTCCCGGCGGGTGGACCGCCGGGCCGGCTCCTCGAAGAGCTGGTGCGAGACGCCGCGATCCCGATGCGGCCGGTACCGGTCGCCGACCACACGCGGGAAAACTTCGCGGTGACCGCGACCGACACCGGAGAGCAGTACCGCTTCGTCCTTCCCGGCCCGCGGCTCACCGCGCCGGAGGTCCACCGCTGCCTGGCCGAAATCGAGCGCGCCGCACAGGAATGCCGGTATGTCGTCGCCAGCGGCAGCCTGCCGCCGGGAGTCCCGGCGACCTTCTACCAAACCCTCGCCGATCTGCTGAGCGACCTCGGCGTCCCGCTGGTACTCGACACCTCGGGGGCGGCATTGCGCGCCGTCGGCCACGGCGTCCACCTGATCAAGCCGAGCGTGCGCGAACTGACCGAATTCGCCGGTCGTCCGCTGCCGGACCGCGAGTCCAGGGTCGCCGCCGCGCGGGAACTCGTCGAGCGAGGGGTCAGCGAGATCGTCGTGGTGTCCATGGGGGCCGCCGGCACCCTCGCGGTGACCCGCGACGACGCCCGGTGGCTGACATCCATCGAGGTCCCGGTGCGCAGCGGCATCGGCGCCGGGGACGCCCAGGTGGGCGGGATCGTGGTGGGCCTGGCCCGCGGCTACCCGCTCGACGCCGCGGTGCGGCTGGGCATCGCGGCCGCGACCGCCGCGCTCGCGTCGCCGGGGACCGGCCCGGGTCGCCCGGACCGGATCGCCGAACTCTTCCAGCAGCTGTCACCGCGGCCGGACGCCGGTCGCGGACAGGTGGCGATCCCGTACTGAGACACCGTCCATACCGACACGAAGGAAGACACCATGAAAGCCCGGATTCTGGTCGCCTACGCCAGTCACTACGGCGCGACCCGGGAGATCGCCGAGTTCCTCGCGGCCAAACTCCGCGAGTCGGGATTCGAGGTCGATTGCAGCGCGATGCGCGAGCTGCGCACGATCGACGACTACCGCGGCGTCGTACTCGGCGCGCCCTTCTACTACGGCCGCTGGCCGCGGTCGGCGCGCCGCTTCCTGAACCGATTCGGCCCGGCGCTCGCACAGCGCGACGTCGCCGTCTTCGCGACCGGGCGGATCGAGCCGACCCGAACCGAATCCGAAGTCCGTCCCCAGCTGGACGCACTGCTCGACCGCTACGGCTGGCTCAGGCCCTTCGCCTCGGCCCTGTTCGGTGGCCGGTGGGATCCCGCCGCGCTGCGCGGAGTCGATCGCTGGATGCGGAAGCTACCCGGTTCACCGCTGCATGTGCTCCCGGCCACCGATCTGCGGGACTGGGACGAGATCGGCGCTTGGGCCACGCACGTGGCCGCCGCCTTGCACGCCGCTGCCGCACAACCGAATTCGCCCCCGCCGAACCGGTCCGGACCTCTCGTGCCGGCGCGACGCTGACGACCATCCGCAACTATCTCGCCGACCAGCAGCTGCCGCGCCGTCCCTAGGCCCGGGCTGCCCCGGAATCAGAGCACGAGGGCCCGGACCGGCCGTGACCTAGGTCTCTGGGGCCCGATCAGCGACGGCGAGATGCTCGATACATCACCGCGACCGAGGAGGAACCATGCCGGAGACCGCGACGCCACCGGATTCGAGCCCGCAGCCCATCGTGGTCGGAGTGGACGGCTCCCAGACCTCCTACCAGGCGGTCGCCTGGGCCGCGGCCGAAGCCGCAGCGCGAGGATGGCCACTGCATGTGGTCGTCGCCTTCGGCGTCCAGCCGAGTCATGAGCCCTGGACCGCCCGCGGGGTGGCCGAGCACGAGGCGGTGCGGGACGAGGCGCGGCGCGTGCTGGCCGAGGCCGCGCGGATCGCTCACCGGGTCGCGCCGGAGGACACCATCTCCCTCACCACCGAGGCAGTCGACGAGCTGGTGTTGCCGACGCTGATCGAGCGGTCCGCGCGGGCTCGGATGATGGTGGTGGGCAATCGCGGTCGTGGTGCGATCCGGCGGGCCCTGCTCGGCTCGGTGAGTGCCGGGCTCGCGCGTCGCTCCCACTGCCCGGTGGCCATCGTGCACGAGGAACCGGACATCGGTCGCAATGCCGCGGATGGGCCGGTGGTCGTCGGAGTGGACGGCAGCCAGAACAGCCTGCCCGCGGTGCGGATGGCGTTCGAGGAGGCTTCGCAGCGCAAGGCCCCGCTGGTCGCGGTGCATGCCTGGAGCGACACCAGCGGTTTCGACCTGGAAGTTGTCGGGTGGGAGGCGATCCGGCAGTCCGAGGACGTGCTGCTGGCCGAGAATCTCGCCGGATTCGCGGAGGAATTTCCGGATGTGAGCGTCGAACGACACGTCCGCTGTGACACCCCGGTCCGCACCCTGCTCGACTTCGCCGACGGCGCACAACTTCTCGTGGTCGGCTCGCACGGCCGCGGCGGCTTCGACTCGATGGTGCTGGGTTCGGTCAGCGCCGCCCTGCTGCACGCGGCCACCTGTCCGGTACTCGTGGTCCGGCACCAGCCGGTGCCCCGATGACCGGGATGGACGCGGGGTCGTCGCCGATGATCGTGATGCGGGAACTGACCAAGTCCTACGGGCATTCGCCCGCCCTGGCCGAGGTGAGCCTCGAGGTGCCGCGCGGGGTGGTGTTCGGGTACCTGGGCCCCAATGGCGCCGGCAAGACGACGACCATTCGCATGCTGGTCGGGTTGATGCGCCCGACTCGCGGCTCGATCACCGTGGCCGGGGCCGACATCGTGCGCGAGCGATCGGCCGCGCAGCGCCACATCGGTTATCTTCCGGGACAGTTCGTCGCCTACCCGGATCTGACCGCCCGGCAGTACCTGACCTATCTCGCCGACTTGCGTGGCGGCGTCGCACCCGCGGTGCTCGAGCGCCTCGTCGAGCGCGTGGATCTGGACACTTCGGTGCGGATCGGTGCCATGTCGCACGGCAACCGGCAGAAGGTCGGCATCGTGCAGGCCTTCATGACCGAACCGGACGTGCTGGTGCTCGACGAACCAACCCAGGGACTGGATCCGCTGATCCAGCGCGAATTCCTGGCCATGCTGCGCGAAGTCCGCGACAGCGGGCGCACGGTCTTCCTGTCCTCGCACGTGCTCTCGGAGGTGCAGGCGGTCGCCGATACGGTCGCGATCCTGCGGCGCGGCCGCCTGGTGGAGGTGCGCTCGATCGCCGAGCTGACCGCGCGATCGCTGCGCCGCATCGACCTCACCTTCGATGCGGCGCCGCCGGATCCGGGTCTGCTGCGGGCGGTGGGCGGCGTGCGGTCGGCCGAACGCGGCGCGAACCGGGTACTGCACGTCGAGGTCGACGGATCGACGGCGGAGCTGGTGAAGTTCGTCGCGCCGTACGGGGTGGTCGACATCGTCAGCCACGAACCCGATCTCGAGGACGTCTTCCTCACCTACTACGGACAGGACCGCTGATGTTCGCCACCGTGTATCGGAAATGCCTGCGTGATCAACGCCGTGGGCTGATCGGCTGGAGTCTCGGCATCGTGGCGCTGGTGCTGCTGGAATCGGCGCTGTGGCCGTCGATCTCGGGCATCTCCGGGCTGAAGCAGATGCTCGACAGCTATCCGGAATCGTTGCGCAAGCTCTTCGCGATCGACGAATTCACCAGCGGTATGGGCTTTCTCAACACCGAGCTGTACAGCATGATGCTGCCCATCCTGTTCCTGGTGTTCGCGATCTCCCGGGGTGCCCGCGCGGTCGCCGGCGAGGAGGAGACAGGCACCCTGGAGGTGCTGCTGATCACGCGCGTGACGCCGATGCGACTGCTGCTGGAGCAGAGCGCGGTCCTGCTGACCGGCCTCGCCCTGCTCGGAACCGTGCTGTTCGCCGCGGTGATGGCCTGTTCGGCGCTGTTCGGCATGCACGTCGGTGTCGGCGCCGCGGCCACCGGGTCGGCGGCGATGATCGCGCTGGCCGCGCCTTTCGGCGGGCTGGCCCTGGCCCTCGGCGCGGCCACCGGCAGGCGGCGGACCGCCCTGGCCGGGGCGAGCGTGGCCGCGGTGGGCGCCTACGTGTTGTACGCGGCGTCGAAAATCGTTGACGCCGTTCGTCCGTGGGGCCCGTGGTCGCCGTTTCAGCAGGCGCTGGCCGACGGCCCGATGGGCGGCGGCCTGCGGCCGGGCCACCTCTGGCTGATGGTGGTCGCCGTCGCCTTCGTGGCCGGGGCGCTGCCGGTGTTCAACCGCCGCGATATCGCGGCGGTGTGAGGGCGCCGACAGCGGCCCGGCGGGGGTGCACCGGGTGGCGCGGTCAATGGCTCGGACTCGGCCGGTCAGCTGGCGCGGCCGGCGGTCCGGGCATTGTCGCGGATCGCGTCGAGTTGCGGCTCGGTTCCGAGTGCGATGAGGATGGTGCCGGTCCGAAGCCGGGTGTCGCCGTGCGGATTTGCGATGAAGCGGCCATCGCCGGTGCGGATGGCGAGCACGAGTGCGCCGGCGGTGTCGCGTGGGCGGCTTCGACGACACTGCGGGTCCAGTAGTGGCGAGTCCGGGCCGATCTCGATCTCCTCGATGCGGAATTCGAGATTCTCGTCGTGCATGACCACGTCGAGGAACTCGGCGACATTGGGTTGCAAGGCGAACGCGGCCATCCGCCGGCCGCCGATGAGCTGCGGGTTGACCGCGCGGTTGGCGCCGGCGCGCAACAGCTTGGATTTGGAGCTCTCGGTGCGGGCGCGGGCGATGATGATCAGATCGTTGCGCAGCGCCCGGCTGGAGAGGGTGACATACACATTGTCGGCGTCGCTGTCCAAAGCGGCGATGAGGGCCTGTGCGTGCCGGATGCCGGCGGCTTCGAGGACGGCGTCATCGGTGACATCGCCCAGGATGTAGGGGAATTCGAGATTCTCGAGGCGTTGCGGGTCGCGATCGACCACCACGATGCTCTTACCGAGACCACTGAGATACTGGGCCGTCGAGTGCCCGACCCGGCCCCAGCCGCACACGATGACGTGTCCGTGCAAGCGTTGTATCCGATGATCCATTCGCCGACGCTCCAGATGTTGGTGTACATGACCTTCGATGAGTGCTTCGAGCAGGACACCGAACATGTAGAAGACGGTTCCGGCGCCGAACAGGATCAGCGCCATGGTGAATACCTGGCCGGTCGGGCTCAGCGGATGAACCTCGCGGAAGCCGACCGTCGTGATCGTGGTGACGGTCTGGTACAGCGCATCGAGGTACCCGAATCCCAGTAACCGGTAACCCATCGTGCCCACGAATGTCACCAGCAGGAAGGCTGATAGAACGCGAATGACGCGGCGCAACAGGGTCACCCGTGCAGTGTGGCATCGCGGTGGTCCGCCGCGCCAAATTCAGGGCACCAGGACGGCCGCACCCGCGAACCTTCCGTGCGACAGATCCCGCAGCGCCCGATCGGCTTCCGCCAGTGGGTACGGGTGCACCGTGACCTCCAGCCGATGCGCGCCCGCGAAGGTGAGGAATTCGCGGGAATCCTCGCGGGTGTTCGCGGTGACCGAGCGGATCTCGCGTTCCTGGAACAGATGCCGCTGGTAGTTCAGGGGCGGGATGTCGGAAAGATGGATGCCCGCGACCGACAGCACGCCGCCGCGATCCAGCGCCGCCATGGCGGGCAGCACGAGCTCGCCGGCCGGGGCGAACAGGATCGCCGAATCCAGCTGTACCGGAGGCGGTTCCGCCGCACCCTGCGCGGAGGACGCACCGAGTTCCAGGGCGAGTCGCTGGGCTTCGACGTCGCGGGTCATTACGTGGACTTCCGCGCCCTCGGCGAGGGCGACCTGCGCTGCGAGGTGTGCGCTGCCGCCGAAGCCGTAGATGCCCAGCCGGCCGCCCGGGGGGAGTGCGGCGCGGCGTAGTGCCCGGTAGCCGATGATCCCGGCGCACAGCAGGGGAGCCAGCTCGATATCGGCGTAGCCCTCGGGCAATGGCAGTGCGTAGGCGGCGGGAACGACCGCGAACTCGGCGTATCCGCCGTCTGCGTCCCACCCGGTGTATCGCGAACTTGGGCAGAGATTCTCCGCTCCGCGGAGGCAGAACCGGCATTCTGCGCAGGTGTGGCGCAACCACGCGATCCCTACCCGGTCACCGGTGGCGAACTCGGTCCCGGTGTCGGGACCGAGTTCGGTGACCACCCCGACCACTTCGTGACCGGGCACCACGTCGGGGCGATGTACCGGCAGGTCGCCTTCCGTGACGTGCAGATCCGTCCGGCACACCCCACAGGCGAGTATCCGCACCAACAGCTCGCCCGGGCCGGGTTCAGGCACTCGGACTTGCTCCATGGTCAGCGGCCGGTCATCGATCGGCCCCGGTTTCGTCACCCGCCACGCCCGCATCGATCCCATTGGAGACACTCCTTCGATGTCCGCCGGAAGCTCCTTCCGGTCACAGTCTGTCATTCCTGCCGCGCAGCGCCGTACGCAATCGCTCAGTCCCGATGCTGTTTGTCGTGGTCTGCCGGTGCAGGTCGGTAGAAGCCGCGATAGACCTGGATCGCCATCGCCACGTAGGCGATCGTCTTCGGGATCATCAACGCGCCGATGGCGGGCACGCGGCGGGCGAACAGGACCACCGGCGTATAGAACGTGAACGACGCCAGCATCGCGTCACCTACCCGGGCGAGGGTCCGGTCTCCGGTGCGGCGGGCATCGCGTTTGATCAGGAACGCCTGCCCCAAGCCCAAGACCAGCAGTGGAACATTGCGGTAGACCGACCACTTCTGCGGCGGTGTCGGCTGATCCCATTCGTTCTGCGGGGCTGCCAATGCGACGACGCGCACCGCGCCGGCTCCGAGTAGCAGCTTGGTGAATCGGGTCCATGCCTTGCCGAACCGGGCCCGCCAGGCGTCCAAGGTCAGCACGTAGAAGAAGGTCATGGTGATCGAGGACATCATCTCGCCGATTCCGAGCAGGCTGGTCCGCTTGCCCAGCCAGGTGACGGTCGCCTTGTCGTCGCCGCGGGTCAGCGCCAGGACCCGGAATCCGACATGCGCGGTATCGCCGATCGCGAGCATGAGGAAGGCGCGTCGGAGCAACCCGGCGGTGCGGCGGTCGGATTCGCGGACTCGCCCGCGCCCTCGCGTCATCGCGATCACCAGGGTCCAGATGGTGACGAGATAGCCGGAATCGAAGGCGATTTCGAACCACCGGCGCGCGGTGTCCGCGGCCGGCGGCGCGGGTTCGGTCGTGGCCGATGGCGTGTCAGCGGGGGCGCTCGAGGTTTCGTCGATCATGCATCGAATCCTGTCGGCCGGGGCTGACAGGAGGGAGGGGCCAAAGACCCTTAGAGACCGACCGATCGGTCGTGCCTTTCGGGCCCGTCGGCCGCAATGTCGTGATCAGTTGCGCAAGCCGATGCCGGCATAGTTGAGCTTGAGTCGCTGCACCCGATTCTCACCCGCGCGGATGCCGCGATCACCGAGCTCGTCGGCGATGAAGCGGTAGCCGAACGCGGGGTCGTCGGTATGGATCTCACGAGCTGCGTCGATCAGGTGGGCATCGTCCCAATCACGTTGTGAGACAGGCATTTTCTTCCACTTGCAGAACGTCTGTGGAGTGAATCCGAGCACCCGGCAGATCACCGCGACAGCGAACCCGTCGGCGGCCAGTTCGAGGACCAGCGGGAACCTCATTTTGGGGGCAGCTCGCGGGCGAAGAACGCCGCGGCCCGGCGCAGGATCTCGTTTTCCTGTTCCAGCTGCTTGGTGCGTTTACGCAGCTCACGCAGCTCCGCGGACTCTTCCCGCGTCAGGCCGGGCTTGTTCCCGTCCTCGATGTCGGCTTGTTTGAGCCAGTTGCGCAGGCAGGCTTCGGAGATCCCGAAATCCTTGGCGACCTGCTTGATCGGGGCGTTGCCCTTGCGGGCGACCGCGCATTGACCTGCCCCAGGTTTCGTTACCTGCCCGGATGTGAATCTCAGGCGGTGGCGGACTGGCCTTCGTAGCGTAACTCGTGCTCGGTCGGCGACATATAGTCGAGCTGAGAGTGACGCCGCTGGCGGTTGTAGAAGATCTCGATGTAGTCGAAGATCGCGTTCGCCAGATCGACTCGTGTTCGCCACTTCTTCCGGTTCAGCAGCTCGATCTGCATACTCGACCAGAACGATTCCATCATCGCGTTGTCGTAGCCGTCGCCGATGGTGCCGAAC
This sequence comes from Nocardia tengchongensis, assembly GCF_018362975.1. Classification (NCBI taxonomy): domain Bacteria; kingdom Bacillati; phylum Actinomycetota; class Actinomycetes; order Mycobacteriales; family Nocardiaceae; genus Nocardia; species Nocardia tengchongensis. The sequence goes on from NZ_CP074371.1 coordinate 5,070,126, forward strand.
GACGGCATCAATCCGGTGGTGCGGATCTTGTTGGTGAACGCCCAGGAGGTGAACTGGACACCGTGATCGGCGTGAACAATCCCGCCCGGCAACGGCTTTCGGTTCTTGATCGCCATGTCGAGCGCGTTGACGACCAGGGTCGAGTCCTGGCAGTTGTCGATCGACCAGCCGACGATCTTGCGGCTGAAGGTGTCCATCACCGCGCAACAGTAGACCTTCCCTTCCCGCGTGGGATGTTCGGTGATGTCGGTGACCCACAACTCATTTGGTTTGAGCCGGTGAAACTTGCGGTGCACCAGGTCATCGGCGGTGGCGATGCCGCGCAGGCGTTTGACCTTGGCCGGCCCGGGAAGTCCGGCGATGCCGGCCAGGCTCATCAGTTCGGCGACGAGGTTTTCGCTGACCACGATGCCCATCCCCTGGGTCAATTCCGCGTGGACCCGTCGTGATCCATAGGTTTGACGTGACGCGCAGTGGACCTCACGAATCAGCCCGGTAAGCCACTGGCGGCGCATCTTCGTCGGCGACAAGGGCCGATTTCGGTACTTGTAGTAGCCGGGCCCCGAGACGCCCAGCAGGCGGCAGCACACCTTGGCCGGGTGCCCGGCATCGACGAGGACATCGATTGCCGGGTGAATCCTTTTGGGGCAGGCCGGATTTCCCCGAGCAGCCCTGCTGCCTTACGAAGGATTTCGACCTCCGCTTCGAGTTGGTGGATGCGTTTGTTGGCCTTCGCCAGTGCCGCGTTCTCGACGGTGCTGAGGCCGGGGCGTTCACCTCGGTCGATCTGGTCCTGGCGAACCCAGTTATGCAGGGCCGCGGTGCTGATCGCTAACTCGGTGGCGGCGGTGGTGATCGGTTTTCCGGCCCGCACGAGCGCGACGGCGCGCAAGCGGAACTCCGGAGGATACGGTCGGGGCATGGGATCAGAGCCTCTCAGTTGGCACCGATCTTCACACCGAAACGGGTAACCAAACCCTGGGGCAGGTCAAGGAATCAACCAAACCGGGGGCAGTCCCGTGGCGCGAGATGACGGTTCGTGAGCAGTGCCCGGCTACACCGTCACCCTGGGCGCACTTTCTGCGTTGAACACATCACTGGCTCTGCGCCAAGCGATCTGGACCAAACCCACCGACCTGGGACTGATCAAACCCTCAGCTCCGACAGGTGTCGGGTTGGTGAGTGAACATCCAATCTTGCTGGGCTGACCAGGCCATATGCCCGATCTCGTCGTGATAGCGACGCACCCGGTCCACGTACTGGCGCGGTGTGACCGAATCCCAATTGCCGTGCGTCTGTAGCTGGGTGAATCCGCCCGAGTCCAAGGCCCATTCACCCAGGGCGCGGGGAAGGGACTTGCGATCACGCAGGCGCGTGTCGCTGATGAACAACGGGTCGGCGGTGCGGGTCAGCCAATGTGGTTGATGACAACCCAAATAGAACTTCATCGGCGCACCGTCCACCCTCGATGGGCTCCGATCACCACGCTGGCGGCCACGACCCCGTGGGCTACCGCCGGCACCGGCGACCCTCGACCGCCGACCTTGTTTCGGGTGCCCCGTTGGTCGGTAGCACGATGTACAGGGCGCTGCACGGTGCGACGCGGTGCATCTCTTCCATCAGCAAGATGACCGATCCGTCGTCGAGACCGCCGCCGCCGTATTCGCGGGGAGCAGCCGGATAGAGGCACCCTCGTGCGCCGAGCTTCCGCCCGAATTCGCGACGGCGCATTCACCCCACCGGTGCACACAACGCGCCCGAGCGCTCCACTGGATCGGGAACTTCGGCAGCACAGTGGACTACTATCGGAGTTCCGGGGGCGTGAATCGCAGGTGACCCACATGGTCGAGGATGACCCCCTCGGAACACACCGGGATATGGATATGGCGGCTCCACCAGTTGCGGAGCTGAGTTCGGTGGGGTTCGAGGACGCCGAGGAGATCGGGCGGGGCGGGTTCGGCGTGGTCTGCCGCTGCACCCAGCGCGACCTGGATCGCGTCGTCGCGGTGAAGGTGCTCACCACCGCTGAACCGGACGAGGAAAGCAGAGCGCGATTTCTGCGGGAGCAGCGCGCGATGGGGCGACTGACCGGCCACCCGAACATCGTCGGGGTTTTGCAGATCGGCGTGATCTCTTCTGGGAGACCGTATTTGGTGATGCAGTGCCACGAGCGCGGATCTCTCGAGGACCGGATCCGCAGGGACGGTCCGCTTTCTGTGGACGAGGCACTGCGGCTCGGGATCAAGGTGGCCGGGGCGCTCGAGACGGCGCACCGGCTCGGTATCGTGCATCGTGACGTCAAACCGGCGAATATCCTGTTCACCGAATACGGGGAGCCGGCGTTGTGCGATTTCGGCGTCGCCCGTATCGCCGGCGGATTCGAGACCACGGCTAGAACGGTCATGGCGTCGCCGGCTTTCGCTGCTCCCGAGGTTCTCGACGGCCATCCGCCCGGTCCGGCGTCGGATGTGTACGGGCTGGGAAGCACATTGTTCTGTGCGCTCACCGGACATGCCGCTTTCGAACGCCGGAGTGGGGAACAGGTCGTTGCGCAGTTTCTCCGGATCACCACCGATCCGGTGCCGGATCTGCGCGCGGGCGGGATCCCCGCCGATGTGTGCGCGGCAATCGAGACCGCGATGGACCGCGATCCGTCGCAGCGCCCCTCTGCTGTCGCCCTCGGTAAGCAGCTGCAACGGATCCAGCGCGACCATGGTTACGCCGTCGATGAGATGACCATCCGCGGTGAACCCGACAATGTGCAGGAAGCGCACGTACCGGAGCGTGGACCGGGCCGTCGCAGCGTGGATACGGGTGCCCTTCCGTTGGAACTGACAAGCTTTGTCGGTCGGAAGGCACAACTACTCGAGGTGAAGAAGGCACTGTCGGAATCGCGTCTGGTGACGCTGACGGGCATCGGTGGGGTCGGCAAGACGCGGCTCGCGGCGCGTGCGGCGAGCAAGTTGGGCCGCGGTTACGCAGACGGGGTGAGTCTGGTCGAGTTCGGTGACATCGACGACCCAGATTTGGTGGACGACATCGTGGCTACCTCCGTAGGCGCGCGGAACCTGGCCGGCAGGCCGACGAGGGAAGTACTGGTCGAGTTTCTGTCGACACGCAAAATTTTGCTGGTGCTCGACAACTGCGAGCACCTGGTGGGGGCGGTCGCGGACCTCGCGGATTCGCTACTTCGTGCCTGCGTGGACCTGTCGATCTTGGCCACCAGCCGCGAGGTCCTCGGAATCGGTGGCGAATCCGTGTTGCCGGTGACGCCACTGGGTTTTCCGGATCCGTCCAGCGTGCCCACGCTGGGAGAAGCATCCCGATGCGATGCGGTGAAATTGTTCGTCGAACGAGCGGCGGCGGCGGTACCTGGGTTCGAGCTAACTCAAGATAACCAGCTTGCCGTAGCCCGGATTTGCGCCCGGCTGGACGGGTTGCCATTGGCGATCGAGCTGGCCACGGCCCGGCTGCGCGTGCTGTCCGCCGATCAGATCCTCCGACGGCTCGACGACCGGTACACGCTGCTCACAGCGGGTAATCGGGATGTCCCGACGCGCCAGCAGACGCTGTGGTGGTGCATCGGCTGGAGTTACGACCTGTGCACGCCACGCGAGCAGCAGCTGTGGTGGCAACTGTCGATCTTCGCTCACAGCTTCGACCTCGACGCAGCCGAACAGGTGTGCGGCACCGCCACACCCGACCCCGACCTGCTCGATGCATTGTTCGCGTTGGTGGAGAAGTCGATCCTGATCCGGGAGGAATCCGGTGGCGTGGTCAGGTTTCGGATGCTCGACACGGTGCAGAACTACGGCAGGAGAAAGCTCGAGGAGGCAGGTGAGGACCGGGAGATCGGTCGCCGGCATCGGGATTGGTATGAGCGGTTGGCGTTCGACGCGGAGGCCGAGTGGATCAGTCCCCGCCAACTCGAGTGGGATTCTCGCCTGAAGCAGGAACTGCCGAATCTGCGCAAGGCAATCGAGTTCGACGAGGCCGGTACCGGCGGCATGAGGATCGCAGCAGCTCTGTTCTCGTTCTGGTACATGGGTGGCCGAATCACCGAGGGCCGCAGCTGGCTCGACCGAACCCTGGCCCACTCGGTCGTCGGACCAGGTCGAGATCGCGCCAAGGCGGTCTACTCGGCCGGGATGCTTGCCGCGGCTCAGGCGGACCTGGCCGCGGCGACAGCGCGGGTGGCGGAACTCAGGGGGCTGGCCAGCCAGATAACCGGCCCGGAGATCGCCGTGTGGGAGGCGGTTGCGGACGGCTACACCGCGCTCGTCCGCGACGATCTCGGTCATGCGGTCGCCCGCCTGGAGGAGGCCCGAGAACTGGTCGAAGGCTGCAGTGATCCCGTCTTGCGAATGGACTCTTCCCTGTTGCTGGGGTGGGCATATCAACTCAGTGGGGATTTACGGCGTGCGGTCGCCTGTCACGAGCAGACGCTGGCATTCGCGGATTCTCGCGGGGGAGAGGCGTCGTTTCGCTCCTGGCTGTTGTGGGCAATGGGTACGGCCGTCTGGAGGCAGGGTGCGCTCGACCGGGCCACCGACCTGTTGCAGGAGAGCCTTCGTCATGCTCGCTCGGTAGATGATCCACTCATCGCCGCGACCAGTTTGGAAGCTCTCGCATGGATCGCGTCGGATCGCGACGATGTCCGCCGCGCCTGCGTGTTGATGGGTGCTGCCGAAGCACGGGGCCGGGCCGCAGGTAGCTCCTCCATCCTGTTCCCCAACCTGGCCACCCATCACGAGGCCTGCGAGCGCCGCGCACAGGAGACTCTCGGAACGCGAGAATTCGAAAAAGCCCGGGCGAAGGGCGGTGCGATGAGTTTCGCCGCCGCCGCTGCCTTCGGCCTCGAAGAAGACCCCCCATCGCTCGCCGACCGGGCGGCGTCGGTCCTCACCAAACGTGAGCAGCAGGTCGCCGAACTGGTAGCCGAAGGCCTCACCAACAGCGCAATCGCTGGTCGATTGATGATCTCACGGCGCACTGCGCAGGGGCACGTCGAGCACATCTTGACGAAGCTGGGTTTCACCTCGCGGGCTCAAATTGCGAGGTGGGTTGGAACAGGTGCAGGACCATCCTGAGTTCACATGATCCATGTTTGGGCGCTGCGTCGCGCCGGCCGGCGATGCAGTGACTTCCCACCTCGTATCCAGGGCTCATGCGCTGTGGTTGATCATGACGTGTTTGGTCCGGGAGAAGTCCTCGAGCGCGTAGAGCGAGAGGTCGCGCCCGTAGCCCGATCCCTTGAACCCGCCCCATGGCACCTCGCATGCGAACACGAGATGAGAGTTGACCCAGACAGTGCCGAAGTCGAGCCGTTTGGACACGCTCAGGGAGAGACCCACATCCCGGGTCCATACCGACGCCGAGAGGCCATACGGTGTTTCGTTGGCTCTCGCAACCGCCTCGTCGGTCGTGCTGAACGATTCGACCGTGACGACGGGGCCGAAGATTTCTTGCTGGGTGATCGGCGCCCCGGCCGGCACCGCGCTGAACACGGTCGGTTCGATGAAGTAGCCGGGGCCGTCCAGGACCGCGCCGCCGATGGCCGCGTGCAGGCCAGCCGCCGTCGCCTCGGCCAGCGAATTCCGTACGCGCTCGAAGTGTGGGCGGGAAACCATAGGACCGATTTCGACGTCGTCCCCGGCGGCCGGCGCGCCGACTACAAGGCTGCCGACTTCCCGAACCAGGAGTTGGGTGAACTCTTCCGCCACCGATTCGTGCACCAGCACCCGGCAGGCTGCGCCGCAGTCCTGGCCCGCATTGAAGAATCCGGCGTTGCGCACTCCGGCCGCGGCCGCAGCGAGGTCGGCGTCGGCGAAGACGACGACGGGTGCTTTGCCGCCGAGTTCGAGGTGGACGCGTTTGACCGAACGGGAAGCGGTTTCCGCGACTGCCCGGCCACTGGGAACACTTCCCGTCACCGCGACAAGCGCGATGTCCGGGTGTTCGGCCAGGCGCTGTCCCACCGTCCCGCCAAGGCCGGTCACGACATTGACGATCCCGTCGGGGATGTGTCCGGCGATGAGCTCGGCCAGTTTCAGTATCGACAGCGGCGTCTGTTCGGAGGGCTTGAGCACCACGCTGTTTCCGGCGGCGAGAATGGGGGCGATCTTCCAGGCGGCCATCAGCAACGGATAGTTCCAGGGCGTGATCACCCCGACCACTCCCACCGGTTCGCGGAGAATGACCGAGGTGTGTCCCCGTGCATAGTCTCCACCCAGGGAAGTCATCGTCCGTCCCGCCCCCGCCATGAACCGGAACGTGTCGATGGTGTTGGAGACATCGTCCTCGGCGATGCTGCGGGGTTTGCCGGTATTCGCGGACTCGAGCACCGCGAGTACATCGCGGTTGGCTTCTACGATGTCCGCGATCCGGGAGAGCACCTCGGATCGTTCCTGCGGTGTGGTGCAGCCCCACGATCTTTGAGCCTCGACGGCCGCCTCCACGGCCGAATCGACATCTTCGATGGTTCCTGCCGGGACGGATCCGAGGACCTCCTCCGTGGTCGGATCGAGGACGTCGATGACCTCCGGGGACGAGCCCTGCACGAACGATCCGCCGATGAAGTGGCTCGCGGGCGGCACGTCAACGACCGGGATCTGATCCGGACGGGGACGCCGAACGGTGAATCGTCCAATTTCAGTTGATGCCATGATCATTCACCTGCATTTTCTGCGCCCGGTCCGGCGCCTGTAGGGAGGTTCTTCGTACCGGTCACGCAACGGTGGGGTGGTTCCTGCCGGTTAGGTGGTTGCGGGTGAAGCCGGGTCGCGGGTTCTCGATCGCTGCCGACCGCCGAGACGTCACCTGCGGCCGAACAATTCCTGCGGCGGGCAGAAACTGTGGCTGTGAAGTAGTAGAGCGGTGAAACGACAGCCAATCCGACGATGAGCGAGATATCCGTGTTGCCAAGCATTTTGGCGATCGGTCCGATGAAGGCGGTTCCGATGATCATGAACGGGAGTTGTACAGCGACACCGATGAGGTAGCAGCCGACCGCAGGCCAGTTGACCCGGCCGTAGCGACCGCCGTCGCGCTTGTAGAAATCCTCGACGACGTAGTCCCCATGCCGTACCAGGTAGTAGTCCACCAGATTCACGGCGGTCCACGGCACCAGCGAAGCCAGCAGCAGAACCAGGAAGTTCTTGTAAGTGGCGACGAAGTCGCTGCCCCCGGTGAGCGCGACACTCGCGGCCACCGCACACAGTCCGGTGGCGATCAGAGCACGTTCGCGCCCGCGTGGATCGAAGCGCGGAAAGATCGTCTGCGCAATCGTGATCGTGCACAGCGTGCCGCAGTACAGGTTCATCGCGTTCGTAGCGGCGACTCCGATGCTGAAGACCACAACTACCACGACGCTGATCCCTGCGGTGGCCTGGGTCAGGGCGACAACCGGGTCGGTGTGGGGGCGCAGCAATCCGATGCCTGCCCCGAGGAACATCGGCAGGATCGAGCCGATGCTGGTGCCCCAGTAGCTCATCCAGAATGCCGGCCTCGGGCCCGTCTTTGCCGGCAGGTAGCGCGAATAATCGGAAACGTATGGGGCATAGGCGATCTGCCACACCGCACACGCCCCGAAGGTGCTCATGAAGCCGGCCGGCGTCGCAGTGTCCGTGCTGAAGAAGTGAGCGGGCACCGAGTGGACGATGAACGCCCAGACGAACGCCATCAGCAGCACCAGCCCCGATGCCCACGTCATGATGCGCGCGTAGGCGTGGATCAGGGTGTAACCCCAGATGGCCGCGCAGACGCTGATCGCCGCGAGCACCACGATGCCGGCCTTCTCGCTCAGGAAGGGGATCGCCGACGCGAGGGACTGCCCGCCGAAGACAAGAATCGAGATGAAGAACCCCAGGTACATGCAGACGACGACTCCGACGATGAGAATCGATCCCAGCGAACCGAATTGGCCCTTGGTCTGCACCATCTGTGGAACACCCAGCCGTGGCCCCTGAGCAGAGTGCAGCGCCATGAAGATCGCACCGAAGAGGTTTCCTGCGATGATCGCCAGCGCGGCCGACCAGGCGGGCTGCCCGAAGCGGGTCGTCGACAACGCCCCGGTGACGATCGCCAGGATCATGATGTTGGTTCCGAACCAGATCGTGAACATGTCCCGGTTGCGCCCGTGGCGCTGATCGGCTGGGATCGGCTGGATGGTGGCCGATTCGATGGTGGAGACGGATTCCTCACGCCCGCTGTGATTTTCACTCACTGGTGTTGCCTTTCGCAGGACCCCGGGGCAGGTTCGGGGAGTGCGGTTTCGGCCGCGACAGGTTCGATCAGCGGATGACGAAGCCGCGCTCGACAACGTCGGCGAGAAGATCGGCGTAGGAATCCATGTCGTCACGGGCCGGACGCGGTGCCGCGGCATAGGGCATGGCGGCCTTCACGGCGGGACTGAGGAAGTACGCGCCCGCCGTCAGCACCGTCAGCGCCTCGAACTGGTCGGGCCTGTGCACGGCGAGCTCATCGAGAGCGGCTTCGGGGTCCTTGCCAGTACCCGAGGCGACGGCGGCGGCGAACGCCTCTGCGATATCGGGCCGGTAGCCGAGAACCTGGTCGAGCAACGCGCCAGGTACTCCGGCGGCGCTCGCCGAGGGCATGGAGCCGGACGCGGGAATCAGTGTGTCGGCGAGAAGTGCGAAGGTGCGTCGCTGGTCGGAATCGAGCATCATGCTGTCCTTAGAACGCGGTCGGGATGCTGTGGCGGGTGTCGGCGAGGTGCCGCATCGAGCGCAGCGCAATCGCCATGATGGTCGCGGTCGGGTTCACGCCCGTGGAGGTGACGAAGACGCTGCCGTCGATGACGAACAAGTTGGGTACGTCGTGTGCCCGACCCCACTGATCGACGACGGAGGCGGCGGGTCGGCGCCCATGGTGGCCGTGCCGAGCAGATGCCAGGCGCTGTGACGCACCACTGGGATCGGGTGGACTTCGACAGCCCCGGCGGCCTGATGCGCCTCGATCGCCCGCTCCACGTTGAATTCGAGCATTCGCTCACAGTTCTCACCGATGGTGTAGCGGATTTTCGCGGCCGGGATCCCGTCGGAGTCCGTGACATCCGCGGTGAGCATGACCGCGTTGTGCTCGTCGGGAAGGTCTTCGGTGGTGATCCCCCATTCGGTGTAGCGCCCGAACGTGCGCTCGAGGCGGCGGTGGAAGGCGGGCCCGAAACTCCCACGCCAGTCCTGGCCCCGCTCCCACAGGACGTGGGCGAGCGGGCCACCGGTCGGCATCAGGTTCCACTTCGCTCCCCGCACGAAACCACGGCCGGTGTCGGTCTCGTAGAACTGCATCGACTGCAGCGCCTGTCCTGCCGGGCCGAGCCAGGTTTCGAGCTCTTCGTCGTAGGCGCCGAATACCGAGGCGTACGGGTGCGTCATCAGACGCTTGCCCACCAGCCCGGAGGAGTTGGCGATGCCGTCGGGGAAAAGCGACGAGGTCGAGTTCAGCAGCAGACGCGGTGTGCCGACACCGTTCGCGGCCATCACGGTCACCCGGGCCGCCAGGTGTCGCAGGTTCCCGTCGCGGTCGACGTACTCGGCGCCGGTGACAAGACCGCGGTCGTTGACGGTGAGCCGGCTGACCCGGGCACCGGTGATCAGCACCGCACCCAGCGCGATCGCGTCACGCCAGTGTGTGAGGTCGGTGCTGGCCTTGGCTCCGATTGGACATCCGGATTCGCACGCGCCGTAGCGCAGGCAGGCCGGGCGGTTCTTGAAGTCGCGCGACGCGATGGCATTCGGTGCCGGCCACCAGTGCCAGCCCAGCTTGTCCATCCCTTTGGCCGCGACCAGCCCGTACTTGCCGATCGGCAGCGGCGGCAGCGGAAAGGTGTGCGGATCCGGATAGGCGGGGTCGCCTTCCAGCCCGGACGCGCCGATATGGTGGGTAACCTCGTCGTAGAACGGTCGCAGATCCTCATAGGTGAACGGCCAGTCCTCGGCCACGCCGTCGAGTGTCTTGACCCGGAAGTCCGACGGCATCGCGCGAACCCAGTGCCCGGAGAACAGGATCGTGCTACCGCCGACCCCGTTGAACATCAGCGGTTCGACCGGGCTCTCGGTGGCATCGACCGGATAGTCGGCCGGGTTCTGACGCACATTCGGGCTGGAGTTCCACTGCTTCAGACGGGTGAGCGCCCACGACGGTTTGTCGCCGGTGAAGTCGTCGGGCAGGTTCCATTCTCCCTGCTCCAGACACACGACCTCGAGGCCTCTGCCGGCCAACTCGAGTGCCGCCACCCCGCCGGATGCTCCGGCGCCCACGATGAGGACGTCGGCTCCTTCGGCGGTGTCGTAGTCGATGTGCCGTGTGTTCATCGGCTGTGCTCCTGGTCAGTCCAAGAGCAATGATGCATAGGTCACACCTCGCCCGCCAGCATCGATCCACAACAAACCGGCGAACCTGTGTTGTGCAAACGCACAAGGAGATGAAATGCGCACGTAACGCGACGTCGAGGCGGCAGATCACCAGAGCGCAACGCCGCTATCGAACCTGCCTTGACGACTGGTGTCGAGACACTGGTGGTCGCTGCGCCGACCTGGTTCGAGAACGTGCCGTGTCCACCATGTGGGCGGCAGCCGGATGCCACGGCCGATCGGAGGGGCCGCAAAGGTACAGGGACCGCTCGAGATTGTGTTCGATCGGAACCAAGACCAGGTCCTCACCTTCCATACCCGCGGCGGACCCGAGTACCACGGTCACCCAGATTCCTGCCCTGACCATGGAGAACAAGGTGCTCAGCTGGCGCACCCGATGCGTGGGCCGGAAGTCGGAGCGGGCACGGCGGTGCAACTCCCGGATGTGCGGCTCGCAGCCACCCGTCGACAGCAGCAGCGGGTCGCTGGTGATGGTGGGTACGGCCCTATGCCGCTTTCCCGGCCGGCGAGCGGGCCCGTCATCGCGTGGTTCGCGTGGGGTCGCTGTCATGGCGCGCCTCCGAATCCCTGCCCGACGCCCGGTCTCACCGGGCGGGCTGGATTCTCAACTCGCGGCGGCGGTGTACGCCGAGGTCGACCGCGCGCGAGGCTACGAAGGCCCAGGGGCATTACCGAGGGGTCTGCGCCACCGCATAGGGGCCGACCTGCACCAGCGTAGACATTCAAGGTCAACGGCAGGCTACGTTCGAGCCGATTCCCGGGGTCTACCACGCGGACACAGACACCCCCAAGTAGACGCCTAGGACGAGGGTCTCGCCCCAGCGGTAGTGCGCCTGGGCGCTACCCTCGTATCGGCCCAGCCAGTCAGGGGTTGCGTGACGCCGCCCGTCTGTCGGCGTTCGTGCGCAAACATGTGCGCCTGGACGGCCATTACAGCTTTCATCTGCCCGACCTCGGCGGCGGTCACTGGCCGCTACGCGATCCGGGCGCCCCGGACGACGAGTGAGAGGTCGGGCGTTGCCCGGGGCTAGGGTGCGTGGTACTGCCAGCATTCTGAGCACCATCGCCCAGGCGACGGCCAACCCCGCGCCGCTGGCCAGAGCAGTGAGCAGCGAACGGGTCAACGCGGCCAATCCCAGGAAGAACACCAGGCACGCGAGGAGCGCCAAGACGCTGCTGGTGAGATCGATGCTCGTCGTATTCGGGGGTCGATTACGTAAGTGGACGATCATATGACCTGGGTTGCCCCATTCGCTGTTTATCAAACCGTGATCCGGTGGTGACGGCGCATTCGGTCTTCATTCGCACAGTTCAGAACGGGTAAATCAATTTCTCTGGATCATGACCGAGGCCGCGTTCACTCGCGGCCGTCGGAATGCTCATTTCTCGTGGCGCGCCACCCTGCTAATTCCTTCAGCCACGGGCGAACAAGCTCCGTCGGCACCGGCCGGAAAATTTGGCACGATCGGTCAGGGGCGTTCGAGGAATGAGGTCCGGGCCGGGTTCGTTCCTCCCGGTCGAGTCGAGTCCGGACCCGCCCACCGCGCTGGCCCCGCCCATACCCAAGACACCGAGCTGCCGCGCTGGCGCGCGGCACGGGTGGACTGGTTCGACACCGCCAAAGGCTTCGGCTTCCTCACCCCCGCCCGCGGACCCGCGGTGTTCGTTGACTACCACGTCATCGAGGTCCCCGGCTACAAAACCGTCACCGGTGGCCAGCCGGTCATCTACACCGCCACCGACACCGGCCGCGGACCCGAAGCCACCCGCGTCATCCCCTACCCCGCCACCGACCACCGCCCGCGCCGGGCACAACCGACCTGGCGAAGGGCCCGCTGTCAGGTCCGCGCCGCCTGACCGACTCAGAACCAACCCGATCGACAACCCCCTTGGCGGAAAGCCTCATGACCACCACCACTATCGACACCGCCCCTGCCGGGGCCCCGGCCACCTACGACTCCGACACCCCGGTCGTGTACTGGCCCGAACCCAGCCGTCTGCGCCCCTGGTGGGAGACGGTCATGGGACCGGCCATGACCGCCCCACCCGCGACACCCCGCTCGCCCGACCCACGCCATCCCCACGCCCGCAACTCCCACCACACGAGCACCCGCTCGAACACTGCCCGCAGAACACAGGGCACCGGTTCGAAGCCACCGGCGCACACATCAGTCAGATAGAAGCTCACCCTTGGGGCGCGGGGCCGCAGCCATGCCGATAGATCGGTGCCCGTTCTGGGCCCGTGGGGTCCGCACGGCCGAAAAGTCATCGTTTTCCGAACACCCGTGCTCGGTTTCAGGTCTCACCGGCTGCTAGGGGTGTACGCAGTGGCGTTGGGCCTTTCGATGCCGAAAGTCCCGGCTGCCGGGGGTCGATAGCATCGTGCCATTACAGGGTGGTCGGCGCATCGTGAAGCGATGACCACCCAATCCCCGCCCGTCCGACCGCCGCTCTCGCGGCGCCATCCGGTGCGTGTGGTGCTGATCGACTCTGATCGCAGCGTCCGCGCCGCTGTCGCCGATCTGCTCGAGGTCGACCCGTGGTCCGCGGCCTGGCCACCGATCTGACCACGGCACACGGCGTCCAGGTCGACCCGCACTATGACTACCGCGCCGATCAGTTGCGGCTGAGCTGGCGACCCGGCCTCACCGGCGAGCCGAGCCGCAAGACCGTGGCCGCCGAAATCGCCGCACGGCCGCTCCTGCGCCCGCACACCAAGCAGATCACCCTGCATCCGACTACGACCTGATCGTTTTCCGAACAGGCTCAGGCGCGGCGGTCGGCCGGGCGGGGTCTCATGCAACAGGCATGGCATAGTGAGTGTTGAGAACGGGCTTCTTACCAAAAATTTGCCCGGCTCACCAATAGAAAAGAAGTTGTTACAGTATGGCTCAAGGCAGTGTGAAGTGGTTCAACGGTGAAAAGGGCTTCGGCTTCATCGCTCAAGACGAAGGCGGCCCGGACGTCTTCGTGCATTACTCGGCCGTGAGCGGCTCGGGTTACAAATCCCTCGATGAGGGTCAGCGTGTCGAGTTCTCGGTGGAGCAGGGCCAGAAGGGCCCCCAAGCCCAGGACGTCCGCGCCATCTGATTCCGCGCGACTTGTAAAACGCTTCGCCCCGGCAACGGTGCGAAGCGGTTTTTGTTGGGCCCCACAATGTTTCGCCAATGCGGCAATGCCAGCAGTCAGTCGCGGACCTTGCCGGGCTGCCGGTGGGCTATGTCCTGGTCAGGTCGTATGCCGAACATCGTTGGGTTTTGGGGTGCCGGTAAGGATCGTGTCACCAGCCGCAAAGGCAGTGCGGCACCGGAGGTTCGCCGAACCTCATTGGATTTTCGGCGATTACTACCGGGACCCCTTGCGCACCGGGCCGGTGAGTTTCTCGCGGGTAGGATCAGGGCACCGGGGGCTTTTCGTACGAAACCACCCGTGGTCTCGTCGTCGCCCGGCGAATGAACATGGACCGCCATGCGGTCCCGGTCAGGAGCGTCGTGATGACGCTACAACACGAGTCGATCCAGCTGGACCGCTCTTCGCGCTTCACCCTTCGTACCGCCTTGCCGGCGTCACGGCGGTTACCGACACCGCGAGCACCCCGCCCCGGGGCGGTAGGCGGAGCCTGGTGGCCCCGCACGACCGACTTGGTCGCCGAACTGTCCGATCTCGAGGCTCTACTGGGCCGGCGGGCAGGCAGCGTCGACCGAATCATGTACAACATCGACGCCTGGGAACCGGCACCGAGCCGCACGGTAGTCAGCGGGCGATCGGTTCGCTTGGACGGATACCGGCATCTGCCCGCCCACACACTCTGTGTCCTGGGACTTGACCGCACCCGCCTCGTCCTGCTGGTGATCCCTTCAGACACCGAGACCGCCACCGCGCAGGCGTTGCTGTCGGCCGCATCCCGACCGGGCTATGAACTCACCGCCGCCGAACTCATGGCCGCCGACACCCGCCACACCCTCGATCACATCCAGAACGAGGACGCGTTGCGCCGCTGGGACGACGAAGGCAGTCGCACCGCGCCGGTGAACCCGACAGATCTGCGTTCATCCTTCGCGGTACCCCCGGCCCCACGGGAGGCCTGACATGACACAGAACCCGTCGCAGGACAGCGGCGGTGCCGCCGCCGACCGCGGCCTGGGCCGATTCCAGGCCGGCGCCGACGGTGGTCAACCATTCGACAGGCCGACCCGCACACCGCGGCTGCTGCTGCGCGACCGTGACGAGGAATCCGGTGGCGTCGACGGTGCCTGGTGGCCCAGAACCGACAACCTCACCACCGAATTACACGACCTGGTCACCGCCCTCACCACGCGACTGGGTACGACCGCCCGGATCAGCTTCGACTGGAATTCGCTGAGCCTTTCTCAACGCCGCATCGACGCTCCCGACGGGATCGAGGTCACCGGACCACTTCCGGGCCAGCCACCTCAGGTGATGTATGTCTTTGGCCCGCACGATCGGCGCCTTCGATTGTTGGTGATCGATCCCGCCACCACCACTGACCGCGCCGAAGCGCAGATGCGCAGAGCCATAAGCGCGATCGCTGACCAGCCAGAACCATGAACTACGGGTCCGGTAGAAGCCGCCGAAAATCCAATGAAGCTGACTCTAGCGCCGCACTGCCTTTGCGGCTGGTGACACGATCCTTACCGGCACCCCGTTTTCGGCGAGTAGCCGTGCCTGGTCAGCTCTGAGGGTCGCGGGATTCGTGCTCGTCGAGGGCGTGTTGCAAGGTGATGTTGAGGGCGTGCGCCTCGGCGAGCTGGTCTTCGAGGATCACGATCCGGCACGCACCGTCCAGGGAGTTGCCGGCGTCGATCAGTTCACGCACGCGGGTGGCGATGCGCAGCTGGTAGCGCGAGTAGCGGCGGTGCCCGCCCGCTGAGCGTTGCGGGGTCAGCAGCCGTACGGCGTCGAGGCTGCGCAGGAATGCCTGGGTGACGCCGAGGATTTCCGCCGCGCGGCCCATGCTGTAGGCGGGGTAGTCCTGCTCGGTGCGCCTGCGTCACGGCGACGCCGAGGTCGGTCCGCGGCTCGGAGGCGGGAAACTCGCCGGGAATTCTTCCCGGTTGGATTTGCCGGTGTGGAATCCGCTCATCGGTCCTCCTTGCCCAGCCCCAGCAGCGCGAACAACGCTGTCAGTGCGCGTAAATCGCCGGGCGGTGCTGATGCCAGGGGAACCACCGTTCGAGGTCGGCGGCCAGGCTCAGCAGGGTGGCCTCGTCGCCGTAGGGGCCGACGAATTGGACGCCGATCGGCCAGCCCTGGGCCGATCGGGCCAGGGGCAAGGAGATCGCTGGATTACCGGTGGCGTTGAACAGGGCGGTGAAGGGCGCGAAGTCGAAGATCTTGCGGTACCAGTCATGCGCGGTCAAGCTCGCGTCGTCGGCATCGAGGTGACCGAGAGGGAGATTCGGGCTGGCGGTCGTCGGAGTGAGGTAGACGTCGTAGTCGGTGAGTAGTCGGGCGACCTCCCGGCGCGCGAGGTTGAAGGTCTCCTCGACGACGTACAAGTCCGCTGCGGACCTGGTGGCGCCGTAGGCGACGCAGGCGCGGGTGGTGGCTTCAAGGTGTTCGGTGCCGGGGTCGACGCCCAGTGCCTTGGCTGCGGTGGTGACGGTGTGTGCGAGAAAGCTGCACCAGGCATCGAGATTGGCGTGATGGAACGCCTCGGCGTCGATGCGCGGCGTGGCTTCCTCGACGTGATGGCCTATCGAAGCCAACTGTTCGGCGACGCTGTGGACGGCGTCGGCGCAGGCGGGATCGGCCTGGGAGAGATCGCCTGCGACGGCGATGCGCAACGGGCGCGCCGGGTGGGAGATCAGTGCGCTGTAGCTCGTCGGCTCGGCGGGAAACAGATACTTGTCGCCGGGTTCACTGCCGTGTATCGCGTCGAGCAACGCGGCGCAGTCCCGGACGGTACGGGTGACTGCGAACTCCGCGCCCATGCCGAGCAGAGGATCAGCGTGGTCCGGAGCGGCGGAGACGCGGCCACGGCTCGGTTTGAGTCCGACCAGCCCACATGCCGCGGCTGGGATGCGGATGAAGCCGCCGCCATCGTTGGCATGGGCCAGCGGTAGCGCTCCGGCTGCGACCAACGCCGCGGCGCCTCCGCTGGATCCGCCCGCCGTGCGGGTGGGGTCCCACGGGTTGCGCGTAGGTGCGCCGTAGGCGAGAGCTTCAGTGGTGGCATTGAACCCGAGCTCGGGGGAGGTGGTTACCGCCATCATCGCCAGCCCAGCTCGGCGCAAGCGGGCCATCAACGCCGTGTCGTCGGCGTACGTCACGCCAGGGCCGAACAACCGGCTGCCGTTGCGCTGCGGTACGCCGGCCGCATGAATGATCAGGTCCTTGAACGCGGAGGGCACCCCCGCGAACGGGCCGGACGCATCGTAGGCCAGGGGGCGCTCGAACACCTCGCCCGCGACCGCACCGAGAACAGGGTCGACCTGCGCGATCGCGGCCGCAGCCGCGGCCTGCACGTCCGCGGCGCTGACCTCGCCCTGGTTGATCAGCTGGGCCAGCTCTGTGGCGTCCCGGCCGGCGTAATCGGCGACATCCATCGAAACCTCCAAGTTCGTCATAGTGGTGCGGGAGAACCTAGGACGAGGCGGGCAGCGTGACGTCCGCCGATCGACGGATGTCGCGAATCGGCGACTGTGCATCGTCGTTGAGCGACCGGCAGATCGGGGGTGCTGTAACCGGCGCCATACTGTGGAGGTGGTTGTTGCACCCGGTCGAGATTTGGAACCCGCTGCCGCCGTCCGAGTGCGAGCCGCTATCAGGGCGGCCACGCCGGACCGATCGGGCCTGGGGCGGGTGCTATTCGAGCTTTCGCGGATCGTCGCCTATCAGCACGCCGCATTGTCGCGGTGGGATCCGGGCGCCCGGGTGCACATCACAGCGGCCAGCGTCGGATACCCCCGGGAGGCGCTCGAGGTCACCAACAACTGCCTGCACACCCATCCCCTGTTCACCCGGCTCCGGCACGACCAGATACCGATGCGATTGTGCGATGTGCCGGCGCAGGTGCGGCACGGTGCGATCTTCGACCGGGTAATCGTCCCTCTCGGCTACCGGGAGGGCCTGACCCAGCCCTTGTTCGCCGCCGACGGCCGCTATCTCGGCATGCTGAACATGAGCACCACCACGCACGGACCTTTTCCCACAATGTCGGTGACAGCACTCGCGCTGATGGCAGATGTGGTCGGCGCCGCCATAGATCCTTGCCGCGGCATCGCAGCGCCGGCTGATCAGGAGGAATCGGTAGTGATCGTCACCGCGAGCGGAACCGTACATCCGGTGACGGAGCCTGCCGCAGCGCACCTGTTCGTACCTGGCAGCGCCGGCATCGAACTCGCGTGGGCGGTCGCCGCCTCCGGTCGACCCTGCGACCATCTGCTGCTCGACGGCGATGTCGTATACCGGACGCGGATGCAGGCGGCGCGATCAGGCGGGACCCTGGTCGCCTACCGGCGCGTCGATCCACCTCGCGGCCTCACCCCTCGGGAGCTCGGCGT
Organism: Nocardia tengchongensis; assembly: GCF_018362975.1. NCBI lineage: Bacteria > Bacillati > Actinomycetota > Actinomycetes > Mycobacteriales > Nocardiaceae > Nocardia > Nocardia tengchongensis. Next base: position 5,088,046 of record NZ_CP074371.1, read on the forward strand.
GCTCGCGCTACTTCCACAAGGCGGTTCCAACGCCACCCTCGCCGCCCACCTGCGGGTCAAACCCTCCACCATCGCCACTCACATCGAGCGCATCCTGCGAAAACTCCACGTGCCCAACCGCACCGCCGCCGCTGCCACCGCGGCGCGCTGGGGGCTGACCGTGAACTACCGCGACAGCGGGCTCATCTACTCGGGGTTGTCCATGTAGTCGAGGACTTCGGTGCGTATAAACCCCGACGAGGCCAAAGCACATTGCAACGAATGCGAACTCGCGATGGCGTGCACATCGATCTGCGGGAGTTCCCGGTTTAACGGCTAATCTGACCTGAGAGGCTTGGTGAGGCTGCCGATTTGGGCGCTGGGGCAGCGCCAGCGTCGTGCTGGCGCTGTCGGCTTCGCGCCAGCCAGATGTTCTCTGGCCCATCCTTCCGTGGAGTGGTCGCGGCATCAGCGCCGAAGCAGTCTCTCGATCGCATCGCGTGTCGCGAGTGCTCGTAGGCCGTATTCCGCGAAGTGGTCCGGGGTGAGACGAGAGGAGGGCCCGGAGATGCTGAAGCTGGCGCGGGCCGGGCCTGCCGGTGTCCGGATAGCGACGGCTACGGCGGAAATGCCGGTGTGGAGACCCTGTTCGGTGGTGGCGTAGCCGCACTCGCGGATTCGGCGGATTTCGGTCCAGAGCCTGTCGGGGTCGGTTTCGGTGTCCGGGGTTATTCGCGCGGGCCGGGTGGCGAGGTAGTGGTCGATGCCTTCGTCGGGGAGGGTGGCCAGGTACGCCTTGCCCGTGGCGGCGGCATGCAGGGGAAGGCGGGTACCGAGGGGGAGGAACGCGCGAAGTTCGTGCGAGCTGTCAAGGCGTTCGACAAGGACGAGCTCGTCGCCGTCGGGGACGGCCAGGTGCACGGTTTCCGCGGTGATCGATTGCAGTGCGGACAGTTCAGGGAGGGCGAGTTCGCGCAAATTATCCCGTCCGGCGACAGCGCTGCCGAGGCGGAACGCCAATCCCGTGATCTCCCAATGGCCGTCGGCAGTCGAACGGGTCCAGCCCGCCTGCTCCAGGGTTTTCAGGCAGCGTTGAACCGTGCTCTTGGGGATGTCGAGGCGCCGCGCGAGTTCGCTCAGTCCGGTTGGCTGGGTCGTCGCGACCTCCTCGAACACGTGCAGCGTGGTCAGCACGCTGTTCATGCGGACCTCCCGAAATGTGTGGGGGCGCGCCTCGATCCTTGACGGCTGGGTTGCCCGGCAATAGCGTAAGCGGTCCATATAGTAGCACAGCGGTCCATAATGTGGACCATACAGTAGAAGGAAGCCGCCATGCCAGTACCACTCCTGACATCCATGCACACCGCCTCGGACGTCGCGCGGCCGCTGGTCACGATTGGTGACCGGGCGCTGTCCGCGGGCGAGCTGCTGGGTGCGGCGACCGCCGTAGCCGACGAGATCGCCGGGGCGCGGGCGGTCGCCATCGATGCCCGCGCTGACCTCGAGACCGTTGCCGCAACGGTCGGGTGCTTGCTGGCGGGCGTGGCTGCGGTTCCGGTGCCACCGGATGCCGGCGTGTTCGAGCGGCGGCACATCCTGACCGATTCGGGAGCCGAGCTGTGGCTCGGCGAAAAGCCCTCGGACGTCGGGCTTCCCGGCTTCCGCGTCGATGTGTCCGCGCGGTCCTCCGCCGCCTACCCGGAGCCGGAACCGTCGACGCCGGCGTTGATCGTCTACACCTCCGGCACGACCGGCGCGCCCAAGGGGGTCGTGTTGTCGCGCCGGGCCGTGGCGGCGGGGGTGGACGGCGTCGCCGAGGCGTGGCAATGGACCCCGGATGATGTGCTGGTGCACGGTCTTCCGCTGTTCCACGTGCACGGTCTGGTCCTCGGCGTGCTCGGCGCCCTGCGCGTCGGTTCCCCCTTGGTGCACACCGTGCGCCCGGCTCCGGACCGGTACGCGGCGGCCGGTGGCAGCCTGTACTTCGGTGTGCCGACGGTGTGGTCGCGAGTGTGCGCGGATCCGGCCTCGGCCCGGGCGCTGGCCGGCGCCCGGCTGCTCGTCTCGGGCAGTGCTCCACTGCCGGTCCCGGTGTTCGAGGAGTTGACGACGTTGACGGGCAACGCCCCGATCGAGCGTTACGGCATGACCGAGACCGTCATCACGATCAGCACCAGATTCGACGGGGAACGCCGGCCAGGCTGGGTCGGTCTGCCCGTGTCGGGTGTGCGCACCCGGATTCGCTCGGAGTCGGGGGAGGAGGTCGACCACGATGGGGAAACGCTGGGGCGCTTGGAAATCGGTGGCGATACCCTCTTCGACGGCTATCTGAACAATCTTGCCAAGACCGCCGAGGTGATGACGCCCGACGGGTGGTTCCGGACCGGCGACATCGCGGTGATCGACCCGGCCGGATTCCATCGGATCGTGGGCCGGGAATCGGTGGACATGATCAAATCCGGTGGCTATCGGATCGGCGCGGGCGAGGTTGAACAGGCCTTGCTGGCGCATCCCGCTATTCGCGAGGCCGCGGTCGTCGGCGTGCCCGATGCCGACCTCGGCCAGCGGATCGTGGCGTATGTGGTCGGCGAGGCCCCGAATCCGGGCGAGGTCATCGACTTCGTCGCCGGGTCGCTCTCGGTGCACAAGCGCCCCAGGGAGATTCGCGTCGTGGAGGCGCTCCCCGCGCAACGCCATGGGCAAGGTGCAGAAGAAAGCACTGCTCGATGACGGCCGGTGACGGCCGATGAGGAGCGTGCGGCCGGTCCGTATGCGCCGGACGGGCCGCACGACGCGGCTCACTCCGCCCGTGGCCGCCCGCGCCGCCGGGTAGGTTTCGGCTGTGCGGCTTCGGCTTCCACCGGTTCCGCCGTCGCTGGGAACATGACCGACGGGTTGATGGTCGCCAGATCCCGGCTGGCCGCCGCGTAGAGGCCGGTCAGTATGTGCATCGACCGGATGGCGTGCTGCAATTTCGCGGTCACGTCGGCCAATTCGGTCAGATTCGATGTCAGCAGCTCCTGACGCAGCGCCGCGTACCGATCGGTTATCGCGCGCCCGGCCTCGGTCACCCGGAACACCGACGCGGTGCCCGACTTACTGCGCTCCAGCAGCCCCAGGCTGACCAGCTTGCGCAGGTTGTACTGCACGTTCGGCAGGTCTTCGCGATTGGTGAGCTGCGCGATGGTGGCGGTGTCCTTGGGGCGTTCCTGCATCCGCACCACATGCAGCGCCACCACCTCGTTGAAGGACAGGTCGGTGTCGCCGGCGATGCGCAGCGCGTTCACGGCGAACCGCTCGAATTCGCCCTCTACTTGCAGCAGCGCGAATTCGAAGGCTGTCAGGGCTTCCTCGTGCGTGTTCTGCGCCAGATGCCAGCGTCGCTGCGGATCCAGGGGCGGCGGCTGAGCGGGCGCGGCAGGGTCGGTGGAAGCCATCGGCGCGGGGTTCTCCGTTTCTGGGTATGAATCGGGCTCCATCTTCATTGATCACTCAACACGCGCTGTGGTCCGGTCCGCAAGATGGACCATAGAAACTTCGTGAAATTTCTATTGACTCTCTATTGAGATTCGGTACTGTGACTCAGGACACCGCGGTGTCCACCCCCGAATCGCGCAGATACTCCGATCCGCGCGCCTCCCCATCTCCCGCCGTGTGCGTGAATCCGCTTGTCTCTGGAGGTTTTTCCATGTCGCCGAAGCACTTCAACGGCAGTTCGGCCGGGGTCACCCGGCACTACGCGCCCTATGTCCAAGCCGACTGGGGCTATGCCAACCACTGGTATCCGGCGCTGTTCTCCCACGAACTCACCGACGGCACCGTTAAGGGCGTCACCATCGGCGGCCACGACATCGCGCTGCGCCGCTCGGCTGGCAAGGCGTACGCGCTCTCGGATCGCTGCATCCATCGGGGCGTGAAACTGTCCGCCAAGCCCATGTGCCTGTCCGAGGGCACCGTCACCTGCTGGTACCCACGGCTATACCTACGGCGTGGAGGACGGCACCCTCACCACGATCGTCGGCAATCCCGACGATTCGCTGATCGGCACCACGGGTCTGCGGACCTATCCCGTGGAAGAGGTCAACGGCCTGATCTTCGTCTTCGTGGGCGACCGCGACTACGGCACCCCGCCGCCGCTGGCGGCCGACCTGCCGATCCGAGTCACCAACGACCCCAACGACACTCCCGTGCCCCACCTCATGGACGAGGGCATCGTGGTGCGCGGCATCCACCGCAAACTGGTCGGCAACTGGCGGCTGGCCGCGGAGAACGGCCTGGATCCGGGCCACCTGCTGGTGCATTGGGACAACCAGATCCTGGTCGCCCTCGATCGCGCCCTGCCGCTGGGCGTGAACGCCCTGTCGGAGAACGCGACCGAGGAGATCGACGTTCCGGACGGCCCCAAGGGCGTGATGAACCGCTACGACCGCCCCGATCTGTACAAGCCGGTGCTGGAGAACCCGAAGGTCGACATCAAGGCGCGCGGAACGGTCTCGCACTACTTCCGCACCTCGCTGTGGGTGCCCGGGGTGCTGATGGTCGAGCACTGGCCCATCACCGATCACGTGCAGTACGAGTTCTACGTCCCGATCGACGATCATCACCACGAGTACTGGGAGATCGTGGCCACCCGCGTCGGCAGCGACGACGACCGCCGCGAATTCGATTTCAAGTACGAGCACTTCTTCAAGCCGCTGGCCCTGGAGGGCTTCAACAACAGCGACGTCTTCGCTCGTGAGGCTACCGAGGAGCACTACACCCGCTTCGACGGGTGGAACAACGAAGTCCTCTGCGACATGGACTACTCCATCATCGCGTGGCGCAAGATGGCGGCCCGGCACCCGCGCGGCTTCTTCGAATCCCCTTACCTGGACGAGGACTGAGCATGACCATCGCTCCGATCGACCCCCTTCTCGACGCCGACGTGGCTCCCGTAACCCACTGTGTGCGTTTGAAGTTCGCCGACACCATCAAGGAGATCCAGGTACCGGAGGGCGTTTCGGTGCTCGACGCGGCGGCCGCGGCCGGGACCCGGATGGTCCATCAGTGCGGGATCGGCACCTGCGGAACGTGTGTGGGACGGGTGTCGACCGGGGCGGTGTCGATGCCCGAGGGGCGCGTGTATCCGCTGCGCCGCGACGAGATCGCCGCGGGCATGCGGCTGCTGTGCCAGGCGCACGCGCACGGCGACGCCGAGGTGGAGCTGGACTATCCGGCCGCCATGCTCGACGACAACCCGGTGGTGCTCACCGCCGTGAAGCTCACCGGGCTGAACTGGCTGGCCGACACCGTGGCCGAGCTGAAAGTCGCTGTGCCCAAGTCGGTGTCGTTCTCCTTCCGGGCCGGGCAGTACGTCCGCCTGCGGGTGCCGGGCACCGACGAATGGCGCTCCTATTCGATGGCCTCGGGTGAGCGCAGCAAACGCCGCCTCGCCTTCACCATCAGGGTGTTGCCGCAGGGCGCGATGTCGGAGTATCTGCGCGAGCGCGCCGCCGTCGGTGACGAAATCGCGATGGAGGGTCCGCTGGGATCGTTCGGGCTGTCAGGGCAGTCCGGGCCGATCCTGCTGCTGGCGGGCGGCACCGGGCTGGCTCCCATGCTGTCGATCCTCGAATCGCTACAGACGGTCAGGGACCGCGCGCCCATCCGGCTGGTCTTCGGCTGCGCCCGCGGGCGGGACCTGTTCCATCTCGACGAGCTCGAGGGTCGCCGCAGCTTCATGCCGAACCTGTCGGTTCGGGTGACCGTCGACGAACCCCTGGAGCGGACGGATCTGTTGTGCGGCAACCCCGTCGACACGCTGACCGCCGACGACATCACCCCGGGCACGTCGGCCTACCTGTGCGGCCCGCCCGCCATGCTCGACGCCGCCCACGCTCGGCTGCAGGAGCTCGGCCTGCCGCGCGAGCGTATCCACTCCGAGCAATTCCTGCCCAGCTGAACATCCTTCGCGGCCCCGGTTGCCGCGATCGCACGAATCGAGACATCACCATGAGTATCGCCCGCCTCGGCGCTCTCGCCGTCGACGTATCGGATATGGCGGCCTGGGAGCACCTGCTCGTCGACATCCTCGAACTCGATACCCGCCCGCGCGGCGCGGAAACCGATCCGCTGCTGGTGCGCCTGGATGATCGGCCGCATCGGCTCGCCCTGTATCCCGCGGCGCAGGACCGGATCCGCCGGGTCACCTGGGAGGTCGATTCGCCCGGCGAACTGCGCGAACTGGCCGATGCGGTGGCCGCCGAGCACATCGATATCGAGTGGACGCACGCGGACAGTGAGGATGCGCCGAATGCGGTGTCGGCTTTCCGTTTCCGTGATCGCGATGGTTTCGCGACCGAGATCTGCTGGGGACCGCTCGCCGACCATCATCCGGTCCAGACCGGCGGTGTCATCAGTGGATTCGTCACCGGCGAGCTGGGTCTCGGGCATGTGGTGTACATGTGCGAGGACTATCCGGCGGCGGTGGACTTCTATACGCGGGTGCTCGGCTTCGAGCTCACCGACTACATCGCCTGGGACGGCGCGGACGCCACCTTCCTGCACTGCAATGCTCGCCACCACAGTCTGGCGCTGATGAACGAGTGCTTCGGTTTCCAGGGCGGCGATTTCAACCATCTCATGATCGAGACCGCCACCCTCGACGATGTCGGGCGCGCCTACGACCGGGTCAAGGCCGCCGGGATCGGCCTGAAGATGACCCTGGGCCGGCACACACAACGACGGTGTCACCTCCTTCTATCTGAGCACTCCCTCGGGTTTCGGCATCGAGATCGGCTGGGGCGGCGACCTGGTGGGGGAGGACTGGGCGGTGCGCACCTACGGTTCACCGGCGCGCTGGGGACACGAAGTGCAGAAGGCGCGCTGAGATGGACATCGATCAGGCGGCCCGGCACGAGCTCGAAGCCTGTGCGCCGGCCACCACGGCGGTCGAACGCTATCTGGACCGGATCGACAAGCGCGACAGCGAGATCCGTGCGTGGGCGTTCCTGGACCCGGAGCTGATCCGCGCCCGCGCCCGCGAGCTCGACGCCGAGCCGCGACATTCACCGCTGCACGGCATCCCGATCGGCGTGAAGGACATCATCGACACCGCCGACCAGCCGACCGGCTACGGTTCGCCGCTGTGGGCCGGGCACCGTCCCGGCCGCGACGCCGCGGTGATCCAGCGGCTGCGGCGCGCGGGAGCGCTCATCTTCGGCAAGACCGCGACCACTGAATTCGCCACCTACCACCCGACATTCACCCGCAACCCACACGACACCGGGCACACCCCCGGCGGCTCGTCGAGCGGGTCGGCTGCGGCGGTCGCCGACGGTCAGGTGCCGATCGCGCTCGGCACCCAGACCGCCGGATCGGTGCTGCGGCCCGGCTCCTACTGCGGTGTGTTCACCCTCAAACCGACCTACGGCCGCTGGGCCTTCGACGGCGTCCTTCCGGTGGCGCTGACCTTCGACACCCTCGGCGCGTTCGCGCGCCACCCGGTGTGGCTCGGTGCGGTCGATGATGCCGTCGCCGATCGCGGCACCCACGAATCACTGCCTGTCACCAGGGAACTCACGGTGGGCGTGCTGCGGCCGCCGTGGGCGGATCGGGCCACCCCGGCCGCGGCCGGGCAGTTGGCGGCGTTCGCCGACGGGCTGCGCGCCCACGGGGTCGGCGTGGTCGACATCGTGGTGCCCCCGGAGCTGGCGGACCTCGACGCCGCGCACACGCTGATCATGGCGGCCGAGGCCGCCGCGGCCCTGGCCCGGCGCATTGATCGCCCGGGCGCGGGAGGGATCAGCGACGAGTTGGCGCGCTTCCTCACCCTGGGGGAACTCGCCACGCCGAGCGAGATCCAATGCGCGCGAACGGTGCTGCGCGCCGCGCGGCGCTTCGTGACCGAAGCCCATCGGCGGTGGACGTGCTGCTGACCCTGGCCGCGACCGGCGAGGCCCCGCGGGGCCTGACCGGCACCGGTGACCCGGTGTTCAACAAGCTCGCCAGCGTCGCCGGAACGCCCGCAGTGGGGCTGCCCGTCGGCACGGGCGAACGGGGACTGCCGCTGGGCGTCCAGTTGATCGGCCCGCCCCACACCGACCACGCGCTGGTGCGCATCGCCACCTGCCTCACCGACCGCCTCGACCTGGCCCGCCGCTGCCCGCTTCCGGAGGAGTTGTGATGAATACGGCCGTCACCCGCGAACAGGACCCCCACGGGACCGACAGCGTCCAGTCCGCACCGCTGGACGCGGAACGGCGCGCCATGTACGACGCCGTCTGTGAACGCCTGAACCCCAACCGGTTTCGTGACCTCCTGGTCTCGCTGGTGAACATCCACAGCCCCACCGGGCGCGAACGGCAGGCAGCGGAATTCCTTGCCGGATACCTGCGCACCGAGATCGGCGTCGACGCCGCCTACCAGCCGATGAGCGAGCACACCGGCAATGTGCTCGGCGAGGTCCGCGGCAGCGGCGGCGGCAGCCGACTGCTGCTGTACGCGCCGCTCGACACCCACATCGATCCCGAGTCCGACGTCCCCTGGGTCGGCCCCGCGCTGCGGCCGGACATGCTGCCCCAGGCCCGGGTCGAGGGCGATCTCGTCATCGGCCTGGGCGCCTCGAATCCGAAATGCATGGTGGCCGGGCTGATCGAGGTCGCGCACGCCGTGGCCGAGGCGGGCATCCCGCTCATCGGCGACCTCACGCTCGGCTTCGCCGGGGGCGGCATGCCGGTCACCATGAGCACCCGCGATCACACCGGAATGAGCAGCGGCATCTTCCATCTGCTCACCCACGGCGCGATGCCCGATCACGCCATCGTGTTCAAGCCGTGGTGGGCGGTCTACCCCGAGGAACCCGGCATGTGCTGGTTCAAGGTGTCGGTGCGCGGCACCTTCGGCTACGCCGGAATCAGCAGGGGCACCCCGGGGTTCCGGTCCTCGATCGTGCCGGCGGCCCGGGTGGTCCAGCACATCGAGGCGTGGCTGCCCGAATACACCGCGCGCAACACGGCCGGGTCCACCATCCCCGAGGGCTGGATCTCGGCCTTGCGGTCAGGAAACCCGGACAAGCCGGCCTTCCCCCCGGCGACCGCCGAGATCTACCTCGACGTGCGAGTCAACCCGCGCACCACACCCGCCGAGGTCCGCCACCAATTCGCCGACCTGATCGCCCGCATCCGCGCCGCGGAACCGGACATCGAACTGGACTGGGAAATGTACGGCTCATTGCCCGGCGGCATGACCGACCCCGGCAATTGGATCATCCAATCCTGCCGCCGCGGTTGGGAAGAGGTCGAAGGCCGCCCCTACGAATCCACCCCGCTGCTGGGCGGGCAGACCGACGGCACGCTCATTCGCCGCCTCGGGGTGCCGTGCGCCCGCATCGGCTATCCCTGGCCGCCCGCCGCCGCGCCCGCAGAACTCGACGAAGGGCTCGGCGGCATGGGGGTCGCCTCCGTATCCGACGTCATGACCGCGACCCGCGCCGTCGCGTACGCGGTCATCGACACCCTCACCCGCTCCCGAAAGGACCTCGCACTGTGACCCACCGTGTACTCAATATCGTGCCCGTCCCGGTACCGCCGGAAGCCCTGGACGCCTTCGCCGCCCAGATCCCGCCCGCGGTCGTGCATCCCGGCTTCGAGAACGTATTCGTCTCCGCGCGCGCCGGCGGCACGACCCTCGACAGCGCCTACGAGACCACACTCGCCGACGCCTTCGTGCTCGACGCGGGCTGCCGCGCCGAGGAGCAGGGCTATGCCGCGGTGTGCGTGAATTCCATGAGCGATTCGGCACTGGCCGCGCTGCGTTCGCGGCTCAGCATTCCGGTGGTGGCCCCCAGCCAGACCTCCATGCTGCTGGCCGCACTGCTGGGCAAGAAGTTCTCGGTCGTCACCATGTGGCCGCAGTGGCACGAGCTCTACCACAAGGCCGCCCGCGAGCACGGTCTCACCGCGCGGCTGGCATCGGTGCGCGATATCGGGGTGCCGCCCGACACCGCCGAACTCCTGGCCGGCAAGGAGGATTTCGTGTTCGCCGCGCTCGAACGCGAGGCGCGCACGGCCATCGACGAGGACGGGGCAGACGTGATCCTGCTCGGGTCCACCACCATGCACCAGTCGCACGCTCACCTCGAGCGGGTGCTCGAGGTCCCGTGATCAATCCCGGCGTCGTCGCCTACAAGATGTGCGAACTGCTGGTGCAAACGGGGCTGAGCCATAGCAAGCGGGCCTACCCGGCGCCCGCGCGGGTGCAGGACGACCTGCTGGCCGCCGTGGCGGTGGCCAGGTGAATTCCCTTTGCCACGAACGGAGTACACGATGACGAATCCCGAGATCGGCCTGAGCCTGCGCACGGGCTCCTTCGACACCAACTACCACGATGTCGGCGCGGGCAGCCCCGTGCTGCTGCTGCACGGTTCGGGCGCGGGCGTCTCCGCGTGGGCGAATTGGCGCGGGCTGATTCCCGTACTGTCCCAGCGGTTCCGTGTGATCGCGCCGGATCTGGTCGGCTTCGGCTATACCTCGCTGCCGGAACCGGCCGAGTTCGCCATCTTCGACACCTGGATCGACCAGGTGCTGGCGCTGCTCGACGGTCTGGGCATCGATAAGGCGCACGTGGTCGGCAATTCCTTCGGCGGCGGTCTGGCGCTTCACCTGGCCACCCGGCATCCCGAGCGGCTGGACCGCATCGTGCTCATGGGAGCGGGCGGGGTGAAGATGAGCTTCACCGACGAACTCGATCAGCTCTGGGGCTACACGCCGTCGGTGGCCAATATGAAGACGATCATGGACATCATGGCCTTCGATCGGTCACTGGTGACCGACGAACTGGCCGAACTGCGCTACCGGGCCACCATCCGGCCGGGCGCGCAGGAAGCCTTCGAGCAGGTGTTCCCGCCGCCGCGGCAACGCTGGCTCGACGCCCAGATCGTGCCCGACGAACTGCTGGCGGGCATCGAGCACGAGGTGCTGATCCTGCACGGGCGCGAGGACCGCGTGGTGCCGCTGGACGCCTCGCTGCACATGTTCCGCACCATCCCCAACGCCCAGCTGCACGCCTTCGGCCGCTGCGGGCACTGGACCCAGATCGAGCATGCCCAGCGCTTCCAGCAGCTCGTCGACCAGTTCTTCCGGGAGACCGAATCCGCGATCGGAGCCCGCGTATGACCATCGCCTGTTCTCCTGGCGCACAGCGGATTTCCGAGCAGGACCACGCGGAGATCGCCGGACGGCTGTTGTCGGCCTATCGAGGCGAGCCGATCGAGCCGCCCAGCCGAACCCACCCCGGCCTGACGACCGCCGATGCCTACGCCATCCAGCAGCGGCAGATCCGGGCCTGGGAGCAGGCCGGTGATCCGGTGCGCGGACACAAGATCGGCCTCACCTCGCGGGTCATGCAACAGCAGCTGGGCGTCGACAGCCCCGACTACGGGCGGCTGACGGCCTCGATGTTCCTGCCTCAGGGCACGGCCACCCCGGCCGGGCGGTTCCTGCAGCCGCGCATCGAACCCGAGGTGGCCTTCGTCATGGGCCGCACCCTGGCCGGACCCGGCGTCACCCCCGCGGACGCGGTGCGTGCCATCGATTGCGTCCTGCCGGCGGTCGAGATCATCGACTCGCGCATTCGCGACTGGAACATCACCCTCGCCGACACAATCGCCGACAACGCCTCCTCCGGGGGGTCGTCCTCGGCAGCCGGGCCGTGGCGCCCACCGACGTGGATCTGCGGCTCATGGGGGTCGTGGTGCACCGCAACGGGCAACCCGCGGCCACCGGAGCCGGTGCCGCCGTGCTGGATTCGCCGATCAATGCCCTGGTCTGGCTGGCCAATACGCTCGGCGCGGTCGGTGTCGCGGTGGAGCCGGGCGAGATCGTCATCCCCGGCTCCATGACCGCCGCACTCCCGGTGCGCCCCGGCGACAGCTTCCACATCGAATTCGCCGGCTTGGGAACGCTGGCAACCCATTTCGCCGCCGAATGAACCACGCTGCGGCACACGAGGAGTCACCATGTCCATGATCACGGCCGCGATAGTCGGCCCAGGCAATATCGGCACCGACCTGCTGGCCAAGCTCACCCGCAGCGGGACCATCGACGTCCGCTACATGGTGGGCGTGGACCCGGCCTCCGACGGGCTTGCGCGGGCCGCCGCGCAGGGGGTGATCACCTCCGCGGGCGGGGTGGAATGGCTGCTGTCCCAGCCCGAGCCGCCGCAGTTGGTCTTCGAGGCGACCTCGGCGGGGGCGCACCGGAACAATGCCGAACTCTACGCGCGGGCCGGGGTCGCGGCCATAGACCTGACCCCGGCGGCGGTTGGCCCGTTCCTGTGCCCGGTGGTCAATCTCGCCGAGAACATCACCGCCCCGAACGTCAACATGATCACCTGCGGCGGTCAGGCCACCATCCCGATCGTGCACGCGGTCAGCCGCGTCACCCCGGTGGCCTACGCTGAAATCGTCGCCTCCATCTCCTCTCGTTCGGCGGGGCCCGGCACCCGCGCCAATATCGACGAGTTCACCGAGACCACGGCCCGCGCCATCGAGGCGGTCGGCGGCGCCGAGCGCGGGCGCGCGATCATCATCATCAACCCGGTCGAACCGCCGATGATCATGCGCGACACCGTGTTCTGCGCCATCGACCCCGACGCAGACCGGGACGCCATCACCGAATCGGTGCACGCGATGGTCGCCGACGTCCGGACCTACGTGCCGGGCTACGCGCTCAAGGCCGACCCGCAATTCGACGATCCGCGCCCTGGCTGGAACGGCAAGGCGCGCGTCGCGGTGTTCCTGGAAGTACGCGGTGCGGGCGACTATCTGCCGCCCTACGCCGGGAATCTCGACATCATGACCGCCGCCGCGGCCGAAGTAGGCGAACGCATGGCCGCCGCACTGCTGCGCCCCGAGAACGAAGTGGTGACCCGATGAACACCTGGGATGGAGCCGATCACGCTGTGCGCCTGGTGGATACCACCCTGCGCGACGGCAGCCACGCCATGGCGCATCAATTCACCGAGGAGCAGGTGCGCGAGACCGTGCGCGCACTGGACACGGCCGGGATCTCGCTCATCGAGGTCGCGCACGGTGACGGACTGGGCGGATCGACGTTCAACTACGGATTCTCGCTGGTCGACGAGCGCAAGCTGATCGCCGCCGCGGTCGAGCAGGCGCGCCGGGCGAAGATCGCCGTGCTACTGCTCCCGGGCCTGGGCACCGTCTCCGACCTGAAGCAAGCCCGCGACCTGGGCGTGGGCGCGGTGCGCATCGCCACCCACTGCACCGAGGCCGACATCTCCCTCCAGCATTTCGGTGTCGCCCGCGATCTCGGCATGGAAACCGTCGGCTTCCTGATGCTCTCGCACATGGCCGCTCCCGAGGTGCTGGCCCAGCAGGCGCGCACCATGGCCGACGCGGGATGCCAGTGCGTGTATGTGGTCGACTCCGCGGGCGCGCTCATCCTCGACGACGTGACCGAGCGGGTGCAGGCACTGGTCGCCGAATTGGGCACCGACGCCGAAGTCGGCTATCACGGACATCAGAATCTCAGTTTCGGTGTCGCGAATTCGATACTCGCCCACCGCGCCGGGGCTCGCCAGATCGACGGCTCGCTGGTGGCGCTCGGCGCGGGCGCGGGCAACTCGCCCACCGAGGTGCTGGCCACGGTCTTCGACCGGCTCGGCGTGCGGACCGGGGTCGACAAGGATGTCTTGCTGTCGGCCGCAGAGGAAGTCGTCAAGCCCTACATCACCCGGCTGCCGGTTATGGACCGCTCCTCGATCGTCCAGGGGTATGCCGGGGTGTACTCGAGCTTCCTGCTGCACGCCGAGCGCGCCGCGGCCCGCTACGGCGTGCCCGCGCACGAGATCCTCTACCGGGTCGGCGCGAAGCGCTATGTCGGCGGCCAGGAGGACATGATCATCGACATCGCCCTGGAACTGTTGCGGGAGCGGGCCTCCGGCGAGCTCGTGCTGGAGGACCGATGAGGATCGCGATCGTCGGCGCGGGGGTGGCCGGGTTGTGCTCGGCCAAACTCCTGCGCGAATTCGGATACGACGTCACCGTTTTCGACCGGACACCGGATGTCGGCGGCGTATGGAGCCGGACGCGGCAGTATCCGGGCGTCACCACGCAGAACAACAAGGGCACCTACGCGTTCTCGGATTTCCCGATGCCCCGGGACTATCCGCAGTTCCCGACCGGTTCGCAGGTGCAGGCCTACCTGGCTGACTATGCCTCGCGGTTCGGCTTGGACGACTGCATCCGGCTCGATACCGAAGTGCTCACAGCCAACCTGGACGAACTCGCCGGGAAATGGACCCTGATCGCCAGGGACGGGGCGACCGACGTGGTGTCCTCGTCGGAATTCGACCAGCTCATCGTCGCCAACGGCATCTTCTGCGATCCGTTCGTCCCCGACTACCCGGGCCTCGACGACTTCCGCGCCGCGGGCGGGAGGGTCTGCGCGGCCTCGGAATTCAACGATCTCGCTGACGCGGTGGGCAAGGACATCGTGGTTGTCGGCTATGGCAAATCAGCCTGCGATATCGCGGAGGCGCTGAGCGAGGTGGCCGGGTCGACGACCGTGGTCGCGCGCGAGGTCAGCTGGAAGATGCCGCGCCGGCTGGCGGGTTTCCTCACCTACAAATACATCCTGCTCACCCGCCTGAGCGAGGCGCTGTTCGAGCACGTCGACCAGCGCGGCGCAGCCCGGTTCCTGACCGGGCCGGGACGGTTCGTGCGAACCGGGTTGCTGGGTGCGGTCGAGTGGATCACGCGGCGGCAGTTGATGCTCGATCGCCTCGGCCTGGTGCCGGAAGGCCGCTTCGAACGGATTGTCCGCCACGCGGTAAGCCTGGCCACCGAAGGGTTCTACGAGAAGATCCGCGACGGCGTCATCGACTTCCACCGCGGTGCGGTCATCACCGGGCTCTACGACAAGGACGGCCGACCGACCGTAGCGCTCTCGGACAGTACCGTGCGCGCGGCGGATGCGGTCGTCTGCGCCACCGGATTCAAGCAGGAGACGCCGTTCCTCACTGAGGACATCCGGCATCGGGTGACCGACGCCGACGGCAACTTCCTGCTCTACCGCCAGATCCTGCCCTTGGACGTGCCCCGCCTGTTCTTCGTGGGCTACGGTTCCTCGCTGCTGAGCCCGCTCAGCGTCGAAGCGGCGGTGCTGTGGGTGATCAGCTATCTCGGTGACGGCACCGTGCTGCCCGATCCCGAGGACCGCCGGGCATTCACCGAACGCCGACTGGCCTGGATGATCGAGCGGACCGAAGGCAAACAGGCCAACGGCACGAACATCATCCCGTTCTCGGTGCGGCACATCGACGAGGTGCTCGACGAGGTGGGCATCAATATCGGGCCCGCGGCCCGCCTGCGTCAATGGTTGCTGCCCGTCGACCCGAGAGCCTACCGTTCGGCGGTGCGCAAACTGCACCGCCGACTGAGCGAAACCAGCAGACGCAGAAGATGATTCGCCTCGTCATGTGGTCGCCCGCACCCACGCAGCCTGCATGTGGCGATCTTCCAACGAGTCGCCGGCCAGATGTAGGCCCGTGGGACCGGTAAGGGCTCGTATTCAAACGGTCTGCATTCCCCGTTGTTCCACAAGGTATTTCGTGATGTCTGTTCGACCACCGCAACCGCGCCGAGGGTTTCCGCTGCCTGGAAATGGCCCCAATCCACCGAAGACGGATTGGGGCCATTCCCTACGCTGCTTCGGCTTCCCGCCACCACTGGCACCCTGCACACGTGGCGTGCCTGCCGGAATGCGTGGTATGAGGTGTGGGGCTCCTTGATACATCTCGCGAATCCTGTTGTGCCGCCAGATGTTATCGGCGAGGGAGGGCAAGGCTACTTCGAGCTCGGGCAGACCCCTTTCCAGCCGCTCCTCGCGCGATGCCCGGCGATCGGCAAGCCATGAGAGAGCCACACCAATGTGGCAGGTGGGCAGCCGATTTGGGAGCTTCTCGCCGGGCACCTAGACCAGATCCTGGCCGGGATCAGGTCCTAGCACCAGTCTCAAGTAGCCGATTATGCTGTGTTTACCGAAGATCGATTCTGCGGTGAGGATCGTGGTTCCTGCCAGACTGGTCGGATGAGCTTTGATGGCCGATCACTGGCGCTGATGTCGCTGCGGGGCCTGGCGGTGGGGGACGCGTTCGGGTCGTGTTTCGACGATCCGATCAACTATGGCGCGCTTGGGGAGCGGAGAGTGCTGCCCGGTCCGTGGTTGTGGACCGACGACACTCAGATGGCGTGTTCGATCTTCGCAGTCCTGAGTGAACACGGCCGAATCGGTCAGGACGCGTTGGCCCAATCGTTCGCCGAGCACTACGACATCTATCGCCGATACGGCCCCGGAACGAGTCGGATCCTGCGGCTGATCCGCCAAAAGGGTTATCACTGGCGCGAACTCGCCCAACAAGCGCGCGAGGGCCGCGGGTCCTGGGGAAATGGTGCCGCGATGCGGGTAGCGCCGCTGGGCGCGTGGTTCGCCGACGACATCGATCGGGTTGTCATTGAGGCCACGGCTTCGGCGGAGGTCACCCATGCCCACCCCGATGCCGTGGCCGGGGCAGTCGCGGTGGCAATTGCTGCCGCCTTATCCGCGGCGAAACCGCAACTACATGGTGCCGAACTCCTCGATATGGTCGCCGCTCAGATGCCCGACGGGCCGGTGCGAGACAAGCTCAGGCATGCGGAGTCCCTCGACGATTCTGGCACTGCCGCTGTGGAATTGGGCGTCGGCCACGACACCTCTGCGCTCGATACCGTGCCCTTCAGCCTCTGGGTCGTCGCCCACCACGGGCATGATTTCGCCGACGCATGCTGGACGGCCGTTGCCGCCGGCGGTGATATCGATACCACCTGCGCGATCATCGGCGGGATCCTCGGTGCCCGCGCAACCTCCGATGCCATACCGCTCGACTGGCTCGAACGTTGCGAACCGCTACCTGAATGGGCGATCACGCTCACAAGATGATCCAGGTGCGGACCCTGCTCTTCCGCAGACGGCCGAACGCACTACTTTGCCGCATACCGCGCTGACCGAACCGGCCAGCGCGAGGCACCATCGGTGAGATCGACGGCGGCCCAGCGACATCCGCTATTGGCCGGGATCCGATCCTGACACCAGTCTCTAACGAGCCGAATGGCGTGCGCAGGCTGACGCACGCGCCTTGTCAGATACGTCGATCCGGCTATGGCCGGTTCGGGATCTGTTCTTGTCGTTCCCGGTCGTTACGGTTGGCCTGTGTCGACACTGCTGACCGAGATCCGGGACCATCTACAGGTCGCCGAATTCTTACGATGGCCTGGAGATTTCGATCTCGACCGGACCGAGCACGTCGAAGAAGTACATCTCGCCTCAGGTGCACGGTTGGAAGCGATCGCCGGCGACGCTGGCGGTGGAACATTCTTCTTCTGCGGCGAGGGAGGTGATGAGCGGCCGATTCTGTACGCCGACTCGGAAGGACAGGCTGGGCTTGTCGCGGTGGGTCTGCGTGAGCTATTGCAGTTGCTGCTTGTAGTGCCCTGGTGGCGTGACTGTCGGTCCTTCTCTGTGGAGGAGAGTCGCGAATCGGCGGAAGAATTCCTGGAAGACATCCCTGACCTGCTGGATGAGCGGGACCAGGCTGCAGTGGTGTTCGGGCTTTCGCTGCCGACAGAATCCGAAGTGCTGGAACGACTCCGAGGACGCACAGCTCAGGCTGGACAGGACCAAACGCTGATCTTCACGGCAGAAGGAACGGCTTACGAGCCGCTGTTCAACGTCTGATTGCGTGACCAGTTCCTGAAGCACCTGCGCTGCAGGAACGTACTCAACTGCCGCATACCGCGCTGACCGAACCGGCCAGCGCGACCCTTCTGACTGCATGTGGGGCTGTCGTTTTGGGTACACCACAGCACCGCACTCAGACATGCGCCGAAAGTGTGACTCGCAGTGGTAGATGGCGGTGTTGTCGCACCCTTAGGTGGCGCCGGCGCTCGGAACCTGGTGCGGCGCAGAACGTCCGCTAGCCGATGGGCGGGTTACTCAGCTCTGCCGAGTCGGTCGAATGGTCAGGTCGCCGATTTCGACGTCGTCGGGTTGGTCGATCGCGAATGCGATTGCCCGAGCCACCGCGGTGGGGTCGATACCGAGATCGGCCATGTTCTGCCTGGCCTGCTCGCGCACGGCTGGATCGTCGACCGCGTTGTCGATGAGCTCGGTGCGCACATAGCCGGGGGAGATCGACGTCGTGCGCAGAACTCCGTCGGTGCTCTCCTGGCGCAAGCCCTCCAGGAGGGTGCGGACCGCGTTCTTGGTCCCGGCGTAGACCGCCTGTGTGGGAACAATCTTCAGGCCGGAGGTCGAGACCACGGTGACGAGGTGGCCGCTGCCCTGGCGGTGGAACACCGGCAGGGCAGCGGCGATTCCGTGCAGGATCCCTTTGACGTTCACCTCGACCATCGCCGCCCATCCCGCGACGTCCAGGTCGGCAACGGGGCCGATCCTGCTGATCCCGGCGTTGTTCACCAGAACGTCCAGCCGCCCGAAGCGTTCGATGGCGAGGGTGACGAGTGACTGGAGGTCGGCGGGATCGGTGACGTCCACCCGTGTGGCGGCTGCCGCGCCGCCGGCGGCCTCGATCTCGGCAACCAGACAGTCCAGCCTGTCGATGCGGCGGGCGCCGAGGGCGACGGTGGCGCCGAGTGAGGCGAGATGACGAGCTGTCGCTTCACCGATTCCGCTGCTGGCGCCGGTGATGGCGACGACCTTGCCGTGGATGGCCATGAGGATCCTCCATCTAAAGTGGACATATGTCCGATTACATCGACGACTCTAGCGGACACATGTCCGCTTCTGCTGAGCGCGGCGGAACACGACGTGTGGACGCACAACGCAACCGCGAACGGATCCTTCAGGTGGCCCGCGAACTCGTGCGCGGGCCGGGTGAGCTGAAGCTCAACGCCGTCGCGAAAGCCTGCGGTATCGGGCAGGGCACGCTGTATCGGCACTTTCCGACCCGCGAGGACCTCCTCGCCGAGGTGTACCGCCGCGAGATGGACGAGCTGGTCGCCGCAGCTCCACACCTGCTGGCGACCCATGGGCCGCTGGATGCGTTGGCGGCGTGGTTCGACCGCGTGGCTGCCTACGCCCGGGTCAAGCGCGACGTATTCGCTGCCGTCGAGGCCGCGACGTGGCGCGACCTCGCCGCCCACGGCCTCGGTCCCATCGGTGAGGCCGTGGAACTACTGCTGGCCGCCGGCCGCTCGGCCGGCGATGTCCGCGCCGACGCCGAAGCCCGCGACGTCATCGTGCTCATCGGCTGGCTGTCGCGGCTGGACGACGCCGAACTCGACGCGCGCGGACCACGATTGCTGTCGATCCTCATCGACGGTCTCCGCGCAAACCGACCCTGAGACGATCACCGTGAGCGCGGCAGTCGTGGGTACGAACATCCCATAATGCCGCATACCGGGGTCCCGGTAGTAATCGCCGAAAATCCCACGAAGTTCGGGATGTTCCCTGGTAGAGGGTGATTCGCCGGTTCCGGGTGCGGGGTGAGGTGGTTGGTGCTTGGCTTGGCTGCCGATGAGGTTGGTCGGTGTGCCGGAGGGCTGGATTCGTGGCAACGCGGGTATTCGCGGACGAGGAGTTGCAGCGACTTCGGAAGTTCCCGGAGATCAGCCGCGCCGCCGCGCCGCGATCAGCCGACGATCCTCGTCGTCGAGATGGAAGTACCGCTCCAGCTCCACCCGCGACAGCACCCCGAACCGGCCTACGCCGACGCGCCCTCATCACGCACAGCCCGACATGAAACCAGCAGCAGCCCAACGGCACTGCCGATTTCACCCAACTGCTGTCAGAACAACCCGGGCGCCCCGTAGAACGCTAAGCGTTACTTCTCGCACGGCTATCCCTCTCGGGCCGATACCCCGCCGGTTGCGTCGTTCGCAGCAGAACCTCGAATCCGCACAGAATTCGGCGAGTTCCACGGGAAACCACCCCACTTACGCCCGGCCGACTTCGGCGATCTTGGCGAGGATCGCTTCGTAGTTGTAGTGCGTTGTGTTGCCCATCAGCATGATTCGGCCCGTGAGGTCCGGACGGCCGAAGAGTCACGGTAAGACCGGCTACCGCAGATAATTTCCCGAGTCGGTACCGCCCATCCGCCGACAGCGGCGTAACCGTGGTCGTTGCGAGCGTCTGTTGAATTGGTCCACGCCGGGAAGCCTGAGTCGACAGGGCATGCCACTGGGCGAAGGCCCGACCGGCTACTAACCCCGGTCGGGCCCAAACACATCGAGGCGCCACTGCACTGTGGTTCTGGCCACAGCCAATCCAGCGGAATAACCGCTGGTCAAGCCATTGTCGTTGTTTTTCGCGCGATTACTACCGGAACCCCAACTAGTTCGTGCCGTGGGTGCTCGGGGCGGGCGCGCGGAGCTGCTCGGTGTGGGCGGCGAGCAGCCCGCGGTCGTCGAGCCCGAATTTGCGCATCAACCGCGTGACGTAGCCGTGGACGGTGGCCCCGGTCAACACCAGCCGCTTGGCGATCTGCTGGTCGGTCAACCCGTCGGCGAGCAGCAGCATGACCGCCATCTCCGTCGTCGTCAACGCCGCGGCCGGCCGATGATCGCCACGGCCGCGTGCCTGGCGCATCAGCATCGGCGCGGTGTGCGATTCCAGACGTGACTGGCCCGCGGCGATGGCCTTGACCGCGTCGGCCAGGGCCAGCTCGCTGAGGTCCTTGAGGATGTATCCGGCCGCGCCGGCATCCACGGCGGCCAGCATCGCCCCCGGCTCGATGTCCGCGGTCAGGATCAGAAACCGCGTAACCGCCCCGCCGGCCCGCAGGGTCCGGCAGATATCGAGGCCGTCACCATCGGGCAGGCGCGGGTCGATAACGGCCACATCGGGTTTCGTGCCCGCCACCAAGGTCAATGCCCGATCCAGGGTGTCGGCTTCACCGACCACCGACACGGCCGGGTCGACCTCGAGCAGATCGGCGACAGCGGCGCGGACGCTGCGATCAGAGTCGATCAGCACCACACGCACCGGATGGCGCCGCGAGAGCGGCGGTCGGACGGGCGGGGATTGGGTGGTCATCGCTTCACGATGCGGCGACCACCCTGTAATGGCACGATGCTATCGACCCCCGGCAGCCGGGACTTTCGGCATCGAAAGGCCCAACGCCACTGCGGACACCCCTAGCAGCCGGTGA
Organism: Nocardia tengchongensis; assembly: GCF_018362975.1. Lineage (NCBI taxonomy): Bacteria > Bacillati > Actinomycetota > Actinomycetes > Mycobacteriales > Nocardiaceae > Nocardia > Nocardia tengchongensis. The sequence continues at coordinate 5,109,232 of NZ_CP074371.1, forward strand.
GACCTGAAACCGAGCACAGGTGTTCGGAAAACGATGAGCTGACAAACGCCAGGCCAGCCTGAGCCGCCGCGCCAGGTGGCACCTCCGCCGGGGAGGCCCACAGTGCCCGGCCAGGGTCCTGGCGTCCTTCACGGTCAGGCCGAGATTACCGTCGATGCCGATCAGTTCGACCGCACAAGAACTGCCCCTGCCACCAGGTCGCGCAACCATTCGGAAACACTGTCCGTCAAACGCTCCCGCCGCACTCGCGGCTGAGTAAGGTTTCGGCGAACACGGCTTCCGCGGGCCGCTCGCCCAAGCGGCCCGGTGCGCCCTCTGATCCTCATTGAGCCGGGGAGCTGAGGGACCGGGAGGCTCGGCGTCGACGAGGCAACACGCAACCGATCGTTCCGCCGTCTCGTCGGCACCGGGTTCCGGACCGATTCCGCGCCACCATATCTCACACCATTCGGTTCCGCACCCGGCTCCGTCCGGCAGCTCTTCACGTGCGATCAGCAGGCCTGAATCTCGGTGTCGCGCAGCCCGTCCAGGCGCTCGCCGGTGTAGGACTTCAGCACCTTCACGAACGTCTCGTTGGCGAGGTCTCTGTGCACTGGGCATCGCCGCGCACCGCGTACATCAGGTACCGGTACGCCCACATGCTCACCTGCACGCTGTTGTCGGGTTCGAGAGTCGATCGGCGGTGGTCCACGCCAGATGTTTGGCCGCCACGCTGACGAACAGTTCGGCCACGATGCCGCGCCGGGTGGCGACCGGGCCACCGGAGCGGCCTTCCACGATGGCCAGCTCCACCTCGCAGTGCGGGCTGATCCCGGCGAGGTAGCCGCGGCAGCGGATCATCGGCCAGACCTCGGTCTCGGCGGGTGCGGTGTCGAGCACGTTGCACCAGCAGCCGTCGAATCGGCGGACGAATACCTCACCGACGAAACGCCCCAATCTGTCGATCAACATACGGTTCTCCTCAGCGAGCACCGCAGCGCGGTCGGGAAATCTGGTGCGCGCCATCGCTATCGCGGCCCGCAGCCCGGTCAAGGTCCAGGGATCGGGAAGGGCGCCGACAGCGGTGGCGTCCACGGTGAAGAACTCATCGAGCGCGGCGGCGTGGCCGGCACACCACACCCGGTAACCCGGGTTGTCGCAGTCGTGAGCGACGGTGTTGTCGCGCTCCTCACCGATCGCGCGCACCGTATGTCCGGCGATCTTCAACGCGTCCGAAGACCGCCGCGTACTCCGACCGAGCCGCCCGCTCGGCGAACTTTCCGACTTCTGTGCGCCCATCCCGATCACCTCGCTTCGAGAACGGATCCCACCAGGAATGACACCGTAAAAGACGAAGCGCTCGAACCGGCGCGACTGACATCGAACGGTTGCAAGATCGGAAATCTAGCGACATATCAGCGACAAGGGGGCCACCGAACCGCCTAGCGAGCGCACCCCCAACGTCGAACCTCAGGACTGGCCGCCGACCGTTGTAGCCCCGTCCAGTTGACTCTCCGCAATCGCACAACTCGTGTTCGAAAACGATAGGGCGATCGGTCAACCGACCAACTGTGCCGCAGAGATGTCATCCCGTGCCGCGTCCTACGCGGGTGGTCGGGCTGTTCGGAAAACGATGGTGGGATCTCCAAGCCACAAGTGACGCATACGGTTTGCCCCCGCCTGCGCCTGCCTCTCGGTAGCCCGACCCTGAGGTTTCAACCACTTGGGCGAGGTGGGGCTGCGGTAGTCATCGGCCTTCTGCGCGTGGGCTCTGCGAGCCGGTGCCGGCCACCGGCCGCGGGCGCCACCGCGGCCGGGCGCTCGATGGTGGGTGTGTCCAGCAGAGCGTGCAGACGGGCGATGAAGACGTCGATGCTGCCGTAGCGCGCGAGGACCTGCGCGAGCAGTTCCTGCGCGGTCGATCCCATCAGATCGGTCATGTCACCCCATGAAGGTTCACCGACCGGTCGGGCCGGTTCTGACCGGCATTCTGCACGACAATCTCGATCACTTAGCTAATTCCGAGATACTGGTGACCTTCCGTGCCTGGACACTCTCGATTCGTGCCACCAACGCGGCATTCGGGCCGCTCCAGCCCAGGACCTCGATACAGTGCGGTGCGGGTGAGCCGATCGTGGAGCGCGGCGGGAATCCAGGCACGGTTATCGCGCCGCATTCTCACGCCGGATCACCCCGGCCGGGGTCAACCGTGGACGACTCCGGAATCGATGCCCCGCTTCGCCGACTCCGAGCGGCGCATCGTGCTCAGGCCGGGTGGATCAGCCCGCAGGGCTCCTCCCTATCCACCCGGCCCGAGCAGCAAATTTGAACCGCCACGGCGGAAGTCGTCGCTCGAAGGGGAAGTGCTCGCGTGCAGATGTTCATCAGCGGCCGGGTCAGCCGCTGCGGTAGTGAGGCCCACGTCGTCATCGGTGCACCGCGCCCGGTCGCCGGGCCCGCCCGTGGTGAGCAGGTCTGCCGCGTCGAAATCCGCTGGGCAGGCACCATTGTGCGGCTGCACCCGAAGCCGGGGTCCACGCGGGCGGCACTGGACAACGCGCTGTGTGAGGTCACCCGGCATCTGGGCATCGACCTGCCGGCACTTCTCCCACACGTCGCGATCGGGCCCGCGGTGCAGCCCCAGCCCGCCCGCCCTGGCATCGACAGTCACCTCTGAACCCCGATGCCCGGAATCCGGGCCGCAAGCGTGTGTCCTTGCGGCGTGGAGGACGTGTGCGACCGGCCATCTACTGCCGAGCGGCTTGTCGGCAAGCTGCGCACCGCCGCAGGAAAGGACAGGTGCGTCAGCCATACGGGCTTCCGGCAGCGATGGTCCTCGTGCTGATGAAGCTGGAACTTCAACAGTTGTGCGAGTACGGACGTCGAGTAGACTTCCACACACCTGACCCAGGCCATCGGCCACCCGCGCCCTCGCACCGTCGCGCACCGGATACCCGCCGCCGCAACCGATCCCGACGATTCCTCCGTGGTGTACTGGCCCGAACCCAGCTCCCTGCGCCCGTGGTGGGACACGATCATGCAGCCCGCCATGCCCGCCGATCCGGCCGCACCTCGATCCCCTGACCCCCGTCATCCTCACGCCCGCAACCCCTACCCACGCCGCACCCGACCAGCCGCAAGCGCAATCACCGGTCACTGACCCAACTTTCGGACCGCCCGCAGCCGGGCGGTCCGAAATGCTAATTGGTGTTCCGTTTGCCGATCGCCTAACGGAGCACACACCAACCGGCGGTTACGTCGGCAGAGTGGGGGCCATTGTCAGGTTTCGAAGTGCTCTTCGAACATCGCTTCGACACCGCTCTACTCGCCGCTGCCCACGGTTCGGGCATAGTCGGCGAGGGAGTCGGCGGTGCGTTGGATGTGTCGGGCCAGGGCGTCGGCGGCCTCGTCGGCCCGGCGGGCGACGGTCAGTTCGGCTAGTTCGCGGTGTTCACCCGCGGTGTCACGGTTCGGGTCGTCGCCGAGGAAGCGAGACCATGCGAGGTAGAGCTCGGCGCGTACTCGTAGCGAGGTGGCGATCGATTCGAGGTGACCATTGCCGCTGCCGGCGAGCAGGGCCACATGGAAGGCGCGGTGGACGTCCACGAAATCCAGGTTGGGGACGGCATCTTCGAGGAACATCGGCGTGGCGGCCAGTCGGTGGTGGGCGGCGACGACCTGCGCCTCCCACATCAAGTCTCCGTTGGCGATGGACTCGCGCAGGGTGGCGGTCTCGATCAAGACGCGGGCTCGGGTCAGTTCGCGCAAGTCGGTTGCGGACAGCGGCAGGGTGGCGAAGCCGCGCTGTGGATTGGCTTGCAGCAGGCCTTGTTCGGCGAGTCGGCTCATGGCCTCGCGTACGACGGACAGGCTGACGTCGAAGCGTTCGCTGTAGTCGGCGAGCTTCATCTTCGTGCCCGGCGGGACGCGGGCGGAGAGGACTTCGGATCGGATCGCGTCGTAGACGACCTCGGCCCGGGTCTGTTTGACGGTACGGGTCGGCACCCTCGCATGGTATCGCGATCCCGAAGAAATGACGTCATTCGAGAAAATTTCGAAATTCTCTTGCAATGTCGAAATTCTACGCGTAGAACTTGTGGTGCTCGTCACTCACATGCGCGACTGGTATCGCGCTCAGGAGGTTGATCACCACATGACCACCACGGTTCCCGTTCTGATCGTCGGCGGAGGCGGCGCGGGGTTGTCCGCGTCGATGATCCTGTCCACGCTCGGGGTCGAATCCCTGCTCGTCAGCGCCCTGCCCGGGACATCGGTCCTGCCCAAGGCGCACGTGCTGGGGCAGCGCACCATGGAGATATTCACCGAAGTCGGTGTGGCCCAGGCGATCTACGAGCGCGGGACCCCGCAGGAGAATCTCGTCGAGACCGGCTTCTACGCCGGTGTACGCGGTGCGAACCCGAACACGGGCCGCGAGATCGGCAAGCTCGAGATCTGGGGCGCCGGGAATCGAGATCCGGAGTACATCGACGCCAGTCCGTGCCCGACGACCAACCTTCCGCAGATCCGGCTCGAACCCGTGCTGAAAGCCCATGCGGAGCAACTCAATCCCGACGGGATCCGATTCAATCACGAGCTGATCGCTCTCGAACAAGATGCCGACGGCGTCACCAGCACCATCCGCGACAAGGCCAGCGGTGAGCAGTACCAGGTCCGCTCCTGGTACGTGATCGCCGCCGACGGCGGCCGCACCGTCGGCAAATTGGTGGGCATCGAGCTGCAGGGCGACCGCAACATCATGGATGTCGCATCGGTGCATATGACCGCCGATCTGTCCGAGGTGCTCTCCGATGACGGGGTGTTGTTGCGGTGGCTGGCCAATCCCGACTTCGGCGGCACAATGACCGGGGGGACGCTGTGTCCGATGGGCCCAGATCATTGGGGCACGAAGTCGGAGGAATGGGTCTTCCATATCGGCTACCCGTACGGCGACTCCGATGCCGGTGACCGCGACAAGGTCGTCGCACGGATGAAGTCGGTGCTGGGTCTGCCCGATCTGGACGCCGAGGTCCACGCCGTGTCCAAGTGGACGATGGAGGGCATCCTGGCCGACAGGTTCCGAGTCGGCCGAGTCTTCGTGGCCGGTGATGCCGCCCACCGGCATCCACCCACCAGCGGGCTGGGATTGAATTCGGCGGTCCACGACGTGCACAACCTGTGCTGGAAGCTGGCGCAGGTGTTGGCCGGGCAGGCCGGCGACGGTCTGCTCGACACCTACGAGGCCGAGCGCCGCCCGGTGGTGCAGCGCAATATCGCCAACTCGGTCAAGTGCGCGATGGACCGGTTCCGGCTCGACGCGGCGCTGGGCATCTCGATGGACAAATCGGCCGAGGAGAACTGGCGGGCCATCGAGGTCATCTGGGATCCGTCGCATCCGGACCACGCCGAACGGCGTGATCTGCTCAACAACGCGCTGGCCGCCCAGTCGGGCGAATTCCGCCATCACGGACTGGAATTCGGGTTCACCTACTCGTCGACGGCGGTCGTCGACGATGGTAGCCCGGCACCTGTGCCGATCGATGCCGTCCGGTTGTACGAGCCGAGCACCAGGCCCGGTCACCCCCTGCCGCACGCATTCGTTTCCCGTGCGGGCGTGAGGTTCCCGCTGCAGGAGCTCACCCACGGCGGCGCGTTCGTCCTGATCGCCGGCGAGGACGGGACGGGCTGGGTGGACGCGGCCCGCAAACTGGCCGACAGCACCGGCATCCGCCTGGTCGCGGTGACCGTCGGCGCGGACGACGCCGAGCTGGCCGACGTGCGCTTCGCCTGGCTGCGCAAGCGCGAAATCTCGCGTGCGGGTGCGGTTTTGGTGCGACCCGATCGTTTCGTGGGATTTCGGGCCGTCGGCGCCGTCGAAGATCCGCTGGCGGAGCTGTCCTCGGCCCTCGAGCGGATTCTCGCCGTCGACGGGTTCGGCGCCGGTATCGGCGCGTGATTCAGCCGAGTGCCGCTTCCCGCGGCAGCGAGTCGAGTCCGGGCAGCGGGGACCGGGCGATCCGCGTCGCCTCGTCGGCGGGCAGGCCCAGCATGCGCAGTAGGTCCTCGGTCACCTGGTCGGCGGCCTCGGCATCGTCGCGGTCGGGGTGATCGTGCAGCAGTTGCCCGAGGCACAGGGCCGCGCCGGTGACGATGGTCATGGTCAGGTCCAGGTCCTGGACCTGAAATCGTCCGGCCTCGACGGCGGCCCCGATATCGCGGCGGGCGCGGGGGGTGATGCCCGTGCTCGCCTCGGTGAGACCGAGCCCGTTCGTGAGCAGGCTCTTGCTGAGCGTCGGCGCGCGACGATGCAGGCGGCCGACGAGCCGGAAGCTCTGCGCGAAGGCCTGCGCCGGATCGCCGAGCCCGCCGGTCAGCACGTCCAAGGCCGCCCCGAGCCGATCCAACGCATCCTCGACTGCCGCCCGGAACAGCTCGTCGCGGCTGGCGAAATGGTTGTAGAACGAACCCATTCCGACGTCGGCGGCCTGGGTGATCTCCAGGATCGGCGGGCTCAACCTCCCCTCGGCCATGAACGCCTGCGCCGCGGTCACCAGTGCGGCGCGGGTACGCGCCTTGCGGCGCTCGAGGCGGGTGGGTTCCGAACCGGTCCAGGTGGCCATTGCCGTCCCCTCTCGCGCCAATTTCCGGCCATGGTAACCCAGAGTGTCAAAACTGACGAATTCTTCAGAAGCCCTTGACTGAGGGTAACGGCGTAAGTGACGATATCGTCAGCAAGTTGAAGGGAGTGATCGATGAACGACCATCACGACGTCCACGTCGGTCTCCACAGTGAGCAAGGGGCATTGCCCGGTGAACATCCCGGGCGGGCCCGCAATCCGGTGATCAAGGTCGCGGACCTGGCGTGGCTGGAATTCGAGAAGCCGGACCTGCGCAAGGCCGAAACCTTCGCGCACGCCTTCGGATTCGCCACCGCCGCACGGTCGGCGGACGAATTGTGGCTGCGCGGAACCGATTCCGGCGCGCCGTGCGTGCTGATCCGCCGCGGACCGCAATCGAGTTTTCTCGGCCCGGCCTTCCGGGCCACCGAGGCCGCCGATCTGTCGCGGCTCGCGGACCGCACCGGGTCCCGGGTGACGCCGCTGCCGGAGAGTCTCGGCGGGCTCGTCGTCGATCTCGCCGACCCGAACGGGCTGCGAGTGCGCGTCACCGCGGGTATGGAGGTGCTCGGCGCGCTGCCCGCCCAGCAACCGCACACGTTCAACTTCGGGCACAGCACCGCCCGGACCAACAGCACCCAGCGCCCACCCCGCGAACCGACTCGGGTACAGCGGCTAGGGCACGTGGTCTTCCAGACGACCCGATACCGGCAGACCCTGGACTGGTATCTGGAGCATCTAGGCTTGATCGTCAGCGATTTCCTGTACCACCCCGGCCACCGCGAGCGTGGACCGGCGATGAGTTTCATTCGCTGCGACCAGGGCTCGATCCCGACCGACCACCACACCCTGGCACTGATGCTCGGACCGTCCAACCGCTATGTGCACTCGGCCTACCAGGTCGCCGACCTCGACGCGCTCGCCGCAGGCGGGGAATACCTGCGCGAGCAGGGATATCAGCGCTCATGGGGTATCGGCCGCCACATCCAGGGCAGCCAGATCTTCGACTACTGGCGTGACCCCGACGGGTTCATCGTCGAGCACTTCAGCGACGGAGACCTGTTCGACAACACCCTCGAACCAGGCTGGGCGCCGATGTCGGCGTCTGGGCTCGCGCAATGGGGTCCCCCCGCGACCAAGGACTTCCTCGGCATCGCGCCCGGCCGCGAAGCGCTGCGCGAACTGCGCGCGATGGCCTGCGCGCTGCGCGAGGACAACGAATTCGACCTCGGCCGCCTGCGCGGCATGATGAAAGTAGCCCGCTCATGAGCATTTCCGTACTCCGCACCGCCGACGCCTGGTGGGTGCAAACCGCCACCGGGGCCGCCCGCGTGGACACCACTGCCACGACCACCGGTGAACTGCTGGCCGATCGCGCGGCCCTCACCGCCGCGGCCGCGAGCCGCGACACCACGCCGGTGACCGAGCTGACCCTGTGCTCACCGGTGACCGCACCCTGCCGGGTAGTGGCGCAAATGACGAATTTCGCCTCCCACGTGCGGGATTCGGGCGGCGATCCGAAGACGGTGCCACTCACCTTCTTCCGCAAGACCTCCGGATCGATCAGCGGACCCTACGACGACGTGATCCGGCCCGCCCACGTCGGGCTGCTGGACTACGAAGTGGAGATCGGCCTGGTCTTCGGCAAACCGATGCCTGTCGGCTCCGAGATCACCGCCGACAACCTCGCCGACTACATCACCGGCCTGGTCGTCACCAATGACGTGTCCGCCCGGGATGTGCAGTTGCCGAAAACCCAATTCTACGAGGCGAAGTCGTATCCGACGTTCACTCCGGTCGGACCGGCGCTGGTGCTGCTGGACGCCGATGAACTGAAGCGGTTCACCGATCTGCGGCTGCGACTGTGGGTCAACGGCGAATTCCGACAGAACATGACGGTCGCCGACATGATCTACCGGCCGGTGCAGGCGCTGCGGGAGCTGACCCGCTTCCAGCGCATGGACGCCGGGGACCTGCTGCTGACCGGAACCCCGATCGGCACCGCCATCAGCGCCCCGCCGAAGCCGGTCGCGCTGATCACCAACCTGCTGCCGCCGGCGGTGAAATGGAAGCTGTTCTTCGCCGGTCAGGCCAAGAACCCGAAGTACCTGAAGGACGGGGACGTCGTCGAAGCGGCCATCGGCACCGACGACGGCGCACTCGATCTGGGACGCCAGCGCACCGTCGTCAGATACGCGCGATGACTGGCACGATACCCGCCTCTCCCGCCGGCGCGGACCGGATGTGGCCACGGTACGAGTCGCCGGCCGACCTGGCCGAGATCGAATCCGTCCCGCTGGCCGCACGCGGGCTGCCGGAATCGACCTACGCGCTGCTGACCCGGGCGGCGCGGCTGTGGCCCGACCGCACCGCGCTGACCGTGCTGCCGGAGGCGACCCGATGGCGAGAACCGGTGTGCAGCACCTTCTCCGAACTGCTGGCCGATGTCCACCGCTACGCGAATCTGCTGCACCGGCTGGGCGTGCGGCGCGGTGACGCGGTCGCGCTCATCGCCCCCAACTGCGCCGAGCTGATCCCGGCGACCCTGGCCGCCCAACTCGCCGGAATCGCCACGCCGATCAACGGCGCTCTGTCCCCGCGGCACATCGCCGAACTACTGCACCGCTCCGGCGCGCGGATCGTGATCACCGCCGGTCCCGAACTCGCCGCCGAAACCTGGCGCTCAACAAGGGAATCCGTGCTGGGAGGCCACATCGAGGCGCTGCTGGTGCTGCGCCCGACCGCGTCGGACGCCGCCGCAGACCCGCTCCCGCGCCTGGACGGGATCGAGGTGGGATACCTCACCGACCTTGCCGCCGACCAGGATTCGACCGGTTTCGCCGGCCGGCCGCCGACCGCCACGGATCTGGCGGCGCTCTTCCACACCGGCGGCACCACCGGCATACCGAAACTGGCCGCGCACACCCACTCCGGTGAGGTCGCCAATGCGTGGATGATCGCCGCGAACTCCCTGCTGGACACGAATTCGGTGGTGTTCGCGGGGCTGCCGCTGTTCCATGTCAACGCCCTGGTGGTCACGCTGCTGGCACCGTTGTTCAAGGGACAGCCGGTGGTCTGGGCCGGGCCGCTCGGCTACCGCGACCCCGCACTGTACAGCCAGTTCTGGAAGCTGGTCGAGCACTACCGGATCGCAACGATGAGCGCCGTGCCGACCGTGTACGCGGCGCTGGCGCAATGCCCGGTCACCGCCGACATCTCCAGCCTGCGATACGCCATGGTCGGCGCCTCGCCGCTGCCTGCGGCCGTCCGCGAGAATTTCCAGGCCCACACCGGAATCACGCTCATCGAAGGCTACGGCCTGACCGAGGCGACCTGCGCCAGCGCCCGCACCTTCCCCAGCGCGCCCCGGCCGGGTGCGGTCGGCCAGCGCATGCCCTACCAACAGGTCAAGGTCATCCGCATCGGGCCCGACGGCAGCTGGAACGACCTGCCGCGCAATCATCTCGGAGTGCTGGCGGTCGCCGGTCCCACGTTGTTCGCCGGCTATGTGAGCGGGCGTGGCGAACACGGTCATCTGCTCGACGGGTCGGGCAAACTGGTCGACGGCTGGCTCGACACCGGTGATCTCGCCCGCGTCGACCACGACGGCTACATCTATTTACACGGCCGTGCCAAGGATTTGATCATCCGCGGCGGCCACAATATCGACCCCGCCACCATCGAGGACGCCCTGTTGGCTCATCCACAGGTCACCGGTGCCGGCGCGGTCGGGCGGCCCGACCCCCACTCAGGCGAGGTGCCCGTCGCCTATGTCACGCTGGCCGCGGGCGCCGAAGTGACCGAGACCGATCTGCTCGCCTGGGCCAGCGAGCGGGTCCCTGAGCGGGCCGCCGCACCGAAATCGATCATCGTGCTCGACTCACTACCGACTACCGACGTCGGCAAACCCTACAAGCTCGCGCTGCGCGCCGACGCCACCCGCCGCGAGGTGCTCGACGCACTCGACACGACCGCTGGAATCGGTGCCGTGTCGGTGTCGATCGAGGACGGCTCGGTGCTGGCCACGGTCGAACTCGATACGACCGCGGACGCCCCGGCCGTGGAAGCAGTGCTCGGTCGATACGCAATTTCATGGAAAGTCCAGGTTGATCAATGAAGATCGCGGCGATCGCACTCGCCTGTGTGCTCGTGTTGTGTTTCGTTTCCGCCGGAGCGGCCAAGGTGCTCGCGGTACCGGCCATGCGCGAGCGGGCCGCCCATGTCGGCTTCTCGGTCGCCGCGTATCGGGCCATCGGTGTGCTCGAACTCGCCGCTGCCCTGGGCGTTCTGGCCGCACTGGTGTGGTGGCCGCTCGGCGTGGCCGCCGCGGCTGGTCTGATCCTGCTCATGGCTGGCGCCGCCATCGTGCACGCGCGCACCGGTGACCCACTCCCGCAGCTGGCACCGGCCGTGGTCGCCGGGCTGATCTGCGCGGCCTACCTCGCCACATTGATCGGAGCCAACCGATGAACGGCTCGATCGTTCCGGTGGTCATCGTCGGCGCGGGCCCGACCGGGCTCACCGCGGCCACCCTGCTGGCTCAGTACGGCATCGAGGTCCTCGTGCTGGAACGCTGGGACGGTGTCTTCCCACAGCCCCGTGCGGTGCACCTCGACGGCGAAATACGCCGCATCCTGGCCAAACTCGGAATCGGGACTGCCTTCGACGCCATCACCCGGCCCGCGCTGGGACTGCGCCTGCTCGACCGCGATCAACGCGTGCTCGGCCAGATCGACCGCGACCCGGCGGGCGGGCGCAACGGCTACCCCGAAGCGAACCTGTTCGACCAGCCCGAACTGGAAGCGCTGCTGCGCGCCAACCTCGAACACCACCGATCCGTCACCGTGCACGGCAACGCCGAAGTCACCGCTATCACCGCCGAAACCGACTGCGTGCGAATCGATTACACCGACCGCCTCACCGGATCAGCGGGAACCGTGCGCGCAAGATACCTGCTCGGCTGCGACGGCGCCAACAGCCTGATCCGCGCCGCCATCGGCGCACACATGCAGGACATGAGATTCGAACAACGCTGGCTGGTCGTCGATGTCGCCACCACCGCCGAACTGGACCAATGGGAAGGGGTCCACCAAGTCTGCGACCCCGAACGCGCCGCCACCTACATGCGCATCGGGAAAACCCGCCACCGCTGGGAATTCCGCCTGCGGCCCGGCGAAACCGCCGACGACTATCCAGATGTCAGCCGACTGCACCCGCTGATCCGTCCCTGGACCGCAGACACCCCGGTCGAGGAGTTGGATGTGGTTCGGGTCGCCGAATACACCTTCCGCGCCCAAGCCGCCGACCGCTGGCAGCGCGGACGAGTCTTCATCCTCGGCGATGCCGCCCACCTCACCCCGCCATTCATCGGGCAGGGACTGTGCGCTGGACTCCGCGACGCGGCGAACCTCACCTGGAAGCTGGCGGCGGTCCTGGCCGGCAACCTGCCCGCAGACCTGCTCGATACCTACGAGGCCGAGCGAAAACCACACGCGCGCAGCATGATCCGCCTCGCCAAACTAATCGGCATGATCATGACCGACGGCGGTGAACTGGGCAATCGACTGCGTGGCGTGCTTGCCCCGCATCTGCACCGCATTCCCGGCCTCACCGCACAGATCACCAGCGGCGAAACACCACCGCTGCGCCGCGGCGGCATGGTCACGGCGCCCTTACTCCGGCGTGGTCTGGCCGGCCGACTCGTCCCGAATTGTCGGCTCGCCGATGGTCGCCGTGTCGACGACGCCATCGCCGGTCGCTACGCGGTCATCACCACCGCCGCACCGACAACCGCGCAACGTGAGTGCATCGAACAACACGGCGGAATTCTGCTCACCGCCGAGCGCGACGGCGAATTGCACCGCTGGCTTCGCGATGCGCGCACCACCGCCGCCCTGGTCCGCCCGGATGGGACCATCCAGCGAACCGGAAGCAAGCTGACACAGCTGTGCACCGACATCGTCGACCTCCACTGGAGCGCCGCGCACGGGACAACGCTCGAGCAGCACGAACCCGAGGCCCAGACGCCGCCTTCAACCCGGGAATCCGCCGGAACAATGGCGAATCCTGATATCTGAGTGCCTGGGAAGCAGTCGGAGGACTGCAAGGTTCTTTTGCGGGAAGCATCGCACAGCAGACGGTGGGGCTGCATGCCTGGATATGGATCCATGCCAAGCCACCCCGACATCTTCGCTCCGAATGTGATCACGACGCACTCAACGACTTTCAGTTGAGCAGAGTCGATCGCGACTTCTGCCATCACCGGGTTGCTCTCGACGACAAGGACCCTATCGGGCGCTGTCGCGGGGGTCTGCGGCGGTTTGAATTCTGTTGCAGAGCGCGGGAATTGGCTCATGATGGATCCTTGGCAGATGGGTCCCCGACCGTCGAATCCGCAGCCTATCGGAGCTGAGTGGAGGCGATCCTGCGCTCTCGATGGCGGTACCGCGATCGACGTGCTTCAACACTGTGTCAACCCGCAATCGGTCTATGGGGAAGCGAGGAAGCGGCGGAGGCGGCGGTTACATCCCGGTTACCACAACGGCGTATGTGAGGTCGGAATTGGCCTGCGGTGACAATGCCCGCGGCGAATTTTGTTGATGCACGACGGTGTCTGGCGGCGGCGTGATTTCTACTGTTGTCGTCATGCCCTGTACCCGTTCTGAGGACCGCTGATGAACCCTTTCTCGACTCTGCCGGACCGTCGTGCGGCTGCCGCACCGGACGCGGCCGCCGTCGCCGACGACAGCACTGACCTGAACAATGCAGGATTCCTGGACGCTGTGCGGCGTGCCGCCGCTACCCTGCGCGCCGCGGGAGTCTCGAGCGGCGACGTGGTCGCGATCATGTTGCCCAACACTGCCGCCTATGTCGTATCCCTGTTCGCTACCTGGCGTGTGGGTGCCACGGTCAGCCCTATCGACCCGTCGCTGACCTCCGCAGAAGCCGACTATCAGCTGACCGATACCGGCGCCAAGGTCCTGATCACCGCGCAGCGGCCCACCTCCGACGCGGCGGTCCACGTCGTCATTCCCGCCGACGATCTCACCGCCGCTGACCCTGATGTCGCCGAACCCGCACGGCCCCGCAACGACACACTGGCGCTGCTGTTCCGCACCCACGGCACGGGCAGATCCCACAGCGTGACGGTCGACCACGCCAACCTCAACGCCATGTGCTCGGTGGCAATCGAGGCATTCGAACTCACCGCAGCCGACCACAGCCTGCTGCATCTGCCGTTGTTCCACGTCAACAGCATCGTTGTCGGCACTGTGTCGCCGCTGCTCGCCGGTGGGCGCGCCACCGTGGCCTCGAGCCCGAAGACTTTCTTCGACCGGATCGAGCGCAGCCGTGCCACATGCATCTGCGCTGTCCCGGCCACGTATGCACTGCTGACGGACCTGCCCGCCCACATCCGGCCGAACACCTCATCTGTGCGGTTCGCCATCTGCGGCGCGGCCCCGGCAAACGCCGAACTGCTGACCGAATTCCAACGCCGCTACGGAATTCCGATTATCGACGGCTATGTCTCCGAAGTTCCGGTGCGAGCACGCCGCGCACCGTCACCCGCACGATGAACACCGCCGGAATACTCCCGCCAGGCCAGCTAGCTGATTCGGACCGCTGCCCCGCAGAACAAGCCCGCGATTTCGCGCGCGGCAATGGCGCAGTACTACCGTTGGGGAGTGACGACTTCTCGTCGCGGCGGTGATGCCGAAGTGAGCCGCTATGTCGCGGAGATCGCCGCCCGCATGAACAAGCGGGTGACGGAGATCGCCGCGATCGTGCGGCGCGGTCTCGAGGACGAGATCCCCGAACTGCGGGGTGACCCCCGCACCATCGAACTGCTTGGTGCCAGCGTCGAAGGCAATGTCGACACCATCCTGCACGCGCTGCAGCACGACATACCAGTTGCACGGATCAACGCTCCCACCGCGGCCATCGAATACGCCAGACGCCTTGCCCAGCACGGAGTTCCGGTCGAGGCCCTGGTGCGTGCCTATCGGGTCGGGCATCGGCGGATGACCGAGTTGGTCTTCGCGGAATTGCGGGCCGGCGCTATCGCGCCCGCCGACGGTGTCGCTGTCGCGGAGGCGATCACCACCGCGACGTTCGAGTACGTCGACTGGATCACCATGCAGGTCGTCGCGGTGTACGAGACCGAGCGCGAGCAGTGGCTGGAGAGCCGCAACAGCACCCGCGCGCTGCTCGTGCGTGAGGTGCTGTCCGGGAGTAAGTCGGTCGATATCGACGCCGCGACCGAATCCATCCGCTACCCGCTGAGTTGGCATCACCTGGCGCTGATCCTCTGGTATCCCGACACCAGCGCCAGCAGCGACGAGCTGACCCGGTTGCAACGCTTCGCCCGTGAGCTGGCCGAGGCGGTCGGCACCGAGGCCGCGCCGCTGTTCGGGGCCGCCGACCGGACGAGCGCATGGGCCTGGCTGCCATATCGATCCGAGCAGCCCGATGCGGTGGCCAAGGTCCGTGGTTTCGCGAGTATGCGGCTGGACGCACCGCGTTTGGCGATCGGCATCCTGGGCCAGGGGATATCAGGGTTCCGCCGGTCCCATCGGCAGGCGCTGCGCGCGCGCTCGGTCGCGCTCGCGCGCACCGACGTCGAACCGAGGATCATCGCCGCGAGCGATCCGGGGCTGACGACCGCGGCGCTGCTCGGCGCCGGCGCCGAGGTCGGCGAATGGGTGAGCGAGATGCTCGGCGAATTGGCTGCCGACAACGACAACGATGCCCGGCTACGCGAGACGCTGCGGGTGTTCCTGCGCACCGGATGCAGCTACAAGGCGGCCGCCGCGGAGCTCGATCTCCATGCCAATTCGGTGAAATACCGGGTCGGGCGGGCAGTTTCGCGACGCGGGCGGCCGATCACCGACGACCGGTTGGACGTCGAGTTGGCGCTGCTGATCTGCCACTGGTACGGCGCCGCGGTGCTGCGGCCGAATTCGGACTGACCGCGGCGGCAAACCCGCACGCAGACGTCGTTCCCGGAGATCAGCCGCGCTAAGAGTGACTACTTCTCACTGGCCCTCACGGGCTGTTTCATGGGCGGCCACCTATGAAACAGCGCAACGAAACAGCGCAACCCGGGCGCGCGGTCCCGGACGTTCCCCGTTCCACAGGCCGGGAGAATTATCCACGGACGCCAACCCACGCGTCGGTCCTGTCAGCGCATGCCCAGTACGCGACGTAGTCCGCGTGCGGGCCGACTCGTGCTGATCGCGGTGGCCAGCCCCTGGCGGCGGCCACTCACCAGGTCGATCGTCGCGGCGGTGTTGCCACCGAATTTGCGCTCGGACGCCGTTTCGGGGGCGTCGTCTGAGGTGTCTTCGAGGTACTTGTCCGGCAGTGACAGCTTGGCGATGGTCCGCCATGTCTTGAGGTACTGCACCGGCAGAGGGCCGGTCGTGTAGGGCAGGTCGTACTTCTCGCACAGCGCCCGCACTTTGACCGCGATCTCGGTGTACCGGTTGGACGGCAGATCCGGGTAGATGTGGTGTTAGATCTGGTAGGAGCAATGATCAAAACCTGTGGATGACCGGGGAGGGAGTACCTTCCCGGATGATCTAGAAATCAACGGTTTTGATCAGCCTGGCGCGCCAACGCCGGGTGGGAAGGTACGTCCCGATGCTCAAGGTAGTCCAAGGTGGCGAGGAGCCCAACGGGGGTGCGGCCGGGTTTCGGTCGCTGCTCGATGAGATCGTGCGTGATGGTGCGCGGCAGATGCAGGCGGCGGCGTTGCAGGCCGAGGTTGCGGCGTATGTCGAGCAGTTCGCCGGCCAGGTCGACGAGAACGGCCATCGGTTGGTGATGCGTAACGGTTACCACGAGCCGCGGACCGTGGTGACCAGGGCGGGCGCGGTCGAGGTGAGGGCGCCGCGGGTGAACGACAAGCGGACGGACATCGAAACCGGTGAGTGCAAGCGGTTCTCCTCGGCGATCCTGCCGGCGTGGGCACGGAAGTCGCCGCAGATGAGCGAGGCGTTGCCGCTGCTGTACCTGCACGGATTGTCCTCGGGTGACTTCGCGCCCGCGCTCGAGCAGTTCCTGGGCACCGGCGCGGGCCTGTCGGCCTCCTCGATCACCCGGTTGACCGCGCAGTGGCAGGACGAGGCCCGCGCTTTCGGGCAGCGGGATCTGTCGAGTGTGGACTACGTGTACCTGTGGGTCGACGGCATCCACCTGAAGATACGCCTGGAGCAGGAGAAACTCTGCCTACTGGTGATGATCGGGGTGCGCGCCGACGGCCGCAAGGAGCTCGTCGCGTTGACCGACGGGTTCCGAGAGTCGAGTGAGTCGTGGGCGGATCTGCTGCGCGATGCCCGCCGCCGTGGCATGCGTGCCCCGGTCCTGGCCGTCGGCGACGGCGCGCTGGGGTTCTGGAAGGCGCTGCGCGAGGTGTTCCCCGCCACGAAGGAGCAGCGTTGCTGGTGGCACAAACAGGGCAATGTTATTGCGGCGCTGCCGAAGTCGGCGCATCCGGGCGCGCTCGCGGCGATGAAGGAGATCTACAACGCCGAGGACGCCGACATGGCCCGCACGGCGATCAAGGCGTTCGAGCGGGACTACGGCGCGAAGTTCCCCAAAGCCGTGGCGAAGGTCGTAGACGACGCCGATGTGCTGCTGGAGTTCTACAACTACCCGGCCGACCATTGGGTACACCTGCGCACGACGAATCCGATCGAATCCACGTTCGCGACAGTGCGATTGAGGAGCAAGGTCACCAAGGGGCCGGGCTCGCGCGCCGCCGGCATCGCGATGGTGTTCAAGCTGATCGAGTCCGCTCAGGCCCGCTGGCGCGCAGTCAACGCCCAACCCCGGTCGCCCTTGTCCGCGCCGGAGCCACCTTCGAGAGAGGCAAACTCAAAGAACGACCGGCCGACTCGTCCGAGCAGGAGGCCGCCTGAAACTCACCCATTCACAGGATTTGACAAGTCTCCAGCAGGCATGTCACGCAATTCGTGTCTGCGCCGCTTTCTCGACCGCGGCTGAGAACTGCTCGGGTCGAGGTACAGATCCATTCGGTCATGATTCGAGCCGCGCTGCCTTCGTGACGAGATAGCGCCGCTCGGGTTCGCTCAGTGTCCTGTGTGCTGCCGAACGGTATTGCTCGGCGGCCAGTTCCAGATCGCCTGCGAGTTCCGCGAGATGCGCTTCGACTGCGGCGAAACGATGATGCTCGGCAAGGATCCGGTCGGTCCGCAGTTGCTCGAGCAACGTGAGCCCGGTGGGCACGCCACGTGCCATCGCCAGGGCGACAACACGATTCAGCGTCACCATCGGATTGTCCGACATCTGGTCGAGCAAGGTGTAGAGCGCGAGAATCTGCTCCCAGTCGGTCGCGTCCGGTGTCGGCGCCTCGTCGTGGACTGCCGCGATCGCTGCCTGAATCTGGTAGGGACCGGGCTTGTTTCGTGACATCGCGGCAGTTACCAGCGCAGCTCCTTCGGCGATCTGCGCGCGGTCCCACAACGTCCGGTCCTGCTCGGCCATCGGAATCAGCATGTCACCTGGCCCGGTCCGCGCGGCACGGCGGGCGTCGGTCAGCAGCATCAGCGCGAGCAGGCCGGCAACTTCGCCGTCGCCGGGCAGGCTGCGGTGCAGCATCCGGGCGAGTCTGACGGCCTCGGTCGACAATTCGACCCGCGCAAGCACCGGCCCCGAGGTGCTCGTGTAGCCCTCGTTGAAGATCAGGTACAGCACCTGCAGCACGGCGTCGAGGCGTTCGGCGTGCTCGGCCGGCATCGCGAACGACACGCCGGACTGCTTGATCGTCTTCTTGGCGCGGCTGATCCGCTGCCCCATCGTCGCTTCGGGCGCGAACAGCGCGCGGGCGATCTCTCCCGTCGTGAGGCCGCCGACCGCGCGCAGGGTGAGCGCGATCTGACCGGTGCGCGGCAACGCGGGATGGCAGCACATGAACAGCAGGATCAACGAATCATCCTGTGCCGAAACGGGTCCGGACGGTGCAACCGGCACTTCCTCCCGCTCACGGCGGGCCTGCTCGCTGCGCAGCAGGTCGATCAATTTCCGCGAGGCCACCCGGATCAGCCAGGTGCGTGGTTCGTCCGGCAACGGGGGCCACTGTGTCGTCGCCGCAAGCAATGCCTCCTGTACCGCGTCCTCGGCAAGGTCGAAGTGCCCGTACCGCCGGACGAGCGCACCGAGGACCTGCGGCGCCAGGTCGCGCAGCAGGTCCTCGATCTCGCGAGCGATCACAGATCGGTCGGCGGTCCGTCGGGTAGCGGCCGGACCTCGACCGTGTCGCCGGTGTTGTCGGCGACACGTGCGGCGATTGCCATCGCGCGGTCGTGGGAGTCAACGTCGACGACCGAGAAGCTCGCAAGAACCTCCTTCACCTCGGCGTACGGCCCGTCGCTGGCGACCGGACCCGAAGCCGACTTCCGCACGGTCCAGGTCAACGACGGATCGGCGAGCCCCATCGTCGTGACCAACTCGCCGGACTCGGTCAGCTCGGCACCGAGCTCCTCGTAGAACTTGCACATCGCGGCGAACTCGGGACTCGAGTAGTCGACCGACGCCCAGTCCGCCGTGTTGGTGTAGGCCAGCAGGATGTACTTCACGGCTCCATCCTCCCGCTATCCACCGACGCGCGTCATCGTCGCCTCGTAACCGCCACCGGGCCACACCCACGCGCCGGACAGCGTGTTGCCGTCGGCGCTGAACGTGGTCCGGCAGTACGCCGGCGAGCCCTTACGGCCACCCCAGATCGTCAGCACGTCGCCGTCGAGTTCGTACTCGTAGTCGAGCGTTTCGCCGTCGCTCGAGTAGAAGCGTGACGTGACCGCCTCACTCGCCTCACCGCCGAACGGCCGTTCGTGGCCGATGACTTCGAGTCCGGAGACGTGGTGCCCGTCGCGGTCCATGTCCACGCGCTGGGACAAGAAGGCACGGCCGTCGAGCCACGCGTAGGTCGTGGTGCCGTCGGCGCCGCCGGACACCCGCCAGGTGCCGACGAGACAGTCGAGGTCGGAGATCGAGGTACTCATGACGAGAGTTCCTTTCGGTTGATGGTTCCTTCGCCGGTACCACGGAGCCAGCGGACGGTCTTCGACATTCGGTCGTCGAACCGTGCGCGGCGGCGCCGCGCACACAGCTTCGACAACAGCAAGCTCGAACGCCCCGACCAGACAACCGAGGAAACGCCCAAAAGGTGATCTTGATCCACAGGTCTTGACAATTGCTCTCTGGTAGCTGAGGTTGCCGGTCATGAAGTCCATGACCGGCCGCCGGAGATGTTGGCACTGCCGAGCATCTGCCGCAGGTACCACTCGGGGCGGGTCTCCTCCTCGACGTCCGCCCTGGTGAATTTCTCGGCCCCGTCCGGGAAATGGCCGCCAAAGGCGTGTTGATGCGCGTCTACGGCATCGACGCCGAGCAGGCATTCGCCCTGCTGCGGTGGCGCGCGCAGGAAACCAACACCAACCTGCGGGACCTGGCCCAGCAACTACTCGCCGAGCTGGGCGAGATGCCGACGGCAGACTCGACGGTCAAGACCAGCTTCGACCACCTGCTGCTGACGGTGCACGAACGCATCCCGACCACTCCGGCCATCGCCAAAGCCACCGACATGAGTACTCCGCCCGGAGAAGGAACCCCGCCACACAGCAGCTGACATGGCCCCTCCTGCTCCGATCCGACGCGTTCGGAAAACGATCGATCAGCGCCAGCCCGGGCCTGCATCCGGATCCGTATCGGGCGGGATGGACAAGGGTCTCGCCCCAGCGTCCACACGTTGGAGTCGATGGTCGCGGCGATGACGCGGTCGGGGTCTGACCAGTCGTAGTGCAAGCGTTCCCAGATGCCGTGCGACCCTTCGGTGACCTCGGCCTCACCAGGGCCTTGGTCGTGCACCGCCTGCCGAGCCCGACCGGGCGACTGGCCAGAGTGTGTTGCTGCTCGGGCTGGCGATCTGCAGTCTCAGGCGTGCAGGGCTTCCTCGACGCTGTGGTAGAGCGCGAGAAACTCTTCCAGACCGGTGATTTCGATCGGAGCAACCACCGGCCGGTTGCTGTCGACGACGATACGCAAGGGCTGCTGCAGCTTTTCGGCACTGCGACTGACCTTGAGAAGGACAGCGAGGCCATGTCCGCTAGAGCTCCTAACAGGTTCGGTCAGTTGGCGTCGGGTTGCGTTGCAGTGCAGGATGTTTCGTTGTGGCAGCATCCTGGATCGTGGATGACGAGTTGTGGGCGGTAATCGAACCGCTACTGCCGGTGAAACCGGCCGGGACACCAGGACCGCCACAGATGGACTCCCGTCTGGTGCTGCAGGGGATCTTGTTCGTGCTGATCACCGGGATCGGATGGGAAGACCTGCCCCAGGAGCTGGGTTTCGGGTCCGGAATGACGTGTTGGCGCAGGCTGCGGGACTGGCAAGCCGCCGGGACGTTCGAGCAGATCCATCAAGCCGTCCTCGCCCGAGCCCATTTCGCCCGATTGATCGACTTCGACCGGGTCATGGTCGACGGTTCGCACGTGCGGGCGAAAAAAGGGGCGCCGCAACAGGTCCCAGCCCGGTCGACCGCGCCAAAACCGGTTCCAAGCACCACATCCTGACCTGCGCGAACGGATTCCCGCTCGCCGTCGCACTGTCCGCGGCCAACGTCAACGATCACCTGATGTTGCCCACACTGCTCGACCGGGTCCAGCCCCTGCGCGGGCGTGCGGGCCAACCCCGACGCCGGATCACCAACCTGATCGCCGACAAGGGATGCGACTACCCCAGCGTCTATTCCGAACTGCGGCAACGACATATCACCGGCTACATCGCCCGACGCGGCACCCGCGACAAAGTCACCGCCGGCCGCTGGATCGTCGAGCAAACCTTCGCCCTGCTTCACCAGTACCGGCGACTGGCCATCCGATGGGAACGCCGCACCGACATCCACCACGGATTCCTCGACCTCGCCGCAGCACTCATCTGCTGGCGACGACTCAGCAACCGAACCCGATAGGAGCTCTTAGCACGGAGGCGGCTGCTTGGTGAGTGAGTCGTAGGTCGGAGGCTCGGTCAACCACAAGGTGCACATCCGCGCTCGCCGCGCCGCGGCTTCCTGGTCTTCGTCTGTCAGCGGTCCCCACTGCGAGTGAACCGATCCTGCCGGCAGGCATGGCACCGGCTCGCCTTGGTTGGTGCAGTTGTCGTCGGCGGACGCGGTGCCGGCGCCGACGGCTACACCGGTGACGATCGACCCGAACAATGGCGGCGATCATCATAATTTTCGTCATCTTCATGGGTAGCTCCTGAACCACGCGAATGCGTCACAATGCGCACCCCGACTTGTCGTAAAGAGTGCAAATTCGTATAGATGCCAATACATCCCGAGAAGTTGGGGAGTCTTGTGCAGATCGCTGTCGCTACCGGCGTCCAGCCATGCACCTGGGGCTTCGGGTCGAGCCTCCTCTGAGGGTGCCGACGCTCGTCGTGGACCAAGGTGTGGGGGCCTTCTTGGCGTACCACGTCTTTCACGCCGGACGGGACGGACACGGAGCCGGATGTCGGCGCGCCTTACGCCCCGGCTCTTCGGTATTAATTACCGTTTCTGCATGGACTGGCTGAAGCTGCTTGCTCCAACGTTTGTCGGTGCGTGCATAACCGGCGCTGTCGGCCTTCTCGTTGCGTTGGTCGGGCCCGGAACTTACCGAGGCTGGCGGATCAAGAAACTGCTGGACCTGGTGAAGGACCTTGATGGAGACCGATTTCCGGGACAGCGTGCGGTGTTTCTCGACCAGGTTGAGCGTCTTGCGACGCAGATGGCGGCGATCTATAAGGTTCCTCACGAGCGGCGCCTATTGACGGCCAGCTACGTGCTTTGGGGCGCATTGGCGGGCAGCGTTTTTACCCTTCTTAACCGGGCGTCGTCGGCGTCAGGCGTGTCTCTGCTACTGGACTATATTTTCGCCCTAATTCTCACTATCGTCACAGTCGCGGCAATGAAGCCGGCCAACGATTCCTTCAATTACGTAAAATTTCACCGTGCGGAATTTGTTCGGCGGGGGATACCGGAATCGTACGAGCTTCCACCGCGGCCAAGACCTTGGTGGATCCGGAAATAGGGGGCCGTGAGAAATCACCGCGGACTGGACTGACGATTTCCCCGCTGCGCCGGAGGAGTTCTCAGCCTGCGTGCGGACAGCCACCGCCGCACCGTGTGTTCGGTGACGCCCAGTGTCTCGGTGGTCAGCCGGACATGATCGCCGGACAAGCTGCCCTGCTCGGGCAACTGAGCGAGCCGGTACATGGCCGCCTGCCGCATCACGCTTGCTCGCGTCGGCCATCGGTACGGCCTTCCGAATCCCATGGCCCGTGCCACGGCACCGCAGGCAACAGGCCGTATTCGATCACACTGGTCCACGACTCTGGATTCCAGCCCCCGTACTTCCGCGGGCCGTCGTAGTAGTGCCGGCCGGTGCGGCCGGTGCGCTCGCTGAGAAGCTGGGCGAGTTTGGCGGCTTGGCGAGAGCGGCTGGTCATGGTGTGTTCAGTCTGTGCGGGCGAATTTCATGGTTCTTTCTCTCCGCGAGGGCATTGTTCGATCAGCGTGCGCAAGAAGAAGTTTGGGGCGCGGACGCCACCGTGCGCGTGGCGTCCTCCTATGCGCCCATGGGCGCGGGTGTGGTGACCGAGGACGGCTCCGGATACCTCGTGAACGGTTCCTGGGCGTGGTCGTCCGGTTGTGATCACGCCGACTGGGTGGTCGTGGGCGGCCCGGTGATCAAGGACGGCAAGCCGGTCGACTTCGGCTCGTTCCTGATCCCGCGCAGCGAATACCGCATCGATGACGTGTGGAACGTCGTCGGCCTGCGCGGGACGGGGTCGAACACGGTCGTGGTCGAGGACGTCTTCGTCCCCCCACACCGTTTTCTCGGCTTCCAGGCCATGAGCGAGCTGCGATCGCCCGGCCTGGAACGCAATACCGATCCGGTGTACCGGATGCCGTGGGGCACCATCCATCCCACCACCATTTCCACTCCCATCGTGGGCATGGGCTACGGCGCGTATGACGCGCATGTGGAGCACCAGGGCACGCGGGTGCGCGCCGCTTATGCGGGCGAGCAGGCCAAAGACGATCCATTCGGCAAGGTGTGCATCGCCGAGGCCGCCAGTGACATCGACGCCGCGTGGCGGCAGCTGGCGGGCAATGTGGCCGAGGAATACGCGTATCTGGTTGCGGGCCACGAGATACCGATCGATCTGCGCCTGCGTGCCCGCCGCGACCAGGTGCGAGCCACCGGCCGCGCGATCACCGCCATCGACCGCCTGTTCGAGGCATCGGGGGCGACCGCCCTCACGAACGGCACTCCGCTGCAACGGTTCTGGCGCGATGCGCACGCCGGGCGGGTGCACGCGGCCAACGACGCCGAACGGGTCTATGTCATGTACGGCACCCACGCCTTCGGGCTGCCGCTCACCGACGGGATGTATTAGCGATGACGAGGATGGCGGAGCCGGCCTCGTCTCCGGCTCCGGGGCTCGGTCCTGTGCAGGCGTCCACGGGTATCCGCGCCCTCGGCTATCTGCGTATCGAGGCCACCGATGTGGCCGCGTGGCGCGAGTTCGGGGTGCGGGTACTCGGCATGACGGCGACCGAAGGGGCCGACCCGGATGCCCTCTACCTGCGGATGGACGAGTTCTCGGCGCGTCTGGTGGTCGTGCCCGGTGACCGGGACCGGTTGCTGGCCTGCGGCTGGGAGCTCGCGGACGCCGTGGGCCTGCAACGGATTCGAGACAGCCTGCGCCGGGCCGGCGTGTCCTTCGCCGAAGCCACCGAGGCAGAACTCGCCGAGCGCCGCGTGCAGGCGATGATTCGGTTCCAGGATCCGTCGGGCAATGTGCTCGAGGCGTTCCACGGTGCCCAGTACCTGGCCCGGCGCTTCGTCAGTCCCTACGGTCACCGTTTCGTCACCGCCGAGCAGGGGCTTGGGCACGTGGTGCTGAATTGCGCCGACGACGCAACCGGCGTTGCCTTTTACCGCGACGTGCTCGGGTTCCGGCTGCGCGATTCGATGCGCTTGCCCGCGCACCTGACCGGTCGCCCCGCCGATGGGGAGCCGGTGTGGCTGCGGTTCTTCGGCTGCAATCCACGCCATCATTCACTGGCATTGTTGCCCACCCCGGCCGCGTCGGGTGTCGTGCATCTGATGGTCGAGGTCGAGAACTCCGACGACGTCGGCCTGTGCCTGGATCGCGTGCGACGCGAGAACGTCCGCCTCGCGGCCACTCTCGGCCGCCACATCAACGACCAGATGCTGTCGTTCTACCTGACCTCGCCCGGCGGATTCGATATCGAGTTCGGCTGCGAGGGAATGGAAGTCGACGACCACTCGTGGATCGCCCGGGAATCGACTGCGGTCAGCCTGTGGGGCCACGACTTCACCGCGGGGCACACGGCCGGAATGAGGAACAGGCCCAACGGTGCCGGAACGAATTTCGATGACTGAGTGGCTCAATATTGCAGTGTCCAAATCACGCATGCCGGTGACTTTGGGCCCTTCTGAGCAGGCCAGTTGCTGGGCATCCTGGCGGTCGGAGCTATGCGATTTGCTGTCCCGAGAAACCCGATACGAGTGAGGTCTGCAGGTGTTGCGTGCGCGTGAGGCGTGGTCGCCGGAGGCGTTTCCGGGTATCGAGGTGCTCGCCAACGGCCGGGTTCCGGTCCTCGAAGGTGAGCGAGTGGCAGGCGCGGTCGGCCGGTTGCTGATGCGCTATCGCCTCGACCGGTCGGCGCGGATACGCATGACCGGCCCCAACTGCGATACCGGACCGATCCTGGTCCAAGTCAACACACAGCCAGCGGGCACCTCGATCCGGGTACAGACCCTCACCCACGGCCGCGGCGATGCCTTACCGGTGCTGGTGCGGCTCGAACGCCAACTGCGCACCGTGCGCAAGGCGTGGTCGCCGCGCCCCTGGCCGGACCCGACCCGCCCGCCGCTGGACGCACCCGGTCCGGGAATCCTCCTGCGCCGCAAGACCGTCGCAGTGCAGACCATCGACCCGCTCACCGCCGCGGTGGTGATGGACGCGATGGATTACGACGTCCATCTGTTCACCGACGTCGAGACCGGTGAGGACGCAATCGTCTACCGTGCCCAGCCCTCCGGGCTGCGGCTGGCTCGCCAGCACTGCGTGCATCCGCCGCGCACCGCAGTGGTGGCGGCGGCTACCCCGGTGCCGCTGATCACCTGCCCGCGGCCGGCCCCGGTGCTGACCGAGCACGAGGCGGCCGACCGTGTGCGCGAGCACGGACTGCCGTTCGCGTTCTACACCGACTTCGACACCGGCCGGGGGCATCTCGTGTACCGCCGCTACGACTCCGGCCTCGGCCTGATCACCCCCGCCTATGCCGCCCCGGCGGTACCGCTATGAGCGGCGCGGCGCACGAACTCGACGACGAATCCGGCTGCGACACTGTCAAACTCGGGCGCCAGGAGTCGCTGCGGCTGCTCGCCGGGGCCGCTTACGGGCGCGTCGTGTTCAGCCATCAGGCCCTGCCTGCGATCCGCCCGGTCAACCACCTCCTCGACGACGGAATGATCATCATCCGAACCCGGCTCTCCGTCCAGCTCGCGAGCATCGTGCGCGCCGACGGTGGGACCGGAGAGGTAGTGGCCTACGAGGAGGCCGATGAACTCGATCCGATACTGCACACCGGCTGGAGCGTGGTGGTGACCGGATTCGCCCGCTCGGTCACCGATCCGACGCGGGTGGCCCGCTATCGGCGACTGCTGCGGCCGTGGGTGAACAAGACTATGAACGCCGTCATCGAGATCGAACCGAAAATCGTCACCGGGATCCGGCTCGTCCCCCACCCGTGACCGCAAGGACACCACCCCCGATCAGAGAGGCAGGCGATAGAACTTGGCGCGTGATCTGACACAGACGCAGTTACTCACCGAACTCGAACCCGTCGCGGCACGGGAAGTCGACCGGCATCTGGCCATGGCCAAGGACTGGCATCCCCACGACTACGTGCCGTGGGACGAGGGCAGCAACTTCGCCTTGCTCGGCGGAATCGACTGGGACCCGCAGCAATCGCGGCTATCGGAGGTCGCCAAGGCGGCGATGATCACCAACCTGCTGACCGAGGACAACCTGCCCTCCTACCATCGCGAGATCGCGGAGAGCTTCTCCCAGGACGGGGCATGGGGCACCTGGGTGGGCCGCTGGACCGCCGAGGAAGCCAAGCACAGCATCGTCATGCGCGACTATCTCGTCGTCACTCGCGGCGTCGATCCCGTCGCTCTGGAGAACGATCGAATGACGCACA
Source organism: Nocardia tengchongensis (assembly GCF_018362975.1). NCBI lineage: Bacteria > Bacillati > Actinomycetota > Actinomycetes > Mycobacteriales > Nocardiaceae > Nocardia > Nocardia tengchongensis. The sequence goes on from NZ_CP074371.1 coordinate 5,136,133, forward strand.
TGGGCAATGGATTCGCCGCGCCATCGCAACTACACGAACACGACGGTGCGGGATTCCTGCATTCGGTTGCCTACGTGTCGTTCCAGGAATTGGCGACCCGGGTCAGCCACCGCAACACCGGCAAGGTGTGCGACGACCCGATCGCCGACCGAATGCTGGCCCGGGTCTCCGCCGACGAGAACCTGCACATGATCTTCTACCGCAATATTTGCGCCGCCGCATTGGATCTCGCCCCCGACCAAGCGGTCGAGGCAATCGCCAACGTGATCATGAATTTCCGGATGCCCGGCTATTCGATGCCCAACTTCCGCCGCCACGGCGTGCTCATGGCCAAACATGGCATCTACGACTTGCGCCAGCACCTCGAAGAGGTCGTCGGCCCGGTCGTACGGAAATGGAACCTGCTCGACCGCAACGACTTCGGCCCCTGCGGCGAAACCGCGCGGGAACGACTCGCCGCCTTCCTGCACAAGCTCGAGACCGTGGACGTCCCCCGCTTCGAGGAACAACGCGACCGCGCCCTATCCCGGGAACGAGCACGCGCGGAGGTACTGACCGCGACGTAACCGTCGGCGTCGCATCCGGTCGACCGCGCACGTGCGTTCTCGCCGGAATGCGACGACGCCACCGAAATAGTGAGTGTGTTGAGCCGGATTCCCTATCCGGCTCAACACACTCGGCGCTACTTCTGCGCGGAAGACAATTCGAACGGGTGCGAGCCATCCGCCTACATGGAAGGTCGAATTCGGGACAGCAGGGGCCTGCGCTGCTTGCTCGATGAGTCACGCTGAAACGGGCTGATCAGCTCCTATCGGAATATGTTCGGAGAGTTAATATTTCGTGCAAATCCGCGCTTCACGCGGACTGCTCTGCGTGCCATGAATTATATCGATTGCGTGCCGTGGCATCGAAATCCGGGTCCAGTGGATTTCCATTCGCGAGTATAAGTACTCGACTTTTCCCGAAACCATCGAGGCCCTGCACGGGTCCGGGTTTCCCTCGGTGCGGACCAGTTGCAAGCACAGGACGCCGACGACAAATGGCAGACAACGGTGGACAATGAGGGCTCTCGCATACAGCTGACGGTGTTTCTGCCGCCCCCGGGTAGCCGCTGATCTCGTCGCGCGCGGATCGGGTTCGACGCGGTGCTCCATGCATTGTGCGCGGCGGTCGTCAGTATCCGGCTGCGGCTGCGCGCTCGATTCGGGTCAGCTGTTCCCGCAGCATGGCCGTGTCGAGTGTGACCGGGGCGGAGCGGAATTCGCGCCCCAGTGTGTACAACAGCTCCATCCAGTCCCCGCCGGCGGAGAGGTCGGCGTCGATGGGATCGAGCAGGTCTCCGATCCGTGCACGCATTCGGTGGCGCAGCACCAGGATTCGCCATTGGCTGAGGAACCGGCGGAATCGGTCCAGTGCATGCACGGCCTGATCGGTGGCGTCGGTGACGGCACGCAGATCGGTGTTGACGCGGTGCGCCTGTTGCGCCATCGCCAGCGATCCCGATCCAAGAGCGCTGTAGGGCAGCGGCACCGCGCTCAGCGAGTCCGCCGGGGCGGCACCGTCGATAGGAGTCCGCGACACAGAGAGTTGAAAGTAGCCAGGTGCTTGCTGTCGGCTGGGAGGATTGGCCGGTATGAGCCCTCGAACCAGCGTGACCCCGGAACGGGCCGTCGAGATCGCCCGCGACGGCTACATCTACGCCTATCCCCTCGTGTTGCAGTACTTCACGGCGCGGCAGGCCACCAATGCCGCCGAACCCGCGCAGCCGTTCGGACCGATCAACCAGATTGCTCACGCCCGGGGGCTGCCTGGGCCGGAGTTCCGGATCGTCATCCGACCCAATGTGGATACGCTGTACTCGTCTGGCTATCTCGATCTGGGCAGTGAGCCGCAGGTGCTGACCGTGCCGGCCACGGATCGGTATTTCATGATGCCGCTGTATGACGCGTGGTCGAATGTGTTCGCTGTGCCCGGCACCCGCACGACCGGCCCCGGTACCGCACGCGAATTCCTGCTGGTGGCACCGGACTGGGACGGGCAGGCACCCGACGGGCTGGAGGTGCTGCGCGCTCCGACCACGCTGGTCAGCATGATCGCGCGCACCCAAGCCAACGGCGAGGCCGACCTGCCCGACGTGCACAAGGTCCAAGACCAGATGACCTTCACCCCGCTCAGCCACTGGGGCAACGCCGCCTTCGTCCCGCCGCCCGGCGCGGTCGACCCGGCCATCGACATGACCACTCCGCCACCGATCACCGTCGCCGCACTGTCCCCGGCGGAATTCCTGCGGATCTTCACCCAGATGCTGCCGAACAACCCGCCCGCCCAGGTGGACTACCCGATGCTGCATCAGCTGGAGCGACTCGGCCTGCGTGTGGGTACGCCGTTCGATTGGGATGGTTCGCCCCAGTGGCTGCAGCAGTCGATCGCCGAGGGCTTCGCTCAGGCGCTGACGGTGCTGACCGCGGAGTACGACAGGCTCAACGGGGCCGGGGAAGCCGGCTGGGTGTATACGGCCGAGGCCGGCTCCTACGGTGTGAACTACACACTGCGAGCGGGGATCTCGATCTGGGCACTGGGCATGAACCTGCCCGAGGATGCCATCTACCCCTCCCTCGCGGTTGATGCCGACGGCCAGCCCCTCGACGGCTCGCACCGCTACGTGTTGCGTTTCGAACCCGGAAAGCTGCCGCCGGTCAACGGATTCTGGTCGGTCACCGCCTACGACGCAGACGGCTATCTCATCCCCAATGCCTTGCGCCGCTCCTCCCTCGGCGACCGCAGCGGCCTGACCGCCGGCCCCGATGGCGCGATCGAACTCCACATCCAAACCGACAATCCCGGCCCCGACCTCGAATCCAACTGGCTCCCGGTACAATCCGGAACCTTCAACCTGATGCTGCGCCTCTACTCACCTGCCCGACTGTTCCTCACCGGCGACTGGACCCCTCCACTCGTCCATCGCACCAGCTGACCCCGGGAGCAGCAGCGGGCGATCGAACGAAACGTCCGCTACTGGCTCCCCTCTATGTCAAGACGTCGGTGAGGGTGCAGCGTTAATCTGGTTGTCGGGTCTGGGATGTGGCTTGTCCGAAGTATCGGTGTGCCGGTTGGAACCGGTCGCGCTGGAGTCAAGAGTCGTTCCCGATTGCCCTCCCGGGCCTGCCCATTCATGACGTCGTTGATCGAGGAGCATCCGCGCGTAGACAACGTTCGACAGTCGTCGTTTGAGGGCGCGTAGCGCTTCCATCGAGGTTTTGCCGTCTGCTCGGCGACTGTCGTAGTAGACCCGGACGGGTGTGTGGTTGCGCAGTTGGACGATGGCCATGATGTGCAGGACCCGGTTGATTTTGCGGTTGCCGGCGCGCGAAAGCCGATGCCGCTGCTGATCACCCGATGAGGCGTCCAGGGGCGCGGTGCCGTTCCAGGACGCAAACCGGTCCCGATCCCGGAATCGGTGGATATCGCCGGTATCGGCCAAAAGCCTTGCCGCGCTGGAGGGTCCGATTCCATGCAGGTCCATCAGTGTGGAGCCGCGTTCAGATCGGGCACCTGGATCAAATCCTGGCCGGGATCCGATCCTGACACCAGTCTCTAACTAGCCGCATACCGCGCGGAGAGGGCTGGCCAGAATCCATCCGAAACTGTCAGCCGGCAGCTGCAGCATCCCCAGTCCTACAGGCCACGGCAGGACCGCTGCAGCCGTCCGAAACCGCTAAATGGCGTGTTCGGCTGGACGAGTCACGCGACCGAGTGCTTCACCTACGCGTCCGTGGAACTGCCAGCAACCGCGAATGCTGGACGTACCTATTGGGGTCGAGATCCCCTTGTCGCCGGTATGGGTGTCACCCATGTATCGGCCACTTCACCGGGTTGTCCGGGCTTTAGTTAGGGGATCGCCCGGGCGCGTTGCATCGCCATCAGCAGGTCGACACGCCCCTGCAAACGATGGCACAGCGACTCGCACCCTGGGTCCGGGCAGGCGTCCATCAGGGCCCGTGCCCTGGCGATACCGGCCGCGAGATACTCGTTGGTGTAGCGCACTGAGGGGGCGTGGGCCCGGTCTTCGACCAGAGCGTTGTATGCCCTGAACACTTCGGCCACAACGTCATCATCGCCGAAAACGACTCCCGTCATGGCCCCCACCGCGAACGTGGCGTGAAGCCAGTCCCGCAACCCTGAATAGTGTTCGTCCCACTTCGGGTCATCGGGGTCCAGGTCGTCCATCATGTATTTCGACAGTGCGACGTCGTCTATCAATTGTTGACGGTCCGGTGGAACCGCTGACGTGCTCATGACGCCCGACATTACCGGCGGCTTCCCGCCATCGCGGCAACGGTCGCGGTCACTGGTCCACGACTGCGGGAGATAGGGTTCCCGGTCGATCAGAGCGTGCCCGTGCTGGGACGCATACGCCAAGAACACCTCGATCTGGCAGTTCTCCGTACGCCCGGCCGTGCCGAGTACTGACGTTGCACCCCAGCCGATTTCACGCCCATCTTCAGGAAACCGGTCTCGTCCCCGGCCAGCACGGGCCTCGGGTCACCCAGGTGCTCGATCACGTAGTCGCGTACATCATCACGAACCCTGCCGATATCCCAGTCCGCAGCACGCAGCAGTCGCTGCATCCCCTGCGGGCCCGTTTCACCGGCCCGCTGTTTTCTGTTCTGTCGCGCCCGTTTCTGATCCGGAAGAGCGAATCCTGAGGCTTCGCCGCAACGGTTCTCGCGACCCGAACCAGTTCATCCGCACAACGGTGACCACGAAACTTGGAAGTCAGGAACGCACTACATTGCCGATTTCCGTGCGCCGCCGCCTGGGGCAACCACCGGCGAGGGTTGCCCCAGGGCGGCTAGTGGCGTTTGGTCTTATGCGGTGCAGTCCTCGGGATGCCGCTCAGTGCTCGTCATAGTGGCCGCCGTGCCAGGCGTGGCGATGACCGTCGTGGATGTAATCCAGGTGGTCACCGTGCTGGACTGCGTCGTGGCCGCAGCCGGGGCCGTGTTCGTGGGTGTGCCCGGTGGCTTCGGTGTGGCCCTGCGGTTCGCATTCGTCGTAGTGGCCGTCGTGTTCGCGGTGAAGGTGCCCGTCGTGCGCGTAGTCCACGTGGTCACCGTGCTGAACTGCGTCGTGGCCGCAGCCTGGGCCGTGGGCGTGGTCGTGCTCAGTGTGTTGGAGATGTGTCGTTGTCATCGAACTCTCCTGTTCCAGCGCCTGGTTTCGTAGGTTGATGATGCTGTGAGACGGGGATCGACACCCGCGCGTCACACTACCCAGGGGGGCTTCTGCCCGTTCGGCCGGTCGGAGCCGCCGCGCGGAATAGGCGCTCATGCCTGCATACGGGGCGACTTGGACCGGCCGAGCCGCGGCCGAACGCACCATCATGCCGAGTTCGGTGCGTTGCGTCCGGGCGGGACTGGCATGGGCGAGCTCTCACGTATCCACGGTCACCGTCGGCATGGTGAACTCGCGGAATGGAGAAACCCATGGACCTCGATACTCACTTCGCCCGGCGAGCACGAGAGATCGAACCGAAGCCGATGGACCCGAACAGCCTTACCGAACGTGAGTACCTCCGACAGTTCGCGGCGCGCCCAGGCATGTTCATCGGCTTCACAAGTGTTCGTGGCGTGACGTGCTTCCTCGACGGTTACGACTACGCCGCGCATCGGTCGGGCGGTCCAGGACTGGATGGCTTTCGCGACTGGCTTCTCGCCAATCACCTTCAACGCCAGAGCAGCTTCGCCTGGCCTGGTTTGATCAAGCAGATCGCGCTGCCCGAGTGGGACTTCGTCACAGATCTCAGTCCCCAGCAGGAAATCCGCATCCTCGAAGTGCTGTTCGACCTGCTCGATCGATTCCTTGCAGAATTTGAAACCGTCGGCTGAACATCCGCTCAACAAGAGTCGGGCAGACCCCTCTTCAGCCACTCCCTGCACGGCACCCGATGGGAGGCAAGCCATGAGAGAGCCACACCAATCCTGACGGTGGGCAGCCGCATAACGGGAGCATCCCACCGGGCACCTGGATCAAATCCTGGCCGGGATCCGATCCTGACACCAGTCTCTTACTAGCCGCATACCGCGCTGACCGAACCGGCCAGCGCGACCCTTCTGACTGCATGTGGGGCTGTCGTTTTGGGGTAAGCCCTCGACCCGCACAACACGGTCCTGCGCGGCGGGCCGTGGGCCACCGTCGACGAGGCGCTGACCGGACTACTGACCCACCACCTCGACCGGGCGCCCTCCGGGGAGTAGGCCCAGACACGACTGTGCGGCGTACCCGATTCGGGTACGCCGCACAGTCGTTCACCTGACCCCTTGCCAAAGCATTCGGATCGAGTCCGAAACTGTTGCAAGACAGCCGATTACAGCGTGTACGGCGCATTTTCGGCGAAAACTCTCGACAACCGCCGCTGGTCGAGCCATTGTCGTTGTTTTCGCGCCGCTGCTACCGGAACCCCCGGTAGCGGAGGGCCAGTCCATCGAATGGGCTTTGCCGGCCCTGGCGAATCTCTTTCGCGGCGGAGTCCCGACGCGGGTGATCAGCGCGACGGGGGTGCGTCCAGGAGGTCGAAGGTGAATTCGCTGGCGCTTTCCTGCTTGTGGTTCATTCCTGCAGGGAAGTTCACGCCGGGTTCCAGCTCGACGGCGTCGGTGTTGCGGTTCCAACGGAAGTAGCAGGATCCGATGGGGCTGAAGACGTAGGTTTGCTCGTCGCGAACATACAGTCCGGTCGTCACCTTCCGGCCGTCTTCGAAAGCGAGAGCGATCGGATAGAAGTTGGGATCGTTCTGCGCGAGCCACCGTTCACTGAGCCCGGGGTCGACGCCTGCGGTGTTCGCTTTCAGAGCGAACACGCGGTTGGTTTGTGTGGAGTTGGCGAAGCGGGCCATGATGAATCGGGTGCTGCGGTAGGTGACGGTGAACACCGAGAGGCCGCCGATGGTGGAGATGTCGGGCTGGTCGGTTTCCCATTCCGCGTATTTGCCGCCGAAGCCGTAGTTCTGCCAGGCCAGCACCTTCGCGTCCGCGCCGACCTTGACGGATCTGAACCGGTCGTTGAGCGATCCGGGCACTTCCACGACACCATCGTCGATGGAATAGGTGTAGGGATCGCCCTGATAATTGATCTGTGTGAAGAATACGGCTTGATTCGATTGCGGGTGGGTCATCTTCATGCCTTCCGCAGGTGATTACCGCACGAACGGTATCGAATGCCCGCTCTGCGACGATTCGGGCCGACACCGCTGATCCAGTGTGGCTGGCTGACCCCGGACCAACGAGAGCCGTTGGCCACCAATCGGATATACCGACGGCCCTTGCCGTGCGGCGCGCCCAGTCGCTGCGGTCCTGTTCCAATGTCCTTGCGGTACAGGATGTTTGCCGCAGCAAACCCTGAGCCCAGAGGGCTGGAACCTCTGCCGGTCGGACTGTCGCTCAATGGGCGACACCGCGTCACACCCAGCGCTGACCAGCGCACATGCCGAACATCGTTGGATTTTCGGCGAGTTCTACCGCGACCCCACAACGCGGCAGATTCGTTGTCCACCAGCCAGATTCGGCGGCAAAGCCGCTGCCGGGGGTAGTCCGTCTGGCCCCACCGATGACTCGACGCCAACATCTACAGTCGCACCGCCGATTTCACCACCATCCCCGATCGGATCCGCCGGCGCTGGCACGCAACAGCCGACGACCTGCTCCCGCCCGCCTACCTGCGCTATCAGTGCGCCGCGATCGCCGCGGCCCACATCGGTCGGTGTCGATCGGGTCGGTGCGACACTTGGCTTCACAAAGTCTGCGCAGCACAGTGATGGGTGGTGTGCGATGGTGAAGCCGAGTAAAGCGGTCGTTTCTACTCGCCTGCGTGATCGAAACGGTGCTTCCGTCGAATTACCTTGGGGTCAGCTAGGTTTCGACTATCTGGAGGGGGTGCAGCCGTGGCGGACATTCGTGTGGAGATACGGTCAGAAGAACTACTCAGGTAGCTACTGGTCGGCGACGATGTCTGACCATGTGATCTACGAATCACGTCTCGAATTGGCAAACCTGCTGCTTGCGGATTTTGATGCATCGGTGAAATGCATTGCAGCACAGCCATTTTTGATTACCGCAGTGATCGAAGGTCGGGTGCGCAAGCACATCCCTGATTTCGCGATGTTGAATGAGTCCGGGCCGATGATCGTGGACGTCAAGCCGGCGCGGAAACTCGCGATACCCCAGATCGCTTTCACGTTGGAGTGGTCGCGGGTGCTGGTAGAAGAACTTGGCTGGCAGTATGTCATCGCCAGTGAACCGGACCCGGTGGTAGGTGAGAACGTCCGGTTTCTGGCAGGGTATCGCCGTGCATGGCTCTTTCCCGCCGACTTGATCGAGGAGTTGAAATCCGGGGCGGTGGACGGTCGCACCTTCGTAGAGGCGTGCCGGGCGTTTCCTGCTACACCGGTGCGCGTCGTGAAGGCGACACTGCTGCACCTGCTGTGGGCCGGGTGGTTCGGCGTCGACCTCGGCGCACCGTTGCAGTCATCGATGGTGCTGACAAGGGGCCAGTCGTGAGCGGCGCGCGGGTTCCGATTTGCATCGGGGCCCGAGTGATCTACGACGGCCGTCTGGGCGAGGTTGTCGCGTTCGGCACCGACAGGGGAGTTGTACTGCTCGTGGTGCGGATTCACTTCGACGTGGCCGCCACGCCCGACGAGCCCTGCTGCACCTGCCCATGTCACAACCCCTACACGCCCCTGGCCCCTCACGATCAGCCGCCTGTAACCCGGCTGACCAGCATCAACCAGACCTGACGGGCAACAAAAGGACCATTCACCGGGCCTGTGGAACCCGGCAGCCGCCCGCTGACCGGTCCACCGGAATTCGCCCACGGGCTGCCGACCGGCAGCGAAAACCCAATCCGAAACCATCAAGCCGGGCCGACGGCCGGGCGAGAAATTGAGACTAACCAGACGAGATCCCTGTGCGCAGCTATTTTCTGTGCATAGAAGGATTCTTGACAAAAGAGCTTCGGTCTGTGCAACGAGTTCGAACTCGCTCTTTTCATTGTCGTCAAGAACACACTCGCGGCCGGTTGGAGAGTCGCAGGTAGTGGGGCAGTGAAGGGTACACTGCACGAAGTCCTCAGTGAATCACTGAGGAGCTTCGATGGCCTCTCCGCGATCGTCTTCTCGTATCGCGATGCCGCCCGGCTTTCTCGAAAGGGCGAGAATGGCAACTACTGCAATAACGGCAGCTAACCGTGACCTACCGGAATGGCTCGGAGGCGACGAAAGCGAGCCTCCCGTTCGGAGTCGAGATCGGAGCGATGGCAAGATTCCGCTGTCTGAGGATTCGACGCGGACATACCTGAAGATGATCGGCCGCGTTCCCTTGCTATCTGCGGAGCAGGAAGTAGACCTGGCGATTCGGATCGAGGTTGGGCTGGTCGCGGCGGAGAAGTTGCGCGAGAGCGTCGAGGGGATATCCGCTATCGCGGCCGCTCGTCGGCGGGACCTCATCTTCATAATGCATGACGGCACCAAGGCCAAGAACCATCTACTCGAAGCTAATCTACGGCTCGTGGTATCGATTGCGAAAAAGTACACCGGTCGCAACATGGACCTCCTCGACCTGATACAGGAAGGCAATATGGGCCTGGTCCGTGCTGTCGAGAAGTTCGATTATCAGAAGGGGTTCAAGTTCTCGACCTATGCCACATGGTGGATACGCCAGGCAATCACCCGCGCCATGGCCGACCAGGCCCGAACCATTCGCATTCCGGTGCATGCGGTAGAGGTGATCAACCGGTTGAGAAATATCGAGCGCTCCCTTTATCAGGATCTGGGTCGCGAGCCGACCGTAGAAGAGCTCGCGAAAGAGATGGATATCGAGCCGGCGAAGGTGATCGAGCTGCGACGGCTCGGACGTGAACCCGTCTCGCTCGACCAGATGGTCGGCGATGAAGGCGAGACCCGGCTCTGTGACTTGATCGAAGATTCCGATGCCGTTGTCGCCGTTGAAGCCGCGTCCTCTGGTCTGCTCCAGGAACACCTGCACTCGGTGCTCGAGACGCTGACCGCGCGTGAAGCGGGCATCATGCGCTTGCGCTTCGGCCTGGTCGACGGGGAGTCCCGAACTTTGGACGATGTCGGGAAGTACTTCGGCGTTACGCGGGAACGGATTCGGCAGATCGAATCGAAGACCATGTCCAAGCTCAGTCATCCGTCGCGCTCGCATGCGCTTCAGGGCTATCTCGACTGATCGGTCGGCGCGGATGGTACGGGGCGAGCGAAATCCGCGCCGAGCGACGAAGAACCTTGCGGGCCTACAGGCTGTTGTCCTGAGGCGCAAAGGTTTATGGAGGTTGGAGAAGTCAGGCGAAGCGGATGCCGTGCATGGTATTGCGTGTCGTGTGCACCGAGATCCGGCCGGGCCGCCGCTTCATGCAGGCTCCCGTCTGCTGTGGACGAGCTGCAGATACGCCAGGATCCATCGGGATACGCGGGCAACAACTGCTGGAATTCAGGGCTGACGAAAGCCTCCTGCAGCGCCTTGACCGATTCCCCGGCAGCGACATTGGTCAGCAGCCGCTATCGGATCCGCTTCAGCATCGAGCAGATCGGTGTCGGATGACGGCACGGACGGATCGCGCAATCACAGAAATTAGTGCTACGTCACGTAAGGAACGTCCTGATACGCAGGGCGTCCCGCCTCGTGAAAGTGCATACCTGATCTTCGGAATACCGTGCTCGCTGTGGTGTCCGTCGCTCAGCTTCTTGCTCAGGGCCGTGGCCTATTGGGTTGTGCCGGTTGATTCTTCGGTGCTCGTCTGTAGGGGACTGGAGGCTGGGTTTCTTTCCTGGAGGCCGGGCAACAGGGTTCGTGCATGTTCGGTCGGGCCGACCGGCTGTGCGGGTTCGAGGTCATTCGAGGGCGGCGGGCCAGGGGTTAGCGCGGCTATGAGCGTACGTGGAATGAGAACGATGGCTCTGACGCCGCCGTGGTCGGATTCGGTCAATCGAACCGAGATATCGTGTCGGGCACTGAGTTTGGCGACGACGAACAGGCCGATTCGGAGTTCTGATGTCGATGCGGCGACGCCGAAATCTGGTGGGTTGCGAAGCATTTCGTTGGCTCGCTGCAGGTCCGTAGCTGTCATTCCACCGCCCTGGTCGTTGAGTTCGACGACGATGCCCTTGCCGACGAACTTGCCGGTGACCTCCACCGGCGACGGGGACGGTGAGAAATGTGTCGCGTTGTCGACCAATTCGGCAACCAGGTGGATGAGGTCGGCTACGGCGCGCCCGGCGATTGATACCGCGGGCATCCGGGTGGTTCGAACGCGGGTGTAGTCGAGAGATTCACCGACGGCGCTGCGCACCAGGTCGAGCAGCGGGACGGGACGCCGCCACTGCCGGCTTGGCTGGCCGCCGGCGAGCACCACGAGATTCTCCGCGTTGCGTCGCTCGCGTGTGGCGAGGTGGTCCAGCTTGAAGAAGATATCCAGCAGGGTGGGGTTTTCTTGGCGCCCTTCGGCTTCATCGAGTATCTCCAGCTGCCGGTGAGTGATCAATTGGCTGCGGTGGGCGATGTTCATGAAGACCGCTCGCACGCCGTCTCGGGTACGGGATTCGGTGACCGCTGCTGACACCGCGGCGGTGTAGGCCTGGTTGAAAGCCTCGGCAACTTCACCGACCTCGTCGCGACCGAAATCCAGCGAACCGGCTCCATTGTCGATGTCTCCGGGTAGCCCTCGGCTGAGGCGCTGGATGGTGTCCGGCAGCTTTTCCTCGGCCAAGGCCAGCGTTTCCGCGCGCAGTCGCTGAAGTCGACGGGTGAGCCGATTTGCGAGCCACAGCGATGAGAGGAAGGCGGTCATCGCGAGGGCCAGTACTCCAGCATCGGCGAACAGAGAGTTCCGCGACGTTTGGGCCGCGACGTCGTTCGCGACCTGGCTCGCATACTTGTTCTGCGCCTGCCACAGCGCCAGTAACCGACTCTGGACTCGGTCGATGCTGTCTTGCCAGGTATTCGTCGCGGACGTCGATGCGACCCCCGGTTTTGTCGGGCGCCCAGTGCAGGACGAAGTCCTCCATTGCGGAAAGCTGCTGCCACTCGGATGTCGAGATGAGTTTCTTCGCGCTCGCTCCCCGCTCGCCTCCCAGGTCGTTCACCAGCTGGGGGAGCTCGGTGCGGTAGTAGCCAACCATGTCGCGGTACTCGGTGACGAGCGCATCGGGAAGTTCGGCGCCGCGGAGCGCGACGAGCCCGAGCGTGCTGCTGCGCGACATTGCCTCGGCCGCGCGTAGCACACGCACCTCGTTCGCGAATTCGATCGCGACCTGGGAGTCGGGTGCCGACCTTCCGATGAGCTGCGTACCGAGGGCTACGCCTTCCAGTAGTCCGCTGTAGACGCCGTATACGTCGGCGATGGGCAGCGTGCCGGCATCGATTCGGTCCCGGACGGTGGGAAGCTGGGCTTTGACAGCGTCGAATCGGTTGGTGGCCAAGTCCATGTGGCCGATGGTTGTCTTCATGAGAGCGGATTCGAGAGATGTGAGCTGCGCAAGCGCCGTGTCCAGCCGTTTGCGCGCCTGACCGAGGGCCAGCGGATCGGGCCGGGTGGTCGTGAGCCGCATCAGTGACAGCAGTCTCTCCCGCTGGATCGCGTCGATCATGTCGCCTGCTTGCTGATTGGCATCCGCCAGCACCGATGACCAGGTCTTGACGTTCTCGCCTTGCTGTAGCAGATATCCCGCGATGGTCAGCCCGGTCGCGAACAGCGCCACGCTCGGGATAAGTGCGATTGCGAGGATGCGTGTTCGGATTCCGGCCTTCGGTCTCGGCATCGGCAAACCGTAACGAGTCTCTTATGCGCTTCACGCACGATCTTCTGCGTAGCGGAACTTGCTTGGGTAGAAGGCATTTGGTGTGTTTTCGAAATCGTGTGGGGCGCGGGTGATCGGGTGCAGGAACCGAGTCGCGGTATTGGGGAAGGGCTTGCGCGGAGAGGTGGTCGGTGTCACACTCATGAACACCGTTCCGCATAATGCAACGTTCAGTAGATTCAGGAAGGCGTTGCCCCACAGTCGGAACGGCGCAGCGCGCGGTCGTCGGCCGCGTGTGTCCACTCACTCCTCCAGTCGAGCTGCCCACGGTCGCTATTCGCGCACAGGCGAAAACTGGAGAAATCGACGTCCCTTCTAGTCGGCGATGTCAAAAGAGGCATGCCTCGGGTAGCAGCCGGTTGTCCAAGGCATGCCATACCACCAGAAAGAACCACGATGTCTGAAACGATCCAGCCTCCTCCGACTGTAACCGGGATCGCGCCAACGCGTTCCGGCGGAATCCCATTGATGCTCGCATTGATCCTGCCCGCCCAGCTATTGACCATCAGTGGCATCGCCGGAGGCGCGTCACAACCGCACATCGTCGAATTCTTCCGCACCGGTCACATCGTCTGGTTCAACCTCGTCACGCTCCTGGTTTCGCTGTTCAGCCTGCCGTTCGCGGTGAAATTCGGTGAGATTTACGGAAAACGCCGTGTGATGCTGATACTTGCCGCTGTCGGCATTGTGGGGGACGTCATTTCGGCATTGGCACCGAGTTTCATGGTGCTGCTGCTCGGACGTGCGATCGCGGGGTTCTACGGTCCGATCGTCGCGCTCGTCCCCGCCTGCATCCGGGACTGCTTCCCGGCGAAACGTGTCGCTATGGCCTATGGGGTGGTGATGGGCTCGGTCGGTGTCGTGATTCTCGTGAGCCCTGTAGTGGTCGGCGATCTGATCGATTCCTTTGGATGGCGCGGTGCGATGTGGTTGCTGACCGGCCTGACCGTTGTCGCCATCGGCATGCTCGCCATAATGCCGGAGACCCCGCGCCGTGGTCGCTTCGGATCGGAATTCGACTGGGCCGGAGGGTTTCTACTCGGCATCGGGGTCACGCTCATGGCATATGGGGGAGGAAATATCTACAGCTTGGGGTGGGGCGCTTCCCGGACCGTGTGGCCGCTACTCGTGGGCCTGCTGGCTCTCGCGGCTTTCGTGCCGGTGGAACTCACCACCGCCAGTCCGATCGTCGACCTGCGCATGCTGGCCCGACGCCCGGTCGCCGTAGTGATCGTTACCGCTGCGTTCGTTCAGTTCGCATTCATCATTTCGCCGCTCATCTTCTCGTTCCTGGCCCAGTACCCCAGAATTCCTCTGGTATCCGATGGATTCGGCTGGACGGCAACTCATTACGCCCTGGTCGGCATTCCCGCTGGCGCGGCCACTGTCGCTGCGGCCGTGGTGACCGGGGCTCTGCTGAAACACGTCGGGCCCCGGCCACTCTGGCTGATCGGTGCAGCGCTGTTGGTAATCGGATTGCTGCTTTTCGGTCAGTACCACCGTGATACCGCACAGGTCGTCGTCTCCTCGGTGGTGGTGGGGCTCGCGGGCGGCATTGTGATGACCTGCGGCACTGCGATGGTCGTCTCGGTGGTCACCGCCGAGGAGCAAGCGACGGTCAATGGCATCGCCTACATGGCGCTGCAGGTTATCGGAGGCTTTGGCTACCAGGTGTTGTTCACCGTGCTCGCCGCGCACCAGGTTGTCATGCAGGGCGTTCCGTTCTATCGGGACGCCGGGTACGCCGACGCCTATCGATTGCTCGCCGGGATCGCCGGGGCTGGCCTGCTGGCGGCGCTGTTGCTGCCCCGCATCCGGCGGCCCTCGGATGCGCTCGTGAACTAACTATCAACAGTCTCGAATCAGTTTCGATCAGAAAGGGAAATGCTCATGCTGAAGCTACTCGAATTGGATAAGAACACCACGTTCTTTCAGCAGCTCGCCTCGCAAGAGGAAGGACCGATTGTCCTCGTCAATGTGTTCCACGTCGAACCGGAAGACGAAGCGGACTTCCTGCGGTTGTGGAAGGAAGACGCCTCCTTCATGCTGAGCCATGGCTGCATCTCGGGCCAGCTGCACAAGGGGATCGCGGGCAGCGGCAGTTACATCAATGTCGCGGTCTGGGAGAGTACACAGAATATGGCGCGGGCGTTCCAGACTCCGGAGTTTCAGGAGATGCTCTCGAAGTACCCCGAGTCCTGCACTGCTTCGCCGCACATTTACAAGAAGCTCGCTGTCCCGGGAATCTGCGTCGCCTGACGCGCGGTGATCATGAAGCCGGCCGGGTCGCTGTCGAAGCGACCCGGCCGGCTTTTGATTCCCGGTGGGCGGGCTCGTAGTCCGGGCGCGACCTAGTGTGGGGTCGTGGTCCCAGTCCGACGGCTGAAGCGCGTGTACCAATCGAGCAGGATCGGATCGTCGACAGCGCTGCGCTCGATTACTCGAGCCGGATCCGCACCCTGCAGTAGCTTCTTGATGGGAATCTCGAGCTTCTTGCCGGTACGCGTATGCGGGATGCCCGGCGCCGCGATGATCTCGTCCGGGACGTAGCGAGGCGAGAGTTCTGAGCGGATCGTGGTGTTGATCCGCTCGATGAGCGCGGAATCGACTTCGTAGCCTGCGGCGGGGACGACGAACAGCGGCATCCAGTATCCGCCGTCGGGTTGCTCGGCGCCGATGACCAATGCCTCGGCGATCTCGGGGAGTTGCTCGACAAGCTGATAGATGTCCGCACTACCCATGCGGATGCCGTTGCGGTTCAAGGTGGCGTCGGAGCGGCCGTGTACGACCATGCTGCCGCGATCGGTGATCGTCACCCAGTCACCATGGTGCCACACCCGCGGGTACTTATCGAAATAAGCTCTGCGGTAACGGGATCCATCCGGGTCATCCCAGAACGCCACCGGCATCGACGGCATCGGTTTCGTGATGACCAGTTCGCCTACTTCGCCGCGCACCGGCGCCCCGTGCTCGTCCCAAGCATCCAATGCCACACCGAGATAGGGTGCGGACATCTCACCGGGCCAGACCGGAACCGTGCGCACGCCGCCTATGAAGGCCGACACCACATCGGTACCGCCACTGATGGGCGCGATATGGATATCGGGCCCGACATTGTCGCGCAGCCATATCGACGACTTCACCGGTAGCGGAGCGCCCGTTATTCCTATGGTTCGCAGGGCCGAGAGATCGTGCTCCGCCCGGGGCGTCACTCCCGCCTTCATGCATGCGAGCACGTAGCCGGGACTGGTACCCACGACGGTTGCCCGGATCCCAGCGGCCTTCTCCCACAGTGCATCCGGCGTCGGATACGCTGGACTGCCGGGATAGCAGACGATCGTGGCGCCGACCAGCAGCCCGGCGATCTGATAGTTCCACATCATCCAGCTCGGGCTGGTGTACCAGAAGAACGTGTCGTCGGGACCGATATCCGACTGCAGAGAAATGGCTTTCAAATGCTCCAGGAGCACGCCACCGTGGCCGTGAACTATTCCTTTCGGTAGTCCGGTGGTGCCGGAGGAAAACAAGACCCAGAGTGGATGATCGAAGGGGACCCGGATCGTTTCCAGGGATCCGCCTCGACGCGTGATCGCCTGCCAATCCAGCGTGTCGGGAACCTCGTGCCCGAGCTTTGAAACTGCGATGGTGGCTCGCAGTTCCGGCAGTGCGGCGCGCAGTGTCGCGATGTCGGCACGCTTGTCATGGGGCCTTCCGCCGTACCGGTACCCGTCTGACGTGATGAGCACGGCAGGGCGGAGTTGGCCCAGCCGATCCAATGCCGCCTTGGCCGAGTAATCCTGTCCGCAGGCGCTCCAGACAGCGCCGATGGCAGCCGTTGCCAAAAAGGCCATCACCGCTTCGGGTATGTTCGGCAGGTAGCCGACTACTCGGTCTCCGGCGCGAACGCCTAGGGATCGCAGGGTCGTTGCGAGCGCGGCCGTGCGGCCCAGCAGTTCATCCCAGCTCAGTCGGGCTGCCGGACCGGTCTCGTCGATCGACACGATGGCCGGTCGGTCTGTGCGGGCCTGGCGGACCACCTGATCGACGTAATTGAGTCGAGCGTTCGGAAACCATTGCGCACCTGGCATTTCGGCTTGTGACAAGACTTCGCCCGGTGCCGGGCCGAGGTCGAAGTACTGCCAGACCGACTCCCAGAACGCCGGTACGTCGCCGACCGACCACCGCCAGAGAGAGGAATAGTCCGGTAGTTCGATGCCGGATCGAGCTGCGACGTACCGTGCGAAATCGGTGACATGCGCCTCGGTCAGATCGCGATTGGATGGGATCCATTGGGGCCGATTGGAATCGACCGCACATTCGGTGCTCATCTCGTGCCTTCTCAGCTCAGGCGTAGGTGGGGGAGTAGGCCCAGAGCCAGTCGGTGTATTTGTAACTGGCTGTGTCCCTGGTGCGGAACAGCTCGTTGCGTGCGAGCCGGGCGGTTCCGTCGAAGTGCCAGAGCTCGCCCCACATCCGGCCGGTGGTGAGGATCCGATTGCATCGAGGGGCTCGATGTTTGTTGACCTCGGCCAGGATCAGGGGCCACCCTTCGGCGCCGAGGCTGGGGTAGCGGTGTGCGGCGTGCTCCGCGATGTAGTCCGCGTCCTCGATGGCCATCACCGCGCCGGAGGCCAAATACTGGAGCGGCGGGTGTGCGGCGTCGCCCAGAAGGATGAGTCGTCCGTTGACCCAATTGTCGATCGGTTCGCGGTCATACATCGGCCACCAACGGTCCGTCCACAAATGCTCGATACCATCGCGCACGCTCTGATGGCAGCGGGCAAAGGCGTTCGCCAGCTCATCCGGGCCGCCCCACTCCGCGGCTCCGCGCGTGAATCCGGGAGATTCGAAGACGGCCACCTGATTCAGCATGGTGCCGCCGCGCAGCGGGTACTGGATGAAGTGACAGCCGGGTCCGATGTAGCCGACAACGTCGTCGGGATCGTAGTTGACGTCCACTTCGTCGACCGGGAAGGTGCCGCGGTAGGCGACGTAGCCGGACGCGACCGGAACGTCCTCCGAGATCTGTTGACGCAGTGTGGATCTCAGGCCGTCCATGCCCAGGACGACATCCGCCTGCCAGGTCCTTCCGTCGGCGCTGGTGACGATCGCACGGTCACCGTCGGTCACCGCCGACTGCACGGTGACGCCGGTGACGAGATTCGCGCCGGCTGCCCGCGCAGCATCGACGAGCAGGCGGTGCAGATCGCTGCGGTGGATCACGAAGTATGGTCCGTCGTAATGTGCGCGGAAAGCGTTGCCCAGATCGATGGTGGTGAGCACCTCGGCGGTCAGCGCGTCACGAAAGACGAGGTTCTTCGGTCGCACGCCCTGAGCGAGAGCCGATTCCAGCAGACCCCATTTCGACAGAATCCGCGACCCGTGCGGCCCGATCTGCAATCCGGCGCCGACTTCGCCGAATTCCGGTGCCTGTTCGAGAAGGGTGACCTCGGTGCCCTTCCGTGCCAGTGCGAGCGCGGCCGCAACGCCTCCGATGCCGCCACCGACAACCACGATTTGTGCCTTGTTCAGATCAGTCCTGTCCACATCGTCAACCCTTGCCGGGCCGGATGCTGCAGGACAATAATATTCCACTATGCAGAAATCGAGTCATCGACCGATGATCGAAAAGCCCGCTTACATGCTGGAATCAGTCGACAATGCATTGCGACTGGTGCAATTGCTGCGTGATGTCGGAGCGGTGCGCTTGAGTGATGCCGCCGCCGAACTCGGGGTCGCGCCGTCGACCGCGCACCGCCTGTTCGCGATGCTGCTGTACCGAGGATTCGCTGTCCAGGACGAGGCTCGGAGGTATCACCCGGGACCGGCGATGGGCGCCGGTCCGGCGCGACGTGGCTGGACTCGGGAATTCACCGAGCTGTCCCGCCCGCACATGGAGGCGCTCGCGAGCCGGTGCGGGGAAACGGTCAACCTGGTGATCCGAGTTGGGACGCAGGTGCGATTCCTGCTGTCCGCCGAATCGAACGAGATGTTGCGGGTCGGCGACCGTCAAGGGCAGGTGCTCGATGCCGAGCGCACGGCCGGCGGCAAGATCCTGCTCGCGGAATTGCGCGAGGAGATACTGGCTCAGCTGTATCTGCGACCGCCCGACTGGCCCGAGCAGGACACGACCCCGGGGGACCGTACGATGCCGCCGGAGCAATTCGAGGCCTTCCTCCGCGAACTCGCGGGTTGTCGGCAGGCCGGCTTCGCGATCAACCTGCAGCAGACCGAAGTCGGCATCGCCGCCTTCGGCATGGCGGTCCGGAACCATGCCGGCAGCGCGCTCGGTGCGATCTCGGTATCGATTCCGGTGGTGCGGTACCAGCAGCATCTCCGTGGGCCGCTCATCGCGCAGATGCAGAGCGCGGTCCGGGGTATCGAAGCGGACGTCGGCGATATCGAGGTCTAACTTCATTTCTGCAGAGAGGAATGATCTGCCGTGCGTGTGATCGGTGCGGATAGCGTGGCCGCAAGGGGGATTTGTGCGGCTGTTACCGCTCGATCGCAAGGAGTTCCGCAGACATGACCGCTGCTGAGCAGTCCTCGGACTGGAAAGACCTCGAACTCGAACGCCTCTATATCGATTTCGCCGAGGAGCATCTCAACCCGCTGTGGACGCAACTCGGCGACCTGATGCCGATGGTTCCCACCTCGCGCGCGTTACCGTTCGTGTGGCGTTGGTCGAAGTTGTACCCGCTGGCGGCTCGGGCTGGTGACCTGGTGCCGGTGGGTCGCGGCGGGGAGCGCCGGGCGATCGCACTGGCCAACCCCGGCCTGGGCGGCGTCCCGTACGCGACTCCGACGTTGTGGGCGGCGATCCAGTACCTCGGCCCGAAGGAGGTCGCACCCGAACACCGCCACAGCCAGAACGCATTTCGGTTCGTCCTCGAGGGCGAGGGGGTGTGGACCGTAGTCAACGGCGATCCGGTTGCGATGCGCCGCGGTGATTTCCTGCTCACTCCGGGCTGGCACTTCCACGGCCATCACAATGAAACCGATCAGCCGATGGCCTGGCTCGACGGACTCGACATCCCGTTCGCCCACTACATGGACACCGGGTTCTTCGAATTCGGCTCGGACAACGTCACCGATGACGCCACACCTGACATTTCGCGTGCGGAGCGGCTCTGGTCGCATCCGGGGTTGCGTCCCTTGGTCGGGCTCGAGACCACCGCGAGTTCGCCGATCGCGGCGTACCGGTGGGAACACACGGACCGCGCCCTCACCGAGCAGCTCGCGCTCGAGGACGAGGGATATCCCGCCACCGTCGAGCCGGGCCACGCGGCCGTCCGCTACACCAATCCGACCAACGGCGGTGACGTGATGCCGACCATTCGCGCGGAGTTCCACCGGCTGCGCGAGGGGACGCGAACCCGTCCTCGCCGAAACGTCGGTTCGGCCGTGTATCAGGTTTTCGAAGGCACCGCGCGCTTCCGTCTCGGAGACCAGGTGCACACGGTGCATCAGGGCGATCTGATCACGGTCCCGTCGTGGACCGAGCTGTCGATCGAATCCCAGTCCCCACTGGACCTTTTCGTGTTCTCGGACGCTCCCATCATGGAGCGCCTGCATCTTTCCCGTTCGCTCACCGTCGAAGGAGCATGATCCTCAATGAAACTGGCAACCCTCCGTCTGCAGGGAACCACGGTCGCCGTCCGCGTCGATGATGAACGGACGGCGACGGTGATCGGGGGCTACCGCGACCTCTCCGCACTGCTGGCCGAGCCCGACTGGAAGTCCATCGCCGAAGCGGCGAATGGTGCGCAGGCCACTGGGATGACCGTCGATCTCTCCTCTGCGGATTACGCGCCGGTCGTGCCGCGGCCGGGCAAAGTTATCTGCGTCGGACTCAACTACGCCTCGCACATCGCCGAAATGGGCCGGGACAAACCCGAATACCCGACCCTGTTCGCGAAATTCGCGGAATCGCTGGCCGGACCGTACGACGACGTCGTGATCCCGGCCTACGCTGCAGGGGCCCTGGATTGGGAAGCCGAGTTGGCAGTCATCATTGGCAAGCGCGCGAGGCAGGTATCCGAGGACACGGCATCGGAGTACATCGCGGGCTATTCCGTTGTCAACGACTACACCATGCGTGACTATCAGTTCCGGTCGATCCAGTGGGATCAGGGCAAGTGGTTCGAGAAGGCCACCGGATTCGGGCCGGTGCTGGACACCGACTATGTCCCGGGTACCAGGATTGAGGCACGACTCGACGGAGAGCTGATGCAGTCCGCGACAACCGATGATCTGGTCTTCGAGCCTGCGCGGCTGGTTCACTACGTCTCCCAGATCGTGACCCTGCAGCCCGGTGACGTGATTTGCACCGGTACGGCCGGCGGGGTTGGGCACGCCAGGAAGCCGGCCCGCTACATCCAGGACGGGGAGACGATCGAAATCACCGTCGAGGGAATCGGATCGGTCCGGAACAAGACCATCATCAAGTAGGGCCGCCGAGAATGGATTTCGCAGCACTGCCGTTGCCTGAACGGCTGCTGATCACGCAACGCGGAACGGCATTCTTCGCACGCCGTCTCTCCGAACTCACCGACGACGAGCTTGACGGCGATACACTGCTGCCAGGATGGACTCGGCGCCATCTGGTGGCGCACGTCGGCTACAACGCGGCGGCTTTGTGTCGACTGCTGGACTGGGCGTCGAGCGGTGTCGAGACGCCCATGTACGAATCAGCGGAGCAGCGCGGGCGGGAAATCGATGAGGGCGCCACCTTGCCCCCGGCCGCGATCCGAAACCTCTTCACCCACACCGCTGCTCGTCTCGCCGAGCGATGGCGGAGTATGCCTGCCAGCGCGTGGGATTCGCTCGTTCGAACTGCTCAGGGCCGTACGGTGCCGGCATCCGAGACAGCCTGGATGCGCACTCGGGAGGTGTGGATCCACGCCGTGGATCTCGGCAACGGCGGTCGATTCGGCGAGTTTCCGGATGTGGTACTCGATGGTGTGCTGGCCGATGTCGTGACCTTGTGGCGGGCCCGGGACCGTGGTGCGGGCCTATCGCTGTGTGTCGATGGTCGGCCCTCGATCGAAATCCAGGCATCCGAGCCGACCACGACCAGCGTCTCCGGCCCGCTTGCCGCCGTGGTCCGCTGGGCTACCGGCCGCGGAGCCGTCGGCGTGGATATCAAGGGCGAGGAAACTTCCCCTGCTTGGCTCTGAACCCACACCCGTCGGCGTTAATGTCACATGACGAAAGGCTGGTTACAAGGATTCGATCCTTGTAACCAGCCTTTCAAGGTTTGACCGGTCGTGATTGCGGGTTCGGCAGTCGCGTCGGACCTCAGGGCGACACGCTCGAGTGCAGAAGACGCGAATTCAGGGGCAGGAGTTCCGCTAGCTGGCATTCCCCTTGGGCCGGATCGCCATTCGGCTCGTAGTTGAGCGCCAATGCGGGGATGTGGATGCGCATCTCCCGCAACCAGGTTTCGATGATGTGGACGACCGATGCCGATCGTCCCTCCGTGACGATCGGCATGGTCGACCACTGCTCGTCGGGCAAGGTCAGGACGAGGTCGGCGAACCTGTGCACCGCCTGCTCGACGTCGGTGATGATGACCGCGCCGGGACGGGTGGCTTCCCGGTCGATCTCGCGCGACCGTTCGAGTGCGTTCCCCCGGAGATCACCGGCATCGGTGGAACCGGTGAGCAGAATCCCGGACAAGAAGTCGCTGCCCCTCGCGATGTGGGCCGCGACGTGGCCGTAAGACCAGCCCGGATGACCGCTGTCTGCGCTGAAATCGCAGTCGCCGTCCCAGAGATGCGCTGCCATCCGGTCGATTCGGTCTACTTCTTCACTGATCGCCGCACGTAGCTGGTGCCGGTCCGCCGTCATCTCAGTCCTCGATATCGGAGCGCCGCACCAGATACTGCCATCCGGCGTCGAGCTGCGTCGGATTCCAGATCTGCTCGCGCTTGAAGCGGGTCTCCGCTTCGTCGGAGGCGGTCTGCGGTCCTCCGGCTGCGTCGGCGAGAAGTTGTGTGCGGCAGGCACGTTCGAGCAGAACCGCATACATGACCGCGGTTCCGATATCGGGGCCTACGGTAACGGCTCCGTGGTGGGGCATCAGAATGGCGTTGGCGTCACCGAGCTCCTCGGCCAGGGCCCGGCCGAGATCCTGGGTCGCGATCAACGCGCCGGTGACCGTGAATCGAGGCAACTGCGGGTACGTGAACGGCACGGCGTCGTGGGAGATGGGCAGTAGATCGCGCTGCAACGAGGAGAATGCGCTGAGTGCGGGCGCGTGTGTGTGCACGACAGCGCCGATATCCGTACGACGGGTGAGGATCTCGGTATGGATCGGGAATTCCAGATGCCGCTTGCCGGTGCCTGCGAGGACGTCGCCGCCCTGCGAGACCAGAACGACGCGGTCGGCATCGATCTCCTCGAATCCGTAACCGGAGGCCTTCATCCAGGCGCCTTTACCGTCCGGGTCGCGGACCGAGGCGTGGCCCCAGACCATGTCGGACAAGCCCGCGGTGGCGAGGGCGTGGCTGGCGTGAATGACATCGTCGACGACGCTCATCTATGAGAGTCCTTTCTGCTGTGGTGGTTTCGGATCGCGCTGCGCTACTTATCGGCGAGGGAAGTGACCAGCGTGGTATCCACGCCGACGGAGCCGAGGCCGATGGACCCACCGGGATCGCCGAGCGCTTCGTCCCGGCCGGGCAGGGGCAATGCGAAGAACGCCGCGCTGTCATCCCGCCATGTCGGGTCCATGATGTCTTTGGGGGCCATGATCGCGGAGACGGGGCACTCGGTCAGGCATGCGGCGCACTCGATGCACTCGTTCGGGTTGATGTAGCGCTTCGTCAATCCTTCGTAGATGCAATCGACCGGGCACACATCGACACAGGAGCCGTCGAGTTCATTGATGCATTTCTCGTTGATTACATAGGCCATGTGGGCTTTCCTTTCACTGCGCCGGTTCGGGCAGCTTCTCGCTGGAGTGACCAGGGAACAGCTGTTCGTCCGGATGCAACGTGACCGCGATGTTGTTCACGGCCGTCGCAGCTTCGCCGAATCCCACGGCGATGAGCGCCACTTTGCCGGGGTAGGTGGTGATATCGCCGGCGGCGTAGACGCCGGGGCGGCTGGTGGCCATATCCGTGTCGACCGCGATCTGCTTGCCCGAGAAGGTGATTCCCCATGAGAGGAGACCTCCCAGCGACGCGATATGACCGAGGGCCGGCACCAGCAGAGTCGCGGGGATCCGTTCGGTGGTGCCGGAGGCGCAATCGCGGACGGTGACGGCTTCGAGTGTGGTGTCCCCGTGGACATGGCTGATCTCACTGTTGATCAGCACGCGGGTCGCGCTGGATCTCAGCGCGGCGACGGAACTTTCGTGTGCGCGGAACCGTGCACGGCGGTGCACGACGGTGACCGACCGCGAATGCCCGGCGAGCGCGTTGGCCCAATCCACCGCGCTGTCACCGCCGCCCACGATGACCACGTCCCGATCGGCATAGGTGTGGGGCGCCTCGAGGACATGTTCGATACCGGTGCCGGTGTAGCCGTCCAGGGCCGGGAGCGGCCGCGGAGTGAACCGGCCGATACCGGCGGTGAGCAGGATGGCGTGGGCGTGGATGCTGTTCTCGTTGGCCGTGGTGACAACGAAGCTGCCGTCGGGCATTTCGGCCAGCCGGAGTGCTTCCTCACCGAGAACGACCGTGGGGTTGGCGGTCATGGCCTGCTCGGTCAGCCGGGCAACGAGTTCGCGACCGGTGACCGCCGGGAATCCGGCGATGTCATAGATGTTCTTTTCCGGGTACAGGGCCGCGGTCTGTCCGCCCAGATGGGGAAGGCTGTCGACCACGGCGACTGCCAGCCCGCGCATGCCCGCGTAGTAACAGGCGTACAGGCCGACCGGGCCGCCGCCGACGATCAACAGGTCTGTTTCGAGCATTCCGGGTCAACTCCAGATGAGAATCTGTCCGTCGCCGGTGTCTCCGGCCAGGTCCGCATAGGCTCGAATCGCGCCCGGGTGCAACGGAA
Source organism: Nocardia tengchongensis (assembly GCF_018362975.1). Taxonomy (NCBI): domain Bacteria; kingdom Bacillati; phylum Actinomycetota; class Actinomycetes; order Mycobacteriales; family Nocardiaceae; genus Nocardia; species Nocardia tengchongensis. The sequence goes on from NZ_CP074371.1 coordinate 5,161,016, forward strand.
TCGGCGTGTCGGCCATCGCCACGGGATCGACCGGATAGGTGACGGGCGAGTGGTCAGGTGGGAAGTGGGTGTACTGGGATTCGAGTGCCCGCCGCGTTTTGACCATGCACCAGGTCGCGAGATAGGCCACGTCTTCCGGAAGATCGTCCCGGCACACGATCGCGAAATCCGCGAAGTTCAGCGTCGTCAGCGGTTGCTCCAGATCCGGCAGATATCCCGCGGCCACCTCGGCCGTCGGCCAGCCGATCGCGGCGAATCCATCGAATACCTTTGTGCCCCAGTCGAGATAGCGCACCGGCCGTTTGCTGTTGATGCGTTGCCAGGCCGGAGTGTTGATCGCTTCGTGGATCAGGACGTTCGCCTCACCCGTCGCGAATCGGTGGATCGCCGGGAACGGGCGCTCGGAGTAGAGGAATCGGGCTCCCGCGGCCGTAGCGAATCCGGGTCGGCACCGGCGAGCCGCAATCCGTGGTGGGCTGCCCATCCGATGAGATTGACACCGTCGTCCTGGGAGGTGGCGATGACGAGACGGTCGGCAATCGCCGCCAGATCCGACACCGACCGCACCGGCAGGTCGGCATCGACGGCGACCACGAGCCGATCGGCCTGCCCGATCACTCCCAGCGCGCGAAGATTGGGCTGCGCGGAGCGACCGCCAATGGACGCATCGCCGTCGTACAACGCACGCACGGCGGGCGTCGGCGTGACGATCGTGACGTCCACCTCGCCGGCCTGGAGGGCATCCAGCTGATCGGCGCCGCCGCGCCCTGACCAGATCCCGAAGCGAGAGCCCTCGGGGCAACGGTCGCCGAGCTCCTGCGCGATCCATCCACAGATGCGATGCATATTCGCCTGACCCCAGTCGCCACGGAACTGCAGCTGGATCGGCCGGTCGAGTGTGGGCTGCGCGGATTCCGCGCCGAGTTGCGAGCTCATGTCAGGCGGTCGCCTGGTTCAGCTGCGCCGCATCGAATTCGACGTCGATCTCGGTGACCGTGTCGACCGGGAAACCGACACGTTCGAACTCCGCGCGTACCGCGTCCTCGGAGTCGGCTTCGTAGACGGTGGCGATGTAGCCGGAGTCGCTGTTGGCGAAAAGGTGCCGGAACGTAGCGTGCACGCCCTTCGCCACCTCCGGGCCGTACGCCGCGACCTCCTCCTCGGAGATGCCGGGTGCCTGATGGATGCTCAAGAACAAAGACATGATCTTCCTTCGAAATTGGGGGGAGGATTCCCGGTATGTGTCATTCCGGGGAACAGTGTTCCGAATGATGCCATGATGTGAGTCACAGATCAAGCCTGTCGGCATGGTTGCCCGGGATGGTCACATAGCAGGTGAGACGCTGAAATTCACCGCGTGTCAAGGAGTGCGCGCGATTCGACGCATTGGCGCCGTGGGTTGCGGGCGGTGAGAGCAGACAATTTGATCGAGCGCAAGATCGGCGGCTACTATGTTCCGTACAGAGGATCACTAGCCCTCATTGCGGAACACGCGGTGCGGTCATCCTCGCAGTCGATGGCGAAAGGTGGTGTGACCGGGTGGGATACCGTATAGCAATGAGTTCCGAGGGGATCGATGGCTTTGCGGGCGAGGCGACGTCGAAAGCGTTGGGCAGGTCTGCTGACGACGGCGCGGGGGAGCGTCCATCGGGGATGATCGGTGCGGTCGACAACGTGCTGCGGTTGTTGGCGCTTTTCAACGAGAGTCCGAAGATCCGGGTCAATGAGGCCAGCCGGGCCATGGGATTGTCGCGTTCGACCGTCCATCGGATGCTGACGACGCTGAGCTATCACCAGTTCGTGGAACAAGACGAGTTCTCCCGCGCGTATCAGCCGGGGCCCGCGCTCATCGATATCGGCCTGGCTGTGCTGCAGAACATCGAAATCCGCGTCGTCGCCCGCAATGCGCTTCTACGCCTGCGTGATGAAACCGGCGAGACGGTCCACCTGGGTCTCCAGCGCGGCGCGGAGGTCGTGTTCATCGACAGCGTCGAAAGTCAGCAGACCGTCCGCACCGGCAGTCGCATCGGGTGGACGCTGCCGTCGCATGCCACCGCGGCGGGCAAGGCCATGCTGGCCCAGCTCGATGAACGGGAGCTCGACAAGATCTACCCGGACGAGGCGCTGGAGTCGGCGACCGCCGCGACCGTACGCACCAAGTCCGAGCTGCGGGATCAGCTCGAGGAGATTCGCCGACGCGGGTACGCGGTCAACGACGGGGAAAGCGAGCCCGATGTCGGTGCTGTAGCCGCCGTCGTCTGTGACCGTGACGGACGGGTGCGTGGAGCGATATCGGTCACGGCTCCGCGTGTGCGGGCCGACGTCGAGTGGGAGCGAGAGGTGGGTACGGCCGCGATGCGGACGGCCAAACAGCTCGGAGCCAGCTTCGGCTGACCGCTGCCTCGATCGGTTGCCCTGGGACACGACCTGTGTCCCGGGGCTTTTTCTGTTTCTTGCCTCATCTCCGCCGTCGCTGCTACAGTTGTTCCGTGATGTGGGTCACCGTCACGCATGATGACACATCGAGAGTGTCGGTTTCGATCACATCCTGTCCCTATGAGGGTTCTCCAGGGATCGCGGGCTTCAGCCCGATCGTTGCCCGGGTGTCGAAAACCCGGGGTTCACAAAGTGCATGAGGAGTCGAAGCAATGACCGAAGTTGTCGAGGCGGTGAGGATTCCGGAGCTGAGCGCGACTCGGCGAATCTCCGGCCCCACCGGTACGAAGGAGCCGCTCAAGGTCAGCGTCTATGAGCGCATGGCCAAGGCTGCGGCACAGCTGATGCCGCTGTTCCCCTATGACGATGCCGGGTCGGTCGTGCCCTGCGGCGCGGTGATGTGGGGTGGGCCGGACAAGAGTCACGGCCACTTCTTCCATGCCAACACCGTGTCCGAGGTGGCGGTCACCTACGGGTCGAATGAGGCCATGCTCGACAGTGGTTCGATCATGGCGACTCAGAAATACCACGGCGTCAACTCGTTCCTGCGGGACGAGAAGAATCCGGAGGCGTTCGTGCTCGTCACCGTCACCCAGGTGCAGTCCACGGAGGCAGGGCAGGAGGAGGCGATGGTCGCCAAATGCCAGAAGTGCAAGAAGGAGATCGTGCGTCACGCGTACTCCGCTGCCGCGGAAGGCGCTCCGGACTTCGATCCGACGCAGTTCGGCGGCAAGGAAGACGATGTGGTCCGGCAGTTCTCGACCATGGTCGGTTCGGCGGAGTTCGCGGTGATCCGCAACTCCGAAGAAGGCCGGACCTGTAAGAACTGTGGTCATGTCAATCCGCCGCACAATATTGAGGCGTGGCGGTGGGCGAACATGGTGGGCCAGACCCGGGTCGCCAATGACGCGCACCGAGCGCTGCGGGCGGCTGCGAAGGAGGCGAACCTCTGATGGGACGTCGCCGTATGCTGTCGGCCTTCAAGACCGCGGCCGAAATCGGGAACTACGCGGACCTCGCAGTGCTGCCGCTGGACGTGGATCCGCAGGTCGCCCTGTCCAGAAACTGGCTGCCGCAGCCGTTTTACCACCTCTACAGCCATGACACGGTGATCGCGCAGCTGTCGGGCGGTTCGGTGATCCGGATGCACGACAGCTCTGTCAACTATTTCACCCTGACCACGGGTGACAACGTTTATGTTCCGGCCGGGACGCCGCATCGCATCGAGCCGGTCGAAGAAGGCGTGATGTTGTCCTATGTCCCGCTCGAGCTCGGCCTCGAGGGGGCAGTCTGGTACTGCTCACACTGTGATGCGGAGCTGTATCGGCTGGAATGGGAGCACAACAACGATGCTGAGGCCAACCGCGTGTACGCGACGGCGTGCGCACGCTTCAACTCGGAGGAGGAGGCGCGTACGTGTCATGAGTGCGGCACCGTCGCCGACGAGGTAGATCTCGCGGCCCTCGGCTGGACCGGTCTGGTCGTCTCAGAGCCCGCTGGTTCCGCGACCGCGTGAAACGTGGGTGGGTAGGCGCGGGACGTCTTATCCGCGATGCGGATTCGGCTGCGGGACCGTGGTGCGATGCTGATCGATCAGCCGCATTGCCCGCGGCCGATCTCTCGCCGCGAGGGCGTCCACGAGCTCTTCGTGTAGGCGGAGACGTGCGGAGATGTAATCAGACAGCGAGTGCTCATGGGCCGGCTGCACCGACACGGCGTGTGACTCGACGACCTCAAGCAGGCTCAGATAGATCGAGCGCATCAAGGTATTCGGGCTGACCTGTGCTATCGCGGCGTGCAGTGCCCAGTTGGCGCGGACGAAGTCCATTGGCAGGCGGTCCTCGGCGGCTTGTCGCATCGCCGAAAGGATTTCGCGCATGCCGGAGATGTCACGCGCCGAGCTGTGCTCCAGGGCGTCGTCGATGAGTAGCGGGTCCAGGGCGTCGCGGATACGCATCGCATCGGTGACATCCGCCTCGGCGGCGTTTAGTGCGAGGAGTGAATTTCCGAGTCTCACAAGCGGATTCGGACTCGCTGCGAACACGCCTCCGCCGGGTCCGGAGCGGACGGTGATCACCCGCGTGCCTGCAGGATCCGGAGTGCTTCGTTGAAGGTGCCCTTCGCGACTCCGCACCGTCGTTGCAGCTCCGCCTTCGTTCCCAGATGTGTTCCGGCCGAAGCATTTTCGGTCAGTTGGGCGATGACCTCGGCGGCCCGCTCGGTGCGCGTGCCGCGCCCGCCCCTGGTCATCTGGTCGGCCAGATCGGTCACTGCGTCCTGCTTCCTGTCGCGTAGGTACGGCATCCCGCCTGATCAAACGTAATCAATCCATCCGGTGACTTGACATGCCGCCCATCCCGGACAATTCTAATCCTATTAATCATGCTCAATAGGGCTCAATCATTGCCCGTCGGGTATCTCCCGTAGCGAGGATCCATGCAGAACTCACATCACGACGTGGTGATTGTCGGTGCCGGTCCGGTCGGTTTGGCGACGGCACGAATGCTCGGGCAGCTGGGGCACGACGTCGTCGTGGTCGAACGCTGGCCCGAGCCCTATCCGCTGCCCCGCGCGGTGCATTTCGATGACGAGATCGGTCGCGTGTTTCAGTCGATGGACCTCACCGACGAGATCAAGGCCATCACCGAACCCGTGCCGGACTTCTACGAATGGCGCAATGCCACAGGTGACGCACTGCTGCGCATCGACTGGTCGGGGACCGGCCCGAACGGGTGGCCGACCGCCAATTTCTTTTCCCAGCCTCAGCTCGAACAGGTGCTGGCGCGCGCCGTCGATTCCATGTCCACCGTGGAGCTGGCACGCGGCCTGGATGTCATCGAGATCGAGGAACACGAGGATCGGGTGGTGGTCTCGGCCGGTGACACCCAGGTGGTGAAGCCAGGCCAGAACGTTCCGCCCACGCAGGTCACGCGAACCTTCACCGCGCGATACGTCATTGGTTGCGATGGTGCGAACAGTTTCGTGCGCAGCCGGATGGGCGTCGAGATGGAAGACGACGGCTTCTTTTTCGATTGGCTGATCGTGGACACCATCCCCACTGACAACCAACAGTGGCAGCCAATGAACTGGCAGCTGTGCGATCCGGTTCGCCCGACCACGATCGTTTCCGGTGGGCCTGGGCGCCGGCGCTGGGAGTTCATGCGGTTGCCGGGTGAGGATTCCGCCGAACTCGGCACTACCGCGACAGCGTGGAAGCTGCTCCGGGAATGGGGCAGGACCGAGGAGAACACCCGTCTCGAGCGGCACGCCATGTACACCTTCGCCGCCCGCTGGGCCGAGCGCTGGAACAAGGGGCGACTCGCCATCGCCGGGGACGCCGCGCACCAGATGCCTCCCTTCGCAGGGCAGGGCATGTGTTCGGGACTCCGTGACGCGGCGAATCTGACGTGGAAGTTGGATCTTGTACTACGAGGGGTCTCGGAGCCCGCCCTGCTCGACACCTATACCAGCGAGCGCAGCCTGCACCTTCAGCACGCGATCGCGATGTCCGTGGAGCTCGGCAAGGTGATCTGCGTGCTCGACCGTGAGCAGGCGGCACAGCGGGACGCCCGCATGATCGGCGGCCATGCCGATCCGGCAAAGGTGCTGCCGGTGACGGCCCGCCCGGTCTTAGGCAGCGGAGTCGTTCTCGCCGACTGCGCGCTGGGCGGAACCCTGGCCCCGCAGTTCGCCGTCGAGGTCGATCGCGCACCGCACTTGCTCGACATCGCGACGGGTGCGGGTGCGGTGCTGCTGCTGGCATCCGACCAGCGCGCCGAGCAGTTGCTGGGCGCATCGCTGCGGCGGTCGTTCGCGGCGTCCGACATCATCGCGATATCGGTTGCGGTGACCGGCAATCCCGACCTCCGGGACTTCACCGGCGAGTGGGGACGCTGGTTCGACGCCAACGGCGTTGCGGCGGTGCTGATCCGGCCCGACCACTACATTTTCGGCGCCGCCCCGGGCTTGGACGGCGCGGCGGAACTCGCTGCCTCGTACACGACCCACTCGCGTACCGGTGTCGTCGCCGCTCCGGCCCCCGGTGCGGCCTGAGGACCTGACCCAACCACTATTTCTAGGAGAACTGTTTCTATGCTTATCGCGAACATGCACGGTCGCGGAGTCTTCGTGCTCGGCGACAACGGCGCCGAGAAAGCGGCGGAAATTGCGGCCGTCTCGGCAGGACGTTTCGGTCCCGAACCGGCGCAGATCTTTGCCCGATGGGACGAGTTCAAGGAATGGGCGGCCACGGTCTCCGCCGAGACTCTGGACGCGCATTCCTTCCAGCTGAATCGCGCGTTGCTGGGAGCTCCCTCTCCGGCGCCCCGGCAGGTTTTCGCGGTGGGACTGAACTACCGGGCACACGCCGCGGAATCAGGATTCGATGCACCCGTACACCTTCCGCCGGTCTTCACGAAATACGTCTCCAGCTTTAGTGGTCCCGACTCCACAGTGGTACTGCCCAAGGGTGGAAACGTCGACTGGGAAGTCGAGCTCGTCGTCATCATCGGGCGGGAGTTGCACCGTGCCGAGCCGGACCAGGTCTGGGAATCGGTGGCCGGACTGACAGTCGGCCAGGACATCTCGGAACGGGTATCGCAGTTGCGGGGCCCGGCTCCGCAATTCGGCTTGGGCAAGTCGTTCCCGGGATTCTCCCCGCAGGGACCCTGGCTCGTCACACCCGATGAGTTCGAGAATCCGGATGACCTGGAGATCGGCTGCTCCATCGACGGCGAGGACGTCCAGAAGGGCCGTACCCGTGATCTGATTTTCCCGGTACCCCAGCTCATCTCGGGACTGTCGCAGATGGTCACGCTGTACCCGGGCGATGTGGTGTTCACCGGGACTCCGGCAGGGGTCGGTGTCGGCCGGGAGCCGCAGCGGTTCCTGCGGCCGGGTGAAAGCCTGAACAGCCGGATCGAAGGCATCGGGACGTTGCGTCAGACGTTCGTAGCCGCCGAATAAGGAATGGGATCATGGCACTGCACGGACTGGGCAAGGTCACCATCGGTGTCCCCAACCTGGATGAAAACATAAGCTATTACACGGATTTCGGGCTCGAACATCTCGGCTCGGGCCGGTTCGCCACGGTCAACGGCGGCGAACAGCTCGAACTCGTGCACGCTCCGCGGCGGCGCCTGATCGAACTGTCGATCGCCGCCGACGATGCGGACGATATTGGTTCGGTCGCAGGCAAACTCGACGGTCTCGGAATCGCCGTTCAACGGGAACCGGATTCTGTGCGAACCGTCGAGCCGGTCACCGGAACGGTGGTTCGAGTCGCGGTCCGGCCCCGGGTTGTCGTAGAGCCTCCCGTACCGGCGACGCCCCACAACGGGCCCGGGCGAATCGACCGGTGGGGGCGGGCGCCGTTCATCTCCCGCACGGACCGGGTGCGGCCACGCAAGCTCGGGCACGCGGTGATCGGCACCACGGATCTCGAGACCACGATGCGGTTCTTTGTCGACGGTCTCGGATTCAAGGTCAGCGACTACATGGGCGACAAGGCCGCTTTCCTGCGGTGTTCCATCGAACACCACAATGTCCTGGTGATGGCCGCCCCGGTGAATTTCATGCATCACACCAGCTGGCAGGTCGACGATATCGACGAAGTCGGTCGTGGTGCGTTCACGATGCTGGAGGATCACCCGGAACGGCACATCTGGGGACTGGGACGTCACTATGCCGGCGCCAACTTCTTCTGGTATCTCAAGGATCCCGCGGGCAACTTCTCCGAGTACTACTCGGACATGGACACATGCCCGGAGGACGAGCTGTGGAGCCCGACGTGCTGCACGGGCTGCAGGGTCTGTACTCGTGGGGGCCGCCTCCTCCGCCGTCCTTCCTCGAACCCGATGACCTCGCCGCACTGATGACCGGTGCCCACTCCACGAAGGGATGATTGATGAACCTCGCTCACGTCGTGGCTTTCGGATTCCGTGATGACCTGCCCGAAGAGCTGATGGCGGCGCTGGAGGAGGGCCTCGATGCCCTGTCGTTGTCGCTACTGGGTGTCGTGTCCTATCGGCACGGGCGCGACATCGGCTTGCGACCCGGCAATGCGTCGTACGCGGTGACCGCGGTATTCGACAGTGAGGATTCGCTTGCCGCATATCTCGAGCACCCGGATCACCTGAGTCTGGTGGAACGACTCCGTCCATTCGTCGAAACCCGTTCCGCGGTGCAGTTCCGGTCGCCCGGCGCCGCCTGATCACCCGAAGGACTGGGAGGAAGCCTCGCATGGAAATCACTCACTACGGCCACGCGTGCGTGTACGCCGAGATCACCGCCACCGACGGTGCATCGCGCCGGGTGTTGTTCGACCCAGGCACCTACTCGCGCGGTTTCGAGCAGCTCCGCGATCTCGATCTGATCCTGATCACGCATAGCCACCCGGATCACCTTGATCCCGGCAGGTTTTCGCAGCTCCTCGCAGACAACCCGGACGCCGAACTGGTTCTCGGCGCGCACAGCGCGGGGATCCTGGTGGAGGTGGGACAACGGGATGTGGTGGAGTCGCGCGGTCATGTCGTGCGACCGGGCGACGAACGGTCGGTCCGGGGAATCGATATCAGCGTCATCGGCGGTGAACACGCTTGTATCCACTCCGCGCTGCCGCCGTCGGACAACCTCGGGTTCATCCTCGGCGGCGGCCTGCTCCACCCCGGTGACGCTTTCGACGATCCTGCGCGACCCATCGATGTGCTGCTGCTGCCCATCGGCGGTCCGTGGATGAAGATCGGGGAGGGCATCGACTACCTGCGTGTTGTCGCACCACGGGTAGCGATTCCGATCCACCAGGCCGGCCTGGCAGAAATTCATCAGAACATGCACTGCGGGCTGCTGAAGAGTCTCGCGCCGGATGGCACCGAGATTGCGGTACTCGAACACGGTGTGCCGCAGCATATTTCCTGATCATTCTGTCCTCTGACTACGCCGGCCGCTGGGATGCCGCCCGAATCCCGGCTGCGGCGTACTGCCCGGGCTTCGGATGCGTGCCCGGGTAGCGGGGCCCGCTGAAGAGACTTTCAGTCATACTCTTCAGCGGGCCCCGTACTGCTTTGGCCCTGCTATCAGAGCACCACTACCGATCGCAGCACGTCACCGTGGTGCATCTTGGTGAACGCCGCCTCGACCTCGTCGAGCGCGATGGTCTCCGAGACGAACCCGTCCAGATCCAGCCGGCCCTGCTTGTAGAGCTCGATCAGGTACGGGAAGTCGCGCGAGGGCAGGCAGTCGCCGTACCACGAGGACTTCAACGAGCCACCGCGCGAGAAGAAGTCGATGAGCGGCATCTCCAGGGTCATGTCCGGGGTCGGCACCCCGACCAGCACCACGGTGCCCGCCAGATCGCGCGCGTAGAAGGCCTGCTTCCAGGTCTCGGGGCGGCCCACGGCATCGATCACCACGTCCGCGCCGAAGCCGTCGGTGAGTTCCTGAACCCGTTCCACCGCATCCTCTTTGGCGGCGTTGACGGTGTGGGTGGCGCCGAAACCGGTGGCCCACTCCAGCTTCCGCTCGTCGAGGTCGACCGCGACGATGGTGGTCGCGCCCGCCAGCTTCGCGCCCGCGATGGCGGCATTGCCGACACCGCCGCAGCCGATCACCGCGACCGAGTCACCGCGGCTCACGCCACCGGTATTGATGGCCGCGCCCAGGCCCGCCATCACGCCGCAGCCCAGCAGGCCCGCCGCGGCCGGGGAGACGCTCGGGTCCACCTTGGTGCACTGCCCGGCGTGCACCAGGGTCTTCTCGGCGAACGCGCCGATACCCAGGGCCGGGGTGAGCGGCGTGCCGTCGGTCAGCGTCATGGGCTGCGCGGCATTGAAAGTGTCGAAACAGTACTGGGGCTTGCCCTTCCGGCAGGCACGGCACGAACCGCAGACCGCGCGCCAGTTCAGGATGACGAAATCGCCCGGCTCCACATCGGTGACGCCCTCGCCCACCGATTCCACGATGCCGGCGGCCTCGTGTCCGAGTAGGAAGGGGAATTCGTCGTTGATGCCGCCTTCGCGGTAGTGCAGGTCGGTGTGGCAGACGCCGCAGGCCTGGACCCGCACCACGGCTTCGCCGGGCCCCGGGTCCGGGATCACGATCTCGGTGACTTCCACGGGAGCGTTCTTCGAGCGTGCGACAACGCCGCGCACAATTTGGGACACGGAAGACCCTTTCTCGTTAACGGTCGATACCGGTCCTCGTTGGGCCGGGAAGGATTCGTTGGAAAAGTATGTAATCGGATGATTTCCGAGCGAGATTGATGCACCGTTATGGGGATGCTCAGGACAGAATATAGTACGTATACATCCTATTTCGATAGTGGGCTGCAAGGCTCAGCGGCTGATCAGGAGAGCACAACATGCGGCTGGTTTCGTACGACGACGGTCGAGCAGGTCAGTTGATCGGGGAGGACGAGATCGTCCCACTCGCCGGAACCATGCGGAGCGTGATCGAACGCTGGGCCCGGGACGGTGCGCGACCGACCCCGTTGTACGACGAGGTGATCTCGCTGCGCGATGCCGAATTGCGGACTCCTGTGGCGGATCCCTCGAAGATCATCGCCGCGCCCGTGAACTACCGGGACCACCAGGTCGAGATGAATGTCGATGCCCAGGTCGGTGCACTGGGTTTCTTCCTCGAGGCACCGTCGTCATTGCTCGATCCGGGCGGCACGATCCAACTGCCCTATCACGATCGGCGGTTCGACCAGGAGGGCGAGCTTGCGGTCATCATCGGCCGGACGGCACGCATGGTGGGCGAGCGCGAAGCTCTCGAGTACGTGTTCGGTTACACGGGGCTGCTCGATATCACCATGCGCGGAGGGGAGGATCGCTCGACTCGGAAGTCATTCGACACCTTCACCCCCATGGGGCCGGTGCTGGTGACCGCCGATGAGTTCGGTGACCCGGGCAATGTCGAATTGCGTTGCTGGGTCAACGGTCAGCTGCGCCAGCACGCGAACACCGCGGACCTGATCTGGAGTGTGGCCCAACTGATCTCGTATGCCTCGTCCGTAACCACCCTCTACCCCGGCGATATCGTCACCACGGGCACACCCGCCGGTGTCGGGCCGATCCAGGCGGGCGACGATATCCGGCTCGAGCTTTCCGGCATCGGCCTTCCTCTCACGGCCCGAGTGGCTGCGGACGACACGATCGCGTGCCCGACCTCGGGCCGCGATCGACGCCCGGTCGCTCCCGCCTGAGATGGGAAGGATGTGAGCAGCGGCGACTCCGGTACCGGATCCCCGTAGACTCCGGATCGGCGAGTAGAGGATTGCAGAGGCGAGGTGGTGGGCCGTCTCGCCGGAACGGAAGGTACGAGGGTGCGAGCGGGTGGGCCGCCTGCGCTGACGAGCGCTCCGGGACATCTCATTCGGCGTGCTCAACAAGCGCATGTCGCGGTGTGGCAACACCTCGCCCCCGAGCTGACCTCCCTCCAGTACGGCGTACTCCTGGTGTTGGGACAACAACGGGAAGCCGACCAGCGGACTGTCGCCGAGCTGATGTCGCTGGACAAGGCGACCGCCGCGGACATTCTGCGTCGACTGGAGCGAAAGGGCTTGGTGGCCAGGCACCGCGATCGCGCCGATGGCCGGAGGATGCTTGCTCGGCTGACCTCCGATGGCCGGACCGCGCTGTTGACCGCCGCGCCAGCCGTGGTCGAGGTACAGGACCGGCTGCTGCAACCGCTGTCCTTCGATGATGGTGAGCACCTGCTCGGGCTGCTTCGTGAGGTCGCCTACCGCGGTGAACCACCCAGCGGCACCGCGGATATCGCGGTGAATGCGCCGGTGCCCGGATGGCCGTTGCGTCTGCCCGCGCTGCGGTTGCACACAGCGCCGGGACATCTGATCCGGCGAGCGCAACAGCTCCACACCCTGTTGTGGACGGATCTGGTGTCGCCCGTGCTGACGTCCGTTCAATACAGCGTGCTGCTGGTGCTGGACGGACATCCTGCGACCGACCAGCGCATGCTGGGGCGTCTCGCCTCTCTCGACAAGTCGACAGGCGGTGACGTTCTATCCCGTCTGGAATTCCGCGGGCTCGTCCTCCGCACCCGCGACGCGGTGGATACGCGCCGAAACATGGTGCGGCTCACGACGGAGGGGCATCGCGAGCTGCTGGCGCACGCGCCCTCGGTACGGCAGGTGCAACAGGAACTACTCCGTCCGCTGACCGCCTCGCAGTCGCAGCTCTTCATCGAACTGTTGCAGCAATTGACCGGAACAGCGCAATCGGAAGCGGTGCGGCGCAGGCCGAACTGACCGTGGCGGTCGTTTCGCTGCCGAGCTGTCCTGCGCTTTCTGCACAGCGGAACGGCATTGCCCCTCTGTAGTGGCGTCGCCCACAGTTCTTGGCAAGGGTCGCATCAATCGATCCAGATGTGACGGCGCCAACGCCCGTCTCCAAAATCTCTCTATCGCACCTCAAATGGAGGCAATGATGCCCAGTCTCGAACCGTCTGTGGCGGAAATTCAAGAGGCGATCGTCGAGCTGCTGCGCGCCGAAGAGATCGGGACCCTCGCGACCATCGATTCCGAAGGGCGTCCGTCGGCGTCGTACATGCACTTCGCGAGTGATGGGCTCGTCGTCTACACGCATACCTTCAGCTACACCCGCAAGCACCTGCAGATGCAGCAGAATCCCAACGTCAGCTACACAATTGGCTATTTGCCGCCCGAGGGCTACTCCGGTCGACGAGAAACCCGCTATCTACAGATCCAAGGGCGCGCGACTCTTGTGACGGATCCGGCGGAGATCCAGCGGGTTGTGGAAGTCAGCTTGGAGCAATTTCCCTGGGCCGCCGACACATCCATGTACGACAACATCAAGGTCCCCGACCAGGGGCAGCAGGTCTTCTATCGCATCGAGCCAGTCGAGGGATTGTGGTCCGACAATCGCATTCGGCTGCTCTGGCGAGTCCTGCTCGAATTCGGGGACGGTGGCAAGGCCATCGCCAATGTCGAAGATTACAACGTCGTGGTCGGTCGGCGAGCTCGCCGATAACCGCCGGACGGAACGCCGGCGCTACTGCGGGACCGGCAGATCGAAGATTGCAGTCTGAGTAGGAGTTGTGATGGGGCAGAAGAGGTTTCACCAGTCCACCGGGCTGGTGGCATCGTGAGTGGCGGGCGTCGCATCGTGGTCGTCGGAGGATCCCAGGCGGGTTGCGCCACGGCTGCGGCCTTGCGGCGGTTCGGGTTCGACGGCGAGATCACCGTTATCGGCGACGAACTGCACCGGCCTTACGCCCGGCCGCCGCTGTCGAAAGGTATCCTGGGTGGAACCGAGCCCGATGACAGTGTATTTCTTTCTACCGCTGACGATCTCGACATTGTCGGGGGTGTCCGGGCGGTCCGGCTCGATGTCGTGCGGAAACGCGTCGAACTGAGTGACAAAGACTGCATTCGATACGACGGCTTGGTCGTCGCGACCGGCGCCCGGGCTCGCCGATTGTCGCAGTACGCCGACGAGATCACCCTGCGCACGCTCGACGATGCGATCCAACTCCGCGAACGCTTCGACGGTGCTCGGGAGGTTGCGGTCGCAGGCGGTGGCTTCCTCGGCTTCGAGATCGCCTCGACCGCAGCGAGTCTCGGCAAGGCGGTCACGGTGGTCGATCAGATCGCCCCATTGGCAGGCCGTCTCGGCCCACTGTTGTCGGACATTGTGTTGATCGCCGCCGCCGAGGCGGGAGTGAAAGTTCGTGTGTCCACAGGCGGCGTGGAGCTCGGGCGGAGCGGGCACGGGGGTGATCGTTTGCAGTCGGCGGATGGAGCCGTCCTCGCCGAAGCCGACGTGGTCGTCACTGCGGTCGGTGACGTTCCGAACGTGGAGTGGCTGCGCGGCAGTGGAATTGCCTTGAACGGCGGCGTAGTCGTCGACGGGGACTGCCGAGTCTCCCCGGATATCGTCGCGGCCGGCGATGTCACCAGCGCCCCCGGTGTGGGTGGCCGATACGGACGCACACCGCACTGGTGGAATGCGTCAGAACAGGCGACGACCGCGGCCGCGACCCTCCTCGGCCGTGAGCCGGACACTTGGCCGGGCAGTCGGGTGCCGTTCTTCTGGACAGAGGTTTTCGGGCTGCGTATCCGACTCGCGGGGCACCTGCCTCCGTTCGGTGAGCCCGTCGTGATCGGAGGATCGCTCGCGGATCGGAGCGTTCTGCTGGCCTGGTCACCGCCCGATGGAGGCACGGGCATCGGTACCGCCGCGGCGGTGAACTTCCCGATCTCAGCGCCGAAACTCATCCGGCTCGCAGAAGATCCGACCGCTCGAGGAGGTCCGCGGTGAGCACGCCCGTCGGCTCGATTCCACGTTCCGATGTCGATCTCTTCTCCGAAGCGGTCATGGCCGCTCCCTACTCGCAGTTCCGCGCGCTTCGTGATGCGGGACCGGTGGTCTACCTGGATCGACATGATGTCTTCGCCGTGGCCCGCTATCAAGAAATCCGGCACGTGCTCCGTGAGTGGAAAGCCTTCTCCTCCGCGGACATTTCCTTGAACAAGCCGTTCAACGATTACATCGGTGAGGGCATCATCCGGGCGGATCCTCCGGTCCACGAAGCCCTCCGTGCTGTGCTGTCCGCCCGGCTGGCGCCACATGGGGTGCGCAGTCTGGAGCCCGAAATCAACAGGCGCGCTGAGGAGATCGTCGATCATCTACTCGCCCAGGGGTCGTTCGACGCGGTGACCGATCTCGCGCGCCGCTTCCCGGTCGAGATCGTGGGCGACTTCATCGGATTGCCGAAGTCCGGTCGGGAAGCGCTGCTCGAGTTGGTCGATGCGAACTTCAATTGCTTCGGCCCGGAGAACGACCGGACTCTCGCGTCGTTCCCGAGGCTGGCGGAGCTCGCCGCGTACGTGATGAGCAGCGCCCGCCGAGAAGATCTGACGGAAGGGAGCATGGGCCGGGCGGTGTACGACGCCGTCGATGCCGGCCGGATTCCGGCCGAGGTCGCACCGTGGCTGGTGATGGCCTACGTTACGGCGGGGATGGACACCACCGTGCATGCGCTGGGACATATGGTCTGGTTGCTGGCCGAGCATCCGGATCAATGGAACATGTTGCGGGGCAACCCTGCTCTCGTCCCGCAGGCGTTTCGAGAGGTCCTGCGTCATGAATCGCCGGTCCAGGTCTTCGGGCGCACCGGGCGCATCGATTGGGAGATCGAGGGCGTCACGGTACCCGCAGGCGCACGCCTGGCGGTGCTGTACGGCTCCGGGAATCGAGACGAGCGCAGGTGGGCCGATCCCGACCGCTTCGACGTCCAGCGCAGCAATGCGGACCACCTGGCGTTCGGCTATGGCCTACACGGGTGCGCGGGTCAGGCCCTCGCGATCCTCGAAGGCGAAGCGATCCTGCGCGCACTGCTCGCCAAGGTCTCACATCTAGAGGCCGGCACACCGGTCCGCCACTTCAACAACGTTCTGCGCGGCCTCAAGTCGTTGCCGGTCACCGTGACCGGCAACTGACATCGCTCGGCGGCCCAGATGCTCGACCCGCATTCTCGCGGGTGATCGAAAGGAACGACATGACAACTCCCGTGGATTCGGATGAATTCTTCGATCCGCTGAATCCCGCGCACATTCCCGATCCCGATGACTTCATGGCGGCATCCAGAAGAGGATGTCCGATCGGGAGGGTCAGCGAAATTCTCTATACCGCGAACACCGATGACCTCGTCCGCGCGGTATTCGATGACACCGAGCACTTTTCGAGCCGCGGCAACTTCACGGTGGGCGCCGAGGACGTGCGGACACCCGTCACCATGATTACCCAATCAGACGAACCGGAACACGGGGTGCTGCGCGCCAGGCTACTGAAGAACCTGGCCCCGGCGCGTCTGCGGAACCTCACGCCCGAAGTCGAAGGCATTGTCCGCGACGCGATCTCGGAGCTTCCCAGCTTCGGTCGCGTCGACATGTACACGGACTACGCGCATTTTATCCCCGCCGCCGTCTTGTATGCCCTGATAGGCATCCCGAAGCCGGCCTGGCGTGAAGTCCAGGGGTGGGCCGACGCCATCGTGAGCGTCGTTCCGGAACCGGTGGACGGACTGCCGGAGTTCGCTTCGCTGATGGGGTTCCTGGCGCAACTTGTCGAGATGCGTCGATCGCATCCGGATGATCGTCACGAGGATGTACTGGACAACCTCTGCTTCGCCGAACCCGGCGAGGCGGAACTGCCGACGCTCGATGTCGTATGCCATGTCTTCCAGCTCGTCGTGGCCGCGACCGACACAACCCGCGGGCTCATCGCCAACTGCCTGTACCGCCTGCTCGAGAATCGCAGTGCCTGGGAAGCCGTGGTGGCCGATCGATCCTTGCTGCCGAACGCCATCGAGGAATCATTGCGCATGGATTCGCCCGCCCAATTCATGGTCCGGTCGGTGCTCGAGGATGTCAGCCTCGACGAATGCCCCATTCCAGCGGGTAAGAAGCTCTATCTGAACATCCAATCCGCCAACCACGATGAGAAGCGGTGGGGTGAGGATTCGCGAACCTATCGGATCGATCGACCGGACTCCGCCGCGCACTTGGCATTCGGACGTGGAATCCACACGTGCATCGGGGCTCCGCTGGCGCGGATCGAGGCCCGATTGGCGATCGGCGCGCTCATGGACGCCCATCCGGCGATGCGGCTGACACCGGATGCGACGTGGGAGAAATGTGACGGGATTCTGACTCGGCGGGTGAAGTCCGTTCCGGTCTGGATCGATGGGAAGGAGATTTGATGAAGATCGAACTTGATCGAAACCGATGCGAAGGCCACGCCATGTGCGAGGCCGCAGCGCCTCGGTTCTTTTCGGTGGATGACGAGGGTGATCTGACGATCCTTCAAGAGGAGGTGTCGGAGTCGGAGAAGTCGGCGGTGAACTCCGCTGTGATCAGCTGTCCAGTGGCAGCGTTGAAACTGTTGTCACCGTAGGAGTTACGGCGCGTTGGACGCGCGCATCATCGGGTCCCGGGCACCCGGGCCTGGGTACGTGATGGATGCGGTCCGGGTGTTGGGGCGTCACGCTCCTATGGGCGGTGGCACACTGGCCGGATGATCGACGAGACCACTGCCCTCATCGCGGCCGTCGCCGACCGCTTCGAGACCCGGCTGGAGAGCCTGGAGTTGGAGATTGCCGAGGCGGTCGTGGCGGAGGTTCCGGCGGCGGCCGCCGACCCCGCGGCGGCCGTCAAGGTGCGGGTCGGCATGCGCGCCAATCTACGGCGGCTGCTGGCACTGGTGCGTGATCACGACGACCGCTTGGCGCCCGATGTGCCGCCGGAGGCGCTGGAGAATGCCCGGGAGCTGGCGCGCAGGGGCGCCGGTGTCGAGGTGGCGTACCAGGTGCACCGGGTGGCGCAGCGGGTGATCTGGCGGCGCTGGATGGACGACGTCGTCGATGTCGTCGGCTCGTCACGTCATCTGATCTCAGTGCTGGACCGGTCGTTGCAGGTGCATTCGAGCTATGTCGATCACGTGCTGAGCGAGTCGCTCGCCGAACTGCAACGCGAACGTGACGCCCTGCTCGGTGGCGATCTCGCGCGGCGCGGTGAAATCGTCCGGTCGATCCTCGCCGGTGGGCTGCCCAACGACGGATTGCTTGCACGCCGGTTGCGCTACGACATCTACGGCCGACACACGGCTATGATTCTGTGGACCGCCGATGACGCCGAAGCCGATCTCGGTTCTGCCGCAATGCAATTGGGTCGCATAGTCGGCACGCAGTCGCCGCTGACGGTCGACGCGGGCACGGACGTGCTGTGGGTATGGATCGCCACCGACTCGCCAATTCCGATCGCGGACGCGGGCATCGATCCCGCGCTGCGGGTTGCGATCGGTTCAGCCGGGGGCGGGGTTTCGGGCTTCCGTAACAGTCACCAGGACGCCATGTCGGTCTATCGCCTGCTCGCAAGCAACCCGGCGGCGAGCCGGTCGGCGACCTACAGTGAGGTCGAGGTGGCGGCACTGTTCGGTGGCGACGCCCGCCGCGTCCGGCAGTTCGTCACGTCCACCCTCGGCCCGCTTGCCGCAGATTCGCCAGGGGCGCAACGGCTTCGGGAGACACTGCGCGTCTTTCTCGCAGAGGCGGACAACGCGCCGAAGACTGCGCGGAGGTTGCATACCCACCGCAACACCGTCCTGCAGCGGATCGCCCGAGCAACCGAACTGCTGGGCTACTCACCGGGCGAACGGCGCTTGACGGTAACGCTCGCCCTGGAACTCGACCGCTGGGTGCGCCCACCGGAACCTCAGTCCGACTGACCGCGGATATGTGCCACGGCACATACACTGCCGGGGCGATGTGCCGACGCCCATAGCGGTGCCGGTAGCAGGTTCCTAGCCTGGCCACGGCAACGACCCATGCTGGTAATCCCGGCCCGACAGAGAGCAGCCGACAGTGGCGTTCAACAGGCGTGGACTCTTCGTGGGTGGTGCGGCCATGACGGCCGCGGCCACCGCGATGACGACCCGGGGCGCGGGTCGCGCCCGTGCCGACACCAATCCGGATAAACCCAACATCCTGATCGTCGTAGTGGACGAAATGCGTTCCCCGCAGTGGTTTCCCGATCAGGCCACGCTGAATTCGATCCTGCCGAACACCGCACGGATTCGTCGCGGCGCAGTGTCGTTCGAACAGCACTATGCCGCGGCCAACGACTGCACTCCCGCCCGCGGCACCATGCTGACGGGTCTGTACGCGCACCAGACCGGATGCCTGCTCACCTCCCAGGCCACCTTGCCGTCGCAGTTCCCGACCTGGGGTTCGATGATCCGTGACCAGGGTTATCAGACCTGGTGGTGGGGCAAATGGCATCTGGGCCATGACGGTGACACCAGGCCGAGTGCCCTGGAGGACTACGGCTTCTCCGGCGGCACCTACCCGTCGCCGAACGGCGGGCCCGGACAGGGGATGCAGATGGATCCCAAGATCGTCGACCAGTTCGTGGACTGGTTCGACACCGCCGCGGCCAACCAGCCGTGGTGCACCACAGTGTCGCTGATCAACCCGCACGACGTGCAGTGCTGGCCACGCTGGACGCGACAATTGCAGACGCAGAGACAGATTCCGCGGTGGATGACCGCCCCGCCGCCGAATTTCGAGTCACTCGACCAGCTTTCGCGCAAGCCACGCTTGCAGCGCGCCCTGATCGACATCTCGGCGATCGCCTTCGGGATCGCTCCCTACGGCACCCCGGACGCCGCGGACCAATGGACCGCGCTGCTCAATCTGTATCTGTGGCTGCAACAACAGGTCGACCTGCAGATCGGCCGGGTGCTCGACGCGCTGGAGGCCCGCCCGGACGTCGCCCGCAACACCGTCATCGTGTTCACCTCCGACCACGGCGACTACGCGGGCTCGCACGGCCTGCACGGCAAGGGTGGCGCGGCCTACGACGAGGCGATTCGGGTGCCGCTGTACGTGCACGACCCACGCGGCTACTTCAGCCCGACCGACGGCACCGGCCTGCGCGGGCAGCTGACCTCGAGCGTGGATCTGGCTCCGCTACTGCTGACGATCGCGACAGGCGGCGGCGGGTGGCGTGGTGACGACCAGTACGCGCACCTGACCGGCCGCTACGACCTTGCCGCCATGTGCCGCAACGCTTCAGAGCCGGGGCGGCCGTGGATCGCGCACACCACCGACGAGAATTCGATCGAGGAAGCCGCGGTCCTGTTCGAACAGAGCGCCCCGGGGCATGTCGTCGCGGTTCGCACCGCCGAGGCGAAATACGCGTCCTATTCACACTGGGTGCCCGGTGAAGTACGCATCGACACCGGCCGGGACCAGGAGTACGAGCTCTACGACTACTCGACCCGCGACGGCGCGCTGGAACTGGACAACCGTGCCGGTGACGCCGGGCCGCTCCGCGACCGCATGTCCGCCTTGCATGCCCACGCCATCGATTCCGAACTGCACCAACCGCTTCCAGCGGCGTTGCGCGCCGCGCAGGACCAGGGTTGGGCCGATTACCAGGACGCCGTAAGCAAACCGATCGGTGAACAGCTCTTCGGGCCCGTCCTCCACGGCGGTGGCTAGGAGAGTTTGTGGACGTGGCCGAAGCCCAACGCATGTCGGCGGGAGCCGGTTGGTGTCGGCTCGCGCCGACATGCGATGTCAGCGGTGGTCCGCAGGCTCTGGGCCGATCGCGGGGAGGACCTGTTCGGTGAACAGTCGCAGCATTTTCCAGCCCTGGTCCGGCGGAATCCCGCCGGCGAGGGGGTTGATGACGATCTGGTCGACGCCGGTGGCGATGGCGGCCAGACATTGCTCCGGAGTGAGGATTTCGACCGCGCCGCTGTGGCGTAGCTCGTCGAGGGTGATGATGTCCTCGTTCGGGCGGGGGACGCCGCCGGTTTTCCAGGAGGCGTACTCGGCGGCCTCGGTCAGCAGGTGGGGGCCGAGTTCACGCCAGGCGGTGTCGGGGTCGGGGTGGACGAGGGTGGTGGTGTTGCCACGGGCGGGACGATAGACGAAACCGCTTGTGCCGTGCCGGAGGAGTTCGTCGCGGTAGAGCTGCTCGAGCTTGGGCATCGGCATCGGCGGGTAGAACGGCAGCCCGTAGCGGGCTGCGCGTCGGGCCGCGGCGGCGCTCATCCCGCCGATGAACATGATCGGATGCGGCTTGGTGAACGGTTGCGGGGTGACCTGCACGGTGTGGCCGTTGCGTTCGAACGGTTCCCCGCTCCATGCCTTCGTCAGGATGTCGAGGCAGGCGTCCATGGTCTTGCCGCGCTGTGCCCACTGCCGGTCCAGCGCCCGGTACTCCGCTTCCCGATAGCCCATTCCGGCGACGAAGCTGAACCGCCCGCCGCTGAGGTTGTCCAGCACCGCGATGTCCTCGGCCAGCCGCACCGGATCGTAGAGCGGAACCAGCAAGGCGGACACATTGATTCGCACTCGATGTGTGCGCCCGGCAATGGCGGCCGCCAGGATCAACGGCGACGGCAGCCAGCCGTTGCGCGCGAGATGATGCTCCTCGCACGCCACAGCGGTGAATCCGTGCGCGTCGGCGTAGGCGGCCATGTCCAGCGCCGCTCGATACCACGACATATGTTCGGCGCCAGGGGTATTGGTCATGGTCAGCCGCAGTGCAGTCACCACCATAAGCGTTGTCCATCCTTGGTCTGTGAGGTCGATGAAGACCTTGCGGGGTCATCGAGGTACGAGTGGTACGTCGGAGCGCGGCCGGAGTCGCTCGGCGGTGCTGAGCAGCTCGATCAGATCTGCCCGGGCGAAACCCGTGGCGTCCGTCTCTGCTACCCGCATCGTTCATCACCTTCACATAGATGGTCCCGCTTCATACGATCAGTAGATCGAACACAACTCTAGACATGTGTACATGTCATCGCCAGATTGGTCGGGCGGGAGCTCTCGTGCCAGGGGCGGATGCGCTGCAACATGATTCGCTGCAGAGCTACCTGAAATACACTCTTGTCGTCAGCCTTCTCGGACTCGCCCTCATCTCAACTTTCACGGCTAGCGTTGGAACTGGTTGTTCTGCCGGGCACCCGGTTTGTCGCCTTGCTTGTTGACGAATTTCTTTGCAGCACAGCGACACATGCATCAATGTGGTGCTAGCCGGGGATGTAGGAGGCCAAGGAGTCGGGGTAGGGCGCCATGCCCATGACAGTGAGTCCAGCAGGTTGCGTTTGAGTGTGCGTGCATCGCGGGTGTCGCCGGGGCGTTGCGCGAGGGCCTCGCGGACCATCTGCACGAATCGCCAGCGGGTGACACCGAAGGCGACGAGTAGTTCGCCGGCGCTGGCGCCGCCGGACGGGGCCCGTTGGATGGCGAACTCAACCACGGATCTGGCGTCGGTGTCGAGTGATTTGTTCGCCGCCAGGAAATCGCAGTATGTCATCGACGAACGAACCCATCCAGGGTCGTGGGTGGTGTGTGTGGCGGGGGAGGTCACCGGCTGTGGGTTGTTCGGGGCATTCGCGGGCGGGGTGGTGGCGTGCGGGGGCCGTGGATCGGTGGTGTCGATGGTGAAGACCGGGAATTGGTCCTCGGGCGGGTCGGGTTCGTATCGGACGCGGATCGGCTGGTCGGATGGTGGTGGGAGTTCGCCGTCGATGGTGGAGTAGATCCAGGGGCCGTCGTCGAGTTCGACGATGGCGACCGTGGACTGTTCCCAGGTTCCGATGTTCGAGGGGTGGTGCGCCACCTTCCATGACACGATCGACCCGGTGCCCGTGGAGGGTACCCAGTCCAGGGTGGTGGCTCGGCACGATGAGCAGGTTTTGGTCATTGGCGCGACCAACGTTGCACAGTTGGTGCAACGCCGGATCATCAAGGTCGCACCGCCGTGGCGCCCGGAGGGGGCGTTGAGGTGTCGTGGGTTCTCCGGCTTGTGGTCGAACATCGCAATCCTCGCCAGTTCTTGCCTGCGCTGTCACTGATGAGCCTGCATCGTGGAGGACTCTGCCCGCGACGGCCGAACTGCCCACGACATACCTGTTTCCGGCTGTCGGGCCCTGCAGAGGCACCGGTCGGCAAGGGTTGTCACCTTGTTCAGCGATCGGCGCGCCGAATTCCCTCGGACGTAGCTGCCGGGAATCCCGTGCGCGGCCATATCGCATCCAGGGCCCGCCGGATCCATCCGTCGACGGCGTCATCGACACTGGTGCTCTCGCATGCCGTAGCGCGAGCGGCCACTGGCGTAGCCGTGTGGACAGTCGGCGACAGCGGCGGCGAGCCAGTGCGGCCGCGGCCGCGGATGAGGCGCTGACCAGCGATACGGTTGTCACAGCACAGATGATGACTCGACGAGCGAGCTCGCTACCTATTTCCAGGGACCCGCGCGACCTTGTTGTGGCGGCAGATGGTCCATGGGGACCAGGGATATTCTGAGTTGGGAATGCGTCTGTGGGACGGCGATGGTTGAGAATGATCCGCTCGAAACGCAGCGTGATGTCGGTGTGGATGTCATCACGGAGCTGAGTGCGGCCGGTTTCGAGGACGCCGAGGAGATCGGGCGGGGCGGATTCGGTGCCGTATACCGGTGCACTCAGATTGCGGCGGACCGCGTGGTGGCGGTCAAGGTCTTCACCGGTGAGCTGGAGGAGAATCGGGAACGATTCTTCCGCGAGCAGCATGCGATGGGGCGACTCACCGGGCACCCGAATATCGTCAGCATGCTCGCGATAGGTGAGACCGGATCCGGTCGTCCGTACCTGGTGATGCCGTACTGCTCTCGAGGCTCTCTCGACGCACGGATCCGGCGAGATGGTCCGCAACCCGTTCCGGAAGTGCTTCGCCTCGGCGTGAAAATGGCGGGAGCGCTGGAAAGCGCGCATCGTCTGGGCGTTCTACACCGTGATGTCAAACCGGCGAACATTCTGTTGACCGATTACGGCGAGCCGGCGTTGACAGATTTCGGGATCGCCCATATCACTGGCGGATTCGAGACGACATCGGGCGCGATCACTGGTTCGCCAGCCTTCATCGCGCCGGAGGTCCTCGGTGGACAGCCGCAGAGCCCCGCCGCGGACGTGTACGGGTTGGGGGCTACGTTGTTCTGCGCCCTGACCGGGCACGCGGCGTTCGAACGGCGCAGCGGGGAGCAGCTCGTAGCGCAATTCGTACGAATCACGAGCCATCCGCTTCCGGACCTGCGCGAGTCCGGCTTACCCGAGGACGTCTGCTCGATTATCGAGGAGGCGATGGCTCGTGACCCGTCCGACCGCCCCACGGTCGTCCGGTTGGGCGAGCAGCTGCGGCGCATCCAGTTCGATCACGGTTTCACTGTCGACGAGATGGCGCTGCCGACTCGGCCGGAGCCTGTCCTTGATGCTGTCGCGGCTTCGGAACCGGATGCTGTCGCGGCTTCGGAAGACTCAGTGTCACAAGGAGTTTCCCGCGTCCACGGTGGCAGGCTGCGTGCGGGTATGGGAAATCTGCCGTTGGAGTTGACAAGTTTCGTCGATCGGCGGACCCAGCTGTCGGAGGTCAAGAACATGCTGTCCGGGTCGCGTCTGGTGACGCTGACCGGGATCGGCGGAGTCGGCAAGTCCCGGCTCGCGCTACGTGTCGCCCACAAGATGCGCAGCAAGTTCGCGAATGGGGCGTGGCTGATCGAATTGGGTGACCTGACCGACGCCGCGTCGCTGCCCGATGTCGTTTCCGCAGCCTTCGGTGTGCGGGACCATGGGGGTGGACCGGCGCTCGACACTTTGGTGGAGCTTTTGACCCCATACGATGTGCTGCTCGTATTGGATAACTGCGAGCACATGATCGACGCGGTCACGAGCCTGTCCGAAACGCTGATGCGAGCGTGTCCGCGCCTGCGGATTCTGGCCACAAGTCGCGAGGCTCTCGGGATCGGCGGGGAAACAGTCTATCCGCTACCGCCGCTGGAGATTCCCGATCCGGCCGTCGAACCGAAGCTACGGGCGGCGGCGCGCTACGACGCGGTGACGCTGTTCGCTGAACGGGCTGCCGCGGCGGTGCCGGGGTTCGAGGTGACCGACGACAACAGGCTGACCTCCGCGAGGATCTGTTCCAGGTGCGAGGGTTTGCCGCTGGCGATCGAGTTGGCCGCGGCCCGGCTGCGGACAATGTCGGTCGAGGAGATCCTGTCCAAGATGAACGACCGTTACGCGCTGCTGACCCGGGGCAGCCGGGGTGCTCCGAAGCGGCAGCAGACGATGCAGTACTGCATCGACTGGAGCTATGACCTGTGCACACCTGATGAACGGCGATTGTGGCGCCGGTTGTCTGTATTCGCCGGTGGTTTCGAACTCGATGCGGCCGTGCAGGTGTGTGTCGATGGAGCGAGCGAGTCGGAAGTGCACGATGCGATGGCGGCGCTGCTGGACAAGTCGATCCTCTCCCGCACGGAAGTGACCGGTACTGTGCGCTTCGGGATGCTCGAAACGGTACGGGAATTCGGGCGGGAGAAGGCTGAAGAGTGCGGCGAATATCCGGACCTGCGCCGGCGGCATCTGGACTGGTGTACCGGACTGGTAGAGGAAGCGGATTCGGAGTGGATCGGTCCGCACCAAATGAAATGGTTCGAGCGCCTGGAGCGAGAGCTGCCAAATGTGCGGAAGGCGCTGGAATACAGCCTGTCCCAGCCCGACAACCGCGCGCTGCGAATCGTGCCCTGCCTATTCCTGTTCTGGTTCTTGCGCGGGCGGCTCAGCGAGGGGCGGCGGTGGTATGAGCGCGCCCTGGTTCAATCGCCAGGCGGCCGACCCGAGGACCGGGCCAAGGCGCTCTACGCGACAAGCTCCATGGCAGCGGTGCAAGGCGATATGTCCACCGCTGTCAGCCGGCTGTCAGAGCTTCGGACACTGGCCGAGAAGACGGCCGACCGGCTGATCACAGCGCTGCTCGCCCACGTCGAGGCGAACCACGCTTTCGCCAGTAGCAACGCTGATATGACTCGTACGGTTGACCGCTTGGTCTATGCGATCGGCATCTACGAACAGACCGGTGATCTCGGATTGCAGTTGTACGCCCGTATCGCGCTGGGATGGGCCTATGTGCTGAACGGAGATACGTCGCGAGCCGCTGCCTGTCACACGAAGGTTCTCGAGATCACCAAATCGGCGGGCGAGATGATCTATCGGTCGTGGGCGTTGTGGGGGATCGGATTCGCTGCGTGGCGAGACCACGAGCCCGACCGCGCCACGCGTGCACTCGGAGAAGGTATTCGATTGGCCCATATGTTGACCGATCCACTCGTCGCCACGGGTTGTCTGGATACCCTGGCCTGGATCGCTGCCGAGAAGCATGACGCCCACCGTGCAGCTGTTCTGCTCGGCGCTGCGGATGCGTCGGGACGCATCGCCGGCAGCTCCACCTCATACATCTTTCGCGCTCTGCACACCTATCGTGACCAGTGCGAGCGGAGCAGTCGCCAGTCACTCGGTGCGCGTGCGTTCGACATAGCACGTCAGGAAGGTGCATCGATGAGTCTCGATGCCGCGGTCGGGTTCGCACTCGGCGAGCAAGTCGAACCTGCCTCGTCGCTTCCGCATTCGTCCGAGAGCCTCACCGCGCGCGAACGTCAGGTGGCGGCCCTCGTCGCCGAAGGCCTGACCAACAAGGCGATCGCTGACCGCCTGGTGGTTTCGCCGCGCACCGCGCAGGGACACGTCGAACACATCCTCTCCAAGCTGGGGTTCACATCGCGCGCTCAGATCGCGGCGTGGGCAGCAGCCCAGGCGCACAACACACTCGAATGAATCGACAAGCGGCGACCGACACCGTCTCCTGAACTCCGCCCCCTCTTACCCGCTTTACATAGTCGAGCGGGTGAAGGATCGGGGTTCCTGTCCTCCGCCACGCTGTTCCGCATGCTCGTCGCGCTGCTCGACGGCAAACGCGCCGATCTCGTCGCCGAGGCGCTTAGGAAATGAAGGTCCCAATGAGACGAGCCATTTCATATCGGGGCTGAAGAATGTGGGAACCTGCAGGTCACGGCGGTGAGATATGAAGCGGTAATCGGGGACCTACACGAACACGGCCGAGGTGGGTGGGCATCATGCGGTGAGGCCCGCCGGGCGGTCGTCTTCAGGTCCCGAATCTCCGGTGGCCGTAGATGATTCGATGACCTGGCCGACGATGGCATTGCGGCCGCGCACCAGTTTCAGCCCGGCGCTGGCGTCGCTCTATGCGAGCAGGTGCGCGGACCCGAGACCGAGAGTGCCCCCATGAGCATGGGCGATTCGTGGACCAGATCGGTCAGCGTCACCGGAGCCGACCTCACCCAAGGGCTCGTACACGATCAGTTCGTAACCGCTTAGACGGTAGGGCGGCGGCTGCCCTGCTATCGTGCTCCCGGCTATGTGGCTGTGGATTCACGCTCCGCGTAGCAGGGCGGAATAGACAGTCAGTCCCGGCCCGAACGCTATCGCCACCCCGTACTGGCCGACGGGCAGTGGCGTGGTGTCCTGTAATGCGTTCATTACCTGGATGACCCCAGCGGATGAACAATTGCCGTAGGCGTCGAGCACGGTGCGCGACACCGCGACGGCGTCGGAATCGAGCGCAAGGCACTCCTGCGCGGCATCGATGATTCGTTTGCCGCCGGGGTGGACGGCCCACCAGTGCACGTCGGTGGTTTCGAGGCCGTGTGGTGCGAGCAGAGCGTGGGTCGCTCCCGGCACCGCGCAGGCGAGTGCGTTGGGAACTTGCGGCGACAGGCCCATGCGGAAGCCGGACTCACCGATCTCCCATGTCATGTAATCCTCGTGCTCGATGTCGGTGGCTGCCCGGATATCGACGATCTCCAGTCCTGGGCCGGTGCCGGCGCCCGGCTCGATGACCGTGGCCGTCGCCGCGTCGCCGAACAGCACCGACACGACGACCTGGCTGATGTCGTAGGGCGGGGGTTGCACGTGCAACGACGACAGTTCGATGTTCAGCAATACCGCCGGCTGATCTCGGCAGCGGACGAAGTCCGAGCACACCATCAAACCGGGGATCGCGGCAAAACACCCCATATGGCCCACCCAGACTCGTTGCACGTCCGCTGGCATACCGATACCGCGGGCGAGCCGGGTGTCGATGCCCGGCGCGCAATACCCGGTCGACGACACCATGGACAGCAACCCGACCTCGGCCGGTGGAATACCAGCCCGATCGAGAGCAGTGGTCACGGCAGCCTTGCCGAGTCAAATCCTGGCCGGGATCCGATCCTGACACCAGTCTCTAACTAGCCGATGAGCGACGGAGGTATGTGGGGGTCAGCTTGATGTATTGCTGGCGCCTGAACATTGCGTAGTACAGCGCAGTGAGGGTGTTGGCGCCTGGTTCGCAGTACAGCTGGCGGGTCTCATCGGTTGCGAGGTCGACGGTGACGGTCGGCGACGTCCCCCAGTCGAGCTTGAGTTGGACCTGGTGGCTGCCATGGTCCACGCTGATGGTGAGCATCTCGCCACGGCCGATGTGACCTACTTTGCTGCCGTCGATGAACACGTGGTACTTGCACAGAAGGTCCACATATCCGCCAGGACGCCACTGAACAGTGATTTGCGCCACACGCTCGGACTAGTTCGATCTTGGTGGGGATGGTCGTTCTGGCTCATTGTTCATCGCGGGTGCCCCGTGGCCGCACAGTAATCGGTCAGGGTCTGACCACGTAGACCGCACTGTCGTTGTAGTCGACGAGGTAGGCGGCGCCGGTGCCAGGGTCCACCGCGGCCGACGCTATAGCCCGGCCGGACCCGGGGATGGGGGTTACCTTGTGGGTGTCGGCGTCGATCGCCACCGGCGTCAGGTCGCTCGTGTTCGGGTCGTTGGTCGCCGCCAGCACCCCGACGTAGACGATGCGTCGATCCTGGTCAATGGCAATCATGCTCGGGCGGTGGACGGGGATGGCGCCGGTGACCCGGTTCGTGTGGGTGTCGATCGTCCATATCGAGTCACCCACGTTGTTCGCGACGTAGAGGGTGCCGGAGCGATGGTCGAGCGCAAGGCCCAGTGGCCCCTGGCCCACCGCGACGGTTGCGGCCACGGTGTTGGTCGACACGTCGATCACCGACACGGAGTTGTCGCCGTCCATACCGACATAGAGCCGCGAGCGATCAGCGTCGAACACGACCTCGATCGGCCGGATGCCCACCCCGACGGTGGCGGTCACGGCACGGGCGCGGGGGTCGATCACCGACACCGAACCCGGCTTCGACGCCACGCGTGGACCGGTCTGGCCCTCTGCGAGCGGATCGAGGGTGACGTTGGTTACATACACCAGATGGTGTGGGGGTCGACCGCAATTTCGTCCGGGTTGGCCCCGACGGCGATGGTCGCGGTGACGGTGTTGGTGTTCGCGTCGATCACGAACACCTTGCCGGCGTCGGCGTAGTCGGTCACGTACACGGTGCGGGTTTGCGGGTCGACCGCCACACCCTGCGCGCTCGGTATGTTTCCGATGGTGGCGGTGACAGCGAGGGTGGTGCCGTCGAGAATGGAAACGGTACCACCGGTAGTATTCGCGACGTACACGTTGTGTGTCGTGGCATCGACTGCGACGCCCTGCGGGTTCTTCCCGACGGCGACCGGGCTGACAGTGAAGGCCAGCGAGCCGTGAGGTGGCGGTTTCGGCCATATCAGGACCACAGCGACCGCAGCGATGATCGCGACCGCCGCGGCGGCAACCGCGAGCAACCGGCGGTGGACGCGGCGCTTTCGGACCGGAGTCCCCGGCACCACCGCCGGCTTCATCGTGCTCGCATGCTCGGCGCCTCCGACTGCCGGGATGCCCTCCGTCATCATCTTGGATTTCGGCGGTGCGGTCGGCGATGAGACGGTCGCGGTGAGCTCCTTCGATGCCGCCGCCAGCGTGTCGTTAGCGGCAGCGGCCAGCTCACCACAACTGGAGTACCGGCCTTCACGGTCCTTGGCCAGGGCGCGTTCGACGATCGCATCGAAACCTTCGGGCACACGCATTTCGCAGTGCTGGCTGGGCTTCGGGATCGGCAGGCTCAAATGCCCGTACATCAGCTGCGCGGGGGTGCTCCCGGGATACGGCAGAGCCCCGGTGAGCATCCGGTACAAAGTCGCACCCAGGGAGTACACGTCGACACGGTGATCGATCGTCGCACCGATATCGAATTGTTCGGGCGCGGCATACTGCAGACTCGCCAGGAGATTGCCGCTGCGAGTCAGGCCGCAGGTTTCATCGAGAGCCTTGGCGATACCGAAGTCCGCGAGCACCACCCGCTCGGGTTCACCGCGCGACGCGTCGGTCAACAGGATGTTGGCCGGCTTCACATCACGATGCAACACCCCGTGCCCGTGGGCGTAATCGAGCGCAGCCGCGGTCTCGGTGATGATCCACACCGCCCGCGCGACCGGCAGCCCCCCATCCCGTAGCAGCTCGGCCACGTCGCAGCCGTCGACATACTGCATCGCGATCCACAGCTGACCACCCTCGTTGCCGCGGTCGTAGACGGTGACGATATTCCGATGGTCCAGCCGGGCAGCGGTATCGGCCTCTCGCAGGAACCGGGCACGCACATCCTCGTCATCGGTCAGAGCACGGTTGAGCACCTTCAGAGCGACCAGGCGCGGCAGATTCGGATGCTCAGCCAGATACACCGTGCCCATACCACCCGCACCAAGCCGACGCAGGATCCGATAACCGGCGAACACTCCCCCCGACTCCAACGAAGCGCCCATCGCTGAGGACCCCTCCCTTCCGGGAACACCCTCAATCCGACACCCGACCAGCAAACACCCCGCCCGCTATTCGGGCACCCGAACTGGCAACAGAACCTCTCAATAAGCATAGGCGCGGACACCGGCCATACGAGATCTCGAACCGGTCGACCTGCTCAAGTCGGAGACGGTGCCGGTGCCGCCTCGAGATCGATCCCCCGGCCACATCGCCCCCGCTGGCTGGTGACCGGTCATGGCACACGCCCTGATACCTCAGGCGGCACCGCGGGGTGCGCGGTCATCGGATCGTCACCGCCCACAGCGTCGGTACTGACCGGACTCACGTTCCTCGTCATGGGCGCAGGATGGGTTCACGGCACGAACACGCCGCTGATGTCCTCGAAGGGGAATCTTGGAATATTCGACGTTGTACGACTGGTTTGCATTCGGCTGAACCTTATTTAGCCTGTCGTCCGCTCTGGCACTGCCGGGGACGATAGCCTCGAGCTATGGGCCGCATCTACAGATTCCTGGCCGGAACTGCGGCGATATCGATGGTCGCTGGGAGCGTTTTCGCCGGGGGTGCGCAGGCCGCGCCCGCCGAGCAGCTGTCGTGTGAGGTGTCGTCCGGGCGGGACCCGGAACGGGCGGCTCCGGAACAGGTTGGACTGGATTCGGGACTGCTCGCGGACGCCTTGAGGTTCGCCAGTGGGCGTAATCGGTTGAATGTGCAGGTGTTCCGGCACAACTGCCTGATCGGTGAGGGGCCGACGAACAACGAGACCGGCAATGTCGCGTGGAATATCTGGAGTGCGACGAAGAGCGTTGTCTCACTGCTCGCCGGAATAGCCTGGGATCAGGGGAAACTCGATCTCAAGGCGCCGATCGATCGGTATCTGCCGACCGGGCTCGGTGATGAGCAGCATCGGTCGATCACCGTGGAGAATCTGCTGACCGAATCGTCCGGCCTGGCGGCCGATATACTTACCGAGGGTATCACCGGGGTGATTCCGATCGATCCGAATGGTGCCGTGCAGGCGCTCGGGGTGCCGTTGGACAATCCGCCGGGTGCGGTATTCAGCTACAGCGAGCGCGATGTCGATCTGCTCGCCTATGTCATCGAGTTGGCTATCGGCGAGCCATTGCAGCAGTTCGCGCAGCGTGAGCTTTTCGATCCGCTCGGCATCGAACGCGGTGATTACTACTGGGCGCGCGATCGCGCCGGGCACACCTACGGTTATGCCCATCTGATGATCCCGCCGAACGATTTCGCGAAGCTCGGTCTGCTGGTGAGCGATAACGGGCGCTGGGGCACACGGCAACTCGTCTCCGAGACTTATCTGCGCATGGCACGCCAGCCGTCACCAGCGAACAAGTGCTTTGGCTACCTGCTCTGGATCGGCCTCGGATGCGAAGAGTCCCAGGACTTCCAGCCCGCTGACGTGTATTTCATGGTCGGACTCGGCATGCAGAACGTCTTCATCGTGCCGAGTCTGGATTTGACGGTGGTGTGGACCGGACTCTTCGGAAGTGTCAGCAACCAGGGCATTGACGCGGCCCTGGAGGACACCACGGAGCTGGCGCACGAATTCTTCCGCAGATTATTCGCGGCATTCCAAGACCATCTGGTGCCCGATCCCGGTCCGTACGTCGAACCGCCGCTGCGCGCGGATCCGAGCCTGGATACGAATCTGCTGATCGCGGTCTTCGGCCTCGGGCCCGCGGCATATCCGGGCTGCAATGTCTTCAGCTGCCTGAACTACCCGTTGGCACCGCCGTTCGCGGATACCGCGCCGGGCTGCGTCATTCAAGCCTGCCTCGGTCCGGACCCGCGCACGCCCGGCATCCGCTGAATCACATGCCGAAGAAAGGGATATCGCCTTCCTTCGCGCCGCGCGCGAAGAAATGGTCACCCACTGTTGTGGTCGCGAACCTCGACACACTGGCGGTGCCGCGCCGCGCATCCGACAAGAGCGCAAACTCAGTCATGACATCTATTCTGCCCGTTGAGCTTTCACTCAGGCCACCAAATGCACGAGTGCCTATGTCCTAATCTACGGGCATACGGGTTAGCGCCGAAGTCAGCCGAACACGCACGCGGACCGACTACCCCACTGACCGAGCCGGGTCTTCGCGCGGGCCGCCGAAACGGCTGAGCCCCCACCCGGGAACCGGATGGGGGCTCAGCAGAGTCTCTACCAGCAGCGATGCACGCGCTGCCCTACTTCTTCGCAGAGGCTAATCCGCTTCGGAATTCGACCCCATTGACATCCAATATCTGCAAGTCAAACACCCTGCCCAGCACTCGGACCGCGTTCCGAAGCCGTACAACCTCAGCGCCTGGGCGATCCAGCTGCCGCCGGCCAACGCCCTGTAACTAGCCGAATGCAGTGTGTTGCTGGCGCGGGTGTGACAGCCATGAGTGGCGGTGGGTTGCCGATCTCCTCGATCGGTCAGGCGGTGTGGTCGGCTTCGGGCGGCGTGATTCGGGGTATGTATGCCGTCGCGACCGTGGTGACGGTGAACAGGGCTGCGAGACAACACCATCCGACAGATCCGGGTGCTGCGAGGATAGCGCCCGGCCATGAGGGGACTGTGGGTGACACGATTCTTACCCGCGTCTCACCTGGCGAAATAAAGCCGTTGCGGCTGGTGACGCGGTCCTTAGAGCTCCTAACAGGTTCGGTCAGTTGGCGTCGGGTTGCGTTGCAGTGCAGGATGTTTCGTTGTGGCAGCATCCTGGATCGTGGATGACGAGTTGTGGGCGGTAATCGAACCGCTACTGCCGGTGAAACCGGCCGGGACACCAGGACCGCCACAGATGGACTCCCGTCTGGTGCTGCAGGGGATCTTGTTCGTGCTGATCACCGGGATCGGATGGGAAGACCTGCCCCAGGAGCTGGGTTTCGGGTCCGGAATGACGTGTTGGCGCAGGCTGCGGGACTGGCAAGCCGCCGGGACGTTCGAGCAGATCCATCAAGCCGTCCTCGCCCGAGCCCATTTCGCCCGATTGATCGACTTCGACCGGGTCATGGTCGACGGTTCGCACGTGCGGGCGAAAAAAGGGGCGCCGCAACAGGTCCCAGCCCGGTCGACCGCGCCAAAACCGGTTCCAAGCACCACATCCTGACCTGCGCGAACGGATTCCCGCTCGCCGTCGCACTGTCCGCGGCCAACGTCAACGATCACCTGATGTTGCCCACACTGCTCGACCGGGTCCAGCCCCTGCGCGGGCGTGCGGGCCAACCCCGACGCCGGATCACCAACCTGATCGCCGACAAGGGATGCGACTACCCCAGCGTCTATTCCGAACTGCGGCAACGACATATCACCGGCTACATCGCCCGACGCGGCACCCGCGACAAAGTCACCGCCGGCCGCTGGATCGTCGAGCAAACCTTCGCCCTGCTTCACCAGTACCGGCGACTGGCCATCCGATGGGAACGCCGCACCGACATCCACCACGGATTCCTCGACCTCGCCGCAGCACTCATCTGCTGGCGACGACTCAGCAACCGAACCCGATAGGAGCTCTTAGGATCGGCTACCCGCTTCGGGAATCTTCCTGCGCCGTGCGCGGCAACCTGGCACGTAACATCTCAACGCTGGTACATGTTGTCACAGGCGAGCGTGACCCGACCGCGAATACCGGTCCGGCCCAACGGATACATCAGCTGGATCAGACCGATCAACGAACTCATGCGTCATCCGATGGCGTCGATGGATCCGCGGCCATTACTGACATCGTCGACACCAAACGAACCTGGTGGGGAGGTTAGGCCGGGGGAAGATAGCTCCCCAGCCGGGTTGCGACGAGCACGGCGAACGTGCAGGGATCCTCGTCCTGGTAGTTGGTATTCGTCACCGTGAATACGACATTGGCGTTCTTGGTCGCGAGTTGGAGTGCGCACATGAACTGGTGGCTGCGGCCTTTGACGTGCACCGGACCAGGCACTGACCGTGCGGGAGTTCACCGGAAGGATGGCTTGCAGAAGCTGCCTGCAGACCCGAATCTGCAGGCAGATTGGGTCTGCTACTTGTCGGCCTTGTTGTACGCCGCCAGGATATCGGCGGATACCCGTCCGCGGCTGGACACTTCGAAGCCGTTCTTCCGCGCCCAGTGGCGAATCGCCTGGGTCTGCTCGCGATCGACAGTAGGCCGAGACTTGGTGCTGGTCGTCTTTGGCGCGCGGCCGACCCTTCGGGCGTGCTGGGTCCACTGTTCAAACGTCCCGCGTATTTGTGCTGCGTTGAGCTTGGACAGGTCGATCTCGTAGGCCACACCGTCGACAGCAAAGAGCACTGTCTCCTCGGCGGTGGACTTGCCGTCATAATCGTCCACCAGCTCGACGACAACCTTGCGTGCCATGAAGCAGCCTTTCCACTTTGCACTAATGTAGTGATACAGAAGCGTAGTTGACCTCGTCACAGCGATAGTTCCTGGCCTGATCAGGCAGACCGCAGCCCTCTCGGAACACCACGTCGGCGGCAGCGCTCGCGATCGTGGAATTCGGTCGACGTGGTACTGCGATGCTCGTTAGACTTCCCGCTGGGGGCTGAAAAGTCTAGTGCGCGAATGACCTGACCCCATGATTTCGGTCCGGCGTGTGTGAGAGCCTTGCGGCCCACGAAGTGGGCAGGAAGGCTCGAAGACCATGGCAACCCGCAAGAGGCACACCCCCGAGCAGGTCGTGCGCAAGCTGAGCGAGGCCGATCGACTGCTGGGTGAGGGCAAAGAGATCGCCGACGTGTGCCGGACCCTGCAGATCACCGAGGCCACCTACTACCGGTGGCGCAACCAGTTCGGCGGACTCAAGGCCGACGACGCCAAACGGTTGAAAGACCTCGAACGCGAAAATTCCACTCTCAAGCGACTTCTCGCCGAAGCCGAGCTGGAGAAGGCGGCGTTGAAGGAGATCGCCAAGGGAAACTTCTAGACCCGGAACGCCGGCGGGCGGCCGTGGCGCACCTGATGCGCGTGCTGCAGGTCAGCGAACGGTTCGCCTGCCGGGTCACCGGGCAGAATCGAAGCACCCAACGCCATCCTCCGGCCGCCACGACTGCCGCGGATCCCGATGCAGCGCTGCGTGATTGGTTGCGTAATTGGGCGAAAGCGCATCCACGCCAAGGTTTCCGCCGCGCCTACCACGATGCCCGCGGCGAGGGCTGGACGGTAAACCACAAGAAGATCCAACGCCTCTGGCGTGACGAGGGACTTCGAGTGCCGCAGCGGCGCCGCCGGAAACATCTGGGCATCACCACTGCCACGACGGTGACCGCGAACGCGCCGAATCGGGTGTGGGCAGTGGATTTCCAGTTCGACGCCACCGACGACGGGCGCCCGGTCAAGATCGTGTCGATCGTCGACGAACACACCCGTGAATGCCTCGGCGGCCTGGTCGAGCGGTCGATCACCGCCGATCGGCTCATCGACGAGCTCGACCGCATCGCCGTCGACCGCGGCTATCCGGCCGCTCTGCGCTGCGACAACGGACCCGAACTCGCCTGCGCGGCGATGGCCGATTGGGCCGGGGAACGGGTCGGTCTGGCGTTCATCCCGCCTGGTCAGCCCTGGCGCAACGGCTACATCGAATCGTTCAACGGCCGCCTGCGCGACGAATGCCTCAACATCAACAGCTTCTGGTCCCTCACCCATGCCCGCGTCGTGATCACCGACTGGAAGGACGAATACAACCACCGCCGAAGACATTCCGCACTGGGCTACAGCACCCCAGCCGGATACGCTGCAACCTGCATCCACCGATAACCGGCTCTCACACCCGCTGGACCGAATCACGGGGTCCGTCAGCTGTCTGGGTCGCAGAGCATTCCGGCGGAAGTCCGGGATGACCGCCCTCCGTATCGCTGTGACTGTCCTGTCAGCGCAGTATCTGCGGTGGGAGGGGTTGGACTGGGTCCATCGGTGCTGTGCTGAATGATGCTGTGAGATCTGACCAGGGCCGAGTGGGCATCATTCTCCAATGAGCAACTACAACAGAAAGTTGGCTATAGAACGGTCCAACAGACCGCGAGCTTTTCCTCGACAAGGACTCTCAGCAGCGGATTCCGGGCCAGCTTGGCAAATTTCGGACGTCGCGCGCGCTGATAGGCCCGATGATCGGCCATGGCCGCGCGATAGGCCGTTCGTCCGCCGTTACGGGCTACTTCTCGTGCGATAGTCGACGGCGAACGGCCCAAAGTTGCGGCGATCTCCCGGGCAGACCGACCCTTTGCCAGGCCGCGAGATATCTCCTCTCGCTCGGCCATCGTCAAGCTCTGGATGCGCCGCCGTGACGGCGGCCTGCGGATCCCTCCGGTCTGCGAGAGGAACCGCCGGACGTGTTGCAGTGGCATCTCGAGGGATCGAGCTATCGCACTGAACGACTCGCCAGCCCGCCACCGGCGCCACAACTCATCCTGACGAGCAGCCGACATTCCGTAATCCCGCACCTAAACCTCCACGCCGACATGATCATCCACGCGGTGATGCAGCGATCCCTTGAACCCACCAGAGGCAGTTAGACGTCCTCGATCGCTGATGGCGGTGATCGCCATATGGAGAGGCAGCGCAGTGAAGGGCGTAGAGTCGAACACTCGCGGAACCGGCAATCGCGAATTGCCAAGCCTTGTCGGTGGTGTCGATGGCAGCCGGAGGGACAACAACGTTTCGGCGCCAGTTCGCCTGTCATCCTGGCTGTGGGAGCCTGTCGCGGCGACTGAAGGTCGAGGCAATTCGTTGTGATCGGTGTCAGGAAGGGCGCTTTCGAGATGGCTGCGACTGGTGGTTGGAGTCGATGAGATGTCATCCCGGACGTTGCGGGGCGAGCTCGGAGGTCGAAAGGTCGAAAATTCATGTGGAATATCAGGTTGGTCGGTGGAAGCCATGGCAACTGGCACCTCGGTGAGGGTTGAGACTCGGTAGTCCCCTTTGCCTATGGAAGCGCTTGATCGGTCTGGATGGAAATATGTATGCCGGATAGCGACATGAGCGAGATTCGTGTAGAGCGGTGCTGCTGTTCGCTGTCTGGCATGTGTGCCCAGGCGACACTGTTGTGACTGTAGCCCGAGCGATCAGCGCGTCGGCGGTTGAAGTTCCGCCGACGCGCTGTCGGTGGGATATCGAAGCCAATGCCTCGGCCGCTGAAGTAGCTCACTAGCCGGCGTATGCGATAGGGGAGGGATCCACCGCAGGCCGGTAGCTCACTTACAAGCGGACAAGCGCTTGTTCAGTCGCGAATTGTGCTTGCATCACTGTCGTCTAACATTTGCTGGCGACCCAAATGTCCGGTAGTCGCCGATTGTGCGTCGACTATTGTGATGTAGGGCACATTGATGCTCGACATGCATTAGATAGTGGCCTGGGTGGCTACAGCGGATCGGCATGGGATTCTCTGTAGGCGTAGCAAACGCGAATATCTCGAGTGTCGGAGACCTCGGCGATGTCGATGCTGATGGAATACGGATCGCCGGTCTCGGGATCGCGCAGGTGAGCCAGCTCGTTGGGTTGGCGAGCGTAGGCGACGCGGATGCTGCTCGTCCAGATTCGGCTGAAATCGCGGTCGCGTTTGAGCTGGTCGAAGAGTGTGACGGCGCGGTGGCTCGCGCGGTAGTGGCCAAGTGCGCCGCGGAGCATCGCCACGTGGAAGAGCGCCTCCTGCTCCCATTGGAGTGTCACATTGGTCACTCCGCGGGTGTTGTTCGATCTGGAGAAGAACCAGGTAGCGACGTTGCTGTTGGCTTGATCGAGGCCTGGTAGGGCACGGTGGAAGCTCTTGTTGGCCGATAGGACGTTCCATAGAGGATCGGTGTATACGCAGATCACACCAGTTCTATCTAGCTGCTCGAGTGTTCTTCGCCGGCTAGGAGTGTCGATGCGCTCGCGGAGCTCGCTAACGGAGGCCAGGGTTGCTGGGGGTTGCCAAAGCTCGAGGGTGTGTCGGGCTTGCATGGGGCTCATGTCGTATCCGGTGATCAGCCGCAGGACCATCTCGCGTCCGGGGACATACCCGCGATCGATCTTGTTGATGTAGTCCTTGCTGATATGGGTGCGGTCTGCTGCCTCCTCTCGGGTGAAGTTGCGGTCTTCCCGAACTCTTTGGAGCCATCGGCCCAGGCTGGGCATCTGAAGGTCGGCCGGCTCGCCTTGGTGGCTGACGGGTAGTTGCTGGTCGAGATTTCTTCCAGGAGTCGGACGCATGTCCTCTCCCCCCTTGTCTGCGGTTGTCTTCTAGCGAATGGCTAAATGGCTCAGTTCCCCCTAGAGCCGGGACCGTTCCTACCAGGGATCTGAGGGTCTCGGCAACGAGGATTTCGCCGTGGGGATTGCGGGACGTTTGCGATTGTGGCAGGCATGCAGGGGGTCGTCGAGTTGCGATCGGCCGTTTTGAGGGGCAGTGGAGGTAATTGTCTTACCAATTGCTCGCGATTTGGCTGCATTTGAAGCGCGACGGGTTGGTAAGAACCTTATCTGGTAAATCTCTTACCACTAATGACTGTGGCGCGGAGTGGCTTTCGAGGTTTTGATGGTGCTGTAAGTGAAACCACTACGAAAGGTAACCTCGTGGATCCGATGGCAAT
Source organism: Nocardia tengchongensis (assembly GCF_018362975.1). NCBI lineage: Bacteria > Bacillati > Actinomycetota > Actinomycetes > Mycobacteriales > Nocardiaceae > Nocardia > Nocardia tengchongensis. The sequence continues at coordinate 5,200,142 of NZ_CP074371.1, forward strand.
CCTGTCCTACTTGAACCTCGGTTCGTCGATCGCGTCGAATGGTCTGAATCTCTTGACCCAGCTCTTCTCGATCGTGGGACAGTTCCTGTAAGTCCCGACCTTGCCTGCCGGCGCTCCTGGCTGCAAATGTGCAGCCAGGAGGCCTGGCTTCAGCTTTCGAACAGTATTCGATTCTGGGCGTATGCCTTCTTCTGATGAAGGGCTATCTTAGGAATGTTAATTCCAGAAAATTGTGATGCCCGCAAAAGTTTGTCGACGATGCACCGGGCCCGCGGGCCCCTGATCGTCCGCAGCGGGCGCTTCGTCATCGCGGGACTCGTTCCCGTCTCGATATTGCTGGGCGGGCCTGGTCACGCTCAGGGTGCCACTCCCGAGCAGATCTCCGATCAACCGGGCATCACCAGTCCCGCGCAGCCAGGAACGGTCGCTCCGGCACCTCCATCGCCGCCCGATGCGCAGGCGCCCCAGCCCGAACCGGCTGTTCCGCGGTACCCGGAGCAACCGCCCGAGGTGCGCAATGGAACCTCACCGAGGCCTGAGCCCTCCCCGGATCCTGCGCCTCGGGTTGATCTGCAGGACCTTCATCTGCCGGAGCCTGTACCGCCGGTGGCGCCAATCCAGCCACCGGACAACACGATCAGAATCGGTGAGTGGCAGGCCCCGTCCCCGGACTGGCTGCCCACGCAGGCGCGGGACTGGATCAACGACACGGCCGCCGGCGCGGAAGCCCAGGTCGCGACTGTATTGGACTCGGTGGGTTTCCCGGCCGGGCGCTCGGACCGTGTCAGTGGCGCGACCCTGGCAGGCGCCGGAGTCGGCGGGGCCGTGGGGGCGGTGGTCGCGGCCGGCCCGTTCGCCGCGGTCGGTGCGGTCATGGGCGGGCTCATCGGCGGCACGGTCGGTGGCATCGCCGGTGCCGCGGTGGGAACCCTCGTGCCCGTGCCGATTCTGGGGACTGTTACCTCAGGCGCCTTCGGGACGGCCCTCGGCGCCGCAGCCGGCGCGGCGGTCGGCGCGGCAGTGGCCGGAATTCCTGTCGGCTTTGTCGGCGCGCTGGCCGGAGGCACCGTCGGAGCGGGGTTCGGGGCCGGGGTTGGGGAGGGACAGCCATGAGCCAACGCATTTCACGGATATCCGGCGGCACCGCAATAGCGCTCCTCTGCGGTGCAACCCTGGTCGGTGGATCGGAAACAGCAGCAGCACAGCAGGTCCCGATCGGCCCCGGCTGCCCCGCGCTCTACGCGCTCGGTGTTCAAGGTACCGGCCAGTCCTCACCCTCGGCGAGTCTGACCGCAGACACCGGGGTGGTCGGTGCCCTGCTGGGCCCTGTGGTCTCAGCGGTGCCGACACTGGTACAACGCAGCTACGTACCCTATGAGGCCGGCTTCGGTGGAGCCGTTCCCGGCGGTGGCGCGGACCCGTACTCGGAGTCACTGGATTCAGCTCTCACCGGCCTCGATGATGCAGCGGCACGGGTGATAGCAGCCTGCCCGACCACGATGCTCGCGGTGGTCGGCTATTCCCAAGGGGCGCAGGCGGTAGCCGAGTTCGCGCAGACGGTCGGGGCGGGTAGCGGCCCCGTGCCTGCGGACCGAATCGCCGGAATCGCGCTGTACTCCAATCCAATTCGCTCGTCCGGTGAACCTGTCTTTCCAGGTCGTCCAGGGCAGGTGGTGCCTGATCCGGCGCCGGGCAACGCAGGGGCTGCGGTATCGGCAGTGCAGCTCACCAGCTCTGCCTCCACCGGTGCGGGAATCGCCGATGACGGTGCGACATACGGCGCGCTGACCGGACGCGTCGCCGACATCTGCGCCGACGGAGACCTGGCGTGTTCGGCACCGGACAACGCCGCAGTACTGCGTTTGGGTGCCGAACTCGCTGCTCAGGCCAACCTCAAGGACCCCATCTCGGCGATCGGATCGATTCAGTCCCTGCTCTCGGCGGCACTGGGTAATGCCTGGACAACGGTTTTACTAAATGACTTCCAGCTCGACGACGGCAATGTCGACTACACGCCGACACGCACGCTGGCACAACGACTGACCGACGCCACAGATCCTCGCATTCCTGAGCCCTCGCCAGAGGACGCCACCGCGGCGACGTCGCGATGGAACGAGATCACCGCCACCGTCGCCCAGAACCCGCTCGTCCTGCTGCCGAAACTCGTCTCGCAATTGTCCGGAGCGTGGGGCCAGTTCGCCGCTGACAACAGCGACCTGGTCAACCCCGCGGTCTGGATCCGATTCGCAGACATGGTCGCTCGCCACAACGGCTACGCCACCACCGGACAGCTGAACTCCGGGATCGCCTGGCTCATCGCCCTCGCGCACGACCTTGCGGGGAGCTGACCATGACCGACTTCTACGCACTACTGCCTGCCGAGCACGGCGATCGCCCAGGTCAACTGCTCCGTACACAGGCCATCACCGTCCCGGGGCTCGATCACCGGACGAGAGCGTGGGGCATCATGTACGTCTCCAGCGACTCGCGCGGAGAACCGATCCCCGTCACCGGAACGGTGCTCTCCAAGACGTCGACGGCGCAGTCGCAACCGACGCCGATTGTCGTGTATTGCCCCAGCTTCCACGGACTCGGCGGCCAATGCGCTCCCTCCCAACAACTGCTCGCCGCCGGCGAACCACTCGACCAGATCCGTGAAGCCCTCGACCGGGAGTGGACCGTTGTTGTGCCGGACGGCGAGAACCTCGGCATCACCGGCCTAGGCCCGCACACCTTCCTCGCCGCCCGCGCGGCCGCGCACGTCGCACTGGACCTGGCCCGAGCCGCCCAAGCGATACCGGAACTCGCACCGTCGCACACCTCGCGCGCACCCGTCGTGCTGTGGGGCTACGGCGACGGCGGCCGTGCCACAGTATGGGCCACCGAGCTCGCGCCGGAATACGCTCCGGACCTCGACCTGCGCGGAGTCGCGGCCGGTGCGGTCGTGACCGACCCCGGCGCGCTGGTCCGCACACAACACCACGGACCGTGGGCAGCGCTGGCGCTGGCTGGACTGATCGGACTTTCCCGCGCGTACCACCATCTCCCATTGCGTCATGTCCTTACCGAGGATGGCCGGCGGGTGGCACGACACGCTGAGCAGCTCAGCGCGGCAACGCTTCTCGCGCAGTATCGACAGCCGCTGCAACACTGGTGCGAGCGCCCGGACCCTTGGAACGACGCCATATGGCGCTTCGTCCTGACTCGCGAAAGCCGAAGCAGCGCAGCAACTCCCGCCGCACCTGTCCATCTGTATCACGGCACCCACGACCCGATCGTGCCGGTTGAATCCGGCGGCGAACTGTTCATCGAATATCAGCGCCGAGGCATCGAGGTCAGCTGGCGCGAATACGACGCCAACCACCTCCGCACTGCCGTCGACAGCACACCAGAAGTCGCCGACACGCTCGCCAGCTTCCTGCGTCGGCCACCGACCCACGACGGGCCGCTACCCGGCCCCTAACGCTCGAGCGCGACGTTCGCGTTGTCGCCACACGCCCTCAGAGATCAGGAATGCGAGGTGAATCCTTTGTTGCACAGTTCACACACTCAGCTCACACCCTTCGGCCGCACGGCCGCAGCTCTGGTCACCCTTGTGGTGACGATCGCGTTCGCATCGACCGGTTTGCTCACCCGCTCGCAAGCCGATGTCCCCGTCGACAGCGCATGCCCCGCGCTGTACGTCTTCGGGGTTCAAGGAACAGACGAAGGCCCCTCCGACGCCGCACCGACCACCGACACCGGAGCCCTCGGACAATTCTTCTCCGCACTGATCGCAGCGGCCGGAGCCACCGTGCAGCGCTCCTACGTGCGCTACGGCTACGCCGACGACGGCACCGAGACGCCGTATCAGCAAGCCGTGACCGATGCTGCGGACCTACTCGGAAAGAACGCCGCCGAGATTGCCCAACGCTGCCAGGCCACTCGCATCGCCGCCGCCGGCTACGGACAGGGGGCCGCCGCAGTCTCTTCATTCGCTCACACCGTCGGCACGGGTGCCGGTCCCGTGGAACCGGACACCGTGGCGGGCGTCGCCCTGTTCGCCAACCCCGCCCGCGCCGACAAGGCTGTGCTGCCCGGCCGCCCGGGACAAACCACCCCGACCGCCGCGCCCGGCACCGCGGGCACCGCGGTCGCACAGATCACGCTGACCGATACCGGGACCAGCGGATCAGGAATCGCCAGCAACAGCGCTGTCGACTACGGCTCACTCGTTGGACGGGTCGCTGACTTCTGCACTCCAGGCGACCTGTCCTGTGACTCCACTACCGATACACCGCTGACCAAGACTGTGAAAAACATTGCCGCACAGTCCGATACCAAGGACCCCATCACAGCCATCTCCACGATCGCGCAAGCATTGGCGGCCACGGTGTGGAAGACCACCGTGGGGGTGGTCACCGAAGACCTCTCCGGCACGAGCTTGGATCAGCTGTCCTACCAGCCGACCAAAACGCTCGGACAGCGATTGGCCGAAGCATCAGACCCCAGCAACACCGATCCCCGGCATCGGTGACGCCCTCTCGGTGCTGTTCCGGCTGGGAACGATCGGACTCAACACCGTGGTCTCGGTCGCACAAACAGTATTCACCACAAGCACGATCAGCGAACTCGCCACCGTAGGTATAGCCGACCCGGTCGCCGCCCTGGCCGCACTCGGGGCGAAAGTCGTTGGCGCGGTAGCGGAATTGATTCCTCCGGCGACCGCACTGGGCTGGGTGAATCAAGCATTCACCGCCATCACAACCACAGTCACCAACGACAACGACCTCTACAACCTGGCGACCTACACCCAATACAGCGACACCGCCGGACGACACGACTCCTACACCAGCGCTTCGGCCGACTCCTCCGGAACAGCCCCGCTCAGCGCCGCCGCCACATGGTTCGCCGCCCTGGCCCGCGATATCGCCGCGACCAACCCCGCGACGTCGCTACCTAAATCGGCCACACCGTCCACCGGTGCGACACCGAGCGCCGCAACGCCCACACAGCCCTCGTTGCCCCCCGTCGCGACTCCACCGTCAGCGACCACCAGCAGCTCGCCTGCTCCCTAGACCCCTTCGGGCAGACGGTGGTCTCTGCGCCAGAGATAACCAGGCCAGTCCCTCGCGGGCCGTCTGCCCGAAGGGCCCCACTCCACATCACACAGCACAGGAGGTGAATTCCGATGCCCCACAACACCACCACCGATTCGCGCACCCACGGCAACAGCGAGTGGGGCTGGCTCGAGAGCTCAATACCCACGGCATTACCCGCCCAGCCCAGCGCCCCGACCAACCCAGCCCGCGAGACCAACTCCGAATGGGGCTGGCTACCAGACGATCTGGATGCCGCGGCAACGCGCGATGAGTCGCGAGTGGACTTCGACGAGCGGCCGGTTTCGAGGACAGCACGCCTGCGATGGGTCGTTCCCATCGTGTCGATCCTGATTTCGATCTCGGTGATCATCTTTGCCGTCTTCGCCCTGGACGGCCGGACAGAGTCCACCGTGTCAGCGCCGCCGACCGTGACATCAAGTGCGCCGCCGACCCCAGCGTTGACCGGTGCCTGCACGGGCCTGAGCGCCACGACGGTCACCGCCGGCCCCGGTGGTCCAGCCAGCGTCACCGGCGTGATCGCCGCCTTCGAGTACGCCTACTACCAGCAGCGTTCGGCGGATGCAGCGCTGGCATTGGTCACTCCCGGAGCCGGGCTCGCACGCGATCCGCTCACCGCTGGTATCGCGTCCATTCCCGCCGGGACCACGCACTGCGTCGCGATCACACCGATCGCGGACGCCACGGCCAACGTGCACCTGGTCGAGCTGCACCCCGATCACACCCGAACGGACTACCTGCAGGTGGTCAACCTCCGCCGCACACGGGCAGGGCTGTTGATCGACAACATTCAGAAGCAGGGATAACCGATGCACGCCAACGTCATTCACCTCCACCGACCCGTCAGCACCGAGCCGGGACGTTTCGAGCCAGATACCGTCACCGCGCCGACTCCGGACCGTCAAGCACCGGTTCGTTCGACCCCGCTGCCCACTACCGGCCCCTACCCGCCGCTGTTCGCCGTGCAAGGCGCACACGGGGGCGCCGGCGCAACCACGTTGGCGCACTGGTGGGCACCGGCAGCAGATACCGGACTGGCCTGGCCCGCCTCCCCACAGACCACACAACGAGTAGTCGTCGCCGCACGCGACTGCCTACCCGGACTCACCGCCGCCGCGGATCGTCTTCGCGAATGGCATGCCGGACTTGCTCCCTCGGGCGTTACCGTCCTCGGACTGGTGCTGACCCCGGTCCGGCCTGGCCGCGTCCCCGCAGCGGTACGCCGCTATCGACGCATCGTCGCCGATCTGGTGGACGAGGCGATCTGGTCCATCCACTGGCACGAGGAGCTCCTCGTCTGCGACCTCGCCCAGCTGGCGCAATTCACCCCGAACGATCCCCCGCCATCCCGACGCGCAGACCTCAGCAGCGCGGTGCCCATCGATGTGCACCAAGCGGGGACAGCGATCACCGCGCGGATCGCCGCCACTCGTCCGAAAACCGACCCAGACGTGTCCGGGGACCTTCAATGACGTTGCCACTGATGCTGTCCACCGTCGAGGTACTGGCTCAGCAGGTCCACATCACCCCCGAGCAACCACCCGGCGCCAACGGCCTGATCAAAATTGTCAATTGGTTGTCCTGGTTCGTGATGCTCGCGGGAATCGCCGCGCTCATCTACGCCGGCGGCAAATTCGCCTGGGAACGCTGGCACGGCGGTGCGGTCGAAGCCCCCAAGATCGTCCTCGGTGCCCTCGTCGGCGGAATCATCGCCACCAGTGCAGGAACGATCATGACGCAGATCACGAGCGTGCAATGACATCCCTGACGAAATCCACAGCCCGCGAACACCTTTCGATATCGAAGCCGCCTAGCGCGTGTATCGACGTCTCGGCCGAGAGGTATCACTTCGACGCGAAATCCAAGGAATCAGCACTATGACCCTGCTCGACCCCAGCGTATTGAGCGTTCACTCCACCGACGATCTCGAACTCGCCGCCACCCGGCTCGGCGCACCTGATGCCGCAAAGACCGTCGTCTACGTCCACGGCCTCTTGAGCGACGGCAGCTACTGGTCGCCGGTCGTCGAACAGGTGCACCACCGTCTCGGCGACAACATCACCCAGATCGCCTACGACCAGCGCGGCCACGGAATCTCCGGTCGACCCGACCGCCGCAGCGCCACCACGCTCCGTCATCTGGTCGATGACCTCGACGCCGTACTCGCGCACGCCAGCGGCGAGGTCATCCTGGTTACCCACTCCGCCGGGTCACTGGTCGCAGCCGCGTATGCGCAACACCACCCGACCCAAGCCTCGGCCCTGTCCGCGTTGGTCATCTTCAGCGGCGGCGGCGAGTTTCCCGAATTCCCCTCTCTCGCCACGCGTTACCGCGAACTGCCACGCCGGGTGCAGCGGCTGAGGCGAACCCGCCTCGACGCCGTGTCCGTCGCGATCATCGCCTTCTTCGAACACCGCTTCCGCGCTTTGAGTCGACGTCTGGGCTCCCGGGCACCACTGATATGCGGCGCACGCCGCGGCGACCCGCGGGTCCTGGCCGACGTGCTCGCCGCCTACGGCGAGTTCACCCTCGACGCCGAGGCTGCCGCTCTGCTGCGCGGGATTCCGACCTTCGTGATCGCGGGCGAACGCGATCGGGTAGTCCCACCAGCCCAATCTGTTCGGCTGGCAGAACGCATCTGGGCCGACTACGAACTGGTGCCCGGCGCGGGCCACAGCCTCCCGCACGCAGAGCCCGGCCGGGCCGCGCGACGCGATCGTGCATGCCCTCGAAGCCGTCGCACGCAACGCCATCGACGACACCCTCGCCCGAGCCGAACGTGCCGCCACCGCAGCAGGAGACGAACCGTGGTACTAGCGAAATCCCTTCCGCCACAAGTCACGCAATTCCTCACACCAATGCTGGGATGGCTCGCCTGGATCGTGCTGCTGCTGTGCATCGCGCGCACGATCTTTCTCGCCGGCCTGCTCGGGATTCGCATCTACCGAGAAGAAGCCACCGAAGGACTAGCCGGATCTCTGCTGGCCGCAGTCCTGGTCGGCTCCGCCAGCGGCATCGCCGCCGCGATCTACCCGACCCACTGACGCTCATAAGGGGCGAGAAATGCGCTATTCACCCTCGACGGTCATGGGCACACTGACCCTCAGCGCGGGTCTGCTCGGGTCGAGCATCCTGCTGGCAGGGTGCAGTCACCACAGCACTGATCCGGTGCCCGGCACCGCCACGACCGCGAACATCGATGCTCCACCGAGCAACCTGAAAGCGAATGTATTTCAAGGAATTTCATTGCCAGGCGCGGATCAGGGTCCACGAAACAACAGCGGCGCCGTGGTCAGCGGGTTCGATCGAAGTCCCGTCGGTGCCGCTCTGGCCGCGATCAACACGACAGTCCGGATATCTGTTGCGACGGACAGTGAATGGGCGCCGATCGGTCAGCGGATGCTCGCGTCAGGACCCGGTCGTGACGCCTGGGCGATCGCTCGATCGCAGATCTCCATCACCGACCCCATTACTGCCAACGCACCGAGAATCGCTGGATACCGCGTCGCGACCTACACCGCGGATCGCGCAGAGATCGCCATTTTCACGATCCAGTCCGATCAGTCGCTCACTCGGAACGCCGCAATTGTTATTTGGCAACTCGGTGACTGGAAGCTACTGCTTCCCAGCCAGCTCCAAACATCGCCTGTGCAAACGGTGACCGCCTTGCCCTCCAATCTCATTCCGCTACCACTTCCATGAGATGAGGACGCCGACCATGAGCCTTCGACGTCCTGGACCCGTGCTGCCCATCGGAATCACGGTCCTGATCATCACTCTCACTGTTCTCGCCGCAATTCGATACCACGGCAATTCCAACGATGGGTCAACACCGGCCGCGAAAATCACACCCCCGACGGCAAACACAACGACAGATTCCAGTTCGTCTCGACTGCCAACCACCGACATCTTCGGCAACAGGCTCGAAACCCCAGCCGATCCGGGAGGTGTTCCTCTTCCACAGGAGCCGATGCTGCGGCCGAACCCGAATCGGCCCGACTATCTCACTGCGGCTCCTGCCCGAATGCAGTGGCAGCGCGGATGGGGAGGCGCGGCGCTGCCGATCTCCGGCAGCGACGGACCCACCACCATCGCGGCAGGAGTCGCTTCAGGGTTTGCCGACACCCCACAAGGCGCTGCCCTGGCCGCGTGCGACGCGATCGCGCGAGCCCTGTCCGCGCCAGAAGAACTGTGGCGCAGCGTTGTACACCAGCGGTTCCTCAGCGGTGGTGCCGCCCTGACCGATCGCCTCGCCAGCAGCCGCCTCGAGACGCTCGACGCTGCGACCTATGTCGTCGTACCCGAAGGAATCCGGGTGCTACCGGGATATCAGCCAGATTTTGCCGTGGTACAGATCGCCGTTCGCGCGACCGGTGGATGGGCCTACGCGAACTGGCCAATGGCGTGGAGCGATGGCGACTGGCGAGTGCGGGTTCCCGATGACATCGAATCCCTCTGGGCATCCGCAGTTCCCGTCACCTCCCTCGCAGAGTTCGGTTCCTGGAAAGGAATTTCGCTATGAGCGGCCCGATTCTCCTCGCATATCCGGTCGCTGAGGCCGGTCCTTTGCATGACTCACCGGGACAGATCCTGTGCAACCTGCCGAATGTCGTAGGAGCTGTGTGCCAGTTGAAGAATTTCGGCGAAAAGGCCGTGGGAGCTGCGGGGAGCTCGGTCCTGAACAACATCGCCAACATGTTCGGAGAGGCGTTCGGCAACGCACTCCGGATGGCGATGACCTGGTGGGTCAGCCTACCTTCGCCGCAATTGGCCTCGACAGCTGGTGACCCCGGTCCTGTGCTTGCATCGATTCAGGGCTATACCGGCGGCCTGCAAGTGCTACTGATGATCGCGGGCATTCTCTTCGGTGCTGCCCGGCTTGCCATGGCCAAACGAGGCGGCGTCGCGGGCGAGGCCCAGGAGAGCTTTCTTGTCTTTGCTCGTGCGATTTTCGCCTCGATGATGTTCTCGGCGCTGATCACAATGGGCACCAAAGCGGGTGATGCCTTTAGCAATTGGGTGATATTCGACGCAACGAGAGGTGACCTCAACAGCGCTGTTTCAGGGTTGGTGGACTTCGACCTTCGACACAATGGTGGGCTCGGGTCGGCACTTTTGCTGTTGCTTGGGATCTTTGGCGTGATCAGCATGCTCGCGCAGCTGGTAATGCTGGTCGTGAGGCAGGCCGTGCTGATTCTGGTGGTCGCCGCCTTTCCGCTTGCGGCCTCGGCGGCCGGTACGGGTCCTGGTTCGCAGGCCTATAAACGAATGCTGTCGTGGGCGTTGGCGTTCGTGCTGTGGAAACCGGTCGGTGCGCTCGTCTACGCCATCGCGTTCACCGCGGCCGGCACCAAGAGCAGTGATCAACAAGATGCCCAGCTCGTACTGTTGGGCCTGCTTCTGCTGCTGTCGGTACCGATCGTGCTGCCCGCACTCATGCGATTGATCGCACCAGCGGTGTCGACACTGGGAGGTGGGGGCGGTGCGGCGGCGGCGCTCGCGGGCGGCGCGTTCGGTGTCGCGATGGGATCGATCGGCGGCGGGGGATCGAACGCACGCAAGGTCTCCGAGGGGGACAACGACGCAGGCGGTGGTTCGAAACCCGGCGGCGGTGGAGGTGACGGACCTCCTCCCGGCGGAGGTGGGGGTGGCGGACGTCCGATGTCCGGTGGAACGGGCGATTCCGGTGGCTCCGGTGGCGGATCCGGATCGGGAGGGTCACCGAGCGGAAGCGGTGGATCCGGAGCCTCCAGCAGTGGCCAGGCCGCAGCCGCAGGGGAGAGCAGCGGGGCAGCGAGCGCCGGTGGCGCGGCAGCTGCGGCGGGCCCCGCCGGAGCGGTGATGGCTGCCGCAGAAGGAGCGAAACAAGCTGGGCAGCAGGCTGCTTCGACGGTCGATGACACGTTCCGAGATGCCACTGAGGCCGGGTGGGATGTGGACGCACCGAGTCCCATGGAGGTGCGGCGATGACATCCGCACGCATGTACGGGAGATGGGAAAAGCCGCGCTCAGCAGGCTTTTTCGGGCTGACCTGGGGCGTGAGTATGGTCGGCCTCGGACTGGTGATTGTGGTGATGCTGACCTTCATGTTCAGTCACTCCCTGTCGTTGACGGGCATCGTAATCGGTTGCAGTGCAACACTGTTCGCTCCGCTGGCGGTCACTATCGGCGGGAGGACCGGCTGGGAGACCGTCGTGCTGCGGTATCAGTACGCGATGGCGCAGGCGCGTGGCGAGCTGGAATATCGTGCGGGGCGGTTCTCGCGGATTCCGGGTTTAGCGAAATTGCCTGGTCTGCTGGCTGATTCGAGGCTCTCGGAGTACGAAACGCCCGGCGGCAAGCGGTTCGCGCTGATCCATATCCGCCGGACCGACCACTACAGCGTGGTCCTGCGAGTGCTGCCGCGAGGCAAAGAGCTCGTCGACCAATCCCAGATCGACGCCTGGGTCGAGGACTACGGCCAGTTCCTGGCCGCGCAATCGCGCGCCGGGGAAGTCGTCGCTGTCACCTCCGTGGTCGACACCGTGGTCGAGACCCGGCTCAAGCAACGACGCGAAGTCGCTCGGCTGGTACGCAACGACGCGCCCGAGTTCGCGAAAGCCGTGATGCGCGAAGCCGGCAACGACATCGGCGGACTCGGCGTACGCATCGAAGCCAGGATCGCGATCACCTACCGAGCAATCGGCAAGGGTCGCATCCGCCGCGACACCGCCGAACAGGCCCGCGAAATCGGACAACGCCTGCAAGGCGTGCTATCCCAACTCGCCCGCGCCGGCCTGCCCGCCACACCACTGGAGGCATGGGAAGTCCTGGGACTGGTGCGATCGCGCTACGACATAGCCTCCCAGCGCGACATCGAAGCGGCCGGACGAGACATACTGCGCACCCAATCCTGGGACAGCGTCGGGCCGATCGCGCACGCCGACCGTTGGGACCACTACGTCCACGACGGCGCCCGGTCGATCACCTGGGAAATGGACGCACCCCCACGCGGCGCGGTCCTGGAAACCGGTCTCGAAGAACTGCTGCGCCCACGTCTGGACGTACCCCGCAAGCGAGTCGCCGTCGTCTATCGCTTGCACTCTGCCGCCGAGGCAGCCGACCTGGTGGACTCCGACTACAAGGACGCGTTGGCCGCCGAGCAGACCGAACGCGGCATCGCCTCCGCGTCGGCCTCGATCCGCGTGGACAACACACGCGCCGCCCGGCAAGAGCAAGCCCGAGGTGCAGGCCTGACTCGCTTCGGTGCCCTTATCACCATCACCGACGCCCTCGACGGCGACCTGCCAGGAATCGAAGCGTCGGTACGAGCGATGTCTGCTGCGGCGCGACTACGTGTGCGTCGCTGCTACGCCGCTCAGGCCGCAACCTTCGCCGCCAGCCTCGGTATCGGGCTCATCCTGCCCGAGCACACATCGATCTCCAAACGAGTGTCGGCATGACCAGTAGACGTCGCCCCCGTACGCGTTCGGTCGCGTCGCGGACACCGCGGACGGTCAAGGTCGGCGGGATCGCGATCCTGACTGCCGAAGCGCGGCTACGAGCCGAAGCTGCCGCGCAGAAGCGCGGAGTGCGTGGTCTGTCCGCGCGGTGGGCGCTGTCGTCTGATGATCACCGGCGCGCGAACGCCGAGCGCCGCAGCGACGCCGAGAACCACAGCGACTATCACCTACCACGCGCGACCCTGACCGACCGGGGTTACCAGGGCTTGGGTGGTGGGCGCGCTTCGGTGGTGCCTGCGATGCCCGAATGGCGCTCGACCACTGTCCAAGTCGCGGGCCTGTGGCCCTTTTCGGTCGGGGCCGCAGCACCCACGGTCGGCACCCCCGTGGGCACGCACTACATCACCGGCGCTCCGGTGCATTTCGATCCGATGAGCTGGTTCCTGCGCGGATTTATCACCGCGCCAATTGCTTTCATCCTGGCACTCAACGGATTCGGCAAGAGTTCGTTGATCCGGAGGTTGGTCACCGGATCGGTCGCCATGGGGGAGACCGTGCTGTGCATGGGCGACACCAAGCCCGACTACCGCGACCTGGTCGAGAAACTGGGCGGCCAGGTCATCGAACTGGGATACGGCTACGGCAGTATCAACCCCCTTGCCGTGGGGGCTCTGGGTTCGGTGATCGATCAACTCCCCGATCCTGACCTGCGTCGCCGCGTCGCCGCACGCGTGGAAGCCGGACAGGTGACCATCGTCGCCGGGCTAATCGAGTTGGTCCGCGGCACACGCATCGCCGACTACGAAGAGACCCTCATCGCGGCCAGCCTGCGCGAACTCTACAGCCCAACAGGAGGATTCACGCCCGACAGTCCACCACTGCTGTCGGATCTTCTGGCCGTCATCTCCAACGGTGCCGATCAACTGCGCCAGTTCGCCGAGGAAGACGATAACCTCTCCTATCGGGCCAGCACGAAAATGCTGCGACGGTCGTTGCGCGCCCTGATCGAAGGCCCCTGGGGCGAGATCTTCGATCGGCACACCAGCACACCGATCGACCTACACAGCCCCGCGGTGTGCGTGGACGTCTCACGCATCCCGGAGGGAGACACCAAACTCCTTGCCGCGGTGCTGATGACGTGCTGGTCCGAGGGTTTCGGGGCGGTGGCCGCCGCGCATGCCCTCGCCGATGCCGGGCTTGCCCCTCCCCGCACCTTCGGGGTCGTCATGGACGAGATCTGGCGGGTCCTGGGTGTCGGGGAATACATGGTCGACCGAGTCGATGCCTTGACGCGGCTCAACCGGGTCTTGGCGTGCTGGCTGGTCATGTGCAGTCACACCATCAAAGACCTCGCCACCATGAAGGCACTGGGCTTCTTCGAACGCGCCCGCGCCAAAATCGTCGGGCCGGTCGGCCCCGATGAAATCGAGCGCATCCGTGCCACGGTCTCGATCACCGAGACCGAGAAGCTGCTCGTAACCTCCTGGGCCGCACCCCGGCCGCCGACCGATGACGGCCTCGATGGCTCACAAATCCGCGAAACACCCCCGGGCACAGGCTGTTTCCTGCTCAAAACCGGGGAAGCCGCCGAGCCGGGCATCGCCTTTCGGATGACCTTCACCCCGACGGAGCGGGACTCGCAGATCCACAACACCAATCGGCGCTTCGACCATCTCACCGCTACGACGCCGAGCGATCACGACGACGACTCCGGCGCACCTGCGATGTACAACGCCCACAGCGCTGGGTCGGCCTCCGACAGTGGGGAGACAAGGCGGTGATCCGTGAATCTGCCGAAAACCGCAGTGGCGGGAGCCTTTGCGCTCTCGCTGCTCATGATCATGTTGTTCCTGGTGATGATCGGGGCCACGCCCATCTCATCATGCGCGACGTCCTTGTCGGGCAGTGGGTTACAGGATTCCACGGGTGTGCAAGTCGACGGCTTGACCGAAGCGCAACTACAGCTGGCCCGCAACGGGGTCGTGATCGGGAAGCAGCGCGGCGAACCCGAAACGGTGATCCTGGCCGAGCTCGCCGCGCAAGCCACCGAATCCACGTTCCGGAACCTAGCCAATCCCGCCGTGCCCGATTCGCTGAACTACAGCTCGGACGGGCTCGGATACGACGGCGATTCAGTGGGCCCGCATCAGATGCGTGCCAGCGTGTGGGGATCGGTTGGCATCGCCACCCTGATGAACCCGGTCTATCAGATCAATTGGTTCTACGACCAGGCCGATCGCATCCCGGGCAGAGATCACATGGCACCGGCCGACCTGGCACAAGCCATCGAGGTAGCCCGGGTCAACGCGTATGCGGGACAACTGGATTTGGCGCGCAGCCTGTACTCCACGTTCGCCGGCATAATCCCTGCGCCGATGTCCACGACCCAAGCCGGTCAACCGGCGAGCGGATGCGGCTCCAACGGAGCCGGTGCACTGCTTCCCGGGACGACAAGCGATTTCGGGGCCGCGATCATCGCGGCCGCCGAGAAGTGGATCGGCACCCCCTACATCTGGGGCGGCGGGGGCCAGAACGGGCCGACCGGCGGCGGCTTCGACTGTTCTGGACTCACTCTGTACGCGCTCTACCAGGCCTCCGGCGGCCGACTGCGGCTACCGCACTTCACCCAAGCCCAACAAGACGACCCCGCCGGAACGAGTATCCCGTTCGAACAACGCCAGCCCGGCGATCTGATCTTCTTCACCGCCCCAGGAGAGAGCACCTCCCATCACGTCGCGATCTATTACGGACGCGACCAGCAAGGCCAGGACCTCGTCCTGCATGCCCCCCAGAGCGGCCAGACCGTCACGATCGCGCCCCTGTGGAACGGCGACCGCCTCGACCTGCGCCGCTATTCGATCCCCGCCGACCCCCGCACCAGCGAAGTAGGGAAAAGTCTGTGACACAACCCGATACGCCTCCCTCAGTGCGCAACGAATCCTCCGCCAGCACCGAACCGACTCCCGGTCACTCCGGGATCGGCGCGCGAGGAGTCCGGTCGGGGAAGAGCACGACACCCGAGGAGCGGATGGCCCTCCTGGCCGCCCGCGGACCACAACTGATGCTGTGGTCGAGCGCGACGCTGCGAACCTTCACGGTGTGCCGACCTGACCAAACGGCCATCTGGCACGCGAGGTTCCACGCCGACCTGGTCATCGACACCACGAACGGCGCTGCGAAAGTCGCAGCGCTACAAGCAATTTGGATCGTTGCGCGCGCCCGGCAGGAATGGGGTGCCGATGTCGCCACACTGCGACTGGTCGTCGCGCAATCAGGTCTCGAGCGCGAGGAGCTCACCACCGCCGCGATCGGCAACGGGCTGATCCTCGACCTTGTCGTCGACGCCACCGCCAATCCAGCCCTCTCCCACCCGGAGAACCAGTTCATCGACTGGTGGACCGCCGATCTCGGCTCCTTGATCCGCAACCCGCAGGGGCTGCTATGAGATGCGATCACCCCGAGCACCAGATCCTGCATGCAGCGGTTGCAGTGGTTGTGCTGCTGTCCGCAGCGGTACTCGAGGGCTGCGCTCAACCCGGACAATCCGAGAACAATGCCGAAAGAAATTGCCGTGCTGCACAATTCGTGCCCCCATTCGAACATCTCGATGGCTGCTCGCCGTCGCAGGTAGTCCTGGCAGCAATGCAGACCGCCTTCACGTATCGACCCGGTCAGCAGGCCGACCAAGGCGCGGCGTTCCAGTCGGCGACGCCGCTGATGGATTCGGCGCTCGCCGCCCGCATGGACACGACCGCTCACATCCTGGCACCGATCACCGGCCAGCAGTGGCAGCGGTGGCGAGACCTGGACGTCTCGGTCGTGGCGACCGCGCGCCTGGGTGCCGATGACCACCCACCCGACACCGACGTCACCTTCGCTCGGGTCGCCGCAGTCATCCTTCAGCCCGACAACCGAGACCCATCGGTCCTGCTCACGGTTTTTGTCCGAGCGGCGCGGCCGGATTCCTCAGTGGGATGGCGTGTTTCGGCGTTGGAGGTGAGAACGTGAGCGGCGGCGACCCGGTCGAGGAGGGCGGGCAAGCGGTCCGGACCGGATTCGTGCAGGCCATGCAAACCGCGGCGATGACGATGAACCTGCTGCAACGGCGCGGTGCCGAATCGCGCTCGGCCGCCGAGTTCGAACGCCGAGCCGAGGAGTCGGAGACCCGGTTGCAGCAGAACCGCGAAATCCACGACCTCAAGGCCGCCGGCTACCAGACCCGCGCCCGCAACGAGTCCGAACTCCACACGCTCGAAACCGATTTCAAGGCCCGGCATATCGAACGCGCCGAAGAGCTGCACATGCTCGAACGCCGGATCAAAGAACGGATCATCGAACGCGGTGACGCCGACCTCGACCGACGCACCACCGATGCTGCGGCCGACCGTGCGAACAAAGACGACTTGCATCAACTCCAGCGCGAGAACCTGATCAACCGCGGTGTCTGGGAGCAACAACGCCACGATCTCGATGTCGAATACAAGACGCTGCTCATCGATATCCGTCGTCGCGCAGCGGGATTCACCGAGACTCTCAACTCCCAGGCACCCGACCAGGCCGCCGGAATGCGCTCGGCCGCCGCCTACGCGGCCGCTCACAGCACGGCCGACCTCTCCGAGACGCACCGGTCGCATGCCGACGCGTTCGACGAGCGATTCGCTGAGGACACCGGGATGAGCGCCTCCGACCTCCCCGACCTCGGGCCGCAGGATCTCGGCCCGCGCCCTGGAAAAGACCTCGCCGTGTGGCAGGCAACCCGCGGCCTGACCGAGGAAGTGAATTTCTGGATCGTCGTCGACCATGCCGCGCACTCCGACACCGGCACTGCGGCAACCGAAGCGGTCGACGGCAGCGTGATCGACGCAGCGATCGATCTGGCCGACGTCAGCGACGCCGAGGTCGTGGAGGACCCCGGCATCGCCCCGATCACAACGCCCGAGGCGACGGTTGGACCCGCAAGCGCAATCGACCAAGGACTCGAACCATGACCAGCCGCAGTGAGCCGTTCGACGGCGGAGTGCCGCCTCACTGCGTGTGGGCGGTCAGGAGATATTGATGAGCAGCTCGAGCAAGCCGACCCGGGTACAGATGAAAGTTCTCAAAGCCGTTCACAACCAGGCGGCGATGGCGCGGCTGATGCAGGACCGCGCTAACGCCCGAGAGCAGACGACCGGTCAGGCGCGGCCCAATTCCTGGTACGAGGACTTCCACGGGCACGCGCTGTTGCGGCAACAACTCGAAAACGCCGCCGCTGCGGCAGCGATCCCGACCGCATGGATCGACCAATGTCGTGAACGCGGCGATTTCGGGATGCGGTGGAGAGCCGATCTGCATTGGCGCGAGCCCGCGCTGGTCCCTCGAAACCAGTTCGTGGCCGAGCTCGAAGGACAGGTGCGGCACCTGCAGGGCATGGCCGCGGTGGCCGCCGTCTACGGCGAGATCGGGGCACGCGCCGAAGTCGGCACCGCGCAACTGTTCGACCGTAAGCTGCGGGTCCTGGCCCAACATGCTCGCGCCATCGCCAGCGTGCTGACGATCTCGGCAGAGGAAGCCGATCGGTTGTGGGGCGAACATACCTGGGACGCGGCCGCCGCGACCGTGCGCGACCTTGATGCCGCGGCACTGGGCAAGTGGTGGCGTGGGTACGCCGGGATCTACACGACTGATCTTGCGCTGCAAACCAAAGCTCTCGGTGACGTCGGCCTGCCTGCGGAGGGTGGCGTGTGGGAGCGCATGACTCCGGCCCACATGATCGACGAGATCAGAACTCGGCTCTCAGCGACCCCACACGAGCCGGGCGCCGACACGCCACCCGGCACGCAGATCACCGAAGCGATCGAGGTCGCCGGAATTCCCGACGGAGTGGACACGCCGCTCGATATCGACACCACCGTGTCGCATGCTCCCGCACGCGAGGCAACGCCAGGGATCGAGCTATGAGTGAGAACGTAGACCAAAGCTCCGGCGAGCCAACACCACTCACTGCGCCCAGCGCAACGCACAAGGTGGTCCTGCGCGAAATCCAGAACACCGCCAAACAGTGCACGGACATGCTCGAAGCGCACCGAAGAGTCGGTCAGGTCACCGGCACCATCGCGCCCGACGCCTTCTACTCGGTCTACCAGCGCCGCAACGAGCGGGGCCGCGAACTGGAAGATATCGCCCGAGCGGGTGGAGTGCCCGAGAACTGGATCACCCACGTACGCACCAAAGGTGAGCAATCCACGATCTGGCACGACGTGCACAAGTATTGGCCTACCCCCGAGCCCGTCGACCGTCGTGCACTGATCGAGAACGTGAGTGCCGAGGCCCGCACGCTGCGGCTGGCGCTGGCAGTCTCTGCTACGGGCAAGATCTTCGACGCGAACGGGCAGCGACTCTGGCCTGTCGGCGCATTGAACGACTACATGGGCGCGTCCTGGAAACGCATTTCCGGGATCGGGGCGCTGCTCAATCTCACCGCCCCCGAGCGAGAACAGATCTGGCCGACGAGCCCCGGATGGGCCTACACCGCCGTCGCGACGGTCCGGGCTTGGGATCACCGCGCACTCACCGACTGGCGTGACCAAGACCTCGACCTGTCCGAACCGCCCGAGGCATACCGCGCACGACTGCTGGCCGAGCTGCCGATCGCCGAGCAGCACCCGATCGTGCCGCCCTATTCCACGCTCGTCGACCTCGTCGGGGCCGCCCACCGCAACCTGGAACATCCCACCGAGCGACTCGCGGACGACACGCCAGCGTCAGCGGTCCCGATCGACGCCGGGAACGGCGAAGCGATCGCCGAAGCCGTTGCCGCAGCCTCACTCGACGGTGAGCAACCCCCAGGCTCCGGATTCGACGACGTGGCGAGACAGCCGGGCGAGTACCGACCCCCGCTGCTTGAGGCGCCAGGCCCCGAACCCTGAACCCGGGTACTGCCCGCGACTGCGGGTCGATCAAAGCCGTTGCACAGCACGCCGATACGAGTAGGAGAGCAGTGAATGACCGAACCGAATCCGCCGACCGCGATGGCAGGTGAGCCTGCCTGGCGGCTACGGCTACTCGAGCGAATACAGGACCTGGCTGCCGATCGCGCCCATGTCTTGCAACAGGGATATCAGACCGGCGCCGGGGGAGGGGACGCTGCGGTGCTGGTGTGGCGCACCCAGCTACATCTGCTGGCCGATGCCCGGGAAGAAGTCGAAACCCACGCCGCCGCGATCGGCATCGCCGCAGAACACATCGATGACGCCCGGCTGCTCGGAAACAGAGGATTTCGCGTGCATTCCGATGCGCGATCCGGAAACCCTGTGCGGGAGAGGATGATCGATGGTGTCGTGGCCGATACTTGGCAACTGCAGCACATGGCCGCCCTCCACGTGGTCGGGGCGCTGCATCCCGGCACCATCGGCCCGGGAACGGATTCCGAAGCAGCCGCTCAATTCGAACGCAACATGGCCGCGGTGTGGATGCGCGCCACCGCGGTCTCGCACGCGATCTCGCTGACCGCCGAGGAATGCGCAGGGATGTGGGCCACCGACACCACCGGATGGCAGCGGGTCCTGGCCGCCACCGTGGACACCTACGACACGCAAGACCTGGAAGAACGCTGGCGCGTCTACGCCTGGCCCGGGCTCGCCGACGAAGCACACCGAGACCTGCGCGCCCTCGGCATCGATCCCGCCGACGCCTTCGCCCCGGAACCCATCCCCTCACCCCGCGCGATGTACGAGCAGATCTCGACCGCACTCGATACCAGCGACGATGCCGCCCTCGCGCGCACGATCGACACCGCCGTCGATGCGGCGCTTCCCGTCGAGGCCGAGCTGGGGTGGATCCCCGAATCCCCCGACGTGTCGAACGATGCGCTTCCGCACACAGATCCGTCCGCCGGGGTCAAGCCGTGAGCGGCCGAGTCTTTCGGCGCGCGGGCGGACAGGGAAGGTTGCTGTGACCGAACCGCACCGCGCGGCAGGCGCACGAAACATCCCGGCGGATCAGGTCGGGCTGCTGCAACGCATCCAAGCTCTGGCGCTGCGCAGTGGCCAGCTGCTGCAGCAAATGTACGAGAGCGGTGGCGACGCGAGAACGTCGGTGCAGGCGATCACCGAGATCAACGCGGTCGACCGCGACAGGGACCTGACCGAGATCAAGGCTCGCGCCGCGGGTGTACCGGACGAGTGGGTCGATCGAGTCCGAACGCTCGGACAACGCGGATACCCCTGGCGCGAGGATCAGCCGCTGCCCGATCCCGCGCCCCGCGCACGGCGCAGCACGATTCGACGCGTCGCCGATGACGTCGAACAGCTCAAGGATATGGCGGCTGTCCACGCCACCTATCTGCATACCCGGCCTGTCGACGACCCGGTGTCCGATATGGAACAGGCGGTGACACAACAACTTCGACGAAACATGGCCGCGTTGTGGATGCGGGCCGGGCGTACCGCTGAATCGATCGGCATGAGCACGCGGGAACGCGCGGTCCTGTGGGCCGTGACGCCGCGGGAGTGGCAGCAGCGCATCGCGCACTACCTCGTAGACAAAGACCTCGGAGAACTCCACACCCGCTGGCGCGGCCACGGCGATCCAGCCATCGCGAACGCCGCTCGCAAGTCACTGGGCAGACTGCGCCGCGCCGGCGAACACGGCCCCGAGGTGCCGTTACCGGATATGCCGATGCCACCGCAGCAAATGCTGAACGAAGCCCACACCGCGTTCGCCGACCCCGACTTCCCCGACAACGCGCACAGCGCCGCGATCAGCGCGGCTGTAGAAGCCGCCCTGCCCGACGAGGCACCCTCGCTCGAGTGGACGGCGGAAGATCCTCCGTTGTCTGGAACGTCGGGGCCGCAGAATGAGCATCGCGCCGAGAGTGAGCTGGAACCGTGAGCGCCGCGAGCCGAATTGTTCTGGGACATAACGTGTATGGCGAGTCGAGGTGGGCGAGATGACCGGCCCTGACTCCAGGCCTCCGACGGAGCCGATCGAGCGGTGGAAGATCACTCTGCTGCAGCAGGTGCATGACCACGCGGCAGAGTTCCGGCGCATCGAGGCTCTCGGGGCCGCTGGCTATGACGGTACCGATGGCGACGGCACGAAAGACTGGCTCGATCACCTCGACGCCCTGTCGGCTGTGCGCGAAGCGACCGAGCGCATCGCGTTGTCGGCCGGGATCCCGCAACCCTGGATCGAGCGTGCCCGCACCGTCGGTGCTGAATACTCCCCGACGCCGCCACCGGATCTGTCCCAACAACCAGCGAGTGAAGCCCAACAGTTCTACCTCGACATGCTCAGCGTCGACGTGTGGAACCTGCAACGGATGGCCTACGTGGCCGCCGCGCGAGAACTCCGCGAAACCGAAGGCTCCTACGAGTTCGGCACAGCCCCGTTCGCCCGAGCCGAATACCAGAACAACATGCAACTCCTGCACATGAGGGTCCGCGCCCTCGCCGACGCCGCGCAAATCACCCCTGCTGACGCCGAGAAGCTGTGGGGCTCAGCTGAAAACGCTGACCTGCAGCAGGTCACGGCCGTGGCGGTCAACAGTTGGGACAACCTCACTCTCGAATTCGCGTGGCGGCAATACGCGCAACCCAACCCCGCCTCCGCCGTCCCGCCCTACTTGGATGCGGACTACCGCGGCGAGCGCCCACTCGCACCGAGCGACGTCAGTCCCCCCACCCCTGAACAGCTCATCACCCAGGCCGCACAGACGCTACGCGCGTATCCCTTCGATCCACCGACTCCGCACTGGGACATCGAAATCGCGGTTGACGTGGCATTACCGGCCGACAGCGACTGGCAGTGGGGATCCGAGCCGCTGGCCGCCGACACCACCGCAACCCAGCCCTCACCCAGCCCTGGACCCGAGCCCTGAACGACTGTTGAACCCCGGTCGACCATGAACTCGGCATGAGGGTCACCGCAGGACATCCCGCTCACGGTGGCGCTGGCGCTGACCATCGTGAGAACGACCGCAGACCATTCCGCGAGGGACATTACGCAACCGCGAAGGCGGAAACATGGTGTCCGACAGATACTTCGACAACGCAGCACCCGACCCTGAGCCAGATCAGGAAGAGCCTTCCGGCCCGTCGGGATCGATCCCACAACCACATGCACGCGGCGCAGGCTCCGGCGACGTTTCGCCAGAAGACCTGTGGCCGATCATGCGTCGCTTGTATGGCGCGAAATTCGAGGTGCCCCAAGCCTTGCGCGACGGTGCGATCGCTCACCGCTTCGGGCCGGGCGACATCGACGCGATTCACGCGGCGAAACTCAAAGCCGTCCAGAACGCGGCGTTCCTGCGCGCGGCCTGGATGGCCAACGCCGTCGCCAACGACCTCGACATCAGCGATCCACGGCCTCGGTGGGCGATGTATGTCAACGGGATCGCCGAGGACCTGCATGCCGCGCGGGTCGACGCCGCGCAGGCAGGCGTCGACTCCGCCGCCATCGACGACGCCGACAAGATCGGCAGCAGCGGGCTGGCTTGGGATCAGCAGCCCGCCCATCGACTGCTCGGCCGCCTCGAAGACCTCAGCCACGAGCTCTATCGCCTCGGCAACCACAACGCAGAACAAGCCGAACAGATCCGCAACCTCACCCAGCGACTCGAAACCGCCGAGGCTGCCATCGATGACCTCGGTGACACGGTCTCCCGGCAGGAAGTTTCCCTGCGGGAACTTCTGGGCGAAGTCGATGACCACCACTGGATCAATGGCCGCGCCGAAGCGGTGCGCGAACTGGATTCGCTGGCGAAGTTGCGTCACGCCAACACCGTGCTCGCTACCGCCAATGTGGTCGACGCTCTCGATGCCGCCGATCCGGCCGAGCACCGCCCGCAGACAGGCGCGGACATCGGCACTGCGGTCGAGGTCGCCATGACCGGCGCCGACCCACCCATCGCCGAGGATCCCTCGCAGCCTGCCACCCCGCTCACAGAGCACCCCCACGCCGCACCAGAAGGCGAGCTCGAACCATGACCTGGATCACCGAACCGGTCGGGTACGCCAATCCCGCCTTCTACTCCGACTCGGCCGACCACAGCGAACGACTACTCCGCGCCGACTTCGCCAAGTACTATCAGCTGCGCGAAATCGCGTCCTTCGGCGACACACCCGCCGACACCGCCGAAATGACCCAGCGCGCAGACGAACTCGCCATGCGGTGGGGCCATCACCAATCCGCCGAGCACCGGCGGATGTGGGAGACGCTGCAAGCGGCGGTCATGGGCTGGGAAGTCCGCCCCGATCTCGCGCGCAGAAACTTCGACCAACTCGCCCGCGCCCGCAGCGCCGGAGACCTCACTGTCGAGGACGCCTTGTGGCGCAGCCTGCAACAAGCACGCGCGATCACCGGCCACGGCAGCGACGTTGCATCGTCTGACACGATCCTCGACGCGGCCCGCCGATTCCCGAACCTGGAGCCAGGTCGCGTCCTGGCGATTGAGCCCCACTACGACGGCGTTGAAGCTGATGCGCGCACCGCCGTGGAGCGCACCCTCGGTGCACCCCGAAACAATGCCTCTGCCTCGACGATGACCAGTCTCGACCACGTCCGCGACATCATCGCCGCCACCGAAGACGCGCTGGGCACCGAAGAAGCTGCTGGAGATCTCGATACCGGCCGCGAGTCCCGCCGCATGCTGTTGCCTCGCGCCGTCCGAGATGCGCCGATCGGCTACAACTACGCGCAATCAGAGGTATGGGAGCTCCGGCAAGCCGCGCTCCTGCGCGAAGTGCAAGACCTCGCCTGCGAGCACACGACGGTCGCCGACGCCTTCGACGGACACGGCGACCAAGCCCGCATCACCCACCTCGAAGCCCTGCGCGACGGGCTGGCCTCTGCTCGCCGCGACGCTCTTCGCGCCGGCGTCCCCGGACCCGATGTCGATCGCGCCTACGTCCTCGGTCGCGACGGCATCTACTGGAGCACCGAGCCCTCCCACCCGCGCCTAGGCCGCATCGCGCAACTGTCCGACGACCGCGACCGCGCCCGCGCCGAGGTCGACGCCCTGCGCGACCAACGCCCCCGCCATGTCGAACCGTCCCATCCCGACTGGTCCTCGCAACCGAGCGCCGAAATGGCCAGCGCACGACAACCTTTGCTCGACTCGCCTGTCGGTCACGGTGATGGCGGCGCGCGGATCGTCGAAGCCATCGACGCCGTCCTCGCCGACACGGACGCCGACAACTGGACCGAACCCGGCTTAGCTCTCCCGGCACCCGCGTCCGCGGAAGTGGAAATCCAACAGGGAATGCAGCTATGAACGCCGTTGCGCCGAAGCGTATTACAAGCTGCTGGTGGGGCGACTCGGGGCTGGCGTCATGCCGGTGAGAGAGACGCGTCGCCGCAGCACCGGCGGCCTCGGCGAAGAGGCGTGGCTGCTGTTGTTGTTTCTCGCCGCCGTAGTCCTCGCGCTGTTGGGCTGGGCAGCCCTGTGCCTTGGGAGCTGGTGGGCAGGACTGCCGGTCACCGCCAACCCCGTCGCCGCTCTGCTCGAGCTCGCACTCGGGCGACACCCATGGCCGTGGCAATCCACCTGCACCGTAATCGCATTCACCAGCACCGGCGCGGCGGTCGGCCTCGCGGTCCGCCGTCGGATCCCCGCTCGTGGCCGACTGGACTCCGCAGCCAGAACGATGGCCCGACCACGCACCATCACCGTCGCACGCGCCCAGGACAACCGCGCCGCGGCGACCCGCCTGCTCAAGGACGCACCCGCCGACGCGCAGCAGCGCCCCGGGCCGCCATTGGGACGTACCGTCGTGAGTGGCGTTGAACTGTTCGTCCCCGCCGAATTGGGCGTCTTCATCGCCGCGGGACAGCGCACCGGCAAAACCATGGCTTGGGCCATCCCTGGACTGCTGTCCGCATGGGGTCCCGCACTGGCCACCAGCAACAAACCAGATCTTTACCGGCACACTAGATTCGGGCGCTCTCAGCGAGGCCGAGTGTGGCTGTGCGATCTGCAAGCCGTCACCGGGCACGCGGAATGCGGGTTCTGGGTCGATCTACTCGCCCAAGTCAACAACCTGCCCGCCGCACGCAAGCTGGCAGCTTTCTTCGTCAGCGGCTCCTCGGGCTCCGCAGCGCAGCAAGCCAACGCCAAGGTCGACTCCTATTTCGATGGTGGCGCCCAGGAACTTTTAGCCCTGTACGCCTTCGCCGCAGCGTGTGTCGGCGGTGACCTGCTGCACGTTGCCGAATGGCTCTCCGCCGACCAGGACCAGACACCCGAGCTGATCCTGCGCCACCACGGCCACCACCGACCCGCCCAACGAATCCTGGACGCGCAAAGCCTCTACGCCAGACAGAGGGACGGACTCTATGACATGGGCCGCCGATTTCTCAACGTGCTCAGCGACTCCGCCTACGCCCGCATGATCACCCCGCCCTCCCGCAAACGCTTCACCGTCTACGAAGGCGAAAACGGAATCGTCATCGACGTCGCACGCGAACCCGCCACCCACACACTGCCGGAGTTCAAACCCACGCAGTTCGTCCACAGCAACGACACCCTCTACGCGCTGTCGATGACCGGCCCCGACTCCGCGGGACCGTTGACCGCCGCATTGGTGGGCCAGATCCTCGAAGCCGCACTCGCCGTGGCACGTTCACGCGTGGACGGCCGGCTCGCCGTACCGCTGCTCGCAGTCCTCGACGAGGCCGCCAACTGCGCACGCATCGGTGAACTGCCCAGCTACTACACCTACTGCGGCGGCTGCGGCATCATCCTCATGACCATCATCCAGGTCCTCGAACAAGGCGAAGACCTCTGGGGCGTCAACGGGGTGAAAACCATGCGCGCCCAATCCATCGAGCTCTACGGCGGCAACATTGCCTCCGTCGGCTACCTCGACGAATGGTCGAAGCTGATCGACGAGCACGACGTCGCCGACCGCTCCCGCTCCATTGGCCCCGGCGGAGTCAACCACACCGTCTCCTGGCGCGCCGAACCCGTCCTCAACGTCGCCAAACTCGGTGCACTACCCAAAGACCGCGCCTTGGTCCGTCTGCCGAACCACGAACCGATCCTCGTGCGCAAGGTCTTCTGGTGGGACCACCCCGAGTTCTCGGCGATGGTCAATTCCTCCCTGGCCGAATTCGAACCCACCGTGTCGCTGGTGAAACAACCTCGAAGGCCCAATGGTGCTGAACAAGAAGGAGATTCGCAACCGTGACGACACCTTCAGGGGCAGCCTCCTCGCAAGGTGGAACAGCCAAGAAGGCCCCCAAGCCCCCCGCATACACCGACTTCGTCACCTTCGGTGAAAATGGCTCTTCCCGTTCGTCACGGTCCGCCTGGCCGAAGCCAACCGCGAACAAACCTACACGTGGTGTGCACAATGGTGGCGACATCGTCCCGTCTCCGTGCGAATCGCGCACCTACACAATGCATTCGAAGCATCACGCCGCAGTCAATCTGGAGGCGCCATATCGGCCTTCCTGCTCAGCCAAATCGACGCCCACATGCGCATCATCCTCGACGCCGCCAACGGCCCACTGCACCGCTGCACCAGAACCAAACACACTGCACTGCAATCACTGTCCGCCGACCCGGTCCCGCCCGGATGGTTCGGACCACCCAAACGCCCTCCGGCGGCCAACGGTGACGGCAACGAACCCATGACCAAGCCACCGCGATTCACGCACTACTCCACGTTCGTCGACCGATGGCTATTGCCGGTGACGGCAGTACGCGTGGCCGCGAATCACCGTGAAGGCCAATACACCTGGTGCCGACAATGGTGGGCACACCACGGCGTGGCGGTCCGATTCGCTGCCCTGCACGCGGTGTTCGAAGCCGCACGTATCACTGAAGACCGCACAGCAATGAGCACGCTGTTCGTATCGCACATCGACCCTCACATGCGTGTCATCCTCGACGCGGCACAAGGGCCACTACATCGATGCACTCCCACTCGGCACGTACCCCAGCCCGGCCTGCCCTTCGACACTGTGCCGACTGCATGGTTCGAATCGCCCGGGGAGAGTCTTCCGGTCGACGAGCTCGGATTCGGGCCCGACTTCCGGGCACTACGCCTTGCGCCGTCCAACCGAGATCTGTGACTGCTCTGACTCTCGATCTGTCTGCCCGAATCGTGAACAGAAGAGGTGTGCGGCGATCATATCGCTGTCGCTGTGAGCGACCGCTTGGTTCATCTCGCCGAAGTCATCTCCCTCCCGAGAGTCTGCAGCCGCCCACCGCTCGACAGCCTCGAATACGTGCATCAGGTCGCTGAGCGGCGGCGGATCGACCGCCGAGCTGTCAAACTGACAGTGCGCGCCTGGGATCCGTTCCGGCAATTCATTTTTCACTATCTCCTCTTTCCTGTGACGTCGTGGGCAATGCTTGTGGCGGTCAGCTTCCGTCTTGCCAGCCTGGATCACAGTCGGAACGAGGGCTATGTACGGCTGCGCCCCTCCGGTATGCATTCGATGCATAATCGAGCGCCCTGAATGGCACTAGGCTCGGTGCGCTCGACACGATTCCCCAGAAACAGTCCAGTTCAACGCACATGCGAAGGTTCTTGAAGGGAGAGGTTGTGGACACGGCAATCCAGCCGAGCCAGGTCGCAAAGCCGCCGCGTCACAAGGTGACCGGCGATGTACATCTGCTGCTGCGCCGCGACGGCCAGGTGCTGTTCGGCCAGCGCCAGCACACCGGATACGAAGACGGAGCATGGCATCTGCCGTCCGGGCACCTCGAGGAAGACGAATCGGTCATCGCAGCACTGATCCGCGAGGCCGACGAAGAGGTGGGCGTCAGCATCAAGCCCGAAGACGTGCAGTTCGCCCACATCATGCACAACTCGTCCTCGGGCGGCCGGATGGCGTTCTTCTTCCTCGTCGACCAGTGCGAACACGATCCGGTCAACCGCGAGCCAGACAAATGCATTGAGCTGGAATGGTTTTCGCTCAGCGCACCGCCTGATCGCCTGATCGACTACTGCCGCACCGCGCTCGAGCACATCGAGGCCGGCGAGCAGTTCTCGGTATACGGCTGGTAGATCGCATGACCACGCAAGACAGACCGGTCGTGTGCGTCAGCTACCTAGCGGCGGCCGAGCTGTGGAGCGTGCCGAAGTTCCCCGCTCCGAACCACGGCGCCGAAATACTGACCACCGAAGAGTCCATCGCCGCCGACGGCCCGATGACGGCTGCGGTTCTCGCAGCGCTGGACGTCCCAACTCTTCTGGTGGCCAACAGGATCGGCAACGATGACGTGGGCGAGAGAGTCGGTCGCTGGCTACAGCAGCACCAGGTGCCCTCCACTGCTGTAGTCAGCACCGATGTCACGACCCCGAAGATCGTCGTGGTCGCCGACGGGCGGGATACGCGCACATGGTTCGCGCACCTGCTTGGGATCACCGACGAGTTGAGCCACAGCGACCTTTCGCCGATCGCCACGGCATCGATGGTGTATCTCGATGCGTACCGGCTCATCGAAACCGCGGCGCTGCGCGTGGTCCGGGCCGCGCGGGACTGCGGCACCGAGCTGCTGGTCAATCTGGGCGGATCGCCCCTGTCGGATGCGCTGCGCATCGAGCTGGCCGGCTACCGGAACCTGATCATCCAAACCAACGTCGACGATGAATCACGCAGCGCTGTACCGGAAGTCACCAAGCAGCTGTTGACCGAGACCAGCGCGCGCTGGGTGGTGGTCACAGCCGGGGCCTACGGTGCGAGCGCTGCCAGCCGGGAGCGGATCGTGACGACGCCAGCGTTTCGCGTGCAGGTGCGCCATACCCACTGCGCCGGCGCCGCGTTCTCTGGCGGCCTGCTCTACGGGCTGCGGTACGGAATGTCGATCGAGCGCAGCCTGCTGCTGGCCACAGCCAGCGGGGCGCTCCGGTGCGTGCGGCACCAGAACGCCCCGCTTCCGACGTTGTTGGAGTTGGAGTCGGTGATCGCGTCGTTGGCGCGAACCTCCTCAAACTAGAACAGCTCCCAGCCTTTCAAGCGGCCGACGACTTCCTGAAGTCGCTCGGGCGTCATCCGCTTCTTCGCTGCTTCCGCTGCGGATTCCTTGAAGGCGCCGTACTGCCACCAGGCTTCACCGGTGTCGCGGTCGCTGACCACGAAGCGGTCCTTCACCGCGGGGCCGCGGACGACTAGGCTTACGGTGTCGGGCTGGGCGACCACGGCGTGCACCATCGTGTGTTGAAGCGCGTACGTGCCGCCGACCGGTTCCTCCCGCACTTGCAACACAGGCAGTTTGGTGGGGTCGAGCTGGTCGTCGATCTCGGCGTTGCCGAACAGGTAGTGCCGGTACTGGCCCCGCAGGATCCGGCTGGCGTAGGACCAGCGGTGGTTGTGCGGCCGGTCGTAGTACCCGGGCAGGAACAAGTGCAACCGGATCCGGACGCCGGATGCGTCGTCGCTGAACAGCACCACCTTGTCCAGGATGTCGTAGTGCTCACAGAGGTCCAGCAGCTCCGGCCGCTGCGGCAATTCGTCGAGGCGGGAGCGGACGATCGCGGGCTCGGCAGCGACCGTTTCGAAGAACTCGAGCGCGGCCTTTTCGACCTCGTCGATGTCGTTCCAGTCGATGCCGCACAAGGCGGTCGCCGCCAGGTCCAGCCCCTCGGCGATGTTGGTTTCGTACATGGCGTTCACTCCTCTGGCTTGGCGCTGGATTTCCACAACCGGCACACCGGGACGATGTCGGGGTAGGCACTGCACGACGACGCGCCCATCACCAGCTCCTCCGCCGGGCAGCCGCCCATGCAGGCGCTGGCTTTGCAGCCCCCGCAGCTGGACTCGGTCAGCACGCTGGTGAACAGCTCGAATTCGTTGGGGCCGTGGTTGAGTTGGACCTGCCCGTCGGTCATCTGGGCGTAGTTCATCTTCGTGTCGAACAGGTAGCTGCACACGTACGCCCGGCCGTCGGGGAAGATCGAGATGCGATCCAGCGTGCGGCCGATGCAGCCGGCGTAGCCCTCGCGCGCGTGCCGGTCGATCTGGTCGCGGCGCACGTAGGTCGGCTGGTACCACACCCTGGTCTTGAACTCGGGCGCGACCTGATTGAGCTTGTCGCAGAACGCAACCCACTCCGGCGGCGTCATCGCCATCTCGGGATTTCCATGGCCGGTTCCGATGGTGCTGAACACATGGAACTTGACCAGGCTCACATTCAGGTCGTCGGCGATGTCGAGCAGCCGAAGGACATCGCCCTCGTTGGCCTTGTTGACGGTGCAGATAATCCGGGTGTCGAATCCGCGCTCGGTCAGCTCGGTCGTCGTCGCCATCGCAGTCTCGAAGGTATCCGGGCCGCGGACAGCGTCGTGGGTGGCCTTGCTTCCGCCGTCCAAGCTCACCTGGACGTATGCGAAGTCCGAGGGATCCATCTTGCGGAACTTCTTGGCCGCCGGCAGCTGGGCATTCGTGGTCGTGATGACGTCCTCGTATCCGAGCTTGCCAGCCGCGCGGATAGCGTCGATGAAGTACGGGTGCAGCGTCGGCTCGCCGCCGAGGATCGTCACCTTGCTGCCGCCGAGCTTGCGCCAGGTCTTGAGCCAGTCGACGATCACGGGCAGGTCCAGCTTCAATGCCCGATCGAGCCGCTCGCCCATATAGCAGTGCTCGCAACGCAATTGGCAGGCTTCGGTGATGTAGAGGTAGACGTTGCGGAAGCGTCCGTACTTGACGGGGTCGATCCGCTCGGGCTCGGGCATGTGGATGCGGCGGGGCATCCGGGCGTGGCCGTAGCTGTCGGCGCCGACTTTGGGGGTGGGTAAGGAAACCGATGTCATTGAACTGGACTCCGTGAAATGAGCAGGGGAGAAAGGAGATTCGTTGCGCCGTCGATGGTCGTGGTGGTGTCCAGATCGGTGATTTCGATACGCCAATCGGCGAAGGCCGTGCGAATACCGATGGCGGCGTTCTGGTAGCGCTGGCTGCGGGCGCGCAAGAGCCGCGGCGAATCTCCTCGGCGTGGATGCAGGACGCCATCGCAGCGCGAGCAGGCCCAGATGTCGTCGGGTTTGGGGATCGCGGGCAGCCGCGGATCGGAGATGGGGTCGCGTTCGCAGCGGTGGCACACCTTCCGGTTCTGCGCGCGCTGCTTCAACGTCCGTGAATCGGTGTGGACCTCGACGGCCTCGACACGGCTGGGCGGATCGAATTCTTCGAGCACCGAAAGCAATTGGCCAACTTGATTGGAGGATCCCGGGAAGTTGTCCATCAGTACGGTGTGCGCCTCGGGGTCATCAGCGACGCCTCGGAAGTAGTCGCGGAGTGCTGCTTCCACAATGTGATCGTCGATCCATCCCAGTTGCTCGCTACTGCCAGCGGTGGCCGACAGGACTTCGTGCGGCACATGCTCGCGGAGACGGAAGACCCGCCTGCCGTCGTGTCTGCCGAGGACCATGGTTAGCGTGGTCTTGCCCGCGGCCGGCGGTCCGAACAGCGGAACTACCAACAAAAGCGCCACGGCCTGCTCCCTTCTCTGCGCGGTTTCGGACGGTCCAAGCGTCCGATGTGCGCGCAGGCCGAACCATGCCAAGATCCGCTCCCGCGATATGCATCGAACGCATACTGGTATGTGCGGGTGAGTGGTAACTTCCGCAGATCAGGGAGATCGAGGGGGTCGACGCCCCAAAATCAGGCCGGAGTAGTCGCATGAATCGGACGCCGCAGCCCCGGCGCTATTGCACGCGGTGCGGTACCGGGCTCAGCCAATACAACGACGAATTCCTCTGCGCTGCTTGCGCAACCGGCATGCTTGAGCCGCCGGATCTACCCGTCGACTTCTGGCTGAGCGACCAAATGCAGGATGCCCTCGCCACCTGGCACATGGGCCGGGCCATCTACGCATACCGGACTCACCCCTTCCACGGCCGGCCGCTGGCTCAGGAGACCGTGGCCCGATGGCTCAAGCTCACCCAGAGCCAACTCAGCAGGCTCGAAAAGGGCATGGCGCCCGAACAGCTGAGCAAACTCATTTACTGGGCCGCGACCCTGAAGATCCCTGCGGAGCTTCTGTGGTTCAAGCTGCCGAAGCAAAACGTCGATACCCTCGACGATGTGAACCGGCATGAATTCCTTCGCGCGGCGGTGACCGTCGCCCTCACGCCGGGGCCGTTGCTGGAACTGATCGGCACGCTCCGCTCGACCCCCGTGCCGACTACCGTCGGGCAGGAGCAGATCGAAGAGATCCGGACCGCCGCCAGGCAAATCAGTTCGTGGGATGCCGCTGCCGGCCGCGGCCTCGTCCGGGAAGCCGCGCTCGCACAGGTGCGGTACGCGGTGCGCTTGCTCGATGCGAACGCCACACCCAGAGACAAAGCTGAGCTGCGCGCCGCGGTCGGATTCCTCAGCCACAGCGTCGGGTTCACGGCCTTCGATCAGTACGAGCACGACGACGCGGCCACCTTGTTCGAACTCGCACTGGGCTGCGCGGAGAGTTCGGATGAGCCGCATCTGCGCGCGAAGGTGCTGTCGTCGATGGCACGGCAGTCAATTTGGTGCGGCGACTCGAAAGCGGGACTGAGCTCGGCGAACCGAGCGTTCGAGAACTCCGACCGGCTGACCGCAACCGAACGAGCCATGCTCCACACGACCAAGGCCCGCGCCTACGCCAAACTCGGCCGGGTCCAGGAAACGCTCACTGAGATCGGCTGGGCTGACGACGAATTCGCCCGTTCCAGCCCGGAGAACGACCCTGCCTGGATGAAGTACTACGACCTGGCGCAGCACTCGGGCGACACCGGACACGCTCTCTACGACCTCGCGATCCGGGGCAAGTTCGCCAGCGAAGCACGAGACCGCCTCACCGCCGCCGTCAACGGCCACACCGATGCCTACCGCCGGTCGCGAGCCATCTCGGGAATCAAACTGTCCTGCCTGGTCATGGCGGTCGGCGACCCGCAAGAAGCTGTGTCCGTCGCCGACCACGCACTCAAAGACGCCGTGCACCTGCGCAGCCGCAGAGCAGAGGACGACCTGCGCGACCTTCATGGATTCGCTTCGACCCGCCGGAGCCAACCCGAGGTGGCCCAGCTGACCGACCGCATCGAGGGGCTTGTCGCCGTATGACTCCCGAAATGCTGACGGACTCGACCGGGGCGATTCTTCGTGCGGCATGCGCCGCTGCCGGCCTCCGGACCGATGGCGCCGTCGTCCTCAACCGCAGCGAGAACGTGATCTACAAGCTGCCCGGCGGGATTGTCGCGCGTGTGGCTCGCGCCGGCCAGCAGGCCGCCGCCCGGCGTGAGGTCGAAGTTGCCCGGTGGCTCGAATCCGTCGGTATGCCTGCCGTGCGAGTCATTCCCGATATCGAGCAGCCAATTGTCGTCGACGAGCGGGCCGTGACCTTCTGGGTGGAACTCCCACCGCATCGCCACGGCACCCCGACCGAGGTGGCTGGCGCGCTACGCAAACTCCACGCCCTGACTCCGCCCGGGGATTTGGATCTCGGCACGCTGGACCCCTTCGTGCGACTGGACGATCGAATCGAGCGGGCGACGACCATGTCCGCGGACGACCGGGCTTGGATGCGCGGGCACCTGGCCGAGTTGAAGCAGCGCTGGACCCGATTGCCGGACGGGCTTCCCTGGTGCGTGGTGCACGGGGATGCGTGGGTGGGGAACGTCGTCGCCACCGAGGCTGGCGAGATCATCCTCCTCGACCTGGAGCGGACGTCCATCGGACCACCGGAGTGGGACACCGTCCACACCGCCATCAAGTTCAAAACCCTCAGCCAGATCAGCGCGCAGGACTATCAGTCTTTCTGCGACGTGTACGGGCACGACGTGACCGCCTGGACGGGATACGAACTCCTTCGCGACCTTCGCGAGTTCCGCATGACTACGATGGCAGCGCAAACCGCCGTCACCATCCCCGCCGATCGAGCACAGGCTGATCACCGAATCGCGTGTCTTCAAGGCAAGCTCGGCCCGCGGCCATGGTCCGGGTGGCGGCCCGTGCCACCCCAATGAAACTGCCTTTGCATAACCGATCACGGCGCGACCGGCCAACGGATGATGCTGCCAGTCCTGAAGTCACGCTCTTCGTGCTCGCGAAGCGCGCTGTGCGGCAACCGCCGAGACGAACTCGACCCGAGCAACAACCGTGGTGGCTTTGGCCTATTTGTCGTCAGCGATCCTGAACGGGAGCATTGCCGCACCGCTACATACCGCCGGGTTGCTCGAGGTCACAGATCGGCACCGTGGCCGGTGTGATCAGCGGTGTCCGGGCCGGGGTCGAGCGCCAGGTCATCGGGGTCGGAGTTGAGGATGCCGCGATAGCGAGGTCGCTCGGCCTCTGCCGCGTCCGCGGACAGGTGTGAACGGCGCTGTTGCTCTTTCTCGAGCTGATCCAATTCCTCGATCAGCCAGTCGGTTTCGTGTCCAACGGATCCATCACTTTGGTGTTGCGCAGGACCGTAGAGCATCGCTTCGGTGTCGGCGAGTGCGAGTCGACGGGCAATGTGCTCGATGCGCCGGGCGAGGTCGTCGTCGGCAATAGAAAGGAATACGTTGGTCGTAGCGGGATCTGTCTCGGCGCCGGGGAGTGAGAGCTCGGTGGGAGTGGTCATGTGTTGTGCGACCCAGTCCTCGATCTGCTGGCGGGCGTCGGTGGTGGCCGCGCTGTGCCAGTCGCGGCGTAGCATCGTCAATGCTGCGGGCGTCGGATAGATGTTGGCAATGTGTGCGCAGCGGGCCGAAATGTGTTCTCGGGGTTCGTGGTCGGGGATCGCGGGGGCGGTGTTGTCGCGGCATTCGCCGCACAGGCCGTCGTCTGCTCGGCGGTCGTGGGTGGGGGTGGCGTCGAGGACGGCGCGTTCGAGACCGCAGTGCACGCAGTCGAATCCGCGGGTGTCGGGGACCGCGGCGAGGTCGTAGTCCAGCGGGGTCTGGTGCGCTCGCGGATCGTGTGGGCGCGGATTGTAGTAGCGGTGGGGCACACCTTCGGGGAGTGGAAGGTGGTGAGGTGAGGCGTCGATGTCGGCTCGTGTGTCGAGGTATTCGGCAGTCTCGCGGCGGGCCGCGATGTCGGCGGCGGTCGCTCGTGGGCGAGGGTGCTGGTGGTCGCGGCGGGGTTCGTGGTCGCGTGCGGCACGGTCGACACTGCCTGCGGTCGGCGGTTGCCGCGTGCCAACGTCGGGGTTGTAGACGTGTGGATCTGTGGTGGGTGTCGCGGCGTGGATGAGTGCGCGGTACTCGGGGAACTGTTCGGCAGCCCACCTCAGGCGAGCCCAGGCGACCGGGAAGCTGTTGTGGTAGAGCGTGGTTGCGACACGGTCGAGGATGTCGAGCTCGGTGTCGGTCGCGGCGCGGGTGGCCCTGGCGAGTGCTTGTTTGGCCTCGTCGATCTGGCCGGCGCGGAATAGCGCGGTCACGGCAAGCAACTCCGCGGAGAGTGTCTGGGCGTTGTTGGTGTCGTGGTGAGCATCGTGCGGATCGTCTGGATCCGGTTGGTTCGCAGACGAGGGGGCGGTGCTGGGATCGTCGAGGTGTGGCACGGGATGGTCCGAATCTTGTGTGGCGCTGCGGGTTCCGTGGGCCGTGTGGGCGGTGTCGTGTGGGGGTGGGGTGGCGTGTAGGAGGGCTTCGATGCGCCAGGCGAGTGCGGTGGCATAGTGGTCGGGTCGTGGTCCGGGGTCTTCGGGTGCTGTGGCGGTGAGCAGTTCGTGGGCGGTGGTGAGCAGCTCGTGTGGATCCCAGCCGGTGTCGGTGCCGTGGTCGACGGCGGCGACGAGGCGTGGCCACACGGGGCTGGCGATGATCGTGTCGGCGATCTCGGTGTCGAGCAGCTCGTAGAGGTGCGGGGTCCAGTCCGGTCGCAACTGGGTGCCCATGGTCGCCTGCAGGGCGGAAGGATCAAGGCCGAGGCGAAACCACAGTGCGGCAGCGGGCATCTCGTCGGGCAAGGGACGCTCGGACGCGGCGCGGGTCAGCAGTGCGTCGATGTCGAGGCCTGCGCGGGCGGCGGCGTCGAGCCTGTCGGCCAGGTTGGGCCACCACGGGTCGTCCAGGACGCGGGCGTCGAGTTGTTTGGCCAGCGGCGACCATGTGTTGATCGCGGTGTGGAGATCACCGAGTACGTCGGTGACCCGGGCATGCAGGCGCCGCTGATGGTCGTGTTCTCGGGCGGTGAATCCGGTAGGGCCGGTGGGCCGTAGGTCGGTGTCGGCGGTGTGGCGGCCCGCTCGCCAGACGGCGAGGTCGGTCAGTAGCGCGTCGTTGCCCAGCAGCGGTCTCGCCCAGACCGGCGCTGTCGCGATCGTCCAGGTGCGGGCGTCGGCCCGGATCTGCTCGGCGAGGTGAGTGATCAGCCGGGCGCGGGCACGCAGATGATCGGCGGCCAGACCTGCGGGCAGATTGCGCGGCAGCGCCCGTACCCATGACAGTGGCGCGGTGGCGCGCGGATACGCGTGGGCGGTGTCCAGGCGCCAGTGCAGGACTGCGGCGGGATCGGCTGCGGTGGTCAGTTCCCGCGCGGCGAGCGCGGAGGTCAAGGCGTGTGCGGGATCTCGACCGGACAGGGCGATGAGTGAGAGGACTTCGCGCAAGGCAGGGTAGGCGGGAGCATCGGTGAGACCGGGCCAGATCGTCTCGGCGCGGGTGTCGAGTGCGGTCAATCCCTCGGGGCCGAGGGTGTCTTCGGCGGCGAGAGCCAGGGCGTCGTGGTAGGTGTCGATCGCGATGCCGAGGCGCTGGTGCGGGTCGAGTGCGTCGCGGAGTTCGGTGTGGGCGGAGGCGCGGGTGGTGTCGCGGGCCAGGGTGCGTTGCAAGACTTCGACAGCGGTGTGGGGGAACAGGCCGGGTTCGGTCCAGAAGGATGCCTCGCTGCCGTCGATCGCAGTGGTGACATAGGCGTGGTTGCGGGTGGCGCCGCGGGTGAGGGCGACGTAGAGCTGGTTGCGGGATTCCTGGCCGGTGAGCACGACGTGGCAGGTGTCGGCGGTGATGCCTTGCGCGGAGTCGATGGTCGTGGCGTAGCCGAGCCGGACATGCTCGCGCACATATGCGGCGGGCAGCACCGTGGTGTCGCCGCCGCGCCGACCGGAGCGCAGATGGGTGACGGTGAGCGCGCCGTCGGGATGAACGGCGGTGACCGTCCACCGGTAGCCGTTGCGCACCCAGTCGCGTGCACCCAATCGCAGCCGGGGATCGTTGCGGCGGGTACTGACGATGTCACCCAGCGATGCGTGAAGCCCGTCGGGAGAGCAGCTTCCAGCCCGGCCTGCGTGGTGCTGCGGGCAAGGCGATCGGCACGGGCTTGGTCGTTGAGTGCGGTGACGATGTCATTGGTCGCAGCCAGCATGACCGTGTCCCGCCCGCCGAGGTCATCGGCGATCCATCCGGCATACGCCTGTTCCCGTACGGCCGCCGATGACCCGGAACGGATTCGTTGGTGGTCGAGATAGAAGCCGAGCGCGCTCGGATCACCCTCGCGCAGTGCCAGACTGGCCGACGCCTCGATGCTGGAGGCGAAGCGCACCACCTGGGTCAGCGCCGACGCGCGGGCCGCGTCGGCGGTGTCGGCGGCCGAGCCACCGGCCTCGATCGCGGGCAGTTGATGGTCGTCACCGACACATCGCACCGCCGCACGGCGGTCGAGCAGGAACTCGAACAGCCGCAGGCGTTTGTCGTCGCCGAGGCGCACATGCTCATCGACGATGACCAGCGTGCGAGCGTCGATATCGAGCACCCACTGCGGCAACGACGGGGGAAACGGGTTGCCGTCCACCGGCGACGCGACGGCAGCAGGCGAGTGTTTGTGCAGGACATCGAGAAGCTTGTCCGCGGTTTCGGTGCGGGCGGCGATCGCGTCGCCCAGGACCGCGGCCGCGGCGGCGGTCGGTGCCAGGCCCAGAACAGTGCCGCCGTCGGCGCGCCATGCGTCGGCGAGCACGCGCATGGCGGTGGTCTTGCCCGCGCCGGCGGGCGCGTTGGTGGTGGCGATGAACCAGGGGGAGCGGGCGAATTCGGTGATGACTGCGACCTGTCCGGCGTTGAGCCGACGCGTCGTGTTCGCGGGATCGGCGTGATACGCGCGGATCGCGGCGTCGATGGTCTGGTCGGTGAGGGTGCGTGCGCCGAGGCGTAACGACAGGTCGATCAACCGCTGTGTGGTCCCCAACCGCTGCACGGTGGTGTAGGTCTGGGTGCCGACGCCGGTATAGACGCTGGAGTGATCGGCACGCTGATACAGGGGCGGTACCGTGGCCAATACCGGCTCGGCGGCGATGTCGGGGTCCCCGCGCGCGACCGCGTGCGACGGTGAAAGCGTTTCGGCCACGACAGAATCCACTGCGGTAGGCCACTGATCCTTGTCGAGTACACCGCGTAATTGCCGCTCG
This sequence comes from Nocardia tengchongensis, assembly GCF_018362975.1. Taxonomy (NCBI): domain Bacteria; kingdom Bacillati; phylum Actinomycetota; class Actinomycetes; order Mycobacteriales; family Nocardiaceae; genus Nocardia; species Nocardia tengchongensis. The sequence continues at coordinate 5,238,982 of NZ_CP074371.1, forward strand.
GCTTCGGCGCGAACGTGATGCCATTGCCAACTCGACCGCTCCATCGACACGGTCGCTGCTACGCGCTGCGCAGTCTCCACGATGTCGGTGGGAGTGAAAGGGCGGCGTGGCACAGGTCGGCGGGACAGGATGGTCGACACCGGTTTCGATACCAGTTCCGGTGAGCCGAGTACGGTTTCGGCTTGGTGTCGCCAGTCCGCGCGTTGTTCTGCCCATGAGCGGGAGGAGTGCCGGTTCGGGCGGGTTTCCAGGGTGGCCCGCTCGGCGAGCGCGAACATCTCCTTCGGCATCGGTTCACGCCCGACCTCGCGCTCGAACCGGGCGGCGAGCACGCCCAGCCGCGCGGTGATGTCGGCATCGCGGCGCGACCAGTACTCGATCAATGCCACCGGCATACCGTCGATTTCACGGATCGGGCGCTTCGTCGGGTCGGTGCCTGGCCGTTGGCTGAACGACACGGCCACGTCGTGTTCGAGATGGTGTTCGAGGCGGGTGTTGTAGATTTCGCTGACGGTCACCATCAGCCGATAGATCACCGCGGCATCCAGGGTGAGCCACTGCCCATCACGGGTCCGCACCCGGTTGGCGATCAGCAGGTGCGTGTGTAAATCGGGGTCACCGCAGCGTGATTCACGATGTACGAACCGCGCGGCGACAATCCCCTCCACATCGACCTGCCGCACACCATTGGCACCCAACCGGGAGTAGATCGCGTGCGTCTCCAGCCACGCCACCGCGTCGTCGATGGCCTTCTCGTGAGCCGCGGCGATCTTGTCCGACACCGCTTTCGGGGCGATCGCCCACAGCGCGGACACGCTCTTGACTGGGCTGAAGGTGATGTCGAATCCCGCGACCGCCGCCGATTGCGGCCGCGAGTTGCGTGCCACCCATCCCGAGAGCTCGCGTGCGTCCAAGGGTGCGCGGCCGATCGTCTCGGTGAACATCGTGGTCGCGACCCGGCTGCGGATGCGGGCCCGTACAGTGTCGTCGATGGCCTCGGAGCGGTGGCGGCCCTGCTGGGTGTTGTGCTGGGCGAAGGCGTCCGCGCAGCGTTGGCGAAACTCGTTGCCGCCCTCGTACACCCGGAACGGACGTCCCAACTGGGTGGCCTTGTCCGCGGCTCGCAGTGAGTCTTTGGGTTTGGCGCCGGCGGCGATCTCGCGGTCGATGACTTCGGTCTCGATCGCGTCGGCGTTCGGGTGGCGTCCTTGTCCGAACAGGCTTTTCATCTGTGCTTCGGTGACGAGATCCCCGGCGGTCAGACCCAGCGAGACCAGGCGCGCTGCGTGCCATCGACCGGGTGATTCGCCGCGTGCCGAGTAGTAGTCGGCCAGTGATCCGGGGCCTCGGTGGCTGGAATCGTCGGCGGCGACCTGCCGCAGGTAGTACAGGTATCCGTTGCCCGCCAATACTTTGTGCAGCGTCGCTGTCACACACTCATCGAAACCCCCAATGACCGCGCATTGCTATAGTCAGAACTGGTAAAGAAATTACCAATTCGACCTTCTTCGCTGGTCGTTATCGAATTGTTTTCCGCTATGCAAGAGGTCTGCTGTTTTGAATAGGGGGAGGAAGAGGGGGAAGGGGTAGAGGTGTGTGAGATATGAGTTGGGAGTGGGGAACTGGTTGGTGAGGTGAGATGGGTGGTGGGGATTGGGTAGGGAAGGGAGGGGAATTGGCAGGCGAGTGAATGGTGAAGGTGACCTGCCAATTGGTCCCGTGGATCGGCGCGGTGCTAGGTCCGGGTGGTGGCGGGAGAGTCTGCCGGGCACGAGATCTGGACCGGTGGGTTCAGATCGATCGGTAGGATGTGCTGCATGAGGTAGGCGGTGATGTAGAACGCGATCATCACGAGGATATAGACGGCGGCGAATTTCAGGATCTCAAGGACAGGACGCATGGGAGGACCCCTTTCGTGGTGGGCGGGTTGGTGATGGAAGCCGGTCCGCCGCAGGAGCGGTCGCCACGGCGGACCGGGGAACGTGACGCCGGGTCAGGCGTGATAGGGATGGGTGCCGAACTCGGCGATCCAGCAGGCCGGACAGATCCGTGACCGGATGTATTCGCGCTCGGGGGCGGACAGATGAGCGAACGCGTCCTGCATCGGAATCCGGTACGCGGCCCAGCCGATGAACGCGGCGAGCCCGACAGGAAACTCCTGTGTGCCGCCACAGAGGCGACAAGCCACGCGGACCATATAGATGGTGAGGGAATCGGGGGCGAGATAGTCACTGCGGTCGGAGGCTCGCTCACACAGACTCTTTCGTCGAACGCGGATGTCGGGACAGGAAGAACACCGGCCCACGCATCCATTCGGGTGCGCGGGCCGGTGTCGTCGGTCAGGCGGCGTGGCGTGTGGTCGCGGGTGTGTCGAGTCCGATCCAGACCAGGCACGGGGTGCACAGGTTGTCGGTGTTGACGGCGGTGATCTGTGTGCAGGCGTCGCAGCAGCCGGTGCGCTGCCCGGCACCCAGGACGGGGCCGCGTCGACGGGGCTGCCGCTGGGCGGGAGCCACCGGAGGCTGCGGGTCGGGTTCGGGGGTCGCGCCGGGAAGGTTTGCGGTAGCGAGGAATTCGTCTATCAGGATGATCAGCCATTGCGGTGCGCGGGCGCGTACCTCGGCGAGCAGTCCGCGCGCTGCGGCGGGGTAGGTGTTGGCGAAGAACCGCATGTAGGTGCGGGCGAGGTCGCGCGCGGTGAATCCTGTAAGGAGCGGCGGCAGGCCGGGGCGGTCGTCGGCGCGGCAGATATCGCAGAGGCCGTCGTCGCTGCGGAGTCCACCGGTATGGGTGTGGGTGAGGTGTTGGTCGGTGTCGGCGCGTTCGATGAAGCAGGACACGCATCGCCATCCGCGTACTGGGTTCATGGCTTCGTGGTCGTAGTCCAGGCCGTTGCCCTGGAACGGAATCGCGGTGCGCCGGTCGCTGTAACCGTGCAGGGTGGTGCGGGTGGTGGCATCGGCGAGCGCCCGGTCCTCACTGACTGCTGACTTCCCGGCGAGCGCGAGGGCGTGCTGATGCTGTTCGGCGACGTAGCCGACGTAGAGGTGGTTCCACAGCGTGCGGGCTTCCTCGGAATCCAGGGGCGGTTTGTCGCCGGGGAATCGCGGTGTCCACGAACCGGATCGGGGCGCGGCGAGCAGGCCGCGTTCGCGGGCGCGGGTTTCCGCGGCGCGGGCGTCGGCGAGTTCGGCATCGACGGTGTCGGTGTAGAGGTTCTCGGCGACGTAGCGGGCGACGACTTCGGGCTCGACCTCGACGGGGCGGCGCTTGGCGCGCCGCGCGATGCGGTATTTGATCTGCTCGGCGGTACCACGCGACTTCTCGGTGTCGCGGCGCGGCGCGAGGTAGGTACGCGCAGGCGGGTTGCGCCACTGACGCATCGGAGTACGCGGCAACTCGGCGGTCGGCAACTCCGCGTGGGTCGCGGAGTACTCGTCTTCGACGCTGGTGTTGTTGTGGGCGGCGCGGGCCTGCATCTCGGCGAGCCGATCGGCTCGGTCGCGGATGAACAGCGCGGGATCGGTGTCGGGCACCAACGCCACCAGGCGATCGCGGTTGTCGGGCTCGGCCGCGTACTGCGCATCGAGGCGCTTCATGGCACTGGCGAATGGGTAGAGAGTGAAGGTGTCGGCGAGTCGGTCGAGGAATTCACGCTCCGCCGGGTTCGCTAACGCTAGGGCGGCGGGGAAGGCTTTGCGGGCGGCGCGGCGGTCGGTGGTGAAGGTGATGTCGAGTGCGGCGATGGCGTCGAGGAATGCGCTGGATTCGGTCACGAGTGTTTTCCTGTCTGGACAGTGATGCGAGTGGCGACCACGGCGCGTGAGCAACCTCGGCAGCCGTGATGGCCGGCTGGACGGGGCGACCAGCCGAGGGCGTCGGACCGGGGCCGGGGGCGACGCGCAGGCGCAGAACGCGCTGGGCGTGCGCAAGCGAATTCCCGTGCGCTCTCAACCCGGCTGGAGGGTGTGAATGGGACGGTGCGCGCGGGAATTCGGTTGTGTCGGGCGCGGGCTGTGTGGCGCGGCGTACCCGGAACCGGTAGCCCTCGAGCTGGCTGGTCGCCCCGACCAGACGGACATCGCACCCTCATCCCTGCGCTGGCCGAGAAGACCCGCGCAGAAACGAGCAGTGAGAAGGGGTCAGAAGCCTGGATCGTCGGTGAAGGCGGTTCCTCCGACCACCGCCAACGCCGGTGCCTGCCACGGATCCCCGTCGTGCGCAGAAGGATCCGGGTCGTGGGTGGGTTGGCCGAACCCGTTCCCGGCGACGGGACGCCCGCCCGTCTGGTTGCCGCTGGAGGGGTTCTTGGTCACCTTGGCGGTGGCGTATTTGAGGGAGGGGCCGACCTCGTCGACGTCGAGCTCGACCACGGTGCGCTTGTCGCCTTCGCGGGTGACGTAGCTGCGCTGCTTCAACTTGCCCGAGACGATGACTCGTGCACCGCGAGTCAGTGTTTCGGCCACGTTCTCCGCGGCTTGCCACCAGATATTGCAGCGCAGAAACAACGGTTCACCATCGCGCCATTCCTTGGACTGGGGATCGAAATAGCGGGGCGTGGACGCGACTGTGAAATTGGTGACCGCGGCACCTGCCGGTGTGAACCGCAGTTCGGGGTCACCGGTCAGATTCCCCTTGATAGTGAATAGGTCCTGAGTCAATGCTCGACTCCCTTTCTCGAGAAGAGATTCGTACGTGTGACGCGCTGGCGCGCACCGCCGGTCAGGCGGCTGCGGCTGTGACCGCTCCGGCCAAGCCGGGATCTGCGTCGATGTCGAGATCGATGTCGTGGTAGTCGATGGGTCCAGCGGCGGCTTGCTCGACATCGACGAGTTCGAATTCCAGCTGCTGGCCGACGGTGGCCAGGAACTTCAGATACCGCTGCACGCCGCGGTCGTTGTAGCGCCAGGAGTCTTTGCCTGCGCGGGATTCGAACGCGCCCAACACCATTGCCAACACGACTACCCACGCCCGGCTGGCGGTCGCGGACTGGATCGAGGACACCAGCTCGTCGGTGAATCCGGATACCCCCAGCAGATCCCGCGCGGCCTTGGGCGCGTGGAAGGAACCGAGCAGATCCGATTCCCGCGCCAGGGATTCGGCGACGAACTGCCCGGCCTGCGCGGGCGGAGTCCGCCGCGCCAACAACCGGGTCAGAAATTCCATACGCCGTTCCTTTGCAGCGAGCCCGCGCTTGTTGAGCTCACGCACCCTCCGTCGCTCCAGTCGGGCGGACTCGCGCTCGGCGGCAGCCTGGAGGGCGTCAAGACGCAGTGCCTCGGCGCGATCACTGCCCGCCTCCTCGTCGACCGCGAGTGGACGCAGCTTCAGACCGGACTCGGCCACCTGATCCGCGGGCAGGAAGTACAGGGGGATCCAGCGGTCGCGGTAGTCCACCGAGTCGGCGTGCCGCAAACCTTCGCCGGGCTGGGATTCGCTGCGGCCCTGGGTGTCCCAGTCGACCTGATCGGGGTCGACGAGTTCACCGGTCTGGACGTCGACGAGTTGCCCGTTCTCCTCGACGTCGAGGTAGACCAGCCACCGGTGCGCCTGCGCGCGGATCAGTTCTTCGCTGACCGGGGCGGCGTCGGCGGTCTCGAGTAGCTCGGCGGGCAACAGCGTCGAGTCCAGGGAGCTGGTGTCGGGTTCGGCGGTCAATATCCCGAACCCGAGCGCCGCGCAGAACACCGCCGCCTCCATCCGGGCACGGGTCTCTTCGCGGTCGGCGGCGATCTGGTTGGCGGTGTAGGAGAAGCTCGACCGGGGCACCCGGAGCAGTCGTTCGACCGCGTCGGTGTCGCCGAGGGTTTCGTAGTCGGCGATCACCGCGAGCTGATCGAGACTGTAGGCTCCCGCGTCGACCAGACCGCGCGCGGTCGCCGATGCTGCGATCGTCGCAGCGTGTTTGATCTGGGATCGTTTGCGCTGCAGTCCTTTCGCCACGCGGGTGACCGACGCGCCGAGATCCAGCATGAGTGCGATGCCGTCGGCGCGGTCGGCCTCGACCATCGCCACGCGCCGGTCGTTGACGTTCATCTGCATCAACGTCGTACGGATGCGGCGTTCGTTGTCCGGAAGATCGGGGTCGGCGTCGCGGACCCAGACCGGAACCTTTTTGATCTTCGCGTCGAGGGCGATGAGGGTGCGCAGTTGGCCTTCGGTGACGTGCAGACTGCCGTCGGGCTGGCGTTCGGCGATGATCGGGATATCGACACCGAACTCTGTGATCGACTCGACGATGTCGAGATGTTCGGTGAGATCGAAGGTTTTACGGACGTTCTCCGCGATCACCAGCTCCGCCGGATCCCGCCACAACGCCTCCACGTGCGGCAACTGCTGCGCGTCGGAAGCCGGGTCCGGATCGGCGGCAGCGGCATCGGCGACCTCTGCGGCGCGGTCGTGGTCGTGCTCGTGGTCGTCGAGAATGGATGGATCAATGGCAAGGGCAACGGATTCCATGACGCGGACCTCCTTGACAGGGACTGGGGCCACCACTCGCCGAGTTCGGCTCGGTGTGGTGGCCCCAGACGGGTGAGCGGGCGGTGTGGGTCAGGCGGCGAGCGAGCGTCGTTCGGCGCGCGCGACATTGACCGGGTGCAGCCGAAGGACGGCGGTGTCGTCGGCGACGAAGCGCCAATGCCGACCGCGCCACTCGGGATGGGAATCGCGCCAGCGATCCAGGACCGGAGTGGCCTCGATCGCCGGTACCGGTCCGGCCTGGCCGCGATGAACCAACTGGTCGTACTCACCGCGCGAGATCAGCGCAACGGCAGTGGATTTCGAAGCGGAGAGAGATTCGACGGACATGAGCAACCTCCGAAGGTGACCGCGAACATGCGGTGTGAGAAAACAGCGAGGAACCGAGATGGCATCGCGGCCCGTCTGTCGTGGGCGCGATGTGCGTGGTGGTGGCGGTGGGTGTCAGCGGGTGAGGGTGTCGAGGACGTCCTGGGCGTCGACGGCGAGCGTGGCCTGGCCGGTGCGGATGAATTCGTGGCAGCCGCGTGAGGCTGCGGAATCGATCGGGCCCGGGACGGCGGTGACCGGCCGATGCAGCTTGTTGGCCCAGCGCACGGTGTTGGCGGTGCCGCTGCGCAGCCCGGCCTCGGGCACGACGATCCCGGCGGCCAGCGCGGCGACGATCCTGTTGCGTGCCAAGAAATTCGGGCGGCTGGGCTCGACGCCCGGAGGATACTCACTGAGCAGCAGTCCGGTCTCTTCGATCCGCGCGAGCAGGTAGGCGTTGCCGTGGGGGAACAGCCGGTGCAGCCCGGCGGGTAGCACCGCGACGGTCGGGCGTTCGGCGTCGAGGGCGGCCTGGTGCGCGGCGGCGTCGATACCGAACGCGCCGCCGCTGAGCACCGTCCAGTCCTGCCGGGCCAGACCGGTCGCGAGATGGGTGGAGACCTTCTCGCCGTAGCTGGTCGAGGCGTGCGCACCGACCACCGCGACAGCACGTTCGGTCAGCAGATCCAGTTGTCCGGGCCCACGCGACCACAACGCGATCGGCGCGTGCGCGCCGACGGTCTGGAGGTCGGCGAGCGCGGTCGGCCATCTGGGGTCATCGCGGGTCACCAACCGTGCGCCGGCGCGCTCGGCGCGCTCGAGGTCGTAGGCGGCCATCACCCGGGTCACCGGCCCGAAGCGCGAATCACGGGCGTCGGCGGCGATATAGTCCGCGGCGGCCAGTGGGCCGTGTTCGATCAACAGTGCGTGCACAATGATGGGCGAGGCCAGAGCTGCTCGCGCCAGTAGCGCCCATGTGTGCAGGCGTTCATCGAGATGTGTCACGGTCACCTTTCTGGGGGTGTGAATGCTGTTGTGGCGCACCGATATCGATGCGTAGTTCGGCGGCGGCCTCGATCCCGGAGCGGCACAAATGGTGCAGCCGTGCGGGGTCCATGCCGTAGATCAAGGCGGCGTGAAGAAGTCGCGCCATGAGGTACTTGGGATCGGAAGACAAGGCGGCCCCGAGTGCGATCCCGGCCAAGGGGCCGTCACCGCGCAGGTAGGCGTGAAAGGCCAGCAGAGTGGCGGCTTGCGCACGGTCCGGATCAGGCAGAGCGCGGGTGAGGATCGACCACAGCTGCTCTGCACGCACCGCATGCGCACCTGCGGCGACACCGAACATGACATCGCGAACAACTCGGTCGCGCAGGGCGACCGCGACCTCGGCCAACATTTGCGGGTCAGGCGATTGGGTCGGCGACCAAGTCGTGATGGCGTGCATCACCTGCCACAACGTGCGACGCGTATCGGCATGAGGATCGCCGATCTGCGCGGCACGAGCCCATCGCCTGTGCGCATCGACAGCAGCTGCCAGCATGAGCGGGGCGACGCGATCCCGCAGCGCGGCGTCGGTGGTCACCAGATCGGCGAGTGCGCTGCGACTGCGGTGGATCGTGCGACCCGCAGCGGTGTAGGCGACGGCGACCGGTGAGGTGTCGGGGTCGGGCAGGCGTCCACGCTGAGCGGCGTCGAGTAAGTCCCACCATTCGGCTTTCGGCGCGAGCGTGCGAGCGGCCCACGCGCCGCCGAGGACAAGGTTCACCGATCCGAGGTGCCGGGCCAGTACATCGAGCACGGACCTGTGTCGCGGATCGGCGGTGCCGGATGCGCCCGGCGGTGTCAGCCGGTCATCGACGAACACCACCACCACGGCGACCGCGTCGAGACGGGCACACATGTCCATCGCGTAGTGCGCGAGCTCGGCGTCGGAGAGCGAATCCTCGTCTCCCGGCGAGTTCGCGCGAGCAGCGAACGTAATCGATACCGATGTGCCCGAGGAGGATTCGGTCTTGCCGAACAGCAGCACGATCGATCGTGTGGGAGTGAAGCCCAGCACCGCAGGCACAGACGCGATGAGGTCGGACGGGTTGCCGAGAAACATGGGTGAGGACATAGCAACAACTCCTCGGTGTCGATGGGCAGACAAAAGGCGAAGCGGCACGACGCGACGTGCGGATACGCGAGGGCGAGCGCGGCCGGCGATATCTCACCGATCGCGATGACGCCGCCACGCAACGAATTGAGCGCGGGCCGTGGCGGCCCGGTGTGTGATCGGTATCGTCGGGGGTGCGAGGGACTGATCGGGTTATCCGCATGCCCGTCAGGAGCTGTTGACCATGACCGAATCTCCGCGCCCACGACGCCGTCGACCACGCGGCCAGGATTCCCCGGAACTTGTTGCACGCCTGGAACGCTCACACCAACGCAGCCTCGAACGCCGCGCTGCCGCCACCGAACGCGAGAAGACGATCACGCGGGCCGTGGGCGACTACCTGACTGCGTGGCAGGCGATCAGCGCAGTCGAAGACCGCCGCGACCGCGACGTGGCAGCACTGCGTGAGCAGATCGACGCCGTACTCGCACGCGCGGCCAGCGACATCACGACCTACGAACAGGCGCAAGCCGCAGCCGCCGCTGCGGTGCGTGCGCATGTGCAGAGCGACGAAGAACTCGCCGACCTGCTCGAGATCACCGTCAAACGCGCACGGCAGCTATTGGCTGTTTGGCGCACAGCCGACACTGAACCCCTCCCGGCCTCTGCGACGCCGCATCCTCGAACCCCGCAGGCACGAAAACTCGCGGCTCCTCGGAACCTGAGTGCGGACGCACAATCCAACCGAGAAGCCGCGCCGGGCTCCACATCCGACGAGACTTGAGGCCCAGAAGCTTCGCAGGCCGACGAGGACGTGCCGGGTCGGTAGTGGTGGCCCGTGCGCGTCACGCCACCGCCGCACCGACGCTGGTATTCGCGCGCCGGCCACCGTGCGCGATGTCGTTCGGCGCACCGCGGGTGCCTGCCAGGACGGCTACTGGTCCGCGGGTTGTGGGCTGTTCGGCGAGAACGAGTTCGACGGAGTGAACGAGATCTCGAATCGGCTCGGCGTGATTGTGAGAACGAGCCATGCCGCGCGTTGGGAGTACCTGCGAATCAGATCGATCGTTCGAGCCTGGCGACTGAATTGTGCTGTGAGAGCGATGTGTTCGACGAAGCCGTCGCATATCGACACATCGTCGAGCAGCGAGCCGATGTCATTTCGATGGGCGCGAACGATTCGTGAGGAGCCTTCAGGGCTGGCGGGATCGGCGAGCAGTCGCGGAAGCCCGTTGCTCATCAGGTATGCCCCGTCGTCGGCGACGCACAATAGTGCCGGGACCGGGGTCGTGTGGGAATCGAACCCGAAGGCAGCGTGCTCGGGTGCGGCCATCGCATGTTCGGCCAGAACAGAGACCTCGTCCAGGGGAAACCACAAAGTCATCGAACTCATTGAAGGACAGTCCTTTCTGAAACCCAGTTGTGGTTGGTGGTTTGGCCGGGAGCTTGTGTGCTCAGGCGGCGGCGCTGTCGTGGTCGTCTCCGCGGCAGGCGAACGGTGAGCATCCGCGCTCGTTGTCCTGGTCGGCGAGCGCGTCGAACAGTTCGCCTTGTGCGTCGCGCAACTCGGTGCGGGTGCGCCGATCGATCGGGGCCTGATCCAGCGGGACACGAGAGCGATGTAGGTAGGCGAGTCCGCGCAGCAGGTGGCCGTTGGCGTTGGCCCGGGCACCGCCGTTGCGGATGAGGTGGTCGAACTCGACCGCATCGGCCCACTCGCGAGGGCGGTCGTCGCGCATCGTGCGCCAGAACGCGTTGCTGTGATACGGGCATCCGCGGCATGAGCTGCGCGGTGTATCGGCGTAGCCGTGCGCGGAAAGGTAACGCTGGCAATCGGTTCGGGTCCAACCTCGCGCGGTCCGCCCCGTGCCGCCGGTCAGAAACAGAAGAGGAAACCGTGATCTGCTGTAGGACACATCGTAGTCGGCCCGCGACGCCCGCCACGACTCGTCGAGTGAGATCCCGACCAGCTGCTCGGCGTAAACACCGGCAGGAACCCGGCGCGTATCCGGATAGCCCAGCAGCTCTCGGACTTTGCGTCGAATAGGGGTGATCTTGTAGAGGTCGGTGCATTGGCGGCGCAACATTCCGTGGCTGCCATCGGGGCCGAGGACGTACAGTGGCATCTGCGCGAAGCGGGTCTGTGGATCGAGAGCGTCACGCCGGATGTCGGCGTTGCTGACCCGATAGAGCGGAATGCCTGCGGGCTCGGCGATCTCGTGCTCTAGCCTTTCGAGATGCCGGTACACCGCCTCGGGTTCCCAGCCGGTGTCGGCGAAGATCGCGGCGTCGATCATCGGTAACTCGCCGTGCGCGATCAGCAGCAGCAACGTCGTCGACTGCACGCCTGCACCGAGCGAGAGCACTCGCAGGGGTGACCCCATCCCGAAACCTCCTTTCTCGGTGCCGGTTTGGGGATCAGCGTTCACCGGTGGCTATCGCTGTTCAGGTGTGTGGTCACGGTGTGAGGCGGTCGAGGTCGAGCATCGCGGCCAGTCGATCCAGGATCGTCGGTCCGCTACCCGGGGTGCCGCGCACTTTCCGGAGGCGCCGGATGCGGAGCCCACGCAGTTCGACTCCGTAGGTGACAGGGTCGGATTCGGTGGCTTGGAACGGGACGATCCGGTAGTCGCGGGCATCGATGAGGATCGAGTACCACGCCTCGGCGGGTTGACCTGCCCGACGGGCTTCGTCGGAGTCGGGGCCGGGCTGAATCCATTGGGGGCACCCGCATTCGGGGTCAGGGCAGGGGGTGATGCGGGCGGCGATCGCGTTGGATCTGTAGGTGGGCATGCGTCCGGCCAGCATCGGACAGCCTCGGGTGGAGTAGGCGGCGCACTCGGGGTGAAGCCCGGCTTCCGGGCCGACACCACGTACCCAGTCGTGAGGGCGCACGAAGACCACGGCTTGCTGGCCGGGTCCCTGACCGCTGCCGAGTCCTTCGCCGCAGACCTGACACAGGCGCAGGCTCAGCACCAGGGCGTAGCGTTCGGGGTCGATCGCACCCCAGACCGGGGAGGTCCGGCCGCGGTGACACAGCGTCAGGAACGGGATGGCCAAGCCCTGCGCGGTCGGCGCGTCGTGTAAACGAGCGGGAATCGGTGGCCGGGACGAATTCGGTGACGGCGCTGCGGAATTCACGGATTACTCCTGACTATCGACAGAGGGGTGCATGGACAAGTGGGCTAGCGCGAGCTGTGATCGCCGGCCGTGGGATACGCGGAGAGTGCGACGGTGATCGATTGCGGTGGCCGCGACGCGGACTCGACTCGCACGTGGACGACGGCGGTGATCGCGTCGTGTGTGGGAGGTTGGGCGAGCCAGGGGCCGAAGGTGACGGAGTCGATCTCGGGGAGTGCGGCCTCGATCCATCGCATCAGACCGACAGCGCTCGAGATCACCACCGGTGCGCGCCGGTGTGCGGGTCGGCGTTGTGCACCGCCACCACCGACGGCGCGAACGGGGCCTGGGCGAGGGTGGAGCGCGTGAGCACAGCCTCATATCCACTGGCAGACCAGGCACCGTGCGCGACGATGAATCCGCCGACGGACGAGGTGGCTACCGGCAGCAGATGCCATCGGGTACCCGAATCGCCGAACGCGGTGAAATAGTTCTCTTCCCAGCTGATTTCGGTCCCACCGCCGGTGCGGATCCGCAGCCGTTGGGTGGCGTGTTCGACCGAGACCAACGCCATCGGCGTCGCCGTCTGAGCTACGGCCCTGGCCGTGAGCGCATCGAAGCGCGCGATCGGTGTGCCGGAATCGGGGGCGGCGGCGAAGCACGCGCGGGTAGCCGACCACCAGCACTTCGGTCGACGGCGGGGCAGGCACACAAGTCTCGTAGCCGGGCATGACGCGCAAGCGGGCGAGATAGCGGCTCGGATCAGTACTCACGGAGACACCGCCGATGGGACGAACAACAGGGCGGGCGTCGGTCTGTTCGGGGGTGAGACGGAGCGGATGTGGTTCATCGGGGACTTCCATTTCTCGGGTCGCCGCGACAACCGCAGAGGCGCGACGGCCTGCGGTGTGCGTGAGTGGTTGGTTAATCGGTGCTGGCAACCGCGGTGAGCGCCGCGAAGCGGGTCGGATAGCGGCCAGTGACAGCCCGAACCAGTGGGAGGATCACCGGGCCGGTATGAAACGCGCCCAGAGGGCCGTCGAAGGCGGCGATGACGCCCAAGAGGTCGAGTCTGGCGAGGTGGTCGAGGTAGCGGCATGGCACCAGCCGCCAGGACCCCGGCCGGTCGGTGCCGCTGCACCGGCACACCGTCAGCGGTTGTTCGCAGCCAGGACAGCGGCACGGGGACCGGAAGGTGGTGCAGGTGAACGAGAACCGGGGGCTGCCGTGTCGACCGAACCTGACGCTGACGGTGTGATTGGCCGGGACCTCGAACTTCCCAGCCGATTCGGCGGTGTAGTGCGCACCGCCGGTGACGATCACTGTGAGGGGATCCCAGTAGCGAGAGCTTTCTCCCTCGTCATCGCCTCTGATCGTGAATTCGACGCGGTGTTCGCCGAAGCGGTCACCGACACGTACTCGTCGTCCTGGAACAAGAGTTCCGACTTGTTATCCGTCATCAGTTCGTGTCTTCCTGCTGACCACACCCCGCCCGGCCCTCCACGCTCGTAGCGACGTCGTTGCCGGTCTAGGCGCAGTCGACGAAGGTAATGTCGGCGTATCGTTCTGTGCCGGTGAGGGATTCGCAGGTGCAGTGTGGGAATTCGTGCCAGCATTGCTCGCAATAGCCGCACGCCGGGCAGTGCGGCCCGGCGGACTCGATTTCGTAGTGGCCGCAGTAGTCGCAGTAGTCGTAGAAGCGGTGTTCGGCCTTGTTGTCGGTGCTGCCGTCGGGTTCACGCCAGATGTAGGAGTGGTTGGAGTACCAGATCCCGTCATGGCTCCAATGTCCGCGGTGTTCGTTGAACAGGTACGCGGTGTGCTTGTAGCGGGGGTCGACGGTGAGCAGGATCATCTTGTCGCCGTCGAGCCATTCCTCGAGGTCGGCGCGGCCAGCCCAGGAGTCCAGCGACCCGAACGGCTGCAAGGGAAAGAAGTCCTCGGCCGCGACACGGGTGTCCGAGCGTGGATCACCAGTCGCTGGATGCACGATTGCAGGGAGAATCCCGTTGTGCGCCAGCACTGTTCGGGTATCCCCGCCGACGGCGAAGGGGTGGCAGTTCTGTTCGGTGATGTAGCCGTGGGTGGCGAAGCGGGAGTGGAACAATGCTGGGGTGTCCGGGAAACGGGCACGCACAGCCGCGAATTCCTCGATCATCGCGGCGGCGTCCAGGCCGCGCCCGACGAGGATGCGGTCGTCGGCGACGACGGCGTAACCGTGCCCGTGCGGGTTGGCCAGCGCACCGTCGCGCAGGGCGGTGAGATCCGGTGTGACACCCGGCTTGTAGAAGCTCAGGATGCACATGCGAGGGCCTCCATTTCCGCCAGCAAGGGCAGATAGATCGGGTGGGCGCGTACCCAGGTGACGAACGCGGTCCACTCCCAGCCGCGTCGGCGTGCGACGTCACCGGAGGTGAGGGTGCGGGTGTATTCCACCGAGGCGGCGATGAACGCCAGCGCTGCTTGAACCTGTTGGTGGTGAAGGGAACTGGCGAATATCCGGACTTCGAATGTCTCCTCTGGGTAGACATTGATGGCCTGGTAGCGGCCGTAGCCGAACCGTTCGCCCTTGGCGAATTTGGCGATACCGGCGCGGGTTTCGGGTGTGAAGCTGGCCCAGTCGTCACTGCGGCGGCGGGCCAGGCGCACGGCGTGAGATTCGTTGCGATAGAAGAACTTCATCCACCTGTACACGTGTGCGGCCGAGTCGAACCCCTTGCGGGAGACGTGTACGTGAATGCCGACGTTATCGTCGACGTACGCGCCGCGAATCCGTAGCTCGCGCAGCATCTTCCAGGGGAATTCGTCGATGGCCCACTCGTAGCTCATGGGGTGGGTGACGATCTCGAATCCGGCGTTGTAGCCGATGGATCCGTCCTCCTTGAGGTAACCCAGGTCGCCGAGGTGGTCGGCGGCGATCTCGGCGCAGGCTTGCAAGGAGCTGCTGCGGGTTTTGATCTCGAGTTCCAGTCCGAGGAAGACCGGGCCTTGGCCGTGGAAGTAGGGGGCGGGTTTGTAGGAGTAGTCGTGGATGTGGTCGTCGCGGCGGTCGCGCGAGCACGAGGTGCAGTAGTCGTCGTTGGCGGTCAGGTAGTCGCAGTCGTCGCAGACGCGGTACTGGCTCTCGCAGTCGCGGCACACCTCCTCGCCGGTGTCGACGCTGCGCAGATAGCGCGACAGCAGACAGCAATCCGAGCACCGCCAGTAGTGGTCGATATGGCAGGTGTCGCAGACGATGTCGCCACTGCGTGGCTTCACCGGCGGTGGTGTAGCGCTCGCAGTATTCGCATTGCGACCAGCGCCGCGCGCAGGTGGTGCAGAGCACACCGTGATCGACGGTCCAGTGGACATCGTCGACCCGCTCTTCGCAGTCCTGGCAGAAGGGACGCTCATCGCAGTCCCGGCATTCGGCAGCCGGGAAATCCAGGAGCGGGTCGTCGGGGATCAGTGCGGAACATGTGCGGCACAGCACGTGTGTGTCCAGTATTTCGGGCATGGGTGCAGAACCTTTCTGCGAATCGAGGGAAGGTAGTCGGAAGCGATAGAGGCGACGCAGAGCGCGCGAATCCTGCTTGCCGCCTAAGGGGTTCGCGCCTTACGGGAAGGCTGGAGCCGTGAAGCTCGTCGGCGGTGCCTCTTCGGCGGAGACGACATCGTGCTACGGCACGACCCGAGCTCACGAGGCTGGTAGGTCAGGTGTCAGCGAGTGGCGTTGCGGCGCAGTGCCACACCCGTCGCGATGCGTTGTGCGCAGTCGCAGTGGGGGAAGGGATTGGCGCACAGGAAACACCAACCGCAGCCTCCGCAGTAGCGGCCGCGTCGGCTGAAGTCGAGTTCACCACAGTGTTCGCAGACGTAGTGCCACGTGTGTGTGCGCAGCAGTTCGGGTTCGGGTTCGGGGCGGTAGCCGGGATTGGAGTACCAGATCCCGGAATCCCAGATTCCTGCCGATTCGTTGAAGATGTAGGCGTTGTGGGCGAAGGCGGGGTCGATGGTGAGAATTACGAGTTTGCTTGTTCCCAGCCAGGACTCCAGGCCGCGGCGGCCTTGGGTGGTGTCGAGCGGTCCGCAAGGCATGTGCGGCAGGTAGGTCGTGGCCGCGATCCGGGTGTCCGAGCGGGGGTCGTAGGGGGCGGGCCGGACTCGCCGGGGCAGAACCCCGTTGTGCGCCAGTACGGTGCGTTGATCACGGCCGAGCCGGAAAGGGTGGCAGTTGTCGATGCTTACCGCCCCGTGGGTGGCGTAGCGGCTGTGAAACAGCGCCGGCCCATCGGGATACCGGTCACGGACGACGGCGAACTCGTCGAGGACCTCCTCGGCGTCCATGCCGCGCCCGACCAGCACGCTGGTCTCGGTAACAACGGCGAACCCATGACCATCCTTGTTGACTCGCGCGCCGTTCCTCAACGCCGTCAGATCCGAGGTGGCGCCGGGCGGAAAGTAGGTCAAGAGACACATGCGAGGGCCTCCATCTCCGCGCGCAACGGTACGTAGTCCTCGTGCTGAGCGACCCAGGTGGTGAATTGCTCCCATTCCCAGCCGCCGTGTCGGACGACCTGGGTGCAGGTCAGGGCGCGGGTGTATTCGACGGTGGCCGCGACGAACGCCAGTGCCGCTTGAACCTGTTGGGGATTCAGGGATCCGGCGAACACCCGGACCTCGAGGCTCTTGCGTGGGTGCGGGTTGATCGCCTGATAGCGGTCCATCCCGAACCGCGGCAGATCGTCCTTGGCGGTGTGTTTGACCCGTGCTCGCGCGATGGGGGAGAACGCCGCGTAGTTCGATCGCCGTCGCGCCAACGTGACGGTCTGGGATTCGTTGCGGTAGATCAGCTTTGCCCACCGGAAGATATGGGCCGCGGAGTCGAAGCCGTCGCGAGAGACGTGAACATGGATACCGACGCTGTGATCGGAGCGGCAGCCGAGTTCTTCGAGCTGTTCGAGCAATTCCCACGGGAACCGCTCGATCGCGTACCGGTACTCCATAGGATGGGTGACCAGTTCGAACCCGGACGGCTCGATCGACGAATCATGCTTCAGATACGCCAGATCCCCGATGGACTCCCCAACTGTCGATGCACACACTTCGTACTTGTGGCGGGGGACGATTATTTCCAGCTCGAGCCCGAGGAACACGGGCCCCTGGCCGAAGAACCGGGGATCGGGTTTGTAGTTGTAGCTCCAGACACGGCCCCGCGATCCACAGCTGTCACAGTCGGTGTGATCAGGAAGTAGAGCGCCGCACTGCCCACACGAGTTGTAGTTCTGGGCGCAGCCGGAACATACGCGGAGGCCGCCCGATACATAGCGGCTGTCGGCGGTGTAGAGGCTGCATGCGCCGCAGTGATCGAAGAACCGGTTGATGCACGCGGGGCAGACCCGATCGCCGGTATCGGTGCGCCATGTGGTCGGTGTGGTGTACCGGCAGCGGGCGCATTCCGACCACCCGGGCGCACACGTGCGGCAGACTCGACCGAATTCCAGGGTCGTGGCCATATGCTGGCTGGGCTCGCCGCAGCGAGCGCACCGTGCCACAGCACTGGTGGCCGAAGGGGCCGTTGGCGCGTTTTCAGTCGTTCGTGTCTGCTGTGGAGAAATAGTGGTCTGGCAGACCGCGCATGAATGCGCAGCGGAAGAGGCAGGGACAGGCATCGGAGTCGCCTTCCAGCAGGATCGAAGAATACGAAAGCCGCGACAGGATATTCCTGTCGCGGCTTTGGATGAGGAGATTATGGGCGTGAACAGTTAGCGGTTCGCGGATATTCGACGCGGTGAACACTCAATAGGTCGGCGTCGATAATCGAGGTATGTACCGCAGGGTGTCGAGCGCGGTTTAAAGAGCCTCGTACTGATAAATTATCAGCCGGTGGCATCGGGCAGACTGCGTGGCGGTGTCCATCCTATTGGCTCGCCACCTGGACTCTGGGCGCTCGTTGATAGGAACCGAGCCATTCGGGCGACTGTGAGCCCGTCAGAGGTTGGCGTATCCGCCCGCGCTCCACACGATCCGGCGATAGTTTTCCGGGGTGACGGATTGGCGTGCCGGTATTCCGGGTGCGATCGGATGTGGCCAGTAGCAGTAACCGCATCGATGGCAGTAGTAGCCAGCGCTCCAGATGCGTTTGCTTGCGGCAATTCCTCGGGAAATTCTGCTGTTCCGACGACTTCTGTACGCCGCGATCCAAAACAAGAGCAGCGATGGGGTAGCCATCGCGGAGATCAAGAGAAAGTTGGCGATCAGAAACACTGCCAACGGCGTTGTCGCTTTAGGATCAGAGAAATTGACGATGGCGATCAAGAAAAAAATGAGGGCAGGAATCGCGAGGATCAGTCCGAAGAAGACAAGCTTGCCCGAACCGCGTTTGAGGGGTGCCAATGCCAGTGAGGTGGACAGGCGGGTCGAGTAGGTGCGGTCGATCGCGGTCGAACCGAGGACCGGGATCAGTCCTCCAGAGCTGACGGCGACGCCGGAGCGGTAGTCCTGCCCGGAGACTGTGGTCGTGCCGTTCGCTCGAACGGCGGGGACGCGCTGCACTCGGTCGTCGTGCCCACAGGTCGGGCAGGTGATGTCGATTCCCACAGTGGTGTCCCGTCCCGGTGCGGCTGCGCCGCGACGTGGACGGTGGCCGCGCAACAGCGCCTGTGCTGGTTCCCGGTGATGCGATGGTTGGACCCATCGAACACCGCGAAACGCCGCTTGTCGAGAGGGATTCGTCGTCGAGGAATCGGAAGTCATTGTCGGGTCTCCCTACTGGGGGTTGGGGTGGGGTGTGTCTGTGCGCGGTGCCGTGGGTTGCCGTGCCACACAGCCCCCTCTCACGGCCGTCGGCCCGGCCGAGTCGAGTGTTCGACGTTGCGGTGCTACCTCGGCCGGAGCGACTCGGCCGAGGCAATGGCGACAGGATCGGATCTCTGCACGTGTCGGGTCGTTTGCGGTGTCGGTCGCTCACACCGAGTCGATGGCTCGAACGTGCTTGTTCACGTTCGACACCAGCGGGTGCGGTTCCGCGGTGAGGATGGAGAGGGCGGCGGCGACCTCGAGAACATCGGATTTCACGTACGTCGCCGTCGTGCCACCGGCCTTGCCGTCATGTCCGGCATAGGCCCGGGCCACGGCGAAACCGAAGGTGCGTTCCACCCACGTCAATGTTGTGTGCCGCAGCTAGTGCATGCCGATGCCCTGAACCGCCACCCACGGCAGGATCTCCCCGACCCGGGTCCAGATGTAGTCGTATCGATGGGAACTGATCGGCTTGCCGTTGCGATACCGCAGCAGCTCACCCGATCGCGGAGCACCGCGCTCGCGGGCATGAGCGAGGAGATGACGCATCAAGGTCGGCGAGACCGGCTGCCAGTGCTCGGTCTGCCCCTTCTCGCGCAGCAGGACCAGGCATTGGTCCTCGTCGATATCATGAGGTCGCAGCGCCAGCGCACCGCCACGACGGCAGGCGGTCTCGATATGCAGCCGCAGCACGAGGGAGTCGAGCTCCGGATCGTCACCGGAGGTCGCCGCGGCCGTGCAGATCTCGGCGAGCCGGTGAGGCGGGATCGCGTAGCGATGTGAGGGCTGACGAGCGGGTTTCGGCACCTGCCGGGCCGGATTGTCCGCACGCCGAATCCACCCGCTGTCCTCGGCATAGCGGTATACGCACCGCACCGCGCCGACGAAATGCTCGCCCGCGCTACCCCCGCCCCGCGACGCACGGCTCGCACGGGCGCCGGCCTGCGCCTCTCGCGCCCGCTGCTCGAGGTCGAGCTTGGATATATCGTCGAGTCGCCGGTCGTGCGAGTGCTTTTCGAGCCAGGACAGGTGGGTGTCGTAGGTGTGCAACGTGCCCGGTGTCAGCGTCGTGCGGACCTTCGGGACGACCTCGGCGAACGTCGGTGCCGAGGTCGCGGTGACCAGATCGGCGGGGGCGATGCCCATCTGCGACAGCAGCAGTCGTGCTGCCGCCACAGTCTCCGCCGACACGGTGGCCGTGCCGGGCGCGCTCATCGGGACAGTACGTCCAGAAGAGGGCCGAACACCTCGGCCGCGCCGTCGGCGCGTAGATAGGCAGGAGCTTGCGGGATGGGTTGGCGAGCAACGGAACCCGGTCACCGAGGAACAGATTCACCCGCCGCCGCCAACGACACGGGACCCGGACGAAACCGGCACGGACCACCATCAGCGCGCCCGGCGCCACGTCCGTCGCGGGCTCGGCGACCAGCACCGCGCCCTCGGTACGCAGGCCCAGCCGGTCGCCTTCGGACCAGCCCAGCGCCGCGAAAAGCCGCTGGTCCACAATCCGGCCCCCGTGACCGACCGTCGAGAGCCCATAGGCCAGATCCAGCGGACGAAGCGGGGGAGGCGGCGGCGCGATCATCGGGCCGTGCAGCAGCTCCTGCAACGGCGCCTGCGGCGGCACCAGCAGCGGGATCATCGCGCGACTCCGGCCGGGCGCAGGCACACGAGCGCCGCACCGGCAGTGAGGGTTCGGGGCACACCTGCCAGGTATCGTTGCAGGTCAGAGGGATTCGTCATGGTTATCCTTCGCGTGTGCGAGCGCACTCGAACACGCATTCCTCGGATGTGTCACCCGTGCCACGATCTTGTGCGCGAGGCGGGACTTGAACCCCCGTGCCGAGCGGCGGGACGTCGACGCCAGGCGTGATTGCTTCCCGGTCGGGCTCCGCATCGGTCCATTGGGCTTTCGGAATGGGCGATGCCGGCAGGCGCGCTGCGAATGGGGAATCAGGCCTGCAGCTCGACGGTGCAGAGCAGGCGGAGGTTGCTGAGATCGTCCTGCCGGATCTGCGCGCAGAAGGGGGTGGGCCATAGGCTGATGGCTAAGTTGGCCGCGCCTAAACAATCTGGTGCGGGCTCGCCATCGTCGGTCGGCTCGGGAGCGACTTGATTCTCCTGCTCGCCGGTCAGGAGGTTGTTGCCGTGCAGGACGATCCGGCGCTCCTGGCAGAACACCGGAAACTCCCGAACAGCTCTCGCTCGGCTCTTACCCGGGCCACTCGGATGCGATGCGGCATCACGGGCCCCCAGCGTCGGCTTCTCGCCCGGCACTGCTCGCTTGGCACTCGACTTGGCTTGCTGACCGTGGGCTGCCGGTCTTGTACAGGTCGACCCATCCATTCGGTGGTTGGGGCAGACGAGTGGACTCGCCACAGAGTCTCTGTTCGGCCAGCTCAGATGCGGTTTCCATCTTGCCAAGAAGTTGCCAAGACAGCTCTGAACAGGCCGGACTGGACGGCGCAGGACGGACGGAAGGCCTTCGGCGTGCCGCCGATCCGTGACGCCTCCGCATATCGAATCAGCGGCCTGCGGCGGTGATCCGGAACTCCGGATCACCCGGCCATCGGGCTGGCGCCCTCAGTCCGCAATGGGACCGAATGATGTCTCCAGCTGCGTAAACGTGTCATTTCGCCGCAGCAGTTCTCGCGCCGCGGCGGCGTGAGAGCCACACCAGACCCACCCAGGACACGACGACACAGATCACCACGAGCACCCGCACCTCGGTCAGCGCACTGCGTGGGTAGAGCACACCGGTGATGTAGTGGTCGATGAATCCGCTCGGCGGCAGACCCGCCTCGCCCGCCCGATGCCGTGCCCAGTTCTCCAAACTTGTCAACGGACAGTCGACCGAGAACAGCACGGTGCCGAAACCCCAGCCGAAGGCGAGCAGGTGCAACCAGATCGTGCGCGGCCACCGCCAGGCCAGGAATCCACCCACCACCACGTAGGCCACGAACGCGAAATGCACGACCGCGGTCGCATCGGCCAGCAGCCGGTACACCATGACCCCAGGATAGGTGCCCTCAGCCCAGGTACTCCGACTCCAGGACAAGATCTTTGAGCAGCGACTGATACTCGACGTGGGTGTCGTACTCGACGGTGCGCCAGGACTTGCCCTCGGACTCGCGCATGTATCGCAAGTAGTCCGGTGCGCCCGGGATACGCACGTTGTCGGCGACCGCGAGACTGCCCGGATGCAGCCAGCCGGCGTCGAGGATCGTCTCCAGATCCGGCAGATACGCCTTCTTGTCGTGGTCGAGGAAGACGAAATCGAGTGCGCCGGTTCCGAACCCGTGCTCGTCCGCCAGACGCTTCACGGTCACACCACCGTCGCCGATGGTGCCCACCACCACCGTCACCTGCTCCGCGAGCCCCGCGTGAGCGATCAGCGTCCGCGCGATCCCCGCATTGTCGGCACTGAACTCCACCGATACCAGCCGCGCACCCGGCGCAAGCGCCCGCCCGATCCGAATCGCGCTGTACCCGCAGTACCCGCCGAGCTCTAGTGCCAGTGACGGCGCAGCCCGACTCACCGCAGCGTCGAGAATCAGCCCCTTCTCGTCGCCGACGTTCACCAATACACTGCGCGTGCGCGCGAACCGGTCGTACGCGGCAAGCACGCTGAGCGGCTCGCCGGCGATGGAGTTGGCCAGCACATACTCCCGAGCCGCCTCCTCCCGACCGTCACCGACCTGGCCGGTGCGCGCGAAAGTCGGCCCGCCCACAGCGAATCGAATCACCGACCAGCGCAGGAACGGCAACCGATCCCTCAGTGTCGCAACCACAGACTTAGCGGTCATGAGATCACCCGTCCTGGTAGGGGAGTGCATCGGCTATGGCCCCACCAACCGACCCGGGGTAGGGGACCCCGCGAACTGAGCGGCGGGAAACTGTTTGAGAGGGAAGCCCTCGTCTAATACTGGCGACCCTCGGGCATCGACTCACGCAGAATCCGGTAGATCACACATGAGAACATGGAAATATGCGCATCTAAACATGAATCATCACCTACAAAGAAAAAGTCCGGAAAGAGCCCCCTCACCTTCTAAAGAACAGCCAAGAGGAGAGGGGGCGGTCGCCGGGGGGAATGGTTACCAGTTGGAGGGTTCGTAGTCCTTGAGGAAGCAGCCGTACAGGTCATCGCCTGCTTCGCCGCGGACGATCGGGTCGTACACGCGGGCGGCGCCGTCTACCAGGTCGAGGGGGGCGTGGAAGCCTTCCTCGGCGAGGCGGATCTTGGTGTAGTGCGGACGTTCGTCGGTGATCCAGCCGGTGTCGACGGCGGTCATGAGGATCTTGTCGGACTCGAACATCTCGAGAGCGCTGGTGCGGGTCAGCATGTTCAGCGCGGCCTTGGCCATATTGGTGTGCGGGTGGCCGGCGCCCTTGTAGCCGCGGGCGAACACGCCTTCCATCGCGGAGACGTTGACGACGTACTTGCGGCGAGCGGGCGCGGCGGCCATGGCCGGGCGCAGGCGCGAGATGAGGATGAACGGTGCGACCGAGTTGCACAGCTGCACTTCGAGGAGTTCGGTGGCGTCGACCTCGCCGACGCTCTGCACCCAGCTGTTGGTGTGCGCGAGGTCGGGGACCAGGCCGCCGGCGTCGATGGCGACGCCCTGCGAAATGCGTTCGGGGGTGGCCGATCCCGCGACGAGGGCGAGGTCGGTGATGTCGGCGGCGGTCAGATTCGGGGTAAGGGATGCGGTGAGCGCGGTGGGGTGCGCCTGCATGGTCTTGCCGAAGCTGATGACGTCGGGCAGTTGGCCGGCGGGCAGTGGTCCGGTCTCGGCTTCGACGAGGGCGCTGTAGGCGCCGACGGAGCGGCGGACGGTCTGGGCGGCGTTGTTGATGAGGATGTCGAGGGGGCCTTGTGCGGCAACGTCATCGGCGAGGGCGACGACCTGGGCTGGGTCGCGTAGGTCGATGCCGATGATGCGGAGCCGGTGCAGCCAGTCGGCGCTGTCGGGCTGGGCGGCGAAGCGGCGGATGGCGTCGTTGGGGAAGCGGGTGGTGATGGTGGTGTGGGCGCCGTCGCGCAGCAGCCGCAGCGCGATGTACATGCCGATCTTGGCGCGGCCGCCGGTGAGCAGGGCGCGTTTGCCGGTGAGGTCGGTGCCGGCGTCGCGTTTGGCGTGGCTCTTGGCGGCGCAGTCGGGGCAGAGCTGGTGGTAGAAGGCGTCCACGCGCGTATAGCGCTGTTTGCATATGTAGCAGGGGCGCGGCCGGAGCAGGGTGCCGGCGCTGCCGTCGCTGGTGGCGGAGCTGATCGGGATGCCGGCGGTTTCGTCGTCGATGCGGTTGGGTGAGCCGGTGGCGGTGGCGGCCACGACTTCCTTATCGGCGGCGGAGATGGCGTCGCGGGTGGCGATGCGCTTGTTGCGCTTGAAGGTCTTGAACATGGCTCCGACGGCGCGCTGCACGGTGACGGAGTCGGGGTGGTCCTTGTCGAGTTGCCCGGCTTGGTCGAGGACGCGCAGGCAGGTGGCCAACTCGTCGGGGTCGATGGCCGGGGCGTCGGTCGGTGTGGTCTGCTCGGCCATCGGAGCTGCGGTGATCCTTCGTGTGCGGGGCGGTTGACCGAGTCATTCTCCCAGAGCGCCGGATGCGCGGGACGCCCGGCCGTGGTGGCGGCCGGGCGTCGGGGGTGGTGCGGGGTTCAGTGGGTGGCGGTGCCGAGGGGTTGGAGTTGGTCGCCGTACTGGTTTTGTCCGAGTGCGCGGGCGTGTGCGGCGAGCTCGGTGAGGAGGTCGGCGGGGATGCGGTCGCGCTGGTGGATGAGGGTTTGCCACACCGTGTCCGGGGTGTCGGTGGTGAGGGCGGCGTCGATGAGGGGCAGGGCGTGGGACCAGAGGTCGTGGTCGGCGGCGGTGGTGATGATGGCGGTGAGGATGGTTTCGTCGTGGACGCTGGGGCGTTGGGCGAACAGGCGCAGGCTGTCGGGGCTCATGGCGCTGGTGATGGGTAGCAGGGTGGCCCAGGCGTGGAGTCGGGCGACGGCGGCGATGAGGGCGTCGAGGACGTCGTCGCGAGGGCGGCGGTGATGTCACCGATCCAGGCGCGGTTGTGGGGTGCGATGTTGTCGAGCAGGTCGATGCCTTCGGCCCACATGTCTTGTTCGTGGGCGGCGCGGATGACGCCGGGGACGCGGTCGGCGACGATGTGCAGGACGCGGTCGATGGCGGTTTTGTCTTCGAGCAGGAAGCCGATGCGCAGTAGGTCGGGGTCGCTCATGACAGGGGCGGCGGCGCGCAGGGCGGGTTCGGGGACGACGTGGACGAAGCGTCCCATGGTGATGTGGTCGCCGCGGGAAAGTAGTTCGCGTGCAACGTCGGTGACCATGGTGGCGGGGACGGCGGCGATGATGGCGGCGGTGCGACGGGGGTCGAGCAGGACGGCGGTTTGGGCGAGGAAGTCCGCGGTGAGGTTCTTGGCGATGTCGACGGCGCGCTGGGGTTCGACGGCGCCGGCGACGGCCGCGCACAGGACGGGTCCGAAGGCGCGTTCGGCGATTTTGGAGCTGATGGCGACGGGGACGATTTTGCTGGCGGCGGCGATGGCCTTCATGCGTTTGGCGTCGCGGTCGAAGAGCAGGTCGGTGACGCGTTCGCGGTATTGGCGCAGCGCGGCGGGTGGGAGGTCGACGAGGAAGTCGAGTTCGGTGGGGTCGGAGATGCCCAGTACGCGTGCGAGTTTGGTGGTTTCGGCGACGGCGGCGAGGTGTTCGCTCATAGACCGAGTGCTTTCTTGACGGCGGGGCGCATGAGGCGCGGGACGAAGTCGAGGGAGGAGCCGATGGCGGCGTCGAGGGTGGCGCGGCGTCGGGTCTTGGCGGCTTCGAGGAGGCGGTGGAGTTCGGTGAGGTCGGTGTCCGGGAGCTGGTGGAAGGCTTCGGGCAGCGGGGCCTGCAGGGTGTCGCCGAGGTGGCGGGCTGGGTCTGACATCGGTGTCTCTCCGGTTGTGCGTACTGCCGGTACGGTTGTCGATACTGGCAGTACGTTCGGTTCTGGATCAAGTGGGATGACCGCCACATCTGTTCGTACCGGTGGTACGGGTATGCTGCGCGGGTGGTTCGTAGCAGCGCCGGGGGGATTCGGATGGTGTCGCGTGAGGAGATCGTGGACGCCGCGATCCGGGTGATCGATCGGGCCGGTCCGCGGCCGAGCATGGATGACATCGCCCGCGAGGCCCAGATCACCAAGCCGCGGTTGTATCGACAGTTCGCGGACAAGGGGGATTTGTTCACCGAGATCGCGGCGCGGATGTCGCGGCGCGCGTTCGCGGCGGCGGGGACGGATATGACGTTGATGCTGCATCCGCCGCGGCAGGCGTTGCGGCGGGTGTTCACCGAGTACGCGCAGGGAATTCTGGAGCATCCCAACGTTTTCCGCTATCTGGGTCAGGCGCCGGTGGTGCAGCAGGCGGGGGCGGGTGTGTTGCAGTTGGATCTGGGGCGGGAGGCGGCGCTGCGGTTGGAGCGGGTGTCGCGTTCGGTGGCCGAGGCGGTGCCGCTGGATACCGTGGGGCTGGATTACCTGTCACGGGCGGTGACGGGGGCGTTGGTGTCGATCACCGATCTGTGGTTGTCGGATTCGGATACGCCGAGCGCGGAGCAGACCGCGGAGTTCGTGGAGCAGGCTGCCGAGCTGGTGTGGGGTTTGATCGACAGTTTTCTGCGGCGCC
This sequence comes from Nocardia tengchongensis, assembly GCF_018362975.1. NCBI lineage: Bacteria > Bacillati > Actinomycetota > Actinomycetes > Mycobacteriales > Nocardiaceae > Nocardia > Nocardia tengchongensis. The sequence goes on from NZ_CP074371.1 coordinate 5,265,452, forward strand.
AAGGCGTTGTCGCGGATCCGGATGTGCCGATCTTCTCGACGTTCGCCGAGGTGAATCAGTCTCGGTCGACCGATAATTGACAGTTGTTGACACAACGCCAATAGCCGTGCACGCTGAGGGGCGAGGCGCTTCTGCGCACCACTGAGGCAAGCGAAGGACTCTGCGATGGCACGCCCCGCATGGAGCGACGACGAGGTCGAGGCGGTACGGACGTTGGCGACCACCTTCTTCGAGAAGGAGGTGATTCCGCACACCGACAAGTTCATCGAGCAGGGCCACCCCGACCGCGCCCTCTACAACCGGGCCGGCGAACTGGGCCTGCTGTGTGCGGCCATCCCGACCGAATACGGCGGCGGCGGCGGCACTTTCGCCCACGAGGCCGCCATCATCGAGGCCCAGACCCACGCCGGGGACGGCTCCCTGGGCATGTCGGTGCACTCCTCGATCATCGCGCCCTACGTGCACGAGTTCGGGTCCGAAGACCTCAAGCGGCGGGTGCTGCCCAAGGCGGCCAGCGGTGAGATGGTGCTCTCGATCGGCATGACCGAACCGGGCACCGGCTCGGATCTGCAGAACATCAAGACCCGCGCGGTGCGCGAAGGCGACGAGTACGTCATCACCGGCTCGAAGATCTTCATCTCCAACGGCTGGCTGTGTGACGGCATCATCATCGCCTGCAAGACCGACCCCACCCAGGGCGCGTCCGGGGTCTCGCTGATCTTCGCCGAGGTCTCCGACGAGACCCCCGGCTTCAAACGCGGCCGTATCCTGTCCAAGATCGGCGGCAAGGCCCAGGACACCGCCGAGCTGTTCTTCGACGGCCTGCGCGTGCCCGCCTCGAACCTGCTCGGTGAGGCCGAGGGCCGCGGCTTCTATCAGATGATGCAGATGCTGGCCCAGGAACGCCTGGTGACCGCCATCCTCGCGGTCGCCATGACCGAGAAGGCCGTGCAGCTGACCATCGACTACACCAAGGGCCGCGAAGCGTTCGGTAAGCCGCTGTTCGCCATGCAGAACACCCGCTTCGAGCTGGCCGAGTGCGCGACCATCGCCAAGGTCGGGCGCGTTTTCCTCGACGACTGCATCAGCAAGCACCTGCGCGGGGAGCTCGATATCCCCACCGCCGCCATGTCCAAATACTGGTTGACCGATCAACTCGGTAATGTGGTGGATCGCTGCCTGCAGTTCTTCGGCGGCTACGGATACATGACCGAATACCCGATCTCGCAGCTGTACACCGGCGCTCGGGTCCTGCGAATCCTCGCAGGAGCCAACGAGGTGATGAAGGATCTCATTGCCCGCTCACTCTGACACCCCCGCGCCGCCAAGGCCCGGCGGTAACGCTGACACCCCCGCGCCCGCGCGGCCCGGCGGTAGTAACGACACCGGCGCGACGGTCGACGACGCGGCGGACGCTCCGTCGCGCCGCCGCCGGCTCGAACCCGACGAACGTCGCGCGCAGATCCTGTCCTGCGCGATCGACATGTTCGGCGAGCGCCCGTACGCGGCGGTGTCCACCGCGGAGCTGGCGCAACGGGCCGGGGTGGCGCGCGGGCTGATCAACCACTACTTCGGCAACAAGCGCGACCTGTACCTGGCGGTGGTGCGCCGCATGGTGACCCTGCCGCGCCCGGAGAAGATGAGCGTGCCCGCCGGCCCGCTGCGCGATCGGGTCGACGCCAGTGTGTCCTGGTTGCTCGACACCATCGGCGAGCACGGCAGCACCTGGGTCAAGGTGACCGGTCACGAAGGTGTCGGCGACGACCCGGAGGTGCAGCGCATCCTCGACGAGGCCGACTACGCCGCCGCCGACCGCATGGTCGCGATGATGGGCCTGGCCGATTCGCTGCATTCGGCCGAATTGCGGGCCCTGGTCCGCTGTTACGGCGGTCTGGTCAAGGCCGCCGGGCGCGAATGGATCGTGCGCGGCAGTCTGACCCGCGAACAGGTGCATCACCTGCTCGCGGACGCGCTGACCACGCTGGTCGCCGAAACCTTCGCCAAGGTAGACACCAACAGCTGACCGCTCACACGGTGGCGACTTCCTCGACCTGCCAGGTCATTCCCGTGCCGGCCAGGTAGGTGAGGAAGCTCGCCGCGTCGAAGGCCTGTGCCGGGGCCAGGGTTCCCGCCGGTGCGCCCTCGGCCACAAGACGGCGCGCGGCCTCCACCGCGATCACCGCCGTTGAGGCGTAGGCGTCCACGCCCCCGGCCCAGCCGCGCACGCGAGCGCCGTTCACGTCGGTGGCCTCGGCGAGCATGCACCAGCGCGATGCCGCCCGCTCGGCCGCGTCGGGAGCCTCCGGAAGAGTCTCGGCGACTTCGGCATTCAACGCCGCGAACAACACCCCGACCTCGGTGCGCATGACTCCGCGCACGACCGGCACGTCCAGGTGACGGGGGATCGTGTACACCCCGGGCAGCGCCAGGGGGCTCACGGCCACCGGTGTGGCCTCGCCCGGCTCGTGCACGGTGGTGTCGGATTCGTGCACCGATACCCATGCGCGGTCGCGGTATTCGATCTGCTCGTCGACCATGATCGCGGCCATCGAGCGGGCCGTGCCACGCGAGGCCGCCCCGGGCCGGCGTAGGTCGGCGATCACGATCTGTGCGGGCGGTGCCTCGAGGCGGGCCGCGGTCAGCGCGGCGATGAGGTCACCGGGCACGCCGTCATCGGTGACGGCCGGGACCACCGCGATCCCGGCCGCTTTCGCGGGCTCGTCGTAGGTGGTCAGGATGTGCTGCAGGTAGGCGGGCTCGCCCGTGGTGTCGAGATAGTGGCGGCCCGCGGCGATCGCGGCCCGCACCACCGGCTCACCCCACCGGGTGAAGGGCCCGGCCGTGTTGATCACCGCGTCGGTGTCGGCGAACGCGGCCGCGAGCGCATCGATGTCATCGAGGCGGGCCACACGGATCTGCGGGTCGAGGATCGCCGCGCGGGCGGCCACCGCGCGCAGCCGGGTCTCGTCGCGCCCGACCAGTACCGGGGTGAAGCCGCGGCGAACGAGTTCGGTGACGACAAGGGAACCGGTGAAACCGCTCGCGCCGTGCACTGCAATACGCATGGGGGACAACTCCGTCGAATCGAGGGGACGAGCCGCGTATCGGCTCGCAAACCACGCTAAGCAGCCACATTCGGACGATCCATGCTCGAAAGTCCGATCCAGATGTCCGATCGTCCGAGTGAGTGCGCATCGCCGGTACGGTGGGAGTCGTGGACATTCTCAGCGACGCCGTCGCCGCGATGCGCCTGGGCACACCGCATTCCAACCGCACCGTGCGCCGCGGCCACTGGCACACCCACTTCCCGGCCACCGGCAACAGCGCCGGATTCCATGTCGTACTGCAAGGTTCGTGCCGGCTGCTGCCCGATGACGGCGACCCGATCCACCTGCAGGTCGGGGACGTGGCGTTCCTGCCGCGCAGCCGCGGCCACGCCATCGCCGAGGGTCCCGGCGGTGACCACCGGTCCGGTGCCGCCGACTCCGGACCCGAGACCGTATTGCTGTGCGGCGCTTACGCTCTCGACGATTCACGCACCCACCCCGCACTGGCGGAGCTGCCCGACGTGGTCCACCTGCCCGCCCGCGTCGGACAGCACAGTCCGTTGCGTGCCGCGATCGACCTGCTCGGCCACGAACTCGACACCGACGAGCGATCCGGGGCGATTGCGCCGCTGCTGGAAGTGCTGCTGCTGTTCATGGTGCGCGCCTGGCACCAGGCCCATCCCGCCGACACCGGATGGGTTGCCGCGCTGCGTGATCCGGCCGTGCACGCCGCCCTGCAAGCCATCCACGCCGAACCCGGTGCGCCGTGGACGGTGCAATCACTGGCCGCCCACGCCGCACTGTCACGCTCGGTGTTCGCGCAACGGTTCACCGCCACCCTGGGCATCGGACCCCTGACCTACCTGACCTGGTGGCGCATGACATGCGCGGCGAAACTGCTGCGCGAGACCGACCTGTTGGTGCGGGTCGTCGCGGAAAGATCCGGCTACACCTCGGAATACGCGTTCGCCAAAGCGTTCAAACGCGAATACGGGGTCGCGCCCGGACGATTCCGCACCCACCGACGCCCCGCAGCCGCCTAGACACCGGCCGGGAATGCGGGCCGGTTGCGCGCTGTTGGTGGCCGATATGGCATTCGACGGCTTGGGAACATTCGGTGTGTGGCAGCCCCATCCGCAGTTCACCCCGCACTCGGCACGGGAACTCGAAGAACTGGGCTTCGGCACGATCTGGCTCGGCAGCTCGCCACCGGTGGACTGGGACGGCTACGAACAGTTGCTGGCCGCCACCGAATCGCTGGTGGTCGCCACCAGCATCGTCAACGTGTGGGCCAGTGCTCCCGAAGCCGCCGCAGACACCTACCTGCGCCTCGACGACAAATTCCCCGGCCGCTTCCTGCTCGGTATCGGCGCCGGGCACCGCGAACACACCAGCGACTACACCAAACCCTATGATGCCCTGGTCGACTACCTCGACGTGCTCGACGTCCGCGGCGTCCCCCGACACGGCCGCGCCCTGGCCGCGCTGGGCCCGCGCGTGGCGCGCCTGGCCCGCGACCGCACCGCCGGCGCCCTGCCCTACCTGACCGTGCCCGAGCACACCGCGCAACTGCGCGAGATCCTCGGCCCCGACGCGCTGGTCGCCGTCGAACACAAAGTCGTTCTCGACACCGACGCCGATCGGGCGCGCGCCCGCGGCCGGGAGCGGGCCGGCTTCTATCTCGGCCTGACCAACTACGTGAACAATCTGCGCCGCTTCGGTTTCGACGACACCGACCTGACCGAGCCCGGCGGGGACCGCTACATCGACGCGGTCGTCGCGCACGGCAGCGCCGCGCAGATCATCGACCGCCTCGCCGAGCATCGACGCGCCGGCGCCGACCACGTCGCCCTGCAAGTCCTCGACGACGACGCCCTCGCCACCCTGCGCACCCTCGCCCCGCTACTGAGCGAACACCTCAAATGAGGATTCCGGGCGGCAGGGGAGTTCCCCTGCCGCCCGGAATCGACCGCTCTCAGTTGTGATCGAGGGCATCGACGGCCTTCGCCACCCGCGAAGCCCGCGTTTTCGGTGTTTTCGTGCGCAGCACCTCCAGCACGATGGCGTACTGCCGCGTCCGGTCCAACGCCTCATAGGCCGCCAACGCGCGCGGCCGATCCGCCAGTGCGGCAGCCAAATCCGGTGGCACCGTGAAGTTCGCCTGCGACGGATAGGCCGCCGCCCAACGCCCGTCCGCCCGCGCCGCGGCCACCTGCGCCAGCCCCGGCCCCCGCATCCGCCCCGCCTCGGTCAACGCGGCCACCTTGTCCACGTTGACCTGCGACCAGAAACTGCCCGGCCGCCTCGGCACATACTTCTGCAGATAGAACTCGGCATCGAGGGCGGTGCGCTGCCCGGAGATCCAGCCCCAGCACAACCCGACATCGACCGCCTCGTCCTCGGTCAGCGACGCGATCCCCGAGCTCTTCTTCGCCATCCGAATCCACACCCCTTCGGGCCGCTCATGATTGACCGCGAGCCAGGCATCGAAGGCGTCCGCGTCGCGGAAGATCACCGAATCCATGACCGTCACTGTGACAGCAAGCACCGACATCGACGACACCATCAGCAGTGGTGTCAGGACAAATTTCTTGGTCACGCGTGGCCGTCACCGCCGGATCGGATGTCGTCGAAGACGATGTTCTCCCCCGATTCAGAAATGAGAGTTATCGGGTTGCGCGCCGCGACAGCAGCGCTTGCCCCACGACCAGCCCGCCCAGGACCAGCACTGCCACACCGACCGCCCGAAGTCCGGCATCGGCGCCGCACACGAACGCCGCGACAACGTCATCGGCCCGCCCGGGTGCGGCCGCCAACGCTTGGGCGACGGTGTGCGCGCCACCGGCGCGCAGGTCCTCAGGTAGGGCGGAAGCGAAGCGGGCGGTTGCGACGGTGCCGATCACCGCGACACCCAGTGCGCTGCCGAACTCGCGTGTGGTGGCCTGCAATCCGGCGCCCACCCCGGCCAGCGCCTGTGGCAGTGACCCGGTGATCGCCCCCGACAGCGTCGGAAGGGCCAGCGTCACACCGACACCGGTGACCAGTAGCCACCCCGCATACACCGCATAGGGGGTGTGCGATCCGCAGGTCGACAGGCCCAGCAGTCCACCGCCCACGAAACCGAACGCCACCGCGATCGTCGCGTCCAAACCGATCCGCCCGACCAGCCGCCCCACCTGCCGCGCACCGACGATCACCGGCACGGTCAACGGAATCACGCCCAGCCCGGTGCGCAACACCCCGAATCCCTTGACGTACTGCAGAAACGACGCATTCACGTAGAACAGCGCGAACATCCCGAAGAACACCGTCGTCATCCCCAGACACGCACTACGCAAACCGGGCGAGGTGAACAGTCGCGGATCCAGCAGCGGATGCTCGACCCGTAACTCCACCACCGTCCACGCCACGAAAAGCGCAGCGGCACACACGAACCCGGCGACAACCAGGGCACTGCCCCAACCCGCCACCGGACCCTCGACGATGCCGACCAGCAGCGCCACCGACGCCGCCACCAACAGCAGCGTCCCGATCGGATCCAAGCGGCGATCATGGCGCGCCGACACCGGCGCGACCCACCCCACCAGCGCGGCCAGGCCTAATGCCATCGGCGCCCCGGCCACGAACAGCCACCGCCACGAGCCGCCCGAGAGCACCGCCCCGCCACCGACATTGCCCAGCACGCCACCGATCCCGGTCATCGACGCCCACGTCGCGATCGTCGCGGCCTTGCGCTGGGCGGGCACCGCGTGCAACAGCACCGCCAGTGTGTTCGGCAGCACCGCCGCGGCGCCCGCGCCGGTGATCGCGCGGCCCGCCAGCAGCACAGCCACATTCGGGGCCGCCGCCGACGCCAGCGCGCCCACCGCGAACACCACCAGCCCGCCCAGCAGCACGCCCTTGCGGCCGAAACGGTCGCCGGCCGCGCCGCCGGGGATCACCAGGCAGGCGAACACGATCACATAGGAGTCCACGATCCACACCAGCGCCGACGCCGACGGACGTAGGGGACTGGCGGCCAGCATCGGGACGGCCAGGTTGATTGCGGCGACCATCCCGACCACGAGCACCACACAGGCACACATCACCGCCATCAGCCCGCGCCCCATCGGGCTCGGCTCGACCGCGGTATCGCGGTTCACGAGGTTCATTTGCATGCACTGCACGCTATTGACCAGGTATATGTCTATGCGACGCAACTTCGGCAACCCTGGATTGCATAGGATGCAATAATGACCGAGCAGCTCGACCTGAACCTGCTGCGCGTGTTCGACGCGCTGCTGCAGGACGCCAGTGTCACCGCCGCGGCCGAACGTCTGCATCTGTCGATCCCGGCGACCAGCCGTGCGCTGGGCCGGCTGCGGCGCGCCATGGGTGACCCGATCCTGGTGCGCGCCGGGCGCGCGATGGCGCCCACTCCGTTCGCGCTGCGCACCGCGCCCCGAGTGCGGTCCCTGCTCGAGGAAGCCTCGGCGCTGATCAGCGCCGACCGCGCGATCGACATCGCCTCTCTGAAACGCACTTTCGCGATCCGCATCAACGACGGTGTCGCCGCGACCCTGGCCACCGCCGCCGTCGAAGCGACCGCCGCCCACGCTCCCGGAGTGGTCCTGCGCTTCGTCCCCGAAGGCAACGAAAGCCTCGAAGCCTTGCGCGACGGCTCGGTCGATCTCGACATCGGCGCCGACACCCCCATCGCCCCCGACATCCGCTCGGCCGTGCTCTACCGTGAACGCCTCGTCGGCATCGTGCGCGCCGACCACCCCCTGGGCCGGCACCGCCGCCCCACCCTCGCGCAACTGTGCCGCCACCCGCACGTGTCGGCCTCACGACGCGGGCGCGCCCACGGCCCCCCTCGACGAGGCGCTCGCCGCCGCGGGCCTGCACCGCCACGTCGCCGCCGTCGTCCCCACCTCCGCCCTTGCCGCGCTACTGGTTTCAGCGACCCCTAACGTCGGGCTGGTCCCGCAACGGCTGGCCGAACAGTACGCAGACACCTTGGGCCTGCGCTGGTTTCCCATCCCCGCACCGCTGCCCGAGGTCGACATCCGCCTGCTCTGGCACGCCCGCCTCGACGCCGACCCCGCCCAACGCTGGCTGCGCGACACCCTGCGCACCACGCTGGGAACGGCAGAGACGTAGCGTTCCCAACGCGAGCGTGCCGAAACCTCGAGCCCCACCCCCGAACATTGTCCCAGACACATCTTGTGGGGGTTGTGGTGCCGCCGCTACCGTGGATCGATGACGACCTCGCGCTCCGCCGCCGCTGCCGGACTGCCCACCGGGGTGCACGGCACCGCCGACCCCCGATTCGATTCCGCTGTCAAGACATTCGCCCGGGTTCTGGCGGGCCGCCGCGGCAACGGCGGCGCCCTGGCGGTCTACGAGCACGGGCAACCGGTCGTCGATGTCCACGCCGGGTCCGCCGACGCGCACGGCACCGCCTGGACCGCCGACACCGGCGCCATGGTGTACTCCGCGTCCAAAGGTGTCTCGGCCACCGTGCTCGCGCGCCTGGCCGACCGCGGCCTGCTCGACTACAACGCCCCCGTCGCCGAATACTGGCCCGAATTCGCCGCGCACGGCAAAGGTTCCATCACCGTCACCGAACTGCTCAGCCACCGCGCGGGCCTGTCCGCGCTACCGGCCACCACCCCCGGCGAGGTCCTCGACCACGAACTGATGGAAGCGCGCCTGGCCGCCGCGAAACCCGATCACCTGCTGGGCAAACCGATCTACCACGCGCTCACCATCGGCTGGCTGATGAACGGTCTCGCCCGCGCCATCACCGGCCACGACATGACCCGCCTCTACCGCAGCGAGGTCGCCGAACCCCTCGGCGTCGACGGCATCCACCTGGGCCGCCCACCCGCCGGGGCCCGCACCCGGCCCGCCGACCTGGTCGGCTCCCTGAAAACCCTTGCCGAACGCACCATTCCGGGCCCGGTCGCCACCGCGGTGCCGCAACTGCCGCGACTGCTGCGCTCCCCGATCTCCTCGATCTATGTGCCGGGCCTGGAATCGATCTTCCGCGGCGACCGCCCCGCCATCCTCGACACCGCCCTGCCCGCCGGCAACGCGGTGTGCACCGCGCCTGCCCTGGCCAAGATGTACAGCGCCCTGGCCTGCGACGGCTACGTCGACGGCCGCCCCTACCTGTCGGCGGAGACCGTGCGCGGGCTGCAACGCATCCGCACCTACCAGCTCGACCGCGCCCTGGTGATCCCGTTCTGGCACGTCGGCTACCACAGCTTCCCGTCCCCGCACGCACCGCGCGGTTACGGGCACATGGGCCTGTTCGGGTCGATGGGCTGGGCCGACCCCGACTCCGGCATCGCCGTCGGATTCGTCCACAACCGCATGTCGCTGGGCTGGAGCGCGGTCGACCAGACCCTGTTCGTTGGCCTGCTGCACCTGATCATGCGTGGTGCTCGCCAACCCGCGGCCTTCACCGACCAGCGCACCGCCGGAGCTGCCTGACCCACGCAAACAGCGGCCGTCGGTGTCGGAAACCGCGCGGCCGCCACGCGATTCGATCTTGTCCCCAACCTGAAACGGGTTCTAGATTGGGGGGCATGTGGGGAGAATCCGAGAACAAACTTGCCATCCGCAACGTCCGAGTCTTCGACGGCCGGGAGATCGGTGATCCGACGACCGTCGTGATCGACGGCGACCGGATCGGCAGCGACTCCGAGGGCGCGCAGATCCTCGACGCCCAGGGTGGCATCCTCATCCCCGGCCTCATCGACGCCCACGTGCACCTGGACAGCCCCGAGGCGCTCGATCACTATGCCGCCCACGGCGTCACGACCGCCCTGGACATGGGATCGGTCGACACCGCGCTGATCGCGGAGCTGCGCGCCCGCACCGCCACCACCACCGTGCGCAGCGCCGGAGCCCCCATCATCGGCTCGGCGGGCGTGCACGCCCAGGTCCCCGGCATCGCCGCGGTCGGCATCATCGCCGGCCCCGACCAAGCTGAAACCATGGTGGCCCAGCGTGTCTCGGCCGGCAGTGACTACATCAAGGTGATCCTGGAAGCCCCCGGCGAAGGCGGCCCCGACGCCGACACCGCCAAAGCCGTCGTCACCGCCGCCCACGCCCACAACCTGCGCGTCATCGCCCACGCCTCCACCCCCGGCGCCTACGCCATGGCCATCGACGCCGGCGCCGACATCCTCACCCACGTCCCCATCGGCCTGCCCATCCCCGCCGCCGACATCGAACGACTGGCCACCGGCGCACACCAGGTCGTCCCCACCCTGACCATGATGGAAGGCGTCGCCGAGATCTACGGCGTCAGCGCCCATTTCGCGGCCACCCTGGCCACCGTCGCCGCCCTGCACGCCGCCGGGATCCCCATCATGGCCGGCACCGACGCCAACGACATGCCCGGCATCCCGTTCCACCCCGTCCACGGCGCCAGCCTGCACCACGAACTCGAACTGCTCGTCCAAGCGGGCCTCACCTCGGCCGAAGCCCTCAACGCGGCCACCGCGGTCCCCGCTCGCCACTTCGGCCTCACCGACCGCGGCACCATCACCCCCGGCCTGCGCGCCGACCTCGTCCTGCTCGACGCCGACCCCCTCGCCGACATCACCGCCACCCGCGCCATCCGCAAGATCTGGTGCGGGGGCACCGAACATGCTCCCGCACAACCGATCACGGACTGAGGTGCACCGAACCTAGTCGCCGCCGTCCTTGCGGGCCTTGCTCGGCTGCACACGCGGCGGCTCGTTGGGCATCTTCGGATAGACCGGAGGCCAGGGGGCGTCCATCAAGCCCGCGGCCATGTCCTTGTCCGACATCTCCAGCAGGGGAGTCAAGGACTGCGGGGTGCGGTCGGCCCACGGATCGCCCAACTCGGCGACGCGGGCCGGGACCGTGGCGATCGTCAGGTCGTCGGGGACGATCGTGGCCAGCTCGTCCCAGGAGATCGGGGTGGAGACCTGCGCGCCGACCTTCGGGCGCGCACACCAGGCACCGAAAACCGTTTTGTGGGGGGCGTTCTGGTTGAAGTCGACGAATACCCGCGACCCGCGTTCCTCTTTCCACCAGGCTGCGGTGATGTCGTCGGGGTGGCGGCGTTCGAGCTCACGGGCCAGAGCCACCGCCGCGGCGCGCACCTGATAGCCGTCCCACTGCGGCTCGAGCATCGCGTACAGGTGCAGGCCCCGCGAGCCCGAGGTCTTCACGCGCACATCGATACCCAGCTCCGTGCACAACTCGCGCGTGGCGAACGCCGCGGCGCGCAGATCGTCGAAACCGATACCGGGGGAGGGATCGAGGTCGATGCGCAGTTCATCGGTCACCCCGGTCGGCGGCAGCACAGTACCGGCGGCGTCGAGAACCGGCGGGAACGTGGACGCGGCTTCGGCGCCGGCGTGGGTGGGCCACACGTGAAAACCCAAGCAGCCCAAATTGACCGCCCACACGATATGCGCCATGTCCACCGCCACCAACGCGTCGCTGGTGGTGCCGTTGGGTGTCGAGACGACGGTAGTCTGCAGCCAGTCCGGCGCCGAGGACGGCACCCGCTTCTGGAACCACGACTTGCCCGACGCCCCATCGGGATAGCGCTCCAGCAGCACCGGCCGCCCCCCGATGGTGCGCATGATCGGATCGGCAACGGCCAGATAGTAATTCACCAGATCCAGCTTGGTGTCACCGCGTTTGGAGAAATACACCTTGCCCGGATTCGACACCGACAGCATGCGCCCGGCCACCTCCACCTGCACCGAATCACTCACCGCGCGGTCCCTTTCGACTGTCTGGCCTCGGCGAAGATATCGGCCAGCTCCGCGGGCGCGACCTCGTCGAGCTGAGCGTAGGTACAGGATTCGGGCGTGCGGTCGCTGCGGAAACGCACCAGCCGCCCGCCGTGCCGGAACCGCCCCGCCATCACATGCTCATAGCGCACCTCGGCCACCAGCTCCGGGCGCAACGCCTCCCACGACAGATCCTTGCCGCCGGTCCAGCGGCTCACCCCGCCGGGCATCTTCCCATCGGCCTTGGCCTGGGCGGCCGCATCGGCCCAGGAACGCCACGGATGATTCTCGAGCGCGTTCTCCCGCAACGGCGCCAGCTCCTCGACCAGCTCCTTGCGCCGCGCCGCGGTGAACGAGGACGCCACCCCCACATGATGCAGATTGCCCTCGTCGTCGAACAGACCCAGCAGCAGCGACCCCACCCCGGCGCCGTCCTTGTGCCAGCGGAATCCGGCCACCACACAGTCGGCGGTCCGCTCATGTTTGATCTTGAGCATCACCCGCTTGTCCTGCAGATACGCCAGATCCGACGCCTTGGCCATCACCCCGTCGAACCCGGCGCCCTCGAACCGGGTGAACCAGTCCTGCGCCACCTCCGGGTCGGCGGTGATCGGCGTCAGATGCGTGCCCGCCTGCGAGCCGTCGAGCACCGATTCCAGCAGCGCGCGCCGCTCGGCGAAAGGCCGCCCGGTCAGATCCTCGTCGCCGAGCGCCAGCAGATCGAAGCCCACGAAACTGGCCGGAGTCTCCACCGCCAGCTTGTTACACCCGCGACGCGGCCGGATGCAACCGCTGCTGCAAGGTGTCGAAATCCAGGCCGTTCTCGGTGACGACCACGATCTCCCCGTCCACCACACAGCGCGGCGGCAACGCTGTGCCCAGTAGTTCCACCAGTTCGGGGAAATACCGGGTCAGCGGTCGATCATTGCGGGAACCCAGTTCGATCTCGGGTCCATCGCGGAAGACGATGCAGCGGAAGCCGTCCCATTTCGGTTCGAAGACCAGCCCCGGATCCCGGGGCAAGTCCGAGACCGATTTGGCCAGCATCGGTTTCACCGGTGGCATGACGGGCAACAGCACACGGCCTCCTCGGTTCGCGACGGATCCGAGACCGATCGTAATGCGAACCGGTCAGTTTTCGAGCCACCCGTGCGCATCGGCGAACGCGGTGAGCCGGTCACGAATGGTGATGATCTCCGCCGCGGTCAACTGCGGGGAGGCATCGAGCAGCAGTTCGGTGATCAACCGGCGATGCTCTGCCGCGCTCATCTGCCCCGACCCGCGATGCTCCTTACCCTTGTGCCGCACCGGCGCCGCCGTCTGACCCGGCACCAGCGCCAGATTGATCGCCTTGGGACCCCGATCACCCTCGGTCACATCGAATTCGAAAACCCGCCCCTGCCGCAGCTCGTCCTCATCCAGCCCGATGTCGTTGACATGCACGAACACATCCGGCCCGCCATCTTCCGGGCGAATGAACCCGAAACCCCTGGAACTGTCGAACGACACCAATTTCCCGATGGACACCTGAACACCCGCTCCTCGTCGCCGCGTCCCTCTCGCGGTCACTTTAGTCCGCAGGCTGATCATTGTTGGAAGAAAGTGCCTTTTGCAACGAATTGAAGACCGTCAACCCCTGACCCACCATGCCGTTGACGAGCTCCGACACCCCGTCGGGACCATTGAGCACCGTCAGATTCGCGTTCGACAACCCGCCCGCGGCCTGCTTCACGATCTCGGGCAACTGCTCGATCAGCAGCTGATCGAGCGCGATCCGATTGTTCGACGCCGCCGCCTCGGCCTGGATACGCGTGCGATCGGCCTCGGCCTCGGCCAGGATGCGCACCCGATCAGCCTCGGCGCGAGCGGGTTTGACCACCTCGGCCTGCAACTGCTGCTCCCGCAGCTCGGCCTGCTTGCGCGCCTGCTCGGCCTGGGCGGCGAGCACCTCCTGCATGGCGGTGGCCTGGGCGAGCGGACCGGCCTGGGCGGCTTCGGCATTGGCCTTGTCGATATCGCGCTGATACTGCGCCTTGAGGATCGCGGTCTCACGCTGATACTCGGCCTGCTTGCGCTGGGACTCCTGCTCGGCCTGGGCCGCGAGCTGTGCGGCGGAGGCCTGCGCGATCTGCGCGTCACGCTGCACGGCGGCATTGTGCGGGGCGGCCAGCGCGGCGATGTAGCCCAGGTTGCCGTCGTCGATGTGCTGGATCTGGAACGAGTCCACCCACAACCCGATATTGCTCATCTCCACCTTCGAGGCCACCAGCACCTCGTCGGCGAGTTTCTGGCGCTCACGGATGATCTCCTCCACCGTCATCGAGCCCACGATCGAGCGCAGATGACCGGAGAAGATGCGCCCGGTCAGCACGCTCATCTCCTTCTCCTGCTCGGACAGGAACCGTTGCGCGGCATTGACGATCGACTGGGTGTCGTTGGCGACCTTGAACGCGATCACCGCCCGCACATCGAGCTGGATGGCCTGTTTGGTGACGCAACGCTCGCCGATCTCGGCCTCGAACATCGCCAGCGACAGATACCGCACCTTGCGGAACAACGGCACCACCCAGGCGCCGTGACCGATGATCACCCGGAACGGCGCGCCGCCGTCCTTGCCGTGGCGGCCACCGCTGACCAGCATCGCCTCATCGGGATCGGGAACGTGATAACCGAGCATCGTGTGACTCCCCTTATGGTTCTTTCAGAGCATTCCGAGTGATTGATCGCCCGGAAGCGGGACCCACGCAACAACATCGACGAGACGACCGGGATGGGCGGCGACCACCAGCACCGAGGCGCCGGCGGGCAGCGGCTCGCGGGCACGCGCGATATAGAGCTCGGTTCCCCCTCGGATGGCGACCTGGACCTCACCGAGAGCGTCCGCGCCCCGGATCGGCGAGGTCAGCGTACCGGTCAAGCCCACTACCGGGTCGGTCATCGCGTGTGTTCTCCTCACCGGTGAACCGCTCGAGACGCCAGCGTACGCGCGGGGCCCGACGTCGCGGGGCCGTCACGAAATCGCTCCAAGTTTGCTACTGCTCGGTATGCTCTGGTGATCCGACTCCGAAGCGACCTGTCCGCGCCAGAGAGGACCCGCGCATGGCCATCGAGAGAAAAATGTGCTGGTTTCACGACCGACCGGCTGGCAGGCTGAAGCGGTGACCACCCCTCCGGATACCAAGGCGGCCGACGCCGCCGACGACAAGCTGGACATCGGCGTCTTCAAGATCGCCGGTGTCGTGGTGCTCGGCGCCATCATGTCGATCCTCGACGTCACCGTCGTCACCGTCGCCATCCCCACCTTCCAGCACGACTTCAACACCACCTACGCCATCGCCGCCTGGTCCATGACCGGCTACACCCTCGCGCTGGCCACCGTCATCCCCCTGACCGGCTGGGCCGCAGACCGATTCGGCACCAAACGCCTCTACATGATGGCGCTGGTGTTCTTCGTGATCGGCTCGGTGCTGTGCTCGACGGCCTGGAACATCGAGTCCCTCATCGCCTTCCGCGTCATCCAAGGCCTCGGCGGCGGCATGCTCATGCCGCTGGGTATGACGATCATGACCCACGCCGCGGGCCCCACCCGCATCGGCCGCGTCATGGCCGTGCTCGGCGTGCCCATGCTGCTGGGCCCCATCGGCGGCCCCATCCTGGGCGGCTGGCTCATCGACTCCTTCAGCTGGCACTGGATCTTCCTGATCAACCTGCCCATCGGCATCATCGCGCTGATCCTGGCCTACACGATCTTCCCGCGCGACAATCCCGAACCGTCGCAGAGTTTCGACTTCCTGGGCATGCTGCTCGCCTCACCCGGTCTGGCCGCCTTCCTGTTCGGCGTGTCCTCCATCCCCGGGGAAGGCACCATCAAATCGGCCAAGGTGCTCATCCCCGCAATCATCGGCCTGGCACTGCTGGTCGCATTCGTCTTCCACGCCCTGCGCACCGAACACCCGCTGATCGAGCTGCGACTGTTCAAGAACCAGTCACTGCGCTACGCGGTGATGACCATGACCCTGTTCGCCATGGCGTTCTTCGGATCCGGGCTGCTGCTGCCGTCGTATCTGCAGCAGGTGCGCGGCGAATCCACCCTGGCCGCCGGTCTGCTCATCGCCCCACAAGGCCTGGGCGCCATGCTGACCATGCCCATCGCCGGCCGGCTGGTCGACAAGATCGGGCCCGGCAAGATCGTGCTCACCGGCATCAGCATCATGGCCGTGTCGATGGCCGCACTGACCCAGGTCAAGGCCGACACCCCGTATCCGCTGCTGTGCGGGGTGCTGTTCGTGATGGGTCTGGGCATGGGCTGCACCATGATGCCCACCATGACCGCCGCCATCCAGACCCTCACCCACGGTGAGGTCGCGCGCGGCTCGACGCTGATGAACATCGTCAACCAGACCGCCGGATCCATCGGCACCGCAACCATTTCCGTGGTGCTGACCACCCTGCTCAACCACCGCCCGGAAGCGAAGATGGCCATCGCGTCCAACTACGATCCGCGCGTGGCGCAGCAGGTGCCGGCGCCGGTGCTGGCCCAGGGCTTCGACCAAGCCGCCCAAGCCTTCGCCCACACCTTCGTCGTGGCCACCGTGCTCCTGCTGGCCACACTGATCCCGGCGTTCTTCCTGCCCCGCACCAAACCCGCCGCACCCGCCTCGGTCGACGCACCCGCAGTCGTGCACTGAGCAATCGCGTCACCGAAAGGCCCACCCGGAACATCGGATCCGGGTGGGCCTTTCGCATGAGTCAGTGCCGGGGCCCGGTGCTCGCGAGATGCTCGGCGTAGAAGAACAACAGCCCCGTCGCCGCCGAAATCGCTGCCAGCAGCCAGAACCGGATGATCACGGTCGTCTCGGGCCAGCCGGTCAGCTCGAAATGATGATGGAACGGCGCCATCTTGAACACCCGGGTGCGGGTGGTGCGGAACATGACGATCTGCAAGGCCACCGACACGATCTCGGCGACGAACAACGCCCCCACCGCCACCATCAGCAACTCGGTGCGCGTGGTGATCGACAACCCGGCCAGCAGCCCGCCCAACGCCAGCGACCCGGTGTCACCCATGAAGATCTTCGCCGGCGCCGCGTTCCACCACAGGAAGCCCACACACGCCGCCGCGCCCGCCGCGCACACCACCGACAGATCCAGCGGATCACGCACCGTGTAGCAGCCCGGCACCGCCTTGGTCGCGCACGCGTGCGCGTACTGCCAGAACGTGATCAGCAGATACGAACCCAGCGCCAACCCCATCGACCCCGCGGCCAGACCGTCGAGGCCGTCGGTGATGTTGACCGCGTTCGACCACGCCACCACGATCAGGCACACCACCAGCAGAAACCCCGCCACCGCCAGCGACACCGTCGAGATGTCGCGCACGATCGAGATCTGCTTGCTGCCCGGCGTCAGCCCCGACCCGCCCCGGAACTGCAACGCCAGCACCCCGAAAACCACCGCCGCGCACAACTGTCCGACGATCTTGCCCGACGCGGTCAACCCCAGACTGCGCTGCTGCGACAACTTCACCGCGTCATCGACGAACCCCACCGCGCCCAACGCTGTGGCCAACCCCAGCACCAGCAGCCCCGACGCCGAGGGCCCGCGCCCCTCGAAATGCCGGCCCACCAGCGTCGCCGCCCCGTACCCGCACCACAGCGCGACCAGGATCGCCACCCCGCCCATCGTCGGGGTCCCGTGCTTGGCCAGATGACTGGCCGGACCGTCGGAGCGGATCGCCTGCCCGAGCCGGCGTCGGGTGAACAATCGAATCAGCAACGGCGTCACCGTGATCGACACCACCAGTGCTACCAGCGCCGCCACCAGAATCTGCCGCATCCGGCCCCCCTTCCAACCCGAAATCCGGTCACATGCTAACCGTCGCCGGAGCCGAACGGGCCGGCGTGATTGTTAGCGTGAGGTATGGACCCAGTGGGCGTGCGCCGCGAACAACTGCGAGAGTTCCTGCGCGGCAGACGCGCCCGCATCACCCCCGACCAGGTCGGACTGCCCGCCGCCGGACGCCGCCGCACCCCGGGCCTGCGCCGCGAAGAGGTCGCCGTCCTCGCCGGAGTCGGCGTCTCCTGGTACACCTGGCTCGAACAAGGCCGCGACATCACCGTCTCGGGCGAAGTCCTCGACGCCGTGGCCGCCGCCCTGCGCCTCGACGCCACCGAACGCGGCCACCTCTACGTCCTGGCCGGACTCAACCCACCCTGTCGCGCCGGCGACTCCGGCACCGAGGTCACCGCCGAAACCCGCAACCTGCTCGACGCCTGGGGAACCCGCCCCGCGGTGCTGCGCGACCGCTACTGGACCGTGCTGGCCTACAACGACGCCGCCCGCGCCGTCTTCGACTACGACGGCCCCGGCCACAACTGCCTGATCACCTACTTCACCAACCCCCGCTACCTCGCCATGAAACAGATGTGGGCCCACGGCGCGCCCGCGGTCGTGGCCGCCTACCGCGCCGACTCCGCCACCTGCCCAGGCGACCCCGGATTCGAGGCCGTCGTCACCGAACTCGCGAAGCGCAGCCCCGAATTCGCGGCCCTGTGGGCGCGCCACGATGTCGGTGCCGCCGCCCAAGCGGTCAACGCGCTGCACCACCCCCACGCCGGCGAGCTGCACTTCGACACCACCACACTCACTCTCGCCGACCGGCCCGATCAGCACGTGGTGCTCTACAACCCGCGCCCCGACACCGGCACCGCCGATGCCCTCGACCGCCTGCGCCTGGCCTCACCCGCCTGACAATCACGGGACGCGTGACAGGGGAGATGGCAGCGTGAAGGTGGTGGTGTCACACCCACGATAAACACGCACTGTTTGCCCCGCGCCGGCCCCGGCACGCTGAAGCAATGACGCACAACGCATCCCGCTTCGACCACAAGATCGCCCTCATCACCGGCGGCAGCAGCGGCATGGGCCTGGCCACCGCACAGCGCCTCATCGACGAAGGCGCGCACGTCATCATCACCGGTCGCGACACAGCCCGCCTCGACGCCGCCGCCACCGCACTGGGCCCGCGCGCCACCGCGATCGCCGGCGACATCACCGACCCCGACGACCTCGCCGCGCTGACCCGCACCATCACTGAACAATTCGGTCGCCTCGACGTGGTGTTCGTCAATGCCGGTATCGGAGCCTTCCAACCCCTGACCGCCGTCACCGCCGAGGAATTCGACCGCGTTGTAGCCATCAACGTCAAAGCGGCCTTCTTCACCATCCAGGCCACCGTGCCGCTGCTCGGCCCCGGCAGCGCCATCGTCGTCAACGCCTCCTTCGCCCTCCACCGCGGCGCCCCCGGCGCGGCCCTCTACAGCGCCACCAAGGCCGCCGTTCACAACGTGGCCCGCACCGTCGCAGCAGAGCTGGCCCCCAAGGGAATTCGCGTCAACTCGATCAGCCCCGGCTACATCGACACCCCCGCCTTCCGCGCCGAAGCCTCCCCGCAAGCCCAAGCCGCCGCCGGATCCCTGGTCGCCGCCGGACGCATCGGAACATCGGGCGAGGTCGCCGCCGCCGTCGCGTTCCTGGCCTCGTCCGACGCCTCCTACATCACCGGCACCGACCTGCTCGTCGACGGCGGCCTGACCACCCTCATCCCCTCCGCCATGGTCTGAACCGTGCTCACTGCTCGGTTTCCACCGGCCGCGGCACGGTGCGCCAGCCGACACTGGTCACCGAAGGCTCCAAGCTCAACCGGCTCACCGCGGACTCCATCTGGCGATCGTCACGACGATCGCCGGTGAGTTCGGCCCGCACCTGCACCCGGCCCGGGGACGTGTCATGACTCGAGATCGACACCAGCCGGAAGTCGGTGCGCGTCAACGACTGCACCAGCAGCGCCCGCACCTGCGCCTCGTGGGCGTCGTCGGTGTCGGCGTGGAAGGCGTACAACGCGTCCTGGGCGTCGGTGCCGTCGGCGATCGGACGATCCACCGACCGGGCCACGGTGCGCAACGCGGTATTGACCACCACCACCGCGACCGTGCCCGCCGCGGCCGTCGAGTACATGCCCGCACCCGCGAGCGCACCGACCGCGGCCGAACACCACAGGGTGGCAGCGGTATTGAGGCCGCGGATATTGAACCCGTCGCGCAGGATCACACCCGCGCCCAGGAAGCCGATACCCGAAACGATCTGCGCGGCAACGCGGGTCGGGTCGGCGGTGGCGCCGTTGAAGCCGTGCGCCGACAACAGCACGAACAGCGTCGCACCGGCGGCGACCAGCGCGTTGGTGCGCAGACCGGCCATGCGGGCACGGAACTGACGCTCGAATCCGATGATCGCGCCCAACCCGACACCGGTGGCCAGGCGGAGCAGCATTTCCCAGGTGGTCATCTCGATCTCCCAGCAGATGACGGCGCACTCAGGAATCGGACGCTACCGGGAACGGGGTAACCGCCGAGGGATAAGGGGAGTGTCGCCTAGTGAACGATTGGCTAACGGAACTCGGTCCGGTCCATCGGGCACGCCCACCACCTCCTCGGCACATAATCAACAGCGCGACACCACAGGGTCGCGTGCATGCCGGGGGAGTGGGACCGGCGGGGATTCGCCGGTGCGGTACCACCCCTCGTAAGACCTTCAGCACTCCACGGCGTAACCCGCCACCTGGGCGGGAGCCGGTCGGGGCGTCCCCTTAGCTCGGGGAAGCCTGTCCTGATCCGGGGCGTCTCTCGACGTTCGGGATCGCCGGCCTGTATCCGTGAAGGAGCCTCAGCTAACGACGGCACCTTGCGTCAGCGAGTAAACACCCGCGCGGGGGAATCGGCAACCCGATGTGACCGCCGTCGCCCCGCACCCGCCCGGCTACCGGTCCGGCATCAGCCGCGATACATCCCGCGGTAGGCGTCGATGGTCTGCACCAGATGATCGACGATCTGCTCGCGGGTAGCGCGCAAAGTGCCGTTGAGCCACGCCGAGAACATGCCCGCATTGCCGCTGGCCATGGTGACCGCGGCCAGCCGCCGCCGCACCGGATCGTCGATGTGGGCGAACAGATGATCCTGGATCAGCCGGGTGAAGGCGGGCATCACCGCGATCGTGGTCTGTCCCAGCCCGGTCGAGGAATACGGCTCCACCAGAAACAGCCGCGACTTGCGCGGATCCTGAAGCACCTTGTCCACCAACGCTTCCGACAGCGCACGATCGCGGTCGGGAGAGTCGGCGACGGCGAACGCGGTCATCGGATCGAGGAACTCGTCGGCGATCTGGCGATAGAGCACATCGAGCAGCTCGTCGCGGCTGGCGAAGGATTCGTAGAAGTAGCGGTCGGTCAGCGTGGCGCGCCGGCACACCGCGCGCATGGTGACCGCGCCGGCCCCGGACTCGCCGATCAGATCCAGTGCGGCCTCGAGCAGGGCGGTGCGGCGCGCCTCACGGCGTTCGGTGAGGGTCGTTCCACCCCAGATGCGGGGCTCCTCGGAGGGGGGCTGCTCGGTCTGCACCGGGTCAAGAGTAATGCCCGGGCCCGGGTGTGAGCGCACACCCGGGCCCGGGCCGGCCGATACGCGAACCCATCGGCCGGCTCGGCTCACCGGCCGGCGACCCGAGATTGCGCGGGTGAACCCGCCGGGCTCACTTGGTGACCACGCAGGCGCTGCCCAGATTGATGCCGGTATTGACCGTCACCGTCGCCCACTGGGAGCCGTTGTAGGTCCAGGCCTGCACGTAGTGCGTCCCGGTCGAGGTCGGTGTCCAGCTCGAGGTGGCGGTGCCGCCGGTGCCCAGGCTGAACTGCTGCGGGCTGAAGCTTGCCGCATTGCTGTCGTAGAGCCACACGTATTCGTTCGGGCTGCCGTTGACGGTGACGGTGTAGGCGCAGTTGGTGCCGTAGCCGCCGCCGATGCTGGTTCCGGTGGCGATGTTCACGCTGCTGACGTAGGCGGCCGCGTCGGGCGCGGCCAGGACGAGCGCCGCGGCCGCGGCGGTAGCGGTGGTGAACGCGGCCAGAGCCGACTTGCGTGACCGAATCATTGTCGATCATCTCCCCAGATGAACGGGTGAATGAAAACTGCGACGCCATTGGCGCATACATGCAGTGTCGGTGTTGCGCACCCCCGATACGCCCGTATCGGACCAGTCGTTGCCGACCCGTCGGTTCGCGTGCGCGGAAGATGATCTCCGGCAACCATTCCGCGGCAGCGCCCTGGTTGCGAAAATTCAACAGCCCCTAATGATCCCCTAATTCCCACGCTTACATCGCATTTCAGCAACTGCATCGCTAACGTTCTGTTTGTCCGAAGTGCCCGGGTGAAAAAGCGCAGACACCCAGCGGCACACGACGACGGCGAGTCCTCTTCCCCGAGACTCGCCACCCCGCGTCCCCGCCGCGCAGCGGGCGCCGCGATCCCGGCGTCGCCGGGCCGACCCCCGATCCCGGCCCGGCGGCGCCGTCGCGCATCCCGGACCGATTCCGCCACAAGGTGAGCGCGGATCGCCCGACGCTGCAATGATCGACCCAGTTTGGATTCAGTTCGGGGCGGCATTGCGAATCAACCTGTGCTCGTGGACTGTTCGAGGTGCAGAAGGATCGACCAGTATGACCGCAAGCCGGTACGCCAATAGCCCCGCCGTTGCCGAGGCCGTCGAATCATCCGGATGGGGGCGGCATCTGGGCGTCGGCGACGACATCGCCGACAGCCTCGACGCCGGACAACTGGGCACCCTGATCTTCCTGCGGAAACTGCTGCGCTGCTGGTACATCGCCAATACGCTGCTCGCATTGGCCCTCGGAGCGGGCCTGGGCCTGCTGGCCTGGCAGTATGGGCAGCGCACCTACGGCGACTGCTCGACCGGCACCACCTGCTACCCCGGCTGGGAGTTGCTGGTGCTGGGAATCGGCAGCGGCGTCATCGCCGCGGTCCTCGTTTTCGTGGCGGTCTCACTGCCGTGCTTCGTGATCGGCTACGCGATCCGCTGGTCGGCGCGCGCCATGGCCGACCGCAACACCGCGGCCGACCACCACTACCCGCCCGAACCGCAGCGCGCCCCCGATCGTCACGAATGGCGCACCACCGAGCAGCCACCCCCGCCGCCCCGCGCGCACCGAGCAGAATCCGCCCCGCCCCTCGCGCGGTGAGCAATCCCCGCAGCGCCCGGTCCGCGGTGAACAGCCCGCCCGCCGCCCGGCGCGAGGCGAGCAGCCTGCGCGCCGCCCCGCGCGCACCTAGACCCCGGGCTCCCCGGGAGCCGTTGCGCCGGCGACGATGTCGCGCAGCGCCGCGATGTGCCCGTCGAACGCGGCGCGCCCCGCGGCGGTCAGGCGGGCGCGCACCTTGCGGCGACTGCCCTCGAGGCGACGCTCGGTGCTGACGTACCCGGCCTCCTCCAAGGTTGCCAACTGCTTGGACAACGCCGAATCCGACAGTCCCAGGCGGTCTTTGAGGAACGCGAACTCCGCCCAATCGGCCGCGGCCAGCGTCGCCACCAGCGTCAGCCGGGTGCTGGGATGGATCAGTTCGTCGAAGCGGGCGGTACTCACGCGCGCACCCACCGGCGCAGCACCCGCAGCAGCTCCGGTCCGCCGAAACCGATCACCGCGGCGACCAGCAGCGCCGACCAGCTGCCCGGATGCCCGGCGCCGTCCGCGTCCAGGGCGATGGCCGCGACCACTGTGACCCCGACCAGCGCGACCAGCATGCCGATCACGACCAGCGGGGTGCGACGTCCCGCGACGTCGGCGCTGAGCTGGACCCCGCCGGTGCGATGACGCCCGCCGAGCAGCCGCGAGGCCAGAGTCGCGTGCCCGGCCCCGAATGCCAGGGTGGCCGCCGCGACCAGCCAGCCGGGGCCCAGATCGCCGAGCACGCCCAAAACCAGCCAGCCGCAGGCCATTCCCCACCAATATCCGCGCGGCAGCCCGACCTCCCGGGCCATCTGCCGCCGCGCCTGCCCGGCCGCGTCGAGCGCGGCGCGGGCCTGATCCGGAGTGATGCCGTCCATGATGACCCCTCACTTTCCTGCTTGGAAAGCAAGACTCCACTTTCCCGATAGGAAAGTCAAGGGTGCTCGCTCGATCAGCCCAGCAGCTCGTCCAGATAGCACCAGCGCCAGGACTCGCCCGGCTCCACACTGCGCATCACCGGGTGCCCGGTGTTGTTGAAATGGTTGGTCGCGTGATTGCCGGGCGAGGAGTCACAGCAGGCCACATGCCCGCACTCGAGGCACATCCGCAGATGCACCCACACCAGGCCCTCGTCGAGGCATTCCCCGCACGCTTCCGGGCTGTCGGGCACCCGCACGCACGGCGCCTCCCGCAGATGCTCACACGCCCCCGGCGGCATCGGCACCCGCAGCGGGGTCCCGTCGTCCTCGTCGGCCTCGGCGACGCGATCGATGGTCGACTCCTCGATGTCGAGGGTGGCCATCACCGCCTGCAGCACTTCCTGATCCACCAGCCCCGAATCCCGGATCCGCAACACGGTGTCGCGTTCGGCGGCCAGCATCGCCAGCCGCAACCGGCGGTACTCGCCGCTGGGGGTCACCCGCTGGGATTCGGAGCGGCCCAACAGCTCCCACGCCGACTGGGCCCGCACCACCACCCGATTGCGCAGCGCGTCCACCACATCCGGGGGCGTCTCGGGCGCAATGTTCTCTTCCAGTGCCTTCAACCCCGCCGTGGTCGCCTGTTGCAGCAGGTTCGCCTCCTGCAACAGGTCCTCGGCGCGGCTGGGCCCGCGCAAGCGCAGCACCCGCACCAGCCACGGCAGCGAGAGTCCTTGCAGCAGCAGCGTTCCACCCACCACCACGACCGCCAGCAGCCGCAGCGTGTCCAGCTCCGGGGTGTCGGCCGGCAGCAGCAGCGCCGCCGCCAGCGTCACCACCCCGCGCATGCCCGCCCACGCCACCACCGCCGGTCCGGTCCACTCCGGCTTGGGTTTTCCCTGCCGCCGCCCCTCGATCTGCCAGGCCGCGTATGTCGCCGGGAACACCCACACCGGCCGCACCACGATCACCGTCACCAGCACCACCGCGCACGTGGCCAGCAGCGTCGTGTGCGGCAGATCGCTGTGCCAGGCGGCCTCGACGATGTGGCGCACCTGCAACCCGATCAGCAGGAACACCGCGCTCTCGAGAATGAAGGCGATGGTGCGCCAGTTGGTGTGCTCGGCGATGCGTGAGGCCGCGCTCTGCCACTGCGGCGCACCGTGACCCAGGATCAGCCCGCAGGTCACCACCGCGATCACCCCCGAGGCGTGCACGGCCTCGGCGGGCAGATACGCGATCCACGGCGCCAGCAGCGACACGCTCGTGTCGAGCACCGGATCGTTGATGCGCCGGCGCAGGAACGCCAGGATCATCGCCGCGGCCACACCGAACAGCGCGCCACCCCCGGCCGCGCCGATGAAACTCGCACCGGCCTGCCACAGGGTCACGCTGCCCGCCATCGCGGCGACCGCGGTGCGCAGGGTGACCAGCGCGGTGGCGTCGTTGAACAGCGACTCGCCTTCGAGCAGGGTCACGATGCGGCGCGGCATCCCGACCCGGCGCGCGACCGCGGTGGCCGCGACCGCGTCGGGCGGGGCCACGATCGCCCCGATCGCCACCGCCGCGGAGAACGGCACGTGCAGCAGCCAATACACCACCGCGCCCACCGCGAACGCGGTGAACAACACCAACCCCACCGACAGCAGCGTGATCGAGGTCTTCTTGGGCCGGAAATCCACCAGGGAGGTGCGGATCGCGGTCGTGTACAGCAGCGGGGGCAACAGCCCCAGCAGCACCAGCTCGGGTTCGATGTCGAACTCCGGCACGAACGGCAGATACGACGCGATCACCCCGGCGATGGTGAGCACGAACGGCTCACCCAACCCCAACCGGCGCGCACCGGCCGCCAGTGCGACCGCGACCGACACCAGCACTACGAGTCCGAACGCCCACTCCACGTGATCATCGTGCCAGCCGGTCTGCCCGATTCCGGCATCGGCTCGCTCCCGCGGGACAGCCGGGCCTGCCAGGGCGGAGCTCGCGGGCCGCGCTCAGCGGCGCGGCAGCCTCAGTCGGCGTGCCCGGAGCGCGATCGGGTGATCGCGAAGACCCCGAACCGGGCGGCCAGCGCGACCAGCCACAGCACCACACCCACCATGTTGAACACCGGCCCCCCACCGGTATAGGAACCGACCAGGATGGAGACGACACCCGCCGAGAAGCACAGCACGGTGGTGGCATGGCAAACGGTCAAGGTGATGCGCAGGTCGGTGTCCGGACCCGCGGCGCGCTCGATGCTGATGGTGAAACTCCTGGCAACACTGTTGAATTCGACCCGCTGCACCTTAGCGCCCCGAACCCTGAACCGCCGAGTCCACGGCCGATCCTTCGCACGGTCCGACGGTAGCCGCCCGGTTGCTCTGGGACTCAACAGGATTCGCGGCAACTCTGCGGGCTACTTCACGCAGATCCAGGTCCCGCCCTCTTTGCGGGCTTCCATCTTCGGCGACTGGTATTGCCATATGCAGGCGATTTGCATGTCGATCGGGGCCTGGCACACCCAGGTCATCCGGTCGACCACCGCCGGGCGGACCTCGTTGCTCGTCGGGAACGTAACCCGACAGTAGCCGAGCATGTCCCGTATGCCGCCTTTGGCATTCTGGTCGGGGGTGAAACACATTCCGCTGTAAGGGTCGTTCATCGAGAAGGTCAAATGCAGCCCGGACTGCTTGTACTGCCAGTCGCAGGCCTTACCGAGATCGACGGCGGCCTGGCAGGACTGGCCCTCGACGTGGTCGTAACCGTAGGAAACGCAGTATTGCTGCAGATCGAGTCCGCCGATCGAGGTGGACGCCGGCGATCCGGACGCGGAGGCGGGCTCGGCGCGATGGCCGCCGACGGCGAATCCGATGGCGAATACCGCGGCCGCGATCACCGTCGCCGCCAAAGTGACCAACGCCCACTTCGGAATTCGTTCCAACAGTGGCGCGATCAGCTTGCCCATCACCGCGTCCAGGAATGGCGAAATGAACCGTTCGAACACGACCGCCCCCTGTTTCCTGCTCACCCGACCCCACGGAATTCTATCGCTCCGCCAGTGGGTGCCATGACGTAAATCGCTGCGGCTGTGACAGTTTCGACTCAGACGGGCCGCGGCGCGGATTCCATCGGTTTGCCCGCATCACGCCAGGCGGTGATGCCGCCGGCCAGACTGCGTGCGTCGTACCCGGCTCGACGCGCCAGCGCCGCGAAACGCAGCGACACCTCACCGACCGGGCAGACGAAGACCACCGGACGCGAACGTGAGAACGGAACCCCCTGGTTGAGCATGTCGTCGAGCTGATCGTCACGGATGTTCAACGCCCCGGGCACGTGGGCGATCCGATACGCCATCGCGCCGCGGGTGTCGACGATCGTCGGGCGTGCGGTGCGGTCGAGCTGCTCGAGCTCGTCGGGGGACAGGACGGGGGTGGCCGACAGTTCCGCTGTGCTCGGGGCCGGTGCGCGCCCGGGCTTGCCGAACAGTTCCGGGCGGCGCTTGCGCATGTAGGACAGGTACGGTTCGAGCCGGTCGCACACGATGATCACCGCGACCAGCGGATCCGGGTGGGCCGCAGGCGGTTCCACCGACCCCAGGAATTCCAGCGCCGCGGCGTAGGTCGCGCCGCTGGTGGGCCCGGCCAGCACCCCGTGCCCGGTGGCCAGGGCCAGGGTGGCGTCGACCGCGCGCCCGGCCTCGACGGTCATGATGCGGTCGTAGAACTCGGGCTGGAACAACCCCACATCCCACATCTCGGTCTCCGAGCGGATCCCGGGAATGAAATCCCCGCGCTCGGAGACCACCGCGACGGTCTTCAACTCCGGATTGTGTTTGCGCAGAAACGTCGCCGTGCCCCGGGTCGAGCCGGTGGTGCCCAGCCCGCCGACCAGATAGTCGACGCGGGTGATGCCGTCGCGCGCCAGATCCTCGTGAATCTCGCGCCCGGTCCCGTGATGGTGGGCCTCGATGTTCTTCTCGCTGGTGTACTGCGAGGGGTGATACCAGGCTCCCGGAGCCCGGGCCATGGTCGATTCGATGACGGTGTAGACATCGTTGGGCGCCGTCGGATCCGGGCATTCCGACAAACCCGGCAATTCTTCGATGTCGGTGCCCAACAGCTGCAACAGCTCTCGCACTTCGGCGACCTTGATCCGATTGGTCACCGCCCGCAAGCCGATCCCGTGCAGCGCGGCCAGCACGCGCAGCGCCTTGGCGGTATTACCGCTCGACGCCTCGATCAACGTCTGCTTCCCGGCGATGATTGCGTCGAGGTCGTCGCGGATCATGCCCCACGCCACCCGATCCTTCACCGACCCGAACGGGTTGTAGAACTCGAGTTTCGCGTAGAGCTCGACGTGGGTGAGCCCGTGCACGGCCGGATCCAGCCGCAGCAGTGGGGTATTGCCGATCAGTTCGGTGATGTGGTCGTAGCGCATTCAGTGCACCTCGTGCCAGTCGAGGTCGCGGCACACCAGGAAGACTCCGGACTCGCGCGCCACCGCCAGTTTCGGCGGCACCGGATGCATCGAGGCGCGCGCGGCCGACAGATCCATGTGATAGGCGGCGGTATTGGGAAACACCACGAAATCACCCGATTGTGGATACCGCTCTAGCCACACTTTGTGGTTGGTGATCAGATCGCGCTCCAGGCACAGCCGCCCGGCCAGAAACACCCCCACCGCACCGGAATTCGGGCGCGCGCGAGCGGGATCGCGCCCGTCGGGACGGGTTTCGGCGGGGATCAGGATCGGGTCCACCATCACCTCCTGATCGGCCGGGGTGACGGTGTCGCGACTGAGATCGAGGTTCACCAGGGTCGAGCCGTCGGCGGTGCGCTTGACGAACTCCACCCGCGCCACGGTGATTCCGGCGTGGTCGACCAGCGCTTTGCCCGGCTCCAGCCAGACATCGAGGAGGTTCTCCCCAGCCACCTGTGCAAAACTGCGGCCGCCTTGGGATTCCAGGCCCGTATCCAGGAGATCTGCGAGCATCCGCGGGGCATCCACAATGTTGGCGTATTTGTGAAAAACTGGTGTCCCGTGCACCGCGCCGTCCTCGACGTGGAACCCGAAAGTGTTGGTGCCCCACGCCATCTGCTCTCCGTGACCGGCCAGCGATTCACGCAGCGCGTGCACATACGCATCGAATGCACCGGCGTCGGCGGTGAACACCTGCCGGAATCCGCCACCGATATCGAGCACCGACGGGGTCAGTCCGCGCCCGTACGCGCGCTCGGTCAACTCCAGGCAACTCTCCACCGCCCGTACCCTTTCGGCCGGTTCGCCCGAATCGAGGTGAAAAGCGAACCCGCGGAACTCGATCCGGTCGCGCTGCTCCACCAGTACTGCGAGAACCTGGTCGATCTCGGCCAAGGGCACACCGAACCGGCTCACCGGCGTCCCCATGAATCCACACATTCGCACCAATACGGGCACCGGTGTGTCCGCCAGTGCGGCAACACGTTCCAGCTCCCACAGATTGTCGACATTGATCGTCACCCCGCTGCCCACCAGCGCCCGCAACAACCCCTCACCCTTGGGTCCGGTCACCTCGATGTGTTCGGGCTCGAACCCCGCCTTCAACGCCGCGGCCAGCTCCGCCTCCGAGGCCACATCGATCCCGATCCCCGCCGCCCGCGCCGCGGCCACGAACGCGCGCGACTGATTCACCTTGTGCGCGTAGCAGATCCGGAACCCGCCCACCCGCGCCGCCAACTCGGCCCGCAGCCGCTCCAGATTCTCGGCGAACACCTGCGGAAACACCAGATGCGCCGGCGACCCGAACTCGGCGACCGCGTCGGCCACCGCGCCCGGCGTGGCCAGGAACTCCGACACCAGCGCATGCATCTTCGCCGGCAGTCCCGGCGCCGCAGCAGCGGTCATACCGCGGTTTCGGTGGTCGCGGGCGCGGGCGTGATCAGGGTCGGGTTGTAGCCGCTGTCGCGTAACGCCTCGAACGCCCGATGCCGATTGCGGGGGCTGCGGAACTCCGCGACCACCCGCTTGCTGACCAGATCGATGTCGCCCACCCCGATGCCCATCGCGTCGAGCACCCCGCCGATGGTGCGCACGCAATGCTTGCACGTCATGTCCGGGACATAGAACACGTGATCCTCGGGCGCCAGTTCACCGTTCTCCGACCCGGTTTCGGCTGCCACCTCCACGGCTGTGATCTGGTCGGCGATCCGCACGAACAGATCGGTGAACCGGTCGATCACCAGCGGCAGAATGCTGTAGTGCGCACCGTCGAGCTGATGCGGCATGGCGGCCAGGCACGCCGGGCGGGTGCCCGGCGGCAGCAGCGCGTACTGGCGCGAGATCAGATCCAGCTCGTCGTGATACTTGGCGATCGCCTCTGCCACACTCAACCCCTCGACATTGGTGGCGCGGCGCATGACGCGGTGGGCGTCCTCGATGGTCATGTCCTTCATGGCGCGCAGCGTCGCCACCGTCTCCGCCGAATACCGCACGGTCCCATCGGGTTGGGTGGTGAGGGTGACCGCGATCATGCCGCGCCGATAGCTCGACGCCTGCAACTCCCAGAACCAGCGCGTCGCCACCGCCGAATAGATCCCCGAATCGCGCATGCCGACCGCGAATTCGGCCGGGCTGCGATACGGCGTCCACCGGGCCAGCAGCGCGTGCTGGGCCAGCGCCCGTCCCGCCGCCTCGATACCGACCCGGAAGATCTCGTGCGGCTCGTGATCGGTGGTGGTGCCCTCGAGCACCGCCTGCTCACGCGGGCCCAGCGTCGACATCCGCTGCGCCAGCGCGGTGTCGGCGTCGAGGGCGTGCCACAGCGAAAGCACCGTCTCGCGCATGGCGATGGGCACGATCGCGCCCAGCCCGCCGCTTCGCACATGCCCGGTGTTGGGGATGCCGTCACTGTCGGTCCAGGCGATGCGATGGGTCGCGCTGGTCACCTGATCGGCACGGCAGGGACGCATGAACCGCTCCAGATACAGCCGCTGCGACAGCGTCAGATGCGAGCCCGGCTCCGAACTCAAGGCCGTGCACGTGTATTCGACCCGCCGCCCCGGCGGCGGCACGGGGGCCGCGCCCAGCCCGGGCCGGGCCAGCCCGGCCAGTACCCGGGAGGCGGCGCGGCGGTCGTAGCGGGGTTCGGGGCCTGTCCTGGTCACGAGACCTCCTCGGCAATCGTGGCGACACACTCGGTGAACCGGTCGATCTCCTCGGAGGTGGTGTAGACGTGGGTGCTCACACGCACCGAATCCTCGTCGGCCGGTGTTCGGTTCGCGGGTACGCAGTGGGCGCCGGTGCGCACCAGGAACCCCAGCTCGCTGAGCACGAAACCCAGATCGGTGGCGCTGATCCCGGCCACGGTGAAAGACACGATCCCGTACCCGGTTTCGCACGGCGCATAGGCCGGGCCGGGGGTGAACTCCACACCGCGGATCGGGCGCAGACCCGCGATCAGCGCCTGCGTCAAGCCCCGATTGTGGGCGGCGATGGCGTCGAGCCCGAGCTCGTCGAGCACCTCGAGGGCCGCGCCGAGGGCGAGAATGCCGGGCAGGTTGTGGGTGCCGCCCTCGAGCAGCTGCGGCATCGCCCCGGCCACCAGTCCCGAATCCTCCAGTGACACCCCCGAATTGCCGCCCGGCAGAAACGGTGTCAGTTCACTGTGGCGGCGGCGGTGGCAATACAACACGCCCGTCCCCGGCGCCCCGAACATCTTGTGCGCGGCGAACACCGCGAAATCCGCGCCCAGCTCCCGCACCCGCACCGGCAGATGCCCACCGGACTGGCTGCAGTCGAAACACAGCGCGATCGCCGGATCGATGCGCCCGCGCAGCTCTTCCAACGTGGTCAGCCCGCCGAACACATGATGCAGATGCGACACCGCGATCAACCGGGTACGCGGTGAGATCCGCGCCGCCACATCCTCGAGGTCGGCCTCACCCAGCGCGGTGACCCGATAGGGCACCAGCTCGATGCGGCGCCCGAAGCGCGCCAGCAGCCCGCGCAGATGCTGCCACGGATACACGTTCGAGGCGTGATCGCGTGGACTGTAGAGGATCTCGTCGCCCTCGCGCAGATTCGCCAGCCCCCAGGACAGCGCCACCGCGTTCAGCCCGGCCGTGGCCCCGCCGGTGAACACCACCTCATCCGGTGCGGCCCCGATGAATTCGGCCATCGCCGCGCGCACCGACTCCACACGACGGGTCTGTTCCCCGGCCCACGGATAGGTGCCGCGCCCGGCGTTGGCGGTGCGCTCGCTGTGATAGCGGTGCACCGCATCGATCACCAGGCGCGGTTTCTGTGTGGTGGAAGCGGAATCGAGGTAGACCTCGGCGGTGTCGGCCAGGGCGGGGAACAGCGCGCGCACGGGTGGGCGCGCCGGTTCCCGGGCGGCGGGCGGCGTAGCGGTCGCGGGTGCCGAGGCGCGCACCATTGCCCTCCCTCCCAGGAGTGAGCGCTGGACGTCACCAACGATACGCACATTTGCCGAGTGGCTGGAAGGTTCTGGCGGGCAACCGGTTTCGCTACCACGTCCGGGGAACGCTCAGCGTTCGGGACCACCTGGATTGCACAGCGCCGACACCGTCGCGTCGTAACCGACCGCGGGCCGCCACGGTTCGATATTCCAGCTGGTCTTGTCCGGCGCCACCGCGCGCGCCCACTCCCAGTGACAACGGAACTGGTCGTACATGCCGGGGGTGTCGGCGTCGGGGGCCAGCGTCAGCACTTCCCGCCACGCGCGATCCCCGGCCGCCGGGAACTTGTCGGCCCGCCCGGCCGGGGTCGGATAGATCCGCAACCGGCGCCCGTCGATCTCGTCGGTCCACTCGGTGCGGTCGATGAGCGGTTGATCGGCCAGTGGATCCACCGCCGGGTGGGCCGGTGTCGCGATCGCCGCCGCACTCGAGGTCGGTGCAGCGTTCGCAGGCGCGGGTGCCACCGTCGCCGAGACCGGTCCCAGCGAACTCACCACCACCGGTGGCGAATCCTCGGCCGCACCACAACCGGTCAGTACCAGTGCCAGCGCGAACGCGGGCGGGCCACCCGCGAGTTTCCAGCGCCGCCGCATGGGCACACGCCCCTTTCATCCGATCCGTCCTGACCGGATCCGACGCTACCAGCGGGTATCCCGCACACTCGGGACGTGCGGGGCCGACCGGGGCTTCGATGCTCCGGTTTGCCCGCGCTGGTGCATTGGCCCAGACAGCCCCTACGATGTCACGCGCGGGGCGGTTCGTGAAAGAGGGAACCGTCCGGCACCCTTGGTACCGGATGGTTGCTGACTGGCAGGGGAGAGATGAACGCCGCGAACGTGAAACTGCTTGTGTGGGAGTGCGACAACACCCTGTGGGACGGGGTGGTGTGCGACTCGACCGCCGGAGCGCTGCGCGCCGAAGCCGCGCGCTCGCTGCGCATCCTCAACGAGCGTGGCGTCATGCACGCGATCGCCTCGCGCGGTGAATGGGCCTGGACGGTCGAGCAGCTGCGCCGCCACGGGGTGGCCGAGCGTTTCGCCGCCGTCGAGGTCGGCTGGGGCCGCAAGTCCGCCGCCATCAACCGCATCGCCGAAACCCTGGGCGTGGGCCTGGCCCAGGTCGGCTACATCGACGCCGAACCGCTCGAACGCAGCGAAGTCGCGCACGCGCTGCCCCAGGTCCGCTGCTACGCCGCCCGCCACGTGGATGTGCTTGCCGCGCTCCAGGAATTCCGCGCCCCCATCGGCGACGTCCCGCCCCCGACTTCCCCGATGGGCATCTCCCACATCCACGCGCACTGACGGCCCCGTCCCCGTCGCCGGACCCGGCGTGCCTCGCTGTCGGCTCCTACGCCCGTTGGCGGGCCGAGCTCGAGGAGTTGTCGGCAGGCAGGGCCACGCGGCATCCGAGGCATAGGCGAAGGGCCCCGGTCGTGATCGACCGGGGCCCTTCGCTGTTCACACCGTGTCAGGCAGGGGTGGATTCGGATTTGCCGCCGCGGATCTCGACGATCGGGAGCACCAGCGCCGCCGGAGCGGACGCCGGGACCATCGGCTGCACAGGCGCAACGGGTGCAATTCGGGTGTAGCCGGCGCTCTGATCCGGGCGAGTGTCGGCCTGGCCCTTGTTGGGCCACATCGCCGCAGCCCGTTCGGCCTGCGCGGTGATGGTCAGCGACGGGTTCACACCCAGGTTCGCCGAGACCGCCGCGCCGTCGACCACCGACATGGTCGGGTAGCCGTAGACGCGGTGGTAGGCGTCGATGACACCGTGCTCGGCGTCCGCGCCGATCGCCGCGCCACCCAGGAAGTGGGCGGTCAGCGGAATGTTGAAGACCTCGCCCCAGGTGCCGCCCGCGACACCGCCGATGGTGTCGGCGACCTTGCGGGTGACCTCGTTGCCGGCGGGGATCCAGGTCGGATTCGGTTCGCCGTGGCCCTGTTTGGAGGTGAGCTTGCGCCCGAACAGCCCGCGCTTGGTGTAGGTGGTGATGGAGTTGTCCAGATGCTGCATCACCAGCGAGATGATGGTGCGCTCACTCCAGTTCTTCACCGACATGAACTGCAACAGCATCAAAGGATGCCGCAGCACGATGCCCAGGAAGCGTAGCCAGCGCGGGATGCTGCCGCCGCCGTCGACCATGAGCGTCTGCAGCAGACCCATCGAATTGGAGCCCTTGCCGTAGCGGACCGGTTCGATGTGGGTGTCGGGGGTCGGGTGGATGGAGGAGGTGATGGCCACGCCGCGGGTGTAATCGACATCGGGGTTCACCTTGCGGGTGGCCGCGCCGAGGATCGATTCGGAGTTGGTGCGGGTCAGCAGGCCCAGCCGCGACGACAGCTGCGGCAGCA
This sequence comes from Nocardia tengchongensis, assembly GCF_018362975.1. Lineage (NCBI taxonomy): Bacteria > Bacillati > Actinomycetota > Actinomycetes > Mycobacteriales > Nocardiaceae > Nocardia > Nocardia tengchongensis. Next base: position 5,300,047 of record NZ_CP074371.1, read on the forward strand.
CGCCCTTGTCGCGCATGGCGAACAGCAGCTGCTGGGTGCCGCGCGTTCCGGCGGCCAGCACCACGTGCTTGGCGGTGTAGGTCTTGGGCTGCTTGCGGAACCACGCGCCGGTGCGTTCGGTCTCCACGTCCCAGGTGCCGTCGGGCAGCGGGCGCACGGTGGTGACCGTGGTCATCGGGAACACCTGCGCGCCACCCTTTTCCGCCAGGTACAGGTAGTTCTTGACCAGGGTGTTCTTGGCGTTGTGGCGGCAGCCGGTCATGCACTCGCCACATTCGATGCAGCCGGTGCGCTCGGGGCCCGCGCCACCGAAGTACGGGTCGGGCACGGTCTTGCCCGCCTCGCCGAAGAACACCCCGACCGGGGTCTGCACGAAGGTGTCGCCCACGCCCATGTCCTCGGCGACCTGCTTGAACACCTCGTCGGCGGGGGTCATGTGCGGGTTGGTGACCACGCCGAGCATCTTGCGGGCCTGCTCGTAGTAAGGCATCAGCTCGTCGTGCCAATCGGTGATCTCGCGCCACTGCGGGTCGGCGAAGAACGGGGCCGGGGGCACGTAGAGGGTGTTGGCGTAGTTGAGCGAGCCGCCACCCACGCCCGCGCCGGCCAGGATCAGCACATCGCGCAGCGGGTGGATGCGCTGAATGCCGAAGCAGCCCAGCTTCGGGGCCCACAGGAACTTGCGCAGGTCCCAGCTGGTGTCGGGGAGCTGGTCGTCGGTGAAGCGCTGACCGGCCTCGAGCACGCCGACGGTATAGCCCTTCTCGGTCAGGCGCAGTGCGCTCACACTGCCGCCGAATCCGGACCCGACGATGAGCACGTCGAAGTCGGTGTCGCGTTGGGTCATGAGGACTCCCTTGTCGTCGTCGACAGTGTGGCGGCGGTTACGCTAATGCGGACAGTTGTGACTGTCAACGTCGGACCGGGTTGCGGTATCTATGCTGTTCGCGTGGACCGATACAGCCGCCTGCAACTCGCCGAACTCAGTGGGGTGGCCGCCCGCACCATCCGCTACTACCACTCGGTCGGCGTGCTGCCCAAACCCGGCCGCGCCGGCAAGGAAGCGGTCTACGGTCGCGACCACCTCGAACGGCTGCGCGCCATCACCACCATGCAGGCGCGCGGGCTGCGCCTGGACGCGATCCGGGAGGTGTTCGAGGCCGAGGTCCCCGGCGACGGGGACTGGCGTGAGGTCTTCGATCCGCGCTACGGCGGCGACACCGGAACCGGCGCTCTGCTCGACGACGACGCCCTGACCGAGTTGCTCGGTGATCGCCGCCCCGAGATCCTCGACGACCTGCAGGCCGCGGGCTACCTCGAAGGCGTCGGCGCGGGCTGGCGGGTGCCCGAACCGGCCATGCTCTCCGGTGCGCTCGTGCTCTACGACGTCGGATTCGACATCGCGCTCTCGGGGGTGCTGCGCAAGCTGATTCGCACCCACATCGCGACCCTGGCCGACGAGATGGTGCGCGCGGTGCGCGGGGCGTCGAGCGCGCAGTACGACGGGGAGGGCGTGGAGGTCGACCTGGACCGATTCCGCGACCGCTTCCGGGCCGCGGCCCGCGAGGTCGGTGGAGCCACCCTGGTCGAGGAGATCGAACGGGTGGTGCGCGAGCACTGAGCCGCGCCGCGCCCGTATCAGGGCGCGGGGACCGCGGTGGGGACGGTGACGGGGGACTCGCAGCTGGCGGGCGGATCCACCAGGTGGCAATCGGAGGGGAAGCGCACCGGCTCGTAGCCGGCGGGTACGCCGCCGGCGGTGATGATCTGGCGGTAGGTGCCCACCGCGTCGGTGGGCTTGCGGGTCAGCGACGGATCGGTCTGCACGTCGACGGTGTAGAGCCCGAAACGCGGTGCGAACGAACCCCACTCGTAGTTGTCGGTCAGGCTCCAGTAGTTGTAGCCGATCAGGTTCATGCCGTCGGCCTTGGCGCGCTGCAACCAGTACACGGTGTCGCGCAGATGATCGGAGCGGGTGTAACCGTCGGCGCGGGGCGCCCCGTTGTCGGTCGGCATGCCGTTCTCCACCACCCACAGCGGCTTGCCGGGGAACATGCGCGAATAGTGTTGCAGCGCATAGTAGATGCCCTCGGGCCGGATCGGCAGGTCCCACATGCCCGCCGGCGGGGCGACCGAGCCGTCGGGCAGGTTGACCGCGTGGGACTTGGGCGGCTCGTAGCCGAAGTAGTAGTCCACCCCGATGAAGTCGAGCTTGTCACCGATGCGCTCCATGAGCGGCCCGTTGACCTGTGCCTCCGCGCCCGCCACGTAGCCGACATTGCTGGTGACCAGCGCCTTGGGCTGCACCTGGTGGATGTAGTCGTAGATCTCGTTGTGCACCTGGGCGACCCGGTCGAGCATCTGATCGGCGTCGGTGTCGTTCTGGCGCACCTCGTGCATGATGTAGGCGACCGGCTCGTTGACCGTCACCCAGACCGGATTGCGCGAGGTGTAGCGGTCGACCACCTTGCGGGCATTCGCCAGCCAGTCGGCCACCATGTGCTCGTCGCGCCAGCCGCCGCGATCGGCCGCCCAGCCCGGGTACACCCAATGGTCCAGCGTCAGCATGGGTTCCATGCCGTTGGCCACGATGTCGTCGATGACGCTGTCGTAGAAGGCGAACCCCGCCTCGTCCCACACCCCGGGTTCGGGCTGCAGCCGCGCCCATTCGATGCCGATGCGGAACACCTTCGAACCCAGACTGGCGGCCAGCGCGATGTCGGACTGGTAGCGCGAGCGGAAGTCGATGGAGTTGCGGTAGCGGTCCCAGTCGGGGTTGGCGTCGATGTAGTGCGTCCAGTTGCTGTCGGGCGCGTGGCCTTCGGACTGGAAGCCCGAGGCTGCCACACCCCACAGGAAGTCCGGGCCCAGGCCGCCGTGCGTGCCCTGGGGCGAGGGCAGGGCGGGGGTGGCGTGGGCGGCCGAGGCCACCGGCAACAGCGTCGCGGCGGCGGCGAGCCCGGCGAGGACTAGTCGGTGCAAGCGACGGCGCATCGGGGCTCCTTCTCCGGGACGCCTGGTCGGAATGTCCCTTTCGGAGCGTAGCTGTCAATTAACTGAATTCCGGGGCAGCCGGGCGCGTGTCGCGCAGTGGGCCCGATCTCCCCGCCCGCCCGTCAACGCCCGGATTTCCGGTCCGGAAAACCCGCGCGCGACGCTGACCTGCGCCGATATCCACTCATGCGGATCCGGACAGATCGGGCATGGTCCACGGAGGCCTACCGTTCGAGACGTACCGGCCTGTGGCCCAAGCTGTTCCAGGAGGGGGAGTCACAGTCCGGTGCGGGCTGCCGGAAAGTTCCTAGCCCGGCAGCGTGACCGGGTCGGCACAGCTGTCGAGGGCGTCGACCAGCGAGCAGCTCGCCGGCGGGCGGGTCGGCAGGTATCCGCCGGGCACACCGGCGTCGTGGGTGATCGCGCGGTAGGCGTCCACGGCGTCGGTGGGCTTGCGGGTCAGCGACGGATCGGTCTGTACGTCCACGGTGTAGAGCCCGAAACGCGGTGTGTAGGAACCCCACTCGTAGTTGTCGGTGAGACTCCAGTAGTTGTAGCCGATCACGCCGATGCCGTCGGCCTTGGCGCGCTGCAGCCAGTAGATGGTGTCGCGCAGGTCGTCGGCTCGGGTATAGCCGTCGGCGCGGGGTGCGCCGTTCTCGGTCGGCATTCCGTTCTCCACGATGTAGAGCGGTTTGCCCGGGAACAGCCGCGCGAAGTGGCGCAGCGCGTAGTAGAGGCCGTCGGCCTGCAGCGGCAGCTTCCACAACTGGGAGGCGGCGAACGCGCTGTACTGCGCGGCGGTGTCGGGGGACAAGCCGTAGTAGTAGTCGATGCCCACGAAATCCAGCTTGGCGGCGATGGCGTCGAGCATGCCGCCATCGACCAGCGGATCGGCGGCCGGCACATAGGCGAGATTGCTGGTCACCATCGCGGCGGGCTGCCGCGCGTGGATGTGGTCGTAGATGCTGTTGTGCGCCTGGGCCAGTCGCGCCTGCATGGTCAGCGCCTCGGTCGCGGGCAGCCCGCCGTTGCGGACCTCGTTCATGATGTAGGCGAAGGGCTCGTTGATCGTCACCCACACCGGATCCGCGCCCGCGTAGCGGTCCACCACCGCGCGCATGTTCGCCAGCCAGTCCTCGACCATGTCCGGATTGCCCCAGCCGCCGCGGTCGGCTTCCCAGCCCGGGTACACCCAGTGATCCAGGGTGATCATGGGCCGCATGCCTGCCGACCGGACCGCCGCGATCACCTTGTCGTAGAACGCGAATCCCGCCTCGTCCCACACTCCCGGCTGCGGCTGCACTCGCGCCCACTCCACGCTGATCCGGTAGGTGTCGACCCCCAAGCCCTTGGCGAGCGCGATGTCGGAGGAGTAGCGGTCGTAGAAGTCGACGCTGTCGCCGTAGGGGTCGTAGTCGGGGTGGGTGGCGGCGTAGCGTCGCCAATTACTATCGGGCGCATGGCCTTCGGACTGGAAGCCGGAGGCGGCCACACCCCAGTGGAAGTCCGCGCCCAGGGCCGGAAGGAGTTGCGGAGCGGGTCGTGCGGTGGCCGGGGCGGTGCTCGCCAGCAGTGCGGTCACCGCGACCGCCAGGGCGGCGGCGTGGCGTCGGGTGTGCGCTCGCATGACACTCCTCGTCCGGTGAACCATGAATTGAGCAGCCGAGCAGCATTATTGCGCGACTCGGGCCCGCACCACCCAGGGTTCGACCGAATAGTCCCGCTCGGGCGCGGCGTCGAGATAACGGGCGGCCAGCACGTCGGCCGCGAGCTCCTCCATCGTCTCCCAGCCGGTGTCATGCAGCAGCCGCGCCACGCGAGCGGCCGCGGTGAGCGGCACATCCAAGACCAACTCCGCACCGCCGGGACAACCGGCCAGCAGTGTCAGGACCGCCCTGGTCGAGGGGCACCGGCCTGCGGCGGGGATCTCAGCACCGACCGTGGCACGGCGCGGGGTAGGCATGCCACGGGGATGCACCCGACACTGGTCACCGAGATGGATGGCGAAAACGGGTGCCTCCGGATCGAATCCGTCCACGCGTCGCACGAATTCTGCGACCTGCGACGGCGTAGCCGGGCCGAACCGGTCGGAATCGGCTGTGGGCAGCGCGATTCCGATGCCGGTGTCGGTGACCCGAACGAACCGCACGTCCCGATAGGGGTTGTGCGCGGCGAAAGTGTCCAGGGCCCTGCCGAACACGATCACCTGGCGCGTACCCGTCGACACGGCGTCGGCCAGCCGGTCCTCCGCGTACCGCTGCCGTGCGGCCGCCAGCAGGCGAGGGCCCCGATCGCGGGAGGCGCGCGGGGCCGCATCACCCGCGACGGCCGCCGCGCTCATGCGCCGGGCTCGTCGCGGCGCGGTTCGGGGCCGTGGGGCCCGCGTGCGTCGGGACCATTGTGGTGCTCGGGTCCCGGGGGATGCTGCGGCCCGCCGAAGGGCCAACCCGGAACCTGGGGCATCCCGGGCACTTTCGACCAATCGGGCATGCCAGGCATGGACGGCATTTCGGGCATGGATGGCATGGGCGGGACGCCCGGCATCGGCGGCAGGGGCGGAACGGGCGGGATCGGCGGCGTGGAGTGCATCGGGGGAATCTGGATGCCGGCGGCGGGTCCGCCGAAGCGCTGAAACGCGGCTTGACGTGAGGTGCCGAAGATTTCGCCGATCTCGGCCCAGGTTCGGCCCTCGTCGCGGGCCTGCCGCACCAGCGAGCGCAGCACATCGTCGACGACGCCGTCGAGGCTGCGCGCCGCGCGCAGCGCCGCCATCACCGACGGCGGAGGCACTTCCGGCGCTGGTCGCAGCACCTCGGCGACGAAATCGGCATTGGCGGACAACAGTTTTGCCAGGATCGCGCGCTCGTCGGCGGGATCGCGGGGCTGGGAATCACTCATATGTAAATGCTGCCTTTACGCGAAAGCCGCTGTCAAGAAACGATTTACACACCCTGGATACTGAGCATTAGCTGAAAGAGAGGCGCATTGTTTGCCGCCCCTATAACGTGTTCGTCAGCGATCTGGAGGTGCTGGGTGAGGACACCGACGACATGACCGATCCAGAGAGACGCGCAGCCGAGCACGAGCTGTTCGAACTGGTCCGCAAGCCCGGATTCGAGGGGCCCGGCTGGAATCTGCTGGCGGACAGTCTGGTTCGCCACGCGTTGGCGGTGCTCGGGCCATGGGTGCGCAGCGGGTGGATTTTCGCGGTGGCCGAACGCAACCGGATGCCCCTGCGGCCGACCGAGCAGGAACGGTTGCTGGTGGAGACCCGCTTCGCGGAGGACTTCGTGCAGGACACCATCACCCGGGCGCTGGAACGCTTCCGGCGCGGCGCCCACGACGGGGACGGCTGGGACGCCGACGGCGCCGCGAGCCTGGGCGGCTACTTCCTCGGCGCCTGCGTGGCGGCGTTCGTCGAACAGTTCCGGCGCAGCCGCCGCGGCGGCGACCTCTACCGGCACCCGTCCACCACCCCGGTGTCGGTGGTCACCGAAGACGGCCCCGACCTGAACGAGGTGCTGGCCGCCACCGAGGACGTGGCCGACTCGGCCGTCTCCCGCCTGGCGTTCCGCAGCCGCCTGACGGGTCTGGGCGAGCGCGACCGCGCACTGGTGTGGGGCAAGGCGATGGGTTTCACCGGTCGCGAGATCCAGCAGCTGTTCGACTTCGCGACGGTGACCGCCGTCGAACAGCGCTGGGCCGAACTGAGATACGACCACGGCTGGATGACCGGCCTCGACGCTGAGGAAGCGGCTGAATGAGCCAAGACCACGCCCCCGACCCGTTAGCCCGCATCGCCGAGCTACTCGAACGCTCGTCCCTCGACGAGCCCGCCCTGCACCGGCTCTACGCCCGCCTCCCACGCCGCACCACCGCGCCGCAGACCATCCCGGCCCCGCTCGTCTCCGCCGGTTTCGCGGCACGCCTCAACAAACTCTTCGACGCGATGCCCGCCCCCGGCGCCCGCCCGCACACCAACTCCGCGGTCGCCACCCAGCTCACCGCCTGGGGCCACCCGATCTCCAAGCCCTACATCAGCCAACTCCGCGAGGGCACCCGCCTCGACCCGTCCCGGGAAACGATCGCCGCGCTGGCCCGCTACTTCCGCGTCCGCCCCGACTACCTCACCGCAGGCGACCACCTCACCCCCCTGGGCCCCGACCACGACCTGCTCACCCGCCTGCAATTCGACCGCCTGCGCGACCTCTGCCTGCGCGCCCACGACCTGAGCGAGGAATCGCAAAACCTGCTCACCGCCATGGCCGACCGCCTGCGCCTCAGCGAGCGACTGCCCGCGGTGGGCACCGGTGGCGTCGAATAGCCCCGCGCCAGGATGACACCGGGCGTGCTCGAATTCGGCTATCGCGCTGAGGATTGCAGATTGTTCATGAGCAGGCCGAGAGTGAAATCGAAGCGTTCGTGTCCGCTGCCGGAGATCAGCTCGGTGGCATGGCGTTTCGTCAGCGGGAATTTCTCGGCGGGCAGTGCGGTGAAGCGGTCCAGCAACTCCTCCTGGCTGAGCACCCATTCCTGATTCCGATGCTTGCGTCGTTGCTCGACCAGCGACTGTTCCAGCGCATAGGCGCTGACGTAGAGGGACATCGCGTCGCAGGCCCATGCGGCCGTCCTCGGTTCGATGCCGCCCGCGAGCAGGATCGCCAGGATTCCTTCGCCGACCCGCAGCGTTTCCAGGTTGGTCGGAACCATGGCCAGCGCGGCGCGTGAGACGCCGGGGTATTGCAGGTACAGGTCGCGGATCTGCGTGTACACCTCGAGCAGCTGCGCGCGCCAGGCAGCCGGATCCGGCTCGGGCAGCACGACTTCGGCGTAGAGCCTGCCGATCAGCAGATCGTCGATGTCGTCCTTGTTGACGATGTGCGCATACAGCGACGACGGTCCGGTCCCCAGCACAGCCGCAACCCGCCGGATGGTCAGCGCGTCATACCCCTCGGTGGCGACGACTTCCAGAGCGGCGTCGGTGATCCGTTCGACGGTGATCGGCTTCTTGCGGGGCGCCGCCGCGGCGACCTCCGCCGCGGGGAGGGCATGGCGAGCTGCGCGACGCAGACGGGGATCGGCTGACATGTCGGTCACTATAACTTGACACGATCTAAGTTCGATAAGTAGAACTTGGATCGTCAGAACGAACTAAGTTCGTCCTCTTGTATCGATCTTCCCGGAGGTGAGTGATGCGAGTTTCCGTTGTCGGAGCCGGCCTGGGAGGTCTGGCCCTTGCACAGGGTCTGCGTGGTGCCGGTATCGAGGCCGAGGTGTTCGAGCGCGACCCGGGAATCGTCGCGCGGTTCCAGGGCTATCGGCTGGTGCTGGACCCGATCGGCTTCCAGGCGGTACGCGACTGCATACCGCCGCGCTGGTACCCGCTGCTGGACGAGATCGTCATGCCGGCCTCCGCCGAGCAGCTGATCCTGGATCAGCAACTGAACGAGATCGGCAAGCTCGGCGCGGGCCGAACCGGCATTGTCGTCGACCGCCAGGTGCTGCGACACCTGCTGCTGACCGGTCTCACCATCCACGGCGACGCCGCACTGACCGGCTACGACGTGCTGGCCGACGGCAACGTCCAAGCCCAGTTCGCCCGCCGCGGCCCGGCCACCGCCGACCTGCTCGTCGGTGCGGACGGCGTCAATTCCGCGGTGCGCGGGGTGTTGTCGCCGCAGACCACCCCGACCGACACCGGCGTCCGGTTCGTCATCGGCCGCACCCCGCTGACCGACGAATTCGCAGCCCTGTCCAAGGCTTTCGGCTCGAAGATCGCCGGCGACGGCGTCAGCCTGCTACTCGGCGCGATGCGCTTCCGCACCCCACCGAAGCAGGCCGCCGAACAACTGGCCCCCGAAGTCACACTGCCCGACATCGGCGACTACGTCCGCTGGGCGATGATCCTGCCGCCCAACGGCTCACTGCAGGACCTGACCGCCCAGGACGCCGTGCTGTCCAGAATGGAAGGTTGGCACCCGGCACTACGCGCGCTGATCGAGCAGGCCGACCCCGACAACAGCACGCTACTGTCCATCCGGGTGGTCAAGCCTGGCGAACGCTGGCCCTCCGGCCCGGTCACGCTGCTCGGCGACGCGATCCACGCCACCTCCCCGACCGGCGGCAACGGCGCGAACACCGCGCTCCGTGACGCAGACCTACTGCGCCGCTGCCTGATCGAGGCCAACGAAGGCCACCCAGATCTGCTCACGGCAGTCGACGACTACGAGCGCCAGATGTTCGAGTACGGCACCGAAGCCGTGCGCAACAGCCTCGAGAAGCTGCCCGCCTTCGCCCCCGAAGCCAAACTGTCCTGAGCCCGCCGTCCACCTCAGGCGTGCCCGCGAAACTCTCCGCCCAAATGCGAGTGTTCGCCACCGGCAACGGCCGCAAAACCGGAGTACGGCCGGTTTCCGGCGTTGTCGCAGGTGGAGCTGGAGCGGTTCTTCCACGTGGACGACGAGGAGTGCAAGCTGATCGCCGATCGCCGCGACTACAGAGTCTCCATCGCCTCATCGGATCCGATGCTGACCTTGACCAATACCCGTACGGTATCGAAGTCCACCCGATCTGTCTTGGACGACCCGCACGAGTCCGCAGCAGGATCGACGGCATGAGCAAGACGTGTGCGGGACAAACGCACTCGATCAGATACGAACGGAGCACAACATCTGATGAACACCGTCGAGGTGCACGGGACGGTCGCCGAGGAGTTCGACGCGGTTCGCGCGGAGTTCCTCACCACGGCGGTCGCCGATGAGGCCGGCGAGGCCGGTGCCCAGCTCACGGTGTACGTGCACGGCAGGCAGGTCGTCGACCTGTGGTTTGGAAACGAGGTCACCGGCGACACCCTGACCGGCGTCTACTCCTGCACCAAGGCGCCGCCACCTTGGTAGTGGCATTGCTGATGCAGGATGGAACGCTGGACCTGGACGAGCCCATCGCGGCGCGCTGGGCAGAGTTCGCCGCCGCCGGGAAGAACGGAATCACCGTCCGCGATGTTCTCACCCACCGTTCCGGTGTCATCGGCGTCGACGGCGGATTCACCGCGGACGAACTCGCCGACGATGCGGTGATCGCCGCTCGCTTGGCCAGTCAGCGCCCGTACTGGAAGCCCGGTTCGGCCATCGGGTACAGCGGGTTCGTCGAATTCGCGATCGTGGCCGAGGTGGTCCGCAGGTACACCGGACGTTCACTGCGAGACATCTATGACGAGCGCATCCGATCCCCCTACGGGCTCGACCTCTACCTCGGGCTACCCGAAGCCGAGGAGCCCCGCTTCCGGGAGATCGAGCCGGGGCCGGCCAGTCCTGACGAGCTCGCCGCGCTCTGGTCGGGTGGTCCCGGGCCACACAGCCTCACCGGAATCGGTTACGCCCTCAACTCGAACCCACCCCTCGATCAGGTGGCCTTCGCCAACACCCGGCGGGTCCGCGCGCTCGGCCCGGCCTCCGCCGGCGGGGTCGGCAACGCCCGTGGACTCGCCGGCCTCTACACCGCCGCGGTATTCGGCCTCAACGGACAACCGCCGCTGCTGAAACCTGACACCCTCGGTGAATTCACCATGCTCCACTCCACCGGCTTCGACCTCGTCGCCGGACAGGAACAAGCACTACGCCCTCGGGTTCCAGGCCAAAGGCCCGCAATACCCGTTCCTCAGCGCACGCGCCTTCGGCCACAACGGGTCCGCGGGCTCGGAAGCGTTCGCCGACCCGCACAGCGGCATCACCTTCGGCTACACCCGCCGCCGATTCTCCTCCACCTGGTCCTACCCCGAACACCACCGCCTCGCCGCCGCAGTCCACGACGCGACCGCCGCTTCGTGAGAGGGCGCCTCGCGCTGGCCGGTTCGGTCAGCGCGGTATGCGGTGCGGGCTAAGGCGGGTCATCACAACGGCCCGCGATCGTCGAACTCATCGCTCTTGGCAGCATGCTTGGTGCGAAGGGCCTCGAGTTGGGCAGACTTGGCCGCGGCCATGCGTTCGCGGGTGGCGGCGCTACGACGCGGAGCCGGTGCCGGGGCTGGGCGGCGGCGGGGAATGCCCGGGCGACGCGCCGCGGGCTGCTGAGGCGCGGGGGTTTCGGCGGTGCGCACGGCGTCAGCCAGCAAGCTGATGGGGAGGATGAAGACCCATAAGAAGATTCGGTACTCACCGCTGTGGAAGAACACGGCCAGGTAGATGCCGTAGCCGAGGAACGCGGTGCCGATGAGACCGTTGACAACACGGCGGCCGGGGTTCAGTCCGGAGGCCACCAGCGCCACACCGATCACGACGATTCCGCTGACGAACAGCATCACCACATAGAAGCCGAACACGTATTTCCCCCACCACGAGCACATAGAACGACGATCAACCTGGATCACCGGCGCCGGGACCTCCAACCCGAACCCGGTCCCGAGCACCGTTCCAGCGAATCAACCTCCACAGCAAAGCGTTTCAGTCGCCAACCCTCGCTGACGCCAGTTCCTGGCCAACTGGACCTCTATGCCTCCGATCGATGGGAACGGGCACGGGCTTACATCGACCGCATGACGCGCTCCCGACTGAGCGATGACGGCACACGGGCGGAGGTCGAGAACTCGCGAGCTAAATCCGACCAGGGCCGGGCAATTTGAGAGCTATCCATCCACTCTTGGAGCCCGCCCCTGATATATGAAATATTCTGCTGCGACCCGGACTTGTGAAAGCCCTGGTCTGACACTGTCGCCGGGTGCCGAATCCAGAACTGCCGGTAATCGATCCCGCTCCCGTCCGCGTCGCGCCCGGCGCGGGCTTACTGCCGCTGGGGCGGCGGGCGGTGGCCGAGTTCGCCGGCACTGCCGTGCTCGCGGTCGTCGTGATCGGGTCGGGCATCGCCGCTGAGCAGCTCTCGCCCGGCGATCTCGGGCTGCGGCTGCTCGAGAACTCGACCGCCAGTGCGCTGGGGCTGGCCGTGCTCATCCTGACCTTCGGCCCGATCTCGGGTGCGCACCTCAATCCGGTGGTGTCGCTCGCGGATTGGCTGGGTGGGCGGCGCGACCATGGCGGATTGTCCACGCGCGCCTTGGGCGTCTACGTTGCTGCGCAGTTCTCGGGCGCGATCACCGGTGCGCTACTGGCCAACGCGATGTTCGACCGTTCCCCGTGGCAGAGCGCGACCCAGGCCCGCGTGACCGGCGGCCACCTGATCGGTGAGGTTCTCGCCGCGGCGGGGCTGGTGGCGGTCGGGTTCGCGGTCGCCCGCCACGGGCGCGGGGTCAACGCTGCGGCGATGGCCGCCTATCTGGGTTCGGCGATCTGGTTCACCAGCTCCGGTTCCTTCGCCAATCCCGCGCTCACCCTCGGTCGCATGCTGTCGGATTCGTTCACCGGCATCGCCCCCTCCTCGGTGCCCGCGTTCGTCGCGGCCCAGATCCTGGGCGGCCTGGCCGGTTCCAGCCTGATCACCCTGCTGTATCGCCCGGCTGCCCGGCCCCGCTAGGCGCCGTGGGAGGCAGCGGGGAGGTTGCTGCGCTCGAAATCGGGCGCGGGGCAGTGTGAATACCGGGTCTGGCCCAGACGGCCGCGGCTCTGGCATGTGCCCGCAACCATCATGGTCGTCCGTCCAGGTGATGTGCTGCAGACCTCGGACTAAGATGCTCCCTGTCGCCGGGTGGCCCCGCAGTGAGTCCTCGGTCTGCAAGAGTGCGGTGAAATGCGGTGAGCTGCATGGACTCCGACCCGCGGTTTGCTCGGAGATACCGAAAGATTCGGCGACACAGACGATTCTGCTATGGTGGCTCCGCCGATTTCAGGATCGGCCGGACGACAAGAGAATTGATGAATCAAGACAACGCCGTGCTGCTTTCCTGGGTCCTCGCTGCCACACTCGTACTCGCAGTGGCAGGGGTGATTTTCCTGTGGCGGGCCCTGCGGTCCGAACGCGGGCGGGTCGCGGCCGTGCGCGAGGAACAACGCGACCGCGACGCCGCGATCGAAGCGATGATCGCGAATCTGACCGAGAACATCGTGCCCGCCATCGGTGCGGCGGTGCGCCGCTCTGATCCGGACAACCCGACGGTGAACCTGCCGATCGTGCTGGAACAGTCGCGCATCGCGGAACTGGTGTGGCAGTGGACCGCCCGCTGCGGCGAAGAGCTGCAGCAGGTGGCCACCGAGACCGCCGACCGGATCCGGCGCGAGGGCGCGACCGAGACCCAGCTCGCCCTCGCCCAGGCCGAATCCGCCCGTGATACCGCGATCGCTCAGGTCGAGGAGATGGCCCAGCTGGCCATCGCCCAATCCGAGGAGGCCGCCCGGGTCGCCGTCGCACAGGCCGGTGAGAGCGCCCGCACCGCGGTCGCCGAGGCCGCCGAGGGCGCCCGCACCCAGGTGGAAGGCGCCGCGCGTGATGCCACCTCGGCCGCGGTGCGCGCCTTCGGTGCCTCGGTGGTGAGCCTGGGTGCCGATGTCAGCCAGGTGGTGAGCGCCGCGCTGCGCCGCCACCGCAATGACGAGACCTTCGAAACGCTCACCCGTATCGACCATTCCGTGCAGCAGATGATCCGCCAGGCCCAGTCCTACGTGATCGTCTGTGGTGGTCTGCCGGGTCGCCGCTGGCCGCAGCAGACCCTCACCGACGTGGTGGGCGGCGCGACCGGCCGAGTGCGCGACTACACCCGGGTGCGTTCGGGCGACCTGGAGCGACCGGTGGTGAGCCGGGTGGTGGAGCCGCTGGTGCACACCATCGCGACGCTGCTGGACAACGCGCTGCGCTACTCGCCGCCGACCTCGTACGTGGACATCGGTTTCCAGGAGGGTCACCACGGCGTCACGGTGATCATCGACGACGCCGGGGTGCGGATGAACCCCGAGCAGCTCGAGGAGACCCGCCGCGTGCTGGCCGGCGATCAGGTCGTCGACATCCACGCGCTGGGCCCGACCCCGCGCGTCGGCTTCCCCGGCGTGGCCGCGCTGGCCCGCCGCTACGGTTTCTCGGTCTACCTCGACGGCCCCAACATGTACGGCGGCATGCGCGCCATGGTGTTCATTCCCGAATCCCTGCTGGCCGCACCCGCCCCCGTGCAGGTGCCCGTGCCCGCTCCGGCCCCAGCCCCGGTTCCGGCTCCGGTGCCGGTACCGGCGCCCACCCGGTTGCCCTCGCCCGATCCGGAACCCACTGTGGTAGCCATGGATTCGGTGCCGCAAGACCTCACTTCCGGTGGCCTGCCCCGACGGCGCCGCCGCTCCGCGACGGTGTCCCTGGCGGCCACCGTCGGCTCGGACCCCGCGGATGCCACCGCTTCCGCGCGTCCCGATATCGCCGCTGCCTGGTACAGCGGCTCCCAACGCGGTCGAGCGGCCGCGTTCGAGCACTCCGAAGGGATGACATCGTGACCGGCACGCCCGCGACGGCACTGAGTGATACCAACCGGCTGGCCTGGCTGCTCGACGATCTCGAAGCCCCCGGGGTTCGCTTCGCCGTGCTGCTGTCCGAGGACGGCCTACGCATCGCCCACACCGGTGGTGTCAGCATCGACGACGCCGAGCGGTTCGCCGCCGCGGCGTCGGGTCTGCGGGCTCTCGGCAAAGCGCTCGCCGAGTTCTGCGGCGGTTCGGCCGGTAATTCGGTGCGCCAGAACATGACCGAGTACGCCGATGGGATGATCTTCATCACCGCCGCCGGAGCCGGTGCCCTGCTCGGTGTCTCGACCACCACGGACGTGGACGTCAGCCTGGTCGCGCACCGGATGAACGAACTGGCCGGGCGGGTCGGGCGTGAGCTCGGCAGTACGTCGCGGACCAGAGTGGATCTGCCGCGCTCATGAGCCGGCCGCGGCGCGATCCCGACCTGGTCCGGGCCTACGTGCGCACCGGCGGCCGATCGCGTCCCAGCCGGGCGCTGGATCTGGTCAGTCTGGTTGTCGCGGTGGCCGATCCGCCTCCCGGCGCGTCCCCGGACGCCCGCCGCATCCTGCAGATCGCCCGCCGCGGGGTGCTGACCCCCGCCGAGCTGGCGGCCTACCTGGATCTGCCGCCCTCGGTGGTCAAGATCCTGGTGGTGGACCTGCTCGACAGCGGTCACCTGACCCATCCTGCCCCGGTGGAAGCGCTGCCGGGACAAGCTCTCTTGGAAGAGGTACTCCATGGACTCCGCGCTCTCTCCGCATGAGCGCGTCGTCGACTATGTGCCGGAGACCGTCACCCGCACCGTGAAGTTGCTGGTGGCCGGGCCCTTCGGCGTCGGGAAGACCACGTTCGTGGGCAGTGTGTCCGAGATCCGGCCGCTGCGCACCGAGGAGATCATCACCGAGGCCAGCGTCGGCGTCGACGATATGGCCGGGCTGCCGGACAAGACCACCACCACGGTGGCCATGGATTTCGGCCGCATCACCCTCAATCCGCAGCTGGCCCTGTACCTTTTCGGCACGCCCGGCCAGCGCCGGTTCGTGCCCATCTGGGAGGACCTGGCCGTCGGCGCGCTGGGGGCGCTGGTGCTGGTCGACACGCGCCGCCTGGACAAGGCCGATGAGGCGCTGTCGATCCTCGAGGAGCGCGGGGTGCCGTACGCGGTGGCCGTCAACGACTTCGACGGAGCGCCGCGCCATCCGCTCGAGGAGGTGCGCGAGGCCCTCGACCTGGATCCGTGGACGCCGCTGATGCGCCTGGACGCGCGCGACCGCAATCCCTGCCTGCAGTCGCTCATCACGTTGGTCGAGTATCTGCTGGAGCCGCGCGTCTAGCCGTATTTTCCACGGGCAGAACATCATTCGTGGTGAGAGGCTTGGCGCGCGGGGTCACGTGACGCATCTCGCAAGGACGGTCATGCGGCGCGGAATCTGCTGTACGGTGAGCGATTCCTGCAAGGTGAACTGAAAGAGTTTTCGGAATGCCGTTTGCGAGTCGCGGATCCGTCAAGATCCACTACACCGATACCGGCGGGCCGGGGCCTGCGGTCGTGCTCGGCCACGGCCTGTTCATGGACGAGGAGATGTTCGCGCCGCAGCGCGACGCACTGACGCCCGACTACCGCCTCATCGCCATCGATTCCCGCGGGCACGGCCTGACCGAGGACGACGACACACCGTTCAGCTACTGGGATCTCGCCCGCGACGCCTGGGCGGTCGTGGACGAACTGGGACTGGACCGGGTCGTGGTCGGCGGTGTGGGGCACGGGGGCTACACCGCGGTGCGGATGGCCCTGCTGGCGCAACCGCGCGTCGCCGGGCTGATCGTGGTCGGCTGCGGCGGCGCGGCCATGACACCGCAACGGCGGGCCGGCTACCGCGAAGTCCTCGACCTGTGGACCAGCAGTGCCGCACCGGGACCCACCATCAAGATGGTCGGCTCGCTGATGATCGGATCGACCGTCGCCGACCAGCGACCCTGGCGGGAGAAGTGGGCCGCCGCGCCGCGCGACCGCATCCGGCTGGCCGGGGAATGCCTGGTCAACCGGGACTCGGTGGTGGAACTGCTGGGCGACATCCACTGTCCCGCACTGGTCATGCGCGGGCTGGCCGATCAGGCGATCAGCGCCGAGCTGGTCGAGGAACTGGCCGCGGCCCTGGGCAATCCGACCCCGGTGCACACCATCTCCGCGGCCGCCATGACCCCCACCCTGACCCACCCCGACGAGGTCAACGCGCTGCTGCGCGACTTCCTCGACGCCCTGCCGTCGTGATCAGGCGCCCAGCAACCCGATGAACAGCTGATGCGCCGGGCCGGGCGCGGTCGCGCGGTAGCGCTGCACCCGCACGTCGAACACTGTGGCGGTGCGCGGATTTCGCAAGGTGAAGGTCGGATCGTGGCGGCCGATCGCGACGTGCCCCTCGCCCCACAGCCGCCGGAAGTCGGGCTGCTCGCCCAGTTCGCGCAACAGTAGCTCGAGATTCGCGCGCTCCGGCGCTCCGGCCGCGTACGCGCGGAATCGGCCCACCATCAACCGGGCCTCACGCTCCCACTCCTCGAGCACGATGCGCGAGCGCGGGTCGGTGAACATCCACCGCAGCACGTGCCCCTGGCGGGCCAGCCCGGGCAGCGCCTCGTCGAAAGCGCTGTTGCAGGCCACCACCTGCCAGCTGTCGTCGATCGCGGCGGCCAGATGCGGAAGCAGCGCGTCGAGCACCGTGCGTACCGCCGCCTGTGCCGCGTCACCATGACGCAGCGCCCGCACCGACGACACCGCCGGGCGCTGCTGGGCCAGATGGTAGAGGTGGACGCGTTCGGCCGTGTCCAGCTCCAGCACCGTGGCCAGCGAATCCAGAATGGCCGGACCGGGATTGAGCGCCTCACCCTGCTCGATCTTGGCGATGTAGCCCAGGCTGGCATGGGTGGCCTCGGCCAGCTGCTTGCGGGTCAGCCCCGCCGGATAGCGCGTGCTCGCCCGCGCGCGTCGTTCGCGCACGAACTCGGCCAGCGTGGGCGCGCGCAGTTCCTCGGCGGTCAGCAACCCGAATTCGTTGTCGGCCAACAGCATCCCTTCGCACACAGTGTCGTCCCCCTACCCTAGGCGGCCGCACCGGCCGACGAGGCACGCAACGACGACCCGGGGCGGCCGATCCCGCCGCTACCACCGGCGGTGGTAGCGGCGCAACATCCTGTTTCGCACAGTGGTACTCGCGAATTCACCTGCACCTGACTGGGGAATCCCAGCGGTTGCCAACGGGGGAGCGCGCATTCGATATTGGCGTTGCGAGGGTCGGCAATGGCGCCGGTCGGGGAGTCGATGGGGGAATCGGCAATAGCGAGGAGCGTCACCGGAGATGGCCAGTAATTCATTGTCTCGCGACGAATCGGGTCTGCGGTCGCGCACGATAGTGATCGGCGACCGATCGTTCCCCTACCATTTCGGCCGCGACTGCGTCGCCGAGATCGGCGCGGCGATCGCCGAACTGCGACCCGACAAACTCGTGTTCGTCACCGACGACGACGTTGCGGCCCGCTACCGCCACCACCTCGACACCCTGGCCGGATCGATTCCCGCGCTGATCCTCTCGCATCCCTCCGGCGAATCCATGAAAACGCTCACCTGCTTGTCGTCGCATCTGGAAACCGCGCTGCGGGCGGGCGTCACGCGCCGCTCGGTGGTGGTGTCCTTCGGTGGCGGCGTGCCCGGCAATCTGGCCGGGCTGATGGCGAACCTGCTGTTCCGGGGCGTGCGACTGGTGCATGTGCCGACCACGACCATCGCGGCTATGGATTCGGTGCTCTCGCTCAAGCAAGCCATCAATTCCGGGGTCGGCAAGAATCACCTGGGCACCTATTACTCGCCTGAAGCGGTATTCACCGACGTCGAGCTGTTCACCACCCTGCCCGAACGCGAATTGCGTTCCGGCCTGTGCGAAATGGCGAAGAATTGCCTCGCGATCCAGCCCTCGGCGCTGGCCGGGCTGCGGGAGGTCATCGCGGCCGGGGATATGGCCAGTCCGAAATCTCTGCTGTGGCTGCTGGATGCGAGCATCGCCGCGAAATCGGCGGTCACCCGCGACGACACCTTCGAGCGTCGCGAAGGGCTGGTGCTCGAATACGGGCACACCGCCGGGCACGCCATCGAGATCTGCGACCACCGGGCGCGCGGAGTGGCCGGACTTCCGCACGGCGCGGCGATTGCGCTGGGAATGCTGGTGGCCGCGCATATCTCGCACGCACGCGGCGGGCTGTCCGACGATGAGGTCAGCGTGCACTACGAGATCGTCACCGGATTGGGTGTGGAACCCGCGCTGCCCGCCGCGGTCGGTGTCGACGATGTGCTCGCGGTGATCGCCGACGACAACAAGAAGGGGTATCTGCCGCCGCGACCGGACACCGTGCCGTTCGTGCTGCTGCGGTCGCTCGGCCGGCCCGAGCGCACCGGTGACTTGCCGCTGGTGCCGGTGGCGGTGCGCGAGATCCGGGCCGCCCTCGACGTCATCGCCCAGCAGTCGGCCGCCGCGCCGGTCGCGGTCGGGTAGGCGCGCCATGCTCGCACTCCACGGCGGCGCTCCGGTGCGCGCCCACCGGACCTGGCCGCGCTGGCCGCAATTCGACAATCGCACCGCGGCCGAACTGCTGGCGGCACTGCACTCGTCGCGCTGGTCGGTGACCTGGTACAGCCCGCGCGGCGGCAAGTCCCGGGAACGACTGTTCGCCGAGGCGTTCGCGCGGTACAACGGGGCCGCGCACGGGGTCAGCGTCGATCACGGGTCCAGCGCGCTGGTCATCGCGCTCGAGGCACTGGGCATCGGTCCCGGTGACGAGGTCATCGTGCCGGCCATGACATGGGTCGCCCCGGCCACGGCGGTGCTGCGGTGGGCGCGAGCCCGGTGCTCGCCGACGTCGACCCCGACACCGGCTGCCTGACCGCCGACGAGCTGCGCGCGGTCGTCTCGTCTCGGACGCGGGCGGTCATCGTGGTGCATCTGGCCTGCACCGCAGCCGAACTCGACGACATCGTCGCGGTCACCGGCCAGGAGGGGCTCGCGCTGATCGAGGACTGCTCGCAGGCGCACGGCACCCGCTGGGCCGGGCGCGCGGTCGGGACCTTCGGCGCGATCGGGGTGTTCAGTCTGGGAGCAGCCAAATCCCTGGCCGCCGGTGAGGCTGGGGCCGCGATCACCGACAGCCGTGACCTCTACGAGCGAATGCTCATGCTGCGCGCCGACTCTCGCGGATACACCGAGGACGCGCCCGGTTCAGGGGAGTACGAGCTCGTCGAGCACGGCACCGTGATGGGCGCCAACTACTGCATGTCCGAACTCACCGCCGGCCTGCTGCTCGACCAGCTGCCGCGGCTCGACGACCAGCACACGCTGCGCGAGCAGCGGGCAAAGGAGATCGAAGCCGGTCTGCCCGACATTCCCGGACTCGCCCCCATCCCGGTCCCGGCGCCGGTGGATCGGCGCGCGGTCTACGAGTACGGAATCCGGGTGCGGCCCGGCGCTTTCGGGCCCGCCACCGTCGATCAGGTGGCCGCGGCGCTCACCGCCGAACTCGGCACCAGGGTCTACCCGCCCCGCGATCCGCTGCACCGCAGTGTGCTGCTGCGCCCGCAGACCAAACCGCGGTTCGCGCAATGGTGGTCCGAGGCCGCCGAACGCGCCACCGGCCGCGCCTTCACCGGGGCCGACCACTACCGCGACCACACCCTGCTCATGCACCACAGCGTGCTCCTGGGCGAGCGCGGCGACACCGAGGACATCCTGACCGCGCTGGACAAGGTGCGCGCCCACGCCGACCAGCTCGCCGCGCACCCGGAACCGAAAGGCCTGGCATGACATCCGAACTCATGGCCGACTGGCAGAGCCGCACCATCGACGGCATCCGCACCCGCCGGGCCGTCGGCACCGACTGGGAGGCGCTGCGCGGACGCTACGACCGCGCCTTCGGGGGCGTGAAGACCCACGACTTCGAGGCGTGGAAGCAGCAGTTCCGGCTCGAGGACATCGCCGTCGTGGAGGACGTCACCGAGGCCGGCGACCCGCGGATCGTGGGCACCGCGGCCATCATTCGCACCACCGTCACCGCGCCCGGCGGCGCCCAGCTCACCGTCGCGGCGTGCGCGCAGGGCATGGTCGCGACCACCCATCAGAAGCGCGGCATCTACGCCAAGGTGCAGGCCGAGCTGATGGCCATCGCCATGGAAACCGAAGCCGACGTGTTCGCCGCCATGCCCGGGCCGGGCGGCAGCTACGCCTACGTCGGCGTCACCACCCACACGCGGCATCTGTGCATCGACCGCGGACGAGCGAAACTACGGGCGTCCGAAGGAGATCCGGGGCAGGTGCGGGAATCGCTGTACGGCGAATCCATGACGGAGCTGCGCAGTGTCTACGCACGCTGGCAGCGGGCCACACCTGGTGCACTGGATCGCGCCGAGTCCTGGTGGCTGAGCTCCCTCGACCCGCGCGCCTTCGTCCTGACCCACCCGGACGGGTACGCGGTCTACGAACTCGCCGGGGACACCGTGCACGTGCGCGACTTCTGCGCGCTCACGGTGCCCGCCCACCGCGAACTGCTGCGCTGCCTGCTCGGACAGGGCGAATACGCCCGCATCCTGCTCGACACCGCTGTCGACGACCCGACCCCGCTGCTGCTCGAGGACGCCCGCGCGGCCGCGGTGACCGGCGTCGACGCGGGCCTGTCGACCTGGATTCTCAACCTGCCCAAGGCCATCGGCGCGCGCGAGTTCCGCGGCGACTTCCACGGCGTGATCGAGGTGGCCGACCCGTGGGGACTGAGCGCGGGCACCTACGCCCTCGACATCACCGGCGGGCACGGCCGCTGGACCGCCGCTGAGGGCGTGGCCGCCGATGTCCGTATCGGCCCGCTCGAGCTCACCACCGCCTACTTCGGCACCCACAGCATCGGCGAACTCGAGCGTGCCGGGCGCGTGCGATCGCTCACCGCGGGCGCCGCCGACACTCTCGACCGCGCGTTCGCCGCCACGCGGAAACCCTTCAACACCACCCCTTTCTGATCACAGCCGAGGACATCACCGATGACAGCCACCCCCGCCGAACCCCGTCCCGCCCTGGCGCTGCCGGACACCACGCCCTCCGTCTGCCCGGTCACCGGTGTGATCGGCTCCGGAATCACCCGCTGGACCACCCCCACCGGCGACTCGGCCTGGCTGGCCACCGGCTACGACCTGGTCCGCGACCTGTTCACCGATCCGCGCCTGGGTCGCTCGCACCGCACCCCGGAAACTGCGGCGCGACTGGGGAGTCGGCCTTCTCCGGCGGCCCGATCGGTGACTTCGACACCGAACTCGAAGATCACGCGCGCATGCGGACCCTGCTGCAACCGCACTTCTCGCCGAAACGCATGCGGGAACTGCGGCCGCGCGTCGAGCAACTCACCACCGAACTGCTCGACGCCATGGAGGCCCAGGGTTCGCCCGCCGACCTGCAAGCCGCCCTCGCGCTGCCACTGCCGCTGCTGGTGATCTGCGAACTGCTCGGCGTCCCGTACGAGGACCGGAATCGCTTCCGCGACTGGGTGGACGCGGTCGGTCATGTCACCGACCGCGCCAAGGTCGAGCAGGGCGTGGCCGAATTGTTCGCGTACTGCCTGCACCTGGTCGGGCGTAAACGCCGCGACCCCGGCGACGACGTGGTGTCCCGCCTGTGCGCGGTCGACGGCGTCACCGACGACGAAATCGCCACCCACGCCATGGTTCTGTTGTTCGCCGGCCACGAAACCTCCGCCGTGCAGATCGGTGTCGGCGTCCGCATGCTGCTCGAGAACCCCGCGCAATGGCAGCTGCTGCGCGACCGCCCCGAGCTGGTCGCGACCGCGGCCGAAGAACTGCTGCGCGCCTGCGACGCCAGTAGCCTGCCGCGCTACGCCCGCCACGAACTCACCATCGGCGACACCGACATCGCCGCCGGCGATCTGGTCCTGCTCGGGGTGGCCTCCGCCAACCATGATCGCGCCGCCTTCACCCACCCCGAACAGGTCGACATCACCCGGCAGGAATCGGCGCACTTCCTCTTCGGCTACGGCCCCCGCTACTGCCTCGGCGCGCCGCTGGCCCGCCTCGAACTCCAGGTCGCGTTCGGCCAGTTGGTGGCCCGATTCCCCACCCTAACCTTCGCCGTCGACCCCGCGACTCTGCGAGAACGCGACGACATCTTCACCGGCGGGCTTACCGCTCTGCCGGTGCGGTGGTAGCCGAACAGCTTGTGCTGCTACCGATTTCCCCTCACAGAACCTCGGAAACCCGGTAGGCGACCCCGCCCTCGACCAGATAGCCCGACCCCACCGCCACGATGTCGTTCAACCACGAATAGCGTTCCGACCCGGTCTCGAACAGCACCGTCGTGCGCCAGTAGTATTGCGCCGGGTCGATCGCCCTGTTGACGGCGGGATCCTTGACCGCAGTCCGCAATTCGGCGGGGATGATCCACCGCCCTCCGTAGCTCATGGACACCAGCTCGCCGTCGTCGGTCCGCAGTGTGAGTCGCACATCGAGATGCATATTGCCGTCCGGCCGGAACACCGCCCAGTCGCCGCCGCCGGGCAGCACCTCCCCGCGGATCTTCGGCCCCTCGAAGCTCCCGGCGGCCACACCGAACATCGTCCTGTGCCCGAGCGGCCCGCCGATGCTCAAGGGCGGATTCAAGTCCGCCACCAGATCGAACAAGAAGTCCGTCTCGACCGCCCCGACATCCTTGATCCGTGTGTCCATAGTCCGCACCGCTTTCGAATCACTGTGTCGCCGAACCACTTCGGCCTGCGATTCAAACTATACGTACGGTCGTATGTGTTGTAAACGCCGAAGTTCGGGGATCAGCGGTCCTGTGCGGTGGTGCGTTGGAAGGCGGTGCGGTATTCGCCGGGTGCGCAGCCGGTGTGGCGCCGGAAGAGTTTGGCGAAGGTTGCCGCGTCTCGGTACCCGACAAGGTGACTGATCCTCGCCACCGAGTGGTCGGTTTCTTCGAGGAGCAGACCGGCCCGCCGCACCCTCGTTTGCTGGAGGTATTCCAATGGCGTCTGCTGTGTTTCGCGCGCGAACCGACGCAGCAAGGTGCGCGGACTGACCCCGACGACCGCGGCCAGTGCGTCGAGGTCGTAGCGCTGGTCGAGGTTTCGATCGAGGTATCGCGTGACCTGCCGCGAGAGCTGACCACCCCAGCGAGCCGGGATCAGCCCCGGATCGACATAGGGCGTCTGCCGAGTTCGGGTGTCGTCGAGCAGCGTCACCCGCGCGGTGGTGCGCGCGACCCGGTCGCCGTGATGTTCGCGCACCAGCGTCAGCGCGAGGTCGTACATGGCACTGAAGGCGGCCGTGGTGATCACCTCCGCGGCGACGACCACCGTGCGCTCGGCGATAACGGTGACATCCGGGTACGTCTCGGCCAGGTCGGGTGCGTAGAGCCACGAGGTGGTCGCCTCACGCCCGGCGAGCAATCCGGCTTCGGCCAGCAGAAACGCTCCAACGCAAATCGAGACCACCTTCGCTCCCTGAGCGCGGTGCTGCCGGATCGCGGCGATCTCCGGCGCCAATCGGGCTGCGACGCTGGTGAACTCCGGAGTGGCTCCCGTATCGAACCCGGGGACAACCAGCACATCGACCTCGCGCAGCGGTGCCACCGCCACCCGGATTCCGCCGGCCGCGACGACATGCCGCCGCGGCGACATAACGACGATCTCCGGCGGTTGCGCCCCCGGAGCAACGTGCCCGGCGATCGTCAGCAGATCCGGAATCGCATAGATCTGCGACCCGAACGCCCCCGGATACGCCAGCACCCCCACCCGCAACCGGCTCGCACCCGACCCTGTGTCCAGATCACCCTCATACATGGCGATCCAGCCTATGTGACAGCCCGCGTCGACGCCCTACCTTCCTTCCCATGGAGCCCGACGACACCCTGCAAGACTTCACCCGACGCGGCATCACCATCGACGCCGTCACCAAGATCGTGCACGTATCCGGCTCCGGCCCCGCCGTAGTCCTGATGCCCGAATTGCCCGGCATCAGCCCCGACGTAGCCCGCTTGGCCCGCTGGATCCGAGAAGCCGGCTTCACCGTCTACATGCCCTCCCTCTTCGGCATCGACGGCGCCTACCCCACAGTCGAACTCGGCAAGCAGATCTACAACCGCATCTGCGTCAGCGCCGAATTCCGCATCCTGGCCGGCACCGGCACCAGCCCCGTCACCACCTGGCTCCGCGGCCTGGCCCGCATCGCCCACCAGGAATGCGGAGGCCCCGGCGTAGGCGCGATAGGCCTCTGCCTGACAGGCAATTTCGCCCTCACCATGACCCTCGAACGCTCAGTAATCGCCCCGGTGATCAACCACCCATCCCTACCCTTCGACGACCCCGCTGCAATCGAACTTTCCCCCACAGACGCCGCCACCATCGCCGCCCGCTTCGAACGCGAAGACCTACGAGCCTTGGGCTACCGCTTCGAAGGCGACAAATGGTGCACCGCAGCCAGATTCGCCACCTACCAATCCATCCTAGGCCCCCGCTTCGCCCCCCGAGTCCTCCCCACCGACTCCGCCAACCCCACCCCACCCCCCTTCTTCGCCCACGTAGTCCAAACCCCCCACAGCGTTGTAACCGCCCACTTGGTCAACCAACCCGACCACCCCACCCTCCAAGCCCGAGACGAAATCCTGTCCTTCCTGACGACCCGGCTGACCCTGCCCCCGTCATAGACCCAGAACCGATGGACCGACTTCGTCAATCAGGCTGTGCGGACCCCCAGCCCGTGCCGTGCGTATCCACCAGACCTGTGGACCATCGGGCATAGGTGGCCTCCGGGCTCACAGTGATCACATCCACCTGCTGTACGAGGTCGCGGGGGACAACGCCGCCGTCGAAGTGGCCCGCACCGGGGGTGATGACGGCCTCGGCGCGCAGCCGCGTGACTTGGGCCTTCACCCGTGCGAGCGGTGGTCGTTCGGTTCCAGGGTCGTAGACGATCGTTCCGCAGAAGTCGTAGCCGAGTTTCGCTGCGAGCGACCTAATCTGGTGTTCGTCCCACAGCTGACTCACCCCGGACACGTCGATTCGCAAATATCCCAGCGCCGCCGGTCGATGACGCATTATCCGCACCTCTCCCTTCACAGTGATTCCCGTTGGTGCACCTGGTGGCGCGGCCGGTCGATGGCCGAGACCTGTCTTGCTCCCTCCGCCACATGCTCTACAAAGCGTCTCGCTTGTCGACGGGACAGCGGAACCTCCTACGTTTCCCACTTCGGGACGTCCCGGCAGGTGTACAACGTCCGTATGTCGAATGAGCGGCTGCGGGCCGCCATGGCCGCGGGCGGATGGACCCACGCGAGCTTGGCTGAAGCGACCGGTATGGATCCGAAATCGGTTGAACGCTGGGTGAACCTGGGCCGCATCCCGCGTCGGCGTACCGCGATCCGAGCCGCCGAAACCCTCGGTCAGGATGTCCACGTGTTGTGGCCCGCGCTCCGGCAGGCGCGGACAGCGCGTGCGGTCAGCCCCGAACTCGTCGCCCTCTACGACCAACGCGCAGACGTTCCAGCGTCGGCGTTCGTGAACATGTTCGCCACGGCACGCGACAACATCGACGTCCTGGTCTACGCGGCTGTGTTCCTCCACGAGGCGTACCCCAGGCTCAACGATCTGCTGATCGAAAGGGCCGAGGCGGGTTGCGCAATACGGATAGCGGTGGGCGATGCCGACAGCGCCAACGTCCAACAACGCGGCAAGGAGGAGAAATTCGGGTACGGAATCGAATCCCGGTGTCGTCTCGCCCTGCTCCACTACCGGGACTTGCAGGCGACGCCGGGCATCGAGCTGCGGACGCACGCTACGACGCTCTACAACAGCATTTACCGCGCTGACCAGGAAATGTTGGTCAACGCCCACCTGTGGGGTGTGAACGCTTTCGGCGCGCCCGTCTGGCACTTGCGCCGTACGCTCGATGGCGGCCTGTTCGACACGTACACCGAGAGCTTCAACGCGGTCTGGCGAACCGCCCGAGCCGTGGAAGGGTGAACCGAGTGGCGCGCACCGAGTTCTACGACGACCCAGCCGCACCGGAGCCCAACAGTCTGGTGGTCGCGGCTTCGGCGGTGGTGTGTGATGAGCAGGGGCGCATTCTGCTGCAGCGGCGCGCTGACAGTGGCCTGTGGGCGCTACCCGGCGGTGGCATGGAGATGACCGACAGCCTGCCCGGCTGCGCCGTACGGGAGGTCAAAGAAGAGACCGGTCTCGACATCGAAATCACCGGCCTCGTGGGGACTTACACCGACCCGCGCCATGTGATCGCCTATAGCGACGGCGAAGTCCGACGTCAGTTCAACGTGTGCTTCCTGGCGCGTGCCATCGGCGGCGACCTGGCCATCTCCGACGAATCCATTGAACTTCGGTTCGTCGCTCCCACCGAACTCGACGCACTCGACATGCACCACACGCAACGACTCCGGCTGACTCACTACCTGGCAGGGCGATCCACGCCTTACCTCGGCTGATTTCGGACATCGGAGATGTCGTCGTCACTGATGGTCAGGGCCACAACAGGTTTCGCGACCACACGCCGTTGACGAGCCGGTATAGGACACGTTTGTGGCGGCGTGCCGGGTCGCCTTGCCAGAACTCGATCTCATCGGGCTGGACCGCATACGACATCCACTCCGTCGGCACCTGGTCCGGAGCGATTTCCAGCTCACGCCCCGCCCGGTCGAGAGCCTCGTCGAGTTCTGAGTAGTCGTTGAAGGGCTGACTCTGGCGTCGAGTCAGCGCCATCTGCCGCGAGCCGATCGGCCGGGCGAGGAAGTCGGCTGCCGCGACCTCGGTCGGATCCGCCACGACCGGACCCGAGTTTCGGATCTGTCGCACCAGTTCCGGCCAATAGAAGGTCATGCCATGACGTTGTCCACGGTCGGTGACGACGGGCGGCCGTCAGCACGGGTGCTGATTCTGAAGGATGTCGACAGCGCTGGGTGGCGGTTCGACCACCTTCGCGTCCACTGCGGCGTGAATCCATTCGGCGAACAACTCGACCGGGTCATCCGGCACCGTCTGCGGATCGAACTCTGGCGCAACCCCTTTCAAGACCGAGAGTCGGCGAAGCACGTCCCGCAACCCGTCAACCGAACCCACCCGTTCCACCATCTGAAACTCCGATCCCACCGTGCTGCCAGCGGTTTGAACCAACGTAATAGGGGCGCCCCCAACCTGCCCAGTCGGAAATCCATCACGGACCGTTGATATCTCGACCGATCGAGAGCGTGGAAGCCTGTACTGTCGCCGCGATCGATGAAAGGCTCTGTGGCGACGGCAATCATTCGAGGTGGGTCGTGGTGTTGAGTCTGTTGGGCAAGATCGTCGAACTGACCGAGCTGTCACTGGGCGATGCGGCCCCTTTGGCTGCCGCGGCTTCCGTGAACCGCGCCTCCTATACGCACGCCCACGTCCCCGTCGACATCGTGGGAATGCGCCGCTGGGTCGACCTGGCCTTGGCTGCTCGCGCGGCCTCCCGCTAACTACCTGTGGTGATTCGCCGCACCCACACCCGAGAGGTCATCGGCACCACCAGCTTCCACCTCGAACACTGGCCCTGGCCTGGCCGAAATACCGCAACCCCCGAGGCCCCGGACGCCGTAGAAATAGGCTCCACCTGGCTGTCGCACTCCGCCCAGGGCATCGGCACCAACCGCGAAGCCAAATTCCTCCTCCTCGACTACGCCTTCATCCACTGGCAAGTCCACCGAGTCCGCTTCCGCACCGACGTCCGCAACACCCGGTCCCGTCGAGCCATCGAATCTCTCGGCGCCACCCTCGACGGCATCCTTCGAGCCGACTTCTCCGATCCAGACGCCACCGTCCGAGACTCCGCTTACTACGCGATCCTCGCTTCTGAATGGCCCACTCTGCGGGAGTCGTTCGCGGCCGAATGAACGAAATTCAGGTCGCGCACTACGTGCTCGGCGAGATCCTCGGCAACGCCGCTGATTTCCCGATATTGGAGCGTGCGGCGCGCTCGGCGCGGCGGGACAGATCGGCGAACGCATCGCGGAGGGCCTGTGGGCCGATGACGTGGATATCGGTGTCGAACCGGGTCAGTGTGGCTGCGAGCCCGGCCCACGACCAGGACCCGATCAGCAGTCTGGTGCGGGTTGGCCCGAGCTCCTCGACGACACCGTCGCCGACGAACGGCGCCACCTGAGCGGCGGGGAGATCGAGGATCACCTCGCCGTGGCACGGCCAATCGTTTATGCCCGCGGAGCCTTTGAACCGGGAGGAGACAAAGGCTGCGACATCACCGCCGGGCAGTGGCCGGGGGATGAAGCGCGGCCCGTTGGGGGTCCGCAACCGCATGCGGTCGACACGGTAGATGCGCCAGTTCCCGCGCTGCGGACTCCATCCGATCAGGTACCAGCGCCCGCCCCGGATCACCAAGTGGTGGGGCATTACTCGACGCGGCGGCTGCAGACCGGTGTCGGCAGCCGGAGTCGGTGACTGGTAGTCGAACCGCAGCTCCTCGGCGGCTCGAATGGCTGCGCTCAGTGCGAGCAGGACTTCGGTGTCGACTCGGGGTCCGCCGCCGCGCCCAGCCGATTCGACCGCAGTGATATCGAGGACGTCGATGCGCTGGCGCAGTCGTGCGGGCAGAACCTGTCGTACGGTCGCCAGCGCTCGGGCGGCAGCCTCTTCGATACCCGCCGCCGCCCCGACCGCGATCCGCAGCGCCACGGCCAGGGCGATCGCTTGCTCGTCATCGAAGAGCAGCGGTGGCAGTTCGCTGCCCGCCTCGAGCCGGTAGCCGCCATCGGGTCCTTTGACCGCGTGGACGAGGTACCCGAGCTCGCGCAGGCGATCGACATCGCGGCGCACGGTGCGTTCACTGACTCCGAGCCGCTGGGCGAGCAAGCTGCCCGGCCAGTCGCGGCGGACCTGCAGCAACGACAGCAGTGAGAGCAGACGACGGGAGGTTGCTGTCGAGGAGGCGGTCGGCATGGTCGCCAGATTGCCATGAATAGCGGACATTCCCTGTCCTGCACTGTTGCGAGAGTCAACGCTGTTGCCGGACGCCTCCGGCGGCGAACCCATTTGTGAAAGGACCAGACATCATGTCGGTCAACACAGTTGCCCACTTGAACTTCCACGGGCAGGCTCGTGCAGCGCTCGAGTTCTACCAGTCGGTGTTCGGTGGCCAGATCACCATCGCCACCTACGCTGACTTCGGAATGCCCGCCGGGACGCCCGGCGCCACCAACGTGGTGTTCGGTCAGGTCGTCGCCGACAACGGGTTCCGGGTCATGGCCTACGACGTGCCAGGCCCGGATGCACCGGTCGCGGCGGGCGCGCCGACCACCCGCCGCGAGAACGGCACCACCACTACCGCGGAACCGTTCTTCCTGTCGGTGCGCGGCGACACCGTCGAGGAAGTCGGCGCACTGTGGAAACTCCTCGCCGAGGATGCCACGGTCATCGAAGAATTCGCCGGGGCCCAGTGGACGCCCGGCTTCGGGATGCTGCGCGATCGTTTCGGTGTCACCTGGATCCTCGACGTCGCGGTCGATCGATAACGATCCGTTCTGAGCCGATCCCGTCCTGGTCTTTCCCTCGACCACACATCAAGCCCTAACCTGCGCATATGACGATTCAGTCGACCGCGGTACTGGACATCGCACTCGTACACGATGCAGGAGGCAGTCATGCATAGGTTGCTGGTCCTGTATCCCAAGCCCGCCGACCCTGACCACTTCCGCGAGTACTACGTGACCAAACACCTTCCGCTGGTGAGGGAGATGCCCGGCCTGCTTGCGTATCGCTACAGCTTCGATGTGGCGGCGACCAAGGGAGAAGCGCCGTATTTCGCGGTTTTCGAAGCCGACTTCGCCGACGCCACCGCGTTGGCCGCGGCGCGGTCGTCGGCCCAAGGTCAGCGGGCTGCCGCCGATGTCGTCAACTACGCCACCGGCGGTGCGGTCGTCATCGACTATCCGGTGCAGGACGGCATCGGCTGAGGCAGGACGGGACGCTCCGGTTAAACCAGTTCGACTTCGTCGAAGCGGACGGTGAAGGTGTGGCGGCGTTCGCTGAGGACATTGCCTTCGCGGTGGGTGAGGCCTTCGGCGAAGTCGATGCGGAGTTCTTCGCGGGCGGGGTCCACGGTGCGGACTACGGCGCAGACGCCGGTGAAAGGTCCGGCGGGGAAGTAGACGACGTCGCCGGGACAGTATTCGGGAGAACCCACGAGGCCAGCGTACTCGAGAAAGATCATCGGCGTCGGGAGCGAAATGCGGGCCTGGCGGATCGAATCCGCCGGGCCCGGGTAAGCGTCAGGGTCGGTCAGCGCACGACGTCGAAGACGTTCTTCTGGATGCCGTTGGAGTAGGTGGCGGACTCGACCAGCTTCAGCTTCTGGGCGTCCTTGTCGGTCTGGGAGAACAAGCGCTTGCCCGCACCGAGCAGCACGGGGAAGACGAGCAGGTGGTAGCG
Organism: Nocardia tengchongensis; assembly: GCF_018362975.1. Lineage (NCBI taxonomy): Bacteria > Bacillati > Actinomycetota > Actinomycetes > Mycobacteriales > Nocardiaceae > Nocardia > Nocardia tengchongensis. The sequence continues at coordinate 5,330,916 of NZ_CP074371.1, forward strand.
GTCGATCAGACCCGCGTCGGAGAGGCTGCGGTTGAGGGTGGCACTGCCGTGCACGATGATCGGGCCGCCATCGGTGTCCCTGAGCTTGGCGACCTCGTCGATGGAACGCAGGATGGTGGTCTCGCCCCAGTTCGACACCAGGCCGTCCTCGGTGAGGGTGGTGGAGACGACGTACTTCGGCATCACCTTGTAGCCGGCGAAGTCCTCCATGTCCGGCCACACCGGGCTGAACGCCTCATAGCTGGTGCGGCCCAGCAGGATCGCCGCCGATTCCTCCTGCTCGCGGCCCTTGATCTCGTAGGCCTCGGGCACGAAGTCGATGTCCTTGAAGGTCCATCCGGAGTTCCGGTAGCCGGGTTCCCCGCCGGGGCCCTCCACGACACCGTCGAGCGACACGAAGGCGGAGCTGATCAGGGTGCGCATGTAGTTCTCCTCGATATCCGTTGTGCAGATTGATGATTGAAGGTCAGCCGAGCAGACCGGTGAGCCACTGCTGCCATGCGAGCTCGGCCCCGTCGGTGTCGGGCCCGAACAGGTGATGGAACATCAGCGCCAGGCCGGTGGGGGCCTGGTGGAAGGTGTAGAGGCCGTCGGAGGTGCGAATCTCGAAGCGCTCGTCGTCAGCCCACACCACTTCGCCGGAGAGCGGGGGCAGGCCCGCAGGTTCGGCGTGGATCGCTGCGCCCGCGACGAGCGGGGTCGGCAGCGCGAGCGCCTGGGTGAGCGCGGCCCGCACCTGCTGCCCGGAAGACCCTGTCCCGACACCGAATACGGGAACCCCGATGCGCCCGGGGAAGTAGCGCAGGTACTCACGCAGCGTGTTCAGGTGGAACGACCAGCCGCGACGCAGCGCATCGTATTCGTCCTGCCAGTCGTCACCCAGCACGCCGCTGTGGACCACCCGCAGCACGGTGCTGCCGCCCTCACGCCCCTCGATGAGGTACTCGAAGGCCATGAATCGGCCTTCCTCGTCCGTGCCGGTGCGCGTCGCGAACCGTTTACCCGGCTCGTACGCGGTGATCACGCCTTCTTCCCGCCGGCCTCCGGTGTCCATGGCCGAGATCCCGCCTTCGCGCGCCTCGATCTCGTTGCGCCCCATGAACCAGGAGTCGACTCCGGGTCCGGTGGCGATCGCTCCCACACCTGCTCGGGAGTGGCAGGCAGGTGCTCTTCAAGTTCGATCTCGAACGGATGGCCCATGGTTCACTTCCCCTGTTCTGTGTCGGCGGCGGCGTCGGGAATCTGATGCATCCCGACCACCACCCGATGATTGCGTCCCGCCGCGGCGGACTCGTCGTGATAGCGGCTGACCAATGTCGTCACCGCGCTTGCCAACTCCTCGGCGAACGCTGCCCGGTCGGCCGCGGACGCGAACCGCACCTGCGCATCGATGCCGAACGTCGCGACCCGCCGCTGCGCCCGCGCCGCGCCGCCGAGCAGCGTGCCGACCTCCTGCACGAGCCGCGACCCCAGCGCCAGCAGCCACCGTGCCGACAGCTGATCGGGCGACCGCGCCGGATCCGGACTCACCGCCCCCAGCGCACTGGGCGAGATCACGTAAGACGCTGCCGTAGCGCGATATACGCGCTCGGTGACGTTCCCCTTACGCCGTTCCTCCACCAACTCCACCAGCCCGTGGCGAGCCAGCTCCTTGAGGTGGTAGTTGATCTTCTGCCGCGGCAGCCCCAGCCGCCCGGCCAGCATGGCCGCCGACCCGGGTTCGGCGAGTGCGGCGAGGATCCGAGACCGGATCGGGTCCAGGGAAGCCTCTGCCGCCGCGGGTTCTTCGATCACTGCGACGTCGAGCATGGCTCAACCTTCGCACCGACAAATTATTTTGTCAAGACAAACCGAGTTGTCGGTGTGGCGGCTCGCCGCGACGCTCCGCCGCCCCTAGGCTTCGCGAATGTCCACAGTGCGACTTCTGATCATGATCACGACCCAGCCCGGCCTCGGTCACCGTCAGGTCGAGGCCTTCGAACGTCTCGCACCCACCGTGCGCGCCGAGCCCGGCTGCCTCCAATACGACCTGCACCGAGTCGCCGACGACCCGGATCGCTTTGTCCTGCTGGAGGAATGGGCTTCCCGCGAAGCCCTGGCCGCCCACGACGTCACGCCCCACATGATCGAAGCCGGCACCGCCAACCCGTCCTTCCGAGCCGCCCCCGCGCAGGTTCTGGAACTGTCACCGGACCCGGTGGCCTGACGCGGGAGCCCGCCGAAAGATACCGTCAGGCAACCGCTTTCATGCCGGGGAGGGCCTGGATATAGCGGTTGCCAGGTTCGGACTGGTCGGGGCGGCCCAGGCGGATGAGGGCGTGGGGGTAGGCGCACTCGTGCAGGAGAGTGTCGCGCAGGCCGGAGCGGACTTCGGAGACCTTCATGGTTTGCGTCAGCAGCGAGCTGGCCAGGCCGTTGCGCGCGGCGGTCAGCAGGATGGAGCTGGCCGCTTCGCCGGCGTTCAGGTGCGAGATCGAATCGTCGGCGGGCGTGCAGAGGATGAGCAGTTCGGCAGCGTCCGGCTCGCGGTCCGCGAATGGGTCAGCGGCGTCGGGGGCAGGGGTAAGCAGGGACCGGCCGGAAGCCCACGTTTTAGTCTCCGGCTTGGCGGTCAGGTCGCGCTGGTCGATGCGGGCCGCGACGCCGGTGAGGAACTCGCCGTAATCGGTGTTCCGATCGGCGGCGGTGCGATAGACATTGGACAGGTTGCGGCGCAGCCGGTCCGGGACATGACGGGCTGCCGCGCGGGTGCCGGCGGTGCTGCCGCTCATCGAGCGGATCAGGTTGGGCGGCATGGTCCAGGGGCGGAAGCGGTTGTGCTGGAACTGCCGCTGGAAGATGGCGCCCGCCAAACTGATCTGATCCCGGTTGGCGGTGCAGGGCGCGAGGTGCAGTACCGCAAGGTAGTTCGCGTCCAATGGGTCCGGCAGCCGAACTGCCGCCGAGGACCAGCCGAAAGCGGTCAGCGCAGTACGGAGATGATGCAGGGCCGCGCCTTGGCCGAGCATGTGCGTTCGATGCGCGGCCGGCTCCACGATTTCGGGACCCTGCGATTCCTCGATCCGAATGTGCATCGATGCCCCGTCGAGCCACCACAGCCACGGCAGTGCGCCGTTCATCAGTGGTGCTTCCCGCGCCATTTCCAGCGCGGCACGAATTGTTTCCTCCGAGGGGGCGGACATCAGACGCATGACTATGGATTCCTGTTGCTGTTTGGCCGGTGGCGGACAATTCACGCAGCGGCGGCGGACGGCAGCGGCCCCGGGCGCAATCCCGGGACCCAGACAATCTGAAATGAATCTTCGTCAATAATAAGAGCAGTTCAGGGGCAGTGACGTCCACCCGCGGTGATTTGGATCACCTTCCGAAACCGGCCTTTTCTCGTTCAACGAGACGGGCATCACAAATTCTGGACTGCCTTTTGCGCAGAGGTTATAACCACCGTCCAGCGACGGTGATTACAGGCCGAGCTTCGTAACAGCGTTGTCTTCGAGGGGGTTCGCCGTTCGGATATAGCCGTGCACAGTACGGGGGTTGGACCAGCGGCCCTGACGCATGATCTCGCGGTCGCTGGCACCGCCGAGGGCCGCCTGGGTGGCGAATCCCGCGCGCAGGGAATGGCCGGAGAACAACGAAGGGTCGAGCCCGGCACGGGCGGCATACCGTTTGACGAGTTCGGCGACCGCACGCCCGGATATAGCGGTATCGGCGATACCGCCGTGGCGCGAAATCGACGGAAACAGAGGAAGATTCGGGTCGGTGAGGGTGGTTCCGGTGAAGCCGTGGCAGCGGTGCAAATGAAGGTCGGTGGCAGGGGCGGCGGCGAGCCAGGCGCGCAGGTCACCGCCGGCGTGGGCTTCGCGCAGCCGGGTCCAGTCGGCGTAGGCGCAGACCGGGCAGGTGTGCGGGCGTTGACCACGCGGCAGAGCCACCCGCTGTTCGTTGACGCCGGTGGCATCCGTCTTGGTGGCGGGCAGCTGGATGAGCAATAGCGGCTCGCCGGTGCCGTGGTCGGTGGCTACGCTGACGTCGGTGACACGCAGGGCGGCGATTTCGCTGCGCCGCAACGCTCCCGCGAATCCGACCAGCAGCAACAGGGTGTCGCGGCGGCGTGCCGGTTCGGTCGGCCATTCGGCGGCCGGCAGCTCACCCAGCAGCTGATCGAGGGTGTGCAGCAGCACGGGCCGCTTCCGCTTCGGACGACTGCGCCGGGTCCGGCGCATACCGCGCAGCGTCAAACGCACCACGTCTGAGCGAGTGGGAGAGGGCAGCCCATTGGCGGCGTGGACCGCGGCCAGCGCGGCGGCCTTGCGTTCCAGAGTGGCGGCACTGAACGCCCATTCACCGTTCTCGCGCCGGGCGTCGGCGGCCGCGGCCAGATAGACCGCGACGTCCAGGGCATCGGCCGGCAGCGCCTGCCGCGATTCGGCCGAGCACCATGCCGCCCACGCGATCCAATCGGTCCGATAGGCGCGCAACGTATTCGCCGACTGCGACGCTTCCAGATACCGGCGCAGCGACTCCGCCTGCACCTCGTCGAACCGGTCGCGCACCAACCGCAGGGCCGCCGCGTCGACCAGCACACTGCGCACTCCGCGCCGCAGTTCGCCGCGCACCTCGTCGGGTACCGCGATCACCGCGGACTGATCCCGGTGCGGGCGTTCGCTGACCTCCGTCGGTTCCGGCATGCCCTCGACCCTAGATCGAGGGTGCGTTCTCGTTGCGCCAGACCCCGTTTCGCATGTCAGGGTTGCAGCCGCCAGGCCGCGTCCGGCTTCGGGAGCGGCCAGGCCCAGCCGTGCTGGAGGCGCAATTCGAGCAATTGCCGCCGGCGTCCGCAAGATTGCTCGGTGTCGCCGTCGCCTTCGACGCAGTTGCGGTGGGTCCAGAGCATGGCTTCGACCGTTCCGGACAAGCGCATGGCATCATGCTCGGGCATCCGATGATGCTTGAGCACAGACGGCGTGTCCGACATGGCCCAATCATCCCCCAAAGGAGGCGGGATGTCGTGCGGTCTGTGTGACTTCGCAACGCCGGAACGTCATCCGCCGTCTATGGGGCTGTTGTCGGCCGCAGGCGAACCGGCCCCATTTCGGGCAATTGACCTGCGCCGATGGGTGTCACGCCTCGGGCTTCGACGCGCGCGCCAATTCGACTGTCGCCGCACGCAACTCGGCGATCGCATGGATGGGTTCCAGGTAACCGACCCGGGTCACCGCGATGCCACGCGGTGTGGTGACCCGCAGATCCAGTCCGAACCGATCGGCACGTTCACAGATCGCGGCCGTCGCATCCGGGTAACCGCCGCGCGCGTGCGCCATGTCGAGCAGGGCGACCGCGTGATCATCGTTGAGGTGAGCGATCGCCCGCGCCGCGGCGGGAATGATCGGATCGACCTGGGCGGCGGCATATTCCTCGGCCGTCGCCGAATCCATCCGCCCGTAGCCGCCGACCCAGCGGACGCGCTGCACGCGCACGACCCACACGGTGAAATCACTGAAATCGATGTAGGTCTTGGCGGCCGGGACCGCGGCGAGATGCGCCTCGCGGGCGGCCATGGCCTCCGCACCTTCAGGCCGCTCGGCGATGCCCGCCAGCGTCAATCGCGTTCCCGCGAGCGGATCTTCGGGCAGGTCCGGGGTGACGATGGAGACGCTGGCCCGCGGATCGGCCGCCAGATTGCGCCCGTGCTCGGCCATCCGGGACACGCACAGCACCGGCTGGCCCTCGAGCAGCCCGTACGTGACGAAACTGGCCCAGGGTCCGCCATCAGCGGAAAGCGTCGCCAAGGTCGCCGTATTCGTCGCCGCGGCAACCGTTCTGGCCTCGTCGGCCGCGGTCGGTCGGGTGGTGTTCATGATCGGGGTCAGCGGCGGGGGAGTCGAGGGAGCGTCGCCGGGATCACCGTGGTCGAGGGCCATGGGGCACAGGCTACCCGCGCCATCGAACCCGACCGATCAGTCGGGAAGGATCGGCACCGAGAAGCCCTCGCCCTTCCGCAGCAGCGCGGCGCGCGTCACCGTGCCCGCTCCGAACCGGTCCCGCAGTGCGTCCAGCGTCGAATCCAAGGTCGATTCCGCGCGCGGTTCCAACGGTAGCGACAACTGCATGGTGTCGGCCCGGTCGAGATTGGTGAGGGTCAATCCGATCAGGGTGAGGCCGCCGCGCTCCCGAATCAGTGGCATCGCCGAAGCCAGCAGCGTGCGCGCGGCCCGCAGGATGGCCGTGCCGCTGTCGCTCGCCTCCGGCAGGGTGTGGGATCGGGTGGCGCGGGTGAAGTCGTCGAACCGCATGCGCAGCACCACCGTTCGGCACACCCGTCCCGCCGCGCGCAGCCGGTGCCCGAGCCGATCGGACAGCCCGTGCAGGTATGCCTCGAGCTCCTCATCGCTCCGATGCCGTCGACCCATGGCCCGCTGCGCACCGATCGATCGCCGACGCCGTCCGGTGTCCACGCGGCGTGGATCCCGCGCCCACGACAGCGCGTGCAGATGCCGTCCGATGGCCGGGCCCAGCACCGCCGCGAGCGGCGCCTCGCCCATATCCGCGAGCTGTCCGACCCGGGTGATCCCGCGCTCGTGCAGCTCCCGTGCCGTCACCGCACCCACGCCCCACAACCGCTCCACCGGCAGCGGATGCAGAAACTCGAGTTCCTGGTCGGGCGGAACCTCCAGCAGTCCATCCGGTTTCGACACCGCACTGGCCACCTTCGCCAGGAACTTCGTCCGTGCCACCCCCACCGAAATCGGCAGCCCGACCTCCGCCCGCACCCGAGTCCGCAGTCCCCGCGCGATATCCACCGGACTCCCCGCGATCCGCCACAGCCCGGCCACATCCAGAAACGCCTCATCGATGGAGATCCCCTCCACCTCGGGCGTGGTGTCCCGGAAGATCTCGAACACCGCCTTGCTGGCCTGCGAGTACGCCGCCATGCGCGGCGGCACCACGATCGCCTGCGGGCAAAGATTCAGCGCCTGCCGCACATTCATCGGCGTGCTCACCCCGAACGCCTTGGCCTCATAGCTGGCCGCCAGCACCACCGCCCCCGACCAGCACCGGCCGCCCGCGCAGCCGCGGGTTGTCGCGCTGCTCTACCGAGGCATAGAAGGAGTCCAGGTCAGCGTGCAGAATGGCCGCCCGCTCGGGGCGGTCACCGCTTCTCTGCTCGACACCGGACACGAACATATGTTCGCATACCGCGCGGTCTGGTGGGTGGGTTGGTCGATAACCCGAATCAGTGGGCCGGTTCGGTCAGGTCGTAGACCGCCATATCGCCGAAGTGGTGAGTGGCGGTGTAGTGGGCCGTCACCCAGTCGAAGATTTCCTTATTGCCCGCCGGGTGCCAGATGCCCTGAGGTGTATTCGGTTGGGCGGGGGTGGACGAGTCGGCGGGCTTGTCGACCCGCCAGGAATCCGGCAGTTTGACCTCGGGGATCAGGTAGTAGGTGATCTCGTGGTTGCGGACCATCGTTTGGAACTGCGGGAGGGTGGGGGCCGGGTCGGCTGAGGTGAAGCCGCCGATGGCGAGGACGGGTGTGCGGCTGGCCAATTCGAGGGCTGCAGCTGGGGAGGAACGGTCGATGGCTGCCGACCACTCGGTGTCGGTCTGCTCGAGCAAGGCCACCAGGTTGGGGTCTGTCTGGCCGCCCATCAGCATCGAGATCTGACGGCGGAACTGGTCGGCGGGGCCGGACGGCTTCGGGCGGGCCGGGCCCACGGTCGGGCTGCCGCCGGTGTGGGACTGCGGGAGGGTGGCGGCGGCGTAGGCGGTGGAACCGGCCAGGGATGCGAGGACGCCGGCAATCAGTAGGACGGTTGTGGCGCGATTCCGCTCGCGGTCCCAGCGGGTGGCCGGCGGGAGCGCCAAGACGAGCAGGCCCACGGCGGCGATCACAGTGGCCGCGAGAATGGTCCAGCGCAGCCACGGCTGCCAGTCGGAATTGCGTTGCAGCAGCACGAAACCCCAGATGCCCGCCGAAAGGATCAGGACCGCGCCACCGGCCCGGCCGAACGCTTCGGCGCGGCGGCGCCACACCTCGTGCGCGCCGATCGCGACGCAGCCGGCGATGGCGGGTGCGACGGCCAGCGTGTAGTACGCGTGCATGCCCGCCTTCATGCCGGAGAACAGCGCGCTGTCGATCACCAGCCACAAACCGAATACCAGCGCGGAACCACGGATCAGGTCGGTGCGCGGCCGACGGCCTCGCGACAGCAGGACCAGCACGAACGCGACCAAAGCCGCGGGCAGCAGCCAGGAGATCTCGAATCCGATCTCGCCGGTGAACATGCGGTCCGGACCGGAGCCGAATCCGCCGCCGCCGAAGCCGCCCTGCTTCAACGCCTCCGGAATCTGATAGCCCTCGGGCAGTTCGAAGGGGTTGTTGCTGCCGCCGCCCATATGGTTCTTGCCCAGGTAGCGGGCGAAACCGTTGTAGCCCAGCACCAGATCCATGAACGTGTTGTCCTTGGACCCGGCCAAATACGGGCGGGAATCGGCGGGCCACAGGATGGTGAGCAGCACGAACCAGCCGGAGGACACGATCAGCGCGCCCAGGGCGGCCAGCGAGTGCACGAGCCGGGTACGCAGGGTCGTCGGCGCGACGATCAAGTAGGCCAGGCCCAGTGCGGGCAACACCATCAGACCTTCGAGCATCTTGGCCAGGAACGCGAATCCCAAAGCGACACCGGCCAGCACGATCCATCGCAGGCTCGCCCGCGGCAACGCGCGCACGGTGCAGTAGGCGGCGGCGGTCATGAGTAGCACCATGACGGCGTCGGGGTTGTTGAACCGGAACATCAACGCCACCACGGGAGTCACCGCGAGTACGACGCCCGCCAACAGGCCCGCCCCGCGGCTAACCGTCGCGCGCACCACCGCGCCGTACACCAGCGCGACCGCGCCGACCGCCATGATTGCCTGCGGTGCAAGCATGCTCGCACTGCTGAATCCGAACAGCTGCCCGGACAGGCCCATCACCCACTGCGAGACCGGCGGCTTGTCGACGGTGATGAAGTTGCCCGGATCCAGCGACCCGAACAGCAACGCCTTCCAATCCCGCGACCCGGACCAGGCCGCCGCCGCGTAGAAGCTGTTGCCCATCGCATTGACGCTGATGTTCCACAGGTAGGCGGCCGCGGTGCCCAGGAGCAGCAGCGCCAGCGCGAGCCGCTCCCAGCGGCGGGCCGGGGACAGGCCGTCCGAAGTGTCGGTCGGCGGGGCGGTCGGTTCGGACGGGGCCAGCTCGGCAGTGGTCACGCTCACCGCGGGAGTGTGTCCGGCCAGCCGGTGAACACCCTGGCCCCGAGCTGGGAGCATCCTGTGAATCAAGATCTCCCTATGCTGGTCGCATGACCCCTCCGATGACGGCACTGGTGCGGATCGACCCTGACCTCGACGCGGTGACTACGATCGGACCCGAATCAGACCCCGCCGACGCCGGTCTCGCCGGCGCCGACATCGAGGCGATCTGGCGGTCCGTGCAGGACTGGTATCGGATGGGCACCACGCCCGCCATCCAGGTGTGCCTGCGCCACCGCGGCCACATCGTGCTGAACCGGGCCATCGGCTACGGCTGGGGCAACGCACCCAAGGACGCGCCCGACGCCGACAAGCGCCTCGTGACGCCCGATTCACCGTTCTGCGGATTCTCCACGGCCAAGGGCGTGGCGTCCGCGGTGATGTTCATGCTCATCGAACAGGGCGCGTTCGCCTTGGACGACCGCGTGTGCGATTACGTCCCCGAGTTCAGCAGCCACGGTAAGAACCGCATCACTATCGGCGACGTCATGTCTCATTCCGCGGGCGTCCCGTTCATCACCCCGCCCTATCGCGGCTCCGAACTCGTCCTCGACGAGGAGCTCGCCGTACGCGGCCTCGCCGATCTCGTTCCGAGCTGGCGGCCCAACCGTTTTCGCGTCTATCACGCCATGACCGGCGGCCTGATCCAGCGGTTGCTGGTTCAGCGAGCTACCGGCAAGGCCATGCGCGACCACTTGCGCGAACAGGTCCTCGAACCGCTCGGGTTCCGCTGGACCAACTTCGGAGTGCGGCCCGAGGATGTCGACAGTGTGGTTCCTAGCGTGCGCGTAGGCCCCGGACCGTCCAAGGTGTGGCGACACCTTGCGGGCCGCGCCCTGGGCGGGGGTTTGTCCGGCCCCACGGACGAGTCCGCCGCCCGCGCCTTCCTCACCGCGGAACTCCCCTCCGGCAACCTCGTCACCACCGCCGCCGAGCTGTCCCGCTTCTACGAGATCCTGGCCCGCGGCGGTGAGCTCGAGGGCGTGCGGATCATGCGACCCGACACCCTAGCGGAAGCCACTCGTCCGGCCCGGCGGCTCCCGGGTGTCGCGGGCCGTGTGTCGGTGGCAGGCTACGAATTGGGTGCGCGCCGTTCGAAATTCGGCGCCGACACCGCCTCCCACTTCGGTCGCAGTGGTCTGACCACCCAGTACGGCTGGGCCGATCCGGCGCGCAGCCTCTCGGGGGCGATCCTGACCAGCGGCAAGGCCCAAGCCGATATGGACCGGCCATCACGACTGGTCGCACAGATCTCGACGGCGGTGCGACCCGAACGCTAACTCAGGCTGCGTCGTGGTGAGCCATCCCGGTCAACGCGACCGTGTAGAAATCGGCGTCGTGTTGCACGCTGTACCGGGTCGGGAAATATCCCGTCTTCTGAAATGCCTGGGGCTGCTTGAGTTCCTGGGTGACACGAACCGTTGATCAGAATCTGCGTGAAGTGGAACTGACTCGGGTCCAGCGGCACGGTGCCATCCACCCAGTGCACACCCATCATCGGGAACGCCGAATCCGGAACCATCAGATAATCCTGCGGAACATACTGCGACGCCGGCACATTGGACGCGGCCTCGGATACCCGACGGCGGTCAGGTCGATCGCGTGCTGCGCGGCCATATCGGTCATGTAGAAGTGGAAGTCGAAATGCGGGACGCCGAACAAGTTCGTAGGAGCATGCCCCTGCGCATTCCAGTTCACGGTGACATGGTCGAGTCGGTTCCCGCGGCCTCTGAGGGCAACCGAAGATCGATCGTCAACGGCTGGTCCGGAGCCGGATCCACAGCCGGCAGACCGTCCAGAGCCCCCTTCGTGAGCCGAACCCCAATCTCAGTCGGATGACCATCACGGTCGACCGCCACATAGGTCCTGATAGTGCCATCCCCGAGCTGCTGCCCGGCCCCTCGAATGTCCCCGCCCGGTCCGTACTAGCGCTCGACCCTCTGCAGTGGTGTGCTGGCCGGGGAAACCGAAAATAGGCGCACTACGACCGCCCGCACCACGCGGACGTCCATCGACTTCGCGCCAAGGCGGCTGTACAAGCCAGCGTCAGGTGGCCTTGATAACGAGTAACCGCCCCACCCAGCAACCGCGTTATCGGCCCACGTTCACAGCAATCCATTCGCCGATTACGTCGACGTCGCCCGACTCCAATCCGACCCGGTGATCAACCGGATAAAGCAGAGCAGGCCCGGCGTGATTATCTGCAACCCACTCCCCATCCCCATCACCGATCTCATCATCGACCCAGATGAAGGGGCGACCGTCCGCCCGCGCAACCAGGGCCCGGGTCTTCCAGTGCAAGCCGAACCAAGAGTCGATGGGTTCATCATCGTCCTCCGGCCACTCCATGACCGGCAGAGTCGGCAATCCGAGAATGGGGCTCAGGTGCCTGTTGGCCTCATGCATCCAGGTTGTCGCCCACACCAATTCGCACCGAAGTCCCAATAGGAGGGACCCCAGCTGCGGATCGATTCGTCCCACCAGGGGGTTCGTCCCGCCCAGCACCGGGGATGGAGGCGACGTAAGCCCGTCCGAAGGGGACTCGCCGAACGGAATCAACGGACCATCGACATCGAGAAACAGCAGTGGCCGGAGTGTCCTATCCACCGGCCGCCACAGCCGCGCGGGCGGCGGCGAACCATTCCTGGGTGCCGACGAGTCCGGCGGCGATGTCTTTGCGGGCGCCGTTGAAGCCGTAGAGGTTGCCGGCGTAGCGGGTGAGGACCGAGCCTTCGTGTTCTTCGAGTTCCTCGAGCATTGCCGTGTCCTGGAGGAGGTAGGCGACGTCGGCGAGTTCGCCGGAGGTCCAGGCGTCGCGGTAGGGGTCCCAGCCGTGTTGTTTGACTTCGAGGGCGCGGGCGACCAGGGCTGTCCGGAGCGCTGCGCGGTCGGCGTCGGTGGGTTGCCTGGTTTTGAGGTGGTCCCAGCTGATCCGTTCTGCGTCGGCCATGGGGTGATTATCGCATCGGTGATCATTCGGCCGCGGTGTTGACCTTGCCCCTGGGGGCAGCATTTAGATTCGGCGGTATGCGGATTGGTGAAGTCGCGCGGCTGGCGGAGGTCAGTCCGAAGGCGATCCGGCGGTATGAGGCTTTGGGATTGGTGGCCCCGACCAGGCACGCCAACGGCTATCGGGAGTATGACGACGACACGATCCGGCTGGTGCGGGAGATCCGGGTGCTCAATCGGCTCGGGATTCCGGTGGAGGAGACACGCCCGTTTCTGGAGTGTCTGGTGGCGGGCAGCGAGCACGGTGACGACTGCCCGGAGTCGCTGGCCGAATATCACAGGGCCATCGACGATCTGAATGCCCAGATCGATGTGCTGACCGCGCGCCGGGACGGTTTGATTCAGCGACTGCGCGAGGCCGCGTATCGGCGCAGCGACGTCGTCCCGGCTCCGGGCATGGACGATGTGATGAAGCTTCCGGCCGATCTGGTGGCGCCGATCGACGACGGTGCCGCCGCACACCTGCCAGGCGCGCGTGTGCCCGCAGTGTCGATCGACGACTCCAACGGCGAGCGAATCGATCTCGCCGCGCTCGGCCCCGGACGCACCGTCATCTACCTCTACCCGCTGACCGGCCGACCCGACGCCGACATTCCCGCCGGCTGGAACGACATCCCGGGCGCCCGCGGTTGCACGCCCCAGGCCTGCGGCTTGCGAGACCACTACGCCGAGCTACGGGCCGCGGGCGTCGACCGGCTCTTCGGCCTGTCCAGCCAGACCACGGACTACCAGCACGAGGTCGTCACTCGATTGCGGCTGCCGTTCACGATGCTGTCGGACCCGGACTTCCGCCTGGCCGCCGAACTGTCGCTGCCCACCTTCGATGTCGACGGCACCCGCCTCTACAAGCGACTGACCCTGGTCATCCGAGACGGCGTGATCGAGCACGTCTTCTACCCGGTCTTCCCTCCGGACCGACACGCGGCCGAACTCCTCCGCTGGCTACACGACAAGGAATCCTGACCATGACCGAGATAACCCACATCACCGACGAGACCTTCGAGCGGCAGGTCCTGGCTCGCAAGGGGACCGTCCTGGTGGATTTCACCGCCGAGTGGTGCCCGCCCTGCCACATGATCAAGCCGGTGCTCGCCCAGATCGCCGACGAGCGGTCCGCGACCTTGACCATCCACACGATCGACACCGACGAAAACCCCACGGCCGTGCGGGATTACAAAATCATGTCCCAGCCGACCCTGCTGCTCTTCCGCGACGGTCAACTGCTCCGCACCCTCGTCGGCGCACGGTCGAAGGCCAAGCTGCTCGCCGAACTCGATGCCGCCCTCCAAGGCTAGATCCGAGACCGCAGCTCTCGTAGCTCGGCAGCGCCGTCGAGCAAAGACAGCGAACGGGATTCGATGCTCGCATCCCGGACAGCCAGCCGCTCCAGCACCTCGTTCCAACGGCGAGCGCCCCGGAATTCGGCCATGAGAATGCCCAACGCCGGGATGCCGTACCCGGCTCGACGGAGCTGGTGCACGATGCGCGCGTCGCGGACGTCGGCGGGTGCGTAGACGCGGGCGTCTCGATGAACGGCTCGACCCGGAGTCACCAATCCTGTTGCATCCCAATGCCGCAAGGTCGACGGGCGGATGCCGAGGGCATCGGCCAGCTCGGAGACGCTCATCGAGTCCGATCCGCGGACCTCGGTGAGGGGTTCCTCGCTGATGTGGCGGACGGCGGCCCGGGTCGCCTCGAGATCGCGACGTTCGGTGTCGAGGCCGGCGTGTGCGGCATCAAGCAGGGCGAGCATGCGCGCGGGGGAGTCGTCGTGGGCAGCGCGGACGATCTCCTTGGCCACCACCGGTCCGGTTCCGGCCGCGAGCGCGCGATAGGCCCGAGCCGACACGACATGAACGGCGTCGTAGGCGCGGTACCCGGCCGGAGTCCGCGCCGCGGGCGGCAGGACACCATCACGTTCGAGATTGCGGATCTGCTGCACCGAGTACCCGGCCCGACGCGCCACATCGGCGGTCCGCAGAACAGTGGAGTTGCGACTTTCGTTCAATTCACCAGGGCTTTCCGGGAACAAGTCTCCACAAGCACTTCGGGTCCACGATAGAACTCATGGATATCGAGGAGATCACCGAGTACATCGAGTCCCTGGACGGCGTCCTGACCCTCGCGCCCGGCCCGGGCAGCGGATACCCAGAGATAGCCTGGGGCGACAAGTTCTTCTACTACGCCCCGACGGCCAGGTCCCGACCCGAACCCAGCCCTTCGCCACGATCGTCACCAAGGACTACCCCGACGACGCGACCTCACAGCTGAACCGCCCCGGCATCTTCCGTCTCAACATCAGTGTCGGGCGGGATGCCTTCATCGCGCAGTTGGGCCACACCCCGCGCGAAACCGCAGATCATCCGCTCGACCCGGCCGCAGCCGATTCCCTGTTCGCCCACCCGGTTTATGCCGGCGCCGCCTGGCTATCGGTCATCAACCCGGACACCTCGACTCCGACGGTCAAGGAGTTGCTCGTACTCGCCCACGACCGCGCGCGGACGTCGACCATTCGTTGACATCCGGGTCGGCCGGTGGTGTCATCAGAGGTAACCGGGGGTTTCCTGTGAACACTTCCGATGTGAATCCAGTGCGTGGCGCGGCCTGCGATGTATGTGTCATCGGGGCGGGAATCGTCGGCCTGAACGCCCTGTACGTCGCGAGTCGCTACCTGAGCCGCGATCAAAGAATCATCCTCGTGGACCGGCACCCTCGGCCCGGCGGGATGTGGGTCGACACCTACCCCTACGTTCGATTGCATCAGCCGCATCCACTGTTCACCGCCGGCGACATCAAATGGACGATCGGCAAGGAACGCTCCTACCTCGCGACGAAGACCGAGGTACTGGAGCACTTCGAGCACTGCATGCGGGTGATCGGACAACGCGTTCGGATCGAGAAGTACTTCGGCTTCGACTATCAGTCGCACGAGGAGACCGGCGGCGGCGTCCGGATCACGTGCACCGGTCCCGATGGCACGCCGCTCGTGATCACCGCCGACAAGCTGATCAAGGCGTTCGGCACGAATGTCGCTCCCTTGGACCCACTTCGGGTTTCGAGCACCCAGGTGCGGTCGGTATCGCCCAACTACTGCGACGTCCGGGTCGATGACATGGCCGCCAGCGACACACCGGTGTGGATCATCGGCGGCGGCAAGACCGCGATGGACACCGCGGCGGCTCTGATCACGGCCTGCCCAGGGCGGGAAGTGAACCTGGTCGCCGGGCCTGGAACCGTCTTCATCAATCGCGACCGAATCCTGCCACGCGGGGCACGCCGCTGGTGGGGCGGCGCCATGCCGAACCGGTTGTTCATCGACATCGCACGCCATTTCGACGGCACCAACGAGCCCGAGGTCCAAGATTGGCTGCTGCGAACCTCCGGACTGGCGGTGACCGAGCACCCGAACAACTTCTTCGCAGGCCTGTTGTCGGAATCGGAACAGCGGACCATCCGCGAGGGCCTGAACACTGTGGTCGTGGATCACCTCGAGGACGCGGTCGACCGCAACGGATCCGTTGAATTACAGTTCCGCAGTGGCGATTCCACCGCGACCACCGCCGGCAGCTGGCTGGTGAACTGCACCGGCTACCTGCTACACACAGGGCACCCCCTACGAGCCGTACGTCTCGCCGAGCGGATCGGTGCTGTCGATCCAGACTCGTTCGGCGACATTCGGATTCCTGTCGTTCGCCGGCTACTTCCTCACTCACCTGATGTTCCGCGACAAGCTCCGAGAGCTCCCGCTCTACGCCCTCGACGGCGACAACCTCCGGACGAAAACAGCAACAGCCGCCGCCCTCACCTACGGCGCGCTGACCCTGCACCTGTACAACCTGAGCCTCATCTACGACGCCCTCGGCCCCTCGGTCTTCCTCCACTGCGGCCTCGACTTCGACCGCTGGTACCCGATCCACCGCCGCGTCACCGACACAGCACACTTCATCCGAACCCACCGGCGCGACCAGGAGCACAACCGCCAGACCCTCGACACCCTCCGCGACCGCTTCGACGTCCGCTGCGGCCCCGTCATCTGAATCGACCTCGGCCGCAAAGCCATCGAGTACGGCGTTCCGCCCCAGCGCACTCCGGCGATTTCCGCGGCGATCGGCCGTGCCGATCCCGACCAGATTCGCGCGGTCGGCAGATATCTCGTCCGAAGCCCCTAGGAGCGAGCGTGACCCGGAGCGTGATTGGGCGGCGTATTCGCTGCGGAACCGGCCCTGACGTCCGCGTCATCGAGCGCGGGCACGAGCGGAGCGAGAGAGGCGCGCAGCAGATCGGACAGCGGACGGGACACCACGACGAAGCCTGCGATGGCGGCATCGGAGGCGGGCTGTAGCCATTGTTCGATCGCGACTCGGATGGCGGCGGCGACTCCGGCCGCGAGTACCGGGGCGGTGAATTCGTCGATGGCGCTCAGGCGTTCGGTGATCGCGGCGGCGAGGGGTTTCGAGAGCGCGTCCGTGGTTCCGAGGAAGACCTCACGGAGTGCTTGATGTGTGGTGATCAACAGCAGTGCGTCGCGGCGGGCTTCGCCCGAGTCGGTGTACTCCGCCAGGACCGCGTCGATGATCGCATCCGCGAGGCGGACTTCGGGCGCCCGGGCGGTGACGGCTGCGGCGACCCGAGCCTCCCGCTCGGCGGTGACGGCCGCGACGATCGCTTGATCGCGGCTCGAGAAGTAGTTGTTGTACGTGCGCGGCGATACGCCGGCCGCCTCGGCGATGTCCTCGACGCGCACATTGTCCGGTCCCTGTTCAAGGGCCAGTCGTAGTGCGGCTTCCCGGAGGGCCTTCCGGGTGGCCTGCTTCTTGCGCTCGCGCAATCCTGCCGGTCGCGTTGTCACGACCCGATCGTGCCACACAAAGGTGCGCGCGCGAAATATTGCGTGTACGCATGTTTTGGCTAGCCTGGCGTCGAACGAGCCTCCGGATCGACAGAAGGAATCAGACATGCGCGCCAAGGGAATGACCTATGACACGGGGTTCATCGCGAACGGCCACACTTCACGACAGGACTTCGACCCCGACGTCGTCCTTCGGGAGCTGACGATCATCCGAGATGACCTGCACTGCACGGCCGTTCAGATTGTCGGAGGCGATGCCGACCGGCTGGAACTGGCAGCGCGGCACGCCGCGGAACTGGGCCTCGAGGTGTGGTACTCGCCGTACCCGCTGGAACAGACAACTGTCGAAATTCTGGCGTTGTTCGCGGATTGTGCGCGACGGGCAGAGCGGCTGCGGGCGACCGGGGCCGAGGTCGTGTTCGTGACGGGAGTCGAACTGAGCCTGATGAATCGGAAGTTCCTGCCCGGCGACACCGTCTGGGAGCGGCTCGAATTCCTGCTCGGCAACCCCGAGACTCGCGGTGAGCGACTAGCCGAGCTCATCGGTCGTCTCGACAGATTCCTGGGCGAGGCCGTGGCGGTGGTGCGTGAGCACTTCGGAGGCAAGCTCACCTACTGCGCCATCCCGTTCGAACGGATCAACTGGGCCCCCTTCGACATCATGGCGATCGAACTCATTCGCTCCGCCGAAGTGGCCGACCGATTCCGGGCCGGGGTGCGCAACCTGGTCGCCCAGGGAAAGCCGCTGGCGATCACCGGTTTCGGCACCGCCAGTTGGAAGGGCGCGGCCGATATCGCGCCGCGCAGCAACGAGATAGTCGAGTACGACGCCACCGGTGCCCCGGTTCGGTTGAACGGCAGTTTTGTTCGGGACGAGGCCGGACAGGCCGCCTACCTGTCCGAACTGCTGGAGATCTTCGACAGCGAAGGTGTCGACAGCGCCTTCGTATTCCTCTTCGCGCTGCACAGCCACCCGCACCGTCCCGACGGCGATCCCCCTGACGACTTGGACCTCGCCAGCCTCGGCATCGTCAAGGTCCTGGAGGACAGCTACGGCGACACCTATCCGGACATGACATGGGAACCGAAGGAGGCCTTCGCCGCGGTCGCTCAGTCCTACCGCGCCTGAAAGTGCGTGGACCGGAGCCATCGCTCGGCGGCGGACGCCGTTGGGGCGGACCAGGGTTGCGGTCCGCCCCAACGGTCGGGGTTGCGGTGGTCAGGCGCCGCAGATTCCCTCGACGGCGACCTTCTGGAATGCGGTTGGGTAGGTGACGATCCCGTCGGGGTACTTCGCTGCGCCCTGATGGAACTCCGGGTTGGAGAGGGCCGCCATTAGGGCTGCGGAGGATTCCCACACTGCGATATTGGCGAACAGCTGGCTGCCGCCGAATCCGCGGTGCATTTGGGTGGAGACGAAGCCGGGCTGTGACTTCATGAAGGAGGCGTCTTCGCCCCAGATCTTCAGGAAGTCATCGGCCAACTCGGCCGGGACGACGAAGGTGTTGATGACGGTGATCGGACCGGTGTCTTCCTGCAGCTGGACGGGGAGCGGGACCGTGGGGTCCAGTGCCTGGAACTGGATCATTGCTTCATCCTTTCGTTCTGACTTCAATCTTAAATCCGTTGTGCCCGTGCGTCATACGAGGAATCGTTCTACCTGACGGGTCGTCACCGGCCGATACAGGCAGACGAAGAACAGGGCGAATCCGACGGCGGTATCAGCCGGACCGTTCCATCCGTTGAGAAGCGGGATGGGTGAATGGTTACGGTGAACAGCAACCGCCTACCTGGATCGAGAGCTGACCTGATGACCGAGTCTCCGCTGATGCTGACCAAGGGGCAGAACGTCGAATTGCCTACTGCTGCGGTAGCGATCGCAGTGAGTGCCTCGGCCCCGGTGGACATTTCGGCACTGCTGGTCACTGCGGCGGGGAAGGTACGCTCGGATGCCGACTTCGTGTTCTACAACCAGCCTGCCGCGGCCGGTGTTCACCTGTCGGCGGGAACGCTGCGTGTGGATCTGAGCCGAGTACCGGCCGCGATCGCGCAGATTCGGGCGGTGGTCACCCTCGACGACCCGCACGCGTGCTTCGGGGCCTATTCGCCGCCGACGGCAACCCTTGCAGATGCGGGCGGAAAGCCGTTGTACAACTATCGGATCGACGGCCTCGGTACGGAATCAGTGATCGTAGCGATCGAGCTGTACCGTCGCGGTTCGGGCTGGAAGGTGCGTGCGGTCGGACAGGGTTATGCGGGCGGGTTCGCGGATCTGATCACAGATCACGG
This sequence comes from Nocardia tengchongensis, assembly GCF_018362975.1. Lineage (NCBI taxonomy): Bacteria > Bacillati > Actinomycetota > Actinomycetes > Mycobacteriales > Nocardiaceae > Nocardia > Nocardia tengchongensis. The sequence continues at coordinate 5,350,361 of NZ_CP074371.1, forward strand.
TGTGGTCGTTGATCAACCGACGATCGACTCCGCTGCGGCGATGCCTGCGCCTGAGCCGTTCGAGTCGGTCCGGTCGATGCCGGGCGAGGCGAAGTTGTCGTTCGAGAAGCGCCAGGTTCTGGATCTGCGGAAACGCGAAGTGGCCAAGGTGTTGCTGACCAAGGGCGCACAAGGCGTGCGGGCCAGGGTGATCCTGGTGATCGACAAGACCGGGAGTATGGCCGGGCTCTACAAGCGCAAGGTCGTGCACCAGGTTGTGGAGCGGATGATCCCGGTCGCCATTCAGCTCGACGACAACGGCGCGCTCGAGCCGTTCCTCTACGGCCAGAAGTACGCGAAGCTGCCCGACATCACTGTTGAGGACGCCGAGCGGTGGTGCGCGACGTTCCTGCACCTGAACGGCGTGCATGCCGGCATCGACTACCGGCATATCGGTGCGGTCAATGACGAGATCCCGATCATGCAGGAGATTCTCGGGTCGCTGCAGAATACCGGTGAGCCGACACTGGTGCTGTTCTTCACCGACGGCGGGTTCAGCAAACGCCGCGAGATCACGCAACTCATGCGCGCCGCGTCGAGGGCGCCCGCTTTCTGGCAGTTCATCGGGCTGGGGCCCAACAACTTCGGGATACTGACCAAACTCGACGATCTCGATGGCCGGGTGGTCGACAACGCAGGCTTCTTCGCTGTGCGCGACATCGATCAGCTCTCCGACGCCGAGCTGTACCGCCTGCTGCTCAGCGAATTCCCGTCCTGGTTGCAGGCCGCACGCCAGGCCGGCGTGCTGCGCTGATCGAGTTGGTCGGAGGCCGTCTTTCGCTGTTATCCGGCACTGCAGCGCAATGATTTCGACACCCTCGTCGAGTCGATCGATGCGTCCGGGGAGGGCAATTGTGTGTTCGCCGGCCCAGGTGCCGTAGGTGACGGCGGCGACGACTGCGAGGTCAGCTCGGTTATGCAGGTCGTGCGCTATTTCGGTGACACGGACGGTGCCGAGGCCGCCCCCGATGACGCCACCTGGGAGCAGGCTCACAAACGACCTCGGCCGCTGGGATGGCATCTATCGCAGCCGGTGCTGCAATTCCTGGCTTCGACTCGGACCGAGCTTGATGTTGACGAATACGATCTGGGCGATGTTTGATTCGGCTCAGCCGATCCAGTTGCGCAGGCCGACAACGCCTGTCACCATCGGTGGTCATGATCGAAAGAATCGAGTTCACCACCGCGCGGTGAGCGCGTCCACTGGCCCGACCAGGCCGAGCCTCGACACCACGCTCCACGACCACGCCGCCGCTCTGGCTCGCCAACATCCTGGCGTCCCGCTGCCCAACGAGGGTATGCCGTACCCGAACTCCGACGAATATGCCGTCAGTGACGAATCACCCGCCAGGATAGAAGCTCTCACGGCCCAGCTCATCGATGACTTCTTCGGCACTCCGATGGAGACTCGCGAGATCGCGTGGCTCAGCCGCAAAGCCATCGAGTACGGCGTTCGGATCCATCGCACTCCGGCGATTTCCGCGGCGATCGGCCGCGCCGATCCCGCCCAGGTCCGCGCAGTCGGCAGGCATCTCATCCGCACCAGCACCGTCGAGAGCCCGACGGTGCTCGGCATGGCGATGCTCGCGGAAGTCGGTACCAGCGAAGACGTCTCGCTGATCCAAATCCTCGGCCTGCTGTCCGGCACGTTCGGCCCGCTCGCGGCTGACGCACTTGCCCGGCTGCCCAATGCCACGACCAGCCTCATTTGGCTGGCCGACCGTTCCGCCGGCTGGGGCCGCGTGTATCTCGTCGAAGCCATCTGCCGGCTGGGCGATCCTGCCGCCGAGCAGTGGCTACTCCGCAAGCCCTGCGACGGCAACCATCTGAACGGCTACTTCGCCTACAAAGTCGTCTGCGCCACGCCGGTGCACGAAGCGATAGCGCTGCCTGAGCTCGACGAGCAGATCGTCGACCATACCGGCCGGCTGCTTGTCGCACTCGTGTGGAGTCTGGGCATGGGCGGAACGCTGCTGGACTACGACCACGCCGAACAGGTACTGGCCGACTATCTCTCGCAACTTTGTCGGCTGGAACCCAGCAGATCCCGAAATTACGCAGTGCAGACCCTGTCGGAATTCCTCGACGGTGACGCCTACCTCTTACCACCGGAGTGGGCGTCGTTGGAGTCGCTGCGAATCGCATACAGGTCGCTCGCGACTGCCCGCCGCCTTGGTTGAGAACCCTCGCTACAGCGATCGTTTATCTGGATCGACGACGAGACCAGCGACGGCGACCGGGAATGGGTGTCAGCGCATCACCGTGGTGCCGACACCGGCTGCACTGTGTCGTAGAGCTTGCGTGCCTTCTGCAGATCAAGCTGTCGGTGGTCGTCGAGATCGAGAAAGTAGTCGCACTGCCACTTCTGCGTCCGCATTGCTTGCCTGTTCGCCGTCGCGGACCACGGCGGATATACACGAAACCCACGTTTCCCGCCCTGGCCTGCCACGGAAACTACGCCGTTCTCGACCAATGCGATCTTCGGGAACACGAACTGACCAAAGTGCGCACCCTCCCGGACAGTGACCACCAGCAAGTCGACGCTGTCCTCGCCGGCCAACGGCTGCGTCGACCCATCCTGCGCGCGTCGCCACACCGTGACGAACATTCCGACCTTCGTCGGGGTCAGCTTGCCCACCCGGAACCGGACCACCCCGCGACCCACATTGGAAACGTACGCGCCGTATTCAGCGTTCTCCGGCTCGGGAACAGCAGCCGAAAACTCCAACCCCAGACGGTCGAAAACGCGCCTCACCTCGGCCGCATCAGGATGCGTACTCACAGAAACAACACCAACTCCTCAGTGTCATTGAATGATTCGCACGCACACCGGTGATCGTGGAGCATCCAGCATTGGTACGGGTGTCGGTTCTCATCTTATCTGCCGGAGATCGGTCGCCTGACCTGCGGTTCGCCAGTTCCGCCACACCGATGAGGAGTCTTCGCCACCTCCAGAACTTGCGCCAGGACGAACGAGAACCGACAACTCTCACCGATCCCACCTGCTGTGAAGGAATGCGCTGACACGCCGCCGTCACGCCGCTGCCGACCCGACGGTGATGTCTGATTCTCGCCAGCCGCACGCTTGGAGTGTTCGTAGCGTCGGGAGCATGGAAGCGGAACTGATTGCTGTTGAACGGGTTACGGGCCTGCGGACGCCGGTTGTGTGGTTCATGGCCGTCGCGGCCGCGTTGGGGACTGCCAGTATCTATCCGCTGCAGCCGGCCATCGCGGCGGTGGCCGGGTCGTTCGGGGCATCGCTCGCCGAGGTCGGGGGAGCGTTGGCGTGCGGGCCGGTGGGGTACATGGCGGGGCTCGTGCTGCTGGTGCCGCTGGTGGATCGGGTGCCGCCGCGGACGGTGGTGGCGGCGCAGTTCTGGGCGTTGGGGGTGGCGCTGGCCGGGGCGGCGGCGGTGGGGTCACCGTGGCTGCTGGGCCTCGCCATCGGCGTGATCGGGGCCGGCTCCTCGGTCGGGGCCCAATTGAGTTCGGTGGCAGGGCGATTCGCGGAACCGTCGCGGCGGGCGACCGTGCTGGGCATGGTCACGGCGGGGATCTCGGCGGGAATTCTGTTGGGGCGCATCGTGGGCGGGTGGCTGGCCGATGCCATCGGGTGGCGCGGCATGCTGCTTCTGCTGGCGGCGGCCTGCGCGGTGGTGGCGGTCGCGGCGCGCGCGGTGCTGCCCGCCGAAACCGGGGACGCCGGCAGCAGCTACCTGGGGCTGCTGCGCGGACTGCCGGGGCTGTACGCGCGGTTCCCGGTATTGCGGCTGGCTGCCGGGCGAGGTGCGTTGTGGTTCTTCGCCTTCTGTGCGGTGTGGGCCGGACTTGCGGTGGCCCTGTCGGAACCGCCGTTCTCGTATTCCGCCGAGCGCATCGGGCTTTACGCCTGCGCCGGATTGCTCGGCATCGTGGCGACGCGGGTCGCTGGGGCCTGGACCGATCGGGTCGGGGCGCGCCGGGTGATCCTGGCCGGGCTCGGGCTCGCGGCCGCCGCGACCGTGATCCTTGCGACGAGCCTGTCGAATACCGTTGTCACGCTGGGGTTCCTGGGCCTGTTCGATGCGGGGCTCTTCGCGGCGCAGGTCGCCAATCAGAGCACCGTGCTCGCCATCGATCCGGCCGCGACAGCTCGTTTCAACAGTGCGTACATGCTGGTGTACTTCGTCGGGGGCAGTGCGGGCACCGCGTTCGGCGCGGCTGCGGTGAGCTGGTTCGGCTGGGCGGTAACGGCTTTCATCGCCGCCGGCGCGATCGTGGTCGCGGCCGCGATCACCGTGTCGGTGCGCGCGGCCGGCGCCTGACGCCGGGCTGAACCGCGGTGGTTCAACGCTCGGTCTTGAACTCACCAACGATACGTGCCAGCAATGCCGGGTCCTGCAGCATCGGCAGGTGACCCGCCGACAGTTCGCTGCGGAACTCCGCGCTGAGCTCGGTGGCGTGCCTGTGTTGGTCCGCTGCGGGGATGACCCGGTCCGACGAGGTCCCGACATACCCGCGTCGCGCCGGAAACGTTCGCGCGGATACGCCGTCCCGATAGAGGTGTTGCGATTCCGGCTCGAACTGCGAGACGATGCGCGGCGCCGGCTTTGTTCGAGTCCTCCAGATAGGTGGCGCCTTCGTCCGAGGACGCGACCTGGTACCCCGTGGCCGCCTGCCAGAAGGCCGTGCTGCCTGCCAGGTTGTTCGTATCGATACAGATGTTGCCAATGCTGACGCTCAGCGAGCCTAGAACGTGCTAGCAATGCCCGTCCACCGTGCTGGACGCCGGCCGGGCGGCCTCCCGTGCTGGAACGCCGGATCCACCGCGCCCTCTACCCGACCGCAACGAGAACACCGATCCACGCCACCAGCTCGGCGGGGACATCGAGCGGGTCGGGATCGAGGTGGAAGAAGCGTTCCAGCTCCACTCGCGACAACGCACCGAAACGGCCGTACCCGGCACCGCCCTCATCACGCATAGCCGCACATGAAACCACCAGCGCCGCAACGATGCCCGCGATTCGCCAAACAGGTCAGGTGGTCTCAACTCCCTGGCCGTGCTTAGCGCCGGATTCCGGGCAGATGCGCCACTACCCCCGTGACGGCGAATCCGACACTGCTGGGCGTCATGGTTGACGACGATCTCCCGCCGCCGCGCTTTACACGGCGGGAAATCCGATGATATGTCTTGCACATCGGCGGACAATCCCATGCCGTGCCTCGATTCGATGCGCCAGTGCAAGCCGGCACCCGAGCGGTGCGCCATCTAGAGGAACTGATCGCTGGGGATCTCGATGCCCAGCGGACCGGATTCGGTTGGTGGGCAGGGTATTCCACCATGTCACCCGAAGACCGGGGATGGCTGTCGTACTACCTCACCGGCACGGTTGCCGGCATTGGTTCGAACCTGGTGGACGCCGCCGCCCACCTCGCGCTCTACCGCGATGCGATGCGGCGAGAAGCCATCTTCTACGCCCACCAGGTCCGCGCTGCAGGTGGTCGCGTACCGGATATGAACCACCGCAACGACATCGACGAGTTGCGCGGGATCACCATCATCGCCGAACGCAAAGGATTCTTCCGCGCCCTCGGCTCAACGCTGGACACTTTGGCGGCCACCATCGGCGTGGGCGCCGTCCATCTCAATCTTGTGCGCGCAGATTGGGGTTCGCTCTGCATCACCGGCAGTGAGCAGGACTATCCGCGCACCCCCGGCCAGGATCTGTCGAAGCTGCGAAGGGCCTTGGTCGACGACACCACCATGGGTGGTGCGATTCAGGACACCCTGCTGCAAGCGGTCCGTGGTGCGGTGCGGGCGGCCGGGCCCGCGCATTGGGACGAGTGGCTGGGGCCACCCGTAACACGCAGGTTCATCGGTCGCAGTGGACCGAGATCCTCGTCCAGGTGACGGCGGCCATGCACGAGATGCTGCTGACCGAGGACGCTTCGGTCACGATGGCAGGGCACAAAGACCTCGATCAACGCCGGACAGCGCGAGTACTGTCACCGATGAGTGCCTTTGAAACCGAGAATCTCCGATTCAGGAAGATCTCATGACCGACATCCAAACCGGTACCGAAGCTCGGTCCGTCGATCGCAGCAGCGACGCAGCCACTGCCGACACCGCTGCGGCCGATCGCAGCCCGGCCCGGTTCGCCGAGGTGGACGCAATGGTCGACACGGCGAGTGCCGCGGCGAAGGCGTTTCGCGAACTCGATCAACAACAGGTCGATGCGATTGTCGAGGCGATGGCCCGCGCCGGGATCAGGGCGGCGCCCGAGCTGGCACGGGTGGCTATCGAGGAGACCGGTTTCGGCGTATTCGAGGACAAGGTCGTCAAGAACTACGTTGCCACCGAGTTCCTCTACGACTATCTGCGCGATAAGAAGTCCGTGGGCGTCATCGAGGAGGACGCCGAGCGCAGCATCGTTCGCATTGCCGATCCGATCGGAGTGGTGTTGGCGATCACCCCGGTCACCAATCCGACGTCCACCGTGCTGTACAAGGCGATCGTGGCCGCCAAGACGCGCAACGCGATCCTCTTCCGCCCGTCGCCCGTCGCCGTGCGGTCGTGTGAACGCACTGTCGAGATCCTTCGGCGAGCGGGGGAGGCGGTGGTGTTTACCCGCAGGCGCGTTGCAAGTGATTCCCGACGCCGCCCATGAGGTGACCCACTATCTGTTCAGGCATTCGGGGGTCGACTTCATCTGGGTGACCGGTGGTCGGAAGATCGTCGCCCTGGCCAACGCCGCCGGAAAGCCCGCGCTGAGCGTCGGTCCCGGCAACGCGCCCATCTACCTGCATCGTACGGCCGACATCAAGGCCGCCGTCGTCGATATTTTGATCTCGAAGACTTTCGACGCATCGGTGATCTGCCCTGCCGAGCAGACCTGCATCGTCGACGACGCGATCTATGACGCCACCGTCGCCGAATTCGAGCGGATGGGCGCGCACCTGCTCACCGAGGAGCAGTCCGATGCCCTCGCGGAATTCGCGTTCGGCTGCGGCGACACGGCCAACCTCGACGCTCTCGGCCGCCAGGCACCCGACCTGGCCGCCCGGGCCGGATTCGCCGTGGACCCGTCGGTCAAGATTCTCCTCGCGTCGCTGCCGGCCGAGCTCGACCGGCTCGACACACATCCGCTGGTGCGCGAGAAGCTGATGCCGGTTCTCGGGCTGGTGCGCGCCCGCGATGTCCAGCACGCCATCGATGCCGCGGTCCTCGTCACCGAGCATGGGGGCCTCGGGCATACCTCCGCGATCTACGCCAACGACAAGGCTGTCGTCGACGCCTACAGCCTGGCCGTGCGCACCGGGCGGATCCTGGTCAACGCGCCCACGGCGGTCGGGGCCCTCGGCGGGATCTACAACAACCTCACCCCGACCTTCTCCCTCGGCTGCGGCACGTGGGGCGGTTCGAGCACCACCGAGAACGTCAACTACACGCAGTTGCTCAACATCAAGACGGTCTCGTATCGGCGCAGTCCGCCCCAGTGGTTCCGGGTCCCGTCGAACACGTTCTTCAATGCGGGGGCGCTCGAGAACCTGCGGGATGTCGAGTGCGACAGCGTCGTCATCATCACCGACGCGCTGAGCGAACAGCGCGGCGTGGTCGACGAATTCCGCGGCAAACTGCGTGCGCGGCACATCAAGATTTTCGGCGAGGTCGAGCCGGAGCCGGGCGAGGCCACCATCCGGCGCGGCGTCGAGTTGCTCGAGGCATACCAGCCCGACGTGCTCATCGCCGTGGGCGGCGGATCGGTGATCGACGCGGCCAAGGCGATCCGCCTGTTCTACGAGCACCCTGAGAAGGATCTGTCCGAACTCACTTTGCCTTTCCTCGATCCGCGCAAGCGCATGGCCGACTACCCCCAGGATCCGCATACGGTGCGACTGGTGGCGGTGCCGACCACCGCGGGCACCGGGTCGGAGGTCTCTCCCGCGGCGGTGCTGACCTTGGAAGACCGTAAGGAAACATTGGTCGACTATTCCCTGGTGCCCGATATGGCGATCGTGGATCCGCTGCTCACCGTCTCGATGCCGCGGACCCTGACCGCCGACACCGGTATAGACGCCCTCACCCACGCCCTCGAGGCCCTGGCCTCGGTCTTCGCCTCGCCCTATACCGATGCGTTCTGTGTGCAGGCGGCGCGGCTGATCTTCGAGGCGCTTCCCCGAGCCTGCGACGATCCCCGGGATCTGCTCGCTCGCACAGATATGGCCAATGCCGCCACGCTGGCCGGCCTGGCGTTCTCCAATGCCTTCGTCGGCACCAATCATGCTCTCGCCCACGCTGTCGGTGCCCGGTTCGGCATCGCCCACGGTCGTGCGAACGGCGTCTTCCTGCCGCACACCCTGCGCTACAACGCCGGCCTGCCGACGAAGTTCATGCCCGCTCCCGGCTACTCGGCCTATGTCGCCCCCGAGAAGTACGCCGAACTCGGGCGGATCGTCTTCGGCGGCCACGAACCCGGAGAAAGCCGCCGCCGGCTCTTCCAGGGTGTGCAAGACCTGCTCGACCGGCTCGAGATGCCGCGCACACTTCGGGAGATCGGTATTCCCGAGGACGAATTCCTCACGGCCCTACCGGAATTGGCGATGACCGCATTCCAGGACCTGAGCAATCGCACCAATCCGCGGATGCCGCTGATCAGTGAGATCACCACCCTGCTTCGACTCGGTTACTACGGGGACGGGGACCATGCCGACCGATAGCGCCACCAGGACCGTGCGGGTCCACGCCCCACGGGCGACCGTGCTCGCGACGATCCGCGACCTGAACAGCCAGCCGGAATGGATCCCCGAGATCCGCCAAGCAGAGGTACTCGAGGTCGATGAGCGGACCGGATTGCCGGTGACCGCCCGGTTCACGGCATCCGCGCCGGTCGGCACCGACAGCTACACCCTCAGATACCGTCACCATGACGACGGCATGAGTTGGTCCATGGTGCAGGGGCGGTTGCAGACCGGTCAGGAAGGCCGTTACCAGCTCGACGAAATCACTCCGGACACCACCTCCGTCACCTATCAGCTGACCATTCGTCACAACCTGCCGCTGCCCGGCTTCATCCGCAGCAGAGTCATCAAAGGATTGGTGGACAGCACGCTGACCGGTTTGCAGCAGAGGGTCGAATTGAGCGGTGGAGCTCGGTGAGGCCGGCCGCCTTGACCAGAATGAAGTGCGCGCCGGGGCCGCGACCGGCTTTGCCGTGATTCGCACCGAGGTGGGGGTCGTGCGCACCGCGATAACGAGCCCGCACAGCAGCGCGTTGGCCTGCGCTTCCCAGCTGATCCTCACTGAGTAGACGTCGCACGCGGGAAGCTGGACGCTCGACGGACCGCGAGATTCAGTGAAGTCAGCATATGGGCTCATTCGTAGTCCACGGGCCTGGGCATGGCGGTTCTGGAGCGTCGTCGGATCGGGTTATAGAAGGTTTCGATGTAGTCGAAGATCGCGGTGGCGAGACGCCATGGGGTTCCTGGGCCTGTTCGATGCCGGGCTGTTCGCGGCGCAGGTCGCCAATCAGAGCACCGTGCTCGCCATCGATCCGGCCGCGACAGCTCGCTTCAACAGCGCGTACATGCTGGTGTACTTCGTCGGCGGCAGTGCGGGCACCGCGTTCGGCGCGGCCGCGGTGAGCTGGTTCGGCTGGGCGGTAACGGCTTTCATCGCCGCCGGCGCGATCGTGATCGTGGTCGCGGCCGCGATCACCGTGTCGGTGCGCGCGGCCCGCGCCTGACGCCGGGCTCAGGTGGTGAAGGCATGGAACGCCCTCGGGGCGTGGATTCCATACCGGGGATACAGTCCGATGTCCTCACCCGCACGAATTGTGTTACCGCCTATTTGAATAGGATGAATGCCATTTAGGGTGTGCCGTATGCGATCGATGAGCATGGGATTCGGTGCAGCTGGGATGGCGGCGGCGGTGCTGGCGGGATGGTGTCGAGCGCGGTCGCGCAGGCCGCCCCGGCTTCCGAGTGCGACGGCTGGCGTATGGATACCCTGGCGCAGGGGCTGGGCAACGCGGAGAATCTCGAAACTGACGGGAACGGCGGGTTCTTCGTCTCCAGTTTGGATGTGCACAAGCTGTACGACATCGACGCCGCCGGCACTGTGACTGTCGTACGAGACGATTTCAGTAGCGGACCGGGCGCGTTGCAGCGGGACGGCAGCACGTTGTATGTCGGGGCGGAATGACCGACGGCACAGTCGGCGTGCACGCGCTGGACACGGCGACCGGAGCGGTGACCCACGTGACCGATCTCGTCGGCAACGGCCTGCTCCGGTTGCCGAACGGGGACATGCTGACGACCTGGGTAGGCACCGAGGGCAGTCCGCCGGCCGGCGTGAGCGCCTACCACCACGACACCGGTGTGGTCCAACCGAATTGGAGCCCGGTTCCCCGCTCCGAAGGACTGGCGCTGAGCCCCGACGGCACCGCGGTCTATACCGACGACCTGTTCACCGGTCAGATCTACCGCATCCCGCTCGACGATCCCGGCCATTGGACCATCGCGGGCCGGATCGGCGGCATCGTCCCCGGCGACGACGACCTCACCATGACCCAGACCGGAATCCTGTACGTAGCAGCCCATATCGGCGGCTCGATCGACCGGCTCGATCCGGAGACCGGCGCCACCTGTTCGATCGCGACCGGCATCTCCTGGGGCTGGACCGGGCCGTCTTCGGTGCGTATAGGCCCGGACGGTGACGGCTGGGCCCTGTATGTCACTGCCTTCGATGGCACGTTCCGCCGCATCCGGCCCCCGGCTGGTATCGATCTCACTCCGGCCCAGACCGACTGACGGCGGCGAGAAGGGTTCGATGTAGGGGTTCCAGTAGTATTCGCCGAAAATCCAACGAAGTTCTCGTAGTGCCTGGTCAGCTGCGGTGCGGCGAGTATTGCGAACCCCCGACAGGTTGACGTTGATGCGTACACGGCAACCTTTACAGTTCCAGCCTGCGGAAACTGTTGACCCCGAGGGTGTCTCGTGAACGTTCGTTACCGGACACCGCAAGGCCCGTGTCCGTCTGCAGGGGTCGCCGTAGTATTCGCCGAATTTCGGGCGGATATGGCGTAGTTCCTGGTGACTTCGCGGTTGCGCTGCGGCACAGGGTGGTTGGTGGTTGGCTTGGCGGCCGATGAGGCTGGTCGGCGTGCTGGAGGCTGGGGTTCGTGGCGACACGGGTGTTCGCGGATGAGGAGCTGGAGCGTCTTCGAGGGTTCCGGAGATCAGTCGCGAGGAGCTAGTCCGGTTCTTCACGCTCGCCCCTGCTGATGTGGCGTTCGTCGACCCGGGCCGCGGTCGTAGACCGGCGGATCGGCTGGGACTTGCCCTCACGCTGTGCACGTTGCCGTGGCTCGGCTTCGTTCCCGACAGGCTGACCTCAGCGCCGCAGGTGGCGGTGGCTCGGTTGGCCGAGCAGCTGAATGTCGATGCGGCGCAGCTTCGTTCGTACGGCAAGCGAGCCAAGACACGGACCGAGCATGTGCGCCTGGTTGCGCAGTACTTGAGCTGGCGGGCAGCCGGGACGACAGAGCTGAAGGAGCTGGACGAGTTCCTGCTGGCGCGGGCGATGGAGCACGATTCGCCGACGCTGTTGTTCCGGCTGGGATGTGAGTATCTGATCTCGGCGCGGGTGATCCGGCCGGGCCCGGTGACTGGCGTGGAGCGGGTTGCCCACGCTCGTGGGCAGGCGCAGGAGCAGACCTACGATCGGCTCGCGCACATGCTCACCCCGGCGCGGTGCGTTGAACTGGATGCGCTGCTGGTCAACGATCCGTCAATCGGGACCTCGCGGCTCAAGTGGTTGGCGACCGGTCCGGTGGAAGCGTCCGCGGCGGCGTTTCCTGGCCACGATGGGCCGGCGCCTGACTGGGCAGGCGCTCGAACGCCGGGATCCGCAACGCCGTCATCCGATTCTGTTGACGCTGCTGGCGCAGTCGGCCACCGATGTTCTCGATGAGGTTGTGCGGCTGTTCGATCAGGCGATCTCGGCGAAGTTCAGTGCGGCCGAACGGCGGATGCTACAAGAGCTGGCCGACCGAGGAAAGTCCGGTGAGGACCGGCAAGCGCTGCTGGACGATCTCCTCGCGATCGTCACCGACCTGCATATCTCCGACGAGGAAATCGGCGGTCTCATCCGGGGAGACCGGATCGGGTGGGAACGGTTGCGCGCGGCGATCACCCAAGCAAAGCCCCGGCTGCCACGCGATCACGGACATCTGGCCGCGCTCGATGCGTCCTACAGCTATCTGCGCCAGTTCACCCCGGTGGTGCTGTCGAACGTGCGGTTCGCTGGTGGGACCGCAGCCACGGAGCTGCTGATCGCGGTGAATATGTTGCGTGAGCTCAGAACTCTCGTATCCGGTCATTTATGAGAAGGATCGAGGTTCTCGGTGTCGGCGATAGTGGCCCAGCGGTGTGTGAGGCGGCGGCATGCGTGGACGAGTTCGGGTGGGTGCAGGTTGGTGAGTTCGGTGTCGAAGGTGGCGAGGATGCCGGCGATGCCGGCCCAGGACCAGGCGCCGAGAGTGAGTCGGCAGTGCTCGGTGTCGAGGTGTTCCACGACGGAGCCGCCTGGTGCCCAGCGGGCCACGATGTGAGCGGGCAGGTTGAGCTGGGCGGTGCCCGTGTATGGCCAAGCGGCGGGGCTGTCGCCGCGGTCGTGGGTGCTCATCACGAAGTGGGCGAGGTCGTCGCTGGGAAGCGCGCGGGCGGAGAAGGGCTGGGTGGTGGGGCGGGGGTGCAGTCGGTCGACGCGGTGCACTCGCCATCGATGGTCGGTGACGTCGTAGGCGACCAGGTACCACCGGGCGGCCCAGACGACCAGGTGATGGGGCTCGATGTGGTGCGCGGGCAGGAAGTCGGGGTCACCGGGTTCGGGGCGTGTGCCGTCGAGACGCAGTGTCTCGGTGACGAGTAGGTGGCGGCGGCGGTAGCGCGGGGGGCATGACTTGGTGCAGAGTGGCCAGCGCCCGCGCGGCGTCGTCTCCGAGGCCGAACATCGTGCTCGGCGCGGTTTGCAAGGCCACCGCGATCGCGAGGGCTTGGTCGTGGTCGAACAGCAGTGGAGGCAGGGTCCGCCCGGCGCCGAGCTGGTAGCCGCCGTCGGGGCCGTGGATGGTGGCGATCGGGTAGTCGAGTTGGCGCAAGGTTTCGATGTCGCGGCGGACGGTACGTTCGCTGGCCCCGAGCCGGGTCGCGAGCTCGCGCAGCGACCACTGCCGTCCTGTTCCGAGCAGGGACAACAGTCGCAACGCCCGATGTGAGGTGTTCGCCATCGTCCCATCATGACCGGGTAGTGGCCACTCGGTGTCCACTACCGGTGTCAGCGTGGGTTGTTCTGTTTCGGACGGGCAATGGTGGAGAGGACGGTCAGGTATGCGGGTAGTCGTGGTAGGTGGTGGGATTGGTGGGCTCGCGCTGGGGGCGGGGCTGCGTCGCCGGGGGTTCGAGGTAGCGGTATTCGACCGTGACACCGATGTAGCGGCGACGGGTGGCTACCACATCACCTTGGATGAGCGGGCGCTGTCGGCGCTGACGGATCTGGTGGAACCGAAGATCATGCGGCGGTTGCTGGCATCGGGTTCGGCGCTGCGGCTGCGCGAGCGTGACGCGTTCTGGGACCGCCGTGGCCGGCTGCTCGGCTACGGACCGGATCTGAGCGGCAGCGGCAGCATCGACGTCGATCGAATCACCCTGCGGATGCTGCTGGCCGAAGCGGTCGGAGATGACATGCATCTGGGATGCAGCGTGTCCGGTGTCGGCCATGACGATCATGGCGCGCCGCAGGTGTTGTTCACCGATCAGGCGCCGGTCTCGGCGGATCTGGTGGTGGGCGCGGATGGCGCCCACTCGGTGGTCGCCCGCCACCTGGCGGGCGGCCCGACCAACAGCCCGGCGGGCATCATCGGGTTCTGCGGCCGCACCCTCCTGCAAGACCTCAGCCCCGGCGAGCAGCAGCGGCTGAAACCACGATCGGGGACGGCGATCGGCCCGCGTGGGGCAGCGCTGTATGTCGGGTTCCTCGACCCGGTCGGCAACACCGCGCTCGACGCCCCCGAGCTGAGGATGTCGGTCACCACCGGACCCACCTACATCTGGGGCGCCATGTTCCCTGAATCCGCCGTCCGCGATTCCCTGCGTGACCTGCAGGGCGGCGAGTTGCAGGCCGCGCTGCTCGGCATGTTCTGCGAGCGACGCTGGGCCGAGCACACGCTCGAGGTCATCGCCAGGGCCGACCCGCACAGCGTGGCCGGGTTCCGCTTCAACGCCGCCTCCACCCGCGCAGCCGATCTCGCGCCCTGGCCTGCGGGTCGCATCACCGCACTCGGCGACGCTGTCCACGCCACACCACCCACCGCCGGAATGGGAGCGGGCGCGGCCATCCGCGACGCCGCCAGCCTGCTCGAGCACATCAGCGCCGCTGCCAACGGCACCACCACCCTCACCGACGCCGTGGGCGATTTCGAGACCGGCATGCGCCGGCGTGGCAGCGAAGTTCTCACCCTGGCTATGAAAACCGTCCGGTGGATCCTGGCCACCGACACCACACTCGGCGCCGCAGCCACCGCCGTGAGCACTCCAATTCTGGCCGCAGCAGCCAGGCTGCGTCACTGACCGGCCACGCGACGGCCGTCTCCCTGGGCCCGCAGCGGTGCGCGGAGCTGGACCGGGCCAGGGCGGATCACCTTCGCCGAGATCAGGTACTCGCACGCCAGCCGGAACAACAAGGTCGGGGAATCGTGCTCCATCGCCCGTGCCAGCAGGAACTCGTCGAGCTCCTTCAGCTCCATCGTTCCCGGACCACCCCAGGCCATGCGCGACCTCACCAGCCCTCTCGGACCCGATCGCGGGCGCTAACGGCAGCTTCACCTGCGCCTACGCCATATCCGCCCGAAATTCGGCGAATACTACGGCGACCCCTGGTGGTGCGTCGGAGTAGGTGTGGGTGAGGTTGAGGGGATCGGTCAGGTGGTCGAGATGTGGCCGCAGCCCGAAGATGTCGCGTCCCGCTGGCGGCGGGCCCGCGTGCGGATCGCGCTGCAGCTGACTTATGGGCGCGCGTCCGAGCGTCGGCGGGCGCGGATCCTGGCGCGGCGGTGGGCCGCCGAACCGTAGGGTTCCGGCCATGTGCGGTCAGATCGTGGTTCCCACGACCACGTAGTTGCCGCTGTTGTCAACCTCTTCCAGCACGCGCAGCGGCGACACCGCGTCGTGGTCGTCGCCGGGATGCTTGTCATGCGTCCACCACCCGCCGGTCGGGCATTCCACCCAGTGGATCCGGTTGGTGCAGGCGCGGCATCGAGAGAAGATGGGATGGCTGTCGGCGTCACGCATTCGGGTCTCCTTTCGAATACCCGCCCGGATGTCGGACGGGAGCGGTTCCGACAGTTAGTTCGGTACAGAGTTGGGGTCGGTATTGGCGGGCCCGGTGATCGCGTCGCCCGCGTCCTGTGCCTGCGACTCGATCGAGTCGATCGACCGCGCGCCGATACCGCCATGACGGCCGCCTGCCCGAGCCCGACGCCGTCATCGGCACCGGCCCGCGCGCCCACGTTGCCTGGCTGCGCGAAACCGCCGAGGCATGGAAAACCGCCGGGCCAAGGGGCCCGCGCGGATCTGCAACACGGATCGTGAGCGCTGTCGGTCGGGCCCGAGTCAACGACCCCGACGTCAACAGAAGCGTGTTGCGGAAACCGCTTCCGATAGTCCACCTGGGTGCAGGGGGAACGGTCGCTTTTCCGTGGATAGTTCTTGTAAACGGCCAGAATGCAAGACCTCCGATTTCACTAACTGTCAAGGGCAAGAAGGGATGTCGGTAGCGACCGGCTGAACTTTCAGTCGTTCCAGCAGTCGACTGTGCACTGGTATCGGCAGCAAGCCGGTGAGGTCGCCGCCTGCTGCTGCGACCTGTTTGACCAGCGAGCTGGATACTGACCCGTAGGCGGGGTCGCTGGCGATGAACACGGTGTCCACGCCGGTGAGTGTGTGGTTCATCTGGGCCATGGACCGCTCGTAGTTGAAGTCGCCGGCGCGCAGGCCCTTCACGATCGCGGTGATGCCCTGTTCACGCGCGAAGTCCACCAGCAGCCCCTGCCAGGACGCCACCCGCACGTTGCCGAGGTGGGCGGTGACCTCGCGTAGCATCTCGACGCGCTCGTCGAGGGTGAACATCGTCTTCTTGTTCGCGTTGACCACCACTGTGACCACGAGGTCGTCGAACTGGGCTGCTGCCCGCTCGAACACGTTGAGATGACCACACGTCACCGGGTCGAAAGACCCGGAGCACAAGGCTGTTGCCATGCCTGCAGAAAATATCACCGGCCGATCAGTTGCTCACCCCTCGATGGGCCTGTGCTGCCCCGAGGTCCGGTCACGCCGCTGTGGGACTTCGAGTTTCAGCAGTCGGCTCGCCGAATGCTTTCACCGGGTCGTAGGGCTGGTGGGTTTGCAGGGAGCCTCTACTGCGGCTGGAAGTGCTCCCCCAGCTGTGCGATTCGGAAAGACCTGCGAGCGCCCAGCTCACAGTCCCGTACTGCTCGCAGGTCTATCTGGAACGCACATCAAGGTTCCCGATGACGCCCACCGCATCGAAGAGACCGCCGAGCTGTAGGACACGGGCTTGCGGCCCGGATTCCGGGCATCGGGGTTCAGCGGTGGCTGTCGATGCCAGGGCCGGCGGGCTGAGGCTGCACCGCGGGCCCGATCGCGACGTGTGGGAGAAGTGCCGGCAGGTCGATGCCCAGATGCCGGGTGACCTCACCCAGCGCGTTGTCCAGCGCCACCCCCGCGTGGACCCCGGCCGCGGGTGCAGCCGCACAATGGTGCCTGCCCAGCGGATTTCGACGCGGCAGACCTGCTCACCACGGGCGGACCCGGCGACCGGGCGCGGTGCACCGATGACGACGTGGGCCTCACTACCGCAGCGGCTGACCCGGCCGCTGATGAACATCTGCACGCGAGCACTTCCCCTTCGAGCGACGACTTCCGCCGTGGCGGTTCAAATTTGCTGCTCGGGCCGGGTGGATAGGGAGGAGCCCTGCGGGCTGATCCACCCGGCCCGAGCACGATGCGCCGCTCGGAGTCGGCGAAGCGGGGCATCGATTCCGGAGTCGTCCACGGTTGACCCCGGCCGGGATGATCCGACGTGAGAATGCGGCGCGATAACCCGCTGGATTCCCGCCGCGCTCCACGATCGGCTCACCCGCACCGCACCGTATCGAGGTCCTGGGCTGGAGCGGCCCGAATGCCGTGCTGATGGCACGAATCGAGAGTGTCCAGGCACGGAAGGTCACCAGTATCTCGGAATTAGCTAAGTGATCGAGATTGTGGTGCAGAATGCCGGTCAGAACCGGCCCGACCGGTCGGTGAACCTTCATGGGGTGGACATGACCGATCTGATGGGATCGCCTGTGCGCGAACTGCTCGCACAGGTCCTCGCGCGCTACGGCAGCATCGACGTCTTCATCGCCCGTCTGCACGCTCTGCTGGACACACCCACCGTCGAGCGCCCGGGCGCGGTGGTGCCCGCGGCCGGTGGCCGGCACCGGCTCGCAGAGCCCACGCGCAGAAGGCCGTTGACTACCGCAGCCCCACCTCGCCCAAGTGGTTGAAACCTGAGGGTCGGGCTACCGAGAGGCAGGCGCAGGCGGGGGCAAACCGTATGCGTCGCTTGTGGCTTGGAGATCGGGGTGAAAGTAAGAATCGCGTCAGGTGGTACAGGAAGCCGCTGAAATACCTTGCGGCAAAACATCACCGGGCAAATCGGGCGTCCTCGTCGCGCCTGGTCGCGCCTCGGCCGGGGAGGGCGTGGGTGGCGCTACGGTTCCGCCATGATGCTGCTGCAGCCGCCCACGATCGCGTCAGCGCAGGAGAAGGGGATGATCCTCGATGTGGCCGCTCTCGGCCGCCACGATCCCCTCGGTGCCGACATCCCGTACGTGCGCGCCACCGACGGCTGGATGTTCGAGCTGCCCGAAGAGTTGCGGGAATGGGCGAGGTCCGTCATCGGAGGCAATCCGCACAACCCCCAGCCCGGATACCCGTCGGAGTTCCCGTGCCGGATCGAATTCGGGGTGCGCGAGGGCCGCATGTACGCCGAGATGCTGTAGCTCGCATGGGGGCCGAAGACCGGGAGACACGCTCATGTACCAGGCGACACGATTCGGGGTTCCGGTGTGGAGCAAATGACAGAGAATGACTCGATCATGGGTGTGACGGTGGAAGCATCGCGAGATGAGTTCCGCTAGCAACCCTCCAGATATCGAGACGCGGGCACGCACCTTCCATCTACCGGGTCACCCGGGCGTCGAGTACTCGGTGACGTTGGTGCGGCCGGCGGGACGCGGGGCGCAGGGGTGGACGCTGGCCGAGGTCACGGTCCGTTCCACCCGTGGACCTCTGGCCGTCGAGAAGTTCGCCTCGACCGAGCAGCTCGTGGCGGCTGTGCTCTACGAGGATCCGTGGCACATGGCGGAGACTCCCTACGACAGCACCCGGGAGCTGGATCGTGTACCCGGGCAGTACCGGCGGGCGCTGTATCTGCGCGGAGTCCGCACCGTGGACGACCTGCTCGAGCTGTCGGACGAACAGATCCTGGCGATCCGCGGAATCGGCGCGCGCGGCACCGCGATCGTTGCCGATGCTCGCGACCGCTACGCCGTAGACCGGGCCATGACCGAGCGCGCGGGATAGGTCGGCACGATCAGTCAGGACCACGCCCCGCGTCGTCACCGTCCAGGCCCGGCGGGGAGCCGAATACCTGCCAGCTCCAGCAGTCGCGGGGGCGATACGCCTGCCCGCGCCCATCCTTCGGACACCGCAATCCGGACATGCGTGCAGGCACATCGTCGGCGGTCATACCGAACACCCTGCTCTCAGAGCCGTGGGCCAGAGGCGCACTGGGCGGCTGGATGGGACGGATCTTGGGGACGCATAAGCCTGGGACACCGGCAGCTGACCAGGCACTACTTTTCGGCGATTCCGGAACCGCGGGTAGCGGCCCATCTTCGGTGAGGGGAAGCCGGCCAAGGGCCCCGCTGTAGCGGCGAGGCGCCCGGCCGGCCGACCGGAGTTCTCAGTAGGCGGCTGACACGATGCCCGAGGGTGAAGTCATGCTCGCCGACCACGCCAGTACCTTGGCAGCTCCTTCCCAAACCATGCGGAGACGTCAGCTCGTTGTCTCAGATGCAGAAGACCACACTGCCCAGGGGGAAGCAGATAGCAATTGAGCCATCGACGGGCGTAACCGCGGTCGATGCCGAACTCGCGGTTACCGTTGCAGTGGAGCTGGCCGAGGCTGCTGGAGCTGCGATAGCACCCAGCGGCAAGGCAAGAGCGGTTGCGGCCACGAACTTGATCATTTTGCTGGACATATTCGTTCCTCGATATCGAGTGACTGGTCTGATGCGCGTCCAGTACAGCCGGGCAACCTGGGATGATTGCCGCAGGGCCGCCGCGCTGATGATCGAGTGGCGAAGTCTGTGGCAGCAGACAGGTTTGGCTGCTGTCGCTTCGACGCTCTCGGAAGCGGCCCATGACGCGCTTCGTTCGTTCCTGACCCCGACCCAGTTTTCATGGTCCTGCATGGCGAGCGACAGCCACGCGGCGATATTGCCGAACCAGCCCCTGTGTGGGAAGGTCCGGCGCCAGGCCCTGTCACGACCGCGCTGACCTGGCGGCTCCGGTACCGGCGTTTCGGACCGAAGCGACGTCCTTTTCGCGGTGTTGAGCAAGGACGTTTTTCCAGGCTAACCGCGATCGGCCAGAATCCGGTAGGGGCTAAAAGTCTTCATTCGGATGGCGGCCGGCTGCGCCTGCTCAACGGCCCAGACCGATCAGTGCCCGCCCCGGTCATGAAGACGGCGGGAGGTCGTGAGGAGGCCAGCCAGCCGGTCAGGATTATCAGCAGGCGGCTACCGCGACTGCCCGAGTGTAAAGTCATCCGGCTTCTTCGGGGTGAGCCATGTGCCCGCCGGTGCCCGGACGGATTCCGATTCGCAAAGACCTTGCGCCGCCCGGTCATGGCCGACGGGCGGCCCAGCCGCTGCCTGGCGGTCAGCGCGCCTGGCTCGGCCGTGCTTGACCAGCGACGATGCCGGTTTTCCGGTTCGGGCTGCGGCACAACGTGATTGGCGCTTGGCTGCCGATGAGGTTGGTCGGCGTGCTGGAGGTTGGGTATCGTCATCTGGAAGCCCAGACTGAGCAGGCATGGTGTTTGACCTTGGCGACCAACGCTGTAATCGCCTGGACCGCAGAGTATTACAACGGCGACTCACGCACTCTTTGAGGGATTCGAGCATGGCTGCCAGTGTCACCCCGCGCGCGTACATCGCGGACCGCGCGATTGCGTTCCTCCCTCCAGGCAGTGAGATCAGGCAGGTGTTCGTCTCTCAGACCGCACCGCATTTCGCCTATTTCCTCCCCGCATATCTGTTCGGCGTGTTCTACAAGGTGAGGTTCCGGTGCGTTGCCGTGACCGATGACGGGATCTATGTCATGGAGGGGACTCGGATGTCGGGTGGCGCGCGACCGATCCGGCTGCTCGGCGTGATGCCGCGATCAACCCGCTTCGAGCCGGCACCGGGTCTGTTCTGGCATAAGGTGACCTTGCTTGGACAGCGATGCTGGGTTCATCCGCCATACCTCGTGCAGGTACTCGCCGCCGACCGGGAAGCGCCTGGCGCCGTGTCAGGCGACGTCGGGTAGGTAATCAGGCAGTCGGATCTTGGAGTTCGGGGGTTCCGGTAGTAATCGCCGAGGATCCAACGGGGTCGTGTCCCCAGCGTGTTCGGCCAAGGTCCAGCAGTTCTTGTTCGGCAGTTCGACACCATCCTGGCCGGCATCTTTCGTGCCGTGTGACGGGTTTCGACGCGGGCGAACCGTGGCCCGAGGCGCCAGTCGAACCGCCAGTCCTTCAGCCGGACAATAGTGCTGGAAGCGAAACCGGAGGTGCACGGCATCACGTGGACCGGACCGCTGCGAGGCCCGCGCCATGCCAGGCCTGGATTCACACCTCTGCCAGCTATATCCCTTGTGGAAGAGCGACTCCTGACGGCGGTGGCTGACGTGTTCGGCGCGCTACGGTGGTCGGCGTGGCAGAAGTGGTTGGCAGGCGTGAGTTGAACAAGCTGGCGACGCGTCGAGCGTTGCTCGACGCCGCCAACGACCTGTTCTCCGTCCAGGGCTATGCCGCGACGACCGTGCGTGAGATCGCGGATCGGGCCGGTGTCACCGAGCGCACTTTCTTCCGGTATTTCGCCGGTAAGGAGGAATTGCTGGTCGAGGACCTGGTGGCCCAGATGCCGGTGATCACCGAATCGATCAAGGCCCGACCCGCCGAGGAGCCGCCTCTGGTTGCGGTGGAGCGGGCGATCGTGGCGTTGATCGAGTGGGTGCGGGACCTCCATGAGCCGACTGCGGTGTCGCTGTTTCTGGATCGCCGCCCGGCTTCGGGCCTGGGGCGGTCGGTGGCGACGCTGACGTTGAAGTTCGAAGACGCGATGGCGAGCGCGCTCGGCGATCGTCTGGCTCGCCTCGATCCGGCACCGGCCGATATCGACTTGCGCGCGGCGGTATACGGCCGCACAGCAGTCGCGATCTTGCGGAGCGCACTGATCCGCGACCTGCAACTGCGCAATACCGGCGCTGAACCTCGGCCGCTGCTGACGGAGTCGATCCGCGCAGCTTTCGCGGCCGCGTCCGAAGGATGGGGGCCGGGCTCGGCCTCGATACCGTTCGACGGGCAGGGCCCGAGTCGGTAGCCGATCGAACGGGACCTCGACACCTATCCATAAACTGTCATCACTGGCAGTTGTCAGTACTGACAGTTTATGCGAGGCTGTGTTCCGCCCGAGGCGCCGATCGCGCGCTGCGGACGAGCCTTCCGGGCAGGTCTCGGTTCAGCGCTGGCTGAAGCGGTCCGACCAGCTGTACCGGGCCGAGAAAACCAGCATCGGATGTTGAGGTCATCGATCGTGAAAGTTGTCTTGCGTTCAGTTGTCACCATTGCGGCGTTGGCCGCTGCAACTGCGATTCCCATTGCGGCGCAGGCCGACACCGGTAGCTCGGGCGGTGGAGCGTGCACCTGGGCGACGGAGATGTCGCCACGCACCCTGGACCGAATCAATGTCGCCTACCCGGACACCAACGCCTGGTACTGGATCATGCCCTACGACATCGGCCCCGACACCACACTCACCATCAAGGGGCGCTTCCCGGACGCCCGCTACATCTCGTTCAACACCTACGACAGCAACCGCGCCAACTTCACCAATGGCGCCGCCTCCGCGCTGGCGGACTACCGCATCACACCCGACGCGGGTTCGGTCAATCCGTGGCAGCAGACCAGCGCGCCGGGCGGCGACTACACCATCACGGTGCGTCCGGACACACACGCCAGCGACCCCAACGTGCTGCCGCTGGCACCCGCCGGAGTCACCAGCGGCAAGGGCTACCTGATCTACCGCATGTACATGCCTGCCCAGACGCCGGATTCGTCCAGCCTGCCGCAGGTCACCGTCACCACCAAAGGCGTGGCGCACACCTACGGCTCCTGCGTCGAGAACTCCGGCGGCCTGCGGACCCAACTGCTCCGGGGTATCCAGACACTGGCCGAATTCGTTCCGGGCAAAATGCCCAGCGGGACCGATTTCGTGCGCGTCGCAGGCGCGGGCGCCTTCCCCAATGGTGACAACGCCTACCTCGTGGCCGGTGCCACGCGCCCGGCCGACGGCAAGGTGGTCGTCGTCCACGCAAAGGCTCCCACCGTCCCGGCGGGCTCGAGTCCGAGTGTGTGGCCACGCCCCGGCACCGACGTGCGCTACTTCTCGCTGTGCAACAACGAATCCTCGGTCCTGGGTCCGGTCGTCTACAACCCACAGCCCGTAGGCACAGCCGATACCGGCTGTCGTGCGGACTCCGAGACCCGGCTCGACACCGCGGGCTTCTACACCTATGTCATCGCCGACGAATCCCAGCGCGCTGCCGTGGAGGCCATCCCCGGTGCGACCTTCGTCCCGTGGTCCGCGCAGCACCCGGGCAGCACCCATATCCTCATGCTGCGCAACATGCTGCCCGCCGACGGTTTCGACTCCGCCATCCAGCGTGTGGCCCCCGGCGCCAGCGCGGCCGACACCGCCGCCCGACTGGGCGAGTACTACCCCCGCTCCACCGTCTGCGACCTCAACGCCGTGACTACGGGGACCTGCGCCTGAGACAGGTGGCGTCTTGGGATCCGCGGGTGTCGGAGAGGGTCAACCGCAGCACTCCGGTGATGTCCAGCTCGACGGGCTGCAGGGGGTCATTCGCGGTCAGGCTCTCGTCGAAGATCACGTGGTCGTCGGCGGTGATCATGAAGCGGCACTGTTGATCTCGGGCACGTATTTGTAGATCGTGGACCGGGAAACGCCCAGCAGCCGCGCAATCGAGGACACCGTCTCGTCGGGGCGGGTCAGCAGAGCGCGGGCCTGGCGGACCTGCTCCTCGGTCATGGCCGGCGGGCGGCCCAGGCGTTGTCCACGGGCGCGGGCGGCGGCCAGTCCCTCGTTGGTGCCCTCGACGATCAGCTCACGGATGAACTCCGCGAGCGCGGCGAACACGTGGAAGACCAGGCGCCCGCCGGGGGTGGTGGTGTCGAGGGCTTCGTGTAGGGACTGGAATCCGATGCCGCGGCGGCGGAGTTCGGCGACGATCGCGAGCAGGTCCTGCATCGAGCGGCTGAGCCGATCCAGTGCCGGCACGACGAGGGTGTCGCCGGGGCGCAGGTATTCCAGGCAGCGTTGCAGTTCCTCGCGTTCGGCGTTCTTGCCGGACTTCTTGTCCGCGAACATCTTCTGGCATCCGGCCGCAGTGAGCGCGCGCAGCTGGCGGTCGAGCAGCTGGTCGGTGGTCGAGATCGCGTGTCGCGGTGGCCATACCGGAGGCTGTACGAGAAAGGGCCGACAAGACTTGTTGGACACCAATACTTTTCGACACGTTTTATCGACACATGGCCGGTTCAGGTGACCTGGGACTCCGGACCACACCGCACCGACGTGCCCGGGGTGTTTTAGATCGACCGTTTTCCGGACAGCCCAAGCAGTTCGAGCATTGCAGTATCCGTGGCCGACTTCGGAGTACCCTGGCATGGTCTTCCTCTGGGAAGACGGAGTGCCCACTCGGGGCTGGTCAGGCTTCCGAGCGGGCACAGCTAGCGTCTTGCTAGTCCATCAACGCGATACGAGCGACCAAACCAGCATCGCGTAGAAGCACATCGCGCAGAGTCTGGTGAGTTCCTCCAGACTCTCACGATGTGTCATTCGATAGATCAGTGAGAGCCATTCACATGCTGCTGCCATAGTGGCGCAGATGTGTTGAATCACCTCCTTCGGGTCAGGACCTCCCGCTTGTGGGGTGTCCTTGGGGTAATCCAGGTCCACGTTGACCATTGCGTATCTCTCTCGGTAGCCCCACCCAGCAGGTGAGGGGGGTGTCTCCCCCGGGGAGAGCCGAGAAGCACGCCTCCAACTGCTCGTTCGCCTGGATCGGTCAGATCTAGTTCGTCAAACCATGGCGAGCTCGCTGAGCACACACATCGGATGAGGCATCTGCCCACTTAAAGCCAGACACCGCAAGGCGGACTTGCGACGGACTCATCCGCGGCGCGGTGCCGCCATGGCGACCGAGTCCTACCAGTCCATGAGAGGAATAGGTATCGGTCGCCGAATCTCCCTTTTGGTGGTCAGTGGAACGCACAAGATCGCCGCAACCGCCGCCACTGCGAGTACGGCGGCAGCGTGCACCCCCAGCCCCGCACCACGGACAACGAGCCATCCGATGTATCCGCAGATGATGGCCCCCATAGCGGTCTTCTGCCCGGCATCGTCTTCGAAGAACCATGCAAGGTTTCGTCGACCGGAGAACGCTAGGGCGGTCCACAGCAGCGGGAATATCAGAAGGCCGACGAGGCAGGGCGCAAGATGATCGCGACTGTCGCTGTTGATGCCGTAACCACAGACGATCACCAGCGCGGCGGCAACCAGCCCAGACCCCCAGATCCGCTGAGTACTCGGTGCGTCTTTGGGAGCCACCTCGTGCAGAATCGTGGCTGAGTACCTCCATGAGATGAGTGCGAAGAGCACCAGAATCCACACATGCAGATTGCCCATGATGCTTGAGGCCCGAGTTACAACGATCATCAGCAGAGCCAGCGAACCTATGACGGCACCACATTCGAATACATCGGAACCCTCAGTCGCGGTGTGGGTTTCCCATCGAACCCGCGCGTGCCGATCGTCGCGGTTGACCGGTGCGTTGTTGTCCCAATACTTCCGGTCGTGCATGTAGTCGCGCAGATACTGGTCCTGGGGCGAGACGTGATCAGTCCCTACTGCGGTGTAGTTGTTGACATGGCTTACGTTGTTGACGTTGACAACATTGACGCTGCCCGTGACATCGCCGGTGACGATCACCTGCACGGAGCCCGAGCCTGTCTGGATATGCCTTGCCGATGTGTTCAGGTCCGGGCCGAGGACTTCGGGGTCGGGGGTATCGGACTCGGCTTCATCCAAGGCCAGCCAGTTCCGGCAGACTTGATCGATCTGCTCCGGCGACAGTCCGCAACCGGTGGCGAACATGCGCACCTGGCGTTCGTACTTGGGTAACACCGTGTTCTTCTGGCTGACGAAGTGGTACGCCGTGCTGCGAGGCAGTCCCGCTTTCAGCGCAACCTTGGACGCTGGGCACCCGGATTGCTGAAGTATGTGCCGTAGCAGCGCGAGGAACTCCTCTACGGTGTGCGCAACAGGTAGCTGCGCACCCGACGAGCCAATTTGATTGGCCAGCGTCCGTGTCCAGGGACGCACCGTATCAGGGACAGTCAGTGGCTCAAGACGGCCACTATCGATGGGAAGCGGCATGCGGATTCCTTCGGCCCGGTGTCTGCGGCCAGCTCAGGGGTGGGATGCAGTCGAAATCAGCAGAGCTCTCAAACCAAACGTCGCGACCGGGTGGCGTTCCCGTTCATCGACGGTTTCCGCGTCGTTGCGGAAACCGTCATCGATGAAACCGCAATGAGGCACTTCGAGTAGTCCAGTTCAGACACTTCCTCAATGTCCAAGCAGGAGGCGGCGTCCAACGAGCGCCGGCCAGAGAGTCCAAGAGTCCAACAAGGTCCCGCCCGAAGGTCCAACTGACGCGCAGGTCCCAGTCTGACTAGCGAGAGACGCCGGAAAGCCCTGCTTTCCGAACCGTTGGATCATTTCCTGCCCAGCAGACGTCCTTGGATGCCTTCCCCAGACCTACGGTATGCACGTCGGGTCGGCGAGCGGAGCGGATCACCCATTACGGGCTACCGCGCGCGGAGCACCTGGCGGCACCGGGCTCACGCAGTGGGATGCAGTCGAGAACCGGCCGAAGGGATCGTTCGATGGCGTCGGATATCCCGTGCTGTGGTTGGTGCTGTGGGAACTCCTACAGCACCAACCACAGCGGCGCCGACACCGAACTGCCGTCACCAGGCGGCCACGGGATCGAGGCGGAGATCAGCTCTTACGTCGGTCTCGCCAGAGACAAGACAATGTGTGGAGGGAGGCCGGGGAGGATTCTTATCGGTCCTGCTCTGCCTGGGCTAACCCCGGTTGCCCCACAGCACGGCTTGTACCGCCCGACAGCGCGCTTGATCAGCTGCATTCAGCAGCAGAGCGTTTTGGCCCGCGGCGAGGCGATACGGTGACCCGTCGGGTCGGATGGAGACGCCACCTGCCTCCGCCAGGAGCAGAGTGCCCGCGGCGTGATCCCATGGCAATGACCGCTGGTACAGAACGAAATCGAAGTCTCCGTCAAGGATTCGCGTGTAGTTGACCCCAGCGCTCAAAGTGCCTGGCCCCAAGCTTGCGAAACTGGTGCCGGCTGCCGATAGCTCTGCGCGGCCTTCCGGAGTCAGCCGCCTCGTCGGAGCAGCGCCGCGCAGCCGCTCGATCCCAGCCGGCGGGGCGGGGCGCTGGATCCGGGTACCGTCTCGGAAGGCTCCCGATCCCTGCTCGGCCACGTAGAGCTGCCCTGTCTCGGGCAGGAGGATCCATCCCGCGACCGGCTCGCCATCGCGAAGTAGTGCCGCCATCACCGCATATTCCGCGCGGCCGGCCACGAAGTTGGATGTTCCGTCTATGGGATCCACCAACCAGCAGGCTTTTTCGCCGAGTGCTGCGAGGAGGGAGGGATCTTCGGCGACTGATTCCTCCCCGACCACGGGGATGTCGAGGATCTCGCGCAGTCCGTGCGCGATCAGCTTCTCGGCTTCCCGATCAGCCACGGTGACCAGATCGCCGGGTTCCTTCTCGTGGACGTCATCTCCGGTCAAACGACGGAACCGGGGCCGGATCGCGATTTCGGCAGTGTCTCTCAGGACTTGCGCCACCTCATCGATCACGCCGTGAGCCTAGCCCTGAGCTCACAGCAAGGCTGTCGCGGTTGACGAACGGATTCTCGAACACCGTCACCCGTGAACCGGGAGCGCTCGAAGCCGGAATCGTCGGCGTTCGGCAGAGGATCGTTTTCCGAACAGCTCGACCATCGGCAAGCCGTCGCTCAACCCCATGGAATTCGGGGCCACCGTGTGCGCGGAATCCGTCAGATATTTTGAAATGGAAATGATTAACTCTTCGGCGGTGGGGCCGAGCGGTTCTGCCCACGCTCGATCGAAGGGTTCTCCTGCATGCGCACTCTCGTTGCGGCAGTCGGCATTGCCACCGCGCTGACCGTCGGAACCGGACCGGCGGTGGCCGCGCCGCTGGCCGTCGCCGACGCTCCAGTCGCCCCGGTCGCGGAGACCGGCTCCTCCAGCGGATCGGTCGGGATCCTCAACGGCGCCCTCGCCCTCCTGCTGTGCATGCTCTCGCCTACCGGTTGCACCGCCAACACACACGGCTGGCCGTAAGGGGTGCCAGTAAGAATCCTGTCACCTGGTACATGAAGCGTTGCTGTCCTCTGCCTTGCGCGCTGCGCGGGCCCGAGTCGCAGTCACCGACGATGCCCCGGGTGATCACTGATCGTTGTCCGAACAGATGTCGGCATGGGGTGTACCCCAAAACGACTGCCCCGCAGGCAGTCAGAAGGGTCGCGTTGGCCGGTTCGGTCAGCGCGGTATGCGGCATTTGAGTGTGTTTGCCGCTGGTCGCGGTCTGTCAGTCACGGACGCCGGTGGCGCGCTTGATGATCGCATCGAAGGCGCGGTCGGGCAGCAGCCAGTTCACGAAGATTAACGGGCGGGCACCGAACCCGACGGTGTAGCGGGTCTTGGGGCGGCGCGCGGTGACGGCCCTGCCGATCGCGTCGGCGATCACCTGGGGCGGGGAGTTGCGGCGGGCGTTGGCTTCCGAGCTCAGCGAGGTGGCCACAGCCTCGGCTTGGGTGGCGTAGGCGGTGTTGCCGGAGACCTTGCGCAGGTGATCTGCCGCGATGCCGCCCCATTCGGTGGCGATGCCGCCCGGCTCGATCACCACGACATTGACCCCGAAAGGCCGGGCTTCCAGGCGCAGGCAGTCGCTGAGTCCTTCGAGGGCGAACTTGGTGCCGTGGTACCAGCCGCCGAGCGGGGTGTAGATCTTGCCGCCCATGGACGTGATGTTCACGATCGTGCCCGAATGCTGCTCGCGCATGTGCGGCAACACCAGTTGCGCCAGCCGTGCCGCGCCGAAGACGTTGACCTCGAACTGGTAGCGGGCCTCGTCGAGGGGTACGTCCTCGACCGCGCCGTAGGAGCCGTATCCGGCGTTGTTGACCAGCACGTCGATGCGCCCGGTCTCGCTAATGATCCGGGCGATGCCTGCGGTCATCGACGCGTCGTCGGTGACGTCCATGGCCAGCGGGCGGATGCCCTGGTCGGTGAGTTTCTGCAACCGGTCGATGCGGCGCGCTGCGCCGTAGACGGTGTAGCCGAGGTCGGCCAGTTTGCGGGCGGTGGCCTCGCCGATGCCGGAGGAGGCTCCGGTGACGAGGGCGGTCTTGGTGGTCATATCGCCTCCCAGCGGTAAGATGAACTGCGGTTCACGTTCTATCATGAACCGTCGTTCACGTTATTGGCAAGTACCGATCGACCACTGTGAGAGACATTTCATGACCCAGGCCCGAGCCCCGCGCGCCGACGCGGTCCGCAACCGCACCAAGATCCTGTCCGCTGCCCGCGAGCAGATCACCGCCCACGGCCCCGACGCGGGCATGGACCAGATCGCAGCCGCGGCCGGGGTCGCCGTCGGCACGCTGTATCGGCATTTCCCCACCAAGACCGATCTGGTCGCGGCCGTGGTCATCGAGTACGTCACAAGGGTCGCCGACGATGCCGAAGCCGCTTGCGCACGTGTGGAATCCGGGGCGCGCGCATGGGACGAACTTGCTGCGTTTCTGGCCGGGGTCGTCGAACTGACCGCCACCAACCAAGCCGCCAAAGCCGCCGCACAAGCCCTCGGCGCGGACCCCGCCGCGAAAGCCAAGGAAGAGCGCGCCACCACCGCGCTGGCTGTCCTCATCCAGGCCGGACAAGCAGCGGGAGACATCCACCCCGACGTCACCGTCGGCGACATCTACCTACTGTTCTCCGCCGCCCCCACAGACCAACCGCACTCCGCCCGCACCCGATGGCTCACCCTCGTGCTGCCCGGCCTGACGACCCGCGCCAGACCCAGCAAACCCTGACCCTCCCAAACTGCTTGGGGTATACCAAACTCGGCAATAGCGGACGTTCTGCGCCGCACCAGGTTCCGGGTGCCGGCGCCACCTGAGGGTGCGACAACACCGCCATCTACCGCTGCGAGTCACACTTTCGGCGCGCGTCGGAGTGCGGTGCTGGGGTGTGCTTCTACCGTCCGGCTGCAAATCGAAACCCGTACGCACCTACGGGACTTCCTCCCTGCCGCAACGGGTCCCGACCGACCGTCTAGAGACAGGACGGCCTGGCGTCCGAGACGTCGTATACCACCAGCCGCCCGAGGGTTATGGTCTTGCCTATGACTGACCGGGATGATCCGTCGGCGGTTTCGGAGCTGGTAGTCGAGCATCGGATGGCCGGCGAGGTCGCGATCGTGACGGTACGTGGCGAGGTCGACGCCGCTACCGGCGCGCAGCTCGAGCAGGCGGTGCGTACCTGCCTGGCCCGTACCCGCGGCGGGTTCTGCGTCCTGGATCTGACCGCCGTGCGTTTCCTGGGCGGACATGGCCTCGCTGTCCTTCTCAAGGTCAGTCGCAGTGCCGAAAAGCTGCAGCAGCCCTTGCGTATCGTCGTCGACAGCAACCGCCCGGTGGTTGCTCCGATCGAAATCACCGGTCTGGAAGAGTTTCTCGCGCTCTACCACAGCGTCGAGGAAGCCCTGCACGCCTGAGACTGCAGATCGCGACCAACTCCGCGACCAGCGCTGACCAACCAACCTGACCCCTGCGGGCGCAGTCCGGCCACCGTGGGAGGCGGCACGGGATGACATCCCTGCGGCACAGCTGGTCAGTTGACCGATCGTCGTTTTCCGAACGCGGCGTTATTCGCAGATGTCGAACGCTGTGGCCAGGCCGACGACTTCGAGTACGCGGGTCACGCAGTGGGAGCCCTCGACGCACAGTTCGCACTGGCGGCGGTGGGCGATGTCGAGGGCCTCGACCAGGGCGCAGATGCCGGCCACGCCGAAGAAGGTCACCGCGGTCATGTCGACGACGGTTGTTCCTCCGACGGCGATGCCGTCGAACAGCGCCTTGCGGAACATGGGGGCGGTCCGGATGTCGATCTCGCCACGGATGGTGCAGACGTGGATGTCGTCGAGGGTGGTCGTGATCGAGGTGGTCAGCAGAGCAGGGTTGGGCTGGTGAGTCATCACCATCACCTGGATTCGGGGCGCAGCTTGGCTGAACGCCGTTCGCGGTCAGCGCCCTAGTGCAGCCGCGAGAGACCAGGCTATTTTTTGAACCCTGAGTGCACGGTACCCCCGCGCCCCACCGGCCAAGCCCTTCGCCAAAGCGGCGAATCGGCGACAGTTCGCCGAGGAGGCCGAGTCGGCCGTGGCCTGAGGTTGACCTTGAACGCCTACCCTCAGGCGTGTCGGCCCCCTTTCGCGGGTGGCGCAGACCCTCGGCAACAGCCTTCGGGCCCTCGTGGCAGTCCTCGCGCGGTCGACCTCGGCGTACACCTCCGCCGCGAGTTGAGAATCCAGCCCGCCCCGGTGGAACCCGGCGTCGGGCACAGATTCGGAGACTCGCCATGACAGCTTCCCCACCCGAACCACGCCGAGACAGACCCGCTCCCCGGTCAGGGAAAACGGCATCCGAGCCCACCGATCATCACCGGTGGTTCCGATGATGACGAGCCCGTGGTGTGGCCGGAGCCGAGTCGGCTCGAATCGTGGTGGGACGCCGTCATGCACCCCGCCGAACCACCCGCATGACCCAGCAAAAATGAGACCGGACGGTACGTTATGCGGGTAACGTCCCGCGTATGGTGCGCCATCCGGCGCCGATGCTCGCCACCCCGGGCCCCGCGCCCGCCGACGACGACACCCGGTACGCCTACGAATGGAAATACGACGGAATCCGCTGCCTGGCATGGATTTCCGACGGGGTGTGCCACATGGTCAGCCGCAACGGCAACTCCCTCAACGCGGCCTTTCCGGAGATCGCGCAGGCTCTGACGTCGCTGGCGGCGGGCCGGGAGCTGACCCTCGACGGGGAGCTCGTGGCCCCCGACCGCGACGGGGTGCCGCGGTTCGACCGGATCGGGCGCCGCCTGGGCGTCGCGCGGCCGAGCCGGTCGCTGATCCGCACCGTGCCGGTGTGCCTGTACGTGTTCGACCTGCTGGGGTTCGGAAACCGTGACCTGCGCACGTCGAACTACCTGGAGCGCCGCGAGCATCTGGAGCGGCTCCCGTTCCCGCACGGCCCGATCCTGCTGTCGCCGTCCTACCGCGATATCCCGGTCTCCCGGATGCTGGAAGTCGCCGCCGAACACGACATCGAGGGCGTGATCGGCAAGCGCATCGACAGCGCCTACCGGGCCGGACGGTCCCAGGCGTGGCGCAAGCTCCCGCTGCGCCGCTCCGCCCAGGTCGTGGTGGTCGGCTGGCTGGCCGGCCACGCCAGCAGCGAGGTATTCGGATCCCTGCTCGTCGCCGCCCACAACGACCACGGGCACCTGACGCTGCTCGGCGCGGTCGGCACCGGATTCAGCGACCCCACCCGCCACTCGCTGCAGCGCGAGCTCCATGCCTTGGCCGTTGCCGCCCCGCCGGTCACCGGGGAGATCCCGCGCTCGATCACCGCCACCGCGCACTGGGTCGCCCCGCATCTGGTCGGCGATGTCGCCTACCGCGAACGCACCGCCACCGGCCTGCGCCACCCATCCTGGCGCGGACTCCGCTTCGACCTCTCACCCGCGGAAGTCTCGATTCCCGAGCGCAACTAACCTCCCGCAGCGTGCGCCTAGCCATCGTTTTCCGAACGCCGGTGAATGGGCATCAGAGGCTCGCGACGTCGCATCCGGCAGCCATCTCGGGCAGGCACTTCGCCCCCGGAAGTTGGGGCATCCCCGCCGACCGGAATCGGCCCGCTCCGGAATCCGACACCGCTAATATTCACCGCGCCCGACCGGCTCCTGCACCATCCGGGGTCTGGCGGGTGCGCTATGAACAAACGGGGAGGACGAATGACAATGAGCCACATTGTGACTCGAATCGGCTGGGCTGCAGGCGGATTGGCGTTAGCAAGCGCGACAGTCTTCGGGACTGCGGGCTCCGCCACGGCGGACTCGCCGATCCTGACGATCCAGGGCAGCCCGATGCCCGTGCAGGTGGGCGGGACCTACTGGGTGGTGGACGATGTGCTGAACCCGTCGGGGGAAACCTTCACCGGTTCATCGAGCCCGTTCACCAGTGCCAATAAGATCTGGCTCTACGACAACGGTGAATGCGTCACGTACGACATCCTCGGGGCGAACGGCACCGGTCTGAAATCTATGCGCTGGATACCGACGACCGCTGGCACGCACACGCTGCAGGTCAGGATGGGTTCGAGCGCGAAAACCCTGACGGTCACCGTCGAACCGGCCCCGCCCGGTACCGCGATCCCGGCGCAGACCAGCTGCGGCACAAACGCCCCCACCGGCAGTTTCGGCGCCTGAGTCACCGGCTGTCAGCCCGGACCCCGGCTACGAACCGGGCGGGAGAGGCGAGCCTGGCCGCCGATCGGATTCCTGCACCGCCACCGGGCGGTCGATCGTTTTCCGAACACCGATGTAGCGATGGGCGCAAAGGGCTCGTCGGCGGTATCAGGTGCTTTAGGTCAAGCGGCGTCGCCAGCCATCGCCCGCCACCTCAGGCACCTTTTGCCCAAGCCCAGGCGGTCAGCCGCCACTGTGTCCCCACCTTGCCTAGCGCGACGGTAAAAATGGAGCCGGTTTGCGTTACCTGCTTGCCCTGCAGATTGACCGTCATGGTGGCCGGAACAACGACATAGGCGTGGTCACCGGTGACGTCGACGTGCTGCGGCTCGCCGAGCACAATGTGGTAGCCCGATGCTCCCGTGTGCTCGCCCTCCCTGAGTACGTCCCGCCACCAGTCCTCGCTGGCTGTCGGCCCTCGCCATACGTGCGGCGACATGCCGTCGAGTATCTGCATCGGGTCAGCGCACAGCGCGCTCATCGCCTTCGGGTCACCGTTGTTGAAGGCATCGATGTATTGGAGCAGCACTGCCGTGGGCGCGTCGAGTGCGTTGTCCATGCTGGGGACGGTAGCTGGTGTTCCTCGTGTAGGGGTGAATGGTGCCGTCGTGTTGTCGTTCGCCCTCGAGACCCGGCACCCGCTGATCGTTTTCCGAACACACGAAGGGCCCGCAGAAGCGATCTGCGGGCCCTCGTTCCGGCCGGGCCCGAGGGCCGTGGCTGGGCTACCCCTAGTGGTACGCGGTTGAGGGGTACCAGATTTGAGTGATGGGATCATCAGTCCAGGAGATCCCCCCATGGATGGGGACAACGCCGAGCTCGGGGTCGAAGCTCATGGCCGACGTCCGCTGCAACTGCGGCTTCTTCCCAGGCGATTCGTCGACGACTTTGCCGCCCACGAAGAGCCCGACCCTTGTTCCTGCCGCGTCCACGACTTCGATGGTCAGCGGGATCGCCTGCCCTTCGGTCACCCGGACCACGGGCCGACCGTCGATGTATTCCAGTGCCAACGTGGCGTTGCCTGCAGCCAGGGGCATCGAGACCCTGGCCGGACCTCGGCCGTTAAACGGGTCCGCATTCTCTGTCATCGCGCACTCCTTCTGTCAGGGAAATCAGTCAAATACCCTGTCGGACAACGAATCTGATTTGTCGGACAGTCAAGGGTCGCATGGTCCCGTCATCCACGGAGACGGTATTGCTGCTCGGGCCGGGTGGATAGGAAGAGTCTGCGGGCCGATCCACCCGGCTGCCGAGCACGATGCGCCGCTCGGGAGGTGGTGAGCGGGCATCGATTCCGGAGTCGTCCACGGTTGACCCCGGCCGGATGATCCGAAATGAGAATGCGGCGCGATAACCGCACCCTGATTCCCGCCACACTCCACGATCGGCTCACCCGCACCGCACCGTATCGAGATCCGGGGCTGGAGCGGCCCGAATGCCGCGTTGATGGCACGAATCGAGAGTGTCCAGGCA
Organism: Nocardia tengchongensis; assembly: GCF_018362975.1. Taxonomy (NCBI): domain Bacteria; kingdom Bacillati; phylum Actinomycetota; class Actinomycetes; order Mycobacteriales; family Nocardiaceae; genus Nocardia; species Nocardia tengchongensis. The sequence continues at coordinate 5,385,027 of NZ_CP074371.1, forward strand.
CGGAAGGTCACCAGTATCTCGGAATTAGCTAAGTGATCGAGGTTGTCGTGCAGAATGCCGGTCAGAACCGGCCCGACCGGTCGGTGAACCTTCATGGGGTGACATGACCGATCTGATGGGATCGACCGCGCACGAACTGCTCGCGCAGGTCCTCGCGCGCTACGGCAGCATCGACGTCTTCATCGCCCGCCTGCACGCTCTGCTGGACACACCCACCGTCGAGCGCCCGGCCGCGGTGGTGCCCGCGGCCGGTGGCCGGCACCGGCTCGCAGAACCCGCGGGCACAGTGCGGATGACTAAGGGAACCCCACCTCGCCCAAGTGGTTGAAACCTGAGGGTCGGGCTACTGGGGCCCGGCGAACCGCCGTTCTAGCGGGCGTCAACTAGTCAGCGACGCTTGTACCAGGCGGGCGAGACGGATCGCCCGCTCGGCTCCGTGCCAGCCTTTGTTGTATAGATGCTGCTCCCAATCGATTTCGTCGAGGCGGGTGTACAGGATTTCGTACGACGGATCGTCTGCGGGGATAAGAGCGGTCTCGGTGAGGTACCACCCGTCGCCGACGTCCTCTTTCTGGACGACTCTCCATATCGTGTAGCGGTAGCCCCTGAGTTTTTGTGCTCGCAGCCGGGCGATCTCGACAAGCATCTCGCTGAGCCGCTGAACAGATTCGGTCGGATCGTTCAGCCCGACACCCAGGTCCCGTCCTGCTGCACGTACAGCCGCTACGAGCCGTCCGTAGAAGTGACCGGGAGCCTCAGCGGGTTCCCAATGGCAATCCGAGATCACCTGGCCGTCAGTCGTTTCAAGCTGAACAACGAGCTGCCGCCCGCTCGGGAGAACCAGTGCTACGAACCGGTAGTACAGGTCTGTCTCCCAGACGCGTACTCGCACACCATGTTTGCTGATGCACTCGTCTTCGGTTGCCTGATGGAGCGCGTCTATGAGCGCTTCGCGGGAGGATCTACTGGTCAAGATGCGGCGATAGACGTCCAGCTTGTCCTTATGTTCCCAGTGCTGAGCTGCGATGAGCTCAGCGCGGATTTCCTCGAGAGCCGTAGCCACAGGGAAATCGTCATCTTCCGATGACGGTAAGGGAGCACGCTCCGCGGTGTCGGCGGCATGTACCGGGGTTGCAGTTTGCGCGGCGCCCTGCGAGGGGGACTCGGTGAACACAGGGGCGGTGTCCGGTGTCGGAGTGTCGTCGAGGTTTGCCCACAGCGCATGTATCCACTCGACCACGTCACGCGGGTCGGATTGGCGGACTCGTCGATGGTCTGCGAGCACGTATACGAGCGCTTCCAGGTTGTCCCAGCGCGCAACCTGGCCCTTGAGCACCGCGGCGACGCCTTGATGGCTGAGTGTGCTCGGGAGATCGTCTTGATCTCGGATCCACTCGCTGATGCTTCGTACCGACGGCTTCCCTGCGTCCGAGTACAGGGAGTGCACGGCGGCGATCAGCTCGCGGCGTGGCCCGGAAGGGAGTTGTTCCTCATCGGGCATGGGGATACCGACCATCGAGACCTACCCATTCTGTCAAGTTGTGTCAGGTTCCACCTTCCCTCATGCCTCGTTGCCCAGGCTGACAGGGGATGAAATGTCAAGTCTCGGAAGCACATGACAGAGATCGATCAACCACTTCTACCAGGCCACATAGTGGATTGCGGATGTCACCGAAGCGGTGGCCAGGAAGGAGTGCAGAGATGGAAGCCCAAGGCGGCAAAAAGGAGCGCGCAAACCGAACCGCGCTGATACGAACAGCGGTCGGCGGCTTCTGCGCCGGCGCGGGACGCGCTATCGCGGGCTGGCTGATCGGCCTCATTACCGGAGGTCACTAGCGACTGGTGTCCGTCCAGACCAACCACTACCAACGGCACCCACTATCCGGGCATGCCCGCGGCGCTGCTGGACGAGATCTGCCGCCGAAATCCCCTGTGCTCTCCAATGAATCGCTCGTCTGGTGGTGGAAGCCCGTAACGTGTTTGCACCGAGCGACCTATCGGACAGGTAGTGCAGGGGACGGGAACGGTGAGCTGTTGAGCAGTGGAGCGCCTACGCGCAGTCAGATGGTGCGGTTCCGAAGCTTTCGCGAGTACGAAGAACACAAGGCTGAGGCGAACAACGCGATGATGGCACTGCTGGCCGGTGCGCAGCTGTCGGCACATCTGTTGCGTCTGTCGGAGGGGTCGGAAAGGCTTCTGCCGGAGGTATTCCCAGCGGTGGAACACATCCACCGCTTCAGCCTGAAGCCCGACCGCGCGCGAGAGATCCTTCTCAGTGCCGACGCGCACCTGGGCAAGATGGCGGTGCCCTACGTTCTGGCACTCCACGAGGACTACATGAGGACGTGCCTTGGACTGCTGCACGCGAACAATCTGTGCTCGAAGGCGTCGACCAAGGGCAATCTGGTTGATCTACACCCTTCATTCGAGACCGTCACCGGGCATGTGTTCAACGAGGACATGAAGTGCTACATGACCGCTTTGCGGTTGATGCGGAATGCGGTAATCCACAACGGAAGTACGGTGACCGAGGCACTGCAAGACGAGCTGGCCCTGTGGACCCCACAGCAGGAGAAGGGGTGGCTCGAACTAGCGAAACGCAATCCTCGAACGCTTCAGGTCGGCGACCGGATCGACTTCGGTCACGGGGAGATGATCGCTGCTCTTGCGATCACCAAACGCCTTGACCGTGAGGCCAATCTCGGACTCCAGGCCAAGCTGTCGCGGCCGTGCTGGGCAAAAATGGTCTTTGACGAGGTGTTCGCCGATCACCCTCAGATGGTCGGAAATCCGAAGGCCTTGCGAACGGCGAAGGGTGTCGCACGCCATCACTACGCGCCGCTCCAGCTGACGGACGCCGAGCTGAGCGCCGAGCTAGCCTCCAGGAACTAGCCCTGGATAGCAGAATGGGCGACCCCATCGGGTCGCCCATTCTTTGTTAACAAAGCGGGGCTCTACAGTTTGAGCTATCGGCTATAGCCGACCGGGGCGTAAATCCCGGATCTCCGCGCTTCTGTGGAAACCCCGGTTATGAACCGGCAGGGCCTAAAACCCAGCTTCCTGTGCCCCCGCTGGGGGTACGCCCTAACTGTAGCAGACCGATCCAGTACAACGCCGCCATCGTTTTCGTGTCATCTCTCGCTGAACGGGTCCGATCGTGTCAGCCCCCGGGGTCATACTGCAGCTCATGGGGTACGGCGTGCGGCGGCATTCTTGGCGGGGAACAGCACGCAGGGGGTACCACTACCACCGCGCAACCAGGCCAGGGTGCCACACATCCCTGCACGTCCACGGCTACCGCAGTGCCTCACCCATCCCGATCCTGTGGGCATTCGCGGTGATCGCCGGCGGTGTGGCCCTGCTCCTGATCGTGCTGACCCTCACCCACATGGGAACCACCGCCACCCCGGCAGATACGACCGTGGTCACCTCGACCGTCGTACCCGCACCGCCGACGGTCACGTCACCGCCGTGCTTCCCGTTCCAGATGACCTGCTGAGGCGGGGTTCCGGTAGTAACCGCCGAAGATCCAACGAAGTTCAGGGCGCGCCTGGCCGCCGACTACTTCGGTTGTCAGGCCTGGGCTTCACTCTGAGCACGCCCGCCGCGCGCGAGTGGGCGGTCCGCCGCCCAGATCTTGGTCGGAGCGCGAGCGGCGGAGCCCATTTCGACAGACGCACAGAAAGCGCGCCTGTGGAAGTAGGGGCATAGATGGTTTGGTTGCGTTCACTGCTTGTGACGCTTGTCATGTGATCGCTTTTTCTGCTTCCGACATGCGGATATGGGCGGGAAAAATACGGCGCACAACTGCAGATCACCACTCGGAGCGGCCCAACTTCTTGGTCGGAGCGCGACCGGTTCGAATGGTTCCTTTTCGACAGACGCGCGGGGAGAACAACGTGTACGTTGACCGTCCGCTCGACCAAGACCAACCCGACCTGGGGCATGGTCTAGTTCGAGCATTCCGAAGGCAGCGCTGGACCGGCGGCTTATTGGCCGCCGACGTGATCACCAGCTGGGCGGCAGCCCCGGGGCCGCACGTCGCGCAGGCGGCGCATAACGCGACACTGCCGATCGCCTGCCTCATCATTCTCGATCTGGGCTGGTCAGCAGCCCAGCATGTGCGGTGGTCGCTGGCGAACACCGACGTGATCGTGATCAAGCTCCCGACACGCCGGAGGCGATGACGTGAGCACTCGAATCAGTGCCCCGAGTCCGCCACTTGCCCTGCTCAGGGTCCACGAGCGGCGCACTCTGGCCAACACGATGCACCAACTCCTCCTGTTCGACCCCATGGAGCTGTTCGACCCCGCCGAGGTCGCCCAGCTCAAAGAACGACTCGATGCGCGCCCCGCAGAGTTCGATCGGTTCTTCCGCAGGTACGCCCCTGGCCTGGTGGGGTTCCTGGTTGTGCAGGGTGCGAGCATCGCCGACGCGAACGAGATCGCGCAGGAGTCGATGATCGAGGCATATAGAGACTGGACGGCTATCGCCTACCCGGCGAGCTGGATCCGGGTCGTGGCCAGCCGCAAACTGCGCCACCGCCTGAAACTGGCGGCCCGGGAATCGTCGCTGGATCTGCTGCTGGCCGGGAACGAAGACCAGCGTCTGTTGTCGAGCGGGGACGAGTTCACCGCCGAGGAATCACTGGAGGCGATGCTGACCAACCTGGATCTGCATCGCTTCCTGCAGCGGCTTCCTCAGCGTCAGCGTCAGATTCTCGCCTGGACAATGCAGGGGTACACCCCCAAGGAGATCGCCGACATTCTCCACCTCTCCCCAGAGGGAGTCCGGTCCTCACTCCACAAGGCCCGAGACACTCTGCGGCCCTTGGTCGCAGCCGAAGGGGTGTACCGCCGGCCAACGCCCGCACCGAGGAAAACCGTCAGTCGACGGCGACGAGGGCGTTAGGCGGTGATCAGACGCAGGTCGAACATCGTTGGATTTTCGGCGAGTTCTGCCGGAACCCCCACATACCCAAACGTCATGTCATGAGGCGCGCCCTGCTAGGTTCGATCCGCTCGAATGCGAAGGACGCGAAAATGATTGGGGGGCTTGACCGATGCGTATCACGCGGCCAGCACTTGCCGTTCTACTCGGGATCATCATCATCCTCGGGAGCGTCCATTCGCTCAGTCGAGACGAGGTCACATGCGGCGGGAACACTATGCAATACGGCGATAAATGCGAGGAGACCTGGCAGGGACGGAGCCAGACCAACAGCCGCGATACGCAGAAGGCGAACGATACCGTCGGCGACTGGCTCATGATCGGAGTCGGTGTGCTGGTCCTGGTCTGTGGGGCGTACGTACTGGTCTCACGGGTACGGCGGAGAGCGGACAGCAACGCATGACCGCACGTCCCGAATTGATATCCACCGACCCGAAGAAATCCGTTCGTCCTGGTCGGCAGCTTCTTCCGAAACACCCTCGAGGACAATGCCATCGAATTCATGACCGTTGATGCAGTAGGCATCCCGAAGCCATATCAGCGGTCTTCGCGCCCCGCGGCTGTCGGTCGGCGCCTCTACCGTTTGGGCGTATGACCGACATTTCGCCCCTGGCCGCTAGCGCGCGGGCCCGGTTCGGCGACGCCGGCGTGCACGCGATCGTGCGGGCCGGGCGCACCGTGCACGCGGTCAGCCTCGGCGCGTGGGTCGAGGACGAGGAAGTCCCGGAGCTGCTGTGCCGCACCGGGATCGCGGGATGGTCTCCCACTGTGCTGCAACCGACCCGCGCCGAGGTCACCTGCGCAAGGTGCCTGCGTCGTCTCGGCGGGCCCTCCACGTCCCAGCAGCTCCCGCTGTTCGGCGACGACCAGGACGGATAGTCCTCTTCACTGGTGAACTTCTCGCGCGCGGGCGCGCGCGAGGCGCGATGGGACAAAAGGTCGGGACGCATGGAGCCCGGGATACCGCCCCATCCCCGGGCATGCGACAGCCCCGGCAGATACGACCTGCCGGGGCTGTCGGTGTTCTAATCGGAGTTACCGGTCGAGGTCGTCGGTGGCGTCGGCGAAGTACCGCGTCGCGCCCGCGGCGATGATGCGCTGGCGCCAGGCACCGCCGCGGGCGCGGCGATGTTGTGTCAGCAGCGGGAGTTCCTCGATCACCCGGTAGTGCGCTCCGGTGACCCCTTCGAGGCCGTGTGCTCGGTAGACATCGCTGGCGGCGCCCCCCGAGAGGTCGAAACGATCCTGATCCGAGCATTGGAAGCGAGTTGAACCCTACGTCGGTAGCCCCGACGGCCCGGACTTCAGAGCCGATGGCGGCGACTGCCTCGGCCGCATCGCCCACCAGTTCACCGCGGCCGGACGCCGCGAACGTCTCCAGAGCCGCTTTAGGTTAGACCCGGCATCCAGATCAGTACGGGCGTACATGCGTGCCCAGTTTTTGTGGGGATTCGTCACCGTTTCGTAGCGTGTGCGCCAACCAAACGTAAACGGAATAGATCCAAGGGATTTCAGGTGTTTAGGGAGTCCTGACCTCGATAAGGTTCACTTATCGGAGGTCAGCGCGAGTTGGCTTGGTTTGGGGCGGTTTGGGTTTCGTTTCGTGTTGTTGCGTTGGGAATGACGAAACCAACGCTACGCTTTGCGGTGTGGCGAGCATTTGCAACTATCCGGGGTGTACGAAACCGATCACCAAGGGCGGGGGGCCGGGGCGGCCGTCGGAATACTGTGAGCATCCCGAGCACACGCGGTGGAGGGCTTGGCGTGAGCGGCAGCGGCAGCAGGTGGCCGAGGGGGAAGGGTCGGTCGCCAATGTCACTGTGACGCAACAGGGGCCGGTGACTGTGGCTCGGTTGCGGGCCGATGAGCTGCTCGGACAGTTTCGGGCGATCGCCGAACAGCTGGGGACGACGTTGAATACCGCGGTGGCGGAATTGTCTACGCTGGCCGATCCTGCGGTGGCGGAGGCCCAGGTCCAGGCGGTGCAGGCAGATGCCGCTCGGCGGATCGCCGAGGCAGAGATGGCCACGGTGGCGGCGGAGCAGGCGCGGCGGGAGAGTGAGGAAGCCCGGGCGGCAGCGGAATCGGCGGCCGAGGACGCGGCGCTCGCGGCGGAGGAAGCCGAGGGGCGGATCGCGGAAGCGATGGCCGCGCGCGATGACGCGTTGGGCGAGGTCGCACGGGTGACCAAGCAAGCGGCCGACGATGTGTTCGCGGCGCGCGCCGAAGCGGAGGCCGAGATCCGGACCGTCCGAAGGGAAGCCGGCGACGACATCGAACGGGCTCGACAGCAGGCCGGCGAGGATATCGAGTTGGCGCGGACGAAGGCGGCGGCCGAGATCGAGCAGGTGCGGCGGGACTCAGCGCAGCGGATCACCGCGGCGAGTGCCGAACGTGATCTTGCCGTGCAGCGCGCCGCCGCCGCCGAACGCACCATCGAACGCGCGGAAGCCGCGGTGACGGAACGCAGCCAGGTGGTAACCGAAACCCGGGCGGTACTCGAGCAGACGCGTGCCGACCTCGACCGCACCCGGACCGAACTGGCCGATGTGCGCCGCCAGGCCGCCGCCGATATCGGCACCGTCCGCGCGGAAGGCAAAGCCGCACTGGATCAGGCGCAGCAGGAATCGGCCGCCCGCATCGCGGCGCTCGACGATGCCCGCGCGCAAACCCTGGCCCGCGCGGCCCGCGCCGAACAACAGCTCGATGCTCTCCTCGCCGCCCGAAGCGAGCAGCCCGAGCCTGCCAAGTAGGCACTCTGCGCCCGCCGGTGGTGTTCACCACGGCACCAGGCCGGCTTCGTTGAAGTATCCGCCGGTGGGTCCGTTCTCCTCGAGAGTGGCCAAGTGCACGACGATGCGGGCGCCATCCGCGGCAGTGCGGGTCACACCGGTGAAATCCTTGGTGAAGTCGGTCGCACAGGGGCCGGGATCGGCAGCGTTGACCAGGATGGCTTCGGAGGCAAGATGTTTGGCGTATTGGACGGTGATATGGTTGAGAGCGGACTTGGACGGTGAGTAGCCGAGATTGGCGGGCAGTCCGGTGAAGTAGTCCCGCGGGTCGGTCATGCGGGTCATCGAGCCGAGGCCGGATGTGACATTGACAATGTGAGCGCAGGGAGAACGGCGCAGCAGGGGCAGCATCGCTTCGGTGACGGCGACGGCACCGAAGACGTTGGTGGCGAACACCGCACGAAGGGTGTCGAGATCGGCCGATCCGGGCTGCTGCCCTTGGCGGGCTCCGGAAATCCCGGCGTTGTTCACCAGCACGTCCAAGCGGCCGTACTGCGCGCCGACCCACGCCGCTGCCACGGTCGGATCATCGCCGCTGGTGACATCCAGCCGGACAGCATGTGCATCGATGCCGTCGCCGCACAGCCGGGTGGCCGCGTGTTTGCCCTGGTCGAGGTCGCGAGCACCCACCAGCACCGTCATGCCGAGGCGTCCCAATCCGGCGGCGATCTCGTAACCAATTCCGCGATTGGCGCCGGTGATCAGCGCGATCGATACGCGTTCTGTGTCCATGTCCCCAGCTCAACACCGGATGGTCGTAGACACCAGGACCGTGTTGTTCTTGGTCGATACCCTCGAGGAATGGATCTACTCGAGACTCGGGACTTGGTCTATTTCGTGGCTGTCGCAGAGGAACTGCATTTCGGGAGGGCCGCGCAGAAAGTCGGAATCGCCCAGCCGGCGTTGTCGCGCGCGATCGCGCGGCTCGAACGGCGGCTCGGGGTGACACTGCTGTACCGCACCAGCCGAAACGTCGAACTCACCGCAGCCGGAAAGGTGCTGTTGCGGGAGGCGACTCGCGCGCTCGACGCTGTGGCCGGGGCTGCTTGCCGCACGCGGCGCGCCGTCGAAGACGCACACTTGGTGCTGGCCATGAAGGCTGGAACCGATGCTGGGGTGATCGACCAGATCGTGTGCAGCTTCCGGTCCGATCCGGCCGCGGTGCCTGTCGAGATCGTTCACAGTGTCGACCAGCGGATCGTCATGCTCCGCGACGGTCGCGCCGACCTGGCACTGCTGCATCGCCCGAACAACGACCTCACCGGGCTACACGCCCTCGACCTGATCACCGAAACCCAGATCGCGGTCCTCGCGCCCGACCACCCGCTGGCATCACGGGCCGCCCTGTCCGTGTCCGACCTGATCGGCGAACCGATCGCCCGCTGGCCGGAAACAGCTCCCGGTCCGGGCACGGATAACCGCCCGCTGATCCGCGACACAGGCCACCTCACCCACCTCGCCGCCACCCGCCGCGCAGTAGCGCTGCTTCCCGCATCCGCTGCAGGCCAGGTCCCACGCAGCCTGGCATGCCTCCCGGTCGTGGACGCCGAACCGACCACCTCGGTCCTTGCCTGGCTACCGGAAACCGATTCGCCGGCCCTGGCAGCCTTCCTGCACCACGCCCGCGACATCGCATCCGCAACCAACCTCGACCGGACATCCCGGCGCACCGACAACGTCGCCACCACAGCAACCTGCTGCACTCCGCCAATCCGACCTACACGATCGACAACCGCCTGACTCCAAATTGGGCGAAAACGCCACGCGGGCAGCCCGGGTCCTGATCCTGTGCGCAATACTGCAGGGACAGGCCATTTGGACGCGTCCTCGGAACAAGCAGCTCCCAGCAGCGCAATGTCAGCAATCGCGAATGTGATTGCGAATCGCCTCATGAGACCCCTCGTGACCACAGAAATAGCCATCCGATCGTGGCACAAGCCTTTGCTTGGCATACGAATGGCGAGCGGTGTTTACCGAACGGGCGGACCTGCCCCTACACCACGGAGCCCTGTTGCGGGGGACAGAGAAATTGAGGGCACCGCGCCGATGGCCATCGAACGTTTCGCCTCCTAATGTCGGCACGGGGGTCTTCGCCCCCGAGAGGTGTTGTCGCGCAGCGGATGTGTCGGGGCAGGGGCTGCGGTGAATTCGGGAGGAATAATGTCCGCGATCGCGGATCGGTGTGGCCGGGTGCGCCTAGGGAAGCGTGCGAGTGCGGCGGTGTTGATGGTGGCGGCCGCGGTCGCGCTGACAACGGGATGTTCCTCGGGCGACTCGAAGACCTCGGCGGCGACCACAGCCAAGCCGTCGACCAGTGTGAGTGTCACCAAACCAATGCCGACGAGTTCCGGTGCGCCGGTGGGGAATCCGGGCGGCGGGCAGCCCGCGGGCGGCAACCAAGGTGGCGGCAGCCCTGGCGGTGGTAATCCCGGGGCGAATGCGCCGCAGCAGCCGCAGGATGCGGCGCCCGGTGACGCGCCGCCGCCGGCGGCCGATCCGGCGCAGGGTGGCGTCGACCATTACGTCAAATGCACCGACAAGATCAACTATGTGGGCGATCCGCGCAGCAACGCCGAAATCAATATGCTCGGTGAGCAACATGGTGGCGACTGCCCGGTTCCGATTACCGCCACCGCAACCGCCACGACAACCCCGCCCGCAACCGCTACCACCGATCTGGCGACCACCGCAACCGCCACCACGGTGGCTCCGACCACCACGGCAGCGGCGACCACGGCTCCGCAAACCACCACTGTCGCAGCGACTCCCGCAGGCGACCCGGCCACCACGCCGGCCGCGGCGACCGTCCAGAAATAGCACGAGACTGGCCCCTTGTGACACCTGGTGCCGTTTGCGAATATGGCGCAAGATTTCCTGGTGGATAGCGGTATCGTCGGTGAGGAAAGAGGGGTGTGACACTTGAACATCAACGCCATGCGAGCACGGCAGTCCCGGCCGAGCGTGGCACGCGTATACAGCTACGTCCTCGGCGGGCGCGACAATTACGGTGTCGACAAGGATCTCGGTGACTACTTCATCGAGGATCTACCCGGGTCCGAGCGGTTGGCCTTCACCAACCGCGACGCCGTCCTGCGGGCTGCGAAGGCCATGGCGGAGGCGGGAATCCGTCAGATCATCGATATGGGCTGCGGTCTGCCCACGGATGAGAACGTGCACGATGTGGTGCGCCGGGTGCAACCCGACGCCCGCGTCGTCTACGTCGACGACGACCCGTTCGTGGTGGCCCACGGGCGTGCCCTGCTCGCCGTAGACGACGGAATCGCGGTGCTGGAAGCCGACATTCGCGATCCAGCGGGCCTCGAGGCCAACGCCGAGGTGCAGCGGCTGATCGACTTCGACGAGCCCGTCGGCCTGCTCTTCGCCATGACGCTGAGTTTCGTCAATGACGAAGAGAATCCGACCTCGGTGATCCAGCATTGGGCCGATCGCATCGCCTCCGGCAGCCGAATCTACCTCTCGCACTTCCGAACCGGAACCTCGCGCGAGGCAGTGACCACCGCGAGCAAGATCCTGGAAGCCTTCGGTCGCGGTCGCTTCCGCACCGACGACGAGATCCGCGCCTGCTTCGGCACCCTCCCGCTCGACGAGGACGGCGTGCGTCCCTGCGCCCAGTGGCACACCGCGGACGGCGATGGAAACCAGCCCGAACTGACGGTGTGGGAACAGCTGGTGGTCGGCGGCATGGCCCACAAACCCTGACTGCCACAACGGCGATGCCCCGGTAGCGACCGCTACCGGGGCATCGCCGTGTCTGCGGCGCGCCTCCGGGCGCGGAGGACATCGCGTTGGGAGAGTCTTCATGTGCGTATTCTGATGCCCTTGCCCGACACCGATTTCGACGTGACCGAGGTCTCGGTCCCATGGCGAATGCTCGTCGATGCCGGGCACCAGGTCACTTTCGCCACCGAGCGCGGAGGTGTTGTCCCGCAGGCAGACCCGCTGTTGCTGAGCGGTGTCCTGTTCGGGCAACTCGGGGCCGAAGACGAACCGAAGGAGTTCTACCGCCAGCTCACCGAATCCGCCGAGTTTCGCGAGACCGTGTCGTGGTCCGAGCTCGAGGCCGCGGACTTCGACGGGTTGCTGCTGGCGGGCGGCCACGCACCCGGCATGCGGCAGTACCTCGGATCCGAGGTGCTGCAGCGGCAGGTCGGCCGATTCTGGTCAACGGGCCGACCGGTCGGAGCGATCTGTCATGGGGTGTTGGTTCTGGCCCGGACAGTGGATGCGGCGACGGGGCGTAGCGTGCTGGCCGACCGCCGCACCACCTGCCTTCCCAAGTACATGGAACGCAGCGCCTACTACCTGACCGCCTGGCGGCGGGGTCGTTACTACCGCACCTACCCCGCATACGTCGAGGACGAGGTACGCGGCGCGCTGACTCGGCCCAACAGCCAATTCGAGCGTGGCCCTGCGGAAATGATCCATCGGGGAACCGCCACCGATGACACCCACGCGTTCACTGTGATCGACGGCAACTACTTGTCCGCGCGCTGGCCTGGCGACGCGTACCTGTTCGCACGGCAGTTCATCGATCTGCTCGACTGACCGTGGACCGCGCTCACCGTAGCGGTTCGGTGACCTCCGTTTCGGCTGCTGCCAGCCGGAGGGCCGCGTCGTGGTCGTGGGTGGGGATGATCGGGACCAGGCGTTGGGCCAGGTGGAGGCGGTGGAGGGTTTTGAAGGTGAGGTCGCGGTTCTCGTCGACGAAAAGGCCTGGGAAGCCTGCCTTCTGACGGACTCGTTCGATTTGCAGGGTGTGCCAGGCGGCGTCGCCTGCGAGAAGTTTCCAGCCGTGCTCGGTGTGGGTGAGCAGGCCGATGCTGCCGGGGGTGTGGCCGGCGAGGTCGACCAGGACGACGCTGCCGTCGCCGAACAGGTCGTGGCTGCGGGTGAAGGTGAGGATCGGGGGGCCGTCGAGGTCGTATTCGAGTACGGGGCGATCGACGAGGGCGTCGCGTACGCCTCCGACCGGAGCCACCGGGCCTGTCATGGCCCATTCGCGTTCGGTGGTGTGCAGGTGCACCGGCAGGTCGGGGAGGTCGAGCAGGCCGCACACGTGGTCCCAGTGGGCGTGGGTGGGCAGCGCGAAATCCAGGGCGGGTAGATCAAGTTCGGACTGTAGGCCGGTGATGGTGGGGATGGTTTCGGCGGGTGGCCGCACGGCAGGGCGAAGTACCGCGGGCAGTTGCGCGATAGCTCGGTGCTCGGCGTCGATGCAGAAGCTGGGGTCGACGATGAAGGTGGCCTGCGAGTGCTGGACGACGAAGGAGGTCAGGGAGCTGTTGACGCGGCGGGGAGTGAAGACGCCCTCCACGATCGCCGCGGTGGGTGCGGAGCGCGGAAACTGGGGCAGGGCCGTCACCGTGACCGTGCGCTTGGCGTGCGGCAGGCCCGCGTCGGTGATGGAGCGCAGGAATCGTTCGTCGATCGGCCGCGGCCGGACCGCGCCGTGGACGGAACTGACTGCGGCGCCGCAGCATTGCATGAGTGTGGTCTTGCGTACTGGATCGGACATGATGGAACGCTAATACTTAAGGTCGACATGAAGTAAAGGGGTGAATCGTGACCACAGCGCAGGACATGAGAATCGGTGACGCCGCGGCCGCGCTCGGCGTGGAGACGCACGTGCTGCGGCATTGGGAGTCGGTCGGCCTGCTCGCCCCGCCGCGCAGCCCGTCGGGTCACCGCAGCTACAACGAGCACATCCTCGACTACGCCCGTGCGATCCTGACCTTGCAGCGAACGGGCTTGTCGCTGAGCCAGATCCGGCAGCTCGGGCTCAGCGACCACATCGATCGGCGGGGCATCATCGGCGACCGGCGCGCCGAGGTGCGGGCGCGCATCGCGCTGCTCGAGGCCACCGACCGATTCCTCGAGCACCTGCTCACCTGCAGCCATTCGGTCATCAGCGAATGCCCCGAGTGCTCGACGTATGTGGCGCAGGCGCGCCGGTCACCGGACTTCCCGGACCGCGACTAGGCGATCCGGCACCTACACCCGCACTGTGGAGTCGGCGGTGACCACCACCGGCGCACCGTGCGCCGGCACGTGGGTGATGTTGCGGATCCGGGTGGCCTCACCGGTCTTGCCCTCCGGTAGCGCAAGCCGGTAGCGGGTCAGGATTTCCCGCAGTACCGCCGTGCCCTCCATGAGTGAGAAGCCGGCTCCGATGCAGCGGCGCACGCCGCCACCGAACGGCAGCCAGGTGTTGGGTTCGACCGAGCCGTCGAGGAAGCGGTCGGGCCGGAAGGTGTAGGCGTCGGGGAAGGCCTCGGGCCGCTGGTGGGCCAGGATGATCGAGGTGGCGATCACGGTGCCCGCGGGCAGGTCGTAGCCGCCGATGGTCAGGTCGCGCGGTGAGTTTCCGGCCGGTGCCCGCGATGACCGTGTGCAGGCGCATGGCCTCCTTCAATACCGCTTCGAGGTACTTCTCGTCCCCGTCGTGTGCCGCGCGGCGGGCCTGCGCCTGGATCTCGGGGTTGGCGGCCAGCTCGTGGCAGGTCCAGGACAGGGCGGAGGCGGTGGTCTCGTGCCCGGCCAGCAGCAGGGTGATCAGCTGGTCGCGCAGTTCGACGTCGGACAGCGGTGCGTCCGCGGGGTTCTCGCCGGATCCGGCGGCCAGCAGCCGGGACAGCACGTCGGCGCGGGCGTCGAGGCCGGGTTGTGCCCGGCGCTCGGCGATCTCGCGGTACAGCAGTTCGTCGATGGCGGACTGGGTGGCGCGGAACCGCTTCCACATGCCGCGGTTCGCCAGGAACGGATACTTCCAGCCGAACATGATGATCGGGCTGACGTTCACGACCTCGCGCAGTCGCGGCACCAGCGCGGCGCGGCGGTCCGCATCGGCCATGCCGAACACCACCTGCATGATGACATCGAGTGTCAGCTCGTTCATGCGGTCCAGGGTGTGCACGGTCGTGCCCGCAACCCACCGGTCGACATGGGTTTTCGCGATGTCATCGACGAGGGCGCGATAGCCGCGCAGCGAGGATCCCACGAAGGCCGGCATGAGCAGCCGCCGGGCGCGGGCGTGCTCGTCCTCGTCGGTGATCAGCAGCGAATGCTCGCCCAGGATCTGCGCCAGCACCCGATTGCCCTCACCGGCATGCAGATCCGCGGGGTCGCCGGCGAAGATCTCGCGAATGTGCTCGGGCCGGGTGAACACGACCAGGTTCTCGGCGTAGGGCGCGGCCAGGTGCAGGGTGAAGGTGTCACCGTGACGGCGGGCAGCCAACTTCAGCAGCGCGGCGCGCGACTTCAGGTAGATGGCGGTCTGCACGATCCGGGGTATGGCCGGTCCGGGTGGAAAGGTGGTGGTCACGGTGCGAGTCCCTCCGGTCGGCCGCCTCGCCGCGGCTGAAACGCTTGCGTACCAGCCTAGAACGCGACCGGCGGAAGCGGTATCGGTGGAGGCACTAGGACCGAATCTGACCTAGTTCGTTCCTACCGTGGAGACATGACGGTTTTCGAGCCCTTCCGAATCGACATTTCCGCCGCCGACATCGACGACCTGAAGACCCGGCTGGCCCGCACCCGCTGGCCCGTGGACCTGCCCGAGGTGGGCTGGACCTACGGCATCCCGACCGCGTACGTGCGCGAACTGTGCGAGTACTGGGGGAGCGGCTACGACTGGCGGGTCCACGAGGCCGAACGCAACCGCCATCCGCAGTTCGTCACCGAAATCGACAGTCAGCGGCTGCATTTCACCCACGTCCGCTCACCCGAACCCGATGCGCTGCCCCTGGTGCTGGTGCACGGCTGGCCGTTCGAGGACTTCACGGACCTGATCGGCCCGCTGACCGATCCGCGCGCGCACGGCGGCGATCCGGCCGACGCCTTCCATGTCGTCATCCCGACCCTGCCCGGATTCGGCTTTTCGGGCCCGACCCTCCGCGCCGGGGACGCCGCGACCGAGCGCGCCGCGGAATTGATTGCGAAGCTCATGACCGAACTGGGCTACACCCGCTACGGCGCGCACGGCGGAGACGCCGGATCGTTCATCGCCCCCGACCTGGGCCGCCTTGGCCCTGATCGGGTGGCGGGTGTGCACCTGAACGACCCCATCACCATTCCCTCCTGGGATGACGACGGCGCCGGCTACAGCGAGAGCGATCAGCAGAAGCTGGCTCGCCTCAAGGACTGGAGCAGCAGTGAGACATCCGGTTACGCGGGCATTCATTCCACCCGCCCGCAAACCCTGGCCCCGGCGATGGCCGACTCTCCCGCAGGCCTGCTGGCGTGGGTGCTCGACGTGGTGAACACCTTCACCGATCCCTCTCGCGCGACCCCCGACGCCGCCATCGATCGGGACCTGCTGCTGACCAACCTCTCGGTGCTGTGGTTCACCGATACCGCGGGCTCGTCCATGCGCCTGTACAAGGAATCGCAGCACTGGGGCGCGGAGTCGACGAACTCGGGCGTGCCGACGGGTGTGGCGGTGTTCCCCGGTAGCGGCACCATTCGCGGTCTCGCCGAGCGGCAGCACACGGTGGTGCACTGGTCGGAGTTCGATCGTGGTGGCCACTTCGCGTCGATGGAGACCCCCGATCTGCTGACCGCCGATCTGCGTGACTTCTTCCGAAAGTTGCGCTGACACGCGCGAATAACGGTCCGCCGCAACGGTTTCGGCTGCGATCCGGCCGAACTCTGGCAGGATGGCGGTATGGCCGAGATCCACGAGACGACCATGCGACCCGCCAAGCTGGAATTGCTGACGGCGTGGCTGCCGACCCGGCACTGGCATGCCGGTTCCGGGGCACCCGCGCTGGTGAAGTCGGGCGGCTTCCGCCTCGACGATCCCGCGGGTGAGGTCGGAATCGAACTGCTGGTCGTCACCGACCTCGCGGGCCCGGCGCCGGTGGCCTACCTGGTTCCGATGACCTATCGGGGCGCGCGCGTCGAGGGTCTCGACCACGCCCTGATAGGCACGTCCGAACATGGGGTCCTGGGCTTGCGCTGGCTCTACGACGCCGCGCACGATCCGGTCTTCATCGAGCAGGCCGCGCTGCTGCTGACCGGCAAGGCGACCGCCCAGGACCAGAACACCAGCGACACCCCGGACCTGTCCGTCCATGTGGTGCCCGGTGACATTCTCACGCCCGCACCGGGTTTCCATCCCACGGTCATCGACACCGACGCGCACACCGACATCGCCTTCGATTCCGATCGCTCCACCAACGCGGGCGCGGAACTGATCCGGGTCCACCGCCGTCTGGCCGCCGGTGAGTCGTTCGAACGCGACCGCAGCCACCTCGACGCGCCGTGGTCCGCCCCGGACGGCACCGCGCCGCGCGGGATCTTCCTGAGCGCGCCCTGACCTCGCGCACCGAGCCCCGCCGACTCGCCGGGGAATGTGCAGACGTCCAGTTAGCTGGATAAATGGGTCATATCATTACCTCGTGCCCGCCAATCGGATAGAGGGGCGAAGCGAGGTTTTCGCCGACTGGGCTTGGCAGTCGCTGGTGGTGACCGGCGGCTGTTCGGTGGTGCTGGGGGTGGTGCTGGCCGTCTGGCCGGACAAATCGTGGACCGTGGCCGACATTCTGTTCGGGCTGGTGCTGCTGGCGTCGGCGGCCTTCCAGTTGGTGATGGCGTTCGGGGCCCGGATGTCCACTCCGCTCAAGTGGCTGGAGGTCGTGAGCGCGGCCGTCGCGCTGCTGCTGGCGTTCTGGACGCTCGACGGCGGTGCGTGGGTTTCCTTGCTGTCCTTGTGGATCGCGATCGGCTGGGTGTTGCGCGGGATCGTGCAGGCGATCGTGGGGGTGTGGTCGGAGCAGTACGCGGGCGCGGGCCGGCTGGAGTTCGTCGGACTGGCCACGGTCGCCGCGGGGGTGGGGATCGCGGTCGCGTCGTTCGAGACGCTGCCCGCGCTGGCGATCGCGGTCGGATTGCTGACCGTCGCCCTCGGCTTCTCCGAGATCGCGCTCGGCCTGCGCGTCGAGCCGCGTGCCGTCGAATCCGTCTGACAGACAAGCCTGCTCGAAAGCTGGACTCCTTCACGCGACGCATGCCGCCGCGACATGGTGAGAGGCAGGGGTAGATGGCGCGAAACAACGGCAGCGGCGTGGTCGACAGCAAACTCACCGAAGCGCTGGTCGGGATGACCGGCCCCTTCAGCGAGAGCTCCGGGCCGCTGACACCGGTGGCCGTCGAGAACTTCCGCATGCTGCAGGAACGGCAGACCGCGGACGGATCCGTCGCGGTGGCCGAGGCGAGCCGGGTCAACCTGCTCAACTGGGACGGCTGCGGGACATCGGACAGGCTCATGCCCCAGAGCGCGGGGAGGAATCGCAAATGAGGCGCAAGCCCGCGAAACTCGACCTCGAGGACACGCAGCGGGCCGCCGCCTGGCAGGTGCAGTCGTTGCTGCTCGGCTATCCCGATGAGGCGCTGCTCGATTCGCTGCCCATGTTGGCGCGCGCCGTCTCGGCACTGCCCGAGGCAGTTGGTGCACCTTTGCAGCGGGTGCTGTCCTATCTCGAGACGACGTTGCCGCTCGCCGCGGCAACCGACTATGTCGACACCTTCGACCACCGCAAACGGTTCAGCCCCTACCTGACCTGGTTCCTCTACGGCGACACCCGCAAACGCGGTATGGCGCTGCTGCGGTTCAAACAGGTCTATCGAGCCGAAGGGCTCGTGCTCGGCGACGAGGAGCTCTCCGACCACCTGGCGGTCGTACTCGAATTCGCCTCCGCGCATCCGGTTCCCGGGCAGCAGCTGCTGGTCGAGCACCGTGCGGGCATCGAGGTCATGCGGATGGGGTTGCGGGAGTCCGCATCGCCGTGGACCGGTGTCCTGGACTCGGTCTCGGCGACCCTGCCGGTCCTGCACGGCACCGAACGCGAGGCCGTCGCCAAGCTCATTGCAGCCGGGCCCCCGGGCGAGGACGTCGGTCTCGAACCGTTCGCACCGCCCACCGACATGCCGGAATTCGTCGCAGACCGACGATGACGCTCACCGCCAAGGACTACCTGCTGTGGGTCGCCGTCCCCTGTATGCGGCAGCGAAACCCCGCCTCAGCCGCCGACCCGTTTGACGACCGCGTCCGCGACGGCACCCGCATCGCCGTCCGCCAACTCGATCTCGATCACGGCGGTGGGTGTGACCCGTACGGCGCAGTTCCATTGCCGGTCCACCACCTGCGGATTCAGCGAATGATATGTCCACTCCGCAGCATTCGGCCGGGTACGAACACTGTCGATGAGGACATTCGCGCCCGCGGCGCCGATCGGCATCTTCGTTCCCGCGCACGTCTGGAGCGCCGTCGTGATCGTGGCTATGGCGCTCGAAGCTGTCGAACGATAGAGCGCGACAGCTTCGTAGCTCGAGGTGTTCTGGAGGGTCCCCTTGTCGATCTGTCGTTTCCGGAATGCGGTGAAGTCCGATCCATACAGCTGCCGGAATCCGATCCCAGCCAACACCGCGCAGGTTTGCGGGCGGATGCCGGCGAGGTGCTCCATCGCGTCGGCCGGAGCGGTCTCCTGATCCTTGGTGTAGTCGGCGGCCATCGCGGCGTAGGTGGCCGAGTCGATGGTCTTCGCCTTGGCAGGATTGATGATCTGGTCGACATCCTTGGGCGCCAACAGGAGTGCCTCGATATCGGTCCCCGAACCTGTCGATCCCGCCGGTCCACACCCGGTCAGCGCGAACACTGCCGCAACGACCACCACCTTCACGGTGATCGATGATTTCCCCACGACCACGGTCGTCCCCCCGTTTCGATCTCGACGGCAAACTACGTCAGCCGAACTCGAAACCGCAAGAAGACAAGCAGGTCCGGTCGTCTATCCGGTCTCCGTCCGCCGCTGTGCTGTCGCCAGGACGCCTTCGAGGACGCAGGACAGGCCGAAGGCGAAAGTTTGGTCGGGGGTGAGATCTTCGGCGTCGCGGATGCGGCGGGCGAGGTGCGGGTAGTCGCCGGTGGCGATGGCGGAGCGGAGGTAGGGGCCGACCGCGGCGCGCCACTGTTCTTCGGTGAGGCCGGTGCGGCGCTGGGCGCGCAGCTCCGCCAGTTCCTGGACGACGGCGCCGGCGACATAGGCGAGCACGGTGTCGACGATGTTGGCGGCGAGGGTGATGTCATCGGTCGATTGCAGGGCCGCGGCCATGGCGATATCGAAGCGGCGCAGGGCATTCGGGCCGAGGGCGGGGCGGCCGGACAGTTCCGGGCCGAGCCACCGGTGGCGGAGCAGTAGGTCACGGAAGTGATGGGCGACCGCCGCCAGGTCGGTGCGGGCGTCGCCGGTGAGGGCGGGCGGTGCGATCTCGGCCTGAGCGGCGTCGATCATCAGGTCCAGCAGTTCGCCGCGGTCGGCGACGTAGCGGTAGAGCGAGGCGGTGCCGGAAGCGAGTTCGGTGGCGATGCGGCGCATGGACACCGCGTCCAGGCCCTCGGCATCGGCCAGGGCGAGGGGGTCCCGACGATGCGGTCGACGCCCGGCGCCCGGCGCGCGGGCTCCCGGCGATCCCTGCTCCACACGAGCATCGGGTTGTCGTTCGTCATCGCGCTCCTGTCCGGATCTTCGCGCCCCACTGCGCCATTGCACTGAGCCTAACACTGTGGTTACGGTGTAACCACAACGGCTACGGTGTATCCATAAGGAGTTCGGCGATGACCGACCAGCGAGTTCCCGTCCTGATTGCCGGAGGAGGCACGGTCGGCTTGGCCGCCGCCGTGTTCCTGTCCGGGTGCGGCGTCCAGACCCTGGTGGTGGAGACACAACGCGGACCCTCACCGCATCCGCGTGCCACCGGCATCTCGCGGCGAACCATGGAGATGCTGCGTGCCGAAGGCCTCGAGGCTGCCGTCGATGCGGTGAGCATCGACATGGTGGCCGGGCTCGGCAAGGTCTACGCCCGAACCCTGGCCGAGACCGACTTCACCGCACCGAATCCCGCGGCGGCCGCCGCCGCGCGCCTGGACGAAACCAGTCCGGCGCTGGTGCGCGGCACCTGCCCGCAGCATCGGCTCGACTCGGTGCTGCTGCCCGCGGCCCGGGAACGCGGTGCGGTGGTGCGGCATTCGACACGGCTGGAATCGTTCACCCAGAACGACTCCGGCGTGCACGCGGTGCTGTCCGACGGCTCGGTCGTGCACGCCGACTACCTGATCGCTGCCGACGGGGCGCGCAGTGAGGTCCGTGGTGCGTTGGATATCGCCGTCAGCGGACCCGGGCCGCTGGGGACGCCGATGATCAGCATGCTGTTCCGCGCCGACCTGACGCCCTACACCGGCGGCCGGACCTTCGCGACGTGCACCATCGACAATCCGGAGGTCGCCGGACTGCTGGTCACGGTGGACGGCGCAAACGAATGGATTCTGCATGTGCCATCCGATGATTCGGGCGAGGGATTCACCGCTGCCCACTGCACGGCCTTGATCCGTGCGGCTGTCGGCGACTCGACCGTCGAGGTCGAGGTGGTCAGTGTGCTGCCGTGGCGTCCGCGTGGCCAGCTGGCCGAACAGTTCCGGGCCGGTCGTGTCTTCCTCGTCGGCGATGCGGCCCACACAGTGCCTCCGCTGGGCGCTTTCGGGCTCAATACCGGTGTCGCAGATGCCCACAACCTCGCATGGAAGATCGCGGCCGTAATCCACGGCTGGGCCGGCACAGGACTGCTGGCAAGCTACGAGGACGAGCGGCGGCCGGTCGCCGCGACGACCCTCGAACAAGCTGTTCTGCGGCTTCCTGATCCGCGCCTGCACTGGGAGACGTCTCCGGAGATCGTCGCCGCCCGTCAGGAGGCCGGTGTGCTCAATGCTCCCGTCGTACACGCGGGCTACCGCTACGAATCGTCTGCCGTCATCGGCTCGAATCCGGAACTGCCCTCGACCGAGGACATCTCGCTGGTCCTGGACGGCACGCCCGGCTCTCGTCTGCCGCATCGGTGGGTGCATCACCATGAAGGTCGGATGTCGACTTTGGACCTCGTCGGTCGCGAACTCACGGTGCTGACCGCCGACGATGGGTGGGCCCAGGCGGCGCGTGAGGTGGCGCACGCCCTCTCGATTCCGCTGAGCGTCCATCGAATTGCGCTGGTGGACACCGACTGGACCGGCAGTGTCGGCATACATGCGGACGGTGCAGTCCTGGTGCGCCCCGATCATGTGATCGCCTGGCGGATGATCGACCGGCCCACCGACCCGCGCGCCGCCATGATCGATGCACTCGGAGAGGTGCTCTCGCTCGAGCGCGCGGAAAACCGCTTCGCCGGGCGGATCCGGGGTCGGTAGGGTTCGGCGGGTGGCGAGGATCGCGTTTCTGGGGTTGGGCCGGATGGGTGCGGGCATGGCGGCGCGGATGGTGGCCGCTGGGCACGAAGTGACCGTGTACAACAGGACGCCGGAGAAGGCGGCTGAACTCGTCTCCGCCGGGGCCGCGTTCGCGGAGACACCTCGCGCGGCCGCGAAGGATGCCGAGGCGATCTTCGCGATGGTGGCCGACGACGAGGCCTCGCGGGCCGATTGGCTGGGCGCGGACGGTGCGTTGGCGGGGGAGTACGCACCCGGCGCGTTCGCGGTGGAGTTCTCCACCATTTCACGGCCTTGGGTGTATGAGCTGTCGAAGCACGCTGCGGCGCATGGTCTTCGCTACCTCGACTCGCCGGTGACCGGATTACCCGACGCGGCGGCGGCCGGGCAACTGACCCTGTTCGTCGGCGCGGACCTCGCCGATCTCGACGCCGCCCGGCCACTCCTGGAACCCCTGTGCACCCACATCGTCCACTTCGGCGATGTGGGCGCGGGCGCGAGCTACAAACTCATACAGAACCTCCTGGGCTCAATTCAGATCGCCGCCACCGCGGAGGCGCTGCGGACCGCGGAACTCGCGGGACTGGATCTCGCTGTCGTCGCCGACACCCTTTCCAAGGGTGGTGCGGCCAGCCCTACGGTGATCCGCATGTGCACCGAGATGCTCGCCGGCGGTCACGACCGCGACATCGCCTTCACCGCGGCCCTGCGGCTCAAGGACACCCGGATCGGTGTCGAGTTGGCTGATGCGGTTGGAACCCCTGCGGCTCTCGGCCACACCGCTGAGCAGATCTTCGAGCGCCTGGTGGCGGCCGGACATGGCGATCTCTCTGAAACGAAGCTCATCGACCTGCTCAGAAGTCCCGCCGTGGGATGACTTCGAGTAGCTGTCAATACCGCTGAGGTCGGATGTGGAATCCGGGGTCGCGATGGATGTGGCACCGGGCGGGCGAACATAGCGTGAAGGCATGTCCGAGCAGCTCGAAACC
The DNA here is from genome assembly GCF_018362975.1 of Nocardia tengchongensis. Taxonomy (NCBI): domain Bacteria; kingdom Bacillati; phylum Actinomycetota; class Actinomycetes; order Mycobacteriales; family Nocardiaceae; genus Nocardia; species Nocardia tengchongensis. The sequence continues at coordinate 5,408,030 of NZ_CP074371.1, forward strand.
CAGGTGACCGACGTGCGGCGAGATCGGCGCATCGGAGTGGTCGACAGTTTGCGCGGGTTCGCGCTGTTCGGGATCCTCGTCACCAATACCGTGGTGGCGACCATGTTCTGGTCGTCGCAGGGGGCGGCCGGTGATCCGCGGCCGATGTTCGAGAGCACCGCTGATCTGTTCGTGTACGGCGTGGTCGAAGGGTTCTTCGTCGGGAAGTTCTATCTGTTGTTCGCGTTTCTGTTCGGGTACTCGTTCACCTTGCAGATCGCCGCGGCCGAACGCGCCGGGGTTGCGCCGGTGCCGAGATTGTTGCGGCGGTGCCTGGCGCTGTTCCTGATCGGGCTGGCGCATGTGCTGCTGCTGTGGATCTGCGACATCCTCACGCTCTACGCGGCGCTGGGATTGATCCTGGTGGCGCTCCGTTGGATTCGGCCGCGACCGGCGCTCATCACCGGACTGGTGTTGTACTTCGGGTTCGCCGCACTGGCGTTCGTACCGGGCAACGGTGGGCTGGCCGGTTTGGGGGACGTCTTCGACGTGCAGCGGATGCACGACGGCTTCACCGGCACGTTCGGTGACACTCTGCGGGCTCAGCTGTCCTTCGGTCCGAAGTTCATGGTGTTCACCTGGCTTGGGCAGGGCATTCCGGCGCTGGGGATGTTCCTGGTCGGACTGGCAGCCGGTAAGCGGCGGGTACTCGAGGACGCGGAGTGGATCAGCCGGTGGTTGCCGCGGGCGCTGGCGGTGGGTTTCGGTGTGGGACTGCCGGTTTCGGTTGTCACAGTGACGTTGATGACCGTGCACGGGAAGCTGCCGTCGTTCTGGTACGGGGTGCAGGAATTTGCGAATCCGTTGATGACGCTGGGTTATGCGGCCGGAATCGTGTGGCTGGCGCGGTATCGGTGGGCGGGCGCGGTGGGGTCGCTCGCGCCCGCCGGGCGCATGGCGGCCACCAACTACATCGGGCAGTCGGTGGTGATGATGCTCATCTACACCGGATACGGCCTGGCACTGGCGGATCGCGTGCCGCCCGCCGGGGTCGTGCTGCTCGCGGTCGCGACCTATCTGGTCCAGTTGCGGGTGAGCGCCTGGTGGCTGCGGCAGCATCCGTATGGTCCGGTGGAGTGGCTGCTGCGCGCAGTGACCTACCGGTCGGTTCCCGCCTGGCGGAGGCCCTGAATACGCCGCTGCTGCAGCGGGTTCAGGGCAGGTCGTAGGCCGTGGCGTGGCGGGGCTGGTACAGGCCGATCTGGCCCGCGCCGGGCACCTTCAGCATGGTGAGCAACCCCACCCCGCATTGATGACCTCCGAGGTGAACTCGACTCCCTTGGACCGCAATTCGTCGACGGTCGCTTCCAGGTCGTCGCACATGAGGTACAGCTCGGCCTTGCCGCTGTCGGGGACGTCCGCCGGGTGGACGGCGAGTTCGGCGGGCGGTGACTTGAAGATCAGCCAGCCGTTGTTCGCGTCGACGTAGGCCAGGCCGAGGACGTCACGGAAGAAGGCCCGTGCCGCCTCGGCGTCCTCGGCGTACAGGATGGTGTGCGCACCGGTGATCATGTGCTGACGCTAACAGCGGCCCGCGCCTTCGACGCGCAGGTGAGCGGTCAGGATGTCGGCCAGTCGGCCGGCGAATTCGGGCGCTTCGGTGCGCATGCCGTTGTGGGCGCCGGGGAACTCGGTGAGCTCGATACCGAGCTTGCGGGCGATCTCGGCGGGCGGCCGGTACGGCAGGCAGCCCCGGGTCTCCCGCCCGGCCGCCATGACCAGCCGATCCGTCAGCGGGGCGAGCGCCGTGAAATCGGGAACGTAGGAGGTGAACTCGCGCAGCTCGTGTTCGAGCATCAGCGGTCCGTTGGCGGCGAGCCGAGCCCACATCTCCGCGGCCCGCGGCGACAGCTCGGCCGGCATCGGAGACGGCTTCATCGCGTTGCCGATTCCGGCGAGGAAGCGTGCGCCCGCGGCGGCGGGGCCGTCGGTGCGGAACAGCGTGTACACCTCCTCGATCATGGCGCGCTGCTCTGCGGCATCGGGAAGCACGCCGAAGCACGGCGGTTCGTGGGCCACCAGCAACGCCACCCGGTCCGGATGCCGCGCCAGCAGATCCAGTCCGACCACCGCCCCGGCGCTGCCGCCGACGACGAACGCGGGCTGGTCGGTGAGATGACTCAGCAGGCGGAACGCGTCATCGCTCTGAACCTCGACCCGTTGCGTCTGCTGCGGACCGTCGAGCACGCTGCGCGAATACCCGCGCGGGTCCAGTGAGGCCACGGTGAACCGGTCCTCCAGCACCTCGGCGATCGGATCGACCGATGCCGCGTCGCCCCCACCGCCCGGCAGGAACAACACCAGCGGCCCGCTGCCACGCACCTCGTAGTACAACGTCGCGCCGGGCACCCGGAGCGTCTCGGATCTCATTGCGGTGTCTCCTGTTTCGATGTCGGCCACTGCGTCAGCAGCAGGTGCAGGGCGTCGAGGATGCGCGCCCAGGACCCGTCGGTCTCGCGGGAATGGTTGAAGCCGCCGCCGGTCTCGAGCGTCGCGTACCCGTGAAAGGTGCTGCGCAGCAGGCGACCGGCGTCGATCAGCTCGGTGCCGTCGAGGTCGTAGCCGCGCAGCAGCGCTTCGGTCAACTGCACGCTGCGGACCGCGCCGGGTGCGTCCGCGATGGCTTCGATGTCGAGCTTGCGCTGGGTGGCCGCATACCTGCCCGGATGCTCGCGGGCATAGTCGCGATACGCGTTCGCGAACGCGACCAGCGCGTCCTTACCGGCCCGCCCGGCGACCGCGACACCGATCCGATCGGTCATCTCGAGGGCGCCCTGCAGCGCGACGCGCGTGCGCAGATCCTCGAGATTCCGCACATGCGTGTAGAGGCTCGGGTCCTTGACTCCGAACCGCTTGGCCACCGCGGCCAGCGTCACGTTGTCGATCCCGATGTCATCGGCCATCTCCGCGGCCGCCTGCGTGATCCGCTCGGCGTTCAGGCCCACCCGGGGTGACATGACTCCATCCTTCCTATGAGTATTAGGTTAATTCCTAATATACATAGGTTTTCGAGCCTCGCAGTGGTCCTGCCTCAGCCGATGCTGTCCTGCACCGGATAGTCGATGACGACCACACCGCCGGTGGCGTAGTTGACGACATCGGCGGACACCCGCTGACCTTGCGGCGACGACCGCGCCACGGCCATGGCGGCGGCGTCGGCGAAGTCGGCTTCGAAGACCGCGAAATACGGCGCTTCTCCCTTGGTCGCCGCCACGTCGAAGCTGTACCGGCACGCGAGCAGACCGGGCCAATTCATCACCAGTGGAATGTGTTTGGTCACGTAGTAGTCGCGGAAGTGGTCAGGGTCGGCGGGCTTGGGATACAGGACCAGCAACCTATGCATGACGACCTCCGTCCAGAGACGAGACCATGACACTGCGCGACAGCGGGATTCGGGTGAGGGCGGCGGTGGATTCGAGATCCGCATGGGTGTCGCCGGCCAGCCAGCCGGGGAGATCGGCGACGAAGGCCGCGACCGCGGGGAGGGCCATGTGGGTGTCGACCGCGGCCTGGTCCGCGTACAGCTCGCGGAGGAGGTAGCGGCCGGCGCGGGACGGGTCGCGCCAGAAGCCGTAGTCCAGGACGCCGGGTTCGGTGGCCGCATCCCTCGCGAGGGCGGTGAGGGCTGACTCGAAATCGGCTGTGCGACTGGGGATGATGTCCAGTATCGCGGTCAGTTGAATCGCCATATACGCACGTTAGAGCTGTGACATCGGTCGAGGGAAAGACCGGGACGGGATAGAGTCAGAACGGATCGTTATCAATCGACGGGGAGAGCCTTGACGCCGGACACCCTCAGCCTGCGGTACTTCCTGGTGCTCGCGGAGGAATTGAACTTCACCCGGGCGGCGGAGCGGATCGGTATCGCGCAGCCGGGGCTCAGCGCCCGGATTCGGCGGCTGGAGGCGGAACTGGGGGCAGCCCTGCTGGTGCGGAGCACGCGCAGCGTCGAATTGACCACGGCCGGTGCCGCTTTGGCCGAGGCCGCGCCGGCGGCATTGGCGGCGCTGGACCGGGCATGGGAGACCGCACGACGGGCGGGGGCCGGGGAGCTGGGCGCGCTGCGGATCGGATACAGCCTCAGCGCCGGGGCCGAGACCGCTCCTGCGCTGGTGGACAGGCTGATTCGGGAGAATCCGGGGCTCGAGGTCCGCGCGGTGCCGATGGCGACACCGGAGATCACGCCCGCTGTCGCCGCGGGCCGCATCGACGCCGGGATCACCCGTGGTGAACAGCCCGGACGTGGGGTGCGCCGGTTCCTGCTGCGGAGCCAGCGGATCGGGGTGCAGTTGGCGCGGAATCATCCGCTGGCCGAATGCGCGGAGATCGAGATCGCCGATGCCGCGGGCTATCCACTGCGACTTCCCGACCGGGCGGCCAACCCGGTCGTCCACGACCAACTCGCCGCATTGTTTCGCGACACCGAACCGCAGCCCCGATTCCGCACGCCCGCAATATCGTTCGACATCGCACAGCGGGATCTACACGATGGCCTCACCCTCGCTCCGGCCGGTGAGGCCGCCGTCACGGCCCAGCCCGCCGGGCTCACCTGGCGTCCCCTGCGCGGCGCGCCCGCCCTGACCCTCCATCTCGTCCTCCCTCGCGAGCAGTCACCACTGCACCATCGCGTCCGCGCCGCCGCCAAAAGCCTGGCGCACGAACTGGATTGGCTGCTCTGAACTTTGGACACGTCACCGTGACCGGCTGCAGCGCCGAGACCGAACAGGCTCACGCGCTCGAGGCTCACCGGTACAAAGTCGAGCCTCGCAGAGGCTTGCGTTCGAGCGCGCTCTAAACCATATCGTCGCCGACATGACTACCGATGCAACCCAGACCTGGATCATCACCGGCACTTCGAAGGGCTTCGGGCGCGCGTTGGCGGAGGCGGCCCGGCGGCGCTCGTGCGGGCCGCGCTGCCCGCGATGCGCGGCCAGCGTAGCGGCACGATCGTGCAGATGAGCAGCCAGGGCGGACGGGTGGCCTTTCCCGGTGTATCGGCCTACTGCGCATCGAAGTTCGCTCTCGAAGGCTGGTCGGAATCTCTCGCGGCCGAGGTCGCGCCGTTCGGGGTGCGTGTGCTGCTCGTCGAGCCCAGCCGGTTCCGTACCGCGTTCAACGCGGGACTCGAGTTCAGCGCGGTGTCGGACAGCTATTGTGACACCCTTGCCCCGCTGCGCGCCGACATGGCGGGCGCCGACGGTGTGCAGGAAGGTGACCCGGTGCGCGCGGCCGGCATCATCGTGCGCCTCGCGCACAGCGAGCACGTCCCGCTGCGACTGCCACTCGGATCGGAGGCGGTCCAACGGCTGTCCGGCCTCTACCGTCGTGGCTTGGCAGAGGTCGAGCGCTGGGCCGAGATCGCCCGCAGCGCCGATTTCGACGACGCCGTCTCCGCGGTTCGCCCTGTCTAGGCTCGATGGAATGGCGACCGACGAATTGATGGAACGGGCGCCGATCACATCGGGGAACCCGGCCCTCACCAGCGCAAACCCGAGGGCCGCTCAGCCTATTGCCGGTTTCTGCCGGAGCTGAACCAAGGCCGCGATCCCGAACCGGCCGGTTTGGGTCGGGTCTGGATTGATTTCCATTGCTTACCATTTCGCGGTTGACCCGGTAGCGTCGGGCACCGTCAAGCCGCCCGATAGGTGGCGGTGTTCACGCAGCGTCAGGTGGCGCGGATGACGAGATTCTTCCCCTCTGCCCACAGCCAGTCCGCCGCTGCCGTGGTGGCGCTCGGCGGTTCCGGTGCGGTGGCCCACTTCGGGCTCCGCCACGCCCATTTCGCGCCCGGGAAGACAGCGGCCTTGGTCGTGTGGCGCGGCCAGACGCGAAGACAAACCGCAAGGATTCGCGCTACAACGCGACGGGGAAGGCAGTCACGCCGGTACGACCCGGAACACCGCTAACGATCCGCGGCCGCCGCCACGGCCTCCGCGCTGGCCTGCGTCGTCAAGCCGCTTCTGACGAACAGTTCGGCCACCCGCTTCGGACTGTTCAGCACATGGTCGTGAAGCAGCGGGCCACGCTCCTGCACTGGCAATTCGACCAATCGGACCGCCGAGGATCGCCGGCCCCGGCTCAGAGTCGCTGTTTCTGTACTGCGGGCATTGGCTACCCACGCGGCCTGCGGATATACCTGGATGATGTAGCGCTGTCCAGCAATCGGCACGATATCGATCGGAGCCGTGCGCTCCAGCCCGCTGCTGCGACCAGGCATCGTCAGCAGATGGATAGGCCCCCTATGCGATCCCGATCCGCTGCAAACCGACAATGACCTTATTGAACTGCTGGACTTTGCGTTTGAGCTCGGTTGCCTCAGCCATGCTGTCCGTCCTCCTCGACCACAGGCTTTGGTTCCTCGTTTCGTCCGTCGTGTACGTTGCCGGGTCCCGGTGGCTCGGAGCTGACGTCTCCGGCCGGGTGGATTCCGTTGAGCACGCAGTCGGGGCCGTAGTGACTCAGGGTTCCGCTGACCACGGCGACGTAGGCCGTCCCGTCTTGGTAGTGCCACCCTGTCGAGCCGCCGGGAGCGAGGGTGTATTCACGGTCACCCGCCCCACCACCGACCGCCACCTCAACATGACGACCTCATAGCCCCACCGCGCCGCACCTGACCAGGATCTACGAGAACTCCGTTGGATTTTCGGCGATTACAACCAGGACCCCGACGCCGAGCGGCTCGATGACCAGTCCACGCCGGCCGGTGCGCCAGGCAACGGAATGCTTTCCGGCGCAGCCTGATTCCTCTGGTTCCGGGGTCGCTGTCGGCTAGAGGGCGGCGAGGCAGGCCTGGGCGATCTCGACGTCTTGGTCGGCGGTGCCGCCGGAGACGCCTACCGCGCCGACGACGTTGCCTTCGGTGTCGGTGATGGGCAGGCCGCCGCCGAAGGAGACCAGGCCGCCATTGCTCCATTCGATGCCGTAGATGGGGCCGTCGGGGCGTGAGATCTGGCCGAGGGTGGCGGTTGGCATGCGGAAGAGGATGGCGGTCTTGGCTTTTCGCTGGGCCAGGTCGATGCTGCCGAGCAGGGCGTCCTGGTGGCGGGTGAAGTGCAGGAGGTGGCCGCCGGCGTCGACGATGGCGATGTTCATCGGGACCGTCATGGCGTCGGCGGCCTCGAGGCCGGCGGTGGCGAGGCGGGTTGCGATGTCGAGGGAAAGCGTTGTCATGGCAATCAGATTCGGGCTCGTCGGCGCCGGGTACCAGGCGGTGTCGTGGCCGGGGATGGCACCACCTGGAACGGCGACGGACGCGATGTGAGACTGCCCTGACAACAGCCAGAACTACTGCGAGGGGAGGGTTAGGCGAGGCGGACTTCCGCGGTGGCGAGGCCGAAGACCTTGCGACCGGCCGCCTTGGCGACGATGACGACGACGGCGGTCCTGGTTTCGGGATCGAGTGACTTGATGCGGCCGCTGAATTCCACGATGCCGGCCGAGTCGGCCTCGATGACCGTGTAATTCGACAGCCGGACGCTGTAGCGGAGCATCGCGCCCGGGTCGCCGAGCCAGCCGGTGACGAATCCCGCACCCAGGCCCATCGTGAGCATGCCGTGGGCGATCACGTCCGGCAGACCCGCGAGGGTGGCGACCTCGGCGTGCCAATGGATCGGGTTCACGTCGCCGGAGACGCCGGCGTAGTTGACCAGGTCGCCGCGCGTCAGGGTGACGGTGCGCGGCGGCAGTTCGTCACCGACGGCGACGTCCTCGAACCGGAAAGCCGTGCCGGGGGTGCGGGTGCGCGAGATCGGCGAAAGGCTCGCGGCGGCATCGGAATCCGCGCCGGGCAGCCCGCTCATGTCGGCGGTGGTCCGGGGCGCGGTGTCGATCCCGGTCATCATGACGCGCTCGATGGTGTCGCTGATGTCGGCGTTGACGTCCTCGCTGGTGAGGCCGACGACGGTGGTGTGCATGATCTGCACGATGTCGCCGCTCTGGTCGAGGAAGGTGTTGGTGATGGTGAGCAGGTCCTTGCCGCCGATGCGGCGCACCGTGGTCAGCTCGACATCGCTGACCAGCCGGTCGCCGGTGAGCACCGGCTTGTACATCTCGAAGACCTGATCGGTCTGCACGATCACGTCGTAGCCTTCGAGCACGGTCTGCAGCAGCCGCCGGTTGGCCAGCATCGCCGCGGTGGAGATGAACGTGGTCGGCGCGATCAGACCGGGGTATCCGAGCTCGCCGGCGGCGGCCTCACTCCAGTGCGCCGGATGGAAGTCCTGTACGGCTCTTGCGTACTCGCGGATCTTCTCCCGGCCCACCTCGTAGTAGTCGTCCACGCGATAGCGATGCCCCACCAGTCCAGCCACATCGAACGTCGCTTCCACCAAGCTCTCCTCCATCCGGATTCCATCCCCCTTCGCCTCGGCGCGGGCAGCGCCGAGTTCATCGAGTGGAACGTCACCTTCTCACAAGGCATGGTGCTCGTGCCGAGAAACACACGTAGGTACGCAACACAGTACGGGCCATGTGAATTGGCTATGAATCGGCCCGGCCTTCGTCTGCGGCGACCGGGAGCAGCTCGCCGCGCAAGTCAGAAGGGGTACTCCGCGGAGAATTGCCCGTCGAAGCAATGCGCGGCGTGTTCGCGCATCCGCGGCCCGTATACCGGGTCTCGGGCCAGGTCCGTGTACGTCTGGAACTTGCAGTCGACCAACCCCGCTGCCTCGGCGACGTGGACATCGAAGCCCGGAAACATCAGGCCCGCATACGGCATGTCGTCGACGTCGAGCGCGAGCACCGGATACTCACCGTGCGAGTCGACCTCGCCCACGGCCAGCACCCGCCGTGAGTCCGACCCGCCCGGCAGCAGAAAGCACTCCGGAAACCGTCCTGCCAGGTCCTTGTACGTCTCACCCCACGGCTGCCCCAACTCGTCGTCGACCAGCTGATCCAACGACCGCGGCGCGAATCCGCCGTCCGCATCGAACCATCCACACCGCTCGAACATGCTCACATCGAACGCCAGCCACTCCCGCACGCTCGGCGACACCGCCCGCCCCGACGGAAACACCGGCGCGCCCACCGCTTCCGCTGCCATCGGCCGAGCCTCGCCCTCCACCCACGGGGTGTGGCCGACCCATTCGACGGGCTCGAACATCGCCCGCGCGGGCTGCCGCCGCACCATCTCGATAACCCGCCGCGTCAGCCCAACCCCGTGCCGGCCCTCATCAGTCATGGCGCGCAAGCTAACAGACCCGACCGACCTTATGGCTTGGCTGCGGAGGTGCTCGGCACTTCGGCGGGTGCTCCGAGGTCCGGCAGGTCGGCGTAGTCGGGCAGCTCGACGCCGTTGATCGCGCGCTCGATCAGTGCCATGTCCCACTCGGGCTGGGCGTCCGGATCAGGGAAAGCGAGGCTGTGCGCGTGTAACCGGCCGATTTCCTGGTTCGCCTCGACGAACGAACGCATCCGTGCCTCGTACGCGGCGAACCCGGCCTCCGGGTCCCATCCGGAGGCGGCCAGCTCTGCGGCCAGCAGGTAGGCGCCGACCAGGGCCAGACCGGTGCCCTGACCCGACATCGGCGACGAACTGAACGCGGCGTCGCCGAGTAGACCCACGCGCCCGCTCGACCAGCGGTCCATGACCACCTGGGCGACCTGGTCGAGGTAGAAGTCCGGGGTGTCGTCGAGGTGCGCGAGGATGCGCGGGGCCAGCCAGCCCATGCCGTCCATCCGCTCGCGCAGCAGGCGCTTCTGGGCGGTGACGTCGCGGTAGTCGACGTCGAAATCGGCTGCGGGGAAGGAGAATACGGCCATCGCCTGGCCGGCGTCGCGGATGGGCCGCAGTCCGGCGGAACGCCCGGACTCCTGGTAGTCGAGCAGCCAGCGCTCCAGCTCGAATTCGTTGGGCACGGTGTAGAAGGCCAGCACGAGACCGAGATGACGGACGAAACGCTCTCGCGGCCCGAACACCATCTCCCGCAAGGCCGAGTGCAGTCCATCCGCCCCGATCACCAGCTCGAAGCGCCGCCGGTCGCCGCTGGCGAAGACGACGTCGACGCCGTGCGCGTCCTGGGTGAGCTCGGCGATGCGGTCGCCGAAGATGTATTCGACACCGTCGCGGGTGTCGTCGTAGAGCACCTGGGACAGATCCCCGCGCAGAATCTCGATCTCCGAGATGTAGCCGTCACCGCCGTCGTCCTCGGCGCGAAAGGTCTCGAGCACTGTGCCGTCCGCGTCCACGGTGTGCGCGCCGGCGGTCTCGGTCCGTGCCGCGCGCACCGCCGCATCCAGCCCCATGCGCCGGATGACCTCCTTGGCCACTCCGCGCGCGTCCACCGCCTGCCCGCCGGGCCGCAGCTCCGGAGCCCGTTCCACCACGGTCACCTGCGCTCCCCGCCGACGCAGCCAGTGGGCCAGCGCGGGCCCCGCGATGCTGGCCCCCGCCACCAAAACCCTGTTACCGCTCACTGCGCCTCCCGCTCACCCGGCCGGATCCCTGGCCGGCTCGATTGGTTGTGCTCTGACACACCGCTTTCGGTGTATCCAAACGTATCGACGACGGAGCCATCCAGAATTCATCGGCGACGTCCAAATCCGGCCTGGTGATCGTTGCCGGGGATGGCAGCCCCAGGAACAGGGTGGGTGGCGGTGCCAGACTGGACCGTGTGAGTGAGCTCGGGGAGTTCTTGAAGGCCAAGCGGGCAGCGGTTTCTCCGCAGGAGGTGGGGCTGCCGGCGGTGGGGAATCCCCGGCGGGTGCGGGGGTTGCGGCGCGAGGAGGTGGCGCTGCTGGCCTCGGTGAGCGTGGATCACTACACGCGGCTGGAGCAGGGGAGGGTGGCGACGGCTTCGGAGAACCTGCTGGCGGGGATCGCCGGGGCGTTGCGGCTCAGTCGGGAAGAGCACGAGTATCTGCGGATGCTGGCGCAGGCTCGGCCGCAGCGGGCGGGCACGGTCGCGCCGGAGATCGGTGGTGCGCTGCGGGATCTGCTGGGGGCGTTGCAGACACCGGCGATCGTGTTGGGGCCGCGGACCGACATTCTGGCGTGGAATGCGGGGGCGGTCGCGCTGTTCATGGACTTCGCCGAGATTCCGCCGGCGCAGCGGGCGTTGGTGCGGTTGGTGTTCCTGGAGCCGCGGGTGCGGGGGCTGTTCGTGAACTGGGAGCAGGTGGCCGCCGAAGCCGTCGATCGATTGCGGATGGCCGCGGCCCGCACGCCCGGGGATTCGCGGCTGACGCAGTTGGTGGGGGAATTGTCGGTGCACGACGCGGATTTCCGGCGGTGGTGGGCGGGGCACGGGGTGCGGTCGATGGCGGGTGGGCGCAAGCATCTGCGGCATCCGGTGGTGGGTGAGCTGGAGTTGGATTGGCAAGTGCTGCAGGTGCTCACGGCCAAGGATCAGACGCTGGTCACCTACACCGCGCCCGAGGGTTCGCCCAGTCATGAGGCGCTGCGGATCCTGGGGTCGTGGAACGCCGAATCGCGGGCGCGGCGGCCGGGGTCGATAGACGCGGATCACTGATATCGGACCGGGCGTGCTACTACGCATCGTCGTTTCGGAGGCCTAGGATTGATTTCTGGAACGAACAGTGAACCGCCACAGGGGAGGCATCACATGCGCGCCATCAGTCGAATCATGAGCTACGTCAAGACGATCCGCCGGGCCCAACGCAATCGGACAGACCTGTTCGGCTGGCTGCTGCGGCGACCGCAGGTGCTGATCAGCATCCTGATCTACGAGACCATGCTGCTGTTCACCAACAAGGTCGACCCGAAGCTGAAGGACCTGGCCGAACTGAAGACGGCCGCGCTGGTCAACTGCCAGTTCTGCCTGGACATCGGGTCGACGCTGGCCCACTACGGCGGGCTCACCGAAGCCCAGGTCACCGACCTGCCGACGTATCAGGACAGCGACGCCTACAGCGACACCGAGAAGCTGGTGCTGGCCTTCGCCGAGGCCATGACGGTCACTCCGACCTCGCTGGACCTCGACCATATCCGCGCCCAGCTGCTGACCCGGATGAACAAGTCCCAGCTGACCGAGCTGGCGGCGGCCATCGCCTGGGAGAATCAGCGGGCCCGGGTGAACCAGGGACTGGGTGTGCGCCCGCTCGGCTCGGCCGACGGCGTGGCCTGCGCGATGCCCGAGTCCCGCCGCGCCGTGTGAGGCTTTTCCGTTCGGGCCGCGATGAATTCGGCTCGGTCGTCCCGTCATGACAGGTGTCCATGTACTGAACGACCTGGAGCAACCATGACCACGACCGCACCCGTCACCTCCGGAACCGTCGCGGTGCCCGACGGCACCCTCTACTACGAAGTCCGCGGCAGCGGCCCGCTCATCGCGCTGGTCGGCGCCCCGATGGATTCGGGTCCCTTCGGCGCGCTGGCCGAACTGCTCGCCACCGATTACACCGTCTTGTGTCCCGATCCGCGCGGCCACGGCCGCAGCACCGTCATCGACGCCGGCCAGGACTCGACGCCGGAACTGCGCGCCGACGACCTGGCCCGGGTGATCACCCACATCGGGCAGGGACCCGCGGTGGTACTCGGGTCCAGCGGCGGTGCGATCACCGGACTGGCGCTGGCCATCGCCCGCCCCGAACTCGTCTCCACCCTCATCGCGCACGAGCCGCCGCTGCGCGAACTCCTCGACAACCGTGCCGAATTGACGGCGCTGACCGACGAGATGATCGCGGTCTACAACAGCGGCGATCCGATCGGCGCGATGCGCAAGTTCGGCGAGATGACCGGTCTGTCCATGCCCGAGGAGATGCTGGAGCAGATCTTCGGCGGCGAGCGGGACCCGCGGGCCATCGCCTCCGACGACTTCTTCTACCGGCACGAACTGCACCCCACCTCCGGGTGGCGGCCGTCCCTCGACGCGCTGCGCGCCACCGCGGCCAGGATCGTCATCGGGATCGGCGATGAGTCCGCGGACCTGTTCTGCGACCGCACTTCCCGCGCACTGGGAGCCAAGCTGGGCATCGAACCGACCCTGTTCCCGGGCGGCCACGCCGGCTTCATGGAACAGCCCGACGCGTTCGCCGAGCGCGTGCGTGAGGTCATCGAGGCGACCTAGCCGGTCATCACCCCGCGGCGAGCTGCCCGCGCAGTTCCTCGGGTTGCCATCCGGGCGGGGCGAAGACATAGCCGAGTTTGTTGCGCAGTCCGCGCGCCCCACGCACGTCGCGGATCATGGTGGCGAACTCGCCGTACTGCAGTGTGAGCAGGTTGTAGGTGCCGACCGGCTTGGTGAGCCCGTAAGTGGGACGGTGCAATTCAGGCTGGAAGGTACCGAACATGCGGTCCCAGATGATGAGGATGCCCGCGTAGTTCTTGTCCAGGTACTCCGGGTCGCTGCCGTGGTGGACGCGGTGGTGCGACGGGGTGTTCATGATGAATTCGATCGGGCGCGCGCAGCTTGCCGATGGTCTCGGTGTGGGTGAAGAACTGGTAGATCAGGTTGACCGTGAAGGCGATGTAGATCGTCCACGGCGCGAAACCCAGCAGTGGCAGGGGCGCCCAGAAGACGACCTCGAACCAGGGATTCCACTTCTGCCGCAGCGCGGTCCCGAAGTTGAAGTACTCACTCGAGTGGTGGGCTTGATGCGCCGCCCACCCGATGCGGACCCGGTGCACGAACCGGTGATTGAGGTAGAAGGACAGGTCGAGGGCCACCATCAGCAGCAGCCAGCTCCACCAGGCGCCGGAGGGAATGTGCCAGGGGGCGACGTACTCCCACAGGAACACGAACAGGACCAGGGTGGCCAGTTTGAAGACCAGCGAGGACACCAGTGATCCGGCGCCCATGCTGATGCTGGTGCGGGTATCGACGGCCAGATAGCCGGTGCCCTGCTCGTGGTCGCGGTCCCGCAGCGCCAGCGCCTCGGCGGCGACCGACAGGACGAACACCGGTAGCGCGTAGAGCAGTGGCGTATTGACTTGATGCCACAGGGTCGACAGCATCCCAACCTCCTAAATTGACCACTTCGTAAGTTACCAATCGGTCAATTCGAGGTCAATGGTCCGATCCCGCCTCAGACCGGGCCGGGTCAGGCCAGGGCTGCGATGAGGCGTCGGCTGCGGGCGGTCATGGCCGCGGCGGTCTCCTCGGGATGATCCAGCCACCAATCGACCAGCGCGGCAACCACTCCGGTCCACACCGCGGTCAACGCGGACTGATCGCGAGGGTCGGACAGGCCGCGGTCGGCGAGAAACATCTCCACGCCCCGCGAGGCCTGCTCGGCGATGCGACCGCGCGCGGCCCACGCGGCCTCGTAAACCGCGCCCTCACCGGGATGGGACAGATCGAAGACGACCTTCCAGTCGTGCGGGCGCGGTTCGAGCACGGCGAAGATCGCCGCCAGGGTGCGCTCGGCGGCTTGCAGGGACGAGGGCGCGCCGTCCATGGACTCGTCGATCGCGTCACCGAGCACCGAGGCGGCGCGCTGCAGGCAGGCCAGATACAGGCCGTCCTTGGTGCCGAAGTAGCTGTACACCAACGGTTTCGACACCCCGGCCTCGGCGGCCACGACGGCCAGGGACAACCCCGCGTAGCCCACGCGCGCGATCTCGGCGGCGGCGACATCGAGGATCTGCGCCTCACGTTCGGCGCGCGGTACGCCCTTGGTGCCCGCCGTGTTGGTGATGGTCGCCGCCTTGCCCGCCATGAGTTCCCGCCTTCCGAGAGCGCAATTGACAGCAATCTACCCTCAACGTAATTTACCAATCAGTCAATTCGTGTGGGTTACCGTTCAGCCACCCGCATCCGCCGACCCTGCCACCGACGGTACCGCCATGAAGAACCTTCTGACCTCCGCGTTGCTCAATCCCGCGCCCTCGATCCGCGCCCTCGTGGGCGGCGGCAGCGCACCGGATCTGCACGGTCGCACCGCCATCCTGACCGGGGCCTCCTCCGGGATCGGTGAGGCCACCGCGCATCTGCTGGCCGCGCGCGGCGCCCGGATCCTCGCGGTGGCGCGCGACCACGAGCGGCTCGAGCAGACCTGCGCGGCGATCGTCGCCGACGGCGGCTGCGCGCACCCGATGGCCTGCGATCTGACCGACCCCGACCAGGTCACCAAGCTGGCCGCCGGCGTGCTCGAGCAGTTCGGCACGCCCGACATCGTGATCAACAATGCCGGGCGTTCCATCCGCCGCACCGCCTTCGACGCCGTCGACCGGGCCCACGACTACGAACGCACCATGGCGGTCAACTACTTCGGCCCGGTCCGCCTCATCCTGGCCCTGCTGCCCGCGCTGCGCGAGGCCGGCGACGGCCACATCATCAATGTCGGCACCTGGGGCACGACCGCCGGTGTCATGCCCAAATTCGGTGCCTATCACGCCTCCAAGGCCGCCCTCGCCGCCTTCGGGCGCGACCTCGGCGCCGAATGCCATGGGACCGGAATCACGGTCACCACCATCGGATTCCCGCTCGTGCGCACCCCGATGATCAGCCCCACCAGTGACTATGACACCCAGGCCGCGCTGACCCCGGAGCAAGCCGCCGGCTGGGTGCTCACGGCGCTGCGCGACCGGCCCGTCGAGCTGTATCCCACCTATGCGGCGGTCTTGCGGCTGCTGTCGACGGTGTCTCCGCGGCTGGCCGACAACCTCGTGCGCGCGGCAGGCATTTGACCCACAGAGCGGCGCGGCTGCGAACGCGGAGTTACTCCACCGGTGGAATCGCCCAGCGCGCGTAGGTGTTTTCGGGGTTCACGGTGATGATGTCGGCGACCTGCACGATGTCGTCGGGGATGTGGCCGTCGAAGTGCGCGAGGCTGGGGATGATGACCGCGTCGGCCTCCATCCGCGAGACCAGGGTGCGGACCCGGACGAGCGGCCGATCGGTTTCGGGGCCGAAGACCAGCGTCTTGCACAGGTCGTAGCCCAGCCGACGAGCCAGATGCTGGATCTGTGCCTCGTCCCACTGCTGCTGCGCCCCCCGACACATCGTGGCGGAGGTATCCGATCGCTGATGGTTGTGGCCGCATCCTGTCGCTCTCTATGCCCGATCCGCTTGGCGCCGAGATAAACGCTACGGCCAACCCGCTCCACGCAGGACCGGATCGATCGAGAATCTGCTTATCGCAAACGTGTCGCGATCGCTGTGTCGCGGGGGTTCCAGCGCGGCCGTGGCTCGAAACCGCTTGATATGCAATGCATTACCTAATTTCGGTGAGCCTTTCTTTGCTGGCGGGAAGCGGTGTGAACCATTACTCGTTCCCCGAGTGAGGGACGAGACGAACGGTTCGGTGGCACTGGCCCATCCGGCCGAACCACACACGACGCGCTCGGGCACCCGCTTGAACTGGCTGCGCGCAGGCGTATTGGGCGCCAATGACGGCATCGTGTCCGTCGCGGGCATCGTCATCGGCGTGGCGGCCGCCACTAGCAACAGCACCGCGATCCTGACCGCCGGTGTCGCCGGTCTGGCCGCCGGTGCGGTTTCCATGGCGCTCGGCGAATACGTCTCGGTCAGCACCCAACGTGACAGCGAGCGCGCTCTCCTCGACACCGAGCGCCGCGAACTCGCCGAACAACCGGAAGCCGAACTCGCCGAACTGGCGGCCATCTACCGCGCGAAAGGCTTGTCCGCGAGCACGGCCCAGGCGGTCGCCGAAGAACTGACCGCCGCGGACGCCTTCGCCGCCCACGCCGAAGCCGAACTGGGCATCGACCCCGACGACCTGACCAACCCCGTCCACGCCGCGCTGTCCTCGGCACTGTCGTTCACCCTCGGCGCGCTATTGCCCCTGCTGGCAATCCTGACGCCGCAAGCGATCCGGGTGCCCCTCACCATGGGTGCGGTCCTGGCCGCATTGGCGCTGACCGGCGGCGTGGGCGCCTATCTCGGACAGGCCCCCGTCGCCCGCGCCACCGTCCGGGTCCTGGCCGGCGGAGCGCTGGCGATGATGACCACCTATGCGATCGGGCATCTGGTCGGCATCGCGATCTGAGTGCCCGATCCCTGCGGTCACCAGGGCAGTTCGCCGTTGATGTCGAAATATCCTCCGGTGGGACCGTCCACACCGATCTGCGCCATCCGCACGATGATCTCCGCCGCCTCCTGAACCGTTTGGTGGCCGAGGTTGTTGTTCAGATCGGTGCTCGTGTACCCGGGTTCGACCGAGTTGATCCGGATGCCGGGAAAAGCCTTGGCGTACTGAATGGTCAGCGCATTGACCGCTGTCTTCGACGCCGGATACGCGACACCGGGGTACTGATATGCCGTATCTCCCTCGGTGGTGATCCGGCGCAACGAAGCCAGCCCGCTACTGACGTTGACAACCACCGGGGCTGCGGACTTCTCGAGCAGCGGCAAGAACGCATGCAGCACCCGCACGGTCCCGAACACGTTGGTCTCGAAGGTCTCCCGCATCATCTCCGCTGTCAGCTCGGCGGCCCCCAGCACAGTCCCGTCCGCAGCCATCTCCGCCTGAATGCCCGCATTGTTGACCAGCACATCCAACCCCCCGTCAGCCTCGATCGCAGCCACGGCGGCATTCACCGACCCGTCGTCGGTGATGTCGAGCTGAACAGCCACCGCGCCGATCTCTTCCGCCGCCCGCCGGCCCCGCTCAACATCCCGGCTCCCGACGTACACGGTGTGCCCCGCCGCCACGAGCCGCCGCGCAGCCTCGAAGCCAATCCCCTTGTTGGCCCCCGTAACCAGAATTCTGCTCATGCCCCGACCCTAGATTCTGGAGCACACTCCAGGTCAACCCACGCGCCCGTTAAACAGTGGGAGGAGACCGCAGTGACGGATCCCGAATGGGGTCAGGCGGAACCGGGTTCGTGGACGCCTTCGGCGAGTTCCGCGGCATACATGCGGTCGATGTCGGTGGCGTATTTCTCGGCGATGGGTTTGCGGCGCAGCTTCATTGTCAGGGTGATTTCGTCGCCGCCGGGTTCCCAGAAGGTGGGCAGGATGGTGAAGCGTTTGATCTGTTCGACGCGCGAGAGTTTGGCGTTGCCGGCGGCGATGCCGCGCGCGATGTCGGCGATCACCGTCTTGTCGCGGCCAGGGCGGCGGCCGAGGCGTCGGGTAGCTCGTGCTGGGCGGCGTAGGGCGGCGCGGATTCGGCGTCGAGGACGATCAGGGCGGTGTTGTAGGCGCGGTTGTCGCCGATGGTGGCCAACGCGCCGATGAGCGGGGCGGCGGCTTTGATGGTGTTCTCGATATTGGCCGGGGACATGTTCTTTCCGGCGGAGTTGATGATCAACTCCTTCTTGCGGTCCACCACCCGCAGGTAGCCGTCGGCGTCGCTGTGTGATGATGTCGCCGGTGGCCAGCCAGCCGTCGGTGTCGAGGGCATCGGCGGTTTTCTGCGGTTCCTTGCGGTATTCGCGCATCACCAGCGGCCCGCGCACCAGGAACTCACCGTCCTCGGCGATCTTGGATTCCAGCCCCGGCAGCAAGCGTCCGACGGTGCCCAGTCGGGCTTGCGCGGGTGGGGCGACGCTGACGATGCAGGTCAGTTCCGACATGCCCCACACCTCGGAGATGGGGATGCCGAGACCGAAGAAGAAGCCCAGGGTTTCCGGCGGGATCGGCGCGGCACCCGAGAGCGCCCATTTGAGTTGATCCAGGCCGAGTTTGGTGCGCAACGCACCCAGTATCGCGGCGTCGGCGCGCGCCCATTCCGCGGCCAACCCGTCGTCGACGGGTGTGCCTGCCAGTTGCGCGGCAGCCTTGCGCCCGGCCACCTCCAGCGCCCAGCGCAGCGCCGCGGCTCGGGTCGGGTCGGTTTCGGCGGCGACCGAATATTCCACGGCCGCTTTGAGTTTCTCCCACACCCGCGGCACCGCTCCCCAGATGGTGGGGTGCACGTCGGCGAGCGCGGCACCGAGTTGGGTGCGGTCGGGGACCACGGTGATCTGGGTGCCGAAATATTCGTGCAGATACAACCCGGTGACCCGGTCGGCCATGTGCGCGGTCGGCAGGAACGAGGTGATGCGGTCACCGAATTCGACGGGCATGACCGAGGCGTAGGCGCGGCATTCGAAAGCCAGACTCGCGTGGGAGATCTCCACGCCCTTGGGGTTGCCGGTGGTGCCGGAGGTGTAGCACAGGGTCACGATGTCCTCGGCGGTGACCGACTGCCAGGTGGCGTCGAAGTCGAAATCGCTGCGCCCGAACTGCTTCAGCTGCGCGACGCTGAGCGTGCCCGGGACCGGGGAGTCGACACACACGATCGTCTGCATGGGCACCCCGCACGCGCGGATGCGCTCCACATACTGTGCCTCGCACATCACCACCCGGTTGCCGGCATTGCCGAACACGTACTGCAGTTGCTCGGCCGAGAGCGTGTTGTACACCGAGAACGAGGTGGCGCCGGTGTGCTGGGCGCCGACCTCGAGGGGATAGAACTCGACCCGGTTGGCCATCATGAACGCCACCGTGTCCCCGCGCCCCACCCCCAGCGCCGCCAGGCCCGCCGCGACCTGGCGCACCTGGGCGGCGTAGTCGCGCCACGTCAGGCTGGTGGCGCCGCCGATGGAGCGGACCGCGACCGCGTCGGGGTCGATCGCGGCGGTCGCCTGGAACACGGCGGGGGTCGTATTCGGTTCGCTCATCACACATCTCGATCCACTCGCCAACGAAGCCCTTCTCAGACGGTAAGGCTCCGGGCGGGTGCGGCGGGGGCGAATGCACCCACCCGTGACGGTCAGGATGGACCGGTGGCGCGGATGGCGGTCATGATCTCCGACAGCTGCGCGACCAATCCGGCCAGGCCCAGGGTGTCGCCGCCGATCTGCACCGACCGCAACTCGGTGGGTGCGGGCAGGTTGTCCACGATCGCGGGCAGTGTCTCGATCAGTTGCGCCTGCACCGTGGCCGCGCTGCGACTGTTGGCGTTGTCGATGCCGACCCGTTCACGATCCAACGCCAGCAGCGACGCCTCGTGCGCGGCACGCGTCTTTGCCTGCGCCAACGCCAGTTCCGCTTCCTGACGCAGCCGGGCCAGCTCGCCCTGCAGGCGCGCGTTCTCGAGTTGCTCGGCGTGCTGGTCGCGTTCCAGACGCAGCGCGTGCAAGGCGGTCTGCTGGGCGAGGTCGGCGACCTCACGGTCGACGTCGTGCTCGGCCGCGGTGCGCCGCAACCGTTCGGCGGTCTCCCGGTCGAAGCGGGCGGCGTCGTTGCGGGCCCGCAGTTCGGCCAGTTCCCGCTCGTCCTCGATGCGGCGCTGTTCGGCGGCGCGCCCGGCGGCGGCCTCGCGGTGGACACCGCTTCCTGGGCGTCGAGTTCGGCCAGGCGCGCGACCCGGTTCTGTTCGCTGCGGTAGGGCTTCTGCAGGTTCTCCCACAACGTGTTCGAGGAGACGACCGCCTCCTTGATCTGCACGGTCACGATCGACAGACCCAGCCCGCGCGCACCACCGTCGCCGGCGCCCTCGGCGACGGTGCGCAGTCGCGCGGTGAGCTCCTCGATGATGGGTTTGTTTGTCCGACAGCACGTCGCGGACCGCCATCGTGGACACCTTGTCCTTGATCGCGGCCTCGGCCTGCTCGCGCAGCTGCACGTTGACCAGCCGCATCGGGTCCTCGGGGTCGGAGAAGTCGAGTTTGCGGTAGGCGGTGGCGAAATCGTCGATGATCCACTGCACGTACCCCTGCACCAGGACGCCTTGCAGTTCACTGCAGATGCAGTAGGCGTTGATCAGGATGGTCTGGATCGCGCCGGGCACCACCAGGAACGAGTCGGTGGTCGGGTCGAAGCGGAAGGAGACGCCCAGCCCGATGTGCAGGGGTTCGGGCGCGCCGCGGCGGGTGTGCACGACAAACGCGTTGGGCGGCACCAGTACCGTCTGCCACCGCCACCAGCCGCTCGTGCGGACCTCCACCGGGCCCTGAGGGGCGTGCTCGCGCACCGGACCCGACCGTCCGGCCCGTTTGGCCAGTGCGCTGCGCTGTCTCGAGGCGCTCGGGGCCGCCGGGGCGGACCCGGAATCCGACCGCATGAACGAGGGCCGCAGATCCTCTTCGAGTTCGGCCTGCTGGGCCACGACCTGATCCAGATAACTGTTGCTCTTCGCCGCCATGGCGCGCACGCTACCGCCGAAAGACCTTTCGGCCCACCGATTTTCGCACTACCAGCGGCGCGGACCCTATTCGGGTGTGGGGCGCTGCCCGAGGATGCCGTAGAGCAGCAGATCCTCGAGGGAGGCCGCGAAACCGTCGAGATCGGCGATATCGCGGATGACCATGGCGAACAAGGCCGCCCCGGCGATGGTGTCGAGGACGGTGTTCGGGTCCAGGCCCGGGCGGACGGACGCGCCGGGCAGGTAGTCGCGGAGCTCGTCGCGGGTGGGGGAGTCCAGGCGCGCCGAGAGCTTCTCGTACAGGCCCGAGTCCTGGCGCATCTCGGCCATCAATCCGGGCATGGCGGCGCGGGTTTCGGCCGATCCGAACAATTGGATGGTTCCGCGGATGACCTTGGCGATCTCACCGGCAGATCCGGGGCCACGACCGCGGAGCCGACGTCGGGGAACACCGCTTGGGCGATGAGGTGGGCTTTGGAGGGCCAGCGCCGGTAGATGGCCGGGCGGCTGACCCCGGCGCGGGCGGCGATGGCGTCGATGGAGGTGGCGGTGTAGCCCTGCTCTACGAGCAGGGCGCGGGCGGCGTCGAGGACCGCGGTGTCCACCGCGGGGTCGCGGTGCGGGCCCAGCCGGTGGCGTGTGGTCACAGAAATCGGTCCTTGTCGCTGCGGGAAGGAGTCGTTACAGTCTGTCACATCAAAGTCGTTACATTCTGTAACCGCTGAGGACTCGAGGAGGAGTCGTGTCAGCTGTCCCCACCCCCGCCTATCGCCCCGTGCCGCTGCTGGCCGGCAAGGTGGTCGTGATCTCCGGCGTCGGCCCCGGCCTGGGCCATTCCCTGGCCATCGAGGCCGCCCACATGGGCGCCACCCTCGCCCTGGCCGGACGCACCGAGAAACGCCTGCACGAATACGCCGACGAGATCAGCGCTCTCGGCGGCACCGCGCTGGTCGTGCGTGCCGACATCACCGACGAAACCCAACGCCGGAACCTGGCCGAGACCGTCGTCGCCGAACTGGGCCGCGTCGACTGCCTCATCAACAACGCCTTCGCCATCCCGCCCATGTACCCGATCACCCAGATCGAGGTCGAGGCGCTGCGAAACGCCAACGAGACCAACGTCTTCGCGCCCCTGCGGCTGTCCGCTCTGTTCGCTGATGCTCTCGCCGCCACCGGTGGCTCCATCATCATGCTCAACTCGTGCGTGTCCTACAGTTCCCAGCCCGAATACTCCGGCTACAAACTGTCCAAAGGCGCACTCGCCCACCTGGCGTCCTCGCTGGCCACCGAACTGGGGCCGCGCGGTATCCGCGTCAACTCCGTCGCGCCGTCGTATGTGTACGAGGACATCAACAAGGCCTACTTCGACTGGCTGGCCAGCCAAGCCGGCGTCACCCACGATGACATCTACGCCCAGAAGGCCGCACCCACCGACCTGGGCCGCCTCGCCGCGCCCGAAGAGGTCGCGCGCGCCGCCCTGTTCCTGGCCAGCGACCTCGCCACCGCCGTCACCGGCCAGATGCTCACCGTCGACTGCGGCGAGTTCCACCGATGAACAAGGGAGACACCGTGAACAAGCGCATCGTGCTGTGGGGGACCGGCGTCGTCGGCTCCATGGTGCTCACCGAAATCCTGCGCCACCCCAACTTCGAACTCGTCGGCGTCGGCGTCAGCAACCCCGACAAGGTCGGCCGCGACGCCGGAGACCTGTGCGGGGCCGCGAAAACCGGTGTCCTGGCCACCGATTCGGTCGACGAACTCATCGCGCTGCGCCCCGACGCCGTCGTCCACTACGGACCCACCGCCG
This sequence comes from Nocardia tengchongensis, assembly GCF_018362975.1. Lineage (NCBI taxonomy): Bacteria > Bacillati > Actinomycetota > Actinomycetes > Mycobacteriales > Nocardiaceae > Nocardia > Nocardia tengchongensis. Next base: position 5,430,870 of record NZ_CP074371.1, read on the forward strand.
CCTTCGCCGACGAGAACATGCGCGTCATCGGCGCCTTCCTGCGCGCGGGCATCGACGTCTGCTCGACCGCCATGACCCCGTGGGTGTGGCCGCAGATGAAACAACTGCCCGCCGTGTGGCGCGACCCGATCACCGAGGCGTGCGAGGCCGGGGGAGCGTCGTGCTTCACCACCGGCATCGACCCCGGCTTCGCCAACGACCTGTTCCCGCTCACCCTGATGGGCCTGTGTGGTGAAGTGCAGTCCGTGCGCGCCTCCGAACTGCTCGACTACACCGACTACGAAGGCGACTACGAATTCGAGATGGGCATCGGCCACCCACCCGAATTCCAAGCCCTGCTCGAACACCCCGACATGCTCATCATGGCGTGGGGCGCAACGGTTCCCATGATCGCCGCGGCCGCCGGCATCGAGCTCGACGCCATCACCACCACCTGGGACAAATGGGTCACCCCGACCGACCGCCCCTCCGCCAAGGGCGGCGTGAAAGCGGGCACTGTCGCCGCCATCCGTTTCACCATCAACGGCGTCTACAACGGCCGTGAGGTGATCACCCTCGAACACGTCAACCGCATCGGCCTCGACGCGGCGCCGGACTGGCCCGCCGGCACCAAGGACGACGTGTACCGCGTCGACGTCCTCGGCAGCCCTTCGATTTCCCAGGAAACCTCGTTCCGCTTCACTGACGGCTCCGGCCGCACCCCGGCGGTAGCGGGCTGCCTGTCCACCGGCATGCGAGCCCTCAACGCCGTCGCGGCCGTCAATGCCCTGCCGCCGGGTTGGGTGACGCCGCTGGATCTTCCGTTGATCCCGGGGCTCGGCACGATTCGCTGAAACTGGATCCGAGTTGTTGCTACCGGGCACGCAGATCGCCCAATCCGACCGGGTAGCAACAGCATCCACCATCCAGTCAACCCACCCCGATACGTCACTGTGACGTATCGGGGTGGGTTGACTGGCGAACCGGGGGAGTGTGACAACAGTGGCTATAGCTCCAGCGGCGTCCGATCGGCGGGCAGGCTCGGCACCGCGGGTTCCAACGCACCAACAAGGGCACCCACACCCGCCCCGATCGCCGAACCGACCACGGCCGCAGGGATCGCGAACACTGCGGCACCGATGGCAGCGCCGATGACCGGTACGACCACCAAACCCGCTGGGAGGAAGGGGATGCCGGAAATGAAACCGGCGGCGGCACCGACCAGTGCACCGGTGGAGGTCAACGGGCTGATCACGGTGCCCGCCACCACATTGCCTACGAGTGCACCGGCAAGAGCGTTGGCGGCCATGCGGTCCGACCGCGTCGGCGCGAATCCGAGCGAGTCGAATCCCTGGGCCAGCATGGCCTCCGTCTGCGCGTATGAGTCGTTGATTCCCGAGGTCAGCCCAGGGTCGACCCAGTCCGGCCGTCCGATCGAAGCCGAGCCGATACGAATGGTCCCGTCTTGCGCCTGGATCGGTGCGACGGGCGGGGCGAGGGCAGTGGGCAGGTGCAGACTGGACGGGTCGACCGGCGCGAGACTGCCATCAGGCACTGGCCGCTTGCCACTCGTATCGTTGCGGCTGGTCACCGTCGGCGGATTGCTCGCGTCCGCCAAGGCCGGGGAGATCTCGAACAGCGTCATCGACAACGGAACCGCCGCGAGCGCGACGAACGATCCAGCAGACCCGAATCGCCTGGTCGAACAACTCACATGGCGTGCTGCCATGAATGACCTCTCTTTCGACTTGTGATGAATTGCGTAACAGACTCGAACCGACACGCCGTCCGGATACTCCAGAACTGCCTGCGCCGATCCGCCGTGCCCTGATCCCGCTCGAGCGCCGACATCATGTCGGTGGTGGCGCCCGCGGTTGACCGACCCTTCTGCTGAGCCCGAATGTCTTCTCTTGGGTACGAATACGCACGACTACAGTTCCATGAGCTTCGATTCGGACGGCATCATGTAACGGCGGAGCTGGCCCGGTCTGCGGTGGCGGGCCTTGCTCATGAGTTCACCCACGTCGATGCCCGAGGCAGCAAGATGGGCCAAACCCGAGTCACGAAGGTGATGCAGTCTCCATCCGGTACCGAGTCCGTCCACCGCGGTCACGCTGTCGAGCAGATATCTGGCCTGGTCGTACGACAGCCTCGCCAGACCGGTATGGGGACACAGATCACCGCAGCCCACGAGCTTCCCCGCGCGGGGCCGACGGTGCGTGACGAATACCGGGCCCTGCGTCCGGTCCCGCAGTAACCGAGGAAGAAACTGGTCGGTCATCGGCCCCCAACGCAGTGTCGACTCCACGGGGCGGCCACTGCCGTGACCCGACCGGCGCGACCGCACTCGGCAGCTACGCTCCACCAGGTCGAGGTGTTCGATATCGGCCTGAAGCAGTTCGCGGGGGCGAGCGCACGTCTCGAAGATCATCCACCACAGCGCCTTCTCGCGCAGGTGGATTGCCTCACGGGCGGTGAGGCTTTCGATCGCCACTCGCGAAAGCACAGTCACCGGCTCGGGCACAGGTTTCACCCTGGACAGGTCTGCCGGCATCGTAGGTGCTGTCCAGCCCCGCTCGCGGCACCAACTCAACCAGCAGAGCACCGCCGCGCGACGCGCGTTCCAGGTACTACTCCTCGCCGCCGACCACAACGAGACCATGGCCTGACCGATTTCCTCGGGGGTAACCGACGCCAGGAGCCGATCCGTTCCCCCGGTGTCGGCCGAACCGTTGTTTTCGACCCACTCGACCGTCCGGAGTATTGCAATACGGTAGGCGCGGAAGGTGTTGAACGAGTCGATCGAGCACAGGAACTGCTCCGCGGCTTCCCTCGCGGTACCCAGGCACAGGTCTGAGCGCATCTCCACCGATGGCGCCGTCACAATGGCCCGTTCCATATAGTCGAAGAATTCGCAAATCTCCAGGGCGTGCAGCCCCTATCGGCAGGAGCGGGAAAGTAATCACCGATCCGCGCCGGCAAATGACCGTGTGCGACCGCGGACGCGACCTGCTTCTCGGTGAGCGGGGTCGCGCCGAATGCTTGAAACCGCCACTTACCACCCGAACCATCAGGTTCCCATCCGGTCGGGTCTATCAGGTAGACGCGGCTGACCCGCTGGTCGACCACGACGATCGCATACCGGGCGTCGTGTCGGACATTCGTCCCCACACGCCACCATCCGCGGTCATTCTCATATCGATCGTTATCGGGGCACAAGGCATCTGTCCACGGTTGCGAAAGGACGATAAGCGATGCCCTGGTGGTTTCGTCGCGACGCCACCGCTCATACGTCTCGGCTCGGCTGACTCCCGTCACCGATGCGATATCACCGAGGTCCGCCGAGTGGTCCAGTGCGCATTCGACTGCGGCTGCGATCCACCCTTGAATTTCTCCCGACAACACACTACAGACGTGCAGGAGGCTCAATTGAAACTCCCTGACAGCGACCGAGTCCAGCAGGCCGCTGTCGGACCGATCCCCTGTCCCAGGTCCGCCGCTGAGGCGTTCAGCCATGCCGACGGCGACTTCGAAAGACGCTCTTGACAGCTGCAACCTTTCACTTGGTCGCAATTCCCTAGCGAACCGATCACACCCGGCTCGAGGACTAATCTCCAGGTGACTCATAGGGCGAGGATATAGCGGAGAGGTTGCCCCTATGCACGTTTTGCCGCAGCGATTCTCCTAAAAAATCTTGAGTCCATTTTGAGAGAAAAGCGTCATATGGCCATATATTGAGTCGACTTTGGGTGAACATTTGCACCTTTTGTTCGATTTTGAAGTCCATCTAGTCCAATTAGTCGCTTTCATGCCATCCGACCCCTGTTTTCCCGAAACGCTAACACCGCAACTCGCGGAAGCGATCCAAGGTCCATGCTCATCGAAGGCGCTGAGACGAAAACGGATTGTTTCGAACCGTACAGTAATCCCGCATCCCGCAGGGATCGGCCGGCACCGGCGAGCGTCGATATCGCTGGCGTAGAGTTTCGCGGCGCGGTCGCCACAGCTGTCGCTCGTTATCTGGAAATGAATAGATTGAGTGGTCCGCAACTGGTTGTTCCCGGGGCAGGCAACCGGATCATTCACCTCGCAGTCGGTGCCAACAGAGCACCGTCTGCGGTTGCGTATCTCCAGGGATACGCCGGCGACATCCACTACGACCTTCTCGCATTCGGGCCGGACGACGGATGGGTGGCTCGTCCGGGCCTTCGTGACTGGATTCCGCCGATCGTTCTTCTCGCCGCTGCCACGCGCGCGGTACATCGACTCCAGTCACAGCAGCAACATACGTCACTGTGACATATTCAGGTGGGCGGGCCGGCCGGAGGGGAGTAGCAGACCGAGCCCCGACAGCCCGAAACCCGGAGCAGACCGAGCCCCGACAGCCCGAAACCCGGCCACAATCAGCCCATTTGGCCGAAACGGGAAATTTTCCTCCAGGGGGCCAAATGGCCTGAAATATTCATGTGGGCCAATCTGGACCCAGCGTGCGACACAAACACGCGTGGGAGAGACGCAACACGCGGTGGCGCCAGCCGGGCCGGGCTTGCTGTGACACACGGCGTGAATACGCAACGCACGCAGCATGTTTCAAGATCAACACCAGTGCCGTAACCGCGCCGATAATCAACATTATGTTAAGTAGTGCTGATGTCGGCGTCCCCCATACTGCACGGTTATCTGATCAGCGGTGTGCGAGCAGCTGCCAGGTCGGTGTGTCGTCGAGTGATTGCATCGCTTCGTAGGTGCGGGTGTATCCGGTGCGGCTGATGCGCCACTCCCCGTCGGTGCCGCGGCGGTAACGGTCCTCGTAGAAGGCTGCGCCGGTGAGGATCTGGCGGGTTTCGGTGAAGACGACGGTGTCGGACAGGTACCAGATGCCGGTCGCGGTGTCGCCGTCGATGTCGATCTCGGGGTGATGGCATTGGTGGACGGTGATGATCGATGCGGGCAGGCTTTCGCTCATCTGGGCGACCAGGTCGGTGCGGTTGGTGAACGAGAGCCGGTCGCCGTAGTCGGCGGTGACGTCCTCGGTGAGGGTGTCGGCGAACAGTGCCCAGTCCTTGAGGTCGAGTGCGCGCAGGTATCGGTACTTGAGTCGGCGGATGGCTTCGATGGCGTCCATGGGTGTCCCCTGTCTTGTCGCGGGTGGTGGTGTCAGGCGGCGGTGCCGGTTTCGGCGATCACGGTGGCGGCGAACTTCTGGATCTGTTCGATGCGCTCGTCGAGGGTGCGGTGGTCGGGGCCGGGCTCGTGCAGGCCGCGGAAGCCGATGATGGCGTCGGTGACGCCGGACTGCGCGAGGCGGACGATGCCGGCGGGGGTGAACGCGTCGCGGGAGACTGCGAAGGTGCGGAAGGTTTTGTCCGGGGCCAGTTCTCGACGCAGGGTCGACAGTTTGGCGAGCATGGTGTCGAGGTCGGCGGGTGAGGCGCCGGCGCTCATCCAGCCGTCACCGCGGATGACCGAGCGGCGGAGGGCCGCGTCGCTGTGGCCACCGAGCAGGATCGGCAGGGGCTGGGTGGGGACGGGGTTGATTTCGATCTCGGGGATGTCGTAGAACTCGCCATGATGCTGGAAGGGTCCTCCCCCGCACAGTCCGCGCACGATGTCGATGCATTCGTCGAGGCGGCGGCCGCGGTGCGGCAAGGGCACGCCCATCATGGTGAAGTCTTGCGGCCACGGGCTGATTCCGACGCCGAGCGAGAGGCGGTTGCCGCTGAGCGCGGCAATGGAGGCTGCTTGCTTGGCGACCAGGACCGGGGGGCGCACGGGCAGTTTCAGCACGAACGGTGTCACGTGCAGGCGGGTGGTGGCCGCGGTCAGGGCGGCGGCCAGGACCAGAGGTTCGATGAAGGCTTTGCCGCGCAGGAATTCTCGGTTGCCGTCGTCGGTGTACGGGTAGGTGGCGTCGGATTCGGAGGGGTAGGCGAGGCTGTCGGCCAGGCAGATGCCGGTGAATCCGGCGTCCTCGACGGCGCGGGCCAGCGGCAGCCAGTGCGCCGGGTCACCGGCGGCTTCGGTGAAGTGGAAACGCAAGCGGTGCCTCCTGGGTCGAATGTGATCGGCACCACCGACAATGGAGCGGCCGAGCCCCGGTGAGCGGGCACAGTCTCATCGATCGGGACCTGCTGCGGCGCAAGTCCTACGGTTCGGGATCCGGGCCCACTGGCGTCGCTGTGCGCGGCTGCGAAGCGGTAAGCACCCCCTAGCCGGTCAGCACTCCCCTAGGTAGTTCGGCGAATGCGTACGAACCCCGAGCTGGCAGACCAATCGCTCGGCATGCTCGCCGGGTCGGTGACACACCTTCACCCTCACCGAGTCCGGACGCCGCGCCATCTACACCCTGCCTGCCGGCGCGACCGCAACACTGGTGTGGCAGCCGGTCTCCTGACCCAATCCGGCGGTCAACCGGCCCGGACCCCCGACCGTTTCGAGGTGGTCCGAGCCGTCGCCGCCACGCAGCCCCGGGGTTCAGGCGGGGGTGATCGCGCGGACCAGCAGCATGCGCTGGGGGCTCGGGCAGATCAGGTTGTCCCAGGGCAGGGTGAGGGATTCGGTGTTGTCGGGCGGGTAGACGCGCAGGGTGTTGGTGCGCAGGGCGTCGCAGGCGTTGACCTGTTTGGGGTAGCTGATGAATTCGAACTTGGCGGCGCCGCCGTTGGCGGTCAGGGTGACGGGGGTGACCTGCGGGGCTTGGGGGCCCTTGTCGCGGTCGGCGGGTTCGCCGACCGGGTCGCCCTGGGGGCCGTTGGTTTGCGAGACGCCCGGGAAGCCTTCCAGGACGCAGGGGGTGGAGCTCTTGTTGATGAATTTCAGGAACCAGGTGCCGCCGATCTGGCCGCCGTAGCCCTTGTCCAGGATCAGCTGGGAGGTTTTGCATTTCTCGGGGCCGCCGGGGGCCGGCGTGGCCGGGTCACCGGCGGGGGCTCCGGTCGTGGGGGCCGGGGCGTCGGTCGTGCCGGGGCTGTTGCCGCCGGGTTGGGTGTCCTGGCCCGGTTGGGTGGGTTGCGCCGTGGCCGGTGTGGTCTGGCCGGCGGGGGCGGTGGTGGGCAGGGGCTTGGGGGTGTCGCTCGGGTCGCAACCCGTGGCGGTGAGAACGACTCCCGCGGCGAGTGCGACGACAACCAGTGACTTGATTCCCATGAGAACCTCCAGATGCGAAACCCGACCAATGACAATGCATGGTGCACATCAGCGGGGTCGGAGCGCCTGTTACGACCCTCGAGGGCATCGGATTCGTGGAATCGCCTGTGGTTCAGCGCAGTTCGTCGTAGGCTTCCGCGGAAACCCCTGATCCGGGTGGGCGGCGCAAAAGCGTTAACAGCCCCCGGCGCGACCTGTGCCCCCAAAAGATGGGGCGGGGCGGCGTATCGGATCCCGCCGCGAAAATCTTCCCCACACGCCGAATCAATACTTGATTGATTCCAGAAAAAGGGGCAGACTTCGGGCTGTGCCCACGCCTACCGATTTCGAGCGCATGTTGCGCGGGGCCGCTCTGCGTGTGACCGCACCGCGGCTCGCGGTACTGACCGCGGTGCACGAGCATCCCCACTCCGACACCGACTCGATCCTCGGATTCGTCCGCGAAACCCTGGGTGGGGTGTCACATCAGGCCGTGTACGACGTTCTCAAAGCTTTGACCAGCGCGGGGCTGATCCGCCGCATCCAGCCGATGGGATCGGTCGCCCTCTACGAGACCCGCGTCGGCGACAACCACCACCACGTCGTGTGCCGCACCTGCGGCGTCATCGCCGACGTCGACTGCGCGGTCGGCGACGCACCCTGCCTCACCGCCTCCGACACCAACGGCTTCGCGCTCGACGAAGCCGAGGTCATCTACTGGGGCCTGTGCCCCGACTGCTCGAAAACCGCTGCCACACAAAACAAGTAGCGGCCACACTCGTGGTCGACAACAAGATCACACCTACCGGAAGGACGACACACCGTGCCTGAAACCCCGCCCATCGGTGAAGCCAATACCGAACCTGCCGCCGGTGGCTGCCCCGTCTTGCACGACCGGATGTCCGATCCGGCCGAGGGCGGCAACGCCAACCGTCAGTGGTGGCCCAACCAGCTGAACCTGAAGATCCTGCAGAAGAACCCGGCCGTCGCCAACCCGATGGACGAGGGCTACAACTACGCCGCCGAGTTCAAGACCCTCGACCTGGCCGCCGTCAAGGCCGACATCGTCGAGGTCATGACCACCTCCCAGGACTGGTGGCCCGCCGACTTCGGCCACTACGGTCCCTTCTTCATCCGCATGTCGTGGCACGCCGCGGGCACCTACCGCATCCGCGACGGCCGCGGCGGCGCGGGCGCGGGTATGCAGCGCTTCGCGCCCCTGAACTCCTGGCCCGACAACGCCTCCCTCGACAAGGCCCGCCGCCTGCTGTGGCCGGTCAAGAAGAAGTACGGCAAGAAACTGTCGTGGGCCGACCTCATCGTCTACGCCGGCAACGTCGCCCTCGAGGACATGGGCTTCGAAACCTTCGGCTTCGGCGGCGGCCGCGTCGACCAGTGGGAGCCCGAAGAGGACGTGTACTGGGGTCCGGAGACCGAATGGCTCGGCGACGCCCGCTACACCGGCAAGCGTGACCTGGAGAACCCGCTCGCGGCGGTCCAGATGGGTCTGATCTACGTCAACCCCGAAGGCCCCAACGCCAACCCCGACCCGCAACTGGCCGCAGTCGACATCCGCGAGACCTTCGCCCGCATGGCCATGAACGACGAGGAGACCGCCGCGCTCATCGTCGGCGGCCACACCTTCGGCAAGACCCACGGTGCGGGCCCGGCCGACAGCGTCGGCCCCGAGCCCGAGGCCGCGCCGCTCGAGGAGCAGGGCCTGGGCTGGCGCTCCAGCTTCGGCACCGGTGTCGGCAAGGACGCCATCACCTCCGGCATCGAGGTCACCTGGACCCCCACCCCGACCAAGTGGGACAACACCTTCCTCGAAACCCTCTACGGCTACGAGTGGGAGCTGACCGCCTCCCCCGCCGGCGCCCACCAGTGGGTCGCCAAGAACGCCGAGGCGATCATCCCCGACGCCTTCGACGGCCCGGCCAAGCTGCCGACCATGCTCACCACCGACCTGTCGCTGCGCATCGACCCGGTCTACGAGCAGATCACCCGCCGCTGGCTCGACCACCCCGAAGAGCTGGCCGAGGCCTTCGCCAAGGCCTGGTACAAGCTCACCCACCGCGACATGGGCCCCAAGGTCCGCTACCTCGGCCCCGAGGTGCCCGCCGAGACCCTGCTGTGGCAGGACCCGATCCCGGCCGTGGACCACGAGCTCATCTCCGACGCCGACGCCAAGGCTCTCAAGGCCCAGATCCTCGACTCGGGTCTGAGCGTCGCGCAGCTGGTGTCCACCGCGTGGGCCGCGGCGTCCTCGCACCGTGGCTCCGACATGCGCGGCGGCGCCAACGGCGGCCGCATCCGCCTGCAGCCCAGGCCGGCTGGGAGGTCAACCAGCCCGACGAGCTGGCCCAGGTCATCCGGGTGCTCGAAGGCATCCAGGCTGCCTTCGGCAAGCCGGTCTCCTTCGCCGACCTGGTCGTGCTGGCCGGTAACGCCGGTGTCGAGAAGGCCGCGCAGGCAGCCGGTTTCGCCATCGAGGTACCGTTCCGGGCGGGCCGCACCGACGCCACCCAGGAGCAGACCGACGTCGAGTCCTTCGCCGCGCTCGAGCCGGTCGCCGACGGCTTCCGCAACTGGGTCGGCAAGGGCACCCGCATCCCCGCGGAGTACCTGCTGCTCGACAAGGCCAACCTGCTGACCCTGTCCGCGCCGGAGATGACCGTCCTCGTCGGCGGCCTGCGCGTGCTGGGCGCCAACCACGGCGGCTCGCAGCTGGGTGTGTTCACCGACAAGCCGGGCGTACTGACGACCGACTTCTTCGTCAACCTGCTCGACATGTCCACCAAGTGGGGTCCGTCCTCGGCCGACGACGGCACCTACGAGGGCAAGGACCGCGCCACCGGCAAGACCGTGTGGACCGCCTCCCGCGTCGACCTGGCGCTCGGCTCCAACTCGCAGCTGCGTGCACTGGCCGAGGTGTACGCCGAGGACGACTCGAAGGAGAAGTTCGTCAAGGACTTCGTCGCGGCCTGGACCAAGGTCATGGAACTGGATCGCTTCGACCTGGTCTGATCGCTCCGGTCTGATCCATCGGTAACCGTGGTGCCCCCGAACCGTTCGCGGTTCGGGGGCACCACGCGTATCGGGCCGATCGATCAGGCCACGGTCTGAATCCGAACGCGGCCGACGAAACGGCGGGCGACTTCGGCGCCGTCATGGTTGTAGGCGTTCATCAGCTCGGTCAGCTCCGCGACGAGCGCCCGCAACGCCACCGAGTCGAATCCGTCGGCGTCGGTGGCCCACGCGGCGGGGACAGCGCCGACAGTGATGAGAATCCCTGCCTGCGCGGGCGCTTCGACGGTATAAGTCAGCTGGGCGGGAGCCTTAAGCAGCGCACTGATCACCGCCAAGTCGCCTTCTCCATCCGCGAGAGTGGCCATCCGGGCCAGCGCGATGTCGTCGGCGATCATCTCCGCGATACGCGACAGACTCGCATGCCTACCCGGATGGGCATGGCGCGCACCGTAATTGCGGTCACCCGGCCGAACAGACGTCGCCGCCGACTTGCTCAACAGGCGGTCCAGCATGCGTTGCGCCGCCGCTCGTTCGGCAGCCCCGGTGCGCGGATGCTCGATGAGACTGCGCAACCGCTGGATTCGGCCGATCATCACCCCAGCCATGGACTCCCCTTCTGCCATCGGACCCCGATCATGCCAGCGACGGGAACCGCTGGGCTAGATGCGGTGGTGGTGGTTTCGGCCGCCGTGGCGGCCGGGTAATTTCGAGTTCGAAGGTTCGAATGCGCATGTCCGCATGTGAGCATGGGAAATTTTTGCCGACATATCGGTGACATAGCACTAGAACCTGTTCTATCTTGGTGGAGTGGATGTCACTTACGAGAACACCCGACGCGAAATCACCACCGACAAAGGCGTTCTGCGCTACCACGAAGCCGGCGACGGGCCTCCCCTACTGCTGCTGCACGGGTCCGGGATCGGCGTCAACGGGTGGCGGAACTTTCGGGCCAACCTCGGGTTCTATGCCGACCACTTCCATTGCTACGTCCTCGAATTCCCGGGATTCGGGGTCAGCGATCCGGTGCCCGGACATCCGGTGCTCACCGCCGTCGACTCCGTCGTACGGTTCATGGATGCCCTCGGCCTCGACTCCGCCGCCATGATCGGCAACTCCATGGGCGGAGTCGTCGCGGTCAATGTCGCCATGCAGCATCCGCAGCGCGTGGAGAAGATCATCGCGATCGGCGGGGTCGGGCACAGCCTGCTCGCGGTCAACCCGAGCGAAGGAACTCGGCTGCTGTCGGAGTTCGCCGACGCGCCCTCACGCGAAGGGCTGCAGCGCTGGCTGCGGTGCATGATCTACGACCCCAAGATGATCACCGACGACCTCGTCGAGGAACGGTGGAACGCCGCCACCGAGCCGGCCGCCCAGGCCAGCCTGAAAGCCATGTACGGGTCCGAAGCGCTTGCGCTGCAACAGCAGTTCATGGAGAACTCCCCCACCCCGCCCTACTGGTCCATGCTGCACAAGGTGAAGAGCCCGGTGCTGATGACCTGGGGCGCCGACGACCGCCAGTGCCCGACCGACATGGCGCTCATCCCCCTGCGCCAGATCCCCAACGCCGAACTACACGTCTTCCCCAAATGCGGGCACTGGGTCATGTACGAGGCCAAGGAAGCCTTCGAACGCGTCACCCTCGAATTCCTGCACCGCTGAACCACTTCCCGGCCATGGGCGCACGCATCCGGTGTGCGCCCGCACCCGCCGTATGCGACTCTCACCGCATGCTCGAACGCGCCACCACCTCACCCAACCTCACCGACCGCGGCCGCATCCCCGCCGTGCTGCGCGTGCTCACCGAACTCGTCGCCTGGGTGACACTGCCGTGGGGGCTGGCCCACTACTCGATCGCCTGGTCGATCCTGGCGGTGATCGTGCTCATCGGCGCACCCGGCGTCTTCGCCACCCCCGGCGACAAGAAGCAGGTGACCGTCGCCGTCCCCGGCCCGGTCACCATCGGGTTCATGCTGCTGCAACTCGCGGGCGCGCTGTGGGGTGCGATCCTGATCATGCCCGGCTGGGCCGTCGCCATCGTCGGCGTCCTGGCCATGATCACTGTCATCGCCGAACTGCCGCGCTGGCGCTGGCTGCTCACCGCGCCCGCGCGGCCCGCGACTCAGCGACCGCCGAACACCGCGGCGTGACAAGCGGTCAGCAAACCGATCAGCTCGTCGCTCTGCTTGTCGTCGAGCACCGCGAACGCCGGCGCGATCAAATCCTCGGTGATCGACTCCGCCTGCATCCAACGGCCCTTCAGCTCCGCGGTGATCTCCTCGAACGGCTCCGGCCAGCCATAGCTGCGCGCCTGATCCGGACCCGCCGACAACGGCGAACCCGCGATCAACACCGCCTGCAACGGGGTCAAACCACTACCCAGCACACCCACCAGATGCAGACCGCCCCGCAGCTCCCGCAGCACGTGAATCAACTGCAACACCAGCCCCGGCGCGTCATCGGCCTGCGGCAGCGCCCGCCACCCCGCGAACAACGGCACACCCGCCGGATTCGCCGCAGCCACCACCAGCCCCAACAGCTCGGCCAACCGACCGGCATCCTCGAACGAAGCCAGCTTCCGGCGCCCGAAATCCTGGCACGCCTTCAAATACCCCTCCGCGCCCATCGCGGCCGGAGTCGACGCCGTGGCCTCCCACCCGGCACGAATCGAATCCGCGGGGAAGAACCCGAACGCCGCGGTCACCACATCGGCATCCACATCACCGAGCACACCGCCACGCCCCCGCGTATATCCCGGCAGGAAGCCCGGCACACCCGTGCTCTCCGCGAAGGCTCGCGCTTCCCGGGAGAAGAAGAATCCCCCACCGATCTGCTGGATCTGATCCTTCACCGCGGACGCTACCGACATGTCCGGTTCCTCTCTGAACGGAAAGCGCAATCGATCCGAGACTATTGGAGGCCCCTGCCCGCCTGCATGCGGGTCACCCGAAAGCGATCCGGAACACACCCCGAAAACCAAACCGGCTGCCCTGAAAAGCATTTCGAAGCCGTCCGCTAACCTTCAAGCGGTGCTAGGACATTCACATGCGACCAGCGGCGCACTCGCCTGGTCGGCGGCAGCCGCTGCGCTACCGTTCACCGTCTTGACCTATCCCGTAGTGCAATCCGGGGCCATCGGCTCCGTCGATCTGGTGATGGGCACCTTCCTCACCGCGGGCGCCGCGCTGCTGCCCGACGCCGACCACCCCTCGGGAACCATTTCCCATGTGCTCGGGCCCATCTCGCACTACGCGTGCAAGTTCATCTCGTGGATCTCCGGCGGGCACCGCCACGGCACCCACTCCTTCGCCTTCGTCGCCGCCGTCACCTACGGCACCTGGGCCGGCGAACACCTGCTCGGCCGCAACTTCACCCTCGCCCTGGTGTTCTTCCTGCTCGCCCTCGCCGTCAAAGCCCTCGGACTGGCGCCCACCGGCGACGGCCTCAAATCCTGGGGCACCGTCGTCATCCTCGCCGTCTGCGGCACCTTCGCCATCGACCACTGGATCAGCGACAAACCCCTCTGGCTGCCCTTCTCCGTCGGACTCGGCGCCCTCGCCCACCTCATCGGCGACTGCCTCACCGACCGCGGCTGCCGCCTGCTGTGGCCACTGAAACTGCGCACCCGCATCCCGATCATCGACCACACCGGCAACAAGATGGAAACCATGGTGCTGGTGCCACTGTTCGCCCTCGCCACCCTCGGCCTGCTCTGGTACACGATCACCCACCAGCCGTGACCCGGCTCGTATGATCACCACGACCACCGCAGCGGGCAGAACGGAGTCGGGCATGAGTGATCGCGAAGAACTGAGCTGGGAACTGTTCGGAGTCGCCGGCCGGGAACTGGCCCAAACCATCGCAGACGACGGCTTCGAACCCGACCTGATCCTCTCCATCGCCCGCGGCGGACTCTTCGTCGCCGGCGCCCTCGGCTACGCCCTCGACGTCAAGAACCTCCACGTCATGAACGTCGAGTTCTACACCGGCATCGACCAGCGCCTCGACCTGCCCGTCATGCTGCCCCCCGTTCCCAGCGCCGTCGACCTCACCGGCGCCACCGTCCTGGTCGCCGACGACGTCGCCGACACCGGCAAAACCCTCAAACTGGTACGCGACTTCTGCTCCGACCACGTCGCCGAAGTCCGCTGCGCGGTCATCTACCAGAAACCGCACTCCGAAGTGGACTGCGAATACGTGTGGAAACGCACCAACAAATGGATCAACTTCCCCTGGTCGGTACAGCCGCCGGTGATCGAACGCAAACCCCGCGTCCTCGACGCCTGAACCCACGTACGCGACAACGACAACGGCCCGGAACCAGTAAGGTTCCGGGCCGTTGTCGTTGTCGCGAGAAGGTCAGACCAGCTCGGCGGACAGAATGGTGATGGCCTCGACCGGCACATCCTGGTGGCCGGACTTGTTGCCGGTCTGCACACCCTCGATGGCGTCCACGACAGCCTCGCCGTCGACGACCTTCCCGAACACCGCGTACCCGAAGCCGTCCTGGCCCGGGTAGTTCAGGAAGTTGTTGTTGCTGGTGTTGATGAAGAACTGCGCGCTGGCCGAATGCGGGGCCGAGGTGCGCGCCATGGCGACGGTGTACTTGTCGTTCTTGAGGCCGTTGGCGGCCTCGTTCTCGACCGTGTTCGGGGCCGGCTTCTGCTGCATGTTCGCAGTCAGGCCGCCGCCCTGAATCATGAAGTTCGGGATGACGCGGTGGAACACGGTGTCCGCGTAGTGGCCCGCCTTCACGTAGTCGACGAAGTTGGCAACGGTCTTGGGTGCCTTGGCGTCGTCCAGTTCCAGGGTGATGTCCCCGGCGGAGGTCTTCAGGAGCACTTTGGTCATGCGAACCATCGTATGGGAGCGCCCAATCCAGCGACCGAGCGGCATCGAATACCCGCCCCCTCTTCGAGGTTGAAGGGCGATGCGTGTGGTCAGGAAGTTGTGTGCGGTCGTGCGTGCCGGGATTTGTTGGAAACAGAGTTACATGCGTAGATGCGCATAGTTCCATCTCCTAATGAACGATAGTGATGCTTCGGGGACGCCGAGACGCGATCCTCACTCCTCGTACAGTTCCAGTGGCAGTCCGTCGGGGTCGAAGAAGAAGGCGAACCGCTTCCCCGTGTACTCATCCACCCGCACCTCCTCGACCGCCACTCCCCTCCCCCGCAGCTCAGCCAGGGCCTGCTCCACATCGGGCACAGCAAAAGCCAGGTGCCGCAGGCCGGCAGCCTCGGGCCGGGAGGGCCGCGGCGGGGGCTCGGGGAACGAGAACAACTCGATCTGACTGCCGTCGGGCAACGCGAGATCGAGCTTGTACGAGTGCCTTTCAGCCCGATAGTTCTCGGCGAGGATCCGCAAGCCGAGGATTTCGGTATAGAACGCCTTCGATTTTCCGTAGTCGGTGGCGATGATCGCGGCGTGGTGGATTCGCAGCAGCTGCACTCCCCCGACGCTACCGCACGGCAATTGAATATTCAGCGGCCGCGCATATAGATGACACGAAAAGTGCCGTGCCACTAGGGAATCGAGCTTGGCCGGGACTAGCCGGCGAGGGCGGAAGCAGCGGCCGATAACAGCATGCCCCGATACGATCCGCCGAACAGCACGACGTGGACGAGCAGCGGGTGCAGTTGGTGCAATGGAATCCGTTGACGCCAACCTGAATTCAGCGGGGCGATTTCCTGATAGGCGGACAGGATTCGATCGAGGTGGGGTGCGCCGAAGAGCGCGAGCATGGCCAGGTCGGTTTCGCGGTGCCCGCCGTGGGCCGCGGGGTCGATGAGTAGCGCGCGGTCGGCGGTCCACAGCACATTGCCGGACCACAGGTCGCCGTGTAGGCGGGCGGGCGGTTCGGGCGGGCCGGCCAGGTCGGTGATGCGGTCGATGACGCGGTCCAGCAGGCGCACACCGTCGCGGCCGAGTTCGGGTGCGGCGGCGGGCAGGTAGGGGGCCAGGCGGTGTTCGGCGTACCAGGGTCCCCACTCCCCCGGGCCGGCGGCGTTGCTCAGGGGCAGGGTCGCGATGTAGCCGTCCCAGGGTGCGCCGAACGAGTCCGGGGTGGCAGCGTGCAAGGTGGCGAGGTCGCGGCCGAGCTGGTCCGCGGAGGTCGCGGTGGCGGATTGCGGTGGTAGCCATGGCAGGACGAGCATGCGGGTGTCGGCTGCCAGCACCGGTGGGACGAGTGACGGGTGCGCGGCCGCGAGCCAGCGCAGTCCGGCGGCTTCGGCGGTGAGGATGCCGTCCAGGTCCGGGAGTTCGTCGGCGCCTTCATGATCGAATGCTTTGACGAAGACGCGATGGCTGTCGGCCAGGTCGGCGTGGTACAGCGTCCAGGCGTGGCTGCGACCGAGGGTGCGCAGGCGTGCGACGGGGGTGCCGGTGAGGGCGGCGAGGTGCGCGGGCACGTCCATGAATGCTCATTGTGCGGTATCGGAGCCTCTGGGCGGACCGACTAGTCGGATCAGCTGGGTGGGCCGGTGAGCCGGTCGCGAAGCAGGGTCGCGGTGGCGGTATCGGCGGGCAGGAAGGCTTCGATCGCGAGCTCGGCGACGGTGACGTTCATCGGGGTGCCGAAAACCGTGGTGACGCTGAGGAAGGCGAGGTCGTGCCCGTCCAGGCGCAGGCGCAGCGGCACGACGGCCTGGTCGGGTTCGGGCAGGCCGGGTGCGTCCTCACCGCCGGGGTAGGCGCGCAGTTCGCTCAGCAGGGCGGCCAGGTCGGGTGAGCCGGTCACGTCGATCTGGCGTTGCAGCCGTTCGAAGAGGTGGCCGCGCCATTGCGCAAGGTTGAGGATGTGGTCCGCGAGACCGTCGGGGTGCAGGGTGAGGCGCAGGGCGTTCACCGGCGGCCGCAGCAGCGCGGGGTCGACGCCGTCGAGGAACAGGGCGATACCGGCATTGGCGTCGACCATGGTCCAGGCGGCGTCGATGGCCAGGGCCGGATGCGGTTCCAGACCGGTGAGTATCTGCCGGAGTGCGTCGCGCACGGGACGCATGGCGGGGGTGTCGAGTTCGGGTTCGGCGTAGACGGGGGCGTACCCGGCGGCCAGCAGCATGCGATTGCGTTCCCGCAGTGGGATGTCCAGTTCGTCGGACAGGTGCAGCAGCATCTGGCGGCTGGGCGTGGCGCGGCCGGTCTCGATGAAGCTGAGGTGCCGGGTCGAGGTGTCGGCGCGCCCGGCGAGTTCGAGCTGACTGAGGCGCCGGGTGGTGCGCCACTGTCGGAGGAGGTCGCCCGCGGTCGGTGTCGCCATGCGTCGATCCTAGGAACGATCAACCACCGCAATCCATTACCTCGCGGGTAAACGCCGTTCCCGGCCCGGCACGGGTCGGTGGGTCTGACGGCCGTGGTCGGCCAGATCGGCGCGACGAGTCGATGAAAGTGGGCGCTGGGGACCTGGTGCACGGCGGGCGCGGCCGGCGAGACGACACCGCAGGCCGGTACCCGGGGCCGCGGATTACAGTTCGCGGATGACGCGGGCCGGATTGCCCGCGGCGAACACCTTCTCCGGCAGGTCGCGGGTGACGACGCTGCCCGCGCCGACGACGGTGTTCGACCCGATGGTCACTCCCGGGCAGACGATCACTCCGCCGCCGAGCCACACATTGTCACCGATGGTGATGGGTGCGGCCGTCTCCCAGCGCTGCCTGCGCAGTTCGTGGTCCTCCATCGGATGCAGGGCGGTGAGCAGCTGGGCGCGGGGCCCGATGGACACGTCGTCGCCGATGGTGACCGGGGCGCAGTCGAGGATGATGGCGTCGTAGTTGAGGAAGCTGTTGCGGCCCAGCCTGATCAGATGCCCGTAGTCGCATTGGAATCTCGGCATGATCCAGGAGCCTTCGCCGAACGCGCCCAGCAGTTCTTCCAGGAGCACGCGCCGCTGGGCGTCCTGTCCGGCGCGGGTGGCGTTGAACATGTCGAGCAGTTGCTGACACCGGCGGCGTTCGGCGACGAGTTCGGGATCGTTGTCGCGGTAGAGCCGGCCGGCGAGCATGCGGTCCTTGTGTTCTCCCACGCGTTCATCCTGTCTGGTATCACCGGAAGGGTGAAAATCGGCTTCTCTCTTCCGCAATTCGGTTCGCACGCCCGGGAAGGGGCGCGGATCGCGCAGTACGCTGTCGAGCTGGAACAGGCGGGGGCCGACAGCCTCTGGGTGGGTGACCGGCTGGTCGCGGCGACCAACCCGACGGTCGGGTACGGGGGTTCGGACAGCATTCCCGCCGAATTCAATTCGATCCTGGACCCCTTCGTGCTGCTGGGTATCGCGGGGGCCGCCACCGAACGGGTGCGGTTGGGGGCGAATGTCCTGATCGCGCCCCTGTATCCGCCGGCGCAGCTGGCGCGTTCGCTCACCACGATCGACGTGGTGAGCCAGGGGCGGCTGATCGCCGGGTTCGGGATCGGCTGGTCGCCCGAGGAGTACACGGCCTCGCATGTGCCGTTCACCCACCGCGGGGCCCGGCTCGACGAGACCCTCGATGCGCTCGACGCCATGTGGACCACCGATCCGGCCGGATACACCGGCCGGTTCGTGACCGTCCCCGAGCATCGCCGCGAGCTCCAGCCGGTGCGGCGGCCGCCCATCCACCTGGCCGCGTTCAATCCGGCAGCGCTGGCGCGGGTGGGGCGGCGCGGCGACGGGTGGCTGCCGGTGGTGCCGGTGCCCGGTCCGCCCGGGTGGGGCAAGCAGCTGCTGGCCCTGCGCGCGATCATCGACGACGCGGCCGTGGCGGCGGGACGCGACCCCGAGGCCATCGAGACGGTGTTGCGGGTGAACGTGGCCGCGGGCACCGATCTCGACCAGGTGGCCGCCACCATCGAAACCGTCGCGGCCGACACCGGATTCGACGACTTCTTCGTCGATCTGCTCTACGTCAGCGACTCCGTGGACACCATGCTCGACGCCGCGCTGCGGCTGCTGGCGCGACTGCGCGGCTGATCCGGGCGGGTATCGGCCCGGCGCGCGGGCGCGGGCCGGTACCGTCGAACCGGACGAAGCTCTCTCCCCCGAGCCACGGAAGGTGGCCGCCATGGCAGAGCCCCAGACCGTCGACGAATACCTGGCCGCGCAACCCGCCCCCGCGCGGGAAGCCCTCGAACGGGTGCGCGCCACCATCCGCGCCGCACTGCCCGGCGCATCGGAGACGATCAGCTACCAGATTCCCGCAGTAGCGGTGAACGGCACCACGGTCATGTACTTCGCGGGCTGGAAGAACTTCGTCTCTGTGTATCCGGTGCCCAGCGGCGACGACGGCTTCCAGCAGGCTATCGCTCCCTACCTGGCGGGCAAGGGCACCTTGAAGTTCCCGCTGCGCCAACCCATCCCGTACGACCTCATCGGCGATGTCGCGGTCCGGTTGGCGGCGCAGCGCGCACCTCGCTGAAACCGGGGTGGGCGGATCGCACGACCAGCAGGCATACTCGACCCCGTTGTGCCACAGGGCCGCCCGGGTGACTGCCCGATGCGGCGGTCCGGGTTCGTGTCGAAGGGAGTCCCGGCCGGTGCGGTTGCGGGCGAATCCGGTCGTTGTGGCCGGAGTCATCGGGGTCGGAATGCCGGTGCTCGCCGCGGGGGTGATCGCAGGACTCACCGTCGACGACGGTGGGAGCGGGCCGGATTCGACGCACGCGGCCGCGTCGGCGAAGCCCACGACGGCCGCCGCGACCACCGCACCGGACGCGAAGCCGGTCGCCACGACGGTCGCGGACCCGGAACCGGTCGGCTTCCAACCCGATTCGATCAATTTCGTCTCCGCCGGCGAAGGCTGGGTGCTGGGTCGCAGCTACCCGTGCCCGAGCGGCGCCTGCCAGTCGCTGCGCCACACCACCGATGGCGGGCACACCTGGCAGCAGGTGTCGTTGCCGGCTCCGCTGCGTGAGGCCGGTGCCCACGACGGGTGGCTGAAGTTCGCCGACGCCCGCAACGGCTGGATCGGGGTCGGCAACAAGCTCTTCTCCACCCACGACGGCGGAACCACCTGGCGCGAGGCCGATATCGAGACCGACGCGCTGGTGAACGGCTGGTCGCTCACGGTGACCGACGACAGTGTCCACGTCGCGAGCGTGCAGCCGGGTGAGCGAACCGTCTTGTTCACCAGTCCGCTGTCCCGCGATGCGTGGACCGGCCCCACCGAGATCCCGGTGCCCGGCGCCGGCGGCCCCCATCCGACGGCCGATCTGAAAGTCGCCGGCAGCCGCGCCTGGATGGTCGTCACCAACCGCGGCCAGGAAGCCGCTCGCCTGGTCGACGGCACCTGGACGCCGTGGAAGCTGCCGTGCGGCGGCAACGGTCCCGCGGACTGGCATGCCCTGTCCGAGAAGCGGCTCGTCGCATTGTGCGGCCGAGTCGGGCCGTACTCCGACGGGGGCACCACGACCCGTTTGATGACCTCCACCGACGGCGGCGTCACCTTCACCGAGACCGGGCAACTGTCGCCGACGCTGACCGCCGACGCCGCGCTGATCGCGGCCGACGCCACTCATCTGGTCGCCGCCGTCGGCGAACGCCTGCTGACGTCCACCGACGGCGGCGAAACCTGGACCGTCGGCTACACCGCGCCGGACCGGAACTGGCGTGAACTGTCGGGTGAGTTCGTCACCGAGACAAATGGTTTCGTGATCCTGGCGCGCCCCGGCAGCACACAGCTCGCCACCACGATGCTCACCACCCGCGACGCGGGCGCGACCTGGACGCCGGTCGTCTTCGACTGATCAGCGCGACGCCGTCGCACGCGAATAGTTCCAGCCCTGCCACGAGTCATCGGACAGGTGGTCGCGGATGACGTCCTCGATGGCGGCGCGCTGGGCGTCGGGCAGGCGGCCGGTGGCGGTCAGCGCGTCCGGGGACAAGGTCGACAGGTACTTGGTGTCCAGGGGTCTGCCGGTCTGCCAGCGGTCGATATTGCGGTCGGCGACGAAGCCTTCCGGGTTCAGCACGGCCAGGGCGAGCAGGGTCGCCAGGGCCGCGCCGACGGCCGCGCGCGGCACCCAGGTCCGGCGCAACCGCACCAGGCTGGCGAACAGCAGCAGGTAGACCAGGGCGATCCAGCCTTCGAACACCTCCACCAGCAGGCGCAGCATGGTGAACCCGTACGCCTGCTGATAGGTCCACATGCGCTGCACCGCCGACGCGACGATCACCAGCACCAGCGCGATCACCACCGCGACCGCGATCCGCAGCAGCCGGCGTTCACCGGTGGTCTCCTGCCCGGCGTACCGCAGCACGATGGCGATCACCGCGAGGGTCAGCACGCTCACGATCGACAGCTGCCAGAAGCCGCTGCGCGCGTACTCCGCATAGGTCAGGCTCGCCGTGCGCTGGACGTAGCCGTCGCCACCGAACAGCACCGCCACCTGGGTGGCCACGAACGCCGCGAACACGACGGTCAACGCGCCCACCGGGATTCCCCACTCCAGCGGCGAGAAGCGGCGCGCACGCCGGGGCGCGTCGTCATCGGCCGGCGGCGGCGGACCGGCCAGCAGGAACAGCGACCCGGAGACACCCAGCCCGGCGACCACGAACACCGCAGCCCAGCGCAGCACCGCGGGCACGTCGACGCGGGGCAGCAGCCCGTTCACCAGACCCGCGAACACCGCGTCGGCGCCGGCCAGCAACGGCACGATGATCAACAGCAGGGCGGCCGCCACACCGATCGACCACCACACCCGCTGCGTACCCGAGCCCACGCGCGCCCGGGCCCGGGACATCGCCCGCTGCAGCCAGGGCGTCGAATTCGCCGCCGACAGCGGAACCGCGAACACGTCGAACAGCAACCCGTGCGCAGAGCGCCGCACCACCGCCAACGACCCCGCCAGCGCCGCACCCACCAGGCACAACACGAAAAGCCATGGCGCAGCCCGGAACGCACCGACGGACAACAACGCCAGCGCGACCCCGGTCCACCACACTCGGTCCCACGGCACCTGGGTCAGCCAGCCTCGACGCTCGGCGTCTACCTCGACGGCCGGTCCCTCGTCCATGCGCAGCCGATCCCCGGTAGTCGCGTCGCCGACGGCAGCGACACCGCCATCGGCAGCCATCACACCATCAGCGGACCCCGCACGATCAGGAGTCGCGTTCCCATCACCGGTCACGCCACGATCCGCTGATCCCTCCCGATCAGCGAGCGCGTCACGTTCCGGAGCGCCATCGTGGGCTGCGGCCCCGCCGCGCGCGGGCAGGTTCTGTCCCCCGGTCGAATCGGCTTCCTCGCAATCGTCCGAATCGTCGTCCTCGTAGTCTTCCGACTCGTCGTCTTCGTATTCGTCCCAATCCGCATGTCGCGCTGCCCTGTCGACCGCATACACGGCGCCCGTGATCGCCAGGCCCGTGAGCACCCATCCGATACCGGGACGGTCCAGGGGCACCAATACCGCGGCCGCACACCCCGCAGCGGCCGTGGCGGCAAGCAACCCGTTCGGCACCGGAACCCGCGCGGACCGCGACGGAATCTGTGGCCGCGCAGTCTGATAGAGCCAGGTCGTGCCGGATGGCGCTACCGCGGTGGGATACGCGGGCCACGCGGCCGGCCACGGCGCGGGACCACCGGATCCCATCGGCGCGGCACCCGCCATCGCCGGCGCCGCAACCGCCGAGACGAAAGGCGGTGGCGGAGCGGCGGGTACAGACGCGGAACTCGCCGGTCCCGGCACCGCCGCGGAACTCACGGTGGCCATGACCGGTTCGGCAGCAGGCATGGGCGCGGCGGATCGTTCGGCCGGGGTCGGGGATTCGGGAGCAGGGGTGCCCGCCGAATCCGGGGCCGGATCGGGAGGTGGCGTGGGTGTGTCGGGCATGGGTTTCCTCCATCGGGTGTGCGGGACCGGTCCGGCGACACGGTGTGTCGCCGGGGCAGGGTCGGGAATGGGTGAGATCGGGACTGTCGGTCAGGGTGGGGGCAGGGTGATGCGGATGCGGGAGCCCGGGTCGGCGACGGCGATGGTGCCGCCGTGCAGGTCGACGATCCAGCGGGCGATGGCCAGGCCCAGACCGGTGCCGCCGCCGGTCGCGCGGCCGCCGCGGGTGAAGCGTTCGAAGACGCCGGCGCGTTCGGCGGCGGGGATGCCGGGGCCGTCGTCGGAGACCTCGATGACGGTGCGGCCGCCGTGCGCGGTATGGGCGTGGACCCGGACCTCACCGTGGGCGGGGCCGTGCCGGGTCGCGTTGTCGAGCAGGTTGAGCAGCACCTGGTGCAGGCGGGCCGGGTCGGCGTGCACGGTCAGGCCGGGGGCGACGGCGACGGTGAAGCGGACGGGACGGTCCACGGCCGCGGCCATCACCTCGGCCTCGGCGACCACTTCGCTCAGCAGCGGCTCGAGTTCCACCGGTTCGCGGTCCAGGCGCACCGCGCCCGCCTCGATGCTCGACAGGGCCAGCAGTTCCGACACCAGCAGGCTCAGCCGCTGGGTTTGGGCGTAGGCGGTGCGCAGGGTCGCCGGATCCGGTTGGGCGACACCGTCGACCAGGTTCTCCAGCACCGCGCCCAGGGCGGTGATCGGCGTACGCAGTTCGTGGGACACATTGGCGATGAACTCGCGCCGCTGCTGATCGGCGGCGGCCAGGTCGGCGGCCATGTGATTGAACGCCACCGCCAGCTGGCCGACCTCGTCGCGGGAGGTGGCGCGCACGCGGCGCGAATAGTCGCCCTGCGCCATGTGTTTGGCCGCGGCGGTCATCTCCCGCAACGGCATCGTCATCCCGTGGGCCAGGACCTGGGAGATCAGCAGCGCGAACACCATGGCGACGACGGTGGCGCGTGGCGGCAGCACGCCGATGCGGATCGCGAAGTAGCCGAACGCGCCCGCGCCGGAGCCGACCATGAGGATCGCCAGCTTCGCCTTGATCGACGGCACCCGGTCCAGGGGCCGCGGCAGGCGTGCCGCCATCCGGTTCGCGAGCGCCCGCACCCCGGTCACCGGAGCCTCGGTGTCGCCGATCATCGCGCTTCCAGGGAGTAGCCGACGCCGTGCACGGTGCGGATCAGGTCCGCGCCCAGCTTGCGGCGCAACGCCTTGATGTGGCTGTCGACCGCGCGGGTGCCCGACGCGTCGGCCCACCCCCACACCTCGCTGAGTAGTCGTTCCCGGGCCAGCACCGTGCGCGGCCGCCGCGCCAGATGCACGAGCAGCTCGAATTCCAATGGCGTGAGCTGGGTTTCGCTGTCGGCGCGCCACACTCGCCGCTGATCGGTATCGATGCGCAGATCACCGACGAGGATGGTGGCCACCGGTGCGGCGGTGCGCTCCACCCGGCGCAGCAGGGCGTGCACGCGGGCGGCGAGCACCCGCATGGAGAACGGTTTGGTCAGATAGTCGTCCGCGCCGACACCCAGCCCGATGAGCATGTCGGTCTCATCCGTGCGGGCGGTCAGCATGAGCACCGGCACCGGGCGGCGCGCCTGGATACGGCGGCACACCTCGAGGCCGTCGAAACCGGGCAGCATCACATCCAGCACCACCAGGTCCGGGTCCCCGGCCGCCTCGGCCGCCACCCGGCGGGCCCGTCGTGGGCGATGTCGACGATGTAGCCCTCGGCGCGCAGGCGGGCGGCGATCGATTCGGCGATGGTCGGCTCGTCCTCGACCACCAGGATCCGGCGCGCACTGGTTTCCATGCAGCCGACACTAGGCAACCGGCGTGGAGATGGGACGCGCCGTGTGTGGAGATGTTGTGGAGACGCCGGTCATACCACCTGGAAAAACCGTCCACGACGCGACGTCGTAGCATGACGCGGTGCGCTCACCGACGGATCACACCGCGCGCCTGCGCGGCGCTGCCGTCGGCGCATCCTCGGGGGCGGTCGCGATCCTCGCGCACGGACTCGGCGGCGGCGCGACCCTCGCTGACGGCTCGGCGCTGGCACTACTGCTGGCCGCGTGCACGGTGATCGGGGTCGTGGTGGCCTCGCTGCGGCCACGCTACGGGCTCGCCGGGACCATGGGCATGCTGGCGGCCGGGCAGGCCATCGGGCATGCCGCGCTGTCCATGTCGCCGGGGCACCACCATCATTCGTCCTCGCCCGCCATGCTGATCGCCCACCTGGTGGCGATTCCGGTGGGCGCGATCGTGATTCGCGCCGCCGAGGCCGGCATGCGGCGCGCCGTCACCAGTGTGCGCAGGTTCCTGCTCGCACTGGGCGCGGTCCTGAAGCCGCAGCCGAACCGGATGCGGCCGAGGGTGGCCGATGACCGCGCGGTGGCGCGACGGCTGCTGGTGAGCCCGGGCATCGGACGACGCGGGCCGCCCGCGACCGCCGCACGGTACACCGACCGCGTTCCGGCCTGACGCCACTTCATCCGGCGCAGACGCCCGAATCGTGCACTGCGCCATCGCCGAATGTGCCGCGCCTGGTGACCGATGCGCCCCCGCTGATTACACCCCGCGCCGAGACCTGACACGGCGACGACGGATGCCCACGCCGCCGAGCACAGTGACCCAGGGATACGCCGCGCCGCGACCAGATGCGCCGAACGCAGCAACCGTCGGATACGTTCTGCTGCAACCGGATGCGCCGAACGCACACCGGACGCGTACCCGGCGCTGACGGCCCCGCACGGTGGCCCGAAGCGCCTGGCACTGACCGAGCGCGTCCTGCGGAGACCCGGTGTCGCCGGATCCCGGGCCGGGGTGGCTTCCCTTCCTACGACATACGGAGTTCTCACATGTCCCAGATGCCCTTCTGCCACAGCTTCCGCTTCCGCACCGGCGGGTTCGCGCGCCGGGTGGGCGCGGCCGCGGCGGTGACGACGCTGGCGTTGCTGCCCGTCGCCTGCTCGTCCTCGCAGACCTCCTCGTCCTCGCCCGCCACCGCGGCGTCGGCGATCAGCCTGACCGATCAGTGGATCAAGGCGGCCGACAGCGGGATGTCGGCCGCGTTCGGCACCCTCGCCAATGCCTCCGATCAGCCGGTGAATCTGGTCGCGGCCAGCAGCCCGGCCTCGGCGCGGGTGGAGATCCACGAGGTCGTGGCCGACGCCTCCGGCGACAAGGCGATGCGCCCCAAGGCGGGCGGCCTGGTCATTCCCGCGCACGGCACCGCGATCCTCAAGCCCGGCGCGGAACATCTCATGTTCATCGACCTGAAGGCCCCGCTGCGCACCGGCTCGGAAGCCGCGCTGACCCTCACCTTCTCCGACGGCTCCACCAAGACCGTCAACGCGCAGGTGCGCGACTTCGCCGGCGGCAAAGAGAACTACCAGCCCTCCGGCGACAACGCCGCCCACGGTGGCTGACCCGGCAGCGCGGGCGCCCCGGCTGTCACGGCGGCGGCTGCTCGGCGGCGGCGCTGTCGCGGCGGGCGCGGCCGGGGCCGCCGGGATCGGCTGGGGCGCGGCCACTCTCGGCCACCGCGAGCACGATCGCGATCCCGGGCTGGACACGGTCGCCTTCTACGGCCCGCATCAGGCGGGGATCGCCACCGAGCCGCCCCGGCACGCGGCGTTCGTCGCCTTCGATCTGAAACCGGGTCTGGGGCGCGAGGACGTCATCGGGCTGTTGAAGATCTGGACCGACGACGCCGCCCGCCTGACCCAGGGCAGGCCGGCGCTCGCCGACACCGAACCGGAACTGGCCGCGCGGCCCGCCCGGCTCACCGTGACCGCCGGGTTCGGGCCCGGCGTGTTCACCGCGGCGGGATTGCAGTCGCAGGCCCCGCACTGGCTGAAAACCGTTGCCGCCGTTCACCATCGACCGGCTCGATCCGGCCTGGTGCGGGGGTGATCTGCTGCTGCAGGTGTGCGGTGCGGAGGCGACGACGGTGGCGCACGCGGTGCGGGTGCTGTCCAAGCACGTGAAGTCGCTGGTGTCGGTGCGGTGGGTGCAGCGCGGCTTCCGTGACGCGCCCAAGGGCCAGACCATGCGCAATCTCATGGGCTCGGTCGACGGGACGGTCAACATCGCCCCGGACACACCGGATTTCGACCGCCTGGTGTGGGACGACGGCGCGACGCGGCCGTGGCTGGCCGGGGGCACGTCGATGGTGTTGCGGCGCATCGCGATGAACCTCGACACCTGGGACGAACTCGACTCCGACGGGCGGGCGATCACCGTCGGACGCACCGTCGAGACCGGCGCCCCGCTGTCGGGCACCCGCGAATTCGACGAGCCCGACTTCGCGGCCGTGGACCGCTACGGGATCCCCAAGATCCCGCCGTCCTCGCATGTGGCGCGCGCCCACCACGCCCACGACGGGGAGCGGTTCCTGCGCCGCGGCTACAACTACGACGACGCGCCCGCCCCCGGGCACGTGTCGAACTCGGGGCTGCTGTTCGCGTCGTTCCAGCGTGACGTGGACGCCCAGTATCTGCCGGCGCAGCAGCGCCTGGCCGATTTCGACGCCCTGAACCAATGGACCACGCCGGTCGGGTCGGCGGTGTTCGCCATCCCGCCCGGGGTGCCCGGTCCGGGCGGCTATCTGGGTCAGCAGTTGTTCGAGAACGCCCCGGCACAACCATGATCGCGACCGGTCGGACCGCACGCGGGGCGGTCCGACCGGTGGCCGGGCACGGACTCTAGGGTGAGCTCCCATGACCGTGTTGCGATCGATCGTGCTGTTCGGGCTGGCCGCCGTCGCCGAAATCGGGGGCGCGTGGCTGATCTGGCAGGGGGTCCGCGAGCACCGCGGCTGGGCGTGGATGGGGGCCGGGGTGCTCGCACTGGGCTGCTACGGGTTCGTGGCCACCCTGCAACCCGACGCCCACTTCGGGCGGATCCTGGCCGCCTACGGGGGCGTGTTCGTGGCAGGATCGCTGCTGTGGGGCATGGTGTTCGACGGCTTCCGGCCCGACCGGTGGGATGTGGCCGGGGCGCTGGTGTGCCTGCTCGGAGTCGCGCTCATCATGTACGCGCCACGCGGATAGCAGACACGGCGATGCATTGCTCCACGTGAAACCGGCTGCGCCGGAGCTGCATTCACGCATCGCACGCATCGCGGCCGCGTCGGGCCGTCACTGCATCGGGTGCAAGATTGCAGTGCTGGAAGCGATTACGGATTCGCGCCGGTCAGGACCACAATCACTGCTCGGCGGCTGAGCCCAGCAGTGTGTCCACGATGGTGCGCGCGGTCGGCAGCGCCGTCGGATCACCCAGGCGCGCGGCGGTATTGGCCGCCGCCATCACCGCGTCGAACTGGAACGCCATCGCCTGCGGGTCCACGCCGGGCATCGCGCCCTGCTCCTGGGCGCGGCGAATCTCCTTCGCCAGCACCGCGAACCAGTCGGCGCGATCGGCGGCCAACGCGTCGCGCACCGCGCCCGGGCGGCTGTCGAACTCGGGCACGCACGCCGCGCGGAAGCAGCCGCCGGGCATCACCGGCGCACTCACGTACTCGAACCAGCGGTCCATGAGCGCGCGCAGCCGCGCGATGCCCGGCTCCCGCGCTGCGCGCCGGGCGGATGACGTGGTCGATGAACACCTCGCGGGCGGCGGCCACCGCGGCCAGTTGCAGGTTCTCCTTGTTGCCGAACAGCGTCGCGACCCCCGACTTGCTGACGCCCAGGTCCTCGGCCAGCCGCCCGAGACTCAGCCCGGTCAAGCCCTCGACCGAAGCCACGTCGGCGGCGTGGCGGGCGATGCTCGCGCGGGCGCGAGCGCCCTTGAGGCGGCGCTGATCGGAAATCTCCTGGTCGGGAGCCTGCACCGGTTCGTCCATCTATCCATCCTCGCATCACCTGTTGCATAAACGCACGATCGGTCGTACTTTTCAACAACACGAACGATCGTGCGTACAGTTTTGATTCCGGTCCGACCCCTTACGCAGAGAGCCCGTCATGACCGACACCACCCAACGCCCGCCCCTTCCGGACGCCGCCGCACCCCCGACACCCGCCACCAGCAACCGGCCCGCCCGACTCGCCCTGCTCGTCGCCTCCGGCGCGGCCTTCATGTCCTTCCTCGACCTGTCCGTGGTCAACATCGCCTTCCCCGCCATCACCCGCGACTACCCCGGCACCGCGGCCACCACCCTCACCTGGGTGGTCAGCGGCTACGCCGTCGCCTTCGCCGCCCTGCTCACCCCCGCGGACAACTCGCCGACACCCTGGGCCGCGGCCGCGTCTTCCTCACCGCCCTGGCCGGATTCGCCCTCACCTCCCTGCTGTGCGCGCTGGCGCCCGGCGCGGACTGGCTCATCGCCGGACGCTTCCTGCAGGGCGGCGCCGCCGCGTTCCTCATCCCCGCCGGACTCGCCCTCGTCCTGGGCAGCACCCCGCCCGAACGCGTCGGCATGGCCATGGCCGCCTGGACCGCGGCCGGCGGATTCGCCGCCACCGTCGGCCCGGCCGTGGGCGGCGCGCTCGTCGACTGGTTCGGGTGGCGTTCGGTTTTCGTGATCAACGTGCCCATCGCGGCCGCGCTCATCGCCGCCGGATGGCGACTGGCCCGCGCCGAACACCGGCAACCGCACGGACTGCCCGACCTGCTCGGGGCGGCGGCCACCGGACTGGGCATCGGCACCGTCGTCGCTGCCGTCACCCAAGGGCAGCAATGGGGTTGGACCGATCCGCGCACCCTGGGCAGCGGACTGGGCGGAATCGCCCTGCTGACCCTGGCACTGTGGCGCTCGCGGCGGCATCCCCGCCCGGCCATCGCCATCGGACTGTGGCGCAGCCGCAGCTACGCCCTCGTCAACGCCGTGTCCTTCGTCTTCGGCGCCACCATGTTCGCGTGGCTGCTGGCCGGACCACTGTGGCTCGACGCGGTGTGGCAGTACTCGGTGCTGCGCGCGGCCGCGGCGATGAGCGTCGGCGCGGCCGCGTCCATGATCACCGCGGTACTCGCCGGACGCGCACCCGTGCCCTGGCAGCGGTGGCTGGGCGTGCTGGGCGCGTTGATGTTCGCCGCCTCCACCTTCTATATGAGCACCGGCGCATTCGACGCCACCCCCGCACTGTGGTCGGCGTGGGTGCCCGCCGGAATCCTCGGCGGCGGCGGGATCGGCATCCTGGTCACCGTGCTGGGCACCGCCGCCGCGCGCTCGCTGCCGCCGCAGCGATTCGCCGCCGGGGTCGGCATGAACATCACCGCCCGCCAGTCCGGAGGCGCGCTCGGAGTCGCCTTGCTGGCAGCGGTTTTCGCCGCCCATCCCCGAGAACCGCTGACCGCCTTCCACACCCTGTTCGCCCTGTGCGCCGCCATCGCCGTCGCCACGGCCGTGCTCGCGGCGCTGCCGATCCGCACCCAGGAGCCCACCCCATGACCGAGCGCACCGAAACCACCGACCCCTACACACTCTCCGACGCCGCGGCCGCCGCCATGCTGCAGACGGTGCCGTTCCGGCGGCTCGCCGTCATCGGCGACTCCACCGCCGCCGGCACCGGCGACCCGTGGCCCGGCTACGAAACCCGGCCCTGGGCAGACCGATTGGGCCACTGGCTGCAGGCCGCCCACCCCGGCGCGGGCTATCTCAATACCGGCGTGCCCGGCGCGGTCATCGCCGAGGTGCGCGAGCAGCAACTCGATGCGCTCGACGCGTTCGGCCCCGACCTGGTGATCATCAGCTGCGGCGGCAACGACCTGTTCCTGCGTGGAGCCGAACTGCCCGACGTGGAAACCGCCCTCGACGAACTGTGCGCGCGAGCCACCACGACGGGCGCACAACCGATGATGTTCACCCTCGCCGACCGCTTCCTCGGGCGCATGGCCCCGTTCCAGCCACGATTCGCCGAATTCGCCGACATCGTGCGCCGGGTCGCGCACCGCCACGACGCCCTGCTCACCGAATTCTGGGACCACCCCGCGCGACTGCGCCCCGACTGGCTCTCCGCCGACCTCATCCACCTCACCATGGCCGGGCACGCCGTCGTCGCCGCCGAACTCGCCAAGACCTTCGCCCGCCACGCCGCCCGCGACCTCCCGGCGCAGCTCATCGCCCGGCCCTGACCCGGAAACGACCGATGCCGCATCGAGTGCACGATTGCACTCGATGCGGCATCGGTGGTTCGCTAACCGATTGTCGCGCTTACCCTCTCGACGAGGGTCACTTCCACAGGGCCGCGATCAGCACGTTCAGGATCGCCAGGCCACCGGCCGCGTGGGTCATCCACGCCACCTCCTTGCCGCGCTTGGCATCGGCGCGCCCCATCTCGGCGAACGCGGCGACCGCCACGGCCACCACCAGTTTGGTGATGATCTTCGCCATGTTCGGGTCCTTGTGCAGCGAATCGATCGACTCGGCCATGCCGACCAGGATCACGCCGGTGAGGACCTGCACGCGCGCGCCCCACACCATCAGTTCCGACACCCGCGGCTGCGCGGCGGCATACCCGCCGACCACGGCCGCCATACCCAGCAGATGAGCCGTCACCATGAGGTTGTAGACGAAGGTCATGAGACCACACGGTAATCGATCGACCCCCTTCAACGACAGCCGGTAGTACCCGCGATTCTCGTTCCGCCACACCGGCGTCCACCGGACGATTCGTGCGAACCGGTCCACGGGTTTCGCCCCAGGACAGGCCGGGTAGTCCTCACCCGATGGTCCCCACACGTGGTGGACCGCAACGTTCGCGGGCAGCGTGGCGGCTAGGAGAGGTTCAGTGGCGGTTGTACTAGTGCTGCGGGCACGCGGACTCGGTGACCTGCTCACCGCGGTCCCCGCCCTGCGCGCGTTGCGCCGGGCCCGGCCCGGCGACCACATCGCACTCGCCGCCCCCCACCGCCTCAAATCGATCGTCGACCTCATCGCCTGCGTCGACGAGATGGTCCCCGTCAGCGACCCCGTCGGCCTGCGCTGGGACGGCCCCGCACCCGCCCTCGCGGTCAACCTGCACGGCCCCGGCGCCGACGGCATCGTCGAACTGTCGCGCACCGCGCCCGACCGCATCCTGACCTACCGCAATCCGGCCTTCCCCGACCTGCCCGGCCCCGCCTGGGAACCCGACATGCACGACGTGGACCGCTGGTGCCACCTGCTCGAATCCGACGGCATCGCCGCCGACCGCCGCAACCTCGGCCTGGTCCCGCCGGTGGCCACCACCAGCCACCGCGACGCCGTGGTCGTGCACATCGGCGCGGGCGCGGCCGCCCGGCGCTGGCCCGCGGACCGTTTCGCCGCGGTCGTCCGCCATCTGTTGGTCCAGGATCGCGAAGTCGTGCTGACCGGTGACGAATCCGAACGTGAGACCGCGTTCGGCATCGCCTCCCGCGCGGGACTCTCACCGGCGCGAGTCCTCGCAGGACAGCAGAACCTCATCGAACTGGCCGCCACCGTCGCCGAAGCCGCCCTCGTGGTGTGCGGCGATACCGGCGTCGCACACCTGGCCACCGCGTTCGGCACCCGCACCGTGCTGCTGTTCGGCCCCAACCCGCCCAGCCGCAGCGGCCCGCCCCCGCACCTGCTCGGCCGCCACGCCGTGCTGTGGGCCGGCCAGGCCGGCGACCCCGACGCCGAGGACATCGACCCCGGACTGCTGAAGATCGGCGTCCCGGAAGTGGTCAACGCCGTCGACAAACAACTGCGCAAACGCCCCTGGCCCGGCACCGGCCTCGACCGCCGCGCCCAGCAGGCCTACCGCCGCGTCGGCTGACGGCCCGCTGCGGCGCGCCCTGGCTACTACTGCTCGGGTGGCGGCTCGGCCTCCGCGGTGGACAGCGCGGCCGAATAGGCGGCGATAGCACTCGGCCAGAACTGTTCGAGATAGTCGCGGGCATCGGCCAGGCCGCGCGGGTCCAGGGAGTAGAGGCGGCGGTTGCCCTGCGGTCGCATCATGACCAGGCGGGCCTCGCGCAGGATCTTCAGATGCTGGGAGACCGCCGAACTGGTGACGCCCAGCGCATGGGCGATCTCACCGACCGACTTCGGCCCCTGCGGCAGGGACTCGAAGATCGCGCGCCGGGTGTCGTCCGCGAGCGCGCCCAGCACCTTCGCTCCGTTAGTGACCACTTACATAGAGTGCCGTCGAGCCGAGGTCGACGTCAATACACGCGTAACCATCACAGGCCAACGTCATCCGGAAATTACCCGCGTGTCGTTATCGGACTGTAACTAGCGAACTGGGCTTTTGTACCAATGTGACGGTTGCAACACGGTTTCTGAACTTAAGCTGAGATCTCGTAGCTTCGAGACATGCCCGTAACCGATTCGTTATCCCGCTTCCGGGGAACCAGCCGATACCGAGCAGCCGCGACCCGTGCCGCCGCCGTCACCGCCCTCGTCGGCGCCTCGATGGCCGCCCTCGCTGCCACCAGCCCCGACGCCACCCACGACGCCGTGGCCATCGCCTCCGCCTCCGCGGACACCCAGTTCACCGCATTCACCCCGCGTGAGGCCCAAGAGCCGCAGATCGTGCCGCAGCCGGTGCTGGACTACCTGAACAGCCTCAATATCCAGCTGCCCCCACTGCCGGGCCTGCCCACCCCGGGCCACCCCGCCACCGTGCGCCCCGTCGACGGGCCGCTCACCTCCGGCTTCGGCATCCGCTGGGGCGCCATGCACGCCGGCATCGACTTCGGCGAGGGCTTCGGCGCCCCGATCCGCGCCGTCACCGACGGTACCGTCATCGAGGCCGGCCCCGCCTCGGGCTTCGGCCTGTGGGTGCGCGTGCAGCAGGACGACGGCACCATCGGCGTCTACGGCCACATGCAGGACATCCTGGTCCAGGTCGGCCAGCCGCTGCGGGCCGGCGACGTGCTCGCCACCGTCGGCAGCCGCGGCTACTCCACCGGACCGCACCTGCACTACGAGGTGCACACCGCCCCCGGCGCGCCCATCGACCCGATCGGCTGGCTGGCCGCGCGCGGCGTCGACTTCGGCGTCCCCGCCGCAGACTAGGCACCGGCCCGCTCCGAGCACCGATGAGGGGTGCACGGATCGACCCGTGCGACAACACCATTCGCAACACCCGAGCACAGCCCCGGCCCCTACCGCCGGGGCTGATCTCATACCCGGGTACGGGGTCACGGCCCCACCGCCGGGGGACGTGGCGCGGCGGGCCGCGAACCTACCGTCACCTCCATGACCACGCTCGATCGTCCGACGCTCGCGCCGCTCACCGCCCCCCGGCGCCGACTGCACCGGCCCCTGCTCGCCACCACCGCCGCCATGGCCGCCCTGGCCCTGTTCTGCCTGTGCGCCATGGTCTTCGACGACCGCGTGCTGCTGGGTGAGACGGTGTGGCTCAAACCGCTCAAATTCGCCATCGCCATGGTCCTGTACTGCGGCACCCTGGCCTGGCTGGTGGCGTTCCCGCATCGCGGGCAACGCCTGACCTGGTGGATGGGCGTCGTCTTCGCCGCCACCGCCGTGGTGGATGTCGGGTTCGTCGTGGTGCAGGCCGCGCGCGGCACCTTCAGCCACTTCAACACCCAGACCGACGCGGTCAACACCATCGGCCAGTGGGTGTTCATGACCGGCGTGCCGGGACTGTTCCTGGCGAATCTGGTGATCGCGGTGACCCTTTCATGGCAGCGCGTCACCGACCGGGCCACCTCGATGGCCATCCGCGCGGGCCTGGGCATCGCGGTGTTCGGGATGGCGCTGGGCTACCTGATGGGCTACAGCGGCAAACAGCAGACCACCGACGCCTACGGCCGCCCGGTCACCCTGGCCGCGGGCCACACCGTGCAGCACGGGCAGCCCGCGCTCCGCGACGGGGTCGCCGACATGCCGGTCACGCACTGGAGCACCGCCGGCGGCGATGTGCGGATCGCCCATTTCGCGGGGCTGCACGGCATTCAACTGCTCATCGTCGCCGCCATCGTGCTCGCCCGGCTGGCCCCCACGGTGGGGTGGCTGCGCGCCGAAAGCACCCGTGCCCGCGTGATCGGGGTGTTCGCGCTCGGCTACACCGGATTGGTGGCGGTGCTGCTGTGGCAGGCGCTGCGCGGGCAGCCGGTGACCGCGCCCGACGGTGAAACCCTCACCGCGCTCGGTCTTGTCGCCGCCGTCACCGCCGCGGGCATCGCCCTGGTGTACGCGCTGAGCGGACGCGCCCGACGCACCGAGGTCAGCGCAACCGTTCGGCCTCACGGGTCAAGGCCACCAATGTCGCGGTGAGATCGGCGAGTTCGATCATCTCCGCGCCCTCGGACACGGCCGTGGCCACGTCCTCGGCGGCGCAGCGGGCAGCGAACCAGCGGTCGGACAGATCCGACACCTCCTGAGCGCTCAGGACCACCGAATCCTCGGGAATACCGGTGCCCTTCACGCTGTTTCGATGCTCGTACGCCCGCTGGCGACACGATTGCCGGCAGTACCGGCGGCGGCGTCCGATCTCCGATTCGGCGATCTCCCGCCCGCACCACTGGCAGCAGGACAGCACGCGTCGAGACATGGTCCGACACATTAGCGGTTCCTGGCCCCGACCGGGTGGAAGGGCACGCCGCAGCAAACCGGGCGACCCGCACGGGTAGGATGGCAGGGTTCTCCCCACGGGAACCGAAACGTGCACGGCTGCGTTGACACCATGTACCGCAGCTGCAGAAACACTGAAGTAGAACATTGCCGACAGGCGAGAAGGGACCGCACTCATGGCAGATCGCGTACTCCGGGGGTCTCGGCTCGGAGCGGTGAGCTACGAGACCGACCGCGACCACGACCTGGCGCCGCGTCGGATGGCGCGGTACCGCACCGACAACGGCGAGGAATTCGACGTCCCCTTCGCCGACGACGCGGAGATCCCGCCCACCTGGCTGTGCCGCAACGGCCAGGAAGGCACCCTCATGGAGGGCACCACCCAGGAACCCAAGAAGGTCAAGCCGCCGCGCACCCACTGGGACATGCTGCTCGAGCGTCGCAGCAAGGAAGAGCTCGAGGAGTTGCTGCAGGAGCGCATGGACCTGATCAAGTCCCGCCGCCGCGGCTGACCGCCCAGCGACGAACCACACGGATCCCCCGCACCGATCGGTGCGGGGGATCCGTCGTATATCGGAGGTCCGTGCGGCGGCCACGCGGACCGATCCCGTCCCCCGGTCCGGGGCCCGGGCAGCGCGCGGTCGAGGTCAGTGCGGTGAGCCGTAGTGGGCGGCAAGCAGATTGGCGACCAGATCGCGGCGGCTGCGGACCCCGGACTTCTCGAAGATCGACTTCAGATGCTGCTGCACCGTCAGCGGCGACACCACCAGGGCGTCGGCGATCTGCCGGGTCGAATTGCCCGCCAGCACCAGCGCCGCGATCTGCTGCTCGCGCGGAGTCAGCGGGTAGGCCGCGAGTTTCAGCGGCGCGATCTCCGGGGCGCGGGCAGGTTCCAGGATCACCGCGATCGGGCCGCCCAGGTCCGCGCCGGGGTCGGTGTGCAGCCGCGAAGCGTGGGCCACCAGCCAGCGGCCCGACCGGGTGCGCAGTCGAATGCGGGGCACCGCAGGCGAATTCGGGTCCTGTTCCAGGCTGCGCAGCCGCATCGCCACCGCCACGATGGCCTGCGGCAGCGCGGCGCGGGCAGGGTGATCGGCGACCTCGGCGAGCAGGACACTCGCCTCGGGGGTGCGCGCCAGCAGGGTCCCGGCGTCGTCGAGCAGTAGCAGGCCGGGGGCCGGATGCCCGTCGGCGCCGGAATCCACCTCCGACAGCAGTACCGCCGCGCGCAGGCCCTCGGCCAGATGCGCGGTCATCGACCGCACGAACACGATCTCGTCGGGCCGGAAACCGGCCGGTGACGGTTCCCGGTGCAGGCACAGCACACCCCAGCAGGCGTCCCCGGTCCGCAGCGCCGCCCGCAGTTCGTCACCCATGCCGAGCGGGGTCAGGATGTCGCGGTAGCGGGCGCTGGCGTCGGGCGTGCCCTCGGTGGCGTCGAACAGGGAGCGGACCGGGTCGGGTGCGGTGGCCAGCACCCGGAAATGGTTCACGTCCGGGTCGAGGAACTCGTTGGCCAGGAACAGCGGTGTCGCCGATTCGGGGATGGCGTCGATGACCGAACCGGTGAACAGGACGGTGGCCGGGTCGGTGGTGGCGGCCCAGTAGGCGGCCATCGGGACGGCCGCGCGCAGGGCGGTGAGGGATTCGCTCAGGACGGTGTCGGCGTCCAAGCCGGAATGGCACAGGAGGACGATGTCTCGCCGTGCCCGATCGGTCGATCGGTGCTGTCCCATCACCTCAGGCTACGGCCGCGCCACCACCCACGGGATACCAGTTTTCTGGAATGTTCTCCACGGCCGCGGCCGCGCACAGTCGACGCATGGGGCTCATCCCGAGCCGCGACATCGAGTCGAGGAGAGATCATGTCCGAATCGAACAAGGCACTGGTACAGCGCTTCGTCAACGAATTCTGGAGCGCGGGCCGGCTGGCGGCGGCCGATGAACTGATGGCCGCCGACGTCGTCATCCACGCCCCCGAGGTCGGCGGCATCGAGGGCTTGAAACAGTTCAACACCGCCGTGCGAACCGCCTTCCCCGATTGGCACGCGGCCGTGGAAGAGCTGCTGGCCGAGGACGATCGGGTGGTGGAACGCTGGACCGGGCACGGCACCCAGCTCGGCGAGTTCCAGGGCATCCCGGCGACCGGCCGCACGGTGGCGGTGCCCGGCGTCGTGTTCTACCGCGTCCGCGACGGCCGGATCACCGAATTCCGTGGATCTTTCGACGTGTTCAGCATGCTGGGCCAGCTGGGCGCGCTGCCGGAACCGGAGGCCCAGCCCGTTCAGTGACTTGCGACCTTGCGATACTGCAGCAGCGCCATCGGCACCGCGATCGCGAGGATGCCCAGCGAACACAGGGCCGAGTACTCGACGCAGTGGTCGGCGGGCCAGCCGGTGGCGGGGGTGAACGAGGGCGGCGACCCGTTGCCGAACAGTTTGCGCCCGGCCGCCGACACCGCGGTGATCGGATTCCAGGCGGCGACCGTGCGCAGCGGGCCGGGCAGCGTCTCCCCGGAGATGAACGCCGAGGAGATGAACGTGAGCGGGAAAAGCCAGATGAGCCCGGCACTCTGGGCCACCTCGACACTGGGCGACATCAGCCCGGTGATCGCCCCGACCCACGACATGGCGAACGCGAACAGCAGGATCACCCCGAACGCCAGCACCGCGTCCATGATCGCGCCGTTGATCCGCCAGCCGACCACGTACCCGCAGGCCACCATGACCGCCAGCGCCAGAATGTTGACCACCAGATCCGACAGGGTGCGGCCCATCAGCACCGCCAGCCGCGACATGGGCAGCGTGCGCATCCGGTCGATGATGCCCTTGTGCAGATCGTTGGCCAGTCCGACGGTGGTGAACGCCGCGTTGAAAGCGACTGTCTGGGTGAAGATTCCGGCCAGCAGGAACTCCCGGTACTGGCTGCCGCCCAGGGACGCGCCGAAGATGTAGGCGAACAGGAACACGAACATCAGCGGCTGGATGGTCGCGGTCACCAGCAGGGTGGGCACGCGCAGGATGGTGAGCAGGTTGCGGTAGGCGACGATGGCGCTGTCGCGCACCACCCGCGGCAACAGGATGGCGGGCCCGTCGGTGGGCTGCCGGCCCCGCTGGTCCGCGGCGGGGGCCGCCGTCGCGTCGGCCGGGGGCGCTTCCGGGTCGGCGGGCAGGGTCGTCACGACAGGATCTCCTCTTGGACGGACTCGGGGACGGGCAGGTCGGCTCTGGGTTCGGCGGATTTGCCGGTGAGGGACAGGAATACGTCGTCGAGGCTGGGCCGGTGCACGGTCGCGTCGAGCACGCACACCCCGGCGTCGTCGAGGCGGCGCAGCGCCTCGACCATCGTTCGGGTGCCGTCGCCGACCACGACGGTCAGCGTGTCGGTGGCCTCATCGAAGACGGGTTCGCCGATGCCGACCCCGGCCAGCACCCGCCGGGCGGGCGCGGGATGCTGTCCGGCGGCAAGGGTGACGGTGAGCTTGTCGCCGCCGATGGAGGTCTTGAGTTCGTCGGCCGAACCGCGGGCGATGACGCGCCCGCGGTCGATGACGGTGATGCGGTCGGCCAGCAGGTCGGCCTCTTCCAGGTACTGGGTGGTGAGCAGGACGGTGGTGCCGTCGTCGACGAGTTCGCCGATGACGCGCCACATGTCCAGTCGCCCACGCGGATCCAGGCCCGTGGTGGGTTCGTCGAGGACCACCACCGGGGGCCGGCAGACCAGCGCGCCGGCCAGGTCGAGCCGCCGCGCCATACCGCCGGAGTAGGTGCCCGCCCGTCGCCCGGCCGCCTGTTCGAGGCCGAGCACACTGAGCAGTTCGGTGGCGCGCTCGGCGGCGTCCTTGTGGTTCATGCCGTACAGCCGGGCCACCATGCGCAGGTTCTCGAACCCGGACAGGTTGCCGTCGATGGCCGCGTACTGCCCGGACAGGCCGATTCGGGTGCGGGCCCGCGCCGGATGCTTCAGCACGTCCACGCCCGCGACGCGCACGTTGCCCGAGCTCGGGCGTAAGAGCGTGGTGACGATGCGCACGGTGGTGGTCTTGCCCGCGCCGTTGGGCCCGAGCAGTCCCATCACGGTGCCGCACGGGATCTCCAGATCGATCCCGTCGAGCACCCGCACCTTGCCGTAATACTTCACCAGCCCTTGGACTTCCACGGCCAGACTCATCGCGTCCCCTCCCGCCGGGCTTCGATGGCCGCCAGCTGATCCCGCAACACCGGCCCGATGACGGCGAGGGATTCGGGCGTGGTCATGCCGGCGTGCGTGCAGCGCACCAGCTGGTCGTGCACCGCGCCGGTGACGTAGGGCTGCCAGGCCGCGGCACACCGCTGCGGGTCGGCCCGGTTGATCTCGTCGTCGGCGGCGGTGAAGAACAGCAGGTCGCCGTCGAAGACGCGGGGTGCGAAGCCGTGCGCCTGTGCCGCACCGTTCTCGTATCCGGTGTAGAGCCGTTCCAAGTGTTCGATGGTGAGCGCCGCGAACGGCCCGGCGCGGCCGCGCAGCAGTTCGGCCGCCTCCTGCAGCGTCATCCGCGGATCGAGGTCGGCGTCGCCGGCGAGCAGGTCGGATCCGAATTCGGCGATGATGGACGCCACCGACGGCACCGCCTGCTCGAGCAATTCATCCGAGAGCTGGTAGCTGTCCATCATGCCCAGCAGCGCGACCTCGTCGCCGCCCTCCTGCAGCTGCACGGCCACCTCGTGGGCGATGAGCCCGCCCAGCGACCAGCCCAGCACCTGGTAGGGTCCGTGTGGCTGCACCGACTTCATGTGCGCCACATAGTATTTCGCGGCCTCACCGATCGAACGGTGACTGTTCTCACCGGAGACGTGCGGCGCCTGCAGGCCGTACACCGGCCGTTCGGGCGGCAGCTGCGCCAGCAGTCCGGCGAAGCACCAGGACAGGCCGATCGCCGGGTGGATGCAGAACAGCGGCGGCACCGTCGAATCCGGGCTCGGACGCAGCGGCAGCACCGGGCCCAGGGCGGCGGTCAGCGCGGCCCCGACGTCGCCGTCGGCGGCGGTCAGGCGCGCGGCGATGGCGGCCGGAGTGGATTCGCCGAACATGGCCTGCACGGGCAGGTCGATGCCGGCGGCCCGCACGTGCGCCACCACCTTGGTGGCGAGCAGCGAGTTCCCGCCGAGTTCGAAGAACCCGTCGTCGGCGCCGACCCGACGGTCGGACTCGATGCCCAGCACCTCGGCGAAGGCCGCGCACAGCGCCTCCTCGATCGGCCCGGACGGCGCCCGGTAGCCCTCGCGGGCCGCGAACACCGGTTCCGGCAGCGCCTTGCGGTCCAGCTTGCCGACCGGCGACAGCGGCACCCGGTCCAGCAGCATGATCGACTGCGGCACCATGTAGTTGGGCACCAGTTCGGCCACGTGCGCGGTGAGTTCGGCGGTGGTGGGCGCGGTTCCGGTGCGCGGCTTCACGTAGGCCACCAGCGCGGTGGAGCCGGCCGCGGTGCGGTGCCCGATGGTGGTCGCGAACTCCACCGCAGGGTGTTTGGCCAGCGCCGCGTCGATCTCGCCGAGTTCGATGCGGAAGCCGCGAATCTTGACCTGGTAGTCGGTGCGGCCCACGTATTCCAGATCCTGGGCGCGGCCGTCGCGTTCGAGCCACCGGACCAGGTCGCCGGTGCGGTACATGCGGGTGCCGGGCTTGCCGAACGGGTTGGCCACGAACCGTTGCGCGGTCAGGCCCGGGCGGCGCAGGTAGCCGCGGGCCAGGGCCACGCCCGCGAGGTGCAGTTCACCGGTGACCCCGGCGGGCGCCGGGTGCAGGCGGGCGTCCAGGACGGTCGCGCCGACACCGCGGATGGGTCCGCCGATGGAGATCTGCCCGCCGGGCGTCAGGGGCTGCGACATCAGCGTCACGATGGTGGTTTCGGTGGGCCCGTACACGTTGTAGAGCCTGCGGCCGGAAGCCCACCGGGTGACCAGATCCGGCGGCAGCGCCTCACCGCCGACCAGCACGTGCCGCAGCGCGGTCACGCCGGTCGGGTCGACGGTGCCCAGCGCCGAGGTGGTGATGAAGGCATGGGTGATGCCCTCCTCGACGAACACCCGCCCCAGCCCCTCGCCGCCGACCACGCCGGGCGGAGTGATGACGAGCGTCGCCGCCCCGCCGAGCGCGAACAGCGTGTCGAGCATGGCCGCGTCGAAACTCGGTGTGGCGAAGTGCAGGACGCGGCAGCCGGGCCCGACGTCGAACCGCTGGGCGGTCTCGGCGGCGAAGTTGGACAGACCGCCGTGGGTGACGACGACGCCCTTCGGGATGCCCGTGGACCCGGAGGTGTAGATGACGTAGGCCGGGTGGTCCCTACGCAGCGTGGAGGTGCGTTCGCTGTCGCGGATCGGGGCGTCGGAGGCGGCCAGCACGCGACGCCGGAACGACGGCGCGTCCAGCACGGTCCAGTTGGCCCCCTCGGGCATGCGCTCGCGATGGGTGGACAGCGTGATGCCCACGGCCGCACCGGAATCCAGCAGCATGTGGCTGATGCGCTGTTCCGGGTAGCCGGGGTCGACGGGCACGAAGGCGGCGCCGGCCTTGGCGATGGCGAGCGTGACCGCCACCGATTCGGCCGAGCGCGGAATGCCCATGGCGACCAGGGTTTCGGGTCCGACGCCGTAGCCGATGAGCACCCGGGCGAGCCGGTTGGTCCAGCGGTCGAGGGCGTCGTAGGAGATCCGGGTGCCGGCCGAGCGGACCGCGATGGCGGCCCGGTTCAGGTTGGCGGCGGCCTCGAACACCTCCGGGAAGGTGATGGGCAGCCCGGGTTCGGTGCCGCGCACCGGCGCCAGCGCCGACCATTCGACGGCGTCGAGGAGTTCCAGATCGCCGACGGCGGTGGCCGGGTTGGAGGCGGCCGCGCCGAGCAGCCGCACGAACCGCTGGCCAGCCGGTGCGCGCTCGCCTCCTCGAACAGGTCGGTGGCGTAGTTGACCGACACGGTGATGCCGTCGGGTTCGCGGGCTGCCGTCCAGGATTCGGTGAGGGTGAACTGCAGGTCGAACTTGGCGATGCCGGGGTCGGCGTCGTCGGCCTGGATCCGCATGCCGGCAGTTCGAGCACCCGCGCCGGCTGGTTCTGCACCGACAGCATGACCTGGAACAAGGGGTGGTGCGATTGCGAGCGCACCGGGTTGAGCACCTCGACGAGCCGCTCGAAGGGCACGTCGGCGTGCGCGAAGGCCTCGAGGTCGGTGTCGCGGACCGTGCGCAGCAGGTCGGCGAAGGTGATGCCGCCGTCGACGCGAGTGCGCAGCACCAGCGTGCCGACGAACATGCCGACCAGCCGGTCCAGCGCCGGGTGTCCGCGCCCGGCGATGGGCGTGCCCACGGTGATGTCGTCGCCGGCGGTCACCCGATGCAACAGCGTCACCAGGGCCGCGTGCAGCACCATGAAGATGGTGACCCCGTGTTCGGCTGCCAGCGACCGCAATTCGCGGTGGGTGTAGGCGTCGAGCGTGCAGTCCACCGTGCCGCCCCGATAGGTCGGCGCGGGCGGGCGTGGCCGGTCGGCGGGCACCGTGAGCAGTGCGGGCACCTCGTCCAGGGCGTGCCGCCAGTAGTCGAGCTGACGGCTGATCACCGATTCCGGATCGTCCTCGCTGCCCAGCACGTCCTGCTGCCACAGCGTGTAATCGGCGTACTGGATGGGGAGTTCGGGCCATTCGGGGCTCTGCTTGGCGACATGCGCCCGGTAGGCGGCGGCCACGTCCGCGGCGAGCGGTTGCAGCGACCAGCCGTCCATGGCGATGTGGTGGACGACCAGCACCAGCACGTGCTCGGTCGGGCTGCCGGTCAGGCGCAGCAGCGCCGCGCGCACCGGCACGCTGGTGGCCAGGTCGAAACCGTTGGCGGTGACGCGGCGGATCTCGGCGGGCACCTCGGCTTCGGTGACGGTGCGCACCGGCAGCCCGATCACGGCGTCGCCGGGTTCCAGGATCTGCTGGCAGGGTTCGCCGTCGATCTCCGGGAACACGGTGCGCAGCGTCTCGTGGCGCTGTTGCACCTCGTGCAGGGCCGCGCGCAGGGCCGCCACGTTCAGTTCGCCGTGCAGGCGCAGGGCGACCGGAACGTTGTAGGCGCCCAGCGCTTCTCCGTGCTCCCCGGAGGCGTTGAACTGCTCCAGGAACCACAGCCGGCGCTGCGCGGCCGAGAGCGGGATGCGGGCGGGCCGGGTGCGGCGGCGCGGTTCGGGGCGCAGGTCCGCGGTGGCGGTGCCCGCGTCCAGCGCGGCGGCCAGTCCGGCCACGGTGGGTGCGGCGAACACGGTGCGCACCTCGAGCCGCACCCCGGTGGCGGTGGCCAGCCGGGCCACCAATTGGGTGGCCAGCAGCGAGTTTCCGCCGATCTCGAAGAAGCTGTCGTCCGCGCCGACGCCCTGCGTCCCGACCAGTTCGCCGATCACCTGGGCGACCAGGC
Organism: Nocardia tengchongensis; assembly: GCF_018362975.1. Taxonomy (NCBI): domain Bacteria; kingdom Bacillati; phylum Actinomycetota; class Actinomycetes; order Mycobacteriales; family Nocardiaceae; genus Nocardia; species Nocardia tengchongensis. The sequence continues at coordinate 5,474,727 of NZ_CP074371.1, forward strand.
GTTCGGTGTCGGTCTCCGGCTCGCGGGAGACGGTGACGACGACGGCCGCGGGCGGCGGCAGCGCGTCACGGTCGAGCTTGCCGACCGGGGTGAGCGGAATGCGGTCGAGCACGGTGAGCGAGCTCGGAACCATGTGCGCGGGCAGGCGTTCGGCGCAGTGCGCGCGCAGCTGCTCGAGCTCGGCGGCCGCGCCGTCGGCGGGCAGCACGAACGACACGATGCGCCGCACGCCCGCGATCTCGCGGACCTCGGTGTGCGCGAAGCGGATCGCGGGATGCGCGGTGAGCACGGCGTCGATCTCGCCGAGTTCGATACGGAATCCGCGCACCTTCACCTGGTGGTCACTGCGCCCCAGGTAGACGATGTCGCCGTCGGCGGTCCAGCGCACCACGTCGCCGGTCCGGTAGACGCGGGCACCGGGCGGGCCGAACGGGTCGGCCACGAAGCGGGCGGCCGTCAGCGCGAGGCGGTCGAAATAGCCGCGCGCGCAACCCTGTCCGCCGAGGTAGAGCTCACCGGGGACGCCGACCGGGACCGGGCGCAGCCGTTCGTCGAGGACCAGGGCCCGCGCGCCGCGCACCAGGTTGCCGATGGTGACCGGTTCCCCGGCGGCGAGCGGTCCGGCGATGGTGACGACGATGGTGGTCTCGGTGGGTCCGTAGCCGTTGAACATCAGGCGGCCCGGCGCCCAGCGCGCGACCAGTTCCGGTCCGCATGCCTCGCCGCCGACCATGACCGAACGCAGGTGCGGGAGCTCCCAGCGGTCGCGGTCGATGGTGGCCAGGGCCGCGGGGGTCATGAAGAGGTGGCTGACCTGTTCGCGGTCCATCAGCGCGGCCAGTTCGTCGCCGCCGTACACGTCGGGCGGGACGATGATCATCGTCGCGCCCGCCCCGATCGCCAGCAGCAGGTCCAGGATGGCCGCGTCGAAGCTTGGGGACGCGAAGTGCATGGTCCGCGAGTCCCGGTCGGACCGCATGCGCTCGCGCAGTTCGTCGGCGAAGTTGGACAGACCGCCGTGGGTGACGGCCACGCCCTTGGGTTTTCCGGTGGAGCCGGAGGTGTAGATGATGTAGGCGAGGTCCGCGGTCCACAGGGTGGAGATGCGGTCGGCGTCGGTGACGGCCTCGTCGTCGAGCACCTCGAGTTCGTCGAGGAGTTCGGCGTCGTCGAGCAGCAGCCAGTCGACCGGGTGGTCGCCGGCGGCGGCGTGCAGGGCGGGCGCGTGCTCGGTCATGCTGATGCCGACCCGGCAGCCGGAGTCGGTGAGCATGTGCCGCACCCGATCCGCCGGATAGTTGGGGTCCACCGGCACGAACGCGGCACCGCACTTGGCGACGGCCAGCGCCGCCAGCACCGATTCCACCGACCGGGTCAAGCCCAGCGCGACCCGGTCGCCGGGGCCCAGGCCGCGGTCGATCAGGGCCCGCGACAGGCGGTTCGAGTACACGTCGGATTCGAGGTAGGTGAGTTCGGTGTCGTCGGAGCGCAGGAACACCCGGTCCGCGTTGAGGTGCGCGGTGGCCGCGAAGTAGGCGGCCAGGCTGCACTGCGGTTCCGGCGCGGGACCCCAGGCGGGGGTGAACATCTCGCGTTCGAGTTCGGTGCGCGCGTCGATGTCGCGGACCCGGACCCGGGCGTCGACGGTGACCGCGTCGAACACCCGGACCAGGCGTTCGGCGAGGATCGCGACGGTGGACTGCTCGAACAGTTCGGCGGCGTAGACGAATTCGAAGACCCGCTCGTCGGCGCCGAGGCCGGGCAGCACCCGCAGTTCCAGGTCGAACTTGGCCAGCGCGATGTCGAGTTCCTCGGCCTGCAGCGACAGTCCGGGCAGTCGCAGCGCGGGCGCCGGGGTGTCCTGCACGGTCAGCGCGACCTGCAGCAGCGGGCTCGCGCCGTAGCGGCGCTGCCGATCGTCGCCGGCGGCCAGTTCCTCCACGACCCGCTCGTAGGGCACCTCGGCATTGGCCATGGCGGCCAGTTCGGTGTCGCGGTCGGCCTGCAGCAGTTCGGCGAAGCTACGGTCGGGGTCCACGTCCGAACGCAGGATCAGGGTGTTGACGAACATGCCGACCAGGTCGTCGAGACGGGTGTCGGTGCGGCCGGCGATAGGGGTGCCGATGACGACGTCGCGTCCGCCGGTGACCACCCGCAGCAGCACGGCCAGGGTGGAGCGCAACACCATGAACATGCTGACGCCGTGGGCGCGCGCGACCTCGGCGAGCTTGCGCTGCAACGCCTCCGGCACCTCGAAGCGCACCGTTCCGGCCCGGCCGCTGGGTTCGGCCGGACGGGTCCGGTCGTAGGGCAGCGGCAGTTCCTCGGGCAGGTCGGCCAGCGCGGCCCGCCAGTAGGCGAGCTGGGCGGCCGCGGCGCTCTCGGCGTCGGTGTCGGCGCCGAGGACCTCGCGCTGCCACAGGCTGAAGTCGGCGTACTGCACCGGCAGCGGCGTCCAGGTGGGGGCCGCGCCGCCGTGCCGGGCCGCGTAGGCGATGGCCAGGTCCCGGGTGAGCGGGCCCAGCGACCAGCCGTCGGCGGCGATGTGGTGCAGCGCGATGCCGAGCAGGTGCCGGCGGGTTCCGGTGCGCAGCAACGTCATGCGCAGCGGGATCTCGTGTGCCAGGTCGAAGCCGCGCCGAGCGAGCGAGCGCAGTGCGTTGCGGGCGCCGACGTCGTCGGTCTCGACGGCGTCGAGCACCGGCAGGCAGCGCGCGGTGTCCAGGACCACCTGGTAGGCGCCCTGCTCGTCCTCGGGGAAGACGGTGCGCAGCACCTCGTGGCGTTCCACCACGTCGGCCAGCGCGGCCCGCAACGCGTCGAGGTCGGGATCGCCGTCGATCCGCAGCACGAATGCGATGTTGTAAGCGCTCGATTCCGGGGAATACCTGTTGAGGAACCACAGTCGCTGTTGCGGCAGCGACAGTGGTACGCGCTCCGGGCGCGGCGAGTGCACAGCCAGCGCGACACGCTGCTCCCGGGGCGCCTCCGTGTTGACCGCGGCGAGCCGGGCGGCCACACCGGCCACGGTGGGCGCTTCGAAGATCTCGCGCACCGGCAGCTCCACCCCGAACTCGGCGTGCAGGGCCGCGGTGAGGCGGGTCGCGAGCAGCGAGTTGCCGCCGATCTCGAAGAAGTTGTCCTCCGCGCCGGGCGCGAGCCCGCCTAGGATGCCGCCGAAGACGAGTGCGACCTGTTGTTCCAGTTCGGTTTCCGGGGCGCGGGTGGGTGCGGCGGCCACGAACTCGGGTGCGGGCAGCGCCTTGCGGTCGAGCTTGCCCGACGGGGTGACGGGCATGGCGTCGAGCACGGTGAGCGCCGCGGGCACCATGTAACCGGGCAGCCGCCCGCGCGCGGTTTCCAGCACCGCGGCCGGGTCGAGCGCGGTGTCGGCGGTGAGATAGGCGACCAGGCGCGGGATTCCGCGTTCGTCGTGGTGCACCAGGGTGAGCGCGAACGTCACGCCCGGATGCGCGGCGAGCACATGGTCGATCTCGGCGAGTTCGATACGGAAGCCGCGGATCTTGATCTGGTGGTCGGCGCGGCCCAGGAAGCGCAGCTGCCCGGTGCCATCGGCGACCACGAGATCGCCGGTGCGATACATGCGTTCGCCGCGGCGGCCGTGCGGGTTGGCCGGGAAAGCCTGCGCGGTCAGGCCGTGCCGGCCCAGGTAGCCGCGCGCCAGGCCCGGCCCGGACAGGTACAGCTCCCCCGCCACGCCCGGCGGCACCGGGTGCAGCCGGGTGTCGAGGACGAACAGCCGCATACCGCGCACGGGCAGGCCGATGGGCACCGGCTGCCCGGCCACCATGGGTCCGGTGGCGGTGGCGGCGACGGTGGCCTCGGACGGGCCGTACATGTTGTGCATACGCCGGGCGGGCAGGCCGGGCCGCGAATCCGGTGCGGTCCAGACCTTCACGAGGTCCTCGGGGCAGGCCTCGCCGCCGACGATGACGGCCTCCAGCTCCGGCAGTTCCGCCGCGGGGACGGTGCCCAGGGCGGCGGGGGTGACGAAGGCGTGGGTGACGTGCTCCTCACGCAGGATGCGCGCGAGCTCGGCGCCGCCGAAGACGCCCGCCGGCGTGACCACGATGGTGGCTCCGGCCGCGAACCCGAGCAGCAGTTCCAGCACCGAGGCGTCGAAGCTGGGTGACGAGAAGTGCAGGGTGCGAGCCGAATCGGTGACCTTGAACAGGTGCATCTGCTCGTGCGCGAGCGACGCGATGCCCGTGTTGGTGACCACGACGGCCTTGGGCTTGCCGGTGGAGCCGGAGGTGTAGATGAGGTAGGCCGGGCCGCCGGTGCGCAGCGGGTGATGGCGGTCGGCGTCGGTGACGGCGCTGTCGGGGAACTGCGCGCATTCCGCGGCGAGCTGTTCGGAGCCGAGCAGCAGCCAGTCCACGTAGCTCTTGCGGTGCCGGCCCCGGCTGCCGGGCCAGGTCGGCATGTCCTCGCTCCGTTCGGTATTGGTGATGCCGAGCATGGCGCCCGAATCGGCGAGCATGTGCGCGATGCGGTCGGACGGGTAGTCGGGGTCGATGGGCACGTACGCGGCGCCGGTCTTGGCGACCGACCACACCGCGAGAATGCTGTCCAGGCTGCGCGGCAGCGCGACGGCTACCACCACCTCGGGGCCCGCGCCGTGCTCGATCAGCACCCGCGCCAGGCGGTTCGAGCGTTCGTCGAGTTCGCGGTAGGTGGTGTCCTCCCCGCGGTAGCGCACGGCCACCGCGTCGGGCAGGCGTTCGGCGGTGTCGGTGAGCAGCCGTGCCAGGGTGGTGGCGGGTTCGGCGGGGGCACCCGTGATGGGCACCAATCTCGCGGTCTCGCGAGCATCGAGCAGGGGCAGATCGCCGACCGGCAGGCACGGGTCGGCGACGGCCGCGGCCAGCACCGCGCCGAAGCGGCGGGCGATGGCCTCCACCGTCGCGTGGTCGAAAACGTCTGCGGCGTAGCCGAATTCGGCGGTCAGCGCGGCTCCCTCGCCGGGCACTCCGGCGGGTTCGTGCACGGTCAGCTGCAGATCGAACTTGGCGATGTCGGTGGCCAGGGGCACCACCTCGGAGTCCACGCCGGGCAGGTCGACGCGCAGTTCGGGGCTGCTGTCGTAGGACAGCATGACCTGGAACAGCGGGTGCCGGGCCGCGGTGCGCTCCGGGTTGACCACCTCGACGAGCCGTTCGAAGGGCACGTCGGCGTTGGCGAAGGCGTTGAGGTCGGTGTCGCGGACCTCGGTGAGCATGCGGTCGAATCCGGCGGCCGGGTCGACCCGGGTGCGCAGTACCAGCGTGTTGACGAACATGCCGACCAGATCGTCGAGCGCGGGATCGCTGCGCCCGGCGATCGGGGTGCCGATGGCGATGTCACCGGTGTTGCACAGGCGGGCGAGCACCACGGCCAGTGCCGCGTGCAACACCATGAACGTGCTGACCCCGCGCTCGGCGGCGACGGCGCCCAGGGTGCGGCGGGTCTCGGCGGGGATGGTGAATTCGACGGTCCCGCCGTCGGTGGATCGCTGCCGCGGGCGCGGGCGGTCCAGGGGCAGGTCCAGTAGGTCGGGCAGGTCCGCGAGGGCGGCCCGCCAGTAGGCCAGCTGCCGGGCCAGGGCGCTGGCCGGGTCGGCCTCGTCGCCGAGCAGTTCCCGTTGCCAGAGCGCGAAGTCCGCGTACTGCACCGGCAGCGGGGTCCAGCGGGGTGCGTTGCCCTGGGCGCGGGCGCCGACCGCGGTCATCAGGTCGCGGGTGAGCGGGTCGACCGACCAGCCGTCGCCGCTGATGTGATGCAGCACCACCAGCAGCAGGTGGGTGTCGGGGCCGGTGCGGTAGAGGGCCACCCGCACGGGCGCCTGGCTGCGCAGATCGAAACCGTACCCGGCGAATTCGGTGGCCAACCCGACCGCGTCGCCGCCGGCGGTGGCGTCGATCGGGTCGAGGGTGAGCGGGATCTCGGTGGCCGCGTGGATCAGCTGGCAGGGCCCGTCGGGGGTGTCGGGGAAAGTGGTGCGCAGGCTCTCGTGCCGTTCGAGCACGTCGACGAGTCCGGCGCGCAGGGCCGCGATGTCCAGTGGCCCGGTCAGTTTCACCGCGAACGGCATGTTGTAGGCGGCGGCGTGCTCGGCGAACCGGTTGAGGATCCACAGCCGCTGCTGGGCCAGCGACAGCGGAATGTGGTGCGGCCGCGACCCGGCCACCAGTTGCGGCGAGGCCTGCTCGGGGCGGGCGCTGCCGTCCTGCTGTGCGGCGGTGAGCCGGGCGGCCAGCGCGGCGATGGTGGAGGTTTCGAACAGGTCGCGGATGGTGAGCGAGGCGCCGAGCGCGGCATTGACGCGCGCCATGGCGCGGGCCGCGGTCAGCGAGTTGCCGCCCAGGTCGAAAAAGCTGTCCTGGACGTCGAATTCGTCGGTGCCGAGCACCTCGATGAAGATGTCGGTGAGCTGACGTTCCATCGCGGTGCTGGGCGCCGCGACGGGCCGGTCGGGGCGGCGGGCGCCCGCGGGCGGCTCCGGCAGCGCTTTGCGGTCCACCTTGCCGTTGGCGCTCAACGGTAGTTCGTCGAGCACCATGACCACCGCGGGCACCATGTAGCTGGGCAGGCTGCGGCGCAGCCCGGCGGTGAGCTCGGCCGGGTCGAGGGCCTCGACGCCGGGGGCGGCGACCGCGTAACCGACGAGTTCGTCGCCGCCACGCCCGCGGCGGGCCACGCACACCGCGCGCGCGACGCGGGTGTCGGCGAGCAGGGCGGCCTCGATCTCGCCGAGTTCGATGCGCAGGCCGCGCACCTTGACCTGGAAGTCGCTGCGGCCCAGGTATTCCAGCACGCCCGCACTGGAGTCGGCCCGCCAGCGCACCAGGTCGCCGGTGCGGTACATGCGCTCGCCGGGGGTGAACGGATCGGCGACGAACCGGTCGCCGGTCAGGGCGGCCCGGCCCAGGTAGCCGCGCGCGAGCTGGACGCCGGCCAGGTACAGCTCGCCGACGACGCCGGGGGCAACGGGCTGCAGACGGGCGTCGAGCACATAGGTGCGGGTGTTCCAGACGGGCGAGCCGATCGGCACGTCGGTGCTGCCCGGCGTGCAGTGCCAGGCGGTGACGTCGACGGCGGCTTCGGTGGGGCCGTAGAGGTTGTGCAGTTGCGGCGCTTCGGGTCCGGTGCCCAGGGCGGCGTGGAATTCGGCGACGGTGGCCGCGGGCAGCGCTTCACCGCTGCAGAACACGCGGGTCAGGCCGGTGCAGTCGCCGACCTCGGTGTCGGTGAGGAACACCGACAGCATGGACGGCACGAAATGCGCGGTGGTGACGCCCTGTTCGGCGATGACGCGGGCCAGGTAGCCGGGATCGCGGTGCCCGTCGGGGGCGGCGATGACCAGGCGCGCCCCGATCTGCAAGGGCCAGAAGAACTCCCACACCGACACATCGAAGGTGGCGGGGGTCTTCTGCAGCACGACGTCGTCGGCGCCGAGCGGATAGGCGTGCTGCATCCAGCGCAGCCGGTTGACGATGGCGGCGTGGCTGACGCCCACGCCCTTGGGCTTGCCGGTGGAGCCGGAGGTGAAGATGACGTAGGCCAGGTGGTCGGCGCGCAGCGGGGCGATGCGGTCGGCGTCGGTGACGGGCTCGCCCGAGTGCGCGGAGGTGTCGGCGGTGTCGATGTCGAATCGTGGTGCGTCGCCGGGCAGTTCGATGCCGTCGCGGGCGGTGGTGAGCACGCACAGCGGGCGCGCCTGGTCCAGGACGGCGGTGATGCGGTCGGCCGGGTGGTCGAGGTCGATGGGCAGGTAGGCCGCGCCGGCCTTGACGATGGCGTACATGCCGACCAGCAGGTCCAGGCTGCGGCGGATGGCCAGCCCGATCTGGACGTCGGGCCCCGCGCCGCGCTCGATGAGTTCGCGGGCCAGGCGGTTGGCACGCTCGTCGAGGGCGGCGTAGGTGAGCGTCTCGCCTTCGAAGTCGAGGGCGATCCGGTCGGCGGAGCCGGCGACCCGGTCGGCGAACAGCCCGGCCAGGGTGCCCTCCTGGCGGGCGACCTCGGTCGAGTTCCATTCGCGCAGAACACGTTCGCGTTCCGGATCGGTGAGCACCGGCATGTCCGCGACGATGGTGTCGGGGGCGGCGCTGACGAATCGGGACAGGTAGTCCAGGAAGCGGCCGTGGTGCATGGACAGTTCGTCGTCGCCGTAGAGGCGCGGGTTGGCTTCGAAGTCGATGTGGATGCGGTCGCCCAGGCCGTTGTACAGGTTGATCGACAGGTCCTCGACCGGGCCGGTGGACAGCACGTTGATCGACCCCATGAGGCTGCCGAACTTCAGCTCGCTGTGGAACAGCATGAGGTTGACCATGGGACCGAAGAAGCCGCGCGAGTCGCGCGAGTAGCCGCAGTCGCGGCGGATGTCGTCGCTGCGGTAGCGCTGGTGCCGCAGCGCGCCGGTGATCTGCAGTTCGATGGCGCGCACGGTGTCGGCGACGGTGTCGTTCCCGGTGAACCGCACGCGAATAGGCACCACGTTGGACACCACGCCGGCCGAACGGCGCAGGGCCACGGTGGTGCGCGCGGAGACGGGCAGGCTCAGCACCACGTCCTGGGTGCCGGTGACCGCGCGCACGTATCCGGCCAGGGCCGCGACGAACAGGGCCGAACTGTTGGAGCCGAACGCGGTCGCGGCGGCCTCGATGGCGGCCTCGACCTCGGGGGTGAGCACGGCGGTGGCGCTGCGGCGGCCACCGTCGGAGACCGCGGCCAGGGTTCCGTTGCCGGCCAGGGTGATCGGTTCGCCGACGCCCTCGAGCTGGCCGCGCCAGTAGTCGCCGTCGGAGACGAAGCGGGTGGTGTCGCGGTAGCGGTTCTCGTCGCCGTAGATGGTGGCGAGCGGGGTGGCGCGGGAGACGACCGGTTCGGTCCGGTCCTCCAGGGCGGTGTAGATCTCGCGGCGCGGGGTGGTGGCGTTCATGGCGCCGTAGCCGTCGATGACGATGTGGTGGCCGCGGGTGTACCAGATCCAGTCGGCGTCGCCGAGCTGAAGCACCACGTTGATGGTGAGCGGGTCGTGTTCGATGTCGATGGGCGAGCTGGCGTGCTCGTGCATCCAGGCGTCGGCCGCGGCGCGCGGGTCGGCTTCGCCGCGCAGGTCGACGCGCCCCCAGCCGGGCCGCCAGGTGGGGTCGACCAGCTGGTGCGGGACCCCGTCGATCTCGAGCAGCCGGACGTGGCCGACCTCGCTCTCGGCGCCGAAGCGTTCGATGGCGTAGAGCAGGCGGCCGACATCCAGGTCGCCGTGGATCTCGACGTATTGCGCGATGGTGAGCGGGATGTCGGGCCTGATCCGCTGGGCGTACCAGAGGGCTGACTGCGCCGGAGAGAGTACGAAAGGTTGGGCCGAGAATTCACCCGAAGAACATTGGTCGACACGGTCGGTGGCCAATGAACTCATCAAACACTCCGTTCTGACGCTGATAGACGCAACTCCCCGAGCCCCGAAAATCGATCACCAGGTCCTGGAATCCCGGCGTGCGCGCGCATGCGCGAGCCGTAGGACGTGATCCACGTCCTATGATTCGGAGCACCCCGCCGACCGGATCGGTGGTGATCTCGAGTTGTCCGCGACAAACAGCGTGAGCGGAACGAAATTTTAGTCCAGTTACCTCATAGCAAACCTCGCACTATGCGTACAACTCGCATAACGAATGGCGCGATCTCGGACGTATCGGGTATCCAACAAGCCCAGGCAACACGGTAGCGAACTGAGGAAATCGGCGAATCTACGTCGCCGACGCGGGGACGGCCCTCACACACGTGCCCGCGGTACCACGCCGGATGATCGGTCCGGCTCTCCGCCGGGTCGCAACCGTTCCAGATCTCACCCGCGCGGGGTGCGGTTGCGCCTGCGGATCAGCGCGGCCGCTGTAGCGGCCGCGGCCAGAATACACACAACAGCCTCCGGCGCGGGTCCCAAACGCGACGCAATGGTCAGGTTGTCACGCAACGGCAAGGTCGCCACCAGCGCCGCGGGCTCGAACTGCGGGGTCTGCTGCCGGATCTCGCCATCAGCGGTGATCATGGCGCGACGCCGGTGGTCACCGACACCACCACGGCGCGCCCGTGTTCCACCGCGCGCACCCGCGACATGGCCAACTGCTGATAGGTCATCTCGGAGCGGCCGAAGGTGGCGTTGTTGGACGGCACGGTCAGCAGTTGCGCGCCGGCGCGCACCGACTCCTCGAACGCGCGATCGAAGGCGACCTCGTAACAGGTGGCCACCCCGATCGCGACCGGGCCGCCCGCGGTGCGGACGTGCACCACGCCGTCGCCGTGGCCGGGCACGAAATAGCCCGCGCGGTCGGCGTATTCGGAGAAGTGCCGGAAGAACTCGCGGTACGGGAGGTATTCGCCGAAGGGCTGGATGATCTTCTTGTCGTGCCGTTCCCCCGGCCCGGCCGCACCGTTCCAGACGATGACCGAGTTGGTGGTGGTGCGGTCGGCGTTGACCAGGACCGCGCCCACCAGGATGGGGGCCTTCACATCCACCGAGGCCTGGGAGATCTCTTCGGCCGCATCGGCATTGCGCAGCGGGTCGATATCGGAGGAGTTCTCCGGCCAGATGACCACGTCGGGCTGCGGGACCTTCCCGGCCGCGATGTCGCGGGCGAGTTCCTCGGTGCGCTTGACGTGATTGTCGAGAACCGCGCGGCGCTGGGCATTGAAGTCCAGGCCCAGGCGCGGCACGCTGCCCTGGATGGCGGCGACCGTGATCGGCCGGTTGCCGTCCTCCGGGCCGGGCAGCGCGGTCCGGAGGATCACTCCGGCGAGGGGAACTATAGCCACAAGCATTGCCGCAGCAACAATCCGGTTCCAGGATGTGAGACGCAGTACTCCCCATCTGGGAGAATCGGATGTGGCCCCGGCCACTCCTCCGCTATCGCCGGCGCGCGCGGTGAGGCGGCGCAGCGACCCCACGGCCAGGCCCGCCAGCCCCGTACCGGTCAGCGCCACCGCGAAACTCACCAGCGGCGCGCCACCGACCATCGCGTACGGCAGGTACCAGCCGTCGGCCTGCCCGAAAGCCAGCTTCCCCCAAGGAAACCCGCCGAACGGGAAACTGGCGCGGCACCATTCGGTCAGCGACCACACCGCCGCCACCCACAGCGGCCACCCCGGCAGCTCCGCCACCCAGCGGGTCAACAGCCCGAACAAGCCCACATACACCGCGCACACCGCCGAGAGCGCGATCCACGGCGCGGGCCCGACATAGATGCCCGTCCACGGCAGCAGCGGCAGGAAGAACGCCAACCCGGCCACGTACCCGTACCCGAATCCCGCACGCGCCCGGCCCGTTCCACGCACCGCGAGCGTCAGGATCGCGATTCCCACCGGCGCGAGGAACCACAGCGTCCGCGGCGGGAAGCTGGCGTACAACAGCAGCCCCGCCACCACCGCGGCCAGCAGCCGCGTCAGCCGCGGCCGGGCCAGGGCGACCGCGACGATCCGGCTCACCGGACCCGAACCATCACCGGAAGCCGGTGCGGCCGAGGCGTTCCCGGGCTCGGTGTCAGGCTTCATGGATGGTGACCCCACGGTGCACGGTGCGCAGGCACTGCGGCAGGGTCGCGTCCGGGGTGAGCGGCGGCAGGCCCGGGACGCGGGAGCGGGGGTCGGTGGACCAGCGCTGGACGGTGTCGGCGGCCGCGGCGACGACCAGGTCGCGGGAATCCCAGATGGCGTAGGAAGCCGGGGCTCCCGGGACGAGGGTGCCCGCGACGCCGTCGCGGACCCCGCCGGCGCGCCACGCGCCGCGGGTGGCGGCGGCGAACGCGGCGCGCGGGGAGATCTGGTGGCCGGGGGTGCGGTGATTGACCGCGGCGCGCAACGCTTCCCACGGGTTCAGGGCGGTCACCGGCGCGTCGGAGCCGATGGCGAGGGAGATGCCCGCGGCGGCCATGGCGGCGAACGGGTTCAGGGTGGCGGCACGTTCGGCGCCCAGGCGGGTGGCGTACATGCCGTCGGGGCCGCCCCAGGCGGCGTCGAATCCCGGTTGGACGCTGGCGATCACGCCCCAGGCGGCGAGTGCGGTGATCTGTTCGGGGGTCATCATCTCGGCGTGCTCGAGGCGGTGCCCGCGGGAGGCGACGGCCGGGCCGCCGAGCGCGTCCACCGCGCGCCCGAATCCGGTGACGACGGCGTCCATGGCGGCGTCGCCGATGACGTGGAAGCCGGTCTGGATGCCGGCTTCGGTGCAGGCGAGCACGTGCGCGGCAACAGCTTCGGCGTCGAGGTAGGAGGTGCCGACGGTGTCGCGGTCGGCGTAGGGTGCGCGCAGCCACGCGGTGTGCGAGCCGATGGCCCCGTCCACGAACAGGTCGCCGCCGAGGGCGTGCACGCCGAGTTCCTTGACCAGCGTGCGGGCTTCGTCGGCGGTCCGTACGGCTTGGCCCCAGTAGGCGCGCACCTCGACGCCGTGGCCGAAGTCGAGGAGTTCGCGCACGTCGTCGGCGCCGGAGATCTCCGGTCCCGCGCATTCGTGTACGGCCACAACCCCGTTGGCGGCCGCGGAGTCCAGGGCGGCCTGTCGCGCGGTGTCGCGTTGTGCGCGGCTCAGCGCGCCGAGGGCGGCCGCGCGCACGCGGTGGTGGGCGTCGCCGCGCAGCGGCTCACCGCGGGTGAAGCCGCTCGCCTCGGTGATCCCGGCGACCGTGTCGAGCAGTGCGGTGGAGGCGATGGCCGAATGCGCGTCCACGCGGGCCAGATACACCTGGCGTCCGGGTGCGGCGGCGTCGATTTCCTCGCGGGTGGGCGGTCGTGCTTCGCTCCAGCGGGTTTCGTCCCAGCCCTCGCCGAGGACGACGCCGTCGGGGTGCGTGGCGGCGAAGTCGCGCACCAGTTCCAGGCATTCGGTGAGTGAACCGGCCGGTGCCAGATCGAGTCCCGTCAGTTTCAAGCCCAAGGCGGTGACGTGCACGTGCGGGTCGACGAATCCGGGTGCGACGAACGCCCCGTCGAGTTCGATGATCTCCGCGTCCGGGTGCAGCGCGCGCCCCGGCTTGTCGAGCCCGACCCACACCACGGTTCCGTCGGTGACGGCCATGGCCGTCGCGTCGGGATTGCTCGAACTGTAGATACGGCCGCCGACCAGCAACTGGGTACTCACGACTGCCCAGTCTGCCGCACGGGCCGTCCGCCGCGGCAATCGCACTCGCCGAGTGTGATCGGGAGATCTCTGCCCGCCGGACACCGCGGCCCTGGTACAACGGCGCGGGGCCGATCACCGGTGTGGTGATCGGCCCCGCGGCCGGTAGGGATGACGTGGTCGTTCCCGCTCAGCGGGCGACGCGGCGGTCTGCGCTCAGCGCGGATCGATCATCTTGTAGCCGTTGCCCTGTCCATCGTCGTAGTACTCGGTGACCACGGTCGCGTCGATGACCTCCCCGTCGGGGTCGATCACGACATTGCGGTAGCCGTAGGGTCCGACGGCGGTGGCGACGCGGTTCAGCCGGCGGGCGGCGAAGGCGGCCACGACCGGGCGGAGCAGGAATCGGGTGAACGGCAGCAGTGCCAGCAGGCCGAGGGCGGTGGTGAGCAGGCCGGGCACGAACATCAGGACCGCGCCCACCCCGACCAGTGCGCCGTCGGCGACGGCGGTGCTCGGTTCGAGTTCGCCGCGCGCGGCGCGCCGGAACCCTTCGAAGACGCGGCGCCCCTGCGAGCGCACCAGCACCAGACCCACGGCCGAGCCCGCCAGCAGCAGCAGGATGGTGGGGAACACGCCGATGAGGTGGCCGACCCCGATGAGGGTGGCAATCTCGGCGGCGAACCAGGCGAGGAACAACAGGGCAGGCATCAGGCGATCCTTTCGATCGGTCTACTCCTGCCAACGCGCGACGCCCCGGATTTTCTCCCGGGTGCGGCACCGGTCACATCGGGCTAGGCCCCGCCGGGGCGGACCAGGCCGGTTTCGTAGGCCAGGACCACGGCCTGCACCCGGTCGCGCAGGCCGAGTTTGGTGAGGACCCGGCCGACGTGGGTTTTTTGACGGTGGCCTCGGACAGGAACAGGGCGCCGGCGATCTCGGCGTTGGAGCGGCCGGCGGCGATGTGTTCGAGGACTTCGCGTTCGCGGGCGGTGAGGACTTCGAGCAGGCCCGGGTCGCGGCCGGCGGCGGGGTCCTCGGCGATGAGCCGGTCGAGCAGGCGTTTGGTGACCTTGGGTGAGACGACGGCGTCGCCGGCGGCGACGCTGCGGATGGCGGAGATGAGGTCCTCGGGCGGGGTGTCCTTGAGCAGGAAGCCGCTGGCGCCGGCGCGCAGCGCGCCCAGGGCGTGTTCGTCGAGGTCGAAGGTGGTCATGACCAGAACGCGGCTGCCGCACCCGGATTCGATGATCCGCGCGGTCGCGGTGACGCCGTCGGTGATCGGCATGCGCACATCCATGAGCACCACGTCGGGCCGCAGTTCGCTGGCGCGCGCGATGGCGGTGGCGCCGTTGTCGGCCTCCCCCACCACCTCGATGTCGGGGTGGGCGCCGAGCACCATCCGCAATCCGGCGCGCATGAGTTCCTGGTCATCGACGACGAGCACGGTGATCGGCACGCCCCCAACCTATCCGGCGGCCGGGCGCGTGCGGCGGACAGGGCGGAGCCGCCGGCGGGCGGCTCCGGTCGGTGCAGGTGGGCCGGTCAGTCGAGGATGTCGGCGCGTTCGAGGGGGATGGTGGCGCGGACGGTCCAGCCGCCGTGCGGGTTCCGGCCTGCGGTGAGGGTGCCGCCGAGCACGGCGATGCGTTCGCGCATGCCGACCAGGCCGAGGCCGCTGCCGGGGATGCGGGCGGGGGTGAGCGCGCGGGTGGCCGAGGCGCTCGGGCACCCGCCGGGTTCGGGCGCGGTGAGCGGGGCGCCGCCGGTGTCGGTGATGTCGAGCAGCACGTCGGTCTCGCGGCGGGTGACGCGGACGTCGGCCTGCGGGTCGGGGCCCGCGTGGCGCAGGGTGTTGGTGAGCGATTCCTGCACGATGCGGTGGATGCCGAGGCTGACTTCGGGGGTGACGGCGTCGAGTTCGCCGCGCAGTTCGAGGGTGACCTCGAGGCCGGCGCTGCGCATCATCTCGACGACCTTGGCGATGCCGGCGGTGCCGTGTTGCGGAAGTTGTTCGGGCGCATGGTCGGTGCGCAGCAGTTCGACGGTGCGGCGCAGTTCGCGCAGGGCCTCGCGGCCGATGCCGGCGATGGTGGACAGCGCTTGTTCGGCGGTGTCGGGGTCGTGGCGCAGGGCGAAGCGGGCGCCGTCGGCCTGGACGATGATGACGCTGACCGCGTGCGCGACCACGTCGTGCAGTTCGCGGGCGATGCGGGTGCGTTCGGCGGCGACGGCGTCGTGGGAGCGGCGTTCGCGGTCGTAGTCGGCGACGGCCAGGCGGGCGGCGACCTCGGCGTCGTAGGCGTGGCGGGCGCCGACGAATTCGGCCAGGGTCCAGCACAGCGCGTAGAAGAGGGCGTTGAAGACGATGTCGGCGCCCTGTGGTTTGCCGACGGCGGCCGCGGCGAGGAAGCCGTCGAGCACCAGGATGACCAGGTAGACGAGTCCTTGGCGGCGCCCGACGTAGGCGACCAGGGTGTAGAGCATGATGCCCAGGCCCAGCAGCGCCGGGTGCACGGAGTGGTCGCCGACCGTCCAGTGCACGAGCGAGCCGATCATCGACAGCGCCACCATGGCGACCGCGGCGGCGCGGGTGTGGGTGCGGCGGAACACGATCGGCAGCGGCAGCAGCACGCTGAGCACGAGGTAGGTGGGTTTGTACTGACTGTTGCTCAGGGCGAGCACATCGATGACGAACAAGAGCAGCGCGACCGCCGAATCGGTGATCAGCGGTTTTCCGCGCAGCCACAGACTGAACCGGCGCACCCGTCCACCCTACGGGCCGGGTAGCCGGTGACTCGCTGACGCACCCGACGGTTTGGTTCGTGGTGGCGGCGTCTGGTTGGGTCGGCCCGTGAGCCTTGCAGACTGGGCGGTCCTGTTGACCGCGGCGACGGCGGCCGGCTGGGTCGACGCCGTGGTCGGCGGTGGCGGCCTGATTGTGCTGCCCACCCTGTTCGTGGTGCTGCCCGGCCTGGCCCCGCAGACGGCCTTGGGCACCAACAAGATCGCCGCCTTCTCCGGCACCAGCGCCGCGGTGCTCACCTTCAGTCGCAAGGTCCCGATGCGCTGGAAGGTGCTCGTCCCCGGTGCGGCCATCGCGGCGGTGGCCGCGGCGTGCGGCTCGGCGGCGGTGGCGTTGATCGACCGCAAGTACTTCATCCCGATCGTGATGGTGGTGCTGATCGGTGTGGCGGTGTTCGTGACGCTGCGGCCCTCGATCGGGGTCACCATGGCCACCCATCGCCCGACCCGGCGCAAGACGATCCTGGTCGTGGCGCTGGCCGCGGGCCTCATCGGCCTCTACGACGGGCTGCTCGGCCCGGGCACGGGCACGTTCCTGATCATCACCTTCGCGACGATGCTCGGCACCGAGTTCGTGCGCGCCGCCGCCATGGCGAAGGTCATCAACTGCGGCTCCAACCTGGGCTCACTGCTGTTCCTGGCGAGCACCGGGCACGTGCTGTGGGCGCTGGGCCTGTCGATGGCCGTGGCGAATGTGGCCGGGTCGGTGGTCGGTTCGCGGATGGCACTGGCCAAGGGTGCCGGTTTCGTCCGCATCGTCCTGCTGGTGGTGGTGACCGCCATGGTCGTTCGCCTCGGCTGGCAACAGTTCGGCTGACCCGGTCTCAGACGCGGGCGAGCCGATGCACCGAGGTCAAGGGGCGGAAGGCTTCCGGCTCCGGGCGTAGCGGAGGAACCTCGGCGATCACCGGTAGGTGATCGGCGGGCAGTTCCGGCGCGGGCTGGGACAACCACGGCGCCAGCACCTTCGAGGTGGTCTCCTGGATCTTGCGTTGCAGCGCTTCACCGTCCTCCAGACCCGGGCGCTGGAACAGCACGGTCAGCGCCCCGGACACCGCGCCGACGACCGCGCCGACCAGGGCGGCCGCGCCGACGTCGTCGAGTTCCTCGGGGAAGGCGGCGCGCAGCTGGCGCGCGATCTCCTGCTGGGAGGCGAGCTGGGCGTAGGCGGCACGCCCGGACACAGCCGGGACGGTGCGCGAGACCTGAGCGCGCAGCACCGCGATGCGGGCGGCGAGGGTGTCTCCGAGGTGATCGCCGGGGTTGTCGCCGGCCGCGCGCAGCGCGCGCAGCAGCACCTCGACGGGGCGTTCCCCGGGGCGGCGGGTGGCGATGGCGCGCACGGCGGCCTGCACCCGTTCGTCCGGCTCGGGGAACAGCAGTTCCTCTTTGCTGGCGAAGTAATTGAAGAACGTCCGGGTGCCGACTTCGGCGGCGGCCGCGATCTCGGCGACGGTGGCCGCCTCGTATCCTCGGCTCTCGAACTGTTCTACGGCGGCTTCGAGCAGGGCTCGGCGGGTGCGTTCCCGTTTGCGATCGCGGAGTGCGGATGGCGGCACGCGGGCAGACAGTACGGCATCCGCCGGGCAATCCGCGGAATGTCCAGCCGTTGAGCGTGCCGTTTCCCACTGTGCTACTTCACACTTCACGCATTGTTGCAGCGTATGCATGTTTGCGGGCGATGAATTTCACTCGGGCTGCGTGGTTTCTTGGCCGCCCGGCGTGTCGCCCTCTAGCGTGGTGCGGGTGAGCATCGCTACCAAGGTCATCGACGGCCAGTTCCGCGCGCTGCCGCTGTCCGCGCTCGCCGACGCCGCGTTGAGCGCGGCCCGCGCGGCCGGGGCCGAGTACGCGGACCTGCGTGTGCATCGACTCGTGCAGCAGTCCATCAGGTTGCGCGACGGCCGGGTCGAATCGGTGTCCGACAGTACCGATCTCGGGTTCGCTGTGCGTGTGATCGTCGACGGCACCTGGGGTTTCGCCTCGCACGCCGACCTCACCGTCGACGCCGCGGCCGAGGTCGCGCGCCGCGCGGTGACCGTGGCGACGACGCTGCGCGCGCTCAATCGCGAACGCGTGGAACTGGCTCCGGAGCCGCGCTACGACGGCACCGAGTACGTCTCGGCCTACGACGTGGACCCCTTCGAGGTGCCGACCCCGGAGAAAGTCGCGCTGCTGCTGGACTATTCGGACCGGCTGCGCTCCGCCGACGGTGTCGATCACGTGACGGCATCGGTGCTGCAGGTCAAGGAGCAGACCTTCTACGCCGACACCTTGGGCTCCCGCATCACCCAGCAGCGGGTGCGCCTGCACCCGCAGTTCGAGGCCATCACCGTCGACCCGGCGGCGGGGGTGTTCGAGACCATGCGCACCCTGGCCGCCCCCGCCGGGCGCGGCTGGGAGTACGTGACCGGCGCGGACGGAACCTGGGACTGGGCGGGCGAACTCGCGCGCATGCCGGAGTGGCTGGCCGAGAAGGTGAAGGCCCCCAGCGTCGAGGCCGGGCCCACCGATCTGGTGATCGACCCGACCAACCTGTGGCTGACCATCCACGAATCCATCGGCCACGCCACCGAATACGACCGGGCCATCGGCTACGAATCCGCCTACGCGGGCACCTCGTTCGCCACCCCCGACCAGCTCGGCACCCTGCGCTACGGCACCCCGATCATGCACGTCACCGGCGACCGCACCCAGCGGCACGGCCTGGCCACCGTCGGCTGGGACGACGAGGGCGTGGCCGGACAGCAGTGGGACCTGGTCCGCGACGGCGTGCTCGTCGGCTACCAGCTGGACCGGGTGTTCGCGCCGAAACTGGGCCTGGAACGCTCCAACGGCTGCTCCTACGCCGACTCCGCGCACCACGTCCCGATCCAGCGCATGGCCAACGTGTCGCTGCAACCGGATCCCGACCGCGACACCAGCACCGCCGAACTCATCTCCCGCGTCGAGAACGGCATCTACATCGCCGGCGACAAGTCGTGGTCGATCGATATGCAGCGCTACAACTTCCAGTTCACCGGTCAGCGCTTCTTCCGCATCCGCAACGGCGAGTTGGCCGGGCAGCTGCGCGATGTCGCCTACCAGGCCACCACCACCGACTTCTGGGGTTCGATGGAAGCCGTCGGCGGACCCTCGACGTGGGTGCTGGGCGGGGCGTTCAACTGCGGCAAGGCGCAACCGGGTCAGGTGGCGGCGGTCTCGCACGGCTGCCCGTCGGTGCTGGTGCGCGGCATCAACATTCTCAATACCCGCGCCGAGGCCGGACAGTAGGAAAGGACCGACACGGTGAGTGTGCTCCCCGCCCCCGAGGTCGTCGAACGCGCGCTGCGGGCGTCGCGCGCGGACGAGGCCATGGTGATCGTCACCGACGCGCACGAGGCGTCGCTGCGCTGGGCCGGAAATTCCATGACCACCAACGGTTCCTCGGTGGCGCGGGACTGGGCGGTGATCTCGGTGTTCCGCGACGGCCCGACCGCCGCGCGCGTCGGCAGCGTGAGTTCCACCAGCGTCGATCCGGCCGACATCGAGTCGGTGGTGCGCGCAAGCGAACAGGCGGCCCGCGACGCCGAGCCCGCGCGCGACGCCATGCCACTGCTCGATCCCGATGCCGTCGACGCCGACACCCTCGACCGGCTGCTCGACTGGGACGGCGACCCGGCCACCACCGACATCGGCGTGTTCACCACGCTGGCACAGGATCTGGCGACCGGTTTCGACGGCGCGGACCGCCTCTACGGTTTCGCCCACCACCAGATGCACTCCACCTGGCTGGGCACCTCCACGGGTCTGCGCCGGCGCTGGGTGCAGCCGACCGGTTCGGTGGAGATCAACGGCAAGCGCGGTGAGGGCGCGGAGTTGGCCAGCGCCTGGGTCGGTACCGGCACCACCGATTTCGCCGACGTCGACACCGCGGGCCTGCTGAGCGAATTGGCGCGCCGCCTGGACTGGTCCAAGCGCCGCGTCGAGTTGCCGGCGGGCCGCTACGAGACGCTGCTGCCGCCCTCGGCGGTCGCGGATCTGATGATCTACATGTCCTGGAGCATGGAGGGCCGCGGCGCGCACGAGGGCCACACCGCCTTCGCCCGGGCGGGCGGCACCCGAATCGGGGAGCGGCTCACCGGGATTCCGCTGACCCTGTCCTCGGATCCGAGCGCGGCGGGCCTCGAGTACCGGCCGTTCGTGGCGACGCCGTCGTCGTCGGAGTCGCTGTCGGTGTTCGACAACGGCCTGACCGCGCAACGCACCGACTGGGTGCGCGAGGGCGTGATCGAGTCGCTGGTGTATCCGCGCGCCACCGCCGCCGAATTCGACGCCCCCGTCACGGTTCCCGGGGAGAACCTGCTCCTGACCGGCGGTAGCGACGCCACCCTCGCGGACATGATCGCCCGCACCGAACGCGGTCTGCTGCTGACCTGCCTGTGGTATATCCGCGAGGTGGATCCGGCGACGCTGCTGCTGACCGGCCTCACCCGCGACGGCGTCTATCTGGTCGAGAACGGTGAGGTCACCGCGGCGGTCAACAACTTCCGCTTCAACGAGAGTCCCCTGGACCTGCTGCGCCGGGTCACCGAGGCGGGCCGCACCGAGATCACGCTGCCGCGCGAGTGGAAGGACTGGTTCACCCGGACCGCCATGCCGCCGTTGCGGATTCCCGATTTCCACATGTCCTCGGTGAGCCAGGCGACCTGACCCGTAGCCGCTTTCCGGAAAATCCGTATCGCGACGAACGATGATTTCCGGAAAGCGGCGCCGACTTCCTTGCGAGACGGCGATACACGCCGATCATTCCCTTCTCGAAGGAGTACGGCTATGAGCAAGGTAGTCACCGGCGCGAGCATGTCCCTCGACGGCTTCATCGCGGGCCCCGGCGAAACCGGTTTCGAGCACCTGTTCGCCTGGTATCAGAGCGGCGACGTGCCGATCGCCAGCACCCATCCCGAAATCCCGTTCTCCCTGACCGCCTCCGACGCCGCATACCTGCGGGCCTGGCTCGACGCGGTCGGGGTGTACGTGGTCGGCAAGCGTTTGTTCACTCTCACCAACGGGTGGGGCGGGGTGCATCCGGCCGACAAGCCGATCGTCGTGGTCACCCACACCATGCCCGAGCAGTGGATCGCCGAGCATCCGGACGCGCCGTTCACCTTCGTCACCGGTGGGGTGAAGGAGGCGATCGAGGTGGCGCGCGGCATCGCCGGCGACAAGCTGGTCGGGGTCAGCGGCGGCGATGTCGCCCGCCAGTGCCTGGACGAGGGGCTGTTGGAGGAGATCTGGGTCGATATCGTGCCGGTGCTGCTGGGCGGCGGGGTGCCGTTGCTGGGCGCGCTGTCGAATGCGCCGGTGCTGCTGGAGGATCCGGAGATCGTGGCCGGCTCCCGGGTGACCCACCTGAAGTACCGCATCCGCTGACCGGCGGCTTTGCGCTGTCGGCGAACCGGTTGTCGTGGTGCCGGGATCGCGCGCATGCTGGGATTACAGACCTTGTAATCACGTAATCGGATGGTGGTCGTCGTGGACGACGAAGCTGCCCTCTCGTCCTGGGACGAGACCCCGAATCCCGCCGAGTCCGGGCCGCCGCCCGGCTTCGGACCCGCCGACGCCGCGGCCCTGGACGCCTACTCGCGCACGGTGATCGCGGTCGCCGCCTCGGTGACCCCGCACGTGGCCAGCGTGCAGACCCGCCGCGGCGGCGGCTCGGCGGTGGTGTTCACCGGCGACGGCTTCCTGCTCACCAACGCCCACGTGATCGGCGAGGCGTCCAAGGGGACCGTGGTCTTCGCCGACGGACTGGAATCGAGCTTCGACGTGGTGGGCGTGGACCCGCTCTCGGATCTGGCGGTGCTGCGCGCCCGCAGTGGCGCTCCGGCCGCGGTGCGTCTCGGCGACGCCGACACCCTGGTGGTCGGGCAGCTGGTGGTGGCCGTGGGCAGCCCGCTGGGGCTGGCCGGGTCGGTGACCGCGGGCGTGGTGAGCGCGCTGGGCCGCTCGGTGCCGGTCGGCAATCGCCGCACCGCGCGCGTCATCGAGGACGTGATCCAGACCGACGCCGCCCTCAACCCCGGCAATTCCGGTGGGGCGCTGGCGGATTCGGCGGGCCGGGTGGTGGGGATCAATACCGCGGTCGCCGGGATCGGGCTGGGTCTGGCGATTCCGATCAACGTCACCACCCGCCGCATCATCAGCACCCTGCTCACCGAGGGCCGGGTCCGGCGCGCCTACCTGGGCGTGGTCGGGGTGCCCGCGCCCCTGCCCACCGCCGTAGCCACCCGCACCGGCCAGGACGCGGGGCTGCGGATCGTGGAGGTGGTGCACGGCGGTCCCGCCGAACGCGCGGGGTTGCGTCGCGGGGATCTGGTGCTCAGCATCGCGCGCACCGAGATTCGTGACGCGCAGGGCATTCAACGGCAGTTGTTCGCCGACGCCATCGGGCGCACGCTGCCGGTGACGGTGCTGCGCAACGGCGCGATGGTGGATGTGCTCGCGGTGCCGGTCGAGCTCACCGGCGACTGAACCGCGACCGACGTGGTCAGGAGGCCGAGCGCTGCGCGGTGTCGCCGGGGTGCCAGATCTCGGCCAGCTCGTCGAGGGGAATGTCCAGGGCGCGGCTCAACGCCACCACCGTCCCGAACGCGGGTGTGGGCAGCCGTCCCGATTCGATCTTGCGCAGTGTCTCCGGCGAGATGCCCGCGTGCGCGGCCACGTCCGTGAGATCCCGGCCGGCGCGGGCGGTGCGCAGCGCGGCGCCCAGGCGGCGTCCGGCCTCGAGCTGGGCGGGCGTGAGGGGCAGTCGGACCATACCGGTCACCCTACGTTTGGTATTTAAATACCGCAAGCCGCTATGGTCGGTATAAAAATACCGATTGATGGAGGTAGTCATGGTGGAACTCAAGAGCCCCGCCGAGATCGACAGCATGCGCGTGACCGGACAATTCGTGGCCGGCGTACTCGCCGAGCTGAAGGAGAAGGCCCAGATCGGTGTGAACCTGCTCGACCTCGAGGCCGTGGTCCGCGACCGCATCCGCGAACGCGGCGCGGTCTCCTGCTACTGGGACTACTCCCCCAGCTTCGGGCGCGGCCCGTTCCGCAACACCGTCTGCCTGTCGGTCAATGACGCGGTGCTGCACGGACTTCCGTTCGACTACACACTGCGCGACGGTGACGTGCTGAGCATGGATCTGGCCGTCGGCATCGACGGCTGGGTCGCCGACTCCGCGGTCACCACCATCATCGGCGCCGCCGATCCGGAGGACGCGCGCCTTACCCGCGCCACCGAAACCGCCCTCGACGCCGCCATCGCGGTCGCCGAACCGGGCAATACCGTCGGCGATCTCTCGGCCGCCATCGCCGAAGTCGCCCGCGCCCACGGCTATCGCGTCAACACCGAATACGGCGGGCACGGCCTGGGCCGCACCATGCACGAGGACCCGCACATCCCCAATACCGGGCGGCCCGGGCGCGGTTTCCGGTTGCGGCCCGGTCTGACCATCGCCATCGAACCCTGGTTCGCCCGCGGCACCGACCGCATCGTCACCGATCCCGACGGCTGGACCCTGCGCTCGGCCGACGGTTCACGCACCGCGCATTCCGAGCACACCATCGCCATCACCGAGGCGGGCCCGCAGATCCTGACCCGCCTGGACTGAACACCCGCCGCCGAGTGTCTCGAAGCCGGTGGGACATGATCATGTGCCACGCTCCCCGGAGAGGCCCACCGTGCAGGAGATTGCCGGGCTTCAGGTCAGCGGTTCGCCGAAGGTCTGGCGGCCCCGCAGGTAGGTGGCCTCGACGGTCAACTCGCGCAACGATTCCGGTCGCCGGGTGCGTGGATTGCCCGACAGCACCACCAGGTCCGCGGACTTGCCCGGTTCCAGGCTGCCGATCTCGTGGTCGAGGTGCAGCTGCCAGGCCGCGTCGAGGGTCTGCGCCTTGATGGCGGCGTCGATGTCGAGGCACTGGTCGGCGCCCAGGACCCGGCCGCTGCCGCGCGCGGTGCGGGTGACCGCGGTGGCGATATTGCCGATCGGGTCGGGCGGGGTGACGGTGCCGTCGTTGTGGAACGAGATCCGCAGTCCGGCGTCGAGGGCCGATTTCGCCGCCATCCAGTGCGCGCCGTGCTCGGGGCCGAACAGTTCGTCGATGAGCACGTCACCCCAGTAGTAGAGGTGTTCGATGAAGAAGCTGACCGTCACCCCGAGCCGCGCGGCGCGCGCGAACTGATCGGGTCGCATGGCCCCGCAATGCTCGAGACGCGGCCGCAGATCGGCACTCGTGTGCGCGAGGGCCTTCTCGTAGGCGTCGAGCACGACATCGACCGCGGCGTCCCCGTGCACGTGGCAGGCGGGCTGCCAGCCCTGCCCGACGAACGCCGTCGCCAGCTGCGTGAGCTGTTCGGCGGTGTAGTTCATGCCGCCGTGATGGTGGGGTTCCAGGCCCATCCGGACGGTCGCCTCGGTCGTCAGATACGGGAAAGTGGTGAAAATGTTGCCCTGCCAGGGCGATCCGTCGGCCCACAGCTTCATGCCGATGACCCCGTAGAGCGCGTCCGCGGCGACGCCTTGACCAGGCACGTTCGCGGGATCGGCGGCCAGTTCGGGGGTGCCCATGGTGTAGGAGCGAATACGCAAGGCGCAGTTCGGATCCGCGGCGAGCGTGGCGTAGAGCGTGCCGGAGTCGTCGCTGCCGGTGTGCTCGCTGGCGGTGGCGTAGCCGGCGGCCGCCAATTGCGCGTAGGCCCAACGCAATCGGTCGGGCATGGCGCCGCTGACCATCGTCTTCAACGGTTCGGTCAAAGTCAGGATCGCCGCCGCCTCGCGCGCCTCCCCGGTGAGGGCGCCGTCGGGTCCGCGCACATATTCCGCGCCGGGCGGATTCGGGGTGTCGCGGGTGATGCCCGCCTGGGTCAGTGCCGCGGTGTTGGCGTAGGCCGCGTGCCCGCTGTTGGATACCAGGACAACAGGATTCGCGGGCGCGGCGGCGTCGAGGCTCTGCACGGTCGGCAGGGTGAGTCCGGTTTGCAGCAGCACGTCGATGCCGTAGAGCAGGATCGGCTCCCCCGGCTTCGCCGCCGCCACGGCCGCGGCCAGCGCCGCCGTCACCCCGTCGCCGGTGGGCACGGTGAAGGGTCGCACGTCGACCGCGGGCGGCGCGAGCGCGGCCGCGATCTGCGAGGGATGGCTGTGCGGCTCCACGAACGCGGGCAGCAGTGCCCGCCCACGCAGATCGACCATCATGGTGCCGGGTCCACGCTGCGCCAGCACCTCCGATTCCGTCCCCACCGCGCTGATCCGGCCGCCGGTGACCGCGAGCGCCTCGACTTCCGGCGCCGCGTCCGCGACCGTGACGATCGGGCCGCCGGTGAAGATGATGTCCGCCGCGCCGCTGCTCACCACGTAAGTCCGATCGCTCATCGACAAGAGTCCCTTCCCTGACCGTCGCCCGTGCGGTGGGCTCGACTTCCAAGCTACGGTCGCCCGCCCTCGTTCATGACTAAGCGCTCGCTTGGTGTATCGGCGGCCGACGCCGCCGCAGACCGCCGGGCATTCGACCGCGTCCACCACCGAGCCGATTCCACACGACCGCCCACCAGTGCGACGAAACATAAGCGGCCGCTCAGTGCATTGACGGCGGCGAGGCCTTGACCACGGCACTGTGATCCAGCTAACGTCTCGCCAGACTAAGCGCCCGCTTAGCAATTTTGTGAAGCACGCCACGTCGGCCGACGTCGGCGACCCCGGCCGAATCACCGCACCCGGACCCCACCGGTGCACGCTCTCGAAGGACCGCAGATGAGGAAAATCGCCGCCACGTCCGCCCTGCTGATCGGCTCCGCCGTCCTCGGCGGACAGGCCACGGCCGCCCCGGCGCCCGCCGAGGTGACCCCGGTGAACTACACCGCCACGACCGACGCCGCGGGCGCGACCGTGCTCACCACCGACGCCGGCTCCCTGGCCGTCGACAACGGCGTGTTCACCATCGAGGCCGCCGACGGCACCGTGCTCGCGGGCACCGAGTTGTCGTTCCGGGTCGACGATTTCGTCTTCCCGATCGCCGCCGACATCCACGACCGCACCGCGACCCTCACCCCGCGCTTCGACCGCGAGCACGCGCTCTACCAGCCGGTGTCCCTGCCGTATGAGGATCAGGCCGGGTTCCGCAGTCAGTTCGAGCGCGAGCAGTACGCCTGGAATCGCTTGCGCGACACCATCGGCATGGGCGCCACCATCGGCACCTTCGTCGGTGGTCTGAGCGGGGCGGCGGTGGGCTGCCTGGTGGGTGCGGGTCTGGCGGGTGTCGCGACGGCCCCGCTGCTGGCCGTGTTCGGCGCGGGCCCGCTGGCCGGGTGCGTGGGCGGCGCGGCCGCGGTCGGGTTCCTGGGCACGTTGGGCGGTCAGCTGCTGGTGACCGCCCCGGTGGCGGTCGCCGCCGCGATCCAGTACTTCACCACCATCAACGCGCCGTTCACCCCGCCCGCCCCCAAACCGGCGGCCTGACCTGCCCGCACCGGCCGGGCGTCCGGGAAGCCCGGCCGGTCACCGTATGAAACCTGCTCTGGGAGATACTCGTTCGATGGGTAACGACGACACGGCGGCGCGGGCTGGGGATGACGGTCGCGGCACCGCCGCGGTCGCGCATCAGGAGCTCACCGAGCGGCGCTTCCCCGAGGGGCAGCGCCGGATCTTCCTGGCCGCGATCGACGCCTTCGCCGAACGCGGCTTCCACGCCACCACCACCCGCGATATCGCCGCCCGCGCGGGCCTGAGCCCGGCCGGGCTGTATGTGCACTTCGGTTCGAAAGAGGAAGTGCTGTACCGCATCTCGCTGTCATCGATGCGCTTGACCCATCAGGTCGCGATGACCGCGGCCGCGGTCTCGGGCAGTGCCGCCGACCGGCTGGCCGCGGTGGTGCGCGATCTGACGGTTTGGCACGCCGAGCACGCCGCCTCGGTGCGCGTGGTGCTGCACCACCTGACCGACCTCACCGCCGAGCACCGCACCGAGGTCGCGGCCATTCAGATCGGTATTCACCGTCTGGTCCGTGATCTGGTCGATCAGGGCCGCGCCGCCGGCGTCTTCGAGGTCGCCGACACCAATGCCGTCACCCTCGCCTTGATGTCGCTGTGCGTGGACACCGCCCGCTGGTATCAGCCCGAGTACCGACGCACCCCCGATCAGATCGGCGCCGACTACGCGGTGCTGGCCTTGCGCCTGGTGGGCGCGCCCCCGGCCTGACCTTCAGCTCGCTCCGGGCAGCCCGTCCACGACCAGATCCACCGCGCGAGCGAGGTACTCGGGCGTCAGCGGCTGCCCCCGCAGCAGCAGCCGGAACCAGATCGCCCCGGCCAGTAGGTCCATGATGGCCGCCGGATCGCAGCTCGCGTCGAGTTCGCCGCGCGCCACGGCCCGTTCGAACACCGGCTGTTCGCGGCCGAGCCGTTCGGCGAAGAACGCCGCCCCCACCTGCGCCAGCTGTGGCCGTGCGGGCGCGGCAGCCAGTACGGCGGTCGCGATGGGCGCGGTCGATTCGGCGGTGAGCAGTTCGGCGATGGCGTGTGCCAAGGCCAGCAGGTCACCGCGCAGACTGCCGGTGTCGGGCATAGGGAAGCTCAGCAGGTCGGAGTCGGTGAGCGCCGCGGCCAGCAGTGCGTCCTTGGCGGGCCACCAGCGGTACAGGGTGGTCTTGTTCACCCCGGACCGGGCGGCGACGGACTCCATGGTCAGACCGTCATATCCCTTGTCGGCCAGCAGTTCCAGGGTGGCCGCGAAGATGGCGGCCGCCTGCCGCGGCCCGCCCGTCGATCGCCGTTGCGGTGTCGTCACCGTCCCAAAATACAACACAACGTTGCGTTGCACAGCCGTCACTGCTTCAATTGCAACGCAACGTAGCGTTGCATTCGAGTCGGGAGGGACACCATGACGACAACTCCGATCCTGCTGATCCACGGCATTCGCCTGAGCAGTGCCTGTTGGGGGCAAGTGAGCGAAGAGCTCGCACCCGGGAATCCGGTACTGGCCATCGATCTGCCCGGGCACGGCGAACGCCGCGATGAGCGGTTCACACTGCCGGGCGCGATCGAGACCGTCCGCGCGGGTATCGATCGACTCGGCGGATCAGCACTGGTAGTCGGGCATTCACTGGGCGGGTTCACCGCGATGGCCGCCGCGGCGGCCCATCCGGATCAGGTGGCCGGACTCGTGGTCGCGGGCGCGACCCTGACTTCGGGACGTCCGCTCGCGACCCCGTTCCTGCTCATGCACCGGCTGCTGTCCGCCCGCCCGGACGGCGGAAAGGCCTTCAGCGAGCGCGTCTTCCGCCGCGTCCTCCCACCCCGGGTGGCCGCCGACATCGCACGCGGCGGCATCGCGACCGAGGTGATCCCCGAGGTGGCCTCCGCGCTCACCACGTTCGATCCGCTCGCCGCCCTGCGCGCGTACCCCGGCCCGGTGCGGCTGATCAACGGCGGCCACGACCACTTCCGGCTCGGCGAGCAGCGGTTCCTGCGCGCCTCCCCCGACGCTCGACTGCTGGTCGTACCGCGTTCGGGCCACTATCTGCCGCTCACCCACGCCGCGCTGTTCGCCGACCTGGTCGCCGACTTCGCGGCCTCCCGGTCGCTCGTGCGCCTGGCAGCGGCGGGCGGCCACACCGGATAGGCTGCGGGCGTGGACAACCCGTTCGGGCCCGTGGGCACCGCCAACTACGTGAATCTGACGACCTACAAGAAGGACGGCACACCGGTGGGGACGCCGCTGTGGGCCGCACTCGACGGGGGCCGGCTGTACGTCTGGACCGTCACCGACAGCTGGAAGGTCAAACGCATCCGCCGCAATCCCGAGGTGACGGTGCAGGCCTGCGATGTGCGGGGCAAGACCCGCGGGGAGATCGTCAAGGGACGCGCGGTGATCCTCGACGACGCCGGCAGTGAGCGGACGCGGGGGCTGGTGCAACGCAAGTACGGCATCATGGGCTGGCTCACCATCACGCTGAGCAAGGTGCGCCGCGGCAGCGCGGGCACCATCGGCATCGAAATCACTGCCGCATAACCCGATTCATCGACGCCGCGCCGCCGGACCGGCGGGGACCGGTCCGGCGGCGCGGTGCGCCCCCGCCGTCAGGGCTGGTCGCCGGCGATAACCGCACCGATCAGACCGCCCACGCCGCAGCCGATGATCGCGCCGACCACGAAGAACCAGATCCCGATCAACGCCCCGACGATGCAGCCGATCAACGCCCCGGCCACGATGGACCCGGCGTTGGCGACATTCTGCAAGGCCGCCACCTCGGCGTTCGGGGCGGCGATATCGGCCGGATTCGCCGGGCGCACGGTCAGTTCCGTGGCATCGGCGTTCACCTCGGGCACCACGGTGACCGTGCGATCCGCGGCTTGGTACATCAGGGGCAGCGACGCGATCGTCTCACCGGTGGGCGAGACGATGTCGACCGCGCCGCCCGCGGGTTCGAAATGACCCCCGGCGAGCGTGGTGGTGACCGCGCCGCGATCCTGCGCCAGGGCGATCGAATAATCGACGCCCCGGTCGTTGCCGCTGATTCCCGGCGCCGCGACGGCGGGTTCACCGTGTGCGGTCACCGTGGCGATGGCCAGGGCCGCGATGGAAAACAAAGTGGTAGTGGCGATTCTGGCGATTCTCATGACGGTTCCCTGCGATCGAAGTGCCGATTCACCCCAGGGCCGAGCGGACGAGTCCGCACGAATACGCCGGCACACCACAATTCGGTGATGCCTACGCGACAGCGCGGCGAATCGGAGAATTCCACATAGAATTTTCAGACCCCGCAACGCTTTTGGAACGTCAGCGGGTGTTCCGGTGCTCCCCGACGTATCAGGGCCTCCCCCGAGTACGAGTCCGGAACGATTCTCATGGTCCTCTCAGAGTTCGGGACGCGGAAGCCCGAGGTGCCGGGTTGTCCGCCCTTGTCCTGTGTGTCACCCCGGCACGCCGCACCGATCCTACGGACCGGTCGAAATCGATTACTCCAGTTCGCCTTCGGTCTCCAGATACACCTGCCGCAGCCGATCCAGCGTCTCGCGTTCGGGCTGTTCCCAGAGCTTCCGCTCCGCCGCCTCGAGCAAACGCTCCGCGATCCCGTGCAGCGCCCACGGATTCGACTGCTCCATGAACTTGCGGTTGGTCTCGTCGAAAACGTAGGACTCGGCCAGCTTTTCGTACATCCAGTCGGCGACCACATTCGTGGTGGCGTCGTAGCCGAACAGATAGTCGACGGTGGCGGCCATTTCGAAGGCGCCCTTGTAGCCGTGCCGGCGCATCGCCTCGAGCCAGCGCGGATTCACCACGCGCGCCCGGAACACCCGGGTGGTCTCCTCCGACAGCGTGCGGGTGCGGACGGCGTCCGGGCGGGTGCTGTCACCGATGTAGGCCTCGGGGTTTTTGCCGGTGAACGCGCGCACCGCGGCCACCATGCCGCCGTGGTACTGGAAGTAGTCGTCGGAGTCGGCGATGTCGTGTTCACGGGTGTCGGTGTTCTTGGCCGCCACCGCGATTCGCCGGTAGGCGGTGCGCATGTCGTCGGCCGCGGGCGCGCCGTCCAGGTCGCGGCCGTAGGCGAAACCGCCCCACGCCGTGTACACCTGCGCCAGATCGTCGTCGGTGCGCCAGCTCTTGGAGTCGATGAGCTGCAGCAGTCCCGCCCCGTAGGTGCCCGGCTTGGAACCGAAAATCCTGGTGGTGGCGCGACGTTCGTCGCCGTGCTCGGCCAGGTCGGCCTGGGCTTGGGCGCGCACGTAGTTCGATTCGGCGGGCTCGTCGAGTCCGGCGGCGAGACGCACCGCGTCGTCGAGCAGGGCCAGCACGTGCGGGAAGGCGTCGCGGAAGAATCCGCTGATCCGCACGGTCACGTCGATACGCGGACGGCCCAGCTCCGCGAGCGGGATCGCTTCCAGGCGGGTGACCCGGCGGCTGGCCTCGTCCCACACCGGCCGCACACCCAGCAGCGCGAACACCTCGGCGATATCGTCGCCGGAGGTGCGCATGGCGGAGGTGCCCCACACCGACAGACCCACCGAACGCGGGTACTCGCCGTGGTCGGCCAGATACCGCGCCAGCAGCGAATCCGCCATGGCCTGACCGGTTTCCCAGGCCAGGCGCGAGGGCACCGCCTTGGGATCGACCGAGTAGAAGTTGCGCCCGGTGGGCAGCACGTTGATCAGGCCGCGCAGCGGCGAGCCACTGGGACCGGCGGGAATGAAGCCGCCGTTGAGGGCGTGCAGGATGCGGGCGATCTCGACCCCGGTCTGCCGCAGTCGCGGCACCACCTCGGTCGCGGCGAAGCACAGCACGCGGCGCGTGTCGTCCAGTCGCGAGGCCACGTCGGTGAGGCCGGCGGCCGCGGCGAGTTCCCCGCCGAACACGGCGTCGGTCACCGCGTCGATCGAGTCGGCGACCCAGTCGACTTCCTGCATGGCCGAGACCAATTCGCGCGCCAGCTCTTCGAAGGCGTCCACGCGGTCGCGCTTCTCGTCCCCGGATTCGCTGAGCCCCAGCGCTTCTCGCAGACCCGGGACATTGACCTCGCCGCCCCACAGCTGCCGGGCCCGCAGCATGGCCAGCACCAGGTCCACCTCGGCCTCCCCCGCCGGGGCCTGGCCGAGAATGTGCAGGCCGTCGCGGATCTGCACGTCCTTGATCTCGCACAGCCAGCCGTCGACATGCAGCAGCATGTCGTCGAAGACGTCTTCCTCGGGCCGCTCGGTCAGGCCCAGATCGTGGTCCATCTTGGCCGCGCGCATCAGCGTCCAGATCTGCTGGCGGATGGCGGGCAGCTTGCCCGGATCCAGCGCGGAGATATTGGCGTGCTCGTCGAGCAACTGTTCGAGCCGCGAGATGTCGCCGTAGGTTTCGGCGCGCGCCATGGGCGGGATCAGGTGGTCGACCAGGGTGGCGTGGGCGCGGCGCTTGGCCTGGGTGCCCTCGCCCGGGTCGTTGACCAGGAACGGGTAGATCAGCGGCAGATCGCCCAGGGCGGCGTCGGTGCCACACGACGCCGACATGCCGAGCGTCTTGCCGGGCAGCCACTCCAGGTTGCCGTGCTTGCCCAGGTGCACCACGGCGTCGGCGGCGAAGCCCTCCGGCGCGGCCAGCCAGCGGTAGGCGGCCAGATAGTGGTGGCTCGGCGGCAGATCGGGGTCGTGGTAGATGGCGACGGGGTTCTCTCCGAAGCCGCGCGGCGGCTGCACGATCAGCACCACATTGCCGAAACGCAGGGCGGCGATGACGATTTCGCCCTTCGGGTCCGCGGAGCGGTCGACGTAGAGTTCGCCCGGCGGCGGCCCCCACGCCTCGATCACGGCTTCGCGCAGGTCCTCGGGCAGCGTGTCGAACCACTGCGTGTAGAGGTCGGCGCCGATGCGAATCGGGTTGCCCTCCAACTGTTCCTGGCTCAGCCAGTCGGGGTCCTGTCCGCCGGCGGCGATGAGCGCGTGGATCAGGGCGTCGCCGTCGGCGGTCTCGAGGCCGGGGATCTCCCCGCGCGCGCCGAGATCGTATCCGGCCTCACGCATCTCGGTCAGCAACCGGATGGCGCTGGCCGGGGTGTCGAGGCCGACGGCGTTGCCAATGCGCGCGTGCTTGGTCGGGTACGCCGACAGCACGATCGCGATCTTCTTCTGCTCGGCCGGAATGTGCCGCAACCGCGCGTAGCGCACCGCGATCCCCGCCACGCGGGCCGCGCGCTCGGCGTCGGGCACATACGACGACAGCCCGTCGGCGTCGAACTCCTTGAACGAGAACGGGACCGTGATGATGCGCCCGTCGAACTCCGGCACCGCCACCTGGGTGGCGACATCGAGCGGGGACAGGCCGTCGTCATTGGCCTCCCACTGCTCGCGGCCGCTGGTCAGGCACAGACCCTGCAGGATCGGCACATCCAGATCCGCGAGCGCGCCCACATCCCAGGCCTCGTCGTCGCCACCGGCCGACGCGGTCGCGGGCTTGGTGCCACCCGCCGCCAGCACCGTCACCACGAGGGCGTCGGCGGTACCCAGCGTGGCCAGCAGTTCGGGTTCCGCGGTGCGCAGCGAGGCGCAGTAGATCGGCAGCGCCCGCGCGCCCTTGTCCTCGACCGCCGCACACAGGGCATCGATGTAGGCGGTATTGCCCGCCAGGTGCTGGGCGCGGTAGTAGACGACCGCCACGGTCGGCGCGTCCGCCGCGACCGGACGGGCCTCGCGCTCCAGTTCGCCCCAGCTCGGCATCTCCACCGGCGGTTCGAAACCGTGCCCGGTGAGCAGCACCGTGTCGGACAGGAAGTTGTGCAGCTGCAGCAGGTTTCGCGGACCGCCCGCGGCCAGATAGTTGTGGGCGTCGGCCGCGACGCCGCCCGGCACCGTGGAGCATTCCATGAGCTCGGCGTCGGGCGCGATCTCGCCGCCCAGGGCGACCAGCGGAATTCCGCTGGCGCGCACCGTCTCCAGCCCGTCCTCCCAGGCGCGCTTGCCGCCCAGCACGCGCACGATCACCACCTCGGCGCCGTCGAGCAGGCCCGGCAGGTCTTCCGGCAGCAGGCGGGCGGGATTGGCCAGCCGGTAGCCGGCGTCGCTGGCGCGCGCGCTCAGCAGATCGGTGTCGGAGGTGGACAGCAGCAGAATCACAGGTTCGGCCTTCCTAGGGTGACGCGCCCAGCACGGTTCGACGCTCGCCGGGAAGGTCTGGCTGTCACAGCGGCGCGACCGCACCGGAATTGCACCGGCTTTCTTCCGTTCGACGAGCTCGCCGATGCTATCGCGCCGCGTTCGCCGGACCGGTATCGCGCCCGGATCACCGGGCCGCGCACCGATCACAGTGCGGCAAAGCCTGGCTCATCCCCTCAGAGAACCGACTGGTCGGCGCGTACGCTGCCGGTATGCCACTCACTCCAGGATGGGTCAGGCGGAACCGCTTTGCTGCCTGGTCGGGATACTTTTGCGTACTGGTTGCCTTCGCAACGCTGGCCATGGCGCTCACCGCCGCCGGCTCCGGTCACTCGCGGCTGGCTCTCATCGCCGGCGTCGTCTGCGCGGCGACCATCCTGTTCGGCCTCACGGTCATGACCACCACCGTCCACCGTGACCACGCCGACCACCACAACGTCCCCAGCCTCCTCAACGACACCTGGGAAGTCAGTCCCGCCTTCGCCCTCCGCCGCGCCGCCCCCGCGGCCATCGAACCCCGCCAGGCCGGCTGAAGCGCCCCGGCCGAATCGACCGATCCGACAACGAGATTCCGGGCCTCCCCTCGCCCCGGATTTCTTTTGCCTCCTTTCCGCCACGCCCGCAACACATAGTCAGATTGCAATATCTACAGATTCAGATAGACGTGAGGTGGGTTCGACTCCCGGGCAGCTCGTGCCCGGCCGCGCCGACCTCCGTACCCTGGGAGGCGTCATGACGCGAACCGATCCCGATTCCTGCCCGGGCGTGCTGCGCCTGCACGAAGCCGCCGATGGTCCCCTCGCCCGCATCCGGGTGCCCGGTGGACTCCTGTCCCCCACCCAGCTCCAGGCCCTCGCCGGCGCGGCTGCCGACCTGAGCGACGGGAACATCGAACTCACCTCGCGCGGCAACATCCAGTTCCGGCAGGTGCGCGACGCGGCCGCCCTCACCGAACGGCTCACCGCGGCCGGGCTGCTGCCCAGCGTCACCCACGAGCGGGTGCGCAACATCATCGCCTCGCCGCTGTCCGGACGCGTCGGCGGCTGGACCGACGTGCATCCCCTGGTCGCCGGCCTCGACGCAGGCCTGTGCGCGCGACCGCGACTGGCGGACCTGCCGGGCCGGGTGCTGTTCACCCTCGACGACGGCCGCGGCGACGTCAGCGGCCTCGGCGGCGACATCGGCGTGCATGCCCTCGACGAACACACCTACGCACTCCTGTTGGCAGGCAAGGACTCCGGCGTACGCCTGCCCACCGACTCGGCGGTTGAGGTCATGCTCGCCGCAGCCGACGGCTTCCTCGACCTGCGTGACGGACAGTGGCGACTGCACGAGATCCCCGACAGCACCGCCAGGCTCACCGACCGGCTCCGCACCGACCACCCCGGCCTCGAGATCTCCGCCGAGCTCCTGGAACTGCCTGTCCACCAGGACATTCCGATCGGCTGGATGACCCAGTCCGACGACCGGGTCACCCTGGGCGCGGGCGTCCGCCTCGGTTCGCTGCCCGCCCGCACCGCCGAATTCCTCGCCGCCGTCGAACGCCCGGTGTTCGTGACCCCCTGGCGCAGCCTTGTCATCACCGATCTCGACGAGTGGGCCGCCGAACAGGTGGTCCGTGTCCTGGCCCCCATGGGCCTGATCTTCGACGCCGCTTCCCCGTGGCTCGAGGTCAGCGCCTGCGCGGGCATGCCCGGCTGCGCCAAGTCCCTGACCGACGTCCGCGCCGATGTCGCCGAGGCCGTCGACTCCGGTCGCGTCCTCCCCACCGGCGCACCGGGATTCGCCCGCGACGGCCTCGACGCCGCCGACGTGGTGGTCGCGGGCCGTCAGCACTGGTCCGGCTGCGACCGCCGCTGCGGCCGCCCGAAGGGCTCGGTCACCGACGTCATCGCGACCGTCGACGGCTACCGCATCGTCCCGGCCGACCCGGGCTAGAGGCCGGAACTTCCGGACGAGGGGAGGCTGCCACCGCCACCGCAGGCGTCCAGTTTCGGTTGGGCGACCGGTGTCGTACCCGCCGGCGTCGCCTCGACCTGGAATGTGACGGTGGCGGGCTCCCAACCGTTCTGCTTGGTGGTCACGAGGTGGGCTCCGGTGGTGGTCGGCACCCAGTACACCTGCGCGTAGTTGCCCTCGAACGCCGGGGAGTAGGGGTTATTGGTGCCGAGGGTGCTGCCGAGGCACGCGTCGTTGTCGTAGAAGTTCACCCGCGTTGTGCCACCGATGGCGTCGGCGTGCACGATGTAGCGCACGCCGGCATAGATGTGATCGGCAGCCGCACCGGTGTCGGTTCCCACCCAGATGCTCTGGAAGCCGCTGATGGCCGTCGAACCGGTCGGCGCGGCCGCGGTCACCGCGGTCGCCGCCAGCGCCACTGTCGTTGCGACCCAGCTGATTCGACGAACCACTTGCCCCGCCATGCGTTCTCTCCCCGATCGTGAAAGGTCCGATGAATCCGGACTGCGGAACGTTAACCCGGCCACCGTCTGACACATCGGCGTTTCAAATATCTCGGATGACCCCAATTTTTGGGGCCCCCGCGCGCGCCGAGACCGAGGGGGAGGTGCGGGCCCCGGGGCCGCTGGTGCAGAGTGGATTGTGCACGGCGGCACCAGCGCAGGCGGGAGGCGGTCATGACCATCGCGAAGCTCAGCGATCAAGAGATCGGGGCGATGTCCGACGAAGAGCGCAGGGCGCTGATCCGGCGGCTGCAACCACCGCCCGAGCGGGTTCTGCCCCGCCCGGAAGTGGTGCGGGCGCATCGGCGGGTCCGGCTCGCGCTCATGGTCGGCGGCTGCCTCGGGCTCATTCCGTGGATGGTGTACCTGGGGTTCTCGTTGCCGGCGGATTACCACGCCCGCAACTGGTCGCTGGCCTGGATCGGTTTCGACGTCGTGCTGGTGCTGATGATGGCGGCCACCGCCTACTTGGGCTGGAAGCGCCGCGTGGTGCTGCTGCTCCCGGCGTTCGGCACGGGCCTGCTCCTGCTGGTGGACGCCTGGTTCGACATCGTCACCGCCGATGCCGGGGATGTATGGATCTCGCTGGGCACGGCCCTGATCGGCGAGATCCCGTTGGCCGCGTTGCAGATCAGTGGCGCGATCATGCTGCTGCGCTTCCTGATCCTGGCCCATCCCCTGAATGATCCCGACGTCAGTCCGTTCCGGACCCGGCTGCCGTTCTGACCGCGTGCCATTCCATCGTGCAGCACTTGACGCTGCCGCCGGATTTGAGCAACTCCGACAGGTCGATCCCGACCGGTTCGTAGCCACGGGCCCGCAACTGCTCGGCCAGGTCGACCGCCTGATCGGTGAGAAAGACGTGGTAGCCGTCGCAGACGCCGTTGAGGCCCAGCACATTCGCGTCCGCCTCGGTGGCCAGGATGGCGTCCGGGTACAGGCTCGCCAGCAGCCGGGCGCTGGGTCCACTGAAGGCGGCCGGGTAGTAGGCGATGGTGTCGTCGAGCACCATGAGCGCGGTGTCGAGGTGGTAGAAGCGCGGATCCACCAGATCCAGTGAAACGACCGGCAATCCGAAGTACTCCGCCACCTCCTGGTGCGAGTCGCGAGCACTGCGGAAACCGGTTCCGGCGAGAATGCGTCCGGGCGCGATCGCGAAATCGCCCTCCCCCTCATTGGTTTCGCGGGCACGGGCCACGGTCGTGAAGCGCTGCGCGGCCATCCAGTCGTGGTAGGCCGGGCCTTCCTCCGCGCGTTCGGGATTGGCGAAGCGCGCCGAGAGCGCCCGGTCCCCGATCGCTAGACCGCCGTTGGCCGCGAACACCATGTCCGGCAGCCCGGCCACCGGTTCGATCATCTCGACCCGATGCCCGCGCACCTCGTAGGCGATGCGCAGCGCATCCCATTGCGCGAGGGCGAGGGCCCGGTTCACCGCGGCGCCGGTGTCCATCCACGGATTGATGGCGTAGGTGACGTCGAAGTGGTCGGGGCGGCACATCAGGTAGCGGCGGGGCACGGGCCGGCGGGCGGCGGGATCGCGGGCGAGCAGCGTGGCT
Source organism: Nocardia tengchongensis (assembly GCF_018362975.1). NCBI lineage: Bacteria > Bacillati > Actinomycetota > Actinomycetes > Mycobacteriales > Nocardiaceae > Nocardia > Nocardia tengchongensis. The sequence continues at coordinate 5,512,327 of NZ_CP074371.1, forward strand.
ACGGACGTCAACGGGACTCCCTCGGAAGCGGCGCGGACGGGTCTGACCCGAAGGTAAATGGCGTACCGTTGTGCCAGGAATAGCGAATCGTTGCGTTAATCGCCTCGCCGGCAGCGATTCGTTGCGTTCGATCGATGCGCATGCATCAGCGCGGCCGATGCGCGCATCCCCGCGAAGGGAGCGACCGTGGATGATCTCGATCGGCGGATCCTGGCGCATCTGCTGAAGAACGCGCGCGCCTCGTTCCAGGACATCGGCGCGGTGATCGGACTGTCCGCCCCCGCGGTCAAACGCCGCGTCGACAAGCTGGTGGCGGGCGGCCAGATCACCGGTTTCACCGCGGTGGTGAATCCGGCCGCGCTGGGCTGGCGCACCGAGGCCTACGTCGAAGTCTTCTACCGCGACAACATCTCCCCCGCCGAACTGCGCCGCGGCCTCGAACCCATCCCGCAGGTGGTCGGTGTGTGGACGATCGCCGGCGAGGCCGACGCCCTCGTCCACGTGATTGCCACCGATATGGCCGAGATCGAGGCGACCGTCGAGCGGATCCGCGAGAACGCCCGCGTCGGGCGCACCCGCAGCAATATCGTCATGTCCCGCCTGCTCGAGCGCCCCCGCACCTGACCCGCCCCGCGCCGAAACCACTGGATTCGCCTGACCGAGACCACCCATTGTGGCCGGGCGCACTACCCGGCCGGCGCCGCTCCGGCGGCGAAAACTAGGGTGGACGCCATGTCCGACGTGCGTGCCAGCTACCTCAAAGACGGGGCCGAGATCTATCGGCGCTCGTTCGCGACCATCCGGGACGAGGCCGATCTGGCCCGGTTCCCGGCGGACGTGTCACAGGTGGTGGTGCGCATGATCCACGCCTGCGGGCAGGTCGATCTGGCGGGCGACGTGGAATTCAGCACCGACGTGGTCGCCAAGGCCCGGGCCGCGCTGCAGGCCGGAGCGCCGATCCTGTGCGACGCCAAGATGGTCGCCTCCGGCGTCACCCGCAAGCGGCTGCCCGCCGACAACGACGTGCTGTGCCTGCTCGACGACCCGCGCGTGCCCGACCTGGCCGCGCAGCTGGACAACACCAGATCCGCTGCGGCCCTGGAACTCTGGAGCGACCGCCTCGACGGCGCGGTGGTGGCGATCGGCAATGCCCCGACCGCCCTGTTCCACCTGCTCGACCTGATCGACGCGGGCGCGCCCCGCCCCGCCGCGGTGCTCGGCATTCCGGTCGGGTTCATCGGGGCCGCGGAGTCCAAGCAGGCGCTGGCCGAGTACGGCGGCGTCGAGTTCCTGACCGTGCGGGGCCGGCGCGGCGGCAGCGCCATCACCGCCGCCGCCCTCAATGCGATTGCGAGCGAACAAGAATGAGCAAGCTCTGGGGTGTCGGGCTCGGACCCGGCGATCCGGAACTGGTGACGGTGAAGGCCGCCCGGGTCATCGGCGAGGCCGATGTCATCGCCTTCCACAGCGCCCGCCACGGGCGCAGCATCTCGCGCGCCATCGCCGCCCCCTACATGCGCGCCGGTCAGCTCGAGGAGCACCTGGTCTACCCGGTCACCACCGAGACCACCGACCATCCCGGCGGCTACCAGGGCGCGATCGACGAGTTCTACGAGTCCGCCGCCGCGCGCTTGGCCGAACACCTCGCCGCGGGCCGCACCGTGGCCCTGCTCGCGGCCGGTGACCCGCTGTTCTACAGCTCGTTCCAGCACATGCACCGCCGCCTGGCCGACCGCTTCGACACCGAGATCATCCCCGGCGTCACCTCGGTCAGCGCCGCCTCCGCCGCCCTGGGCACCCCGCTGGTCGAGGAGAAGCAGGTCCTCACCGTTCTGCCCGGCACCCTGCCTGTCGAGGAGCTCACTCGCCGCCTGCGCGAGACCGACGCCGCGGCCATCATGAAGCTCGGCCGCACCTACCCGGGTGTCCGCCAGGCCCTGGCCGATTCCGGCCGCCTCGACGACGCCTTCTACGTCGAACGCGCCAGCTCCGACCGCCAGCGCGTGCTGCGCGCGGCCGACGTGGACGAGGCGAGCGTCCCGTACTTCGCGATCACCGTGGTCCCGGGCCCCGCCCCCGCCACGCGTATCACCCTGACCGACGCCACCGAGAGCGATTCGGCCGCCACCAAGGACCGGAACACCGCCACTCCCAACGGCATTGCCGCACGCGGGGCCGACATCGCAGCGGCCGTCCTTCCCGGATCGGGTGCGGCCGCGGCTGGCGCGGAGGCCACGACGGGGGCCGCCACCGCAGCGTCGAAGGGTGGACCCCCCGCAGCCCAGGCTGCCCCGAATCCCGCTGCGGCGCACGAGGACCGGGTCGGCGAGGTCGTCGTCATCGGGCTCGGCCCCGGCGACGAAGCCTGGACCACGCCCGAGGTCTCGCAGGCGCTGGCCGAGGCGACCGACATCGTCGGCTACACCACGTATGTGAACCGCGTGCCGGTGCGGCCGGGTCAGCGGCGCCACGCCAGTGACAATCGGGTCGAATCCGAGCGCGCCGGTATGGCTTTGGACATGGCCAAGCAGGGCGCGAAGGTCGTGGTGGTGTCGTCCGGGGATCCGGGCGTGTTCGCCATGGCGGCGGCGGTGGTCGAGGAGTCGGCAGATCCGCAGTGGCGCGACGTTCCGGTGCGGGTGCTGCCCGGGGTGACCGCGGCCAGTGCGGTGGCGAGCCGGATGGGCGCGCCGCTGGGGCACGATTTCGCGATGATCTCGCTGTCGGATCGACTCAAGCCGTGGGAGACTGTGGCGCAACGGATTTCGGCGGTAGCCTCGGCGGACATGGCGTTCGCCGTGTACAACCCGGCGTCGTCGCAACGCACCTGGCAGGTGGCGGCCATGCGGGAGCTGGCGCTCGAGCACCGCAAGCCGGAGACGCCGGTAGTGATCGGCCGCGATGTTGGCGGCCCGACCGAGTCGGTGCGGGTGGTGACGCTGGGCGAATTGAACCCCGCCGAGGTGGACATGCGCACGCTGCTGATCGTCGGGGCGTCCACCACCACCGTGTTCGACGCGGCCGGTGGACCCCGGGTGTTCACGTCCCGTCGCTACGGAGCTTAATATTCCAATGTAGAACGTAGTGATTGCAGGCTGGAAGGAGTGCCGGTGCCAGAAGACCATGCTCGACGCCCGCTCAACTCGACGGCCGCGTCCCTACTCGGCTTCCTGCACACGGGCGAAATGTCCGGGTGGGATCTGGTGGCGCTGGCCCAGGACCGCATCGGCGACTTCTGGACCATCACCCAGAGCCAGGTCTACCGCGAACTGGCCACCATGCACCAACTCGGCCTGGTGGACAAGGGCGCGTCCGGCGCCCGCGACCGCACTCCCTACCGCATCACCGAGGACGGCCGCGAAGCCTTCGCCGAATGGATCGCGCGCGATCCGGGCGCGGAGACCATCCGTGTGCCGCTGCTGCTGACCCTGTCGTTCGGGGAGTTCGTGGACGCGGGGCGGCTGGAACGCATCGTCGCCGCCAACCGCACCGTCCACGAGCAGCGGCTCTCGGGCTACCTGTCCGGTCAGGACGAGCAGCGGATGTCACCCTACGAGCGGGCGACCCTGGATTTCGGTATCCGCTATGAGCGGGCCGTCCTGGAATGGTTCGACCGCCTGCCGGAGCTGCTGGACCGCACCAGCCGCCTGTCCTGACCGGACCCGCGCCCGGCTCCGCGTCACATCACCGAATCGCGCCGGGCGCGCAGCCAATCCCACGCCGCCGCAACGGTTTCCACCTGCTCCGCGCCCGCGGGCAGCGGCGGCCGGTCGATCATCACGACCGCCAGCCCGAGTTCGCGGGCCGCGCTGAGCTTGGCCTCGGTGAGCGCTCCCCCGCTATCCTTGGTCACCAGCACGTCGATGCGCCGTTCGATCAGCAGCGCGATCTCTTCCTCGACGCTGAAAGGTCCACGGGCGAGCAACAATTCGTGCTGCGGCGGCACCGCACCCTCGGGCGGGTCGATCGCCCGGATCAGGAACCATCCCTCGGAGTTCGCGAAGGCCCCCACACCCTGGCGGCCGATGGTCAGGAAGACCCGTTTCCCCAGCGCCGCAGCCGCTTCCGCGGCGAGCGCCAGATCCGGCACCCGCACCCAGCGGTCGCCGTCGCGTTCGAGCCAGCCCGGCCGCCGCACGTGCAGCACCGGCAGTCCGAGCGCCGCCGCCGCGGCCGCCGCGTTGGCGGTGATGCCGCCCGCGAACGGATGCGTGGCATCCACCACGGCCTCGATCCCGTTGCCGGCCAGCCACTCCCGCAGCCCCTCGGCGCCCCCGAAGCCGCCCACCCGTACCTCGCCGACCGGCAGCGCGGGTGCGCGGACCCGCCCGGCGAGCGAGGACACGATCTCGAATCCTCGCTCACCGGACGCGATGTCGGCGAGTTCCCGGGCTTCCCGGGTGCCGCCGAGGATCAACGTTTTCAGGGCTGCCCGCTGAAGTAGGCCGACCCGGAGTCGATCAGCGGCTGCCCGCCCACGACCAGCAATCCGATGATCGCGCCCGGGATGGCGCCGATCCCGAACAGGAACGCGCCCAGGATCCCGCCGATGATCCCGCCCAGCGCCGCGTGCTGCAGCTGCCCGAAGAAGTCACCCTGCGAGTCGATGTCCTTGGCGGTGGCCAGCGGCGCCGACACCGAGGTCAGCGTCAACTGGGTACCGGTGGTGTCGATGGCCGCGGTCAGCCCGTACTGCTTGCCGGCGAGGGCCCCGTTCAGCGGCACCTGGGTGACGACGTCCCCGGCCTCGTTCTTCAGGAACACGGTCTGACCGGTGGCGTCCAGGCTGAACTGCCCGCCGGTCACCTTGGTGACGATGTCATTGGTATCGCTCACCGCGACGTCGTACCCGACACCCTGCTGGGTCCCGTGCAGCCCCGACGCGGCCTGCTCGACCACCGGCGCCTGATCGAGCGGAACGGCGTAACCGGTGCCCGCGGCAATCCCGGTCGCGGCCGCGGCGACGAATGCGGTAGCCACGAACTTTGTGTACTTCATCGATCTCCTAATAGAGCAACATCCGAATCCGACAACATTCGGATTCCAGCTGGTCACCCTACCGTTGACTCAGTGATGTTTCATTCTGAATGGCTCACCCACGCCACGGATTCCAGCTTTGCTCCAACGTTGACCGGCGCGAGGTCCTCGAGCTCATCGGAGTGATCCACCACGACACGGATGTATCCGGCCTGATCAATGTAGTGCTTCGACGCAACGCCGGCACCATCCGAATGTCCCAATTGCGCACTCGCCCGGCGCTTGTCGCCAGTCTTGCCCGCCACATGAGTTGCCACGGTGTCTCGAAGGTTGCCCCACGCCACCCACTCCACTGGCGAATCAGCTTTGGCCTTGGCCAGATTCTGATCAGCCCCCATGGGTTCGACCATTCGCTTCAGTCGAGAGACAGGAACATCGGACAGGCCTCGGACTCCGGCGCAGCGAGCCGCCGGTACTTTCTGAGCTCGTTGGTGAGCCATCTCGGCAATGTGATGTATTAGCACTTCACTGCGGTCGCGCCCACCCGCATGACAGCCTTCTCGACCGTTCACCATCATCCCGCGCTGGAATGTGCGAGCAATTCCTGAAACTCGTGCAGCTCCGTCGAATCCAGCATGCCAAGGTTGTACCGACCATGCTGTCGCGGCTACTCTCCCTGCCACCTGAGACCCGCTCACGATACGACATCTCCAGCCTGACTCACCTCATCCACTCGGCCGCACCCTGCCCGCCTGCGGTCAAGCGAGCCGCCATCGACTGGTTCGGCCCGGCCTTGTGGGAGCTCTACGGCTGCAGCGAATCCGGCCCCATTACCTCAATCAACGCCACTGACTGGCTCGAACATCCGGGTTACGTCGGCAGTCCTTCGCATGGTGCCGCCGTTGTCATCGCCGCCGACGACGACACCGAGCTGCCAGCAGGACAGACCGCTTGCGTGTTCATCAAACGCGCGGACTACTGGCCGGATTTCATCTATCTCAACCAACCGCCTCCCGCACCCGGGCATGACCACCGTGGGAGACCTCGACCACGATGGGTACCTCTACCTGACCGGCCGCACCGGCGACGTCATCATCACCGGCGGCGTGAACATCTACGCCGCCGAAATCAAGGCCGCTGTCAGCGGCCCCCCCCAGGTCGAAGGATGTCGCGGTCTTCGGAATCCCCCACCCCGGCGACCTGGGCGAGCGGATAGCCGCACACATCATTGGCCGGCCCGGCATCGAACTCACCGAAACAACCATTCGCGCCGCACTGACGGGCCAAATGGCTCGATGCGGATACCACGGCGAGAGGTAGCCCGATCAGCATCGCCGCCTCGAAGCGACGCGATTGTCGCCGTTTACACCTTCCGTGCAGTGGTACTGCCGAGCTACCCCTTCCAAAGATCCAAGGAGACACGGTGCACTCAGCCGAATCCCGTCTGGCGGCCTCGGCCCTCCTGGCCGTCCAGCTACTGCGCCGAACCATCGAACGTGAAAGGATACGCAGCCCACAAGAGTCGATCGCGGTCGGCGAGAGTGAACAGAACCGTGAGCGGCCTGCTCTCATCCACCTCGACGACGCGATGAACGACCTGTGCGTTCACTTCGATCTGAACCCGAACGACATCGACCTCGACTTTCACGCGGGCGTACTGTCGCATCCGCCTGGAGAGCCGCCAGAGCCGGTTCCCCCGTGGCCGCCCCTCGAACCGGTGCCGGTTCCGTCGCCACCACCCGTCCCGGAGCCCCCGAACCCCTTTCCAGTGCCACCGTCGCCGGATAGACCCACCCCGGAGCCCGCACCGACACCGATTCCGCAGCTGTCGGTGCAGCTCGACTGACGACGTCATGGCTGTATCAGAACGCAATCCCACGGCGGAGGTCTCGTTCGATGAGGTCGTCGGCCGAGCGGACCCATCGATGTGGATTGTCACCACAGTCGCCGGCGACCTACGCGCGGGCTGCGTGGTCGGATTTGCGACTCAGACCAGCATCGAACCGCGAAGATTTCTCGTGTGCCTGTCGAAGGCCAATCACACCTATCGAATCGCCGAACGAGCACGCTACCTGGCCGTCCATCTCCTCACCACCGACACCGCTTCGCTCGCGGAGCTCTTCGGGTCCGAAACCGGATCGCGAATAGACAAATTCGAGCATTGCGAGTGGCACGAAGGACCGCATTCCCTCCCGATTCTCACCGCGACGACGGGATGGCTCACCGGTGAGATCCTGCAGCGCAACGACTTCGGCGACCATGTGGGCTACTTGCTGACCCCCACTTTCGCGCACGCACCCGCTGTGCGTACTGCACCTCTTCGCTACAAGACCGTCGCAGACCTCCCGACCGGCCATTGAACGCCCCGGTCTCGCGGCGCAATCCGATCAATCGCGGATCGATAGCCGACCACGCAGGCGCGTGATTGTGGAGAGCACCCGCGGGTATCCGGCTCGACAGATAGGAGCGTGATCAACGATGGCCGACATCCAGCCACGCGAATCGCCGCCAGCCGGTAACCACGCTGCCCGCGATCATCGAATCGTTCGGCTGGGCAGCACAGACAACTGCACCCAGAGTCTGCGGTACGAGACCGATCCCCGCCTACCGGAACCTCGAGGCGAGCTGTCGGAAGCAGTCGTGGATTTGCTGCGAAACCCCGCCCCCGACCACGCCGTGCTGCCCGATCCCGATCATGCCGAACCTTACGGTGACGATCTGCAGTTGGCTCTGCATGTGTGCTACGAGTTGCACTACCGCGGTTTCGACGGCATCGATCCAGCCTGGGAATGGGAGCCCGACCTCCTGCGCCTTCGCGCCGCCATGGAACGGCCGTTTCTCTCCGCGCTCCGCTTCGAGACCCCCGGAGGCGCCGACGTGCGGCAGGAACTCGACGCGCTGCTCGTACCGCCGGCCCGAGATTCGGGGATTGCCGGTTACCTGGCCGCCGAGGGCAGTTACGAACAGCTGCGCGAATTCTTCGTGCACCGCTCGATCTACCATCACAAGGAGGGCGATCCCCATGCGTGGGTGATCCCTCGCCTGCGTGGGCAGGAGAAGGCGTCCCTGGTCGCGGTCGAGTTCGATGAATTCGGCGGCGGCCGAGGCGAGCGACTCCACGCTCAGCTTTATGTAAACCTCATGGCTGCAGCCGGTTTGAATACCGGATACCTGCACTACCTCGGGGCCGTACCTGCCCCGATGCTTGCCGTGGTGAACGTGATGTCATTGTTCGGGCTGCATCGACAGCACCGCGGTGCATTGATCGGTCAGCTCGCCGCCGCCGAGATCACCTCTTCCCCGGCCGCACGCCGGATGCTGATCGCCCTCCAACGGCTCGGAGCCGCACCCGAATGCCTGCAGTTCTACGCCGAGCATGTTGAAGCCGACGCGGTGCATGAACAGGTCATGCGCCGCGATGTGGTCGCCAACCTCCTCGCACACGAACCGGATCTCACCGAATCGGTTGTTCTCGGAATCCAATCCACCAATCTCCTCGAAGACCGCTTCTGCGAGACGATGATCCGGGACTGGCACGCCGGAGACAGCTCGCTTCGCACAGGCTTCGCGATCACGGACTGAATTCGCATTCCCCTCAATGCATTACTCGGTCGCGCGCCTTGCGGGCGTGCGATGGCTGGAGTCACACAGTGGGAAGATCTTGCTGCGCCGACACAGACAGACAGCGACGAGGAACCGGTCCGAACGTACGGTCGTACCATCCTCCCGAACCAGTTCGACCGGCCCTTCTACCAACGCCGGTCCATCCCCGACGATGGTGATCCGCCTGTACCCTCGCTCCCCCTTCTCGATCGATTTCGACATCTGTCGCACTCCTTCACTCCGACAGCCCGGCATTCCATCACCCCCGAACGAGGGACGAGACGGCCGCGGATTCGACGAGGTCCAGAGGTCAGCCTTTGGACCCCGGAGTCGAGGTTCGACATCGCAACCAACTCATCCCATCCGGACGACCCGACGCTGCCGCGATACCCGATCCGGCCTGGATGAAACCGAGACCGCGACAGACGACGGGAATCACCCCTCGCTGTCGAGCTCGTCGGCGACCAATCGCCGCTCGAGTGACATCTCCACGGGCTCATCATCGGAATCCGGGATGTCTACCTCGGTGGGCTGCCACGCGTCGGCGAAATCCTCACATTCCTCGAAGGAGCCGGGGTTCGAAACATCCGCCTCACGCTGCTCGGATCGCGGCGGCACGTAGTCGGATTCGGGGTGACCGATCGGCGAATCTCTGAAATGGTTCACACCCGCCGGAGTTGCCACGGCGAGGCGATTCAAACCGGCCGGCCCTGCGAGATCCTCTCGGCCCGGCCGCCGGCTAAGCCAGCGACACCCGCATGTGCAGGGTGGTTCCCGATGCATCTGTGTGTATCCGCACCAGATCCGCGAGCTGATTGACCAGCAGCAGCCCACGGCCGCCGGGGAGGCACACGGGCGCGGGCAGACGGCCCGCGAGCGGATTCTCGATGTGCCCCGCGTCGCGAACCTGGCAGCACAACTGCGCATCGTCCCGCCACAGAGCGAGAGTTCCCCGGCCACCACCGTGCACCACCGAGTTGGTAGTGGTCTCGCCCACGATCAGCGCCAAATCCACGATTCGCCCCGAAGTCATGCCCACCGACCTGGCGAAATCCGCCGCGCAATACCGAATGGAACGCAGTGCCGCGGCATCGAATGCAAACAGTGCGGCGCCGGCGGGAGGGTCCGCGGGCGGCAGGTTGTACGCCGCCACTATGAGATCGGGATTGTAAGCGAGACTTACGCTTTCACCGTCACTATCGATAAACGCCGGGTGCGTGGCACGGGCGTCGGCCACGGCAACGGGGCCTAGTTCCACGGTGTTGTATGGACACAGAATAGTGACACCACGACCGTTGAAAGCCGCGTTGATCAGCGCCTCATGCTGCACGCACGCGGGGTATTCCAACTCCGACCGACTCGCCCAGATCGGTTCGCCGATGATGCGCACTCGACCGACGGGGTGGGCGTCTGCGAACGGCCTCAACACGCCCGGAATGATCCGGCCGGGATTGCGGCCTTCGATCGTCATGTCCATGAACCGGACCGAGTCCGCGTCCGACCCCAGCTCGGCGCGCAGCAAGGCCAGGTTGGCAGTCGGCACCGCCACCGCCACCGGCTCACCGGCGACCAAGCCATCCCGGATGAATCCAATTGTGCCGCTCAGATATTCATCAATGTCACCGTAGAACAGCGCTGGGTGAACGAAGGGGTTGGTGGCACCGTCGACCGCATCGAGATCTGTCATCACCGCACCACCCCGATCGTCGTAGAACCGCCGACGCCCTCACGGCTTTCGAATATCCCGAAGACACTACGGTCGGGGACGCCCACGATGCCCTCCTGACTCTGATCCGCCACTCATCCTGAGCAGTACCCTGCGGCCGAACCTTGAATCAGCGAACACCAGACCACAAACCGCTGGTCACGGCGCCGCATCGGTATGACCCACGTGGATACCGACGACGCAGGCATCGTCGTCGGTATCGGCGTCGCTGTTGTCCAGCAGGTAATCCAGCCGGTCATCAAGGCTTCCCGCGAAACCAGCCGACAGCGTCAGCAGACGCTGTGTGCAGTCGTCGAGGCTGCGGCCACGCCGTTCGACGAGGCCATCGGTGTACATAAGCAGTACGTCGTCCGGTTCCAGTTGCAGTTCAGCCTCCTCGTACCGAGTCTCGGAAACGGCCCCCAGGAGCATGCCACCGAGCGTTGGCAACGCCCACGCGGACCCGTTACGAACCAGCACCGGCGGCAGATGACCGGCCCGCGCCCAGCACAGGACGCCGGTCGCGGGGTCGTAGACGCCACAAATCGCGGTGGCGAAGATCGTGTCGGCCGGGTTGTGGGCGACCAGATTCAGCCAGGTGAGCATCTTCCCCGGTCCGGCGCCAGTCGCCGCTAGGCCACGCAAGGCGTTGCGCAGCACCACCATTCCGGTCGCAGCGGCGATCCCGTGGCCCGCGATGTCGCCGACTGACACCAGAATCTTCTTGGACGGCAGCACGACCACGTCGTACCAATCCCCGCCCACGAGGTGATCCTGCTCAGTGGGCCGATACCGAACGGCCATGCGCAACCCGAACGCCTCGATCGACGGTCGAGCAGCAGGCATGATGGCCTGCTGCAGTTGCCGTGCCAGCCGGCTTTGCTCAGCAGTTTGTTCCTCGGAATGAGCCAGCCGGTCGTGAGTGGCCGACAAGGCGATCTCGGTCCAGTGCTGCGCTGAGGCATCCTGGTACACGCCGCGGATGGCGAGCAGGTTCCCGGCGACATCGAGTACCGGTTCGGCGACGACCCGTACGTGCCGAACGGTTCCATCCGGTCGAATCAGCCGGAAGGCCGCCGAGGCAGCACGCCGGTAGCGCAACAGGTTCCGCAGAAACCGTTGCGCAGCATGGTATTCGGATTCGTGAACATACAGAGGCAGTTGCGCAAGAGGAACGGGAACCGCAGCTGATCCCAATCCGTAGACCGTGAAAAGTTGACTGGTCCAAGTGATCTCGCCAGTGGCGGCATTCTCTTCGAAACCTCCGATGCCGCCGAGACGCTGGGCGTGACCCAGCAGCGCAGGCATTCGAGCCGCCTCATCCTGCACTCGCCACACCACGAACACGGCGTCACCTTGACGACTGATGCTGAGCGCCGCCGAAACCGGCTGCGGCACCTGACCGAACAACTCGGTCAGCATCACGGGGTCAGCTCGATAGCTCTCGCCGGTGACAAAGACATGCTCGACCCGCTCGAACAGATGACCTGGACCGGCCGACGTCGGGTACGCCTCGAGCAGCGCCGCGCCCTGGATCAGATCGCGAGACCGGCCCAATGGGTCCACGAAGCACGGATTCACATGGTCGATGCGGAAGCCAGCGAGCCGACCGTCGACGTCCAGCCGGGGACGTAACAACAGCACCGAGTCGAACAGGTTGTCAGCCAGTCGTATCAGCTCGGCGGAGCTCATCTCCTCCGGCGCCGATTCCGAGACCAGATCCGATTCCAGTGTGTGCGCGCAGAGGTCTGCCAACGCCTCGAATTGTCGTCGCACCTGGGGCGGTTGTACATCGATGGGGTGCGGCCAGCCGACTTCGAGCACGCCGAGGAGCCTGCCACCGAGACCGATCGGGATCACCGCCCGACCTCCGGCCGGGCCCGCGATCGACGGCAGTCCCGCAGCACCGAGATCGGTGATCCACAGCGAATCACGCTTCACCAGAGCCTGTCCGGCGAGTGTTGCCACACCCGGCGGGACGTGATGCCATCGCTCGGCCTCGGACCGACTGATTCCAGCGTATCCGCGCAGTGCCAGCGTTCCGTCATTGCCCGCGGACCAGATGGCGACCACGGTTGCACCGACGGGTGTGACCGCGTGCTCGAGCACCGCCTGCGCCACCCGGTGTGTGTCCCCAGCCGCGAGTACCCCACTCTCCGTGACGCGCAGACTGACGGACACCGCGTTGTCGGGTTCCTTCGGATGACGTGGGAACTCCCCCACCGCTGCGCTGATTTCGTCCTTGGCCGCCTGGTTCACCAGATCCGCCGCAAACTCCAGACGCGTCGAGCCGACTCGCTCGGACAGCACATCGAGCTGCCGCGCAGCCTGCGCAGGTCCGCATCCCAGCCTTTCAATAAGCACGCCCTTGGCCAGCTCGATCAACGCGCGCGCGTCGGCGGTGGCGTGTGCGCGCTGGATCTCATCCCGCAACCGCTCCACTGTGGCTGTGAGACGGGTGATTTCGGCCCCGACCGCTGATGAGCCGACTGCCGGGGCGGATCCTTCCGTGAAATTCGCCATCATGCACGCAGCCAACGATGAATGCTGGCGAGCAGCACGTCCGCATCGACCGGCTTGGTGACATAGTCGTTGGCCCCCGCCGCGAGGCTCTTGTCCCGGTCGCCGAGCATGGCCTTGGCAGTCACGGCAATGACTGGCAGCTCCGCGTAGCGCGGGATCGCACGGATCTTCGCGGTCGCTGTATACCCGTCCAGCTCGGGCATCATCACGTCCATCAGCACCAGTTCGACCTCTGGATGTCCGACCAGCTTGTCGATGCCTTCGCGGCCGTTCTCGGCATGAACGACGCAGATGCCGTGCCGCTCGAGAATGCTGCTGAGCGCAAACAGGTTACGAGCGTCGTCATCGACAATGAGCACCGTGCGTCCGGCCAACTCGTCACGGGGCGCCGAGGCCGCCGGCGCCGGAGTCTCCTCATGGCTCACCAAGGGCAAGACATCCCCCGGTGCCTCCGCCGTGACGTGCAGCGCGATCCGTTCACGCAGCTCGTCCAGGCTGGACAGTAGCTCGAGCGAGGTGCGAGCGACCCGCTGCCGCGCTGTCCGCTCCTGGTCGCTGTCGAGGCGTCGGTTGTGCGCGAGTACAGGTACACCGCTCAACGTCGGATCCCCGTCCATGATCTCGAGGAACCGCAAGGCGTGGTCGTCGGGCATATCCAGCTCCAGCACTACGCACTGGAACGCTTCGGACCCCATGGCCGCCGCCGCCGCCTGTGCGTCGACCTCGCTCACAACCTGCACAGGGCCTCTGGTATCAGTGCGATCGGCCAGATCGGCGACCGCACTCTGAGCAACCATCGACAGCAGACCCTGGGGCCGCTCCTCCAGAACCAATAGCCGGCGCAGGTGCTGCGGCAGGGCGACATTGATGCCACCTTCGAGTCGGCTCCCACCCGGTGCGTCGTCTCGGTCGGAAGGGCGTACCTCTTGAAAGTCCGGACGCGCGACCGGCAGGTACAGGATGAACGTACTGCCCTCGCCGATCGCACTTTCAGCGGTGATGGAACCTCCGAGCAGGTAGGCGATTTCGCGGCTGATCGAGAGTCCTAGGCCGGTACCCGCCGTACTTGCGACTGGTTGTGCCGTCTGCCTGCTGAAAGGCGCCGAAGATCGACTCGAGCTGGTGCCCGGCGATTCCGATACCGGTATCGACCACCTGGAACGCGATGGCCGGGCCGTGGCGGCGTACGGCCGCGGGCAATTCCTGTGTTTCCGCGGGCCCGATGCGCAGTTCCACGAAGCCGGTTTCGGTGAATTTCACAGCGTTGGACAGCAGGTTGCGCAGCACCTGCCGCAGCCGAGAGTCATCGGTGAGCAGCTCGCGCGGCACACCCTCCAGGGTCGTGATTCGGAATCCGAGGCTCTTCTGCGTAGTCAACGGCCGGAAGGTCGCGTCGACGTAATCGAGCAACTTGTGCAGTCGCACGCGCTCGGGAGCGATATCCATCTTGCCCGCCTCGACCTTCGAGAGGTCCAGGATGTCGTTGATCAGCTGAAGCAGATCCGAACCGGCCGAGTGGATGACGCCCGCGTACTCGACCTGTTTGGGAGTCAGGTTCCGATTCGGGTTCTCAGCCAGCAATTGCGCCAGGATCAGCAGGCTGTTGAGCGGAGTCCGCAGCTCATGGCTCATATTGGCCAGGAACTCCGACTTGTAATTCGACGCAAGCGACAGCTCCTGGGCCCGGGTCTCCAGTTCCTGCCGCGCCTGCTCGATCTCGAGATTCTTGGCCTCGATATCGCGGTTCTGCTCGGCCAGCAGACTCGCCTTCTCCTCCATCTCGGCGTTGTTGCGCTGCAGCTCTTCCTGCCGCACCTGCAGTTCTTGGGAGCGAGCCTGCAGCTCTGACGTCAGCCGCTGTGATTCGACCAGTAACTCGTCGGTGCGGGCGTTGGCGATGATGGTGCTGACGTTGACGCCGATCGTCTCCATCAGCTGGTCGAGGAAGTCACGGTGAATGCGGCTGAAGCGATGAAGCGACGCCAATTCGATGACACCGAGCACCTGATCCTCGACCGCGATCGGCAGTACCAACAGGTTGACCGGCGCCGTCTGCCCGAGCGCTGACGAGATGGTGACGTAGGTGCCGGGGACATCGTCGACGGCGATCGTGCGGCGGCTGCGGGCGGCCTGACCTACCAGCGATTGACCGAACGTGAACTTTGGTGCGCCGCCTGGCGCGTCCGGGCTGCCGTAGGAGCTGAGCAACCTCAGTTCGGGCGGCTCGGCGGTCTCGTCGGCCAGATAGAACGCGCCGAACTGCGCCGACACCAGCGGAGCCAGCTCGTCCATGATCAATTCAGCGACCACGTGCAGGTCACGCTGGCCCTGCATGAGACTCGAGATGCGCGCGAGATTGGTCTTGAGCCAATCCTGACTCTGATTGGCGCTCGTAGTCTCGCGCAGCGATCCCACCATCGAATTGATGTTGTTCTTGAGGTCTGCGACTTCACCGGACGCCTCGACGGTGATGGAGCGCGTCAGGTCGCCCTCGGCGACAGCACTGGTGACCTCCGCGATCGCTCGAACCTGGCGGGTGAGGTTGCCGGCGAGTTCATTCACGTTCTCGGTCAATCGTTTCCATGTACCCGAGACGCCCTCGACCTCCGCTTGGCCGCCCAGCCGGCCTTCCGATCCGACCTCACGGGCGACGCGGGTGACCTCGGCGGCGAACGCCGACAGCTGGTCGACCATCGTGTTGATCGTGGTCTTCAGCTCCAGGATCTCGCCACGGGCATCCACGTCGATCTTGCTGGTCAGATCGCCCTGAGCGACCGCGGTGGTGACCTGGGCGATATTGCGCACCTGGTTGGTCAGGTTGTTCGCCATCGAATTGACGTTGTCGGTCAAGTCCTTCCAGGTGCCCGCCACGTTCGGCACGCGGGCCTGCCCGCCGAGCATGCCCTCGGTGCCGACCTCGCGCGCCACCCGGGTGACCTCGTCGCCGAATGCGGACAGCGTGTCGACCATCGTGTTGATGACCCCGGCCAGTGCCGCAACCTCGCCCTTGGCCTCGACCGTGATCTTCTGACTCAAATCGCCGCGAGCCACCGCCGTGGGGACCTGAGCGATACAACGCACCTGACTGGTCAGGTTGGACGCCATCACGTTGACGTTGTCGGTCAGGTCCTTCCAGGTGCCCGATGCGCCCCGCACGGTCGCCTGCCCGCCCAAGTTGCCCTCGGTGCCGACCTCGCGCGCGACGCGAGTCACCTCGTCGGCGAACGACGACAACTGATCGACCATCGTATTGATGGTCTCCTTCAACTCCAGGATCTCGCCGCGAGCATCCACCCGAATCTTCTGAGTCAAATCTCCGTCGGCCACGGCGGTGGCGACCTGGGCGATCGAACGCACCTGAGCGGTGAGATTGCCGGCCATGAAATTCACCGAATCAGTCAGGTCGCGCCAGGTTCCCGAGACGCCCTTGACGTCCGCCTGGCCTCCCAGCCGCCCATCAGTGCCGACCTCACGCGAAACGCGGGTCACCTCATCGGCGAACGACGACAACTGATCGACCATCGTATTGATGGTGTTCTTGAGCTCGAGGATCTCCCCCCGGGCATCCACGTCGATCTTCTGTGACAGGTCACCGCTGGCCACCGCCGTCGCCACCTGAGCGATGTCACGAACCTGGCTGGTCAGATTGCCCGCCATGGCATTGACCGAATCGGTGAGGTCTTTCCAGGTGCCGGAAACCCCGGGCACATCGGCTTGACCGCCAAGCCGTCCGTCGGTGCCGACCTCGCGCGCCACTCGCGTCACCTCGGAGGTGAACAGCGACAGCTGGTCGACCATCCCGTTGAAGACCGTCGCAATCTCACCCAGTAGCCCGTCTGCGTCAACGGGCAGTCGAGTGCCGAAATCACCATCTCGCACCGCGGTCAATCCGGTCAGCAGCTGCCGCAGCTCGACTTGACCGGGCGCCTCATCCAGCAGCTCTGCTCTACGGCGCGCCGCCGCCGTATCCGTCATCGCACCCTCACTCTGACCGCTCGATCACGGGCACAACGGACCGATTCGAGCAGGACGTCACCCGGCACGGCGCCGGATAGGACCGGGTCGTGGACAGGCGGTGAGGTGCTGGTTTCTGAACACCCGACCGTGAACAACTCTACGGGCCGCGCGGTCGGGAGGTCAGCCCATCGGCCACTACGGCTGTTCCGAGATCAACACGTGGAGCCACAGGATTTCAGCGAGCACACGAATAATTCGGTGGCGCAATATATTACGGCGATGGCTAGGAACGGGGTCACTGCGAGATCGCGTCTTCGAGGGTATCGAACAAGGCCAGCACGCCGTCCAGGCCGGTCATCTCGATCGGGCGTCGCACCTGAGGCGACGCCACGACGCGCACCTGCTGGGTATCGGCCGCTTTTGTCGCGACCAGTAGCGTGGTCAGCCCGACGGATCCGATGAATTCGACCCCGGACAGGTCGATGATCAGCGTTGGGCCGGTCGCCGCCGCTTCGAGCGCTTCGCGCAGCTGCCCCGCCGAGTTTATGTCGATCTCCCCGGCAGCCGACACCACGATGGCCTCACCCACCTGGCGCTGTGACACGGTCAGCAACGGCGGGATCCCGCTCTCGGTCACTCTCGCTCCTAGACGATCTGTGGTTGCCACCTGGTCAGATCGAGCGGCGAATCGAGTGTACGACAATCCCGGTGACCATCCGGGGTTCTTAGCGGCAGCCTCATCGTCGATCGGCGTCGAAGATCAGGGAACGCGGAACGGCCTTCTCTGAGTCACCAGCCCTGGTGGATAGTTCGGTCACAACCGAAGCGCACGACCATCCGGTACGCCTCCAGCTGCTCGCTCGTCCGGTAGGTAATGCTCAGCTGGTTGACCATCGACTCCAGCAAGTGCCGGCTCAGACTGTTCTCCGGCAGGACATCAGGAGTGTGGGTGAGCGCGGATATCCGGACCTCGACCCGCCGCAGGTCGTATCGAAGGGCGCACGCGATCTCGGCGCCGACCTCGGCCGCCACCACCAACGCGGTCGCGACCTCGTCGATCGCCACGCGAACGTCGGTGACCACGTCGAGCGTGAAATCCGCTGTCAACAACACAGTTTCGACAACCGATCGCAACATCGGCAGCATGTCCGCCCGCGCCGCGACAGTCACCGCGATCGCTCCCGTGTGCGATATCGAAGACCCGTCTGCGCCGTTGAGAGCAACGTCGGCCATCGCGTCCCACGGACGACCGAAACCCGGGGTCCAGTCATCCGCGTTCTCGCGTGGCCTTCCCTGCATCGTGCCCTGCCCTCCTGCCACGCGTGAAGCCCGAATCTCTCGCTTCCAACTGATTAACCCATAGAGAGCGGGACTAACGCACTGACGCGAACAAAATTGCCTGCGCCTGCATGAGGAAGCTAGCTCGGCGGCGGCGCGACTCCAGCGAACGCTCGGCGCTGGGCCGCATTCGCCGCCCCCGGCGCCGTAGCCGGTCCAAACATCTGAAATCACCTATGCAGGAGTTTTTTTACGCATCGACTGCGATCGTCGTGTAGCCGGAAGCGACGTGCCACTGCGATACGTCGATGCACGATCGACCCTTGTTCCGGTCGGAGATGCGGTCGTTCACGGTGAGCAGCTGCGCTCAAATGCCAAGATTGTCGACCGCAGCGGGGCGGGAGCTTCGGAATCTCGTCGATCAATTGTTCGACCGGAGACCGCATTCTCTGTTGACCTCCTGTCAGCACCAGATCAGCACCTTGAAGGCTTGATCGGCGTTGTTGCGGTACACCACATCAGCATCCTCCGAGTCACCGCACCTTCATGCGCTTCGAGTAATCGGTCTGCCTCAACCGCCGATCGATGCTTCGCAGGAATCGGCTCGTTCGAGGCTCGGTCCGAGCGCTTGGTCGTGTAGCCGCTGGAGAGTTCTGGAGAGGATTCGCGATATCTGCATCTGCGAGACACCCATGCGGTGGGCAATCTCAGCCTGCGTCTGCGATTCGAAGTACCGCAGAATCAGGATTGTGCGTTCCCTCTCGGGAAGCTGAGCGATCAACGGCCGCACGGTCATGGCGTCTTCGGTGAGCTGGTAGCAGGGTTCGTCTGCCCCCAGACTGTCGAGCACCGAGGACGGCGTGCTCTGTTCCTCCGGCTGGGTGAGACGATCAAGCGAATCGGCGCGAAAGGCGTTGCGCGCGACCAGCGCCTGAGTGACCACGTTCGGCTCCACAGCGAGTTCCGTGGCGATCTCCCCCGCGGTCGGCAGGCGGCCGAGTCGCTGGGCCAACGTGTCGGTGGCGGGACCGAGTTGCCCGTGAATCTCCTTGAGACCGCGGGGAACTCGAACAGCCCATGCATGGTCGCGGAAGTGCCTACGCACCTCGCCCATGATGGTCGGCACCGCGAAAGCCAGGAAGGTACTGCCGCGGCTCACGTCGAAACGGTCTACGGCCTGGATCAATCCGAGCCGTGCGACCTGTTGCAGGTCGTCGAGTTCCTGGCCGCGGCCTGCGAAGCGGCGGGCAATATGGTCAGCCAATGGCATGCACAGCTGCAGAATCTCGTTCCGCAGTATGGGCCTGCCCGAATCGCCGTCCGCCATTGCGGCGAGTTCGCTGAACCGAGGTTCGATGTTGTCGTAACTGTCGGCTGGTGCCGATTTACGTTTCGTCCGGGTCGATCGATCTGTGGTCGTGCTCATCGCGCACCCCTCGACTATGAATTCGACTCAGGCACAAACAGACTGCCCGAGTGATCGAATCGTGATCCTGCCGCTTGCTTGACAAGACGCGACGGTTATCGCTGGTCGCGGTCCGTCCGGACGGCGATCTGGAGGCGCTCCGACGTCGTCGTCGGTCCGGCAAATGACCCGGTTCAGCGCAGCTCGTTATCGGTCTCGCACCTTCCGGCAGCGATCCGACCGATAATGGCCGTGTACCCGATTCGCCTTCCCCTAACCATTCGGCCTGAAAGTTGCAGGTCAAACCATTAACGGTCGTCGATCGAGGGCAGGGCAGCACGGCCTACCCGATGAGCAGTAGCACCTGCGCGGGAGCGGGGACTGCCAGCTGCGATCCGATCAAAGTCGACGCCGCCCCCGCTCCCAGGGAGCGGGGGCGGGACGAGCGGTCGGTACCGCGTCAGTGGCGGAAGGCGTCCTTGACCTTCTCCGCGGCGTCCTTGACGTTCGCCTTGGCCTGGTCGACCTTGCCTTCGTTCTCCTTGTCCGGATTGCCGGTCGCGTGGCCGAACTTCTCCTTGGCCTTGCCGGCCATTTCCTCGGCCTTGTTTTTGGCCTTGTCCGTTGCGCTCATGAGATATCCCTTCCTTGGTGGCCGGCTATCTAATATCACCGACCTGTTCCCGGCATATCCCGTTGCACCACAACCAAACCGGCTCACACGATCAGTCGGAGCAAATTCGCGTAGCGAAACACGCTGCTGATCTCCCGCGTCGGCAGCCGGCAGCAGCCAGGCCACTACGATCAGCACAACACGCCACTGCCCGCGCCGTGGAGATCAGCTCACACGCAGGTCCCTCGCATCACCCCGCTCCCACAACGCGCTCAGTACCGAGGTGGCCCCACGGAGCGCCAGGCGGTTGGCTCGTCGGTTCGGTCATCACGGTCATTCACCGACGCCGTTCCAGAGCAATGAGAACCGTGCCGCCGGCGATGCCGACCGCGGCGACCGCCACGGCAATCAGCCCGAGGCTCAGTTGATCCATCCACAGCGCAATAAACGCGATGGCGGTGGCGAGGACGCCGAAGAACACCAGCGCGAAGCCCGCCCAGTTCTTGCTGTCGGCCAGCACTTCTCCCTGCTGCGACTCTTTCGAGCGGGAGATGTCCGCGGCGCCGTCGAGCGGCGGAATCTCCGACGCCTGTCCCATGGTCATTATCGCTACCTCACGTCTGGCCGGGTGATCTACCCGATGCCTCCTCTTCGCGGGGTACCCGCCCCTGGTGGATCAAACGTCTTCGTCCCCTGAGCGAAGAGCGAAGGGTTCGCCGCGGTACACGCGATGCCGATGCGACGACGCAATGAAACGATCGGTGCGCTCAACCTCTTCGGCCGTGAATCGGGGCCTATGCGGGGACAGGACATTCGGGCGGCGCGGGCGCTTGCCGACACCGCGACCATCGGCATACTGGAGGAGCGGGCGATCCGCCGCGCCGAGATACTCAGAGAACAGCTTCAAGGCGCACTCATCAGCCGCATCACGATCGAGCAGGCCAAAGGGGTACTCGCGCATGCCGGCAAGGTCGACATGGACGAGGCATTCCAGGCGTTACGCGCCTACGGACGTCGCCACAGCACCCGGCTGACAGAGGTCGCCCGTCAAGTGGCCACCGGCGCGATCCAACCCCGGCCAGTTCTCGCCGACCAGCGACATGACAAGAGGCGGACTCCTCCGAAGTTTCCCTCGCCCAGCTGATTTCGCGACCACCACGGCAGGATTCGGCGCGGTCCGCACCCGAATCCTTCAGGACCACAGCGATATCGGCTCGCCTACCTATGCCTCGGGGTCAGATCGAGCCAGTAGCACCAGTTGCCCAAGGTTTCCGCGTGGCGGGCGAACAGCGCGGAGGAGTGAAACAGCCTGCTGCCTTCCCTGCCGCGCACACTTGGTCGATCACGCGTATCACTGTGAGAGCCAACGTTCCGCCCGCGAAGGAAGTTGCGATCGAACTCAGCGCCGAGGGAGGAAAACCACGGAAGATGCCATCCCCGTCGCTCCCTGTACCGTTCGATCTGGGATAGCGGCGCTCGCGAGACCATGGCGAACGAGATATCACGGCCACGGAGGCGGTCGAGCAGATGCCCGGAAACCTTCTCGGCCGCAGCGTGACAAGTCGGACACGCTCCCTCCTCACCCGGACCCAGCATGAAGTGGCAAACCAGGAGCCTGGGCAAACCATCGAACAGATCCAGCAAGCTGACGACGGCGCCGCAAGCCTCGAATCGGTATTCCCTGTCCAGCTTGATCATCGGCAGCCTGTGGCGCTGCGCCAGGATCGCATCGCGGGGCCGGGCGGTCGCCCGTTCCTGAACCAGCACCTCCTCTCGGCCGATCAGCCAGTCAGCGCGTGCGGCGAGCTGCGACAGGTTGACGTCTTCTGCTGTGGCTGATCGCGGCGGGGCCGCCGGGAGGGGCAGGTCCATTGCCCGCGGTGAATTCATCGTGACCGTCCAGCGTATCGAGATGAACGAGCTCGGGGGTGCGCGCCTACGGGCTGGGTTGCGGTACGTTGACGTGACAATCGGCGATCTTCGGGTTCATGCCGAGATAATTCAGCGGGCCGGCGATGATGGTGACCGCGACGGTTCCGGTGCTTGCGCAGTTGGTAGGCGCACTTCGTGTCGTAGTAGTGTCGCTGCCCGGCGGCAACCACGCCGATAACCAGCCATACGAGCAGCAGCACGGCGACGCCGCCGCCGATCCCCATCGCTGATCGACCGCTTCCACGTGTTCTCCACCTGTCGTTCGTGTATGTTCTCATGTTCTCGCTCCGAGATTGAAATGTTCAGTGCTGGTGCATATTTCGCCGTCAGGATGATCACCCTGATGGCCGGCCGAAGAGGATCGCCGCGACACCGCATTCCTCGATCGCCGTCAGCACCTTCGTTGTAGGCGCGAGCCGTTGTCTCAACCGAGGTAGTGGACGCGCCCGTCACGATGACAGGGTGATGGTCCAGGTCATATACAGCGCATATCCCCGCAGCCGTGGTTCAAACGTCGCGGACCTCCGATGCGGCTCGCTACACTGCGGCTCCGTCGCACGCGCGATCGCGGGCAGCGCTGCCGCCTTGCTTGCCGAACGGCTGAGATACCGGACCTGGCAATCGGAGCGCCGCCACCAGATCACCGAAACCCGAACGCGCCGCGAGGCGTTGGCGAGCAGCACCGGTTCCGTGGCGATTCAGCGTCCTGAGCAATCGGCGAAGCAGAGCGATGTCACCGGATTCCTCGACTTCATCCGCAATCCACCCGATCAGGCCTTCCAGCATGTGCGACGCGGGCACTCGCCCCTCGCCGATCGGATCGATCGCAGGACCGGTCAGTCCATGCCGAGCCGCTGACCACACCGCCGCAGCGCCCACTTGCTCATCGAAGCGAGGACCCTCCACCCCAACAGCCAATTTGGTCAAGGCCGAATGGACGAGCCCCCGTACAAGCACTGCCTGCAACAGCGCGTCGTCAATGGTTGCGGCTGTGTCCGCGGCGCGGACCTCCACGGTCGGGTAGGCATCCGACGGTCGGGCGAGCCAGAACGACATGTGCTCGTCGAGAAGGACACCGCAGTCGACCAAGGTCGCGATCCGATCGTCGTAGTCGTCGGCGGAGCGCGCGAACGGCGGCAAACCAGCTCCCGGGAATCGGGCCTGCTCGGCGACTCGCCACGAGCTGTAGCCCGAGTCGCGGCCGTTGTGGAACGGTGAATTCGCGCCCACCGCGATCAACGTCGGTAACCACGGTCGCAGGTGATTCACGACCCCGACGGCCAGATCCGGCTCGTCGACACCGACGTGTACATGCAGGCCGCACGCGGTATAGACCCGCATCATCTCCCGATAGCGGTCATGGATGTTGGCATGCCGACCGTCGGCGTGAGCGTCGGGCTGCGGATCCCACAACCGGGGTGCGGTACCGACCGGCAGCACCACGGCCCCGCAGGCGCGGCCGGCCGCCACCAGTTCCCCTCGCATGGTGGTCAAGTCAGCACACAGTGCCGCCATCTCCGTGTGCACCGAACTCACGGTTTCGATTTGGACCGGCTGCAGTTCGGGCTTGAACCGGGCAGGTTCGGTGACCTCGACGTTCGCACGTAACCAACTCAGCATCGCGCTGCTTTTCGCGATTAGACCGCCCCTGGCGTCGACCAGCAGAAACTCCTCCTCGACACCGACCGTATCCGTCTTCCACATCGGACCACTTCTTTCTGTTGCCGGACCCTGCCTCGGCGACATACCCGCGTGGAGATCTTGAAAACAGCGAGGTCAGACCTAGCCGCCAGCAATTTGCTGTGGTAGCCATCCGATTCGAGGCACAGCCGCGCCATCTGGCCACCGCGATCGTGCTGATTCGTAACTGGTTCCGACTGCCCGTTCACTCGACTATTGGATGTGGGCTATTGCTGGGAATGCCTCCCCTCGTTCCCGCACGCTGGTGAACAAAACGCATCAGGACCGATACCACCGTTGGTATCGGTCCTGATTGCGCGGTGGGGATTGATCCCCCGACTATCAGCGGTTCTGATGGGACCACTGACGCTGCTCATCCAACTCCGCGGTGACACGCGCCTTCTCGGCCTGAGCCTCCTTCTGCGCGGCTTCACGCTGCGCCTCGGCCTTGTCCTGCTGGGCCCTGCCCTCGCCGCGCAGATCGTCGTCACCGACGACCGCGCCCGCGACCTCCTTGGCCCTGCCCTTCACGCCTTCGACCACGCCTTCCAGACCCTCACGAAAGCCGCTCTTATCATGCTCGGACATGGTTGTTCCTCCATCTTCGCAACTAGCATGGACATCCTTGGCCTACCCGGGCGTTCGGCCACGAAACAGATTGCCCTCCAGCGTGATTCATGTCTCTTGTTGAAGATCGGAAAGGCGATTCTCACGACATCGCCGCGCGCCGGGGCCGAACCCATGCCGCTGCGCGCGTCGCGACCACCTTGCAAGCTCGCGCGACGCCGAGCCGCCTGCGGATCTTGACCGAGCTCCGCCAGGGCCGTTGCCGGTGACCGAACTCGCCGATCGACAGCGAACAGTCAGCTGTATCGCACCGGTTGTGATTGTTGCGAATCTCTGCTCAGCAACCGGCGACAGGAAGGGGCACCGGCGGCATACGAACTCATCACGAGGTTGTTTCGCCACGGGCAAACCGGGAAAAGCGGGACAGTCAGACACATCCGCTACGAAGGAATCGAAATGATCATCCTCGGGCTCATCCTGCTTATCGTCGGATTCCTACTCGGCATTCCCATCCTGACCACCATCGGTATCATCCTGCTCATCGTCGGCGCGGTCCTGCTGGTGCTTGGCCGGGTGGGCCGACCGGTCGGCGGCCGCAGTCACTACTACTGATCCGATAACTGTCCGGGTGCTGACAAGGCATTCCACTTTCCCATCGGAACACTCGCCCTGGATATACCCTCCCCCATACCCAATCCGGGAGGACGTACTCGCACGCCGGTCTCGAAAAGCGAGCGGCGACCATCATGGCGCTCGATCGCCGATTTCACGCTGTGACTCGCCGGAGGATTCGGGCGGTGGGATACTCCAAGAGTGCACGGGCCATTGCAGGATTCCTCGCCTGAACTGGGCGGAACCGACAACGCGGGCGAGACCGATCAGCAGCCTCCGACCGTCGGTAGCTTCCGGTTCTGGTTCGCGAGTCAACGCTGGGAATGGTCCGATGAGCTGACCCGCATGCACGGGTACGAGCCCGGGACCGTGCAGCCCACCACCGAGCTGATGCTGTCGCACAAGCATCCCGACGATCGGGCGCAGGTGCAGGACCTCCTCGACCACGTCCTGCACTCGGGCGAGTCGTTCTCGAGTCGTCACCGCTTCCTCGACACCGCTGGCGCGATGCACAACGTGGTCGTGGTGGCGGATCGGATGTTCGACGAGGACGGCACGGTGGTCGGGACCTCCGGCTACTACATCGATCTCACCGACACCATCGCCGAATCCACGCAGGAAGTGCTGGACGCGACGCTGCAGGAGCTGGTAGAGGCCCGAGCGCTGATCGAACAGGCCAAGGGCGCGTTGATGGTGGTGTACCGGATCAACGCGAATCAGGCGTTCCAGGTGCTGCGGTGGCGCTCACAGGAAACGAACACGAAACTGCGTGCGCTCGCGGCGCAACTCGTCGCCGAACTGGGCACGATTCCCCTCGATTCCACCGCCGCGCAGAACCGCTTCGACCACCTCCTGCTCACGGTGCACGAACGGATCCCCCCGGAGCCACCGGCACCCCACGCACCCACCGCGCACGCACACGACTGGCCACACCGAGCCCACACCCACCGACCCGACAGTCAGTGAATCAGCTGCTTCGCGCTATTTGAGGAAGGCGCCCTTGACCTTCTCCGCGGCGTCCTTCAGCATAAACGCTCCCTTCCGGCGTGGCCGGCATATCGGATACGACCGGGCATTGCCGCTCGACCGTCACTCATCAACTCAATCGAGATCAGCAAAAAACTACCGAACCTCCCCTCTCCCAGCCGATTTCGCGTTCGGTTCCAACTTGCACCGGTCCGCTGGGCGATCACGGGGTGGGTTGCGGCACGTTCAGCGGACCGATGAAAATGGCGGCAAAGGCGCCGAAGATCAGCCAGACGAACAGCAAACAGCAGCACCATGTCGATGCCTGCTATCCGGGCCGTCCAAGTCGCCGAAACCCAAACTCGCCGTGTGGCGTTGGCAACCAGCGCCGGTTTTCGCCGGGACCCTCACTTCGCACCGCCTGGCTCGGCGCAGGCGACCGGAGGACAAGAGAACGGCGCGGTCGTGCGTCGCCGCAGATTCCCGGACTGACGCCGGGTCTACGGGGCGGGGACGAGCCAACCCGCAGCCGCGACCGATCCATCGCCACCTGGGGCGCAACACCGCACGTCTGGCACGGCCGCGGGAGCCGAGCCTCTTGTCAACATGATGCGGCAGATCAATTCGATGTCCGTGAGAATGCGTCAACTCGGTAAGGGCGGGTATACGCGGAACACGGCGCCGGTTGGTTCGGCGGCATGTACAGCAAGGAGAAAACCATGCTTGGACTCGGCATACTCGGTTGGATCATCATCGGCGGCCTCGCCGGGTGGATCGCGAGCAAAATCATGAAGACCGACGCGCAACAAGGCATTCTGCTCAATATCGTCGTCGGAATCATCGGCGGCCTGCTCGGCGGCTTCCTGCTGAAGATCCTGGGAGTCGATGTCAACGGCGGCGGCCTGTGGTTCAGCTTCTTCACCTGCCTGGGCGGCGCCGTGGTGCTGCTCTTCTTGGTCAACCTCGTAACCGGACGGCGAGCCGCGCATTGACGCCCGGAACTTGAACGGTCGATGCGCGGTCACCGTCCAACTCGGTGAGCGCGCACTGGCCCTCGTTTCAAAGGAGCACACATGGACGCCCCGCCGAGCAAACCGGAGCATGGCGGCAAACAGCTGTCTGTTTTTGATAGATTCGCTACAAACGCCGCCAATTTCGCCTCCCGGGCGGTTTCTTCGTGTTCTGCGTCATTCTGGTCGCGGTCTGGGTGCCCTCCATCCTCGTAATGCCGAGTATCGACACCTGGCAGCTGGTCATCAACACCGCCACCACGATCATTACCTTTCTTCTGGTAGCACTGCTACAGAACACGCAGAACACGCAGAGCCGCAGCGACGCCGCGCTTCAGCAGAAGCTCAACGCCATCGCGGATGCACTGGCCGATTTCATGGGCGAGCTCAGCCCCGAATATCCCGATCTCGGGCGGCACCGTAACGAACTCGCCGAGGCGGTCGGGCTCGAGCGGCGCGAGGGTTCTGGACGAAATTGATCGACATGCCAACCGGGCGTCCTGCAAGGACGTCGAAACCCGCCTGCACCGACCCGTCGGGATCGCGAGCAGATGTGTGGAACTGTTAAGCTTCGCGACTCTGAATTCGCGCGTCCCGAATGGCGTTACGCAGCCGATCGAAGAGCCCCAGCGGCGGCCCCGTCAGTAGATTCGCCATGGCGGACTCGCCCACGCGCACATACGGACTCGTCGGTGCAATCGCCTCGGCGAACCGGACCACCCTCGCCAGCCGAACCCGTTCAACCTGCGAGGCGTGCAGCAGCAACGGCCCGAACTCTTCCTTCTCCTCGCGTTCCGTGTGCTCGGTCACACCCTCGGCGAACACACGGAACTTCGCGTCGAAATCCTGGTGCTGCACACCGATTTCATAGAGTTCGGCCAGCATGTGTTCGGCCTGCCGCTCCTCCTGGAGCCGACGGTCCACGACCTCGTCACTCACCGAATGCTGCCGCGCCGCCGGGTGAATGACCTCTTCCTCGGCGGCCTCATGCACTGCGAGCAACCGCACCAGGTCCCTGAAGCTGTCCAGCTTGTCAGGCCCGCTCGACCCGAGCACTCGTTCCGTCGCATGTTTGATCTGACCGTGCTGGGACACCAGCAGATCGACCACATCGGCATCGTTTTCGCTCATCGCGACCATGGGGCGCCCTCCAGTTGTTCGATTACACGGATGTGTCGGGCCTACCCACGACCTCGGTCATGAAACACGCGCAACTCGTGATTCAGCCCGCGGCGACTGAACACGTCCGGCCGGCTCTGTGGGTTTCGACGACGCCGCTCCGGGCATCCGACAGCAGCCGGAACGACCCGAACGCCCGAGGGAGCGCCTTCCATGTCTCAAAACCACAGCATTCGCCGGAATATCGCGCTGCTGGCCGCCACCACATTGGCGGTGTTGGCCGTCGGCTCGTGTGACAAAGCGCAAGAGCTCACGAATAAGGGGGGAAGTACTCCCTGCAGCGAATTCACGAAGCAGGACCAGAGCAAGCAGCGAGTCACAGTCCGCAAATATCTCGAGCAGGACACCAAGATCACACCGACGGCAAGCCCGGACACCGTCGACGCCTCGATCGCGGCCATCACCCTGATGTGTCAGGCCCAGGCAAATCCCGACACTCCGATCCGTGACGCCGACCTGACCGGCATCCTCGTACCGAAGAAGTAGCGCGCAATACTCGACATCCACACATTGGCCATCAAGACACATTCTGCTGCAGTAGCCTGCTCCGCAGAGCTTGTTGCCATAGTAGGCGGCAGCCTCACCTGACTTGTCACGGCTCTACTGCTGCTGGGGTGGGCCGGGCACGCGTACGCCGAAGTCTGTGCGCGTCCTCATCTTCGAGGCACTCGTCGCCGTTGACGATGCACAGTCCCTGATATGTCGTGCGTACCCCCTCGTGTGGCAGATAACCTCCGCGACTAGACGACACCTCTCCTTCGCGATCATTTCCGCCAGTGATCATTGGACTCGTACTACCGCGCATAAACGAAAGAGATCGGGGTAAGCGCGAAAACAACAGCTCCGAGCGGAAACTAGGAATGCCATGATCGTCATCTTCGGACTCGTCATCCTGATCGCCGCGGCGCTCATCGGGCTGGCGGGTGTCCTCGCCAACGGCGGCAGCGACCACGCTTTGACCGACGACTTCGCTGTGTTCGGCTACCACGTCACCGGGTCGAGTGGCCTGCTCTTCCTGTACGGCATCGTGGTCGGCGCTATCGGGCTGGTTGGGCTGTTCCTCGTCTTGGCCGGTGCCCGCGGCACTGCGAAACGCGGGGCCGGTGCCCGCCGAGAACTCGCGGCCGCCCGCCGGGACCTCGAGGCTGCGCGTCTGAACGCGGCCGCGACCGATCCCAACAACCTGTCCGAGCCGGCACATCCGCCAGCGACGCCGGCAGGTGGCCCCACCCATTACACGTACACCGGCACCACCGATGCCGCGGGAGACCCACCCGGCACGGTCGGCCAGCGAGCTGGCTACGGGCCTGGCCCGGTTTCCGACCCCGCACCGACCGACAATCTGCGCGAGGGGCGCCGGGCCTAGCCCGCATGTTCGCCAATATTCTTGCGCTGCAAGTTGTCTCGCCTTCCAATGCTCGCTGTCGGCAGCCCGACTGGGTAGCGATTCCAGAGTCTCGCTCCGACTCCCGAGGCGATGGGGAGTCGACGGCCGATCCTGCGGCAAGTACCAAAGACGGGGCGCCCGGCAACACCAGACGGCCCTTCTCATCTTCGCCGGCTCGAGGCCAGTACCGCCTTTCCATTGGCCCGCGGCATCAGACACGGCGATCAGGGAGTGTCTGCGGTGCTCGGATCCGTCCCCAGCACGGCGGGGTCACGCGCACGCGCTGATGGTTCAAACCCACATGGCCCCTTACTGTTTCGGAGGCTCCCGGCCGGGCACCCGGATCACGTCCGACGTCCGCCGAGATCCGATCGACGCAGCATCGGCACTCTCGGCAGCAGCTCGCGCCTTCCGAGGAGGAACACGCAATGACTCTCACTTCCGCCGCGGCCGGATCTCCCACATCCGTGGACTCAGTCCCCTGGTTCCACGGAGTCGTGGCATGGTTCGACGCGAGGAAGGGATTCGGCATCATCCAACCCAGCGACGGCAGCGGACCGGTGTTCATCGAGTTTTCCCGCATCGACGGATGCGGATACCGCGTCTTGAGCCAAGGTCAGCAAGTCCTGTTCACCCGCGATGCCGACGGCCGCCACTCCGAAGCCGCACTGGCATGCCCTGCCGGAAACTTGCGACACGAGACCTGGCTCGACTCCACGACATAGCCCCGGGGGCAATTCGATCACTCCGACCCGACGACCAGGGCGACTCACGCTTTTCGCTGGGCGCCTGAACGCGCCAGGTTGGCTTGCTTCGCGGCCTTCGGGTCGAGTTCGTCGCGTTTGGCTCGCACGCCCGCCTCGACGCGGTCGCCCAGGTCCTTGTCCACGTGGCGCCAGTATTCGAATGCGCGCAGCAGTACCGGTTCGGTGACGCCGTTCAACAGGTGCCCGACGATGTTGTCGGTCAATCGCTGCCGGGCGGCGTCGTCGAGAACTTCGCGCACCATGGTGCCCGGCTGGCTCCAATCGTCGTCATCCGCGCGGAGGGTGTATGCCTGGCGCACCATCTCTCCGTCGCTGTACCAACTTGCGGGCTCGCCGCTGATGTCCGGGTCGGCATGGGGTCCGCCCTTCGAATTGGGGACATACACCGGGTCTCCGGGGTTGCTCCGGCGCATGGCGCCGTCCTTCGAGTACGACCGCACCGTCGTCGCCCGCGCAGCGTTGACCGGAAGTTCCTTGTAGTTCACGCCGATTCGGTGCCGGTGCGCGTCGGGGTAGGAGAACCACCGCGCCAGCAGCATTTTGTCGGGGCTGGGGCCGGTACCCGGCACCGCATTGCTGGGTTCGAATGCGGCCTGCTCGATTTCGGTGTGATGGTCGGAAGGGTTTCGGTTCAGGGTCATCGTGCCGACGTCGATCAGCGGGTAGTCGGCGTGCGGCCAAACCTTGGTGAGGTCGAAGGGGTTGTACCGGTAGGTCTTCGCGGCATCGAACGGCATGATCTGCATCCTCAGGGTCCAGCTCGGGAAGTCGCCCCCTTCGATCGACTCCCACAGATCCCGCGTGTGGTAGTCGGTGTCCATCGCTGCCATCTGGTCGCCTTCGTCCTGCGTGAAGTATTCGATACCTTGATCGGTCTGGAAGTGGTACTTGACCCAGAACCGTTCACCGGACGCGTTGATCCACATGTAGGTGTGGCTCGAGTAGCCGTTCATGTGCCGCCAGCTGCGCGGGATACCCCGATCTCCCATCAACCAGGTCACCTGATGCGCGGACTCCGGTGACAGGGTCCAGAAGTCCCACTGCATGTCGTGATCGCGCAAGTTGTTGTCGGCGCGACGCTTCTGCGATCGGATGAAATCCTGGAACTTCATCGGGTCACGCATGAAGAACACCGGGGTGTTGTTGCCGACCATATCGAAATTGCCCTGCTCCGTATAGAATTTCAGCGCGAACCCACGCGGGTCGCGCCATGTATCGGGCTCCCGCGCTCGCCCGCGACGGTGGAGAACCGGGCCAGCATCTCGGTCACCTTGCCCGGCTGAAACACGTCCGCTCTGGTATAGGCACTCACATCCTCGGTGACCTCGAATGTGCCGAACGCGCCGCTGCCTTTCGCATGCGGCTGCCGCTCCGGCACACGCTCCCGGTTGAACGCAGCCATCTTCTCGATCAGATACGCGTCGTTCAACAGGATCGGCCCGTCGGGTCCGATCGTCAGGGAATACTCGTCGCTGGCGACGGGGATTCCGGCGTCGTCGGTAGTGAAGTTCATATCTGTCATCGCACTGTCACTCCTGTACTAGGCGCGCCGCGCGGCGGCGAACCTTCCCGGCACAGTCGGTGCCGCGCTCCTTCGCCGCATCGGCGATATCAGCGGCCTGTTCCTTGGCCGAATCAGCGAGCCCACCAGCGCGCTCCGTCAGCGTGTCACCCACCTCTGCGGCGTATTCCATTGCAGTCTCGGCGATTTCACCGCCCCTGGCCCGAGCCGTCTCGGCAAGCTCTGCGCCCCTTGTCGCTGCCGCGCCGGATAGGGCCTGCAGCTGGTAGACCGCATCTTGGATGTGTTCGCGCAGCGCCTCACCGGCGCCCGTCGACGTGCCGATCGGCAGCGTGGCCGCGACGGCCGCACTTGCGCGCTCTGCGGCCCGGCGGCCGCGCCAACCCAATGACGGCCTACCCGCGGTGTCGCCGCTGGCGATCAGCAGGCCGCCGAGCAGACCGACATCCTTCAGGAAGGCAATCCGCTTGGCTGCCTTGCGTTCCGGATC
Organism: Nocardia tengchongensis; assembly: GCF_018362975.1. NCBI lineage: Bacteria > Bacillati > Actinomycetota > Actinomycetes > Mycobacteriales > Nocardiaceae > Nocardia > Nocardia tengchongensis. The sequence continues at coordinate 5,544,500 of NZ_CP074371.1, forward strand.
CGGCTCCGCCCAGAAATCCTGTTCAGTGACAACCGAGGGAATCACCGTCACCGCGAGTACCACGGCGGCCGGGCGTGGGACCTTCCCCAGCGCCAGTAGCGTTCCCGCTACCACCTGCGCCCCAGCGTTGGCTCGGACCGCCATCTCAGGGTCAGAATTCAATCGGTCAGCAACGTGCTGCGGCAGTCGGCGCCCCACTCCTTGTACAAACACATCCACCGCCTTCACTCGCGGCCCCGGAAACGCGAGCGCGGTCGCTCCATCGACCACAAATGGCGCGGCCAACAAAGGCCGCGCTATCCGACGCATCAGCATGACAACTCCCTTCATCCGTTACAGCGGCCGGATGCCCGCAGCTTCGGGATTGAAACGTGAGCTGGTCTCCCCCGCGGCGCCCGAACGGTCCCAAATCACCACCACCGACGAGCCAAGCTCGTTCATCGAGTCCAGTCCGAACCTCCGTGGCCCTCATCCATCACCCGCGACATGAAATCACCTACAGCTCAACACCGCCGTCACCCTTACCCGGAATCGTTGAGGAGCTTTCCGTGAAATCCTCGCTGGGCTGGTTCACGTGGGCGGCCTCGGTTGACCCGGGCATTCTGGTCGGTCTGGTCTACCGAGCGACGTGCCCGGACAACGGCTGGCGTGCCCGCCGACTCCCCGGCGAACCGCAGGCGCGGCAGCAGGATCGCCGCGGACCGGCAGCTTCCGGTTCTGGTTCGCCCCGTCACCGGGCCTGGTCGCCGGAGGTGCATCCGATGCAGAGCTACAGCCCGCTAAGTCATCGAAGGCGCGGTCGAGGGCATCACGGGCGCGCCTGTCCGTCCGGGTGGCGAATGGGTTCCAGTAAATGACAAATCACCAATAGTGAGAGCGTCCGCCGATCGGGTGCCCCGTCGTGCCGAGTAGCCAAGCCACCGCACCGACGAGCATCAGAATGACGCCGATCGTCGTGAGGATCGAAATGCCGAAAACAATTCCCACAATCAGCAGAATGAGGCCAAGGATGATCATGACAGTTCCTTTGCAGAGGGCGACTGTGACGTTGACGGTGGCGGGCAGTGTGTTCGGCCTCGTTGTTCGCCGCCAGATGGGTGATGCACCGCTGGTGTCAAGGCCGCGAAGGCGTGTTTCCGAAACAGCTAGGCGTCGCCGTGAAATCCAGCGCTCCGGAGCGAAAACCTTGCGAGAGGCCGCGATAGACCGCTGCCTGCCACTGTCTGTCATGGCATCGCACACACGGTCTCAGGTTGATCCATGCGCACCGAGCGAGTTCTGGTTATGCGGGTGGCTTGGCGGCGGGGTGCATGACGGCGTCCCACCACGATTCGAGCCGACTCGGCTCCGGCCAACGCACCACCGGCACTTCTGCATCGGAACCGCTGGTGATGGTGGGTACGATCCGACGCCGCTTCCCCGGCCGGCGAGTGGGTCCATCACCGCCTGGTTCGTGTGGGTTTGCGGACATGGCGCACCTCCGAATCCCTGCTCGACGCCCAGACTCACCGGGCGGGCTGGATTCTCAACTCGCGGCGGCGGTGCACGCCGAGGTCGACCGCGGCGAGGACTCACAAAGGCCCAGGGGCATCGCCGAGGGCTGCTGCGCCATCGCCAGAGGAGGCCGACCTGCACCAGAGTAAGCGTGCAAGGTCAACAGCAGGCTACGTTCGAAGCGAATTTCGGGGTCTGCTGGGTGAGCAGGGGCGACCCAAGGCAATGCGCCCAGCGCAGATCCCGGGGGCAAGTGAAGCCCGTGGTGGACAAGGGTCCCGCCCCAGCGTCGCGTTAGTGCACGTGGGGCGCGACCCTCGTATCGGCCCAGCCGTCGGGGGTTTCGTGTTGCGCCGACGCCTCAGCACATACCAACAGATCGGCCTTCTCAACCGGTCGGGGCCAGATCGTGACCGACAGACAACGGGGCCGTTACCGGCTCCGAACAGTCACGGCACGCGCAGTTCGAGCAACGATTCGAACGGAGGTTCACATCATGGGGAACCCCACCTCGGTCGGGGGCTACTCGCCGGCACAACGGCCGGGTTCATCCGCGCCGCGACTGACCGCGAGCCGAAGACAATTCGCGTTCCGGGAGTCGGCGGCGTCGGATCCCGTTCTCGATACGCGCCCTGCACTCACGTCGATGTCTGCCACGGCACACCAGATTCGCGATCTCGGTTGCCGGCGTCCGCAGTGACGGCGACCAGGATCGCGATCGAATTCGCGTGAACCCGTTCGACTCCCGCGTGCGGCGACAGGACCCGCGGTGTGGGGGCGGGTTTCCGTCGAGGTGCAATGTGGTTGAAGCCGTCGACGGCGGGTATCGCGCCGATATCCAGGCCAGATGGTTTGGCAGTGCACTACTCCGACGGCAGTTGCTGTCCGCTCGACGCGCACCGTGACCGGCGACGACACCTCGAAGGCGAAGTCGGCGACCGAGCGAAATGCGACAGCCAGGACGAGAGGAGAGTTCGGTGTCAGCAGAACTCGTAGGCGTTCGCGTCCTGATAATCACCTCAAATACCGGGGTGGAGAGAGATGAACTGGTGGTTCCCCGGGATCAACTGCGTGCTCGTGGCGCACACGTGACCCACGCGGCCATGGAGGCGATCGACGTCCAGACCTATCGCCACGACCTCATCGCGTCCGAACCGGTGCGGCCGGACATGGCGCTGAGCGAGGCAGATCCCGAGGACTTCGACGTGGTGGTGATCCCGGGCGGCACCGTCAATGCCGACAAGCTGCGAATCAACGCCGAGGCAAGAGAACTCGTCCGATCTACAATTGCGGCCGGCCGCCCGATCGCGGCCATCTGCCACGGCGCGTGGCTGCTGGTCGACGCGGCGGTGGTGACTGGCAAAAGATTGACCGCGTATCCCTCCCTTCGCACTGACCTGATCAATGCGGGGCGGCCTGGGCCGACAAGCCGGTCGTCCGCAGCGACGCCGAAGGCTGGACACTGATCACTTCCCGCAATCCCGACGATCTACCCGATTTCGTCGATGCCATCACTGCCGAATTCCGCGTGCGTACATCCTGAACCGGAACATGCCGGTACCCGCGAGAGTCGCCTCTCGGCGCTGCGGCCGCGCCGGGTGTGCGCTCAGGTGGTTGTTATGGCCGTATTGCTTCTCGTTCGGCTGCTCGCCTTCGTGCGTGCTCGCCGGACTAGGGTTCCTGGTGAAAGCCTTGTGGTGGGTCGTGATGGCCGTGCTGGTGACCTGGGTATTCGGACTTATTTTCCGTACCGGGGATTCGGTGGATTGACGCGAGGCGTTCAGTCGTGCCCTAGGGCATGGGCCAGTTGGGCTTTGGTCATGCTCGAGCGGCCTTCGATGTTTCGTTTCTTGGCCTCGTTGTAGAGCTGATCGCGGGTCGGCCCCTTGGGTCCGCCGCGTCCGGATCGCTGCCCGCCGCGCTGCTGCGGTGACTTGTCGTCGGTGGAGCTTCGGCCGGCGGTTTTGGTCTGTCCCAACTGAGCACGGTTCTTGTTGACCGTGCGGGCCGCAATCTCCTTGGCACGCTTGGCGCTTTCGCTGCGGTCGCGCGCAGAGTCCTTGATGTGCTCGTATTGGCGTTCCTGTTTGTCCGTCCATACCTTCGGCATGGTGAATCCTCCTGTCTAGCGTTCGAGAGAACCGGAATACCCCTTCTGCTGCCGCTGGCCCATGCGACCCGACCCCGTGGGGGCGCTCGATTGCGCGGCCGCTGACGCCTTCGGCTAATGGCCCGTGGCATGCGGCGAGTCAGTCCGATTCTGCAGCTCGACATGCACCGTTATTGGTTCCTGCCTTCCTGGGAGATCGCCTCGACGGTCTTTCCCCATGCTCTGTGTTTGGCGGGCGGGGCTTGGCCGACCCCGGGGTGCGGGCGGGCCGGCGCGACGGATTCGGCGAAGCGGACCGCGCTCGCGAGCTGCGCTCGTTCCGCGGCGGAGGTCTGCGCGAGGAGCTGGGCGAATTCCTGCTTCTCTTCGGCTTCGGCGTGCTCGACCACCTTGTAGGCGAAGGCGCCGAACTTGGCATTGAACTCGGGGTGATCCACACCGAGCTCATGGAGCTCGACCAAGGTCTGCTTGGCGTTGGCTTCCTCGTGCAGGCGGTCCTCGACGATGTCGTCGCTGACCGTATGACGGCGTGAGGCCGGGTGCACGACCTCTCCCTCGGCGCTCTCGTGCACCGCAAGAAGACGCACAAGCTCATCGAACCATTGCTGTTTGTCGGTTCCCACCGCCAGCTGCACCTGGTGCAGCGTGTCCTTGATCCGATCGTGCTGTGCCAGCAGCAGATCGATCACGTCGTAGTTGCGATCGGGCATGGCGGCTTCACCCACCCTGATGTGAGCGCTGACGCTGCTCGTCGAGCTCTGCGGTGGCGCGCTCCTGCTGCGCTTGGGCCTCCTTCATGGCGGTCTCCCGCTGTGATTGCGCCTTGTCCTGGTGGCCGCGGCCTTCCTCCAGCCGATCCTCGTGACCGGCCACGATTGCGGCGGTGTCCTTGGCCTTCACGCCTTCCACAGCGCGTTCGGCGCCTTCCTGTTTTCCACTCTTGTCGTGCTCGGACATGAGGAGTTCCTCCTCCGATTCGAAGTACGGGGACATCCCGGGGCTACCCGCCAGTTCACGGACCTAACAGGAGCCCGAGCCGCCGCATGCCTGCCTGTTTTACTCGCCCGCCGCCGGTATCGCGCCTCCAAACAGCAATGCCGGCCGCGAGTGGCCGAAGTCCCTGGTAACGACTGACTTTCGGAGGGCAGGAATCCGATGACGGAATTGAACGCGGTCGCGCTGGTGTGCACCCTGAAGAGGTCGCCGGCGGACTCGAGCATTGACCTGATCGCCCGGCAGATCCTCGATCAGCTGGCGGCCCACGACGTCAAGGGCGAGATCATCCGGGTGGTGGATCACGACGTGTACCCCGGTGTCAGCGGCGACGCGGGGCCAGGAGATCAATGGCCCATCATCCGCGACGAGATCGCAGCCTCGGAGATCCCGCTGGTCGCGACGCCGACCTGGGTGGGACACATGTCTTCCATCGCGCAGCGTGTCCTCGAGCGGCTCGACGCCGAAATCTACCGCACCGATGAGGCGGGCCGACCTGCCATGACCGGCAAGGTCGCCATCGCCGCGGTCGTCGGGAACGAAGACGGAGCGCACAAGATCGTCGCCGATCTGTTTCAGGGGCTCGATGACATCGGTTTCCCCATCCCCGCCCAGGGCTGCACATACTGGAACGACCAGGCCATGGGCAGCACCGACTACCTCGACCTCGACGAACAACCCGAGGCGGTCGCCAAAGCCACCGCGACCCTAGCCCGCAACACCGCACATCTGGCCCGGCTGCTGAGCGAGCACAACTAGCCCGGCCAATAGTCAGCGCGGAGCCGACAGTTGCCCGCACCAGCACAAGACGAACCACCCTCGGCAAGGCCTTATGGAAGGGGTTGCCGAGTTCCGTGCATGTGCGACTTCAGTATCGGCCGGCCCATGACCACGCTTCGACTGATGTGGCACACGGTCGCGGTCTATGGGGCGGCGGTGATGTCGCCGAGTTTCCAGCTGCGGTCGAAGTACGGCTCCAGAGGGCCATACCGGCGAAAGTAGGAAAACCAGTGTTTGCCCCTGTCAATCCGGACGTCACAGCAAACTTTCCGCGTACGATTGTGCGCTGGATCGATGACGAACGAAGGCGTTGCTGTTCGGCGATAACCAACCGGCATAGGAGACGGATATGGACCAGCAGCAGTTCATTGCCACCCGGCGGGAGTTCGACGAGATCGACACAGATCAGGACGGTTTCATCACCTTCGATGACGCGCTGGTGTGGGGTATGGCCCAGGACCCGGAAGTGCGGGAGATCGTTGGGCGCCGCATCAAGGAAGACCGCATCTGGGCGGAGGGGCAAGTCTCCTTCGAGGAGTTCCTGAATTACAAGGAGCTGACCAGCCACTCATAAGGATCACGAGTAGGGATCGTGGTGACGGTCATCGAGCACCGGCGCTGTGACGGTGTGGATATAGGCCACGGCGTGGCAGGAGACCGGTACACCGTCGCCCACCTACGATGATTCGGCGGTCATCCGGCAATGGCCACGGCCATGGTCGGATACCTGCAGGTTGAGATATCCCACCCCGCCCGGCTCTGCCTCCGTCCGCAGGCCGGGCGGGGCTATATCCCGGCGTCGCGGAATCGCCCCGCAGTCCGAGGAGTGATCGTGATCCGCTGATGCGAGCAAAGGTTCCGATTGATGACCCCTTCCGGTCGGCGAGCTGTGGCCGGCGTTACTCTTTTCGCAGGTCAGCGAAACAAACACCACCCGATTCGCTGACCTGCCAAGTCCTGCGACTGGAAGCGCGCGTGCTGATCAGCGCGTCACGTTCACCATCGGTGATGAATGCGTACTCCCGCAGCACATGCGGCTGCTCGATCGGCGGCTCCACCTTGACGAGTTGCGCGCAGTGGGGAGGGTAACCGCTGAACTCCTGCCGTCGGGGGATCGCAGTGTGGACTGAGAACCGGTTCCGGCCGGGGCGTGCATCGCGCCCTGGCCGGAACCACGCCTATGGATTAGGGGGTCTGCGGTCCGACCACGAAGGTGGCGTTACCCTTCGAGTCGAGGTCCGCGTCGAGAACCTTGTCCTCGAAGTACTCGGCGGACCTGCGGTCCATGAAAATGCGTGCACCGGCGGCGTTGAGCACTTCGTCATCCTGCGACGGTGCGACAGCGAGCGCGAGCTGGAAACTCCCCGCGTCATCGGGAGACGAGATCCGCAGGCCGGCTTCAAAGGAGCGCGTCCTCGCCTGTGGTGATAGCGCGAGCAACCTCGAGGGCCGTGGGGGTAAGCATCAACATCTGATTCCTTCCGGAGTCACGAACGCCGGCCGACTGCCGATAGTCGGCCGAGTAGCCGGAGGATCCACCGCGAAACATCTCGAGCACGTTCGGCGATTTCGATCGAACCGTCCGGCGGCTCACCCACCCCGACCACCGTCGGCACCCAAGCCGTTGAAGGTGAAGTTGTCGGCTCACCCCAACAGCGAGAGACCCCGGATCAATATCAAGGGCTGTGCGGCGGCTGGCCTGGATCAATCCTCACGCGGCGCATCACCTGACCTCGAGTCCGGATCGACTTTGTCCGCGCGCTCCCACTCCTTGTCCAGCTCGGTTCGCGAATCCGCCGCCTCGCCACGATGCATGTGCGCCTGCTGAGCGAGCTGCTCGGCCTGCGCCGCCTTGGCCTCGCTTTCCGCCTTCGCCGCCCGGCCTCTGGCAGCGGTTTCCTCCGCCCGCGCCTCCTGCTGAGCGACCTCGAATTCCTTCTCCGCCGCGCGGTCACGGATACCTTCAGCCTCGACCCGCTGATGTTCACGCCGTTTGCGCATCAACAACCAGGCCACAAGCAAAATGATCACAACCGCGACGACGATGATCACGATCACAATGGTGGTGCTCATCTTTCGACTCCGCGCACTCTCCCCCATCTACCATAACGCCGCTCGACTATCCCTGAACTGGGAAAATGAGCGGTCAGAAGCCCGGGCCGACCAGCTCCCGCAGCTACCTTCAGCGCTGAAGGCGGGGCTACGCTGGCAGCACGGCGAAACCACACCACGGATGCCCTGCGACAGCCGATATCGGGTGGGTTCCCCGAGACGCTTCCGGCCGCACAGTCGGCCTCGGGACCGTGCTCCCACACACCGCTCGTCGCACCGCCAGCGGAGCTCGGAAAATCACTAGTACGAGGCGAGACCATGCCTGACAACGACCCATCCCCTACGTCGACCGGCGGATCGCCGGCGGCGTCGTTCGACAACTCCTCCTCGGTCGCGGGCCGAGTGGCCCAGAACAGTGTCTTCGAACGATCAGCCCGCGCGGGCTTCGTCGTAAGCGGCATCGTGCACCTGATCATCGGCTACATCGCCATTCGGATCGCGTTCGGCGGCGCAGCCGGCAATGCCGACCAATCAGGAGCCATGGCGGAACTGGCAGCCAAACCGGGCGGCGTCATCGCACTGTGGGTGTGCGTCGTCGCATTCGGGCTGATGGCGCTGTGGCGGCTTGCTGAAGCGGCGCTCGGCAGCGCGTCTGAACCCGCCGCTGACAGTAAGAAGTCCGAAGCGATCGATCGCATCAAGGCGACTGGGCTGGCCGTGGTCTATTTCGCATTCGCCCTCACCGCGTTCGGATTCGCCACCGGCAGCGGTAAGTCCAGTAGCGGCCAGAGCACGGGGATCACCGCACGCATGATGCAAACTACTGCCGGCACGATCGCGCTCATCGTGGGCGGGCTGATCATCATCGCAATCGGCGGCTACCACGTCCACAAGGGCGTGCGCCAGAACTTCCTCGAGGACCTCGAGGGTGCCACCAGCGACCTCGTACGAAGGTTGGGCACAGTCGGATACATCGCCAAAGGGCTGGCCATCAGCGCGGTCGGGTTGCTGGTGATCCTCGCTGTGAGTCGATCCGAGCCGGACAAAGCCGGCGGACTCGACGGCGCCTTCAAAACTGTGGGAGCTCAACCATACGGAGCGACCCTCCTCATCGTTTCGGGCCTTGGCATCATCGCTTACGGCCTCTACAGCTTCGCTATGGCCCGGTACACCAAGATGTAATCGAATACTAGCCACGGCGACAATTGCTCGAGCATGACTGACCGATCCCCTTGATAAGCAGGGCGCGGGACGGGGGTGTACATCGCTGGCCCTGAGGCGTCTACTGGAATATGCAGAACATCGGTTGATCGTCGTGGCTTTCATTCTTCCCGTGGCGGTGGTCGGGGCGGGTGCAGTGAGCGGTCGGCCATACGCACATGACTAATACCAGCACTGAAGGGATTGTCGAGCCCTTCGAGTAGGCAGCGAAAAGAATCCAGGTAGCCGACCATGATCGTTCTCGGAGTCATCCTCCTTCTTGTTGGGTTCATATTCGGCATCCCGATCCTGTGGACAATCGGGATCGTGGTCCTCGTGATCGGTCTTGTGTTGCTGCTGTTGGGGTCGATGGGCCGCGCCGTTGGCGGCCGACGCCACTACTACTGACCACAGCCACAAGGCGTCGCGGCGAGGCAGCGGATTCGCGAACCGAGCTGGACACGGAGTGGGCGCCCACGGTCAAGGTAGCCCTATAGGTCATTCTCGGATTGGCCCTTCTCGGCGGATGCCTTTTCGGAATTCCGGTCGTGCCGCGACTATCCGTCGCGGCGACCTGAACAAGGGAGGAGCCGGGTTATGCGTCGTCTTGTCACATTGCTGGTACTCGTGTGGCTTATCATCGGGGTACTCGCGGCGGGGCAGCGTGGATACTTCACCCACCGAGATCAGAACTGCGCGAGTGTGGGAACCATTTCGGTCACGGTGATCGCCGGACCCTTGAACTATGCGGGTGTCAACCCCAAAGTCACCAACTGCAACGTTCCGCAACCCAGTCCGTAGGTTGCCGATCGCACAGTGATCCGCTGATTCCAAAACCGGTGTCTGGGTAGTCGAGTTGGCGTAGGTCGAGGAAGAGGGCGATTGTTGAAGGAAAGGCACTCACGGTGGGTTTCGAAGAAGAGTTTCTGCTGGTCGATGTCGACGGCGCGCCGCTTTCTTGGTCCGACGACGTGCTGCGCCGGTTGCGGGCCAATCTCAGATGTATGCCCCTTTCTGGCGACGGACATGATTGCTCCGCGCCCTTCGGGCAACCCCGCGGTTTCCACGCCATGAACGAAGGCAACCAGCACCGCCGGACCAATGAGCGCCCCGCCACGGAAGGGCCTGAGCAGGGCCACAGGGATCTGGTCGCGCAACCCCATACCACCGACGAAGGCGGCCCGATCATTGCCGCAGAAGCGGAGGCGGCGCAGGCCAGCACTACGCTGAACCCGCTGGGCAAGCCTGGGCGACGATTCGATCCGCGCTCGCCGTTCATGGTCGGAGTGGCGGGCGCAGCGGGGGTCGCGGTGACATACGGCGCGATCCAAGCTGTGATCGCCGCCAGTCAAGTGCTTGTCTTGATCACCATCGCGCTGTTCCTGGCAATAGGTCTGGAACCTGTCGTGTCGTGGCTGGTTCGGCCATGGTTTCCGCGGTGGGCCGCCGTGACCGTGGTATTCGTGGTCGCGATCGGCGGTCTGGCCGGGTTTCTCGCGGCCGCGATACCTCCGCTGGTCACTCAGGGCAGCGCGCTGGTCGACAACGCTCCGGGCTACGTCGACCATCTTGCGCAACGATATCCACTCATCGATGCGCTCAACACTCGTTTCCATCTCCAGGATCGAGTCCAGCAGGCGGTCGGGTCCGATCCCTCGAAGCTGGCCGGTGGTGTCCTAGGCGCGGGCCGCCTCGTGTTCAGCATCGTCACCGGGACGGTGATTGTCGCAGTGCTGACCGGCTACTTCATGGCCAATTTCGCGCAGGTTCGCGCCTCGATCTACCGGCTGTTTCCACAGTCGCGCCGACCGCGAGCGATCCTGATCGGCGACGAGATCTTCGTGAAGGTCGGTGGCTACATCCTCGGGAATGTGGTCATTTCGGTGATAACTGCGGTGTTGACCTTCATCTGGCTGCTGATCTTCGACGTGCCCTACCCCTTGTTGCTGGCCATCCTGGTCGCCGTCCTCGATTTGATCCCGGTGGTGGGTTCCACCATCGCCGGGGTCATCGTGGCCTTGGTCACGCTCACCGTGTCCGTGCCCGTCACAGTGGCCACCGTCATCTTCTTCATCGTGCTGCGGTTGTTCGAGGACTACGTACTCGTGCCCAGAATCATCGGCAGAACGGTCCGGGTGCCGGCGATCGTGACGGTGGTGTCGGTTCTGCTCGGTGGCGCGTTGCTCGGGATCGTCGGTGCCCTGCTCGCTATCCCGGTCGCCGCAGCGGTGCTGCTGATCATCAGCGAAACGGTATTGCCGTCTCTGGACAACAGCTAGCTAGCGGTGCTCGGCTCAAGTGGACAGCGGGAGCCGGCGCGCGTCGAGCGCATGACCACACCGGGTCATCCGCTCGCGATCGTCACGTGTCGATCGCGCAGGCGACCTGGAGGTGTTCGATCGTCGACTTCAGTACGCCACCAAGGAATCCGGGTGACGGTGGCATGCATCCACTGCGACGACACCGGTCCACAGAAGTCGAACCCTGCGACCACATCGACCGCAGGCTGCACAATGTTGACGAACTCCGAACCGGGCAGGACGTAGACGTGTAGTGAATCGCGCAACTGGGGCCATCTGAGCACGCTGGGGTCGAACAGGTTTCGCACAACCGGATCGTAGAGAACAACGTGCTGTCGTGGCAGCGGCGAACATCCTCTTCGGCCGCTTGCGGAGCCTCGGGCCGGCAGGGCTGGGGGTCGACCGAACGCGCCATCATGCCAAAGGCCGCTAATCTGGCCCGACGGCGGTGAGGATCTCACTCTGTGGTCGAATGGGCCTCCATCGCCGCCTTGGCAGCTTGAACAGCCGTTGGAACTCGCTGGAGATACAGCCGAAATCCTTCGGCTTCGGGCTCGAACCCAAGTGATGTGTACAGCCGATGCGCACCATCTGTGGCGTGGCGCTTGTGGGATAGGAGCTGGACCTTGTTGCACCCAGCGGCTCGCGCATCGCTGAGCAGACGTCGCATCATCGCGCTGGCGATTCCCCGGCGACGTTGTTCGGCGGCAACCACAACGGCCTCGATGAACGCAGTCGGTGCGCAGTCGTAGGTGACGTGTGGCATCAGCAGCTGGGCAGCCGTCCCCACTGGTTTGCCGTCGACCTCGGCAAGATAGACGGTCAGATCCTCAGACCGTTGCATCATGCGTTCCCAGGTACGCCGCTGGAGATCGGTAGCAGGGCCGAGCGATGTATCGTCCGCGGCGGCGACCTGTTCGTGGATCGCTAAGACAGCCAACAGGTCTCCGGGGCCCGCAGTCCGGATAACAATATCTCTCACTGAGGCAGTATGACCTCGGCCGTCCGACCACGCCGGGCAGGATTGTGACGGGCAATCGCAACATCCTGAATTGCCGCCGAGCGGGCCGTCGCCGGTCGGCGGCGGCTCAGCAGCTATCGCTTGGTGACAGATGTCGTGGCCAGATAGCAGATACCTCGATCAGGCACACCGCCGCTAGGGGCGCCTGCGCCGAGGTCTGGTTCGTGTCAGTAGCCGACCGTATCGTGGACATGTGACCGATATCGGCCCGCTCGCTGCCTCAACTCGAGCGAAGTTTGGCTGAGCGGGAGCCATGATGGTGTTCCACCAGGATCGCAGGGGGCTGGGTTCGGGCCAGTGCACCACTGGTGAGTCGCCGGAATCGGTTGCGGTCGTGAGCGTGTGGCCCACGTCGAGGGAATTCTTGGAAGGGGCATGCGGATGTGATCGGGGGGCGGGCGGCAAGAGCTTGTCGGCTCCTGGCCGCGGGACCGGGGTTATGACGTGTGGTGGCGGCAGCGCGGCCGGCGTTGTCGCGCGCGGTGCGGGCGGTGCGACGGGATGGGTGGGGTGGTGTGGGCGCGGGTGTAGGGCACGACGCGGGTGGCTTCGGGGCCGCGGCCGGTGTCGGCGGCGGTGAACACCACCGGCTGCCCGGCGCGCAGGGTTTTGAACCCGGGAACGTCGATCACCTGGTAGTCGACGAACACCGCGGGACCGGTATCGGGCGTCAGGAACCCGAAACCTTTCTCGGTGTTGAACCAGGCGACCTGGCCGTGCTGCCAGCGCGGTCGTTCTCCCCTGCCGCTGGTGTGTGGGAGGTCAGTCGGTGTTGCTGCAGTCGTAGTCATAGTCGTCATCGAGGTCCAGTGGGGTGATCCAGGCTTGGTCGAAACGGTCGGCGATCGCGGCGGCGTCAAAGGCGGCGCGCATCCGTTCGGTCGGCGGGTGCAGCGCGGCGGTGTCCGGGCCGACGTCGCGGTCGCTGTCATGGACGAGAGTGTTCTGTTCGGCGCGGTCGAAGTCGCTGCCTGCCGGGACGAAGGTCGCGGTGTTGGTCATGGCGGTCCCCTCCTCGGATGTCCATCGTGGGAGTCGATTCGGCGAAAGGGCCGGGTGAGCCCGGAAGACTCGAGCTGACCGGGCTCACCCGTCGACGGAAGGAATCTGACGCAGTGTTGTGAAGAGTCGCGTGCGGGGGCGGGAACGACGTGCCTTGCCTGCGATGCCACCTCGAGTGGCTGTGCACGCCTGTCCTGAGTGTCTCGGACCGGGACTGGTGCGGGTACAGGCTCGGGGGTCGACGCTCTCCCGCCTCCCGCGCGGATCGGTTGTGCTGTTGGGTACAGGCATCACCTCCTGCAACGCTCACGATCTCGGATTCGGGACGACACGGTGCCCGGGCCCCGGGGGACCGCGCGGCGCCGGGTTCGGCCCCGGGCGCGGGGCGCGGCGGCGAGCAGCCGCGTATCGGGCCACGAGGTTTCCGTGGCGCTGGTGCTGGTCGGTGCAGTCATCACCGGACCCCCATCGTCGCCGTGCGGGATCCGGGGATCAGGCGTTGATGGCCTGGCGGTCGGGCTCGGCGCGGGTGATCTCGATCTTGCGCGGCTTGGCCTTCTCCGCGACCGGGATCGACAACCGCAGCACGCCGTCGCGGTAGTCGGCGCGGATCGCGTCGGTGTCGAGATTGTCACCGAGGAACAACTGGCGGGAGAACACACCGCGAGTGCGTTCCGCGGCGATCATCGACCGCCCCGGATCCAGCTCCGGGCGCGAGGCCTTCACGGTCACCACATTGCGTTCGACATCCAGGTCGAGAGAGTCCGGGTCGATGCCGGGCAGGTCGAATTCGACGAAGAACTCGTCGCCTTCGCGCCAGGCGTCCATCGGCATCACCACCGGCCGGGCCGGCGTGCCGAACACCGCCTGCGTCAGGCGATCCAGATCACCGAAGGGATCGGTACGCATCAACATGGTCGCCACCTCCCATTCACTCCATTCTCGATCGAAGGAAACTCAGATAACCTCTGTCATCTGACAGAGATAATATTTAGCACTCTCTCCAGGAGAGTGCAAGTACCGTCAAGAGGTAATCTTCAAGCAGGTGACCATGAGCAGAAAGCGGGAGACACCCCAGATGTCAGACCCAGCGCACGCCCCGCTGCCCCCGGCCGGGCAGGCGGTGTATGCGATCTCGGTGGCCGCCGAACTGTCCGGGGTCGGGATCCAGACCCTGCGCCTCTACGAGCAACACGGCCTGATCAGCCCCGTCCGCAGCGAGGGCGGCACCCGCCGCTACAGCGGCGCGGACCTAGCGCGGCTGGCGCGCGTGAGCGCCCTGGCCGGGCAAGGGATCAACCTGGCCGGTATCGCGCGCATCCTCGACCTCGAAGACGCCAACACCGCGCTGCGCGAAACCAACAACGCCCTCACCGCGCAACGCGACCACGACCCCAACCGACACCGGCCACTCCGGTAGGGCCCACCGCGCAAAGCAGGCCACCGCCGGTCATGCCATCGCACAGGGTCCGGGTGTCTGCCGGACAGGCCACGGCGGCGGTATCGGACACTCCCGGCAACACGCACCACCGGTGAGGGATTTCCCGCGCCGAGCCCGGCCGCCGGTTTAGCCTGGGGCGGGCATTCCGGCCACGAGACCACACGGCAACGATGCACCATCGCAGGGGCATTCACTACGCCGTCCTCGTGCTCGCAGTGCTCCGGGAACCACCCTGCCCTGGATGTGATCCCCTCGGTGCCGGCCTGCAACCGGCACCGGCGCTGTACACAGCGGTCCCCATCGGCGGGCGCGACCAAACCCCATCCGCCCGCCGATGGCGCACAGCAACCACAACGGCACCGGCGCAATCATCCGCCCATGGCGACAGGACAGCAGACATCGACCGCGCGAAGATCACCACAGCGAACCAGACCGCCAGCGGCGGCGCGCTGCGGCTGCTCACACAGATCCTCGACCGCTACCCCAGCCTGGAAGCGTTCTTGACCCAGCTCTACCGCGAACTCGACGAACCCACCGAACAACTCCCCTGCCTGCACCCCGACGCGCCGTGGCTCAACCCACCCTGGTGGCCGATCACCACCGAACCCGCCACCAGCCAACCGCGCCACGCCCTGCGCGACACCGCAGAAGAGTCGACCATCAACCGACCAGACGTGCCATCACATGCCCAATCGTGCCACCACAACCGCCGCTGATCGGGCTGGCAACCACCTCGATTGTCCTCGCTCAGTTGAGCTGAGGCCGACTCGATCAAACTGATGCCGATGACACGGAATCTGATGTTGGCTCAGTGATTCTGATGTGGTGTGTCACGATCGACGGCCCATACGGGTGGGGTTTCGGGCGTGGAGATGGACGGGAGCCGGGATGCCGGACGCGTCCTCATAGTTCTCTCATGGCGGGAACAGCAGAATTCGTTTCGTGAGGTCGAAATCAGTGCCAGGGCAATGGCGCACTCGGCTTGGGCTGGCACTGGCCGCCGCGTGCCTGCTCGCCGGGTGCGCGGCGGAACCGGGCCTCGATACGCGCACCGCCCAGGAGCTTCCTGTGGCCCTGGTGTATCGGGGCCCGGCCTCCTGCGACGGATGTCCGGAGGCGGCGGCGGACCTGCTGGCTCGCTCGGGCCGGTTCACCGTGAAATTCACCGGTCCCGACTCGGAATTGCCCCTCGACGGCGCAACCCTGGCCACCGCTTCGGTTTACGTGCAACCCGGCGGCGGTGACGACGTCGCCCACGCCCGCCGCCAGATGGACCCCTACGCCGCCGCGATCACCGACTACGTCCGATCCGGTGGCCGCTACCTCGGCATCTGCATGGGCGGCTACCTCGCCGGCACCGTCAACGGTTTCGCTCTGTGGCCAGGCGAGGTCGAACAGTACTCGGACTCACCCGGCGCCGAGATCCACACCACCGCCGACACCGTGGCCACCGTCGACTGGCGAAACCACAACCAGCAGATGTACTTCCAGGACGGCCCGTTCTTCGCCGTCCCGGATTCGGCTGATCCGCCCCAGATCCTGGCACGCTACCGCAACGGCGCCGCCGCAGCAGTGGTCGCGCCGTCGGGCAAGGGACGGATCGCGCTGGTCGGGCCCCACCCGGAAGCACCCGAATCCTGGTATACGGAACATCATCTCGACCACACCGCCGCCGATGACCGCCCCGGCATGGACCTGATCACCGCGCTGACGAGCCGGTGAACCCGACCTCCGGCACGCCGGTGGAAACCTCCCTCGATTCGGCTGGCCGGTCGATCCGGTAGCAGATCACGGCCAGAGGGCAACCACCTTCACAGATATCCAATCAATCGAGCCACATTCCGGATCAACTACTCAATCAATCTGGTGCCTCGCACTTCAAGGGGTTCCGGTAGTAATCGTGCGGCGGCTGACGCTGTATTCCTCGGCGAGGTCGGCCAGGCTCGCGTCGTCGGCGGGGTCGTGGTAGCGAATTGTTCCGGATAGCGGGGGTTGATCGGGAAGGTTTTCGGAACACCTCTACGGAACACTCGTGACCTGGGCTCCGGCCCGCGCGGCGGGGAACTTCCGTTCACCGATCGGCTTACGGAACACCGTCATGTCGGCCACGACGCTTTCTACACCTATTTCGCGCCGCTCACCCCGGCGGCGCTTCGAACGTGTGGGCTGTCAGGCGGGTGCGTCGATACCGCTGACGAAACGCTCGACGCTGTCGAGGGCTTTGCGTGCTTCCGACATCCGCGGGTATCCCATCTGGAACACGTGGAACATTCCGGACCACACCTCGAGCTCGCACCGTCCGCCCGCGCCGCGCAGTGCCTGGGCATAATGCTGGGAGTCCGAGGCGAGGATTTCGCTGCCGCCGGTTTGCAGCAGCATCGGCGGCAGGTCGGGGCCGACCGCGCGCAGGACGTCCAGGCGCGGATCACTGAAATCCGCGTCCACGAAATAGGGCTGGGTGATTCGCCGGCCTGTGCGGGCGGAGACGAACTGGTCCCAGACGAGTTTGTTGTGGGCGTGGGCCAGTTGCCAGGTCGGGTCGACGACGCTGGAGAAGCCGACCACGGCGGCGGGCTGGCCGAGGCCGAGCTCGCGCAGTTGCACGCACAGTCCCAGGGCGAGGTGAGCGCCGGCCGAGTCGCCCATCACGATGATGTCGCCGGCGCGGTGTCCCTGCTCGAGCAGCCACAGGTAGCCGTTGAGGACATCGTCGTGTGCGGCGGGGAATCGATATTTGGGGGCGCGTCGATATCGCACCGCGAACACCGGCCGACCCAGTCGGCGTGAGAGCTCCGAGACCAGACCGCGGTGGGTCCAGGGGCTGCAGCTGATGTATCCGCTGCCGTGGATGTAGTAGATCAACCGTCCTCCCGGCTCCGCGCGGCCGCCCACCCACTCCCCGCGAGCCCTGCCCAGGGGCCCGGCCACATCGACGGTCGTGGGTGACAGCACCGGGGCGAACCACATGCGGCATGCCACGACCTGGGTGAATCGATACCCGAGCACCCCAGCGGGCGAATGCAGCGGCAGCAGCCACAGCGTGGGCCGCACGAAGATCCGCGATGCCCAGATGGTCAGCGTCGCGGCGAACGACCGTTCCGTCCTCACATGATCGCGATCGGACACCGGAAGCGGGGTGTCGGGGGCGGGCGGGCGGGTCGAGGCGGCGATCGGATCGGGCGTGCTCATGGGATCTCCTCAAGATCGGGGTGCAGAAGAGCCGCCCGCATTCGCCGAGCAGATGCGGGCGGTGGGAGCCGGGTGAGTTGGGTGAGATGCCGGCTTATCGGGTGGGGATGGAGATGGTGCCGTAGTCGAGGCCGCCGTGGCTGAAGGTCGGCACGACCGGCCATTGCCGTTTCCAGTTCGCGCATTCCGAGGATGGAATGATCTGCTTCCATTGGGGGTTTCGTGGCGACGGGCTGGCGAGGGTCTTCTCCTTGACCATGGAGTCGTATTGGTCGAGGGAGTCTTCGAGGGTGTTGGCGTTGAGCACGACCTCGCGGCCGTAGAACTGCGCGGCGCGGCGCACGCCGGGGATCTTCGACAGTTCGGGCTGCCAGCTGTCGGCGGCCATGCCGTTCTCCGAGGACACCCACACCCCGTCGGGGGTGTTGACGACCAGGGAATGGTTGCCGTCGGTGTGGCCAGGGGTCCACAGTAGGCTGACGCCGACGCCGAGCTCGACGTCGCCGTCGAAGACCTCGAGGCGATCCGCGGGGACCCCGTTTATGCCGCCGTCGACGTACCAGGCCCACTGCATGGGGTGCATGGATTCGAAGGTGCCCAGTTCGCGGCGGTGTACGAGCAGTTTCGCGTTGGGGAACAACGGCTTGCGCGGCTGCGTCTCGCCCTCGATCGTCTCGCTGCTGCCCAGGATCATCCGGACGTCCTGGACGTGGAGGTGGTCGAAGCTGATGTAGTCGACGTCGGCGTTGATCAGCCCCAGGCGCGGCAGCACCCGGTCGGGGTCGTTGTAGTAGTCGACGAACAGCGAGTCCAGCTTGAGTTTGCGACCGAAGTTCTGCAGCTTGCCGTAGAACGGGGCTTCGGCTGAGCCGGCGGCGACGGTGGGTTCCCACACCAGGGTCTTGAGCGTGCCGTCGAAGCCCTCGAACTGGATCACGAACATGCGGTTGATGATCGAGATGAAGGGGTTGACGTTGATCGAGTAGTTCTGGAACGCGTACTGCGCAGGGTAGGGGGCGGCGGCGATGTCGAAGCTCTTGATCGCTTTCACCTGCCCCTGGGCGAGGAACCGTTCGCGGTAGTTCTGTGCCGCTTCGCGGATGGCGGCGAGGCGTTTGCCGCGTGGCCAGATGTCGTGCACCCCATCGAATTCCGGAATCGGGCGCAGGGTGGTGGATTCGGTGGCGGTCATCGGTCCCTCGGATCGGTCGGGTCGGTCAGGGCGTGGCGTTCGTAGGTCTCGCGGCTGTTGGAGCGTCGTGTGGCCTCGACCTGGTTGGGCACTGCGCGGCGCAACACCTGATCGCGCAGTGCCTGCGGCAGCAGGCCGGTGACCCGGACCAGCAGGTCGATAGTGGCGGGGATGGTGACCTCGAAGCGCGGGCGCGCGAGCACTCTCACCACCGCCGCGGCGACGTCGGCGGGGTCCAGGCGGGCGGTCGCGCCGGGATCGGTGCCGAGTGCGAGTTCGGTGTCGACCACGCCGGGCATGATCACCGACAGGTGCACACCGCTGCCGCGCAGTTCTTCGCGGACTCCGGTGAGGTAGCCCAGGACGCCGTGTTTGGTTGCGGCGTAGGTGGATTCGCCGGGCGGGGCGAGTTTGGAGGCGGCCGAGGCGACCGTGACGATGTGGCCGCCGCCGCGGGCGCGCAAGTAGGGCGCGGCGAGTCGGACGCCGCGGATGACGCCGTGCAGGTTGACCGCGAGCATCCGCTCGGTCGCGGCCTCGGGTTCGGTGTCGAACGCACCGACCCACATCACCCCGGCGTTGTTGACCAGCACATCGAACGATCCCCACACCTCGGTTACCGCGTCCAGGAACTCCCGGAACGACCGCGTATCGGTCACATCGAGAGCGAACGCGCGCACCTGACCCGGGAGTTGTCCGGCGGTCTCGCGAGCGGCCTCGAGGTCGCGGTCGCCGATCGCCACCCGCGCGCCGGCGGCCGCCAGCTGGCGCGCGATCTCGCTCCCGATGCCCCGAGCGCCGCCGGTCACAGCCACGATGCGCCCGGCCACAGCTGTCGTCATAGAGTCCGCCTTCCCTTTCGGTGTCTAGCCCCTGGCCGGACCCACAACCCATAATGGGCAATCGAGATTGTCAGAATTGGCGCGGTTAGTATTGCACCTTGTCGGCAGAAGGGAAAGGCCCATGACACGACCCGGCCAGGGTCCCCCCGGCCCGAAGCCCTCGGGCCGGAAATACTCGGGCATGCCCCCGGAGCAGCGCGTGCGCCAGCGCCGCGCCGCGATCCTCGACTCCGCCCTGGAGCAGTTCGCCACCTACGGGTACGCGGCGGCATCGATCAAACAGATCTGCCGCGGCGCCGGGGTCACCGAGCGGTACTTCTACGAGTCGTTCCCCAGCCGGGAGGTCTGCCTCGCCGCCCTCTACGACATCCTGGCCGAGGGCATGCGTGCGGCGACCGCCGCCGCGCTGGCCGGGAGCGGACACGATCTGGACACGCTCACCATGGCCGGGCTCACCGCGTTCATCCGTTACCTGACCGACGATCCACGCCGCGCGCGAGTGGTGCTGGTGGAAGTCGTCGGCGTCTCACCGGACATGGAACAGCGCCGCCATAGGGTGTTGCGGGAGTTCGTGGACACCGTGATGCTCACCTGGGCGGCCGAGGGCACCGGTCCCCTCACTCGCGGTGAGCGCCTGACCGCCACCGCCCTGGTCGGTGGCGTCAACCATCTGCTGGTCGACTGGCTGATGGACGGCCGCCGCGACGACCCCGCCGACCTCGTGACGGTCTGCGCGAACCTGTTCGCCGCCGCCCGCACACACTGGGAGACCACCGTCGCGGCCCCGCCACACCCCACGTCCACGATCTCCCGGTAACCCCCGGCACCCGTAGTCCACGCCGCCGAACAGGTCACCGACTGGATCGTGGTGTGGTGGCAGGGATTCCGCTACGAGGAAGGTACCTGCGGGCCCGGGTTCTACCGGTGGGAGCCGGTCGGGTGGCTGGAAGTGCGAACACCCCTGATCCTCGGTAGCCCGGTGCGGCTACCGTTCCCGGCGCCGGTCGGGCCTGAGCGCTGGAGGGTGGTCCAGGGTGTAGATCCGGCGTGCCAGCACGGTGAAGGCCTCCCGGCTCAGCTTGTCCAGTTCGCCATGGCGGGCGCCGGGGGGAACGGCGGCGACGGCTTGGTCGAGGATGGACAGTTCCCAGCGCAGTGGATCACGCTGGGCGGCGAGGGTGTTCAGGTCGATTGACTTCACGTGGTCGATAAAGTCGGCGAATTCCTCTTCCAGGCTTCGTATTTCGCGCACCCCTCCCCGGTCGAATACGACTGGTCCAGGTTAGGTGATGGCCTC
The DNA here is from genome assembly GCF_018362975.1 of Nocardia tengchongensis. Lineage (NCBI taxonomy): Bacteria > Bacillati > Actinomycetota > Actinomycetes > Mycobacteriales > Nocardiaceae > Nocardia > Nocardia tengchongensis. The sequence goes on from NZ_CP074371.1 coordinate 5,565,413, forward strand.
GCTGAGATTGGCCAGCAGCTCAGCGCGTTGGCGGGCTGATTCGGTGGTGGCGGCGGAAGCATCCGAATGCGACCAGTGGGTCCGCCGTCTGCTCGGCCAGGGCCTCGAGCTGTGCCACGTGCTCGGCGACGGCCGGTAGGTCACCCTGCAGAACGGCCATCGTGGCGGCCCCGCGGCGAGCCTTGGCCCGATCCAGCGGCTGCGCATCGGTCGAATGGGTCAGCGCGCGTTCATACCAGCGGCGTCCCTCGCTGAGCCGCCCACGCAATGTCCAGAACATGTACAGGGCGGTGACGATCCGCAACGCGGTTTCGCCCGACTCGGACAGGCTGAATTCCAGCGCGTTTCGCAGATTCGGCAGCTCCCGCTCCAACTGGGCAACCCACTGCAGCTGGTGCGGACCGATCCATTCCGCTTCAACCTGGAGTGCCAACCGCACACACCAATCGCGATGCCGCCGACGGCATTCCGGGTACCTGCCGCTGTCCTCGGCTTGCTCCCTACCGTTTTCTTGAACGGACTCGAGCATCCGGAACCGGATCGTGCCCTCGTTTTCCTCGCGGATCAGGATCGACTTGTCCACCAGCGCGGACAATGCGTCGAGCAATTGCGTCTCGGTCAGATCGGTGCCGCATACCTGCTCGACCACCGGATAGACGCAAGCTGCTGCACGATCGGCGAATCCAGCCGGGGCCGCGACATCGTGGTCACGCGAGCCACCGCTGCGGAGTCCATGCGACTCCGGCGACGCTTCCGATTCCGGGAACTCATGTCAAAGGCAACAGCCACCAGTTCATGTGCGCACTCCAACTCGCGACCAAGAACGCCAGTCGTGTTCACGGTGACCAATACCAGTTACCAAAGCGAGGATCCCTTCACCTTCGCCGTGCGCGTCGCAACCGGGCTGAAGAGCTATCTTCCCCAGGCCTAACCTCCCCACCAGGTTCGTTCGTTTTCGACGATGTCAGTAATGGCCGCGGATCCATCGACGCCATCGGATGACGCATGAGTTCGTTGAACGGTCTGGTCCAGCTGATGGATCCGTAGGGCCGGACCGGTATTCGCGGTCGGGTCACGCTCGCCTGCGACAACACGTACCAGCGTTGAGATGTTACGTGCCAGGTTGCCGCGCACGGCGCAGGAAGATTCCCGAAGCGGGTAGCCGATCCTAAGCTGCGGGATACCGTTGTCGAAAGGTTGTCATGGCTGCTCCGGAGCGTGGGGGGTGATTGTCGTATGACGGCGATGGGCCGTGACCCGGACTCCGAATTCTTCGGATTCATCCAAACCTCCGACGGTGAATGGCTCGCCATCGACCGCAACGGCACACCCGTGCCGATCGAGGACGCCGATGCGTGGGCATATGAAGTCGCCTCCGAGCGCGCCGCGCTCGAAGCTGCGCGCAACACGCAACTGGAGGCGCCCGTGTTGGATGTGGAGCCGCTCTCGGTGCGTGATAGCGAACAGTCCTGACAGTCATCTCGGCTAGGTTCAGGGCGTTTGCCGCCATGACCGAACCTAGAAGCGAACTCGGCCACCTTCTCACGGCTCCCCACACTCCCTACCTCAAGACGTCACAGTGATGAACCGCCAAAGGTCCTGAGCCGGAACCGCGTGTGGCCCTGAGTAGTTGGCGCCATCACCTGGCTTGTTTCTCGTGACCTGTGTTCGACGATGTCCGCCGCCGGCAAGTCCGGCGCCCGGGCAATGTTGCCGAGGCGCAACAACCACCAGGAAAGGAAGCCCCCACCCACGCGGTCGGCCTCTGTTGCCTGCGCGGTCAGTTCGCCGATACAACGGCCCGACGTTCCTTGCCGCGCCTCCTGCGCGCTATCAGACAGATCGTGCAACTTCTGTTCAGGGCCCGCCGTGGGTGGTTATGGGCTGCCGATGACTCGGAGCTTCATTCCGCCCCGCGACCAGGCACGCGTACTCGTCCGCCACGTTCGCAGGGTGGCTTCGTGAATTCCGCCAAGCGACAACCCTTTCCCCGTCAGCAGCGGATCAGGTCAAACGTCACTGACAGAACAGGACGGTATCCTGAAGGTCGCGAGGGACTGACCGGGCAACAAGCCTGTCAGGAGCATTTTTATGTCCGAACACCCTCGTATTCAACGCGATGCCACCGACACGGGTGCCGGAGAAGCGTTGCGACGCCTGCTGGTCGAGCCGACCATATCGATCCCTGACGCGGCCAGACTCCTCGGGATCGGACGTTCCACCGTCTATGCCGCGGTCAAATCGGGTGAGCTACCCGCTATTCGGGTCGGCCACCGAGTGCGCATTCCGTCCAAATGGATTCGCGAGGCACTACGTGTCGATGACGAACCGGACATCGGCACACGGTAGAGCTTCTTCAACTGGCCGACGCAGCATTCCGCCGTCCGCCGCCGCGCTCGTTCACCACGTAGTGCAGATCCTGCGTCTGGACAACGGGAAGGTCCCACTTCCGCTCGGTCGAAGGGTAATCCCGCGGCCTCATACCTGTCCCCCACGAACGGACGGTGAGGTGAAACAACGGCACGCGACCTTGCGTGTTGGTGCACCCGCCTTCCTGCCCCTTCCGCACATCGCCGATGTCTCTGCGCTCGGAAATGATTGTGCCCAAACACAATTCGCCACATCCGGTTGGCCATCCGAGTGGTCGCCTGCCCGAGTCGACACCGCCGATCTACCCCGCCATCTACCCGCACGGAGGAGGCCCAGCATGTCCGGAACCCACCGCCGACCAGTAGGAAACGCCGGGCCGAGCCGATCAACAAGCACATCGCGAAGAACGGCACGGTGACCTATCGGTTCCAGGTCGACATCGGGACAAAGCCTGACGGTACTCGCAACCGACAGCAGTCCACCTATCGAACCCTGGCCGAGGCACGGCGCGAATATCGTCGGATCACAACAGAAGTCGCACGCGGAACCTACACCCACCTCGTGGAGCTCACCGTCGACGAAGCGTGTGACCAGTGGCTGGCCGATCGTCGTAGAATCCGGCGGAACTCACTCGAGCGCTGCCGCCAAGACCTGAAAGCGGTACGCCGCCGACTCGGCAGCAAGAAACTGGCGCACCTCACCAAGCAGGACGGGGATACTCTCGTGGAGTGGATGCTGACCGAGGGACGACGCTCCCCCCGGCAGCCTCGGCCCGACAGCCTGGTGTCACAGGTCGCAGAGGTGATCGCACGCCACCCGGAAGGCATCTCGACCGCGGAACTCACGGCCGAGTTCGGCAGGGACGTCCATCACTGCCTAGCCGGCCTCGTCCGGGCGGGCCGAGTGAGCCGCCCTCGACGGGCCGTCTACGTCCTGGCACCACCGCCGGTCACCGCCGTGGCGCCTCGGGGCGTCAAGCCGGTCACGGTCAGGTCGACACTGACCACCTTCACCATGATGGTTCAGTCCTATGTCGATCAGGGCGCCCTGCCGCGCAACGTCATTGCGCTGGTGGACCGGCCAGCTGACGACATCACCGACAACGATGACGACGAAACGAACGCGAAGTCTTGGACCATGAGCGAGGTCGAAATCTTCCGAGCCGCGATCGCCACCGAGCGCCTCGCCGCGTGCTGGCTGATGTCGTGTTACGGGATGCGCCGCTCGGAAGTGCTGGGCGTGCGGTGGCATCGGCTCGATGCCACCGCGTTGCGGGTGCGCCGGGGGCGGGTCGCCATCGGCAGAGAGACCGAGGAGGGCCTGCCCAAGTCTCGCCGGAGCCGTCGCGACCTTCCGCCGCCCGCAGATCTCGAGGCCGCGCTGCGCGCGTTGAAGACCCGGCAGAAGGCGGAGTGCCTGGCACTGGGTGCATCCTGGTCCGACGATCGGCTGATCGCCGTGCACGAGAACGGGAGCCCGGTCCGGCCCGACTGGTATTCCGCCGAGTTTCAGCGAATCCGTCAGCGCACAGGACTGCGCCGAATTCCGTTGAAGGGGCTGCGGAACACCTCGGTGTCCCTGATGCTCGCCTCGGGGATCCCGGTGCACATCGTCGCAGCGTGGCACGGCCACGATCCAGCCATGTCGCTGAGCATCTACTCCGACGCCCATCCTCGCGATCTGGAGGCCGCGGCGGCCGCTCTGTTCGGGCCAGACGGTGCACGCGGGCCCTGGCAAATTGGCAAGTTCTAGGCAAGCCGGAGCGCCCGCACCCTCGCCCAGAGGGCACTAAATCACTTCCGACCAGCCGATATCGAACGGAACAAGTTCATCGACCACTACATCACCGGTGTGCTCTACCCGCGAGACGCACTCGAGCTGGTGCGAATCCTGGTGGCGCTGTGCGTGCTGGCGTCCTGGACCGGGCTGGTGTGGCTCTCACGCCGCCGCGGCGCGAGAACTGCTGCGGCGAAATGACACGTTTACGCAGCTGGAGACATCATTCGGTCCCATTGGGGACTGAGGGCGCCAGCCCGATGGCCGGGTGATCCGGAGTTCCGGATCACCGCCGCAGGCCGCGTATTCGATATGCGGAAAGCGTCACGGATCGGCGGCACGCCGAAGGCGTTCCGTCCGTCCTGTGCCGTCCAGTCCGGCCTGTTCAGCGCTGTCTTGGCAGCTTCTTGGCAAGATGGAAACCGCATCTGAGCTGGCCGAACAGAGACTTCGCGGCGAGACCGCTCGTCTGCCCCAACCACCGAATGGATGGGTCGAATCGGTACAAGACCGGCAGCCCACGCTCGGCAGGACGAGCCGAGTGCCAAGCGAGCAGTACCGGGCGAGGAGCCGACGCTGGGGGCACGTGGTGCCGCACCATATCCGAGTGGCCGGGGTAGGAGCCGAGCGAGAGCTGTTCGGGAGTTTCCGGTGTTCTGCCTGGAGCGCCGAATCGTCCTGCACGGCAACAACCTCATGGCCGGCGAGCAGGCGGATTCATTAGTCGCTCCCGACCCGACCGACTATGGCGAGCCCACACCAGCTTGTTCCCGCGCGAGCACCCGATTACGTGACCGCTCGATAGTTCGACGCCGCACGCGCAGCGGATTGCTCGACGTTCCGGCTGATCGTTTTCCGAACACGCGAAAGGCCCGCAAGGTGATCTGCGGGCCTTCGTTCCGACTGGGCCGGGTAGCTGTTCGCCTCAGACCGTGAGAGCGGCGGTGATCTTGCGGGTCATCTCGGCGGTCGCGCTATCGGGTGGCGGTCAGGTGGAACGTGAACTGATTGCTTCCGGCCCGTTCGTAGGTCATGTTCTTGGGGAAGTTGGTCTCATCGGGGACATCCACAGCCGAGGTCTGGGGATTCCAGACGAAGTAGACCGAGCCTATGGCGGCATATTCGCCGGTCTGCTCGTCACGGACGTAGATCGCCGTAGTGACCGGTGGACCGCCGGCGGGCATGAAACCGGCCAACGCGTACTCGGGATCACCGGAGTGGGTGGCGATTTCGCCGACCTCGTAGGAGACGACCTTGAGGCTGTAGCGTTCCGGCGCGGCACCGGTGTCGCCCTGGAGGCGAACAGCGATGGCCAGCGTGGTCTTTTCGACCACGCGGAAGGTGGACAGGCCGCCGACATCGGTGATGTCGGGCGTATCGACCTCCCATTCCCGGTACCTGCCCGACTGGCCGTAATGCTGCCAGGCGAGCACCTTCACCAGCTCGCCCACTCGAACAGACCGGAATCGGTCGTTGAGATCACCGGGCAGCGACTCTTGCGTGCCGAGCTTGCAGGCAGACGGCTCCCCCACGTAGTCGACGTTGCGGTAGAACGTGGCTTCATCAACGCTCATGGTTCTTCTCCCTGCGACTCACTTGGTGTCGGCACCGGACGAACCAACCGGTTGCACTCGCCTGCGAAGAAACCGACCGGCATGAACAACGCCCGAGATCCCTTGGCCCCGTCGGACTTTCGTCCGGCCGATCCGGTTTACGAGGATGCATCCGATCCAGTGGCCGATTGCTGCGACCCCGATATCGGGACAGCTCGGACACGGCGCCTCGGTGGGCGCGGCGCGATCGATTTCGTCGAGGCGGGCGTACGCGCTTGGCCGGGGCCAGGTCGGGGCCGAACAGGCGGGCCACCACGCGGCGGCCCCGGATCCTGCCGACCGCGTGACCGACAACACCACCCAGCCCGCCAACACCACTGAGAACGGCGAACAGGTCGCCGAGGGGACGGCGCGTTCGGCCGTTGCCCCTTCTGGCGCATTCGGGTCGAGACCGTAAGCTGTTGCAAGACAGTGGATTGCAGCATATCCACCCGCTTTTCGGCGAAAGCTACCGCCATCGCTGCTGGCCAAGCCATTGTCGTTGTTTTTCGCACCGTTTCTACCGGGACCCCAAGGTTCACCGACCGGTCGGGCCGGTTCTGTCCGGCATTCTGCACGACAATCTCGATCACTTAGCTAATTCCGAGATATCGGTGACCTTCTGTGCCTGGATACTCTCGATTCGTGCCACCAGCTCGGTATTCGCCCTGTTCCGGCACGGGGTCTCGTTACGGTGCGGTGCGGGTGAGCCGATCGTGGAGCGCGGCGGGGATCTGGTGGTTATCGCGCCGCATTCTCATGTCGGATCATCCGGCCGGGGTCAACCGTGGACGGCCCCGGAATCGGTGCCCCGCTTCGCCAGCTCGAGCGGTGCATCGTGCTCGGCGGCCGGGTGGATCGGCTCCCTTTCGATCCCCCGGCCTGAGCGGCATGGGGACCGGCGAGGTGGAAAATGTTGCAGGGCTTCGGACTTGGACTGCCGGCCGTGTACTCACGACCGTTCCCAGGCTGCTTCGGGAACTGAGGGAGGCAGGAGGCCAGGCCGGGTAGCGACTAGGTAGGGAGCGATCGTTGGTGTCGTTTGGAATGAACTCAGGTGGCTTCGACCCGAGAGAGTTCGAAAAACAAGCACTCCAGCAGCTGCACGGCCACCTGCAGGGGCTTTGGGACACCTTCTTCCACGAATTTCGGGCGGATATGGCGTAGGTCCTGGTTAATTCGCGGTTGTGCTGCGGCACAGGGTGGTTGGTGGTCGGCTTGGCGGCCGATGAGGTTGGTCGGCGTGCTGGAGGCTGGGGTTCGTGGCGACACGGGTGTTCGCGGATGAAGAGCTCGATAGGGGCCGTTGGCCTGCCTGCTGCGACCTCGCGCACCGGCTGGGCGTGGGGGTGAGTTGTCCCGACCCCGTCGCCGCGAATCACCGGGTCGAAACCGGACAGAACCGGAAGGGTAACGAACTGTGGATCCGTTGCCGAAGTGCCGCCGCCGGTGGGTTACTGGATATGTAGCGGTTGCCGCAGCAAGATCGGAATCCGTTGCAAGGTAACCCTTTTCATTCTACTTCGACTTGGAGTCGGCCCATGGCACCTGTTCTCACCTCCCTTTCACCTTCTTCCGGCCCTGCGACGGTTTTCAGCTCTGTGGTGATCACCGGCTCCGGGTTCGCCAATGTCGGTCCTTTGTCCGTGCGGTTCGGTACCACCGCAACCACGTTCACCATCGACTCCGACACCCAGATCACGGCCATCTCCCCGACGGGGACAGGCACGGTGAACGTCACCGTCAAGGTGGAGCTGGACGGCACCAGCAACGGACTGCCCTTCACCTTTGTCTGACGGCGGGTGTGGCCGGGCCGTCGGAGGGCAATTGCCTGCCGACGGCCCGATCGGGGTTCCAGTAGAACTCACCGAAATCCAACGATGTTCGACATACGCCCTGATCAGGGATTGGGCGTCGGTAGTCAGCAGCGCTCGCATCGGATGCGAGAGAGTCGCGTCTGATGCGAGTCCACGCTGAAGGGTGTCCGGAGACCTTCGTTCGCGAGACACCCTCCTCAGCAACGTGTTTCCGCAGTTCGAGCGTGCAACGCATGCCGCCTGAGAAGCTGCATTGCCGGCGAACCCAAGGGTGGGCGCGATCGATGCTGATCCGCCGACATACACGCAGTTCGGGAACGAGGATCAGCGCGGCAATAGTGCCATGGGGCACCGACACGGTGGAATTTCGCGTGTATCGCGGCAGATGTCGGCTGTCTCCAGCACCGCAGGTGCTGTCGGGTGGCGATGACCTGTCAGCGGCGCGTTCCTGTGATCGTCGTGCCCATTCAGGTGTCGGCCGACTCGCCGACTGGACGCGGCGCCCGCGCGGCTGCGGCATCAGGACTGGTCACCGCCACCACCGCCGGTGGCACCAGCAACGGTGTCTCCTACACCTACGTCGCGGTACCCACTCTGACCACCATCACCCCGAACGCGGGTCCGGTGGCCGGTGGGACCACCGTGGTGCTCACCGGGACGAATCTGACCGGTGCGACCGCGGTCAGTTTCGGTGCCACCCCGGCAACCTCGTTCAGTGTCGACTCCGACACCCAAATCACCGCCGTCGCCCCCGCCGGGACGGCCGGCACTGTACTGGTCACCGTCACCACCCCGGGAGGAACCAGCAACGGGGTCTTCTACACCTACGTCTGAGGGCTGGTGTGGCTGGGCCGTTGGTAGGCGATTGCCTGCCGACGGCCCAATCGCGTCGCGGCCGCAGGTGTGGGAGCCGCCAGCGTGGGCGGCCATCGCCAGAGTGCTCGACAACCTCGGCTCACCTGGGCGCCGGGTGCGAGACGGCTACCGGGGTAGCCGTAGTATCGGCGGAAAATACAACGGAAATGCTGGTCACAGGAGGTTTTTCGCCTGCGCGACGTCAGCCTCTAGCGTGTAACGGGATCGACCATGGTCCACGGTTTTCGCTCGTTGACTCGCGGCGATACTTCAAAGACGCCCGAAATTCGGCGAGTTCTACCGGCACCCCATCGTAGGAGTTCACGCGGACGCGGTCTTCGCTACCCACGACCGCCGAAACTACCGCCGGATTTCTCAGATCTGGACCCCACGGGCCTGGTTTCGCTGGCGATTACGCGACGCCACCGGGTCGAGTCGCGGCGGGGGGAACAGAGGTTCGGCGTTTCTTCGGCTAGGTCGCAAAGATCCGATAACCGTGCGTATATTCTGAAACACCCGAAACACCCGAAACACCCGAAACACCTGATTCGATGCCCTGATTGCTTCACAATTGCAGGAAGGATCGAAAAAAGTGCGGAGCCGACTACTTGGATTGGCTGTAGCTTTGACAGGAACCCTCGTCATGATGGCAGGGGGCGCCGGGAACTCGGAACTACTCGCTAGGGGAGAACCTGCCGCAGCCGGTGACGACTTCTACCTGCCGCCGCCGCTACCGTCCGCACCGGGAACCATCGTGCGCACGCAACCGGCGGTGGTGGCTCTGTCCGCACCCGGAATGCCCGGCGTGGTTCCGGCCGCCGCGACGCGAATGATGTATGTCAGCAGCGATACCCACGATGCGCCGACGGCGGTCGTGGGCACCTACCTGCAGCCGACCGTGCCATGGACCGGACCGGGCGAGCGCCCGCTGATCGCGTATGCGGGAGGCACGAAGGGGCAGGGTGACGAATGTGCGCCGTCAAAACTGATGACGCAGATCGTCCAGTACCAGCCTCCGGCCGACATCACGTTCGAATACGATCTGCTGGCGATAACGTCCCTGCTCACCCGAGGGATGGCGGTGGTGGTCACCGACTTTCACGGCCTGGGTACCCCCGACGTGCACGACTACCTCAACCGCAAGGCACAGGCCTACGCCCTGCTGGATGCGGCGCGCGCCGCGGTGCAATTGCCCGGCAGCGGCCTCAACCCCGGCACGCCGGTCGCTCTCTACGGATATTCCCAAGGTGGGATGGCGTCGGCGGGAGCGGCCGAGCTGGAGTCGAGCTACGCTCCCGAGCTGAATGTCCGCGGTGCCTACGTGGGCGGTCCGGTGGTCGACGACGAATACTTCATCGGATACAACGACGGACGATCCCTCATGGCACCGGCCACCGCCTGGATTCTCAATGGCATCGCCGCCGACTACCCCGAAACGCGCCCGATTCTCGACGCCGAGCTCAATGACACAGGTACGGCGATTCTGCGTGAATCTCTGGGCAAATGCGCGGTCCCCACCGGCCTGGCCCAGGCACATCCGAACACCTCCGAATGGACCACCACTGGTGAACCGATCACCGCGGTCATCGATCGGAACCCCGCGCTGGCATCGGCGTTCGCCGAACAGCGCCTCGGCACGCTCTCCCCGTCGATACCGGTCCTCACCGCCTCGGCCGCGAACGACGAGGGCGCGCCGTACGCGCCGGTGCGGGCGATGGCGGCGGCGTGGTGCGGTGACGGCGTGCCGGTCCAGCTCGATGCCAATGCCGAGATCCCGCCCGTCTCGGGCCCGGTGGGAACGCATGTGATGACGTTCTTCCCGGCGCTGATCGCCTCACAGCAGTGGGTGACCGACCGGCTCGCCGGCGCGCCCGCCCCGAACAACTGCTGGGCGCTGCCCTGACTCTGTGAGTTTCGGGACACGATGCCCGGCAGCCGAGATTCGGTGCTCTCGCCGATCCGGCTGTTGGGCATCACGCGTTCGAGCGCCAGGGTGAATTGCCCGGTCAGTCCGCATTTTTGACGGTTCCAGCAGAACTCGCAGCGAAACCGCCAGCCTGTAACGAGGTTTGGGCCCAAACGATTCTGACCGCACACACTTTCGACCGCGTGTTGTTGGATCACCGAGGCACACACATGTCAATATTTCAGAATTCGAAGGCGAGCGACCCCAAGCAGTACCTATGGATTCTGGGGCTGATCGCTCCCTCATGCGCTGTGGTTCCGTCACAACCGGTGGATTCCGGTGCAGCGCAGCACCTTGATCGCGTCAGCACGTCGATCCGGGTCGGAGTGAACAACCGCGATGAAACCGGCCATCAAACAGCATTTCCGGTTGTATTTTCCGCCGGTACTACTTCGAATCGCCGCCGTAGGCCTCGTCGGCAGTGACCGAGCGTGCGGGTACTCCAGCATCCAGCGCACCGGCCAGCATCCGTTGTGCCAGAACCTGTTTCGTGGCGAACTCAACCTCATCGGGCACCCCGGCCTCCCGACACCGGTCCCGATCGGTGGTCCAGGACTTGGGCAGATACAACTCCCGGTCGATAAACGTGCGGCCCTTCACGGTCGTATACGCATCCATACCTGCCTGCTCATGGCATGCACGGGTTGTGTGCCCAGATCCATCGGTGGCAGTCCATGACCGCCATCGGTGATGAGCTGCACGACATGACCGATCTGATGGGATCGACCGCACACGAACTGCTCGCGCAGATCCTCGCACGCTATTCGCCACCGCCGAATGGGTCGACTGGTTCAACCACCGCCGCCTCTACCAATACTGCGGGGACATCCCACCCGCCGAGATGGAGGCGGCCTACTACGCTCAACAATCAGCCCAGCAACCCGCCGGGCTGTCACACCAATAGGTCTCCGGCCCCACCGGGGCGATTCAGTCGTCTAAGAACCAGGCGTGAGGGAGTACCTGCTCGGAGCCGCACCTCCAGCACGCCGACCAACCTCATCGGCAGCCAGGCCAAGCACCAATCACGATGCACCGCAGGACAAACGAGGAGTGAGCCATCTCAGCTGGTCAAGCGGCAAGTTGCGGCGACCGTTGCGCTTAGCGGTTTTCGCGCTCATCCACCAGACCAATTCAGACCACTTGAATACGAGCCCCTACCAGTCACTACCCCCGAGCGCCTTCGCCCCCCAAATCACGGCCGGTGGGGGACAGTCGCGTGTTCGTATCCGCTGCAATTGGCGGCAGTTAGACCAGTGACACGAAAATCACGCTGGCCGCGCATGGACATCGATTTCCCAAGCGCTGCAACAGTGCTGCGGCGGACGAGTCGGAATCCCCTCCATTCGACCGGGAAGGCCGTGGAGCAACGGCTATATCGAATCGTTCGACCGGCGGCTGCGCGATGCCTCAACCGTAGTCACCGGACGAGCCTGCTCGAAGCCCGAGCGGTCATCAGCGACTTCAAGACCGAAAATGATCTGCGGCACCGCCACTCGGCGCGGGGCCGCCTGACCTCGGCCGAGTACGCAGCCCGCTGCGGCCACGCCCATCACCTCGTGGCCTGCCCAATCACATGAAACTGGATCGGAAAACAACCCGGACTCAAAAACCGGATGGTCCCGTTATCGGGACCGGCCAACGGGATAACCGCAACTGGATCCTCGCTACGCTCCACGATCAGATCACCAGCCCCGCATAGTACTGAGTTTCTGTGCTGGAGTGCTCCGAATACCGTGCCGGTGGCACGAATTGAGAGTGTCCAGGCACGGAAGGTCGCAGATATCTCCGAATTGGCTGCGTGATCGAGTCACTGTCATGCGGAATGCCGGACAGAACCATCGTGGTGACGGCGCTCGGGCGCAGGAACGGGTGGTGGTTGAATACCGACCGGAACCCTTGAAATACCGACCGGCTGTGCGAATCCGATAACGAATTAAAGCGAACTCTTCAGGTCGGTCGGCGGTGTGTTTGATACTGGAAGTAGCGGGCCGCCATGGGAACTCGGGCAAACCCCGCTCGGGTTCAACTGAGTAATTGCCACAAGAATTAAGGAGGCGACCATCATGCCTACCATCACGTCTCTCTCTCCGACGACCGGGCCCGTGACAGGGGGAACCAGCGTCACGATCACCGGTACCGGGTTCACCGGGCCGATCACTGTGCGGTTCGGCACTACCGCAACGACTTTCACCCTGGATTCTCCGACGCAGATCACCGCGATCGCCCCCGCCGGCTCGGTCGGTACCGTGCAGGTCACCGTCACCACTTCGGCGGGCACCAGCAACGGGGTGTCCTACACCTATCTCGCGGTGCCCGCGTTGATCAGCATCAGTCCCAGCCAAGGAACGACCGCGGGCGGGACGACAGTGACACTCACCGGGTCGGGTCTCACCGGCGTCACTGCGGTGAGTTTCGGTGGGGCACCGGCGACCTCGTTCACAGTCGACTCCAATACCCAGATCACCGCCGTCACCCCCGCGGGCACCGGGATCGTGTCTGTCACCGTCACCGGACCGGGCGGCACCAGCAATCCGGTTGTCTACGTCTACGTCGTCGTTCCGACCATCACCTCGATCTCCCCGACCGCCGGTCCGACTGCGGGCGGGAACAACGTGACGATCACGGGTACCGGGTTCATCGGCCCGTTGACCGTCCGATTCGGTTCGACCGCAACGATATTCACCGTGAACTCCGCCACCCAGATCACCGCCATCGCCCCCGCCCATACGGCCGGGACGGTGCAGGTGACCGTCACCGGGTCGGGCGGAGCCAGTAACGGTGTCTCCTACACCTATGCCGCGGTGCCGACCCTGACCAGTATCGCCCCCGTTTCAGGATCGGTGACGGGCGGAACCACCGTCGTGCTCACCGGGACGAACCTGATCGGCGCGACGGCGGTGAGTTTCGGTGGCACACCAGCGACCTCGTTCACCGTCAACTCCGCCACCCAGATCACCGCGGTCGCCCCCGCCCACGTGGCCGGGACGGTGCAGGTCACCGTCACGACCGCGGGCGGAACCAGCAACGGTGTCGCCTACACCTACGTCGCGGTACCCACGCTGACCACGGTGGTGCCGAACCTCGGTTCGGTGACGGGCGGAACCACCGTCGTGCTCACCGGGACGAACCTGATCGGCGCGACGGCGGTGAGTTTCGGTGGCACACCAGCGACCTCGTTCACCGTCAACTCCGCCACCCAGATCACCGCAGTCGCCCCCGCGGGTTCGGCCGGGACGGTGCAGGTCACCGTCACGACCGCGGGCGGAACCAGCAACGGTGTCGCCTACACCTACGTCGCGGTACCCACATTGACGACGGTGGTGCCGAGTGCCGGTTCGGTGACGGGCGGAACCACGGTTGTGCTGACCGGGACGAACCTGACCGGTGCGACAGCGGTGAGTTTCGGTGGCACACCAGCGACCTCGTTTACCGTCAACTCCGCCACCCAGATCACCGCAGTCGCCCCCGCGGGTTCGGCCGGGACGGTGCAGGTCACCGTCACGACCGCTGGCGGAACCAGCAACGGTGTCGCCTACACCTACGTCGCGGTACCCACATTGACGACGGTGGTGCCGAGTGCCGGTTCGGTGACGGGCGGAACCACGGTTGTGCTGACCGGGACGAACCTGACCGGTGCGACAGCGGTGAGTTTCGGTGGCACACCAGCGACCTCGTTCACCGTTGATTCCGCCACCCAGATCACCGCGGTCGCCCCCGCCCACGCAGCGGGGACGGTGCAGGTCACCGTCACGACCGCTGGCGGAACCAGCAACGGTGTCGCCTACACCTACGTCGCGGTACCCACATTGACGACGGTGGTGCCGAACCTCGGTTCGGTGACGGGCGGAACCACCGTCGTGCTCACCGGAACGAACCTGACCGGTGCGACAGCGGTGAGTTTCGGTGGCACACCAGCGACCTCGTTCACCATCAACTCCGCCACCCAGATCACCGCGGTCGCCCCGGCCCACGCGGTCGGGACGGTGCAGGTGACGGTCACCACGGTCGGCGGAACCAGTAACGGTGTCGCCTACACCTATGTCGCGGTACCCACGTTGACCACGGTGGTGCCGAGTGCCGGTTCGGTGACGGGCGGAACCACGGTCGTGCTCACCGGCACCGCTCTGACCGGCGCGACGGCGGTGAGTTTCGGTGGCACACCGGCGACCTCGTTCACCGTCGACTCCGCCACCCAGATCACCGCCGTCGCCCCCGCGGGTTCGGCCGGGACGGTGCAGGTCACCGTCACCACCGCGGGCGGTACCAGTAACGGTGTCGCCTACACCTATGTCGCGGTACCCACATTGACCACGGTGGTGCCGAATACCGGTTCGGTGACGGGCGGAACCACGGTCGTGCTCACCGGCACCGCTCTGACCGGCGCGACGGCGGTGAGTTTCGGTGGCACACCGGCGACCTCGTTCACCGTCGACTCCGCCACCCAGATCACCGCCGTCGCCCCCGCGGGTTCGGCCGGGACGGTGCAGGTCACCGTCACCACCGTCGGCGGAACCAGCAACGGCGTCTCCTACACCTACGTCGCGGTACCCACGCTGACCACGGTGGTGCCGACCGCGGGACCGGTGGCGGGCGGGACGACGGTCGTGCTGACCGGTACCGCTCTGACCGGTGCGACGGCGGTGAGTTTCGGTGGGACACCGGCGACTTCGTTCACGGTCGATTCCGCCACCCAGATCACCGTGGTCGCCCCGGCGGAGGCAGCCGGGACGGTCCTGGTGACCGTCACCACCGCGGGCGGTACGAGCAACGGCGTCTCCTACACCTATATCGCCGTGCCAGCCCTGACCGCCATCGTTCCCAGTTCAGGGCCGGTCGCCGGTGGGACGACCGTCGTGCTCACCGGCACCGCCCTCACCGGCGCCACCGCAGTGGATTTCGGCGGGACACCGGCGACCTCGTTCACAGTCGACTCCGCCACCCAGATCACAGCAGTAACCCCTGCCGAATCAGCGGGGACCGTGCTCGTCACCGTCACCACCGCAGGAGGAACGGTCAACGGTGTCTCCTTCACCTACGCAGCAGTGCCGACATTGACGACGGTGGTGCCCAACGTCGGGCCGGTGACCGGCGGATCCACCGTCACCCTGACCGGAACGGGCCTGGCAGGAGCCACCGGGGTCAGTTTCGGAGGTGTGCCGGCCTCGTTCGCTGTCGACTCCGCGACTCAGATCACCGCGGTAGTCCCGCCCGGGACAGCGGGAACCGTGCTGGTCACCGCCACCACCGCCGGCGGAACCAGCAACGGTGTCGCCTACACCTACGTCGCGGTTCCTACCCTGATCACGGCGGTGCCGAACGTAGGACCGATCACCGGCGGGACGACGGTCGTGCTCACCGGGACGAACCTGACCGGCGCGACGGCGGTGAGTTTCGGTGGGACACCGGCGACCTCGTTCACGGTCGACTCCGCCACCCAGATCACGGCAGTGACCCCTGCCGGATCGGCGGGGACCGTGCTCGTCACCGTCACCACCGCAGGAGGAACGGTCGACGGTGTCTCCTTCACCTATGTCGCGGTTCCTACCCTGATCACGGCGGTGCCGAACGTAGGACCGATCACCGGCGGGACGACGGTCGTGCTCGCCGGGACGGACCTGACCGGTACCACGGCCGTGAGTTTCGGTGGGACACCGGCGACCTCGTTCACGGTTGATTCCGCAATCCAGATCACCGCCGTCGCCCCGGCAGAGGCAGCCGGAACAGTACAGATCACCGCCACAACCGGGGGTGGTACCAGCAACGGCATCGCCTTCACCTACATCTGAGAGCGAGTGCGGCTGGACCGTCGGTGGGCCATGGCCCACCGACGGTCCAGCCGCGTCGCGATAAATAGGGGTTGCTGTAGAACTCGCCGAATTGTGGGCGGATTCGAGGTTCTGCCAAGAACGACGCAACCGGCGGCCTATCCCGGCTACCAGGCGGTGGGCTCGTGCACCGCGGGCCCGATCGCGACGTGCGCGAGCAACCCCGACAGGTCGATGCCCAGATGCTCGGTGACCTCACCCAGCGCGTTGTCCAGCGCCACCCGCATGGACCCCGGCCGCGGGCGCAGCCGCACAATGGTGCCCTTCCAGCGGATTTCGACGTGGCAGACCTGCTCACCGCGGGCCGACCCGGCGACCGGGCGCGGTGCACCGATGACGACGTGAGCCTCACTACCGCAGCGGCTGACCCGGCCGCTGATGAACACCTGCACTCGGGCACTCCCCCTCGACCAATCACGTCACCGTTCGATAGTTCGACGCCGCTGGCGTCGCGGATTGCTCGACCCGGATCATCGACCGAGCAGTCCGGCCACACCCGCGTGGGTGGCCATGCGACCCGATTGCTCGCTACGGCAGCTCAGCACTGGACATGACCCGTGTGGGCCGCGGCGATCGAGGCGCACTGATAGCACAGGTAGGCGCGCGGGAGCAGGTCGTCGGCGGTGGCGTGCCAGCGCCGGCGGATCCGATCGGGGATGGTGGTGAAATCGGCGGTGCGACTGTAGATGTCGGCGTCGAGGAGTCGGCGGCGGATCTGGATGTCGGCCTGGACGAGATCGGCGGCACCATCGAGGACGGTCAGCACCGGCAACAGCTGCGAGTAGCGGTCGTGCAGCTCATCACCGACGGCGGCCATGGACTGCCACCGATGGATCTGGGCACACAACACGTGCAGGTCGGCGAGAGGTCTGTATCTGCTGTCGCGGCGGCGGGCCGTCACGCCGGGGTCTTGATCGCACGGATCGGCGTCGTCAATGCGACGGCGAGCGCCAGCCCGGTCGCGATCACCAGGGCCAGTACCGATTTCGCGGCCTCGGCCGCGGACCAGCCCGCGGCGTCGATGGCCGGTTGCAGGGCGGTGGTGGGCAGATAGGGCTGGATCCTGGGCACGGTCGACAGCAGCAGGCAGAGCACGTACAGCCCGGCGGTTATCGCGACCGCCATGCCTGCCGACCCGAGCCGGGCCGCCAGAGCGGCCGTGAACATCGCGAACAGCACGATTGCAACGGCTTGCACCGCAAGCGAACCCAATGCCGGGGCCATCGGATAGGACCCGAACAGCGCCCAGCACTCGTACAGCGCGACCGCGGCCCCGATCGTCGCGGCCGCCGCGATCACGCCGGCGGCGACCATGAGCCGTGGCAAGTACAGCCGGATCGGGGACACCTCACGGCTGAGGTAGAAAATCCCCACCGGGTCCGTGTCGCGGATCGCGCACGCCTGCGCCGCCAGGATCATGGCCACCGCCGCGACGAGCAGTCCGGTGTTCTTGATGTACTGCTGCAACCCGTCCCGCCAGTCCGGCACCCGCAGCAGTTTGATGTCGGCCGAGTTCCCGATCAGGTCGGGCAGATACTTCGCCCCGAACAGTGACACGCAGCCGAAGAGCACGAAGGCCGCGGCCAGCGCCACCAGTCGGCGGGTCCGCACCCAGCGGAACCACTCCACCCGGAGGACGGTGCCGTTCATGCCTTCTCCTCTATCGCGGCGAAGAACGCGTCGGTGAGCGTGGGTCGCGTGATTCGGATGTCGTCGAGTTCGGTGCTGCGTGTGGCGGCGTCCGCCAGGGCGGTCCCCCACTGCGCGTGCTCGGCCTCGATGACGCCGCCGCCGCGTAGCGCGATGCGCAATGTCGGTGGGGCCGTGTGCTGCTGCAGGAATTCCTCGGTCTCCCCCGCGAAGACGACCCGGCCGCGATGCAGGAGCAGCCGGTCGGCCAAATCCTCCACGTCGGCGAGCAGGTGGCTGGAGAACACGACGGTCATCCGCTTCCCGAGGTCACGCATGAGCGCCAGGACGGCTGCGCGGCCTTCGGGATCGAGGGCGCTGGTGGGTTCGTCGAGGATGAGGACCTCCGGTTCGCGGACCAGGGCCGCGGCGATCCCCAACCGCTGCAACATTCCTCGGGAGAATCCGCCCGCTCGCCGGTGGGCGTGCCGTTCCAGATCTACGGCCGCGAGCGCCGCGTCGGCGGACCAGGCGCCGGTGTCGCGGGCCGCGCCGATGGCCCGGGATTGGGCGAGCACTTCCCGCGCGGTCAGCCACGGTTCGAAACCCGGTGTGTCCGGGCAGTATCCGATCGCGCCGAGCCCGATCGGCACGCGCACCGCGCCCGCGCTGACCTTTTGCAGGCCGAGCACGCTGCGGATGAGGGTGGTCTTGCCGGCCCCGTTGAGCCCGATCAGTCCGATGACGCCGGGACCGTCGACGGTCCAGTCGACGCCGTCCAGTGCCTGGAAGTCTCCGAAGCGCACCGAAACTTCGGCGACCTCGAGCGACGATTCAGCCACGGGCCGTTCCGCTGTCGCGGCCGACCGTCAAGTAGATGATTCCGCCGATCGGAATGCTGATCAGGCAGATGATCGCCCAGGCCCATTTCGGCAGGTACCGCACGCGCGAGCGGGACAGGTCGTACCAGCAGAAGCCGACGAATCCGATCGCGATCACGATCAGCGGCACGAGTGCGGCTACCGGAATGTGGGACACCGTGGTTCCTCCCCTAGTGACCCCGCCATTGTTACCAGATCCGAGGCCGGCATCGCCGGAGCCAGGGCCGACGTCGGCCGGATCAGCGGCTCTCGCGCCTGGCCAACAGCCCCGAACCGGGCCGCGCACCGCGCTCGCCGCACACCGTGGTCATGCCCCACGACCCGGCCGCCCGAAGCGAAAACGCTTCGGGGCGTGCATAATCGCGCTGGTTATCAGTGTGTAAACGAAGGGGTTGTGATGGCTGGCTCATCGATCGGAGCGGTGCTCCGGCAGCGGGTGGTGTATCCGGTGCGCACGGCGATCAGCACCGTGCGGGGTCTCGGGACCTTCACGCGCACCGGTCAATTCGGTGACGGCCGCGAGACCGCGGTGCGCGACCACGTGCTCGCCACCGCCGAACAGGGCAATCCCGAGAGCGTCATGGCCGCCATCGACACCTTCGCCCGCACCCGCAGCAATCTGGTGAACGTGGGCGACGAGAAGGGTCTGCTGCTCGATGCCGCCGTGCGCAAGGCGGATCCGACGCTGCTGCTCGAGCTGGGCACCTACATCGGCTACAGCGCGGTGCGCACCGGGCGCACCATGCCCGAGGGCGCGCGGCTGATCTCGGTGGAGTTCAGCGCCGCGAACGCCGAGGTGGCGCGCGACATCATCGCCCACGCCGGACTGGCCGATCGGGTGACGGTCGTGGTGGGCACCATCGGCGACGGCGGCGAGACGCTCCGGCTGCTCACCGAGGAACACGGGATCACCGAGGGCGCGGTCGATTTCGTCTTCGTCGATCACGACAAGTCCGCGTACCTGGCCGACCTGAAGCACATTCTGGACGCGGGCTGGCTGCACCCGGGCACCATCGTGGTCGCCGACAACATGCGCATCCCGGGCGCGCCGGACTATCTGAGCTACATGCGTGAGGCCGAGGGCAAGTCCTGGCGCACCGTGGAACACGACACCCACATCGAGTACCAGTCCTTCCTCAAGGACCGGGTACTCGAGTCGGAATACCTGGGCTGAGACGCCCCCGACCGGGCCGGGGGCGCTCGGCCCGCTGTCTCAGTTCGAGCGGCCCTGCACCGCCGCCGCCAGCGCGCGAGTGATCACATCGCTGACGGCGGGGACGTTTTCGGGCAGGTCGAGGTAGAAGTGGCCGCCGCTGAAGGTGGCGAGGTCGAATCCGGTGGCGGTGTACTCGCGCCAGTGCCCGGCCTGTTCGGTGGTGGTGGTCGGATCGGCGTCGCTCACCAGGGCGGTGATCGGCGCGCGCAGCGGTGCGCCGGGCTGGTGGCGGTAGGTTTCGACCGCGCGGTAGTCGGTGCGCACCGCCGGGAGCACCAGTTCGGCCAGGCCCGGCTCGTCGCGCAGGATGCGCACCGACGCCGGATCATTGGACAGCCGTTCGAGTTCGGCGATGAGGTCCTCGTCGGGTCCTTCGTGGATGCGTTCGGTCACCTCGAACTCCGGTGCGGGACGGCCGGATACGAACAGGTGTGCCACCTCGCGGCCGCCCGCCTCGACCCGCCGGGCGGCCTCGTAGGCGACGGTCGCGCCCATGCTGTGTCCGAAGATGGCCAGCGGCACGTCTTTCGGCCACGCCAGTAGGTCGGTGGCGGCACGTTCGGCGAGTTCGGTGAGTACGGGGACCGGGGTGTCGCCGATGCGGTCCTGCCGTCCCGGGTACTGCACGCCGAATACCGCGGTGCCCTGCCCGAAGCGCTGGGCCAGGACCCGGTAGGCGGTGACTGAGCCACCGCCGGGCGGGAAGCACACCAGCACGGTCGCGGGTGCGGGATCGGACTTCAGCTCACGCAGCCAGGCGGTCCCGGCCAGTCGATGGGCGCTCATCCGGTCGAGTATGCCCCGAGATGTGCGGGCGGGCTCGACCGCGGTGCCGGCGTTAGAGTCGGCTCGTGGCTTCCTATGATGCACTGGTTCGCGACTACGAGACCGGAATCGGGGTCACCGGCACCCCGTTGCCGGAGCTCGATCCGGGTGCGAATCTGGCTGCGACACTGCCGGTCTGGGCATTGTCGGGCGGTGCGGTCGCGGCCCTCGCGAGTGCGGCCGACCGGTGGCGGGCTGCGTGCGGGCTGGCACCGGTGCAGGGTGTCGTCGATCCCGGCCGGGTCGCGGCGGCGTTCTCGAGCGACCGCCTGTTGCGGATCGACGGGCAGCAGCCGGAGATGTTCGCGGAGCTGTCGGGCTTCTTCCGGACCACGGACGGCTGGGTGCGCACGCACGCCAACTATCCGCACCACCGCGCACGCCTGCTGGCGGCACTCGAACTGCCCGACGGGACCGGGCGCGCGGAGTTCGTCGAGCGGGTGGCGACGCTGACGGCCGCCGACATCGAACAGCGCGCCGCCGAGCACGCGGCGATCGCGTTCCGGGTGCGGTCGGAGCAGGAATGGTCGGACAGCCCGCAGGGCAAGGCCGCCGCCTCGGGCCCCTTGGTGGCGATCGAGGCGCGCGATGACACTGGTGGTGTCGACTCCCCCACCGCCGCAACGCATTTGCTGCCGTTGCGCGGGGTCCGGGTGCTGGATCTGACCCGGGTGATCGCCGGGCCGGTGGCGACACGGGCATTGGCCCTGCTGGAGCCGAGGTGTTGCGGATCGACCCGCCGGGGTTGCCGGAGATCGGCTGGCAGTTCCTGGACACATGTCAGGGGAAGTATTCCACCGTAGTCGATTTGCGCACTGAACTTCCAGTTTTTCGCGAATTGATCAGCAATGCAGACATAATCATCTCGGGTTACCGACCGGGCAGCTTGGAACGACTCGGACTGCGGCCCGGCGATATTCGTCCCGGAATTGTGCACGGCCGAGTTTCGGCATGGGGCGAACACGGGCCGTGGGGAGATCGGCGCGGTTTCGACAGCATCGTGCAAGCCGCATCCGGAATTTCTCTGATCGAAGGCACACGGGATAATTCGCGGGCCGAACCAGTCATGGGCACGCTGCCCGCGCAGGCCCTGGACCACGCGAGCGGCTACCTGCTCGCGGCGGGCGTCCTGGACGCACTCGGCGCGCGCCGGGCCGACGGTCGCGGACGCGATGTCCGGGTCGCTCTGGCACGCACGGCATCCTGGCTGATCACCGCGCCGGGCCGGACGCCGGATCACGGATCCGCGCAGGCTCCCGATGCGCGCTACGCCGTCACGCACGGCACGGTGACCACCGCGGCCCCGGTATTGAGCGAATATCCCGACCATCCCTGGCCTGCGCCGGCGTACGGTTCGAGCCCTGCCGAGTGGAAAGCCCGACCGGACGGTTCGTAACTTCGGAGAATGTATACAAGCTGCTGCACGTACACCCGCAAGCACATCCGAAAATTAGCCGAATTGCCTTGCAATGCAGCGTTTTCAACACGCCGCACTTATCCCCCGTCCGGCGTTAATAAATGAGACCCTGAAACCGACATCAAAATTGTCGACATGTGTGTCGACATGCGGATGGAGGACGTCATCGTGGACACACCTGCTCCCTTGCTCACCGCCGGCGGCGACGTCGGCGCTACCTCGGTAGGGAGAAGGGAATGGGCCGGACTGGCGGTACTCGCCCTCGCGTGCCTGGTCTACTCGATGGACCTCACGGTCCTGCACCTGGCGGTGCCGCAGATCAGCGAGGTGTTGCGGCCCACCAGTTCCCAATTGCTGTGGATCATCGACGTTTACGGCTTTCTGGTCGCCGGGTTGCTGCTCACCATGGGCACCATCGGCGATCGGATCGGACGGCGGCGGTTGCTGATAATCGGCGCGGCGGCCTTCGCCGCGATCTCGGTGATCGCGGCCTTCGCGCCGTCGGCGCCGGTGCTGATCGGCTGCCGGGCCCTGCTCGGCGTCGCCGGGGCCACCCTGGCGCCCTCCACGCTCTCGTTGATCTTCACCATGTTTCGCGATCCGGGGCAGCGGTCGGTCGCGGTCGGGGTCTGGGTGGGGTCCTACTCGTGGGCGGATCCATCGGCCCGCTGGCCGGCGGGCTGATGCTCGAACACTTCTGGTGGGGTTCGGTGTTCCTACTAGCGGTGCCGGTGATGCTGCTGCTGATCGTGCTCGCGCCCAGAGTGCTGCCCGAATTCCGGGATCCGGACGCGGGACGGCTCGACCCGCTCAGCGCGGCGCTGTGCACGGCGGCGGTGCTACTGGTGGTGTTCGGCATGAAGAAGGCCGCCCAGGACGGACCCGGCCCGGCCGCGCTCACCGCGCTGAGCGTGGGTGTCGCGATCGGCGTGGTCTTCGTTCGGCGGCAACTCAATACGGCCGATCCGATGCTTGATCTGCGCCTGTTCCGGCTGGGCAGCTTCCGGACCGCCCTGACCATCAATATGGTCGCGATCTTCGTGGCCTTCGGCTACGCGCTGTTCGTGGGCCAGTACTTCCAGCTGGTGCTGGGTATGTCGCCACTGCGCGCGGGGATCGCCACCATCCCGGCCGGCCTGGGATTCATGGTCGGCTCGCAGTTGGGGCCGCGGATCATGAAGGTGGTGCGGCCCGCCTACATGATCGGCGTGGGCATGGCCATGGCCGCGGTCGGGCTGCTGCTGCTCACCCAGATCACCGCGACCGGCGGCGTGGAGCTCACCATCGCGGCGTCACTGCTGGTGTCGTTCGGCCTCGCGCCGGTGTTCGGGGTCACCACCGAACTCATCGTCGGCACCGCGCCGCCGGAGCAGGCGGGCGCGGCCTCCGGACTGTCGGAGACGGGAGCGGAATTCGGCGGTGCGCTGGGCATTTCCATTCTGGGCAGCATCAGCATCGCCATCTACCGCAGTCAGCTCGCCGTCGGACTGCCCTATGGGCTGCCGGAACCCGATGCCCGCGCGGCTCGCGACACACTGGGCGCCGCACTGGAAGTCGCCCGGTCCGCGCCGGGCAAGATGGGCAGCACCGTCGCCGAGGCGGCCAAGCACGCGTTTCTCACCGGCATGCATCTGACCGCGGCCATCGCGGCGGGGGCCGCACTGCTGCTGGCCGTCATCGCCGTGACCCGACTACGGAACGTGCCGCCGGGCTGATTTCACTTGTCCCGCATGGCCGCGACCGCCGTCACCAGCGAATCACCGTCGAGCCAGTCCGCGCCCGGCGCGATCAACATCTGAATGGCCATCCCCTGGAACAGCACGAACAGCAGTTTCGCGACCGCGGCAGCCTGTTCCGCACTGAGGTTCGGGTGGACGGAGGCGATGATCTCGGCGATGTCGCGATGCGCCGTCGCACTGGCCTCGGCCATGAAGACCTGCTGGGCCGGATCGCGCGCGATCTGCAAGCCGTTCTCGGTGCTCAGCAGCAGTCCGTCGTGATTGTTCTGGATGACGTCGACGAATCCGTTCCAGGTCGCCGCCAACGACTCCCACAGCGTGTGACCCTCCCCCGCATCGCGGATGGCCGCCTCCATGCCGTCACCGAGTTCGGTGCCGATGCCCATGGTGATGGCCTCGGTGACCAACTGGTCCTTGGAGCCGAAGTGGTAGCCGATGGCGGCCAGGCTGACTCCCGCGGCTGTGGCGATGTCGCGGGCGGTCACCTTGGCGAGGCCGCGTTCCAGGACGGCCTTGCGCGCGCCCGTCAGCAGATCTTCTCGATTTCCCATGACCCCACCCTAGCAGCGTCTTAGACATTCGTTCTAGACACGCGTATCAAAGTTTGTTAGACATATGTCTTAGACAGACTTTCAACGAGTTTCGGGAGTTCCGATGAACACCACCTCCACCCCCAAGATCCTGGTCGTCGGCGGCGGCATCGCCGGCAATACCGTTGCCCTGCAACTGCTTCGCGCGGGCATCGCCACCACCGTCGTCGAGCGTGCCACCACTCCCCGCCCTGGCGGCCAGGCCGTCGACCTGCGCACCGCCAGCAAGGAAGCCGCCGAGCGCATGGGCCTGCTGCCCGGCATCGGCAAGCTGCGGGTGCACGAACAGGGCTGGGCCTACGTCACCGAGGAGGGCAAGACCTACGCCCGCATCGACGTCGACATGTTCGACGGGGAGGGGCCGGCCGCCGAGATCGAGATCGCCCGCGGCGACCTCAACCAGGTGCTGCTGGACCTCATCGCCGAGGTGGACGGCCCGCTCGACTACCGCTACGGCGACTGGATCGAACACCTCACCCAGGACGCCACCGGCGCCGAGGTCACCTTCGCTTCCGGCCGCACCGAACGCTACGACCTGGTCATCGCCGCCGACGGCGTGCACTCGGCCACCCGCCGCCTGGTTTTCGGACCCGACGAGCAGTTCGTCACCCACCTCGGCGGCTACATGGCGTTCTTCACCATGCCCACCCCCGCCGACACCGAGGACGGCTGGCTGACCGGATGCTCGATTCCCAGCGCCTCCTTCGCGATTCGCCCCGACCGCGACCCGGCCACCTCCAAGGCGATCATCACGCTGCGCCAGGACTACGACCCGGCCCTGCGGCGCGACCCCGCCGCACAGCAGGCCCGCATCCGCGAGATGCTCGACGGCGCGGGCTGGAAGGCCCCGCTCATCCTCGACGCCATGGCCGGCAGCGACGACTTCTACTTCGACCAGCTCGCCCGCATCGACGTCCCGCGCCTGTCCTCGGGACGGGTCACGCTGCTCGGCGACGCCGGCTATTGCGGCTCCCCGCTCTCCGGCATGGGCACCGCCATGGCGATCGTCGGGGCGTATCTGCTCGCCGGTGAAATCGCCGCCACCCCCGGCGATCTCGACGGCGCGCAGGCCCGCTACCAGGAACTCGTCACCCCGTTCCTGGACAAGGCCAAGGAGCTGCCCGGCGGCGGCATCAAGATGATGCTGCCCACCACCCGATTCGGCGCGGCGATGGCCCGGGTCAACTGGCGGCTGATGACCTCCAAGGCGATGCTGCCGCTGACCAAGAAGCTGTTCGCCCCGGGTACCGCCGACTATGTCCTGCCCACCTACTGACACCCGGATGCCGGCGGCCACGCTCCCCCACGGGCCATCGACGCTCGCCGGCATCCGCCCCGCTACCCTCGAACCCGTGCGGCAGAAGATCCTCATGGACAACGACACCGGCATCGATGACGCGCTGGGCCTGCTCTACCTACTCGCCTCCCCCGAGGCCGAGATCGTCGGAATCGCCTCCACCGCGGGCAATGTGCCCGCGCCGCAGGTGGCCGCCAACAATCTCGCGCTGCTGGATCTGGTGCGGGCCCCGGAACTGGAAGTGGCGCAGGGCGCGCTCGCGCCGCTGGCGATTCCGCTGCGCACCACCGAGGACACCCATGGGCCGCAGGGCGTGGGGTACGCCGAACTCCCGCCCAGCTCCCGGACCGTCTCGGAGCGGTCGGCGGCTCAGATGTGGGTGGATCTGGCCCGCGCACATCCCGGCGAGATCATCGGGTTGTGCACCGGGCCGCTCACCAATCTCGCTCTCGCCCTGCGCATGGAACCGCAACTGCCGCAGCTGCTCCGGCGGTTGGTCATCATGGGCGGGGCGTTCAACCATCCCGGCAACACCACCCCCACCAACGAGTGGAACGTGCACGTGGATCCGGAGGCGGCCAAGGAGGTCTTCGACGCCTTCTCCGCCGCGCCGGCCGACCGCCGTCCGATCGTGTGCGCCCTCGACATCACCGAGACCATCGAGATGAAGCCGCCGCACCTGGCACTGCTGGCCGAACGGGCAGGCAGCACACCGGTGGAGCTGGTCACCGAAGACGATCCGCCGCACGTCCGCTCGGCGGCGAGCAATCCGCTGGTGCGGTTCCTGACCGACGCGGTCCGCTTCTACTTCGACTTCCACAAGCTCTACGACCAGGGCTATCTGGCGCACATGCACGACCCGTTCGCGGCGGCCGTGGCGCTGGACCCGGATCTGGCCGTCACCAAACCCGCCACGGTCGATGTGGAGCTGACCGGAACCCTCACCCGCGCCACCACCGTGGCCGACTGGGCGGGCATGTGGGGGCGTGAACCGAATGCCGACATCGTGGTGGCCACCAGTCCCGAGCAGTTCTTCGAGCGGCTGATCGGGCGGCTCGGCGACTACGCGCTGACGGTGTTCGCGGAAGGAGATGCGGGCCGGTGACCGACACGCACGACATCGACTATGTGACCGGATTCCGCGACCGCCTCGGGTTGCCCGGAATCGTCGACGTCCACACGCATTTCATGCCCGAGCAGGTGCTGCGCAAGGTGTGGGGCTACTTCGACACCGCCGGACCGCTGGTCGGCAATCGCGAGTGGCCCATCACCTACCGCGACGAGGAGCAGGTGCGGCTGAAGACGCTGCGCGGGTTCGGGGTTCGCGCGTTCACCTCGATGATCTACCCACACAAACCGGACATGGCGGAGTGGCTCAACGGCTGGTCCGCCGATTTCGCCGCGCGGACGCCGGACTGCCTGCACACCTCCACCTTCTATCCGGAGCCGGGCGCGCCCGCGTACGTGCGGGCCGCGCTCGAGAGCGGCACCCGGATCTTCAAGCTGCACATCCAGGTCGGCGACTACGACCCGGGCGATCCGCGACTCGACGAGGTGTGGGGCCTGGTTCAGGACGCGGGCGTCCCGGTGGTGACACACTGCGGATCCGGGCCCGCCGCAGGGACATTCACCGGTCCCGGGCCCATCGAGACACTGCTGCGGCGCTTCCCGCGACTACGGCTGATCATCGCGCACATGGGCATGCCCGAATACAGCGAATTCCTCGATCTCGCCGAGACCTACGACGGGTTGCTGTTCGACACCACGATGAACTTCACCGACTTCACGGAGGCCGGCGAACCGTTCCCCGCCGCGGAACTGCCCCGGGTGCGTGATCTCGGCGACCGCATCCTGTTCGGCAGCGACTTCCCGAACATCCCCTACCCGTACGGTCACGCGCTGTTCGCGCTCGAACGTCTGGACCTCGGCGACGACTGGCTGCGCGCGGTCTGTCACGATAACGCGGCACGCGTCTTCGCTCTCGGTTGACACCTCACCCACGGTTGCACCCAGAAAGGCGGGCCGGTCATGCGGTTGGTCGCGGAGATCCTCGTCGGATTGCTCGCCGCGTTGCACGTCTACATCCTGGTCATGGAGATGTTCCTGTGGACCACGCCTCGGGTCCGCGCGAACTTCGGCACCACCGCCGAGTTCGCCGAGGAGACCAAGGTGCTGGCCGGGAATCAGGGGCTCTACAACGGCTTCCTGGCCGCGGGATTGATCTGGGGTCTGATCGCGTCCGACCCGGTGGGGCAGGCCGCGAAGATCTTCTTCGCGGCCTGCGTCGTGGTGGCAGGGCTCTACGGCGCGGCCACCGCCAGCCGGCGGATCCTGTTCGCCCAGGCGGTGCCGGGCGCGATCACCCTGGCCGCGGCACTACTGGCCGGATAGCGCCGACGCGCTGAGCGCGATCTTGGCGTTGCGGCCCGGGCGTTCGCTGGCCGCGGCTGCCTCGGCGGCCTCCTCGAGCGGGTAGGCGGTTTCGACGGTCAGGTCCAGCACACCCTGGGCGGCCAGGGTGACCAGCTCGGTGATGAGACGGCGGCGTTCCTCGCCACCGATCTCCTCGGCCCGCTTGGAGCCCCAGAAGCCCTTCACCACGGCTTGTTTGAAGATGATCGGGCCGGGGTTGAGCAGCATCGGCTGACCCGACAGCGCGCCGAAGGTGACCAGTTCACCGCGCGGACCCAACAGGGAGAGCAGATCGTTGGCCGCGGGGCCGCTGACCTGGTCGACGGCGCGCACGATGGGCTCGCCGCCGGTGAGCTCGGCGGCCCGCTGCTGCCAGTCGTCGGACTCGGTGTCGAGGACCGGCTCGAAACCCAGTTCCCGCAAGGACTTCGCGGCGGCGGCACTGCGCACCAGGTTGAGGACGTGCACGCCGCGGGCCCGGGCCAGCAGGTTCAGCAGCCGGCCGACCGCGCCGTTGGCGGCGTTGATCGTGATCCATTGCCCGGCTTCGACATTCAGGTCCTCGAGCAGCATGAGGGCGCTGAGCGGCATGGCCAGCAGCTGGCTCGCGGTCGCGTCGGACACCGAATCCGGGACCGGGACCACGCCGCCTGCCTTGGCGACGAAGTACTCCGCCCACGCCCCCTGCACGCCCGAGACCGTCACGCGCTGACCGACTTCCAGACCGGTGACGCCGGCGCCGAGCGCGTCGATGCGGCCGACGGCCTCGGTGCCGGGAACGGCGGGCAGCTCGGGCCGGTACCCGTAGATGCCGCGAATGATGGCCAGGTCGTGGTTGTGAATCGGGGCCAGCGTCGTCGCGATGCGCACCTCGCCCGGACCGGGCTCGGGTACCGGCCGTTCCGCGACGGTGAGCACGTCCTTCGGCTCGCCGAACTGTTCGATGACCACCGCACGCATGGGCACGTTCATCAGAGGTTCTCCTTCGATCGGGTGTGGGCGGTCAGGGCCGCGGTGAGCCGGCGCAGGGTTTCCCGCAGGTCGGCCAGTTCCTCGGTGGACATGCCGCTGATCTCTTCGGACCGCCCGGGGATGTGGCAGGCCGCGGCGTGCAGTTCACGCCCGCGGTCGGTGAGGGTGATCTCGACCCGGCGTTCGTCGGACGCCGAGCGAGCGCGGGTCACGAAACCCGCGGATTCGAGTCGCTTGAGCAGTGGCGAGAGCGTGCCCGAATCCAGTTCGAGGGCCGAGCACAGGTCGCCGACGGTGCGTCCGTCCCGTTGCCAGAGCGCGAGCAGGACCAGGTACTGCGGATAGGTGATGCCGAGCGCGTCGAGCTTGGACCGGTACATGCCGGTCATCGCCCGCGACGCCGCGTACAGCGCGAAGCACAGCTGGTTCTCCAGCGCGTGTTCTTCGGTCACGTCCAACAAGGTAGCCAACAATTAGATTGTGCACAATCTATCTCGCCGTCTACTCCATCACACCGCCGGAGTCAAACGGACTGATCGGTACCTACTGGCGCGAAATCCCTTCCCGCACAGGCTTCGTGGCACTAAGTTCTGACTAGAACGCGTTCCACAAGGGGCACGCCGATGCAGCGGGAGTTGCAATGACGCACGAGGTACTGAGCCGGGTCCAGGAAATGTCTGGGCAGTTCGCGGCGGCCGCCGACGAGACCGAACGACTGGGGAAGCTCTCCGACGAGAGCGTGAAACTGCTCCGCCAGACCGGCGTGATGCGGATGCTGCTGCCGACCGAATACGGCGGCTACGCCGCGCACCCGCGCGACTACGCCGAAACGGTCATGGAGGTGGCCAAGAACTGCGGATCCACCGGCTGGGTGACCGGAGTCGTCGGCGCGCACCCGTGGGAGATGGCGCTGATGGACCGGCGCCTGCAGGACGAGGTGTGGGGCGAGAACCCCGACACCTGGATCGCCTCGCCCTACGCCGTCATGGGCGTCGCGACGGCCGTCGACGGCGGCTTCAAGCTGAGCGGCCGCTGGAGCTTCTCCTCCGGCACCGACCACTGCGAGTGGATCTTCCTGGGCGCCTTGCTCGGTGACGCCACAGGCGCGCCGGTGATGCCGCCGACCGTGATGCACGTGGTGCTGCCGCGCAAGGACTACACCATCGTCGACGACTCCTGGGACGTCATCGGGCTGCAGGGCACCGGGTCCAAGGACATCATCGTCGACGGAGCCTTCATTCCGGCGTACCGCACGATCGAGATGGACGCCGTCGCCGCCGGTGAGCTGGCCGCCGAGCGCGCGGGCCGCACCGAGACCGTCTACAAGCTGCCGTTCTGGTCGATGTTCCCGCTGGGCATCACCGCCGCGGTGATCGGCATCGCGGAGGGCGCGCTCGCCGCCCACCTCGACTACCAGCGCGACCGCGTCACCGCCATGGGCACCCTCATCAAGGACGACCCGATCGTGCTGTCGGCCATCTCCGAGGCCGCCGCCGACATCGCCGCCTCGCGCACCCAGCTGCTCGACGGCATCAGCCGCCTCTACGACCTCGCCGACGCGGGCAAGCCCATCTCCTTCGAGGACCGTTCGATCGTGCGCCGCAATCAGATTCGCTGTGCGTGGCGGGCGGTGGAGGCGGTGGACCAGATCTTCGCGCGTTCCGGCGGTAATGCGGCGCGGCGGCACAACGTCATGCAGCGGTTCTGGCGCGACGCGCACGTGGGGCTGCAGCACGCCATCCACACGCCCGGGTCGCTGTACCACTCGACGGCATTGACCACCATGGGCATCGAACCCGAGGGCCCGCTGCGCATGATGATCTGACGGTCCCCCGCGCGGTCCGATAGCTGAGAAGATGCGGCTGTCGGACCGCGGGGTTCGTCCCCGGTCTGTGCGGCGGGCATATTCCGGCGATAAACACGCGCGCTGATTCCCGACGTTCGATGTCGACGGCGGGATACTCGCTGTCATGCATCGGCTATCACGCACCCTCATTGCCCTGATCGCCACATTTGCCGCACTGGTGCCCACGTCGGCCGCTGCCGACCCCGGACCGGATTCCGCAATCCTCGACGTGCGCCCGCTCGGTGGCCGCCAATACGAGGTGACCGTCTATTCGGCGGCGATGAACCGGTCCATCCCGGTCTGGGTGTCGCACCCGGACGGGCCCGCGCCCGCGCTCTATCTGCTCAACGCGGTCGACGGCGGCGAGTCCGGCGGGCCGTGGAGCAACCGCACCGACGTGGCACAGTTCTTCGCCGACAAGCAGGTCAACGTCATCACCCCGATCGGTGGCCGGGCCAGCTTCTACACCGACTGGATCTCCGACGATCCGACGCTGGGCCGGAACAAGTGGTCCACCTTCCTGATTCACGAACTGCCGCCGCTGCTCGAGTCCCGCTTCCAGATGACCGGACGCAACGCCGTCGCCGGCGCGTCGATGTCCGCTACGTCGGCGCTGAACCTCGCGATCGAAGCGCCCGGCATGTACCAGGCCGTCGGGTCCTTCAGCGGCTGCCCGCGCACCACCGACGCGGCCGCGCGCAACTACGTGAGATCCGAGCTCGGCGTGTTCCACGCGAATGCCACCAATATGTGGGGCGCGGACGACAATCCGGCTTGGGACGCGCACGACCCGGTTATCAACGCGGATCGGCTACGCGGGGTGGCGCTGTATATCTCGGCGGGGAACGGCGCACCAGGGGTGCACGACACCCTCGGCGATCCGAGCGTGGCCGGGAATGTGGGCGTGCTGGCGGATCGGATGGCGGTCGGCGGGATCATGGAGACGGTCGTCAAGAACTGCACTGACGCACTGGTCGGCCGGTTGGGGTCGTTGGGGATTCCGGCGGAGGTGGCTTATCGCAATGGGACTCACGCGTGGCCGTATTGGGAGGACGACGTGCATGACTCTTGGCCGCTTATCGCGGGGGCGCTGGGAGTTTAGGAAGAATAGCGAATTGACTGCGGCAGAATGGAGTGAAAATCCTTCTGCCGCAGTTTATTTCGGCTATGGGGTGGGAGTTGTTGCGGTAGAATGGGTGTATGAATTGGGGCGGTGAGATTCTCGAGCTCGATACCCCGGTGGCCGTTGCCGCCGAGCGGGTGTTCGATGCCGTGGATATCCTGCTCAACAACAGCCTCGATCCGATTTCCGATGACGGTGTCGTGGAATTGATGCGGGATTGGGAAGTCGCGCGGCGGAAGATGGCGGCGTTCGAGCACAAGCTCGTTCGGGAAGCCGAGAACCGGAACCTGCCAGACAAGGCGGGGGTGAAGACGACCGCGAAGTTCCTCGCGCAGACCTTGCGGCTCGGGCATGGCGAAGCTTGTGCGCGGGCGCGGGCCGCGGAGGTGTTGGGGTTGCGGCAGGAAGCCGGGCAGGCGTTGGAGCCGGTGCTGCCGTGGACGGCCACCTATCAGGCGATGGGGTTGGTGTCGGTGGATTCGGCGCGGCGGATCGCGAAGATCATGGACCGGGTGCCGGGCAAGGTCGACCCGGAGTTGCGGGAGCTCGCCGAGTTCCAGTTGGCCAGCTTCGCCGCCCAGTCCAGCCCGGACGACCTGCCGAAGGTCGGGGACCGGTTGCTGGGGTACCTCGACCCCGACGGGCGGTTGACCGACGACGGGGACCGGCAGCGGCGGCGTGGCATCACGCTGAGCAAGCAGGGCGTGGACGGCATGTCCACCATGGTCGCGGAGTTGACCCCTGCCGCGCGGGCGTTGTTCGATCCGATCTTCGCCAGCCTGGCCCAGCCCGGCATGTGCAACCCCGATGACGCTGAAAGCCCCTGGACCACAGACGGACTCGACGACGAAGCGCTCGCCGGTTTGGAGCGCGCTGCCCGTCGCGACACCCGCACCGCCGCTCAGCGCAACCACGACGCCATGGTCGCGTTCCTGCGCCCGGAAATGGGCCCCACCCACGTGGGCCAGCACCGCGGACTGCCCGTGTCGACGATCATCACCATGAGCCTGGCCGAGGTCGAAGCCGCTGCCGGGGTGGCCACCACCGCTTCGGGTGGGACGGTGCCGTTGGAGCAGGCGTTGCAGCTGGCGCAGAAGTCCAAGCCGTTCCTGGCGATCTTCGACCACGCCGGACGTCCCCTGCACCTGGGTCGCACCAAGCGCCTCGCGAACTCCGCCCAGCGGATGGCGTTGATCGCGACCGAGCGTGGCTGCACCCGGCCGGGTTGCAGCGCTCCCGCCACTCTCACCCAGGTGCATCATGTGACCGAGTGGGCCAAGGGCGGGGCCACCGACATCGAGAACTTGACCTTGGCCTGCGATGCCTGCCACGCGATGATCCATGACGGGCCGGGTGGTTGGAAAACCGTTGCCATGCCAGCGGATTCGGAATATGCAGGCCGGACGGGTTGGATCGCGCCAGCGCATATCGACCCGAGCGGAACCCCGCAGGTCAATGACCGACACCACGCCGGTGAGTTGATGGCCGCGTCGCTGGCGCGACTGCGCGATCGCGCGCGCCCACCGGTCAAATGGTGGTCACGCCCCTAATACGAGCCCGAGCCTCACCCAAGGTGGGGCCCTTCGGGCTGCGTGCACCACGGCTGCTCGTGCCGCAAGCGCGTCCGCAAAACTACACAGAGTGTGGTCGCCTCGCCTGCCCTACCGGACCTGGGCTGACGCCAAGCCAGGAGCCGTATCCGCCGATCCCAGCCCAGGGACTGCACGGATCACCTTCTACAGAAAGAACCCAACCCCATCCCTTCGTTTTCCACGGGATGCTGCGCGGCCGGACCGTGAGTGGGCTGGTAGGTGAGGGGGCCTCGCAAGCTCGGCCACCCTCTCTCTTCTCCAGGCGTCTTTTGTCTTTATTCTTCTTTTTCTTTTGGTCTCTTGGTTTCTCAGCCCTCAGGCGCATACTCGAACAATGCACACCGTGTTGATCCTGGGTGCTGGATTCGGCGGGCTCGAACTCGCGTCCTGTCTATCCCGGTCCGTGCCGGACGAAGTCCACGTGACACTCCTCGACCACGGCGACGGATTTATATTCGGCTTCGCCAAAATGGACGTATTGTTCCGGGGCCAAACGGTGGATGACGTCCGAACTCCATACGACACGCTCCACCTTCCGTCCGTCGAGTTCCGACGCGAAGCAGTTGTCGCGATCGACCCATCCGCCCGAACGGTCACCACCGACCGAGGCAGCTACACACCGGACACACTCGTCGTCGCACTGGGTGCGGATTACGACTGCGACGCCACCCCAGGCTTCGTCGAGGACGGTTACGAGTACTACTCGATCCACGGCGTCCACCGCCTGCGTGAACGCCTCGACGCCTTCACAGGCGGCACCGTCCTGCTGTCGATCCTCAGCGTCCCGTTCAAGTGCCCACCGGCCCCGTACGAAGGCGCGCTACTTCTCCACGAGGAACTCGTACGACGTAACCTGCGCAGTCGGACCCAGATGCACATGATCACCCCGATGGACTCCCCTATCCCGGTGTCCCCCAGCGCCAACACCGCGATCGTCGACGCTCTCGCGGACCGCGACATCGAGTACACGCCGGGAACACGGGTGCGAGCCTTGGATCCGGCCACACACACCGCGTCGACACGTGATGGCGACCTCGCCTACGACCTGTTCGTCGGCATCCCCCGTCACTGCGTCCCAGATGTCGTGCAGGCCTCCGGACTGACGGAGAACGGGATCGACGGCTGGATCCATGTAGACGCGGCCACCCTCGCGACCCCCTACCCCGGGGTGTACGCACTGGGCGACTGCGCGGACGCCCCGGTGCCCCGGGCCGGCGTCTTCGCCGAGACGGCCGCACGGACCGTCGCGGCGGACATCATCGCCCACCTGCACGACAGCCCGCGCGAGGGCAGGTACCGGGGACAGGGCACGTGCCACATCGAGTTCGGCGGCGGCCTCGTCGGAAAGGTGGAAGCGGACTTCCTGTCCGGCCCGGCCCCGCTGGCCCCGTTCGTCGGACCGTCCGTCGAATTCGCCAGGGAGAAGGCGGAGTTCGCAGCAGACCGTCGGCGGCGGTGGTTCGGGCCCTGAGACGAGCGGTCTGCGCGCAGATCACCGTGTCCAGGTGATTTCCAGCTCCTGGACGTCGAAGCCCCGAGGGAAGTGGGCTGTTCGTGGCGCACTCGCGAGCCCGCCGTGCCGCTCGTAGAAGGCGATGGCCGCTGTATTCGCTTCCAGCACTTCCAGATAGACGGGATGCTGAGGGAACTCGGCAGCGGCCCAATCGAAGCCGTGGTGCAGCAGCAGCGTGCCGATGCCGCCCCGTTTGAGAGTCGGGCTGACATGCAGGTTGTCGATCAGCACCCGGCCGTCGGGCTGCAGCGCCAGATAGATGAATCCGCACAGCTCCGAATCGGATTCGGCGACGAACAGGCTCCCGGGCGCAACCTCCGCGGTGAGCCGGTCGTGCCACATCGTCTTGTGGTCGTCGACCAATGCCCCATCCAGATACGCCGCGGGCATGATCCCCACGTACGCGGTCCGCCAACTGGCCGTGTGCAGGGCGGCGACCGCGTCCGCGTCGGAATCGGCGCCCGGGCGGATCAGGATCGTCATGGCATTCAGGTCCGTTCGTCGAAGGCCCGCAGAATCTCCTCGGCCGCCAGCGCCGGGGTCATGGTGCCGTCGTGGATCTGTTGCTCCACTGTGGCGCGCAGGGCCTTCACGTTCGGGTTGTCCGAGAGTCGGCGAAGCAGGCTGTCGTGAACCATAGTCCAGGTCCAGTCGACCTGCTGGCGGCGACGCTTCTCGGCGAACTCCCCGGCCTCGGTCAGCACGCGGCGGTGGGTGAGGACCGTGTCCCAGAACGTGTCCAGGCCGGTGCCGTTGAGGCCCGACATGGTGAGAACCGGTGGCCGCCACAGGGAATCGCGCGGATGCACGAGCCGCATCGCCCCTTGGAGTTCGCGGGCCGCGGCCTTGGCTTCCAGCTCGTAGCGTCCGTCGGCCTTGTTCACGGCCACCAGGTCGGCGAGTTCGAGCACGCCCTTCTTGATGCCTTGCAGCTGGTCGCCGGTGCGGGCCAGGGTCAGGAAGCAGAAGGCGTCGACCATATTGGCGACGGTGACCTCGGACTGGCCGACGCCGACCGTCTCCACCAGGATGACGTCGTATCCGGCGGCTTCCAGCAGCACGATGGTCTCGCGGGTCGCCTTCGCCACGCCGCCGAGGGTTCCGGCGGTCGGCGACGGCCGGATGAACGCGTCGCGCTGCACCGACAGCCGTTCCATGCGGGTCTTGTCGCCCAGGATCGAGCCGCCGGTCAGGGTCGAGGACGGGTCCACGGCCAGTACCGCCACCCGATGACCCTGGCCGATCAGGTACATGCCGAGCGCGTCGATGAACGTCGACTTGCCGACGCCCGGAACACCGGTGATACCCACGCGGTTCGACACCACAGCGCCCGGATCGGGCGACACCTTCAGCAGCAGCTGTTGTGCCAGGGCCCGGTGGTCGCTGCGGGTCGATTCGACGAGGGTGATGGCGCGGGCCAGTCCGGCCCGCTCCCCCGCCCGCACCTGCGCGGCCAGCTGATCGACGTCGATCACCCGGCGCGCCACCGGAGTGGCGGGCCGGACGCCGGGGCCGGGTCCGGGGACACCGACGCCGGCGGTGGTGCCGAGCCGAGGGTGGTTGCCGCCACCCTCGGTCGCGCGTGCGGCGTCGCTCATTCCGTTGCGCCGGAGCCGATCTCGTGGCCCAGCTGCGCGGCCAGCTTGTTGATCAGGTCGATCGCGGCGTCGGCGATGATGGTGCCGGGGCCGAAGATGCCCGCCGCGCCGGCGGCGTACAGCTCGTCGTAGTCACCGGGCGGGATGACGCCGCCGACGGTGACCATGATGTCGGGACGGCCGACATCGGCCAGCGCCTGCCGCAGGGCGGGCACCAGCGTGAGGTGGCCTGCGGCCAGCGACGAGACACCGACGACGTGCACGTCGTTGTCGGCCGCCTGCTGCGCCACCTCTTCGGGCGTCTGGAACAGCGGGCCCACGTCGACGTCCATGCCGAGGTCGGCGAACGCGGTGGCGATCACCTTCTGGCCGCGGTCGTGGCCGTCCTGACCCATCTTGGCGATCAGGATGCGGGGGCGACGGCCCTCGACCTCGGCGAACGCCTCGACCAGTTCGATGGCCTTGCTGATGTTGGTCACCTTGCCGGCCTCCTCGCGGTAGACACCGGAGAGCGTGCGGATTTCGGCCTGGTGGCGGCCGTAGACCTTCTCCAGGGCGTCGGAGATCTCACCGACGGTGGCCTTGGCGCGGGCCGCCGCGATGGCCAGGGCCATCAGGTTGTTCTCCATGCCGCCCTCGGACGAGGCGGCGGCGCGGGTCAGCTCGGCCAGCGCCTGCTCGACGGCGGCCGAATCACGTTCGGCGCGCAGCTTTTCCAGTTTGGCGTTCTGCTCAGCGCGCACGCGCGAGTTCTCGACCTTGAGGACCTCGATCGGGGTGTCTTCCTCGACCAGGTACTTGTTGACGCCGATCACCGGCTGCTGGCCGGTGTCGATGCGCGCCTGGGTGCGGGCCGCGGCCTCTTCGATGCGCAGCTTCGGAATACCTTCCGAAATCGCCTGCGCCATACCGCCGTGCGCCTCGATCTCGGCGATGTGGGCGCGGGCGCGCTCGGCCAGCTGGTGGGTCAGCCACTCCACGTAGTACGAGCCGCCCCACGGGTCGGCCGGGCGGGTGGTGTTGGACTCCTGCTGGATGAGCAGCTGGGTGTTGCGGGCGATGCGGGCCGAGAAGTCGGTCGGCAGGGCCAGCGCCTCGTCGAGGGCGTTGGTGTGCAGCGACTGGGTGTGGCCCTGGGTGGCGGCCATGGCCTCCACACAGGTGCGCGCGACGTTGTTGAACACGTCCTGCGCGGTCAGCGACCAGCCCGAGGTCTGCGAGTGGGTGCGCAGCGCAAGGGACTTGGAGTTCTTCGGCTCGAACTTGGCGACCAGCTCGTTCCAGAGCAGACGCCCGGCACGCAGCTTGGCGACCTCCATGAAGAAGTTCATGCCGATGGCCCAGAAGAACGACAGGCGCGGCGCGAACTTGTCGACCTCCATGCCCGCGGCCAGACCGGCCTTGATGTACTCCACGCCGTCGGCGAGGGTGTACGCCAGCTCCAGGTCGGCCGTGGCTCCGGCTTCCTGGATGTGGTAGCCGGAGATGGAGATCGAGTTGAACTTCGGCATCTTCGCGGAGGTGAAGGCGAAGATGTCGGAGATGATCCGCATCGAGGGCTCGGGCGGGTAGATGTAGGTGTTGCGGACCATGAACTCTTTCAGAATGTCGTTCTGAATGGTTCCGGCCAGCTGCTCGGGCCCGACGCCCTGCTCTTCGGCGGCGACGACGTAGAGCGCCAGGATCGGCAGCACCGCGCCGTTCATGGTCATCGACACCGACACCTGGTCCAGCGGAATCTGATCGAACAGTTCCCGCATGTCGAGGATGGAGTCGATGGCGACACCGGCCATACCCACGTCGCCGGTGACGCGCGGGTGGTCGGAGTCGTAGCCACGGTGCGTGGCCAGGTCGAAGGCGACCGACAGGCCCTTCTGACCCGACTGCAGGTTGCGGCGGTAGAAGGCGTTGGAGTCCGCGGCGGTGGAGAAGCCCGCGTACTGGCGGATCGTCCACGGCTGGTTCACGTACATGGTCGGGTAGGGACCGCGCAGGAACGGCGCGATGCCCGGGACACTGTCGAGGGGGTAGCCCTCGGCCACGATGGCGTCGCGATCAGCCTTGGTGAACACCGGCGGTACGTCGATGCCTTCGGGGGTCGACCAGGTGAGCTGTTCGGGCGCATAGTGATTGGCGGTCGCGGCTTCCTTGACGAAGTCCTCGACCTGCGCGGCGCTGACCTCGGCGGGGGCGGTGTCGCCCTCGGTCAGCGGTACTTCGGCGAAATTGCCGATCCGGTGCTTGATATCGCTCATCTCTACGCTCCCAGCTTCTCCAGCAGACCGGACAGAGCCGCCACCGCATCCATGCGCGCCGTCACGAAACCGTCCGGACGCTGCGCACCGGTCAGGTCCGCGACGGCCTTCTCCGGTCCGGCCAGCAGCACGGTGGTCACACCGGCCGCCCGCAATTCCTCCACCGCCGCGGCGGCGTCGGTGCCGTAACGCTTGTCGGAGCCACACAGCACGGCGATCGACGGACCGGCCTCGGTGACCGCCTCGATACCGCCGGAGGCCAGCAGGTTGGCGGAGAAGGTGACACGAACATTGTTCTCCGACACCGGGCCCAGCGGAACCAGTCGCACCCGCGGGCGCGCGCCGTTGGCGGCCAGGTAGGCGTCGGAGCGGTTGCGCAGCGCCTCGAAGGCGGCGCCGTAGCGGGAGGCCTTGTCGGCGCGCGCGGCCACCGACAGCGGCTTCTCGCCCAGGTTCGGGAATTCGTTGACACCGGTGACGGCCGTCTTGCGGTGCGCCACATCGGAATCGCGCTGCGCCTTGGTCGCGCCGATGCGCTCGGCCAGCAGACCGGACTGCAGGGCTTCCAGGTAGCCGCCGGCGGCCTCGATCTCCTGCATGAACTCCCACGCCTTGGCGGCGAGCTCATCGGTGAGCGACTCCACGTACCAGGAGCCGGCGCCCGGGTCCTGCACGTGGCCGAGGCGGGATTCCTCGAGCAGCAGCAGCTGGGTGTTGCGGGCCATTCGCTCGGAGAACGCCTGCGACACCTCGAGTTCCCCGGCGGGCAGGGCGGCGTCGAAGGGCAGCACGGTGACGATGTCGGCGCCGCCGACGCCCGCGCCGAACGCGGCGAGGGTGGTGCGCAGCATGTTCACCCACGGGTCACGCTGGCTCATCATGGCCGCGGAGGTGACGGCCTGCTGCGGGGCGTTGCCCGCGGCGGGGGCGCCGCACACGTGCGCGACGCGCGCCCAGAGGCGGCGGGCGGCACGGAACTTGGCGACCGTCTCGAACTGGTCGTCGGTGGCGGCGAAGCGGAACTCCAGCTGCCCCAGCGCATCCACGATGTCGGCGCCGGCGTCGGTGAGCGAGCGCAGGTACTCCAGGCCCGCGGCGACGGCCGCACCCAGCTCCTGTGCGTCGGAGGCGCCGGCGTTGTGGAAGGCGATGCCGCACACGGTGATCGCGCGGACCGTCTCCGGCCGGGCCACCGCCTGCTGGGCGAGGGCGACCGCGCCGTCCAGGTCGATCGCCGAGCTGCCGGCGAACAGGCTGGTCAGCGGGGGTCGCGCCGAGGGAGACGCGAATGTCCTCGCGGTTGGCGAGGGTCTTGGTGTTCGCGGCCGCGTAGGCGTCGAGCACCGAGAACAGCTGGGCGGCGGCCTCATTGGCGGCCGGACCGGCGTCCAGGGTGAGCGGGGCCAGCTCGAACAGCAGGCCCTGCAGCGCGGTGGCGAGGCCCTCGACCGGGACGCCGCGCTCGGCGACACCCAGCTGGACGGCGCTGACGCCGTTGTCGAGCGCGAAGAGGATGTCGGCGTTGACGGCCTTGGCGTCGGCGCCGGCGAACTTCTGGCTCACGAACCAGCCGCGGTGCACGTCGCGGGTGGCGTCGCCGCCACGCACGTAGGGGAACTGCCCGGGCAGCGGCTGCTCGGGCAGTTCGTCGCGGCGCGTGTAGAGCGGGTTGACGGTCAGGCCGTCATAGGTCGTGACCGCGAGCAGCTTCTCCGGCTCGTCCGGCAGTTCGCTCGCATCCACCCTGCGGGCCTTCGCCAGCACCCCGGCGACACCCTTGCGCCAGGCGGCATACTCGGGCACCGGATCGGTGTCCGAGTCGGAAGCAATCGGCATAGCTGCGTGTCCTTCTTCCACTCCCTGACCGAATGACCGCTGGACTGGCATTCGCGCAGATCAACGGTCACTTTGGTTAACGAGCATTCCTCGTCTTTCCCCTGATGCTAGCGGCACCCCCGGGATTGCCGTCTCCGGAGTCTCGCTACCAGCGGGTAACCTGGCGCGGTGCCAACAACCGTGCGCTCGCCGCTGGAGCGCGTATCCGGGCTGCTCAGCCGCCTTCGCCAACCCCGCACCCTGGCCTTGCTGATCGGCTGCGGGCTGCTGTTCGCGCTGGCGGCGTTCGCACCGCACCCGGCGCCGCAACAGATCCGGCAGTGGGCCGACTCGGTCGGCCCGACGCTGCCACTGGTGTTCTTCGCGGTGCACACCCTGGTGTGCGTGGCCCCGTTCCCGCGCACCATTTTCACGCTCAGCGCGGGCATGCTCTTCGGCTCCGCGGAGGGTCTGACGCTGGCCGTCACGGCCACGACTCTGTCTGCGGTACTGGCGTTGTGGCTGGTGCGCGCGCTCGATCACGAGCGGGTCCGGGCCCGGCTCACCCACCCCACGGTGCAGGCGGTGGACGCCCGGCTGGAACGGCGCGGCTGGCTGGCGATCGGCTCGCTGCGGCTCATCGCGTTCGCGCCGTTCTCGATCGTGAACTATTGCGCCGCACTGTCGTCCATCCGGTTCACGCCGTATCTGGCGGCCACCTTCCTCGGCATCATCCCGGGCACGGTCGGCACCGTGCTGCTCGGCGACGCACTGACCAACCGCACCTCCCCCGCCCAGGTGATCCTCACCGTCGCCTGCCTCGCGGTGGGCGTGATCGGGCTGATGGTGGACGCGCGGATGACGGTCGACCCGGCCCGCGACTGACAACTATCGCTCGACCGCATCCGCGCTGCGGCTCAGTCGTTTACGAGGTGCGCCTTCAAATACATCCGCACCATCTCGGTCATCGCTTCCAGCCGCAACGCGTCGAGCTCCGGCTGCGGGAACGTGCCGGTGTGGATCGCGAAACCGTCGAAGCAGAAGATCACGATCGACCCCAGGGCCACGCTCTGCGCCGGTGGC
Organism: Nocardia tengchongensis; assembly: GCF_018362975.1. Lineage (NCBI taxonomy): Bacteria > Bacillati > Actinomycetota > Actinomycetes > Mycobacteriales > Nocardiaceae > Nocardia > Nocardia tengchongensis. Next base: position 5,607,417 of record NZ_CP074371.1, read on the forward strand.
AGTCCACGGGTCGCGGCCAAGCCGCCGTCGGCCATCATGGCGGCGGCGTATTCATCGCGCACGACCGAGAGACGCTCGCGCAGTTGCGCATCGGTGCGGGCCGCGATCGTCAGCTCCAGCCACACCGTATTGATCGGATCCCGCGCCGCGTCGAGCCAGATGGCCAGCACCGCATCGATGTCACGCCGGTCGGGCAGCGCGGCCACCTTCGCGACGAAGCCCTCGATCTGGCGGCGTCCGACCTCCGCGGCCGCGGCCGCCACCAGATCGAACAGCGAGTCGAACCGGCCGAACAAGCCGCCGTGCGAGACGCCCGCCCGGCGGCACACCTCGTTGACCGTCACCCCGGCGTGGCCCTTCTCGACGATCGCCTGAATCGTGGCCTCGATCAGCGCCTCTCGCGTTTCGGCCCGACGCTGGGCCTGAGTACGCCGTCCGGCTGTCACCACACTGTCCTCCAGGCTGCGCACATCCGATCATCCGATCGTTTTTTCCGCGACCACGCTACCAACCTGTCACGACCGAACCACAGACCACCGGCGAAGCGGGTCCGGGCGGGACGATGGGGTCCCCTCCTGCCCACCGTCCCGCACCTTCCATGGTCGGCCGCCGCACCGGCCGCGGGCAGCCTGCCGATACCACCGATCACCGGGGTGCCTGCACCCCCGCCGGGCAAGCGGGACACCGGGTTCGGCGCGATCGGGTAGCGCGGTACCCGTGCACGGCGGCGACCGCCGGGGGATCCTGTGACAGGTGAGTAGTGCAGCGGTCACGGTCGTGGTGGCCGAGGACTCGATGTTGATCCGGGACGGCGTGCTGCGGGTGCTGGCCACCGACGACAGCAGGCGCACCGGCGTGATCGCGCTGTCCCACTACGCCGAACCGGCGTACGCGACCGGACTGCTCGACGGCGGCTCCGCCGGGCGCGGCTACCTGCTCGAGGAACACATCGCGCACGTCGATCAGCTGCTGAGCGCGGTCCATGTGGTCGCGGGCGGCGGCTCGGTGCTGGATCCGGTCATCGTCGAGACCCTGCTGTCGCGCCGGCGCGAGGACGATCTGGTGGGCCCGCCTCACCGCCCGGGAACGGCAGGTGCTCGCCGAGATCGCGGGCGGCGGCAGCAATCGGGTGGTGGCGCAACGCCTTTCGCTGTCGCAGCGGGCGGTCGAGAAGCACATCAACTCGATCTTCGCGAAGTTCGGGCTCACCTCCGATCCGAGCCTGGACCAGCGGGTCACCGCAGTGCTGCTGTACCTGGCCGCGCACTCCGGGTAGGGGTGCGTGCACCCTTTCCGTCCCGGCGACAGCGACGCACCATGACATGCATGACCCCGCTGGTACAGGTGTGGATCGTCGACGACCGGCCCGCCTTCCGGCGCGCGGCGGCGGCGATGGTCGCGGCGAGCGCCGGGTTCGTGCTCGCCGGAGTGGCCGACAGCGGCGAGGCGGCACTGGAACTCACCCGCGGCGCGGGGGCGGGACTGGTCCTGATGGACATCCACATGCCCGGCATGGGCCTGGCGGGGCGGCGACATCGACGCGGCGTTCGTCTGGGAGCCGACGCTATCGGAGCTCGTCAAGAACGGCCACGTGGTCACCACCGCCGCGGACACCGCCAAGGCGGGCAAGCCGACCTACGATCTGGCCGGTGCGCGCGCCGAGTTCTTCACGGCCAATCCGCGCTTCCTCGAGGTGTGGACCGCGGCGCAGAACTGGGCCGTCAACCTGATCAACACCGCCCGACACCCCGGCCATCCACATCGCCGCACAGCTGGGCGTCCCTGTCGCCGACATCCGCAAGCAGCTCGGCGAGTACGGCTACCTCGACGCGGCCACCCAGGCCGGACCCGCCTATCTGGGCAAGCAACTGGGCGCGGACCTGAGGTCCTCGGCCGATTTCCTGTTGAGCCAGAGCGAGATCCAGGGCCTGGCGGCGCCGGAGGCGTATGCCGCGGCGGTCTACGCGGGGGCAGCCGCCAAGGTCAGCGCGAAATGACCGCGGCGCTCGAGCTGCGCGACCGCGTGGTGCTGACCGGGGTGTCCAAGACCTACGACACCCCGACCGGCAGCACCGTCGCGCTCTCCCCCACCGATCTGGTCATCGAACCCGGTGCGTTCGTGAGCATCGTCGGCCCGTCCGGCTGCGGCAAAACCACACTGCTCCAACTGCTCGGCGGCTTCCTCACGCCCAGCGCCGGCAGCCTGCCGGTCGGCCCCGATCCCATCGACGGGCCGAGCCCCGAACGCGGCGTGGTCTTCCAGGCCCCCACCCTGTACCCGTGGCTCACCGTCCGCGGCAATGTCGAGTTCGGTCCGAAATGTCGTGGTGTGGACAGGAAAACGCGGCGCGCGGCCGCCGAGCGCATGCTCGACCTGGTGGGGCTCGCCGACTTCGGCGGCAAACGACCCTACGAGTTGTCCGGCGGCATGCAGCAGCGGGCGCAGATCGCGCGGGTGCTGGTCAACGATCCGCGCATCATCCTGATGGACGAACCGTTCGGCGCACTGGATCAGCTCACCCGGGAGCGCTTGCAGGTGGAGCTGCTGCGACTGTGGCGGGAGGCCGGGAAAACCATTGTGTTCGTGACGCATTCGGTGGAGGAAGCGGTATTCCTGTCCACCCGGGTACTGGTCATGAGCGCCCGCCCGGGACGGATCATCGTGGACCGAGACATCGTCCTGCCGAACGACGACCCAACCGGTGTCCGAGAGTTAGCCGTAACGGCCACACCCGAATTCCAGGCCCTCAAAACGGAATTGGCGAAGGCCATATACGAGGCCCACGCGTAACTCCGTGTTCGATTCCCCGAACAGAACAATGGCCCGTACCGCGTCGTTGCGGTACGGGCCATTGTGAATTCCGACGGTGCCGGAACCTGTCTTACAGGTAGGCGCCACACACGGGCCACGCGCCGCGGCCCTGGCCGGCGAGCACGTTCTCCGCGACGCGGATCTGCTCCTCACGGCTGGCGCTCGCGGCATTGCCGGCGCCACCGTAGGCGTTCCAGGTGCTCTGGGTGAACTGCAGGCCGCCGTAGAAGCCGTTGCCGGTGTTGGCGGCCCAGTTGCCGCTGCTCTCGCAGTTGGCGACAGCATCCCAGTTGCCCGAGGCGGCCGAGGCGGTCGCCGTCGACAGCGCGAACGGGACGGACACGAGCGCGCCGATGGCCGCGGTGGCGGCAGCGATACGGGTGCGGGTGGTGAGCTTCCGGTTGCGATGCATAAGTTTGTTTCCTCGCCCTGCGCCCGCCGGCCCGCGCTTCACGCTGCGGGTCCCCGTCCCCAGGGGTATCGGTTGCTCTCGAATCGTGGGACGGACTTGCCGGTGTTCGTCGATTCGAGCTGGAGCCCGGGTGAATCCGAGCCGCTAGCGACGGTAACGGAAAGATCACCGCAAATCACGTATCGATCACGAGCAGTTGTCGAAACGATTGCGGACGTAGTTTTTGCGTTTACGCAGTTCGTCACGGAGTGTCGCGTAATGACAATTCTGGTATTCACCGCCCGATTTGTGATCGAGGTCACCGGTAAATAGTGACCCCAATCGCGTAATACAAAGCGCAGACAAGACGATCGCGACCCGCAATTGCCCTCCGACCGGCTCGGATCGCGCTGCGCGCAACCGTTGCCCCAGGTCAGGCCCCTGGCGATAGTTCCTGAAACATCGTTTCGGGTCTCGCAGGAGGAACCATGGCCACCATCGACGAACCCCGATCCGGGGCGCGCGCCGTCGACCGTGCGATAGAGGTGCTGAACTGCTTCGAGGGCGACGATCCGGAACTCTCGGTGAGCGAACTGGCCCAGCGCGCCGGATTACCGATCAGCACCACCCACCGGCTCGCCCGCGCCCTGGTGCGCGGCGGACTGCTGGAACAGGACCCCGGAACCGACCGCTATCGCATCGGCCACGGGCTGGCCACGCTGGCCCGGCCCGCCCTCACCCGGCTCGGTCTCGACGAGGTCGCGCCCCACCTGTACGCGCTGGCGGCGGGCATCCGCATCACGGTCAGCGTCAGCCTGATCGACGACCACGACGCCGTCACCGTGTTCCAGGCCCGCCCGCCCGTCGCGTTCTGCCACCACCAGGTGCCGCGAGCCCGCCAGGCCCTGCACGCCAGCGCCACCGGCCACGCCCTGCTGGCCTACGCGCCCACCCGCGCGGCCGCCGACCTCGACCTCGACCGCGTCCGGCGCACCGGCTTCGCCTCCGAGCTGATCGAGACCGAGGATCCGATCCGCGCGCTCGCGGTGCCCATCGTCGGCCCGCACCGGCAGGTGCGGGGCGCGCTCGCGGTGCAGGCCCGCGCGGCCCGGCTCGACAGCGAACTCGTCCGCGCCGTCGTCCCCGCCATGCGCATCGCCGCGGGGCGGATCGCGCCGCTGTTCCAAACCACCGGCGGCACAGCGCTTTCCACCGCCGAATTGCGCTCACGCTGATTTCCACATCGTGAAAAGACGGTTGCCGGGCCCCCGGCACCGTCGCAGCATGTGAGCACTCCCGATCACCCCAGCCCTCCGGAAAGGACCCACCATGCGGCTCTGTTGTCCTCCTCGCCTCGAACCCTCCCGTGCGACAGACACATTCACCGAAAGACTCCCCCATGGCATTCCCTCTCCGCCCCGCGCGGCTGCGGCGCACGCTCGCCGCCGCGATCGCCGTCACCAGCGCGGTGGTCCTGCTCACCGGCTGCGCCGAGACCGATGCGGGCACAACCGCCGACGGTAAGACCGTCCTGCGCTATCAAGGCAGCACCGGCCAGGTCTCGGCCTTCGAACTCGCGGCCGACCTCGGCTACTTCACCAAGATCGACCTGCACTGGGAGGGCGACACCACCAGCGGCCCGACCAATATCCAGGCCGCCGCCACCAAGCAGGTGGAGTTCGGCAGCGCCTTCAACGGCGCGGTCATCAAACTCATCGCCGGCGGCGCGCCCGTTACCTCCGTCCTCAGCTCCTACGGCGCCGACGAACTGAACTTCACCGGGTATTTCGTCCGCGACGACGCCCACATCACCGCGGCCCGCGATCTCATCGGCAAGAAGGTCGGCGTCAACACCCTGGGCGCACACCACGAATTCATCACCCGCCAGTGGCTGCACGATCAAGGGCTCAGTGACGCCGAGATCAAGCAGGTGCAGCTGGTCGTGCTGCCGCCCGCGAACACCGAGGAGGCGCTGCGCAACGGGCAGATCGATGTGGCCGCGCTGGGCGGGGTCTTCCGTGACACCGCCGTCGGGCGGGGCGGGGTGCATCCGCTCTACACGGACAAGGACCTGTTCGGTCAGTTCGATTACGGCACCTACGTTTTCCGCAACGACTACCTCAAGTCGCACGCCGACGCGGTGGCCGACTTCGTGCAGGGCACCGCCCGCGCCACCCGCTGGCTGCAGGTCACGCCTCGCGACGAGGTGGTGGCCCGGTTCGCCGACATCATCCACAAGCGCGGACGCAACGAGAACACCTCGCTGCTGCAGTACTACAAGAGCTCCGGCATCCCGGTCCCCGGCGGCGTGGTCGCCGAACGGGAGTTGCAGATCTGGATCGACTGGCTGGTCCGCAATGGCGAACTGCCCCGCGGACAAGCTCGCCGCCAAGGATCTCTACACCAACAAGGACAATCCCTACGCCAACGGGAAGTACCCGGCGACCGGCGGCCCGAGCGGCGAGGCGGTGGCGAAATGAGCGCCACCGCGGTCAAACTCGCGCTGTCGGGGGTTCGCAAGGAGTTTCCCGTCCGCGGCGAGGCGGAGCCCCTCACCGCGCTCTCCGATATCTCCGTCGATGTCCGGGACGGCGAATTCCTGGTCCTGGTCGGACCCAGCGGTTCGGGCAAGTCCACCCTGCTCGATCTGCTCGGCGGCCTCGACAAGCCGACCGCCGGCCAAATCCTGCTCGACGGTGCACCCGTCACCGGACCGGGCCTGGATCGCGGCATCGTGTTCCAGCAGTACGCGCTGCTGCCCTGGCGCACGGCCCGGGCCAATATCGAATTCGGCTTGGAGGCCAAGGGCATTCCCCGCCGCGCCCGCCGCGACCTCGCCGAACAGTATCTGGAACTGGTCGGGCTGGCCGGGTTCGGCAACCGCTATCCGCACGAACTGTCCGGCGGCATGAAGCAGCGGGTGGCGATCGCCCGCAGCCTCGCCTTCGATCCGGAGGTGCTGCTGATGGACGAACCGTTCGCCGCGCTCGACGCCCAGACCCGGGAATCGTTGCAGGACGAGCTGTTACGGATCTGGCGGGCCACCGGCAAGACGGTGCTGTTCATCACCCACGGCATCGACGAAGCCGTCTACCTGGGGCAGCGGGTCGCGGTGCTGACCTCGCGGCCCGGGCGGATCAAGGCCGTCGTCGACATCGACCTGGACCGGGCCGCGGACCCGGATGTCCGGTCCAGCGAACGGTTCCGCGAACTGCGCCACCACGTGTGGTCGCTGCTGCACGACGAGGTCGCGCGGGCCCAGGACCTGGAGCAGGCCGCGCTCACCGCCGATCGGAGGAGTTCCCATGTCTAGTGCCGTACAACTGGCCGGCGCACCCGTCGACATCCCGTCCCGTATCGCCGAACCCGCGGTGCCGCGAGCACAGCGGCGACCGTCGGTGGCGCTTCCCGCGATCGGCCGGATCGGCTGGCGGATCGGGAAACCGGCACTGGTGATCGCGGCCTTCCTCGCGTTGTGGGAGGCCGCGCCCCGGCTCGGCTTCGTGGACGAGGTCTTCCTGCCACCGTTCTCCACGGTCGTCCAGGCCGGACTCGAACTCGTGCGCAACGGACAGCTGTGGGAGCACACCTCCACCAGCGTGACCCGCTCGCTCATCGGGTTCACCATCGCGCTGTTCACCGCGATCCCGGTCGGTGTGGCGATCGCCTGGTACCGGCCGGTCGCGGAGTTCCTGAACCCGGTGCTGGAACTGTTCCGCAATACCGCCGCCCTCGCACTGCTGCCGGTGTTCATCCTGATCCTCGGCATCGGCGAGACCTCCAAGATCGCGCTGGTGGTGTACGCCGGGTTCTTCCCGATCCTGCTCAACACCATCAGCGGCGTGCGCACCGTGGACCCGCTGCTCGTGAAATCGGCCGTCTCACTCGGCTTCTCACCCTTGCGGCTGTTCCAGAAGGTGATCCTGCCCGCCGCGGTGCCGTCCATCTTCACCGGCATCCGGATGGCTGCTTCGGGCTCGATCCTGGTGCTCATCGCCGCGGAGATGTTCGGGGCGCGCGCCGGGCTCGGGTACCTGATCACCGCCGCCCAGCAGAACTTCCAGATTCCGGACATGTACGCGGGGATCGTCGCCATCGCCCTGGTCGGGCTCGCCTACAACGGCGTGCTCGTGGCCATCGAGCGCCGACTGTCCCGCTGGCGCGCGCACTGAGCCGCCGCCACTTCCGAACACCCTCGAAGGATTACTCCCCTATGTCCAACCCCCGCAAGACCTTCCACCTCAACGCCTTCCTGATGGGCGTCGGCCACCACGAGGCCGCCTGGCGGCACCCGCGCACCCGCGAACACCAGGTGCTCGAGGTCGGGCACTTCCAGGAACTGGGCCGCATCGCCGAACGCGGCAAGCTCGACTCGGTGTTCTTCGCCGACGGGCTCGCGGTGGGCCCGCGCATCAAACGCAACGCGCTCGCGGTGTTCGAGCCGATCACCCTGCTCGCGGCCATCGCCACCGCCACCGAACACGTGGGCCTCATCGCCACCGCGTCGACCAGCTACAACGAACCGTTCAATCTGGCCCGCAAGTTCGCGTCCCTCGACCACATCAGCGGCGGCCGCGCCGGCTGGAACATCGTCACCTCGGGCAGCGAGGACGAGGCGTTCAACTTCGGCTTCGACGCCATCCCCGAACACGCCCGCCGCTACGAACGGGCCGAGGAGTTCGTCGATCTGGCCGTACAGCTATGGGACAGCTGGGAATCCGACGCGGTGGTGCTCGACCCGGAGACCGGCGTCTTCGCCGACCCGGACCGGGTGCACACCCTCGACTATCGGGGCGAACGCTTCCGGGTGCGCGGGCCCCTGAATTCCCCGCGCAGCCCGCAGGGGCGGCCACTGCTCGTGCAGGCCGGATCCTCGGAGAGCGGAAAGGAATTCGCGGCCCGCCACGCCGAGGCCGTCTTCACCGCCCAGCGCACCCTCGCCGAAGGGCAGGCGTTCTACCGGGACCTGAAGGCTCGGCTGCCCAAGTACGGGCGATCGGCCGATGAGCTCAAAGTGCTGCCGGGCCTGGTGCCGTTCATCGCCGGCACCGAGGCCGAAGCCCGGGCCCTGGAGCAGGAATTCACCGACCTCATCTCCCCCGACTACGCGCTGCGGCAGCTGTCGGGACTGCTCGGCGTCGACCTCACCGAGCACGCCCTCGACGCACCGCTCCCGCCGCTGCCGCCGGAAAGCGAGATCGAAGGCGGCAAGAGCAGATTCACCCTCGTCAAGGAGCTCGCCGAGAAGGAGGAGCTGACCGTGCGCCAGCTCATCGGCAAGCTCGGCGGCGGCCGCGGCCACCGCACCCTGGCCGGGACACCCGAACAGATCGCCGACGACCTGCAGACCTGGTTCGAGCAGGGCGCGGCCGATGGCTTCAACATCATGCCGCCCTACCTGCCCGGCGGGCTCGAGGACTTCGTCGACCAGGTGGTGCCGATCCTGCAGCAGCGCGGCCTGTTCCGCACCGACTACACCGCCACCACACTGCGCGGCCACTACGGCCTCGCCCCGGTGGAAAGCCAGTTCGCTCCCGTCCGCACCCAGGCCACCGCCTGACCTCCGAAAGGAACCACTCATGACCACCGTCACCGAGAACCCGGTCGCCACCTTCCAGATCACCCCCGTCGCCGGGCACATCGGCGCCGAGATCAGCGGCATCGACCTGCGCGACGACTTCACCGACGAGCAGATCGCGGTCCTCACCGCGGCGCTGCACGAATACAAGGTGCTGTTCTTCCGTGATCAGCGGATCGGGCATGCCGAACAGATCGCCTTCTCGCGGCGCTTCGGCGCGGTCACGCCGTCGCACCCGTACGACGACGACGCACCGACCGAGCACCCCGAGATCCTCGCCGTCGACAGCCGGCTCTACGAAAAGCGGTTCGGGAAGAAGAAATTCAGCTACACCAACCAGTGGCACACCGACATCTCGCCGCTGATCAACCCGCCGGCCGCCTCCCTGCTGCGGGCCGAGATCGCCCCCGAGCGCGGCGGCGACACCCAGTGGACCAATCTGGCCGCCGCCTATGCGGGACTGCCGGATTCGCTGAAGTCGCTGCTCGACGGTCTGCGCGCCGAACACCGGTTCGGCGGCAAGCTGCCCGCATGGGACTCCGACAGCGACTACGCCAAGCGCGTCGCGGCCGCACCGCTGGTCACCGAGCATCCGGTGGTCCGGGTGCACCCGGTGACCGGGGAACGCGTGCTGTTCGTGAACCCCGGCTTCACCACCCGCATCGTCGGCCTCAGCCCGCGCCAGAGCGACGCACTGCTCGAACTGCTTTACGCGGAGCTCGCCGACCCGGCCTATACCGTCCGATTCCGGTGGGAGAAGGACAGTGTCGCGTTCTGGGACAACCGCGCCACCGCGCACCTCGCGCCCAGCGACCTCGACCACCTGGATGTGACCCGGGTGCTGTACCGCACGACCCTCGAAGGTGAGGTGCCCGTGGGCGTCGACGGGGAGCCGTCGCGGTCGATCTCCGGGGAACGGTTCGACGGATCGGCGAACTGATCTCGAGCGACGACGAGGCCCTCCCGACAGTGTCGGGAGGGCCTCGTTCTCTGTCGTTACCGGGCTCGGACGATTCCCGTCACTGCCCCAGCGGGCGCGGCGGCTGCGGCGGATTCTGCCAGCGCTGTTCCGGCGGCTCTTGCCGGTACTGCGGCTGCACGGGCGGGGTCGGACGCTGAGTGTGCGGCAACTGCTGCGGCGGGATCGTCGGCGGCAGGCCCACCGGATCGACCGGAGTACGCGCATCGGCCTCCGCCGCGCGCACAGCCTGCTGGGTGGCCGGGTCGGTGGCCGTATCGAACCAGTCGGCGACCTCGTCCGAATCGTCCTCGGCCGCTTCCGACGCGCTCTCCGGCGCCGGCTCGTAGCGGAACACACCGTCCTCGCCCTGCTTGCCGAACCCGCGCGCGAAGCCCTCCAGGGCCTTGCCGAAATCGCTGGGCACCAGCCACACCTTGTTGGCATCGCCCTTCGCGACCTGCGGCAGGGTCTGCATGTACTGGTAGGCCAGCAGCTCGGGGGTGGGCTTGCCGTTCTTGATCGCCGCGAACACCTTCTCGATGGCCTTCGCTTGACCTTGCGCCTGCAAGTAGGCGGCGGCCCGTTCACCCTGAGCGCGCAGGATGCGGGACTGCCGCTCGCCCTCGGCCGACAGGATCATCGACTGCTTGGCGCCCTCGGCGCCCAGGATCTGCGCCTGCTTCTGGCCCTCGGCGGTCTTGATCGAGGCTTCGCGCTGGCCTTCGGCAGTAAGGATGATGGCCCGCTTCTCACGGTCGGCCTTCATCTGCTTCTCCATCGACTCCTGAATCGACGGCGGCGGATCGATGGCCTTCAATTCCACGCGCGCCACGCGCAGACCCCAGCGGCCGGTGGCCTCGTCGAGGACGCCGCGCAGTTCACCGTTGATCTGGTCGCGGGAGGTCAGCGTTTCCTCGAGGGTCATGCCGCCGACCACGTTGCGCAGCGTCGTGATCGTCAACTGCTCCACGGCGGCAATGTAATTGGAGATCTCGTAGACCGCGGCCTGCGGACTGGTGACCTGGAAGTAGACCACCGAGTCGATCTGCACGGTCAGGTTGTCCTTGGTGATGACCGGCTGTGGGGGGAACGACACCACCGCTCGCGTAGGTCCACCTTGGCGCGCACCCGGTCCGCGAACGGCACCAGGAAGGTGAGCTGTCCGGAAACCGTGCGCGAATAGCGGCCCAGCCGCTCGATCACGGCGGCCTCGGCCTGCGGCACCAGCGCCACCGACTTGAAGACCACCACCACGACCAGAAGAATGAGTACGACGGCGACTATCAGTACAGCCATCACGGCCCTTTCATGACGACGGCGTGGGCGCCGTCGATCTTGACGACGTATACGGTCGAACCGACGGGGTAGGACTCCTCCGGGGCTTCCGGACGCGCACTCCACACCTCTCCGCCGATTTTCACGCGACCTCCGTGCTCGTCGACCGTTTCGAGCACCTTCGCGGTCCGGCCGGGCAACGCGTCCACCCCGGTCTGATGCGGCGGCGGAATCGCGTAGCGCCGCAACAGGAATGGGCGCACCAACACCAGCAGGGCGATCGAGGTGGCAGCGAACACGACCGCGTCCACCAGCACCGACGAGCCGGTGAGACCGTTCACACCCGCGGTGATGAGCGCGGCGACACCCAGCATGATCAGCACGAGACTGCCCGTGAGCATCTCGGCGGCTGCGAGCAGGATCCCCGCGACCAGCCAAACTATTGCGGCCACGCCACAACAGTAACTGTATTTACCGGGCGGGGCTGGTATTCGTGATCACTCCGAGCCCGGCGACCGGGCACATCGGACACCCGTTCCCGGAAACCGTGCACAACCTGCCCAGCAAGGGCCATGACCGCCGGAATGGGCGCGGCGCGAGCGGGATTCCCGCCCGTCGCCGGTAACCTCGACGCGGTGAGCGGGCACCAAAAGTACGGCGACATCCTTTCCGGGCACACACGGAAACAGAAGCGGGAGGTGCCCCGCGTGGTCGCCGAACGCGACCTCGTCGCCGAGGACGCGGCCACCGGATTCTGTGGCGCCGTCGTGGGTTTCGACCGCAGCTATGACGGCGAGTTCGTCAAACTCGAGGACCGCAGCGGGCGCGTACGCCTGTTCGCGATGCGAGAAGCAGCGTTCCTCATCGACGGCCAACCGGTGACGCTGGTGAAGCCGACAGCGACCGCGCCCACTCAGCCCACCCGATCCGCCTCCGGCTCCACCCGCGTCGAAGGACTCAAAGCACGGGTCGCGCGCGCCAGCCGCATCTGGGTGGAAGGCATCCACGACGCCGCACTTGTCGAACGCGTATGGGGACACGACCTCCGGGTCGAAGGCGTGGTCGTCGAACAACTCGAGGGCCTCGACCACCTCGGCGGGAAGCTGGCCGAGTTCCGGCCCGGCCCGAACCACCGCGTCGGCGTCCTGGTCGACCACTGGTCACCGGGTCCAAGGAAACCGGCCTCACCCAGGGCCTCGGCCCGCACGTGCTCGTCACCGGCCACCCCTACATCGACGTGTGGCAGGCCGTCCGGCCCAAGGCGGTCGGCATCGACGCCTGGCCCGACGTGCCGCGCGGCGAGGACTGGAAGACCGGGATCTGCCGGCGACTCGGCTGGGGCACACCGCAGGACGGCTGGCGGCGCGTCTACAACGCCGTCAACTCCTACCGCGACCTGGAGACGCCGCTCATCGGGGCGGTCGAACGACTGATCGATTTCGTCACCGAGCAGGAGTAGCCCGCCAGTTATCCTCGAATACATGAGTTCCCCAAGTGCCTCGCTCACGGTCTGGGCCGGTTCCTGGCTGGCAGGTCGTAGCGCTCCCGACGACGTGCTGGACGAACTGCGCGTATGGGCAGCGCGGCAGACGGTGGCCGCCGGGGACCCTGTCACCGGCGGGCACACCGGGCTGCCGTGGGCGTCCGACGAAGATCCCGCCGCGGTCGCGGGGGCGGGAATCATGGTGCTGCTCAAGCTCATCCGCGAGGCATACGCCGGGCCGGAAGCGCAGGTTCGGCTGGTGCTGCCGATTCCCGGGGACGTGCGCGGCATGCCGGTCGGCACCGAATTCGCGGCGGCCGCAACCGAAGCCGAAGAAGGCATCCTGATCGGAGCCCCGGGAACCACCGGAACCGGGCTGGTGCCGGTGTGGACCGACGACGACGCGTTGCAGTGGCGGGTGTACTCCACGCCTATTCCACTGACCCTCGCGCCGGAGATGCCGTTGGGTGAGGCCGAGTTCACGATGCGGGAAGCCGTGCGGGATGCGGCGGACGCGTTGCAGCAGATGCAGACCACGCGACTGGGGTCCGGCGGCGTGGCGCCTCGGGATCTGGTGGAAGCCGAGCTGGCCGGGCATACCCGGCACAAGTATCCGGATTCGATGCCGTTACGGGCTCGGCGGATTCTCGATACCGCGGATCAGGTGGCGGCGATTCTGACTGTCGCCGAGCGGGAACCGGCCTCCGCGCCTACCTCGGCTACGGCTGTGGCTGCTCAGGAGGCGTTGTTGCGGCCGTTGTGGAATGCGATTCGTGCGGCTCGGCTGGCGGCCGTCCACGCTCGTTGACTGTCCGATTCGTTCAAGAGTTCCGGTCGGGTGGGCGCTTAGGGTTCGGTCATGGGTATTCGACTGAATGTGATCGGGATCGTGGTGGCGGATTTGGGGGCTTCGCTGGCGTTCTATCGGCGGCTCGGGGTGGAGTTCGCGGAGGGGGCGGAGACGGCGCCGCATGTGGACGCGGAGTTGGGTGGGGGTGTGAAGTTGATGCTCGATACCGAGGAGACTGTGCGATCGTTCCGGCCGGATTGGGTGGCGGTGCCAGGGGCTGGGCGGATCGGGCTGGCTTGTGATTGTGGGGATCCGGGTGGGGTGGATGCCAAGTTCTCGGAGTTGGTCGAGGCTGGGTATCGGGTGGAGTTGAAGCCGTTCGATGCGTTTTGGGGGCAGCGGTATGCGACTGTTTTGGATCCTGATGGGCATGGGGTGGATCTGTACGCGGCTTCTGTGTGAAGGGCTACGAGCCGACAGGACCAAGAACAAAGAGGACTAAAAGATAAAAGACGCCTGGAGAAGGGAGAGAGGGCTGGCTGGGTTGGGAGGCTCGCTCGCCTTCCAGCCCGATTACGGCTCGGCCGTGGATCGGCCCGGTGTGGGGTACAAGCACTCTGGAGTTGTCGAGGTACACGCACAGTGAAGTGTGCTGAGAGGGAAGGGCTGGGGGTCGTCCCGCGTCCTCGAGATCTTTGGGTCTTTGAGTCTTTGGGCTGTGTCTCGAGTAGGTGATCCGTGCAGTCCGTGGGCCGGGATCGGCGGCTCACGGCTCCCGGCTTGGCGTCAGCCCAAGTGCGGTAGGGCAGGCGAGGCGACCACACTCTATGTAGTTTTGCGCACGCCAGCAGCACACGAGCAGCACTGGTTTCACGCAGCCCGTGAGCGCCACTTTCGTGAACTGGAATCGATTGCAGCGGCGATCGACTGCCCGACGTGATGGCGATCGTTCACGCGCGGAGTTCCGGTGGGGTCAAGACTCTTCGGTGCAATCCACCCGGTGCGCCCGCGATGGGGTGAGTCTTTACCCATGACAACGGTTTTCCAGCCATCGGGCCCATCGTTGATGAGCGCGTGGCAGTGATCGCACGCCAAGGACAGGTTGTTGATATCGGTGGGTCCGCCTTTGGCCCAGTCATTCACGTGGTGGGCGGCGCACATCGAGGCGGGTTGTTCACACCCCGGGCGGGTACATCCCTTGTCGCGGGCAATCAATGCGAGGCGTTGGGCCCGGTTCGCGGTGCGGCGGGACCGCTGCAGGTACAGCGGCATCCCGTCGCCGTCGAGGACCGCGATCACCGGGTGGGTTCCCTCAGCCATCTTCAGCGCCTCGTTGATCGAGACCTGGGTGCCGGTGTTGGTGGTCGCCACCCCGGTCCCGTTCTCCAGATCGGACAGGCTCATCGTGAGAACAACCTCGACCGGCAAACCCCGGTGCATCCCGAGCGCGCGCATGTTCACACCCGGCTGCACCAGGGCGAGCATGGCATCGTGGGTGCGCTGCCCAGCATCACGCCGATCCCGGCGCGCGGCAGCATCGAGGACACTGCCGGCGATGAACCCACCAGACGCGGTCGGGCTTTCAGCGTCATCAACGTTGCACATGCCGGGCCGGGCGAGCTTGGCGAACACCGCATCCAGGCACGCCCGCAGCTCGGGAGTGATCCATCCTTCGATCCGGGACATACCGTCCACGCCTGGGCGGCACAGGGTGATGCCGCGCCGACGGCGACGGTCGGCATCGGAAACAACCTTCCCATCCGGATCGAGGCGGGCGAGGATGTCGCGCCCGATCTTGGGCAGGTCATCGGGCCAGCCGTCACGCGAGTAGCCGACGAGGATCTGTTCGGCTTCCGCGCGTGCTTCGGCGGGGATGTCGGTCGGGAGGTGGTCCATCACCTCCATGATGTTGCGCACGTGATCCCGCGAGATATCGCCGGCCGCAAACGCCTCCGCCATTACGGGCAGAACAGCCGGTCGCAGGTGTCCGCTCGGTTCGAAGAACTCCCCGCAGTGGTGGGTCACCTTCACCCGGAGCGCCGCGTCGTAGCGTGAGAGTCCGAGGGTGTGCCGCAGGAACGGCACCATCTTCCCCGCGCCCGAACGCGCATGCAACGAACGCTCGCCGGCTTCGATGATCAGGCGCGTATCCAATGCGGCCAGTTGCCTTTTACAGGCTTCGAGCTGCTGCATCAACGCCACGACATCCTCATCGGAGAACTGAGTCATCGTGGAGTTCTGGATGGTTTCGCTCAGGGTCGACACCGCGGCCGCCAATTCAGCGATACCGCAGTCGTCGAGTGTCACCCCATTCGAATCCATGTGCTAATTCTACCGCCGAACCAGAACCACCACACACGAATTATGAAGTGATATAAGGATATTCAGAACAAGGCGAGTTCCAGACCTACCCAAGCAGTTTCATCGGCGACATCCCGGAATATTCTCGAATATCTCGGCTCATATGCGCTTGGTCCGAATATCCGGCAGCGACCGCCACATCAGCCAGCCCCATCCCGCCCCGCGCCAATGCCAGCGCCCGCTGCATCCGCAACACCCGCGCCAGAGTCTTGGGCCCATACCCGAACGCCGCTAGGGATATTCGATGCAGTCGGCGCGGCCCCGTCTGCAGTTCCTCGGCCGTCGCCGCGACAGAGCTCCCCGACCGGAGCGACTTCACGATAAAGCGGACCACCGGGTCCACGGCGTCGACTTCGGCCGCACGCCACCGCGCGATCGACGCCAGCCCCGCAGCCGGACTCGATGCCGCACCGATCAGGTCGGAAGCAGAACGCAAGTCTGCGGGCGACCATAGGTCGGCGAGATCGACCCTGGCGTCACGGAGTTCGTGTGCGGGCACCCCGAGGAGTGCCGGAGCGGTGCCCGGGTAGAACCGGATCCCGGCGATGCGGTCAGCGAATCCGGGTTCCGGACGGTAGGCGCGAGTGTCCGGGCCGGCCACCGACAGCTTGCCGTCGATCCACAACAGGTCCATGCTGCCGTCCGGCAGCACCGGCAGATCGGAGTCCGAGACGCCGTCGCGACACCAGATCACTGCGCCGCCGATACTCGACGGCCGTTCCCGATAGCCTCGTGGCACATGGATTTCCGTCATCGCACCCGCATCCCAGTACGTCGTGACCTCGAAATACGTTGAATTACACCGTTGTTCGGCACCTCGCGCACCTCAGCACACCGTGCATTCTTGCACTCACTGCAAGATTGCACGTTATGCCGTCGCGGGGTCCGGGCTGTCGGAGACCTCTACGACGTGCTCGCTCTGTCCCGGCTTCCAGACCGTCACTTCCAGGTGGCCGTCGACGATCTCCACCGACGACGCCCCAGTCAGCTCGACCGCGTAGAACGGCTCGAACTTGCGGCCGCGCAGGTCGAACCCGCTCTCCTCGAACAGGTCCTCCGCCCAGCGGCGCTGTAGCTCCGGGTCCTGCACGTCGCGGACGGTGCCGAACAGCTTGACGTCGCCGTCGCTGACCTGCGTGTCCACCGTGGCCGTGTGCAGGCAGAAGCGCGGGTCGCGGGCCAGGTCGGCGAACTTCGTGGTGCCCG
Source organism: Nocardia tengchongensis (assembly GCF_018362975.1). Taxonomy (NCBI): domain Bacteria; kingdom Bacillati; phylum Actinomycetota; class Actinomycetes; order Mycobacteriales; family Nocardiaceae; genus Nocardia; species Nocardia tengchongensis. Next base: position 5,624,274 of record NZ_CP074371.1, read on the forward strand.
GCATGCCCACGAGCCACAGTTCGCCCTCGAAAACGCGCGGTTCGAGGGGGCTGATGCGCGGTGACCCGTCCTTGCGCAGTGTGGCGAGCATGCAGAGGTTGCCGGTGGCGGCGTGACGACGCGTGAAGATGGTCGCAATACGCGGTGCGGCAGCGGCGAACTGGTTCCAAGACGTCATGACCGCGACCGTACGCCGGGGGCCCGACATCTCCGGCCACCGAAACCCGCCCGCTTCTGTTTCAATGGCCCAATGTCGCTCTCCCGCCGGCTGACCGTGCTCGCGGCCGCGCTCATCGGCTGCACCCTGCCCGCCGCCGCCCCCGCTCACGCCGTGGTCGGCGGCACCGAGGCCAAGGCCGCGGACCCGCCCTGGCTGGCCGCGGTCGGCACTCCGCTGTTCTTCCCCCGCGCCTCCGGCCAGTTCTGCGGTGGCGCGCTCATCGCGCCGGACCGGGTGCTCACGGCCGCACATTGCGTGCAGCTGGCTCAACTGCTGCCGCAAGCGCTCACCGTCACCTTCGATCGCAGCGACCTGACCTCACCCGACGGCACCACGGTTGCTGTCACCGACGTACACCTGCACCCCGACTTCCACACCGACACCGTCGACGGAGTCGATGTCTTTCACCACGATCTGGCCATCCTGACCCTCGCGCACCCGCAGAACCGCGCGACCGTCCCCATCGCCGCACCGCAAGGCGACACCGCCACCGTGCTCGGCTGGGGCGGCATCGCCGCCGGTGACCTCCTCAACACGGTGCTGCGGGAGGCCACCGTCCCGATCGTGTCCGACACCGACTGCGCCGCCGCCTATCCGGGGGCCTTCGACGCCACCGACATGGTGTGCGCCGGCTCCACCACGGCCGACACCGGCGAATTCGACAGCGGCGGACCACTGCTCATCGACGGCAAGCTGGTCGGCATCACCTCATGGGCGCGTGGGACCGCACTGGCCGGGTATCCAACCGTCTACGCACGGATACCCGCGTCCTTCTGATCCCTGCGCCACCGGCCACCGAGCGCGGAGACACGGGCGGTGGCATCGTGTCTCGCGATCGGGGCGGGCCGGCGCACCTGGCGTCTAGATGCCCTCGCACAGGTGGCCATCCGATGCCGATCCCCGGCCCGGCGCAGCAGCCACCAAGGCGCGCGGCCATGGCGCGAGCGCCGAGCAGCCGCCAGCCGTCGCCGACTGTGTTCGTCGCACAGCCGTCGGCCTCGGCGTCGATCAGGCCGCTCATGCGACTGTTGCCGAGCAGGACCACGGCGGTGGCGTGACGCTGGGCGGCGGTGGCATTCGCCGTGTATCCGCGGCCGCGCGCGACCTCCGTGAGCGGCATTCCACGACAAGGAGACCCATGAACAGCGCGCACCGGAACACCCGGGTCGCCGAAATCGACTGGCCGACGCTGGAGCACGCCTACGGCGACGCGAGCGATATGCCCGGCTGGATCGAGGGGCTGGGCGACGCCGAGAAGGTTGAGGAGTCGCTGCATGAGTTGTGGGGTGCGGTATTGCATCAAGGCACCCTTTACGACTCGACCGCGCCCGCGATGACATCGATCGCGGCCGCGCTCGGTGCGCGGCAGACAGCGGATGCGGAGAACACGGCTTGGTTACTGCTGATGTTCGCCGACGCGGTACGTGACTACGAACAGGTCGGCCTGGAGGACCCCGAGACGGTCGCCCTCGTCCGGTCAGCCCGCGAATCGTTGATCGGGATAGCACAACTGGTGCGGCCACTGATCTCCGACGACGGCCCTGAGGCAGCGGCAGCGGCACTACTGCAAGCCGCCGCGCATACGCACCCTTGCGCCCAGCGAACGGTCCATTCCGCGGCTCTCGATGCGCTCGCGGCGCGGGCCGGGTCGCGGCCCGCGGGATACGTCGAACAGGCCTGCGTCGCCGCGCTCACCACGCTCGGGGCCGATGTCTCCCCGGCGCTCGCCGACGGGGATCCCGGCCTGGCGATGGCGGCGACGCTGGCGCGGATCGCGGTCGGGGGCAACCAGACCCGCGACCTCGATGCGCTGGTCACAGGGTGGGAACTCGCGGTCGAGGTCGTGCCGAACATCGCGTTCGGCGTCAGCACCCTCCCGGAATGGTTGAGCGCGGTCAACTCCGGCGCGGCGGCTCACGTACTGGCGGCGTTGCCGGTGCCGGACGAGGCGGCGATTTCCGGGCTCGTCGACGTCGTCATCGGGTCGCGGAGCAATGCGGCAGCGGCGGTTCGCCGTTTGCTGGCTGTCGCGGCGCTGCCGGGCACCGAGCCGGAAACGATGATCGCGGCACTGCGCCAATGTCCGCCGACACCCGAGGTGTGTGACGCGCTCGTCGCCCTCGCCGAGCAGGTGACCGACGGTGGCACCGCAACCATCGGATCGAGCGCCTTCGACACCGATGCTCGCTCGGACGCAGCGTTCGCGCTGCTACGCGCCGGTGACGGACGATGGTCTCGCCCGATGGCTCAGGCCCTGCTCACCAACCCCGCCGCGCGCGGACTCATCGTGGCTACCTCGGTGTCGGGACGATCCGCGCTCGGCCATGCGCTCATCCGTGAGCATGCACCCTCCGCAACCATGCTCGTCGCTGCAATCCTGCAGGCGCTGCGGCGGGATCCGCCCGCCGATCCGTCGCGCGACGGCGCCGGCCATCTCGTCACGCTGCTCGCCTCCTGGCCCGCTGAGACCGTTGTCGGCGCGCTGCCCCAGGTCCGGGAGCTGCTGGGGGTCGCACCGAAGGCGGTGGCAGACGCGCTCACGGCGTGGGGTGACACCGCGAGCATCGACCGTCTCCGTGAAGCGGGCGGCAGTGGCGACGCCGCGGTATTGCTCGCGGTCGCACGGTTGACGATGGACCGCGACGACTTCCATCGCGTCCTCGACGCCGACCTCCGGTATATGGAATCCGCGGTGCTCGAGCTCTGGGCTGACCACACCGATCCCCGCTTCCTCGACTGGTGTCGCAGCCTTGTCGGCACCGACCCCGCGGCCGGCGTGTATCAGCGAGGCGACCAGCTCACCGCACTGCGCATCCTCGCCGAGGCCGACTCGGGTGCAGCCGTGACCGGTTGGCCGGTGCTGCGCAGCCTCATCGACGCCGGAACCGAACCGATCGAGGACGCCATCCGTCTCGCGCTCGATTGGCGTGCGCAGCGTCTACTTCCGCCCGAGGCGCACACCGACTTCGAGGCGCTGCTCGCCGACCTGGTCGTCACCGACCGCACGAATTACAGCGGCCCGCTCGTCAAGACCGGCGTTGCCGCCGCGATCGCACTCCTCGACCTCGGACTGCCCTTGCCAGGCACGCCCGCACGCGTTGCGAAGCTCGTGGCACGCGCCGTCACTGACGAATGGGCGCGCGACCTCGGCCTCCGGCTCGCCGAACGGCTCACGGTCACATCGGCACCGGTCCGTCGCGCCGTCGCGAAGAAACTTCGCTCTCTGGTCGACCGCGACGAGCGCTTCGACTCCACCGGCGACATCGCCGTCGAGGATGAACGGGCACTCGCCCGGCTGCGCCCGATCCTGCACGACCTGGAGGCCGGCTGAGTCGATCGGCCGACCGACAGGCAGTGTGGAAATTGGTCGACACCGCGGTGGGCCCGTTTAGATTGGTGACTTCGATTGCGACGAAACGACCATCACCGAGGCAGGTGCGAGATCGCAGCCACATCGGAGGAATCGGCGACACCGGCGACCACACGCCGTAGGCGGCGGGTCGTGCTGGGTGTGGCGGTCATCGTGGTCGGGATCGTCGTGGCGATCGTCCTCGGAGTGCTCGCGACTGGCGTGGTGGCGTACCTCGTGGCCGGCCCGGCGCTTTTCCTCGGCGCCGGCCTGGTGGTCGCGGTCGGCGTGTGCTTCTTGCTGAGCAGGTGGGGATTCCGGTTGTCAGGAGTGCGGCGGGCGACGTCGTGTGCGGCCGGGCTGACCGCCGCGGTCGGCGTGGCGATCGTCGCGCTGGCGGCCATGACGATCCTCGACCCCTTCCCCGTCCAGCCGAAAGCCGATGCGCCGAAGGACGTCCAGTACTGGGAGCTGCCCACCGGGTCCCGTATCGCCTACGTCCATGCGGCCGCCACAGCGGGCCCGGTGCGGAAGCCGCCGGTGATCTTCGTCCATGGCGGCCCGGGGACCCCGGGTGAGGGAATCCCGACCGGCGGCGCCGAACTCGCGGCCCGCGGATTCGACGTCTACGCCTACGACCAGGTGGGTGCGGGCCGCTCGACCCGGCTCGGCGATGTCACCGAGTACACCGTGCAACGCCAGGTCGACGATCTCGAAGCGATCCGGAACCAGCTCGGCGCAGAGCAACTCATCCTCGTCGGACGGTCCTGGGGCGGCTCGCTGACCGCGCAGTACATCGCGGCCCACCCGGATAATGTCGCGAAGGCCGTGTTCGTCGCGCCCGGCGCGATCTGGCCGTCGGCCTTTCCCGACGGGGTCGGTGAGCCGTGGAATGCGATGAATCCTGCGCAGCAGGCCCGCTACGACGAACTGATGGACAACTCGCGCATCCTGGCCCTGTCGTTGCTGATGGGCGTGAACCCCGAAGCCGCGCACGCGTTCGTCCCGGACGCCGAGGCCGACTCCTGGATGCACGAGGTGGCCCTGACCGGCCGCGACGGGGCCTCGTGCTCGCACGACATCACCGCGCCGCCGCACGACAACCTTCAGGGCTTCTACGTGAATCAGATGACGACAAAGGATTTCGCGTCCATCACCGATCCCCGGCCGGCGCTGCGGAACGCGCGGGTTCCGGCCCTGGTGATGGCGGCGCAATGCGACTTCCTGCACTGGCCGGTCAGCCGCGAATACCGCGACACCCTGCCCAACGCGACGCTCGTCGACATTCAGGGTGCGGGCCATGCGGTCTCGACCGACCAGCCTCAGCTGTTCGCGCAACTGCTCGAGACCTTCCTCGACGATCAGCCGCTTCCGGTGCCCGCCTACACCTCCATGGACCCGCCGCCTGGGCGCTGGACCAACTGAGCCTCAGACCTTCGACGCCGATTGGTCGAAGGTGAAGACGCCCGACGGGTCGTAATGTTTCGCGATACCGCGCAGACGGGACGCGTTGTCGCCGTAATAGGCGCTCGCCCAATCGGACAGGCCGGGATCGATGTAGTTCACGAAGGCCGTATTCCCCGTCAGCTTGCCGAGGCCGTCGCGCATGTCGTTCACCGCCGCCCGCGCTTCCGGAGTCGTGGCGCCGACATAAATCTGCGCGGTGGCCAATGCTCCTCGATACGGGAAGGCCGTGTCTTTCGGGCCGATTCGCGCCGGTGCGCCGGACAGGCTGTCCAGCAGAATATCCATACCGGTTCGCCCGGTGAGCAATGCGGTCAGGCGGCTCGGGTCCGACAACGGTTTCGTCAGTATGCGCGAGGAGGCGGTGAACGACTCTCGGCCGAGCACTCCCCCGCCATTCCAGTCCGGCCGGCACTGCTCCACCGAATAATTCGCGCAGCCACCGAAATACATCATCGCCGATAGGTAATCCTTGGATAGCGAATACCGGTTGGCCGGTTGCGTCCTGGTGGCCGCGACCAACTTGTCGACCAGAGCATTCATATTGCTTTCGGATCCGACATAGCAGCCATTGATCCGGCACGTCGGCGGGCTCCCGGCGGAAATGCCGAGGGTAGACCAGAATTCGTCCGGTGCGGAAGCGGTGAACGACTGCCAGGCCCCGAGCACCTCGGTCAGCGACCCGGCCGGGAATCGCACCTGGAACACGGCCAGTTGGGGCGCCGCGACCGTCTTGAAGGTGAAGGAGGTGACGATGCCGAAGTTTCCGCCGCCGCCACCGCGCAGCGCCCAGAACAGGTCGGGTTCGGAGGTCGCCGAGGCCGTGCGCACCGTCCCGTCGGCGGTGACGACCTGCGCCGAAATCAGGTTGTCGCACGTCAATCCGTACTTGCCGGTCAGCACGCCGATACCGCCGCCGAGGGTCAGGCCGGCGATCCCCACCGTCGGGCAGGAACCCGCGGGCAGGCAGCGACCGGCCTTCGCCAGAGCGGAGTACACGTCCATCAGTCGGGCGCCCGCACCGATGATCGCGGTCCCGTCCGGTTTCACCTCGACACCGTTCATCGCCCCGAGGTCGACGACCAGGCCATTGTCCGGTGTCGAATAGCCGCCGTAGCTGTGCCCGCCGCTGCGCGCGGCGACCCGGATCCGCGCGCTCGCCGCGGCGTTCACGCAGGCCTGCACATCGGAGGCGTTCGCGGCCTGCGCGACAGCGGCGGGCGTGCGGGTGTCGAATATGGGGTTGTAGGCCAGTTTGGCTGTCCCGTAACCGGAATCGGCCGGCAGATGCAACGGCCCCGCGAGCCGTTGCCGTAGCCCTGCCCAATCCACCTGGCCCGCAGGTGTTTCAGCACGAGGCTCGGCCGGCACACAACCGGTGACCGGACCCAGCGCGGCCAGCCCGAGACCGAGCCCGGTCGCGCGCAACAGATTCCGCCTATCGATCGCCATGACGGCGCACCTCCCCCGAGGTCGCGCCCGACGCAGCCGGGCGCACACGAACCACTCAACGGTTCGTTATCGCGCTCCGGAACGGAAGCGTTTACGTCAGCATGCCGTCGGCGAGGCGCGCCCAGTCCGACAGAACCTGCTTGCGACGCAAACGATCTCGGCCCACCATCTCGTCGAGCGTCGCGCCGCGGACCAGATTGATGGTGAGCCAGAAGGCGGCTTCGAGACGGTCCCGGGACACGTCGAGGCGGCGGCCGCACGCGGCGAGGAGTTCGGCGGTCAGGTCGTGCTGCACGCGCAGCATGTTGCGACGCAGTTCCTTGTCGTTGGCGATGCCGACATACAACTCCACCGCCGCCTTGCCGAGCTTGCCCGCGAACGGCGCGGTCACCAACTCGACCAGGACCGCCCCCGGCGACGACTCCCCCGGCAGCGTCCGCTCCCGCCGCTGCAGCGCCTCGGCCTGCCGCTGCGTCAGGTGTTCGATGGTCTGGGCGAACAATTCCTGGCGGGTGTGGAAGTGGTGCAGTTGCGCGCCGCGGGTCACCCCGGCCCGGGCGGTGATATCGGCGATGGAGGCGCTCGCGTACCCGACCTCGGCCAGGCTGTCGATGGCGGCGTCGAGCAGCAGGGCTCGGGTGCGGAGACTCTTCTCCTGATGCTTGTTCGGGGGTAGACCGGATACCACCTGGTCAGTCTAGCGGCCTGCCGAAATTGCGTGCTGCCTTGCACGCAATTGGGTGTCGGTCGTACTGTGACCTCATGCCCGTCGATCGCCTGCTGCCCACGTCCGAAGCCCGCGACCTCATCGAGCTCACCCGCGATATCGCGGACAAGGTGCTCGAGCCGATCGTCGCCGAGTACGAGAAGCAGGAGCGCTATCCCGACGAAGCGTTCCGGGCGCTCGGCGCGGCGGGGCTGCTGAGCCTGCCGTATCCCGAGGAGTTCGGCGGCGGCGGTCAGCCTTACGAGGTGTACCTCCAGGTGCTCGAGGAGCTGGGCGCGCGATGGGCCGCGGTCGCGGTCGCGGTGAGCGTGCACAGCCTGTCGTGCCATCCGCTGTTCGCCTACGGTACCGACGAGCAGAAGCAGCGGTGGCTGCCGGAGATGCTGTCGGGCAACCTCATCGGCGCCTACAGCCTCTCGGAGTCGCATGCCGGGTCCGACGCGGCCGCACTGCGCTGCCGGGCCACCGAGACCGAGGGCGGCTACCGGATCACCGGCACCAAGGCGTGGATCACCAACGGCGGCAAGGCCGACTACTACACGCTGTTCGCCCGCACCGGTGAAGGCTCGCGCGGCATCTCCAGCTTCCTGGTGCCCGCCGACACCGAGGGCCTGACCTTCGGCAAGCCAGAGGAGAAGATGGGCCTGCGTGCGGTCCCCACCACGACCGCCGCCTACGACGACGCGTTCCTGCCCGCCGAACGCCTGATCGGCGCACCGGGCCAGGGCCTTTCGATCGCCTTCAGCGCCCTGGACTCCGGCCGGCTCGGCATCGCCGCCGTGGCCACCGGCATCGCCCAGCGCGCCCTCGACGACGCCGTCGCCTACGCCAAGCAGCGAGAAGCCTTCGGCCGCGCCATCATCGACCATCAGGGCCTGGGCTTCGTTCTCGCCGACATGGCCGCCGCCGTGGACTCCGCCCGCGCCACCTACCTCGACGCCGCCCGCCGCCGCGACGCCGGCCTCCCCTACTCCCGCCAGGCCAGCGTGGCCAAGCTGGTGGCCACCGACGCCGCCATGAAGGTCACCACCGACGCCGTACAGGTCTTCGGCGGCTACGGCTACACCCAGGACTTCCCCGTCGAGCGCTACATGCGCGAAGCCAAGATCACCCAGATCTTCGAGGGCACCAACCAGATTCAGCGCCTGGTCATCGCGCGGTCGCTCGCCACCGACTGACCATCGCGGGCGCGGCAGGCGTCAGCCGTCCCGCGCGGCGAATGCTGCGTGAGACGGCTGACGAGGTGCTCAGCAACTACCGAATTGACACCACCAGGGCGTCTGTTGACGGTTCTGGTTTCCGTTCCAGTTGTTGTTGTTCCAGTTGTTGTCGTAGTCGCGATGCCAGCGCCAGTCGTTGTCGCGCCACTCCCAGTGGCCGCGATTGTTGTCGCAGTCGCTGTTCTGCCAGCGGCCCCGCTCCTGTTGCCAACCCGACTGGCCGGTGTGATCGCAGTCCCGGTACCAGCCGTTGTCGTTGTCCGCCAACGTCAGCGGCTCGGCCAGGGCGGGCCCGGCGAAGCCGATCGGCAGGACGACGAGCGCGCCGAGGACGAACGCCCGGGCCAGCCGGTGTCGTGTGGATGTGTGCTCGGAGATTGTCATGGCCATACCTCAGTTCGGCACGGCCATAAAGGCGTCAGGAAGGTGCATCCTCGACCGACGTGGCAACCACGCACACTGCGCTCTACTGGCGGATTCGTGACCGTGGCAGAGGATCCGGGGGCGCTGTTCGTGGCCCACGGAAGATCGATGCTCGGTCCGTCCTCAGTGTAGACCCGCCGCCCGGCCCGAAAAAGGGCTCGGACAAAGGGTCTCACCGGGGCGTATGCCCGATGAGACCCTCCACCGTTCTTACGCCGTGGCCTCGCGCTTGGGCAGCTTCCAGCCCGGGCGCGGGAAGTGGCAGGTGTAGCCGGTCGGGTAGCGGACCAGGTAGTCCTGGTGCTCGGGCTCGGCGTCCCAGAACGCGCTCGCCGGGGTCACCTCGGTGACCACCTTGCCCGGCCACAGGCGCGAGGCGTCCACGTCGGCGATGGTGTCCTCGGCGACCCGCTTCTGCTCGTCATCGAGGTAGAAGATGGCGGAGCGGTAGCTCGAGCCGATGTCGTTGCCCTGCCGATCCTTGGTGCTCGGATCGTGGATCTGGAAGAAGAACTCCAGCAGCGCACGGTAATCGGTCTGCGCCGGGTCGTAGACGATCTCGACGGCTTCGGCGTGCCCGGGGTGATTGCGATAGGTCGGGTTGTCGTTGCGCCCGCCCGTGTAGCCCACCCGGGTGTCGAGCACGCCCGGCTGCCGCCGGATCAAGTCCTGCATGCCCCAGAAACACCCGCCGGCCAGGATTGCCTTCTGCGTGTCGGTCACGCTTCCTCCTTCGTGAACAGTGCCTTGTACTGCCCGTAACCCTCGGCCTCGAGATCGTCGAGGTGCACGAACCGCAGCGACGCCGAGTTGATGCAGTAGCGCAGCCCGCCAGCGTCGCGCGGCCCGTCGGTGAACACGTGCCCCAGATGGCTGTTGCCGTGCACCGACCGCACCTCGGTGCGAATCATGAAATGGCTGACGTCGCGCTTCTCGGCCACATTCGCCGCGTCGAGCGGCTTGGTGAAACTCGGCCACCCCGATCCGCTGTCGAACTTGTCCGTCGACGCGAACAACGGCTCCCCGGACACCACATCCACATAGATACCAGGCTCATGGTTGTCCCAGTACTCGCCGGTGAACGCGCGCTCGGTGCCGTTCTCCTGGGTGACCGAATACTGCTCGGGCGACAGTGCCGCCACCGCCGCCGGATTCCGGTTGTACTCCCGTGCCACATGACCTCCTTGGTAGGCCCCAGCTACAACCCACCCTGCCCGACGGAAAGTCCGTTCGCGAGCCCGCGTCATACTTCTGTCACCTTTACCCGCCGGGCATACTCACCACAGTGAGCGCACCCGGGAACGATGCCGATGACGATCAGGTGCCCGCGTGGGCGCGGCGCACGGCCGGGGAATCGCGCTGGGCGGCCACCGCGGCCGTCATCGGGATCCTGCTGGTGCAGTACCTCCTGCCGCCCGAATACTCGGCCGGGCCCAACTGGGTCGTGCCGATCGTCGGGTTCGCACTGCTGATCATCCTGGTGATCGCCAACCCGGTACGACTCGACCGCGAGGACGACCGGTTGCGGCAGTTCAGCCTGATGCTGATGGCGGTGCTCGGCTTCGGGATGGTGTGGTCGGTGGCCCATCTGGTGATGTCGCTGATCAACGGCACCTCCGCGAACAACGCCGCGGGCCTGCTCGGCTCCGGCGCCGCGGTCTGGCTGTCCAATGTGCTGGTCTTCGCGCTCTGGTACTGGGATTTCGACCGGGGCGGTCCGGCGGCGCGCGCCCACGCTCGCCAGCGGTATCCGGACTTCCTGTGGGTTCAGATGCAGAATCCGGCCCTTGCCGAGCCCGACTGGGAACCGCAATTTCCGGATTATCTGTATCTGTCGTTCACCAACGCGACCGCCTTCAGCCCCACCGACGTGATGCCCATGACCCGCTGGGCCAAGCTCCTCATGATGGTGCAGTCCGGGATTTCGCTCGTCACCGTGACCCTGGTCGTCGCCCGCGCGGTGAATGTCCTGCATTGACAGGTGAACCGGTCAGCGGTTGAAGAACATGTCGGCGACCAGCATGATCACCGCGATCGCGACGAACGCCGCGGCGAACATGATGGACTGGCCGATGGTGCCGACGATGCCGGCGGCCAGGAAGAGAGTCAGGACGGGGGCCCAGACGAACAGGTCCGGGGGGCCGAAGATGCGCTGCGGCTTGCGGGTGGCGGTGCCGCCGGAGGCGGGCTGACGGCGTTGCGGGGTTCCGCGTCCGGGTGTAGTCACCTGGGGGAGACTACAATTCGGCGGCCGACGGTGCCACCGCGGGGCGACGCGGCGGCAGCGCGCAGCAGCCCACGACGCAGGGCGCGCCGTCGACAGTGCAGCCCAGGCCGGTGATATCGCTCAGGCGCGCTGGGGCCGCCGCGGACAGGTATTCCTGCACCAGGTCGGCGACCATGCGCGCGAAACGAGGGTCCGGGCCGGGAGTGGCGGCGCGAGCGAAGGCCATACCCAGTTCGGCGGCACGGTCTTTCGCCTCGTTGTCCAGGTCCCAGATGACCTCGAGGTGGTCGGAGACGAAACCGACCGGGCACACCACCACCGAGTCCACGCCCTGCTCGGCGAGCGCGTCGAGGTGGTCGACGATGTCGGGGTCCAGCCACGGCACCTGCGGCGGGCCCGAACGCGACTGCCAGACCAGGTCGTAGGCGTCGAATCCGGTTGCGGCGGCGCACAAGCGGGCCGCCTCGGCGACCTGACGGCTGTACAGGCGCTGCTCGGCGGGCGGGCCGGACGCGATATCGGCCGACACCGGCACCGAATGGGCGGTGAAGACCAGGCGGGCCGAAGCACGCTTGTCCTGCGGCAGTTCCGCGACCGCCGCGCGGATCGCGTCCGCGAACGCCGCGATGAACAGCGGATGATCGAAATACTGGCGCAGCTTCACCAATTCGGGGGCATCGGCGACCGCGGCGCGGGCGCGCGTGATGTCCTCCTGGTATTGCAGCAGCCCGAATAACCACCCCACGCCGAGGTCGGGAACACCAGCGCCGAGCGAACACCGTCCGCGCGCATCCCCTCGACGGTCGCCTCGACCATGGGATGCCAGTTGCGGTTGCCGAAATACACCGGCAGATCGATTCCGCGCGAAGCGAATTCGACCTCGATCGCCTTGATGATGTCGAGGTTCAGCGCGTTGATCGGTGACACCCCGCCGAAGTGCAGGTAATGCTGCGCGACTTCGGCGAGGCGCTCCGGCGGCACGCCCCGGCCCCGAGTGACGTTCTCCAGGAACGGCATCACGTCCTCGGGGCGCTCGGGACCGCCGAAGGACAGCAGTAGCAGGGCGTCCACTTCACGAGCGGTGGGCTCCGCCGACACTGCTCTCCTCCTTAAGAAACTCGAACCGCGGGTGATCAGTTGGAGCCGAAACCGGCTTCCGGGAACCAGGTGTTGTGGCTGGCGCCGCCGTCGACGTAGATGATCGAACCGGTGGTGCCGGGCAGCCAATCCGAGAGCAGCGCCACGACCGACTTGGCGACCACCGACGGGTCGTCGACGTTCCAGCCGATCGGGGACGCGCCGTCCCAGTACTCGTTGAGCATGTTCAGCTGCTTGGCGTCATCGGTGGCGGTGCCCGCGATGGCCTTGGCCGCGAGGGTCTTGATCGGACCCGCCGCGATCAGGTTGGAGCGGATCTTCTTGGCGGTGCCGACTTCCCGCGCCACATAGCGGTTCACCGACTCCAGCGCCGCCTTGGCGACACCCATCCAGTTGTAGTACGGCATCGCGGTGCGCGGATCGAAGTCCATGCCCACGATCGAGCCGCCCTCGTTCATGGCGGGGAGCACGGCGCGCGCCAGCGAGGCGTAGGACCAGGCCGAGATCTCGAACGCCTTGGCGGCATCCGGGCCGGGCGCGTCCAGGAAGTTCACCGCGTCCGGACCCATCAGGGTCTTGGGCGCGAACGCGATCGAGTGCAGCACGCCGTCGATGCCCTCCGGCGCCAGCTCACGCAGCTTGGCGGGCAGCTCGGCCAGGTTCTCTTCGCTGGTGACGTCCAGACCGATGGCCGGCGGCACCTCCTGCGGCAGCCGCTTGGCGATGCGGTCGATGAGGCGCAGCCGCTCCGGATACCGGTGATGATCACCTTCGCGCCCTGCTCCTGCGCGACCGCGGCCGCGTGGAAGGCGATCGACGAGTCGGTGATGATGCCGGTGATGAGTACGGTCTTGCCTGCGAGCAATCCAGCCATGGGGTGGTCGGTTCTCCTCGTTAGAAATGCTGGGGGTGAGGTTGCGGGTGGAGCCTGAGCGGAAGGCTCAGTGACCCATGCCCATTCCGCCGTCGACGGGGATGATCGCGCCGGACACGTAGCGCGAGTCCTCGGAGGCCAGGAAGCTGACGACCGCGGCGACGTCCTCGGGCTGGCCGAGACGCTGCAGTGGAATGAACTTCTTGGCGGTTTCCTTCAGGTCGTCGGGCAGCTCGGCCGTCATATCGGTCTCGATGAAGCCGGGGGCGACCACATTGGCGGTGATGTTGCGCGAACCCAGCTCGCGGGTCACCGAGCGGGCCAGGCCGATGACGCCGGCCTTGGACGAGGCGTAGTTGATCTGGCCCGGGCCACCGCCCATGCCGACCACGGAACCCAGGAAGATCATGCGGCCCCAGCGAGCGCGCAGCATGGCCCGGTTGGCCCGCTTGGCGCAGCGGAAGGCGCCGGTCAGGTTGGCGTCGATGACGCGGGTGAACTGGTCTTCGGTCATGCGCATCAGCAGGGTGTCATCGGTGATGCCCGCGTTGGCGACCAGCACCTCGACCGGACCCTGGTGCTCCTCCACCTCGGAGAAGGCCCGATCGACCGATTCGCTATCGGTCACATCGCATTTCACGCCGAAGAAGCCCTCGGGCACGCCGGACCCGCGATGGGTGACGGCGACCTTGTGTCCGTCGGCGAGCAGGCGCTGGGCGACCGCGAGCCCGATGCCGCGATTACCGCCGGTCACCAAGACCGACCGGGATGTGATGTTCGACATAGACGCAAACCTATCTGTTCGTGTTCGGGACTCGGCGCGCGGTACCGATTTACGGCAGACGCTGACGATAGAGCAACGCGGCCACCAACCCGGCGGCAGTCACCACCAAACCCAGCAGCAACCATGGGCGGCTGGCGTCGGCGACGGTCATCTCGTACCCGATCTGCTCTTCCAAGTGCGCGTAGACGTTCTTGAGTTCTTCCAGCGTGGAGGCGGTGAAGAATTCGCCGCCGGACAGCTTCGCGATCTCGCGCAGCGAGTCGTCGTCGACGGGCACGCGCACCCGCTGCGAACCCTTGCCGTCCTGGTCGGGGATCTCCACGGTGCCCCACGTGGTGCCGAACGAAATCGTCGACACCGGAATGCCTTTCTCCTTCGCCAGACGCGCGGCGGTGAAGCCGTGGCGGGGATTCTCGACATCCTTGTCGTCCGGGACGGTCTGCTTACCGTCGGACATCAGCACGATCTGGGCCGGCGGCGGCTTCTCCGCACCCGGCAGCACCGAGGCCAGGGTGTCGATGGACTGCAACGCGGTCAGGATGCCCTCACCGGTCGCGGTGCGCTCGGCCAGTTTCATGGTGTCGATGGCGGCCTTGACCGCCTCCCGATTCGTGGTCGGCGACACCTGCACCGACGCGGTGCCCGCGAACGTCACCAGACCCAGGTTGATGCCCGGGGTCAGATTGTCGGCGAATTCCTTGGCGGCCTTCTTGGCCACCTGAATTCGGCTGGGCGGCACGTCGGTCGCCTCCATCGACAGCGACACGTCGATCACCAGGATCACCGTGGCGCGGTTGCGGGGCACCTTCTTCGCCGCGGTGGGACCGGCCGCCGCGAACGTGAGGAACATCAGGCCGACCAGTGTCACCGCGACGGGGATATGCCGCCACGGCTTGGGCTGGCGGGGCGCGACCTTCTCCAGCATCTCCATATTGGAGAACCGCAGCATCTGCTTGCGCCGACGCTGCTGCATCAGGATGTAGATCAACGCCGCCAGCGCGATCACGGCCAGGAAGGCCAGCCAATACTGGTAGGCGAAATGCGAAAGGCTGAAAGTCAGCTCGCCGATAGTCACTGCCGCGGCACCCGTCCGGCATTCGGGGCGCCAAAGGTATGGCGCCGGGTGGACACGAATCTCACCACGTCCGCGATCCAGTCGCCGTCGGTGCGCAGGGTCATCACCGGCGCACCGCAACTGCGCAACGCCTGCTCGACCTGATCCCGATGGCCTTGCGCGGCGCGCGCGAAATCGGCGCGGAGCGTGGGGGTCACACTGAATTCCCGGGTCCGTCCGGTCTCCGGGTCGTGCAGGACCACATCGCCCAGATCCGGAAGCTCCAGATCGCGCGGGTCCAGCACCTCGACACCGAGTAGGTCGTGGCGGCCGGAAATGGCGCGCAGCGCGTGCTGCCAGTCGATGTCGCCGAGGAAGTCGGAAATGACCACGGCCAGACCGCGTTTGCGCTGCGGGCGGCGCAGTGCCTCGATGGCCCCGAGCAGATCGCCGCGTACACCGTCGGGCGCGTGCGGAGTGGTCGCGATCTTGCGCAGCATGGCCTGCTCGTGCACCCGGCCGCTGCGGGCCGGGATGCGGATCAGCTCCTGGCCGTTGGCCACCACCGCGCCGATCCGGTTGCCGCCGCCACTGGTCAGATGCGTGACCGCGGCCGCCGCGGCGACCACCAGATCCCGCTTCTCACACAGCGCGGTACCGAAGTCGAGGCTGGCCGACAGGTCGACCACCAGCCAGGTCTCCAGCTCACGGTCGGCGATCATCTGCCGCACGTGCGGATGGTGGTGCGGGCGGTGACCGACCAATCCATCTGCCGCACATCGTCGCCCGGCTGATACATGCGGGCATCGCCGGGCTCGGAGCCGGGACCGGGGATCAAGCCCAGGTGGTCACCGTGCAGCACACCGTCCAGGCGGCGGCGCACGGTGAGTTCGAGAGTGCGCAGCGCCGCCTTCAACCGCGGGTCGGTCAGCTGCCCCCGCTGGAACGAGGGCGGGGCGTGCGTGGCACCGCTGGGGGGTGAGATCGTCACGGGCGCAATCGATTCCGTGGCCGCCTACTTCTGCGGCTGACCGGGGACGGCGGGCATCTGACCGTTCGGGGGCTGCGGAATACCCGGCTGCGGCACGGCGGCGGGCATCGGCGCGGGCGCCCCGGCCGGAGCGTTGGCCTGCGCGGCGACCTGCGGCAGTCCGACGGTCTGTAGCACGCGCTTGATCACGTCGTCGGGGCTGACCTCGTCGGCCATCGCGTCGTAGGACAGCACCAGGCGGTGGCGCAGCACATCCGGGATCACCTCGACCACGTCCTGCGGGACCACATAGTCGCGGCCGCGGATCAGGGCCACCGCGCGGGCGGCGGCGATGATGCCCAGCGAAGCACGTGGCGAGGCGCCGTAGGAGATCCAGCCTGCCACGTCCTGCATGCCGAAGTCGGCGGGCTTACGGGTCGCGGCGATCACGCGGACCACGTAGTCGACCAGTGCGTGGTGCACGAAGGTGTTGGCGGCGACGTTCTGCAGCCGCACCAGCTCGGCGGGGTCGAGCACCCGCTTGGCCTCCGGCGGGGTGACACCCATCCGGTAGATGATCTCGCGCTCCTCCTCCACCGAGGGGTAGTCGACGACGACCTTGAACAGGAAGCGGTCGCGCTGCGCCTCGGGCAGCGCGTACACGCCCTCCGATTCGATCGGGTTCTGAGTCGCCATGACCAGGAACGGGTTCGGCATCGGGTAGGTCTTGCCGCCGATGGTCACGTGCCGCTCGGCCATCACCTCGAGCAGCGCCGACTGCACCTTGGCCGGCGCGCGGTTGATCTCGTCGGCGAGCACGAAGTTCGCGACCACCGGGCCCAGCTCGGTGTCGAACTCCTCGCGGCCCTGCCGGTAGATGCGGGTACCGACGAGGTCGGTGGGCACCAGGTCCGGGGTGAACTGCACGCGCGAGAAGCTGCCGCCCACCACCGTCGCGAAGGTCTCCACGGCCAGCGTCTTGGCGATTACCGGGCACACCCTCCAGCAGCACGTGGCCCTTGGCGAGGACACCGACCAACAGCCGCTCGACCAGCCGATCCTGACCGACGATCACGCGTTTGACTTCGTAGATCGCCTTCTCCAGGGTCTGGACATCGCGCTCGAGGGTGCTCGGAGCCGAAGGCACATCCTTCACCGTGCTTACCCCGCTCACACCGTCAGTCGAAGTCACCAACATCCCCGCTTTCGCCTTGGTCCTGTGCGTTCCGCCCCAACTATTCCAGGTATCTCGCGCGATTGCCGCACCCGGATGCGATCGGGGCGCGAATTTCGGCCGCGAAATGTGGCTTTCGGCTATTTCCGGGCGGTCGTGGCCCGCTCCAGGACCAGCTCGACGGCGTCGGCGACCGGGGTGTGACCGCCGGTGAGTTCCACGATCACCCGGTTGAGCGCGGGGCGGTGCAGGGCGACATCGATGAAGGCGGCCACGTCGTCGCGGCAGACATCGCCGTACTCGATCGCGAGTCCGGCTGTGACCAGGCCCTTTCCGGGTTCGTCGCGCAGCGTGCCGGGACGCACGATCAGCCAGTCCAGGTCGGTGGCGACCAGGTACGCGTCGGCGGCCTTCTTCACCCGCATGTAGTGCTCGAAGCCCGGGGTGGTTTCGCGATCGCGGCCCGCGTCGGGAAAGACGGAAACCAGGATCAACCGGGCAACTCCGGCAAAGCGGGCGGCATCGGCGGCCTTCTCGAGTCCCCTGCCGTCGATGAGCGAGGTCTGCTCGAGACCGGTCCCGTGCGCACCCGCGGAGAAGACGACCGCGTCGTGACCGTGGAACTTGGCCGCGAGCTCATCGACCGAATCCGCGATCAGATCACCGGACAGGGGCGTCGCGCCCGTCGCGGCGATGATCCGCGCCTGATCGCGACCGCGATGCATGCCGGTCACCTCGTCACCGCGGGCGGTCAGCAGCGCCGACAAGCGGCGCCCGATGCCTCCGGCCGCGCCGATCTGGAACACCTTCACGATCGCTCCTCTCGTAGGCGGGACGGTTCCAGCTTCCCACCCGCGCGGGCCCGCCCGCGGCAGCGGTGGCACGCGGGCATTTCCGGCCAGTGTCGAGAAAGTTTCCGGACCCTGGATCACTACGGTGAAAAGGCGTCTAATCTTGCGAATGTCTCTGCCGCCGACCGTTTCTCCGCCGGTAGCGTTATCCGTATCGGTCGACGGTGTCCGGTGATACGGGATGTGGTGTGCAGTGTGGGATTTCGAGGTTTCGCCCGAGCAATCCATCGGCGGAACGGTGCTGGAAGAACTCCGGGAGCGAGCGGTCGCGGACGGGGTCGCGCTACGGGTGGGAGTGGTGGTCGAACACAATGACGCGGTATTGATGCTCGAGCACGAGGAGCACGTCGAAGGGCGCAGTCCGCTGCACCTGCCCGGAACCGTGGTCCGCCCGGGTGAGTCGCTGGCCGGCGCCGTGGTGCGCGCGGTGCGGGAGGAGACCGGTCTCGTGGTGACCGACATCCTGCGGCACCTCGGCAGCTTCGACTACCTGTCCAGCGCCGGGAAACCGGTGCGCAGAGAGCATTTCGCCGCCGTCGTGGCGAGTGCCGGACCGGTGCGGGTGACCAACTACGCCGAGTACCGGTGGGTGCCGCTGACCGGCGACCTGCCGGTCACCTCGTCGATCCGCCGGATCCTGTCGACCTATCAGGAGTAGTCGCGCGCCTGCCCGAGGTAGGTCGGGGCGTGCGCGGCGATGTGATCACGCAGCCGGGCGACGGCCGGGGTCGGGCGGTGCCTGCCGGAGACGAGGCCGATGCTGCGGTCGCGGGCGCCGGTCAGGGTGACGCGGGTCAGGCCCGGGTGCGGCAGCTCCGGGGCCGGTAGCACCGCGATGCCCAGATTCTGGGCGACCAGGGCGCGCAGGGTCTCGAACTCGGTGATCTCGAAGCCGACCCGCGGGGTGAATCCGGCCTCGGCGCACCAGGAGTCGAACAGACCGCGCAGGTGGTAGGTCGGCGGGTTCGCGATGAACGGCTCGCCGGCCAGATCCGCGAGGTCGACCTCGGTGCGGGATGCGAGCGGGTGGGCGTCGGCGACGTAGAGGTGCAGGCGCTGCACGCCCAGGATGATCGCGGGCAGGTCGTCGGGCGCGGGGATGGTGACGGCCAGATCCAGGCGGCCGTCGCGCACCATCTCCACCAGGGCGCTGCCGTGCGCCTGCACCAGGTGCAGGCGGATACGGGGCGCGTGCGCGTGGAAGTCGGCCAGCAGCGACGGGACGCTGACCGGGCCGAGGGTGTACGGGAAGCCGAACCGGACCAGGCCGCTGTCGGGGTCGGCATCGCTGCGGACCACGTCGACGGCGTCGCCCAGGGCTTGAACCAGCCCGCGCGTGCGGTCGAACAGTTCCTGACCGGCCGCGGTCAGCGCGATTCGACGACCGACCGGTTGGAAGAGTTTCACCCCGACCGCCTGCTCGACCGCCCGCAACCGGCGGCTCAGCGATGACTGCGGCACACCCAGCCGCTGCGCCGCGCGCGTGACATGCCCCTCCGCCGCCACCGCGTCGAACGCCGCCAGCAGCGGAATGAGGGCCTCGACCTGCGGGGACAGCGATTCATCCATATCCGGATCATAAATGCGTGAAATGAACATTGGACGGATCGATGGGCGCGGCGTGACGATGACCGGGTACCCGCAGCCCAGGAGGTCGGCCCCATGGACAAGCACCCCGAACATCCCGAATCCGGCACGGACACAGAGGTTCTCGATGTCGCCCTGATCGGCGGCGGCATCATGTCCGCCACCCTCGGCGCGATGATCGCCGCCCTGCAACCGGAGTGGTCGATGACGCTGCTCGAACGACTCGACCGGGTCGCGGGCGAGAGCTCCGATCCCTGGAACAACGCGGGCACCGGGCATTCCGGGCTGTGCGAGCTCAACTACATGCCCGATCCCGGCGATCCGGACAAGGCGGCGGAGATCGCGGCCATGTTCGCGGTGTCCCGGCAGTTCTGGGCCGGGCTCGCCGACCGGGGCGACCTGACCGGCACCGGATTCCTCACCGCGACACCGCACATGGACGTGGTGTTCGGCGAACGCGACGTCGCCTACCTGCGCCGCAGATTCGAGACCCTGCACGCACTGCCGGCGTTCGCGGCCATGGAGTACAGCGAGGACCACGCCACCATCGCGGGCTGGGCTCCCCTGGTCATGGCCGGCCGCGACCCGGACCAGCCCGTCGCCGCGACCCGCTACGCGACAGGCACCGATGTCGACTTCGGGGCGCTCACCGGGCAGTTGGTGGAGGCCATGACGAACGCGGGCACGCAACTGCGGCTAGGTCACGAGGTCACCAGGTTGCGACGCGCGGACGACGGCATCTGGACGGTCACCGGCCGGGACCGGAACACGAAGCGGCGCTTTGCCATCCGCGCCCGGTTCGTGTTCGTCGGGGCGGGCGGCCACGCGCTCGGGCTACTGCAGAAGTCCCGCATCCCCGAAGTCCGCGGCTACGGCGTCTTCCCGGTCGGCGCGCAATTCCTGCGCACGGACAACCCGGAGGTCGTCGCCCGGCACGAGGCGAAGGTCTACAGCCAGGCCGCGCTCGGCGCTCCCCCGATGTCCGTGCCGCACTTGGACAAACGCAACGTCGACGGCCGATCGTCACTGCTGTTCGGCCCCTACGCCACCTTCAGCACCCGGCTGCTGAAGCACGGCAGGCTCACCGACCTGTTCACCACGCTGCGCCTGACGAACATCGTGGTGCTGGTGGCGGCCGGCCTCCAGAATCTGCCGTTGGCGCGCTACCTGATCACCGAACTGCTCTCCACCCGGCGACGCAAGTTCGCACAGCTGCAACGCTTCTACCCCGAAGCCGACCCGGCCGACTGGTATCTGGTGCAAGCCGGTCAGCGCGCCCAGCTCGTCACCCCCGACCTCGATCGGGTGGGCGCGCTGAGGATGGGCACCGAACTCGTCACGGGCGCCGACGGCACCATCGCGGGACTGCTGGGTGCGTCCCCCGGCGCTTCGACCGCGCCCGCCATCATGGCCGACCTGTTGGATCGTTGCTTCCCCCAGCACCGTTCGCGGTGGGAACCCACCCTGCGGCAGCTGGTGCCGGGTCACGCCGTCGGTTCGAACTCCCACAGCGCGGGACCGGACGTGCCCGCCGCGATCGGGAAGTAGCTGTGATGGTCGGCCGGATCGACCACCACGATGTGCGCGCCGTCGGCCAGGTGCCCGGCCCCGGCGGGCGTGGTGTGCCCGGCGCGGCGTTCGAGCACACTCACCCAGCCGCTCTCGGTCGCCACGTAGACGCGCTGCGCACCCGGATCCCAGGCGAGCACGTCGGGGGTCTCGCCGACGCTGTTGTGGTCGGTGACAGCGTGTTTCGTGAGATCGACGGTGACGAGGGTGGCGTTGTCCTCGCAGCCGGCGTACATGATCTGCGCCGCTGCATCGAGTGCCAGTCCGTGCGGGCCCGAGCAGCCGGGCGTCGGAATGCGGTCGGTGACGGTCAGGGTGTCCGGTGCGATCACCGCGAGTTCGTCGTGCCCCTGCACGGCCACGATGATCCGATCGAGGCCCGGGTCGTAGACGACATTGCCGGCCTCGCCGCCCAGAGTCACGGTGCCGCGGACGTTTCCGGTGTCGGCGTCGACGACCGTTTCACTGCCCGCGTGTTCGTCGGTGGTCCAGACCTCGTCGCGGATCGGGTCGTAGGCGAGTCCGTCCGGGTATCTCCCGGTGGGCGCGCGGAACAGCACCGACCCGCTGTCCTCGTCGAGGGCGACGACCTGATCGCGCCCGGTCACCGTCGCGTAGACCCGATGCTTGTCCGCAACGACCAGCACGCCGTGCACATCCGGGGTGTCGGCGATGGTGCGCACGACGGTGTGCGCGCGGGCATCGACCTCGACGATCTCCCCCGCCCCCATGTGCGCCAGGAACAGCAGGCCCCGGCCGGAATCCAGACTCGCGTAATCGAATCGGGACGACCCGCCCGGCAGGGCCACCGCGGCGACCTTGCGCAGCGGCAGCGGACCGCCGGTGGTGGCCGGACCGGATGAGCAGGCCGCGACCAGTGCGGTCCCGGCCAGCGCCCATCCGATGCGTCGCCACCACATCCGGTTCACCTCATGCGACTGCGCAGACGCCGCGGAAGAGTTCGGCGGCCGCGTCGGCGGCGGGCTCGATCAGGCGGGGGTCGTCGTAGAAGTCGATCTGGCCGACCGAGTCCAGCCACAGCTCCGATTTCGGGGATGCGACTCCAGCGTAGAACTTGTGCGCCCACGGCGGGACCAGGGCGTTCTCCGAGTGGACCAGCAGGAACGGCACCGACAGGCGGGCCGCGGCCTCCTGGGCGTCGAAACCGGCGGTGTGCTCGAAGGATTCGACGGCGAAACCGTTGGTGTAGTTGGGGACCACGCCGCGCGGGGTGCCGTAGTACTCGAACGCCTCGGTCAGCGGCATGGCCACATCGCCGTTGTCGGCGGCGACGGCGGGGATGGTCTCCACCTCGCCGGTTGCCAGGCGGCGCTCGCGGGCCAGGCGGCCACGCTCGGCGACCGCCGGGTCGGCCGGGTTGGCGGCGGCGTCGGCGTAGACCCCGGCGACGCCCGCGAAGGCCCGGAGCCGCGGGTCGTCGGCGACGGCGCGAGCCATGTAACCGCCGCCGGCGCAGACGCCGAGCGCGACCACCGGCTTGCCGGTGAAGCGCTCATCGGCCTCCAGCGCGGACACCGCGGCGCTGATGTCGGCGGCCTTGCCCAGCGGATCCTCCAATTGGCGTGGCTCACCGGCGCTTTCACCGAAGGTCCGGTGGTCGAAGGCCAAAGCCGCGAATCCGCGGCGGGCCAGCGCCTCGGCGTAAACGCCGGCGGCCTGCTCTTTAACCGAGGTCAGCGGGCCGGTGGTGACCACCACGCCGGTGGGTTCGCCCACCGGCAGGTACAGAGTGCCGACCAGTCGGTCTCCGGACCGGGTGAAGGTGAACGGAACTGTGTTGACAGTCATCTGGTGCTCTTGTCCTCGAAGTCGTCGCATTACGGTGAAACAAGACGGTAGGCGCGGACCACGGCCACCGATAGAAGGCACTTCGAAGTGCCCTTCCGAACGGAGGCGCAATGGAACTGGTGATCCCCGACGTACTCGAGGAATCCTGCACCACCCGCCAGGCCCTCGAACGCCTGGCCGCCAAGTGGCGCATCCTGCTGATCTACGCGCTTCTCGACGGCGCGCAACGCCCGGCCGCCCTGCGCCGCCGCCTGCCCGGCATCACCCAGAAGGTGCTCACGGAAACGTTGCGCGGCATGGAATCCGACGGTCTGGTCGAACGCCACGTCTACAAACAGACTGCCCCGCAACACATCGAGTACTCACTCACCGAACTCGGCAAGTCCCTGCAAACGCCGCTCGCCGCCATTTGCGCCTGGGCCGCGGACCATTCGTGACCGATTACCCGAATCCACCTGCGCCCCACGGAAATTGATATCGGCTGGGCCGAACGCGGGCCGGTGAACGAATCGCTTCCCACCCCGCGTTCCAGATGCTTCCCGCTCAGGCGCAAGACTTGGGTTGCACATTAGGCGCAAGACTTGGGTTGCACATTATTCGCCAACTATCATAGAAATTGCCGGTAGACACCGCCGACAAGGGCGGCTTCTGGCACCCGGAGGGTTCCATCATCGGTCAAATGACCCCAAACATCGATAACGTTGCAGGTCAGAGGGGGTGGAGGTTGATCAATCATGCGGACATGCATGACTGATACAGAGATGTTTCCAAATTTTTGTCGGATAAACCAACCGTTTGCGGCGATAGCGAGCAGAATCAACCTGGACAGTCGCTTTTCGAGTAGGGAAGATCGACATGACCTCAGTCGACACTGCGATCGTTGATGTATCGGACGGTTTTCCAGCACACCGGGGGGTGATACGGGGGTCGGGGGTTTCTTCATCGGGTAGCGGGCGACCGCGTCCCGGTCAGGGGACGGGACGTCGGCATCGATGTCGTCCATCCCGAATCAGCCTGCACCGGCTGTAATGATCTCGGCGGCCGACCCGACGTACTCAGCAACTGTGCGGGTGTCGGAATCGTCCACACCCTGGCCGCAATTCATGGTCCCCGGATCGGACACCTATGCTTATCCAAGGCCGGTCCCCGGGCGTTTTGAGTTCCTGAAAATGAACGTTGTTTGCGGAGGTCGAAATGCGCCAGTCGAACAGTGGCATCGAAAGCAATCCTGACCGCTCGAGTTCGTCGCCTACCGGCACATTTCAACCACAATTGGATATCTTTCCCTTGACATCCGCGCAGCGGGGTATATGGTTCGCCCAGCATCTCGCGGAATCCACGCCGATATCCGTTGCCCAATACGTCGAAATCGTCGGCGAGTTGGACGCGGAATTACTCGCCGAAGCGTGCAGAACCGCCGGTCGCGAGTTCGGTTCCGGGCATATGCGCCTGATCGAAGTCGACGGCGAGCCGTGCCAGTACATCGACCCCGACAACGGGGCCCCGGTGACGGTCATCGACCTGCGCGAGCATGCCGATCCGGTCGCGACCGCGCACGCCATGATGGCCGAGGACTACTCCGCTCCCCTGAATCTGCGCAACGACGCCCTGGTGACGGCCATCGTGTTCCAGGTCGGCGTCGACCATTACCTGTGGTACCAGCGCGCGCACCACATCGCGCTCGACGGCTTCGCCGCGGTGACGATGCTGCACCGCATGACCGCGCTGTACAACGCCTGGGTGCGAGCCGAGGACCCGGAGCCGTGCGAGGCCCAGGACCTGCGGCTGGTCGCCGAACAAGATCTCGCGTATCGGGATTCGACGCGCCTGGAGAACGACCGCCAGCACTGGCTCGACCACCTCGCGGGCGCGCCGCCCGTGGTCAGCCTGGCCGCGCGAGTCAGCAAGCCCACGATTCATCCCGCACTGGTCAGCACCGAGCTCGCGGACGATACCGCCCGCCTGCTCGACACCGTCGCGCTCGACCACGACAAGAGCGTCACGCCCATCATCGTCGCGGCATTCGCGGCGTATCTGGCGCGGATGACCGGCAGCGACGAAGTATTGCTGAGCCTGCCCGTCTCGGGCCGGCATTCGGCCGTGCTGCGCCGATCCGGCGGCATGGTCGCCAATGTCGTGCCGCTGCGGGTACGGGTCGCCGATCGCAGTGTCGGCGAACTGATCGCCGCGGTGAAAGGCGAATTGACGAGCGCTCTCCGGCGGCAGCGCTACCGCCAGGAAGACATATTCCACGATATGGGTATCGCGCGCGACGAGACGGCGTCCTTCGGGCCGGCCGTCAATCTCATGATGGTGGAGAACGAAGTCGTCCTGGGCAACACGACCGGCCGTCTGCACGTCCTCACCTCGGGACCGACCGCCGACCTTTTCATCAACATCTACCCGGGTGCGGGCAAAGAGAGCACCCATATCGACTTCCAGGGAAATCCGAATTCCTACAGCCACGACGAACTCGCCGGACACCATCGGCGGTTTCGCATGTTCTTCCACGAATTCCTGGCCGGCGGGCCCGAAGCCGCGGTCGGCACACTGCCGCTGCTCGATGCCCAGGAACGGTCGTCGCTGCTGCCCGTACGCGGGCCGAGCGCGGTCGAAACGCGGCTGCTGCCCGAGATCCTGACCGAGAGCGCGCGCCGCAACCGCCACGGGTCCGCGATCGTCTCCGACGGCCGGACCATGACCTACAGCGAGCTGGACGCCAGATCCTCGCAGCTCGCGCGACAGCTGATCGCGCTGGGCTGCGGTCCCGACACCGCGGTGGCGATCATGCTGCGGCGGTCGGTCGAATCGGTGGTGGCGACCTGGGCGGTCGCCAAGAGTGGGGCCGCGTTCGTCCAGATGGCCCCCGACTACCCGGCCAACCGGATCGAGCACATGGTCGCCGACAGTGGCGCGACCGTGGCGATCACGGTCGACGCCCTGCGCGGGCGGCTCCCGGAAGGGATGCGCACAGTCGTCCTCGACGACCCCGCGCCCCGGGCGCAGTTCGACAGCGGGCCGATCTCCGATGCGGACCGCACCCATCCCCTGCGGCCTTCCAACATCGCCTACATGACCTACACCTCGGGATCCACCGGGACCCCGAAGGGCGTGCAGGTCACCCACACCGGCCTCGCGAATCTCGTCGCCGACCGCGCGGCCACCTTCGGCATCGACACCAATTCCCGGGTGTCCTATGCCCTTTCCCCTAGTTTCGACGCCTCCCTCGAACAGTTCCTCACCTGCTTCGCGAACGGCTCCACGCTGGTGATCGTGCCGCCCGAGGTGACCGGTGGCGACCCGCTCACGCAACTGCTGGCCGAGGAGCACGTCACCCACCTGACGCTGACGCCCACGATGCTGGCGACCGTGGACCCCGCGCTGTCGCCCGACGTGCAGGTGGTCGTGGTCGGCGGTGACGTCTGCCCGCCGCACCTGGTCGAGCGGTGGACCTCGTCGGCGGCCATGTACAACGAGTACGGCCCGACCGAATCCACCGTCACCGCTGCCGGCGCCGTGCTCACGCCCGGTCACGCGACCACGGTCGGAGGCCCGATCCGCGGCGTCGAGGCCATGGTGCTGGACCGGACGTTGCAGCCGGTGCCACGCGGCACCGCGGGCGAGTTGTATCTCGCCGGACCGGGATTGGCCCGGGGATACAGCCATTTGTTCGTCGAGACCGCCGCCCGGTTCGTCGCCGACCCGTACGGCGGCATCGGGGCGCGCATGTACCGCACCGGCGATATCGCGCGCTGGACCGGTGAGAACGGCGACACCGCGCTGGAACTGATGGGCCGCAGCGACTTCCAGATCAAGATCCGCGGCTACCGGATCGAACCCGGCGAGGTCGATGCCACGCTCACCACCCACGAGGACGTCGATCAGAGCGTCACGGTGCCGGTGCGCAACAACGTCGGCACGACGGTGCTGGCCTCCTATCTGGTGCCGGTCAGCGGCCGCCGGATCGACACGGCCGAGATCCTGCGCTTCGCCCACGACTCCCTGCCGCCGCATCTGGTGCCGGCGGTGTTCCTCACGCTGGACAGCCTGCCGGTGAACGCCTTCGGCAAGCTCGATCGGCGCGCGCTGCCCAAGCCCGAATTCGGGACCGAACCGGCCGGGCGGGCGCCGGCCACCGCCCGGGAGAAGACGATCGCCGGGTTGTTCGCCGAGGTGCTCGGCGTGCCTAGGGTCGGGGCCGAGGACAGCTTCTTCGTGCTCGGCGGCGACAGCATCCTGTCGATCCGGCTGGTGGCGCGGGCCAAGGCCGAGGGCCTGAGCTTCTCCACCAGGACGTGTTCGTACACAAGACCGTCGCGGGTCTGGCGGCCATCGCGACCGAAGCGGGCGAGGCCCCCGGATTGGCCGAGCTCCCCGGTGGCGGCACCGGCCCGATGCCGCTGTCGCCGATCATGCACGCCATGCTCGATCGCGGTTACTACGGCCGCTTCGCGCAGGCCGCGCTCGTGCAACTGCCGCCGGAGGTCGATCGCGCGGGTCTGGTGCGTGCACTGCGTGCCTTGCTGGACCGCCACGACATGCTGCGCGCGGTGCTGCGCGAGAGCGATGCGGCGGATCGGTATGTCGAGGTGCTCGCTCGCGGCGCGGTCGACGCCGAGGCCGCACTGACCGAGGTTCGGATCGAGCGCCGCGCGACGCCGCCGAGATCGACAAACATCTCGAGGATGCCGCAGACCGCTTGGATCCCGACAACGGTGTTCTCGTGCAAGCGGTCTGGATTCAGGACCGCACCGGTTTCGGACCCGACCTGCTGTGGCTGGTGATCCACCACCTCGCGGTCGACGCGGTGTCGTGGCGCATCCTGCTCGGCGACCTCGCGCTGGCCTGGACGCAGGGCGCGCACGGCAATCAGCCGCACTTCAGCCCGGTGACCACCTCGTTCCGGCGGTGGGTGCACGGTTTGGCCGACCAGGCGCCGGACCTGCGTGCGTCGGAGCTCGACCGGTGGAAAGACGTTCTCGGGCGCGACGATCAGCTGCTCGGTTCGCGTCGCCTGATCCCCGATCGTGACACCGTGGCCACGGCCGGCCGGATCAGTGAGCGGATTCCGGCGGCGGTGACCGAGGCGGTGCTGACCACCATTCCCGAGCGATTCCACTGCAGCGCCAACGATCCGCTGATGGCGGCGCTGGTGCTCGCGCTCGGTGAGTGGCGGCGTCGACGCGGGATGGCATCGACGGGAGAGTCGATCCTGTTGGAAGGCCACGGCCGCGAGGAGCAGGCCGTGCCGGGCGCCGATCTGAGCGCCACCGCCGGCTGGTTCACCAGCCGCTTCCCGGTCCGGATCGACTGGGACGACATCGATCTCGACGACGCCCTGACCGGCGGCGCGGGTGCTGGACTGGCGATCCAGCAGGTCAAGGAGCAGCTGCGCGCGGTGCCCGGCAACGGCATCGGCTATCAGGTGTTGCGGTATCTGGATCCGCAGGGCCGCGCCGAGCTCGCGAATCTGACCGAACCGCAGATCAGTTTCAACTACCTCGGACGGGTGGGCCTGGGCGAACGCTCCGGACCGTGGACTCCGACAACCGAATTCACCTCGCTCACCGCGACGACCGATCCGGCGATGGCATTGCCGGCCGTGCTCGATGTGAACGCGATCGCCGAAGCCGGGCACGACGGCCTCGAACTCGCAGTCACCTGGGAGTTCGCCTCTGGCGTACTGGGTGCCGAAGAGGTCGAGGAGCTGGCCGGGCTGTGGGTTCGGGCCCTCGAGTCGCTCGCCGATCACGTCCGGTCCCGGACCGCGTCGAGCTTCACGCCCTCCGACTTCCCGCTCACCGCGGTCTCCCAGCCCGATGTCGATCGCTGGCTGCGCGAGTACCCGTCGATGACCGATGTGTGGCCGCTGACCGACCTGCAGTCCGGGCTGCTGTTCCACACGATCTATGACCGCGAGGGCGCCGACGGCTACATCGTGCAGGCGGCGCTGACCTTCGCGGGCAGGTGGACGGGGACCGGATGTGGCGCGCGGCGCAGGTGCTCATCGACCGGCACGACAGCCTGCGGACCGCGTTCGTCACCGGTGCGGACGGTCCGCGTCAGATCGTCCTGCGCGACGCCACGGTCGATTGGGCCGACTCCGACGTCAGCGGCGACGACCGGCAGGCGGAAGCGCTGCGGCAGATGGCGGCCGCGGCAGCGGCGCCGTTCGATCCGGCGTGCCCACCGCTGGTGCGTTTCCATCTGGTGCGCACCGGCGTCGACCGGTACCGGTTGCTGGTCACCAACCACCACCTGGTGCTGGACGGCTGGTCGATGCCCCTGCTGATCCACGAGCTGCTCACGCTGTACCTCTCCGACGGCGATACCGCCGAGCTCGCGCCCCCGCGCTCCTACCGCGAGTACCTGCGGTGGCTGCAGGTTCAGGATCGTGATGCCGCGACCGCCGCCTGGCGGGAGATGCTGGCCGGGATCGAGGGTCCGACGCGGGTGACGAACGGGCCGCAGCGGGCCGTCACCGCCGACGCCGGCGAGGTCGGCTTGAATCTGGATGCGGCGACCACCGCCGCGCTGCTGGGTCTGGGCCGCTCCCATGGCGTCACCCCCAATACGGCGCTGCATGTCGGTTGGGCGTTGCTGGTGTCGGTGCTGGCCGGTCGGTCGGATGTGGTGTTCGCCAATACGGTGTCGAGCCGTCCGCCGCGGATCCCCGATGTCGAGCGCATGGTCGGGCTGATGATCAACACGCTGCCCGTCCGCGTCCGCCTCGAACCCGGCGAGTCCGTCGGCGACCTGCTGATCCGGGTGCAATCCGAGCAGGCCGCGATGCTGGATCACCAGCACCTCGGTTTGGCGGAGCTGCAGCGGGCGGCCGGTGTCACCGACCTGTTCGACACCGCGACGGTGCTGGAGTCCTATCCGTTCGATCGGGAACTGCTGGCGCAGGATCTGTCCGCGGCCGGATTGCGGCTGCTCGAGATCGACGCGCACGATGCCACGCCGTATCCGCTGAGCCTGCAGGTGACCCCGCCGCGGCCGAGTCGCGCCGGTGGACCCGAGGACGGCGAACCCGGAACCTACACGGTGACACTGAAATTCGCGACCGACCGATTCGATGCGGCCGAGGCGCGCACCCTGCTCGAACGATTCGAGTTGCTGCTCACGCAGATCGTCGGCGACCCGGCCCGCACGGTCGGCTCGATCTCCACCTCCGGCGATGCCGAACGCGCACAGCTGCTTTCGATCGACGGCGGGCAGCCGGCCGCGGACCTCATGCTCGGCGACATCCTGTCCGAGACCGCGCGTAGACATCCCGGCGCCGTGGCCGTCCGGTCCGGCGATATGACGTGGACCTATGGTGAGCTGGAGCGTCGCGCCGACCGGTTCGCTCGCCTGCTGATCGGTCACGGCGCTCGCCCCGAATCGATCGTCGCCCTGGTCCTGCCCCGTTCGGCCGAACTGGTTGTCGCGATCTGGGCGGTGGCGAAGACAGGCGCCGCCTTCCTGCCCGTGGATCCCGGCAATCCTGCTGCGCGGATCGGGGAGTTGCTGGCCGACTCGCGGGCCACGCTGGGTGTGACGACACGTGCCATGGCGCAACGACTTCCGGACACCGTCGACTGGTTCGTGCCGGACGCCTGCTCCTCGGAGGCCGACCAGGCACTCCCCCTCCTGCCGGCCGTGCCCACCGGTCTGTCGGCCGACAATGCGGCCTACGTGATCTACACCTCGGGATCGACCGGCACTCCGAAGGCGGTTCACGTCAGCCATCGGGGTCTGGCCGATCTGGTCGCGGCGCAAGCCGACGCGTTCGGGCCCACCCCGGATTCGATGGTGTTGCAGGTCGCGTCGCCGGGTTTCGACGCCTGCGTATCGGAACTGCTGCTGGCGCACAGCAGCGGCGCCTGCCTGGTGGTGGCGCCGCCGGAGGTGTACGCGGGCATCGATCTCGAGGAATTGCTTCGGTCGCAGCGGGTTTCGCACGCGATCATCACTCCGTCGGTGCTCAACACCATGGATCCGTCGGGACTGCCTGCGTTGACCACGCTGGCGGTCGTCGGCGAGGCGGTCGGGCCCGACACCGTGAACCGGTGGGCGCCCGGCCGCCGACTGATGAATCACTACGGTCCGACCGAATGCACGATCTGGGCAACGGGATCCGATGCCCTCGCACCCGGCGATCCGGTGACGATCGGCGGCCCGGTCCGGGGCGCGACCGCGATGGTGCTCGACCAGTGGCTGCGTCCGGTGCCGGTCGGCGTCGCGGGCGAGCTTTATATCGGCGGGCCCGGCCTGGCGCGCGGCTACGCCGATCGGGCGGCGGTGACCGCGTCGCGCTTCGTCGCCGATCCGCGCTCCGCCCGGGGCGAACGGATCTACCGCACCGGTGATTCCGTGCGCTGGGTGCGCGGCGCGACCGGCCCGGTGCTGGAGTACCTGGGCCGCTCCGACCAGCAGGTGAAGATTCACGGGCTACGGATCGAGCCCGGGGAGATCGACGCGCACGTGGCGCGGCGCCCGGACGTGGCGAGCGTCGCCACCGTGGCGGTGCAAGGCCCCGCGGGCGAACCGGTGCTGGTGTCCTACGTGGTCGCCGCGCCGGGCACCGCCATCGACGTGACGGCCATCGACACCGATCTGGCCGAGAGCATGCCGCGCTACATGAATCCCGCGGCGATCGTGCAGCTCGACGACATGCCGCGCACGCCCACCGGCAAGATCGATCGGAAGGACTTGCAGCAGCGCGCCTTCGAGGTGAGTGCCACCGGCGGGAGACCCCCGTCGACACCTGCCGAGCAGACCGTGGCGGAACTGTTCGCCGAGGTGCTCCATCTCGACACGGTGTCGGCCGAGAGCAATTTCTTCGCGCTCGGCGGCGACAGCATCGTCTCGATGCGGCTGGTGGCGCTGGCCCGGGCGGCCGGGCTCACGTTCACGCCGCGAGATGTGTTCGAAGCCAAGACCGTTGCCGCCCTCGCCGCGCTCGCGGACGGCGCGACGGCGGCGGCGCCGCCGGTCGAGGAAACCCCGCGGCGCTCCGCACTGGACCGTGCGTATCGCGCCTCGGATTTCCCGCTCGTCGAGCTCACCCAGCAGGACGTCGACCGGCTGGTGGAGCGCTATCCGGCCCTGTCCGACATCTGGCCGTTGTCGCCCATGCAGTCCGGGATGCATTTCCATTCGACGTTCGACCCGGAGGCGGCCGACGACTACACCGTCCAGACCATGATCGGATTCTCCGGCAGGGTCGACGGTGAACGCTTGCGACGGGCCCGCGCAGGCCGTGGTGGACCGCCACGACATCCTGCGGGCCGCGTTCGCCGAGACGTCGGCCGGACCGTGCCAAATCGTCCTGGACCACGCCGAGATCGCATTCCGGGAAATCGATCTCGCCGCCGGCGGCGATGAGCATGGCCCGGCCGACCCCGAATCGATCGCCGCGGCGGACGCGGCGGCGGGCTTCGACCTGTCGGCCCCTCCCCTGTTGCGTCTGACCCTGATCCGGCTGGGCGCGGACTCGGCGCGGCTGCTGGTCACCAATCACCACGTGATCCTCGACGGCTGGTCGATGCCGTTGCTGATGCGAGAACTGCTCGACTACTACGGTTCTCCCGCACACATCGACGCCGCCGGACCGGCGTCCTCGTTCCGCGACTATCTGGCCTGGCTGGGCCGGCAGGACGTCACCGCGTCCAAAGCGGCGTGGGTGCAGGCCTTCTCGGATGTCGACGCACCCACCCGGGTGTCGCGCGACGCCGACGCGGTCGGCGCGGTGTCGGCCGGTGAGGTCGGGGCCGAGCTGACCGAGGATCGTTTCGCGGCGCTGCGTCGGGTGGCGGCGCAGGCGGCCGTCACCGTCAATACCACCGTCGGCGCGGCCTGGGCCCTGAATCTGCGGGTGCTCACCGGCGAGACCGACATGATCTTCGGCGCCTCGGTGTCGGGGCGGCCGCCGGAGTTGCCGGGGGTCGATCAGACGCTGGGCATGTTCCTGAATACGGTTCCCGTGCGCGTCCCGCTCGATCCCGCGATGACGGTGCGCGAGTTGCTGATCGACGTCCAGGCGCGGCAGGCCGGCCTGCTCGACCACCACTATGTCGGGCTGCCCGAGATCCACCGCAGTGTCGGCCTGCCCGAACTCTTCGACACCGCCATCACCTACCAGTCGTTCCCCGTCGACCGGAACACGCTGCAGCAGCTCGTCGACGCGGCGGGCCTGCGGGTGACCGAACTGAGCGGAGTGGACTCGACGCCGTTCCCGCTGAGCCTGGTCGTGGAGCCGCGGCAATCCGAGCACGGTGCGCCGCAAGGCTTGCGGATCACCCTGCGATTCCACGATCACGCCTTCGACACCGCGGCGGCGCAGCGCATCCTCGACCGCTTCGTCGAGTTGCTGGGCAGCATCGGCGCCCAGGCCGAGACCCGGCTGGGCGAACTGCCGCTCGACGAGCGACCGCGGCCGTGGTGGCCGGACACGCCGGAGAAGGCCGCGATCCCGCACACGCTGGACCGCATTCTCGCCGCCTCCGTCGCCGCCGCACCCGACGCGGTCGCCGTGCGCTACGGCGCGGACGCCCTGACCTACCGGCAGCTCGACGAGCGCTCCACCCGGCTGGCCCGAGTCCTGTTGCGGCACGGCGCCCGGCGGGGTCAAGTCGTGGCCTCGGTGCTGCCGCGCTCGCTGGCGGCGACGGTCACCCTGTGGGCCGTCGCGAAGACCGGCGCGGCGTTGCTGCCGATCGATCCGACGCTGCCCGGGGAACGGATCGAATTCCTGCTGTCGGACTCGGGCACCGTGCTCGGGGTGACCGACTCCTCCGCCGGGCGGCGTGCCCCCGACGGTGTCCGCTGGCTGGTCCTCGACGAGGAGCCGACCGTGGGCGCGTTGGACACCGTTCCCGCGGTGCCGATCATCGACGCCGAACGCGGCGGACCGATTCGGCGCGATCAGCTCGCGTACGTGAGCTACACCTCCGGGTCCACCGGAACCCCGAAGGGCGTGCTGGTGAGCCATCGCGGCCTGGCCGATATCGTCGCGGCGCAGCGGCGACTGTTCGGCGTGGACCCGATGTCGGTGGTGCTGCAGGTCGCCTCGCCCAGCTTCGACGCCTCGGTGTTCGAATTGCTGATGGCGCACGGTTCGGGCGGCCGGCTGGTCGTCTCCCCCGCCGAGGTGTACGCCGGGCCCGAACTGGCGGATCTGCTGTCACGGGAACATATTTCGCACGCCGTGGTGACACCGTCGGCGCTGGCGACGGTTCCGAGCGAGGGCCTGAACGGGCTGCGGCTGCTGGCCACCGCCGGTGAGCCGGTCGGGCCCGAACTGGTCGATCGGTGGGCTCCACAGCGCACCATGGTGAATCTGTACGGGCCGAGCGAGAGCACGATCTGGGCCACCGCCAGCGATCCGCTGACACCCGGTGGCGCGATCACGATCGGCAGGCCGGTCGGTCCGGTCGCCGCGGTGGTGCTCGACACCTGGTTGCGGCCGGTGCCGCACGGTGTCGCGGGTGAGCTGTACCTGTTCGGCGCCGGCTTGGCCGACGGCTATGTCGCCCGCAGCGCGTTGACCGCGGCGCGGTTCGTCGCCTGCCCGTTCGGGGAACCGGGCCGGCCCATGTACCGGACCGGTGACGTCGTGCGCAGCAGCGCGGACGGCGACCTGGAGTTCCTGGGGCGCAACGATTTCCAGGTGAAGCTGCACGGCACCCGCATCGAACTGGGCGAAATCGACGCCGCGCTGGGCGCGTTGGCGGAGGTCGCCTACGCGGTCACCGTGCCGCGCCACGATGCCGGGCGGCCGGTACAGCTGGTGTCCTACGTGGTGCCCGCGGCCGGGTCCGGCGTATCGGGTGCGCAGCTGCGGGCGGCGCTGGCCGAGACCTTGCCGCGGATCATGGTGCCGTCGGCGGTGATCGTGCTGGACGAGGTGCCGCTGACCGCGAACGGGAAGCTCGATCGCGAGCGGTTGCCCGAGCCGGTCGCGGTCGCCCGCGAGTTCCGCGCGCCCGCACCCGGAATGGAGCAGCTGGTCGCGCGCGCCTTCGAGCAGGTCCTCGACGTGGACGGGGTGGGCGCCGACGACGACTTCTTCGCACTCGGCGGCGACTCGCTGAGCGCCTCGCTGGTGGTGGGACGCCTGGGTGCGGCCCTCAACGTGCGCGTACCGGTGCGGGCGGTGTTCGAGGCGCCCACCGTCGGCGCATTGGCCGCGCGCGCCGGGACACTCACCGGCGGCGAACGGTTGCCGCTGCGGGCCGGAGTGCGGCCCGACCCGGTGCCCCTGTCGCTGGCACAGCAGCGGATGTGGTTCCTCAACCGGTTCGAACCCGATTCGCCGGCCTACAACATTCCGGTGATGCTCCGGTTGTCCGGACGTCTGGACACCGGCGCGCTGGGCGCGGCGCTCGCGGATGTGGTTGCGCGCCACGATGTCCTGCGGACCGTCTACCCGGAAATCTCCGGTGAGCCCCAGCAGGTGGTGCTCGTCGAGCCCGCGGTGCCGGTGGAACCGGTACGGGTGCCCGCCGATTCGGTGGCGGCCGTGGTGGGCGAGTTCGTGCGCCGCGGATTCGATGTGACCGCGGCGGTTCCGATCCGGGTGGGCTTGTTCGAACTCGATCCCGAACCCGGCAGTGACTCCGGGGAATTCCTGCTGGTGCTGGTGGTCCACCATATCGCCGGCGACGGTCAGTCGATGGGCCCGCTGGCCCACGACGTGATGATGGCCTACGCCGCGCGACTGGCCGGGCACGCTCCCGACTGGAAGCCGCTCGGCGTGCAGTACGCGGACTTCGCGTGGTGGCAGCGGCAGATGCTGGGGGCCGCCGACGATCCGGCGTCGTTGATGTCGGCTCAGCTGGAGTTCTGGCGCACCACCCTCGACGGCGCACCGGACCGGCTGGAGCTGCCGGCGGATCGGCCCCGCCCGGCGGTTGCGTCGCTGGCGGGCGGCCGGGTGCCGGTGGAGATCGATGCGGGTCTGCACCAGCGGCTCGTCACGCTGGCACGCTCGCGTGGCACGTCGCTGTTCATGGTGATGCACGCCGCGCTGGCCACGGTGCTGGGACGGCTCAGCGGCACCGACGACGTCGTGATCGGCACCCCGATCGCAGGGCGCAGCGAACCCGGACTGGACGCACTGGTCGGAATGTTCGTCAACACTTTGACCTTGCGGACCCGGGTCGACGCCGGCGAGCGGTTCGCCGAGTTGCTGATGCGCACCCGCGATACGGACCTGCTGGCCTTCGAGCACTCGGACGTACCGTTCGAGCGCGTGGTCGAAGAGCTGAAGCCGGAGCGGTCCGCGGCACGGCATCCACTGTTCCAGGTGGCCTTGGCCTTCGAGAATCTGTCGGCCGTCGAGGTGGCACTGCCCGGCGTCCGGATCGGCCGGGCCGAGGTGGACACCGGGGCGACCCAGTTCGACCTGCAACTCGTGCTGTCCGAAGCGGCCGCCGATGCCGGTGTCGCGCAGGGCATCTCGGGCATGATGAGCTTCGCGCGGGATCTGTTCGACGAGTCGACCGTGGCGGCCATGGTCCGGCGACTGGTGCGGGTGCTCGAAGCCGTCGCCGACGATCCGACCATCCTGGTCGGCGATATCGACTGGCTCGCCGTCGGCGAGCGCGCGGAACTCACCTCCCGTGTCGGTGCGCGCGCCGCGGCCGCGCCGGAACCGTCCGGACTGCTGCCGGAGGTGTTCGCCTCCGCCGTCCGTGACAACCGTGACGGCGTCGCCCTGGTCGCCGATGGCGAAAACACTGTCCTACGCAGAGCTGGACGAGCGGTCGAACCGCTTGGCCAGGTACCTGATCGGTTGTGGCGCCGGACCGGAGAATCCGGTGCTGGTGGCGGCGGCCCGGTCGATGGAGTTCGTCGTCGCGTGGTGGGCGGTCGTGAAATCGGGTGCGGCCTTCGTGCCGGTGGACCCCGCCTATCCGGCGAGCCGGATCGCGCAGATGGTGTCGGATTCGCATGCGACGCTGGGCGTCACGGTGGCCTCGGTGTCCGCGCAACTGCCCGACGCGGTGGACTGGATCGTGGTCGACGACCCGGCCGTCGCCACGGCGATCGACGGGTCCGACGACGGCCCGGTCGGCGATGACGAGCGACTGCGGCCGCTGCGGGCCTCGAACGTGGCCTACGTGGTCTTCACCTCTGGATCCACCGGCGTCCCCAAGGGCGTCGCGGTCACCCACACCGGCGTCGCCGACTTCGTCTCGTCGTACCGCTCGGACTTCGGGCTCGACAAGTCGTCGCGGGTACTGCAGTTCGCGTCGCCCTCCTTCGACGCCACGCTGCTGGAAATCCTGATGGCGGTCTGCCGGGCAGGCGCACTGATCGTGGCGCCGACCGGGATCTACGGCGGCGACGAGATGGCCGAATTCCTGCGCACGCAGCGGGTCACCCACGCCTTCATGACGCCCGCCGCACTCGCCTCGGTCGATCCGGCCGGACTCGACCACGTGCGCGTCGTGATGTCCGGCGGTGACGCGGTCTCGGCGGATCTGGTGAACCGTTGGGCCGGAAGCGATCTCGCCGGCATCCGGACGTTCCGGGAACTGTACGGGCCGACCGAGGCCACGATGGTCACCACGGCCACCGGGGACCTGCATGCCGGTGACCGGCCGACGATCGGCGCACCGCTGCACGGCGTGCACGCGCTGGTCCTCGACTCCCGGCTGCGGCCGGTGCCAGTCGGCGTCGCCGGAGAACTGTATCTGGCGGGGCCTTCCCTGGCCCGCGGGTACCTGGACAAGGCGGCCGCGAGCGCGGCCCGGTTCGTGGCCCACCCGTTCGCCAAACCTGGGCACCGCATGTACCGCACCGGTGACGTGGTCCGCTGGAACACCGGCGGCGACCTGGAGTTCCTGGGACGCAACGACTTCCAGGTCAAGATCCGCGGCTTCCGGGTCGAGCTGGGCGAGATCGACGCGGTGCTGAGCGCGCGGCCGGACGTGGCCTACGCGATCACCACGCCGTGGCGCAGCGACACCGGCCCGACCCAGTTGGTGTCCTACGCGGTCCCCGAGACCGGGGCGAGCCTCACCGGTGAGGAGCTGCGGGCGGCATTGGCCGAGGCGCTGCCGTCGTATCTGGTGCCCGCCGCGGTGATGATCCTCGACGCCATCCCGCTCTCCCCCAACGGCAAGCTGGACCGCGGGGCATTGCCCGCACCCGTCGTGCAGGCCAAGCGATTCCGGGCCCCGGCGTCGCAGGCGGAGGAAGTCGTGGCCGCCGTCTTCGCCGACGTCCTCGGCGTCGAGACGCCGATCGGCGCCGACGACGACTTCTTCGACCTGGGTGGCAACAGCCTGGTGGCGACCCGCGTCGCCGCCCGGATCGGCGCCGCGCTCGACGAGACCGTCCCGGTGTCGATGATCTTCGAGGCGCCGACGGTCGCGCGGCTGGCCGCGCGCGCCGAATCGCAGGCCAATACCGGCCGCGTGGCGTTGACGGCACAGGCACGGCCGCAACGGATTCCGCTGTCCTACGCCCAGCAGCGGATGTGGTTCCTGAACCGGCTCGAGCCCGGCTCGGCCGCCTACAGCATCCCGATCGTGCTGCGCATGTCCGGGCAACTCGACCTCCACGCGCTGCGCGCGGCCGTCGCCGATGTGCTCGAGCGGCACGAAGCCCTGCGCACCATCTACCCCTATGCCGAGGGCGCGCCGGCACAGGTCGTCCTGCCCGCCGCGCAGGCGATCCCGCCGATCACCGCGCTGCCGGTCACGGAATCCGAACTGGACGAAGCACTCTCGGCGTTCACCGCCACGACGTTCGACGTGACCGTCGACGCGCCGCTGCGGATCCAGCTGTTCGAACTCGGGCAACACGAGTGGGTACTGGCCGTGGTGGCGCACCACATCTGCTGCGACGGCTCGTCGCTGGGCCCGCTGGCCCGGGACATGATGACCAGCTACGCCGCACACCTGGCCGGGGAGACACCGAACCTGCCCGACCTGCCGGTGCAGTACGCCGACTACGCGATCTGGGAGCGGGAGGTGCTGGGCCGCGAGGACGATCCCGACTCGATACTGCGCGCCCAGATCGACTACTGGACCCTCGAATTGGCGGAACTCCCGGCACTGCTGGAACTCCCCACCGACCGGCCGCGACCGCCCGTGCAGACCTACGCGGGCGCGACCGTGCCCCTCACCGTCGACGCCGAACTGCACGCGGCCTTGCAGCAGGTGGCGCGCGAGCACCACACCACGCTGTTCATGGTGTTCCACGCCGCGCTGGCCGCCACGCTGGCCCGGCTGGCCGACATGGACGACATCGCGATCGGCACCCCGTACGCGGGCCGCGGCGAACCCGAACTCGACGATCTGGTCGGCATGTTCGTCAACACCCTGGTGTTGCGGACCCGGCTGACCCCCGCGATGACGCTCACCCAACTGCTCGAGCATGTGCGCGGGACCGACCTGGCCGCATTCGGGCACGCCGATGTGCCGTTCGAACGGCTGGTGCAGGAGCTCAACCCGGCCCGCTCGCACGCCCACCATCCGCTGTTCCAGGTGATGCTGGCCTTCCAGAACATCGGCAAGGCCGACCTCGAGCTGCCCGGGCTGGAGGTGGCGGGCGTGACGCCCGAGACCGACACCGCACTGTTCGATCTGCTGCTCACGGTGTCGGAATCCTATGACGCCACCGGCGACCCGGCCGGTATCACCGGCGCGGTCACCTATGCCAGCGACCTGTTCGACGCGGCCACGGTGAGCACGATCGCCGCTCGCCTGCTGCGCCTGCTCGACGCGCTGGCTACCGACGCCACGCGACAGGTGTACGAGGTGGATCTGCTCGGCGCAGAGGAGCGGGACACCGTTCTGACGCAGTGGAATTCGACCGCCCGCGAGCTCCCCGCCGGCGAGACGCTCGCCTCGCTCTTCGCCGACTCGGCGCGGGCGCACGCGGACCGGCCCGCGGTGACCTACGGCGAACAGACGCTCAGCTACGCCGAATTCGCCGCTCGCGCCCAGCGGCTGGCGCGCTGGCTCATCGGCCGCGGCGTCGGACCGGAGTCGCTGGTGGCGCTGCGGATGCGGCGTTCCCTGGACCAGGTGATCGCCATGTATGCGGTGCACGCCGCCGGCGGTGGGTACGTGCCGGTCGATCCGGACCTTCCGGCCGACCGCATCGAGTACATGCTCTCGATCGCCGCGCCCGTGCTGGAGCTGACGTCCCTCGACGGGCTGGAACTGTCCGGCCTGTCGGACGCGCCGATCACCGATGACGAGCGGCTCGCACCGCTGCGACCGCACAATCTCGCCTACGTGCTGTTCACGTCCGGTTCCACCGGTCGGCCCAAAGGTGTTGCGATAACCCATGGTTCGGTGGTGAACCAGGTGCGCTGGCTCGGCACGCACTACGCCTGGACACCCGAGGACGTGGTGCTGCACAAGTCCCCCGCCACCTTCGACATGTCGGTGTGGGAACTGTTCGCGACCCTGGCGATGGGCGCGCGGATGGTCATCGCCCGCGCCGACGGGCACACCGATCTGCCCTATCTCGCCGAAACCATTGCCGCCCAGCGGGTCACGATCACCGCGCTGGTGCCGTCGATGCTGGCGGTGTTCGCCGACGCGGTCCCGGCGCGGCAGCTGGAGTCGGTGCGGACGCTGCTGGTCGGTGGTGAGGCGTTCGGACCCGACGTGGTCGCCGAAGCGCGGCGCACCATGCCGGCGGTCGAGCTGCACAATCTGTACGGGCCCACCGAATTCACCGTGTGCGCGACCTCCCACCGCGTCGCCGATACCGACAGCGGCAACATGCCGGTCGGCGCACCCGCCTGGAACACTCGTGCCTACATCCTCGACGACCGGTTGCAGCCGGTGCCGCCCGGAGTCTCCGGTGAGCTGTACCTGGCGGGCACTCAGCTCGCCCGCGGCTACCGGTCGCGTCCGGGCCTGACCGCGGAACGCTTCGTCCCCGACCCGTTCGGCACCGGCGGGCGCCTGTACCGCACCGGCGACCTGGTGCGCTGGAACCAGGCCGGTGAGGTGGAATACCTGGGCCGCACCGACTTCCAGGTGAAACTGCGCGGTCTGCGCATCGAACTCGGGGAGATCGAGGCGGTGCTCGCCGAGCACCCCAGCGTCGCCCGGGCCATCGCGCTGGTGCACTCCACCGGGGCGGCCGAACATCTCGTCGGCTACGTGCTGCCCGCCGCGGGCGCCACCATCGACACCGCGGCCTTGCTCGAGCACGCTGCCAACGCGCTGGCCGACTACATGGTGCCGACCACCGTGATGGCGCTCGACGAGGTGCCGCTCACCGTGTCGGGCAAGCTCGACCGCGCGCGGCTCCCGGAGCCGGTGCTCGCGGTCGGCGAGTTCCGGGAACCCTCCTCATGGCTGGAAGAGGAGATCGCGCGCGCCTTCGGCGCGGTCCTGGGCGTGGAGCGGGTCGGCGCCGACGACGACTTCTACGCCCTGGGCGGCAACTCGTTGAAGTCGGTGCAGGTGGTGACCGAGCTGCGCAAGGAGATCGACTACGAGGTGCCGATCCGGTGGATGCTGTCCGATCCCTGCCCGGCCGATCTGGCCAAGCGCATCGAATCCGGTATGCAATCCCACTCCACGGTCGAGCAGACCGGCCTCGGGTTCGACGTGCTGCTGCCCATCCGCACCGGAGGCGAACAACCACCGCTGTTCTGCATCCACCCGGCCGTGGGCCTGGCGTGGTGTTACCACAGTTTCGACCGGTACCTCACCGGCGATCGGCCGATCTACGGCCTGCAGGCGCCGCAGATCAGCGGCGAGGACCCCGGGCCGACCTCCATCGAAGACCTGGCGAAGCGCTACTTCGCCGAGATTCGCACGGTGCAGCCGCACGGCCCGTACCACCTGCTCGGCTGGTCACTGGGTGGCATGCTCGCCCACGCGATCGCCGGGGAGATGCGGGCCGCCGGTGAAGAGGTCGCGCTGCTGGCCCTGCTGGACGCCGAGGCGAGTGGGGTCGACCCCTCGACCCTGCGCAGCGTCACCGCCGGTGAACTGATCAGCAATCTGGGCCCGGTGATGGGCGTCGATTTCGTCAGCCCCGACGCGACCGCCGCGGAGGCCGCCGATCTGATCGAACGCCACCTCGGAGCGAGCCTGGGCATCGACGCCGCCCGGATCGAGCGGCTGACCGACGCCTACAACCTGGCGGTCCGCGCGGCCGGCGCCTGGGAGCCCACTGTCGTGGACAGCGACATGCTGTATTTCACGGCGACCCGGGACCGGCGATCCGACGCCGAAGGCCACGAGGGGTGGGCGCATCTGGTCGGCGGCCGGATTGCGGCCTTCGACATCGATGCCGCCCACCTCGCGATGACCGAGCCGGACGCGGTTGCCCAGATCGCCCGGATTCTCAACACACGCTTGGAGCGATGACCGTGTCCGCTAGGGCGACAGGGCGGGCTCGCCCGGTGCGTCGACCTCCGCCGGTGGCAGCGGGGAGGTGAGGCCGACGATGGCTCCCACCGACGCCCCCAGCGCCCCACCGAGCAGGGCCGCGGGTCCCGCGATGAGGGCGACACCGACCGCCGCGCCCAGCAGCGGGCCGACCACCAGACCGGTCGGAAGGAAAGGAATTCCAACGACGAACCCGGCGGCGGCGCCGACCACTCCGGCCGCTATCGCTACCGGGGCGGACACGCCCGCACCGATGCCGGCGCCGATGGCAGCCCCGACGCCCGCGTCGACGACGGTGGTACTGCACCGCTGGGGATCAGCCGGGATGCCGGCACAGAAGTCTTGGACCAGATTCGGATCGAACAGCGGCTCGTCCACCCGGTCGGCCAAGGCCTGGGTCGCGGTGGCGACCACGTCCTGGCCCGGGAATTGGCCGGTCGATAGCCGGTCCGGTGGCGCCGGTAGCGCGGCCGGTGGCGGAGCATTGTCGTCCGGAGCTGCCGCGGCGATTCCGGTTCCGAAGACGACTGCGACCGGCAAAATGCCAGTAATCAACAGTAATCTCGATCGGCTTCGGCAACTGGATTCCCGCATTGCGCACCTCCTGGAGGAAAAACTGCTCTACGTCGAGCAATTGCGACGTAGTGAGTTTAAACAGAAGGCCGTGTTGGATCGGACATTTTACCGATATAAATCGGTATCCGGCAAATATGCGGAGCCCCTACATGTTCCGCGCTCTCCGCCGCCCTTCGGGCGCGTCGCGCGCACCCTCCACGCGACTGTGCCTACCGTTAGCTGTGCCTGGACAACGCCGTCCCGCAGCGGCGGGATGCCCGGCCCTCCCCCCTCCTGAGGGCCGGACAGTTCCGCGATCCCGGCCAACCGGATCAGATCTCCGCGCAACGGCGCGCGGCGGTCATGGTGGGCCGGGGTCGCCGAACCACACGCCACTATCGAGCACCCGCCGCAACTTTCGGACAAGAGCGCCTTAAGACCGGGCTGTCAGGATCGCGGAATGGCGCAATCCACGGAGAAGGTCGAGTCGGCGGATGGGACACCCATCGTGTTCCACACGCGAGGGGACGGGCCGCCGCTGGTGATCGTGCACGGCGCGCTGGTCACCCTCCACACGTATCTGGATCTGGCCGAGCGGCTGGCGTCGGAGTATCGGGTCGTCGTGGTCGAACGGCGGGGTTACCCGCCGAGCGGAAGCGGGCCGGGGCCGGCCGAATTCGCCGCGCAGGCCGACGATCTCGCGGCGGTGCTGGCCGCGGTCGGTGAGCCCGCGTTCGTTTTCGGCCATTCCGCGGGTGGTCTGGTCGCGCTGCATGCCGTGCAGCGGGATCCGTCGCTGGGGCGGAGGCTCGCGTTGTACGAGCCGCCGGTCGTGTACGCCGGTCCCCCGCTACGGCCGACGCTGGAGACGATCCGGCAGCAGATGGCCGAGGGCCGGCCCGCGGACGCGATCGTCGAATTCTTCTCCGCCATCGTCGAACCCAAGCCTCCGCGCTCGGTGCTGCGTCCGCTCGGTGATGCGCTGGCCTTCCGGGCGACCGGCCTGGTCGCGGACCTCGAATGCCTCACCGCGATGGATCCCGACCTCGCGGCCTGGTCGGGCATCGACATCGCCACGTTGCTGCTCACCGGCGAGATCACCGATCCGT
This sequence comes from Nocardia tengchongensis, assembly GCF_018362975.1. Taxonomy (NCBI): domain Bacteria; kingdom Bacillati; phylum Actinomycetota; class Actinomycetes; order Mycobacteriales; family Nocardiaceae; genus Nocardia; species Nocardia tengchongensis. Next base: position 5,668,157 of record NZ_CP074371.1, read on the forward strand.
ACGGTACGAAAAGCACCGAGCTGCTCGGGGCCACACTTCCCGATACCCGGGCCATCACCTTGGCCGGGCAGCGGCATCACCCCGAGGACACCGCGGCGGTGGCCGCTGCGCTTCGCGAGTTCTTCGGTCAGGAGACGGCGCCGCGGGGTTCGAGTCCGGCGGCGCGGTAGACCTCGTCGATCAATTCCATATTGATCACCGAATCCGAGGGTGGGGTGAGGTTGGTGTCCGCACCGGCTACCGCGCTCGCGAAGGCGCGCAGCTGGCGGACATAGGTGGCTTCACCGGAAACCCGTTCGCGGCGGGTGACACCGTCGACGGTCACGGTCAGCCGGTGAAAGGCTTGCGGGAGTACGTGGTTGAAGACCTTCATGGTTCCGCGTTCGCCTTCGACCCGCAGGCCGATCCGCAGCAGCGAGCGCGACCACATCGACGCGGTGATGCGGCCCTCCGCGCCGGAGGGAAACCGGAAGTCGGCGGTCATCGCGCGATCCACGCCGGGACTGCGCAGCAGCGCCCGCGCTCCCGTCACCACCGGACGGCCCGGGTCGAACAATCGCATGCTGTGGATGGCGTAGCAGCCCGCGTCCATAGTCGCGCCGCCCGCCAGATCGAGCCGGTAGCGGATGTCACCGAACTTGGGCAGCGGGAAGCACATCGAGCTTTCCACCCGCCGGATCTCGCCCAGCTCGGTCGCGGCGATCTCCCGCATCCGCTCGGCCAGGGGGTGATACCGGTAGTGGAACGCCTCCATGACAGTGAGCCCGGTTCGCCGCGCCTCGTCGGCGACCTGGACGGCTTCGGCGGCATTGGCGGTGAGTGGCTTCTCGCACAAGACATGTCGTCCGGCGGCGAGCGCCTGCAGCGTCCACCGGGCGTGCAGTGAATTCGGCAGGGGAATGTAGACGGCGTCCACCTCCGGCAGCAGGTCCGCGTACGAGTCGTGGACCTGCGCGATCCCATGCTTGCGGGCGAAGGCCTCGGGCGGGGCGCGGTCCCGAGCCGCGATCGCGGTCACCTCGACCTCCGGGACCGCCGCGGCGGGACCGATCAATGCGGTGGGCGCGATCGTGGCGGCACCCAATATCCCTATTCTCAAGACGCTCTTCCCTTTTCGATCGAACTCGACGCGGCGGCCCGCGCGGCCGCACTAGACAGCAGGTCCACCGCCGCCGCGATCTGCGCACCCGACATCTCCCGGCCCGGATGCAGCCACAGGTGCGCGTCGACATGACCGTCGACGCCGCGGACAGGCACACCCAGCACGGTTACCACGGTGGTCTCGTCGCCCTCGGGTGCGACGGGAAAGTGCTCTCCAGGCCCGAGCCGGGCGAGCAGGGACAGCACCGCGTCCTGCAGCGGGCCGTCGGCGCTCGACGGTGAGCAGGCGATATCGGCGAGCACATCGCGCAGTTTGGTGGCAGCGGGCGTGAACCGTTCGATCACGTACCCGCGCCGCGAGATCAGATCCAGCGCCCTCCGCAGCTCGTCCCGGTCCCCGATTCGCCCGTCACCCGTGCCGGGCAGGCGATTCAGCCAGTCGTCGCACCCGGCAGGGTCGAACGCGGCGAAGACGATCCCGATCGGCGGCACAGACGGAACACGACGACCGATCAACTCCGCGGCACCCGCCCCCACGGCGTCGACCAACACGACCGACTCCCCATCGAGCACCGACACCCCGGCGGTGAATCCCGTCGCGGCGGCAAGACCGGCCAGCTCCGATGCGGCCGCCCGGGCCATCGAATACCCGGCCGCGCGGCCCGCCCGATCGCCAGCATCGCCGGTCCCAGCCCGTAGGTCAGGTCGGTCCTGGTGACCCACCCGGCCTCGACCAGGCTGACCAGGATGGCGTGGCAGGTGGCCGTGGTGATCTCGGCGGCGCGCGCCAGCTCGCTCAGCGAGAACGATCGATCGGGGTGGGCGGCCAGAAAGGACACCATCCGAACCACTCGCCCCGTGGGCGGCGACCCTGTGACAGCAGCAGCGACCACACCGAAATCCTTTCGAATATTCGAAAGCAATAATCGCTATTTCGAATGTCCGATCAGGCTACCCGGGGTGATTGCAGTTCGCTCGGCGGCGGTGATGATGTTGCGGACCATGCCTCCGAAGATGACGGCGTGGAACGGGGCGATGGCGTGCCAATAGAGGTGTCCGGCCAGGCCGTGCGGGTCGAACAGGGCACGCTGGCGGTAGCGTGCTCCGCCGTCTCCGAGTGGGGTGACCGTGAGTTCCAGCCAAGCCCGCCCGGGAACCCGCATTTTCCGCACGCAACAGGATGCGATGGCCGCGTTCGAGGCGTTCGACCCGCCACCAGTCCAGGGCTTCACCTTCGCGCAGTCGGTTCGGGTGTCGGCGTCCCCGGTGCAGGCCGGCACCGCCGAGCAGACGATCGAGCCACCCGCGCAGCGCCCAGGCCAACGGGAACGAATACCAGCCGTTCGTGCCGCCGATCGACTCCAGCACCGACCAGAGGATCGCGGGATCGGCACTGGTATTCCGTTCCCGCACATCGGAATACGCCGAACCACCGGACCATTCCGGATCGGTGGGCAGCGGATCGGACGGGGCGTCGGACGGACTGGCATCCGACCATCGGGTCGGGACATCCAAAGCCCGGACACGCTGCAAGGCCAAGCCCACCGCACGCCGATACGGTGTGAGCCCGCCCGGCGGGTCGGGAATGTGGTCGGCTACCCGGTGGTCGGCACACACCACATCGTTGACCAGCGACTCCATCAGCGGAACCGCGATCGCCCGGGGCACCGGGGTCACCAGGTTCACCCACTGCGCCGACAACCACGGCGTGAGCACGGGAACCGGCACGATCAAGCGGTGCGGCAGATCGGCCACCTCGGCGTACCCGCGCATCATGCCCCGATAGGTGAGCACCTCGGGCCCGCCGATGTCGAAGGCCGCGTTGACGCTGTCGGATAGTCCGGCGGCACCGGTCAGGTAGTGGACGACATCACGGACCGCGATGGGCTGGATGCGGTTACGCACCCACCGCGGTGTCACCATGACCGGCAGCCGTTCGGTCAGATAGCGCAGCATCTCGAAACTCGCCGAGCCCGAACCGATGATGACCGCCGCGCGCAGCACCACGGTCGGGGTCGCCGAGCGCAACAGGATCTCACCGACCTCCGCACGCGAGGCCAGATGTCGCGACAGCGTTTGCCCGGAAGGGGTGATGCCGCCCAGGTAGACGATCCGCGCCAGTCCCGCACGACCGGCTTCGGCGGCGACCACTTCGGCGGCGTCGCGATCGATCCGCGCGAAATCGGCGCGGGTCAGCGAATGGACGAGGTAGTAGAGAACCTCTCGGCCCGCCAGCGCGGCTCGCACGTCCGCCGCACACGTGACGTCCCCCCGCAGCACTTCGACGCTGTCGCGCCATGGCGCATCGTCGAGTTTGCCCGGGTCCCGGGCCAGCACCGCGACCGAATGACCGGCTGCCAGCAACTCCGGCACCAGCCTGCCCCCGATGTATCCGGTGGCACCGAACACCACACATCGCACGTGATCACCTCCTCCGTCGACGAACAAGCACAAACAGCGACTGTCCGGTTCGCGACTTCAACGCTATCATTAATCGATGCATAATCGATGCACCCGTGGACATGGATTCGGTGACCGTAGAGGGATTCGCGCTCATGGCTCCACGCCTCTCGATTCCTCTGGACGGTGATCGACACAATTCGTTTCGTTATCGATGCATCCGAAGGTGCATGCGTCCCGGATCGGGACAGCACAGTATCGCCAGGAAGGACACCCGTCATGAATCCGAATCCGAACCGACCGCGCCGACTTTCGCCGACGATCGTGGTTGCCGCGGCCTTCGCGATCGCGGTCGCCGGGATCGGCACCGGCGCCCCGGGGTCTGCGCACGCCGACCCGCCGGCGCCGGTCCCCGTACTCGATCTGGGCCGGTATCTCGGCACCTGGTACCAATTGGCCGCGGTACCACAGTATTTCAACCTCGTCTGCGCCAGGGACACGCGCGCGGACTACGCGCTGGACGAACTCGGGGATGTGTCGGTGCACAACTCGTGCACGACATGGCAGGGCAGCGTGAACGAGATTCGCGGCACGGCCACGGTTACCGATCCGGTGACGAACGCACAGCTACACGTCAGCTTCCCCGGCGTGCCAACCCAGGACGCACGCTACGGTCCACCCAACTACATCGTCACAGCACTCGGTGACGACTACACATGGGCGCTGGTCACCGACCCGAACCGCCTGTCGGGTTTCGTCCTGTCCCGCACCACGACGCTCGATGACGCCCAATGGCACGATGTCGCCGCCGCGATCACCGCGGCGGACGAAAACACCTGCTGGTACCTGACAACTCCGGTTACCGGCGGACTCGACCAAATCGAACCGCTGTGCGCGAGATGACATACCGGCAGGATGGGCAATCGCATGGAATGCGTTGTGCCTCGCCATATTCGATGAATGAAGTCGAACTGTGCCGCACACTGCTCGGTGGATGACCGCCAGAGCGACCCAACACCCGGAAGTCAGTGGCCGCCTGCGCAATTGCTGATGCTCGCCGCGCTGGGCCGAGGATCGTTACGATCGCGGGGTGGGGAGTGACATTGTCGATCGAACATCCGGTGAGGCCGTTCGGCGTTCGGTTGTTCTGGGTGCGGGTGGCGTCGTCGGGGCCGCTTGGGAAGCGGGTTTGGCCGCTGAATTGCGCCGCCGGGGAATCGATTTGGGTGCGGCCGACTCGATAGTCGGTACGTCCGCCGGCGCGGTTGTCGGAGCCGCGCTGGTGGCGGGGCGGGATTTGGATTCGTTCGCCGACGATCCACGTCCGCCTGGCAGTACAGAACCGCCGCCGGTGGTGAAGCGCGAGTTGGTGGCAGCCGTTTTCTCCGTGTTGTTCGACTGGACGTTGGATCGCGATGAGGCGCGGCGCAGGGTGGGGCGCATGGCGATGGCCGAGGAGTCTGCGAAACCGGCGCATATCGAACCGATCGAGTGGCTGGTGGGTGGCAACGACTGGCCGGATCACCGGCTGCGGGTGGCCGTCGTGGACGCGGCCAGTGGTGAGCGCCAGGTGTGGGACAAAGGCAGCGGCGTGCCCATGGCCACCGCTGTCGCCGCGAGCCATTCGTTTCCGGGACTCCGCCCGCCCGTTGTCGTCGAAGACCGCTACTACATCGATGGCGGGGTGTGGTCGCCCACCAATGCCGACCTCGCCGCCGACTCGGACGTGCTCCTGGTCGTCGAACCGTTGGCGCACATGTTCCCGCCCGAACAGATTCGGGCCGAACTCGCGACGACGGCTGACACCGTCGTGCGGTTCCGCCCCGACGCAGCCGCGATCGAGGTGTTCAACGCATCCGCGACCGACGTGCTCGCGAGCTGGCCGCGAGCATTCCAGGCGGGCCTTCGCCAGGCCGACGACCTGGCGCGGCGACTGACCGACGCAGGCTGGTCGCCGCCACAGCGTTGACGGGCCCGAGCCGAGCGGACGGTGGACGTCCGCTCGGCTCGACTGCTCATTGCTGCGCGTGCACGACCATGACCGGGGAGTGCGCGTGCTGGACCAGCGAATGCGCGGTGGAGCCGAGCAGCAGGCCCAGGAAGCCACCGCGGCCGCGGTTGCCGATCACGACCAGTTGTGCGCGCTGGGACCACTGTTGGAGCTGGGCGGCCGGGGAGGTCACATAGACGCGGCGGATCACCTTCACGTCGGGGAACTTCTCCTGCCAGCCGGCCAGCCGCTCGGCGAGCACCGACTCCTCCACGGCCTCGATGTCGTCGAGCGACGGCGTCAAGTCCGCGCCCGCGAACATGCCTGCGCGCCAGTCGCTCCAGACATGCACGGCCACCAGGTCGGCGCCGCGCTCGGACGCCTCGGCGAAGGCTGCCGCGATGGCGGGTTCGCTGACCGGGCCGCAGTCGACGCCGACCACGACCGGTCCGCTGTCATGGACGGTGTCGTCCGCCTCGGGATCCGAACGCACCACGATCACATTGCCGGTGGCGTGGGAGGTCACGGCCAGCAGTGTCGAGCCCAGATGCCCGAGCGTTCCGGTGTTTCCCGTCGCGCCCAGGACCACCGCGTAGGCCCGCTCGCTGAGCTCGGTCAGCGCTCCCGCGGCGGAATCGTTGACCAGATACCCGGTGACCGGCAGGTCCGGGTATCGGGCGAGCACCAGGTCGCGGGCGCTGCGGAGCGTGGTCTGCCCCTTCGCTCGCAGGGCCGCGATCGCGTCCGGCGTCACGACCGCGTACGGTCCCGCTACCGCGACGGTGCGTGCCAGGTCCAGGCCGTGGATCAGCTGGAGCCCCCGGCCACGGCTCGCGGCCAGTGCGGCCGCCCAGCGCACAGCGATCTCCGATCCCGGCGAACCGTCCACGCCGACCACCACGCCCGCGGATACCAGTCGGTGCGGTTCGTCGAATTCTTGCTCAGCCATTGCCATCTCCCGGCGGTGTGGTTTCGTGCGGCCGATCGCCGCTCGAACTCACGGTATGGATTTCGGGGTGCGGTGGGCTGCGGCCCATCGTCACCGACTCGCGGGCCCAAAGGCCGCCCGCGGGCGGGCCCATCGCCGCCACCTCACACCGCGCGGGCCGTAAGGACCATTGCCGTGGTGACTTCCGTCGCCCGTACCGTGGCAGGAGTCCTCTGCCCCGCCACCGGCCGCCAGGAGCAAGCTCGAGCCGTTACCGGGTGCTCGTTCACCTCCCGAAAGGCCGTGCCCCGGCCTGTGCACCGAACCGAGGACAACATGCCGATCCGATCCACCATTCCGCTGGGCCGCATCGCCGGTATCAGCATCGCCGCGCATTGGTCGGCGGGAATCACCGTGGGACTGTTCACTTGGATACTCGCCGCCTACCTGCGCGGCACGGCGAGCACCGCCGGCGTGCTGGTGGCCGCGATCCTGGGCGCGGTCGCACTCATCGCCTGCCTGCTGGCCCACGAACTGGCACATTCGATCGTTGCCACCCGCCACGGAGTGCGCGTCGAGCGCATCGTGCTGTGGCTGCTGGGCGGGCTTCCGAACTCGCCGGCGAACCGCGCGACGCCCGCACCGATCTTCGGGTCGCACTGGTCGGCCCGGGCACCAGCCTGCTGCTGGGCGTCGTGGCCTACGCGGCGGCGGCGGTGTCGGCCGTGTTCTCCCCCGGCGGGCCGGTGACCGCCACCCTGGTCTGGCTGGCGACGGTCAATGTCGTTCTCGCGGTATTCAATATGCTGCCCGGGGCGCCCCTCGACGGCGGGCGCGTGGTGCGGGCCCTGCTGTGGCGTCGCAGCGGCGACCGGCTGCGCGCGGAGACCACCGCCGCCCGCATCGGCCGGTACGTGGGTATGGGCCTGGCCGGCATCGGGATCGCCGAGATCGTCGCCCTCGGTGATTTCGGCGGCTTGTGGCTGATGCTGCTCGGCTGGTTCCTCTACACCGCCGCCGATACCGAACTGACGGTCGCCGGCCTGCGACACCGACTGGGCGACACCACGATCGGCGCCATCATGACCGCGACGCCGGTCGCGGCCGCCGGCGCCTGGACGGTCGACGAGCTGCTGCGTTCGAGCTTGGTCTACACCCGCCACCGCGTGTTCCCGGTCGTGGACGCCGACGGCCACCCGTACGCCGTACTGGCCTGGGCCGACCTGCTGCACCCTCGCACACCGGCGCGTCCCGGCCTGCGGGTGGCAGATCTGGCCCGCCCGCTCGCGCCCGCCGCGATCGCCCACGGTCCCGACCTGGTCAGCGACATCGTCGCGCGGATCGTGCTGCGCCCCGATCTCGACATCGTCGCCGTCGTGGATCCGGGCGGACGCCTCACCGGCCTGGTCACGGCCACCGATCTCGCCCTCGCGTGCAACCGTTCGGCGCTGGGCCTGCCCATCGACGCCGCCACGCGATCCGCGGCCACTGCCCGATAACGCACTCCGACAGGAAGGGTCAGTGCCATGGCCTCCCCGCAAGAGACTCACAGCCGCTGGGATCGGATCGGCGGCATCCTCGGAATCGTCCTGCTGGCAGGCACATTCGTTCCGTTGACGGTCGGCGCGGTGGCCTGGCTCGCCGGCGCGAGGACCCTCGCTGACGCGGCATGGGCGGCCGGGACCGTCGTCGCCATCGTTCCTGCGGCGTGGTGGGTGGTGACGGCACTGCGCCGGCGGCGGATCGGGGTGGATGTCATCGCGGTGTTGTCACTGGCGGGCACATTGTGGGTGCACGAGTACCTGGCGGGCGCGCTGATCGCGGTCATGCTCAGCGGCGGGCACGCCCTCGATGCCGCGGCCGAGCGGCGCGCGACCCGCGACCTGCGGGCCTTGCTGGAACGCGCGCCCCACACCGCTCGGCGACGGCGCGGCGACGAGGTCCGGGTCGTGGATCTGGGTGAGATCGCCGCGGGCGACACCCTCGTCATCGCCACCGGCGAGGTCGTGCCGACCGACGGCCGCGTCACGAACGCGGTTGCGGTACTGGATGAATCAGCGCTCACCGGAGAGCCACTACAGGTCGAGCGGGTGGCCGGGGAACCGGTTCGCAGCGGAGTGCTCAACGCCGGCGGCGTATTCGAGATGCGGGCCACCGCCACTGCCGAGGACAGCACCTACGCCGGAATCGTGCGACTGGCCCGGGCGGCCGGAGCCGCGACCGCGCCCACCGTCCGGCTGGCCGACCGCTTTGCCGCGTGGTTCCTGCCCTTGACCCTGGCCGTCGCCGGCATCGCGTACTGGGTGAGCGGTTCGCTGGTGCGCGCCGTGGCGGTGCTGGTGGTGGCCACGCCGTGCCCGCTGTTGCTCGCCGCGCCGGTGGCCATCGTGTCGGGACTCTCCCGCGCGTCCCGGGCCGGTGTGGTGGTGCGCGACGGCGGTGCGCTGGAAAACCTCGGGCGCGCAACCACTCTCGTGATGGACAAGACCGGTACCGTCACGGCCGGACGACCCGTGGTCACCGAGGTCACCGCCGCGCCCGGCTCCGATCCCGGCGAGCTGCTCAGCCTGGCGGCGTCGGTGGATCAGTTCTCCCCGCACGTGCTGGCGGAGGCGATCGTGACCGAGGCACTGGCCCGCGACCTGGAACTCGCGATCGCCACCGGGATCTCCGAACGCGCGGGCCACGGCGTCACCGGCGAGGTCGACGGCCGGCACGTCGAGGTGGGCAAGCTCCCCGAGCGCGCGGCCATCCCGCACTGGGCCCGGCCGGTGATGAATCGGGCCCGTCTGGACTCCGCCGCGATCGCCTGGATCACCGTCGACGACGAGCCACTGGGCGCCGTGCTGCTCCGCGATCCGTTGCGGCGGCACGCCCCGCGCACCTTGCGCCGACTGCGCGAAGCCGGTTTCGATCGGCTGGTCATGCTTACCGGTGATCGCGCCGAACCCGCCCGGGAAGTCGCCACCGTGCTCGGTCTCGACGAGGTGTACGCCGGCCAGAGCCCGGCCGACAAGGTCGAGGCGGTACACCGTGAAAGCGACCGGCACGTCACGGTCATGGTCGGCGACGGCCTCAACGACGCCCCCGCCCTGGCCGCGGCGACCGTCGGGGTGGCCATGGGCGCGCGGGGATCCACCGCCTCCTCCGAGGCCGCCGATATCGTGCTCACCACCGACCGGCTCGACCGGCTGGCCGACGCCATGGACATCGCGCGCTGGTCGCGGCGTATCGCGGTCCAGAGCGCGGCCGCCGGAATGGCGCTGTCGCTGCTGGCCATGATCGCCGCAACCGCCGGCCTGCTGCCGCCCGCGGCGGGCGCGCTGCTGCAGGAGGCCATCGACATCGCCGTGATCCTCAACGCGCTGCGGGCACTGCGCGGCAATCCGGCCACCCGCACCGACCTGCCCGCCGATACCGAGCAGCTACTGCGCCGCTTCTCGACCGAACACGACCTCCTGCGCGACACCCTCGCCTCGCTGCGCGCCGTCGCCGACCGCATCGCCGATCATCCCGACGCCGACGGGCTCGCGGCCCTCGAGGCCATGCATCGCTTCCTGATCGAGGACCTGCTGCCCCACGAGCGTGCCGAGGAGACCCAGCTCTACCCCGCCCTGGCCGGACCGCTCGGCGGCTCCGAGGCCACAGCCACCATGAGCCGCGCGCACGCCGAGATCCAGCGCCTGGCCACCCGCATCGGCACCCACCTCGAACTCGCCCGCGCCCGTGGCGGTTTCGATCCCGACCAGGTCGATGACCTGCTCGCCTGCCTCTACGGACTGCACGCGGTCCTGCGCCTGCATTTCGCGCAGGAGGAGGAGAACTACTTCGTACTCGCCGCCGACGAGCGACGGTCGTCGTGATGCCGCAGGCCGAATCCCGCACCCCGCGTATCGGATTCGTGCCCTGGCGCGCCGCCGTGGTGATCACTGGCGCCGGATCGGTGGCCGTGTGCGCGCTGGCCGTGCTGTTCGCCGCGATTCTCGACAACGTCGTCGACGGTGACGGTGTCACCGTGTGGGATCGACCCGTGTCGAGTTGGCTTGCCGCGCACCGTGAGCCGGGCGTGACCTCGGTGATGCGCGCGCTGACCGACGCGGGGAACCCGCCGGTGCTGGCCGCGGTGATGGCGGCCGTCGCGATCGGCACCGCGGCGCGCACCCGCACCCTGTGGCCGATAGCGCTCGGCGCGGCCGCCTACGGCGGCTTCCTGCTGATGGTCGTGACCGTGAAGCTGGCGGTGGGCCGGCCACGCCCGCCGCAGCCCGAGCACGTCGTAGCCATCGACGGGTCGTCGTTTCCGTCCGGTCACGCGGCCGGAATCGCGGTCGTCGCACTGGTGTCGGCGTGGATGGTCGCACTCGAGAGTGAGTGGCCGCGGTGGATCGGTGTCACCGCCTGGGCGGCAGCCGTTCCGCTCGTCGCCGCCGTGGGGTTCTCCCGCGTCTATCTCGGTGTCCACTATCCCAGCGATATCGTCGCCGGCTGGGCATTGGGTGGGGCCTGGGGCGGAGTTCTGATCGTCGCCGGCACCACCGTCACGCCGTTGTGGCGAGGAAGCCCGCTCGGACGACGCCGTTGTCGTCCTTGAACTTCCGATCCTCCGGGTTCGACCCGATACCACGATTCCGCGCGCGATGACCCGTGTCACCCAGCATCGAAGATCTGCAGCCCCGATGGCCGAGGCCCTGTCTTTCGTTCCGCGATGGTCGGTCGATCCCGGGACCTTGGTTCCGCTGGTCCGCCGCTGTGATGACCGCGGAGACTCCCACGACTTCGCCGGATCGGAAGGCTACGATGCACCCATCGACCGGGGACGACGATGCGTAGGAGGGGCATTGCGCACTGATCTGACTCTGCTGCACCGGTTTGTGCTCTCCCAACTGACCTCCATGGGATTGGACCGCTCACGCCTGATCCTGGAATCCGGTGTGCCGGAGTGGACATTGACCGGCAATGGCGTGCACGTTCCCAGCGAGACCTTCTGGCGTCTGTGGGAGACCGGCGCGCGGATGCTCGACGACCCTGACGTGGCATTGCGTGTCGCGAGCCGGTATGCGCTCAAAGCGACCGGGCTGTACGACTATCTGTTCACCAGCGCACCGACCCTGGGCGAGGGATTGGCGACCTGCGGCCCGTATGTCAGCGCGGTCACCACCAATCACAATTTCAACCTCGTCGACGACGACGCCGGACCGACACTGCGGCTGGATATGGTCGACGGCGCCGACGCCACCCGTGACCACACCCAACTGTGGGGTTTGGCCGCCGTGCTGACCCGGGCTCGCCGCGTCGTCGACGCCCCCTTGGACCCCGTCCGAGTCACCGTGCGCCGCAACGCACCTCGCCGCCTCGACGCTTACCGGGAGGTATTCGGTGACGCCACAATCGAATTCGGCGCCGACACCGACGCGATGACCTTCCGCGCATCCGACCTGGCCCTGCCGCTCACCACCGCCGACCCGGTCCTCGCCGCGGTACTGCAACCCCTGGCGGACGCGCTCCCCCCCGCCCCCGCCCCTGACATCCGCGTGGCCCGAACGGGTCGCGGTGGCAGCGGCCGCCGCCCTCGACGAGGGAGAGGCGTCCTTGGAACGGGTCGCGCGGCGACTCACCACCAGCCCGCGCACCCTGCAGCGCAGGCTCGCGGAGGCCGGCACGACGTGGCGGCGCGAGCTGGACAGAGCGCGTTCGGCTCGCCTCGGCGCGGCGCAGTCGACCGGTCCGCTGAGCCGGGCCAAACAGGCGCAGCTGCTGGGGTACGCCGACGAATCCTCCATGCGCCGGGCCGCGCTGCGCTGGGCGGTCGCCAACAGCGCACACCGCTCGCCGATGCAGCGGTGATCGATCGACGGTCGAGGTCGGCCCATCCGGTCGAATAGCTGCCTGTCTGCTCGTCACGGGAGATAGGCTGGACACCGTCGAAAGTGAGTCGGTCATGTTCGGTATTCGCTGCCATACCGTGAGGATTGCGCGCGGCCGATGATCGACGACGCTGCAAGCCGTACCCCCCGTGACCTGGACCTGACGGTAGCGGATGAGTTGCGTGCGCTCGGTTTCGAGAACGCTGAAGAGATCGGACGCGGCGGCTTCGGTGTCATCTACCGCTGTCGGCAAGCGGGGTTGAATCGCACGGTCGCGGTGAAGGTGCTGACCGGAGACCTGGACGAGGAGAGCCGGGCGCGGTTCGTGTGGGAGCAGCAGGCCATGGGCCGGCTGACCGGGCATCCCAATCTCGTCACCGTGCTGGCCGCGGGAGTCACCAGCGGCGGGCGGCCGTATCTGGCCGTACCGGACTACCCCGGGACTCGCTGGATGCGCGGATCCGGCAGCGGGGTCCGCTTCCTGTCGATGAGGTGCTGAAGGTCGGGGCCGGGATCGCCCGGGCGCTCGAAAGCGCGCACCAGTTGGGCATCGTGCACGGCGATGTGAAGCCGGGCAATATTCTTTTCCCGGAATACGGCGTACCCGCCCTGACCGACTTCGGAATCGCGCACATCCCCGGCAGCTTCGAAACGGCTGCCGACACCCTGATGGCGTCACCGGTATTCACCGCGCCGGAAGTCCTCGAGGGCCGCGCTCCCACTCCTGCCGCCGATGTCTACGGGCTCGGCGCAACCTTGTTCTACGCGCTGACCGAGCATGCGGACTCCGAGTCGCGCAGCGAGCGAGGTGTCGCCGAGTTCGCGCATGTCGGCCGAGGGCCGGATCTGCGCGATCGTGGCTTCCCCGCCGACGTGTGCGCCGTCGTCGACGCGGCGATGCACCCCGACCCCAAGCAACGGCCTTCCGCAGTGGAACTTGGCGCGACCATCCGGCAGATACCGCAACGCGGTCGCCACCCGGGTGGCGGAATGTCAGCCCACAGCGATCCCACCGCCGTCTTCGACCACCTGCCGCAGAACCGTCCGCCGGTCTCGTCGCGAGCCTCGGGACATGCCCGCAATCTGCTGCCCGAGATGACCAGCTTCATCAACAGGCGCGCCGAGTTGACCGCGCTCAAGCACCAGCTGACCGTATCGAGGCTGGTGACATTGGCCGGGATGGGCGGCGTGGGCAAGACCCGGCTGGCGCTGCGGGCGGCGTCGGCGGCTCGACGCGATTTCGCCGACGGGGTGTGGGCGATCGACCTGGCCGACGTGCGTGACCCCTCGCTGGTGGCTCCGATCGTCGCGGCCACGCTGGGTGTGCGGGCCGATTCGGCTCGGCCGGTGCACGACACACTGATCGAGTATTTGCGATCCAGGGAAGCCCTGCTCGTCGTCGACAATTGCGAGCAGGTCGCCGAGCCGATGGCCAGGCTGGCCGAGCGGTTGCTGTCGGCCTGCCCGGGAGTACGGATGCTGGTCACCAGCCGCGAACCGCTCGATATCGGCGGCGAAGTGGTACAGCGACTGCTGCCGCTGAGCGTTCCGGCCGCCGGCCGCGAGCCGACGCTGCGACAGCTGCGCAAATACGATGCGGTGACGTTGTTCGCCGATCGCGCCGGCACGGTCGTGCCCGGCTTCGAGTTGACCGAGGAGAACAAGGCCGCGGTGGCCGGGATCTGCGCCCGGTTGGACGGTCTGCCCCTGGCGATCGAACTCGCGGCGGCTCGGATGCGCACGATGTCGCCGGATCAGATTCTGCAGCGGCTCACCGACCGGTTTGCCTTGCTCACTCGGGGCCACCGCACCGCGCCGACTCGGCAGCAGGCCCTGCGGTGGTGCATCGACTGGAGCTACGAGCTCTGCACCCCGGCCGAGCAGCGGCTGTGGGCCCGGCTGTCGGTGTTCACCGGTGGTTTCGAACTCGAAGCCGTCGAAGCGGTGTGCGGCGCCGACGCCGAGGCGGAGGAGCTGCTCGACGTGCTGTCCTGGCTCGTCGACAAATCGGTGGTGATCAGAGAGGAACCCAACGGCGCTGTCCGCTTCCGGATGCTCGACACCGTCCGGGAGTACGGGCAGGACAAGCTGCGGGAGGCCGGTGCGGACGAGGAGCTGCGGCGCCGGCACCGGGATTGGTACCGGCGGCTGGTGCTCGACGCCGAGGCGGACTGGATCAGCGACCGGCAATGCGACTGGATGGCCCGGCTCGACCGCGAGCAGGGCAATGTCCGTGCGGCGCTCGAATTCGGCCTGTCCGACCCGACCGAGCAGTCGGCCGAAGCGGCATTGCGCATCAGCGCCGCCTCCCTCACGTTCTGGAGCTTCCGCGGGTTGTTCGGTGAAGGCCGCCGCTGGCTCCACCGCGCCCTGGCCCATCCGTGCGCACATTCGACAACCGACCGGGTCCGGGCACTGCACGCCAGCGTATTCATGGCCACGCGGCAATGGGATCTCGAGACGGCAGCCGATCTGCTCGCGCAGGGGCGGGTGCTCGCCGAGCGCGAACCCACACCCATGAATCAAGCCTTGATCGCCTACGCGGAGGGAGATCTGGCGCTCTATCGCGACGAGCCCCCGCGCGCGGTGTCGTGTATCAATCGAGCCATCGAGGTGCTGAGCTCCGAACCGCGTTCATGTCTGCACGTCTCCGCGCTGCTGCTGCTCGGCGTGGCGTACGCGCAGCAGGGCGACGCCGAGCGCGCCGCCGAATGCCATCAGCGGATCCTGTCCATCACCGAGGAGTGCGGCGAATCGCTGTTCCGGTCCACTGCGCTGGGGATGACCGCGATCGCGGCATACGGGCACGGTGAGAGCGCCCGTGCACAGGATCTGCTGCGAGAATCGCTGCGGCTCAACCGGCAAGCGCGCAGCCTGCTCGTCGCGGCGCTCGACCTCGAAGTGCTGGCCTGGGTCGCGGCCGGCACCGACGACCAGCGAGCCGCCGTGCTGATGGGCGCGGCGGCGAACATGATGCGAACCGCCCCCGGCGTGGCCATCTACTTCCCCCAGATGGTCGAAGCCCACCTCGACTGCGAGCGGGTGGTGCGTGGCGCGCTCGGTGCCGCCCGCTTCGACGCGGCATGGCGACGCGGGCGGGAGATGCGCGTCAATGCCGCGGTCGCCTACGCCCTCGACGAAGAACAGCCGGCCGACGCACCCGGCGCCGGCACGACGACGTTGACCAAACGGGAACGCCAGGTGGCGGACCTCGTCGCCGAAGGGCTCACGAACAAGCAGATCGCGACCCAGCTGGTGATCGCCCTGCGCACCGTGGACGCGCACGTCGAACACATCCTGGCCAAGCTCGGGTTCAACTCTCGCGCCCAGATCGCGGCGTGGATCGTGGATGCGGCTCAGCCCGAGCGCTGAACGCGTGCCTTCGCGTTCCGAAGCAAAAATAGGTATGCCCAGTGGCCATTCCACCGTCGTGTAAGTAGTCCGTACCGACGATGCTGGAAACCGAAATCCACCAGCACCGGTCCACGGAGGTTCGGTTCCATGTCCCTACCGACTGCCACGCTCGCAGCGGATGTCAGCGACAACAGCGCACAGTGTGCCGACGACATGTTCGCAATCCGGCGATGCGCCGCCTGCGACAAGTTGTTCGGGCCGTTGATCGCCGCCTGTTCGGCCTGCGCGTCCGACGATCTCGAGTGGGTGCCCTCGTCCGGGGCCGGTTCGATCGTGTCCTCGCGGCGGGTGCATCGCGCGGGTGATCCGCATGGCTTGTCGACGCCGTTGATCATCGCCATCGTCGAACTCGACGAGGGGCCGTGGGTCTACACCTGCCTCGAAGGTGAGGTGCCGCTGATCGGCATCGGGCCGGTGCGGGTGCGCTTCCGGCCGAGTCCCCGTCGGGACGGATTTCCTGTCTTCGAAGTCGCCGACCGTGGGAACCGGATGTTTCGATGACCGCGTTGTTGCCGCTCGCGTACGGATACGTGCGCGACGATCTGTTGAGCAACCGCGACCCGAGAGTCTGCGACAAGATACTGCGAGCCGCCGCCAAATCACTCGGGTACGCGCTCGGCACGGTATTCCACGAGCGGGGAGCGGAGGGCACGACGCTCCCCCCGGTGTTCATCGACCTGGTCCAGGAATGCCGGCGGGCCAGAGCCTGCACCGTGCTGACGCTCCCCGGACACCTGTCGGGCGCGTCCGTGTGCCATCGAGTCCTGCTCGCGATCCTCGAGGCGCGAGCCGAAGCCGCAATCCAGGAGGTTCGCCCTTGAGCACCGTCTCCACGCCGTCGATGCCGGTCGTGCTGCTGTTGATCGCCGGTACCGAGTCCTTCAGATCAGCGAAGCGGCCTACTACCGGTCGCGCACCCGGATCAGAAGCCGAGACCGGTATGGATTCGATCGAGCAGTTCGACGGTCCGGAAGGGTTTAGGCAGATACCCCGACGCGCCCGCATCGATCGCGAGGCCGACGAGGTCGGGATCGGTTTCGGTGGACACGATCAGGATCGGCACCGATGAGGTTGCCCGCAGGCGCAGGCAGAACTCGGGTCCGGAAAGGTCCGGCAGTATCAGATCCATCAGCACCAGATCCGGCTTCCAGCTGCCGACGGTGGTGAGCGCCTGGGTGGCCGTCGAGACATGCAGGGCGTCATAACCGGCCGCGGTCAAGACCAACTGTTCCATCTCGGCGGTCGCGGGATGCTGTTCGACGATCAGCACTCGCGCTGCCGGATGAGTCGAATCCCGTACACCGATCAGCGGTCGGCTGGCTCTGATTGTCGAGAGTTGATGAAGATTCATGGGCGTGTCCCTTGCTGACCGGATCCCCCGACCCGGTGTGACCGCCCTCACCATCCGGGGCGGACCTCGACGCTAAGCCGAACAGCAACTAATCAGCAATACCTGCAGGCTATGGAATGTCCGATTCATCACGATCGTCACGTTCCCGTGATCTCAGGGGTCGATCGTCCGCTGCACCGTGATCAAATCGAGAGCAAACAGCCACATGGAGTTCACCGGGGCCACGATCCCACCTCGTCACCGCGCTGGTGATCACGCGGCAACCTCCCGTTATCGAGGTTCCGGTCCGAGTTCGCGCAGGGTGAGGCTCAGAGCTTGTAGCCGATGGCGCGGAGCAGTTGATGCCGATCAGCCCGGTCGGTCTCGGTTTCGATCCCGAGGGGCGGCGCACCGTCGACGACGCCGATGATGCCGCGCCCGAGCGATGTCTCGGCGATGAGGACCTCGACGGGGTTGGCGGTGGCACAGAAGATGGCGCAGAGCTCGGGGATGTGGCGGATCGCGTTGAGAACGTTGACGGGGTAGCCGTCGCGGAGGAAGACGACGAAGCAGTGGCCGGCGGCCAGCGCTGTCGCGTTCTTGGTGGCGAGGTCGACCAGGCTGTCGTCGTTACCCGACCAGCGGATCAGGCGGGGGCCGGAGGCTTCGCAGAAGGCCAGCCCGAAGCGGAGTTGCGGGCCGGTGCCGACGAGGGCTTCGTGGAGGTCCTCGACGGTCTTGATGAAGTGGGATTGCCCGATGATGACATTGAGCTCATCGGGATTCTCGATGGGCACCGCTGTCAGTTCCATGGGGCTATCGTCCCTCGTCACGCTGCCGGGGAACAAGCTCGGGGAGCTTTCGGCGCGGCTTTCGGTGCGCCCCGTCACGACGTGCCCGCCCTCATCGATCGGTGTGATGCTCCGCGGGGCCCCGGAAAGTGAGGGCTCCCGCCCGCCGACGCGAAGGCCGTCCACGACGTAATGTTCGAAAACACTTACAGCGGAACGGATCACGTCATGGACACCCCACCACCGCAGCCCACCGATGATGACTACTGGAAGCCGCAGGCGCCCGGCGCGATTCCCCCGCCGCCACCTGAATACCTCCGGGGCAGTGGCGAATACATCCCGCAATTCGACTATCCCGAGCAGCCGGTGCGGCCCGCGCCACCGGCGCCGCGCTACCAGCCCTATGCCCACATTCCGGCGAGCCCGCCACCGGAGGGCAAGGGGCTGGCGGTCACGGCCCTGATCTTCGCTGTGCTGTCACTCGGGGTGCCGTGTCTGTTCGGTTGGGCCGGGATTTTCCTCGGGCTCACGGCCGCGAAAAAGGGACATCCGCTCGGCAAGGTGGCGATCTGGACGTCCATCGTCTGCATGTTCATCGGGTTCGTGCTGGCAGCGCTGGCGAACAAGTACTGGCTGTAACGAAGGCGTTTCCGGGCTGGGCGAGACCGATGCGTTCATCCACCATCGTTCTGCCATTCCGCCGCCCACTGCGTCAGCGGTGCGAGCCGCTCGACGAGGGTGCGCCCGCGGGGGTCAGCCGGTATCCCTCCGCATGTTCGACCAGGCGTGCCTCGGTGAGCTCGGACAGCCGGCGGGTCAGCACGCTCGAGGAGAGGTCGCCGCACGCGGTGCGCAGTTCACGGAAGGTGAGTGGGCCCGGGGCCCGGTCGAGTTCCCAGATCACCCGCAGCACCCAGCGCCGCCCGAGCAGATCGAACAGGGCCATGATGGGGCGCCCGGTGGTCGATCCGCGCACCGGGCGTCCCGGGCGTGGCGGTTCGGCCGCCACGCTCACGCCTCTTGCGGCGGCGGTGAATCTTCCAGTCGCCGTGCCATTTCCGCGATGGCCGCGCGCAGTGCCCGATATGGCCGGAGGAACAATGTCACGTGGGTCAGGCTGCCGGTCTCGGAGAGCTCTTCCCGCAGCACCCCCTCGAGTTCCTGGTCGGCGAAACGGGCGGTGAAGGCGAACACCCCCTGCTGCCCGTCGGTCCACTGCCGGGTCTGGTGCACCGAGTCGAGCACCGTCGCGATCGTGGCCAGCAAGTGTGCCGCGCGAGCCCGGCCGTGATAGTCGGCAACTGGGCTCGAGAAGGTCGCCTCCTCGGCGAGCAAGGCCGGCAGTTGTGTGGCGTCTTTCGATTGCCACACCTGCAGTATGCGACTTTCGATCATGCCTCTATTTTAGAGGCAGACTGGGGTTCGGACCAGCCCCGGCGTAGCTTCTCGAGTATGGAAAACGAGGGACCCAGCCGGACAGCGCTCGTGACCGCCTACGCCCGGGCCTATCATCAAATTGCCGACCGACCAAGGATTCTCACCGATCCGCTGGCCGCGCGTCTGCTGGGTGTCACCGTCGATGAGCTGGCCGAATTCGGCCGGCCCGCGGAGGATAGCGGTGCCGATCTGGGAATCCTGCGGCTGGGTGTCAGTGATCGGCCGCGCCGTCTGTTCTTCGCTGCGCGCGCCCGTTTCGCCGAGGATCGTGTGGCCGAGGCCGTCGCCGCCGGCGCGCGGCAGGTCGTGATACTCGGCGCGGGCCTGGATACCTTCGCCTACCGCAACCCGCATCCCGGCCTGCGCGTGTTCGAGGTCGACCATCCCGCGACCCAAGAGTGGAAACACCAACGCCTCGCCGCATCCGGCATCGACCAGCCCGAGCGGTTGACCTTCGTCCCGGTCGACTTCGAAACTGACACGCTGGCACCACGATTGGCGGCCGCCGGATTCAGCCGCACCGATCCGGCCGTATTCGTGTGGCTGGGTGTCGTCTTCTATCTGACCCCGGACGCTGCCCACACCACCCTCGAATACATTGCCGGTCAATCCGACCCGGTCGAGGTGATCTTCGACTACCTGCGGTCGCCGGACACCGCCGAAGACCGTGCGCGCTTGCAGGCGCGCGCACATCGAGCGGCAGCCGTCGGCGAACCCTGGTTCAGCTACTTCACCCCCGAAGACATCGCCGCACAGCTGCACACCCTCGGCTTCACCGACGTCGAGGACCACTCCGCCGCGGATCTCATCGCCGGATACCTCGACGGCTCAACGGAATTCGATGGCGAACCACCTCAGTCACTGCGGCCGGTCCGCATCCTGCGGGCGAGCCGCTGAGGGGGCCGACTCCTACGGTGAAGGGCTGGTCTCGTGGTCGCCGGCCCCTGGCTGGGTCGGCCGGATGCCTCGCCAGCCGAGCGGAAGTTGGACGCGCCCTGCCCGGATATCGCTGATGAGGTGCGCGTAGCCATCACGAACTTCGCCGAGGTGAACCCATGCCGAGTGCCGAAGGTCCTCGCAGTCACTGTGCAGCACCGTCCACCACGCTTCGGCGTAGGTCTTGGCCACGTGGCTGATCACCTCGCCGAAGGTGTGGGTGTGGCGGCGGGCGCACCGGCTGTGGCGTACCGAGGACGCGGCCCAAGAATTGATCTTGTCGATGACCTTCGCGATCTCGGCGCACAAAGCCGCCTCGGTGACCTCCGGAGCGTTCCGCAGCGGATTCAGAACCGCCGAAATCAACGCGGCGTGCAGATCGCCGAGCTCTCTCGCCCATGTGATCAGCGGGAACGGTTCGGCGAGCCGCCCGGCGATCGCAGCCAACAGCTGCTCCGGCGACAACAACGATTCGGAATCCGTCGCCGGATCCTCGAATGCCGCTACACCCGCATTCATAGGTGCCCACCGGTGGGGCTATCGGAGGAGCCGGTCATGCGATGCATTCGACCGCTCGTCGCTCATGGACGACTTCGATGAGATAGGCGTGCTGATACATGGGCGGAAGGTCAACTTTTCGCGATGAATGGTTGATGTCGAGAACGCGCCGCTGCGACTCGGGGCATAATGCTAATACTGACTGCGCACTCAGTCAACGACGGTTCGCGCGGTCGATCGGTTCTAGGGGTGTCGGATCATGTGGACGAAGAGGGGCGGGATCGATGAATGGACGTGCGGCGGGACCGGGCAAGTCGGCCGCGATTCTCGATATTTTCACGCGCCATGTCGCCGAAAAAGGCTACGACGGAACCAGTTTCAGCGAAGTAGCACGCGAGCTCGGTATCTCACAGGGCTTGATCGTGCACCATTACGGCACAAAAGCACGGCTACTGGAAGCGCTGCATATTTCCTATATGCGACGCCGTGTCGACGAGGCGGAACGAATCGTTGCGACCTTCTCGACACCACCCGAGCAGCTGGCCGGGCTGCTGCACGCGGCCATGCTGTATCAGGTACACGACCGGAACCGCACCGTCGCATTCCAGCGAGAGGTCGCCCGATTGGGCCAGGAAGAGGAGGATTCCGAGGGCCGCCGGCTGCGTAGGTATTACATCGGAATCCTGCGCGGCGTGCTCGAGGCGGGCATCGCATCCGGCGACTTCCACCCCGTCGACACCAGCATCCGCAGCCTGCTCATCTTCGGCGCCGCGCAGTGGGCGTGGACGTGGTTCGAGCCGGGCGGCCGCAATTCCGCCGAACAGGTCGGTGCCGAACTGGTAGATCTCACCCTCGGATCGCTATTGCAGAGCAGGTCGTCGTTACCGCACCTGCGCGACCCCGAAGGCCACCTCGTCGCAACGGTAGTCAACATCATCACCGCATAAGTTCGTGCTCCGTCGTAGCACTGAACTCCCGACGGAAACGAGCTTCACGCCCCGGTGTGCCACCGGGGCGGGGGAAACACTGCCAATTGACCTCCCGATCCGGCGAGGACGTGCGGCAGTCGATTCGGCGCATCGCGAACAGCCAGTTCATCACGAAGGCGACCTCGCTGCGCGGCTTCTCCTTCGGCAAGCGCATCGAGGTCGTCTCCCTACCTCACAGTGGCCGCGCCCCGGACGTGGTTCCCTCGCTGGGATTCCTCAAGCGGCGGACGGGTTTTCGAGCACGATGGCGACCCCTTGACCGGATCCGATGCACACCCCGATCGCGCCGTAGCGCGCATTGCGTTCCCGCAATTCGGTGGCCAGGGTCAACACGTAGCGGGCGCCGGTTGCGCCGAATGGGTGACCGATCGCCACCGCACCACCGTTCGGCGTCAGCTTCTCGTCGGGGATGGTGAAACCGCCGAGTTGGTTGGGCAGTTCACGCAGCACGCCCAGGGCTTGAGCGCTGAATGCCTCATGCACTTCCCAGACATCGATTTGTTCGGGCGTCAGACCCGCGCGTCGGATCGCCAAGGGCAACGCCCACGCCGGAGCCAGACCCATGAACAGCGGATCGATCCCGT
Source organism: Nocardia tengchongensis (assembly GCF_018362975.1). Taxonomy (NCBI): domain Bacteria; kingdom Bacillati; phylum Actinomycetota; class Actinomycetes; order Mycobacteriales; family Nocardiaceae; genus Nocardia; species Nocardia tengchongensis. Next base: position 5,690,419 of record NZ_CP074371.1, read on the forward strand.
ACACCGCCGACGACACCACCCGCGCCAGTGGTTCGACGCCGAGCTCCGCCGCTCGTTCACCGGAAGCCAGCACCAAAGCGCTGGCGCCGTCAGTGAGCGGAGTCGAGTTCGCAGCGGTCATCTGCGTCGTCCCCGGCTGTGGGGGCAGCGCGGCCAGCTTCTCAGCCGTCGTATCGTCCCGGATGAACTCGTCATGCTCGAACAACCGTGCGGGGGTCTTCCTGGTCCCGGCGATCTCGACCGGCATGATTTCCTTGGCCAGCCGCCCGGAGTCCCTGGCCGCCTTGGCATTTCGCTGCGTCCGAAACGCGAACGCGTCGATCTCCTCACGAGTCAGGCCATAACGGTCGGCGACGTTTTGCGCTGTCTCGATCATTCCGATGTAGGCATTGCGCGCCAACAGCGCCGGGTTGGCGGGACCGCCCGCCCCCGCCCACATGGTGTCGAGCAAGATGACCGGGCCACGGGGCCCGAACGGGGAGTCACCCTTCATGTACGCCCATCCCGACCGTGACATCGACTCGACGCCGCAGGCGACACCGACGCCCAGGTCTCCGGCTTTGATCGCGTGCGCGACATTGATGGTGGCGCTCAGGGACGACCCACAGAACCGGTTGATCGTCGCACCCGCCACCGTGTCGGGGAATCCCGCCGCCAGCTCCGAGGATGTCCGCGACACCAGGCCGCTCGGATGACCCGCTCCTCATCGTCCCCGGCCATGATCGCCACTTCGGCGAATCACACCGCCAGATGGCCGTCACTGCCCGCATCAGCGTGGGGTGGAGCACGCTCATGTGAGCTGAAATCCGCTGGGGCCCACCCTATTCTGGGCACTACATGCGAGATCGTCCGCAGCGCGGCGGGGACCTTCCGAGAAGGGGCTGCTGATGTCGATCAACCTACTGGCCGCAATCGTGGCACTCGTGCCCATGCTCGCCGCGACCACCGCCTAGGGAATCGTCGCGGGGATCTACTGGTGGGAGAAGCGCAGGGTCACGCGGCGGCACCCGGCGTGACGAGGGCACGAATCGCATCCGGATCGCAGCCGTCCCTGTTCAGCGGCGAATGCGACAGCATCCTACGCTTGTCAGCAGTCCAGCGTCGTAATCGCTCCCGGCGGCAGATCGGGAAATCGCTCGTGGAGTTTGTGGATCTGCTGGCGAACCTGTGCCAGCTCGGCCTCGATGGCCTGGCTGGGTTGGTCGTCTCCCCACTGGCTTCTACGCCGAACAAGTCGATCAGCGTAGAAGTCGAGCTCAGCGAGGAACACGCGCGCTTGGGCGGCCTCGGGATCCTCACCCACGGCGGTCCGTTTCAGCTGGCTGCCGCAAGCCTCCGCAGGGCGTTGCGTAGGGCAACGGCGAACCCGGTGAGCCGCCGGTGCCGGGCACGTCGAAGCGCACCACCGTGGTGTCCGGGTCCAGGGCCGCGACCAGTGGGTCGAGCACCTCGAACGCGGCCCCGATCCCGTTGCAGAGCACCAGCGGAGTGCCCGATCCCCACCGGACCCGGACCCGGATCTGCTGTCCCAGAACCGATATCAGGCGCTGCTCGAAGGCGTCGGCGGGCAACGGCGTGTTCACGGGTAGAGCACCACGACGTCGGCAACGCATGCGGGGCGGGCATTGCCGTCGATCTCGTAGGTGAGTCCGAAGATCGCCTCGATCCCGGAGCTCTTCCGCTGAGCGGCATTCAGCGTGACCGCCGTCCGGACCTTCGCGCCCACCGGCACCGGTGCGGGGAAGCGCACCTTGTTCAGCCCGTAGTTGAGCGCTGCGGTGAGCTCGCGAATCTCGAGCACCCCGGCGATGGCCACCGGCGCCAGCGACAGGGTCAGGTAGCCGTGGGCGATGGTGCCGCCGAACGGTCCGTGCGCGGCGCGCGCCGGATCGATGTGGATCCACTGGTGATCGCCGGTGGCGTCGACAAACAGATCCACCTGCGCCGAAGCGCGACCCAGATGTTGAGGTACATGCCTGAGCCGGTCGTGGAGGCCACCCTGGGCGCTCTCGGCACACCGTCCGCTGCCGAGCAGGCCGTCAGCCCCGATATCGAACGGGTCCTCGGATGCCCACCCCGCACCTTCGCCGAATGGGTCGCACGCACCATCGCAGCGTTCAAGTGACCCGGCCGGAAGCATGTTGGCCGCGAACGAGGTTGGGGCGCTGATCGGGTACTCGGATCTACGGCCGGGTTCCCGGTGGCGCGGCGGACCGGACACGCTCGCCACTTCGTCACCAGGTTGGTGGTCGACAGGCGAAAACCTCGTAGAGCTCGGTTCCACGCAGGAAGGCGTCCTGACGTACCTCCGTAGCCAAACCATGGGAGCGCAGCAGCGCGCAGAACTGCGCCAGGCGATCGCCGCAGTCGTGGACTTCGGCGACGACGGTTCGGATCCGAGCCCAGTCCGATTCGGCGATGCCGCGGACGACGTCCAGTTCCGCTCGCTCGACATCGATTTTGACCAAACCGATTTCGCCTGTCGGTGCGTGGTCCGCCAGTAATGCCGACACCGTGGTGACCTTCACATCGATCTGTTCACCGTCGTGCACGTCGTTCGTGACGAGAGCGATCGCATTCTGATCGAGGCCACAATTCTGCAGGAAGGTCGTCGTCGACTCGTTGTCACGCTTACGGTCTGCGTACCGGCTGTAGTTCGCCGACGCTCGTGGGTACCAGGTGAACTGTGCGGTGCCGTTCGCTACGCCGACCCCGGTTTCGAGCGCGATGCCGTCGGGGACGTGGGCGCCCATGTTGCGGCGCAAGCACTCGAATGCCAGTGGAGCGGGTTCGACGGCGATGACCCGCACGCCGGGACAGGTATCCGCGAAGGCGATTGCGCTGAGACCGATGTTCGCACCGATATCGAGCACGATGTCGTCCGGGTGCAGTTGAGCGGCCGCCCGCCGGTAGTACCCCTCCGCCGACATATCGTCCCAGAGCATCCGGGCCTCGGCGGGGCTCGTGCAGGTCACCGATCTGCCGTCCTCGAGAGTGAGTTGTTTGAGGGAAGTCAGCATTCGTCAAGCACCTTTCCGGAACAGGGCCGATCTCGGCCGGCATCGGGTGGATCAACTCGGGCACGACTGCTGCGTCGGAAACCCGAACGTGACGAACCGGACAGGAAAGGCTGGGATCGCCATACGAAAACTGTTGAGCCCATGGAAGAGCCGGTCGCTGCCACACCACAGCGAGTTACCCGGCGGTCGCCGCCCCGACCCCGGATCTTCGTCGCATTGAAGCTGTATGAGCCCGCTTGAACGGTGCCGCGCCGGGACGGCCCTCAGTCCCGTGCGCGATGGCGCGTATCGGGTCCACCACGCCACAACCACATTTCGAATCGCCGGAACCCCGCAGCCCGGCCTCGACGGTCGTTGTACACCTAGCGGGTGACTCTAGCCCTCACGACACCTCGCGTCCTGTATTTACCGGAGAGCGTCGCACCAAATCTGAATAGGTATGCCCTTCGGGTCTCCAGTCGCCCTGCACGGCGTCGCCAGGCGTCCTGCGACACCGCAGCGGCCCTGTTAGCGAACACTTTGCCGCCGAATCGATCTCGCTTCACTGTCGAGGAGGGGCCGCGCCGAAGTTCCACAGCTTCACATCCAGTGCGACCTGAGCAGCGCTTGTGCGTTCCGCGAGATTTAGAGGATCCAGATCATGCCAAATTGCGAGACAGTTGCCATGCACTGTGCCTATCATCGATCGACGACTGCTGGGCCGCCACGTCGTACCGCTGTACCGATCGAGTGTTTCAAGACTCCGCGGGCGCCTGTGAAGCCGCCGGCAGCCGCGCGAGTGAGCCTCACGAGAATTCCGAGAAACATGTGAGCAGATTTGGGACGGATTGATGACTTCACCGGAAGTACCCGAGCAACTCGCAACCCTGGTATCCGCCAAAGGGATAGACGTGCAGTTCAGCGGAGATGTCTGCCTTCTCTCGTCGGCCCCTGCAGGTCGGACGACGACGCTGTCGGGCGATGAGCGCGAACAGCTTCTGATGGAGTGCCTCGCGAGTCTGACCCGGAGCAGTTCCGCCACTGCCGTGTTGCGCGGCGCCACAACAGCGTTCGTCGCGATTCCAGCGCGGCGACCGTTCTACCTGATCGGCCGCCGAGTGACGAACGACGCCGGCGGATCCTTCCCGGCGTTCGCCGCGCGCGCCCGTCAGCTGATCAAGGTCAAAGTCGGCGCTCTGGGCGAGGTCACCGCCCGTCTGGTCGACACCGGCGGGTCGAAGAGGCCGGAACTCGTGGTACTGCCGTAGCATTCGGTCAGCGTCTGCTTGCTGCTCACTTCGGTACATCTGCTTTCGACAGCTCGAAGGATGCGTCTTGACCAACAATGCGATGACAGCCACGTCAGACGGACGGGTGAAGAGGAAGCGCGTCCTCGGTGTCCGGAGCGGTGTTTCGATCGAGCACGGCGGCATCGGACGCATCGCGACGACAGCGACGGCCGCGATCATCGCCATCCTCGTCACAGCTTGTTCGACGCCCGAAACCACAACGGCCTCGGATTCCGCATCTCCTGTCTCCGTTGTCCGGACAGCAACTCCCCCATCGACACAGTCGACCGACACGGCTGCAGGACCAATTCCATCGCCGCGCAACGGATCCCAACCCGTCGCCCCGGGTACGAACTGCACCGAGACCGCGGGCGGCCTCGTCGTCACTGTTGTATCAGGCCGTATCACTTGCGATGAGGCCCTCGCGGTGATCAAGAGATATCGCGACCTGCCTGCGAGCCCGAGTGCCGGAACTGCCAACACGCGGACATTCGACGCCTGGACTTGTACGACACCGATCCTTGCCGCGGCGCAACAACTCCACTACAGCGCGAGTTGCCAGAACCCGTTCGACGGAACCCACTTGACCACGCCGCTGAGCAACCGCTGAGGACCGTCAGCGTTCCCTGGTGCAGATCTTCTCGAGTTCAGCGAAGAGTCGGTCGCCGCTGTGCTCAGAGTTCCCTTGGTGATCTCACGCAGTGCGTCATTCCCGGAATGGGCGGCGCTACTGCCCAGCCGTGATGATCTTTCTTTCTTTCCGGACCCCATCGCGGCCAACAGGACGCCAATGCAGATCGGTCCCATTCGCTGAGGCGCCGCCCGGAGTGTAGCTACCCCATGGCAACAATGCCAAAGCGGTGATATTGCGTCGTGTACGCCGCCAACCGCCGGGTTCAACTGCGGAAATATCGCCCCATAGCATCCATTTTGCCCGTTATGGGCCGGTCATTAAATGGACAAATCGGAATTTCTTTCGGTTAATATTTAAAAATGAGCCCAGTACCGGTAATCTGGCGAATGATCCGCAATCCCTCAATGCGGATCCCCGATTGGAGCACGTGCCCACCCCACGCCCCCCAATGTTGCGCGGTGGTGCCGCCGAGCCCAGCGGCACCACCGTTCGGGATTCTGGACCGTACGATACAAAGCGAACAGGACGAGGAAATGGTCGTTACGCTCCACTCTGCCGAAACATCGAACCGCGAGTCGAGCAAGGGAACACGGTGACGGCGGGGAATGCAACGTTCGGCAACGTTCAGGTCGTATGGAGCAGCGAGAGATCTGTTTTCATGGCCTTCAGTGCGGACTTCCCGGGGGTGTACACCAAAGACCGGTGGTCGGCCTTGCGTGCTCGCCGGCTCATGGAAGAGCGTGTACGAAGTCTTTTGATCGCCAACGACCTGTGAGGCGCGAATGGCCAGACGCAAAGTGATCATTCCCCCAGCGGCGAGCCGTCCGCATTCACAACACCGCTGCCGCGATGCATCTTGGAGGCCGGCGCTTGGCAACTACAGAACTTGTCGTCCTTTTTGTCGTTATTTGGACGATCCTGTCATTCATCATCGGGTGGGCCTTGATGGGGGGACGGCGCTGACTTCGACTCGACTAGGATGTGGAGCTCGTTCAGCGGTGCATCAAGGCCTCTGATGTATCTGGCTTCCGACACGCAATGGTCGGACACATTGCGCCCACCCAACTTCGGCGAGTTTCTCCGGTATCTGCGCGATGAACGTTGCCTCTCACGCGAGCGCCTGGCCATGCACTCGGGAGTGAGCGCCAGCTATATCAACCACTTGGAATGTGGTCGTCGTGACAGACCGACACAGATCGTGGTGCAAGCGCTGCTGGCATGTCTGCATCGCATTTCCCCGGTGCCGGATGAGTCGAGAAACCACCTGTTCGTTCTCGCCGGACTACGGTCCTACACGACATCGAATACTCGCGCACACCAAGACGGCGGCGTCGGATCGATCTGACCCGAAGTCACTGATAACCCCCTTGGAGCGCAACGTGGTGTGCAGGTGCGTGGCCGGTGCCGGTCCTGATCATCGTAGGCTCTCACTCCGTGACCTCGTCGCCGCCGGATCTTCCAGTACTCGTTTCTCGCTCGACGCTGACATCGGACGACAGGGCCGAAGTAGACCGATGGCTCGATCAGCCATCGGTCCGGAAGGGGCTCGGTATGCTGCCCGCGGAGCTCATGTCGGCCGCGCTCGGCGCTGCTGCTCTCGACCGTCGTGCCCGAGCAGCTCCAAGGAAAACGCTACGGTCCCGCTGCCAAGGTCTCTCTGTTCGGGTCTGTCGAAACTCAGGCCATTGATGTCTTCTGCTTCCACATCAGAGACGACCACTCGACAAGCCGCACAGCCGCCGAAAAGGCTGGCCTGGAGCTGGTCGGCCCAGTCGGACAACTCGACGAGCGCACGCTGTACCACCGATCCCTCCGAACCGAGTGAAGGACGAGCTATTCGCCGGGCTGGTGATCGAGGTGGTGGCTCAGTAGTGCGGTCAGGGCTTCGTCGACGGTGACCCGGTGATCTCCGGTGTCCGGGTCGCGAGTGAGGGTGACCAGCTCCCGCACCGGCGCCTTCGGGTCGAGCCTCCGCTCACGTCGCGACTTCGGTTGCCGGACACGGGAACCCGCCCGCCGACCACGCGCTGGCGCGGCGGCGGGCGGCGCCGGCGTCGCCACGGGTACCTCGGAGGAGCCGAGTCCGGAGGCCTTCGCTTCGGCGATCAGAGCGCGGGCTTGGAGATGTACCTCATGCGCCGGGAGGCGACCCGCACCGGCGACCGCACCTTCTGCTTCCTCTCCGCCGCCATGGCGGTATCCTTCGCCCACTTTCTCCCGGTCATCCTATGGGCTCGTCGCATCCCGCAACTGGGCCTGCTCATGATCCCCAAGACGCTCGCCTACCTGGCCATGGCCTTCCGCGTCTACCGCGGCTTCTTCAGCGGTGCAACGGAATCGGCCGAGGCGGGGCCGCGGGAGCGCCCAGGGAACGACTCGCTCGAAGGCGGCAGCGAGCCGCAACACGATCACCTCGCCAAGGTGGCGGCCGACGACCTGTAACCCGACCGGCAGCCGAACCCGATGTCGCCCACGGTCGGCGCGATCCACACCGAAGCACAGAACGTCTTTCTGTGCCGCCTCCCGCGCTGACCGAACCGGCCAGCGCTGGGCGCCGGCGGGCGGAACTGTCGATGCCGCGCCGGCGTACGGGCACACGACGTACCCGCGATGGCCGGAAAGTTGTTCCCCGCCTCTGTCTTTCGAAGGTCCCGTGCCACGACCACAGGCGGTCACATCGGCGGGTGGGACCGAGCCACGCTGGCCGAACGTGGTGCGCGGAGTCGGCGTTCGCCTTCGTCGACCGGTGGGTTGCCGATCGGATGATCTGGACTCCATCGAAGGTTGGCCCGGCAGGGACCGATCGGATCTATCGGCGGCCGGTCCGAGCTCGCAGAATCGCAACAATGCAGATCGATCCAAGTACAGCGGCCGACTCGGTGCCGCGGGCTGACCGAAGCGCGTGGATCGGGCTCGGTGTCCTCGCCGCAGGGCTCTCGTTGATCGTCGTGGACGGCACCATCGTCGGCGTCGCCCTACCAGTGATCGTCACCGATCTCGGACTCAATCTGACCGATGCCCAGTGGGTCAACAGCGCCTATTCGGTCGTCTTCGCCGCACTGTTGCTGACTGCGGGCCGTCTCGGTGACCGGCTGGGCCGACGCCGGATGTTCGTGCTCGGCGTACTCGTGTTCCTGGCGGGCAGCCTGATGGCCGCCGTCGCGTCGAGCGTTGCGGCCCTGATCCTTTCGCGTGTGGTGCAGGGTGTCGGCGGAGCGTTCGTATTGCCCGCCACCTTGTCGAGCGTGAACGCCACCTTCCGCGGCAAGGATCGGGTCATCGCGTTCGCGGTGTGGGGCGCCGTCATCTCCGGCATGGCCGCCGTGGGACCGCTCCTAGGCGGCAGCCTGACCACCTACTTCAGCTGGCGATGGATTTTCATCGTCAATATCCCGATCGGGGCGGCGGTACTGATCGGTACATTGCTCGCGGTGCGCGAAACCAAGGCCGCGATCAGCGAACCCGGGCTCGACGTCGACGGACTTCTGCTCAGCGCGATCGGGTTCGGCGGGGTCGTCTTCGCACTCATCGAAGGTCAGAGCCTCGGCTGGTGGCGCCCGCACTCCGCGTTCAGCGTCCTCGGAATCGAGTGGCCGCGAAGCGCTCCGGTCTCGGCGGTTCCGGTCATCGGGCTGATCGGCGTGGTCGCGTTGGTGCTGTTCGTAGTCTGGGAACGACACCGGGCACGGGTGGGCCGGTCCGCGATCCTGGACGTGAGCCTGTTCTCCATCCCGACCTTCAGCTGGGGCAATCTGACCGCGCTGACCGTGGCGATCGGAGAGTTCGGCCTGCTGCTCGTGCTGCCGCTGTTCCTGGTGAACGGGCTCGGCTTGTCGACGCTGGGCGCCGGCCTGGTACTGGCCGCAATGGCCTTGGGTGCTTTCGGATCGGGCGCCGCCGTGCGGCACATCGCCACCCTGCTCGGCACCTCGCGAACGGTGATGTTGGGCCTGGCCCTCGAGGCAGTGGGCGTCGCCGTGGTCGCGCTGCTCCTCTCCTCGACGGTCTCGCCCTGGCTGCTCGCCGTGCTGCTGGCCGGGTACGGCGCGGGACTCGGTCTCGCCTCGGCGCAGCTGACCGGCACCGTGCTGGCCGACATCCCGCCGGAGCGGTCGGGCCAGGGTTCGGCGACGCAGAGTACGGTCCGGCAACTCGGCGCGGCACTCGGCTCCGCCATTCTCGGCGCGGTGCTGTCGATCGGATTGGCCCACAACCTGACCGACCAATTGGAATCGGTTCCCCAGTTGACACCGCCAACGGCACAGCACCTGGTCACCGCAACCAGAGATTCGGCCGGAGGAGCGATCACCGCACTGCGCGCACAAGGCGACGCCGGACAACTCGGACCCGCAGGACCACAGGTGACCACCGCGCTGTCCGAAGGATTCGGCGACGCAACCAGGACCGCATTGGGCGTGGCCGCCGCCTTCCTCGCGCTCGGCTTGGTGAGCGCGACCGTCCTGAATTCCCGCACCCGCCGAACTTCCACCATGGAGAGCCGATGAGAAAGTCGTTCTGCGCTGCCGCCTGCTACACACTCTGGGGCTAGTCCTAGGGTTCTTCTACCGCGAATTCGCCAAGGCCCATGACTTTCCGGAAGCTCACAACTCACCGCCACCCACACCCACGTCCTCGCACTCCGAACGCTGTTCTTCCTCATCGTCATCGTGCTGGACAAGCTATTCGCGCTGACCTCCGGCCGTTGGTTCAACGCCTTCCTCCCCGACCACGGGGATGTCGAGGATCTCGCGCAATCCGTGCGCGATCAGCTTCTCGGCTTCCCGATCAGCCACGGTGACCAGATCGCCGGGTTCCTTCTCGTGGACGTCATCTCCGGTCAAACGACGGAACCGGGGGCCGGATCGCGATTTCGGCAGTGTCTCTCAGGACTTGCGCCAACTCATCGATCACGCCGTGAGCCTAAGCCCTGAGCTCACGGAAAGGCTGTCGCGGTTGACGAACGGATTCTCGAACACCGCCACCCTTGACCTGAGCGCTCGATGTCAGTTTTCGAAGTCGTGTTCAGTGATATTCGAAGTCGCGTTCAATGGGGCTGTCCTGTCTCGCTCGAACTTGGCGGAGTCTCACCTGATCCGAACCGATCGGTGCTGACAGAGCAGTTCGGACGAGACACCGGGCTCGGTCGTGGCCTGGCGTTGACCTTGAACATCTACCCTGAAGCAGGTCGGCCTCCTCTGCGGTGGCGCAGACCCCTCCCCTCGGGTCTGCGTGGCATTCCTCGCGCGCGGTCGACCTCGGCGTACAGCGCCGCCGCGAGTTGAGGATCCAGCCCGCCCCGGTGAGACCGGGCGTCGGGCAGAGATTCGGAGAGTCGCCATGACAGCAAACCCATCACATGAACCGCGCCGCGACCAGCCCGCTCGCCGGCCGGGAAAGCGGCATCCGAGCGCACCGGCCATCGCGCGGGGTTCCGATGACGATGTGCCCGTGGTGTGGCCGGATCCGAGTCGGCTCGAATCGTGGTGGGACGCCGTCATGCACCCCGCCTCCGAGCCACCCACATCCACCTGACCCGGTGCTATGTGCGGATTGCGGCGGGCGTCAGGTCGATCATGTTGTCGGCTGTGGTGATGGTGTCGGTGCGGTGGGTGATGGCGATGATGGGTGGTTTCGTCGGCGAGGGCGCGCAACGAGGTCAGGATCTTTGTTTCGGTGTCGCTGTCGAGGGCGGAACTGGCTTCGTCCAGGAGCAGGATCCTGGGCGCGGCGATGAGCGCGCGAGCGAGGGAGAGCCGCTGTTTCTCGCCGCCGCTGAGCAGGCGCCCACCTTCGCCGATCTTGTGGTACAGGCCGTCGGGGTACTGGTCGAGTTTGTGGCCCAGCCCAACCTTGGTCAGGGTGTCGATGATCTCGGGGTCGGTGAATTCTCTTCCCAGCAGGACGTTTTCGCGGATCGACACGTTCATCATCATCGGTTCTTGGGGCATGTAGCCGCATGTGACAGCCGGCGCCCGCGCACCGGACACCACGAGGACTGCGGAGCACCGGCGTGTGGACTTCCTGTCCACGTTGGTGCAGGTCATCCTGGTTGGATGCGCATGGCGATCGTGTTCATCATTGGTCTGGCCATAGTGGGGCTCATCGCGATCCTGGCCCTGAATTCCGACTCTCGGCGCCGTCGAGCACGTGAGAGCACTCCGGACCACGAAGCGTGGAGCGCGGGACGCACCGAATCCTCAGGCATCGAGCAATGGATGCTCTACTCGATGCTGTCCAACCAGAACCGCCATCGCCACAACGAGCCGCCGGGTGATCCCAGCGGCGGTTACGGCGGGGCCGGTTACGGCGGGGTGGGTTATGACGCGGGTGACGTCAGCGGGGGAAGCGGCTGGCCCGATGGCCCTGGGTGGGGTGGCAACGGTGGCGGCTTCCCAGCCGACGGCGGTGGTTTGGCCGACGGGACCGGTACGAACCCAGACCCGCGATAACCGATCCTGCGCACTGCCTACCGATCCCGGCGCACTGCCTACCGATCGTTTTCCGAACAGCCCGGCCTGAGCGGGAATCGGCAGGAATTTGGTTGGAGTGTTCAGCCCGTGGTCACCACTGCTGCGCGGGTCCACCGTTGCACGGGATGACCTGAACGACGCTCGTGAGGGTTCTGCCCTCGAGGGTTTGGCCGTCCAGACACATGGCTCCGTCGAGGCCATTGTGGAGAGTGTTGCCGGGGCCGGTGAACCACTCCTGCACGAGGCCGCCGTTGCACGGGATGACTTGAGCGACTCCGGTCAGGGAGATGCCGTCCATGGTCTGCGCGTCGAGGCACATACCTGGGTTGAGGCCGTTTCGCAGACTGTTGGCGGATCCGTTGATCCACTGCTGCGCGGGCCCACTGTTGCACGGGATGACTTGAGCGACCCCCGTCAACGTGACACCGTCCATCGTCTGCGCATCCAGACACATGCCCTGAACGAGCCCATTGACCAGCGTCATACTCGCCGCCGAGGCCGACGGCGCACAGATCACCATTGCCGCGGCGGCCAGCGCGGCTCCTGTCCCGAGCAGCCGCACCAGCTGCCGACTCCCCCGCTGCGCCGACGAACCGTCCGCCGACCGACCCACTCGAGTAACACGCGACTTCTTCATATCGTTCCCCTCCGCATCGCAACCAACATCTGGAGCGATTTCCGTTGTAGTCGAACATCTTCCGTCCGACGCGAAGCGAAAGTATCCAGGCCGGCTTTCAAGATCCTTAACAACCTCATGCGCCCGGACCTGACATGGCGAAATACGCTGTGATCAGTCCCGCGACCTGCGATTTCTCCTCTAACGTGATGCATGCGAGGTATCGGTATCTCCGATACCTCGGCCCCTTCGACTTGTCACAAATCGACAAGCCAAAGGGGCCGCGTGCCGCAGCCGATATATCTGCCGGTGCATTTCAGGCGGTATCGCGACCGGTTCGACAAAGTGGAACTCTGTCAATCGGTCGCGGGTTGGTCGGTGGCGGCCTCAGCTGGGCCGAGGGCTCGCGGGGGTGCGGTGAGGGCCTGCGCCGCGCCGAGAGTCGCGCCGATTCCCGCGCCGATGGCGGCGAGCGGTGCCGCCATGAGGGCCGCGCCGTACGCGGCGCCGATGGGCACCGCGGCGAGACCGATCGGTGCGAACGGCACGCCGATCGCCAGACCGAGTGCACCGCCGACACCTGCGCCGATCAGTGCGAACGGGCTCGCTATCGCTGCGCCTGCGGCAGCACCGAGCGCCGCGGAGCCGACGGTCTGACTCGCAACACGATCGGAGCGAGTGCGTTCCATACCGACCGAGTCGAAGAACGTTGCGAGATCGGCCTCGGTGACCGCCGCGGCGTCGTTGAGTTGGATGGCGGGCTCACGTGGTAGCCAATCCGGCACTTCGACCTGCACGTTGCCGAAACGCAACATGCCCGGCGGCGGCGCGATCGGCGGCACCGGCGCGACCTGGACCGGGCCGTGCAGGAACTCGACCGGCGACAGATACTCGCTTTTCGGTACCGGCCGCGCCCACTGCAGCGAACTGCGCGTGTCGTCCGGGATTCGCGTTCCCCGGTACGGGCGCACATTCGGCACTTGCGCGGTGGGCCAGTCCGGGGACTGCTTCGTCTGCTCTGCCTGCACGGCGGGGGTCGCCTCGCCTGAATCCGGGTCGTCGGCCACGAAAGCAACGTGGCTGCCGTGCTCGGTCGGGCTCACCGGAACGTTGCGGCCGAGCTCGGCGTTCGCGGTGCCGCTGCTACCCACCAGAGTGAGAACAACGGGAACCGCTCCCGCCACTACCATCGACCCCACCTTCTGTTGACGCGAACTGAGCTTTCTGTGCTTGCCTGTGCCCATGTATCACCTTTCACAGTCCAGAGACCTTGTCGATTCGCATTCGGATCACAGGGGCGTCTTGGATGGTCGAGCGTGCCGTGAAAGGTTCGAACCAGGCCATCACCAGGACTTTCCGGGCTGTTCACCACCCTGGATCGCGGGTGAACATGTCCACCATCAACTCCCGGGATTCAGCTCCGAACCCATGGCGACATCGGCATCCCATGTCGGATCCCGGACTGCGATCACCGCGGCCTCGCACACCGCGGGGTGTTCGACAAGGTGGTTCTCCAGGGTGCCGGTCTCACGAAAGACCTCGACGCTCAGGTTTGGCGACGTGTGCGGGCAACCCTGGCAGGTCGATGCCCAGATGCCGAGTAACCTCACCCAGCGCGTTATCCAGTGCCACCCGCATGGACCCCGGCTGGGGGCGCAGCCGGACAACGGTGTCCTTCCAGCGGATTTCGACGCGGCAGACCTGGTCACCGCGGGCTGACCCAGCCGCTGATGAACATCTGCACTCGGGCACTCCCCCTCGACCGATCACGTCACCGTTCGATAGTTCGACGCCGCTGGCGTCGCGGATTGCTCGACCCGGATCATCGACCGAGCAGTCCGGCCACACCCGCGCGGGTGGCCATGCGATCCGATTGCTCGCTGCCGCAGATCGGCACTAGCGGTCGCGCAGCTCGTCACCGATGGCGGCCATGGACTGCCACCGGTGGATCTGGCACACAACACGTGCAGGTCGGCGAGTCGGTACATGCCTTCACCACCGCCAGAGCCCGGCGCCCTTGCCGCGAGGCGCGCATCCATACGTGCTCATGGCATAACCATTTCCACCGTGACGATCCGATTGCCGCTCAGGCCGGGTGGATCGAAGAGATCTGCGGGAGGATCCACCCGGCCGCCGAGCACGGATGCACCGCTCGTAGTCAGCGAAGCAGGGCACCGATTCCGGAGTCGTCCACTATTGACCCCGGCCAGATGATCCGACGTGAGAATGCGGCGCGATAACCCGCCGGATCCCCGCCACGCTCCACGATCGGCTCACCCACACCGCACCGTATCGAGATCCGGTGCCGGAGCGGCCCGAATCCCGCGTTGGTGGCACAAATCGGGAGTGTCCAGGCACGGAAGGTCACCGATATCCCCGAATTAGCTACACGATCGAGGTCGTCATGCAGAATGCGGGACAGAACCGGGCCCGACCGGTCGGTGAACCTTCATGGGATGAAATGACCGCTCTGATGGGATCGACCGTGCACGAGTTGCTCGCGCAGGTCCTCGCGCGCTACGGCAGCATCGACGTCTTCATCGCCCGTCTGCACGTTCTGCTGGACACACCCACAGTCGTGCGCCCTGTCGCGGTGGCGTCCTCGGCCGGTGGCCGGCACCGGCTCGCCGAGCCCACGCGCAGAAGGCCGATGACTACCGGAGCCCCGCCTCGCCTGCTTGGCCGAAATCTGTCAGGAAACCCCATCACCGGCTGAGCGCTTCGGGGCAGCCGAGGATGCCCGTTGCCGTCGAGAATGGGAGTTCTCGACGGCAACCCTGTGGAACGGCGTGCGCGCCTCAGCGTTCGCAGCCAGGGCTAGCGGGCATGGGGCGTGCACCCCGGCCATGGCATCGGGCCAGCGATGAACTCCAGTGCCGATCCTGCGGGCACGCGCTGCACCTTGTCTCGCGACTGATACCGAAATACTCTGGCCAGCAAGGATTTCCGTTCGACCGGTACCTAGTGGGACGAACCTGTGGGGTCGACCGGTCGAGACCGTCGACGCAGCCACCCGCGCCGGTGGGCGCGGCAGGGTCGGGATAGGATCGAACCGCTCGTCCCGTTTTCACGTGCTCCACGCTCCGCGATTGCAGTTCCTCAGAACGAATCGAATGGTGGTTCACCTCATGTGTATCGGGAAACTCGCGGTCGCCGGGTGAGTCTCGGCGGTCTGGTGACAGGTCATCTCGCCGCGGGCGTGCCCGGTGCGGTCGATTTCGCGCGTCGCCGCCTCACCGGGGACTACCGGCTAGACGAGTTCGGCCTCGACAAGCACCTGCTGGAGTCGCTGATCCTGCCGGCCCTGCGGCCGCTGTCGCAGCTGTGGTTCCGAGTGCAGGTCGCCGGCATCGAGAATCTCCCCGAGTCCGGGGGCGCGCTGATCGTGGCCAACCACGCCGGCGTGCTGCCGCTGGACGGACTGATGCTGCAGGTGGCAGTGCACGATCACCATCCCGAGCATCGGGCGCTGCGCCTGCTGGCCGCCGACCTCGTCTTCGAGCTGCCGATCGTGAGCGCGCTGGCCCGCAGGGCCGGGCACACGCGGGCCTGCCCCACCGGCGCCGAGCGGTTGTTGCGCACCGGCGAGCTGGCGGGGGTGTTCCCCTAGGGCTTCAAGGGCGTCGGCAAGCCCTACCGCGCGCGGTACAAACTGCAGCGGTTCGGGCGCGGCGGCTTCGCCTCGGTAGCGCTGAAGACCGGTGTGCCGCTCATCCCGTGCTCGATCGTCGGCTCGGAGGAGATCTACCCGAAGCTGGCCGACCTCACCCCGCTGGCCCGGCTGCTCGGGCTGCCGCACTTCCCGGCGACGCCGCTGTTCCCGCACCTGGGCGTGCTGGGCGCGATCCCGCTGCCGTCGAAGTGGCACATCGAGTTCGGTGAGCCCATCCCCACCGCCACCTACGGGCCGCAGGCCGCCGACGATCCGATAACCATGTTCGAGGTCAGCGATAAGGTCCGCGAAACGATCCAGCACGCGCTGCACAAGCGGCTGACCCAGCGCCGCAATCCGTTCGCGGGCTAGCGATATCCGACCCGGGGTTCGTGCACCGCCAGGGGTATCGAACGAGGCCGCGACCGGCGATCGTTCGTTTCCGGACATCGGCCGACCGGCGCGCTTACTCGCAGATGTCGAATTCTCCTGCCAGACCGACCACTTCGAGTATCCGTGTAAGGCAGTAGGAGCCCTCGATACGCAGCGCGCAGTGGCGCCCCGGGCCATGACCGATGGCGAGGTCCCCGCAGCCGGCGTGGTGCTGGTGGACGATACCGGCTGCGAGGACTCCGACTCCATCGTCGCATCGGTGTGCACAGAGCAACGGTGGCTCCGCCCGGGAATGCCGGTGAGGGAGCTGGTCACCCGCACCCGCGACCGGACTCCGGCGACGACCGCGTCACCGACAGCGGCGACTACCTCGGCCGCATCGCCCGCCAGTTGACGCGACCGCTCATGACGATCGTCGACCAATTCGGTTGGACCGCGATGGGTTCCCGCGTTGTATCGCTCAGTCGTGGATGTGTGAGTGATCGTCGAGTAGGTCGCTTTGATGCACATGGCTGTGCGAATGCACAGTCCCATCCTCGTGTGTATGGGTGTGCTCATGCTCGGTGTGATCGTGCTCGTGCGTGCTGTGCACGTGAGTATGGGTGAGGGTGCTGTGACTGTGCGCGTGGGCATGGGGCTCGACGTGCGGGTGTGCGTCGGTCATATCCCTATTCCTCTTCCGCATCGAGTGAGTTCAACGGCAATACATACATACCACCGGGGCGTTCCGGACCTGGCTCAGCGATGCCGCCCGAGACAACCGATCGGTCGGTCTTAAGGGGCCTTTGGACCCTCCTGCGGGTCAGCCCGGGCCGACAGGATTCGATGCATGATCGACGAAACCTCGAGCGCCCCCGCTGACACGCCATCGGCCATCACGACCGAACCCGCGCCGCCGGCCGCGGACACCGCGCGCCGGTGGTTCGAAATCGCCTTCGATTCCACCTATCTCGTCACCATCTGGACCCTGGTGATCGCGATGACGCGAGAGCGCGGGCGAGTCCGCGAATCCGACCGCCGCACCGCCGGGTTGCTCCGACGCGCGTTCCTCATGCTCGCGATCGGCGATACCGCGCATGTCGGATTCCGGGTCCTGGCGCTGACCCGCGGCGACAACAAGGCGACCGTCACCTGGCTGGGCAAGCGGACCAGCCTGCTCGGAATCGGCGAGATGATGTCCTCGATCACCATGACCTTCTTCTACGTGCTGACCTTGGACGCCTGGCGCGTCCGGTTCGGCAAGGCATGGACCCGATTCACCAAGCTGCTACTCGGGGCCGGCGCGGTGCGCGTCGTCGCATTGGCGGCCCCGCAGAACGAATGGGATCAGCCGACACCGCCGCAGAAGTGGTCGGTCTACCGCAATGTTCCACTGCTGGTCTTGGGCTTGGGGCAGGCGTTCCTGATCAAACGCGATGCCCGCCGCACCGGAGACCGGACCCTCGCCCGGGTAGGTGACGCAATGCTGGCGTCGTTCACGTTCTATACGCCGGTGGTCCTGTTCGCCCGCCGCGTACCCGCCCTCGGCGCGTTGATGATCCCGAAGACGATCGCCTACGTGGCGATGGCAATCCAGGTCTATCGCGGCTTCTACCGGCCTGCACCGGCAGACCACGACAAGCAGCATCGGGACTGAGCCCTCGCACACGGACGGTTCGCGGGTGCGGCCGTCCTGGCGCCCTGAATTTGACGCGACGGACCACCACGATGCCACACTGCACGGGCGACCCTGTTGCGCCGCGTCATTCGCGTTCTATCAGCCTTCCTACTGGTGACAGTCGTGGGCACGATGGCTCCGCGACACGCCCGGACCGTGCAGACGGGCGATGAAGACGTCGATGCTGCCGTAGCGCGCGAGGACCTGCGTTCTGCAACGACAATCTCGATCACTTAGCTAATTCCGAGATATCAGTGACCTTCCGTGCCTGGACACTCTCGATTCGTGCCACCAACGCGGTATTCGGGCGGCTCCAGCCCAGGATCTCGATACGGTGCGGTGCGGGTGAGCCGATCGTGGGGCGCGGCGGGAATCCGGCGGGTTATCGCGCCGCATTCTCACGTCGGATCACCCCGGCCGGGGTCAACCGT
This sequence comes from Nocardia tengchongensis, assembly GCF_018362975.1. Taxonomy (NCBI): domain Bacteria; kingdom Bacillati; phylum Actinomycetota; class Actinomycetes; order Mycobacteriales; family Nocardiaceae; genus Nocardia; species Nocardia tengchongensis. The sequence goes on from NZ_CP074371.1 coordinate 5,708,560, forward strand.
CGCACCCTCAGGTGGCGCCGGCGCCCGGAACCTGGTGCGGTGCAGAACGTGCGCTATTGCCGATGGAGCGGATACAGGTCGGCGTCCAGGTCTCCAGTGATGACGCGCGCCTCCGATAGCCTCAGTGTTCGTGCCGACGTTCTTCCCTCCGATCGATCCGTATGCCGACGGCCTGCTCCAGGTCGGCGAGGGTAATCAGATGTACTGGTGTGCTAGTGGCAATCCCGTTGGCCGGCCGGTGCTGGTGGTGCATGGCGGGCCGGGCAGCGGGAGCAGCGCGCGAGCCCGGAAGTCGTTCGACCCGAACCTTTTCCGGATCGTGCAGTTCGACCAGCGCGGGTGCGGACGCAGCATTCCGAACGCCGCCGACCCGAGCACGGACATGACGGTGAACACCACCGAGCACCTGATCGCCGATATGGAGCGCCTGCGCATCCACCTCGGCATCGACCGCTGGCTGCTGTACGGCGGTTCCTGGGGCTCGACGCTTATCCTCGCTTACGCCCAGCGGTACCCGCAGCGGGTCACCGGGATCGTATTGGTCGGAGTCACCACCACGCGCCGCCGCGAGATCGACTGGCTGTACCGGGGTCTCGCGCGGCTGCGGCCTGCCGAATGGGCGCGGTTCCGAGCCGCGCTCCCCGGCGACGGCGACCTGGTCGAGGGCTACCGGCAGCTACTCGAACACCCGGACCCCGCGGTTCGCCGCAGCGCCGCGATCGAGTGGTGTCACTGGGAGGACGCGGTCATCGCACACGAATCCCAGGGCAGTCCAGGGCAATACAGCGCCGTGCCCGACACCGCCATGCTCGCCTTCGTCCGGATCTGCACCCACTACTTCGCGCACGCGGCGTGGCTCGACGAAGGGGTGCTGTTGCGCGAAGCCGTGCGGCTGGCGGGGATACCCGGCGAACTGATTCACGGCCGCCTCGATCTCAGCGGCCCACTCGAAACCGCGTGGGAGCTCGTCGAGGCCTGGCCGGACGCACGCCTGCACGTCATCGACGACTCCGGCCACACCGGCAGCCCCGCGATGGGCGAGGCGCTCGCGGTCGCCATCGCCCGCTTCGCGGGCAGGCGTGGGTCGCCGAAGGGCCGCGGTGTGGGGCAGGCGCCGCCCGGGACCACGTCATCCAGCGGCTCTTCGCCGCCGGTCTCAGACTCCAGGGCGTGGTCGCCAGGGCGCGCACTCTCCCGAAGTACGGCAACGTCTCTCGGATGTGATCAACGAACTGCAGGATGTGGTCCAGGAGAGCCATTTCCAGCGCCGTCCGCTGGGGGCCAAGATCGACCACGGGTCCGGACCGGACGAGAACCGGCTGCGCCCCGCTGAGAACTCCATTTCTGCCGGGCGCAGCCCGTCTGTCGCTAGTAGCCGATGGTGAAGTCGTGGCCCCACAGGCTGACCGCGGTGGATTCGCGCGCGATCCACGAGTGGTCGTCGACTTCGAGTCCCTCACAGCCGAATTCGATGTCGAATCCGCCCGGCGTCTTCATGTAGAAGGAGAGCATCTTGTCGTTGATGTGGCGACCCAGGGTGGCCGACATCTTGACCTTCTTGCGGTTCGCGCGGTCCAGGCAGAGGCCGACGTCGTCGGAGTTCTCCACCTCGAGCATCAGGTGCACGATGCCGGTCGGGTTGGGCAGCGGCAGGAACGCCAGCGCGTGGTGGCGCGGGTTGCAGCCGTAGAAGCGCAGCCAGGCCGGGTCGCCGTCGGCGGGACGGCCCACGATCTGCGGGGGCAGACGCATGGAGTCACGCAGCCGGAAGCCCAGCACGTCCTGGTAGAACGCCTGCGCCGCAGCGTCGTCGGTGCAGGTGAGGACCACGTGGCCCAGACCCTGCTCGGCGGTCACGAACTTGTGGCCGTACGGGCTGACGAAACGCCGGCCCAGGTACTGCGCACCGTAGAACGCCTCCAGCGTGTTGCCGGAGGGATCCTGGAAGCGGATCATGCCCTCGACGCGACGCTCACCGAGTTCTTCCTTGGTGCCCTCGGTGTAGGCGACCCCGGCCTTGGCCAGGGTTTCGCGCAGCTCCTGCAGGCCCTTGGCGTCGGTGACCTCCCAGCCGGAGACCAGCAGCCGGTCCTGCTCGCCGGGCACGATCACCAGGCGGGCCGCGAAGTCGTCCATGCGCAGGTAGAGCGCGTCGGGGTTGAGCCCGCTGCCCTCCATCATGCCGAGCACCTTGAGGCCGTACTCGCGCCAGGCCGCCATGTCGGTGGCCTCGATACGCACGTAGCCGAGCGCTCGAATACTCATGGCCGTCCCTCTCGTTCGATATCGAATCGCACCATCGTCACGCGCTACACCATCGTGTCGCCGGTGGGCAGCCCGAAGGCGTGGTTGCCGTACATGACGTAGGCGCGCTCGGCGTCGTTGGCGGCATGCACGCGCCCGGCGTGCGCGTCACGCCAGAACCGCTGCAGCACTGTGCCATTCTCCAGCGCGGTCGCGCCCGCGGCCTCGAAGAGCCGATCGATGGAGGCAACGGCGCGACCGGTGGCGCGCACCTGATCGCGACGAGCGCGGGCCCTCAGGGCGAACGGAATCTCCCGCCCCGCGACCAGGCACGCGTACTCGTCGGCCACGTTTCCCGACAGCTGCCGCCACGCGGCGTCGATATCGCTGGCCGCTTCGGCGATCCGGACCTTGCCGAACGGATCGTCCTTGGCCCGCTCCCCCGCGTAGGCGGCGCGCACCCGCTTGCCCTGATGCTCGATATGCGCCTCCAGCGCCCCGTATGCCATGCCGACGATCGGGCTGGAGATGGTGGTGGGATGGATCGTGCCCCACGGCATCCGGTACACCGGGTCGGTATTGTGCTCCAGGCCGGGCGCTTTCGCCTCGCCCATGGTCTTGAAGCTGAGGAAGCGGTGTGCGGGAACGACGACGTTCTCGACCACGACCGTGTTGGACCCGGTGCCACGCAGGCCGACCACATTCCACACATCGTCGATGCGGTAGTCACTGCGGGGAATGAGGAAGCTGCCGAAGTCGACGGGCTTGCCGTCCTTGATGACCGGGCCACCGACGAAAACCCAGTCGGCGTGATCACAACCCGACGACCAAGCCCACGAACCGTTCACGAGGTAGCCGCCCTCGACTACCGTACCCGCCCCCATGGGCGCGTAAGAGGACGCCACCCGGACATTGGGGTCCTCGCCCCACACATCCTGCTGTGCACGCTGGTCGAACAAGGCCAGATGCCAATTGTGAATGCCGAGGATGCCGGCCACCCAACCGGTGGAGCCGCACGCACCGGAGATCCTGCGGACGGTGTCGTAGAAGACGACCGGATCCGCTGCCCGGCCGCCCCATTGACGGGGCTGCACGAGGGTGAAGAACCCGGTCTCCTGCAGGTCCTTGATCGATTCGTCGGGGATGCGCCGCAAGTCCTCGGTCTGCTGGGCGCGTTCACGCAGGCTCGGCAGCAAGGCCTCGACGCGGCCGATGATTTCCTGGGTCATCTCGCGGGATGCTCCTGACTATCGGGTGACGGGCGACCCCGACCACCACATAACTAGAACTGGTTCTAGTGAATATTGAGCATGGGCCGCCGTGGCGGTAGTGGATTAAACGCCCTAAAGAATGGACTTTTGACCATTGCTCAGCCGTCGCGAGATACCTCAAGCTGTCACCGTTCTGAAACAAGTTCCACCGTGTCGAGGAGTGAGTGATGGTGACAATCCCCCAGGGCCGCGGCAGGAAAGTCCGCGAGATCGACGTGGGCTCGATGCCGAACCGGTACGCCCGAGGCTGGCACTGTCTCGGCCTCGCCGAAACCTTCCGCGACGGTGAACCGCACGCGGTCAACGCATTCGGCAGCAAGCTGGTCGTCTGGGCCGGCAGCACGGGTGAGCTGAAGGTACTCGACGCCTACTGCCGGCACCTCGGAGGGGACCTCTCCATGGGAAAGGTCAAGGGCGACAATGTCGCCTGCCCTTTCCACGACTGGAGCTGGGGTGGCGACGGCAAGTGCAAGGACATCCCGTACGCGCGGCGTATACCCCCGCTGGCCCGCACCCGGTCGTGGCTCACCATGGAACGCAACGGGCAGCTGTTCGTCTGGCATGACCATGAGGGCAACCCGCCCGCGCCCGGAGTGACCATCCCGCACGCGCCGGGGGCCTACATCGACGCCGACGGCCGCGCCCTCGCCGAGCTGAATCCCACGTGGACGCCGTGGATCTGGAACTCGATCCTGATCGAGGGCTCCAACTGCCGTGAGATCATCGACAACATCGTGGACATGGCCCACTTCTTCTACATCCACTACGCCTTCCCGACCTTCTTCAAGAACGTCTTCGAAGGCGAGGTCGCCACGCAGTATCTGGAGACCAAGGGCCGCCCCGATGTCGCGACCGGGGCCAAATACGGGGGCGAGACGCTGCTGACCTCGCAGGCCTCGTATTACGGTCCGTCCTACATGATCAATCCGCTGCTCAACAGCTACGGCGGCTTCGAGGTGCGCAGTGTCCTGATCAACTGCCACTACCCGGTCACCCAGGACTCGTTCGTCCTGCAGTACGGCATCAGCATCGAAAAGCCCCGCGGCCTCCCGGACGAGGCCGCCGGGCAGCTCGCCGCCAAGATGACCGAGGGCATAGCCGCCGGCTTCCTGCAGGACGTGGAGATCTGGAAGCACAAGTCCAAGATCGAGAACCCGCTGCTGTGCGACGAGGACGGCCCGGTCTACCAGCTGCGCCGCTGGTACGAACAGTTCTACGTGGACGTCGCCGACATCGACCCGAAGTCGGTGCAGCGCTTCGAATTCGAAGTCGACACGACCAGGGCCAATGAGGTCTGGGAGGCCGAGGTCGCCGAGAATCTGCGCACGACACGGGAATCCGTTCCCGCCGGCCCGTCAACGGAAGCGTGAGGAGCTCCCGGACGTCGAACGCCGCAGCCCCATCCGGATCTGGTGGGGCCCGCGACGCCCATTGCCGCCAAGTTCTGTCACTGCCGCGGCCATTGCTTGATTATCAGCTCGAACAGCATCGAGCAGTCGCCACCCGACGGGCTCCCGCGATCAGATTCCCGCGACCCCGGCGAGGTGACCGATGCCGTAGGTGACGGCCATGGCCAGGGCGCCACCGATGACAATTCGGGCGACCGTGCGAGCATGGCCGGCCCCGCTCAGGTACGCGCTGAGGTTCCCGGTCAGCGCGAGTGCGAGCAGGACCGCGCCGAACGTGACAGGGATTCGCACCGACGCCGGTGTCAGCATGACCGCGAGCAGCGGAAGCAAAGCACCCATGGTGAATGCGACTGCGGACGCCAGCGCCGCATGCCGCGGGTTGGTCAGCTCATCCGGGTCGATCCCCAATTCGGCGTCGACATGCGCGGCGAAGGCATCATGCGCGGTCAGCTCTTCGGCGACGGTCTGCGCAGTGGCCGGGGACAGGCCCTTATTGCGATAGATGGCGGCAAGCTCGGCCAGTTCCTCCTCCGGGCTCTCGAGCAGTTCACGACGCTCTTTGGCCAGCAGCGCCTGCTCACTGTCACGCTGCGAACTGACCGAAACGTACTCACCGAGGGCCATCGCCACCGCACCCGCGGCCAGACCCGCGATACCAGCGGTGACGACAGGTCCGGTCTCGGTGGTCGCCGCCGCTACGCCGACAACGATGCCGGATACCGACACAATGCCGTCGTTGGCGCCGAGCACCGCGGCCCGCAGCCAATTCAACCGGGACGATAACCCCGCACTGTGCGGCTCCCGCGCGTGCAAACCGCTATTGTCCAATGCAGCTTTCTCTGAATCCGTACGCACATCGCAGAGAATAGGGCCCGGCGGACCCGTCCGCCAGCAATGGCAGCCTCACCAATCTCAGGGCACCCTTGGCATCAATTACCCAGTATGGCAAGGCTTTCCGAACCACTCGGAACGGCGCGGTATCCACTCGGCCGCCAGCTCCTCACCGGTCTCGGCGCTGCGAATGGCGGCGGGGGATGAGGTCGGGCGACCGGCTCGATCATGCTGTTCCAGCGCTGGTCGTCGGGGGTGCGCCAGCAGCGTGTGCACGCCGTGGTGTTCGGCGGCCCAGTTCACCGCCATGTCCGGCATGGCTCCCGGTATGCCCGTATCGCACCTCCGCGCGAATACACCTGCGCGAAAACGCGTGCACGGAATCTGATTTCCAGCAATGACATCCGTCACAGCCGCGCCCGGATTTGACTCGAGGCGTTTCGGGGTTCAATATTGGTCTGTCTGCACCTCGCTAGGCGAGGCTCCTGTACGAATACAGGCCACTGATCCGACGACGTCGAGAGACGCCCAGGGTTAGGACAGATCTCCCCGGATTAAGGGGTGATCCGAAGTGGCTTCCCGCACAATGGGATACGTCGTGCAGTGCCGAAGCTCTGACGAGAGGGGTGCCCGCAACATCGCTGGTCGGGATGTTGTTTCCCTTCGCTTGGTGCGGCACCGGTTGGTGTGGTCGACGCGCGCGTGCGTCCTGGCGGCAAGGAGGTGAGGGACGAATTGAGTTCCGACGATAGTCCGTATCCGAGTCCGGTTCGAAAACCATTGTCGTTCCCGGCTTGCCGCGTACTGAGCGCTTCCTGATTTCTCTTATCGTTCGTCGACCGATTCGGCGACCGTTTGTTTTCGTGTGCCCTGAATGAGGGGCCGACGGGTATTCGAGAAGTCTGGTGGCATTCGGAGATTCCGCGGTGGGCCGATTCTCCGAAAAGAGTTTCATCATGGCCGTCATCGCATTCCCCCGTACCCGTACCCCGCTGACCGTGCTGTCGGTGCTCGGGGACTCGGCGCGCCGAGTTCGCGCCCGCCACACCCTGACCGAGTCCGAGCGGGCCAACCTGCGTATCGCTCGCCCGCCGGTCGCGGCCTACACCGCCTCCCTGGGCGGTCACCCCTACCACGCGTAGGCCCCTCGCGGTCGCGGGCCCGCGCTGCGCGGCTACCTGCGGCTCGCCGTGGTCCTGGTCGGCGTCAAGACCTTCCAGTCCATCACCGGATGGCCCGGCCCCGTGCTCGTCCGCGGTGTCGGCATGCTCTGCCGGGAGTGTGCCCACACCGCAGCCGGGATGAGACCGAATCAGCTGCGGCTGAGCTGAATAGCCCTGACCACCAGCAGGATTCGAGGCCATGGCAGGAGAACAGTCTTTACAGCTCGGGTCGGCTTCACGATTCCTGGGACCGCTGCGCATCTCGGATCATCTGCATCAGGTCGCGAATTTGCTTGTCCTGCTGCTCGAGGTGTCGATGGATGTCCAAGGTGGTGGTCAGGATCGCGTCACTGTCCTTGTAGGTGGCCTCGGCCCGTTTGTCGGCGGCCGCGGCCAGGATGTTCTGGCCCACGATGATGATGCTCAGGAGCACGAGCTGCAGGAACGTCTGACTGATCCACGAGACCAGGATGACGGGACTGCCCGAGCCGATCGCAGCGGGCAACGATACGAAACTGAGCGCGGCGAACGCGTACGCACACCACATGGTGCCGACGCCTTTGGTGATCACGACAGCCAGGTTCGCGTTGAACCGCGTGTACCACGCGGAATCTGGTGGCGCCGTGGCCACATCGGTGATCTTCGGCGGTCCGGCCTGCTTGCGTTCGGCAATGCGCGGATGCGGACTGTAATGGAGGGGTTCGGGCATGCCGATCAGCCTCGCACGGCGATCGCGAGTCATTGAATCCGATCGGACAGCGAGCTCGAGCCGGTTGACACCAGACCCGGCCATCCGAACGCCGCGGGCAGTTCTTCTCGTCACTACCTCTGATCACCTGACGCTACGGGAGATCGAGTTGATCCGGTAGCATGTTCGGTTTCCGGAGCGTGGATGACAGGGCCGTACAGGCACCCGAAGAACAGCGCGAAGCCGACGGTGAGGACGATGTGTCCCAGGCCGGCAACGCCCGAGATCGCGGGGCCGGCAGCGTGTCCCAGGACCGTGAGTGAGCCGTGGACCACCATCATGGCCACCGTGAGAACAAGTCCGAGGTTATACGTCCAGAAGAAGCCGCTGAACAACCTGGTTCCCGAGAACGCGAACTGCTTGTCGAGGGCGATCACGATAAGGAAGAACAGCGTTCCGAGGGCTAGTACATGGGTATGGGTCGCGGTGAGTTGAGTAGGTCCGGTGAATTCGTGCGCCTTGGTGAATTCCCGGTGGTAGAAACCGAGGCCCAACCCGGCAAGAGTGTAGACCGCGGCGGCGAAGTATGCCTTCTTCATTGAGACTCCTAACAATGCGGACCAGCCGTTTTCCGATCCCGGCGAACGAAAGTTGCAGACGGACAGCGTGCGGGCTCCGACGCTCACGAAGCTCGATTGGTGGTGTTCCAGAACCCGATCCACAGAGCATCGCTGAGACGATGTGCCTGCTCGGTCATCTCGTCCAGGCCGGAAGCCGCCGCATCGCACAACAGCGGCACCCCGCGTCAGACGTTCACGTCCCGGCGCGCGGAATCCGCGGCGATCTCCGCGGCCCACGAGGAGATGGCGTTCCAGTCCCGCAAGTCGCCGTAGCGCCGTCCGCCCAACAGGAAGTAGCGCAGCCTGGCGCGCATCGGTAGCCCGGCGCGCTCGAAGCGTCCCGCGAATGCCCGGTAGCCGCGTACCGCCAGCGCATCCCGCACGATCGCAATCTCTTTCGGCACCGCACGCGCCACTCGCCGACCGACCGGACCCGTCAGCGCCGGAGCCATACCGATGCTGAAAAGCCACACATCCGGTTTCTCCAGCTGTTCCAGCCGCTGACAGGCGAAGACGACGAAGGACTTCAGCAACGCCTCGTGATACACCGGACTGCCCAGCACCACCGTATCGAACCCGCGCAGGTCCGGCACCCGGTGACCGATCGCCACCACCTCCACCACCGTGTCGGAGGATTCGAGTCCCTTGGCGATGACTTCGGCGACTTCCTTCGTCGTCCCCTGCCCCGTCGCATAGACCACGGCCAACCGCCGCACCCTCATACCCATACCCATACCCATGCCCGCCAGCCTGCGGACCGTGCGCCGACTCTCGGCAGAGGAATTATGCCCCTGCCCGTGGGACCACGGTAATCCGTTGTCCCGTCGATAGCGGAGGCGCATTGGAAGGGTCCCGGGCCGATCGCCGTCACCGCTCGGGACGAAAGTCCCCGATCCACTGGCGAAGGTCAGGAGGCGAATTCCGGCCCTATCTCCGACAGCGCGTAGTTGATTACTTTGCGGTAGCCATAAGACGTATGCGAGGAGGATGCTGGTGACCGCGGTATCACCGAAACCTGAACTACCCGTGGCGGTTACACGCCCATACCCAGCCCGACGCGGACAGCGTGGCTCGTTCGCCTACAAGCTGATCACGACCACCGACCCCAAGGTGCTCGGCACCATGTATCTGGTGACCTCGATGGCGTTCTTCATGATCGCGGGCCTGATGGCGTTGCTGATGCGCGCCGAACTGGCGCGACCCGGAATGCAGTTCCTGTCACCCGAGCAGTTCAACCAGCTGTTCACCATGCACGGCACCATCATGCTGCTGTTCTACGCGACCGCCATCATCTTCGGATTCGCGAACATCCTGCTGCCCTTGCAGATCGGCGCACCGGACGTCGCCTTCCCGCGATTGAACGCCCTGAGCTACTGGCTCTATGCATTCGGCGCGACCATGGCGACCGCCGGATTCATCACGCCCGGCGGCGCGGCCGACTTCGGCTGGACCGCCTATGTGCCCTTGTCCGACATCATCCACTCCCCCGGCGTCGGCGCGGATCTATGGATCCTCGGGGTAGGCGTCTCGGGCCTGGGCACGATTCTCGGTGCGGTCAACATGCTCACCACGGTGGTCTGCCTGCGCTGCCCCGGCATGACCATGTTCCGGCTCCCCATCTTCACCTGGAACGTGGTGGTGGCGAGTTTCCTTATCCTGCTGGTGTTCCCGCTGCTTACCGCCGCGGCGCTGGCACTGTTCTACGACCGGCATCTGGGCGGGCACATCTACGATCCCGCCAGCGGCGGTGTGATGCTGTTCCAGCACTTGTTCTGGTACTTCGGCCACCCCGAGGTGTATGTCATCGCCTTGCCGTTCTTCGGCATCGTCTCCGAGATCCTCCCGGTCTTCAGCCGCAAACCGATCTTCGGCTACACCGGCATGGTCTACGCGACACTCGGCATCGCCGCACTGTCGATCGCGGTGTGGGCACACCACATGTACGCGACCGGTGCGGTGCTGCTGCCGTACTTCTCGTTCATGACGTTCCTCATCGCGGTCCCGACCGGTGTGAAGTTCTTCAACTGGATCGGCACCCTCTGGAAGGGACAGCTGACCTTCGAATCGCCCATGCTGTTCTCGCTCGGCTTCCTGGTGACCTTCCTCTTCGGCGGCTTGACCGGTGTCCTACTGGCCAGCCCGCCACTGGACTTCCACATCTCCGATACCTACTTCGTGGTCGCGCACTTCCACTACACGCTGTTCGGCACAGTCGTGTTCGCCACCTTCGCCGGCATCTACTTCTGGTTCCCCAAGATCACCGGCCGCATGATGAACGAGCGACTTGCCAAGTGGCACTTCTGGACCACGTTCCTCGGCTTCCACCTGACCTTCCTGGCCCAGCACTGGCTCGGCAACATGGGCATGCCCCGCCGCTACGCCGACTACCTGCCCAGCGACGGATTCACCACGCTCAACACCATTTCCACCATCGGCTCGTTCCTCCTGGGCGCGTCGATGCTGCCGTTCATCTGGAACGTCTTCAAGTCCTACCGCTACGGCGAGGTCGTGACCGTCGACGACCCGTGGGGCTACGGCAACTCCCTGGAGTGGGCGACCTCCTGCCCGCCGCCGCGGCACAACTTCCATGAGCTGCCCCGAATCCGTTCGGAGCGACCGGCTTTCGAGCTGCACTACCCGCACATGGTCGATCGCATGCGCGCCGAAGCCCACGTGGGCTGGGGCGCCAAGGCGCACGAGGTCGCCGAAACCGGACTGGTGGCAACGAAATGACCCGCCGACAACAGACGCAGACCTTCCATGTACCACACCTTCCCCACGGGCTGATTGTCGTACTGACGGCGATCGTACTGATCGCCGGAATGATCTGCTTGTCCCACCTCGCGGACTTCGACACGGCCGGCAAGCCGAATACACCCTCCGAATCGACTGTGACACATATTTGTCCGGGCACGCGGTGCACCGCCGAGGAGCAACGCTAACCCGGATGCCGAACGTGCGGATCGGCTGTCTCCCCGGGCCATCCGCACCCCGGTGCGGCAGGCAGCTTCCGCGCCGTGCGGGTGGGACTTTGCCCCGAGGCCGACATACACGAAGCCGGGTCCGGTTGTCGCCGGACCCGGCTTTCGGCTATTCCGTGCGTTTTCGCCTGGCACCGCTCCCTCGGTGTGGAAACCGACCACCAACGCCCGGACTACGGGTGCGCACTGGGCGCGGGCGCACACCCGTCACCCAGTGCGATTCGATCAGACCCGCGCCCGCTCGCGCGCCAGGGCTCGGTCGCGCTGTTCTTCGAAACGCGGAATCTGGACCTTTTCGAGGTTCTCGAGGAACACCACGAGTCGATCCCGGGCTTGTTCACCTAGCGGACCGAAGTCGTTGCGCTCGAAGAGATTCCATTGCCGTAGCACGGGCTGAAGGACTTCTTCGAGATGGATTCGCAGGTCGTAGACGCCGTGTTTGGCCATCAGCACGCCGTTGCGGCGGAAGTTGGGCATGCCCATGCCCGGCATGCGGAAGTTCTCGATGATCAGGTCGATGGCCTGCACAGCCTGATCGGGCACCAGATCCAGGGCCGCGCCGCACAGCGTGCGGTAGAAGATCATGTGCAGGTTCTCGTCGAGGGCGAGCCGGTGCATGATGCGGTCGGCCACCGGATCATCACAGAATTGGGCCGTATTGCGGTGACTGATGCGGGTGGCGAGTTCCTGAAACGAGACGTAAGCGACCGAATGCAGGAACCCGGTGTCGTCGAGGATGCGAGCCTCGACCGGTGCCGCGAATCCGTTCGTCATGTGAACCATCCGGTCGTTCTCGAGGGCGACCGGATCGACGCCGCGAGTGACGACCAAATAGTCGCGCAGCACAATGCTGTGGCGCGCCTCCTCTGCGGTCCACCGCCCGACCCAGGTGCCCCACGCGCCGTCGCGGGAGAAGTTCTCGGCGATCTCGCGATGGTAGGAGGGCAGGTTGTCCTCGGTGAGCAGGTTGGTCACCAAGGCTGCCTTCGCGACATCGGACAGCTGAGATTGTTCTGGCTCCCAATCGATTCCGCCCAAGAGCGGGAAGTTTCGCCCCTCCTCCCAAGGCACATAGTCGTGGGGATGCCAGTCCTTCGCCATCGACAGGTGCCGATCCAAGGCTTGCCCCGCAACGGGCTCGAGTTCCGTGAGGATCTCGAGCTGTGTCAATACGCGCGCCAAAGTGTAGTCCGCCTTTCTATTTCGAAATGTTGAGAGAAACGAACGCGCATGAGGAACGCCCCTTCGGGACGACCTCACGCATATGTGGAGCGAAGAGTGCCGCCGCTGACCGCGGCCTGGGTAAACCGTCGCTCAGGCCCGGTCGTCAGCCGGCGTGATGAGAGTCAGGTCAGCGTCGTCGCACCCGCGCTCGATCGGTGATCCGACACCGATCGAGCAGCCGGCCCGCCGCTCCCGCCACACGTTCATCCTCGAGTACCGGCACCTTGCCGCTGGCGAACAGCACGACGTCGGGGTAGTCCACCGACGACCAAGCCTCCAAGACCCGCAACATCAGCCGCGCCCTCCTGCGCACTCGACACGCATCACCAATGACTAGAACAGGATCGACGGCGCCCCTGCCTGGAAATAGGGCCGAAAGGCCCCCTGAGGAGGGCCTTCGCACTCGCGCCCGCCGCGCACCCTGAAGGAGCCTGATCCTCACGCCACTTACTCGGGGGGCCACCTGTTCTCGATGATCCTCGTCCGGACCTTCACCGTCCGTGGCGCGTGCTGCTGGACCACGTACTGTCCGTGCAGGCCGCGAGGTGATCGCACACGGCGACTCGCCGTGATCGGCTCTCGCCACGCCCCCGAATAGACTCGGGGGCAGGCCGTAACGGATAGATCGTGCGCGGACTCCGCCAACAGAAAAAAGATATGACCGTTGAGCCCCAGTACGGCTCCTGTTCGGTGCGCGGCACTCTCTCCCAGCTGCGACTCCGGGAATTGCTCGTAGAGGTCAAGGACCGGGTCGAGAAGATCATCGACGCCCGTGATCGCATGGACGGCCTGGTCGAAGCCATGCTGGCGGTCACATCGGGGCTGGACTTGGATCAGACTCTGCGCACCATCGTGCACACCGCGATCAGCCTGGTCGATGCCCGGTCCGGTGCGTGCTCGGCGGCGGTCGCTACGGCGACCTACAGGATTGGACCGCCATCAGCGCCTTCTCGGATTCCATCGCACAGGCTCTGAAACTGCACGCACCGCACACCATTCCGATTCATCCCTGACGGCCGCGCGGACCCAGGATTCGACATCGTGATCGTGCGGGTCAGGTCCTGCGCAGGGACTTCCGGCCCTACCCGGGGATCGCATGGGCTGACCACGATAGAGATCGCCGGCCGGCGGCGGCGGCCGGGTCAGGAGATGATGCGGACGGCGTAGGGCATGATGCCGTCTTCTCGGACCGTGGAGACCTTGACAACCTCGCCGGATTGGGGGGCCTCGATCATTTTGTTGTTACCGATGTAGAGGGCTACGTGTTGGCTGCCGCCGGGGCCCCAGAACAGCATGTCGCCGCGGGCGCGGTCGCCGACGGGAACCCTTGTGCCCATGGTGTATTGGTAGCCGGAGTAGTGGGGTAGGGAGACGCCGACGCCGGCGAAGGCGTAGATCATGAGGCCGGAGCAGTCGAAGCCGGTTTTGTTGTAGTCGCCGTAGCTGTCGGCGGTGCCACCGTCGCGGATGCCGAGGGTGGGGCCGTCCTCGTCGCCGCCGCCCCAGGCGTAGACGACGCCGAGTTGGGACATGGCGCGGTCGACGACGGTTTCGACCAGTTCGGAGCGGGAGCCGCTGGGGCGGGTCGTCGAGGTGTCGGGGCGGTTGGGCTGGGTGGGGCGGCGCGGGGGTGGGGAGGAGTCCTGGACCTTGTGGGGTCGGTGACTTTGGCCTACCTGGTTGGCGCGGTCGGCGGCGGCGCGGTCGGCGGCCACGCGGGCGGCTGCGGCGACGGCGGCCGCGTGGGCCGCGGCCTGGGCGGCCGCCTCTTCGGTTTTGCGCTGCTGATCCCACGCGAGGAAGGCGTCGCGCTGACTCTGCAGGCCCGCCACATTGGCGCGGGCGGCGTCGAGGCGCTGCTGGGCCGAGTCGCGCTGGGAGACAAGGCCGTTGCGGACGGAGTTCTGCTGGTTGAAATCGGCCTGGGCGGTGGCGACGGCGTTCTGCGCTTCGGCCTTCTTGGCGTCGGCGGCGGCCGCGGCGGCGTCGGCGGCCTGCTGGGCCTGTTTGGCGGCGGAGGTCTTGTTGGCCTGGTCGATCTGGGCGTGGCGCAGGCCGTCGACCACCTGCCGCTGATTCTTGGAGGCGATGGTCAGCACCTGGGCGCGGTTGAGCGCGATCTCGGGGCTGGGGGCGGCCATGTAGTTGATCAGCGAGGTGGAGCCGGGGCGCATGTAGACCTGCGCGACGTACTTGTCGAAATTGCCGTGTGCGGTATCGACTTTCGTGCCGGCGTCGGCCAGATCGGCCTGGCATTGGGTGACGGTGCGCGCGGCGGCGTCGGCGGCGTCGCGGGCCATCTGCAGATCCACCAGGGCCTTGTTGACGGCTTCGCGGCGGACGGCAATGGCGTCGTCGAGCTGCTGGAGCTGCTGTTCGGCCGAGGCGACCTGGTTGATGAGGGTGCCGACCTCGCCGACACCGGCGTCGACCTGGGCGCCGGCGGCGTTGAGGTCTCCGTCGCTGGGGTTGGCGGGTGGGGGTGGAACCGCGTGGCCGGAGGCCATGCCACAGGCCAGCACGACGGCCGCTACGAGCAACTCCGTAGCGACTCGTGCTGGACGTCCGCGTCGCTTCGCCGGTCGTCGCATCACACCTCCCTGGAGTCCCATCCGGCACAACTTCCCCAGCCGTGCCATCGCGAAACCGTACGACATGTCATGAACCGCCCAGAACAGCCACGCCACAATCACACATATGTAATTCGTCAGTAGCCACATATTTGCAGGTAGACCACATGATCACCATGCGTCACATGACACGACACGAGTTACGTTCCCGGCGTGTCGCATACGAACCGGGCGGTTTTCCGCGCGGCGGAACCACACCCGGGCAAGAAGAAAGGGGCCCGGGAAGAACCCGAACCCCCACACGGCGACACCGTCGCCGGACGACACCGCCCCTAGGCCACCGGAGCCGACGGCCGCGACTCGTCGCGCGCCCGCCGCACCTTCACCACGTACAACCCGCCGATCCCGGCGATCAGCACGCCCAGCAGCACCAGGGTGATCACCGTCCAGGACACCGCTTCCGGCTGCTGCAGCCGATCCACGAAAACCTGTGCGGCGTCGGCGGTGTGCTCGGGCCCGCGGTACTTGGCCCCGTCCTCGGCGCGCTCGAGCCGCCCGCGGGTGAACTGGTCGCTGAAGGTGCCGACCCAGTCGTCGCTGAAGACGACCACGGTGCCGTGTTCGATCTTGCCGACCTCGTTGGCCAGGTCGCGCAGATTCGCCTCGATCCCCGGATTGCCCGGCACCACAACGATATCGAGCTTGACGCCCTGATCACGGGCGGCGGCGGCGATGGCCGCGAGGGCCTCCTGGTCGCGTCCCTCGGGGGCGGCGACATGATCATCGGCGAGATCGGCGATGATCTTATTCAAGTCGGTGTTCGGCGGTAGTTCCGCCTTCACGGGCGTGAAAACCGAGGGGTGCGAGACGGTCACGAACGCAGGGTACGGGACGGCGTGTCAGATCGCCTCACCGCGCCACGGTCTTCCCGCCCCCGATGTGCTCACAGGACAAGCGTACTGTTAATGTCGGAAAACGGACGAGGCCCGCGCCTCGACGAGGCCATCGGCACAGCCCCGCCGCTGGCCCTCCCATTCACAGACGAGTGGAGCTGAACGTGACGAGTATCGATACCTTCGGCGCCAAGGGCACCCTCGAGGTCGGAAGCAACTCGTATGAGATCTTCCGTCTCTCGGCCGTGCCCGGCACCGAGAAGCTGCCCTACGCCCTGAAGGTCCTCGCGGAGAATCTGCTTCGCACCGAGGACGGCGCGAACATCACCGCGGATCACGTCCGCGCGATCGCCAACTGGGATCCGTCCGCCGAGCCGGACACCGAGATCCAGTTCACCCCCGCCCGCGTGATCATGCAGGACTTCACCGGCGTGCCCTGCATCGTCGACCTCGCCACCATGCGTGAGGCCGTCACCACCCTCGGCGGCGACCCGAGCAAGGTCAACCCGCTGTCCCCGGCCGACATGGTCATCGACCACTCGGTCATCCTCGACGTGTTCGGCACCGCCGACGCCCTCGAGCGCAACGTCGACCTGGAGTACGAGCGCAACGGCGAGCGTTACCAGTTCCTGCGCTGGGGCCAGGGCGCGTTCGACGACTTCAAGGTCGTCCCGCCGGGCGTCGGCATCGTGCACCAGGTCAACATCGAGTACCTGGCCCCCACCGTCATGGTCCGCAACGGCCAGGCCTACCCCGACACCTGTGTCGGCACCGACTCGCACACCACCATGGTCAACGGCCTGGGCGTGCTGGGCTGGGGCGTCGGCGGCATCGAGGCCGAGGCCGCGATGCTGGGCCAGCCGGTCTCCATGCTGATCCCGCGCGTGGTCGGCTTCAAGCTGACGGGTGAGATCAAGCCGGGCGTCACCGCCACCGACGTGGTGCTCACCGTCACCGACATGCTGCGCAAGCACGGTGTGGTCGGCAAGTTCGTCGAGTTCTACGGCAAGGGCGTCGCCGAGGTGCCGCTGGCCAACCGCGCCACCCTGGGCAACATGAGCCCGGAGTTCGGTTCCACCGCCGCGATCTTCCCGATCGACGGCGAGACCATCAACTACCTGCGCCTGACCGGCCGCAGCGACGAGCAGCTCGCGCTCGTCGAGGCGTACGCCAAGGAGCAGGGCCTGTGGCACGACGCGGACAACGAGCCCGCGTACTCGGAGTACCTGGAGCTGGACCTGGGCACCGTGGTGCCGTCCATCGCCGGCCCGAAGCGCCCGCAGGACCGGATTCTGCTGTCGGACAGCAAGAACGCGTTCCGCAAGGACATCCGCACCTACACCAACGACCCGGTGCCGCACACCTCGCTCGACGAGGCCATCGAGGAGTCCTTCCCGGCCAGCGATCCGGTCGCCTCGGGCACCGCCACCGACGAGACCGCCGTCCCGAATGCCGCCAACGGCAACGCGGGCCGTCCGTCCAAGCCGGTCAAGGTCTCGGACCCGGAGCGTGGTGACTTCGTCCTGGATCACGGCGCCGTCGTGGTCGCGGGCATCACCTCCTGCACCAACACCTCGAACCCGTCGGTCATGCTGGGCGCGGCCCTGCTGGCTCGCAACGCGGTCGAGAAGGGCCTGTCCTCCAAGCCGTGGGTGAAGACCAACATGGCCCCGGGCTCGCAGGTCGTCGCCGACTACTACGAGAAGGCCGGCCTGTGGCCGTACCTGGAGAAGCTGGGCTTCTACGTGGGTGGCTTCGGTTGCACCACCTGCATCGGCAACACCGGTCCGCTGCCGGAGGAGATCTCCAAGGCGATCAACGACAACGACCTCTCGGTCACCGCGGTGCTCTCGGGTAACCGTAACTTCGAGGGTCGTATCTCCCCCGACGTGAAGATGAACTACCTGGCTTCCCCGCCGCTGGTCATCGCCTACGCGCTCGCGGGCACCATGGACTTCGACTTCGAGGTCGACGCCCTGGGTCAGGACACCGACGGCAACGACGTGTTCCTGAAGGACATCTGGCCGTCGCCGCAGGAGATCGACGACACCATCAAGTCGGCGATCAGCCGGGACATGTTCACCAAGTCCTACGCGACCGTCTTCGAGGGCGACCAGCGTTGGCAGGGTCTGAACACCCCCGAGGGCGACACCTTCGCGTGGGACGAGAACTCGACCTACGTCCGCAAGGCGCCGTACTTCGATGGCATGTCGATGGACCCGACCCCGGTCTCCGACATCAAGGGCGCGCGTGTGCTGGCGCTGCTGGGCGACTCGGTCACCACCGACCACATCTCCCCCGCCGGTCCGATCAAGCCGGGCACCCCGGCCGCGCAGTACCTGGACGCCAATGGCGTTGCGCGCAAGGACTACAACTCGCTGGGCTCGCGTCGTGGTAACCACGAGGTGATGATCCGCGGCACCTTCGCCAACATCCGTCTGCGCAACCAGCTGCTGGACGACGTCTCGGGTGGTTACACCCGCGACTTCACCCAGCCGGGTGGCCCGCAGGCCTTCATCTACGACGCCTCGCAGAACTACCAGGCCGCGGGCATCCCGCTGGTCGTGCTGGGCGGCAAGGAGTACGGCTCGGGTTCCTCGCGTGACTGGGCCGCCAAGGGCACCAGCCTGCTGGGCGTCAAGGCCGTCATCACCGAGTCGTTCGAGCGCATCCACCGCTCGAACCTGATCGGCATGGGCGTTGTGCCGCTGCAGTTCCCGGCCGGCCAGTCGGCCGCGTCGCTGGGCCTGGACGGCACCGAGACCTTCGACATCGAGGGCATCACCAAGCTGAACGAGGGTGTGACTCCGAAGACCATGCAGGTCACCGCCACCAAGGAGAACGGCGAAAAGGTCGTCTTCGACGCGGTCGTTCGCATCGACACCCCCGGTGAGGCGGACTACTACCGCAACGGCGGCATCCTGCAGTTCGTGCTGCGCAACATGATTCGCGGCTAGTCACCGCGATGTAGCTCGGTTCTCGAAGGGCTGTTTCGAAACCGAGTCGTGGTGGTGGGCATCGTGGTTGTGTGAAAGCGCAGCTCCGGTGCCCACCGCGCGACCCCTCACCGGGTCGCTTCGCTCGTCGCTCGTGCGGGTTCTCCGATTTGGTCGCAAGATCGAGAAGGAGAACCCGCACAACACGTTTCGGAGGAGTCCAGTGCCCAAGGTCTCAGACGACCACCTCGCCGCCCGGCGCAGCCAGATCCTCGACGGGGCGCGCAGCTGCTTCGCCGAGTTCGGCTACGAGGGCGCCACCGTGCGTCGTCTCGAAGAAGCGACCGGTCTGTCGCGGGGCGCCATCTTCCACCACTTCCGCGACAAGGACGCTCTGTTCCTGGCGCTGGCCCAGGAGGACGCGGGCCGGATGGCCGAGGTCGCCGCCAATCAGGGTCTGATCCAGGTCATGCGCGACATGCTCGCCCGCCCAGAGGATTTCGACTGGCTGGGCACCCGCCTCGAAATCGCCCGCCGGCTGCGCAACGATCCCGAATTCCGGGCCAACTGGGAAGAACGCTCCACCGAGCTGACCGCCGCGACGGTGGCGCGCCTGGAACGCCGCAAGGCCGCCGGCGCGCTGCGCGACGACGTGCCCACCGAGGTGCTGCTCGGCTACCTCGATCTGGTCCTCGACGGCCTGATCGCCCGCATCGCCTCCGGGCACGCGGGCAACAACCTCGAAGCGGTCCTCGACCTGGTCGAGGCTTCCATCCGCCGCAAGGCCTAGCCGCCGAACGGCTTTCAGTTCTCGCGTTCGAGATCGGCGAGCAGTAGCCGCGAGATGCGGTCCAGTTCCTTGCGGTCCTTGGCGGGCAGCACCGACAGGATCCGCGTCTCGTTCTCGAAGTGGTCGGTGACCACGACGTCGATCAGGTGCAGGCCGCGGTCGGTGAGCGCCACCTTGATCGCCCGGCGGTCCCCCGCGTCAGCGATGCGGCGCACCAGCCCGGCCTGTTCCAGGCGATCCAGGCGGCCGGTCATGCCCGCGCGCGACAACATCAAGGTATCGGCCAACCCGGAGGGGTTGAGCTCGTAGGGCTCCCCCGAACGCCGTAGCGCCGCAAGCACATCGAATTCGCCACGCTGCAATCCGTGTGCGGTGAACACCGATTCGACCTTGGCCCCCACCACCGTCGCGAGCAGGCCGAGGCGGCCGAGGATAGCCATGGACTCGCCGTCCAGATCCGGCCGCTCGCGCCGCCATTGCGCGGCGATCGCATCCACTACGTCGATCTTCTTCTCACCCATGGACAAGATTCTATTCGATGCCATATAGTTCGGTAACGAATTATCAAGTACCGAACGACTTGGAGCCTGTCATGACCACCGCTTCCCGCCCCGCCGCCATCCGCCGCCCCGAGGACTCCGAGATCATCGGCGCCGGTCAGCCCGCCTCGGTGCGGCTGCTCATCGACTCCGAGGAGGCCGGCGGCTCGGTCAGCACCGTCGAGGTGACCCTGGCCGCGGGCGCTGACGGCGCGGCCCCGCACTACCACACCCTCTCCGACGAGCTGTTCTTCGTCGCCGACGGCGAACTCCAGGTCCTGGCCGGCGACAAGATCGTCACCGTCGGCGCGGGCGGCGCCCTCGTCGTCCCCAAGTTCATGCCGCACGCCTTCGGCGCCGCCCCCGGCTCCTCGGCCCGCCTGCTCATCGCCCTCATGCCCGGCGTCGAACGCCACGGCTACTTCCGCTTCCTCGAGCAGCTGGCCCTGGGCCAGACCACACCCGCCGACTTCGAGGCGGCACAGAAGGATTACGACAACTACTTCACCGACGCCCCGCAGTGGTGGGCCGAACGCAACGCCAACCGCGCCTGAACTCGGAAACACGGGGGACGATGATGAAAACCGCACCGGTGGAGCAGAATCCGCCACGCCCGGTTCCGACGCCGAGAGCCCCGCGCGTGCTACGTGGCGCGGTGCGCGTGGCAGCCACGCTCACCGCCGCCGACGCGGTGCTGCAAGCAATGCTCGCGGGACGGTTCCTCGCCGGAAACTTCGATTCGCTGGCGCTGCACGGCACCAATGCGATCGTCCTCGGCGTGCTGACGGTCGTGCTGCTCGGAATGACGGTGGCGCGCAGTCGAGTCGAGCGTGGACCATGGTGGCCGGTCGCGGCCGCCGGCGCACTGCTGGCCGCGGAGGGACTCGAGGTGTGGATCGCGCAACGGAATCTCCTCGAACTGCATGTGCCCCTGGGCGTCGGGGTCATCGCGGCCCTGATCATGATCACGACCTGGGCCTGGCGTGACCCGCATGCGGGACGTGCACCGCTGCGGCACAGCCCCGAGGCACAGCCAGCGGCGGAGCCCCGGTGAGCGCCTTCCGATTTCGAGCCCGCACCGACCGGCCGCAACCGATTTCACCTGTGCTGTCGCGGCGGACGGTGCTGCGGGCCGCGGGTCTGACCGCCGGTGCGTTCGCGGCCGGTGGCGCCGGGGTCGCGTGGCAGTTGTCCGGGCCGCGCACCGTCGGGGCCACCCTGCGCAGCGCGGCGCGGCTGCCCGAACCGTTCACTCTGCCCGGCACGGTGCCACCGGTGTTGGCCCCGGAGCGGGTGGACGCGGCCGGGGACCACTACCGGATCGTGCAGCGCCGGGCGGTGCGCGAGATCCTGCCCGGGTATCGCACCGAGATCTGGGGCTACAACGGCCAATTCCCGGGTCCGACGATCCGGGCCACGCGGGGTCGCCCGGCGATCGTGGTGCACCGCAACGAACTCGAGGTGCCGACGGTGACCCATCTGCACGGCGGGCACACACCCGCCGAGTCGGACGGCTACCCCACCGACTACCTACTGCCCGTCGGCGATGCCGCGGCGATGATCCACGACGACCCGCAGGCCGTCGTGGTCCGGGGCGAGCGGGAGTACCGCTATCCGGGCGATCAACCGGCCGCGACGCTCTGGTATCACGATCACCGCATGGATTTCACCGGTCCGGCAGTGTGGCGGGGACTGGCCGGTTTCCACCTCGTCGACGACGACGTTGACCGTGGCCTCGGCCTGCCGGACGGCGAGCGCGATCTGCCGCTGCTGCTGTGCGACCGCGCCTTCGACGCCGACGGTCAACTCGTCTATCCCGCAGCCGATCCCATGGGCATGCACGGTGCCGCGGTCAGCGACGACTACATGCAGGGTGTGCAGGGTGATGTGCTGCTGGTCAACGGCGTGCCGTGGCCCCGCTTTCCGGTGGCGGCGGCGCGGTATCGCCTGCGCTGGCTCAATGCGTCCAATGCCCGCGTGTACCGGCTGCGCTTGGACGGACCGCATCGGCAGGCGCCGGGCTTCATCCAGATCGGCTCCGACGGCGGACTGCTCGAC
Organism: Nocardia tengchongensis; assembly: GCF_018362975.1. Lineage (NCBI taxonomy): Bacteria > Bacillati > Actinomycetota > Actinomycetes > Mycobacteriales > Nocardiaceae > Nocardia > Nocardia tengchongensis. The sequence continues at coordinate 5,730,777 of NZ_CP074371.1, forward strand.
CGCCCGCGCCATCTCGACGCGATCGATATCGCGCCAGGTGAACGTTTCGACACGATCGTCGATTTGACGGGGTACCGGCCCGGGGATTCGGTGACAATCGTGAACGAACTCGGTGACGGTCGCACGTTCGATGTCCTGCGCCTGTGTGTCGACCGCACCGAGTCCGATTCATCCAGAATTCCGGATCGGCTGGCGGAGCTCGAGCGGCTGGATCCCGCCACGGCCGTGCGCCGCCGGGACCTGCATTTCCGCATGGGTGACATGCCGTCGATGCCGGGCCATGACGGCGGTGCGGACATGAAGGGCTGGCTGATCGACGGCCGGGCCTTCGATCCGTCCCGCCCCGACCTCACCGCGCGGCTGGGCGAGGTGGAGATCTGGCGGCTGACCACCAATTTCAATCATCCGATTCATCTGCACCTGAACCCATTCCAGGTGCTGACCCGTAATGGCCGCGCCCCGTCGGCCACCGATGGAGGCTGGAAGGACACCATCCATCTACCCGCCAGTCAGGAGGCGGAGATCGCGGTGCGGTTCACCGGCTACACCGGACGGTTCATGCTGCATTGCCACAATCTCGAGCACGAGGACCGGGGCATGATGGCCAATGTGGCGGTGACGCACTGATCCCCGAGTCGATGCGGCAACCCGCCGCGGTCGCCGCGGCGGGGCCCGGCGCCGCCGGTAGCCCGTTGGTCGCCGGGCCGGAGTGTGCCGCAGACCACGCGAAACGCGGAATGATCATCGGGGCGCGGCGGGTTGGAAGTTGCATGGTCTTCTCTGTTCCGATCACCGTGCGCGGCTACGAGCTCGACATCAACGGGCATCTCAATCAGGCCGTCTATCTGCAGTACGCCGAGCACGCCCGTTGGGAGCTGTTGCAGGCGGCGGGGCTGCCCGGCGACAAGATGGTGGCCGCCGGCATCGGTCCGGTGGTGCTGGAACAGACCATCAAGTACCAGCGCGAATTGCATCTCGGTGACGAGGTCACGGTGAGCTGCGAGTTCGAGTTCACCGGCGGCAAGATCTTCCGGATGCGCCAGCAGATCGTGAAACTCGACGGGACCGTGTCGGCGGAGATCGTCGCCGTGTCCGGCCTGCTCGATCTGACCGCCCGCAAACTGATTGCGGATCCCGGTGCGGCACTGCGGGCCGCGGCCGACTCGCCCGACGTGCTGGGCCTCTGACTCGACGGCGCGTGTCCGCGCTCGTTCCCGTTATTCAGCGAAAATCTTTCGGCGGGAGCGGTTTCCGAAACCCCGGCGGAGTTTGCCGAGGTAGCTGAAATCTTTCGTTGCGGACCGAATTCGACCCGTCGCGGGATATGATTCAGATCACGCTCGGCCCCGCAGCAAATCCCGAGCAGATCGGAGTTCCGCATGACCGGCGCCCTGCACCGAACGGGATCGGCGACCCTCGCCAGCACTTCGCCCCCACTGCCCGGCTACCTTGTCGCAGCCACCGAGCGAAGTATCAGCGTGCGGGTCGGCGACGGTACCTGGACTCTGGATCGCACGGATGTCCTCGACATCGTCGAGCGGGATGCTGCGAGCGCGCAGAGTGGCTGCGAGGGCCGTCCGGTGCTGGTGCGGGTACGGTCCGGCGCCACTGCCGATTTCACGCAGCGCCGCCGGGTGGAGGTCACCGATCGGCCGTTGACGCTGGCGCCGGAGCAGAGTCCCGCGCGCGGTGACGACGAGCTGGCGCGGCAGACCGAAATCTGGGCCCGTGGACTGGAACTGACCGCGGGTCCCGGGGTCGGCGGGGCCACCATGACCTGCTGCCAGACCCGGTCGCAACACGGCAGCGACGACGGCATCGCCTGCGACAGCCTCGACTGACGGGCCGCGTATGGCCGCCCGCACCATGGGTTCGGTCCTCATCGTCACCGAGGCCGAGGACCTGCACGGCGATGCCCTCGCCGCTACGCTGCGTAAATTTCACGGGCACAACCCGCTTCGTCTCGACATGCGTGACTTCCCGCGCGAGAACGGCACTTTCCGGCTCGGCGCGGACGGCTCCTACCGCAGCCTGTCACACATCTTCGGGCTCGACGACGTCACCTCGGTGTGGTGGCGCAGACCGCACCCGACCGCGGTGCCGGGCGGGCTGAGCACCGAGGACGACACCTACCGCCGCGCCGAGTGCGACGGGTTCCTGCAAGGTCTGCTGTGGTCGATCCCGGCCCTGTGGGTCAACGACCCCGGGGCCGATCGCACCGCCGGCCGCAAGATCGTGCAGCTGGAGACGGCCGCGCGCGCGGGGTTCGCGATTCCGGAGACCCTGATCACCAATGACCCCGACGAGGCGCGCGCCTTCATCGAATCCCGGCCCGGGCCAGTGGTTTACAAGCGCACCGGGACCGGGCGCGGGGCGTTCACCGAGACGCGGCTGTTCACCCCAGCCGATTTCGACAAGCTGTCCACGATCCGCAACTCCCCCACCATCTTCCAGGACTACATCCACGCCGAGAGCGACTTGCGCATCGTGTGGGTGGACGGCATCGAGTGGGTGGTGCGCATCGACTCGCAATCCGGTGTGGGGCGGGTGGATTCGCGCCTGGACACGTCGGTGGCGTTCACCGCCGATCGCCTGCCCGCCTCGGTGAGCAAGTCGCTGACCACGCTGATGGGCGCGCTCGGCCTGGCTTTCGGCGTGCTGGATCTGCGGGTGGGTCTCGATGGCGAGTTCTACTTCCTGGAGGTGAATCCCCAGGGGCAGTTCGCCTATCTCGAGATCAAGACCGGTCTGCCGATCTTCCGGAGCCTCGCGAATCTGCTGGTGCTCGGCGACGGGACCGTGACCCCGTAGCAGCCACAGGCCATCGCGAGATCGCCGATCCACGGTGTAGCGAGATAGCAAGTCCCCGACCGGCTTTCGCCGGTCGAGTTCTTTTTCCCGGACCGGGACGCTACTTGCTGACGGCCTTGCCGGCTTTACGGCGGTTGGCACCGCCTCGGCTGCGGAGTTGCACATGCGACTCCACGAGCACGTTGTGAATGAAGCCGTACGACCGCCCGGTCTCCCGGGCTAGTGACCGGATACTGGCTCCGGCCTCGTACTGCTTCTTGAGCTGGGATTGCAAGCGATCGCGGGATTTCCCGGTGACGCGCGTGCCTTTACCCAATACGGCTTTACCCTGTGCGGGCCTGTCACTCATGGCTTCCTCCGAGTCGCCGTGGGCGCCTCATTCCAGGGTAGAGACTCGGATGCCTGTGATCAACGAAACGGTGTGATGTGAATCACCGAGTTTTGCCGAACCCGCGTTTTTCGGTGCGGGAAGCGAGTTTCCGGGCCCGGATGGTGGTTTTTTCCGGGCCCGGAACGCGCATGCTCAGGCGAGCTGGATGAGCTCCAGGTAGTCCTGCGACCAATGGTCCTCGGTGCCGTCGGGCAGCATGATGACCCGCTCGGGGTTGAGCGCCTCGGCCGCGCCCGGATCGTGGGTCACCAGCACCACCGCGCCGGCGTAACTGCGCAGCGCGTCGAGCACCTGCTCGCGCGATACCGGGTCGAGGTTGTTCGTAGGCTCGTCCAGCAGAAGGACATTCGCGGCCGAGGAGACCAGACCGGCCAGTGCGAGACGGGTCTTCTCACCACCGGAGAGCGTGCCGGCGGGCTGCTCGAGCTGCGGACCGGAGAACATGAACGCACCGAGCAGACCGCGCAGATCCTGTTCGCCCGCGTCGGGGGCGGCGTGGCGGATGTTCTCCCACACGGTCGCCTGGTCGTCGAGGGTGTCGTGCTCCTGGGCGAAATATCCGATCTTGAGGCCGCGACCGGGGTCGATCTGCCCCGCGGTGAGCGTCTCCACGCCCGCGAGCAGCCGCAGCATGGTGGTCTTACCGGCGCCGTTGAGGCCCAGGATGACGACTCGGCTGCCCTTGTCGATGGCCAGGTTCACGCCGGTGAAGATCTCGAGCGACCCGTAGAGCTTGGTCAGGTTGGTGGCCATCAGCGGCGTCTTGCCGCAGGGGGCGGGCTCGGGGAACTTGATCCGCGCCACCTTGTCGGCCACGCGGATGTCGTCGACTTCGTTGAGCATGCGCTCGGCGCGCTTGACCATCTGGTGTGCCGCAGCGGCTTTCGTCGCCTTGGCCCGAGCTTGGCGGCCTGCTGCTTGAGCGCGGACGCCTTCTTCTCGGCATTGGCGCGCTCGCGCACGCGGCGCTGCTCGTCGGTGGCGCGGGCGTCGAGGTACTTCTTCCAGCCCATGTTGTAGATGTCGGCCTCACCGCGCACGGCGTCGAGGAACCACACCTTGTTGACCACGTCACCGAGCAGTTCGACATCGTGGGAGATGACGATCAGGCCGCCGTCGTGGCTCTGCAGGAAGCTGCGCAGCCAGTTGATCGAGTCGGCGTCGAGGTGGTTGGTGGGCTCGTCGAGCAGCAGCACCGTGTCGGACTTGCCGCCGCTGCCGTCGGAGGCGCTGAACAGGATGCGCGCCAACTCGATTCGACGACGCTGACCACCGGAGAGGGTGCGCAGTTCCTGGTTCAGCACCCGGTCGGGCAGGGCGAGGCTGTGGCAGATGCGGGCGGCTTCGCTCTCGGCGACGTAGCCGCCCAGGGCGGAGAACCGCTCCTCGAGCCGCCCGTACTTGCGGATCGCCTTGTCACGTTCCTTCTCGTCGGCGACCTCGGCCATCAGCGCCTGCTGCTTCTCCATCTCGCGCAGCAGGGTGTCGAGCCCGCGCGCGGAGAGCACCCGGTCCTTGGCGAGGATGTCGAGGTTGCCCTCGCGCGGGTCCTGCGGCAAATAGCCGATTTCGCCCGAACGAATGACCTTGCCCGCGTAGGGTTCTCCCTCACCGGCGAGAATGCGCAGCGTGGTGGTCTTGCCGGCGCCGTTGCGGCCGACCAGCCCGATGCGGTCACCGGCCTGCACCCGCAGCCCCGAGCCCGGGGCCGTCAGCAGGGTGCGGACTCCGGCCCGGACCTCCAGGTCGGTCGCGGTGATCACAAGCGTCTCCTCGGTATGGCGGATGCCGATAGTTAACTGAGCGATTGTGCGTCACGCCGACACACAAGAACCACCGATTTTACCGTCGCCATGTCCCGGGCACCGAATCGAGCACACCTCCTGCTATCCGAGCTCGCGGATCGGCGCGCTCCGGGTGATGCGTGCCACACCCCGGCGGTTGTGATCGGTCACAGCCGGTGCCGCTCGCTGTTTGCCATTGATCCAGGAAATCGCGAGGTACCGGACTCGGCGCGGGTACCGCCAATACTGTCGGCGCCAGGGGGACTCTCCGGGGTCGAAGGAGTCATCGATGACTGTAGGTAGCGCCGAACGGCACGGTCTGACGATGTCGGGCAAGCCGATGTCCTCGCCGTTGCGGGACGTGTGGACGCTCTCCCGCCAGATGGTCGGCCATTTCGTCGAGAAGGTGGTGCCGTGCGGGACGCTGCCGGGCGATGCCATCCACGGTGACATCACCACGATCACCCGGGTCTGTCTGCAGCTGGCGGTGAGCATGCTCGACGGCACCGACATCCCGGCGAAGACCGGCCGGCTGCAGGAGGCCGCGGCACAGTGGGCGCGGGAGGGCGTTCCCATCGACACCGTGCACCACGCCATCCACGAGGGGTTCAAGATCGGGGTCGATCTCGTCGTGTCCACCGGGACGCGCAAGTACCTCGACACCGAGGACGGCGCGATGCTCATGCTCACCAAGGCCGACTACCTGAACCTGATCGGGGGCACGAAGCTCGTCGTCGAGATGCTCGATCAGATGACCTCGATCGTGTCCATGGCCTACCTGCGCGAACTGCGTGCGGTGGTCGGCGAGCACCACACCGCGGTGCACACCCTCACCTCGGCCTTGCTCGGCGGGTATTCCACCTCCACCATGGCCCGCGAGTGCGGCATCGAGATCGCCGACCGGTATTCCGTTCTGGCGCTGTCGATTCCCGCGCACCCCGAAGAACGCGACCCCACCCTCGACGGCAAGGTGGTCGCGCGCCGCAAGCTGCGCCGCGTGCAGGCCGAACTGGCCACGCTGTGCGGCGATCAGGCCCTGTCGCTGCTCAGTGTCGACGGCGGCACGATCCTGATCCCGGAGGCCGCCGCACCCGCGGCCGAACTGGACCAGCTGGTCACGCAACTGTCCCGGGCGGCCCGGGTGCCGATCATGGCCGCTGTCGTCGCCTCCGGGCCGGAGCAGGTGCCCGCCGCCGCGGACCAGGCCCATGAGCTGCTCGACATGGTGCAGCGACTGCGATGCGTGCGCGGGCTGTACCGCTTCGACGATCTGGCCCTGGAATTCCAGTTGACCCGGCCGGGTCCCGGACGGGAATTCCTCGGTTCCCTGCTCGATCCGCTCGACGCGCAGCCCGAACTGCTCGAGACCCTGCGGCGGCACATCGCGAACAATCTCAACCGTCAGCGCACCGCGCGGGAGTTACACGTGCATACCAACACCGTCGACTACCGGCTCAAACGCATCAACCAGCTGACCGGTTTCGACCCCACCGAGACCTCCGGTCTGTGGTACCTGCGATCGGCGCTGGTCGCCCGCACGTACCGGGCTCCCGGCGAGGGACTCCCGGCCGCCGCGCCCGGTCCGCGCTGAACGATGCGGGACCGGACCTACCCGCCGCCCAGGGCCGCGTCGAGCATCGGCCACGAACGGTGCAGGTCCTCCTGCCAGTACCCCCAGGAGTGGGTGCCGGTCGAACGCAGATCGACGGTGGCGGGCACGCCGAGCTGGGCGAGCCGATCCCGCAGCGCACGCGTACAGGTGTTCATGACGGCTTCCAGGGGCGCGCCGAAGAGCAGTTGCCAGGCCAGGTGCGGGAGGTCGCCGTGCGTGCCCTCCGGGGTGTCCAGCGGCCCGGGCAGGCCGGTGCCGGTGGAGAGGTAGATCGCGGTGCCGCGCAAGCGGTCGGCGTGCAGGTAGGCTTCGTGGGCGGCCCAGTCGCTCGCGCCGAACGGTCCCCACATGTTGAGCGCGTTGCCGCGGTAGCGGGCGACCACCGCTCTGACGAAGGCCTGCCCCTGCGGATCGCTGGTGCGCACGCACCCGCTGTAGGAGGCGATGGCCCGGTACAGCCCGGGCGCGGCCAGGGCGAGCTGGAAGACGGAGGTGCCGGCCATGGAGATGCCGGCGATGGCGTTGGCGCCGTTGCCGGTCAGGGCCGCGTCCACGATCGGCGGGAGTTCGCGGGTGAGGAAGGTGGTCCAGCGTGGACGGCCCAGGACCGGATCGTCGAATTCCCAATCGGTGAAATAGCTTCCGGCCCCGCCGATCGGGATCACCACGTTCACGTGTTTGTCGCGAACGAAATCCGCCACGTCGGTTTCGTCGTACCAGCTGCCCTCCACTCCCCCGTTCGCACCGTTGAGGAGATAGAGGGTGGGCGCCGGGGCGCCGTCGTCAGCCCCGCGCACGATGCGGCTGCGGATGACGGTGTGCATGGCGGCGGAGTACGTACAGGTCCGATACCCGGTCGTGCAGCGGCTCGATCCGCTCGAGGTGGGAACCATCGACCGTCCAGGGGTCGGCGGGCTCGGTGTGGCCCGGAGCCGCGCACGGGACGGCGGCCAGCACGGCCAGCGCCGCCACCACGAGGCGCAGACCGGCTGTCCGCCAGGCCTTGTCGCCACCGTGGCGCGCGGTCACGAGGCCACTCCGCCGACGGCGCGCACGGTGTTCATGGCGGGCCGGTCGGTGAGCGACACCGTTCCGACACTGCGATGCCAGCCCGCCCGGTCGGGCCGGTATCGAGCCAGGCCGATCCCCGAATCACGGATGCCGAGCCGGTCCAGCAGGGTGGCGATGAGTTGGCGGCTCATGTCGGCGAGTTCGTGGGTCGGGCGGTTGCGGTGGATCCGCGTCCCGAGGTCGACCTGTGCGATGGCCTGGGGGCCGTGGCGCTGCCAGGCATCCAGGAGGATTCCGATGTCGACTCCGTAGCCGGGTGCGAAAGGGATGCCGCTCAACAGATTCCGGGTGGCGGCGTACTCCCCGCCGAGCGGTTGCAGCACCTCCCCGAGCTCGGGTGCGAGCGCGGTGAGCAAGGGCCGCGCAACCAGCTGGGTGACCCGCCCGCCGCCCTCGGGATCACCGGCCGGATCGGCCGCCAGCGGACGCCGGTAGTAGCCCTTCACCAGTTCGATGTCCTCGTGGAAGAGCAGCGGGGCCAGCAGCGAGGGGACGAACAGCGGGCTGGGGGCCAGCAGGTCGGAATCGATGAAGACGACCAGATCACCGGTGGTCACCGCCAGTGATCGCCACAGCGCCTCGCCCTTGCCCGGGCGCGCCGGGATCTCCGGCAGCACCTCATCGGCCGCGTATACCGCTGTGGCTCCGGCGGATTCGGCCACCGTGACGGTGTCGTCGGTGGATCCGGAGTCGATCACGACGAGTTCGTCCACCAACGTGCCCACCAGGGGGCGGATGGACGCCAGCACCCCGGCGATGGTGGCCTGTTCGTCGAGGGCCGGCAGCACCACCGACACGGTGCGACCGGCCTTGCGCCCCACCAGCTCCGGCAGCGACCACGGCCAGTCGAACCAGGTGACGCCGGTGCGGTACGTGCGATTGGTCATGGATGTCTCCATTCCTGCGAGTTGACGGCGAGGGTGCGCCACTGCGGCCAGGTGTCGGCCCAGGCGCGGCGGGGATGGTCGCAGCGCCAGATCACCACCGCGCGCGTGATACCGGGGAACCCGAGCCGGTCGTCGAGCCGAGACACCGGCACGACCGCGGAAAACTGCTGTCGCAGCATCGATTCCGCGGACGTGTCGCCGACGTAGAGCACCGTGGCGGCGTCCGGCGGCACCCCGAAGTACGCGAATCCGCGATTCGGGCTGAACACCGGCGGCAGATCCTGGCCCAGCTGATCGAGCGCCGCTGCCTGCCAATAGGTTCGGGTGACGATGATCGGACGCACGCCGGTGGATGTCGAGACATCGCTCGCCACGGCGTCGACCGACGACACGAGCTCGCCCCAGCCGTCCATGCCGAACAACCGCATCCGCGTGGACATCGCGCGCTGTGTGTCGGTGGATTCCCGCAGTGTCGTCGCCGGGCGGGGCAGCAGGCAGAGCACCGCGAGCGCGATGCCCGCCGATGCCGCCCCGGCCGCGAGCGCTGCCGTGGCAACCCATCTCGGGCCGTCACGGTCGCTCGCCCAGACCGCGCCGGCGGCGATCACGAGCGGGAAGACGCCCGCCACGTAGTAGGGGCGGGACGCGGTGGCGGCCACGAACAGCAGCGGCCCCGCCACGCCGACCGCGGCGAATCGATAGGGGCGCAACGCCGGCGACCGCGCGAGCGCCCAGCATCCCGCCGCCGCGAGCGGCACCCCGGCGACCCCGAGCAGCAGGGCCAGCTGCAGCGGGAGTCCGGCGACACCGCCGGTGGCGGCGCGCTGCTCGGCCGCGATCACCGGACCCATGGCCAGCTGCGGCCAGCCGTTGCGCGCTTGCCACCACAGGCTCGGGATCGCGGTCGCCACGACCGCCGCGACCGCCGCCCACAGGGCGCGGCGGCGCAGCATCTCGCGCGGCCCGAAGACCATCACGCCCACCGCCAATGCCCCGGCGAGCACCGGCAACAGCATTTTCACCTGCACGTCGATCACGGCCACGACGGCGAGCGCGGCGAAGAGCCGGTCGTCACGAATCCGCGTCCAGCGCACCATGATCCACAGCAGCGCCGACCAGAGCGGCGCATCGAGGGCGAACGTGGACAAGCTCGCGGCCTGCGTGATCACGAAGGGTGAGACTGCGAAGGCGAACGCCGACGACGTCTGCGCTCGACGGCCACCGCCCAGTTCCCGGGCCAGTCCCGCGCACACCCAGATCCCGGCGACGGCGCCCAGGATCGACGGAATACGCAGGACCACCAGCGATCCCGGCGCGATCCACTCCGCGCAGCGCGCGAGCAACGGAACCAAGGGACCTTGATCGACATAGCCGGGCGCGAGCCTGCGCCCGGCGGCGCGGAAGTACAGTTCGTCGCCGAAATAGCCGTAGCGGCCGGACCGGACGGTCAGCAGCACCGCCGCCGTCGCCGACACCGCACCGACACCGCGAACTGCCCACGGGGACAACGCCGTCACCGGCGACCTCTGTCGGGACGTCACGGTCATGACCGCCGCCTGGGCAGCGCGAGGGTCAGCAGGGCCAGGCCCGCCGACACGCCCGCCATGGTCCACAGCACGGTGGTGATCGCCTCCAGGTACGACCGCTGCGACACCCGATCGAAGAACACCATGCCGAGCACCGCCACCCCGACCGCGCTGCCGATCTGCTGCACGGCGGGCACGATTCCCGAGGCCGACCCGGTGACCCGGTCGGCGACGCCGCGCAGCATGACCGACGGCAGCGGCGCGGCGAACCAGCCCATCCCGGCTCCGGCGGTGAACACCGGCCACGCCAGCGCACCGATATCGACCGCTGAGCCGGTGGTGTCGATGACCGTCGCGGCCGCCCCCAACGCGACCGCGAAGATCCCCACCCCCACGGTCAGCGCCCGAGCACCCCACAGCGACAGCAGGATCGGCGACGACAGCGCGCCGGCCACCGCGCCGATCGCGAAGGGGAGCATCAACAGCCCCGTTCGCGAGGCCGACCAGCTCAGCCCGCTCTGCACGGTCACCGACACCGTGAACAGCAGCGCGGTGAACATGCCGTAGAAGACCGCCATCAGGATCGCTCCGATCGCGAAATCGCGGTCGGCGAACAACTCCGGTCGCACCAGCGGATCGCCTCCGGCCCGCGCCTGTCGTCGCTGACGGTGAACGAACACCGCCAGCAGCGGGGCCGATGATCCGAGCAGCACCCACAGCGCCGGCGGCCAGCCCAGCTCGCGCCCCGCGGTCAGCGGGAACACCAGCGCCGCCAGGCCGGTGGCCGACAGCAGTACTCCCGCGAGATCGAGTTCGCGTGCGGTCACCGGACGCGGCGACTCGCCCGGCGGCCCCTCTGCCACGTACCGGCGCCCCAAGGCGATGGCGAGAGCACACAGCGGCACGTTGACCAGAAAGATTGCCCGCCAACCCACTCCGAGGGCGTTCGCGTCCACCAGCGCTCCCCCGGCCAGCGGACCGGCCAGCCCGGCCAGTCCGGCGACCGCGCCGTAGACGCCGAACGCCGCCCCGCGGCCGCGCTCGGGGAAGGCGCCGGTGATGATGGCGATGGTCTGCGCGGACGCCGCGGCGGCGGCCACTCCCGCCACGGCCCGCGCCGCCACCAATTCGGCCGCGCCCGAGGCGATCCCGCACCACAGCGACGCCGCCGCGAAGGCGCCGACCGCGGTCAGGAATACCGTGCGCCGGCCGAACAGATCGCCGAGCCGGGCCGCGGTCAGCAGGGTGCAGGCGAACGCGAGACCGTACCCGGTGACGATCAGCAGCTGCTCCGCGGCGTCGGCGCGCAACGCCCGGGCCACCGCGGGCACGGCGGTGTGGACGATGGTCAGGTCCAGCATCTGTATGAACACCGCGACCAGGCAGGCGCCGAGGACGCCCCACGCGCCCGGTGTTCCGGCCGTGCGCGCGGAATCGCCGGGCGTGCCGGAGATCCGGACGGTCATGACGCCGCCGGGGCCCGGACCGCGTAGTCGCCGTCGGCGGCCACCGCCGTGACGATGCCGAGCAGCGTCTTCACATACCGTTCGACCGAGGCGTGGGCCTGGGCGGTGTCGGGGAACAGCAGGCTCAGCGTGGTGACATCGTGGAAGCGGTTGACCCACAGGTAGACCTCGCCGGCGCTGGCACGGCTGCCGTACATGCCGCCCTTGATGGCGTCGAACATGTCCGCCCCGGCCATCTTCCGGACATCGACGTAGGACACCATCGGGGCGGCCCAGCCCGGCTCGGTCCGGATGCCGAGCTCCGGTGTCACCAGTTCGAGCACGCGGTGCACCGACACCGCGGCCAGGTCCTTGGCCCGCTCGGTGGCTTCGTGCGCGACGGTGACCAGGGTGGTGAAGTTGTCCTCGGCGTGGACGGTCAGCGCCACCGGGATCAGGTTGGTGTACCAGCCCACCGATGCGGACTCGCCGGGCAGGACGCGGGTATTGGCCGGGCTGAAGCCCAGATAGTGGGTGTGGCCGGACAATTCGAATTCCGCCAGGGCGATGGCCGCGAACAGTCCGCCCAGGAATCGGCCGCCGTGATCGCGGCAGACCTGTTCGAAGCGGAGCGCGTCGGGCTCGCTGAACAATGGCCTTGTCACCTGCGCGCCCCGGCCGTAGCCGGGCGCGGCGCCCAACTCGAGCGGGAAGCTGGGCACGTCGCCGTCGTTGTGCCGCAACAGGTCCAGCCAGGTGCGGACCTCGGGTGAGGCGGGCGTCAGCTGCGCGTTGTGGGCGCGCTCGCGCGCACAGTAGTCGATATGCCCGGCCACCGGGGGCAATGGGTGTGTGCCGCCGGACAATTCGTTGCCGTAGAGCAGCAGCAGTTCCACACACGAGAGCGCCTGTGCCACACCGTCGGTGTGCAGGTGGTCGACCGCGGCGTAGAAGGTGAACGATCCCGATCGCGCGATGACGCCGAAGGAGAAGCAGTCCCAGTCGAACGCGCCCGGCGTGCCGGTCTGGACGAGGTCGCGCAGGGCCTCGATATCGGTGACCTCGCCGTGGTCGGTGGCGGTGAACTCGATGGCGGCGGGGTCGGCGACATGCCGCTCGATCCGGCCGTCCGCTGCCGGTGCGAACCAGCTCGTGAACGTATCGTGCCGCCGCAGAAAGGCATTGACGGTGGCCGTCAGGGCCGGGTACTCGGGCGCGGCCGTGATGTCGAACGAGATCATGCACAGCCGTGAAGCCCGCACACCGGCGTCGGCGTTGCGATGGACAGCGCGCAGGTAGGCCTCCTGCTGATACGACGGCCCGACCTCGTGCACCGGAGCCCGCAACACCGCCGCCCGCGAGGCGGGTGAGGCCGTCCAGGTGGTGAGCCGGCCCGGCTCCGGATGCCAGTCGTCGAAGAAGCCGAATGCGACCATGGATGCCCTCGATCCGTACAGCAGAACCCTGAACTGTGACCGCGGCCGCTGGCCCGCCGGTGACAGGGTTCCGAGTGAACGTCACGACACCGGCCTCGGCCAGCGACGGCACCCAGGTCTGTGACCGTTCCCAAAGCGTCTCGACGGCGGCCGTATCAACTCCCAAAACAGCGCGAGAAACGTTGTTCTGCCCCGCCTTTCGCCCTAGCGTCCGGATCCGACCGGCTGGACTCGACGCGATCGGAGGATTCGGGTGAAATCGGCAAGTCTGCTGCTGGCGCTGCTGCTGACGTCCACCTCGTGGGGCATCCCGGCGGCGGCCGATCCCATCTCCCCGGCCGATGCCGCGGCCGCGGCGCGCCCGGCGCCGGACGGATCCCGGCTCCTGACCGCGACCGAGGCGCCCGACGGCCTGCTCGACGTCCGCGTCCACTCCGCCGCGATGAACACCGATATCGCGCTGCGGGTGCTGCGCGCACCGGACGCCGCCGCACCCGCGCCGGTGCTGTATCTGCTCAACGGTGCCGGCGGCGGCGTGGATGCCAGTAGCTGGCCCGAGCAGACCGACATCGCCGACTTCTTCCGGCACAAGCAGATCACCGTCGTCACCCCGCTGGGCGGCAGCGGCAGCTACTTCACCGATTGGCTCGCCGACGATCCGATCCTGGGTCGCCAGCGCTGGTCCACTTTCCTCACCCGCGAGCTCCCGCCGATCATCGACTCGGCCTTCGACGGCACCGGCGCGAACGCCCTCGCCGGCATCTCCATGGCCGGCACCTCGGTATTCCAGCTGGCGATCGCCGCCCCCGGCGTCTACCGGGCGATCGGCTCCTACAGCGGATGCGCCGGCACCAGCGACCCCCTCGGCCGCCTCTTCGTCGACGCGGTGGTGCTGCGCTGGCGCGGCGACCCGACCAATATGTGGGGCCCGCCCGACAGTCCGGTCTGGCCCGCCAACGATCCCTACCTGCACGCCGACCAACTCCGCGGCACGTCCATCTACCTGTCCACCGGAACCGGCCTCCCCGGCCCCTCGACACCCTCGACGGCCCCGGAATCCACGGCAGCCCGACCAAACTCCTCGGCCAGCTCACCAGCGGCGCCTTCCTGGAAGCGATCACCGACACCTGCGCCCGCGCCCTCCGCGCCCGGCTCAGCGATCTGGGCATCGCCGCCACCGTCAACCTGCGCCCCGTCGGCACCCACTCGTGGGGCTATTGGCAACAGGACCTGCACGATTCCTGGCCGCTGTTCGAGCGCGCACTGCGCGGCTGAACCGCTTCATCCGAACGTCTCGTGATTCTCCAGCAATCAACAAATAGATGCGCGAGTGCTAATGTTTTAGCAGGTGGGGAACCCGGGTCAACGAGGGAGCGGAGTCAAATGTCTGCAGCAGCTCATACCCAGCACACCGATCACAAGCACGTCCACGGCCCGGACTGCGGCCATGTCGCGGTCCCGCACGGCGACCATGTCGATTACGTGCACGACGGCCACCTGCATCGCGCTCACGAGGGCCATTACGACGAGTGCGAAGCGCCGGCCCACAGCGAACACGCCGAGCACACCCATGTGCACGGCGAGGGCTGCGGCCACGTCGCGGTCCCGCACGGTGACCACGTCGACTACATCCACGACGGCCACCGGCACGCGGCGCACGACGGCCATTACGACGACCACTGACCGGACGGGCCCCGCGCGTTTCCCGGGCGATCCGCCGCTGACACTGCACGAATTCGACGGCGCGCCACTGCTTGCCAACCTGGGCCGAGATCCGAACTCCGGGATTCCAGCGGTTCTACCGACCCCGCCGTGTGAAATCCCCCGATCCGGCGTTCTCCGGGAGGAGTCCTCAGCCGCACCGCGAGCGGACTATGCGCGGGCACAACCACTCTCACCGCGCGGCGGGAGCGGGCACCTGATCAGCGCTCACCCGCCGCCTTACAGGTTGACATTTGCCGGTGATTTGTAACACACTCGCGAGGCTCAACGGTGATGAGGAAGGGGTCGGGGATGACCGATCACGCGCGGGCGGCGCTCGAACTGCTGCGGGACAGTGGCCAATTCAAGTGGTACGTGATTCCGCTGCTGCTGGTCGTGGTCTACGTGTACGCCACCGAGGTCGAGCGGCGGAACTGGAATGTGCTGTTCGCGGGGCTCGCGCTGTGGGGCATGGACTGGTTCAACGAGATCTGGAACTCGCTTGTCTTCCACGCCACCGGGCGTGCGCCGGTGTGGGGCGCGACCGGGCCGACCGCCTATCAGATCCTGATCGGGTTGAACATCGAGATCTGCTTCATGTTCGCCATCATGGGCGTGGCCGCGGCGAAGATGCTGCCGCCCAAGGAGGTTCGCATCCTCGGGCTGCCCAACCGGCCGGTGCTGATCGCGCTCAACTCCGCGGCCGCGGTCGGGGTGGAAGTGCTGCTGAACAAGGCGGGCGTGCTGACCTGGGACTGGTCCTGGTGGCACGCGGGCTTCCCGTACCTGATCTGGCTGATCGGTTACGTGCCGTTCTTCGTGGCCTGCTTCTTCGTTCATGACCTGCCGACCGTGCGCGCGAAGGCGATCGCCGTGGGCGCGATCCTCGGCGTCGACGCCCTGGCACTGGCCGTGTTCGGCGCTCTCGGTTGGCTGTGATGACCGAGGTGACACTGCGTCGCGGCGTGCTCGCCGCGGCCACCGGACTCGTCTTCGCCCTGGCGACACCGCAGCAGGCCGCCGCCGAGGCGCCCGCGTGCACGCTGGTCGGCACCGTCGGCACCCCGGAACCGGGCGCGGACGAGACCACCGCCGGGCTCGAGGCGTTCCCCGCCGCCGAGATCGCGCTGCCGGATCGGGTGCTGTTCCGCACCACCGCGGAAACCTTCAACCGCCGCTGGGCCTTCGCCGCCCGCGACGGGGCGATCTACGTCAAACCGGTCTCCGCCCAGGGCGGCTGGCGGTCGCTGCCGTTGCCGGGCTGCCTGGCGGGCCGCGTCGCCGGCGTCTCGGCCGACGACGACGAGCTCATGGCCATCGACGTCGACGGCCGCTTCTTCACCATGGACCGCATCCTCAGCGCACCCAAGGACTGGAACTGGAGCAGCCGCTACGGCACCCCGCTGTGGACCGGCCCCGGCAACACGCTGCCGGCGGGCACGGTCGCGTGGACGTGGTCGGTGCTGTCCCCCAACGAGGATCACGTCTGGCGCGACACCGCGGGCAACGACCATTCGGTCGGCGGGGCCAAGGTGTCGCACGTGTACGCGCTCACCGACGACGGGCATCACATCCACTACGTGGACCCGTGGCTGCCGCTGGACCACAGCTACGAGATGTCCACCCCCGCGCAGGGCCGATTCCGTGCGGTCGCGCTGTCAACCAGCGGCTCCACCACCCTGGTGGTGAACCGCTTCGGCGACCTCTACACCCGCCTCTACGATTTCGACATCTCCGGCGCGGACAAGGTCTTCTTCCGCTACTCCTACGAGGATCAGCGCGGCCGCCCCGAAGCCCCCGACATGCTCACCGAACGCGTCGACGACCACTACGCCGCGATCCAGCTGCCCGCCCCCGACTGGAGCCGCCAGCCCAAGATCCCCGGCCGGATCACCGACCGGGTCTCGGTGCACAAGACCGGAATCGGTTCGGCCGCACGCGAACTGCGCGTGGAGGGCATCGCGGACGGCCACACCGGGTACTGGGTGAAAGACCTGACCGCCGACCACTGGGACTTCGTCCCCACTGACGAGCCCCTCGTGGGCCGCATCCTCGACAACACCCCCACCGACCACTCGGTGGACGAGACCGTGGCGGTGTCCCCCTACACCTACGCGGGCCGCACCGCCGCGGGCGTCGGCGTGCGAATCGAGTCTTTCGATCTCGCCGTCTCCCCCACCCCGCTACACCTCGAGTTCGCCGACGGCAGCCGCTTCGACCTGACCCTGCACACCGTCGACGCACTCCGCCAGACCGTCCAGCCCGCCGGAATCACCGACCAGCCACGCGGTTTCGACGGCAGCATCGAAATCCCGGCCGACACCCTGGCCACACTCGACAAGCAGCCCGATGCGGTCCGCCAGTTCGTACAGACCGTCCTGGGCGGACGGCACTTCACCGAGACCGCGGTCCGGGTCACCGCGAACGATTTCGCCATCGACGCTCTCGGCGTGACGCTGCCTCGCACACGGTGACCCGAACCCCGGGCCTGGGAAATCACAGGTCGGGCAGCCAGTTCCCGTGGAAGCCGTGCGGCACCCGGCGGGGCAGGTGGATGGTGGCGACGGGTGCGGCGGCCAGGTCGTCGGCGTCGAGAATGACCAGGTCGCTGCGGTTTTCGGCGGCGTCGTAGACGTAGGCCATGAGATAGCCCGCGCCGCCGGGTGTTTCATCGGCCGCGGCGAAGGCTGCCTCGGCGGGCACGCGGCCGGGGCCGAAGTCGTGGACGCTGCTGGAGCCGGTGTGCAGGTCGTAGCGCAGTAGCGCGCCGCGGTCGCCCTCGGAGATCGAGGCGTGGCCGAAACGGGCGTCCAGGCCCGCCAATCGGTCGTCGATGCGCGGGAATTCGGCGATCCGGTCGTCGATGCGCTCCTCGCGGACCGCGCCGGTGGCGAGGTCCAGGGTCCAGCGCCACAGCGTCGCGCCGGTGTCGAAGCCCTGTGAGGTGTCGCGCCACATGCTCGGATACCGCATGGCGTAGAGCACGATCCGGCCCGGTTCGTCGTGGGCGTTGAGGGTGTGGAAGACGTAGCAGGGTTCGATGTCGAACCAGCGCACCGCGCCGTGCTGGTCGTCGCGGCGCAGCACGCCCAGGCGGGCCTGGTAGTCGTCGCTCCACCGGAACGGCATGCCGCCACCGGCCACGGCGGTCGGCATGTCGAAGACCACCGGCAGATCCATGAACAGAACATGGTTCGCGGTCAGCGCGAAGTCGTGGTGCATGGTGGCCGCGGGCACGTCGATGACGCGGCTGAGTTCGAGATTGCCCGCCGCGTCGGCGCGGTGGTAGGTCAGGTACGGCTCGACGAAGTTGTAGCCGAAGAAGTGCAGTTCCCCGGTGACCGGGCAGGTCTTGGGGTGCGCGGTCATGGCGGTGGTGAGCTTGCCGTCGAAGTCGTAGGGGCCGACGGTGTCCAGCTCACGAGTCAATTCGTAGGGGAACGAGGATTCGACCAGCGCGAAGGTGCGCCCGGCGTGCCGCACGACGTGGGTGTTGGCCGCGCCGGCGGTGTAGTCCCGGTTTCCCTGGGCGTCGATGCCCTGCGCGCCGTCGGTGAACCGGGTGGTGCGCACCCACCGGTTGCGGTAGGAGACCGCGCGTCCGCCCTCGAGCCGGACGCCGTGCACCATGCCGTCGCCGAAGAACCAGTGCGGGGAGCCCGCGTCGTGCGGGTTGGGCCCGTTGCGGACGAACCAGCCGTTCAGGTCCTCGGGAATCGTTCCGGTGCACGCCAACTCGAAGGCGGTGATCTCGTCGGTGACGGGTGCGTAGTTGCCGCTGAGATAGGGAGGTGTGGTCATGATCGATACCTGTCTGCCCGAGCAGCACACTGCCCGCGGCTGCGACATTCCAGTTCTGACATGTCCAAGATTGAGCCTCCTGTCTCGACATGTCAATAGTGGAATGTAAGCTGATTCCTATGAGTCTCCGGTTCGCCCTCCTCGGATTGCTGTCGGACGGTCCCGCCAGCGGCTACGACCTGCTGCGGACCTTCAAGCTCTCGCTGGCCAATGTCTGGCCCGCGACGCAGAGCCAGATGTACACCGAGCTCACCAAGCTCGCCGACGCGGAACTGATCGCCGTCACCGATGAGGGACCGCGCGGCCGCAAGGAATACACCATCACCGACGCCGGCCTCGACGACCTGCGCACCTGGCTGACCGACACCACCCCGAAAGAGGTCCACCGGAACGAGGCGCTGCTGCGGGTGTTCTTCCTCGGCGTCATCGCACCCGCTCAGGCTCGCGCCTATCTGACCGAGATCGCCGAGAGCGCCGACCGCGAGCACGCGCAGCTGCGTGAGCTGGAGAAGGGCATCGACTGGAACGAACGCGACCTGTCCCGCTACGGCCATCTGGCGCTGGAGTACGGGGCGCGCGCCACCGAATTGAAGCGGGATTGGGCCCGTTGGGCGCTGGAAAACCTACCGCCGGAACAGGATTGAGCTGAGCGCCCTACAGTCCGAGGCCGTGCGCCAGCACCGGCCAGGACGCGGGCAGCTCGTCGTCCCAGTAGCCCCAGGAGTGGGTGCCGTAGGGGTGCAGTTTCACGGTGGCCGGGATGTCGAGCTCCGCGAGCCGGTCGCGCATCGAGCGCGTGCACTGGTCGGTGGCCGCCTCGAGCAGGCCGCCCACCAGAATCTGGTTCGCGAGATTGTCTCCGGCCCCGGCGAAGTGTTGGTCGAGGACCTTGTCGTGCGGACCGGGCATGCCGTTGCCGCTCGACAGGTACAGATCCAGGCCGCGCAGTCCCTCGGCGTGCAGGTAGGGGTCGTTGGCCGCCCACTGCGGATCCCCGGACGGGCCGTACATGTTGATCGCGTCGCCGCCGCCGAAGGCGACCGTGATCCGCACGAACGCCTCCCCGACCGGATCGGCGATGCGGGCGCACCCGCTGTAGGCGGCCACCGCGCGGTACAGCCCCGGCTTCACGATCGGCAACTGCAGCACCGAGGTGCCCGACATCGATACGCCCACCAGGCCGTTCACGCCGTTGGCGCCGAGCGCGGCGTCGATCAGCGGGGGTAGCTCCTCGGTGAGGTAGGTCGTCCATTTCATGACGCCCAGCCGCGGGTCCGGATGCCGCCAGTCCGTGTAATAGGACGCCGCGCCGCCGATCGGCTGCACCACGTTGACGTTCTTGTCGGCCAGGAAGTCGAAGGCGTTGGTGCGCTGATCCCAGGAGGCCGCGCCCTTGCCGCCGCTGCCGCCGCTGAGCATGTACAGCACCGGGCGCGGCACCGAGGTGTCGGCGGCGCCTTGCACATCGACGGGGAAGTCGAGGTTCATGGCCGCGGAGTGCACGGTGAGTTGCAGATGCCGCTCGTCGATGACGCGGGTGGCCACGATCGCCGAACCGTCCGGGGCCGCCGCCCCCGCCGAACTGCCCGTCGGAAATGGCAGCAGATCCGGTTCGGCGTTGGCCGCGAGATCGAAGGGCGTCGAGGTCAGAGCGATGAGCATCGCCGCTGCCGTGACTGCCGCGCTGCACATGATCGAGCGGTATCGCACTCCGGTGTCCTGGTTCTCGCGTGCCACCGCGGGTGGGGACACCGGGCGACTGTTCCTCCGACGGCCGCAGCCGCCCAACGCCCGATGAAAACCCCATCGGGCGCGGCGGCGATTCTTACAGCCGCTCTCTAACGGCAGGTTTCCGGATGCTTGCGTACAGAAAACGCCTTGCGCACCGAATCCTCAGCCGAGGGTGAGCAGCTTAGCGGTGCCCGAAACGACTGTTTGCTCCTGGTTGACCAAAGCCGCCCGAACCTGCACGGCCGCGCCCGCCGCCAGCGGCGATTCCCCGGCGGCGGGGGTGAGCGGAATGGTCGCTGTGTGCTGGGAGCCGTCGCAGTCGAAGGTCATCTGGGCACCGCTGGCGGCGGGCCGATCGGCATTGGGATCGCCGACCATGACCTGGATGCTGGAGACGCCCGCGGACGCCTCACAGGCGTACTCGACCCCGACCGAGGCGGGCGCGGCCCCGGCGACGGAGATGCTGTTGGCGGCCAGGGCGGGTGCGGCGGTGTACACCAGGCTCACGCCCAGCGCCGCGAAAGCGGTGACGGACAGAGCGGAGCGGTACCGATTCCGGATGGTGACCGTGGACATTCATGCCTCCTGTGTGACGGGATGTGAATCGCTGAACACACTCGGAAAGACGCACGGCCAGTATGGCCGGGAGTCTCCATGGTCCGGTTCACCGGGTCCCGTGACACAGCAGAACCGCACCTCCCGGCGATCGTCGTCGGGAGGTGCGGTTCGGGAGAAATCAGGGCGCGGGAGTTACTCGCCCGCGGTCAGCACCACCGGCAGGCTGGTGTGCCCGTTGGAGATGAAGCTCCCGATCGGGGTCAATTCCGTTGCGGGCGTGGCCAATCGGAGGTTCGGGAAGCGCTCGAACAAAGCGGGCAGCGCGATGGCGGCCTCCATGCGGGCCAGCGGCGCACCCAGGCAGTGGTGGGCGCCGTGGCCGAAGGCGACGTGCTGGTCCTTGGTGTCGCGGTGGACGTCGAACCGGTCGGCGGTCTCGCCGTGGATCTTCGGGTCGCGGCTGGCGCCGGCGTAGGAGGCCAGGATGGCCTCGCCCTTGGGGATCAGGATGCCCTCGACGTCGATGTCCTCGACCGCGTAGCGCAGCGGCAGGTGCGCGACCGGCGCCTGGTAGCGCAGGGTCTCCTCGATGACGTCGTTCCAGGAGGCCTTCTCGGCGCGGACGTCGGCCAGCTGCTCGGGGTGCGAGAGCAGCGCGACGATGGCCTGGCCGATCAGGTTGACCGTGGTCTCGTGGCCGGCGTTGATGACCAGCATCAGCGTCTCGACGAGTTCCTTGTCGGTCAGCTGCGAGCCGTCCTCGTCGCGGGAGGCGATCATGGCGGTGGTGATGTCGTCGCCCGGGTGCTCGCGGCGGTAGGCGACCAGTTCGCCGACGCGCGCGTACATGTCCATGAAGTTGGCCATGGCCTCTTCGGCGGTCAGCGATCCGTCGAAGAAGCCGTCCACGCACTTGTGGATGGCGGCGTCGAGGTGCTCGGGCACGCCCATCAGCCCGCTGATCACGCGGATCGGGACCGGGTAGGCGTAGAGCGAGCGCAGGTCCGCTGTCGACCCGGCCGGGAGCTCGGCCAGCTCGTCGAGCAGTTCGGCGACGATGGCCTCGATGCGCTCGCGCATGGCGGTGGTGCGGCGGTGGGTGAAGGCCGGGGACACCAGCTTCCGCAGCCGGCGGTGGTCGGAGCCGTAGGCGGTGAACATGTTCTCCGCCGCGATCCAGGGCATCAGCGGCCAGGCCTCGGTGATCTCACCGTTCTGGAAGGCCGACCAGTGCTGGCGGGGGTCCTTCGAGACGCGGGCGTCGGCCAGCAGGCTCTTGAGCACCGCCTGGTCGGTGACCGACCAGGCGCGCACGCCGCCGGGCAGCTCGACCAGCGCGACGGGGCCCTGCTCGCGAATCCGCGCGGACTCGCCCTGGATGTCGGCGCCGGTGACGTCCAGCACGATCGGGCTCTGGGACATGAAAAGCTCCTTACACCGCGCGGAGCGCGGGACTGATCGGAAATTCGACCGGCAGTGCCACCATGGCGCGGTGGAACGGGCCGGGACGCCAGGAGATCTCGTCTTTGCCGACGGCCAGCGCGATATCGGGCAGCGCGTCGAGCAGTTCGTCGATCGCGGTCTGCGCGACCAGGTAGGCCACCGAGCGGGCGGGGCAGGCGTGCGGGCCCGCGCTCCACGCCAGGTGCGAGCGGTTGCCGGTGCGGTCGCCGCCCGCGATCTCGGGATCGTTGTTGCAGGCCGCGAGGCTGATCAGAACCGGCTGATGGGCGGGCAGCCAGGTGGTGTCGATGAGCACGGGCTGGCGCGGATAGCTGATGGAGAAGTTGGCCATCGGCGGGTCGTTGAAGAGGACCTCGTCGATCGCGTCGCGGGTGGACAGGCTGCCGCCCAGCATGTCTCCGCCGAAGCGCTCGTCGGTGAGCATCAGCAGCAGGGTGTTGGCGATCAGGTTCTGCATCGGCTCGAGGCCCGCGCCGTAGAAGCTGACCAGCTGGTACAGCATTTCCTCGTCGTTGAGCGCGGCCGGGTGGTGGGCCATGCGGGAGGTGACGTCGTCACCGGGTTCGGCGCGGCGCAGCGCGATGAGCTCCATCAGCGCCTCGGCCAGCGTCTGCATTCCCCACGCGGCGTTGACGGTGTCGAACAGCGCGGCCATGCCGGTGGCCACCCGCTGCCCGATATCGGCTGAGCAGCCGACCAATTGGTTGAGCACCTCGAACACCAGCGGCAGCGCGTAGCCCGAGACCACGTCGGCCCCGCCCTGGGCGGCGATGCTCGCGATGAGCGGGCCCGCGATCTTTTCGACGGTGGAATGCACGGCGTGCAGATCGATTCCGTCGATACTGGCGGTGTAGGCCTGCCGGTAGCGCAGGTGCTCGGCGCCGGAATTGCGCAGCGCGTTGGGATACCACTGCATCATCGGCCGGATCGGCGAGTCCTCGGGGATGGATTCCTGCCAGACCCGCGGGTCGGCGGGAAAGTGCTCGGGTCGTTGAGGATTCGCAGCGCGGTCCGATAATTCACAACCAGCGTGGCCGGGACGCCGGGCGCGAGTTCGACCGGCACCATGGAGCCGTGGCGGCGCCGCATCTCACGGTAGGCGGCGTGCGGGTCGGCCGCGAATTCCGGTGTCCCCAGGAGGATTCTGAGCTCCTCTGTTCCCAGCGCCGAACCACCGCGCACCGGGCACCCTCCCGCCCCCGCGAACCCGCCCCGTGACCCTGTGGTGTCCACGACCGAAACTCCCTACCGACGAACAGCTTTCACCGTGCTCCACCGGGCCTTCCCGATCGAGCCACCTTTTCGCACCCTAGCAGTCCCCCCGCACGGCTACCGATTTTGCGAAACACCAACGGGCCCTGCCGCTCCTCGAACCGGGGGCTGGTAAGCCGCGGCGCGAGGCCGTTATTCCTCGACGATGGAGGTGATCAGGGTGCGGCCGCCGACGGTGCGGGTGGTCACGGTCTGGGTGAACGCGTCCTGCAGTTCCCCGGGGCGCTGCTGGATGACTTTCACCGCCCAGTGCTCGTCGTCGCCGGGGGTGATGCGCCCGATCTGCACGCAGTAGCGGGTGCCCACCGGCAGCGAGTCGATGCCGCTCTGGATGGTGGCCGGGTTGGCCACGTTGGAGGCGTCGCCCGCGACGAATTGGCTTGCGACCGAGCCGGAGCGCAGCACGTAGTAGGCGTATTGGAAGGCGAGGATGGCGTCGGGACCGGTGGCGATGCCGCCGGGGTCGGTGCCGGTGACGCCGTCGGGGGTGCGCCGGGTCTGGCAGCCGTCGGCGGCCGCGGCCACCGACGCGTTGATCGAGGTGGTGGCGGCCGGATTCGCCGGGGTCGCCGCGGACGTCCGGCTCGATGTCGCCGCGGGACGGCTGGTGGTGGCCGCGGCCGATCCGCGCGAGCTCGGCTCCAGCAGGGTCGACAGCAGCCCGACGGCGGCGGCCGCGGCCCCGGCGGCCACCGCGACCGCGAGCACCACCAGCAGGGTGCGCGACCGCGTCCACGGCCGCGACTCGGTGACCGCGGCGTGCCGGTTCTGCCCGCGCGCAGGCTCCGCGAGCGGCGGAACCGGGGCGGCGGCAGGTGATTCGGTGAGCACGCCGCTCACCGCCGCGGACAGTTCGGCGCAGGTGGCGTAGCGGTGGCGGGGGTTCTTGGCCATGGCGCGCGCCAGGATCGGGTCCAGTGCGGCGGGCAGGGCCGGGTTCAGCGCGTGCGGGGACGGCACCGGGGCCTTGACGTGCCGGTAGATCAGGCGCGGCAGGTCGGTGTCGGCGTAGGGCGGTGTCCCGGTGAGCATTTCGAACAGCGTGCAGCCCAGGCTGTACACGTCGGCCCGGCGGTCGACGCGGGCCTCGTCGTGGAAGCGTTCGGGGGCGCTGTACTGGAAGCTGGCCACCACTTCGCCGCGCCCGGTGATGCCCCGGACCTCGTGGTTGGATTCGGCGATGCCGAAGTCGGTGAGCAGCGCCCATTTCTCGCGGCTGCGCGGTCAGCAGGATGTTGGCGGGTTTGACGTCGCGGTGCAGCACGCCGGCGTCGTGGGCGTAGTCGAGGGCGCGGGCCACGTCGGCGGTGATGGCGGCGGCACGGCTGGGATCCAGCGGCCCGGTGACCAGTTCGGCCTCCAGGTCCGAGCCGTCGACGTAGGCCATGGCCAGCCACAGCCGGCCCTGTTCCTCGCCGCGCGCGTAGATGGTGACGATGTTCGGATGCGTGAGCCGGGCAATGATATTGGCCTCGCGCAGGAAGCGCTGCCGGGTCTCGTCGTTCTCCCCGGCCACCCCGTTGAGCAGCTTGAGGGCGACGAATCGGGGCAGGTCCCGGTCGTGAGCGAGGTACACCTCACCCATTCCGCCGACGCCGATCAGCCGCTCGATCCGATACCCGGCGAAGGACACTCCCGGCCGGAGCTGCTCAGCCAAACAATCCTCCCGATTCACCTGCAACCGCAGACAATACCGGGACCCGCCGACGGCGGGAGGAACGGTGCGGATCGGATGCGGCGGGCCGTCGGTCCGCCGGCGTTCCCGCTGGTTATCCTCGGTGCGACCGCCCGCTCCGCACCGATCCAGGAGACTTGATGACCGCCGCCGCCCGGCCGCACATCGCGGTCGTCACGGGCGTCGCGGGGTCCGGAAAGTCCACGCTCGCCGCGACACTCGCCCGGAGCCTGGGCTGGGATCTCCTCGAAGGCGACGACCTGCATCCGCCCGCCAATATCGCGAAGATGGCGGCCGGGCACGCGCTCACCGACGCCGATCGCGCGCCGTGGCTGGCTGCCATCGCGGCCTGGATGTCGGCGGAGTTCGCAGCGGGCCGCTCGGCGGTGGTCACCTGCTCGGCGCTCAAACGCTCCTATCGGGACGTCCTGCGCCGCAGCCTCGTCGGTCACCCGGACGCGGTCCTCACCATCCTGCAGCTGACCGGTTCGCGGCAGCAGCTCGCGGACCGCCTCGCCGCCCGCACCGGACATTTCATGCCCGCGGCCCTGCTGGATTCGCAGCTGCACACCCTGGAGCCACCGGGCCCCGACGAGCCCGTCGTGCCGCTCGAAATCGGTCCTCCGCCAGCGGAAATGGCGGCTGCCGCGCTGGCCGCCCTGCGCGCTCACAGCTGATCCGAAGCTTCAGCTCAGCTTCAGGCCACGTCTCTACGATCGACGGCGTGTACGCACCGAGAATCGCCGCCGCGGTCCTGCTCTCCACCGTTCTGATGGCCGCCGGGTGCGGGCACCCGCAGGCCCGCGCGGCCGGGGACACCACCGTCACCCTCGAATTCGGTGGATTGCAGCGGCAATACATCGTCCATTACCCCGCCAACCACCCCCAGGGGCTCATGCCCGCGGTCCTCGCCTTCCACGGTGGCGGGGGCACCGCCCGCAATATGGCCGAGACCTCGGGCTTCAACCGGCTCTCCGACTCCGAGGGTTTCCTCGCCGTCTACCCCGACGGATACCAGCGGTCCTGGAACGACGGCCGGGGCGGGGACACCAATGCCGGGGCCGCCGCCGTCGACGACGTGGGTTTCGTTGCGGCGGTGATCGACCGGATCATCGGCGGCGACTCTGTCGACCCGGCCCGGGTCTACGCCACCGGCATGTCCAACGGCGGCATGTTCACCGAGCAACTGGGCTGCCGGCTGTCGGGCAAGCTCGCCGCTATCGCCCCCGTGGCCGGGCCGCTGCCGCAGGCCGACGAATCCGGCTGCACCCCAGCCCATCCCCTGCCGGTGCTCGAGATCCACGGCACCGCCGACCCGATCGTGCCCTTCGACGGCGGTGTCGTGCGGGTCACCTCCGGCCGGCACGGCGCGGGCACCAGCCCTGTGCTGTCGGTCGCGGCCACCCAGCAGGTGTGGCGGGAACGCGACGCCTGCGACGCGGTCACCACCACCGCGCTCCCCCAGCGCACCGACGACGGCACCGCGGTCACCGTCGCGACCTCCGACTGCGCGGGCGGCTCCTCGGTACAGCTCTATACCGTCACCGACGGTGGCCACACCTGGCCCGGCGGGCCGCAATACCTGCCCAAGGCCATTGTCGGGAACGTCACTCACCAGTTCGACGCCGCGGAGGTGATCTGGCGGTTCTGCGCACGTTTCCACGCATAACCGCCGGTCGAACACCGGACAACCAGAACTTACCGGTACCGTGGGCCAATGGCCGCCCCACAGTTTGCCTGCCGGTAACTCTCGTATGAAACAACCAACGCAGCAGTGTCGGATGGTTCCATGAGAGGTGGGCAGCACGTCATGCCGCGACCGCAGGCCGAGATCGAGACCGAGACGAACCCGATGATGCGGGCCGCCCTCGCGCCGCAGGCCCGCACCCTGGTGGACATTCTCGCCGCGACCGCCGCGGCGTACCCCGACGCACCCGCCATCGACGACGGCGAGGTCGAACTCGGGTACGCGGAACTGCTGGCCGAGATCGCGGTCGAGGTCGATCGGCTGGCCGCGGCGGGCGTGCGCGCCGGGGATCGGGTCGGGGTCCGGATGCCCTCGGGCACCCGCGGGCTGTACATCACCATCCTGGCCGTCCTGCACGCCGGCGCGGCCTATGTGCCGGTCGACGCCGACGACCCGGACGAGCGCGCCCGGCTGGTGTTCGGCGAGGCCCGGGTCTCGGCCATCGTCACCGCGGCCGGCATCGAGACCACCGGCGTCACAAGGGAGAACAGCGGTGCCGCACCGGCATCGCCCGCGACCGGCGCTCCCGCCCCCGGCGACGACGCCTGGATCATCTTCACCTCCGGATCCACCGGAACTCCCAAAGGCGTTGCGGTCACCCATCGCAATGCCGCCGCGTTCGTCGACGCCGAGGCGCGGCTGTTCCTGCAGCACGAGCCGATCGGGCCCGGCGACCGGGTGCTGGCCGGACTGTCGGTCGCCTTCGACGCCTCCTGCGAGGAGATGTGGCTGGCCTGGCGGCACGGGGCCTGCCTGGTCCCCGCCCCGCGCGCGCTGGTGCGCACCGGCGCGGATCTGGGTCCGTGGCTGGTGCGCCGCGAGATCAGCATCGTCTCCACGGTGCCGACGCTGGCCGCCACCTGGCCCGCCGAGGCCCTGGAACCGGTGCGGCTGCTCATCTTCGGCGGTGAGGCCGTCCCGCCCGAGCTCGCCGAACGGCTTGCCGGGAACCAGGATTCCGAGCGCGAGGTGTGGAACACCTACGGCCCCACCGAGGCCACCGTGGTGGCGTGCGCGGCGCTGCTGGACGGCGGTTTCCCGATCCGCATCGGGCTGCCGCTGGATGGCTGGGATCTGACCGTCGTCGACGCGGCCGGAAACCCCGTGGGCGAGGGCGAATCCGGGGAACTCGTGATCGGCGGCGTCGGCCTGGCCCGCTATCTCGACCCGGCCAAGGACGCCGAGAAGTACGCCCCGCTGGAGTCGGTGGGCTGGGAACGCGCCTACCGCAGCGGCGATCTGGTCCGCAACGACCGCGAGGGCCTGGTGTTCCTGGGCCGCGCCGACGATCAGATCAAACTGGGCGGCCGCCGCATCGAGCTCGGCGAGATCGACAACGCCCTGCAGCATCTGCCCGGCGTCACCGGCGCGGCCGCCGCCATCCGGACCACCAAGGCGGGCAACAAGATCCTGGTCGGCTACCTCACCGGGCCCGACGCGGACTACGACCTGGCCGCGGCCAGAAGCATGCTCGGCGAGCAGCTCCCCGCGCCGCTGGTGCCGCGCCTGGCAGTGGTCGGCGAGCTGCCCACCCGCACCTCCGGCAAGGTTGACCGCGACGCGCTGCCCTGGCCGCTACCCAAACCCATCGCCGCCACCCCCGAGGCCGGGCTCACCGAGACCCAGCAGTGGGTCGCGGGACTGTGGGATTCGATCCTGGGCGCGGAGGTCACCGATCCCGACGCCGACTTCTTCGACCTGGGCGGCGGTTCGCTGGCCGCGGCCCAGCTGGTGGCCGCGCTGCGCGAACGCCATCCCACCATCGCGGTGGCCGATCTCTACGACCATCCCCGCCTCGGCGCGCTGGCCGCACTGCTGGACGGTTTCGCACCGACCGTCGCGGTCGAGGAGCGCCTGGTCCGCCCGGTGCCCCGGGCCGCGCAGCTGTATCAGGTGCTGGCGACGATTCCGCTCACCACTCTGACCGGTCTGCAATGGCTGACCTGGCTGGCCATCGTCGGCAATATCGCGGCCTGGTCGGGCTCGCTGCCGTGGCTGCCGCATCTGTCGTGGTGGTGGACGCTCGTCGCGTTCGTCCTGTTCATCTCCCCGCCCGGCCGGATGGCCCTGTGCATCGCCGGGGCCCGGCTGCTGCTGCGCGGCGTCAAGCCGGGCATCTATCCGCGCGGCGGGCGGGTACACCTGCGGCTGTGGACGGCCGTGCGGCTGTCGGAGGCCAGCGGTGCCGAGAACCTGTCGGGCGCACCGTGGATGGTGCCGTTCGCGCGGGCGCTCGGCGCGACCGTCGGCAAGGGCGTCGACCTGCACACGCTGCCGCCGGTGACCGGCATGCTGCGACTCGGCGACGGGTGCAGCGTGGAACCCGAGGTGGACCTGTCGGGGTATTGGATCGACGGCGACCTGGTGCACATCGGTCCCATCGAGATCGGCCCAGGCGCGGTGATCGGCGCACGGTCGATCCTGCTGCCGGGCACCAAGATCGGCCGCAATGCCGAGATCGCGCCCGGCTCGTCGGTGGCGGGCAAGATCAAGGCCGAGCAGGAGTGGGCGGGCTCGCCCGCGGTGAAAGTCGGCCGGGCCCAGCACCGCTGGCCCGACGCCACCCCGGCGCGGGCCGCGCACTGGGTGGGGATCTTCGGTGTCACGTCCATGCTGCTGGCCTCGGTGCCGATCTTCGCGCTGGGCACCGGCGGCCTGCTGCTCGCCTGGTGGATCCGCGACACCCCGACGCTGACAGCCGGTTTCGGACGCGCCTTCGCGATGCTGCCGGTGGCCATGCTGCTGGTGCTGGCCGTGTACGCCGCGGTCACCATCGTCTCGGTGCGGCTGCTGGCGATCGGGCTGGCCGAGGGCCACCATCCGGTGCGCAGCCGCCAGGGCTGGCAGGCCTGGGCCACCGAACGACTGCTGGATTCCGCGCGCACCTTCCTGTTCCCGCTCTACGCGAGCCTGCTGACCCCGGTGTGGCTGCGCCTGCTGGGCGCGAAGGTCGGCAAGCGCGTGGAGGTTTCGACCGTGCTGCTGCTGCCGAAGTTCACCGTGGTGGCCGACGGCGCGTTCCTGGCCGACGACACCATGGTCGCCAGTTACGAATTGGGCGGCGGCTGGCTGCGCATCGGCGAGGCCAAGGTCGGCAAGCGCGCCTTCCTCGGCAACTCCGGCATGACCGCGCCGGGCCGCCGCGTGCCCAAGAACGGCCTGGTCGCGGTGCTGTCGGCGGCCCCGTCCAAGGCCAAGGCGGGTTCGTCGTGGCTGGGCAGCCCGCCCACCCGATTGCGTCGCGCCGCCGAATCCTCCGACACCGCACGCACCTTCGACCCGCCACCGCGGCTGCGGGTGGCGCGCGCGGTGGTGGAGACCTGCCGGTTGATCCCGGTGCTGGTGACCTTCGCGATCGGCCTCGGGGTGCTGTTCGCCCTGGCCTGGCTGGCCCACACCGTGGGCCATCTGCCCACCGCGCTGCTCAGCGGCCTGGTGCTGTTGAGTGCGGGCGCGATCGCGGGCGCCTCGTCGGTGATCGCGAAATGGCTGCTGGTGGGCCGGATCGGCACCGAGGAGCATCCGCTGTGGAGTTCGTTCGTGTGGCGCAACGAGGTGGCCGACACCTTCGTCGAGCATGTGGCCGCGCCGTGGTTCGCGCGCGCCGCGACCGGAACACCTGTCCTGAATGTCTGGTTGCGTGGTCTCGGCGCGACCATCGGCCGCGGGGTATGGTGCGAATCCTATTGGCTTCCGGAGGCTGACCTGGTGACACTCGGTGACGGCGCGACCGTGGAACGCGGCTGTGTGGTGCAGACCCATCTGTTCCACGACCGCATCATGGCCATGGACACCGTCACCCTGGGCGCCGGCGCCACGCTGGGACCGCACTGTGTCGCCCTGCCCGCCAGCGTGATCGGCGCGGGCGCGACCATCGGACCGGCCTCGCTGGTGATGCGCGGCGACAGCGTGCCGCCGTCCTCGCGCTGGTGGGGCAACCCCATCGCGCCCTGGCCGGAGCGGAGCCGCTGATGGTCAATCCGTTCGACGAGCCCATCGACGATTACCTGCCGCAGAACGGAAATCGCGGCTACCGCGTCTCGCGCTACGAACTGGACCTGGTCTACAAGGTCGCCACCAACCGGCTCGCCGGGCGCGCCGACATCACCGCGGTGACCACCGGTGCGCGAGATCGGTTCGCGCTGGACCTGTCTCAGGCGCTGGCGGTGTCCAAGGTGCTGGTGAACGGCGCCAAGCCGGCCAAATACCTGCACCAGCGCGGCAAATTGGTGATCACCCCGCGCCAGCGCGTTCCGGCGGGCGGCGTACTGGTGCTCACCGTGCAGTACCAGGGCCCGCCCACACCGGTGCGCGGCCCGTGGGGCGAGGTCGGCTGGGAGGAGCTCACCGAGGGCGCGCTGGTGGCCAGTCAGCCAATGGCGCGGCCTCCTGGTTCCCGTGCGACGACCACCCCAGTTCCAAGGCCAGCTACCGGATTTCGATCACCACCGACTCGCCGTACTACGCGCAGGCCAACGGCACCCTGGTCCGCAAGCAGACCAAGGCCAGCCAGACCACCTGGGTGTACGAGCAGCCCGAACCCATGGCGACCTATCTGGCGACCATTCAGATCGGCCACTACCGCAAGCAGCGGGTCGAGGCGCCGCGCGGCGCGATCCCCATGCAGGCGGTACTGCCGCAGCGGCTGCGCGTCCCCTTCGAGCACGACTTCGCCCGCCAGCCGCGCATGATGGAGGTCTTCACCGAGCTGTTCGGCCCCTATCCGTTCGAGGCGTACACGGTGGTGGTGACCGAC
The DNA here is from genome assembly GCF_018362975.1 of Nocardia tengchongensis. NCBI lineage: Bacteria > Bacillati > Actinomycetota > Actinomycetes > Mycobacteriales > Nocardiaceae > Nocardia > Nocardia tengchongensis. The sequence continues at coordinate 5,762,445 of NZ_CP074371.1, forward strand.
GACGAGCTCGAGATTCCCATCGAGGCCCAGGGCATTTCGGTGTTCGGCGCGAATCACTGTGACGGACAGCGCGGTTCGGAGCGCCTGGTCGCCCACGAGCTGGCGCACCAATGGTTCGGCAACAGCCTCACCATCCGGCAGTGGCGCGATATCTGGCTACACGAGGGTTTCGCCTGTTACGCCGAATGGATCTGGTCCGAGGCCGCGGGCGGTCCGTCGGCCGATCAGCTGGCGCGCACCGCGCACCGCAACCTGTCGCGACTGCCCCAGGACCTGGTGCTCACCGACCCCACCCCCGAGTTCATGTTCGACGACCGGGTCTACAAGCGCGGCGCGCTCACCCTGCACTCGCTGCGCCTGCACCTGGGCGACATCGCCTTCTTCGACCTGCTGCGGGCCTGGACCGCGCGCTATCGGCACGCCTCGGTGAGCACCGACGAATTCACCGATCTGGCGGCGCATTACAGCGCGAGCTCACTGCGTCCGCTCTGGGACGCCTGGCTGTATTCCCGGTCACTGCCCGGGTTGCCCGCCCGCCCCCCGTTCGAGGCCGATTACGAGACCGGGTAGACTTCCAGCGAACACGTTGTTGATCATCGATGTGCCGGGCCCGACAAGCGCGCGGTCACATCAGCGTCGTAGATCGCTACAACTTCCAAGCAGCCCCCACTGCGCGGCTTAGCTTTCCTTACGGCGATCGATTTTGCCCACTGGCAATCTCGCCACCTTGTGCCCCCGGCGCGGACCGATGTCCGCAGCACGGCTCGGGCACGTATTCGATGCCCGAAAGGCACTGCAGCACCGATGACTTCTGCCCCGACCTCCTTCGCCGCGCTCGGAGTCCGCGAACCGCTGGTTCGCGCCCTCACCAACGCCGGTATCACCGAACCCTTCCCGATCCAGGCCGACACCCTGCCCGACTCGCTGGCCGGCCGGGACGTGCTGGGCCGCGGCCGCACCGGCAGCGGCAAGACCCTCGCCTTCTCCATTCCCATGGTCGATCGGCTCGGCGGTGAGCTGGCCGGCAAGCGGGTGCCCAATCACCCGACCGGCCTGGTGCTGGCGCCGACCCGGGAACTGGCCACCCAGATCGCGGCCACCCTCGAGCCGCTGGCGTCCGCGTACCGCATGACGGTGACCACCATCTTCGGTGGCGTGTCCCAGCATCGGCAGGTGCAGGCGCTCAAGCGGGGCGTCGATATCGTCATCGCCTGCCCGGGCCGCCTCGAGGACCTGATGCGGCAGGGCCTGATCAGCCTCGACGCCGTCGAGGTCACCATCATCGACGAGGCCGACCACATGGCCGACCTGGGCTTCCTGCCCGGCGTCACCCGCATTCTGGCCGCCACCCCGGCAACCGGCCAGCGCCTGCTGTTCTCGGCGACCCTGGACAACGGGGTCAACAAGCTGGTGACGCGCTTCCTGCCGAACGCGGTGAAACACTCTGTCGACGAGGCGAATTCGCCCGTCGCGGCGATGACCCACCACGTGTTCGAGGTGTCGACCAACGATGCCAAGCGTGAGGTCGTGCACCGTCTCGCCTCCGGCGCCGAACGCCGAATCCTGTTCACCCGCACCAAGCATCAGGCGCGCAAGCTGGCCCGCCAGCTCACCACCGCGGGCATCCCGGCCGTGGACCTGCACGGCAATCTGACCCAGCCGGCGCGCGACCGCAACCTGGCGGCCTTCGCCGCCGGTTCGGCCAAGGTGCTGGTCGCCACCGACGTGGCGGCGCGCGGTGTGCACGTCGACGGCGTCGAACTGGTCGTCCACGTCGACCCGCCCGCCGAGCACAAGGCCTACCTGCACCGTTCGGGCCGTACCGCCCGCGCCGGCAATGACGGCGATGTCGTCACCCTGGTCCTGCCCGACCAGCGCGGCGATCTCGCCACCCTGATGCGCAAGGCCAAGATCGATGTCACCCCCGCAGCGGGTGACCCAGGACTCGGCGCAGGTGACGCAGCTGATCGGCGAGGTCGCGCCGCTGGTTCCGGTCTCCGCCGGCGACGCCGGTGCGGCGCGCGGCGAGGCGTCCGGCGGCGCACCCGCGCGCGGGCAGCGTCAGCCGCGGCAGCGCACCCGGCCCGCGAACGAGACCACGTCGATGGCGCCGCGCAACCGGCGCAAGCCCGGTGGGCGTGGCGAGGACGCCCGCACCACCGACCGCCCGGCGGATCGTAAGCCTGAGCTCGGCAAGGACGGCCGTCCCGGCGGCCGGACCGCAGGCCGCTCCACCGGCAAGCCGCGTGCCGGCACGGGGGCGACCGGCGGTCGCAACGCCCGCACGGGTGAATCGACCGGCGGAAATCCGTCCGCTCGCACCCGTTCCGAGGGCCGGGGCGCGGGCGCTCCCCGTCAGCGCGACCACGGCGGCGCGGCCGGCGACAACGGTGGCCGCGCGGGGTCGCCGCGCACGGGCGGCGCACCGCGCCGTCGCCGCAACGGCTGACACGCTGATGTACCGGGGCCGGGGCTGCCTGCGCAGCCCCGGCCTTTTTGCGCCGATAATGTGACAATTGCCGGTATCTACCCGACCTGCAATTTCTTACAGTTAATGAGAAGCAAGCAGCCGCCGCTTTCACACCGTGCATTTGTATCTGCCGTCTCCGACGCTCGTACAAGTCAGGAGGGGAAGCCATGAACGCTCAGGGACCACTGAACGAGCGAGTCACGGTGAAATACGAGCGGGTCGACGAACACCGGTACAAGGTGTCGGTCACTCCGATCGACAGGCTGCAATGGCGGGTCGGGTACGCGCCGGATATGAAGGCCGCCGTGAAATTGGCCCAGGAACTGGCGATCGAGGACTACAGGGGCTGAGCGCCGCGTTCCAGCAACCGTTTCGGGTGCATGCCATCGACCTGCCCGATGAAGGGCGGATGAATGCTGTAGCCCAGCATCCGGCGAATGTCCTCCGACACCGCGCGCACCGTGTCTCGAGTCATCGAGAGCGTGAATGCCTCCTGCGGGCGCAGCCACGGTTCGCAGTATTGCGCGGTGAGCGCCAGTCGCGAATTCGCCGAACGATTCGCCCCGCCGCCGTGCCACAGTGTGCCGCCGAAGAATACACAGCTACCGGCCCGCATTACGACCGGTTCGCGAGGCGTGGATTCGTCGGGAAGCTCATCGCCCCACAATTGACTACCCGGCACCACATCGGTCGCGCCGTTGTCGGCGGTGAAATCGTCGATGGCCCAGATAGTGGCCGCACCCAAGGGCTTTCGCGGCCGCGGCAGCGGGTAGAAGCCGTCGTCGGTGTGCAGCATCTGCGCGTTCTCGCCGGCTGGATATTGATCACCTGCAGCATGGACAGCAGATAGTTCGGCATGAACAGCCGATCCAGCAGGGCCAGCACGCGCGGGTGGTCGGCGATGCGGTCACAGGAGCGGGTCTTGTTCAGCACGCTGTAGACGCGCTGCGTGGCATGGCCTTCGAAGTTGTTGCGCCCGCTCCGATCCAGCAGTGGCGCAACGCTTTCCCGGATCTCGTCGAGTTCGGCCGGTGAGAGCAGGTCGGGCAGGATCACGTACCCGTCGCGTTCGAGGGCGGCCAGATCGGCGTCGACCACGGCCGGGTCGATGCTCGCGCCGCTGCTGCCGGTACGCCGATAGGTTCCGGCCAGATCACCGTCGAGATCCCGTAGCGAGGTCACCTTCGTGCTCATCGGGCCATCCTTTACATAACTGAGTTCTGTTATTCTCCGAGGGTGGCACGCGCACCGATCGGACGTCAACAACTTCTCGATGCCGCTCGCGACGAACTGGTCCACGCCAACGGCCTACTGGAGTTGAGCGCGCTGACCCCGCCGCACCGGCCTGAGCACCGGCGCGCTGTATCACCACTTCGGCTCGAAAGTCGGTCTGCTGGCGGCGATCTGGGACGACTTCTACGAAGGCCTGAGCCGGGCCATCGCCGACGATCAGCTGCCCGACGGCGACTGGGCGACCCGCGAGCGCGTCCGCACACACTGTTTCGTGGCCTACCACTTCGACCATCCGCTGGCGGCCCTGCTGCTCAATCAGGCGGCCCCCGATCCCGGGCTGACGGAGATCCAGGCGGTCTACATCCGCAATCTCGGCGACGCCGCGGCCACCAATATCCGCCGCGGGCAGGCCACCGGCGAGATTCCCGCCGATCTCGACCCCGACAGCGCGGGCGCGTTCGTCATCGGCGGCCTGCGGCACGGGATCGGACAGCAGCTCCGAGTGCTCCCCCGCCCCGAGGTGGACCTGGTCGCCGAACGCCTGTGGCGGTTGACGGCGGCCTCACTCGAATTGTCCTGACCCGGGACGGTCGGGCACGGGTCAGGCGGCGGCCAGCCCCAGATTGGCGACCAGCCGGCGGACCCGCTGTTCGATGTCGTCCCGGATGGCGCGAATCTCCTCGATCCCGCCCCCGGCGGGGTCGGGCAGCGGCCACTGTTCGAAGCGGTGTCCGCCGATGATCGGGTTGTCGTCGCCGCAGCCCATGTCGATCACCACGTCGGCGGCGCGCATCAGTTCGTCGGACCACGGTTTCGGGAATTCGTCGGCGATGTCGACACCACGTTCGGCCATGGCCTTGATCACGAGCGGGTGGATCGCCGCGCTCGGGGCGGAGCCGCACGACCACGCGGCGGCCTGCTGCCCGGCCATGCTGGTGAAGAACCCGAGCGCCATCTGCGAGCGTCCGGCGTTCTGGGTGCAGACGAACAGGACTGTCGGCCCGACAGTGCACCGCGGCCCGCGGTGCGGGCCATGGCCGTCAGCCGTTCCCGGGCGAAGCGCTCGGCGAGCGCGGGCAGCCGGTCGGTGGGCAGGCCGATCGCGGTGAGGTGGGCCAGTGAGCCGTCGAGGATGCGGTCGACGGTGGCGGCGTTGACCGCCGGACCGAATTCCGCGTTCAGCCGTGCCGCCGCGTCGCTCAGCACGGCCGGATCCGCCTCGGTGCCGGAAGGCACGGCGGCGCCGGGATTCTCGTTCACGCTCGCTCCCTCCGCTCGGATTCCAGCCTATCTCGCTGCCATGATCTCTGCCGTGAGCCGCGACCTGCGAATACGAGTGGCGATAGGAGAACGCTATCGCCAATTGCCATGTGGGGCCAGTAGAGCAGGGTCGCCGACCGACTTCACATGAGCGAATTCCCACACCGTGCGCCAGAATGTGACCACGGCCACATCCGGCACCTGCGCGCCGCAGTCACCACAACCGACGACCCCGAGTCAACCGACCCGGTCCGTCGGACTGCGGCATCAGGGTTGGGTGTGAGATCGAAATCCGTTGTGGCCTAGAGGTTCCCGCCACCCCCGGCCGAGCTGGTCGCGGAACTGACCGGGGGTGAGTCCGGTTTCCTCGCGGAAGGCGCGGTAGAAGTGGCGGTCGGTGGAGAAGCCGCTGGCGGCCGCGACCGAGGCCAGGGAGCGGGTGGGGTCGGCGCGAATGAGGCGGCGGGCGTGGGCGATCCGGGTGCGGCGGACCAGGGCACCGGGTTCGCCGAAGCCTTCGCACACCCGGTAGAGGGTGCGGCGCGACAGCAGGCAGGCGTGGGCGATCTCGTCGACCGTCAGGTCCGGGTTGGTGAAGTTCTTGCGGATGAAGGCCAGCACCTGCTGGCGGGTGTAGAGGGAATCGGTGGGGCGGGCGCGGATTCACCGGTGGACAGCAGCAGCGCGGAGGCCATCATGCCGGCGGCGTCACTGCCGAAGACGGTGACCGCGCGGGCGATGTCGTCCGAGGGTAGTTCGGCCAGGTTGCGGAAGAACCCGGTCACCACGCCCAGCGCGCCGGTGGCGGGGACGGCGGTGGCGGTGGGCAGCTGCGCGCGGGTGAGGCCGGAGTGCTCGAGCACCATTTGCATCGGGGCGCGCACCAGGGTCGAGAGGCAATTGTCGGTGGTGCGGCTCTCGAGCGGCAGGCCGCTGTCGAAGAAGGCGACGGTGCCGGGTGTGGTCTCGGCGGTCCGGCCGCCCTGCTCGGTCCAATTCGTCCCTTTCAGGACGATATTCACCAGCAGGAACTCACCGGTGGTCCGCGCCACCATCTTCGACGTCCGCGTCGCCCGCTGGGCGCTGGCCTGCATGCGCGAGACGGAGAATCCGTCGAAGTGCGTCGATACCACTCGCCCGTGCCAGTGCCCGGTGCGCAAGGGCTCGATGGCGGTCGGCGCGACCGCGTCCGACATCAGGGCTTCCCACTGCTCGAATGCCTGACGTGGGGAAAGGGTCGAGGACGAGGAAATCTCGACGGCGCCGAAAACGGCATGGTCCACGAACGCCATCCTCTCACCAAAATTCGTCCGGTAACCAGCTTTTCGGCCGAGTTCCGGCGATTGTCGCGCCCGGCGCCTCACGGCACAGGTGCACCACTCAGCAGCAGCGCCGTCAGCGTCACGAGGCGTTCGAGACGAAGCGGCGATCCGAGATCTTCGTAGTGCCACAACGGGGTTCGCACCGCATCGGTCTCGCCGGCGTCGTAGCTGCCGGCCAGAAAGTGATGGGCCCTGCGCAATGCCGCCGCCACGACCCGCTCGGCGCGGGGATTGACGCAGGTGCACAAGGCGTGCACGACGCACGCGGTTTCCTCGGTGGTGGGATGCCAGACGCCCCAGGCGCCGTCGGGCCGCTGGGCGGCCAGCAACCAGGCGATCGACCGCGACACCGCGAGCAGGGCCTCGGCGCAGAACTCCGATTCGATCGCGCGGGCCAGGGCCATGGTGGCCGCGGCGGTCGGCGGATACGGGGACGCGACCCGGCGATCGGCCCAGTGGCCGTCCGGTTCCTGGGTTTCGACGAGCGCGCGGACGGCGAAGTCCGCACGGCAGCGGTCGATCTCGCGGGATCGGGCCACGGTGGTCAGCGCCTCCAGGATGTGCGCGGTGGCCAGCGTCGAGGCGGTGGACGGCAGATCGGGCGGGGAGCGGCGATCGTCGGCATCGTTCCAGCAGTTCAGCGCGAAGACCGCCAGCGCGGCGCGGTCCGTGTCCGCGAGGGCCGTCCGGTCCGTGCCGGGCGGCCGTGAGACCCCCACCGGTGGGTCCGCGTCGAGTGCCGAGGGTAGCGACGCGCACAAGGAGGCGGTGAACCCGGGCGGCAGCGGGAATCCGATCCGCGCGAAAAGCGCTGCCGCCGTCGCCCGTTCGAGATCGGCCACCGGGGCCACGACTGGCCACAGTCCGGTGTGGCGCAGAGCTTCTCGGCGCAGATACCGTTCGGCGCCTAGGATTTCGGAGCCCGGTGCGCTGATCACTGAACTGGCAGCCGTGTCGGTGCGAAGACTTCCGGATCAGCGAAAAGGAACCGACTCCCCCGCCGGATGGCCGCGCCGACCCACTCGTGATGGGCCGGTACGGCCGCGTCGAGTCCCCGCAGCGCGCACACACCACCGCCAGCGTCGGTACCACCCGATATTCGTCGCGCGCGTGCGGATTCCCCCAACTCCCGTCGCCGTTGCGGCTGCGCGCCAACGCGGTGAGTCCCAGCCGAACCAGGGTCGCCGACCATGGCCGGGCGGTGCGCGCGAGCCGGTCGACCACGCCCGCGGTGGCGTAGGCCGAGCCGCTGAGCAGGCCGTCGTCGTCCTCGTCGACGAGTCTGATCAACTGCCACAACGACATCAGGGCGTGTTTGCGGATCGCGGCGCTCGACTTCTGGTTCACGATGACTCGCAAGGGGTTGCGGCTCAGGCGGAACCCCTTCACGGTACGCCCCGGGTAGGCCCGCTAGGCGTTGTCGCGCAAGGTGTATCCGACGCCGCGCACGGTGTGGATGAGTGGCGGGTGGTCGGTGTCAATCTTGCGCCGCAATTGACTTACGAATGTTTCGACCACCCGGTCGGCACGGCCTGCCTCGGCCTGCCACACCCGATCGAGGATCTGCCGCTTGCTCACCACCTTGCCCGCGTTGAGCATCAAGTACTGCAGCAGTTTGAATTCGGTGGCCGAGAGCCAGATCTGCTCGCCGCCGCGGAAGACCCGGTGGGTGCCGGCGTCGAGTTCGAGGTCGGCGAAGCGCAGCCGGTCGGGTCCGTCGTCGTCGGCGGGTTTGGTGCGGCGCAGGATGGCGTGCAGCCGCAGCACCACTTCCTCGAGGCTGAACGGCTTGCTCACGTAGTCGTCGCCGCCGGCGCTGAGTCCGGCGATGCGGTCCTCGACGGCGTCGCGGGCGGTGAGGAACAGTACCGGCACCTCGCTGCCCGCCGCCCGTAGTCGCCGGGCGACGGTGAATCCGTCGAGGTCGGGCAGCATGACGTCGAGGATCATGACGTCGGGTGGCCGCCTGGTCGCGGCTTCGAGCGCACCCCGGCCGCTGTCGGCCGAGTAGACCTCGAACCCGCTCAGCCGCAGTGCCGAGCACAGCAGGTCGAGGATGTAGGGCTCGTCGTCGACCACCAGCACGCTGGCCGCGGCGGCCGCGGCGCGATCGCTCACGGTCGCCACCCTATGCGCACCCGCGCCGACGAATTCCATACCGGTCATGGTGGTCGTGGCGACCACCGGGCAAGCTCGGTGTCAGCTGGGCGTTTCCTGTGAACGGGCCGGGCCGGTTCCGGGCGTGTCCGCTATCGGGAACACGATCCGGAAGCGGGCGCCGGTTCCGGGTTCGGTGAGCAGTTCGATCCGCGCCCCGTGCGCGGCCAGGACTGCGGCCACGATGGCCAGTCCGAGACCCGAACCCCCTGCGCGCGAGCGTGATTCGTCGATTCGATAGAAGCGGTCGAAGACCTTCCCGGCCTGCTCGAGCGGAATGCCGGGACCCGTGTCGGACACCTCCGCGATCACGGCCGGGCCACCCACCGGCAGCTCGGCGCCGGCCGCTGCAACCACCCCGGCCGGGGTCGGCACGGTGCCCGTGCCGACCCGGACGTCGATCACGGCGGTGGCGGGAGTGTGCAGCAGGCCGTTGCCGACCAGGTTGGTCAGCACCTGCCGCAGCCGATGCTCATCGGCCACCACGTGCACGGTTCCATCCGAAATGTGCAGCCGGACAGTTCTTTCCGGTTGCCGAGCCAGCGCGTCCCGCACCACATCACCCGCGAGGGCGGACAGGTCCACCTCGGTCAGATCCAGGGGCCGCTGTTCGTCGAGGCGGGCCAGCAGCAGCAGATCGTCGACGAGCAGCCCCATGCGCGCGGCCTCGCCCTCGATGCGCCGCATCATGGTGGCGACCTCGGCGGGATTCGCGGCGCCACCCATCCGATACAGCTCGGCGTAGCCGCGGATCGAGGTCAGCGGTGTGCGCAGTTCGTGCGAGGCGTCGGCCACGAACAGCCGCATCCGCGACTCGGACTCCCCGAGCCGCCCCATGGTCGTCGACAGCCGCTCGAGCATCACGTTGAACGCGCTGCCCAGCCGCCCGACCTCGGTGTGGTCATCGGTGTAGTCGACGCGGCGATCGAGATCCCCGGCGGCGATGGCCTCGGCGGTGTGCTCGATCCGCGACAGCGGCCGCAGCCCGACCCGCACCAGCCAGGCCGCCACCCCCGGCCAGCACCAGCACCAGTCCCGTGCCCGCGACCAATTCGATGGTCCGCAGTTCCCGTGCGGTCGCGTAGTAGCCGTCCAGCGGCATGACAACGGCCGCGGTCGCACCCTGCGGCTGCATCGGGCTGGGCGGCTGCGCCACGGTGCGTACCCGCCACGCGGACCCGTGCGCGTCGTCGACCTCGAAGATCCGAGCGCCACGCGCCGCCACCGCGGTCCGATCCATCGCGGGCAACGACAGCTCGACACCGCCGACGCCGCCGAGTTGCCCCGACGGCACACCCGCGCTGTCGAAGAACAGGATCTGGAAGGTCGAGGGCAGTCCCTTCACCGGTTCGTCGGGCCGCGGCGGCGGGGGTGGACGGCTCTCGACGGCCAGATCCTGCGCGACCCCGTTCAACTGTCCGTCGATCCGCGCCAGTTCGGAGCGACTCAGCATGGCGAGGCTGAGCACCCCGAATGCGGTGAGCCCCGCGATGGCGATCACCAGCACCGACACCAACAGCCGGGTCCGAAGGGTCCACCGCCGCAGCCGCGGGAATCGACGACCCGCGCCTGCTCCGGCGGGCGGTGCGGCGACCGATCGATCACGCACGAACCCACCTCAGCACAGCTCGTCGCCGGCCCACGCCGATCTCCCTTCCGCCGCGCCGCCGCGCGAACCGCACCGACGGTAGCCGCCGAACCTCTGGTGAACTCGAGAAGCCGGGTCCGGCCGCGCGCCGAACCAGCAGGTCCGCTCACTTCATCCGCGGACACGACGGCGCACCACCGTCGCCCGGGCGCGAGGGCCGCGGTTCCACACCGCGTTGCCAGCGGACTCCCAGGTTCGCACGCCATTCGCCCCGAGCCGCGGCCGACAGGATCGGCTGTGATGACCGCGCCGCGATCCTGGTGTCGCGGAGAGCGAAGGGACGGGATATGACATCGACTGTGCGGAGGCCGGAGGTGGTCTCGGCGGAAACGGTGGCCGGGGAGGACGCCGGGCGGGTTGAAACACGTTTGGCGCGACTGGTTTTCGGGCCGAGCGGACAGCCGCGCTGGGCGCGGCCGGGGCTGCTCGCGCTGCTGGCGGTGACCGCGGTGCTCTACCTGTGGGATCTGACGAATTCCGGCTGGGCCAACGAGTACTACTCGGCGGCGGCGCAGGCGGGGTCGCAGAGTTGGAAGGCGTTGCTGTTCGGGTCGTTCGACGCCGGGAACGCCATCACGGTGGACAAGCCGCCCGCTGCGCTGTGGGTGATGGGGTTGTCCGGGAAGCTGCTCGGGTTCAGCCAGTGGTCGGTGTTGTTGCCGCAGGCGCTCATGGGTGTCGCGTCGGTCGGTCTGCTCGCGGCGACCGTGCGGCGGCTGAGCGGGCCGGGTGCCGGGCTGCTCGCCGGCGCGATCGCGGCACTGACGCCGGTGGCGGTGCTGATCTTCCGTTTCGACAATCCGGACGCGCTGCTGGTGCTGCTGCTCGTCGCGGCCGCCTACTGCACGGTCCGCGCCATCGAGGCCACCGGCGGCCGGGTGTGGTCCGCGCCGACCGGTTGGCTCATGGTGGCGGGTGTGGCGGTCGGCTTCGGCTTCCTGACCAAGATGATGCAGGCGTTCCTGATCCTGCCCGGACTGGGGCTGGCTTTCCTGATCGCCGCGAACAGCCCACTGCGGCAACGGATCTGGGCGCTGCTTCTGGCCTGTGTCGCCGTCGTGGCGTCGGCCGGGTGGTATATCGCCCTGGTCGAGTTGTGGCCGGCGGATTCGCGCCCGTTCATCGGCGGCTCCACCGACAACAGCCTCTGGCAGCTGGCGATCGGCTACAACGGTCTGGGCCGGATCCTCGGCGGCAGCGGCAACATGGGCCCGGGCGGCCCGGGCGGCGACGCTCCCGAGGGTATGAGTGGATTCGCGGGTTTCAGCGGATCATCCGGCCTCACAAGGCTTTTCAACACTCAGATGGGTGCGGAGATCTCCTGGCTGCTCCCCGCCGCGCTGATCGGGCTGGCCGCGGGGCTCTGGCTCACTCGCCGCGCACCGACCGGACCCGGGCGGCGTTCGTGCTGTGGGGCGGCTGGCTGCTGGTCACCGCGGTGACGTTCTCGTACATGGGCGGCATCGTGCACCCGTACTACACCGTAGCCCTGGCTCCGGCGATCGGCGCGCTGGTCGCGCTCTCGGTGCGTGAATTGTGGTCGCGCACCATCCATCCCGCGGCGCGACTGACGCTGGCCGTCATGGCCGCCGGCACCGGCGCGTGGTCCTTCGTGCTGCTGAACCGCACCCCGGACTGGCTGCCGTGGCTGCGCTGGACGGTGCTGATCGGCTCGATCCTGGTGGCACTGGCCGTCATCGCCGGTACCCGCGGCTCCCGCCGCTACGCCGTCGTGCTGGCGATGGCGGGCGTGCTGTTCGGCCTGGGCGGCGCGAGTGCCTGGGCGGTCGCGACCGCGGCCCAGCCGCACAGTGGCGGCAATCCGCTCTCCGGACCTTCCAGTAGCCAGAGCTTCGGCCCAGGCGGCATGCCCGGCGGCCCTCCCGGCGCGGACGACGCACGTCCCGCGCCCCCGGGCGCCACGACCGGCTCAGCGCCCGAAGGGATTCCGACCGCTCCGAGCGCCGAACACGGCCCGACGTTCACGTCCGGAACCAACACCGAACTGGTGACCCTGCTCGAGCAGAGCGATGCCCGCTGGGCGGGCGCGACCCTCGGATCGGGTTCGGCCGCGGGCCTGGCCCTGAACTCCGGCAAGTCGGTCATGGCAATCGGCGGCTTCACCGGTGGTGACGGCTCCCCCACCCTCGCGCAGTTCCAGACCTACGTCTCCACCGGCCAGGTCGGCTACTTCATCGAGGGCGGAATGGCCATGGGCGGGAACGCCGATTCGAGCGGCTCCCAGATCGCCGCCTGGGTGAAGTCGCACTTCACCGCGACCACCGTGGGCGGCAGCACGGTCTACGACCTGTCCCGGCCGGTCACCGCATGATCGGCGACCGGAGCCGGGTCCAGGGTTCGGCCTGAGCCGACCGGTCAGATCAACGCCTTGTGCACCCGCAGCCTGCGACGCACGTTCGCCATCATGCTGCGGGTGCCCATGGTGCGAATGAACTTGGGAATGAAGCGGTTCACGAAGCCGACGAACAGGAACAGGTGCTCGAAGCGGCGTTGGTCGGCGGCGGTCCATTCCACGCCCAGCTGCTCGCGGAAGTACGGGGGCAGGTAGCCGACGGTGAGGAAGCGCAGCAGGCCGCCGAAGACGACCCGCAGGTACCAGTGGATCATCCGCAGGTGAAGCAGGTCGTCGATGAAGGCGCGGATCTTCTCGTCGGCGGCCACCTGTTCACAGGCCCGCACCCAGTACTCGTCGAATTCGGCGCGGGTGGCGGGCCACATCTCCTCGGTGACCTGCAGGGTGGTGCCCAACGGTGCGGAGGTGGAGTAGAACGCCTCGGCCTGTTCGGCGTTCATCTTGCCGTTGAGCAGCTGGTAGGAGTCCTCGAAGCCGATGTAGAGGCAGGCGGCGACCCACATCTGCAGGTGGCGGTCGAAGGCGTTGTAGCGCACCGCGGCGCCGGGCTCCGACTTAACCTGCCGGTGTGCGACATTGACCGCTTCCCGGAAGGCGATCTTCTCCTCGGGCGTGCCGAGGATGGCCACCGCGAGGTAGGAGGCGGTGGTGCGCAGCCGCTTCCACGGATGCACCATGAGCGCCCCGGATTCCACCTTGCTGTCGGCCACGCCGTGGCCGACGCCCGGTCGCGCCATCTGCATGGCGACGTTCGCCGCGGCGCCGGAGAACTGCCAGAAGTCCAGTGCATCCTCGAGTTTCGGCGGCCGTTTGGTGTCGGCCCGGTGCACGCCGGGTATGTGGATGCGGGTCTGTTCGAGGGTGAGGGTGGCGCCGCCGGCCGGCTGCGCTGCCGCGATGGTCATGGATTACCTCCGATAGTCCCGGCGATCCCCTTCCGCCGCCGGGGCGCTGGCTATGTTACTGAGAATTCCGCACCGCGCCGGCAAATTCAAGAGGTGAATTGCGAGTAACTTAAGCGGCCGTTGGTTACCGCGTTCGCGCCGCGTGAGACGGTGCGCCTCCGCAATCTCACCCCGAAGAAAGATCGGCCGATTCACTTCCCTTCGCGAGAATCGTGAGTAACATACGTCGCTGCGGCAGCTCGTGCACAGAGGCGCGGGGCGGGGACGTGAGAGGACGTTCGCAACATGCTGAAACGCTTGGATCGCTTGCTCGGCTACGAGATGAAGGTGTCCGAATTCCTCGGAACGCTCATCATTCTCGGCATTCCCTACGGGCTGATCGGGGTGGTGTGGACCCTCACCCACACCGCGCATCTGAAGCAGATGCACGGGCTCGATGTGATCATCTCGTTCCTCGGATCCATCGCGTGCTGGCCGGTGCTCACCTTCTCGAATGTGTGCATGACGTAATGATGGTGCTGGTCTGGCTCATCGACATCCTGGTAATCGGGATCAAGATTCTCGGTGGGCGAACGAAAGTCAATCCCGTTCTGCGCGTTGGTCTCTGGATGGCGGTGCTGTGCACCGCGGCGGCCGGCGTCACGGTGGCCGGGTACCTGCTGGTGCTGTTGCAGCGCTACCTCGAGGACATGGCCTGATGACGACACTCGAAAAGCCCGCCACCGCGGCCGAACCGACGGAGCTGGAGCGGATCGGCCGCAGCGTGCGGACCCTGTGGCGCGAGCATCCGCAGCGGTCCCTGGAAACCCTGGGGCGGCAGGTCGATCTGGGTCGCGACGCCCTGCGCCAGCTGGTGGTGTCGATCCTGCGACGCCGGTTCCCGTACCGCGAGTTCATCAAGCAGTGCGCCTTCATGACCAGCGTGTCGGCCGCGCCCACGGTACTGGTGGCGATCCCGATCGCGGTGGTGGTCTCGATTCAGGTGGGCGCGCTGGTGAATCAGGTCGGCGCGACCACGTTCATCGGCGCGGTGGCCGGGCTCGGCATCATCCGCCAGGGCGCTCCGCTGGTCACCTCGCTGATGATCGCGGGCGCGGTCGGGTCGGCCATCACCGCCGATCTGGGCTCGCGCACCATTCGCGAGGAGATCGACGCCATGATGGTGATGGGCGTGGATCCGGTGCGGCGGCTGGTCGCACCGCGGCTGGCGGCGGCGGTGCTGGTGAGCATGCTGCTGTGCGGGTTCATCGTGTTCGTGGGCTTCGCAACGGCTTACATGTTCAATGTCTACGCCCAGCAGGGGACGCCGGGCTCGTTCATCGGCTCGTTCGCGTCGTTCGCGGTGGCCAACGATCTGGTGATCGCGGTGCTCAAGGCGGCCATCTTCGGCCTGCTGACCGCGATCATCGCCTGCGATATCGGCCTGCACGCGCACGGCGGTCCCGGCGGGGTCGCCAACGCGGTGAATTCGGCGGTGGTGAGTTCGGCGCTCATGCTCTTCGCCACCAATATCGCGCTCACCCAGCTCTACAACACGCTGCTGCCGTCGAAGGTGGTCTGAGATGGGCAGTTCCTATACTCCCCCGGCGCTCGAGCCGGTGCGGATGGCCGCGAACGCGGTGGCGGTGCCGGTGCAGGCTAATCAGCGCCTGGGCCATCAGGTCATCACCTTCTTCCAGGCGCTCATCGCGATTCCATTCGTGCTCAAGCATTATCGGCAGGAGGTGCTGCGCCTGACCGCCGATGTGGGCTGGGGCAACGGCTCGCTGGTGGTGGGCGGCGGCACCATCGGCGTGGTGGTGGCGCTGTGCGGGTTCGGCGGCATCACCGTCGGCATGGAGTCGTTCACCGCGTTGAACCTGCTCACCATGAGCCCGCTCACCGGCGCGATCTCGGGGTTCGCCACCACCCGCGAGCTGGCGCCGATCATCGCGACCCTGGCCTTCGCCATTCAGGCCGGGTGCCGGTTCACCGCGCAACTGGGGGCCATGCGCATCTCCGAGGAGATCGACGCCCTGGAATCGATTGCCATCCGGCCGCTTCCGTACCTGATCAGCACCCGCATGATCGCGTCCACGCTGACCATCATCCCGCTCTACAGCGTGGGTCTGGCGGTGGCGTATCTGGCGACCAAACTGTCGGTGCTGATCCTGGGCGGCACCACCGCCGGCACCTACGACCACTACTTCTTCCAGTTCCTGCTGGGACCGGACGTGTTCTGGTCACTGCTCAAGGTCATGGTCTTCGTGATGATCTCGACGTTCATCCAGTGCTATTACGGCTTCGTCGCCACCGGCGGGCCCGAAGGCGTCGGGGTGGCGGCCGGGCGTGCCATCAAGATGGTCATCGTCGTCATGGTCTTCGTCAATCTCTTTCTGACCCTTGCGATCTGGGGTATCGACCCCGGCTTCCGCATCTCGGGATAGGTGTTTCGATGATTCTTGATCCCAGCGGGCGGGGCCCCACGGCCCGGCAGCTCACGCTGGCCGGACTCGCCCTGCTCGCCACGGTGGCGCTGCTGCTGTATCTGCTGGCGCTGCGCTACAACGGCCGCTTCGAGGAGAAGGTGGCGGTGACCGCGGTGCTCACTAGCACCGGCGACGGATTGCCCGGCCACGCCGACGTGAAGTTCCGCGGCATGATCGTCGGACGCGTCGAGGACGTGACGGTGGTGGCCAAAGGTGAGCGGCAGCGGGCGGCCATCGCCCTGAAACCGGTGGTGGCGAACACGATTCCGGCGAATGTCGCCGCACGGGTGATCCCGAACAACATCTTCGGGGTCACCGCGGTCGAACTGGTCGACACCGCGCCGACCAAGGACACGCTGCGTGCGGGCGCGACCATCCCGGAGGACACCAGCGCCGCGACCGTGCAGTTGCAGAGCACCCTCAATGTGCTGCGCACGGTGCTCAACAACATTCAGCCCGAGAAGCTGGGCCGGGTGCTGTCCACGCTGTCGGCGGCGCTGGATCCGTCCGCGCGGGTGCCCGGGTCCACGATCGAGCGGCTCGATCGCTGGGTCACCGAGGTGCGCGGCATCGAGGGCGTCGGGGACCTGCTCGGCAATCTGGGCCGCGCGGCCTCCGCGTTGAGCCAGTCCGCGCCGGATCTGGTGGGGACCCTGGCCAAGTCGGTGACCACCGCGCGCACGCTCACCGAGCAGCGGACGGCGCTGATGAACCTGCTGAGCACCGGTGGCAGCGCGGTGGACACGGTGAACGGTCTGTTCGCGCGCAATCCCGACTCCGGCAAGTTCCTGGTGTCGGGCCTGAACCAGCTCTTCGGCAGTCTGGCCCAGGACCCGCAGGCCATCCCGTTCGCCATCGCCAACCTGAACACCGCCTTGCAGCGGTTGCAGTCGACGTTCACCTTCGGCCCCAAGAAGCAGATGGTGTGGCGAATGGACGTGACCTTCACGCCGTTCCAGCAGTACACCGCGGCCGACTGCCCGCGCTACGGCGAGCTCGCCGGACCGCGCTGTGGCGGCGCGTCGGTGCCGGACAGCGCTCCGGCGCAACAGTTTCCGCAGCAGCAGCTTCCGCAGTGGCTCGGCGCCGCGGGACCGGCGCCTGTCCCGACAACCACACCGGCCGTACCGGGTCTGCCCGCCATTCCCGGGCTTCCGGCGATCCCGGGCATCCCCACGATTCCCGGGCTCACCGCACCGGCCGCGGCGACCGACCCGGCTCCGGCCGCGGTCCAACCCGCCGGATTGCGCGGCTCCGACGCCGTCGCGGCCCTGGTCGGCCACCGGCCTGACGCGGCGCAACTGCTGCTGCTCACCCCGCTGCTGGCGGGCGGTGCCCTGGTGCCGGCCGAGACGGGAGGCGCGTCGTGAAATCCGGAAAATCCTTGGCAGGCTTCAGTCTTTTCGCCGCCGTCGCGGTCCTGCTGACCTACACAATGTGGTCGACGCTGCAGCGCACGGTGCCCGGCTCCACGCACAACTATTCGGCCGTGTTCTCCGATGTGCTGGGTCTGCGGATCGGTGACGACGTCCGCATGGCGGGCGTGCGGGTCGGCCGGGTCGACAAGATCGAGTTCGCCGACGGCTACCGCGCCCGCGTCGAGTTCCGCATCGAGGCCGATCAGCATCCCACCACCTCCACCAAGGCGCTGGTGCGCTACCAGAACCTGATCGGCCAGCGCTACATCGCGCTCATGCCGGGCACGGACGCCGGTGCGCCGATGCCGGTGGGCGGGCAGATCCCGATCGAGCGCACCGAGCCGTCCTTCGACGTCTCGTCGCTGCTGTCGGGTTTCGAACCGCTGTTCAGCGTGCTGCAACCCGACCAGGTGAATTTGCTGTCGGAGACGCTGATTCAGGCCTTACAGGGCAATGGCGTCTCGCTGAGCGCCCTGGTGACCCAGGCCGCCCAGCTGGCTGGCACCTTCGGGCAGCGCGACGAGATCCTGGGCCAGGTGGTCGGCAATCTCAGCAGTGTCGTCTCCGGCCTGGCCCATCGCAGCAATGAGCTCGAAACGCTGATCACGCAGGCGCGGGCGCTGACCGATGCCCTGTACGCGCAGGGCAGCACCCTGAAGTCGTCGGTGGAACGCACGGCGACGGCGACGGATTCGCTGGTCGGTGTGCTCGCCCAGGTGAAGCCCGGGGCGGCGCGCGCGCAGACCGACGCCTCCGCCGGTGTCGCGCTGCTGCTGCTCAATGGCGCGTCGTTGGACAAGGCAGCCGTGGAACTGCCCGACGTCCTCAATGGCATCGCGCGGTTCAGCAGCTACGGGGCATACGGCAACGCCTACCTGTGCAGCCTGGACGTCTCGCTGTGGGGCGTGCTGCTCCCGCCCGGTCTGTTCAATCAGGTCGGCGGCCAATCACATTCGGAGGTGTGCCGATGAGGCGGCTTCGCTACCCGGGGTTCCTGGCCAATCGGCCGCTGCGGCTGGGACTGTTCGCGTCCGGGTTCGTGGTGGCACTGCTGGCCGGGTCCACGCTCATCGAGCAGGCGCATGTCGGCGACCGGACGATTCACGCCGAGTTCGCGCAGGCCGCCGGGCTGCGGCCGGGCGCGACCGTGGACGTGTCGGGCATCGAGGTCGGCCAGGTCAGTGCGGTCAAGCTGGACAACGGCCACGTGCTGGTGGACATGAAGGTGCAGCGCAAGATCGAGCTCGGCGACGATGCGCGCGCGGCGATCAAGATGTCCACGATCCTGGGCCGCCTGCACGTGGATCTGACCCCCGGCAGCGGAAAGGCGCTGTCCGGGGACCGGATCAAGCTCGACCACACCTCGGTCCCCTACAACCTGGGCAAGGTCATCGAGGATCCGCAGTACAAGAACTCCTTCGAACGCGTCGAGAAGCTCGACCCGCAGAAGCTGCGCAACGCCCTGGATCTGGTGGATCGGCAGATGGGCTCCTCGCCGGAGCTGACCGTGCAGGCCCTCGACAGTGTGGGCGCGCTGGCCAAGGTGATCAACGATCGCCGCGACGAGGTGGACACCCTGCTCAAGGGTATGGACACCGTCTCGCAGCTGGCGTCGGACAACCAGAACAGCGTGTTGATGCTGCTGACCCGCGGGGAGGCCATCGGCAGCGCGGTGCAGCAGCGGCAGTCGCTGCTGAAGCAGCTGCTCGACAACGTGGCGTCGCTGTCGAAGCTGTTGCAGCAGATGGGCTTGGAGAACAACAACCAGCTCGGCCCGCTCATCACCGACCTGGACACCATGTCGGAGGGGCTGGACAAGAACAAGAACAACCTGGCCGCGCTGTATCAGATCATGCCGGTGACCTTGCGGCAGTTCAACAATGTGCTCGGCGACGGACCGTACGGAAACGTGTACGCGCCGTGGCTGTTCCCGGACAACTGGCTGTGCTTCGCGCAGGCCGTGCAGGGGTGCAAGTGATGACACTTCGGAGACGACTGCGGCTGGCCGCGGTGTGCGGGGCGCTGCTGCTCACCGCGGCGTGCGGGCTACTGCCCGATTCGATCGGGTCGCTACCCAAGGAGTATCTCGGGGCGCGGATGAAGATCACCGCGGATTTCGAGAGCGTGGCCGGCCTGTACGCGGGCAATGAGGTGGCGGTGCTGGGCGTGCCGATCGGCACCGTCGAAACCGTCACACCCAAGGGCAGCTACGTGCAGGTCACCATGTCGCTGGACCAGGACGTGAAGATTCCCGCCGATGCCGTTGCGGCACTGGTGAATCCGCAGCTGATCACGAATCGTCACGTGGAGTTGGCTCCGGCCTACACCGGCGACGGCCCCACCTTGACCGACGGCGCCTATATTCCGTTGCAGCGCACCAGGGTTCCGGTCGAGCTGGATCGGATCCTGGCCACCTTCTCGCAGCTCGGCGATGCGCTCAAAGGCGACAACACCACCGGGCCGATGGCCAGCCGCGTGCTGTTCCCGCTGCTCAATGGCAATGGCGACAAGCTGCGCCAAACCCTCGACTCGCTCTCGGCCGCGTTCGAGGTGGCCTTCGCCAACAAGGACCAGATCTCCAACACCATCATCAAACTCAATGACATCACCCAGGTCATCGCCGCCAACGACCAGACGGTGCGCGACTTCAGCGGCCGGCTCACCGAACTGGTGAACCTCATGGGCGAGCAGGCCCCCGGCATCGAGGCGGTGCTCGGCCAGCTCGACGACTTCGTCACCAATACCGCGACCCTGGTGGGACAGAACAAGGATCAGCTGGCCGGGGCGCTGACCCGCTTCGTGGCGATCACCCAACAGATGCGCGCCAATGCCCGCGGCCTCACCGAGATCGTGGACGTCGGGCCGCTCATGTTCCAGAACCTCGCCAATGCCACCAGCACCGAGCATCAGGCGCTGCGACTGCACGGCCTGCTGGACAAGTCCCTGCTCGACGGAGAGATCCTCTCCACGTTCTGCGAGCGCATCCAGATGCGGCTGGACGGCTGCCGCACCGGCAAGGTGCAGGACTTCAGCCCCGACTTCGGCCTCACCGCCGCCCTCCTGGGAATCACGAACCTGAAATGAGACTGCGCACAACGACTCTCGGCGGAGTCCTGACCGCCGCCACGCTGCTGACCGCCACCGGGTGCGCGGTCACCGTGGACACCCTGCCCATGCCCAAACCCGGTCTGGGCGCGCCCGGCTACACCGTGCACGCCGCCTTCGCCGACGCGCTGAACCTGCCCGACCACGCGCACGTCAAGATCGGCGGCACCGATATCGGCGTGGTCACCCAGATCGCGACCACGAACTTCGTGGCCGACGTGAAAATGCTGATCCGCGAGGACATCCGGCTGCCCCGCGGCACCACCGTCGAATTGCGCCAGGCCACCCCGCTCGGCGACATGTTCGTGGCCATGACGCTGCCCGCGGCCGCCGAGGCCGGGGAGCCGCTGCGCGACGGGGACACCATCGGCACCGACCACACTGCGGCGGGCGCCTCGGTGGAACAGCTCATGATGTCGGTCTCGCTGCTGCTCAACGGCGGCGGCATCAATCAGGCCGCCAAGATCACCGGCGAACTGAACTCGATGTTCGCCGGCCGCGCACCCGAACTGTCGCATCTGATCAGCGAGCTGACCGCCGCCATCGGGGCGCTCAACACCCGCACCGGCGACATCGACTCGGTGCTGGGCGGGCTGAACGACCTCTCGGGCGAATTGGCCCGGCGCAAAGCCCAACTCGGGGCCGCCGCCGACACCTTCCCGGCGTTGATCGGCCTGCTGACCGAGAACAATCAGCAGATCGTGGAGCTGCTCGCCAAGGTCGCCACCGCCACCGACGCGCTCGGCGACTTCGCCACCACCACCGGCGGGGATTTCGTGGGGCTGTTCAACAGCATTCAGGCCCTCATGTCCGGATTCGCGCAGAGCGATCAGCTGACCGGGGCGCTGGACGGGCTGCACACGATCTACCCGTCGCTGACGGCCAGCCTGCGGGGTCCGGCGCTGGCGGTGGCCGCGACGGTGTCGTATCTGAGCGTCGGCGCGCTCACCGATCCGCACGGCAGCCGGTGGCCCGAACTCGGCGACGCCGGGCAGTTCATCGGAAGCCTGGAACAGGTGCTGGCCAAGGTGTTCGGGCGGCTCACCAGCCCGCCCCGACTCCCCGACACCCAGCCGGAGCCGCAGCAGCAGGGAGGGGATCGATGAATCCGCCACTGTGGCAGTGGGTGGTGCGGCGTCGCATCGCCATCGCCAATCTCGGGTTGATCGTGGTGCTGCTGCTCGGGTCCGGCTATATCGGCGCCTACGTGCTGCGGTTCAATCCGATTCCGCACACCTACTCGGTGACCGTCGAGCTGACGTCCTCGGGCGGGCTGCTGCCCGGCAATGACGTCACCTTCCGCGGCAGCCGGATCGGCAAGGTCAGCGACGTGCACGTGGCCGGGGACAGGGTGGCGGCGGTCGCCGAGATCGACGACAGCGCCCGGATACCGATCGGCGGGACCGTGGCCATCGGGCAGCTGTCCGCGGCCGGGGAACAGTATCTGGACTTCCGGCCCGACTCCGATACCGGACCGTACCTGCACGACGGGTCCCTGGTGGAGCGGGCGCGGACCAGCGTGCCGGTGCAGATCCAGTCGGTGTTCAGCAATCTCGGCGATCTGGTCGGCGGCATGAACCCCGACCGGCTCAATGTGATCGTCGACGAGCTGGACAAGGCCCTCGCGGGTGGCCCGGATCGGCTGCGCAACATGATCTCCGGGCTGAGCCGGGCCATGTCCGGACTCACCGATCTGCTGCCGCAGACCCGGCAGCTCATCGAGAATCTCGAGGTCATCGCCGACACCACCCAGCACGCGCAGCCCGATCTGGGCACACTCACCAAAGCCGGGAGCGTGCTGTTCGACCAGTTCGCCTCCGCCGACCAGGAATTGCGCAAGCTGCTCCAGCAGGGGCCCGGTCAACTGGCGACGCTGAACGGGTTCATCACCGAAACCCAGGACCCCATCACCAATCTGGTGACCAATTTCGTGGCGGTCACCAAGGCGGCCAAACTGCGCGCGCCCGCCATCGCCGCGCTCTTCCCCGCCCTGCGCGCCGGATCCCAGGCGCTCGGCGTGCCCGCGCACGACGGCGCCTACAACACGCTGGTCGATCCGTGGCCGCGGCCCAGCTGCGACTACCAGACCATCCCGGTCGTGCCGACCGACGTGCAGGCCGATACCCGGGTGCGGCTCTACAACTACTGCGTCACCTCGAATCCGGCCCTGCAGGTCCGCGGTTCGGCCAACGCGCCCCGACCCGACGTGCCCGACAACGGGGCCACCGCACCGCCGGGGGTCACCGGCAACGAGATGTCCCAGCCGGTCCCCCGCTAGATCACCCACGCAAGCCAGGAGACTTCCCATGAGCGACAACACCATCGAGCAGACCCCGGCCGAGATGCCGGACACCACGGCCGATATCGCTGCCGGCGCGGATGCGATCGGCGACCGCGACGCCGACGCCACCACCGGCACCGACCACACCACAGACACCGCGCTCACCGCCGCCGACCTGACCGCCGACCGTGGTGCCGAACTCACGGGCGCCAAAACCAGCATGGACAAGCCGGAAACGGTTGGGCGCGGGTGGAAGTCGCGCCTGCGCGCCCCGGCGCTGCCCGCCCTGGGCGCACGGGCCCGGATCGCGGTCGGTGCCGCCGTGGTGCTCGCGCTCGCCGCGTCCCTCGGCTCGAGCGTCTACCTCTACCGCCACGACGGGCACAATCGGGATCTGCTCGCCGCCCAGGAGCAGGCTCGCGCTGCCGCCTGCGCCTCCGCACCGCTGCTGGCCACCTATGACGCCAAGAACCTCGACGCCTACTTCACCGCCGTGGAGAAGGACGCGACCGGCGACTGGCGCAAGCAGTTCGACGCCACCAGCAAGGAATTGCGGGATGTGCTGACCCAGGGCCAGGTGGTGTCCAAGGCCACCGACGTGCAGTGCGCGGTCCGCAATGCCGACCGCGACTCCGCCGAGGCCATCGTGGTGATCGGGCAGACCATCACCAGTCTCGGCACCCAGGGCAAGCCGGCGCCCGGCCAGCTGTCGATGGTGATGCGGCTGGAACGATCCGGCGACCGGTGGCTGGTGAACAAGGTGAATTCGCCGCTGGCGCAGCAGCCGCAGTCGTGAACCCGGCGAGGACGCCCGCCCCCGAACCGGGTGCGCGGGCGGTCCGGCGACGGCCCAAGAACCGGCGAGCCCAGATCGCGGCGGTCTCGGCGGCCGAATTCGCCTCGCTCGGCTACCACCGGGTCAGCATGGAGGACATCGCGGCCCGGCTCGGCATCACCTCCACCGCGCTCTACCGGCACTACCCGAGCAAGTACGCGCTGTTCGCGGGTGAGCTGCTGCGGCTCGGGGAGGTGACCGTGGCGGCGGTGAGCCTGCCCGAGGTGGCCGCCGGCTGGCCGGCGCGGCGGCGGCTCGGGTACGCCATCGACGGCATCATCGCCGAGACCATCGCCAATCGGACCACCGCGGGGCTGGCCCGGTGGGAGCACCGCTACCTCGACGGGCTCGACAAGCGCACGGTGGACCAGCATTTCGCGACGGCGCTGTCCGAGCTCAGCGCGTTGATCGGTGCGGTGCGGCCCGGCCTGTCCGCGCGCGAGCGGGCCGTGCGGGCCGTCGGCGTCTTCAGCACCGTGAGCTGCCTCGGCGATCACCGGGTCACGCTCGCCTCGAAATCCCTTGCCGTCCTGCTGAATACGGCCTGCTGGGCGCTGATCGGGGCCGATCTGCCCGAGCCGGCACAGCCGCCGCCCGCCCCGCGCGCGGTGGAGACGCCGCCCACGCTCAAACACGAACTGCTGTTGCAGCGGGCGGTGGGGCTGTTCTACGAACGCGGCTACCCGAATGTCAGTGTCGAGGACATCGCGGTCGCCGCAGGCCTGCCCTCGACCTCGGCGGTGTACCGCTACTACCGCGGCAAGGGGGATCTGCTCAATGCCGCGTTCCGCCGGGCCGCCGATCGCATGTCGGCCGTGATCGGCCCCACCCTGGCCGAATCCGCCGGTCCCACCGAGGCTTTGGCCAAACTCGTCGACATGTACGTGGCCGGGGCGTTCGACGAACGCGAGCTGATCTTCGTCTACTTCGCCGAGTTCGGGCACGTCCCCGACGACGAGCGCGCGACCCTGCGGGTGGTGCAGCGCATGGTCGTCACCGAATGGGCGGCGCTGCTCACCCGGGTCCGCCCCGGCCTCACCCCCGCCGCGGCGGCCGTCCTCGTGCACGCCGCCCTCGGCCTGGTGGTGGACTACGCCCGCGTCTTCGGCGACGACGAGCGAATCCATCCCCGCCAGTGGGTGATCGGCCTGATGGAGGCCGTCCTGTTCGGTGAACCCGCGGTCGGCGCTATGCCGGGGTGACGAGCTGGATCAGATTCCCGCAGGTGTCGTCGAAGACCGCGGTGGTCACCGGCCCCGCCTCCATCGGCTGCTGGGTGAACCGCACGCCGAGCCCGCGCAGCCGCTCGTACTCGCCGTACACATCCGCCACCTGGAAAGAGGCCGCCGGAATCCCGTCGCCCACCAGCGCGTCCTTGTACGGCTTGACCGCCGGATGCCCATCCGGTTCGAGCAGCAGCTCCGCGCCCGCGGGATCCTCCGGCGACACCACCGTCAACCAGCGCGCCGCGCCCAGGTCGACGTCGTGCTTGGTGGTGAACCCGAGCACCCCGGTATAGAAGTCGAGCGCCTTCTGCTGGTCGTCGACGAACACACTGGTGATGTAGATCCGCACGTTCTCACCTTCCTGTTCGGAGGCCGGACCGCCCGCGTGGCCGGACTAGTTGGCGGTGTGCTCGCCGTCGCACCACTGGTCGGCCGGGACCACGGCCTTGACCTGGTCGATGTGGTCGCCGCAGCCGGCCCAGGTGGTCTTGCCGCAGGTCTGGCAGGGGGTCGGTTGACACATGATTGCTCCTCGGGCTGATCGGGTGATCGGGCATGCCGTCGGCTGCGGGGGGCGTCGGCGGAACAGCGACGATGTCCGCAGCGGGGCTCGGGTGGATGGTAGCGGGTCCATCGCCGCTATCGCGTCGTCGACCCCGCCGCGGAGTGGCGCCGACCGAAATGCCGGTATGGGGGTTCCGGGGCGGCGATCTCTGCTATGACCTGTGGATCGTCGGTGAAAGGTGAACATGTTCTCTCGCTCCATGATTCGAGTCCGGGCCGTCCGATTGGCGGTGGTGGCGGTGACCGCCGCAGCCGTGGCGATGGTGTCGCCGGGGGCGTCCGCGCTGCCGACCGGATCCTCGGATCTGCCCACCGGAACCTCGCAGACCTCGGCCGGGACGCCGCCGACCGCCACGACCAGCGTCTCGACGCCCTACGGGTCGATCGGCGTGTGGATGCTGCGGTCGGACGGGAACGTGGCGAACTGGCTCGGGCAGCAATATCAGGGGAAGTCGCTCTACGAGCCGGTCAATGTGGTGTTCGTCGATCGGACCTCGGCGACCGCCGACGCCGCCACCGCGACATTGACGAATCGGCTCTCCGCGGCGGGGTTCCCGGTGCAGTGGCTGCACAGCACCGGCTATCAGGGCCGGATCAACGGGCAGCTCTACGCGCAGCAGCCGCCGGACGGCAGCGATTCGGCGTTCTCCGACGCCACCGCCGTCGAAACCAACGACCACGGACGGGTTTTCGGCCCGGCTCCGCTGGCGGGCGGCGGATTCGTGTGGTCAGCGGCGTTCAGCCGGGAGAAGTTCGAGGTGATCACCCACGGCTACGTGTCGTTCGCGCAGGCGCGCGGCAATCTGCGCGCGGCGCTGCTGGGCAAGGGCGCGACCGATCTCGGAGTGTTGACGCTGGGCAACACCTACAACACCGACACCGCCTCGACCGGTGATCACGACGGCAACACGGTGGTTCTCGGACTGAACTGATCAACCCCGTGGCCGGGTTTCGACAGGTGACGACGCTCATATAGATACCCCTGGGGGTATGCTACCGTGGTGGATATACCCCAAGGGGTATCCGCGAAGCAGCCCGAAGGAGTAGCCATGTCCGCACCGACCGACACCACCCAGGCCTCGCCGCACGGAAAGGCGGTGCTGAGCGAACTGTCCCCGCTGCACCGCGAGCTGCGGCGCGCGATTCCCGAGGTGTACAAGGGCTTCGGCGAACTCAGCAAGGCGGCGTTCGCGCCGGGCGCGCTGGACCGCAAGACCAAGGAGCTCATCGCGCTGGCCATCGGCGTGGTCGAGGGCTGCGACGGCTGCATCGCCTCGCACGGTCAGGCCGCCGCCCGCGCGGGCGCCACCAGGCAGGAGGCCGCAGAGGCCATCGGCGTCACGTTCCTCATGCACGGTGGCCCGGCCACCATTCACGGCGCCCGCGCCTACGAGGCGTTCTGCGAGTTCGCCGACGCCATCGAATCCGGCGAAGCCCCCGCCTGACACCACGGAGGAACCGAAACCATGTGCCGACCCACTCGATGCCGGACCTGCGGCAAGACCACCTGGTCGGGCTGCGGCGCCCACGTCGCGCAGGTGCGGGCGTCCGTCCCGCCCGATCAGTGGTGCCCGGGCCACGAGGACGCGAACGGCGGCGGCTGGATCCGCCGACTGCTCACCCGCTAGCCGCAGGCCCGTCGCACCGGCCCGCAGTCCCCTCCGCGCCGGGCCGGTCCGACGGCCGATCGGTCAGGCCAGTTGCCGAGCGAGTCTCGGAATGTCCTCTCCGGCAACCCGATCCAGCGCGGCGGTACGGCCGGTGAGCAGGAGTGGGCCGACCACCTCGGGGAACGCCGCATGCGCAACCTCCGCGAAGCCCTCGCGCAGCTGCGCGACATCACCGACCCCTACGCCTGACCGTTGGTCCGCAGGCCGATGAAGATCTGCATGCGCCCCGGATGCGCGGTGCTGTTGACGTTGAACAGCTGCCCGATGATCTGGGTCTTACGCCCCGCGTCGTCGCGCAGCTGAATGACCGGACGGGTGCGCTCGTAGCGCGCGGTGGTGTCCGACCAGATCTCCAGGAACAGCGGAAATCGGCTCAGGTCCTGCAGCAGATCCCCGAACCAGCTGGTGTCGCCGTGCTGGGCGATGTATCCGTGCAGCCACTGGATGGAGATCCGCAGCTCCCGCTCCCACTCGACCATGGCGACCCGCGCGCGCGGATCCCCGAGCATCCAGCGCAGCAGGTTCCCGTCCTCGGGGAGGCCGGGGAAGCCCGCGGCGAAGCTGTCGTTCCACATCAGGATGTTGAGCCGGGTGTCGACGTAGGCGGCCAGGTGCGGTTCGTACAGCGCCAGCGCCTTGGGGATGCCGCGGCCCAGATCGGCGCGGAGATCGGCGGTCGACGGCTGTTTCACCGGTTCGATCCCGGCCAGATCAGACAGTTGCCGGAATTCCTCCGGGGCCAGCGGGGACAGTCGGTCCAGATACCGCATCAGGGCCGTCACCACCTCCCGGGTGGGCCGTTCCCGCTCCCCCTTCTCCAGGTGGTTCACATAGCTGGCACTGACCCCCGAGTTGAATGCGAGCCGCTCCCGCGACACTCCCCGAGCGTCTCGAATCCGCCGCAATACCGAGCCGAAGGTGGGCGCATTGAGCAGCCCCTCCCCCGGTACCCCGCCGGTATCGAACTCCTCCATCGCCGCCTCTCCCACGCGCGAACTTGCTCGTTCAACTGATTCTTCCAGTGCGCCGAATTCGCGCGTGTCCCAGGTCGAGTTGGGAGATACTGGACTAATCGGGCGTGAACGGATGGCGGGGAGCCGGCTCGACCCCGAGGGCCGGCGGATGAGGCCAGACGAATTCACGCTCGCCGAAGGAGCTGTGCCCCATGGTTTCCGAGCGAATCATTCTTCCCGATTTCTACATGCCGTACCCGCCGGAAGGAACCAATCCCCGCGCCGGAGCGGCCGAATCCAAGATGTGGGAATGGCTGGTGAGCCAGGACCTCGTCCCCGAGGAGTTGTCCAGACGCCGGGTCGCGGGTTCGCGCCCGGTCGAGATGTACTCGATGTGGTGCCCGCGCGCCGATGTCGAATCACTCGCGCTGCTCTCGGAATTCACGGCATGGGCGTTCATCGTGGACGACCAGTTCGATATCGAGATGCCGGATCCGCGGCGCTGCCTGACCACCATTCAGCGCCTGGAAACCGGATTTCAGCTCGACGAAACGCCGTCCGGCGTGCTGGCCACCGCATTTCAGGATCTGTGGCGCCGACTCTGCCGCGGCCGCTCACTACCCTGGCAGCGCATGGTCCGCGCCGAGATCCAGGAATGGTGGTGGAGCTATTACACCGAAAGCGTGCGCACCATCACGCGGGACCTGCCGAAACTCGACGAGTATCGCACCCATCGGCAGATCTCGGTCGCGATCTACATGCTGCTGGATCTGAGCGAAATCACTTACGGCATAGATCTACCCGACGTGGTGCGGCAGCTGCCCGCGTTGAAGACGTTGCGCGCGGCGGTGACCGAGCACATGGGACTGATCAACGACGTCCATTCGCTACCGGCCGACGAGGCCGTCGGCTACGCCTACAACGCGGTCCTGTTGGCCGAGCACCACTTCGGCTGCACCAGGGCGCACGCGCTGCGGGTGGTGAACGAGTTGCTGACCGACTGCATCGTGCGCATCGGGCATATGGAGGAGGCGCTGGCCGAAGAGCTCGACGTGCTCGGCATCGCCGGGCAGACCCGCGCCGACATCATGCACACCCTGGAGGATTATCGCCGCTACGTGCGCGCCAACTTCGACTTCCACTATCGCGCACCGCGCTACACCAGCCCGCCCATCGAGGCGCTCGAGCACGGTCAGCTGTTGTCCTAGCCGGGTAGTTGCCGGGTCACGCGGCGGGCGCCGGAGGCAGCGACGGCGAACTGGGAGCGGAATTCGCCCGGGGTCATGCCGGTTTCGAGCTGGAAGGCGCGATAGAAGTGGCGATCGGAGGCGAAGCCCGACGTGGCCGCGATCGAGTTGAGCGATCGCGTCGGCTCCGACCGCAGTTGGCGCCGTGCGTGTTCGATGCGCATGCGCCGGATCAGCGCGCCCGGGCCGCCGAGCCCCTCACACATGCGGAACAGCGTGCGCCGCGAGACCAGGCAGGCGCGGGCGATCTCGTCGACGGTTAGATCCGGGTCGGTGAACCGTTTTCGTAGGTAGCTCATCATCTGCTGGCGGGTGTAGAGCGAATCGGCCGGGGCGGGTGAGGCTTTCCCGACGGCGAGCAGCAGGGCCGAGGCCAGCATTCCGGTGGTCTGCCCGTCGAAGGCGACATTCGCGCGCTCGGCTTCCTCGTTGGAGAGATCGGCCATATCGCGGAAGAACCGGGTGACCACCCCCATCGCGCCGTCGGCCGGAATGGGGACGGCGAACGGCAATTCTTCGCGGGCCAGCCCCGCGTAGTCGAGCACCGGCTGCAGCGGCGCGCGCAGCAGGGTCGACATGGCATTGTCGGTGGTGCGGCTCAGCAGCGGCTGCGCGCTGTCGTAGAAGGCGATCGACCCGGCGACGGACTCCGCGGTCCGCCCCTGCTGCTCTGTCCAGTTCGTACCTTCCAGCACGATATTGGCGAGCAGGTACTCCCCTTGCGACCGCGACACCATCCGTTGTGTCCGATTCACCTGTTGTGCGCTGGCACGCATGAGCGCCACCGACACGCGATCGAACTGGGTGCTGGTGATCTTGCCGTTCCAGCACCCGTCGTGTAGCGGCGATATCGCTGAGGGAACGATGGCATCTGCCATCAGGGCTTCCCACTGCTCGAAGGCATCACGCGGCGAAAGCGTCGAGGACGAGCGCACCTCGACTGTCACGGAGGCGGTTTGCTCCACGTCCGCATCTTCCCACCGCGTGTGCCCGGGCGGGACTGGATTCTGAGGAATAGCGAGAGACGGCCGGGCCGACGCTCACACTACCGGCGGATAACCTGCCCGAACAGCGATGTTCCACACTTCTGCCGGTGGCGATAGGACCTCACAATGAGGCCGTGTTCCGGCCTCCGCACCCCGACATACTGCGAATCGCAAGCTGATGCCAGACCCCTCGATTCGACGCAGTTGGGACAGGAAACATGACCGAGACGTCGTTCTTCGACCGCGCCTTCGCGCCGTTCGTGCCATTCGCCACCAAGGACCCCGATTACGCCAAGCTCGCAGAGATCGCCAATGCGGCGGTGCCGTTCGGTGTCTTCGCCGGCGTCCAGGTCACCGAGCTCGACGCCGACCACGCGCTGGCCGTCGTGCCCGACAACGCGGACCTGCGCAACCACGTGAAGACCGTGCACGCGGCGGCGCTGTACCTGGCCGCCGACATCGCCTGCGCGGTGGCCTTCGTCGGCGCTGCCGCCCCCGACCTCGGTGAGGTCGAGTGGATGGTGGTGCGTGACTCGCACGCCGCGTTCTTCAAGCCCGCCGTGGGCCGTATCCGCGCCATCGGCACCGTGGATCCGCGCGATATCCGCGCCATCGCCGAGCGCGCCGAGCCGGGCAAGTTCGACGTGGACACCCGGGCGATGCTCTACGACGACAAGGACGTGCTCGTGGGCAAGGTCTCGTTCCAGTACGTCACCAAGCTCGCCGCCCGCGAGACCGCGTCCGCCTGATCCAGGAGCACAGACATGTCCACTCCCAGCCAGACCCCGGTCTCCGGCGAGAAGCGCCCCTCCGAGTTCTCCGCCCTCGAAGCGGTCTCGGTGACGGTACCGAAATCCGATGTCTCCGAGGCTGTCTCGTTCGTGCTGCGGGTGCTGCCGGCGGCCGACCCCACCGCGCCGGTGCTGCTGGTGCTGCCCGCGATCGCCATGAAGGCGAAGTTCTACCTCCCCCTCGCCAAGTCGCTGCACGCGGCCGGCTTGTCGGCGGCGACGGTCGATCTGCGCGCACAGGGTGAGAGCACCCCGCCGCTGGGCGAGGCCGCCAATCACGGCTACCGCCAGCTGCTCGAGGCGGATCTGCCCGCGATTCTCGATGCGCTGCGGGAGCGTTTCCCGGAGGCTCCGATCTACCTCGTCGGCCACAGCCTGGGCGGCCAGCTGTCGCTGCTGTACGGCGCGGCGCATCCGGACCGGCTCGCGGGTGTAATCACCATCGCCACCGGCGTCGTGTTCTGGCGGGCGTTCGAGCTGAAGCGCTGGGCCTCGGTGCTGTACGGCAGCCAGTACGTCGGCGTGGTGTCGCGGCTGCGCGGCATCTGGCCCGGCGGCAAAGTGATGGGTGGCCCGATGGCGGGCGGCGTCATGGCCGACTGGTCCTGGCACGCCCTCACCGGCCGTTACCAGCCTGCGGGGTCGCAGCTCAATTACGATCGCCTGCTGGGTGTTTCGCCGCTGCGCACGCTCATGGTGTCGTTCGAGTCCGATCCGCTGGGCCCCAAGTCGACGGTGGATCACCTGGCCCGGCGGCTGAAGCGGGCCGAGCTCACCCGGTGGCACCTGGAGCCGGGCTCGGGCATCGAGAACCTGGATCACTTCGCCTGGATCAAGGACAGCCCGGCCCTCGGCGCGCGCTTCGCCGAGTGGGTGCGGGACAGCCGGTAGGGATCCCTCTACCTGCCGGCACACAAATGTCCGGCTCGCCTCAGTGTCGAGGCGAGCCGGACGTTTTCGTCGATCCGCTCGCTAGGAGCCGAGCGAAGCGACCATGGCTGTGTCGTGGCGGACCTGGCGGAACCGCTCGTGATCGATGAGACCGTCCACGAATTCGGCGGTCGTCGAGACCGCGGGCCCGCCCATCCGGAGTTCGGCCAGCGCCCGGCGCATGCGCGCGATGGCCGTGACCCGATCCGGCGCCCACACGATCACCTTCGCCAGCAGCGAATCGTAGAGCGCGGGAACGCGATAGCCGAGGCGGGCGTGACTGTCGACCCGCACGAACGGGCCGCCGGGCAGGTCGCATTCGGTCAATTCACCGGGGGTGGGTGCGAAGTCGCGGGCCGGATCCTCGGCATTGATCCGGCATTCCAGCGCAACGCCCTGCGGCGCGACGTCGTCCTGGCCGTAGCCGAGCTCCTCGCCCGCGGCGATGCGGATCTGCTCGTGCACCAGATCGATGCCGGTCACCATCTCGGTGACCGGATGCTCCACCTGCAGACGGCAATTCACTTCCATGAAGTAGAAGCGGTGATCGGCGGGATCGAGCAGGAATTCGAAGGTGCCGGCACCGACATAGCCGGAGGCGAACGCACCGCGCACCGCCATCGCGCCCATATTCTCGAGGACCTCGGCAGGAATACCGGGCGCGGGCGATTCCTCGACCAGTTTCTGATGGCGGCGTTGCAGCGAGCAGTCCCGCGCGCCGAGGTGCACGACGGTCCCGTGCGTGTCGGCCAGCACCTGGATCTCCACGTGCCGAGCCGATTCCAGGTAGCGCTCGACGTAGAGCCGGCCGTCGCCGAAGACCGCGAGCGCGGTGGCGCGGGTGCGGGCGAAGGCCTCGGGGAACTCGGCCGGATCGCGCACCACCGCCATGCCGCGGCCGCCGCCGCCCGCGACCGCCTTGACGATCACCGGGTAGCCGATCTCGGTGGCGAAGGCGGCGGCCGCCTCCGGGTCGGTGATCGGGTCGCGGCTGCCGGGCAGCAGCGGCAGGCCCGCGTCCAGCATTGTGGCGCGGGCGCGGGCCTTGTCCCCGAGTTCGGTCATCACCTTGGCCGGGCAGCCGATGAAGGTGAGCCCTTCGGCCGCACACACTTCCGCGAAGTCCGGGTCCTCGGAGAGGAAGCCGTAGCCCGGGTGGACGGCGTCGGCGCCGGACATGCGGGCGGCCTCGATCAACGCGGGAATGTGCAGATAGCTGGACTTGGCCGGTCCGGCCCCGATCCGGATCGCCTGGTCGGCGAAGCGCACCACGGCGCTGTCGGCGTCGGCGGTGGTGTAGACCGCGATCGAGCGCAGGCCCAGTTCGCGGCAGGTGCGGGCGACGCGCAACGCGATCTCGCCGCGGTTGGCGATGAGGACCGAGGTGATCATCGTCCGGCCTCGCGCAACAGCAGCAGCGGCTGGCCGAATTCGACCGCGGTGGCGTCGGGCACCAGGATCTGCTCCACCACGCCGACCCGCTCCGCCTGGATCGGGACCATCAGCTTCATCGCCTCGATGATGCCGATCTGCTGCCCGCGCACGACGGTCGCGCCGACGGTGACGAAGGGATCGGCGCCCGGTTCGGACGCGTGGTAGAAGACGCCGACCATCGAAGCGGTCAGCGGGAAGGTGTCGGAATCGCTGTCCGCAGCCCCGAATTCGGTCCGAGCGATGGCGGAGTCCGCGGCCACACCGGAATTCAGGGCGGAGTCGACGACGTGGCCGTTCGAGGTGGCGATAGGTTCGCGGGCGACACCATCCGAGGCGTCGGGGCGCTCGGGCCAGGTCACCTCGATCTGGAACTCGCCCGCCGCCACCCGGATCGACAGTGGTGGGCGGTCCGCCCGCGCGGCCACCGCGAGCACGCTGTCGGCCAGCACGGTGACGGTATCGGCGGTGTCGAGGATCGGCGGGGTCATCACACATCCCTTTCCAGGAAACGGGGCTGCTCGGCCGGGAGGTCGGCGAGCACGGCGCTGTCGGCGCCGAAGCGGCGGAATCGCGCGTGGCGCGCGGTGATCAGGCTCATCTGGTCCTGCGGGAGCAGGTCGTCGAGGCATTCGACGACCGCCGAGCGCAGCTGTTCGGCCGCGGCGAGCAGGTCGGTCTCCGCGCCCGCGCCGGGCTCCTCGATCACGCCGTCGATGACGCCGAGTTCCAGCAGCGAGCGGGCGTCGACGCGGAGCGCGGCGGCGGCCCGGGGCGCTTCGGCCGGGGTCTTCCACAGGATCGAGGCGCAGCCTTCGGCACTGATCACCGAGTACACGGCGTTGGCGGACATGAGCACTCGGTCGGCGACGGCCAGGGCGAGCGCGCCGCCACTGCCACCCTCGCCGGTGATCACCGCGACCACCGGAATCGGCAGGCTCGCCATAAGGCGCAGGTTCTCGGCGATCGCCACCGCCTGCGCCTGCTCCTCGGCCTCAATGCCGGGGTAGGCGCCCGCGGTGTCGATCAGGGTGAGCACCGGCAGACCGAGTTTGGCGGCCAGCCGCATCACGCGGGCAGCCTTGCGATAGCCGGACGGGTTGGGCATACCGAAGTTGCGTTTGGCCAGTTCGGTTGTGCTGCGGCCCTTCTGGGTGCCGATGACGACCAGCGGAATCCCGGCCAGGCGGCCGAGTCCGGCCACGATCGCCGGGCAGTCGGCCGAGGCTCGGTCGCCGTGCAGTTCGACGAAGTCGTCGACGACCAGACCGATGTAGTCGAGGGTGGTGGGGCGGCCGAAGCGGCGCGCGGCGCGCACGCATTCCCAGGCGTCGCGTTCGGGCAGGCGGGCGACCTCGGTGACCAGTGTCCGGGACGTGGGGCGCGGCTGCGGATCCGGGCGGCGGGCGGCCGCCGACAGCAGCCGGGTCAGGGTGGCCGGCAGCTCGGCGCGGGGCGTGATCATGTCCACGACACCGTGTTCGAGCAGGAATTCCGCGGTCTGGAATTCCGGCGGCAGGCTCTGGCCGATAGTCTGCTCGATCACCCGGCGACCGGCGAAGCCCAGTCGCGCACCCGGTTCGGCGATGATGGCGTCGGGCAGGGTGGCGAAGGACGCGGCGACGCCACCGAAGGTGGGGTCGGTGATCAGGCCGACGGTGAGGATGCCCGCCTCGTCCAATTGCCCGAGCGCCTGGCTGGTCTTGGCCATCTGCATGAGCGCGAGAATGCCCTCCTGCATGCGGGCCCCGCCGGAGGCGGTGACCAGGATCAGCGGAGTGCGTTCGGCCAGGGCGATTTCGGCGGCCCGGGTGATGGCCTCGCCGACCGCGGTGCCCAGGCTGCCGCCGAGGAAGCGGAAGTCCATGACCGCCAGCACCACGGCGAAGCCACCGATCTCGCCGCGGGCGCAAACCACCGCCTCCGCCGATCCGGTGTTCGCCTGGGCCGCGCGCAACCGCTGCGGGTACGGCCTGGTGTCGGTGAAACCCAAAGGATCGGAGCCGGTGACGGCGAGTTCCAGCACCCGCACCGAGTCCGCGTCGCACAGCGCGCCGAGGCGTTCGGTCGCGGTCAGTGGAGCGTGGAAGCCGCAGGCCGGACACACCTGGACCGCGAGCTCGAAGCGCTTGCGGTACAGCATCTGTCCGCAACCGCCGCACAGCACCCAGTCGTGGTGCGCGGTGGGCGGCCGGTCGGACTGGACGACGGTCATGATCATCCCTCCAGCGGGGTGGGCAGATAGGTGCAGGCCGCGGCCGGCAGGCGCGCGCCCGCCTGCCGCAGCGCCGCCACCCGCGCGGTGACCGCGGTGCCGCGCATGATCTGCGCGGCCAGCTCCGCCACCTGACGATTGCGCGCCGGGGCCAGATACGACCCGGCCGCCCAGGCGTTGAACGCGCCCATGGCCGGGCCGCACCACACCTGGTAGTCGGTGGCGCGCTCCGGTTCCCCGCTGATGCTCCACGCCGAGGACAGGCCCAGATACCAGCGGAAGATCAACGCCATCTTGCGTTTCGGATCCCGCTCGGCACGGAGCAGCTGCTCGGGGTCGCGCTCGGTGAAGTACCCGACGCAGCCCGCCCACACGTCGTCGAGCGACCGCTTGAAGGTGCGCTGCTCGAGCAGCAGGCGTTCGGCGGCGGGAATGGCCTCGATCGAGTCGTAGGCGCGGTAGATCTCGTAGAGCTGTTTGGCCCGCGCCGCGAACATGGTGCCGCGCTTGAGGACCTGCACCTCGACGCCCATCTCGAACATGTCCGCCGAGGGGGCCATGGCGCAGTCGGCGCTGCCCGCGGTGACCAGCAGCTGCTTGGTCGATTCCGACTGCCCGGCTTCGACACTGGCCTGATTGATCGAGCCGGTCACCACGTAGGAGGCGCCCAGGGACAGGGCGGCGAACGCGGCGGTCGGGGTGCCGATGCCGCCGGCCGCGCCGATCCGGACCGGTTCGGGATACCCGAGTTCGGCCTGGATGCGGTCGCGCAGCGCGATCAGCTCGGGCACCAGCACGGTCAGCGGCCGGCGGTCGGTGTGCCCGCCGGAATCGGCCTCGGCGGTGATGTCGTCGGCCATCGGCACCCGCCGCGCCAGCTCGGCCTGCTCGGCGGTGATCAGACCGGCGGCGACCAGGTCCCGGACCATCGGTTCGGGCGCGGGCCGCAGGAACAGTTCGGCGACCTCGAGCCGCGACACCTTGGCGATCACCTTGTTGTCGGCGACCACCCGGCCCGCCCGCAGCGCCAGGCCTGCGAGCCGATAGTGCACCACCTGCGGGGTCAGGCTCATGAACGCCGACGCCTCGATGCACCGAACCTGGTGGCGCAGGCACAGATCCACCGTGGCCCGCTCCATGGCGAGTTCGCTGGGACTGTGAATCAGGTTGCAGGCGAACGGCATACCCGGCGCTGCGCGG
Organism: Nocardia tengchongensis; assembly: GCF_018362975.1. Classification (NCBI taxonomy): domain Bacteria; kingdom Bacillati; phylum Actinomycetota; class Actinomycetes; order Mycobacteriales; family Nocardiaceae; genus Nocardia; species Nocardia tengchongensis. Next base: position 5,799,134 of record NZ_CP074371.1, read on the forward strand.
CGAATCTCGGCCAGCGCCTCGTCGACGCGCGCGGGCAGCACGCCCGCCGCGCCGAAGGAGGCCAGGATGCCCTCGCGGGCCAAGGCGATCACCATGCGCGCCGAGGCGATGCCGTTGGCCATCGCTCCGGCCATGTAGGCCTGGCGGACCCCGTGGGCGCGGCGGAAGGCCTCGTCCCCCAGCACTTCCGGTCGCCCGGCCGGGACGGCCGCGAGCACCTGCGCGGTGCGCGCCGCCGCCGGATCGTTGGTCGCCGCGAGCCCGGATTCGGTGCGCACCAAAAAGAACGGGTCCTCCAGGCGCAGTAGCGCGGCCTGCACGCCCGCCACGTCGGCGGCCATTCGGGTGGGTGTGGCGCTCACCATGGCAGCGCTCCTTCCGCACGCAGTTCCACTGCGATATCGCTGAGTTCGTAGATGCGCAGGCCGGGTTTCCACATGCTGGCCTCGCCGACCACGCGGACCCGGCCGGGTCGCTGCTCGACGCGCTTCACATGCACCTCGAGGGTGTACTGCCCGTCGGTGGGCAGGAATTGGCCGCGGTACTTCCAGGTGAACGGCAGCCCGGCGGGCAGCACGAACCCCGGATTGTCGAGGCCGTCGGCGAAACCGCTGTCCAGCACCCATTCCTGCATGGCCTGCACGCAGGACTCGATGCCGAACGAACCCGGGATCACCGGGTCGTAGCGGAAGTGCCGCGCGAAGACCCAGTGCGACGGGTCGATCGGCTGCACGGCGTGCAGATAGCCCTGCCCGTAGCGGCCGCCACCGTCCACCACCCGCACCTGATCGAGCAGGGCCAGGTGGCCGCGCGAGACCAGGCGGGCGGCCGGGTCGGCGCGGCGGGCGGCGACGTCGATGATCCGGGTCGCGGGCGCGCTGTCCTGACTGTCGAGCCAGGTCGGGACGTGGCGGCCGGCGTCCAGGCCGGTCTGGTTGGCCATGGCGGCATCGCTGAAGTAGCCGAAAAGCGTGTCGCCCGAATAGAAGGGCTCGCCGTCGACGGTCATCGTGTAGGCGAAGTTCTGCAGCGTCGAACCCGGCACCGGCGAGGTGGACAACAGCTGCGAGTGCTCGACGATGGTTTTGTCGCGCAGGTCCACCTCCCGCAGCACGGTGGCCGTCCCGCCCAGATTGCGCAGGCTGACCGTGGCGTCGGGATCGTCGAGGGTGGGTCCGAGGTAGTAGCCCAGCAGCAGCGCGGCCTGCAGGGAGGTCTCCATGTAGACGCAGTTGGGCATGGAGGCGTTGGCCGTGTCGAGGTAGTACCAGGAATCGGCCGGCGAATCGTATTCGGTGCGGTGCGAACCACTGTCGAGCTTGCCGCGGGTGCCGGTCATCTCCATGAACCGGTCCACCAGCAGCAGTCCGCCGTCCGGCGGGCGGGTGGCCTTGCGGTCGCTGTTGCCGCTGAACTCCGGGCCCATGCCGATGCCCTGATCGCCGCGGCACATGTGCGCGAGATGGAATTCGCTCAGCAGCGCACGCTCGCCGAAGCGGCCGACACGGCCCAGCCAGCGGGCGGGGACGCCGCCGCGCTCGGGACCGATCGGGACGCCCGGCTTCTCGACCACCGCGACGGTCACGCCGCGCACCCAGCCGAGCACGGCGCCCGCCGCCGAAACCTGCGCGTCCACCCGCAGATACGGCCGGGGCACCAGGTCGATCTCGGTGACCTCCACGACGAGGTCGATCTCACCGGCCGTCAGGGGCTCGCAGTCGAGCACGACGGGTTGCACCGGCAGTCCCGGCGCGCTCCGCTCGAAGGTGGCATCGACGAGGCACAGGTGCAGGCCGGCGTGCAGGGCGAGGATCTGCGCGGCCTCGACGACGGCTTCGACCACCGCATCGTGGTCGAGTGTCGTGTCATCGGTGGCGGACGGGCGCAGCAGTGCGGTCAATCCGCCTCTGCCCCAAGCCCCGCCGTACACGTCCAAGCCGTGCACGGCCGCGAGCGAGGTCCCGCTGACGCGGATATCGGGATTCGCACCGTCCTGGGCGTAGCGGTCGCCGAACACCGCCGCGATGTCACCGGCGGCGAGGTTCGCCAACCCGGTGTCGTCGAGGTCGGTGACGGTGGTGCGGGCCAGCGGTTTGAACCGTGCCTCGGTGTCCACCCGGGTGCCCGTGGTGTCCGCACGCGGTGTCGGCGCGCTCGCGGGCGGACCCGTTACCAGTGCGCCCGGTGCATGAAATGCCCTGAGCTGCATGGCCGTCTGCGCCCGCAGCACCTGCTCGTGCGCCCGGCCCATGGCGAACCGCAGGTCACGCACCAGGCTCGCGACGCCCTCCGCCGCGGGTGGGGTCGGGGTGGCCGCGCGCACCGATGCGGGCGGCGGCGTTGCTTGGGCGGTCAGGGCGAGCGCGTCGAAGGGCTCGCCGACGAAATCGAGTTCGGCGGTGTTCACTGCGCAGTCTCCGTCCGCCGATTCGCCACCGATTCGGCGAATTTGGCTGCCATGGCCGGTGTCGCCACGAACACCAGCTCGTCGAATCGCATCAGCACCCGGCCGTCTTCGCCGGTGGCCGTGGCGGTTGCGGTGATGCCGTTGGCGTTTCGGCGAATCCCGTCCACGGTCAGGAGGAAGTCGGCGTCGCCGGGCAGCGGCGCGTAGTAGTCGGCCGTGCCGATGGCCAGGGGCAGGCACGCCTGCCCGAGCAGCCGGCCGCCGAGCACCGACGGGCCCTGCAACAGCAGGTCCGCCAACACCGGGCTGTGCAGGCTGCCCGCGAAGGCCCCGTGCGCCACCGGGGTGTCGGTCAGGCGGCAGCGCACGACCAGACGCTCATCGGTGAATTCGAGGACCTGCCGCAGACCTTGGAGTCGAGGGCCGTGGAACTGGGTGGCGCTGGTGTAGATGGACGCGCCGTCCTGAGCGCCGACACCGGACGGGCGCGGCGGCCGCACGGGTGCGGTGCGCGGCGCGGCGGCCAATTCCAGGGTGGCCGTGTAGTGCGAGATCGGCAGGGTCCGGCCGCTGTCGCCGCGGGCGGCGGCGTCCACGATGACGCTGTCGCCCTCGACGCGGGAGTCCGAAAGTTCCACCCAGCGTGGAATATCCGGTCCGTCGTCGAACACGATCCCCTTGTTGACCTGGAAGCTCCTGACCCGCACCACGCGCAGCCCGGGGTGTGCCCGCTCCGCGACATCGATCAGCCAGCCCAGACCGAAGGTCGCGGGCAGCACCGCCTGCACGCCGATCCGGTGATCGGTGATGACCGGATCGTGGCGCAGCGCGGCCAGTTCCCGGCGGGCGATGCGGCGCGGCGCGGGTGCCAGCTCAGATCCGCCCAGGGCGGTGGCCGCCCCGATCAGGACCCGGGTGTCGTCGCGGTGGGCGGCGGCGAACTCGTTGGCGAATGCCCTAGCGCCCGTGGCCGGATCGAGCAGCGGCACGCCGCGCTCGGTGAACAGGGCGCGCAGTTCGGCGGTCACCATGCCGCCGTCCCAGGCCGCCCAGTCGATCGCGATGCCGTGCCGTTCGGGGTTCCGGTGCCGCCAGCTCGCGACGAACCGGGCCAGCGCCTCGTTGGCGGCGGCGTAGTCGGCCTGCCCCGGGTTGCCGAGCAGACCGGCGATGGAGGTGAACACCACCAGGTGCCGCAGCCGCTCGGCGTCCACGGCGTCGAGCACCGCTGCCAGGCCGCGCAGTTTCGGCGCGAAGACCCGATCGATCTGCTCGATCGTCTTGTCCGGCAACAGCGCGTCGGCGAGCACGCCCGCCCCGTGCACGATGCCGGTCACCGGGCGATCGGCCAGGGCGGCCCGCACCGCGGCGGCGTCGGTGACGTCCACGGCGAGGTAGGTGGCCCGGGCTCCGGCCGCGTGCAGCCGGTCGAGGGTGCCGCGAATCTCGCGGGTCGCGACCAATTCGCCGTGCAGCCGGGCGATCTCGCGCGGCGCCGGTCGCTCTCCCCCGACGCGCAGCCGCTCGATCACCGCGGCGCGCAGCTCGGCGTCGGCCACGCCGGCCGCCCATTCCGGCTCGTCGGTGAGCTCGGTGCGGCCCAGCAGCAGGAACTCCGCCGGGCAGGTTTCGGCCAGCGCCGCCACACACAGGGCGGTGACGCCGCGCGCACCGCCGGTCACCACGAACACGTCATCGAATTCGAGGGTGGGGTCAGCGTTCGTCTCCGGGCCGATCGCCACCGCGTCCACGGGGTGGGGGTAGCGGCCCGGGACGACGGTGCGTCGGGTTCCGTCGAGGTCGACGCCGACCTCGAGGGTGTCCACGGCCGCGTCGTCGAGTTCGGCCAGGACGGCGGCGACGAGCTGCTCGCCGTCCACGTCCGGGTGCACGTCCACGGCCCGGCAGAACAGCCGCGGGGCTTCGGCGGCAAGGGTTTTGACCACGCCGCCGACTCCCGCGACCAGCCCGGCGGCCGGAGCCGCCGTACCGAGGTGGCCGAGCCTGCCGTCGAGCCGGGTCAGGGTGAGGAACGCCGCGCGGCCCTCGGCGCCGGTCAGTGCCGATCGCGCATGTTTGGCCAGCAGGATCGTCTCGGTCAGCGCGGCTTCCGCACCTGCCCACGTCGGCTCGCCGTCGGCCACGGCCAGGACGAGATCGACCGGAGCAGCCAGGACAGCGCCGATCGACTGTTCCGCCGACGCCGCGTCGGCGGCATCGAAGAGATCGACGCGTCGCACGGCCCAGCCTCGTTGTTCCAGGCCCGCAACGATTTTCGTGGCATCGACGCCACCGTGGTCCGCGACGACCGCGACGGGTGCGGCGCGGAACGGCGCGTCCATGACGTCGATGGCGGGCAGGTCGACGAGCGCGACCCGGTGCCGCAGGGTGGGCGCCGGTCCGACCTCCGAGCTCGGCTCAGTGGTCGGCGACGGTGCTTTTGGGTCGACACCACCCGCCTCTCCGACCAGCACGTCCACCATCTGATCGAGAGTTCGCAATTCACCGAGCACTTCGGGGCCGATGACCGGCAGGTCCGGGAAGCGCTCCTGCACCACACCGAGCACCTGGACCCGCTTGATGGAGTCGACGCCGAGGTCGGCCTCCAGGTCCATGGCCGGGTCGATCAGGTCGGTCGGGTAGCCGGTCTTGTCGGCCACCACCTCGACCAGCGCGGCGCGCACCGCCGCGGCGTCGAGGGCGTGACCGTTCGCGACGGGCTCGGCCGGGGCAGCCGGAGTCGGCTCCACGACAACCGGTTCCGGCGCGACGACCGGGGCAGGAGCGGCGGCGGGCACGGGAGCGGGCGCGGCGGGAGCGGGAGCGGCGGGAGCCACCGCGGCGACCGCGGCCGGGGCGGGAGTGATGGCGGCGGCTGCGGTCAGCTGCCGGGGTGCCAGGGGCGCGGGAGCCAACGGCGCGGGCCGGTAGTCGACCGGCTCGCTCCAGATCGCCGGGGCGACACCGGATTCCAGCTCGGCCAGCCGGGCCAGCACCTCGGCGGCCCGCTCGTGCGCGTGTCCGATGGCGACGCTCTGATCGCGCACCGACGCGATGACGTGCGGCAGGTTCGGGTCGTCGAGCCCGTGCTGGGCGATCAGGCCGACCAGGGTCTCGGCCACGTTGAGCTGGCTGTCCAGGTAGCGCGAGTGCAGCGCCAGGTGCTGGGCGGCCGGGTCGTCCTCGGATCGGTTCCGGGCCTGCGGGTGGACGGTCATCGGGTTCTCCTCCTGAATGTGGTGTGCCACAGCCCCATTGCTGTAGGCCGGGGCCGGTGCGGCCTCGGGAGCGGATGCGGGCGGGGTGGCGAGCGCCGAGACGCGGAAGCCGTCGGTGAGCCCGTCCCGGTAGGCGGCGCGCCGGGCGGGCGAGATGTGTTCGGGAGCCGACAGGCTCACGGTCATGCCCTTGCGGGCCGGCTGCGGCAGCGCCGGGGCGTCGTAGCGGTTGATGCCGTCGAGCTCGACACCGAGCACCGCAAGCTGCACCGCCGCCTGCTTCAGCGCGAGGTCGGAGTCGCCGAGTGGGCCGCTGTCGGTGGGCACGGCGATGATGTCGGTGTCGGCCAGGATGGTCCGAACCAGGCCGGTGAGCACCTGTTTGGGGCCGAACTCCACGAACACGGTGACCCCGTCGGCGTGCATGGCGCGCACCGCCTCGACGAATTCCACCGGGCGCAGCAGCTGCTGGGCCAGGGTGTCGGCATTGGCCGCGGCGTCCGCCGCGTACACCGCGCCCGGGCTGTTGGCGTAGACCGGCACCGTGGGTGCGCCGATGTCCACCGTGTCCAGCGCGGCACGGAAGTGCTCGACGGCGTGCCCGACATAGGGGGTATGGAAGGCCGCGGAGACCGGCAGCCGGCGCGCGGTGATCCCCTGGCTCGCGCACTCGGCGAGCAGTGCCTCGACGGCCTCGGTGCCACCGCCCACGACCACCTGTTCGGGCGCGTTGTGGTTGCACACCAGCACATCCGGCGTCTCGGCAAGCAGCTTCTCGACCACGTTGCGGGTGGCCGCGATGGCGGCCATGGTCCCGGCGTCGGCACTGCCGGCCACCGGCGCCATCGCCGCGCCGCGCGCGGCGGCCAGCCGGAAGTACTCGGCGTCGGTCAGGGCGTCGGCGGCCCACAGCGCGGTCAGCTCGCCGAAGCTGTGGCCGAGCAGACCGTCACAGCGCAGGCCCAGTTCGCGCAGGAAGCGGAACTGCCCGGCCGACAGCGCTCCGATGGCGGGCTGGGCGTATTCGGTGCGGCGCAGCGTGGACTCCTGGCGCTGCCGCAGTTCCGGATCGAAGATCGGCGGCGGGAACACCGCCGCGGCCAGACCCGGATCCGCCCCGGGGAAGGCGGCATTGGCGGCGTCGAAGGCGTCGGCCACCGTGGGGACGTTGACCACGGCTTCCAGGCCCATGTCCAGATACTGGCTGCCCTGCCCGGCGAACAGCGCGCCGATCTTCACGCCCGCGGGCGCCTGCCGGCGGAAGTAGACGCCCTGCGGCAGCGACCACTGCTCGGCGTCGAGGTCGGCGGACAGTCGCTCGATCACCACCGCGCGCAGGCGTGCCTCGGTATTGTCGTCGGCCGCAACGAATCCCACGCGGGCGTGCGAGGCGGGGATGGGGCCGCCGTCGAGGGCGGGCGCACCCGACTCGAGCAGCTCGAGCAGCGCGGCCGGGTCCGGCGCGTGCCACAGGTGGGCCCGCGCGGTGCGGTGCAGATTGCGCACCGCCGAGCGGTCGCCGTCGTATTCCTCGAGCACCATGTGGAAGTTGGTGCCGCCGAAGCCCATCGCCGAGGCGGCCGCCCGGCGCACCGCCCGGCGCGGATCGCGGATCCACGGGCGCAGTTTGGTGTTCACGTAGAACGGCGCGGAGTCGAAGTCGATGCCGCTGTTGGGCCGGTCCACATTGATGGTCGGCGGAAACACCTTGTGGTACAGGGCCAGCGACAGCTTCATGACGCTGGCGGTGCCCGCCGCGCCCTTGGTGTGCCCGATCTGGGACTTCACACTGCCCAGGGCCGCACCGTGCAGCGGGGCGGCGTTGTCGGCCAACAGCTCCCGCAGGGCGGTCAGTTCGGTGCGGTCGCCGACAGCGGTGCCGGTGGCGTGCGCCTCGAACAGCTCCACCGAGGCCGGGGAGCAGTCGGCGTCCTCGTAGGCGCGGTCGAGCGCGATGCGCTGGCCCTCGGCACGCGGCGCGTAGATGCTGTTGGCGCGGCCGTCGCTCGAGGAGCCCAGTCCGCGGATCACCGCGTAGATCCGGTTGCCGTCGCGTTCGGCGTCGGCCAGCCGGCGCAGCGCCAGCATGCCGATGCCCTCGCCGAGCAGAGTGCCGTCGGCGTTGTCGGCGAACGGGCTGATCCGATCGGACTTGGACAGCGCGCCGACCTTGCCGAAGGACATGTACACGAAAATGGTGTTCTCGGTGTCGACTCCGCCGGTGATCATCATGTCGGCGCGGCCGTCGACCAGCTCCGCGATGGCCACCCGCATGGCCGACAGCGAGGCGGCGCACGCGGCGTCCACGGTGCAGTTCAGGCCACCGAGGTCGAGCCGGTTGGCGATACGCCCGGCCACCACATTGGCCAGGAAGCCGGGGAAGGAGTTCTCCTCCCACGGCGCGAAGGCGCGCACGTAGCGGTCGGCGATCTCGTCGGCGTCGGCGGCGGTGAGTCCCGCGGCCTGCACGACCTCCTTGAGCACGGGGGTGGACAGTCGCGCGGCCAGCGGGTGCATGAGCGGCACCGGGCCGGTGGTGCCGAGCACCACGCCGGTGCGGGCGGGCCGGTACCACTCGGCGGTGTCGGCGCCGGTGTCGCGCAACAGGTCTCGCGCGACCATCAGGCTCAGTGTCTGCATGGTGCTGGTGACGTCGAGCTGGTTGGGCGGCACACCGAATTCCAGCGGATCGAAGTCGACATCCGGCAGGAACGCACCGCGCCGGGAGTAGGTCTTGTCGGGGGCGTCGGGGTTCGGGTCGTAGTAATCGGAGACCTTCCACCGGGATTCGGGTACCTCGGTGGTGCAGTCCAGGCCGTCGACGATGTTCTGCCAGTAGTCCCGGTGATTGCGGGCCATGGGGAACAGGCTCGACATGCCGACAATCGCGATCGGATTGTCGGCCAGTCGCCGACCGATCCGCGTCGTTTCCTCGCTCACTGCTTTCCTCTCTGAGTGGCCGAAGCCAAAGCCTCTGGATGACCGGGGTCAGGCCGCGGCCAGCGCCATCCCGGTCGTGTGCGCCAGCAGCTCGGCGACCGAGCGGGCGAAGTACTCGTGGCCACGCGGGCTGGGATGCAGGCCGTCCGGCGACCACATGGCCGGGTCGGCCCATTCGGGCACGGTGGTGACGTCCAGGCACAGGGCCCCGGTGCGCGCGGTGGTCTCGCGCAGGGCGTCGTTGGCCCAGGCGAAGCGGTCCCGCAGCAGGGCCCGGAAGGTTTCGGGCACCGGCAGATTGGCCGGGATGTCGGCGTAGGTGGTGGTGAACACCACGGTGTCCATGCCGGTGGTCTGGTCGAAGATGGCGGTGAGATTGCGCCGGAAACGGTCGGGGTCGTAATCCCCGACCAGGTCGTTGACGCCGACCACGACGCCGATCACCGGCGCCTTGTTGGCCAGGGCGCGGGTCAGCTGGTGATCGACCACATCCTGGGTGGTGGCCTGGTAGGCGCCCAGGTTGCGCACGGAATCCGCGGGCAGCCAGAGCATGTCGGCGAGGCGGGGCACCCAGCCGTGCCAGCCGCCGCCGGGTGCGGCGTCGCCGCGGCCTTCCACGAAGCTGTCCCCGAGCGTGGTGAGTCTGATGGTCGCCATGGTGGTGTCTCCGATTCGGCTGGGGGCGATCAGGATTCGTCGGCCGTGTACATCCGCTCCCCCGCCGGGGTGCCCGCGGCGGTGTAGAGGGTGTCGAGGTGCTCGGGGGCGAAGAACTCCTTGCCGTGCAGCCCGCCGCCGATCAGGCGGAAGAACTGGGTCAAGCCCAGCTCGCTCGCGCCGGCGGCCCGGAACACGGTCTCGTAGAAGGGCGGAGCCTTCAGCTCGGAGATCATGCAGGTGAAGTTGAAGGTGTCCAGGCTGCGCTCGTCGCGGATCCGCTCGTACTCGGCCGCGGCCTCGTCGATGGGCCGCTCACCGGACAGGCCCGCGTGCAGCTGCTCGGCCAGCACCTCGGTGTAGACCAGGGCGTCGGAGATGCCCAGCCGGTGAAGGGATCCTTGTGGTAGCCGGCGTCGCCGACCAGCGCCCAGCCCGGTCCGGTCGAGCGGCGGTAGTAGTTGTCGGGGTAGCGCATGGACCGCAGCCGCTCGGCCCGCTTGCCGTTGTCGCGCAGTTGCGCACCGAATTCCGGCAGGATCTGGTCGAAGACCTGCTGGAAGTTGGCGTCCACATCGGTGCGGAACTCGGCGAAGCGGTCCAGCGGGCGCATCACGGTGACCAGGTGCTGATCGTCGTTGGTCGGCCAGGCGCCGAACTGCTGCTTGTCCATGCCGGTCCAGTGGTGGAATTCCCAGTCCAGGCCGTCGTAGTAGCTGTAGTAGACGAAGCAGGAAGCCGGTCGCACCGTGTGGTATTCGGCCTCGACCAGATCGCCGACGGTCGAGTTGCGCCCGTCCGCGCCGACCACGAACGCGGCCCGGAATTCCTGCTCGGGCCCGTCGGTCAGGTTGCCCTTGACGCCGCACACGCGGCCGTCCTCGCGCAGCAGGCCGGTGACGGTGAAGCCCTCGATCACCTCCGCGCCCGCCTCCCGGGCGGCATCGACCAGCAGGGTGTCGAGCACGGTGCGCCGCGGCGCGTACACCTCGTCGATGCCCTCGACCTCGGCGAAGCCGCGCAGGGTGATGCCGGTGTAGGAGAAGTTCAACCGGCGGATGGGGGTGACGCCGGAGGCGACCAGCTTGTCCAGCAGGCCCCAGGCCTTCAGCCGCGCCACGCCGACCTGGTGCATGTAGTGGGTCGACACCGTGTCACTGGGGAAGGTCGATCGGTCGACCACCAGCACGCGATGACCCTTGCGGGCGAGCAGCATGGCCAGGGGCGAGCCCGCGCAGCGCGCGCCGACCACGATCACGTCGTACATGGAAAATTCTCCCTAACTGCCGTGAATTCGACATGTTGATTCTCGAAGCCCCACCGGGAGGCTCTCAAGGTCCGAGACTCGAATCGCATTGTGCGATTGCGGATTTCGATCAGAAGAGTGAGTCGTTCGCCACTGTCACGCGGAGGGACGCGGGGCGTAGAGCGCGGCAATATCGGCGGCGTAGGCCTGTTCGATGACCGCCCGGCGCAGCTTGAGCGAGGGCGTGAGCTGACCGTTGTCGACCGTGAAATCGCCCGACACCACGCGGAATTCACGAATCGACTCCGCCTGCGACACCAGGCCGTTCGCCTCCTCGATCGCGGTCGCGACCGCGGCCACCACCTCGGGATGGCGCGTCCACTCCTGCGGCGGCACCGCCGGTTCGCGGTCACGAGCCCAGGTCTCCAGCGCCACCGGATCCAGCGTGACCAGTGCGGTGACGTAGGAGCGCGCCTCCCCCAGCACGATGCAGTTGCTCACCAAGGGATGCAGGCGCACCCGGTCCTCGAGCGGGGTGGGCGCGACGTTCTTGCCGCCGTTGGTGACCAGGATCTCCTTGCGACGGCCGGTGATGTAGAGGTAGCCGTCTTCATCAAGCCTGCCGAGATCGCCTGTGCGCAGGGTGGTTTCGGCCACCCTGGCATCGGTGGGCCAGTAGCCGGGCGAAGTGTTGGCCCCACCGACGAGCACCTCACCGTCGGCGGCGATGGCCACGGTGGTGCCCGGCACCGGACGGCCCACGCTGCCGTGCCGATTGGCGTGCACCTGGTTGATCGTCACCGCGGTGGCCGACTCGGTCAGCCCGTACGCGCCGAGGATCTGGATCCCGACCCCGGCGTAGTAGGCGTCGGTGGTGGCGTCCAGGGACGCGCCGCCGCTGATCACATAGCGGCAGCGGCCGCCGAAGATCTCACGGACGGCGGCGAATTCGAAGTCGTGGTGGGCGCGGTGCGCCGCCGCCAGCTCCGGATCCACGGCGTCGGCCTCGAACAGCGCGCGGCCGTAGTCGACGGCCACCCGGTCGGCCTCGGCGCCGATGGCGACGCGGCAGCGCTTGCGAATCTTCTCCAGCGCGTACGGCACCAGGGCCAGGAAGGTGGGCCGGAACTCCGGCAGCGCGTCCAGCAGATCCGGGATGCCCGCCAGCAGCCGGGTCCGGGTGCCGCCGTGCAGGCAGGCCAGCAGCACGGTGCGCCCGAAGATGTGCGAGAGGCGGCAGCGCAAGCAGGGTCGCCGCGTCCTCGGCGCGGAACAGTTCGGGCAAGTGCCGCACCGTGTTCCCGGAGGAGGCGAACATATTGCGGTGGGTGAGCACGCAGCCCTTGGGCATTCCGGTGGTGCCGCTGGTGTACACGATGGTCGCGATGTCGTCGGCGCGGACCGCTGCGCTGCGCTCGGCGAAGGACCGCGCCGGCGGGGTATCGGGGCGGACCGGCGGGTCGGTGAGCAGCCGGACCGGCATCCGCCACCGCGGGGAACCCAGCCGGGACAGCAGCTCACGCTGCTCGGCGGTCTCGGCGAAACCGTAGACCGCGCCGGAATCGGCCAGCAGGTGGGCGATCTGCTGCTCGGAGGCGGTGGGATAGACCGGCACCACGATCGCGCCGATGCTCAGCGCGGCGTAGTCCAGTACCACCCACTCGTAGCTGTTGCGCCCCAGCACCGCCACCCGGTCCCCGTGCTCGACCCCGGCGCCGAGCAGGAATTCGGCGAATTCGACTACGTCGCTGTGGAATCCGGCGAAGTCGACGTCGACCCATCGGGTCCCGGTGTGGCGGCACAGCACCGCGCGGGCGGGGCGCAGCCGCGCGCCTTCGGCGACCACGTGGAACAGCCCGACCCCGTCGGGCAGGGCGTCGGCTTCGATATCGCCTCGAGAGATCGCCGACAGACCGTGATCGTCGACGGATGTGGACAGCAACAAGGTAACCACCTGAAGATTCGATGATTCGACGCTCGGTGCCCGCGGCGCCGGTCGCTACCTCGCGGCCAGTACCCGGTCGAGCTGTTCGAGAGTTTCGGTATTGCCGAAGTGCTGAATCGCCTGCCAGCCCGCCGTTTCGGCGGCACGGCAGTTGCGCGCGCTGTCGTCGATGAGCAGGCAGCGCGCGGCGGGGACGCCGAGGGTCTGCTCGGCGATGCGGAAGATGCGCGGATCGGGTTTGCGGACACCGTGTTCGTGGGATCGCACGATCGCCTCGAACCCGGCGGATTCGGGAATCAGCCTGGCGCGGTAGGGTTCCCATTCGCGCACGCTGTTGGTGAGCATTGCCAGCCGGCACTCCGCGTCGAGGCGGCCGCTGAGGGCGTCGTACAGTTCACCGTTGAAACTGCGCTCGCCGTACCATAATTCGCTGAATCGGCCGAGATCGGCGGCCGGTGGCCAGGCCGGGGTCAGTTGTGCGGTCACCCGCCGGCCCCACTCGGCCTCGCCGAGCACTCCGAGCTCCAGGGGCGCGAGCTCGTCGCCGCCGAATTCGGCCGCGACCGCCGAGCAGGCCCGCAGCAGGATGCCGGGGGGCACCGCGCACTGCGCGGCCACCCGCTCGAGCACCTCCGCCACGGGGTCGGTGAGCACGCCACCGAAGTCACACCAGATGACCAGTTCGCCGATCACGAATCCAGTCTCACGTCGTACGGACCGGTCGGCAACGCCGATAATCCATACGTGCGGTTGGCGATTCCTATTGCACCAGACGGGATTCCAGCTTGATTGCGGAATCCAATGGCCGCGCCGATTCGATGCATCCCAGGAACGAGCGCACGATCGGGCGGGTATCATCGGCGCGCCAGACAACGCACAGTTCCACCGTCGGAACCGGATCGTGCAACGCCACCGTGACGGTCTGGCTGTGGCCCACAGTGGGCGCGGCGCCCGCCCGCACCGAGGACGCGAACCCCACCATCGGCTTCACCGACACCATGATCGCGGTGGCATTGGGATCATCGAGCTGGTGCTCGATATTGAGCTTGATCCCGCTGCGCTCGGCGGCATGGTGAATGGCGTCGTACATGGCCGGGCACTGCTGGCGTTCGAACAGGATGCAGGACTGCGAGGCCAGCTCGGCGAACGAGGTGCTCGACCGCCGCGCCCAGCTGTGCCCGCGGCCCACCACCGCCACCAGCGGCACCTGCAGCAGGGGCCGGCTGTGGAACTCGGTGGCCGCGGGGCGGCCGTACACCAGCCCCACGTCCAGCGCCCCGGACGACAGCGCGGCCAGCTGCGGTCCGGTGCGCTGCTCGATCATGTTGATGGTGACGTTGGGCAGGATGGCGTTCATCCGCGCCAGCGCGCTGGGCAGGATGCGCTGGCCGGCCGCGAAGTTGTAACCGATCCGCAGGGTGCCGGCCCGGCCGAGCGCCACCTCGCGCACGGTGGATCGGGCCTCTTCGGTCTGGCTGAGGATATTGCGGGCGAGATCACGCAGTACCTCGCCCGCCGGCGTGAGGTTGACCTGGTGTGAGCTGCGCTCCACCAGTTGGACTCCCACACTGCGTTCCAGTCGCTGGATCTGCTGGCTGAGTGAGGGCTGGGCCAAATGTAGTCGGGCTGCCGCGCGGCCGAAATGTAGTTCTTCCGCGACGGCAACAAAGGACGCCAGGAGTCTGAGCTCCATATTCACCTCCCCTTCGGGATGCAGCTCAGCGTATCCGGCCCGAATAACCACGGGTGAACCCGCCGAACGGCGAAATGAACTATGGGCGATACAACCGCAGCGCCCGCCCCGCTCGACTAGGCGCCGATCTCACGCACCATCCCCGGGTGCGCCAGCTCCACCGGGCCCGGAAACAGTTGCACCGCTTCGTCCAGACGCGCCTTGCGCCACACCTTGTCCCCGGTCGGCAGGTGCGTGAGCAGCAGTTCGCGCGCCCCCGCGGCGGCCGCGGCCCGGGCGGCGTCCGCGGCGCACAGGTGCCCGTGCGCGCTGCGGTCGGTGTTTTCGAGGCTGGCCTCGCACAGGAACAGGTCCACCCCGGCCGCAAGCCGCTCGAGCGCCACCGAGACCCCGGTGTCGCCGCTGTAGGCCAGCGACCCGTCCGGACCGCAGATCCGCAGTCCGCAATTGGGTTTGGCGTGCGGCAGGGCGATGAACTCGCAGCTGCTGTCGCCGATGGTGACAATGTCGTCGGGCTGGTATTCGCGAATGTCGAAGGCGGCCTCGAAGACTCGGTCCAGGATGGGCAGCGACTCGGTGGTCAGCGCCGAGGCCAGCGTCTCCAACACCGGGCGCGCGCCGGCGGGAACATACAGCGGTATCAACGGCATTCGGTCCGGGAGGTCGGCGTACCAGGACTCGAAGCCGGGATACTTCGCCAGCGCGTAGGGGGCCAGCAGGATCTTGCCCAGCGGCAGCAGGTCGTAGCAGTGATCGATGTGCAGGTGACTGATGATCACCGCGTCCAGCCCGGCCGGATCACGATCGGCGGTGAGCGCGGTCGCGATGCCGGGACCACAGTCCAGCAGCACCCGGCTGCCGCCGGTCTCCACCAGGTAGCCGGAACTGGGCTGGCCGTCCGCCGGCATTCCGGCCCGGCAGCCGAGCACAGTGAGTTGCATAGTTTTCTCCGTTCCACGGGTACGCCGAATCCAGGGCGCACGAATACATGAGGGGGCGACCGGATCACACGGTCGACAGGGAAGAGCCGGGGCGTTACTTGAGGCCCGAGCGCACGAAGGCGTTGACGATCTGGCGCTGCAACAGCAGATACAGCACCAGCACGGGTAGACAGGCCAGACTGGCCACCGCCATCATCGGACCCCACTGCTCACCCTCGGTGCCCATGAAGCTGCGCAGCCCCAACTGCAGCACGCTGTTCGAGCGGCGCAACAGCACCGCGGGCCAGAAGTACTCGTTCCAGGCATTGATGAACAGCACGATGGTCAGCGCGGCCAGGGCGGGCCGCAGATTCGGCACCACCACCGTCCACAGGATCGACCAGGAGGAGCGGCCGTCGATCTTGGCGGCGGCCACCAGCTCCTTCGGGAACGCCGACATGTGCTGGCGCAGCAACAGCAGCGCCAGCGCCGAGCACAGCGTCGGGAACACCACGCCCACCAGCGAATCCACCAGGCCCATCCGGTTCAGCAGGATGTAGTTGGGCAGCATGGTGACCTGGAACGGGACCAGCCAGGTGCCGACGAACGCCAGATACAGCAGCCGCTGCAGCGGGAAGGTGTACATGGCGAACGCGTAGGACGCGAGCAGCGCGACCAGCAGCTGCCCGACCGTCGACAGGGCCGCCACGAAGAAGGTGTTGGCGACCAGGCCGGCGATGTCCACCTTGTGCGCGGCGTCGCCGTAGTTGGCCAGCGACATCGGCCACGGCACCGGCGACAGCGAGGTCACGTCCTCGGGGCGGCGCAGCGCGGTGGCGAACAGCCAATAGATCGGGAAGACGCACACCACCGCGGTGACGATCAGCAGGACGTGGCTGCCCAGGACGCGCAGACGGTCAATCATCATGGAAGGCCACCTTTTCCGAGATCCACACCAGTGCGCCCGCGACGACGCCGAAGCCGACGAACAGCAAGACCCCCGCCGCGGCGCTGAGCCCGGCGTCGAAGCTGTGGAACGCGTAGTCCCAGAGCAGGTAATAGATATTGGTGGTGGCCTGCGCCGGACCGCCCTGAGTCATCGAGTCGATGAGCGGGAAGGTGAGCGTGGGACTGAGCAGGACCGTGGTGAGCACCAGGAACAACAGGGTCGGCGAGAGCAGCGGCAGCGTGATCCAGCGGCAGATCTGCCGCGGACCGGCGCCGTCGACGCGGGCCGCCTCGTCGTAATCGTTGCTGATCCCGGCCAACCCGGCCCACACCACCAGCATGGCGAAGCCGAGCAGATGCCATCCGGTGATGGCGATGATCACCCACGGCGCGGCTTTCGCGTCGTACACCCAGTTGCGGTCGGTGCCCAGCACCCGGTCCACCGCACCCGAACCCGGATGCAGCAGCCAGCGCCACACCGCCGCGGCCGCCACCGGGGCCACCAGGAACGGTGCGAACGCGAACGCCTGGTAGGCGGTCCGGGCCCGGGCCGACACCCGCCGGCTGGCGAACGCGATCAGCACCGGCAGCAACACCGTGAACGGCAGCAGCCCGACGATCAGCACCACGGTCCGCCAGATCGAGCCGCTGAACGACGGCAGCTCCAGCAGCCGTTGGTAATTCGCCGCGCCGACCGACCGCATCGGCGAGGTCGGCAACAGGTTCCACGACAGCGTGGACAGTTCGAAGGCCTGCGCCAGCGGACGATAGGTCCACAGCACCAGCAGACTCAGCGCGGGGGCCAGGTACAGGTAGGGCACGGCGCGCCGCAGGAGGCGGCGACGCGCGGGGCGGCGCGCCGGAACCTGTTCGGGGACAGCGGTACCGCTCTCCTGCGGCGCTTCGAGGACGAACATCACGGAAGCAGTTTCGCGCCGGCTTCACGGGCCGCGGCGAGCGTGGACTGTGGATCCTTGCCCTGGAACACGATGGACTCGACCGCCTCCATCATGCCGTCGCGGATCTGCAGATAGCTGTTGCCCGGCATCGAGATCCACGGCTCCATGCGGTCGAGCTGGGCCACGTTCGGGGCCAGCAGCGGGTTCGCCTTCGACCAGGCGGCCAGGCCGTTGGCGTCGTCGAGCAGGCCGGTGCGCAGCGGCAGGTAGCCGATGCCCTGGGAGATCTTGGTGTAGGCGGCCTCGTTGGTGAGGAAGGTGATCAGTTCCCAGGCGGCGCGCTGCTTGGCCGGATCGTTGGCCAGGATGTGCAGTCCCGCACCGGAATTGGTCGGAATGGTGGGCTTGCCGTCGAAGCTGGGCATGGCCGCGGAACGCAGGTCCCACTTGCCCTTCGCGCCGGTCATGAAGGTGCCCTGGATGGCGCTGGACTCCAGGATCATGCCGATCTCGCCGCGGGCGAAGGCCTCGTAGCCCTGCTTCTGGTCCAGCTTGGGCATGGCGCCGGAGGCGACCAGCTGCTGCCCCATCTTGGCCACCTCGACCACGGGCTGATCGGCGTAGGCCAGCTTGGCGCGATCCTCGGAGATCACGCGGCCGCCGTTGGAGCGCACCATCGACTGGAAGCACCAGTCCTTGGCGGACTTGGTGAGGCAGTCGATGTAGACCCCGCCCTTGCCGGTGTGCTCGGCGATCGTCTTGCCGGCCTCGGCGACCTGCGCCCAGGTGGTGGGCGGCGTGGCCGAATTCAGGCCGGCCTGCTCGAACAGCGAAGCGTTGTAATAGAGAACGGGCGTGGACAGCACGAAGGGCACGCCGTAGGTGTGGCCGTCCCAATCGCTGAGGGTGCGGGCCTTGGGCGCGAACGGGTAGCGGGCGCCGTCGAAATTGCGCTGCACCTCCTGCTTGCCGACCAGGGTGTCCAGTGGCTTGGCGCCGAGCTGGTGAATGGTGAAGTCCAGGTCGCTGAAACCGAGCTGGGCGACATCGGGCGGGTTGCCCGCCACGATCTGGCTCTGAATGCTGGAGATGGTGTCGGTGGTCGGGTTGGGGCTGTTGCCCTGCGGCTTCTGCGCGGTCACCTTGATGTTCGGGTGTTCGGCGCCGAACTGGGTGATGAGGGCGTTGAAGGTGTCGGTCCAGGCGCCGGCCAGGCCGTAGTTGTAGGACTCGAAGACGATCGAGACCTGCTGGCCCGGAGCCAGATCGGGGATCTTCGCGGCGGTGGTGGTGGACTCGGTCTCGCCGGTGGCGCCGAGGCCGCAGGCGGTGAGCGCGACCAGGGCGGTGGTCACCAGGCCCAGCAGGGGCACGGTGCGTTTCACGGTGTTTCTCCTCATCAGGGGGTGAAAATCAGGGGACGGGAACGGCGGTGGCGGCCTCGGCGGCGAGCGGGGCGTCCGAGCTGGGCTGCTGCCAGGTCAGGCGCAGGCCGGTGGCCAGGTCGAAGAGGTGGATGTCGGCCGGGTCGACCGCGAAACCGATGGCTTCGCCGACCCGGACCCCGGCCGGGCGCGGGGCCCGCGCGACCACGGGACGATTCGCCTCGCCCGGCACGGTGTCGCCGACCCGGACGTGGATCAGCTCCTCGCTGCCCAGGTTCTCCACCATCGTCACCTGGCCGCGAATCGCGCTGATATCGCGGGTGATTCGCAGCCGCTCGGGGCGGATGCCGACGATGACGCGGGTGGAGATGGCGCTGTCGATCGCCTCCTCGGCATCGATGCCGAGCGCGGCGTCGATGCCCTCGGCGGTGACCCGCAGCCCGTCGATGTGCGGGCGCACCTCGGCGTCGATCAAGTTCATCGGCGGGGAGCCCAGGAACCCGGCCACGAAGGTGGAGCGGGGGCGGTCGTAGAGCTCCTCGGGCGTGCCGACCTGTTCGATCCGGCCGCCGTTGAGCAGCGCGATCCGGGTGGCCATGGTCATGGCCTCGACCTGGTCGTGGGTGACGTAGACGAACGTCGCGCCCAGCCGCCGGTGCAGGGCGATCAGTTCCGCGCGGGTGGCGCTGCGCAGTTTGGCGTCCAGATTCGACAGCGGCTCGTCCATCAGGAAGGCCCCCGGGTCGCGAACCATGGCGCGGGCCAGCGCGACTCGCTGCCGCTGGCCGCCCGACAACGCCGCCGGACGCCGGTCGAGCAGCTCCCGCAGCCCCAGCACGCCCGCGACCTCGGCGACCCGCGCGGCGATGGTGCGCTGCGGCTGCCGCCGCGAACGCAGCGGGAATCCGATGTTCTTCTCCACCGTGAGGTGCGGGTAGAGCGCATAGCTCTGGAACACCATCGCCAGGTCGCGGCGCTGCGGCGGCTCATCGGAGATATCGGTGCCGTCCAACAGGATTCGGCCCTCGGTCGGCTCCTCCAGGCCGGCGATCAACCGCAACAGCGTCGACTTCCCGCATCCGCTCGGCCCGAGCAGGACCAGGAACTCCCCGTCGGCGATGTCCAGCGTCACCGCCCGCACCGCATCGGTCCCCGCGAATCGCTTGGAGATCGCATCCAGGTATAACCGCGCCACCACTGCTCCTTCAGGCCTGGTCGACCACTGTCGGCATACAAGTCACGGGGTCAGTCTGGGACAGATTCCGGTCACGCAACCGTGGCGATAGTGAACGCCAATCGGACGAATCGAGTCGATGTGGCAACCCTGCGCGGCGGCCGAACCTCGGTGAGGGTTGTGGCGACGACGACCGGGTTTCGATATTCGACAGGGGCCGGACATGACCGAATTTCCCGTGCGAGTGGTCCGCCGCCGTGACGAGGCCGACGATGTCTTCTCGCTGGAACTCGCGGCCACCGACGACAGCCCGCTCCCGCCGTGGTCGCCGGGCGCGCACATCGATGTGCGCGCCGGTGACGCCGGAGTGCGGCAGTACTCGCTGTGCGGCGATCCCGGCGACGACCGGCGCTGGCGGATCGCGATCCTGCACGAGCGCGATGGACGCGGCGGTTCGGATCACCTGCACCGCACCGCGCTGCCAGGCACGGAACTCCAGGTTTCGGTGCCCCGCAACAACTTCGAGCTGACGCCACGGCCGTCGTATGTGTTCATCGCCGGCGGGATCGGTATCACCCCGATCCTGCCCATGATCGCGGCCGCTGCAGCCGCCGGCGCTGACTGGCGGCTGTACTACGGCGCTCGCAGCCGGGCCCACATGGCCTTCGCCGATGAGCTCGCCGCACGCCACCTGGAAGTCACGCTGGTGCCGCAGGATGTCGACGGGCTGCTGCCGCTGCCCCGCATCCTCGACGAGGGCGCGCAGGCCGAAATCTATTGCTGCGGACCCGAACCCATGCTGGCCGCGATCGAACAGCAGGCCGCCGCCCGCGAAAAGACCATCCGCACCGAGCGTTTCGCCGCCCGCCCGGCCGCCGTCGACACGGTGAACCGGCCCTTCGAGGTGCGTCTGGACAGCACCGGCGCCACCTATCGCATCGAGGCCCGGCGTTCGATCGCCGGTGTCCTCGAAGCCGCCGGGGTCGACATCATCACCTCCTGCCGCGAAGGCACCTGCGGCAGTTGCGAAACCACCGTCCTCAGCGGCGAGATCGACCACCGCGACGAGATCCTCACCGCCGAGGAACGCGCGCGCGGCAACACCATGATGCTCTGCGTCTCCC
Source organism: Nocardia tengchongensis (assembly GCF_018362975.1). Classification (NCBI taxonomy): domain Bacteria; kingdom Bacillati; phylum Actinomycetota; class Actinomycetes; order Mycobacteriales; family Nocardiaceae; genus Nocardia; species Nocardia tengchongensis. Next base: position 5,819,690 of record NZ_CP074371.1, read on the forward strand.
GTGCCCGGTCCGAGGTCCTGGTCCTGGACCTCTGACCCCTCAGATCCCCCCGTCACCACCCGAGAAGAAAGAAAACCGATGAGGAAAACCGCTGCGACGACCGTGCTCGCCGCCGCATTGGCCGTCTCCGCCGCGCCCACCGCGCACGCGGAGGAGGCCGCCGTCAACTACGCCGCCACCACCACCGACAAGTCGATGACCATCCGGACCGACGCCGGTTCGCTGGCCGTCGAGGACGGCGTCTTCAAGATCAAGGACGTGGCCGGCAAGCTGATCGGCGGCGCCGAATTGTCCTTCCGGGTCGACGATTACGTCTTCCCGATCGCCGCCGAGATCACCGACCGCACCGCGGTCCTGACCCCTCAGTTCGACACCGAGCACGCCACGTACCAGCCGGTCGCCCTCCCGTACGAGGACCAGGCTCCGTGGAAGAGCCAGTACGAGCGCGAGCAGGCCGCCTGGAACCGCATGGTCACCACCATCAGCACCGGCGCCACCATCGGCACCCTGGTGGGCGGCATGGCCGGCGCGGGCGTGGGCTGCCTGCTCGGCGGCGCGGGCGGCGCGGTCCTCACCGGCGCGCTGTCGGCCATGTTCGGTGCGGTGCCCGGCGCCATCGCCGGCTGCATCGCCGGGATGAGCGTCGTCGGCTTCCTGGGCACCCTGGCCGGTCAGCTGCTGGTCACCGCGCCGGTCGCGATTCTCGCGGCGGGCCAGTACTTCACCACCATCAACTCGCCGTTCGCGGCCGCCAAGTAGTTTCCACCGCGATAGGAAGAACGGATCGGCTCATGGCCACCACCTCGAGCGCCGCGACCGGGACACCCGAGCCGCGCAAGAAGACGATCAGCAATCCCTACATCCATCGCCTCCAGCGTCGGCATTTCCTGCTGTTCGACGTTCTTCCTATCGCCGGAACCGCGGCGGCCGTGGCATTCCTGTGGATCCGGCCCTTCGGCCTGCTGGAATTCGCCCTGCTGTTCTCGATGTGGCTGCTCACCGGCCTCGGGATCACCGTCGGCTACCACCGGCTGTTCACCCACCGCACCTTCACCGCGGCCCCGCGGTCGCCGTGACGCTCGCCGTGCTGGGGTCGATGGCCGGTCAGGGCGGGGTGATCTCGTGGGTGGCGCTGCACCGCCGCCACCACGAATGCAGTGACCGCGAAGGAGATCCGCACTCCCCCAACCTGTCCGGCAGCGGATTCACCGGAGCGGTACGCGGACTGGCGCATTCGCACTTCCTGTGGATGCGACGCCACGAATACCCCAACATCGTGCATTACGCCCCCGACCTCATCAAGGATCGCCGGTTGGTGCGCGTGGCCCGGCTGTACTACTGGTGGGTCGCGCTCGGGCTGCTGATCCCCACCGTGATCGGCGGGCTGGTCACCATGAGCTGGACCGGCGCGGTCAGCGGACTGCTGTGGGGCGGGCTGGCCCGCATCTTCATCCTCGAACACATTGTGTGGGCGATCAATTCGTTCCTGCACATGTTCGGCACCAAGCCCTACGAATCCCGCGAGAACAGCCACAACGGCGGCATCTTCGCGCTGGTGACGCTAGGCGAATCGTGGCACAACAATCACCACGCCTTCCCGGAATCACCGTCCTTCGGGCTGGACTGGTATCGGCTCGACCCCGGCTACTGGCTGATCCGCGCGCTCGCCGCGACGGGCCTGGTCTGGGACCTCAAAGTGCCTTCGCGGGCACGCATCTCCGCCAAACGCATTGCCTGAGAGGAGCTTACGATGGACAACCGTCCGACGAGCATCGCCGACATCGTCACCTGGTGCCAGGAGTACTTGGCCGGTCAGCTGGAAGTGCCGGCCGACACGATCGACCCCACCGCCGACTTCGACCGGCTCGGCGTCGACTCCGCGCTCGCGGTCGCGCTGCTGATCGAGGTCGAGGAACGCTACGGCGTCGACATCTCCCCCGAAGACCTGTTCCGGCACCCGACCCTCGAAGCCGTCGCCGCCTACCTGCACCAGCAGGTCAGCGCGGACGTGGCCTGACCGATGGCCACGCTCGACAGTCGTCGGACCGTGACCGAACGGTCCGACGCCGCGGCCGCCGCCATTCGCCACCACTACGACGTCGGCAACGACTTCTATCGGCTCTGGCTCGACTCGTCGCTCAGCTACTCCTGCGCGCTGCGGGAAACGCCGGGCGACACCTTGGAAGTCGCGCAGGCCAACAAGCTTCGCCATCACCTCGACGCCGTCGACGCCCGCACCGCCGGCGCCGTCCTCGACATCGGGTGCGGGTGGGGCGCGATTCTGCGTGAGCTCTCGCAGTCGCGGGGCGTGCGCCGATCGGTCGGCCTGACCTTGAGCGACGAGCAGGCCGACTATGTTCGCGCACAGGAGTATCCCGGTGTCGAGGTGCGGGTCGAGGACTGGCTGAACTACCGGCCGGACACGACCTTCGACGGGATCATCAGCATCGGGGCGTTCGAACACTTCGCCCGGCCCGACGACCCGGCCGAACAGAAGATCCGGGTGTACCGCGAGTTCTTCACCCGCTGCCGGCAATGGCTGAATCCGGTGGGCGCGCTCTCGCTGCAGACCATCGCCTACGCGAACATGACCGCCGCCCAGGCCGATCCCTTCATGCAGCAGGACATCTTCCCCGACGCGGAGCTACCCACCCTCGCCGAGATCGCGGCGGCCGCGGAGGGTCTGTTCGAGATCACCGCGGTCACCACCGGCCGCCTCGACTACGCGTGGACCTGCGCCGAATGGGCGCGGCGACTGCGCACCGAACGGGCCGCGGCCACCGAGCTCGTCGGCCCCGAAGTCGTGGCCCGCTACCTGCGTTATCTGAGGCTGTCGGCCATGGGATTCCGGATGGGGAAGCTCACCCTGCTGCGGCTGGTGATGCGACCTTATCCGGACGGATTCTTCGGCGCGGGAGGGGAATCCGCATGACCGCGCAAGCGTCGGGGGCCCGCATCCGATTCAACCCGTTCAGCGCCGAATTCCGGCGCGACCCTACCCGATGTACCGCGTGCTGCGCGAGCAGCGGCCGGTGCACAAGACACTCGGCATGTGGGTGCTGACCCGGCACGAGGATGTGCGGGCGGTGCTCACCGATCGCAGCTTCAGCGCCGGACTGATCCCGCAGCTGGTCGCCGAACAGGCGCAGCGGCTCGGGCAGACCGATGTCGATCGTATTGCCCGGCTGGGCCGGAAATCGCTGGTGTTCACCGACAATCCCGACCACGCACGGCTGCGCGGACTGGTGAATCGAGTCTTCACCGCGGCGGCCGTGGAGGAACTGCGGCCGGTGGCGCGCGAGTTCACCGCGCGCCGGCTCGGCCTCGCCGTGTCGCGGGGCGAGCTGGACGTGGTCACCGACCTCGCCGCTCCGCTGCCGGTGTCGGTGCTGTGCGAATGGATGGCGTTGCCCGCGGACCTGCGCGAGCAGGTCGGGCCCTGGACCCACGACATTCGATTCCTGCTGGAGCCGGGCCTGATGCAGGAGGCTGACTTCATTCGCGTGCGCGAGGTCGTGGAGGAGTTCGCGGCCGCGCTCGGCGAGGTGCTGGAGCAGCGGCGGCGCGGGCCCGGCGACGACCTGATCAGCCGGCTGCTCGCCACCCGCACCGCCGGTGGTGACGCGCTCAGCGACGAGGAACTGATCTTCGTGGGCATCATGTCCTTCGTCGCGGGCAACGAGACCACCAAATCGTTGATCGGCAACGGCACGCTGGCGCTCATCCGGCATCCGGACCAGGCGCGGCTGCTGCGCGAGGGTACCGCGACGGTGAAAACCGCTGTGACCGAAGCGCTTCGCTACGACAGCCCGCTGCAACTCACCAAACGGCTGGCCACCAAGGACGTCGAGGTCGGCGGGGAGATCATCCGGGCGGGCGATCAGGTGATGGTGTGCCTGGGTGCGGCGAACCGGGATCCCGAGGTGTTCGAGCGGCCCGACGAATTCGACCTGGTCCGCGGCGGGAGTGGTCATCTGGCCTTCGGGCACGGATTGCACGGCTGCCTGGGCGGGCAGCTCGCCGAACTGCTGGCGGAGGAAGCCTTCACGGGATTGCGTGAGCTCGAACTGACGCCGCTGAGCGACGAATTCGTCTGGCAGGAGCACAGTTTCATCGTCCGTGGACTCGCTCACCTGCCGGTGGCGGTCCAGGGCACACGATAGGGAATCGAAATGCCGCAACCGACACTGCTGCCCGAGATCCTGCAGCGGCGGGCCGCCACCGAACCGGACCGGACCGCCTACATCTTCCTCGATGACCGCGGCGCGGAATCCGCGGTCATCACCTATGGCGAGCTGCACGTCCGGGCGCTCGCGGTGGCCGCGGAACTCGCCGAGCGCTGCGCGCCGGGTGATCGCGCGCTGCTGATCTTCCCCCAGTGCCCGGAGTTCATCGTCGCCTATTTCGGCTGCCTGTACGCGGGTGTGCTGGCGGTGCCGTTGAATCCGCCGCGGCGCGACCGGATTCAGGACGCGACCCTGTCCATCGTGCGGGACTGCGAGCCCGCCGCGGTGCTGACCCTCGACCTGTTTTTGGAGCCATTGCAGGCCGCGCTCGAACCGTTGTGCCCCGGCGCGCGCTGGCTCGCCGCCGACCGGATCACCACGGCGGCAACCGGATTCGAGCCGGTGCTCCGATCCGGCACCGATGTGGCGTTTCTGCAATACACCTCCGGTTCCACCGCGGCCCCCAAGGGCGTGATGGTGACCCACGGGAATCTGGTCGCCAACGAGGAGATGATCCGGCGCGGCTTCGGCCACGATCGCGACTGCACCGTGGTCGGGTGGGCGCCGTTCTTCCACGACCAGGGGTTGATAGGCAATGTCCTGCAACCCCTCTACATCGGCACGACCAGCGTCCTCATGTCGCCGTCGGCGTTCATCCGCCGGCCGCTGCTGTGGCTCTCGGTCATCTCCCGGTACCGGGCGCACACCAGCGGCGGACCAAATTTCGCCTTCGACGCCTGCGCCGCCCGGGCGGCGGGCGCGGCCGAACTCGATCTGGACCTGAGCAGCTGGCGGGTCGCATTCAACGGCGCCGAACCGCTGCGCGCGGACACGCTGCAACGCTTCGAGAAGGCCTTCGCCCCATACGGTTTCGACCGCGGCGCATGGTATCCCTGCTACGGGCTGGCCGAAGCGACGCTGCTGGTCACGGGCAGCGTTCCCGGCAGCGGGCCACGATTCCTCGACGTGGACTCGACGGCCCTCGAGGAGCGCCGCTTCGTCCCGTCCACAGGTGGGCGAACCAAGACCCTGGTGAGTTCCGGCCGTGTCTTGGCCGACGAAGACGTCCGGATCATCGATCCTGGTACCGGTGAGCCCTGCGCACCGGACCGTATCGGCGAGATCCGGGTGTCGGGCGGCCATGTCGCCGCGGGCTATTGGCGCAATCCCGAGGCCACCGCCCGGACCTTCGGCGTCGACGACGGTTTCCTGCGGACCGGCGACCTGGGCCTGCTGGTGGACAGTGAACTCTATGTGGTCGGCCGCTCCAAGGACATCATCATCATTCGCGGCCGCAACTACTACCCCCAGGACCTCGAACAGTCCGTCCAATCCGCCCACCCGATCCTGGCCTCCGGCGTCTGCGCCGCGTTCGCCGTCCCCGGCCGCGACAGTGAGCAGCTGGTGATCGTCCACGAGATCCGCCACCCCGACGCCGCGGACCCCGCGGACTTGATCGCCGCCATCAAAGCCGCCATCCTCACCGAACACGGCATAGCCCCCACCGCGGTCGTCCTCACCGCCCCCGACCAGGTCCAGCGCACCAGCAGCGGCAAGATCCGCCGGTCCGCCGCCCGAACCCGCTACCTGGCGAACGAATTCACCCCGTGGTCACCCCCGACCGCGGACCTCACCGAACCCCACAGGAGCTGACATGCAGAACTGGGAAGCCCCCAACCCCGACTACGCGACCCTCGTCCCCGCCGTGGTCCTCAGCATGCCCGCCGCGAAACACCTCGGCTTCGGCTTCGCCCGCGTAGCCCCCGGCGAAGCCGACCTCCACCAGCCCCACCGCCCCGAACTCACCCAGCACAACGGCTACTTCCAGGGCGGCGTCCTCGGCTCCCTCGCCGACTTCGCGGCAGGCTCCGCCGCCGGCACCCTCCTCCACCCCGGCTGGATCAACATGACCATCGACTACACGGTCAAAATCCTCGCCCCCGCCAAGGGCACCCACCTCATCGCCCGAGGCCGAGTCCTGAAGCCAGGAGCCCTCATCACCACCGCCGCCGCCGACCTCTACGTCGTCGAAAACGACACCGAAACCCACTGCGCCACCGCCCTGGTCACCATGCGCAACGTAAAGGCGGGCTAGGCCGCGATCGAGCCGTTCCCGGTCCGGCTGTCCGAAGAATCCACGGGCCGCTGGACCCGCCGGGGGCGACCGGACGGCGCTCCCGGCGCAACGTTCACAATGGATGTGCTTCCAGGCAACGGCGAAGGGAGTGTCCGATGGGGTCGATGCGTGCGTGGCGGGTCACGAAACCGGGGCCGATCGATGACCGGCCGCTGGCCATGGAGCACGTCGAGGTGCCGCAACCCGGCCCTGGCGAGCTACTGGTGCAGGTACTCGCATGCGGGGTGTGCCGGACAGACCTGCACGTCACCGAGGGCGACCTGCCGATACATCGCCCCAACGTCGTGCCCGGACACGAAGTGGTCGGGGTGGTCACCGCGCTCGGCCCCGACACCGGAACCGAATTCACCACCGGTGACCGGGTGGGCATCGCATGGCTGCGCCACACCTGCGGAACATGCCGCTTCTGCCTACGCGGAGCCGAGAACCTCTGCCCACGTTCGCAATACACCGGATGGGACGCCGACGGCGGATACGCCGAGTTCGCGGTGGTCCCGGCCGCCTACGCGCTGCCCTTGCCAGCGAACTACAACGACACCGAACTGGCTCCCCTGCTCTGCGCCGGAATCATCGGCTACCGGGCACTACGCCGCGCCGCACTCCCCCCGAGCGGCCGCCTGGGCATCTACGGCTTCGGCGGCAGCGCACACCTGGCGGCGCAGGTCGCCCTCGCCGAGGGCGCGGAAGTCCACGTAATGACCCGCGACGTCGAAGCCCAGCAACTCGCCCTCGAACTCGGCGCGTCCTCCGCCCAAGGCTCAGCGGAACCGCCTCCGGTACAACTGGATTCAGCAATCCTCTTCGCCCCGGTCGGCGACCTGGTGCTACCCGCCATGGCGGCGCTGGACCGCGGCGGCGTGCTCTCCATAGCGGGCATCCACCTCACCGACATCCCACCCCTGAACTACCAGCGACATCTGTTCCAGGAACGCGAGATCCGCTCGGTCACCGCAAACACCCGCCACGATTCCCGCGAATCCCTCACCTTCGCAACCACGCATCGTCTGCATGTCACGGTGCACCCGTACCCGCTCGCGGAAGCAGACTGCGCCCTAAGGGATCTGGCACACGGACAATTCGCAGGTGCGGCCGTCCTGGTCCCCTGATCCTGGCGTCATCGCTCCATCCTGGGGATGCTGGAAGCGACACTGTCCATGATCTCGACCGGCACGAAGGACACCATGAGCCAGACCGACCAGAGCGATGCGACCGTGCTGTCGATCGGACTGCATCCCAGCGAAGTCGATTACAGCAACTATCCGCAGCTCGATGAGGCAACGTTGACCGCGCGCATCGATGCGGGGGAAGCCGCGTTGCGGGCCGCCGGGTTCGATCTGGTCGCTTGTCGGCTCCCCTCGGATCCTGATGCCGCTGAGGAAGCGCTGCGCACTCGCCTCGAGGGGCGCACGTTTCGGGTCGCCATGATCGGGGCGGGCGTCCGGATGGCCGCTGAACACACCTTGCTGTTCGAGCGCCTGGTCAATCTGCTCATCGAGCAAGCGCCCGGAATCCGGTTGTGCTTCAACACCTCACCGGAGACCACCATCGACGCCCTGCGGCGCTGGGTGGCACCTATCGAGAACTGACGTCGAGTCGGGACTGATCTGCCCTGTCAGCCAGAGCTTTCGGTGGAATGTTCTGTCACCCAGGCCGCTATCTGGGCGCGGGAGGTGAAGCCGAGTTTGACCAGGATGTGTTCGACGTGACCCTGGGCCGTGCGTTGGGAGATGACCAGGCGGGTGGCGATTGCCCTGTTGGTCAGACCTTCCGCTACCAGGTCGGCGACCTGGCGTTCGCGTTTCGTCAAGATTGGGGGCGCGGATTCGGTTGCGGGGGCGGGTTCGTCGAGGGCGAGGCGGACCGCTGAGTCGAGGCTCATTGCGGCGCCTTCCTGGCGGGCGCGGTCGAAGGCTCGGGGGCCGAGGGCGTCGCGGCTGATGCGCATGCAGTCGGAACGGTAGGTGAGCAGGTCGCGGACCATGAGGGTGGCGGTGCCGGCGAGGCGGCCCAGCTTGTCCGCGGCGCCCATGAGGACGGCGGCGCGGCGGGGTTCGTTGCGATCGGAGGCGATCCAGGCCAGGGTCTCCAGGCACCCGGCGGCGACCAGCGGCTCGGCTATCAGGGCGGACAATCGGACGCCGTCCTCCAGCAGGTGCTTGGCTCGTTCCGCGTCGCCGGCTCGCCAGACGGCGAAGCCCGCGGCGAACAGAGCCCATGAGCGATAGATCGATTCGCCGGAGGTGGCCGTCATGGCGAGCGTCTTCTCGTGGCAGGCGACGGCCCGGGGGAAATCGCCCCCGAGGGCGTAGGCCCAGCCGAGGGAGAGCTGGGCATCCAACTGCATACCGATGTCACCGCACGCCTCGTAGGTGCGGACCGCGTCGTTCAGCAGGGCGGCCGCGTCGGACTCGCCGACGTTGCCGAGGGCTATCAACGCATTCGCGTCGACGTGCTTGACCAAGGCTCCGACCAGCGGATCCTCCGTCTCCTCGGCGAGTGCGCGGAGTTCTGCGAACCGGTTGTTCGCGGTCGCCAGGTCGCCGGTCAAACCCACGATCGTGCCGGCCGCGAAGAGCGCCCTGGCGCGATCAGTGGTCCGGCTGGCTGGCGAATGGCCCAGCGCGCGTTCATACCAGCGGTAGCCCTCGTGCAGTCGGCCGCGCAAGCCCCAGAACAGGTACAGGTTGGTGACCATCCCGAGCGCGCTCTCATCGTCCTCGGACAGGCTGAACTCCAACGCCTTTCGAAGATTCGGCAGTTCCCGCTCCAGCCGCGACACCCAATCCATCTGATGCGGACCGATCATCTCCGAGTCCGCCCCGCGGACCAGTCGTGCACACCAGTCCCGATGCCGCCGATCCAGATCCGCGCGCTGACCGGACTCCTCGGCCTTCTCCCGGCCGAATTCCTGCACGGTCTCGAGCATCCGGAAACGCACCGCACCATCGGTTTCCTGCCGGACCAGGATCGATTTGTCCACCAGCGCCGACAACGTGTCGAGGACCAGGGACTCGGGCACGTCACCGGCGCACACCTGCTCGACCGCGTCGAGTTCGAAGCCACCGGTGAACACGGAAAGGTCGGCCCACAGCCGCTTCTCGTCGGGCGTGCACAGGTCGTAGCTCCAGCTGATCGAATACCGCAGCGTCTGCTGCCGCTTCGGCGTCCCCCGGCCACCCCTGGTCAACAGGGCATACCGGTCGATGAGCCGGGTCTGGATCTGCTCGACCGACATCGTGCGCAGGCGCGCCGCGGCCAGCTCGATCGCCAACGGCAAGCCGTCCAGCCGGGCGCAGATCTCGGCGATGCCGCGCTGATTCGCTTCGTTCATCTCGAAGCCCGGCACCGCCGCGGCAGCCCTTTCGACGAACAGCGCGACCGCATGCGAATGGCCCGACCCCCGATCACTGCTCGAATCGGGAATTCCCAACGGCTGCAACGGATACACGGTTTCCCCGCCGATCCCCAGCGCCTCCCGGCTGGTGGCCAGAATCCGCACGTTCGGGCAGGCCCGCAGCAGTGCCTCCGACAGCTTCGCGGCCGCATCGATCACGTGCTCACAATTGTCGAGCACCAGCAGCAGATCGTAGGGCGCCAGCGCCTCCACCAGCGTGTCGAGCACGGAAATGACGCCCTGGCTTCGTAGTCCGAGCACCGCGGCCACCACGTCGGGCAGCAACGCGTCGTCGCGCAACTCCCCCAACTCGACCAGCCACGCCCCGTTCGGGAACTTCGACCGCACCTTGTGCGCGACTCGCTGTGCGAGCCTGGACTTTCCGACCCCGCCGATCCCGGTCAGCGTCACCAGACGCGACCCCGGCAGCAGATTGGCGACCTCCGACAACTGGGTCCGTCGATCGACGAAGGTGGACAGCTCGAGCGGCAGATTCCCGGTCCCCTCGTGCAATGCTTCGCTGTGGATACGCGGAACTCCTTGTGGCACCGGCCGTTCCGGAACCGCGAACAATTCCGATTCCGAGCCCGGTTCCTCGCGCACCGCCATGTCGTCGACGGCGAACCCACGCTCGAGCTGTATTCGGCGCAGTCGCTCGCCCAGCGCCGCCGCGGTGGGACGGTCGCGCGGGTCGCGAGACATCGCCGCCTCGATCACCGCACGGACATCCCAGGGGATACCGATCTCACAGGCATCGGGATGCTCGGCAGTGGCGACGCGCACGAGCTGGGTCACCGGCTGCCGACCGATGCGGCCCTCGAACGCGACATCGCGGGTGAGGGCGCACAGCAGGGTGGCCCCGAGCCCATAGACGTCCGAGCCGCGGCTGGGGGCCTGTCCGTCGAGCACCTCGGGCGCGGTAACGGCCGGTGAGCTGGAGACGTCGGCGATCCCGAAGTCGGTCAACGCCGGCTCGTCGTAATCGGTGAGCAGGATGTTCGCGGGCCGGATATCGCGGTGCACGACACCCGCGCGATGCGCGGATTCCAGCGCCCCCGCGATCCGCACCCCGATGTGCAGGGTGTCCGACAACGACAGCGGACCGTCGGCCTGCAGCCGCTCCCCCAGCGAGCCACGCGGAAAATACGGCATAACTAGGTAGGGACGACCACTGGTGGTCTCACCGACCTCGAGCATGCTCACGATGTTCGGATGCCCGGTCAGGCGCCCCATCGCCCGCTGCTCGCGAAAGAACTGGTCACGGACCTCTTCCACGTCACCGGTGAGTACCTTCACCGCGACATCACGGTCCGCGGCGACCTGCGTACATCGGTAGACGATCCCGAGACCGCCCCGGCCGATCTCCTGCGCGCCCTCGAAACCGGCAGCGCTCAGTTCCGTGACGACGTCGAAACCGGCATCACGCTGCGCATCGAATGAATCAGCTTCGACCATCGGTAGCTCGCAAATCGCCGGCAGCACGCACTAGCCAGAGTATCCCTCCCACGCGTGGACGGCGGAAATAGGTATGTCCCGGGTAGATCGGCCGTCGTGCGCAGGTATGCCCCGCCCCGAAGCTGGTTTCACCGCCGAGCGAACGCCGGCACCGAATATCCCTAGGAGAAGCTCCATGGCTACCGGATCTCGCCCCCAGTCCCGGACCGCCCGCCGTCTCGCCGCCTGCGCCCTGGCCGCCGCATCACTGTCGATCGTGGCGACCGCTCAGGCATCGGCCCTCGTCCCGGATTCGTCGGCAAAGACCCTGCCTGCGGCCGTCAGCGTTGCGGCCACGAAGATCGCGCCGACCGCGGCCGCCGGTTCGGACCTCGACGGCTGGATCCGCGAGGCGATGGCCGTGATGGCCGCGCACGGCATTCCGGGCAGCTATGACGGCATCCACCGCAACATCATGCGGGAATCGGGCGGTGACCCCGGCGCGATCAACCTCTACGACTCCAACGCCGCCGCCGGCATCCCGTCCAAGGGCCTGCTCCAGGTCATCGACCCGACCTTCCAGGCCTACCACGTCGACGGCACCTCCTGGGACATCTGGGATCCGGTAGCCAACATCACCGCCGCCTGCAACTACGCGGCCTCGCGCTACGGCTCGATGGACAACGTCGACTCGGCGTACTGACACACGGAGTAGCGACCATGCCGAAGAACCCGGCCCCAATGAGGGGGGCCGGGTTCTTCTATGTCGCCTGCGGCTCGAAATGGAGACAGTGTGTCAAGCTGGGAAGGGGGCAATTCGCCAGCGCTGGTCCCATCAACATTCGTTCAGGAGGCTGCCATGGTCGATGACGGTGTTTTCCGAGTGCAATTCCGCGAGTCGTATCCCGCAACCGGCGATGAGGCCACGAATTTTCATCAGTGGCTCAAAGCGCTGGGCGGGATGGTCGTCTACGGCGCGTATCCCGGCCCGCTCGTGATCGACATCGCCGCGGATGCCGCCGGCCATGTCGCATCGTTCCCGTTCGTCGAATCGGTGGTGTCGGTCAGCGACAACTCGGTCGTCAGCGGGTAACCCGCGAGTAGGCTCATGCCAATGGACGCGGCCCAGTCGACTGTCGGCGTCGAGGAGGAGTTCCTCCTCGTGGACAGCGCCACCGGCGCGCCCGCCGCGAATAACGCCGAGGTGGCCCGAACGGCGGCCGAGTGCGGGATCGACCTGAAAACTGGAACTCACCCGGTGCCAGGTGGAGACGAATACCCGCGTGCACTCCAGCACCGCCGAGCTGATTCAGGAATTGCGGGATCTGCGCGTCGGTGTGGCGGCCTGCGCCGAGCAACACGACACGCGGCTGCTCGCGGTGGCGATTCCGCCGACGGTGCCCCACGAATTCCCGGTGACCGATACGCCACGCTATCGCCGCATCGCCGCCGACTTCGGCTTGCTCGCTCATGAGCAGGGGCTGTGCGGCTGCCACGTGCACGTCGCGATTCCGGACAAGGAAACCGCAGTCCAGGTCAGCAATCACGTGCGACCCTGGTTGCCATTGTTCCTCGCACTGACCGCGAATTCCGCGATATATCGCGGCGTCGACAGCGGGTTCGCCAGTTGGCGGAACATCCTGTGGCAACGCTGGCCCAGCGCCGGACCGCCACCCTATTTCGCGTCGGCCGCGGAGTACGACGCCATGGTCGCCATGCTGATTTCGAGCGGCAGCATTCTCGACGAAACGATGGTGTATTGGGACATCCGTCCGTCCATGAAATATCCCACTGTCGAGATCCGGGTCAGTGACATCCCCGCCACGGTCGAGGAGACCGCCCTGCTCGCCACCCTGCTGCGCGCCACGGTCATGACCGCGCGAATGTCTTTGGAGCAAGGGATCACCGGATCGCCGGTCCAGCCCGAGCTGCTGCGCGCGGCGTATTGGAATGCCGCACGCACCGGTATCAACGGCAACGCCGTCTACCCCGTGAACGGCAGCGTCGTCCCAGCTCGAGCGCTACTCGCGGAACTCGTCGATCACATCGGGCCGGCACTCGAGGAGTTGGGCGACCGCGACTTCGTCACCAGCGGCATCCGAGCCGTACTCAGCCGCGGCAACGGCGCGTGCCGCCAACTCGAGGCCTTCCGCCCGCGTCGAGACGTCGGCGATGTCGTCACCGAATTGGCGAATGCCACGTTGGAAGGCTGCGACCGGCACCCTGTCAGCCTGCATTCCTGAGCGGGCATCACCGCTCGTTCGACACGTCGTCCGAGGTCAGTTGTTCTTGCCCCGGGCGGCGACCTTCCAGCGGTCGACCACCGTGCCGTTGTCCACGACCGTGACATAGTCGACGAGGTTCATAGTGATGCAGACATGATTCGGAATCACGCGCAGGCGTTCTCCGATTCTGGGCAGCGGCACGTCGCCGGGCCAGGTCACGGTGGCGTGGTGTTCGGACAATGCGGTGATGTCCGCGTCGAGGTGATCGATCAGTCGACCGAACCCCCGCGTCCAGGCCGGACGGTCACTGCCCAGGATCTTGCTCCCGGAATCGAGGACGATGCGGCGCGGGCCGTGCGCGGTGTCCTGCCGGCTGACCACCGTGGCGGCGACGGTCAACGCGATGTCGTCGACCGCGCAACGCTCGAGTTCGAGCTGCTGGGCGTCGCCGAACACGTACACGCCGGGACGCAGTTCGGTCGCCGCGCCGGCGGCGGTCAGCAGCGCGGAGGGAGTCGACCCTCCACTGCGACGGGTGATCGGGAACCCGTCGGCGATCAGGATGTTCGCGGCGTCGGTGAGGGCCCGCTGTTCCTGCGCGGCGGCCTCGGCGGCCTGGCCCGGCAGGTAGCTGTGACCGGGGAAGGTGAACACTCCCGTCACGCGTAATCCGCCGGCCCGGGCGGCACGGGCGATCTCGACCACCTGCCCGGCGTCGACGCCACTGCGGTGATGTCCGCTGTCGAGTTCGACCAGAGCCTCGATCGCACTCGCGGCGGGCCCGAGTTGGGCGGCGGCGTTCGCGGCCGCCTCCGGGGAGTCGACGCCGATCGAGATGCGGGTGTGCGCGGTCAACCGGCGCAGGCGATCGGCGTGGCGAGGACCGATCCACAGCGGATAGGCGATGAAGATGTCCTCGACGCCGTGCTCGGCGAACACCTCCGCCTCGCCGATGGTGGCGACGGTGAGACCGCTTGCGCCGGCACGCAATTGCCGGTCCGCGATCTCGGGGATCTTGTGCGTCTTCGCGTGGGGTCGCAAAGCGATTCCCTTGGCGGTGACGGCGGAATTCATCCGGGCGATATTGCGGTCGAGGACGCCGCGGTCGATGACAACGGCAGGCGTATCGATCTCACCGGGGATGAACACCACGTCGGACTCCTTCGTGACTGCATTGCGTCGGGCGGTGTACCACGATGCCACCCCGCCCTCCACCGACAGACGACCCGGCCCTCGATACGCGAGCCGGGTCATCGGTCGGAGCAGGATCGCCCGCCGAAAGTAGTTGCGCTGCAGAAGCTTCAGCCCGGGATCTGGGTGGCCAACGCGTTGCGGCGGAAGTCGGAGAACTGTTGGGAGTCGGTGCAGAAGCCGCAGTTCGGGCCGAAGAATTCGGCGCGAGCGTTGGGGTCGTCCATCAGCCAGTAGCGGAGCCAGGCCGTGGACGGGCCGCGCATGTCGCCGCCGGTGATGCCGGTGCCGAAGTGGGTGGCGCCGCGCAGTTCGGCGTACTCGGCGGGGATCTGGTCTGCGGCGTTGTACATGGCTTTCACCAGGACCGGCCACACGATGGCGTCGAACTGGCCGGCCAGGAACAGCGCCGGCTTGTGCAGCTGGGCTGGGTCGTTGAGCGGTCCCGGCTGGATCGCGACGACGGTGTCCACACGGGGGTCGACGGCGGCGTTGATCGCACCCGACCCGCCCTGGGAGTGTCCCGCGGATCCGATCCGGTCCAGGTTGACCTTGCCGTAGAAGACGCTGGAGGGATCGGCGTTGAGCTTCTCGATGAGGTCGATCCCGCTGCGCATGGTGATCGCGAAGTTGCTCACCGGCGTGTTGGCTGCCACCACGATGAAGCCGTGGCTGGCGTAGTGCCGCAGCAGCAGGGTGTAGGCCCCGGGCAGCACGCCGGTGCCGTTGCCCCAGATGATCACCGGGTGCTTCTCCCCGTGCGCGCCCATGGTCTGCGGGTAGTACAGCGTGTGCACCACGCCGATGCTGACCTCCGGCGTATAGGGGCCCGACTCGGCCCAGTTCCGGCCGACACTCGGAATACCGTCGGCCCGAGCGGGTGCCGCGACGCCGGTGAGAGTCAGCGCGGTGACCGCCGCGGTGACGACGGCCGCCATGGCGGTGCGGAGGATGGAAGTGCGAAGGCGCATGCGCTTCCCTTTCGAATGAAGCCCGGAGGCGGATTACGCACCGGCGCAGCGTGACTGCGATCCGGCGACTCGGCCGTATGCCTGGCGGGAAAGCTATTGCGCGTTCCTGCCGTGTGCGGCCGAAATCCTTTTCCCGGCGAAAGTCTTGTGCCCGAGCACAGACCGGGGGCGGCGAGACTGGTTCGCCTGCCCAGACCGGGGTTATCGGCGGGCCGCCTCGACCGCCAGGGCGAGCTCGATCATCGCGCGGGGTTCGGCGATGGACCGGCCGGTCAGTTCCTCGATCCGCCGCAACCGATTCAGCACGGTATTGCGGTGGCAGTACAACACCGCCGCCGCGCCCGCCGCCGAGCCGTCCGCGTCGAGCCATGCGGTCACGGTGGCGAGCAGCATGTCGCGTTCGGCCGCGGGCAATGCGAGCACCGGGCCGAGCACCACGGTCCGAAGTCGCTCGGCGAGGTCGGACTGAGCGGCGACCAGCGCGGCGGGCAGTCGCCGATCGAGCACCACCACCTCGTCGGCCCCGGGTGCGCAGGTCTGTAAGGCGATCTCGGCCAGCCAACGGGCCCTGGCCAATTCGGCCAGCGAACCCACCACCGGACTGATCCCGGCCCCCACGCCATGTTCCTGGAGCAGCCGGGCGGGCTCGGTCAGTGGATCGGCGCCGAGCGAGATCAGCCCCACCTCATGGTCGGCGCGGATCCGCCACAGGATGTGAAAACCGTTGGCGGCCGGGTGCCCCCGATCGCGCGGCAGACCCGCGATCGGGGTCACCGACCGCACCACCGCCACCGCGTAGCGAGCCCGCTCGGGCAGGCCGAGGAACGCCGACGCCTCCGCGATCAGGCCCGCGCCCCCGCCCGCGGGAAATGCCGCTCCCGGACCACCGAGCAGCACATCGAGCACCGCGTTGCGCCGCTCACCGTCCCGCGCCAGCCGCTCCGATTCCACCGCCTGATACGCCTCGGTGACAGCCCCGATCAGCAGATCGACGATGTCCCACAGGTCGCCCACGCACGGCAGCAAATCGGGCAGCGAGGCCGGATCCTTCTCCGCCACCGTCTCGATCATCGCTTCCCACAGCAGTCGGCAACCACGCCGGTACGCGTCCTGCAGCGAGGCCAGTGGCAGCCCTTGCCCGGCCCGCGTCCGTCCGGTCCAGGTCGCGTCGGACAGATCGATCGGCTGGTCCCGGGAACGGTCCAGCATCGAGGCCACGGTCTGGCGCAGGTTCCGCAAAATCGTGTCCCGCAACTCCGTGGGCGCGATCAGCGCCGCGTACGCGGCATCTTCGGTGCGGATCCGCTCGGACAGTCCGGTGGCGATGGCGGGCAACCGATCCGAGAGCGGCTCGGCCACAGCGGTCAGGATGTGCGATGTCGTGTCCCGGTCCAGCACCTGGCCGCCGCCCTTCCTCCAGCAACGATCCCGCGGCCACGCAACGCTGCGGGACCAGCATGGTAGCCCCGACCGCGTCGTCGGCGGGCCGGTTCAGGCGCCCGCGAGCAGCGGCGAGGACACCTTGTTCACAGCGCCCGAATGCCCCTCGGCGGCAACTCCGATGACGTCGCTACACCATCGTGTCGCCGACAGGCAGCCCGAAGGCGTGCGTTCCGTACATGACGTAGGCCCGTTCGGGATCGTTGGCCGCGTGTACCCGGCCGGCGTGCGCGTCGCGCCAGAATCGTTGCAGCGCGGCACCGTGGGTCAGCGCGGTGGCGCCGGACGCCTCGAACAGCCGGTCGATGGACGCGACGGCCCGCCCGGTGGCGCGCACCTGGTCACGGCGGGCGCGGGCGCGCAGGTCGAACGGGATCTCCGTGCCCGCGACGAGATGCGCGTACTCGTCGGCGACATTCCCGGACAGCTGCCGCCAGGCGGCGTCGATGTCGGCGGCGGCCTCGGCGATACGGACCTTGCCGAAGGGATCATCCTTGGCCTGCTCGCCCGCGTAGGCGGCGCGCACGCGTTTGCCCTGGTGTTCCACGTGTGCCGCGTACGCGCCGTAGGCCATCCCGACGATGGGAGTCGCGATCGTGGTGGGGTGAATGGTGCCCCACGGCATCTTGTAGACGGGGTCGGTGTTCTGTTCCAGGCCAGGGGATTTCAACTCACCCATGGTTTTGAAGCCGAGGAAGCGGTGCGCGGGCACGAACACGTCCTCGACCACGATGGTGTTCGACCCTGTGCCGCGCAGCCCGACCACTCGCCACACGTCGTCGATGCGGTAGTCGCTGCGAGGGATCAGGAACGAGCCGAAATCGACCGGCTTGCCGTCCTTGACGACCGGACCGCCCACCACCACCCAGTCGGTGTGATCACAGCCCGAGGACCAGGCCCAGGCGCCCCGCACGAGATACCCGCCGTCGACGGCGACGCCGGCACCCATCGGAGCGTAGGAGGAAGCGATGCGCGCATCGGTGTTCCCGCCCCACACGTCCTCCTGCGCTTGCTGATCGAACAGCGCCAGGTGCCAGTTGTGGATGCCGAGGATGCCCGCCACCCAGCCGGTGGAGCCGCACACGGAGGCGATCGTGCGCACGGTGTCATAGAAGACCACCGGATCGGCGGCGCGGCCGCCCCATTACCGTGGCTGTAGCAGCGTGAAGAATCCGGTCTCCCGCAGATCCTCGATCGACTCGCCGGGAATGCGGCGCAGGTCCTCGGTCTCCTGCGCACGATCACGCAGTATCGGCAACAGGGCCTCGACACGTTCGGTGATTTCGTGGGTCATCTCGCCGCGCACTCCATGAATCGGTCGGCGGGCAATCCGTCAGCCCACCGCATAACTAGAACCTGTTCTAGCTACTATGCGACTACGGACGGCAATCTGACACCGTGTCGATTTGCCTTTCTTTTAAGGACTTTGGTCCATTGCACCTGAATGAACTCTCCTCAATCCTGACAGGATCTGCAACCTGCTTCAGAGGAGGGTCCCGGGTGCCGACAAACCCGCCGCAACACGGCAAGAAGGTCCGCGAGATCGATGTGGGCGACCTGCCGACCCGCTACGCCCGAGGCTGGCACTGCCTCGGCCTCGCCGAGACCTTCCGCGACGGTAAACCGCACTCGGTCAAGGCCTTCGGGACGAAGCTCGTCGTCTGGGCCGACAGCGCCAGCGAATTGAAGGTACTGGACGCCTACTGCCGCCACCTCGGCGGGGACCTGTCCATGGGCGAGATCAAGAACGGCGACATCGCCTGCCCGTTCCATGACTGGCGCTGGAACGGAAACGGAAAGTGCACCGAAATCCCGTACGCGCGACGCGTTCCGCCGCTGGCCCGCACCCGGCCCTGGCTCACCCTCGAACGCAACGGCCAGCTGTTCGTCTGGTACGACCACGAGGGCAACCGGCCCGCACCCGAGGTGACCATTCCCCATATCCAGGGGCCGTACTCCGATGGAAACGGTGGCTTCACCGAGACGCTCCATGCGAATTGGACGCCGTGGACGTGGAACTCCATCCTCATCGAGGGCTCCAACTGCCGCGAGATCATCGACAACATCGTGGACATGGCGCACTTCTTCTACATCCACTACGCCTTCCCGACCTACTTCAAGAACGTCTTCGAAGGTCATGTCGCCACCCAGTTTCTGCAGACCAAGGGACGTCCCGACATCGGCATGGCCACCAAATACGGCGGCGACACGCTACTGAAGTCGGAGGCCAGCTATTTCGGGCCGTCCTACATGATCAACCCGCTGCTGAACAGCTACAGCGGCTTCGAGGTTCGCAGCGTCCTGGTCAACTGCCACTACCCGGTCACGCATGATTCGTTCGTTCTGCAGTACGGGATCACGCTGGAGAAGCCGCAGGGCCTGACCGACGAACACGCTCAGGGGCTGGCCGCGAAAATGACCGCCGGTATCGCCGAAGGCTTCCTACAGGACGTGGAGATCTGGAAGCACAAGTCCAAGATCGAGAATCCGCTGCTGTGCGAGGAGGACGGGCCGGTCTACCAATTGCGCCGCTGGTACGACCAGTTCTATGTCGACGTCGCCGACATCGACCCGAAATCGCTGCAGCGCTTCGAATTCGAGGTCGACACCACCAAGGCCAACGAGGCCTGGGAAGTGGAGGTCGCCGAGAATCTGCGGATGATGCGCGCGACCGTTCCCACCCATGCCCGGCACTCATAGATCAATTCCTCGAAAGAGAAAGGCGGACAAGACCGTTGACACGTGATCTGACCCAGCTGGAAATCCTCACCGAGCTCGAGGACACCGCCGCCCAGGCCCTGGACCGACACCTGTCGGTAGCCAAGGATTGGCACCCGCACGACTACGTGCCCTGGGACGAGGGCCGCAATTTCGCCGCGCTGGGCGGTACCGACTGGGACCCCGAGCAATCCCAGCTCTCGGAGGTCGCCAAGGCCGCACTGGTCACCAACCTGCTCACCGAGGACAACCTGCCCTCCTACCACCGCGAGATCGCCGAGAACTTCTCCCGCGACGGCGCCTGGGGCACCTGGGTAGGCCGCTGGACCGCCGAGGAAGCCCGCCACAGCATCGTCTTGCGCGACTACCTGGTGGTCACCCGCGGCGTCGACCCGGTCGCCCTCGAACACGACCGCATGGTCCACATGACCAACGGATTCGCATCGCCGGTCGACGAAGACGCCCTCGGCAACGCCGGATTCCTGTACTCGGTCGCCTACGTCACCTTCCAGGAATTGGCCACCCGCATCAGCCATCGCAACACCGCCAAGATCTGCGACGACCCGATCGCCGACCGCATGCTGGCGCGCGTCGCGCTCGACGAGAACCTGCACATGATCTTCTACCGCACCCTGTGCGGCGCGGCCCTGGACCTCGTCCCGGACCAGGCGATGGAGGCGATCGACCTGATCCTGGAGAACTTCCGCATGCCCGGTACCGGCATGCCCAACTTCCGCCGAAACGGCGTGCTCATGGCAAAACACGGCGTGTACGACCTGCGCCAGCACCTCGAGGAAGTGGTCCAACCGGTGCTGCGGCAATGGGATATCTTCGGCCGCAACGATTTCGGTGCACGTGGCGAACAAGCCCGCGAACGGCTGGCGGGTTACCTGGAAAGTCTGGAGACAGTGCAGATCCCTCGTTTCGAAGAACAGCGTGATCGGGCGCTGACGCGGGAACGGGAACGTGGTCCGGCCCGGAACCGGCCAAAGTCACCTGGGAACCCCGCACCCGAATCATGATGGGACGGATCAGGTTCGCAGTCGGTGGCTGCCGGCATCCATGCGGGCCGACGACACCGCGACGCAGGGGATCCACACATCATGTCGGTGAAAGCCATCGCAGCGAGCGCGGCAGCGGTGCTCGCCCCGCTCACCCTGATCGGGTGCAGCTCCAGTAGCACTCCCGACCAGCCGAGCACCACGATCGCGGCCGCTACCACCCGGCCCGTGTCGGCGACACCGGGGTCATCTCCGGCCGCGGCGGGCGCACGACGATCAGCGTGCGTCGGCTTGGTCGCAGTGCTCGGCCTGGCCGCCAGAAGCCATGCCGGTGATCCGCAGTGGTCGTTGCAGCAAGCCGCCGACGAGCTCATGACCGAATGGCTTTCCAGCCCGGACGCCGCGACCGCGACGCCGGACGAAAATGCCGGTTTCACCGCCGGCGCGCGCGACGCCGTCGCCCTGGTATCGCGCGGCCAGGGCGACGATCAGTGCCCATAGGGTTCGTCGAAACTCCCCAACAGACAACAGTTTCCGTCACGGCGGACGTTATGGATAGCGCAGAACCGTTGTATCGCCGCGACCCCGAAGCATGGAACCGCCACCTTGCCGAGGGCATCACTTCCCAGCCTCGCAAACGCCTCGGCGGGGATGCCCTCGCCTTCGATACCGAAGGTCGAATCCTTCTGGTAGGAACGTGGTTTCAGCCGAGGGTGGCGAGCAGAGCGGTAAGCCTCTGGGCTTCGGCGGTCGAGTCCGGGTGGCTCGCGCGGATCGCGTGCAGGACGTCGTCGATCTGCCCGTCGAGAACCTTCCAGCCGGAGCTGTCGAGGGGCTTCAGCGTCGATTCGTCTTGATCCCAGGCGGTTTCGAGGTCCTTGATCCGGGCCTTGGCCTCACTCTGCTTCCCGGCCTGGACCAGGGCCAGCGTGTCCGAGGCGATGGTGTGGAACTTGGCGATCTCGGTCTGCGGGAAATGCGATGCTGCCTGCCCAGGCATGGCTGCGGTGGTGACAGACGCGCCGGAGCCTTCGTCGTCGCCGGCCGCCGCCTCGTGGGGCTGCGCGGACGCCCACGCCAGCAGTGCACCCGCGAGGATCGCGACGATCGCGTAGTACCCGAGCATTATTCGCGCCCGTGCGGGTCCCGCGACAGGAGCCGGCCGGCCGTTGTCGATGATGTCGGCGCGAGTCCGAGTGAGGTACAGGACCGTCGCCAGAATGGCGGCCAGGAAGATGACGCTGGTGAGTGCGGTGCCCAGACCGAGGCCGTGATCGGCGCGGGGGGACGCGAGCCAGTCGCCCAGGTTCGCACCCAGCGGACGGGTCAGTATGTAGGCCAACCAGAACGACAGCACGGCATTGGCGCCGAGTCGCCGGCCCAGGGCGACGGCCGCGATCAGTCCGGCGGGCAGCAGCACCGAGACGCCGGGGCCCCAGCCGGTCCGATCCAAAACCCAGTCGCCGACGGCGGTGCCGAGGGCGAAAGTGACCAGAACGGCCAGCCAGTAGAACAGCTCGCGTGGGGTGGTGACGATGCTGTGGATCGACAGGGTGCGCTCGCGCGCGAACCAGATTCCGAACACGACCGCGAGGCAGGCGGCGAAAACGGTGGTGCTCACCGCCAATGGAACGCCGAGGTTGTCGGTGAGGATGTCGGTGTAGAGGGTGCCGGTCACACTGAGCACGACCACGGTCAGCCAGTACACGAACGGCACGTATCGGTCCAGCCGCAACTGCCAGACCAGCACCGCGGCGAGCAGCACGGTGAACAGCAGCGCCGTCAGGCTCAACCCGACCCCGAGGGTCATGTTGATCCAGTCGGCGAAGCTTTCGCCGACGGTGGTGCACAGGATCTTGATGATCCAGAACCACACCGTGACCTCGGGAACCTTGCTCAACATCCGGTTACCCTGGTCGGTCCGCGCCGTCATCTCCGTCACGGGAGGCGACGGTAGCGACAGGCCGCTGTGACGACGCTGAGAAGGAGGCGTCGACCACGGTGCCCTGCCGGTCCGGCAACGAACCAGCGAATCCGGTTCGGGCAGCTCGCGTTTCCGACGAAGGTCTGGACAGCGCACCTTCGGCCATGGACTATGGTTAGCCTAACCTAGTCCGAAGGAGATCTGTTCATGATTCGCAAGCTCGTCGTGGCCTCGATGCTGTCCGCCACCATGCTGATGCCGGCTGCCGCAGCCGTCGTCGTCACCGCCCCGGCGGCAGTGGCCGCACCGGCCACACCGTCCGCGGGTGCGCTGCAGGGCAAGCTGCAGGCGGCGTTGTCGGGGTCGGCCACCGAGCTGGAATCCGGCGATGCGAGCCAGATCGTCAACGTGGGTAAGGTGATTCAGCGGATTCCGGGATACAGCTGGGACGTGTCGGGGCCGATCTCCGTCGACGGCGATGTCCTCTCCGCCACTTTGAACAGCCGACTGGGTTCCTACTCCTTCCCGTTCTCGGTGACCTGGAAGGACGTCGACGGCACGTGGAAGCTCTCGCGCGAGAGCGAGGACATGCTCGTCAGCTACGCGAACATGGCCTGGTGATCGCGCACAGCCTCGACTGAAGAAAGACATGTACCCGCTTGCGGGTGGTCTCCGACCGTTGCGCTCGGAGCCACCCCGAGTCGGCCCGACGTGCAGGCTCCCGCGAAGTTCGATCCGAGCTTGCTAGCCTGACCCCGATCTTGCTCGCCCGTAGTTCGTTCCCGGTTCTTCCACAGACACATGGATGGATTGCGAGGTTCTGTTGCGAGTCGTTCCCGTCACTCTGACCACGGCGTTGGCCGCCTTGACCGCGGTGGTCACCACCGTCTCCGCGCATGCCGCGCCGGCCCCGGTGGACACACCGATGCCGATAACCCGCTGGGCCCCATCCCGCCGCGCGACCCACTGTGCGGGGAGAACGATATGGAGTTGGCCGGCGATATCTACCTGCGCAGCAACGCCTATCGGCGGCTCTCCACGATCTACGGGGCGGATGTCGCCGTGAGTCTCATCGGCAACAATCATTACCAGTTGCGTGACCATGCCGGGAACCTGATTCTCGGCGAGGACCGCAGCACGCTGCACCACGTGCCGTTCGGCAGCGAGATACCGGCACCGCAGGGGAGCCCGCATGAGCAGGCGATCCGTGCAGGCATGTCGCGAGTGACAGTCGGAGTCATGCAGGGCGTTGTCTATACCGGCGATCTCACCGATATGTCGGCCTACCTGACCACGCCGATCGGATCCCTCGTCGTGCAGGCGCCGGGCACCGGACCCGATCCACTCCAACCGGGCCCCGGCGGTGAGCGACAGTTGCAGCTGCTCAACAACTTTCAAGTGCTCGATACTCAGGGCCGGTACGTGATGGGCAATACCCTGACCCTCGGCTCGCCAATGGCGTTGTGGCCCAATGCCGCGGTGCCGTGCCCGCAGGGCACCGTGCCCATCTCCCAACTGCCCACCCGCTCCCAGCCCGGTAGCGCGCCGATCACCGTGGCGGATCTGCCCGATCCGGTGTGCACATCGCCTGCCGGCGTGCCGATCACGGGATTCATCGATGACCAGCCGGGCCAGGCCGCACCCGGAACCACCCAGCCCGATCCGGTACAGCGGCAGAAGGACATCAACGACGCCTACAGTGCCGTCGGCACCCAGTTCGGGCTCGCGGTCGCCGTCGGCGGGCTGATCGGCAGCCTGGCGATCGGCGTCCCCGTCGGCATCGTGTCCGGTGTCAACGCCTACAACACCCTGCGCCTGCAGGGCGACGTGGCACGAAATCCCATCAGCGCGCCATGGGAGTCCGCGCCGACCACCGAAGCGCTGCCGACCGGCGATTTGAGGACCCGGCTCGTCACCGCCGGTGTATCACCCGAACTCGCCGCGGTCGTACCGGACGAGCTGGTGGCAACCGTTCCAACGGAACTCGCCGCGGCCGTGTCGCCGATGCTCACCCAGCTTGTGCCCGAACTGCGGGAAACCCCCGCAAGTTCGCTCATGTGAAGGGACTGAAGTAGCGTGCCATCACATGAGCGATGACTTGTCGGGCAAGAGTGCACTGGTCACCGGGGCGAGCCGGGGAATCGGGTTCGCGGTGGCGGCGGAGCTGTTGGCGCGGGGGGCCAATGTGGTGATTTCCGCTCGGAAGCCGGAGCCGCTCGAGGAGGCGGCGGAGCGGCTGCGGGGGTTGGGGCATGCGGGCAAGGTGGTCGCGGTCGCGGGGAATTCCGGGGACGCGGCGGCTCGGGCCGCGCAGGTCGCTACCGCGGTGGCGGAGTTCGGGTCGCTCGATGTGCTGATCAACAACACCGGGATCAATCCGGTGTACGGGTCGCTGATGGAGGCCGATCTCGAGGCCGTGCGGAAGATCTTCGATGTGAATGTCGTTGCGGCGCTGGGGTATGTGCAGGAGGCGTACAAGGCGTGGATGGGTGAGCACGGCGGTGCGGTGGTGAACGTGGCCAGTGTTGCCGGGATCCGCTCGACCGGGGTCATCGCGGCCTACGGGGCGTCCAAGGCCGCACTGATCCGGCTCACCGAGGAGCTGGCGTGGCAGTTGGGGCCGAAGATTCGGGTCAACGCGGTCGCGCCGGGCGTGATCAAGACGAAGTTCGCGGATGCGCTCTATTCAGCGGATGAGGAAGCGGCCGCGGGTGTGTATCCGATGAAGCGGCTGGGGTCGCCGGAGGATGTGGCCTCGCTGATCGGATTCCTCGCTTCGAGCGAGTCGTCGTGGATCACGGGGACGACCGTGCGGGTCGACGGCGGGCTGCTCGCCACCGGCGGCATCTGAGGATCGAAAACACGTGCCCGGCACCGAGATTCGGTGCCGGGCACGGTCGTGTCACGAGCTCAGCGGAAGGCGAGAGCGCCCACGGTGTCGCTGTTGCGGTACTTCAGGTACTTGCTGCTGGTGGCGTCGTCGACGGACGCGGTGGTGGTGGCGACGGTGATGACCAGGAACTTGCCCTGGTTGCCGTCGCGCCACTTGCCGGTTTCGAAGTCGGCGATGTAGCTGCCGTCGGGCAGGATCACGTCCTTGTCGTCGAACTTGCCGTCCGCGGCGGCCGCCTTGTCCGCGTCGGCCATGGTCAGCACCAGCTGGGCCAGCATGAGTTCGCCGTTCTCGGCCTTCCACGCCATCGAGGAGGCCCGCTGACAGCCCAGGGCGGTCAGTTTGCGGGCGTCCTCGATCGGGGCGCAGGAATCGTAATCCTTGCCCGTCACATAGGTGGCCTCAAGCGCGACGTCACCCAGTTTGAAGTGCCAGTCCTGGCCGTACTCGGTGTAGCTGAAGGCTTTTCCGCCGGGCGCGGACTTGGAGGTGGTCGGCGCGGTGCGGGTGGGAGCCGAGGTGGCGGGGACCAGCGTCGGGCTGTTGGTCGTCGAGGTGGCGTCGGCCACCGTGGAATCGCCGCTGTTGGACACCAGCACGATCGCACCGATCCCGACCGCCAGCAGCACCACCGCGCCCAGCACCACACCGATGATCAACCCGGTCTTCGACTTCGGCTGCTGCGGCGGGTAACCCGGCTGCTGCGGAAATCCGGGGGCCGGCGGGAACCCCGGTGGCTGCGCGACTCCCGGCTGCTGCCCGTAGCTCACGCTCTGCGCGAACCCCGGCGGCTGCGCGTACCCGCCGCCCTGCGGCTGACCGGCCTGCGGATACCCCTGCTGCCCAATCCAATTCGTCTGCGTCGGCTGCCAGCCCTGCGGGTCGACCGGCTGCTGCCCCTGCCATCCCGGCTGCTGCACCTGGTGCTGGCCACCGGTGGACTGGGAGGGCTGGTCCCACCAGGCCGCGTCCGGCTCCTGCGGTGGCTGTTGCTGCCTGTGGACAGTGGGATCGCCCCCGGATCCGGCGGGTGGATACGTCATCTGATCACCTTTCGCGGCCTGCCCGAGCCCTCCCCGGCCCGGCATGAGTTCCCGAAGCGTATTCGGGCGTCCGCGCATGATCCAATCACGTGGTGACCGACGATCTGCTCATCTGCGGCGCGGGCCCCGCGGGCCGGGCCCTCGCCCACCGCGCGCTCGCGCACGGATTGACGGTCACCGTCGTCGACCCGCACCCGCGACGCCGCTGGACGGCCACCTACGCGGCCTGGGCGGATGAAGTGCCCGGCTGGGTCGCAACCGAGGCGATCGCCGCCCGGGTCGAACGCCCGGTCGCGTGGACCAGCCGCCGCATCGAACTGGACCGGCCCTACCTGGTCTTCGACACTGCGGCACTGCAGGATTCACTCGATATCTCCGGCGCGCGCCTGATCCAGGACAGCGTGACCGCTATCGACGCCGCGGCCCGCACCCGATACGACGGCCTGGACCTCCCCTCGGTCCGCCTGGCCTCCGGGCGAACGCTGCCCGCCGGCCGGGTGATCGACGCCCGCGGCATCCCGCGCTCCCCCACCCTGGCCGAGCAGACGGCCTACGGCGTGATCGTCGACCTCGGCCACTACCCCGACCCGGACACCCTGTTCATGGACTGGCGCGACGACAACGGCGCCGACCCCGCCGCGCTCCCCTCATTTCTGTACGCCGTCCCCCTCGGCGAGGACCGCATTCTTCTGGAGGAGACCTGCCTGGCCGGTCTCCCCGCGCTCGACCAACGGACCCTGCACGAGCGCCTCACCCACCGACTGCGTTCCCGCGGAATCATTCTCACCGGCGCCGAGCCGACCGAACGAGTCCGTTTCCCGGTCCACGGCGGCACCCGCCACGCCACCGCCTTCGGCGCGGCGGGTGGCTTCACCCACCCCGCCACCGGTTACAGCGTCGCAACCTCCCTGCGCCTGGCGGACACGGTCATAGCCGGGAGTCGGCGTGGCCCGCATCGGCCCGTGCCGTACACCTGTTGCGCCAGTCCGGATTACGCGCCCTGCTGGCCCTCCCGCCCACCGAGTTGCCACTGTTCTTCGACACCTTCTTCCAGTTGCCGATCGCCGCGCAGTCCGCGTACTTGTCGGGCCACGATGATCTGCGCGGCACCGCAGCGGCCATGACCGCCTTGTTCGCCGCACTTCCTTGGCGGGTGCGCCGCAAGCTGGCCGCCGCGGTAGTCCTCCCGCCCCGGCTGCTGAGGCAATCTTCGTCCCACTAAACAATCAAGCACTTGCTTGGTTCCGGTCCGTTCGCTATGAACTGGTAAAGGCAATCGAGGAGGAACCGTGAGCGACTTCGGCCACCGAGCAGGTGCGGCACTGGTACTGGGCGCGAGCGGTGGACTGGGCGGGGCGTGCGCGCGGATGCTCCTCGAACGCGGCAGTGACGTCGCGCTGACCTACTTCCGATCGCCGAGTTCCCTCGACGGACTCCTCACCGCCGCCGCGGAGACCGGCCGCCGGGCCCGGACCTGGCAGCTCGATCTCTCCGACGCCGACCTGACCGCCGAGGTCGTCGCGCAGGCGGCCGCGGAATTCGGCGGCCTGCACACCCTCGTCTAT
Organism: Nocardia tengchongensis; assembly: GCF_018362975.1. Taxonomy (NCBI): domain Bacteria; kingdom Bacillati; phylum Actinomycetota; class Actinomycetes; order Mycobacteriales; family Nocardiaceae; genus Nocardia; species Nocardia tengchongensis. Next base: position 5,847,852 of record NZ_CP074371.1, read on the forward strand.
GCCGCGGGACCGCATGTGCCGATGCGACATCTGAGCAAGGTCGCTCCCGCCGACTTCCGCGGTCAGATCCTCGACGACGTGTCCGGATTCTTCAACGCCGTGCACGCCGTCCTGCCGCACCTGCGAGAGTGCAAGGGCAGCATCGTCGCGATCACCACCGCCGGAACCGCGCGGTTCCCGGTCAGGGACGGCTTGTCGATCGCACCCAAGGGCGCCGTCGAAGCGCTGGTGCGCGGAATCGCCGCCGAGGAAGGCAGATTCGGCGTTCGCGCCAACAGCGTGGGCCCCGGGATGACGACCGATGGCATGGCCGACCGGCTGATCAAGTCAGGTGATCTGGACCGCCAGGCCCTCGAGGTCACCAAGAACAACATTCCGCTGCGCCGCTTCGGCGATGCGCAGGACATCGCCGAAGCGGTCTGCTTCCTCGCCTCGGACCGCGCCGACTTCATCAGCGGACAGAAGCTCGACGTCGACGGTGGCTACGGCGTCTAGCGACACAACCCCCAGTCCGCAGCCGGCCGGACACTGGCGAGTGTCCACACCGATTGAAGGGTCAGAAACTTTTCAGCTATCACTCTCTCGATGTTAACGTTGCTTCTCACAGCCTGTTTCGAACCAGCTTCCACTGGTTTTCTCGGAAACCCGCTAACTCGAGGAGTCGGTCAGATGCTCAAGGGAATCGCCCGTTCGGCAGTCGTCACCGCGATCGCCGTCCCACTCGTCGCCCTCGCCGCACCCTCGGCATCCGCAGACCAACCCGTGGCATCGACCATCGACCAACCCGTACTGACCAATGTGGACGCGCCCTACATTTCGATCACCATCTGCCTCCACATCCCGACGCCCGGATCCGCCACCCTGGACTGGTGCTGGCCGTAACCGGAAGTCGGCTAGCAGTCCCACCTGTCGACGCGCAGGGCAGCGATGAAGGTGGTCCACTCGGCGGCGCTGAACGCGAGGACCGGGCCGGTGGGGTACTTGGAGTCGCGGACGGCGACCTCACCGCCGAAGAGGAAGGCCACTTCGACGCACTCGGTTTGGCCGCTGCTGTGGCTGCTCTTGAACCAGCGAGCCGGCGATGGATCGGGGGCGGTGCTCACTGTGCATAGCTCCTTGCTGCGCGCCTGAGGACATCGCGGGTCCGGGTCTCGTCGAGTGTCGAACGTCTTATTGCAGAGGCGATTTCATGATAGCGCCGCACATCGTCGGCATCTTCCATGTAGAGATCGGGTTTGCCGGAGCCTTCGAGGTACACCAGGGGTGGCGCGATTTGGCGACGCCTGCCGTCGGTGCCGAAGTCCAATATGACGAACGCGCCGTGGAAAAGACCCCAAGCACAACCCGCCGAATAGGGATGCAGTCGAACCGACACATTCGACAGCTTGCTGAGCTCCGCGAGGTGTCGAAACTGTGCCGCCATCACACGCGGACCACCCACGACGCGGTGCAATGCCGACTCGTGAAGCAGCACCTCGAGTTTCACCGGATCGGTCCCCCGCGTCAGGATCGATTGTCTTTTCATACGCAGCTCGACCCGGCGTTCGATGTCATCCGCACTGCTGTCCCGATAGAACCCGCCGATCAACGCTCGCGCGTAGTCCGGTGTCTGCGTGAGACCGATGACGATCTCGTTGTAGGCGGCTATTTCGCGGGCCGATGCCGCGAGACCGACATACATCGTGAAGGTCGAATCTCCGTAGAGCCCACCGAAGGTGGTGTACCAGGACGACGCCTGGGCTTGTTTGGCCAGCTCCACGGTGCGGTCCGTATCGGCCCCGCCGACGTCGTAGAGATCGCACAGGGCCTGCACATCTCGAATGCGGAGCTTCTTGACCCCGCCGGTCTCGATCCGATGCAACGCGGTCTTGCTGAGCTCCACCAGCTGCGCAGCCCGCTCCATCGAAAATCCTCGGCCCTCACGCGCCTCGCGAAGGAAGCGACCGAGTTGCCTGCGGGGCAACGTTGTCGGTTGGTCATCGTTGGCCATAGCGGCACTCGCATCCCCCGGTATTTCGGAACGAAGCACACTCCACTGCGGACCGAAGATTACGCCGGAATCGGAACACGTCCAGGCCGTTTGAACCAGATACATCCGAAACGTCCGAATCCCCTGTTCCATCGAATCGCCCATGGTGTGCTGGACCTCGACCAGCACCCGAATAACGGGAGGTTCCAACAATGTTCGGGCTTCCAGCGACCGGCCACACCGCCCTCGCGGTGATGAGTGAAGATGCGGCGAATCAAGCTCTACGGGAGCATGCGGAATGTCCGATCACCGTGTGCCCGGCCAAGTTACAGGCCAAGACCTACCTCGTGCGGATCGGCAAGCGGCCGATGCGCCCGCCTCGGGGGAACTGAGATGGACGATCCGGCCGTGTACGCGCCACCGCGCTGTGCCCTGAAACCCTGGAATTCCAACTGGAGGAACAGGAATGGGCCGACCACACCCCGGCCGGCCTCCGTCAGGGGTACCTTTCCTGATATGAGCGACTACGAAGAGTTCGGTCGCGACATGTCGGCCGAGCCGCCCTCGCAGCCGCCACCCGCGTCGCAGTCGACTCCGCCGTCGAGAGTTCGCGCGGGCCGATTGTGGGCCGGAGGGATCGGGACAGCGGTGGTGATGGCGCTGCTCGTGGTCGTCGCCATTCTCCTGGTCCGTGGCGTCTTCGGCATTCCGGTGCTCGCCCCGGCCCGGGAAGGCGCCTACGGGACCGCCAATACGACCACCTATGCGCTGGGCGCCGCCGGGATCGCACTGCTCGCCACGGGGCTGCTGCATCTGATGCTGGAGTTCATGCCCAGCCCGCTCACCTTCTTCCACTGGATCGCCGCGCTGGCCACCGCGGCCGCGGTGATCCTGCCGTTCACCGTCACCGCCGAGCGCAGCGCCCAGATCGCGACGGCCGCTATCAATCTCATCGCGGGGGTGTGCCTGATCAGCGTGCTCGGCTCCGTCGCCCCAGGCGCCGTGCGCCGCCCACTCTGACGGCCCGGTCGACGCGGCCGGCGGTTCGAGGCACGGTTTCACCCCTTGGACACCGTCAGCGCGCCGGAGACGGCGTTCCACGCGATGCTGCCGTGCTGGAAGTCGCTGCCGCGGCCGCCGACGACGCCGTGCTCGTCGCTGACGGGCAAGCCCAGAGCGCTTCCGGTGCCGCCGAGTTGGAGGTAGCGGGAGCCGAACGCGCGCGAGGACGCACTCGTAACCCGTTGTGTCGAAAGTCCAGTCGAAGTTTGCGAGGGTATTGGCTGGCGGGTTATGGAGGCGACTCTCCAACTCCGGTGATGAGGTCATCCCGCCGAGCCGACGGTGGAGCCGACGATGAATGTTCCGGCCATCCCACGTTGGGCGTGTCCCGGGATAGGGCACAGGTATCGATACAGGCCGACGCGGTCGGCGGTGAAGGTGAGGGTCTGGGTGTGCAGGCCGGCCGCTGTCGGTGTGCCCAGCGCCAGGACGCCCGCGCCCGGGAATGCCGGGGAGGCGTGCAACATCGGCATCCCGGTGGCGCTGTCGCCGGTGACGACCAGGCCGTGGGCCATATCGTCGTCGGCGTTGACGACCTGGATGGAAACCCGTGTCCCCGTGGGCACGGCGATGGTGGGATTGGTCATTCCCGCGCTGCGGAAATTCTCCTCCGGCATATCCGGACTCGCCACGATGATCAGGTGAACCTCGGAACCGGTGGCGAGAATCGTCCCGCGGGCGCGATCGACGACGGCATCGACGGGATCCTGCGCGCCCGCTGTCACGGCGTCGGGCCGGGATATCCTGGGACCGGGGGCATCTCGCAATTTCGAGCCCATGATTCGGCCCGGATCGCCGCCCATCATCATGCCCGGACCGGGTCCGATACCGGGTCGGTTCACGACCGCCAGGCCGTACCAGACCAGTACCACCGCCATCACCGCCGCGCCGAACGCCAGCGCACCGGCCACGATGAGATGCCGCCGATTCATCGCATGCCTCCGACCGTCGGCCCTACCTCGATGACCACGTACGGATCCTCCGGGTCCAGGGGAAAGCGCGGATGCGCCCGTACGTAATCGGCGTGGGCCGCCGCGAACTCCGGCGATCCCGGCCACACCACCTGGCCTGAACCCGACAGCCAGTGCCCGCCGACCCGGATCGAGGCCGGGTGCGCAGTGCGGAAGTTCCGCCACCACACCTTCGCGGACGAATGCCCCACCCGGATGATCACTCGATCGTCGACCTGGGTGAAGAACACCGGAAACGCTATGTGCCGTCCCGATTTTCGTCCCTCGTATCGCAGCTCTCCAGCGATGCGCCCCAACCCGCTCGGCAGGCGCAACGCCTTCAGCACCGCCTTGGCGCCGAATCCCGGGGTCTCGAACTTGATGGTCACGACGTCCTCCCGTCCAGGATCGAAAGTCCCGATGCGGATGCCTTGTCCGCGGCTGCGGTCTCGCGGGCGAAGAACCCGCCGATATCGCTGATGGCGCTCATCAGCGGCGCCGGGAACACGACGGTCGTGTTCTTGTCCACCCCGAGTTCCACCAGCGTCTGCAGGTTGCGCAGCTGTAGTGCCAACGGATGGGCCATCATGGTGTCGGAGGCGGCACCGAGCGCTGCTGCGGCCATCGATTCACCCTCGGCGGCAATGATTTTCGCTCGCTTCTCGCGTTCGGCCTCCGCCTGCCGGGCCATGGCCCGCTTCATACTGTCGGGCAGCTGGATGTCCTTGAGCTCGACCAGCGTGACCTCCACACCCCACTCGAGGGTCGTGGTGTCGAGAATCTGGCGGATGTCGGCGTTGATCGCGTCGGTCTCGGCCAGCGCCTGATCGAGGGTGTGCTGGCCCACTACCTTGCGCAGCGTGGTCTGCGCGATCTGATCGATGGCCGAGTACACGTTCTCGATCGCAACCACCGACTTACGGGCGTCCACGACCCGGAAGTACGCCACGGCGGAGATATCGACGCTGACATTGTCACGAGTGATGATGCCCTGCGACTGGATCGGCATCGTCACGATGCGCATCGACACCTTCCGCAGCCGGTCGATCACCGGAATGATCACATTCAGCCCCGGCTCGCGCACCGCGACGACCCGCCCGAGACGGAACAGCACCCCCCTCTCGAATTGGAAGACCACGCGAATCGCCGAAGCCCCCAGCACCAGCAGCGCCAGGCCGACCAGCACGACGATTGAAACGATGGTATTCATAGCTCCTCCAGGTGTGTCCGACGCGGATCCACAGCGCCACCCGATCGTCATCGGCTTCTCCGTCCGTCCCGACCAGGGCCTAGCCCGATCGTCCGCCGCGTCCGCGAGACAATGAAGAAGACAAGGTCCCACATCCGACGGTCTTTCGACGCCGCCTCGCGGCGGCGGGACATTGGCCCGCGGGTAGCAGGTGCGCTCAGGAAGGTGCCGATGTCGACACGCTCACGAAGCGCAGCCGATCGTGGTCCACTGTCGGCATGAGGTCTCAGCCCCTCGGCACCGATACCGAGTCCCCTGCCCGGAGACGATGGGCCGGACCCGACTGGTTCACGCCGAATGTGCGAACACTGTGCGGCGTCTCGTTGCTGCAGGATGCGGCCAGTGAAATGTTGTACCCGATCCTGCCGTTGTTCCTGACCGTCACACTGGGTGCCCCCGTGGCTGTGGTCGGAATCGTCGAAGGTGTCGCGGAAGCGATCGCCTCGGCGGTGAAGATCGCGGCGGGCCGCCTCGGCGACAACGTTTCCCGCCGCCCGCTCGTCGCCGCCGGGTACGGGCTCGCCGCCCTGGGCAAACTCGTCCTCGCGACGGCCACCGCCTGGCCGACGGTGCTGGCCGCGCGCGGGGTGGACCGGGTCGGCAAGGGTATTCGTTCCGCGCCCCGCGACGCGCTGCTGATGGTCGGGGCCGATCCCACCCACAAGGGCCGCATCTTCGGCGTCCACCGCGCCGCCGACACCCTCGGCGCGGTGGTCGGCCCCGCGCTCGGACTGGCGTTGTACGAGCTGCTCGACCACGCCATCCGGCCACTGCTGTGGATCGCGGTCGCGCCCGCCGCACTCTCGGCGCTACTGGTGTTCGCGGTCCGCGAGACACCTACCCGGACCAAGCGTTCCGCCGCCGCTGCGGCCGATCGGCACTCCGCGCTGAGCAGGCTCCCGGCGCGACTACGAGCGCTGATCGCGGTGCTCGCGGTCTTCGGTCTGGTGAACTTCCCGGACACGTTGCTGCTGTTGCGTGCCCACGATCTCGGTCTCTCCACGGCGGCGGTGATCGCGGCCTATATCTGCTACAACCTGTCCTACGCGGCGCTGGCGTATCCGGCCGGCGCGCTGTCGGACCGGGTACCCCGGCATCGGGTGTTCGCGGCCGGGCTGGTGTGCTTCGCGATCGGCTATCTCGGCCTCGGCCTGATCTCCTCGCCCGGTTGGGTATTCGTGGTGCTGCCCGTCTACGGGGGCTTCGCCGCCGCGACCGACGGTGTCGGCAAAGCTTGGATCTCCCAGCTCGCCCCGCCCGACCGCCAATCCTCCGCCCAGGGCCTCTATCAGGGCCTGAGCGGAGGATCCATTCTCGTCGCGGGACTGTGGGCGGGCCTGGCCTGGCACACCGGCCCGCACCCGCTCCCACTGCTGATCTCAGGCGCCACCGCGCTGGTACTGGCCGTGGGCCTCGCCGTCTTCGGCGGACGCCTCCGCTGAGGAGTCCGCGCGCCGACGTCATTCCGCGGACTCGACCTGAATATTGCGCACCGGATCCTGCGGTTCACCCAGCGGAACGCTCACGGTGAGAATGCCTTTCGCATAGCTGGCGTGAACGCCGTCCTCCTGAGCACCCGGAGGCAGGGTCACCGTGCGCACGAAAGAGCCGTAGCTGAACTCCGAGCGACCCTTCTCCTCGTGTTCGGCGGTGCGCTCGGCCTTGATGGTCAGCCGCCCCTGGTGCACCGAGACCTGCACGTCCTTCGCCGGATCGATGCCCGGGATCTCGGCACGCACGGTGTAGTTCTTGTCGTCGATGGCGTCCTCGACCCGCAGTGGATGGGTGGCGAACGCGGGCACGGTGGGGGCCACCATCGAGTTCCACAGCTCTGCGAGATCGGGCAGCATCGCACCGGGCTGACGATGTATCAGACTCATCGTTCTCCTCCTTGTGGAGTGTCGCTGTACTGGCACGCTCGATTTCACCCCTGTTCACGCCGAGTCCCCAGAGGTTGAGGGCTCCGGTTCGAGGGCCTTTGGTCCTTGTCTCCGCGGGCAGCCATAGCGACCCGCTTCCAGTCAACCGTCACGCGGATGACCGGCCGGAGGCCGTGGCATCGACCTCCGGCGCGACATCCGGACCCGCCGTCGGGACCTTCGCCTCTGTGCCCGGATTCCGTACAGGAGTGATATCGGAGAGGAAGGTATCTCCCTGGCCCGAAGGAGGCAGCCATGACTCGGGAACCCGTCCTCGTCGCCTACGGCTCGAAGCGCGGCGGCACCGCCGAAATCGCCGAATGGATTGGGCATCGCTGCGCGCGGCACACATTCCGACGGAGGTGAGGCCCGCCCGGGAGGTGCGCTCATTGGATGGTTTCGGCGCGGTCGTGCTGGGCGGTGCGCTGTACGCCGGGCGCTGGCACCGCGATGCACGGCGGTTCGCGCGCCGGTTCGGCCGACCGTTGCGTGAACTTCCCGTGTGGGTGTTCGCCAGCGGACCGCTCGACGATTCGACCGACGGCGGCGCGGACGGAAACGCGTTCGGCGCCAAGTCGATCCACAAGTACGCGGCTCGCCTCGACGCCCGCGCCACCGCACTGTTCGGCGGACGCCTCGAATCCACGGCCCGCGGCTTCCCCGCCTCCGCGATGGCGAAGAACAGCGCCGGCGACTTCCGCAATCACGACCGGATCGACGCCTGGGCCAAGGACATCGTGGCTCAGCTCGGCTGACGGGTCGCGGGTTCACCCGGTGTGCAGGCGAATCCGTGGGATGCGGCCGTTTACACGCTCGTTCTGGATGGTGCGTTGATCTGTTGAGCGCGGAAGCCGCCGACCCCTCATCGGTCAGCGGCCCCCGGCTCGGGCGAGTGGTCAGGACCAGCGGGTGGTCAGGGTGTTTTCGCCTGCGGCGGTGAGGGATCCGAGGATGCGCAGGCGGGCGATGCCGCCGTCAGGGTAGATGTCCACGCGCGCGTGCGTTGCGGGGCGGCAAAATTCGGCGCCGAGACGGATACGGTGCGGGGTGTCGGGCTGGACCGCGGTGGTGGGGAGCAGGTCGAACCAGGCGGGGTCGTCGGCGGGCGGGACGGGCGCGCCGTCGGGGAGGTCGATGGCGCGCAGCCGGACTTCGGCCGGGGCGTTGAACACCAGGTTGGTGGTGTCGATCTCGATCAGCTCGGGGACGCCCTGGGCGGCCAGGGCGAGCACGGCCCAGTCGTTGCCGTCGTCGCGGCGGCGGCCGGTTTCCCAGCCTTCGGACTGGTTGCGGGCCAGGCCGGGGGCCAGCATGTTGTCGGGGGCCGAATAGAACATGTTGGAGCAGGCCAGGGTTCGGGCGCCGTTCTCCAAGGCGGCCAGGTCGACGGTCACGCCGATAAGCAGCGCCGGGTCGGGGACCACGTCGCCGTGGACGCGAATGCGGGCGATGCCGCCGTCGGGGAACATGGTGAGACGCACGTGGGTGAAGACGCCCTCGGAGTCGACCGGGAACTCGTGCTTGGCGTCGCCGGTGAGCGGACTCTTCTCCACGACCTCCACCCACTCGGCCGAATCCAGTTCGGCCACTGTGGGATAACCGCTCGCCCGGCAAGCCTGCACCGATGCGAAGGGCGGGTAATTGCCCTTGAACCAGGCGGTGTCGATGACGACGCCGCGGATGCGGCCGGGCATGCCCAGGCGGATGATGGCCCAGTCGTTGCCGGGTTCGTTACGGCGCCGCCGGGTTTCCCAGCCGTCGTATTCCTGCCCCTTGGTGCCGAAGGTTTCCGGGGAGAACTTGGGTTCCCAAGGGTGGATGAGGTTTTCGCGCTCCTCGAAGGATTCGTCGCTGGCGGCGACGACGGCGGCGCGGTTGCTGCGCACGGCCAGGTCGGGCAGGGCGGTGAAATCTGACATATGTTCTCTCACTTCCTATTTCGTGAAGGAGAGTCGGATCGCGGGTCCAGCACCGGCAGCTGCACGGTGAACCGCTCCACCACCCATCCGTCGGGCAGCGCGGATCCGCAGTGTCCGTGCGATGTCCACGCAATAGGCCCGGCCGGCGCGCTGCTCACGCGATCCAACTCCAATCATTGTCGGGATCCAGGTATTCCAGCCCGATCCAGCCGTCGTATCCGGCGGTGTCGAGGGCGGCGAAGAGGGCCTCGAAGTCGAGGGTGCCGGTGCCGGGGCGGCTGCGCGCGGGCGCGTCGGCGATCTGCACGTGGCCGATCCGGTCGGCGTAGGTGGCGATCACGTCGAACAGGTCCTCCCCCATGCGGGCGAGATGGTAGAGGTCGCACAGGAATCGGAGGTTGGGCTCGCCGACCTCGTCGATCACCCGCACCGCGTGCGCGGCCGAGACGATCGGATAGTCCGGCGACTCGATCGAATTCAGCGCTTCCAGGACCACCTGCGCGTCGATCCGCGCGGCGGACCGCGCCGCCAGCCGCAGGTTCTCGAGCGCCAGCTCGTCCTGAACCCGCGGGTCCACCCTGGCGATCCGGTTGCCGTACAGGGCATTCAACGACCGGCAGCCCAGCCGTTCGGCGATCCCCACGGTGACGTCGATATTGTCGCGGAACTCGGCCTCGCGGCCGGGTACCGACACCAGCCCGCGGGCGGCGGGCACCAGGTCGATGAAGTTCAGCCCGATCAGTTGCACCCCGGCGTCGGAGACCGCGGTGACGAACTCGTCGACCTCCTTGTCACCGGGCACCGGGTTCTCGCCGAACGGCCACCAGAATTCCACGGCCTCGAACCCGGCTGCCTTCGCTGCCGCCGGACGTTCCAGCAGCGGCAGGTCGGTGAACAGGATCGAGCAGTGCACGTCGAATTTCCGCAGGTCACCGTCGGCGGTGTACTTCATCGGGTCGATTCCTCCCTGTAGGTGTGCCAGCTGCCGTAGTCGGTGATGTCGATCAGCTGCGGGTCGGAAATGACCGGTCGCCGCAACAACATGGACAGCACCGAGCGGTTGTCGTCCAAGGCAATCACACCGAGTTCCAGCTCCGGCGGCTCGGCCGGGAGCAGCCGATTGCGCAGCACGTCCATCGGCACCTCGAACAGCTCGCCGGTGATGGGCGCGCCGCCGTAGGCGACGGGGTGCAGGGCGGGGAAGCGGTCGCCGACCGAATAGAACCGGTACTGCGCCGCGGTGGTGACCTCCCCGGCGCAGGGCGCGCCCTCGAGCAGGTAGTTCAGGGGTTCGCCGCGCATGGCACCCCCGTTCAGGAAGATCAAAGGCATAGCCGTGGGCTCCTCAGCAGTCGGTCGGGGCAGGATCAGACGGAAATCCGCAGGGCGTCCGGGGAATCCGGGACGGTCACCTCCGGCACCGCGACCGCGTCGCGATGGATCGGTCCGCCGTAGGAGCCGAGAGGCACTCCGGTACCCCCACGGCGGACCGCCACGATCTCGGCGGCGATGGAGACGGCCGTCTCCTCCGGGGTACGCCCGCCGAGATCCAGTCCGATGGGCGACTTCAGCCGCGCCAGTTCGGCATTCGTCATCCCGACCGCACGAAGCCGCTGGAGACGGTCCTCATGCGTGCGCCGGGATCCCATCGCACCCACGAACGCCACCGGCAGGCGAAGCGCCACCTCCAGTAGCGGCACATCGAACTTGGCGTCGTGAGTGAGTACACAGACCACGGTCCGGGCATCCACCCGGGTCCGCGCCAAATACTTGTTCGGCCATTCCACGACCACCTCGTCGGCGTCGGGGAAGCGCGCGGGAGTCGCGAAGACCTCCCGCGCGTCACACACCGTGACGTGGTAGCCGAGGAACTTGCCGATCCGGGCCACCGCGGCCGCGAAGTCGATCGCCCCGAAGACGATCATCCGCGGCGGCGGCACATGCGATTCCACGAAGACGGTCCCTTCGTCGTCGCCGCAACCGATGGTTCGCACCGCGGTCGCGCCGGCGTCGAGCATGGCCTGGGCCTCGGCCACCACGCGTTCGTCGAACTCGTGGCCGGAACTCCACCAGGTGCCCAGCGCCATCACGGCGCCGCTGTCGAGGTCGCGGACCATGGCCACGGCCTCCCCCTCAGCTCGCAGGACCTGCTCCACCGCGTCACGGTTGGATTCGGTCACCGACTGGACGAACACCTGAATCGTTCCGCCACAGGTCAATCCGACCGCGAAGGCGTCGGTATCGCTGTAGCCGAAGGTCTCCCGGATAGTTGTTCCGGTAGCCAGCGACTCGCGGCACAACTCGTAGACCGCACCCTCGACACAGCCGCCGGAAATGCTTCCGATGACGGTGCCGTCGGCATCCACGGCCAGGGCCGCGCCGACCGGTCGGGGCGCTGAGCCGCCGATCCCGATGATGGAGGCCACGGCGTAGTCCTTGCCCGCCGCATGCCATTCCAAGAGTTGTGCCGCGATGTCGCGCATGACTAGCCTCCCAGGGCCAATTCGATGCCGTTGATGCCGAAGTAAGCGACGAACACGACGCTGACCACAGCCACCAGCCAATGGATTTCGCGGTACTTCCCGCGAGCGAGCTTGATCACGGTGTAAGCGATCAGACCCGCGCCGACACCGTTGGTGATCGAGTAGGTGAACGGCATGAGCACGATCGTGATGAAGGCCGGCACCGCGACCTCGAGATCGTTCCAGTCGATCTTGCGGGCCTGCGTCATCATCAGCGCGCCGACCAGCACCAGGGCGGGAGCGGCGGCCTGAATCGGCACCACGGCCGCGATCGGGGTGAAGAAGATGGCGGCACAGAACAATCCGCCGGTGATCACGCTGGCCAGACCGGTACGGGCGCCCTCACCGACACCCGTCGCGGACTCGACGTACACCGTGGATCCCGCGCCGCCGGACAGACCGCCGACGATCTGGGCCACACCGTCGGTGGTGAGGATCTTGCCCATGCCGGGCACCTCACCCTTCTCGTCGGTCAGACCGGCTTCGTCGCAGACGCCGAAAACCGTTCCCATGGCGTCGAAGAAGCCCGTCAGCACCAGCGTGAACAGCACCACGGTGGCGGTCACCGCACCCGCGGTGGCGAAGCCGCCGAACAGGTCGATGTGGCCGATCAACCCGAAATCCGGGCTGGCGAACAGCGATTTCGGCTTCTCGGGGACCACGGTCCCCCAGGCCTTCGGGTCGATCCGGGCCATGGCGTTGACCGCGATGGCCAGCAGCGTCGAGATGGCGATGCTGATCAGGATCGCGCCGGGCACCTTGCGGATGAACAGCGCGAGCATCAGCAGCAGGCCGATCGCGAAGATCACCGTGGGCCAGCCGGCCAGATGCCCGTCCACGCCGAGCGTGACCGGTGGGCCGCCGGGCGCGCCGTGACCGACGACGCCGGAGGAGACGAGCCCGATCATGGCGATGAACATGCCGATGCCGACACCGATGGCGTTCTTCATGGCCAGCGGAATGGCGTTGATGATCATCGTCCGCAGGCCGGTCGCGGCCAGGATGACGATGACGATGCCCATCAGCACCACCAGACCCATGGCCTGGGGCCAGGTCATGTGGGGCGCGGCCTGATAGGCGACGACGGGGACCAGTCCGAGACCGGCGGCCAATGCGAGGGGCACATTGCCGACCAGGCCCATCAGGACGGTGGTCAGACCGGCGGAGAAGGCGGTCGTGGTGGTCAGCTGAGCGATGCTCAACTTGTCCCCGTGCGCGTCCGCGACGCCGCCGAGAATTAGCGGGACCAGCAGTATGACATACGCCATAGCGACGAATGTGGTGATGCCGCCACGGATTTCGCGGGTTATGGTGGTCTTGCGCTCCGATAGCCTGAAGAACTTCTCGAGCGTGGACCCCCCGGTTTCCGGGGTGGTGATCGGTGATTGAGTCTGGGTCATGGCTGCCCTCCTATGGGCGTAGCCGACCAACGGCCCGGGGGTGCTGGGGTATCCCCGGGCCGCGGATTCGGTGTTGTGGGGTCCCTACCGCGCGCCACCCTCTGGTGAGGCGCGGTCTGCCCCTGTTAGTCAACTGTTCCGGATGATGTCTTCCGGACGCACGGGCACGCGGTTGATGTTTCCGGTGCCACCCCGCTTGCGGCAGGCATCGCGAATCGCTGCGGCGATCGCCGGTGTGGAGGAGAGAGTGGGCGGTTCACCCGCGCCGCGCAACCCGTAGGGGGCGTGCGGGTCCGGGTTCTCCAGGATCTCCAGCTTCTGCGGGGGTGTATCGAGAATGGTGGGGATCAGATAGTCCGTGAAGGACGGGTTCCGCACCTTGCCGTTGGTGACCTGAATTTCCTCCATAACCGCCAGACCCAGGCCCTGAATGGAGCCGCCGTGGATCTGGCCTTCCAGCGAAAGCCTGTTCATGATCTTGCCGACGTCCTGAACAGCGTCCAGGGCAACGACTTTCACAAGTCCGAGTTCGGTGTCGACATCCACCACGGCCCGGTGCACGCAGACCGCGAGCTGGGTGTGGCTGGAGCCCTGACCGGTGACCTTGTCCATACCGGTGGTCGGCTGGTGGTGGTATTCGCGGGTCAGATCGATGACGTCCTCACCGAGCACGTCCGCGATCGCCGCGACCACTTCACCGTTGTTCTTGACGACCTTGCCGCCCTCGAGGTGCATGAAGCCGACCACGTCGAACTTCTTGCGCGCCAGCACGAACAGCTCCTCGGCCACCGCCCGGCAGGCCGTCATCACCGCGCCGCCGGTCATGTACGACTGACGCGAGGCCGACGACGAGCCGGAGCTGCCGACATTGTTGTCCGACGGATGGCTGACCACCCGATCGACGGTGAGCTCGGTGCGCGCGATCTGCGCCTCGAGGGTGATCAGACCCTGACCGACCTCGGCGCCGGCGGTGTGCACCAGCGCGACCGGCTCGCCGCCGATCACTTCCAGGCGAACCCGGGCGGTCGAGTAGTCGTCGAAACCCTCGGAGAAGCAGATGTTCTTGATGCCGACGCCGTAGCCGACACCGCGGTACACGCCCTCACCGTGGGTGGTCTGCGACGCACCACCGGGCAGGTTGCGGATATCCGAAGTGTCGATGGACTCCGGCAGTTCCATGTCGCGCAGGCTGTCGAGCATCTCGACGAGCGGCGTCGGCGCGTGCACGATCTGACCGGTGGCCAGCTTGGAACCCTGCGACACCACGTTGACCTGGCGGACCGTGACCGGATCCATGTCCAGGGCCTCGGCGAGCTTGTCCATCATCGACTCGTGGGCGAAACACGCCTGCACGACGCCGAATCCGCGCATCGCGCCGCACACCGGGTTGTTGGTGTAGACGCCGTAGGCGTCGATCTCCAGGTGCGGGACCTCGTAGGGGCCCAGCGCCAGCGAGGCGGCGTTGCCGATCACGTTCTGGGTGGCCGAGGTGTACGCGCCGCCGTCGAGGACGATGAGAACCTTGGCGTAGGTGAGCTTTCCGGTCGCGGTCGCGCCGTACTCGTAGCGCATGCGGGCCGGGTGCCGGTGTACGTGCCCGAAGAACGACTCCTGGCGGTTGTACATCATCTTCACCGCTTGCCGGTGCGCATGGCCAGCATGCCCGCGTGGATCTGCATGGACAGGTCCTCGCGGCCACCGAACGCGCCGCCGACACCGGACATGGTCATCCGGATCTGGTCCTCGGCCAGCCCCAGGCAGGGGCCGATCTGGGTGAGATCCCAATGCAGCCACTGGGTCGCGACATAGAAGTCGAGGGAGCCGTCCTCGTTCGGGATGACCATGCCGGACTCCGGGCCCAGGAAGGCCTGGTCCTGCATGCCGACCTCGAACTCCTCGCTCACCACGACGGTGGCCAGGGTCTTGCCGATCTCGATGTCGCCGGCGCGCACCGGCTGGTAGCGGGCGATGCCGCCGCGCTCCTGCACGGCCAGCCCGATCGGGTCCTCGATCACCGCCATCGGGTCGGTGATCGGTTCCAGCACTTCGTATTCCACCTCGATGGCGGCCACAGCGCGGCGGGCGATCTCCGGGTGATCGGCGGCGACCAGGGCAATGGCCTCACCGTGGTGGCGCACCTCGCCGAAGGCCAGCACCGGCTGATCCCAGGTGTGGTCGAGGCCGTAGACCTTGCGACCGGGCACGTCCTCGTGGGTGAGCACGGCGTGCACACCGAGCATGGCCAGCGCCTTGCTGGTGTCGATGCCGATCAGCTTGGCGCGGGCGTGCGGGCTGCGCAGGGTGGCACCCCACAGCATCCCGTCGATCCACAGGTCCGAGGAGTAGGCGAACTCGCCCTTCACCTTGAGGGTGCCGTCGGGGCGCAGCGGGCTCTCGCCGATGCCGCCGTTGCCCGGGATCGCGACATCCTCGGGGAACCGAGTGGTGCGTGCGATGGTCATCGGTTCTCCTGCTTCATGATTCGCTGCCGCGCGGCGACGCCGTTCTGCCCGACCTGATCGTGCGGCATGGTCTCGAGCTCGTCGTTCTCCACGACGGTGTTGCCGCCCACGAGCAGGCGCGCCAGCGGCGGCTGCGGGCCGAACACCAGCGAGCACACCGGGTCCTCGATGGCGGCACGGAAGCCATCCACCTTCCAGACCGCGATATCGGCGAGCTTGCCGACCTCGAGCGAGCCGATCTCGTTCTGACGGCCCAGGTTCCGGGCGCCGCCCAGGGTGCCGACCTCGAGGGCCTGGCGCGCGGTCATGGCGCGGGGGCCGTGCACGGCGCGCTGGAACAGCATGGCCTGCCGCATCTCCCCCGCCATGGAGGTGAGCTCGGAGGAGGCCCGCGCCGTCCACGCCCAGGCCGACCGGGGCTCCGGCGGCGAGCAGGTCCATCACTCGCGCGATACCCGCGCCGAGGCGGGCGTTGGAAGTCGGGCAGTGTGCCGAACCGGTGCCGGTCTTGGCGAACGCCGCGATGTCCTTGTCGTGCAGGTGCACCGCGTGCGCGAACCACACGTCGTCGCCGAGCCAGCCCAGCTTCTCCATGTATTCGACCGGGGTGCAACCCATCTGCTCGATGCAGTGCTCTTCCTCGTCGAGGGTCTCGGCGAGGTGGGTGTGCAGGCGGACGCCGTGCTGGCGGGCCAGGGCCGCGGATTCCACCATCAGGCCCTCCGACACCGAGAACGGCGAGCAGGGGGCGACGGCCACACGCAGCATCGAGTCGAACGACGCGTCGTGGTACTTGTTGATGATCTCCTCGGTGTTGAGGAGGATCTCCTCGCGGTTCTCCACCACCTCGTCCGGCGGCAGACCGCCCTGGGACTGGCCGCGGTCCATCGACCCGCGGCACGGGTGGAAGCGGATGCCCAGCTCGCGGGCAGCGCGCACCTCGGCGTCGAACAGATCGCCACGGCCCTTGGGGAACACGTAGTGGTGATCGGTGGAGGTGGTGGTGCCGGTCAGCGCGAGCCAGCCCAGGCCGGCCGAGGCCGCGCCATAGACGATCTCGGCGTCCATGGTGGCCCACAGGCGGTACAGCCCGGTCAGCCACTCGAACAGGGTGGCGTCCTGGAACAGGCCCTGGGTGGCCCACTGGTAGAGGTGGTGGTGGGTATTCACCAGGCCCGGGGTCACCAGGCAGCCGGTGCCGGAGAGGCGTTCAGCACCCACCACCATCGGCGCGGGTCCCGCGCCGAGAGCTTCGATCCGGCCGTCGTCGCCGACGATCAGATAGCCATTCGGGATTTCGGCACCGACAACCGGTGCGATGTAAGCGTTTTCGATGACGAGCTTGCGCCCGCCCCTCGCCCCACCGCCACCCCTGACGGAATCGCTTCGCGATGCGATACTCATTTCGCCGCCTTCCGCTCGGCCGCCATGCGCACGGCATCCAGAATCTTCTCGTAACCCGTACAGCGGCACAGGTTTCCGGCCAGCGCCTCACGGATCTCGACATCCGAGGGGTTCGGTACGCGCTCGATCAGGTCGTGCGCCTGCACGATCAGACCCGGCGTGCAGAAACCGCACTGCACCGCGCCCGCCTCGACGAACGCCTGCTGCATCGGGTCGAGCTTGTCGCCGTCGGCGAGACCCTCGACGGTGCGGACCGAACGGCCCTGCACCTGACCGGCGGCCACCAGGCACGAGCACACCGGGGTGCCGTCCAGATAGACGGTGCAGGAACCACATTCGCCCTGCTCGCACGCGTTCTTGGCGCCGGGGAGGCCGACCCGCTCACGCAGCAGGTACAGCAGGCTCTCGCCTTCCCAGACGTCGTCGGCGGTTTCCTGGGATCCGTTGACGGTGAAGTCGATACGCATCAGGCCGCCCTCCTCTCCGCGGTGTAGTCGTTCCACGCCCAGCCGAGGGTCCGGCGGGCCATCACCGACAACGCGTGCCGGCGGTAGTCGGCGGTGCCGCGCACATCGTCGATGGGCTTGGCGGCCGCACCGACCAGGCGGCCGAATTCATGGGCCAGCTCGTCGTTCAACGCGCCGCCGTTGTCCCAGTCCAGATTCGCGGCCAGGAAGTCCTGCGCCTCGGTCGGACGGATCGGGGTCGGACCGGCCGAACCGATGCCCGCACCGGCGGTCCGCGAATCCGCGTGCAGCGCAACCGAGAACGAGCAGACCGCGATCACCATCGCGTTGCGGGTGCCGACCTTCGAGAAGTACTGCGGACCGGAAGCGGGCTTCAGCCACACCGCGCGGATCAGCTCGTCGGGCTCGAGGGAGTTCTTCTTGACCCAGACGTAGAAGTCGTCGATGTCGATCATGCGGGTGCCGCGGGCGGCCGACTCGACCTCGACCACGGCATTGGTGGCCAGCAACGCGGGGTGCGCGTCACCGGCGGGCGAAGCGCCACCCAGATTGCCGCCGACGGTGCCGCGGTTGCGGATCTGCGGGGAACCCACAGTGCGCGAGGCCTGCGCCAGGCCGGGCAGGCGATCCTGATACCGGTTGATGATCTTCACGAACGGGACACCGGAGCCCAGGCGGATGCGGCCGTCGGCCTGCTCCTGCACCTGGAACAGCTCCCGGCACGGGTTCAGATCCAGGAGGGCGTCCGGACGGTGCACGTCGAAATTCATTTCGACCATCACATCCGTGCCACCCTGAATCGGAACGGCCTCGGGCCGTTCCGCTTTCAGCTGGAGCGCCTCGGCCCAGCTTCCCGGTTGTAGGAAATCCATTGCGATCCTCTAGATATCGGTTCGACGCAGGTACGACAGCCGTGGCTGCCCCGGTACGTAGAGAAGGAGTAGGGACTCAGTTGCGGGGTGGATCATTGCTCCGCCAGGAGCTTGCGGACCCGGCGGCCGGTGATGTCGGCCAGCTCGCGGCGCACCACGAGGTGCTCCTCGGCCACCGGGTTGCCCAGGCGGTGCCGCAGCTCCGCGAGCATCTCGGCGGCGCTGCGTCCGGCGGCCCGGATCAGGAAGACGTGGCCGAACTGCTCCTCGTAGGCGAGGTTCCCGGCGGCCAGCTCGGCCAGCACCCGGGCATCGGCTTCGGAGGCGCCGGACTGCTCGTCGGCCGACCACTGCGCTTCCCGCTCGGACTGGTGCCGGGCCGCGGTGCGCTCGCCGATGCGCGGGTGCGCCGAGAGCGCCTCCTCGACATCGAACCAACTCAGCTCCACGACCCCGGCCACCGCGGCGGCGATCAGACTCGACTCGTCGGCGTAGGGGCGGTTCGCGACCATCTTGCGGGCCCAGGTCCGCGACGCGTTGCAGGTCAGCAGGTGCGTCTCGGCTTCTTCCAGGGGCAACGAACCGAGCCATTCCAGGCGACTCGACATCCGACCTCCATCCGTGTTCGGGGTGTGTCAACCACTAAACCCGGCGGGCGGTCACCCTCGATAGGACGAGACCTCCGAACCTGTGGCCTGCTTCACAGGGGCGCGTTCGTAGTTACATCCAAGTTCGGTAACCGTGGTGTCACTCACTGTTAGCCTCGAGAATCATGCGGTTACGTTCCCTGCTGACCATGCACGATCTGGGCTTGCGGCTCGTCACCGGAGAGGACGAGCTGGACCGTTTCGTACGCTGGGTCGTAACCACCGACATGCTCGACCCGGGCCGATACCTCTCCGGCGGCGAATTCGTGCTCACCGGGCTGCAATGGCGGCACAGCCCCGAGGACAGCGACACCTTCGTCAGCGCGCTCGCCCGCGCCCGCGTCGCCGCCCTCGCCGCCGGCGACGCGCTCTACGGCGAAGCGCCCGAGGATCTGGTCGCGGCTTGTAAGAAACACCGAATCCCGCTGTTCCGGGTCGAGGAACAGATCGCCTTCGCGACCGTCACCGAGACGATCAACCGGAAACTGTCCTCCGGCCGGGCCGCCGACCTGAGCGCGATCCTGGACCGGCACCGGCAACTGGTGTCCGGGGGCGGCCTGGACTCGGTGCTCGACCTGGTCCACCGCACTCTCGGCACCCGCTGCTGGGTGGTGTCCGCACTCGGGCGCGTGGTCGCCGGACCCAGCCGCGACCTGCCCGACCCGGTGCGCTCGGCCTTCCTGAGCGCCCGGCGGCTGCCACACGTGCTGTCGCACAATCAGATCCGGTACACCCTGTTCGCCGTCGATGCCGACGCCACCTCTCGCATCGCCGACTGGTTCCTGGTCTTCGAGAGCGACTTCAAGGACTGGCCCGAGGAACGGCGAGCGCTGATCGGCGAACTCGCGGCCGTCGTCTCCCTGGAGCGCGCCCGCCACGACGACCGGCACAGCGCCGAAGGGCGGCTCGCCCAGGAACTGATCGAACTGATCCTGTCCGAGGCCAAACCCGCCGACATCGTCTCCCGGCTGGAACTGACCGGGCTGGGACTGTCCGACCGCTACCTCGCCGTCGCCGCGACCGCCGACTCCGGAGCCGTGCGCCCCGGCGAACTCCGCGCCGTGCTGCGCGAAATCCTTTACGGCAGAAGCCCCGCCATCGGCGTCGTCGACGGCGAAGTCATCCTGCTGGTCGCACTCGGCGACGAAAAGTCCCTCGACGACCGCATCCACCGGGCCATCGAAGCCCTCGAACCCGGCCTGCAACTGAGCCGCCTCTCGGTCGGCATCAGCGGCGCGGTCGACGGCGAAGGCCTGCGCGGCGCGGTCGAGGAGGCCCGCTACGCCCGCCGCATGGCCGCCGAACGCCAGCAGCCCACCAGCGTCGTCCGCCACGACGAACTCGCCACCCATATGCTGCTGCTCGCCAGCGTCCCCGACGAGGTCCGCCGCATGTTCCGGGTCCGGCTGCTGGACCCGCTGCGCGTCTACGACCAGGACAACCGCGCCGACCTGGTCCACACCCTGGAAACCTTCCTCGAAGTCTCCGGATCCTGGACCAAATGCGCCGACCTGCTCCACGTACACGTGAACACGCTGCGCTACCGCATCCAACGCATCGAGGAACTCACCAACCGCGACCTGTCCCGGCTCGAGGACCGCGTCGACTTCTTCTTGGCCCTGGCATTGCGCTGAGGGCTCTCAGCCCGAGATGCGGCCCGGCGGGAGCAGCCGCGGCGGCAACGCGCCATGCGGGAGTTCCGGGCCGATCGCGAGCAGGCTGCCGGGCGTGCGGCCCTTGCCCCAGCCGAGCTGCTCGCGGTATCGGCCGATGTGGGCCTCTGCGAGCGGGGTGCCATTGCCGAGGGGAACCGCTTCCGGAGCGACGTAGAGAGCGTCCGTTGGGCAGTACGCCTCGCACATGAAGCAGGTCTGGCAGTCGGATTGTCTTGCGATGAGCGGGATTCCGCTGTCGGTGCGGTCGAAGACGTCGGTCGGGCAGACGTCGACGCATTTGTCGCAGGCGATGCAGTCGTCGGCACGAACCAGCTCGATCATGACGCCACCGCCAGCCGGGTCGCGGAGGCCGCCGTCCACACCTCGTCCAAGCCGCCGGACAGTATGTGATGGTGCTGCGCCGGATCCAGATCCGGGTGGTCGGCGCGCTTGCTCATGCCGCGAGTTTCCGTGCGCGCCAACGTGGATCGGTACATCAGGCGGCCGACCGCGGTGATCGCGGCGGCCTGCCTGGCCTGGACCCGCTCCGCCCCGGTCGTGCCTCCGAGTCCCCGCGCGGCTCGCTCCCAGAGGTTGTCGAGTTCGGCCAATGCGGGACGGATACGGTCCCCGTGACGCAGATAGTTCTTCTCGAACGGGATCAGCTCGCGCTGCGCGGCCGCCACGACCTCGGCCGGAGACACCGATTCGGTTGTCTCGGGATCTAATCCGACACGGCCCGCGCCGCGCACCGCGGCCGGGTCGACCCGTCCGGAGCCGCGGGCGAAGGCCGCAGCGCCACGACCCGCCCAGCTGCCCGAGGACATGGCCCAGGCGGCATTGTGGCTGCCGCCGCCGGTGAACCCGCCGCAGATCCGTTCCCGGGTCGCGGCGTCACCCGCCGCGTACAGGCCGGGAACCGTTGTCGCGCAGTCATCGTCGACGACATCGATGCCGCCGGTGCCGCGCACCGTGCCCTCGGCGAGCAGGTCCACTTCGAAACGGTCGGTGAAGGGGTCGATCCCGCGCCGGTCGAACTGGAGGAAGAAGTTGGGCTGGCCCAGCCGCATCCGCGCCTGCACCCCGGCGTCGGCGCGGTCCAGCTGCGCGAAGACCGGCTCCGACAACAGCGTTCGGGCGATCACCGACCGGCCCTGCGCCGAACCCGCGCCCTCCAGCACCCGGCCATCGGCATGGAAGAAGGTGGCGTAGCTGTAGTAGGCGGTCTTGGTGATGGTCGAACCCTTGGGAACGATGCCGTAGGCGTTGGAGAACTCCATGCCCGAGAAGCGGGCCCCGGCCTCGGCGGCCATGAGCGCGCCGTCGCCGGTATCGACGTTGGTGCCCAATGCCCGGGACAGGAACGCACAACCGCCGGTGGCCAGCACCACCGCACCGGCCAGGACGCGGTAGTCCTGATCGGCGTGCCGCTGGTAGCCGGCCGCTCCGCGCACGACACCGTCGGCGTCGACCAGAAGTTCCAGCGCGGGGGCGTGATCGAGGATCCGGACCCCGAGCCGCTGCACCCACGCGCGCATGCGCCGCATGTATTCGGGGCCTTGCACGCCAGTGCGCAGTGGCTCACCGGTTTCTGGATCCGCCGGGAACGGGTAGCGGCCCTCGACCGCGAGCCGGTTCATGTTCGTGTAGGTCTGGTCGAGGACCCGATCCATCCAATAGTGGTCGGCCAGATGCCCACCCAACGCCTCACGACTGGCCTTCGCCTTCGAACGGGCCGCAGCCTCGGGTGCGACGTACCAGACGCCGGTGCCGGAAGGCGCTGTGGCGCCGCTGGTTCCGCAGTAGCCCTTGTCCACCAGCACCACCTCCGCGCCCGCCTCCCGGGCGTGCACGGCCGCCCAGCACGCGGCGGGTCCGCCGCCGATCACCAGCACGTCGGTACTGATCTGCCATGGTTCGCTCATCGGCACGGTCCTCCGGGAAGAGTAGGTGCCCGGAACCGTAAGGCGGCCCGGCACGCTCGCCGAAGGGTTCGAATCACGGCGATCGTTTGGCCGCCGGATTTCCCACATGGTGGCAAGCAGCTTGCGTCTAACAGCCGGCCGGATACGCGGTCAGCGGCAGGCTTCGGTCATCCCGGTCAACCACTCCCGGACGGCCGTGCGCTGCTCGGGAGTGAAGGCGGCTTCCAGTTCGGCCTCGCGACGCTCGACCGCGGCGTGGGCGCGCTCGTAGAGAGACCGGCCCGCGTCGGTGACGAAGATCTGGTGCGTGCGGCGGTCGGTGGGGTGGGGGCGGCGTTCGATCAGGTCGGCCTTCTCGAGGCCGGCCAGCATTTCGTTGGCGGCCTGCCGGGTGCTGCCGACGTCGCGGGCGATGTCACTCACCGACTTGCCCGGCTGCCGCTGCGTCATCATCAGGGTCGCGTATTGCGAGGTCGTGAGCCCGAAATCCTCGAGTTCCCCGCCGATCGCCGAGCGCATGCTCAGCCAGACCGTGCGGACCATGAAGGTCAGGGATCCACCCTGCGATCCGGAACAGCTCACCGGGACAACCCTTTCCGCGAGATTGACAGGTTCCTGACAATAACGCACACTGGCGATTGTCAGGTTCCTGCCAATCTTATCGAAGGTTTCCATGACCACGCCCGCGACGCCGCCGAAATCCCGGCAACGGCTCATCCTCGCCGTACTCCTGCTGTCCTCCCTGCTGATCTGGCTCGACAACACGATCCTCGCCACCGCGCTCGAGACGCTCGCCGATCCGATCCGCGGCCTCGGCGCGAATCCCGCACAGCTGCAATGGGCTTCGGGGTCCTACACACTCGTCTTCGCCGCCCTCATGTTCACCGCCGGGGCGCTGGGCGACCGGTACGGGCACCGGCGGGTCCTCGCCACCGGACTCGTCATCTTCGCCGCCGCCTCGATCTGGGCCGCCTACGCCGGGAATCCGGGGCACCTCATCGCCGCTCGCGCGGTCATGGGCGTGGGCAGCGCGATGATCATGCCCGCCACCATGGCGACGGTCACCTGGACCTTCACCGGGCCCGCCCGCGCCGCCGCGATCGGGCTGTTCTCGACCTCCGCCGGCGTCGGGTTGGCGGCCGGGCCGTTGCTCGCCGGGGTCTTGCTCGACCATTTCTGGTGGGGCTCGGTGTTTCTGGTGAACGTGCCCGTCGTCGCGATCGCGTTGATCGGGATCGCGGCGCTGGTTCCCGACTTCCGGAGCCCGACGCCACGGCCACTGGACCTCGTCGGACTCGGGTTGTCGATCAGCGGCTTGGCCGCGCTGGCCTACGGATTGATCCAGGCCGGTCAGGTCGCGAGCTGGACTCCGATCAAGGTGTGGGGGCCCACGACCGCCGGGGTGGCGCTGCTCGCGGTGTTCGTCGTCTTCGAATTGCGCTCCGCGCAGCCGAGTTTCGACCCGCGACTACTGGCCGAGCGGGTCTTCGGCGGCGGCAACGCGGCTTTGGGCCTGCTGTTCCTGGCCATGACCGCGGCGGGCTTCTACGGCGCGTTCTATCTCCAAGGCGCACGCGGGTTCTCGCCGCTGGCCGCGGGATTGATCAACTCCCCCGCCGCGGTCGGCGTCATCATCGGCGGGCCGCTCGGCGTGCGGCTGGTGCGCCGGTGGTCGCTGCGCGCGGTCACCGCGACCGCCCTCACCGTGGGCGCGCTGTGCATGGGCAGCATGGTGTTCTTCGGTCTGCACACCCCGATCGCGTGGAACGTCGTTCTGTCGGCGGTCCAGGGCTTCTCGATCGGAATGGTGATCGGGTCGGTCACCAGCGCGCTCATGAGCACGCTGCCGCTCGACCGCGCCGGCGCGGGATCAGCGGTCACCAACACGGTCCGGCAAACGGGCAGCGTCCTAGGTATCGCGGTCGGCGGGACCATCATGGCCATCACCTACCGCACCGGCATCGAGGGGGCGACGGCCACGCTGCCGGAGGCCGCGCGCGAGCCCGCCCGGATCTCGGCCGAACAAGCCCGCCACGTCGCCGCGAGTCTCGACCGCCCTGACCTGGCCGGGGCCGCCGATCACGCCTTCATCCACGCTATGCACGTCGGTTCGGTCTGGACCATGGTGTTCGCGCTGGCCGGAGCCGCGGTCCTGGCCTTCACCCTGCGCCCCGCGACGCCGGACCAGACCAATTCGGCGGAACAAGCGCCTGTCCGCGAAGAAATTTCGCCACGCCCGACCCGCTAAGTCTTGTGTGTAACTTGGATTAGCACTTACCTTGGAGTGTGTCGCGCCGCACAGGCCCGGCCCCCGGTCCGGCGCCCGCGCGGCGCGGCACACAGACGAGGAGGCAATGATGGCTCTGACGACGAAGTCGGGCACCGGCACGGAGGCACGCGAGTACGCGGACGTGCTGCACACCCTTTCGGAAGGATCGGTGTACCGCCGATTCGATCCGTATCTCGATATCCCCTGGGACTCCCCCGAATTCGCGATCGACCCACACGATCCGCGCTGGGTGCTGCAACCCGATATCGACCCGCTGGGCGCCACCCAGTGGTACCGGGACCAGCCCATCGAACGCCAGATCGAGATCGGCAAGTGGCGAATCACCAACGCCATCAAGGTCGGCGCGGCCTTCGAGAGCATTCTGATCCGCGGAATGATGCAGTACATCATGAAGCTGCCCAACGGGTCGCCGGAATTCCGCTACTGCCTCCACGAGATGACCGAGGAGTGCAACCACATCCAGATGTTCCAGGAGCTGGTGAACCGGATCGGCGTCGACGTTCCGGGAATGCGGCCGTTCTTCCGGAAACTGTCGCCGCTCATCGGCGTCGCCGGCGGATACGCCTGGCCGATTCTGTTCATCGGCATTCTCGGCGGCGAGGAACCGATCGACCACTATCAGAAGGCGGTCATCCGCAATGGCGCGAATCTGCCGCCCGCGGTGGTGCGCTGCATGGAAATCCATATCGCCGAAGAAGCGCGGCACATCTCCTTCGCCAATGAATTCCTCAAGCGCCACATCCCCCGCCGCAGCCCGATGTACCAGAATCTCTGCGGCATCGCATTCCCGCTCGCCATGCGCTGGCTCGCCGGCGAAATCATGGCGCCCCCGCCGGAATTCGCCCGCACCTTCGACATTCCGCGCGAAGTCATCAAGGAAGCGTTCTGGCGCTCCCCCACGGCCTCGAAGATCCTGTCCGGCTACTTCGGTGACATGCGTTCACTCGCCGACGAATTGGGCTTGATGAACCCGGTCACCAAGGGACTGTGGAAGGCGCTGCGCATCGACGGCGACCACTCCCGCTACCGCAGCGAGCCCGACCGCCGCGCCGCCTGACACTCGGGGTCCCGGTCAGTCATCGGCCTCCAGGCACAGCACCGGGACCCGCTGGACCAGATTCACCGCGAAGCCGCCGCGGTTCCAGGGCTGCTCCAGCGGCTGGGTGTGGCCGTCGGCATCGGTCGCTCGGGCGCTGAGAACGTGCTCCCCCGGTGTCGCCGTCCAGTCGAAATGCCATCGGCGCCACACCCATCGGCGGCCCTGATCCGAGTCCAGCTCCGCCTCGTGCCAGCTGTGCCCGTCATCGGTGCTGACCTCGACCCGAACGATTCGAGCCTGCCCCGACCAGGCGCGGCCCTCCAGCGGCACCGGGCCCGGCCGCACCACCCGGGCCCGCGACATGTAGTCCGGGAAGCCGGGCGGGACCAGTAGCGCGCGCGGCAGGATCCGCGTGACCGGTTCACCGGTCTCACCGGGTTCCTGCCGGATCCGATACGCCACCGCCTGCTGAAACCCGGTGAACGGCGTAGCGGTCACAGTGACTTCACGCAGCCACTTCACATGCGCCATGCCGTACCAGCCCGGCACGATCAGCCGGATCGGAAAGCCGTGCTGCGGTGGCAACGGCGCCCCGTTCATCTCGTAGGCGACCAGCACCTCCGACTCCGAGCCCATCGCCACCTCGATCGGCAGTGACCGCTGGTAGTCCTGCTCGACGCCGCGCTCCACTCCGTGATCCGCCCCGGTACAGACCACCTCGACCGCATCGGCCTCCACCTCGGCCGCGGCTAACAGCAGCCGCAGCGGCACGCCCGTCCACTCGGCGGTGGCGACCGCCTCCACGAGCCACGGCCGACTCACCGGCCGCGGGGTGAGCAACGCCCGCCCATTGCCCGCACACTCCAGCGTCACCCGAGTGGTGACCTGCGCAAACGCCTTCAAGGCAGCCACATCCAGCCGCAACCGGCGCCGCACCCGGCCCGCGATGGTCAGCTTCCAGGGCGCGTCCACCGCGACATAAGGAATGTCGTAATGCGACTGCACGTAATGCAGCCCCG
This sequence comes from Nocardia tengchongensis, assembly GCF_018362975.1. NCBI lineage: Bacteria > Bacillati > Actinomycetota > Actinomycetes > Mycobacteriales > Nocardiaceae > Nocardia > Nocardia tengchongensis. The sequence goes on from NZ_CP074371.1 coordinate 5,874,622, forward strand.
GCGGCGTGACGTCGTAGCGCAGCGCCTCGAGCGGCAGCCCGTGATTACGGGTGGCCAGCCCGAGCTCATCCAGACCGATGCCCTCGCCGGGGGCGGCCAACCGCGCCCGGGTGCTCCAATCGGCGAGTCGATGACCCATGTACTGATTATCGCGCCGTGGGCACGATCCGATCCGGATGGGCCGTCCGATCTGAACGCCCCATGCCGGTCCGGGCGAGCAGTGTGCGGAATCAACGCAGCACGTCGGCCGTTAATAAGCCGTCACGATGGATGACAGCGACCGATTTCCGGCCCACCATGGGCGATGGGAGACGATGTGCGAGGGAGGAACGATGTCGATGATGACCATGGCATCCGGCCCGGCCACCATGGCCGCGGCAATTGCCGATGGAGTGCCCACCTATACGAGCACGGGTGTCTGGACCGGCAGCGCCATCATGGTTCTGGTGCTGGCGGCATTGGCGATCTGGGTTCTCATCGCCGGCCACACCCGGCCGCCGAGTCACCGGCGATGAGCCTCCGGCGACCGGCGGAAGGCATCATTCTCCCGACGCGAACCCGGTGGTCGACCGAACAAGGACTCATTCAGATGGGCGCGGAGGCTACGATCGGGAAATGCGGTCCATTTGGAAGGGCTCCATCGCGTTCGGATTGGTCAATGTCCCCGTGAAGGTGTACACCGCCACGGAGGACCACGACATCAAGTTTCACCAAGTGCACGCCGCCGACGGCGGGCGCATTCGCTACGAGCGACTGTGCACGGTCGACGGGCAGCCGGTGCAGTATTCCGATATCGACCGGGCCTACGAATCACCCGACGGGGACCGGGTGATTCTCACCGACGAGGACTTCGCGAAACTGCCCGCGGCGGAGAAGCACGAAATTCCAGTACTGCAATTCGTGCCCTCGGAGCAGATCGATCCGATTCTGTTCGACAAGAGCTACTATCTGGAACCCGATTCCACCACGCCCAAAGCCTATGCACTGCTGGCCAAGACGCTCGAACACGTGGATCGGGTGGCGCTGGTGCATTTCACGCTGCGGCAGAAGACCCGGCTGGCCGCGCTGCGGGTCCGCGACGGGGTGCTGGTGTTGCAGACGCTGCTGTGGCCCGACGAGGTGCGGGCGGTGGCCTTCGAGAAGCTCGACGGGGTGGCCGCGCCCAAGGACCAGGAACTGAAGATGGCCGAGACGCTGGTCGACACGCTGTCGGACGACTTCGATCCCAGCCTGTACGTGGACGAATACCAGATCGAGTTGAAGAAGCTGCTCGACGAGGCGATCGCCAGCGGATCCAGCAAGGTCACCCGGGCGCCCGAGACCGCCGCGCCGCAGATGGACGCCGAGGTCGTCGACCTGGTCGCGGCCCTGCAGCGCAGCCTCGAAGCCTCCGGGCGCAAGACCGGGTCGGCGCCCGCCGCCAAGGCCGCGCCCGCCAAGGCCGCCGAGAAGAAGCCCGCCAAGAAGGCCGCGAAGAAGGGGCCAGCCAAACAAGCCCGCAAGGGCGCGTGAGGCAGCAGCATCCACCTGGCAAACTAGCGGGCATGGATTCCGACTTATCCATCCACCCGGATATCGCCATCGTGCCCATGGGGCTCGGGCATCTGCGCCAGGTCATCGACCTCGGCTACCAGGTGTTCGACACCCACGCCAAGCCCTACACCTCGTGGTCGCTGACCTCGGTGGCCGAGCACCTCGACAGTGCCGGCAAATCCTGCTGGGTGGCGGTGGATTCGGATCGAGTGGTCGGATTCGTGCTGGCCTCCATGGAATTCGAACTCCGTGAGGACTGGGCCTACCTGGAGTGGATCGCGGTCTCGCCCGACGTGCAGGGGCACGGCATCGCCAGCAAGCTCATGACCGCCTGCTGCGATCTGCTGTTCCGCCACGGCGCGGCCCGCATCGTCACCGACGTGGAGAACCACAACACCGCCTCCGCGACCATGATGCGCCGCAACGGGTTCACCGAGGGCACCACCGTGACCCTGTTCGTGCGCCCCAATCCGGACGAGACCATCGCCGGCGACGACGAGCAGGTCACCCTCGGGCCCGGCACCAAACGCGATCTCATCCGGCGCGGGCGCATCACCGGCGACGGCCGCCACGGCCGCCTCCCCCGGTAGTTGTCGGACCCCGCCGCTACGGTCGCGGTCATGACCGTCGCCGACCAGACCATGTCCGCCATCAACGATGCCGTAGTCCTCGGCCGCCAAGGCGATCCAGCGGCCGCGCGGCAACAGCTGAACGCGTTGTGGGACAGCATCGGCGCGGGCGGCGACCCGCTACACCGGGTGTCGCTGGCACACTTCCTCGCCGATCTGCAGGACCACGCGGCCGACGCGCTCACCTGGGACATCCGCGCCCTCGACGCCGCCGACTCGCTCACCGACGAACGCGCTCAGGCCCATCACGCGGACCTGAGCGTGCGCGGCTTCTACCCGTCGCTCCACCTCAACCTGGCCGACAACTACCGCCGCCTGGGCGCTTTCGACACCGCACGCCGGCACCTGGACGCGGCCCACGCGCGCCTGGACGCCCTCGACGAGGACGGCTACGGGCTGGGCGTGCGGACGGGCCTCGCCAATGTCGAAGCGGCACTGTCCGAGCGCTCCACCGACCGGCTACCCAGCCACCCCACCCCGTAGCCACACCGCGCACGAAGGCACCGGTGACACGGGTCCCGCGAACATTGCTGCCCCAAACCGGGCGGTATACGCTGGCCGCGATCATTACCCAGCGAAGGGACGCTTCCATGCCGGATCCGCGACCGAGAGCAGTTGCGCCCCAATCGGATCCCCGGGGCCGCCGCCTGGTCGCGGGCGCCGCCGCGCTGCTGGCGGTGACGGCGGCCGCGAGCGGGCCGATCGCGCCGGGTGGTCGCGCCACCGCAGAGGCACCCGAAACACCGGTTGCCCTGGCGGTTTCCTGCGCCCCCGCGCAGGTGCGGGTGGCACTGCCCACCCGGGCGCCGCTGCTCGACTGGTCGGAGAACATCGGGTTCGACGCGGCCGGGGACGTGTGGATCGCGCGCAGCCTGCGCAGTGTGGTGGAGAAGTACGACCGGGACGGGAACGTCGTCGCCAGTGTGGCGGTGTCGAGCCCGGGCGCGGTCCGGCTCGGCCCTGACGGGCTGATGTACGCGACCTTCGGAAATTCACCGGCCTCCGGCCTGTCCGGGGGCGGCGGAGTGCTGCGGTTCGATCCTTCGGCTGCCACACCGACCCCCGAGGTCTTCGTGTCCGGCTTGGGACAGCCCAACGGCGCGGCCTTCGCCGCGGACGGCACCTTGTACGTGGCCGATACCGGCTCCAACACGGTCGTGCGCATCCGACCGGACGGCACCGTCGACACCGACTGGACCGCCCGCGCCCGGACGGCACTGGCGGCCCAGGGCGCCGGCGCGGACGGCATCGTGGTGTCGGACGGCCTCCTCTATGTGACGCTGCTGGAGAGCCCGGACGCCCGCGTCGTCGCCATGCCGATCGACGACCCCGCGCACACGACCGTCGCCGTGGACTTGGCGGCGGCTCCCCTGTCCGGCCCCCTGCTCCCCGACGATCTGGCCATCGGACGCGACGGTCTGCTCTACATCGCCACCGGCACAGGGCAATTGGTGCGCGCCGATCCGGTGTCGCACACCAACTGCACCCTGCTGTCGAGCCAGCCGCTGACCTCGGTGGCGTTCAGCCCCACCGACGACCGGACGCTGCTCCTCGGCACCGAGGGCGGCGACGCCCTGAAGGCCCACTACAGCTAGCGTCAGTTATCCTGCGCCGCATGGGCTCTGCCCTCGCGGAAGAACTCCATGAGGCTCTGCACCGTGGCCACCTCGCTGCGCGGCCGCATGGCCCCGAAGGGCGCGTTCCAGAACTCGCCCTTGCGGCGGGTCCACGGGCCGACGTAGGCATACGGCGTCGGGTTGTCCCAGTCGCCCGGGGAGACACCGTAATTCACCTCGTCGACGGCCACCGACAGGTCGAAGTGCTCGGGCCACAGCACCGGCTGTTCGGCGGCGAAGCGCCGTAATGCGGTGTCCCCCACCGCGAACCAGTCGTGCACGGCGGTGGCGGCGCCGGTGTCGACACGGAACGGCTCGTCCGGATCCATCCGGGTGCCGTCGGAATAGAGGCCTTCCGGCGGGCCGTCGGCCTCGAAGCCGGCGGTCGAGGCGAGGTAACTGTAGGTGCCGTGCAGGCGGATACGGCCCTGCGGCCACACCAGATCAGTGCCCGTCACCGACACCGGCCACTTCATGCCGGTGAAGCCGCCCAGCACGATACGCATGCGAATGCTGCCGAAACGGCGATACTGCGGACCGGCGATCAGTAGTTCGGCTGCCGCGTGCAAAGCGAACCGGGTGTCCTCGTAGGTGATGTCGTCCACCGGGAAATCATCGCCGCCGAACCGGGCGTGTTGCTGGAAAATGGACTGCGGCAAATAAAACAGCGCCACCCCGGACGAATCCGGTGTGGCGCTGCGGTGTTTCAGCGCTGACGGTCAGCTGGCGTTGTCGGTGCAAGCCGACAGGATGACCTTGCCCTGACGCGGCGAGGACGAGCCGGTGTCCGGGAAACCCGGCGCGCTCTTGCCGAGCACATTGATGGCGGCCGACTCGGCCTCCACCTTGGTCGGCGCCCACGCCCAGCCGAAGCGGGTGTCGGCGCCCTGGGCGACCGCGCCACAGGCATTGGCGAAGTGCACGACGACCGCGCAGTCACCGCCGCCGCACTGACTCACGGCCGAGTTGTCGGCGGCGTCCCAGCTGCCGTAGTTCACGGCATAGGCGACGTTTCCGGTGCTCTTGGACAGCGCCAGCGCGCCGTACAGGTCACCGGAGGTCGCGATGAAGACCGGTTCGCCGCTCTCCGCCGCGGAGGCGGTGCCGGTGGCCACGGTGCCCATCGCGGCCATCGACGTAACGGCGAGGCCCAAACTGGCCTTGCGCAGCAACGACATTCGATACTCCCCGGGGATGGAAGGTGATAACGGCGGTCATCATGCCAGACGCTCAGACCCGGCGCATGACCGAGACGACCTTACCCAGTACCTGGGCATTGTCACCATCGATCACCGGGTACGCGGAATTGCGGGGATCGAGGTAGACGTGGCCGTTGGCGCGGCGATACACCTTGACGGTGGCCTCGCCGTCGATCATGGCCGCCACGATCTCGCCGGTGTGCGCCTCCTGCTGCTGACGCACCACCACGATGTCGCCGTCGCAGATGGCGGCGTCGATCATGGAGTCACCGCGCACCCGCAGGCCGAACACGGTTCCACGACCGACCAGTTCTCGCGGCAGCGACAGCACGTCGTCGGCGTGCTGCTCCGCCAGGATGGGTGTACCGGCCGCGATATCGCCGACCACGGGCACCGGCACCGAGTTCTCGTCCTGCTGCCGCGCCCGCGCCGACGCCCGCAGGAACAGCCGCACATCCATGGGACGCGTCACCGACTCGCTGCGCTTGAGGAACCCGCGCTCCTCCAGCTCGCGCAAATGCCGCGACACCGACGACGCCGACTTCAAGCCGACCGCGTCCCCGATCTCCCGAGTGCTCGGCGAATAGCCGTGCCGCTGCACCCAATCCCGAATACTGCACAGGATCCGCTGCTGGCGTTCGGGCAGCGTGGAGGTGTCGAGATGCTCGAATCCGTCGAAGTCGTCATAGGTCACCGGTAAATCCTACGGCGCGTCGCGGCCCATTCCCCGGCACGACCGGCCGCGACATGCGCGTCAGCCCGCCGAAGGCCCCAGCACCGACTCCCCGCGCCCGGGCGCGGGCTCCTTGAGTTCGATGAACAGCGCGTGGGTCTCACCGTCCCCGATGTTCTCCCCCGAATGCTCCTGCGCCCCCAGCCAGCGCACCTGTCCCGCGGTCAGTGCGACCTCGACCTGCTCACCGTTCGCGGTGATCCGCCGACGAAACGAGTTCAGCGGGTACAGCACGCTGTCGGGATGGTGGTGCGGCGCGGTCCGATCACCGGGGCGATCGCGATACTCCAGGACTCGAACGCGGTCGTTCTCGAATATCACCCGGTACAAATCCGGATTCACGACGGCGGGATCGGTGCTCATGGCGGCCTCCGAAGCTCGATATGGGATCAGAGTACCATGATGGACATGGCCGTACCATATGAGGAAACCGGGCGCACCAACCAGAAGTCCCGCACCCGCACGGCCCTGATCGCCGCGACCCGGAATCTGTTGGCGCAGGGCGAGATCCCCACCGTCGAGGACGCCGCCCGGGCCGCCGACATCTCCCGCACCACCGCCTACCGCTACTTCCCCAACCAACGGGCCCTGCTCGCGGCCGTACGCCCCGAAATAGACCAAGCAACGCTGCTGCCCGACCCCGCCCCCGCGGACCCCCGCGAACGCCTCGACCTCGTGATGCGCGAATGCGTCCGCATCACCCTCGACTGGGAGCCCGAACTGCGCGCCTCCCTGCGCCTCTCACTCGAGCCGGGCGCGGGCAATCCCTCCCCGCTGCGCCGCGGCCGCGCCATCGGCTGGATCGAGCACGCCCTCGAACCCCTCCGGAACACCCACCCGGCCATCGACATTCACCGCCTGGCCATCGCCATCCGCGCGGCCACCGGCATCGAGTCCTTCATCTGGCTGGTGGACATCGCGGCCCTCCCCCGCCCCGAGGCCGCCGAAATCCTGTGCGGCACAGCCCGGGCCCTGCTCAACGAAGCGCTCGCCACACGCCCCTGACAACGACGAAGCGGACCGATCCACCAGGGATCGGTCCGCTCTACGTCAGGGCGTGGGTGCGCTACACCGTGAAGCCGAGGGCGCGCAGCTGTTCGCGGCCGTCGTCGGTGATCTTGTCGGGGCCCCACGGGGGCATCCAGACCCAGTTGATCTGCAGGTCCTCGGCCAGGCCGGAACGCACCAGGGCGTTGCGGGTCTGGTCCTCGATGACATCGGTGAGGGGGCAGGCCGGCGACGTCAGGGTCATGTCGAGCTTGGCGACGCCGTCCTCGAGGGCCATGCCGTAGACCAGGCCCAGGTCGACGACGTTGATGCCGAGTTCGGGGTCGACGACGTCGCGCATCGCCTCTTCCATGTCGTCGAGGTGCGCGAGCTCCTCGGGCGTCAATTCCTTGGCCTGCTGCTCGGTTTCGCTCATCTCTTACTCCCCGTTGCCCATCGTCTTCTTGGCTTCCTCGGCCGAGGCGATCCGCACCACGGCGTCCTTGAACGCCATCCAGCCCAGCAGCGCGCACTTCACGCGGGCGGGGTACTTGGCGACGCCGACGAACGCGACGCCGTCACCGATCACCTCTTCGTCACCCTCGACCGTGCCACGGCTGGTGATCATCTCGTCGAACGACTCGACCACCTTCAGCGCCTGCTGCACCGGCAGGCCGATGACCTGGTCGGCGAGCACCGAGGTGGACGCCTGGCTGATCGAGCAACCCTGGCCGTCGTAGGACACGTCCTTGACGTCGCCGGCGTCGTCGATGTGCACGCGCAACGTCACCTCGTCACCGCAGGTCGGGTTGACGTGGTGCACCTCCGCGCCGAAAGGCTCACGCAGCCCCCGGTGGTGCGGGTGCTTGTAATGGTCCAGGATGACTTCCTGGTACATCTGCTCCATGCGCATGATCTATGCAACTCCGAAGAAGCTCTGGGCCTTCCGCACCGCGGCCACCAGCTGATCGACCTCTTCGAGCGTGTTGTACAGCGCGAAGGAGGCACGGGCGGTAGCGGCGATACCGAAATGACGGTGCAGCGGCCACGCGCAGTGGTGACCGACACGGATGGCGACACCCTGGTCGTCGAGGATCTGGCCGACATCGTGGGCGTGGATACCGTCGACCAGGAACGACACCGCGCCACCGCGGTTCACGTTCTCGGTCGGGCCGATGATCCGGACCCCGTCGATCGCGCCCAGGCCGTCGAGCGCCGCGGAGACGAGCGTGTGCTCGTGCGCCGCAACGGCATCCATGCCGACCGCGCCGAGATACTCGACCGCCGCGCCCAATCCGACGACCTGCGAGATCATCTGCGAGCCCGCCTCGAACCGCTGCGGCGCGGGGCGAAGGTCGAATGATCCATGAACACGGTCTCGATCATGGAACCGCCGGTGATGAACGGCGGGGTGTCCTCGAGCAGCTCCCGGCGGCCGTACAGGATGCCGACACCCGAGGGGCCCAGCATCTTGTGGCCGGAGAAGGCGGCGAAGTCGACGCCCAGCTCCTTGAAGTTCACGCCCATGTGCGGCACCGACTGGCAGGCGTCGAGCACCACGATGGCGCCGACTTCCTTTGCCCGGCGCACCAATTCGGCGACCTCGGCGACCGCGCCGGTCACGTTCGACTGGTGGGTGAACGCGACCACCTTGGTGGCCGGCGACAGTTCCAGCGAGTCCAGGTCGATGCGGCCGTCGGCGGTGATGCCGTACCACTTCAGCGTCGCACCCGTGCGCCGCGCGAGCTCCTGCCACGGAACCAGATTCGCGTGATGCTCGAGCTCGGTGATGACGATCTCGTCACCGGGACCGACCCGGTACGGGAAGCGGTCGTCGGAGAAGGCGTAGGCCACCACGTTCAGCGACTCGGTCGCGTTCTTGGTGTACACGATCTCGTCCGCGCCGACGCCGACGAACGCCGCGATCGCCGCGCGCGCCGCCTCGTAGGCCTCGTTGGCCTCCTCGGCGAGCTGGTGCGCGCTGCGATGCACGGCCGCGTTGTGCTCGAGCAGGAATTCCCGCTCGGCGTCGAGCACCTGCAGCGGACGTTGCGACGTCGCACCGGAATCCAAGTACGCCAACGGTTTCCCGTCACGCACGGTCCGGCTCAGGATCGGGAAGTCGGCCCGGATCCTGGCGACGTCGAGAGTCCCCACGGTGCTGGTCATATTTAGGCTCCTACGGCAGCGGAGGTGAAGCGCACATAGCCGTTCGCGTCGAGTTCCTCGGCCAGTTCGGCGCCGCCCTCGGCGACGATCTTGCCGTTCACGAACACGTGCACGAAGTCCGGCTGGATGTAGCGCAGGATGCGGGTGTAGTGGGTGATCAGCAGGATGCCGCCGGTCTCCCGCTCCTTGTAACGGTTCACGCCCTCGGAAACAATCCGCAGCGCGTCCACGTCCAGGCCGGAGTCGGTCTCGTCGAGGATGGCGATCTTCGGCTTGAGCAGGCTCAGCTGCAGGATCTCCTGACGCTTCTTCTCACCACCGGAGAAGCCCTCGTTCACCGAGCGCTCGACGAAGGCCGGATCGATCTCCAGCTCCGACATCGATTCCTTGACTTCCTTGACCCAGGTGCGGAGCTTGGGGGCCTCGCCGCGGATCGAGGTGGCGGCGGTGCGCAGGAAGTTCGAGACCGAGACGCCCGGCACCTCGACGGGGTACTGCATGGCCAGGAACAGGCCGGCCCGCGCGCGCTCGTCGACCGACATCTCCAGCACGTTCTCACCGTCGAGGGTGATGGTGCCCGAGGTGACGGTGTACTTGGGGTGCCCGGCGATGGCGTAGGACAGGGTCGACTTGCCGGAACCGTTGGGGCCCATGATCGCGTGGGTCTCACCCGACTTGACGGTCAGGTTCACGCCCTTGAGGATCTGGATGGGCTCGGCGTTCTCGTCCGGGTTGGCGACCTCGACGTGCAGGTCCTTGATTTCCAGGGTGGTCATCGAATTCGAATTCCTTTGCGGGGATGGGAAGTTGGTGTCAGGCGCCGACAGCGGCGAGCTCGGCCTCGATGGCCGCCTCGAGCCGCTCCCGGACCTCGGGAACCGTGATCTTCTGAATGATCTCGAAGAAGAAGCCGCGCACGACCAGACGTCGCGCCACTTCCTCGCTGATACCGCGCGAACGCAGGTAGAACAGCTGCTCGTCGTCGAAACGGCCGGTGGCCGAGGCGTGTCCGGCCCCGACGATCTCGCCGGTCTCGATCTCCAGGTTCGGCACCGAGTCGGCGCGGGCGCCATCGGTGAGCACCAGGTTGCGGTTGGCCTCGTAGGTCTCGGTGCCCTGGGCCGCCGCGCGAATGAGCACATCGCCCACCCACACGGTCCGCGCATCGGGCTTCGACGAGGTCGGATCGCCCTGCAGCGCACCCTTGTACAGCACGTTCGACTTGCAGTTGGGCACCGCGTGATCGATCAGCAGGCGCTGCTCGAAGTGCTGGCCGTCGTCGGCGAAGTACACGCCGAGCAGTTCGGCGTCGCCGCCCGGACCGTCGTAGCGGACGTTCGCGGTCAGGCGCACCAGATCGCCACCGAGGGTGACATTGGTGTGCCGCAGGGTGGCGTCGCGCCCCAGCTTGCCGTGGTGCGCGGTGGCGTGCACGGCGTCGTCGGCCCAGTCCTGGATCACGATGACGTTCAGCTTGGCGCTGTCGCCGAGCACGAACTCCACGTTCTCCGCGTAGGTTCCGCTGCCGCGCTGGTCGAGGACCACGTTCGCGTGGGCGAAGTTGCCCAGGCGGATCTGGGTGTGCCCGAAGGCGGTCTTGCCCTCACCCGGACCGGTGATGGTGACGACAACCGCTTCGGCCACTTCGGTTTCCGCGGCGATCGACACGACGGTCGCCTGCTCGAAACCCGAGTACGCCTGCGCGGCAACACGATCGGTGGGGATACCGGCGACACCGAGGCGCGCGTCGTCACGGCCGACGGTCTCCACCGTCACACCCGCGATGCTGTTCACCTCGACGACGGACTGACCGTCACGCACGGCAGTGCCGTCGTGCAGGCCACGCAGCCGGCGCAACGGGGTGAAGCGCCACGCCTCGTCGTGCGCGGACGGCACCTCGAAAGCGTTCACGTCGTAGGACGCGAAGACCTCACCCTTGTTGATCGCCGGAACGCGAGCCTCAGCGGCAACGGCAACATTATCGACCGTCATCAGCCGACGGCTCCTTCCATCTGCAGTTCGATCAGGCGGTTCAGCTCCAGGGCGTACTCCATCGGGAGCTCCTTGGCGATCGGCTCGACGAAGCCGCGCACGATCATGGCCATCGCCTCGTCCTCGGTGAGACCACGGCTCATCAGGTAGAACAGCTGGTCCTCGGACACCTTCGAGACCGTGGCCTCGTGGCCCATGGTCACGTCGTCCTCGCGGATGTCGACGTAGGGGTAGGTGTCGGAGCGGGAGATGTTGTCCACCAGCAGCGCATCGCACTTCACGGTCGACTTCGAGCCGTGCGCACCCTTGTTCACCTGAACCAGGCCACGGTAGGAGGCACGACCGCCACCGCGCGCCACCGACTTGGAGATGATGGTCGAGGAGGTGTGCGGCGCCAGGTGCAGCATCTTCGCACCGGTGTCCTGGTGCTGGTCCGGACCGGCGAACGCGATCGAGAGCACCTCACCCTTGGCGTACTCACCGGTCATCCACACGGCCGGGTACTTCATGGTGACCTTGGAGCCGATATTGCCGTCGACCCACTCCATGGTCGCGCCCGCCTCGGCCTTGGCGCGCTTGGTCACCAGGTTGTAGACGTTGTTCGACCAGTTCTGGATCGTGGTGTAGCGGCAGCGGCCGCCCTTCTTCACGATGATCTCCACGACCGCGGAGTGCAGCGAATCCGAGCTGTAGATCGGCGCGGTGCAACCCTCGACGTAGTGGACGTAGGCGTCCTCGTCGACGATGATCAGCGTCCGCTCGAACTGACCCATGTTCTCGGTGTTGATGCGGAAGTACGCCTGCAGCGGGATGTCCACGTGCACGCCCGGCGGCACGTAGATGAACGAGCCACCCGACCAGGTCGCCGAGTTCAGCGCGGAGAACTTGTTGTCACCCGACGGGATGACCGAGCCGAAGTACTTCTGGAACAGCTCCGGGTGCTCCTTGAGCGCCGTATCGGTGTCCAGGAAGATAACGCCCTGCTTCTCGAGGTCCTCACGGATCGAGTGGTAGACGACCTCGGACTCGTACTGGGCCGCCACACCGGACACCAGACGCTGCTTCTCGGCCTCCGGGATGCCCAGCTTGTCGTAGGTGTTCTTGATGTCCTCGGGCAGGTCTTCCCAGGTCGCGGCCTGCTTCTCGGACGAGCGCACGAAGTACTTGATGTTGTCGAAGTCGATGCCGTCGAGCTTGGAACCCCAGCTCGGCATGGGCTTCTTGTCGAAGATGCGCAGGGCCTTCAGGCGGAAGTCGAGCATCCATTCGGGCTCGTTCTTCTTGGCCGAGATGTCGCGCACGACGTCCTCGGACAGTCCGCGCTTGGCAGCGGCACCGGCGACATCCTTGTCGGCCCAGCCGTACTCGTACGTGCCCAGGGAAGCGATGGTCTCTTCCTGGGACAGCGGCTGCGACTGTTCGGTGGTCGTCGTCATTCGGCACTCCTTCCGGAGTCATGTGTAGAAGTCGTTGCGGGCTGCGCAACGGGGGTCTGTACGGAACTTTCGGGGGCGGCATCGGGCATAGCGGGCGAAGCAATGAGGGGTACGTGCGTGGTGCACGCGCAATCACCGTTGGCGATCGTCGCCAGGCGCTGCACGTGCGTGCCGAGAATCGCGCGGAAGGCCTCCAGCTCGGCCGCGCACAACTCCGGGAACTCCTCGGCGACGTGCGAGACCGGGCAGTGGTGCTGGCAGATCTGCACGCCCGCACCGACTTTCCGGGTCGAAGCCGCGAAACCGGCATCGGTGAACGCTTCCGCGATCTCCTCCGCCTTGGCCTCGGTCTCCGCCGGGGCGTGGACGGCGAGATCGCCGACCCCGGCCACGATGGCCGCCACCCGCTTGCGCGCGAAATCGGTGATGGCCTGATCGCCGCCGATCTCCCGCAGCTGCCGCATGGCCGCTCCGGCGAGGTCATCGTAGGCATGGGCCAGACGGCCCCGGCCGGTGGCCGTGAGCTGGTACTGCTTGGCGGGACGGCCGCGGCCCTTCTGCTGCCACGGCGCGGAGCGCGTCGCCTGCGCCTCACCCGCGTCGATCAGCGCGTCCAGATGCCGACGCACACCCGCCGGACTCAGACCCAGCCGCTCGCCGATGGCGGTCGCGGTGATCGGGCCCTCCTCCAACAGCAGCTTGACGACGGCTTCGCGCGTGTGTCCCTCACCCGCCGGCCCGGGCACGACAACGGACCGGGCACCGTCATGCTGGTGTCCGGTCTGTTCCGCGTTCCGCAAACCCACGGTTTTCACAACACAAGTGTGACGGAATTCCATTCCTCGATCCAGTAAGGGTCCCCTGACCGAAAAAGCGCGACCTGGGAATATGCCGTCACGTGTGAGCTGGCACACCATATACATCCCGGCAATCAGGAAATTAGGGCCGGTCATGAGGGGTTCCGGACGATGTGAACAGTGTCCTCGTAGTGGGTGCGACAGGAAATGTCGGCCGGCAGGTGGTCGCCCGACTGGCCGCGGCGGGAGTCGGGACGCGGGCGCTGGCCCGCGATCCGGCAGCCGCCGGGCTTCCGGACGGAGTGGAGGTGGTGCGCGGAGATCTGGCCAAGCCCGCGTCGCTGGCCGCGGCGGCGGACGGGGTCGATTCAGTATTACTGGTGTGGCCGTTCCCCGGCAGCGAGAACGCCGAACAGGTCGTGCGGGTGCTCGGCGCACGGGCGCGACGCGTTGTGTACCTGTCCTCCACGAGCGTCAACGACCAAGGGCCGCAATCGGATCTGATCCCACTGCTGCACGTGGAGATGGAGAGCCTGGTCCGGACATATGTATCGGAATGGACGGTATTGAGGGCGGACACGCTCGCATCCAACGCGCTGGGCTGGGCGGGACAGATTCGCACGGGTGACATCGTGCGCGGGACCGCGGTCGCGCCGTCGGCGGTGGTGCACGAGGGCGATATCGCGGCGGTGGCGGTTCGGCTGCTCACCGAATCCGGCCATGAGAGGCGGATCTACCGCGTCACCGGGCCGCGGGTGGTCGGCCGGGCGGAGCAGGTCGAGGCGATCGGGGCGGCGCTGGGCCGGGCGTTGCGCTTCGAGGCGCTGCCCGTGGCGGTGGCCCGGGAGTCGATGACGGCGGCCGGGCTGCCCGCGCGCCTGATCGAGACGCTGGTGTCGATGGCCGACTTCCGGCCGCGCTCGGAGCTGGTCACCACCACGGTCGCGGAGCTCACGGGCCGTCCGGCCCGTGATATTCGGGAGTGGGCCGCCGAGCATGTGGAGGACTTCCGGTAGCCGGCCGGTCGCTTGTGACCGGCCTGATTCGGGAGTCCGGGCATAAGTTCGACGCCGATCGAATTACATCCAAGGGCGGGTTTCACCCAGCGCCCGCCGCTCCCCCGCACAGCCGATCCACGAAAGCCGGTGCCAGCATGCCCCTCGCCGTATCACTACTCGACCTCGCGGTCATCTCGCCCGGCCAGACCGCCCGCGACAGTTTCGGGCACAGTGTGGCGCTGGCGCAGGCGGCGGAACGCAGTGGATACCAGCGGGTCTGGTACGCCGAGCACCACAACATGAAGTCGATCGCGTCCAGCGCGACCAGCGTGCTCATCGGATACGTGGCCGCCCACACCGACAGCATCCGGCTCGGCGCGGGCGGGGTGATGCTGCCCAACCATTCGCCGTTGGTGATCGCCGAGCAGTTCGGGACGCTCGAATCGCTGTTCCCGGGACGCATCGACCTCGGGCTGGGGCGCGCGCCCGGCAGTGACCAGGAGACCATGCGGGCGCTGCGGCGCAATCCGTCCTCGGCCGACACCTTCCCCCAGGACGTCCTCGAGTTGCAGGGGTTCCTGAACGGGAACACCCGGATTCCGGGGGTGCAGGCGGTGCCGCGCGCGGAAGGCGTTGTGCCGCTCTACATTCTGGGCTCCTCGCTGTTCGGCGCGCAGCTGGCCGCGCACCTGGGGCTGCCGTACGCCTTCGCCTCACACTTCGCGCCCGACGCCCTGCACCAGGCCGTCTCCGAATACCGCGACCGGTTCCGGCCCTCGGAGCAGCTGGCCGAGCCGTACGTGATGGCCGGGGTCAATGTGTTCGCGGCCGAGGATCGGGAACTGGCCGAGCAGCAGAAGACCATCTCCTATCGCGCGCGCACGCGAGCCTTCATCAAGCGGGGCGCGGGCGGCGCGGACTTCTCCGACGAGGAGATCGACGCGTTCCTGGCCTCGCCCAACGGCCGGCACCTGGCCGCCATGACCACCTACACCGCGGTGGGCACGCCCGCCGACGTCGTGGACTACCTCGAGGATTTCGCGGCCGGGATCCAGGCCGACGAACTGATCCTCGCCCACCACGCGCAGGACATCGTGGATCGGGTGCGGTCGGTGGAACTCACCGGCGCGGCCGTCGCCGCGGGCGAAACCGTATCGCGCCGAGGCTGATCGCTACTTCGTCTCCGCTACGGGCGGGGGATGTTGCGCAGGTTGGAGCGGGCCATGTCGATCATCCGGCCGACGCCGCCGGCCAGCACGATCTTGCCCGCGGCCAGGGCGAAGCCCTTCACCTGCGCGGCATCGATCTTCGGCGGCAGTGACAGAGCATTGGGGTCGGTGACCACGTCGACGAGGACCGGTCCAGGCTCGGCGAACGCCTTGGTCAACGCGCTACGAACCTCGCCGGGGTCGGTGACCCGGATCGCGGGAATGCCCACGGCCGCGGCGATATCGGCGTAGTTGACCGGTTCCTGGTCGGTGCCGAAGTCGGGCAGGCCGTCGACGAGCATCTCGAGCTTCACCATGCCGAGGGTCGAGTTGTTGAACACCACGATCTTCACCGGCAACCGGTGCCGCCAGACGGTCAGCAACTCGCCCATCAGCATCGCCAGGCCGCCGTCACCCGACAGCGAGATCACCTGTCGCCCAGGGAAAGCCGACTGCGCGCCGATCGCGTGCGGCAGCGCGTTGGCCATGGTGCCGTGCCGCCACGAGCCGATGATCCGGCGCCGGCCGTTGGGGCTCAGGTAGCGGGCCGCCCAGACGTTGCACATGCCGGTGTCGACGGTGAAAACCGCGTCGTCGTCGGCGATTTCGTCGATCATGGCGGCGACGTACTCGGGGTGGATCGGCGTGTGGTGATCGATGTCATGGGTGTAGGCGTCCACCACGTTCTCCAGTGCGGAGGCGTGGCGGCGCAGCATGTCGTCGAGGAAGGCGCGGCTCGGCTTCTGGTGCAGCAGGGGCAGCACCGCGTCGATGGTCGCCGCCACGTCGCCGTGGACGGCGATGTCGACGATCGCGCGACGGCCGATGCGGGCGGGGTCGCGGTCGATCTGGGCGATGCGGCCGTCCTGGGGCAGGAAGGTGTCGTAGGGAAAGTCGGTGCCGAGCAGGATCAAAAGGTCCGCTTCGTGGGTAGCCTCGTAGGCCGCGCCGTAGCCGAGCAGGCCGCTCATGCCGACGTCGTAGGGGTTGTCGAACTGGATCCACTCCTTGCCGCCGAGGGCGTGCCCGATCGGGGCGTGCAGGCGGTCGGCCAGGCTCATCACCCGGTCGTGCGCGCCGCGCACGCCGGCACCCGCGAACAGGGCCACGGTGTCGGCGTCGTTGATCGCCTCGGCGAGCCGGTCCACCTGTTCGGCCGGCGGGACCACGGTGGCCGCGGCGGTCACCAGATCCGAGGGGCGGCTGCGATTCTCGGCGTCGGCGCTGAGCACATCGCCGGGAACGACGAGGACCGAGACGCCGTGGCGGCCCAGAGCGGTCTGCATGGCGATGGTGGCCAGGCGCGGCAGCTGCGCGGGGATGCCGGCCATTTCACAGAAGTGGCTGCACTCCACGAAGAGTCGTTCGGGGTGGGTCTCCTGGAAGAAACCGGTGCCGATCTCGCGGCCGGGGATGTGCGAGGCGATAGCCAGCACCGAGGCGCCATTGCGGTGGGCGTCGTAGAGGCCCTGGATCAGATGGGTGTTGCCGGGGCCGCAGCTGGCCGCGCAGACGGCCAGGCGTCCGGTCAGCAGCGATTCCGCACCGGCGGCGAAGGCGGCGCACTCCTCGTTGTGGCAGTGCACCCACTCGATGCCCTCGGTGCGGCGCAGGGCGTCGACGAAGGGGTTCAAACTGTCTCCCACCAGGCCATATACCCGCTGGACACCGGCGGCGACGAGTGCGTCGACCAGCTGGGTGGCGACCGAATTCCGACCCATCATCGCTCCGTTCGCAGTGTCGAGACCGAGCATGATCGAAGGTCACTGTATCGGAAATCGAACCGCTTGGTTGCTGAATAGTTGCCGCCTTGTCCGATTTCCCGAGGGCGACAGCACCAGCCCAGCGACGCCGATGCGGCCGTCTCCCCAGATCAGGCGACCGGAGTCACTCAGGGTGAATGCGCTTCCACGGCAACGGCTTCCGCGAGTGACAGGCGCAGCAACCTGGCCATCGCGGCCGAGACCGTGTGCAAGGGTTCGTCACTGCGGCGGACACGAGCCAGAATGGTCGCGCCCTCGTAGGCCGCGACCACCGTGGTGGCCAGGCCGCGCGCCTCCCCCGGTTCCAATCCCAATTCGGTGAGGATGCCGGTGAAGCCGTCGGTCATGGCGTCGAACGCCGAAACGCAAGCGGCGCGCACGGATTCGACATCACTGCCGCCGTCGAGGGCGGGCGTGCCGATAGGACAGCCCACGATCCAGTCCGACTCGTCGAGCTTGGCGGCCATGAAGTCGAACAGCGTTGCCGCCGTGCCGAACACATCACCGGGGGCCTGGCGGATCATGCGGCCGAACAGCACCCCCGTGCCGTTGATGGCCGCGACCGCGATCTCCTCCTTGCCGCCCGGAAAGTGGTGGTAGATCGACCCATACGGCAGTCCCGCCGCCTCGCTCAACTTCTTCAGCCCGAATCCGTGGTAGCCGTGGCGGGCGAGCAACCCGGCCGCGGCCACCTCGATTCGCCGTTTCGAATCGGACACCATTCATCCAGAGTATGAGCGGGGTCCGACAGCGGCACTGCGAATCGTGTTCGGGCAGTGGCGCAACCAGGTCGGACGAGCGGCCGATTCAGCCCAGGGCCGCGATGGCGGCGCCCAGTTTGGCGGCGGCGGTGTCGGCCACTTCTTTCAACGCGGGATCGCCCATGACCTGCACCATCAGCTGCGGATTCATGGCCTCCACGATCACGGCCGCGGCGTCCGAAGGGTCTTTGCGCACAATCACATTACACGGCAGCAGCAGCCCGATCTGGCGGTCCACGCCGAGGGCGGCGTGCGCCAGCGGCGGGTTGCAGGCGCCGAGGATGAGGTAATCCTCCATGTCGGCGTCGAGCTTCTGCTTCATCGTCGCGGTCACGTCGATCTCGGTGAGCACCCCGAAACCCTGTTCGGACAGGGCCTTCCGGGTGCGCTCCACCGCGTCGGCGAAACCGGTGTTCAGGGTGGTCGACAGGGCGAGCGTCATCGATCGATCCTTTCCGTTGCGGGGTAGCCGGTTCGGGGGACGCCCAGGCGCTGCAACAGCAGCGTCATCGGGCACCAGCCCACGATCCCGTAGAGCATCAGGTTGGCCGCCACGAATGCGGTCAGCAGCAACCACCACGTCGTGAACGCGAGTACCAGCGCGATGCTGAGCAGCACCATGGTTGCGGCCAGGACCGGCACGAGGCGGTCGATGGGCCAGCGGCGGTTCGCGGTCATCGTGACTTCCTTTCGATCCCGGCGCTAGGCGAGCGCCAGGAAGAGTTTCTCCAGTTCCTCCACCGTCATCGGCTCGGAGCCCTCGGCCTGTTCGCCGGTCAGGCAGTCGCGCAGACCGGTGGCGACGATCTTGAAGCCGGCCCGGTCCAGGGCGCGCGACACCGCCGCGAGCTGGGTGACCACGTCCTTGCAGTCGCGGCCCTGCTCGATCATGGAGATGACGCCCGCGAGCTGGCCGTGCGCGCGGCGCAGCCGGTTGAGGACCAGTGCAATGCTGTCTTCGTCGCCGATCATGAGGGTTCCTTCCCTGGGTCCGATGACTTCATCATACCCCTGGGGGTATGTGAGGGCCGTGAGAGAGGGCTCACCATTTCCCACGGCCCCCACCGTTCGGTCGTCGATCCGACCGATGTCAGTGCGCGAAGCTGATATCCGGCAGCACCTTGCGCAGCCAGCGCGGCGACCACCAGGCGGCATGCCCGGTCAGGCGCAGCAGCACCGGCAGCAGGATCAGACGGATCAGCACGGCGTCCAGCAGGACCGCGACACCGAGGATGATGCCCATCTCCTTGGGCGGCAACGGGTCGGCCAGGGCGAAGGTGAAGAACACCGCCACCATGACCGCCGCCGCGGCCGCGATCACCCGGCCCGAATGCGCGATGCCGTCGATGTGGGCCACCGCCGGATCACCGGAGCGCTCGTAGTGTTCCTTCGCCGTGGCCAGCAGGAAGACCGTGTAGTCCATGGCGATCGCGAAGATCATCGCGAAGAAGAACACCGGGCCCCAGCCGTCCAGGAAGCCCTGCGGCGTGAAGCCGAGCAGGCCCGCGCCATGGCCGTCCTGGAACACCAGCTTCGCGACACCGAAGGCGGCCGCGGTGGACAGCAGGCTGACGCCCGCACCGAGCAGTGCGATCAGCGGGGCGCGCAAGGCGACCAGCAGGAGCAGGAACCCGAGCACCAGGATGATGCCGACCACCAGGGGCAGGTAGTCGTTCAATGCCTGCTGCAGGTCCAGGTTCTCCGCGACCGCGCCGCCGACCAGCGCGTCGTCCGGGAGCGCGGTCCGCAGGGAATCGACGATGTCGCCCATCGCCGGATCCGAGGGATCGACGGTCGGGGTCGCCTGGATCATCACCAGTCCGCTGCCGTCGGCGGCGGGCTGCGGCGGGGTGACCATGCCGATCCGGGTGTCGGAGCCGGTGATTCGCACGACCTCGGAGGCGGCGGATTCGGGGGCCACGATCTGCAGCATCCCCGGTGCGCCCATGCCGAATTCGCGCTGCACCAGTTCGTAGCCCTGCCGCACGGACGAATCCGCGGGCACCACCTGGATGGACGGCATGGCCACCTTCAGACTCGTCGCCGGAATCGCGAGCGCGATCAACACCAGCAGCGAACCGATGGCGAACGGCCACGGACGGCGGTGCAGCAGTTCACCCCACTTCGCGAAGGCGGGCGAACGATGCTGCTGGCGCGCCACATACGGCAGCGAGCCCGCGTTCACCCGCTTGCCCAGCGCGCCGAGCACCGCGGGCAGCAGGGTCAGCGTCGCCAGCAGCACGAACGAGACCGCGAACATGATGCCGACCGCCATGGTCCGCACTGCGGGCGCGGGCACCACCAGCACCGCCGACAGGCTCACCAGCACGGTCAGGCCCGAGAGCAGGACCGCTTTGCCGGCGGTGGCCATGGTGACGGCGACCGCGGTGCGCGCCGGAGTGTCTCCGCGCACGGCGTCGCGGAAGCGCGAGACCAGGAACAAGGCGTAGTCGATGCCCAGGGCGAGGGCGAACATCATGGCGAAGTTCATGGCCCACACCGAGATCGGGGTGAAGTGGTTGAGCAGCACCAGCCCGCCCGCCGACGCGATCAGGCCGGTGAGGGTCAGCAGCAGCGGCAGCCCGGCGGCCACCAGCGAGCCGAAGGCCAGCACCATGATGGCCAGAGTGACCGGCCAGGAGAACATCTCGGCCTTCAGCATGGCGTCGTGGTTGGCCTTGTTGAAGTCGCTCCACAGGGCCGAGGCGCCGGTGGGGTAGATCTCGAAGCCGTCGGTGGCGAGGTCTTTCAGTTGCGGGCCGAGGTCGGTGACCGCGGTGACCATGTCGTCGGTACTCGCGTTCGCGCCCGCCAGCAGGATGCCGGTGTGGCCGTCGCGGCTGACCGACTGCCCGGGCACGGGTGCGACGATCGCGCCGAAACGGCTGTCGGCGTGCAGGATCGCGGTGATATCCCCCACCAGCGCCTGGGCCTGCGGGCTGTCCATAGTCGCGGTGTCGGAGTGGATCACCACCTGCACCGCCGCGGCGGAGTTGCCGCCGAAGTGTTCCTGTGCGAGGTCGCGGACCTGCACTGATTCGGATCCGTCGGCCTGCCAGCCCGCTCCCGCGAGGGAATCGAACACCGAGGGCGCGGCCGCGCCGAGGGCCACGGACAGGATCAGCCAGAAGCCGAACACCCAGCGGGCGCGGTCGGCCATGACCGCGCCGAGGCGGCCCAGGAGACCGCCGGGGGCGGTCGTGCTCGCAGAAGCGCCGGCGTCGCCGACTGTCGTACTTCTCATGTGAGTCTCCTTCCATACCCCCTGGGGTATGTCACGACTATACCCCCGGGGGTATCAAAGGCAAACGGGGGTGCTGCGCGGCAATCGCCGGGCACACCCCTCGACCCCCCGCTACGGCCATGCGATCGGCGTCGGACCCGCACCGCCGGACTAGGCTTCGAACCTGTGGCGGTAGCGGAAGGCGCGGGGCGCAGAGTCATCGAGATCGGACGGCGGGCCCTCGGCCTGGACGTCCCTGCCGCCGATCACACCGTCGCCGTGCTGCACAGCGTCGACGCCGAACGGCCCGGCCTGGACCGGCGCGAAACCCTGCAACTGCTGCGGATCCGGCTGCTCGGCGCGACCGGGGCCGTGATCATGGCGGTGTCGGCGCTCGGCGTCGGAGCGCAACCGGTGCACCAGAATCCGATCTCCGGCATGCGGGTGCTCGGATTCTTCGCGCGCGCGGGCACCTCGACGCTGGCGATGTGCATGACCGGCACCGTGCTGGTGATCATGGCCTGGCTGCTGCTGGGGCGTTTCGCCGTGGGCGGCTGGGGCGGGGATCCACGCCACCGGCTCAGCCGCTCCCAGATGGATCGGACGCTGCTGCTGTGGATCATTCCGCTCAGCGTCGCGCCGCCCATGTTCAGCAACGACGTGTATTCGTATCTGGCACAGAGCGAGATCGCGAACCGGGGCATGGACCCCTATTCGGTCGGGCCGGTCGACGGGCTCGGACTCGACAATGTGCTCACCAACAATGTGCCCAATATCTGGCGCTCCACCTCAGCGCCCTACGGGCCGCTGTTCCTGTGGATGGGACGCGGCATCGCGCAGATCGCCGGCGACAACATCGTGCTCGGCGTGTGGCTGCACCGGCTGCTGGCGCTGGCCGGCGTCGCCCTGATCGTGTGGGCGCTGCCGCGGCTCTCCCGCCGCTGCGGGGTCGCGGGAGTGAGCGCGCTGTGGCTGGGCGCGGCCAACCCGCTGGTGCTGTTCCACCTGGTCGGCGGCGTGCACAATGACGCGCTCATGCTCGGGCTGATGCTGGCGGGCCTGGAATTCTGCCTGCGCGCCATCGACGATGCCCCGCACTTCGATCAAAAGGCGTGGGCGCTGCTGGTTTTCGGCACCGTGGTGATCACGCTGTCGTCCTCGGTCAAGATCATCTCGCTGGTCACGCTCGGATTCGTCGGTATGGCACTGGCCCGGAGGTGGGGGCAGGGACTCAAATCCGTGCTCGTCGCCGGAGGTGTGCTCGGAGCCATCGCCGTGGTGACGACACTGCTGGTGAGTTATGCCAGCGGCCTCGGATTCGGCTGGGTCAACACCGTCGGCACCGCCACCACCGTGCGCAGTTACCTGTCGCTGCCGACGGCCGTCGGGATAATCACCGGATTCGGCGGCGTGCTGCTCGGGCTGGGCGATCACACCACCGCCCTGCTCGACATCACCCGGCCGATCGCCTCGCTGGTGACGGTCTTCGTGATCCTGCGCATGCTCATCGCCACCTGGACCGGGCGGTTGAATCCGATCGGCGCGCTGGGCGTTTCACTCGGCGCGATCGTGCTGCTGTTCCCGGTGGTGCAGCCCTGGTACCTGCTGTGGGCGATCGTGCCGCTGGCGGCTTGGGCGAACCGGCCCGCGTTCCGGGTACCCGCGGTGGTGCTGTCGGTGATCGTGTCGGTGATGGTGATGCCGCGCGGCGCGGACTTCTACGTCTTCCAGATCGTCGAATCGGCCATCGCCACCCTGATCGTGGGCGGTTCCCTGATCTTCCTCACCCGAAATGTGCTGCCGTGGCGCAATCAGCCGGGGGTGTCGGCTCGGTCACAGCAGCCCACGCCTTACGGTGTCTCATCGTGACCGCAGCTTCCGGACCCGCCGTACGCGTCGACGGCGTGGTGAAACGCTACGGCGAGACCACCGCGGTCGACGGCATCAGCTTCGACATCGAACGCGCACAGGTACTGGCCCTGCTCGGACCCAACGGGGCCGGCAAGACCACCACCACCGAAATGTGCGAGGGCTTCGTCTCCCCCGACGCCGGCGCTGTGCGCGTGCTGGGACTGGATCCGATCGCCGACTCCGATCAGCTGCGGGCGCGCATCGGCGTGATGCTCCAAGGCGGCGGCGCGTACCCGGGATCCAAGGCCGGGGAGATGCTCGACCTGGTCGCCTCCTATTCGGCGAACCCGCTCGATCCCGCGTGGCTGCTGGACACGCTCGGACTGAAAGACGCCCGGCGGACACCGTATCGACGGCTCTCCGGCGGGCAGCAGCAACGGCTCGCGCTGGCGTGCGCACTCGTCGGGCGGCCCGAGATCGTGTTCCTCGACGAACCGACCGCCGGATTGGACGCCCAGGCTCGGCACCTGGTGTGGGAGCTCATCGACGCGCTGCGCCGCGACGGGGTCAGCGTGCTGCTCACCACCCACATGATGGACGAAGCCGAACAACTCGCCGACCAGCTGGTCATCATCGACCACGGGCGGGTCGTCGCCCAGGGCACGCCCGCCGAGGTCACCTCGCACGGCGCCGAGGGCCGGCTGGCCTTCACCGCGCCGCCCAAACTCGACCTGTCGCTGCTGCAGGCCGCGCTGCCGGAAGGGTTCAGCCCGCGCGAGACCGCGCCCGGCTCCTACCTGCTGCAAGGCGACATCACCCCGCAGGTGCTGGCCACCATGACCGCGTGGTGCGCGCGAATCGACGTGCTGCCCAGCGACATTCGCATCGACCAGCGCCGGCTGGAAGACGTGTTCCTCGAACTGACCGGGCGGGAGCTGCGCGGGTGACCGAAACCGAGAACCGATTCGCGGCGGGCATCTTCGCCCCCGCGCCGCAGCCGACCACGCGCGCGAAGATGCTGGCGGCGCAGACCCGCATGGAACTGATCCTGTTGCTGCGCAACGGGGAACAGCTGCTGCTCACCATGTTCATTCCGATCACGCTGCTGATCGGGTTGACGCTGCTGCCGGTCAGCGGGCTGGGCGAGCATCGGGTGGATCGGGTCGTGCCCGCGGTGATGATGGTGGCGATCATGTCGACCGCGTTCACCGGGCAGGCCATCGCGGTCGGATTCGATCGGCGCTACGGGGCGTTGAAGCGGCTCGGGGCGACGCCGCTGCCACGGTGGGGCATCGTCGCGGGCAAATGCTCGGCGGTGCTGATCGTGGTGGTGTTGCAGTCGATTCTGCTGGGCGGCATCGGGTTCGCGCTGGGCTGGCGGCCCTCGCTGAGCGGGCTGCTGCTGGGCGCGGTGGTGATCGGGCTCGGGACCGCAACCTTCGCGGCGCTCGGGCTGCTGCTGGGCGGGACGCTCAAGGCCGAAGTGGTGCTGGCGCTGGCCAACATCCTGTGGTTCGTCATGCTGGGGACCGCGAGCCTGGTGTTCATGTCCGACGATCTGCCGCACGCGGTGAGCGTGATCGCGCGGATCATTCCCTCCGGGGCGCTCTCCGAGTGTCTGGATCGGGCGATGCGCACCAGCGTCGACTGGTACGGGCTGGCGGTGCTGGCCGGCTGGGGTGGCCTGGCGGGGTGGCTGGCCACCCGGTTCTTCAAGTTCGATTGAGTCCGAGCGTGTTTAACGACACGCTGTAGTAGGGCCGGTGACGGGGCGATATAGGGCCCCGCTACGATCGGTGCGTGCTGTCTCGCGCCTTCCAGCGACTTGCCGACCTGCTCCCGATGCCTTCCCTGCGGGTGCAGCGACTCATCGCCTTCCTGGTCATCCTGTCCCAGGCCGGAATCTCGGTGACCGGCGCGGTCGTCCGTGTCACCGCCTCGGGCCTGGGCTGCCCCACCTGGCCGCAATGCTTCCCCGGCAGCTTCGTGCCGACCGCGGTGGCCGAAGTGCCGGTAGTGCATCAGGTCGTCGAATTCAGCAATCGCATGCTGACTTTCGTGGTGACGCTGGCCGCCGCGGCGATCGTGCTCGCGGTCACCCGGGCGCGGCGCCGGCGCGAGGTGCTGATCTTCGCCTGGCTGATGCCCGGCGGCACCGTGCTGCAGGCCGTGATCGGCGGAATCACCGTGCGCACCGGACTGCTGTGGTGGACCGTCGCGGTGCATCTGCTGGCGTCGATGCTGATGGTGTGGCTGGCGACGCTGCTGTGGACCAAGGTCAGCGAACCCGACGACGGTGTCGACACCGTGCAGGTTCCCCGACCGCTGCGGCTGCTCACCGGGTTGAGCGGGCTCGCGCTCACCGCCACGCTCATCGCGGGCACCCTGGTCACGGGTGCGGGTCCGCACGCCGGTGACAAGAGCGTGGAGAAGCCGGTCGAGCGGCTCCAGGTCGAGATCGTCACTCTCGTGCATCTGCACGGTGAGCTGCTGGTCGCCTACCTCGCTCTGCTGGTCGGGTTGGCCTGCGGTCTGGCCGCGGTCGGTATGAACAAGACCATCCGCAACCGTCTGATCCTGGTCATTGCGCTGGTCTGCGCGCAGGCGCTGGTCGGCATCGTCCAGTACTTCACCCATGTGCCCGCCGCGCTGGTCGCCTTCCATGTCGGTGGCGCGGCCGCCTGCACCGCGGCCACCGCCGCCTTGTGGGCCGCGCTGCGCACCCGCGAACCACTCCCCACCTCGGCTCCGGCGGCCGTGGACACCGCCGCCGCGTAGACCGTTCCGCTGTTCAGCGCAGCGCGACGAGTTCGTGGAGGGTAGTGCCTGAGCGGCGCACGGCCTCACCTTCGGTGTGCACGGTCAACTCGAACGTGGACTGGAAGCGGAAGTAGGCGGGGTGGCCGATCAGTTTGTGTAGCACGGGCCGGAACAGGCGTGATCGGACGAGCGGTACGTCGTCGAGCAGGTCGTGCGCGTGGATGACCGAATCGACGGTGAGGCGTAGTCCCACCCGGTCGGGTACGCGCAGTTCGATCCATTCCGGGAAGTCGCGGCCGGCGATCGCGTCATAGCGGCGCGGGCCCTCGGTGAGGATCGTTTCGCCGGTGGACAGCACCACTTCGTCCTTGTGGGCCAGCATCAGTGGCGCGATCGAGTGCGAGCCCTGCCGGGGCTGGGTGAGGACCTGGGCGTAGAGGAGCGAGTAGTCGTCGGTGTAGAGACGGCCCCA
This sequence comes from Nocardia tengchongensis, assembly GCF_018362975.1. Lineage (NCBI taxonomy): Bacteria > Bacillati > Actinomycetota > Actinomycetes > Mycobacteriales > Nocardiaceae > Nocardia > Nocardia tengchongensis. The sequence goes on from NZ_CP074371.1 coordinate 5,900,749, forward strand.
ATGCCAGCGGTCGATGATGCGTCGCATATCGCCGACGCCCCAATTGTGGTCGGCGTAGCCGCGGCCCGTGACCGCACGCTTGTGCCCGTCGATTTCGAGCGTGCCGCTCACCCGGGCGCGGGGAGCTCCGACCACCCATCCGAAGCTGTCCTCCGCGCCGAAGCGCGTTTCGCCCTTTTCCCGGCATCCAGCTGGGTGTTTCGTTCTCGAAGGTCAGCTCGAAAGCCAGGCCGTCCTCGGCCAGCCGCACATGATGCCGGGGTAGGCCATCCTCGGGAAACTCCGACCAGGCCCGGTTGTCGCCGATGCGCACATCGCAGGTGTCGGCCGAAAAGCTGGTCGCCGCAGCCGAATACCGCTTGGCCACCTGCAGGCGGCCGCCCTCGGGGGTGTAGACGATCAGCTCGACCCAGGGCCGCGCCCACGGCAGGTCCTCGGGGCGGCGCTTGATGAGGAAGCCGACCACGACGTGGCCGCTGTCGAGCAGGGCGTCGAAATACCAGTGCTCGAACGCCGTCTTGCTCGACGACGGATGCAGTCCATTGTGATGTGGTGCGACGGTCGTGAGGACGCCGTCACGACGACCCGGTCCATTCCAGACCTCGGTGATCTCAGTGCTGGTCACAGCTCGATACCCCTCGAAGAGATGATGTTTCGATGACGCGGCTCCGGGCGTTCAGCGCCGCAGCGCTCCGGTGGCGTCGAATTTCGCTTCCCGCCCGAGCATCTGGGCGCGGAACCAGTTCTCGCGATGCCGCACCATGACTCGCTCGTGGAGCCGCGCGAACGGCGGGCAGTTGCGCCGGGCCACCTCCATCGCGGTGATCAGCGGAAAGCGGGCCACGGGCAGGAGAATCCACGGGAACACCGGCGGCATCCGGTACTTCCGGCGAGTGCCGGGAGCCATGTACATCGCGGCATACACGGAGTTGATCCGGTAGTTGTAGGCCGCGCGCAGTCGTTGCATACCGTGCTGCTCGGGTCGCGGGGCGAAGGCGGCGGGATACGATTCGATGAGTTCGGCGCCGTGGATTCCGGCGTCGTAGGACCTCGCGACGATCGTCATCGCCAGGACCCGCAGCGCGTCGGCGATGGTCTCCGGATACCAGGAGACCCGCACTCCGAGCAGGTGGCCCAGGTAGCGCTGAAAGTGCAGCAGCGCACGGATTTCCGAAGGCGTGGTCTGATAGCCGAGCGCCCAGAGGCCCAGGGCCGGCGTGACGCTGCCACCGAGCAGTGTCAGCAGCTGATAGGTCTGACTGATGGGCAGTCCCCACCGTTGTGTGTCCCATTCCGGATGCCCGGCGACGCGTGCCCGCACCGACACGTGCATCACCCGCACCTTCATGGCGGTGGCGCGGCCGTCCGAGCCCGGTGTCAGCAGCGCACGCGGTTGGGAGACGTCGATCCAGAAGCGGCAGGTTTCCAGGAATCGGCGCAGCGCGCTGTCCCCGGCGTAGCCACCGGCCAGCGAGAGCGGGGTCGCGACGGCGGCCTCGGTGTACATCTCCAGCGTCTCGGCCCCGGCGAAGCTGAACAGCATGGTGCCCCAGCGCCGCCAGATCGCCGCACCCTGTTCCACCAGGTCCGGGCGCACCCAGTCGGGGCGAGTCTCGAACTCCGCGAACAGTTCTCGCATCGCGGCGGGGGCATCGGGAACAGCGTCCAGACCCGAGGCGAGCGCGGTGTCGAGCAGGGCGCGACCGGCGCGCGGCCCGGCCTCGCCGTGCATCACCTCGGCCACGAATCGCTCGGCGACCGGGTCGCCGGTGAACAGGTCCGCGCACAGCGCGCTCGCCTGCGCGTCGGTGGGGAACGGACCGCTTCCGACAAGCGCGGTGACGAGGCGTTCGAAACGCTTGGCGGCGCGTGTGTTCCGGCCCTCCCAGTAGCGGAAGGCGGTGGGGCAGGCCGGTGCGGGCGGGGGCTCGGCGGCGGGTGTCAACGACATGTCCAGTGACATGGGGGGCTCCTTCGGGATCCTCGACCCCCCACACCATACTATGAAGTATGGAATAGGTACTCGAAAGTATGGAAACGCCCGCGTTCTACGATCGAGGGGTGCAGACGATGAACTGGCGCAGGTCCCGATGACCGCCGAGCTCCCGCGCCCGGCCACCACGCCGCGCAGGTCCAGGAAAGCCGAAGCACAACAACGCGATTCGACGTCCGGCACCGGACGCCGCGCCCCGCGCCTCTCCTACGAGGACTGGGTGGACGGCGCACTGGCCCTGCTCGCCCGCGAAGGCCCGGCGCACTGCGGATACCCAGCCTGTGCGCGGCGCTCGGGGTCACCAAGGGCAGCTTCTACTGGCATTTCGACGACATCGGACAGCTAGAGGAGGCGATGGCGGCCCACTGGAGCGCCACCCAGGGCCAAATCATCGCCGGGCTCGCCGCGGTCGATTCCATTCCGGTCGAGGACCGCATCGAAGCGATGGCCACCATGCTCGTCGAACGCAACTGGCTGGTCGAAGCCACCGTCCGCGAATGGTCGCGCACCCGCCCACACGTCGCCGACGCCGTTCGCGACCTGGACCAGCGCATCTTCCAGGTCATCCAATCAGCCCTGGCCGAACTCGGTTTCGACGCCGAGTCCGCCCGCCTCCGCGCAGGCGCGCTGGTCTACCTCGGCATCGGCTTCATCCACGGCCGCGACAGCCTCCCGACACCGACAACCGACCAGATCAACACCATCGTCGCCCTGCTCACCGCACCCGAACCGGACTGACCCGGCAGGATGGGTAGGTGCCCGACCTGATCGACGACGCCCACCTGGAACAGACTGCGGTAGTGGCGAACTCCGCCATGAATCGCGACCGCCGCCTGCCCGCCTACCGCCGCGAACTCGGCTTCGACCCCGTCGCCTGGCTGGCCGCCCGACCCGGGCCGCAACGCTGGCTCGATGTCGGATGCGGCAGCGCCCTCGCCCTTTTCGAGGCCGCAGAGCACCTTCCCGGCAACACCCGGATCACGGGCCTGGATCTGGTCGGCTACTTCCGCGGCACACCGAAGCCCGGCGTCGAGCTCGTGACCGGCTCGGTCCTGTCCTGGTCCCCGGACTCCCCCATCGACCTCATCACCAGCGTCCACGCCATCCACTACGTCGGCGACAAACTCGCGGCCCTGACCCGCATGTCGTCCTGGCTGGCGCCTGACGGCCGGCTGGCCCTGAACTTCGACGCCACCTCACTTCGCGACGCGAACGGCGGACCCCTGGGCCGCAGGTTCTCAACGGCCTTGCGCCGCAACGGCTTCACCTACACGTCGCGAACGCACCGCCTGACCCGAACCGGCCATGCAATTCCGGCGTGGAGCTTCAGCTACCTGGGTGCGGACCCCCTCGCGGGCCCGAACTACACCGGCCAAGAAGCCGTAAGCTCCCACTACGCATCAGAAGGTTGGGAGTTCGAGTCTCCCCGGGCGCACTTCGAAAGGCCCCCATCAGCGAATTCGCGAGATTAGGGGGCCTCTCTCGTTGTCGCTCCAGCTGTAGCCTACCGATCGGCCGCGCTCTGTACGGGATCACGGAACCGCCGTAGCCTCGGAACATGAGCTTGGACCGTGGGGAACGGTTGAAGAATGCCCGCAAGCGTGCAGGGCTGACCCAACTCGAATTGGCAGAGCGATGCCCCGATGTATCACTGTCCCAGCTGCGCCGGATCGAACGCGGGGAATACGAGCCGCGGCTATACGCACTGCGGCAACTCGCGGTAGCGCTGCGGGTCCGCACGGCTGATCTCGCCGAGGGGCAAGACGCCGAATACGCCGACGCCGAAACCGAAGCGCTCTGGGAGCCCGTGCGCCGCGCGCTCGTTGGCCACGCCGACGCGGCCGATAGCACCGTGTCGGGCGCGGACGTCCGGACCGATCTGGAGGACCTGCGCGGGATGCTCGGAACCCACCGCTACGGCGAGGTGGCCGCGCTGCTGCCGATGGTTCTGCGCGACGCCGAGGACGTGGAGGATCAGGGGCGAACGATCCGGTCCCGCGTTCTCAACCTCACGGGTTGGATGCTCACGCAGTGCCGGCAATTCGACACAGCGGAAGCGACGCTGAATAGGGCGATCGACGCGGCCGAGGACCGCATAGATGCGGCGGCCGCCGCGAACACCCTGGCGTGGGTCATGCTGCGGCAAGGTCGGATTGCCGATGCGCGGGAATTTGCGATCCGATGGGCCGACGAGATAGAGCCGCCCCGTTTCTCCCGGGCCACCACCGCGGAGCTGTCGACGTGGGGCCGCATGTGGCTGTACGTCGCGAACATCAGCGTCCGGAACAACGAGGACGGGGAGGCCGAAGACGCGATGAATCTGGCGCGCGCTGCGGCGGCGCGGATCGGTCGCGAGGTCTACACCGACGCATCGACTGTGAGAACCTTCGGACCGATCACGGTGGCGCACATCGCCGCCGAGGGTCACGCGATTGCGGGCCGCCCCGAAATGACGCTCTCGATTGCCGAGCGCACACCGCCGGCCACGCTGCAGCCGGTTGCGTCGAGCCGGCTGAGGCATCGCCTCGACGTGGCCCACGCCCACGCTCAACTCGGCCAGTTTCCCGAGGCCATCGCGGAAATGCAGACTGTGCGGAACGTTGCACCGGAATGGCTTGTGCAACAGCAGTATGGGCGGGACATCCTGACCAAGGTCATCATCAAGCGGCGCACCTTGACGCCGGAAACGCGCGAGTTGGCGAACCAGATTCGCCTGGAGCTGTAGCCACAGATTCGTCCCACGATTGACACTTTCGGTCCACTGGATCCGAAAGTGTCATTTTCTTTGTGCCGCAATGGGTTGACGCTGCTCTTAGTGCCCGGCGCAGGAGGAATGTCCCCGATCCCTGGTGTCGGGTGCACTCCAAACTCGTTCCAGGGAGCAGGAGAACACCCGACATGCTCATCATCCTCACCGCAACTCTGTTTGCGCCACTGCTGTTCGCCGTCGTCACGGTCGCCACGCGCACGAAACCCGAACTCACCGTCGCCGATATCCAGGCCAGACTGGCCGCCGAACCGCCGCGGACCTACGTCCCGATCAGCCGGGGGTGGTGACCATGAATCCGATGCCGTCCGCCGTGGGGTTCCTGCGGAGCGACGTCTCCGGGCTGTCCCATGTCCGTGACGAGTTGCGGATCCGCGACGCAGCAAAGCGAACCGGATACGACCTGCGCAAAATCGTCGTGTTCAACGACCGCACCGAGGATCGTCAGCATCGCCTGCGTGTCGTGGTCGACCGCCTCCGCGTAGACGCCGTGATCGTGCCGAGCATCAAGCACTTCGACGACCACGCGATTCCCGTCGAGCTGCTCACGATGGCGGCCGTGATCACGGTATCGCCCGGCAGCACCACGCCCCGCACCCGCTCCACCACCGCCTAGGCCATCCGATGTTCATCGAGGACGTCCTAGCCCTGCTGGATGAAGACCGGCCCGCCGGGTGGGTGAGCTACGAGGACGGATCCTGGTCCCCGATCTCGCCCGGCGGCCGGGTGGAGCCGCCCATCACGGCGGGCGACCTGATCGAGGCGGCGCGCCGCGACCTCGCCGCGCTCGAGGCGGCGGGCCTGATCGCCACCGTGATCGACACCGAGCCGCTCTCGGTCGTCGATATCGAGTACGGCCGAGGGGAGGTCGAGGCAGTAGGCCCGCGCTGGATTGCGGGCCCGCGAACCGCCTGTTGCGACGGAACCAATCTGAATAGAGGAAAACGCATGTTGTACAAGTTGATTCGCTCGTTCGCCCTGGTCGCCGCCGTGCTCATGGCGTTCCTCCTGACCACGACCGGGCAGGCGGGTGGTGCCGTCGAGCTGGCCGAAGACAAGTCGTGCGGACTCACGTGGCAGCCTCAACCCGATAGCCACCCCAAGGTGTCGGAGCCGATCATCTATATCGAGGTGCTGGTCGACTGCATCGTTCCGCCCGCCCGTCATGACCTGACGCTGCAACTGCAACGCCGCGACACGGATGGCAGCTGGATCACCCAGACGGCGCGAACCTCGAAGGAAATCCCCTCCCCGCGCCTGACGTCCGCGCGGCGGCCGAATGCCGCGCCGGAGTCTTCCGCGGCCTGGTCCACGTGGAGGGTAGCGTGCAGTCGTCGGACTTCACGTTCACCGATTTCAGCCAGCTCGCGGCGATCAGCGCCCAGGACTGCAAGTGAGGACGGAATGACTCGATACGGCGAAGTGGATCACATCCCGGCTGGTGTCCAAGTAGCCGCGGGCGGAAGGCGACTCGGCGACCGCGTGGCCGCGGCGGCAGTCTCCGCGCGACTCCTGATTCCCGGCACGGCGAAGGGGCACGGATTGAAGTGGGAACCGAAGCGCGGCTGGGTGATCCGGCCCGCGTCCGGCCTGCGGAGGCTGACCTGGCTGCCGCCGGTGGCATCCACGAAGGCATACGGCCCTGAGGATTCCGACGGGGCTGCCGGATGGTCCGTCGAGATCCTCGGCATCGCCTGACGGCCACATCGGAAGATGCCAGCATCACGGCCGCATGCCCCTTGGGCGCCACCCACCTCAAAGCCATCACCACCCCCACCAACCACACCTCGATCAACTTCCACAAAGCCCTCGGCTTCCACACCCACCTCGTCGAGGACTACAACGGACCAGGTCAGCCTCGAATCATCTTCACCCGCAACCTGAACCCGCCGCTCTGACCGATCAGCCGCGTAGGAAGCGGCGAGTCCACGCGAACCTGCACGATAACCACTGGCCCGCGACCACCTGCGGCCTCTAGGTTCCTGTCGTGCCGGAATCCGCGAACGCTGACCCGACCCCGATCAGGGAACCGTCTTGGGCGGAACCCGATTCACTGCCGGGGCTGATCCAACGGGGACGCGGAGCAGCGCGCACGGCTGCGGCGGCAGCACCGGAGGCGGCCGCGACGTACGTGACCGACTGCATCATCCGCGATCCGCGCTGGGACCACCAGGTCGAACACCGCGACTGGTTGTACGCGACGTTGGTGGCCGATCTGGGAATCGAGCTGCGGCACTTGCGTCCCGCCTACGCCGGTCCGGTCGATCCGGCGGGAGATGCGGATGCGTGGTTGTTCGTCGGCGTGCTCGAGCGGCTGGCCCGCCGGGGTATCGAGGGCAGCGTGACCGAGCTGCGAACCTACCTGCGCACCGGCCGTGACATCTCCCTTGCCGTCGACGCGCTCGTCCCGTTCCTCGAACACCCTGAGGCCGAGGGCTTGTACGACGAGATTCGCGAGGCCGCCGATGACCATCAGCTGCGGCGCGCCTTCGAGCGCGAACCGCCGTCACAGACCGGGCTCGATGGGCGCGCAGCACGCAACACCGCCGACCGCAAGCGAATCCTTCACGTTGCCAGGGAATCTGGACTCATTCAGCGCGACGCGGCCCCCGCGTTCGAGGATGAGCGCTGGGAGGCACTGCTTTTCCAGGTCGCGGACACAGTATTGACGAACGAGTCGTTTCTGCTGGCGACCCGGATCGTTGTACGGCGGCAGATGTCGCGGCTCCGGTCGCAGGGGGCGCTGACGTGGGCTCGGGCGCATGCCGGGCTGCATCACGAGATCGGTGGCCTCGCGCTGAGTATGTTCACCGATTTGGCCGAACCGTCGGATGCGGTGAGGCTGTTGGAGTTCCTCGTGGCGACCGGAGCCGAAGGGCATCGGTTCATTTATCAGCAGTGCGACCTGGTCACCGCGCTCGAGCGGTTGGATCACCGGCCGGCCGTTCCGGCTGTCGAGGCCATCGCCGACAGCACCGTCTACTCCTATCTGCGCAAACGATGCGCGCGGGCGTTGAGCCGGCTTTCCGCCGAATTCCCTCGTTGGCGGGCGATCGAATATCTCGACGATTGCGAGGACGAGACTCGTGGGATCGCGATCGCGCACGTGGATCTGTCGGTCCCGGCGTGCGCGAAAGGCTTGCCCGAACCGCTGCCGACACGAGTGAAGATCCGGACAGCCGGGAGGCTGCCCGCGCTCGAATCTCCTAGGGGCTCAGGTGTGGTCGACGATCTCGGGCTTCCGCCTGGTTCGCAGTGTTGCGGCCAGGAGGGCAACGGCTGTGATGATCACGATGTGGGCGGTGAGCATGACCAGCATGGGGAGGGCGAAGCCTTCGTTGGTCAGGGTGCCGTGGTCGCCTACGCAGTAGAGGGTGTAGTTGGTGGAGGTGCCTTCGGAGTCGTGGAAGGTGTCGGAGACGACCAGGGGTTGGGTGGCCGGGGGTGAGCAGAACAGGGGGGCGGTCAGTTTCGCTTCGCCGGGCCAGATGGCGACGGGGAGGATGATGCTGAAGGCGCCGACGATCAGGCCGGTCGAGAGGGCAGGGATGACACGGGGCATGGGTTAGACCTGCTGGGCTCGGAGGAAGGCGCCGGTGCGGTCGAACTCGGCGACCACCTCCGAGCGGGCCGAGACGACGTTGGCGACTATGCGGATGTCGCGGCCGAAACGGGTCACGATGATGGCGGTGACCTGGCCGTCGGGGATTTCGGCGCGGGTGCGGGCGGTGTCGACTATGTCCTCGATGCGGGAGAGGCCGGGGACCTCGCTGATGGTGAAGTTCTCGCCGTCCAGGTCGTCGGCGGCGGAGACGCGGGCGGGGTGCGGGGCGCTCAGGTCGCCGAGGGTGAAGGAGTAGTCGTCGAGCACGCGGGGCTGGCCCGGTGGCCGGACACGCAGGCGGACAGTCGGTTCGCGGGCGGTGAAATCGCGGTCGGCAAAGAATCGGGTGACCTGGACGGGTTGGTTGTTGAGGACGAAGCGGAACTCTGTGGAGTTCGGCGCCGTGAGGAGGATGACGTTCACATCCGGGTCGGCTGCGCCGATGCGCTGGGTCAGTGCGGCGATCGCGGCCTGCGGCAGGGCACTCACCAATCCCCCTCCGCGGGTTCGGATCTGGTCCTCGAAATCGGCGCGATCCACCGCGCCGATACAGCCACTGGTACTGCCCAGCACGGCCAGGACCACCAGGACACGAAACCAGTTGCCACCGCGCATGTCCTGAATGCTAAGCGGTGCGGTCGGCGGCGAGGAGGTGGCCGTCGGCGCGGAGGGAGCGGTGGGCCGGTTCGATATCGGCTGCGTCGGCCAGGGAGTGCAGGGTGCGGTCGGCGGTGACGGTGAAGCCGTGGGCGGCGAGCAGGGTGGCCAGTGCGTCAGGGGTCCAGCTGGAGCGCTGGGGTTCTCGGGCCATGGGGTTGGGACGGCCGGAGAGGGTGAGCAGGAGTTGCATGGCTTTGCGGCCGTAGTTGTAGGTGCGGTTGGGGGTGGGATAAGTGAGGACCAGGCGGCTGGCGGGGGCGCTGCGGGTGGCGAGGGCCGACAGGGTTTCGGCTACCTGGGCAGGGGTCAGGTAGGGGACGACGCCCTCCCAGATCCAGGTGGTGGGGCGGGAGTCGTCATGGCCGGCCGTGGCGAGGGCTGCGGTCATGGAGTCTTCGGCGAAATCGACCGGGACGAAATGGATGTCGGCCACAGGTCGGCGATCGCCCAGGCGGTCGCGCTTCTCGGCTTGCGAGGCCGGGTGATCGACTTCGAAGATAGTTGTGGCCGACAGCTCGGGCATGCGCCAGGCTCGGGCGTCGAGGCCCGCGCCGAGGATGACCAGCTGAGGGTTGGCGGCAGCGCGGATCGCGTCGTCGATGGCGATGGTGCGGACCGCGAGGACTTCGGCGGTGGCGGAGAGTAATTCGTATTCCATGCGGAGGCCGAAGGACCTCGGGACCACGCCCGATCGAACGAGGGCGACCATTTCGCGTTCACTGTCGGCGAGGAGGTCGACCGCCACGGGGTCCGAGAATCGCCCGATTCCCAATCGTCCGTCCGCGACGGCCCGGCCCTGACAGACCAGGACGGCGGTGCGGCTCGCTGCGCGCTCGGTCACGGGTTCATTATCGGCGCGCAGGGTGTGGTTCGCCCGCCGACGCAGCGGCGTGGACTCGCACCGAAGCGGGGTGTCGACGACACCGGCCGACCCCGTCAACCGACCAGCCGGGACGCCGTCACGGCCATGGTGGCGTAATCGATGGTGAAGGCGCCACCCAGCTCGTCGATGGCCGCGCCGATACCGTCGGTGACGGCCGCGAGGACCTCCGGCGACGCCTGGGTGAGCGAGCCATGGGTGGGGATCTGGTCGAGCCATTCCGCGCGGGAATAGGTACGCCGCCAATCGAATCGCCACTGCTCCGGTTCGGTGAAGTCGCCTGCGGCACGAATTCCGTCGGCGACTGTGGTCATGATCGCCTGGTACAGCTCCAGGGCCGGGCGGTCGGCTACCAGTGCGGTCGGCGAGTCCGGCAGGAACTTCCGGAACACGGCGGCAAACGGGGCGACCACCTCGGGGGGCATCTGCGGGACATGCCAGAACGCGGCCAGGCGGCCCTGGGGCCGCAACACCCGTGCCGCCTGTGCCGCGCCCGCGACGGGATCGATCCAGTGCCACGCGGTTCCGGAGATGACCGCGTCGAAGCTGCGCCCGGCCGGCTCCCACTGCTCGAAAGTGCCTATTTCGACATCGATTCCGGTATCGCGGGCGAAGGCCGCCATGCGCGGATCCGGCTCCACCCCGAGCACCACGCAGCCGGCGTCGCGGAACTGGCGGGCCTCGATGCCGGTCCCGCAGCCGACGTCGAGCACCTGCTTTCCCGGGCTCGCGGCAAGGACGGCCTCGATCAGGGCGACAGGATAGGGCGGGCGGGTGCGATCGTAGCGGGCGGTGTCGATACCGAAGGATTCGGCGACCTGCCGGTGTCGATGGGGACTCTGATCGGCGGATTCCGACCCTGCGGACGGTAGAGTGACCATGCGCCCACTTTAAGTGGGCACTCGCCCACTCGGCAAGCGCCCGTGGGTGGATCGACAGGAAGGAGAGCGCAGGTGCCCACCGGGGTCGCCATTCGGGACGCACGCGAGCAGCTGTTCGACGCGGCCGAGCGAATTCTGTTGCGGGACGGGCCCAGCGGGCTGACGAGCCGCTCGGTGACCGCCGAGGCGGGGTGCGCGAAAGGGGTGCTGCACCGGCATTTCGCCGACTTCGACGGATTCCTCGCCGAACTGGTCGAGGATCGCGTCGTCCGGGTCGAGCGGCTGGGCGCGGACTTACGAGACAAGGCCGGGGGCGGGACCGTCGCGGACAATCTCAGCGAAGCGTTGGCCGGGGTGTTCGAGACCGTCGCGGTGGCCGTCGTCAGCCTGGTCATCTACCGGGACGCGCTGCGGGCCCGCCTGCGCGAGCGTCGCCCGAACGGGATTCCACTCTTGACCGAGGCGACGGAATCCATCGCCGGATACCTCGCCGAGGAAGCGCGGATCGGACGCATCACCGCCGGTGCCGACACCGCGCTGCTGGCTCGCACGCTGATCGGCTCGGGGCACCTGATCTTCGCGGACCGCGCTGCGCCGCGGCCGACGCCCGACGCGGTGCACAGCATGGTGACGGCCGTTCTGGGCGCGACCGTGGCGGACCGACCGCCGAGACGGCGAAGGACGAAAGTCTCACAGCGAGATCAGCCTTGACACTCTCGCGGCGTCCCGGAAGTTTTGCTCCTGTCCTTCAGGTCACCCGCAGGAAAGGTCTCCCACCGCTGTGAGCAACGAGTACGCCACCCTGTCCCCCGCCGAGGTCGTCACCGCGCTGTGCGCCGAATGGCTCACCGGCACACCGGAATCGATCGCCGAGTTCTTCACCGAGGACGCCGTCTACCACAACATTCCGATGCAGCCGTTCGTCGGCAAGGCCGCCATCCTGGAGTTCCTGCGCGGGTTCATCGGGGCCTTCGGCGGCATCGAGTTCACCGTGCACCACCAGGCCGTCACCGGCAATGTCGTGCTCAACGAGCGCACCGACCGATTCAGTCTGGGCGACAACAAGATCGAGCTGCCCGTGACGGGAGTGTTCGAGGTGCGCGACGGGCGGATCGCGGCGTGGCGCGACTACTTCGACATGGCTCCGTTCGCCGCGCTGCAGCAGGGCGCGTAGCGGTCAGAAACTCTGCCAGGCGGGCTTGTTCGCGACCGCGAAGCGGTAGTAGTCGACCGCTTTCAGGTTCGCGGCGGCCGCCGGGTCGACGATGACGGTGACGTGCGGATGCATCTGCAGAATCGACGCCGGGCAGAACGCCGACACCGGGCCCTCCACGGCGGCGGCGACCGCCTCGGCCTTGCCCTCGCCGGTCGCGACCATCAGCAGATGCCCTGCGTCGCTGATGGTTCCGAGCCCCTGCGTCAGCACGTGCGTGGGCACCTGGGTGAGATCGTCGTCGAAGAAACGGGCATTGTCCTCGCGGGTCTTCGGGGTCAGCGTCTTCACGCGGGTGCGCGAGCGCAGCGAGGATCCCGGCTCGTTGAAGCCGAGGTGACCGTTGGCGCCGATCCCCAGGATCTGCACCGCGATGGGTCCGCTCTCGGCGATGGCGCGCTCGTACGCGGCCGCGGCGGCCGGGATGTCGGCGGCATTGCCGTCGGGGCAGTGCACGTCGGCATCGGCGAAGTCGACGTGTGCGGTGAATTCGTCGCGGATGAACTGCCGGTAGGACTGGGGGTGTCCCGGAGGCAGGCCGATGTACTCGTCGAGCAGGTACGCCTGTACCCCGGCGAAACTCAGGCCTTCCTCCCGGTGCTGCCGGATGAGCTCCCGGTACGCGCCCAGCGGTGAGGACCCCGTGGCCAGTCCGATGGCGCGAGCTCCCCGGCGCACGTGGTCGGCCATGATGCGGCCCGCCAGTACTCCGGCCTCGGCCGCGTTGTCGGTGATCACGAGTTCCATAGGGCTCCGTCCTTGTACACGGTCACGGGGGTGAGATGGTGGTCGGCGATCAGGATGTCGGCGCGCATCCCCGTGGACAGCGCGCCGATCTCGCCGGACCGACCGAGGAGCCTGGCCGGAGTGGCGCAGGCGGCGGTCGCGGCCGCGGTCAGATCGACCCCGGCCTGGAAAACAGTGCGGCGCAACACTTCCGATGCGGTGGCGGTGCCGCCCGCGATGGCGCCCTCGCCGTCCGGGTCGTAGATGCGCGAGACGCCGTCGTGCACGACCACGTCGAGGCTGCCGAGCTGGTAGCGGCCGTCCGGCTGCCCGGCGGCGGCCATCGAGTCGGTGATGAGGGCCAGGTTGGCGGGGCCGATGGTGTCGAAGACCATGCGGACGGTGCCGTCGGCCAGGTGCACGCCGTCGCCGATGACCTCCGCGATCACGTCGCCGCGACCGGCGGCGGCCATGGCGGCGGTCAGGAAGTTGGCGTCGCGGTGCGCCAGCTCGGGCATGGCATTGAACAGGTGGGTGATCGATACCCGCCAGCCGCGCCGCATGGCGTGCACGGACCGCTCGTAGTCGGCGACGGTGTGTCCCAGGGAGAGAATCACATTCGCGTCGGCGAGTACGTCGGCGAGGGCATCGAAGTTCGCGGTTTCCGGGGCCACGGTCACCGACACGATGCGTCCGCCGCCGTAGTCGATGAGACGTTCCAGCAGTGCCGGGTCGCCGGGCAGGATCCGCTGCGGGTCGTGGGCCCCGCACCGGTGCTCGCTGATGAACGGACCCTCCAGGTGGATGCCCGCCAGCAGCCCCTCGTCGACGGCAACGCCGAGCACCTTGATGCGGTCGCGCAGTTCGGTTTCGGTCGCCGAGACCAGCGAGGCGATCAGTGTGGTGGTGCCGCGCCCGCGGTGGTAGCTCGCGGCGGCGGCCACGCCCTCGGCATCGGTTTCGGGGAACCCGAATCCGCCGCCGCCGTGGCAGTGCACGTCGATGAGACCGGGCAGGATGATCGGCGGCTCGGCGGCCGGCGGCGGCAGTTCGCCGCCGAATCCCGCTGCCGGGCCGACGTAGTCGAGGCGCGGTCCGTCGAACGACACCACTCCGTCGGCGAGGTCGCCCACCTCGGTGAGGGTGACGACCCGGCCGCGCAGGGTGGTCCTCACGTATCCACCCCCAGGGCGGCGCGGGCGGCCCGGAGAGCGTCCTCGGCGGTCCGCGCCGAAACGACCGCCGCCGCAGCGGCTTCACACTGCGCCCGGGTGACCTCGGCCAGCTTGGCACGCACCCCGGCGATCGAGCGCGGCGCCATCGACAGCGTCTCGACCCCGAGACCCACCAGCACACACGCGAATTCGGGATTGGACGCGGATTCACCGCACACGCCGACCTTGACGCCCTGCTTCGCGGCCCCGGTCACCACGGTCGCGATGGTCACGGCCAGCGCCGGTTGCCACGGATCGTGCAGCGCCGCGACCGCCGAGGACATCCGGTCCGCGCCGAACAGGTACTGCGAGAGGTCATTGGTGCCGATCGAGAAGAATTCGACCTCGGCGCCCAGATACTCCGAGCGCAGTGCGGCCGCGGGGATCTCGATCATGATGCCGGGCGTCTCGAGCCCGGCGGTGCGAGCGCGGGCGGCGAAGTAGGCCGCCTCCTCCACCGTCGCGACCATCGGTGCCATGACCTTGACCGGGGTCCCGGTCTCCTTGACCGCGGCCTCGACAGCCGTCAGCTGATCGAGCAGTGTCCCCTCATCGACGCTGCTCAATCGCAGGCCACGCACACCCAGCGCGGGGTTCTCCTCGTCCGGCAGGGCGAGGTAGGGCAACGGTTTATCGGATCCGGCATCGAGGGTGCGGACGATGACCGGCCGGTCGCCCATGATGCGGAAGATCTCGGCGTATCGCTCGGACTGCTCGGCCACCGTGGGCGCCGATTTCCGGTCCAGGAACAGGAACTCGGTCCGGAACAGGCCGACGCCTTCGGCGCCGAGCTCGACCGCCAGCCGCGCATCGGCGGCCGAGCCGACATTCGCCAGCAGCGGCACGGCGTGGCCGTCGGAGGTGCGGCCCGGCCCGGTCGGCACTGCCGCCTGCCGGGCGCGCAGCGCCAGGACTTCCTCGCGCCGGGCGGCGGTGGGCTCGAACTCGATCACCCCGGAGGTTCCGTCGAGCACGATCTCGGTCCCCTCGGCGATCGTGACCGCCTCGGGTGCCGCGACCACGGCCGGAATGCCCAGCGCCTTGGCCAGAATCGCGGTATGCGAGGTGGGTCCGCCCGCCACGGTGAGCAGGCCGATCACCCGCTCCGGGTCCAGCGAGGCGGTGTCGGCGGGAGCGAGGTCCTGCGCGGCCAGCACGAACGGCGTTGCGCTGTCCGGGATTCCGGGCGGGTCGACGCCCAGCAGTTCGGCCACCACGCGCTGGCCCACGTCCCGCAGGTCCGAGGCGCGTTCGGCCATCAGGCCGCCGAGCGCGGTCAGCTGCTCGCCGAAGTGCGTGACGGCCCGGGTGACCGCGTGCGCGGTGGGCGTCCCGCCGCGGATATCGGCGCGCACCTGATCCAGCAGCGCCGGATCGGCGGCCAGCGCCGAGGTCATGAACAGGATGTCGGCCGCGGGCCCGGTGGCGTCGAGCGCCTGCGCCGAGTACCGCCCGGCAACGGTCTCGAACGCGGTCTCCGCGCGGGCGATTTCGGCCTCGACGTCACTCCCGGGTGCGTCGTCCGGGCTGGTGACGGGCGCGGCGGCCAGCCACTTCACCGATCCGACCGCGATCCCGGGAGCGGCGGCGACGCCGCGCACCTCACGCGTCAAGATCTGTCTCCAGCATCGAGACCAGTTTATCGAGGGCGGTCTCGGCCCCGTCCTGGGCGTGCAGGGTGACGGTGTCGCCCTGTTCGACGCCCAGGGTCATGATCTGCAGCAGCGAGTTGGCGGCGACGGGATCCTTGCCGGCCTTCGAGATCTGCACGGGCACACCGGCTTCCCCGGCGGCCTTGGCGAACAGGGCAGCGGGCCGCGCGTGCAGTCCGGTCTTCGAGGCGACTACGGCGGTTCGGGTGATCATGCTGCGATGTTCTCCTTCTCGATCTCGGACTCGTCGGGTTCCCGGCCGGGTGTCGGCAGGTTCCAGCGTTTGATGATGAAGCTGAAGGTGACGTAGTACAGCGCCGCGTAACCGAGTCCGATCGGGATCAGCAGCAGCGGGTGGGTGGCCTTGCCGAAGTTCAACAGGTAGTCGATGGCGCCGGCCGAGAAGGTGAATCCGTCGTGGATGCCCAGTGCGTTCGTCAGCGCCAACGCGGAGCCGGTGAAAATTGCGTGGATCAGCAGCAGCGGCCACGCCACGAAGATGAACGAGAACTCCAGCGGCTCGGTGATTCCGGTGAAGAACGCGGTCAGACCGGTGGACAGCATGATGCCGCCGATCATCTTGCGGTGCTCCGGGCGGGCGTGACGCCAGATGGCGATGGCCGCGGCGGGCAGACCGAACATCATGATCGGGAAGAAGCCGGTCATGAAGGTGCCGGCCGAAGGGTCGCCGGCCAGGAAGCGCGGGATGTCGCCGTGCATGCCGTGGTAGTCGCCGATCACGAACCACACCACCGAGTTGATGATGTGGTGCAGACCCAGCGGCAGCAGCATGCGGTTGGCGAACCCGAACACGCCGCCACCCACGACCGAATTGTCGGCAACGGTGGTGCCCAGCCAGGTGAGCGCGGCATTGAAGGCGGGGTAGATGAACGACATCAGCACGCCGATGACCACCGCGGCGCACGCGGTCAGGATGGGCACCAGGCGGCGACCGGAGAAGAAGCCCAGATAGTCGGGCAGCTGGGTGCGATGGAAGCGCGACCACAACGAGGCCGCGGTCAGGCCCATCACGATGCCGCCCAGCACACCGAAGTTCACCAACTCCGACGCCTTGGCGGTGGCGATGTCGGCCACGGCCGGGCAATCCCAGTGCGCCGCACGGAACAACCAGCCGAGCACCGGACCACAGCTACCATCCAGCACCACCGGCGACATGGCCTTGAGGACACCGGCGAACGCGAGGTAGCCGACCACTGCGGCGAGCGCGGTGGAACCGTCGGACTTCTTCGCCCAGCCGATCGCGATACCGACCGCGAACAGCAGCGGAAGGTTGTCGATCAGGGTGCCGCCCGCGCCCGCGAGGACCGCGGCGAACGAATGCAGGGGCGAGAAACGGCCGAGCATATCGTCTTGTCCGAGCCGCAGCAGCAGGCCTGCGGCGGGTAGCGTGGCAATCGGCAGCATCAAGCTACGGCCGAGCTTCTGCAGTCCGGATAAATCGAGCTTCTTGCGGGAGCTCTCGGCGGCGGCTTCGGCCATGGCGAGTCCTCAGTTCAACTAGCGTCACTGGTTATAACCAGAGATATACTGGTTATAACCAGCTTTGTCTACTCGACACGCACGGAGGAAATATGTCGAAAGCGAATCAGATCGTCGCGGGCCTGGGCGGCGCGGACAATATCGTCGAGGTCGAAGGCTGCATCACGCGCCTGCGCGTCGAGGTCAAGGACGCCGGCAAGGTCGACGACAAGGCGCTCAAGGCCGCCGGCGCGCACGGCGTGGTGAAGATGGGCGACGCGGTGCAGGTCGTCGTCGGCCCGACCGCCGACGCGCTCGCCGAAGACATCAACGACATGATCTGACCGCCATGAGCACAGTGATTCTCGCGCCGCTCGACGGCCTCGCCATCCCCCTGTCCGAAGTCCCCGATCCGGTCTTCTCCGCCGAGATGGTCGGCGCGGGCGCGGCCATCGAACCACCCGACACCGATGCCGCCGTCACGGTGGTCGCCCCGGTCGCCGGCTCGATCGTGAAACTGCACCCGCACGCCGCCGTCATCGTCACCGCCGACGGCACCGGCGTGCTGCTGCACGTCGGCATCGACACCGTCGGCAAGGCGGACCTGTTCGAGCTGAAGGCCGCCGAGGGCGATCAGATCGAGGCTGGCGATCCGCTGATCACCTTCTCCCCCAATGCGATTCGCCGACTGGGGCTGAGCGCCGCGGTGCCGGTGGTGGTCATGGACTCCGCCCCCGGCTCGACGCATTCGACGGCCACCGGACCGGTCGCCACGGGAGCGGTCCTGTTCACGATGTGACCGCGGAAGTCACCATGTGACCGCGGAAACGACACGAGCCGCCGTCCCGAATGGGGCGGCGGCTCAATCGTTTTCGGAGCGGTCAGACATCCTCTGCCGACACGGTCATGTACACCTGGTACCGATCGGCGCGATACCACGACTGCGCGTGCTCCACGGCCCGGTCACGCGAGTAGGAGATCCGATCGAAAGCCAGGAGCGGCGAACCGGTTTCGGTGCCCAGCCAGCCCGCGTGCCGCTCGTCGGCGGCCACCGCGCGCACGCTCTGCTCGGCGCGGTCGATGGGGCAGTCGTACTCGCGCGACAGCAGCGCGTACAGCGATTGCGTCAGTTCGTGATCCAGCAGATCCGGCAGCAGATCGACCCGGTACCAGCCGTCGTCGATCGACATGGGCAGGCCGTCGGCCAGGCGCAGCCGAACCAGGTGATAGGCCTTCACATTCGGGGCCAGACCCAGCGCGCTCGCCGAGGCCGCGGGCGGCACCGCGTAATCGGTGCGCAGCACCACGGTGCCGGGGGTGCGGCCCAGCCGGCGCATGTCGTCGGTGAACGAGGCCATGTGCAGCCGGGAGCGGGCGACCCGCTCGGCCACGAAGGTGCCCTTGCCGGGGACGCGGGTGATGACGCCCTCGGATTCGAGCTGGCCCAGCACCTCGCGCACCGTCATGCGGCTGACGCGGTAGTCGTCGCAGAGCTGACGCTCGCTGGGCAGCATCTCACCGGGGCGCAGAGTGGCGCACAGGGTGGTGAGGGCCGAACGCAACTGCGCCTGCTTGGTCACCCGCCCAGACACGTCGTTCCGGTCCTTTCCGCCCCCGCCTGCTGCGGGCGCGGTCATTTCTCGTTGCGCGCCTTGGGGAATCGCTTCTGACGCGCGACCCAGCCTGCCATCTTGGCCCAGTGGCCCTTCGCGGGGGTCGCCTTGGAGATCAGCTCGCGGTCCCACTCGTCGGCCTCGGTCAGGCCCTCGACGGTCTCCACCAGAGACTTGGCGGACTCCAGGGAACCGACGACGCGGTCACCCAGGACGCCGTCGGCGCCGACCAGGGTGACACGGACGCCGATGCGGCCGATGGGCTGCAGCACCGCGGTGGCGGAACCGCCGTGCTCGGCGACGAATCCCTTGACGGAATCCACGACGGACGGCGACAGCTTCTCGGATGCCGGGGCGGTGGTAGCGCTCATGTGTCGCAGTTTACCCACCGGTAATTCAGCGTCCATGGACCGCCGCGTATCTCACACTCGGTGAGGCGCGGCGCACCCCGGTTCGGGGGCGGTGTCAGACTGGTCGGCATGCGCGCCATCCAGGTTTCCGAGCACGGCGGTCCCGAGGTCCTGCGGTCTGTGGAGGTGCCGGACCCGCAGGTGGGGGCCGGGCAGCTGCTGGTGCGGACGCAGGCCATCGGAATCAACTTCATCGACACCTACATTCGGACCGGCCGGTACCCGCAGGCGGTGCCCTACATTCCGGGCTCCGAGGGCAGCGGTGTGGTCACCGCGGTCGGGGACGGCGTGAACGACTTCCAGGTCGGGGACCGGGTGGCGTGGGCGGCCGCGCCGGGCAGTTACGCCGAGCAGGTGGTCGTGCCTGCGGCCGTGGCGATTCCGGTGCCCGACGGGGTGGACGCGCCGGTAGCCGCGTCAGCGCTGCTGCAGGGCATGACGGCGCACTATCTGATCGAGTCGATCTACAAGCCGCTGCCGGGCGAGACGGTGCTGGTGCACGCCGGCGCGGGCGGGGTGGGGCTGATCCTGACGCAGCTGCTCAGCGCGCGCGGGGTACGGGTGATCACCACGGTGTCCACCGACGACAAGGAGAAGCTCTCGCGCGAGGCCGGGGCCACCGAGGTGCTGCGCTACGACGACGACATCGCCGCGCGGGCGCGCGAACTCACCGGCGGGGCGGGCGTCGCCGCGGTCTATGACGGGGTCGGCGCGTCCACCTTCGAATCCAGCCTGGCCGCCACCCGGGTGCGGGGCATGGTGGCGCTGTTCGGCGGGGCGAGCGGGCCGGTGCCGCCGTTCGATCTGCAGCGGCTCAATCCGCTGGGTTCGCTGTTCGTGACCCGGCCGACGCTGGTGCACTACACCCGCGATCGGGACGAATTGCTGTGGCGTGCAGGCGACATCATGAACGCCATCGCCGACGGAGCACTGCGCGTGCGGGTCGGGGGCAGCTATCCGCTGGCCGACGCCGAGCAGGCGCACCGGGATCTGGAAGGCCGCCGCACGACGGGTTCGATCGTGTTGGTGCCCTGAGGTTTTCCTCAGTCCACGTCGCGGCCGGTGAGGCCGCGGTAGACGAATCGGGTGAGAGCGTCCACGGCCTGCTCGTCGGTGAGCGCCAGGCTGCCGTCCTCGACCGCCTGCAGCATGCCCGTCGCCGCCAGGAACATCATGGCCAGGCTGGCGTCGGGCGAGCCGGGTAGGCGCAGGCCCGCGGGGGCGAAACCGTCGAAGTGGTCGGCCAAGGCGTCGCGCTGCTCGGTCGCGAAACGTGCTGCGATGGCGGCGAAGTCCTCGTTGACCAGGGCCGCCTGCTGCACCGCGCGCAGCACCGGCCAGTGCTTGCGGGCCGAGAACCAGTAGCTCGCGATATGGAAGCGCACCGACGCCGGGTCGGTGAAGTCGGCGGTGTGCGCGGGGTCCGCGGCGTCGATGTCGCTCTCGTCGGCAAGGTCTTTCAACAGCGCCTGGAGCAGTTCTTCCTTGCTCGCGAAGTGGTTGTAGAACGAGCCTGCCGCCCGGCCCGCCGCGGCGGTGATGTCGACGATCTTGGTGTTCAGGTAGCCGCGCTCGGCGAAGACCTGCCGGGCGGCGGCCTTGAGCGCCTGCTCGGTCTCGGCCGACCTCTCACTGCGACGAGCTGCCACCATCCACCTCCTTGACAGCGGAACGTACCACCCAGAATACTGAATCTCAGTTCAGTGAATATTGATTCAGTATTGGAGTTGCCATGAATCCGCAGGTCATCGTTGTGGGAGCCGGTCCAACCGGGCTGACACTCGCCATCGACCTGGCGCGTCGCGGTATCGGGGTGCGCATCGTCGATCAGGCCGGGCAGTTCTTCGCGGGGTCACGCGGGGACGGTCTGCAGCCGCGCACGCTCGAGGTCTTCGACGACCTCGGGGTGCTCGACGCCGTGCTCGCCCAGGGCGCGCCGCAGGCTCCGCTGCTCGTGCATCTGGACGGGGAGTTCGTGATGGAGCGGCGGATGAGCGCCTGGCGCGAACCCACCTCCGATGTGCCGCACCCGAATCCGTGGGTGCTGGCCCAGGCCGACACCGAACGGGTGCTGCGCGAACGACTCGCGGAGCTCGGCGTCCGGGTCGAATCCGGCACGGCGCTGGTCGATTTCAGCGCGGACCCGGACGGGGTGAGCGTGACGCTGCAACACGACGGTGCGACCGAGCGGGTGCGGGCCGACTACCTGGTGGGCGCGGACGGTGGACGCAGCACGGTGCGCAAGGCGCTCGGGATCGCATTCGAGGGCAGCACCGACGACTCGGTCCGCCTGCTGCTCGGGGATGTGTGCGCGGATGTCCTCGACCACTCGGTCGGGTACTGGTTCGCCGACTCGGCCGCGCCCATGGACGGGATCGCGCTGATGCCGCTGCCCGGTGGTCGAAAGTTCCAGTTCGCCACGGGACTCAGCGCCGACTCCGGGACCGGGGTCGACGTGCTGCAGGAGCACATCACGCGCCGTTCGCGCCGCGACGACATCCGGCTCAGCGACCTGACGTGGTCGACGGTGTGGCGGCCGAATGTCCGACTCGCACAGCGGTATCGGGACGGGCGGGTGTTCCTCGCCGGGGACGCCGCGCACGTGCATCCGCCGACCGGCGGGCAGGGACTCAATACCGGCGTTCAGGACGCCTACAACCTCGGCTGGAAACTCGAAGCCGCACTGCGTGATCCGGGGGCCGCGAGCGAGGCGTTGCTCGACAGCTACGAGAGCGAGCGGCGGGCCGTGGCCGCGCGGATCCTCGGCCTGAGTTCGGAACTGCTCGACAAAACGGTCAAAGGCGACCCCGATGCCATGGATCGTGAAGGCACGCATCAGCTCGACATCAGCTATCGCGAACCCGGCGACGATTCGGAAGGACTGCGAACCGGGGATCGAGCACCGGACGCACCGCTGCGCGACGCGAACGGCAAGAGCGTCGGGTTGTTCGACCTGTTCCGCGGTCCGCACGCCACCTTGCTGCTGTTCGGTCCGGACACGGCCGGCGATCCGGGCCACTCCCCCGCGACCGACCTCAGAACCGCACGAATCGTCCACCCCGACACCGGCTCCGGCCAGGCCGTTCCCACTTCCGAGGGTGGCGGAACCACTCTGAACGATGCCGTGTTCACCGACGTCGACGGTCACGCGCACCGCTCCTATCAGGCGGCCGACGACACCTGGGTGATCGTCCGCCCCGACGGGCATCTGGGAGCCATCGGCTCCGCTACCGCGCGGTAGCTCACGCGCCCTCGGTTCCAGGGGTGGACCGGTGCAACCCCTGGCAACCCGCAAGTCGGGCGGACCGTGCAGAATGATCATGCTGCCGCGCAAGACGATTCGCCTGGACCGAACATTTTCGGTCACGCGAGGGTGTCGCGACCCCGTAAGGTGGTCGCGGCGAGGGTTCGGGCGGCCGGCAGGTAGAGGCGCATCGGTCAGAGGTGGTCTGGGATGTTGGTGAAGGTCCGGAACGACGACCCGTCGCGGCTGTCGAGCACCGAACGCACCGTTGTGAACTGGCTCAAATCCTGGAGCGGGCCACACGCCGTGCCCGGGATCGCCGTGGTGCAGTGCCAGGACGCCGACGTGGTGGTGTGGACCCCGCAGACCTGCGTCGTGGTCGGCGTGCACGGATTCACCGAACGGGTCACCGGGACACTGGAATGCGCCCAGGATCAGCCGTGGACCGTCGACGAGCGGCCCGCGCCGCTGGACGGGGACGCCGACCCGCTCGACCGGGTGCGCCGCCAGACCATGGACCTCGCCGGGCAATTGCGTTCCGCGCCCGGACGGGAGCGGGTGCCGGTCAGCGGGCTGGTGCTGCTGGTGCCGCAGCTGGGCAGTCGCGTGAAGCTGGAGAAGGGCGAACTGCCCACCGGCATCGATGTGCTGATCGGCGACGGACCGTCCTCGCTGCGCGCCTACTTCACCACGCTCGCCGAAGGGGCGCCCGCGTCCTGGGATGCCGCACAGGTCGGGCAGGCGTTGGGTGCGCTCGGATTCGCCGCTGCCGCAACCTATTCCGATCTGGTGTCCGAGGGGTTCCCGGTGCCGGACTCCGCTCGGGACGCACCGCTGCCGTTCGCCAACCGGCCCACCGAGGTCATGGTGCCGTCGGTACCGCCTGCGTCCCCGGAACCCGAGGAGCCCAAACCCAGCCTGTCGAAGCGGGAACCGGGCGCGACCGGGCACGGCAGCGAATCCCGCAGCGGCGGACGGGGTCCGGGTGATCGGTCTGCGGCGCAACAGGAACCGGGCCGCGGGCCCGGTGTCGGCGCGGCCATCGCGGGCGCGACCTCCGCGACCGCGGCCGAGCGGGCATATCGGGCGCTGGCTGGTACCTCGGAACCGCAGCAGACGCCGGGCCGCACACCACCGCCTCCAACACCGATCCCGGGCGCGGCGCAAGCCGGCCGGCCGCCAGGACCGGGTGCGGGACCCGGGCAGCCGCCACGGCCGCCGGGGATCGGACCCGGAAACCGATCCCGGTCCGAGGCAGGCCCTTCCGGTCCTCCCCCGGGACCCGGTCCCGCCGGTCCGCCGCCGGTGTCCGGTCCGCCGCAGGGGTCCGGCCCCGCCGCTCCGCAGCAGGACCGGTTCCCGTTGTGGAACGAGCAGCAGTCCCTCGGGTCCGGCCGCAAGCGCCGCCGCGATATGCCGATCATCGGCGGGCTGATCCTGGCGGCGATCATCCTGGTGATCGCCATCGCCTGCACGGCCCGGAAACACGCCGACACCGTCACCGAACAAGCAACAGCAGCCGACACATTCGACCGTCGTCGATGCGCCCACCTCTGCGCACTCGACCGATCCGACACTGCCGCGCACGACCGTTCCACCGGCCTGCTTCCCGTTGCAGCCCTGCCACTGAGCCCGCAGGACCAGACCACTGGACAGAGGAACCTCAGCGCGGGGTCACCGCGACGCACGGTGCCCCGAGTGCGGCGGCGCGTTCGGCTGGCAGCGCGCCGATGACAGTCGAGCCGTTCGCAGATGCGGGCACGACCGGGCCGAGTGCGCCGAACCAGTGCGGTGGTGTCACAAACGGTCCGGTGCACGGTTCGAATTCGGGGCGCGCCGGCTGACCGGGCACCGAATCAGCCGAGGTCGGAAGCCATGGCGACACACCGCCGGATAAGCGCCGATGAATTCGGTCGGGCGGTACCGTCCACTCCAATATGACCGAACACATCCTGGAACTGCCCGACGCCGACCTCGCCTACGACCTGCACGGTCCCGTACCGGCCGAGAGCTCGCACCGACCGCTGCTGATGATCGGCCAGCCGATGACCGCCGACGGGTTCACGGCGCTGGCCTCGTACTTCCCGGAACGCACTGTGATCACCTACGACCCGCGCGGTCTCGGGCGCAGCGTCCGCAAGGACGGGCGCAGCGACAACTCGCCGACCGTGCAGGCCGAGGACGTGCACGCGCTGATCACCGCGCTCGGCGTGGGCCCGGTGGATCTGTTCGCCAGCAGCGGCGGCGCGGTCACCGCGCTAGCGCTGGTCACCGCCCACCCCAGTGATATCGCCACGCTCGTCGCGCATGAGCCCCCGATCCTGTCGGTGCTGCCCGATGCCGCGGCCGCCGAACGCGCACAAGCGCAGGTCCGTGACGCCTACCAGGCCAAGGGCTCGTTCGCGGGCATGGCCGCCTTCATCGCGTACACCTCCTGGCAAGGTGAATTCACCGATGCCTACTTCGCGCTGCCGCCGGCCGATCCGGCCATGTTCGGCATGCCCACCGAGGACGACGGCACCCGCGACGACCCGCTGCTCTCCGACGTGTCGTGGGCGGTCACGGCGTACTCCCCTGACGCCGCCGCGCTGCGGGCCGCACCGACCCACGTGGTCATCGGTGTCGGCGAGGAATCCGCCGGGGTCCTCACCGGGCGCACCGCGGAAGCGACCGCGGCGCTGCTCGATTCGACTGCCGTCGTGTTCCCCAGCCACCACGGCGGTTTCACCGGTCCCGACTCCGGCTACCCCGGCCAGCCCGAACCATTCGCCCACCGCCTGCGTGAAGTCCTCGATGCGGAGTAGTCACCGGGGCGATTCCTCCGGGCGTGTGCTCGGAGGTATTCCGTTGGCGGACCACCGGTCTCGCCGCCTCGGCGGCGCCGCCCTGGCGTTGGCCGTCGCCGCCACCACCGCCGTCGGCGGTCTCCCGCACTCCGTCGCGCCCGCCGCCGCGGACCCGGTGTGCGAGAACGCCGACGATCCGGTGCACGGCTACCAGTTCTTCGCGAACGAGAACCCCGGCAACGATCTGGGCGCCTCGCTCGCCCTCGCCGACCAGTTCGACCGGATCGAGCGCGCCGTCTTCTGCCTCACCAATATCGAGCGCGCCAAAGCCGGTGTCCCCGAACTGAGGTGGAGCAACGACCTGCGCAACAGCGCATCCGATTTCGCCCAGCATGTCGCAGACCGCCGATGGTGGACCGACAACGCCGACTTCCACAACGACCCCGATCTGCCCGGCGTCCCCGCGATCGTCCAGATCCAGCGCCGCGTCCGGTCCTACCACCCCTGCACTTTCTTCCTCGGCGACCCGCGCGACGTCACCCGCTGGTCCGAGAACGCCTACGCGGGATGGGCTTCGGACGCCTTCACCACCGCCCGAGCCGCCGTCGCCTGGTGGGTGAACAGCCCCGGCCACCAAGCCAACATCCTCGACAACCAAGTCACGACACTCGGTGTAGGCGTCCGCGCCGGGACCGCCCGTCCCGGCCTCGACACCGACCCCGCCGGCATCTTCATCCAGCAATTCATCTCCTGCGGCTGACCACCTCGACGCGGCCAGGGCGGTTCCTAGTGCTTGGTGAGCCAGACGTGGGTGACGGACTTGGTGCTGAGCATGTCCGTGACGCGATAGCCGGGGAGGCTGCCGAGGTTGTCGAAGAGGCGCTCACCGGAGCCGAGCAGCGTCGGGACGATGGCCAGGTGCAAGTCGTCGATCAACCCCGCGGCGAGGAACTGGCGGATGGTGGCGGCCCCGCCGCCGAGGCGGACATCCTGCCCCTGTGCCGCTTCGTAGGCCCGGGCGAGGACCGCTTCCGGGGTGTCGCAGACGAAGTGAAAAGTGGTGCCGCCCTTCATGGGGAGCGCGGGGCGGGCGTAATGGGTCATCACGAAGGTGTCGTGGTGGTAGGGCGGGGTGTCACCCCACCAGCCGGTCCACGAATCGTCGGGCCAGTCGCCGCGGACCGGGCCGAACATGTTGCGGCCCATGATGGTGGCGCCGATGTTGTGATCGCCCGCGGCGAGGATGTCGTCGTCGGGACCGGCATCGCCGCCGGGCTCGCCGATCATGGTGCGGCCGTAGCGAGTGCGGAAAACCCAGTCGTGGAGGCGTCCTCCGCCCAGACCCAACGGGGCGTCGGGGCCCTGATCGGGTCCGGCGGCGAAGCCGTCGAGGGAGACGGCGAAGTTGTGGACGCGGAGCTTCGGCATGACGCTGGCCTCTCGAGTGGCGGGGCGGCGTGTTCCGCCCTCACCATCTCATCGATCGGCGCACGGCCGGATCGACACGCGCGTCAGGCCGCGCTCATACCCGGTCTTCGTCGAGGAGCTGACGGAGGCGGTGCGCGAAGGGTTCCGGCTGGCCGGGGTAGCCGGAGTCGGGACCGGTGAAACCGCCGTGGTGGCTGGGGAACACGACGGCAGTCGAATCGAGCAGCGCCGCGGTCGCTTCCGCGGTGCGCCCGGTGAGGACCCCGGCGGATTCCGCACCGACACCGATGACGACGCGGGTCGGTGCGGCCCGGAGCGCGTCGATGTCGGGCGTGTACCCGGTGATGGCCCAGGAGAGGTCGGAGAGCAGCGGGTCGTCGCGGGTGCCGTCGTCCTCGGTGGGCATGCCGAACATGGCCGGATCGGCCGGCGGCTGCGCGAAGAAGGCGTCGGTGAACTCGCCCTGCCAGGAGGTGTACGCGATGAAGGCGGCCATGCCCGCGAACGAGCCCTTGGCCTGGTAGGCGTCACGAACCTGGGCCTGGCCGCGGGCCGCGGCGTCTGCGTCCGGGAGGACCGAGAGGATCGGGGGTTCGTGGGCCACGAGGGTGGCGACATCGCCGGGGTGGGCGGTGACCAGCGCTAGCGCGGTGACCGCGCCGCCGCTGCTGGCGAACAGATCCACCGGGCCGAGGTTCAGCGCGGAGATCAGCGCGTGCACGTCCTCGGCCTGGACAATCGGGGAATTGTCGCTGCGCCCGTCTTTGCGGACACTGCGCCCGA
The DNA here is from genome assembly GCF_018362975.1 of Nocardia tengchongensis. Taxonomy (NCBI): domain Bacteria; kingdom Bacillati; phylum Actinomycetota; class Actinomycetes; order Mycobacteriales; family Nocardiaceae; genus Nocardia; species Nocardia tengchongensis. Next base: position 5,928,082 of record NZ_CP074371.1, read on the forward strand.
GACCACGCGGGTCGTAGGTGATCACAGTGCGTTCCGGGAAATACGACGCCAATGCCGCGAAACCCTCGGCGGTCATGGGCTGGCCGATCATCAGCAGCGGCCGGTGCGAGCTCTCGGCCGGCGCGGGTCCCCGCAGGTCGTAGGCGAGGTCGACGTCGGGCAAAGCTAGAACGTGGTCGGTCATGAGGCAGCTGTTCCTCTCGGATGAGGGGGGCGGCGGGTCCGCCCTACCTCCTCATCGAACAGCGACGCGCCGAATCGACACGCGTGCCCACCGAAATGTCAGGATCAGCCGAAGAGGGTGTGCCCGAGGGTGTTCAAGCCGAGGACCGAGTCGACCGCCAGGCCGCAGAAGACGACGGCGAGGTAGTTGTTGGACTGCAGGAACAGGCGCAGCGGCTTGACCGATTCGCCCTTGCGGACGCCGGAGTACAGCTGGTGGGCCATGAGCAGGAACCAGGCGCCGGCGACGAGGGCGGTGGCGGCGTAGATCACACCGGCGGCGGGGACCAGGGCGAAGGTCGCCAGGACGGTCAGCCAGGTGTAGATGACGATCTGCTTGGTGACGACCTGCTCGGTGGCCACGACCGGGAGCATCGGGACGCCCGCGGCCTTGTAGTCCTCCTTGTAGCGCATCGCCAGTGCCCAGGTGTGCGGCGGCGTCCAGAAGAAGATGACCAGGAACAGCACGATCGAGGGCCAGCCGATGGTGCCGGTGGCCGCGGACCAGCCGACCAGGGCGGGCATGCAGCCGGCCGCGCCGCCCCACACCACGTTCTGGGAGGTGCGGCGCTTGAGGCCGAGGGTGTAGACGAAGACGTAGAACAGGATGGTCGCCACGACCAGCGCGCCGGAGAGCAGATTGGCCTGCCACCACAGCCACGCGAAGGACGCCAGTCCGAGGGTGACGCCGAAGACGAAGGCGTTGCGGGTGGGCACGGCCTCGCGGGCGAGCGGACGCTTGGAGGTCCGCTTCATCACCTTGTCGATGTCGGCGTCGGCGACACAGTTGAGGGTGTTGGCGCTGGCCGCACCCATCCAGCCACCGAACAGGGTGACCAGGATGAGCCGGATCTCGACCTCGCCGCGGCTGGCCAGCAGCATGGTGGGAATCGTTGCGACGAGCAGCAATTCGATGACCCGGGGCTTGGTGAGCGCGATGTAGGCGAGGACCCGCCTGGTCGCCGCCGCCAACGGGCCACTGCCCGTGACACGGTCGGCGAGCACCGCCCCGGAGGAGCCGTGAGCGCCACCCGGCTGTTGCCCAATCCCCACTGTTTCTCCTCGCACGCCGTGCATTATCCGATCCGGTCTGGAATCCGCGGCGCGCGATCCAAACCCGATCCGGTGCGATATCCGGACACGGTGCGGCGCGGCCACTACTACACAGCATGGTAGACCCACGCCGACCATGCTCCCGACCAGGTCCACCTCGACGCGCACCGAGACCGGTTCGCGACGCGTCCACCGGCCAGTCACGAACAGGTCCGCGAAACGCCACGAACCAACGACACGGCGGACGGTGATTGTGGGTTCGGGTATGAGCACGAAACGCCGCCCTTTAGGGTGGTTGTAGATCGGTGCGGCCGCGTCGCACCCGGATCGAACGCAGCGACTCCCCGCAGCCCACAACCGCATCATTGACGAGAACGTCAGGAGAACCTCGGTCGTGTCAGTCACAGACGACATCCGCGCGCTCACTCAGCCGAACCACCCCACCGACTGGACCGATCTGGACACCAGAGCCGTCGACACGGCCCGGATCCTCGCCGCCGACGCGGTCCAGAACGCCGGCAACGGCCACCGGGCACCGCGATGAGCCTTGCCCCGTTGGCGTACACGCTGTTCCAGCGCGTGATGCGGCTGGATCCGGCCGATCCGGCGTGGGTGGGTCGCGACCGGTTCGTGCTGTCGTGCGGCCACTCCAGCCTCACCCTGTACGTGCAGCTGTACCTGGCGGGTATGGGCCTCGAGCTGACCGATCTCGAGCACCTGCGCAAGTGGGGTTCGCTGACTCCGGGCCACCCGGAGTACCGCCACACCGACCACGTCGAGATCACCACCGGCCCGCTGGGTCAGGGTCTGGCCTCCGCGGTCGGCATGGCGATGGCGTCGCGGCGCGAGCGCGGCCTGTTCGATCCCGAAGCGGCACAGGGCAAGAGTGCGTTCGATCACTTCATCTATGTCATCGCCTCCGACGGTGACATGGAGGAGGGCGTCACCTCCGAGGCGTCCTCGCTGGCGGGCACCCAGCAGCTGGGCAACCTGATCGTCTTCTACGACGACAACAAGATCTCCATCGAGGACGACACCCGCATCGCCTTCACCGAGGACACCGCGGCGCGCTACGAGGCCTACGGCTGGCATGTGCAGACCGTCGAGGGCGGCGAGGACGTCACCGGCATCGAGGCCGCCGTCGCCGCCGCGCAGGCCGTGACCGACAAGCCGTCGATCATCCTGCTGCGCACCATCATCGGCTACCCGGCCCCCACCAAGATGAACACCGGTTCCTCGCACGGCGCCGCGCTGGGCGTCGACGAGGTCGCGGCCACCAAGAAGATCCTGGGCTTCGACCCGGACAAGAGCTTCGACGTGGACGCCGCGGTGATCGCGCACTCGCGCGCCAATGTCGCCGACCGCGCCAAGGCCATCCGGGCCGCCTGGCAGGAGCAGTTCGAGGCGTGGGCCGCGGCCAACCCCGACAACAAAGGCGCTGTTCGACCGGCTGCAGGAGCGCGCGCTGCCCGCCGGCTGGACCGAGACCCTGCCGATCCACGAGGCCGGCAAGGCCATGGCGACCCGCAAGGCGTCCGGTGCGGTGCTGGCCGCGCTGGCCCCGGTGCTGCCGGAGCTGTGGGGCGGTTCTGCCGACCTCGCGGAGTCGAACAACACCACCATGCCGGGTGCGGCGTCCTTCGGCCCGGAGTCCATCTCCACCGGCGCCTGGAAGGCCAACCCGTACGGCCGGACCCTGCACTTCGGTGTGCGTGAGCACGCGATGGGCTCGATCCTCAACGGCATCGCGCTGCACGGCCCGACCCGCCCCTACGGCGGCACCTTCCTGGTGTTCTCCGACTACATGCGCCCCGCGGTGCGCCTGGGCGCGCTGATGCGCACCCCGGTCACCTACGTGTGGACCCACGACTCCATCGGTCTGGGCGAGGACGGCCCGACCCACCAGCCGATCGAGCACCTGGCCGCGCTGCGCGCGATCCCGGGCCTGAACGTGGTCCGCCCCGGTGACGCCAACGAGACCACCTACGCCTGGCGCACCATCCTGGAACGGGACAGCGCCGAACGGCATTCGCACTTCCTGGTTTCCGACGCCCCGCACCAGGACGGCCCGTCCGCGCTGGCGCTGACCCGTCAGGATCTGCCGATCCAGGAGGGCACCAGCTACGAGGGCGTCCGCAAGGGCGGCTACATCCTGGCCGAATCCTCCACCGGCACACCGCAGGTAATCCTGATCGCCACCGGTTCGGAACTGCAGCTCGCGGTCGACGCGCGCGCTACGCTCGAGGCACAGGGCATCGGCACCCGCGTGGTGTCCATGCCGTGTGTGGAGTGGTTCGACGCGCAGGAACAGTCCTACCGCGACGAGGTGCTGCCGCCGTCGGTGCGGGCCCGCGTCACGGTCGAGGCAGGCATCGCGATGCCGTGGCACCGTTTCACCGGTGACGCCGGTGAGAACGTGTCCATCGAGCACTTCGGTGCCTCGGCCGATTTCAAGACGCTGTTCCGCGAGTTCGGCATCACCACCGACGCCGTCGTCGCCGCTGCCACCCGCTCGCTTGCCAAGGTGAAGGGATAGTTGTCATGACCCAGAACACGAACACCGCGGCCTTGTCGGCCGCCGGGGTTTCGGTGTGGCTGGACGATCTGTCGCGTGACCGCATCAAGTCCGGAAACCTCCAGGGCCTGATCGACTCCCGCAATGTCGTCGGCGTCACCACCAACCCGACCATCTTCCAGGGCGCGTTGTCCTCGGGCCACGCCTACGACGAGCAGGTCGACGAGCTCGCCGCGCGCGGCGCGGACGTCGACTCGGCCATCCGCACCATCACCACCGATGACGTGCGCGCGGCCTGCGACATCTTCGCCGACGTCTTCGCCGCCTCGAAGGGCGTCGACGGCCGGGTCTCCATCGAGGTCGACCCGCGCCTGGCCTTCGACACCGACGGCACGGTGGCCCAGGCCATCGAGCTGTGGAAGATCGTGGACCGCCCCAACCTGCTGATCAAGATCCCGGCGACCGAGGCGGGCCTGCCCGCCATCACCCGGGTGATCTCCGAGGGCATCAGCGTGAACGTGACGCTGATCTTCTCGGTGCAGCGCTACATCGCGGTGATGGGCGCCTACCTCGACGGTCTGCGCAACGCCAACACCGCCGGGCACGACCTCGCCAAGATCCATTCCGTCGCTTCGTTCTTCGTGTCCCGCGTGGACTCCGAGATCGACAAGCGGCTCGAGGCCATCGGCACCGACGCGGCGCTCGCGCTGCGCGGCAAGGCCGGAATCGCCAACGCGCGCTTGGCCTATGCCGCCTACCGCGACGTGTTCGACGGCGGCGCCCACACCGACGTCTACGCCAAGCTGTCCTCGGCGGGCGGCAACAAGCAGCGCGCGCTGTGGGCCTCGACCGGTGTGAAGAACCCGGAATACCCCGACACCATGTACATCACGCAGCTGGTGGGCCCGGACACGGTCAACACGCTGCCGGAGAAGACCCTCGAGGCCTTCGCCGATCACGGTGTGCTGGAAGGCAATCGCCTCGACGGCCTGGCCGCCGACGCGCAGCAGGTGTTCGACCAGCTGGTCGCTGCCGGGATCGACCTCGACGAGGTCTTCGGGGTGCTCGAGACCGAGGGCGTCGACAAGTTCGTCACCTCCTGGCAGGACCTGCTCGTCGCCACCACCGAAAAGCTGCAGGTCGCAGGGGGCAACTGACCGTGACTCGCGCGGCGACGACGGTCGCGATGCCGAACCCGCTGCGCGATGATCGCGACAGCCGGGTGCCCCGCATCGCCGGACCGTGCAACGTGGTGATATTCGGCGTTACCGGTGACCTGTCGCGGCGCAAGGTGCTGCCGGCCGTCTACGATCTGGCCAACCGGGGGCTGCTGCCCCCGGGCTTCTCGCTGATCGGCTTCGCGCGCCGGGACTGGACCGACGAGGACTTCGCGAACCTGGTTCACGAGTCGGTGACCTCCTCGGCGCGCACTCCCTACCGGGAGGAGGTGTGGCAGCAGCTCAAGGAGGGTCTGCGTTTCGTTCGCGGCACGTTCGAGGACGACGCGGCCTTCCACAAGCTGGCCACCACCCTCAAGGATCTGGACCGGGATCGCGGGACGGGCGGCAATACCGCCTTCTACCTGTCGATTCCGCCCAGCGACTTCCCCATCGTGCTGGAGCAGCTGTCCAAGAACGGGCTCGCCAAGCCGACCGATTCCCCTGCGGGGCAACCGGGTCCGTGGCGGCGAGTGGTGATCGAGAAGCCGTTCGGGCACGACCTGAACAGCGCGCAGGAACTCAACGCGCTGGTCAACACGGTGTTCCCGGAGCGGTCGGTGTTCCGCATCGACCACTACCTGGGCAAGGAGACGGTGCAGAACATTCTGGCGCTGCGCTTCGCCAACCAGCTGTGGGATCCCATCTGGAACGCCAACTATGTCGACCACGTGCAGATCACCATGGCCGAGGACATCGGTTTGGGCGGGCGCGCGGGCTATTACGACGGGATCGGCGCGGCCCGCGACGTCATCCAGAACCACCTGTTGCAGCTGCTGGCGTTGACCGCCATGGAAGAGCCGGTGAGCTTCCAGCCCAAGCAGTTGCAGATCGAGAAGATCAAGGTGCTCTCGGCGACCAAACTCGTTGCGCCCCTGGACGAGACGACCGCGCGCGGGCAGTACACGGCGGGCTGGCAGGGCAGTGAGCCGGTGGTGGGCCTGTTGCAGGAGGAGGGTTTCGACCCCAACTCCCGCACCGAGACCTACGCCGCCATCACCCTGTCGGTCGCGACCCGCCGCTGGGCGGGTGTGCCGTTCTACCTGCGCACCGGCAAACGTCTGGGCCGCCGCGTCACCGAGATCGCGGTGGTGTTCAAGCGGGCCCCGCACCTGCCGTTCGACCAGACCATGACCGAGGAACTCGGGCAGAACGCGCTGGTCATCCGGGTGCAGCCGGACGAGGGCATCACCATGCGATTCGGGTCCAAGGTGCCCGGGTCGTCGATGGAGGTGCGCGACGTGAACATGGACTTCAGCTACGGCGAGGCCTTCACCGAGGACTCCCCCGAGGCGTACGAGCGGCTCATCCTGGATGTGCTGCTCGGGGTGCCGTCGCTGTTCCCGGTCAACGAGGAGGTCGAATTGTCTTGGCGCATCCTCGATCCCGCGCTGGCGCACTGGGCCGAGACCGGTAAGCCCGATCCGTACGAGGCCGGCGGCTGGGGTCCGGAGTCCGCCGACGAGATGCTCGCGCGCAGCGGGCGGGAATGGCGGCGACCGTGATCATCGACATGCCCGACACCGACACCCGCGAGGTGTCGAAACGTCTTGTACAGCTGCGGGAATCCAATGGCGTGGTCACCATGGGCCGGGTGCTCACCCTCGTGGTGTGCACGCTCGACAGCTCCGAGGCCGAGGACGCCATCGATGCCGCCAATGACGCCAGCCGCGAGCACCCCTGCCGGGTGATCGTGCTGGCGCGCGGTGACCGCATGGCCGAGACCCGGCTGGACGCCCAGATCCGCGTCGGCGGTGACGCCGGGGCGGCCGAGGTGATCGTGCTGCGGTTGCAGGGCGATCTGGTGCCGCACGAGGCCAGCGTGGTGATCCCGTTCCTGCTGCCCGACACCCCCGTGGTGGCGTGGTGGCCGCGGGGCGCGCCGGAGTTCCCGTCGAAGGATTCGGTGGGCCGGCTGGCCACGCGCCGTATCACCGACGCCACCTTCGCGGCCGATCCGCAGGCCACCATCAAGGGCCGGCGCCACTCGTATGCGACCGGTGACACCGATCTGGCGTGGAGCCGGGTCACCTACTGGCGGGCGCTGCTGGCGGCGGCGCTCGACGAGGCCCCGTTCGAAACCGTTGAGTCGGTGACGATTTCGGGCTTGAAGGAAGAACCGGCGCTGGACATGCTGGCCGGGTGGCTGGCCGCGCGCCTGGACTGCCCGGTGGTGCGGCGCACCGGCGAGCTGAAGGTGGAGATGCACCGTCCGACGGTGTCGATCGCCATCTCCCGCCCGCAGCACGGCCGCACCGCGACTCTGTCCCGGACCGGCGAACCCGACCAGCGTTTCGCGCTGGCGCGGCGCGAGACCAAGGACTGCCTGGCCGAGGAGCTGCGTCATCTCGACGCCGACGACATCTACGCCGAGGCCCTCACCGGAATCGAAAGGGTGACCTATGAGTAAGCCCGCCGTCACGGAAACTTTCAGCACCGTCGATGATCTGGTGGCCGCCGCGGCCGCCCGTTTCGTCGCCGACGTGGTGGAGGCCCAGCGCCTGCGCGGTTCCGCCTCGGTGGTCCTGACCGGCGGCGGCACCGGCATCGCCCTGCTGGAACTGGTGCGCAAGGCGCCGGGCGACATCGACTGGGGCAAGCTCGACGTCTTCTGGGGCGACGAGCGTTTCGTGCCCACCGGCGACCCGGAGCGCAACGAGCTGCAGGCCCGCCACGCCCTGCTCGACCACGTCCCGGTCGACCCGGCCCGCGTGCACCCGACCGAGACCTCCAGCGGCGACTACCCGGACCCGCTGGAAGCCGCCGGCGAGTACGCGGCCACCGTGCACGCCCACCTGGCCGAGCACGGCGCGTTCGACCTGCACCTGCTCGGCATGGGCGGGGAAGGCCACATCAACTCGCTGTTCCCGCACACCGACGCCACCCGCGAGGAACACGAACTGGTTGTCGCCGAAACCAATTCGCCCAAGCCGCCCGCGGTCCGCGTCACCCTGACGCTGCCCGCGATCCGCAAGTCGCGCCACGTCATGCTGATCGTCTCCGGCGAGGCCAAGGCCGCCGCGGTGGCCGCCGCCCTCAACGGCGCGTCCCCGCTCGACATTCCGGCGGCCGGTGCGATCGGCACCGAGTCCACCACCTGGCTGCTGGACGAGTCGGCCGCGGCGGACCTGCCGCGCTAGCTCACCACCGAACGGCGGGCCGGATCACGCGATCCGGCCCGCCGTTCGGCGTTCCCGGACCTGGGCATCGGCCGGTGTTCCCTCCCCGTGTAAACGCGTAGTCGACTACTCGCGATTAGCTGGTAGGACGCGCTTAGCGTCGACCACACGTCGAAGGGTTCGGCGCACGGAGGGGAAGACCATGATCGACATCATCACCTTGCGCGGCACCGGGGAGCAGCGCAATTCGGATGGGACACCGGCGGGGATGCTGCACGATGTCGCCAAACTGCTGGACACCCACAAATTCAGCACCTTCGAGCCGGATTGGCCGGCGTCGATCGGGCCGGTCCCGAGCGAGTGGGGCCCGTCGCTGAACACCTCGGTGCGGCTGGGCGTCGCGGCCGGGGTCAAGGCGATCCAGGATTCGCCGAATGTGTGCGGTTTGCTCAGCTATTCGCTGGGCGGGATCGTGGCGAGCACGATCCTGCAGGGCGTGCAAGCGGGCATCTACACCAATGTCGACGGCTCCCCACTGGAGATCGCGTTCGTGGTGAACATCGCGAACCCCATGCGGCGGGCCGGACAATCGGTCGGAAACCTCTGCCCGGCAACGACATACGGCCTGCACGGCCAGCGCGGCGCCTGGCCGGCGGGAATCCACGTCCGGGAATACGCCAATCCCGGCGACATCATCACCTCCTCCCCCGGCGACTCACCGCTGCGCGGCATCGACACCTCGATCTCGCCGTTCTCCCTGGTCGAGGGCGCCCGCATCGGGAATCTGACCCAGTTCGTCTTCAACGAGCTGCTGGAATTCCTGATGCAGAACCCGGTCGCGAACCTGAACCGGTACGAGGCCGCCGTGCGTGGAATGATCGGCTACCTCGCGCCCTGGCCCGACGGTCAACACGTGCTGTACTCCGGCCACACCATGCCGGGCACGAACGTGTTGTGGACGACCCACGCGGCGGACTACCTCAACACCCATTTCTGAACCGGTGACGCGCTGAACCCGCGTCCCGGCTACCCGCGCAGGGCGGACCCGTACCGACGGGTCCGCTCTGTGCACGCATCGAACGACCGTCCCTGGTCAGCACGATTGCCGCCGAGCCCGCGAATCATGATCAGCGAACTATAAGTTCGCGCCAAGCGGGCTGCGGTCTGATGGATTCCGATCAACACCAACGATTTTCAGGAGTGATATGTCCAGCGTCTTCGACCCGCCCGCGCCGACCGGCACCCAGCGGAATCCGCTCCCGACGGCGGTGCTCGCCGAACGTCTGCGCGCGGCGGTCGCCGGTCGGGTCCACTCGCCGGGCGAGGACGGCTACCGGCGCTCGACCGCGGGATTCAACGCCGCCGTCGAGCACGAGGCCGCGGCCGTCGTGGTGGCCGCTGATTCCGCCGATATCGCGGCCGCGGTGCGCGTCGCGACCGAGACCGGCTACCGGGTCGCGGTGCAGGCCACCGGGCACGGGGCGGCGCCCACGCCCGAGGACAGCATCCTGATCGATACCGCACTGCTGGACGCGGTGTCGATCGATCGGGAGCAGCGCACCGCGACCGTGGGCGCGGGGGTGCGCTGGCAGCAGGTGCTGGATGCGGCCGCGCCGTTCGGGCTCGCGGGGCTCGCCGGTGCCTCGACCGGCGTCGGCGTGGTCGGCTACACCCTCGGCGGCGGTCTGGGCCCGATCGCGCGCACCTACGGTTTCGCGGCCGACCATGTCACCGCCATGGAGGTGGTGACCGCGGACGCCACCCTGCGCCGGGTCACCCCCGACACCGAACCCGAACTGTTCGGCGTGCTGCTCGGCGGCGGCGCGGCCTTCGGCATCGTCACCCGGATGACCTTCCGGCTCTTCCCGATTCGCACCCTCTACGCCGGTGGCCTCACCTACCGCATCGAGGACGCCCCGAGCGTGCTGCGGGCCTGGCGGAACTGGATCGCGACCGCGCCCGAGTCCGTCACCAGCTCGGCGGCGATCCTGAATCTGCCTCCGCTGCCGGAGATTCCGGAGCCGCTGCGCGGGGCGACGGTCCTGCACCTGCGCTACGCCCATGTCGGCGACCCGGCCGAGGGTGCGGCGCTGCTGGCCCCGCTGCGACCGGTGGCGGCGCCGCTGCTCGATACCATCGCCGAAATGCCGTATACGGCATTGGCTTCCATTCACAACGACCCGACCGACCCGATGCCCGCGCTGGATCGCGGCACCCTGCTGCGGGAGCTGCCCGATGCGGCGATCGATGCCCTGCTGGCGGTCGCGAGCGGCAGCCCGGCCGGCATGACCGAGATCCGTGTGTTCAGCGGGGCGATCGCCCAGGAATCGTTGTCCCCCACCACGATCGCGGGTCGTCAGGCGGCGTTCCAGCTCTTCACGGTCGGCGTCCTGGCCCCGCCGATCGCGGCCCTGGTCCCGGCCGCCCTGGCCGCCGTGACCGCGGCCCTGGCCCCGTGGAGCCTCGAGGCCGCCACACCCAACTTCGGCCTCGATCCGCGCGACGGTTCCACCGACACCCTGGCCGCTTGGACCCCGGCCCAGCGTGAGCGCCTCGCCGCTGCCCGCCGCCGCTACGACCCGTCCGGCGTATTCGCCCCGGCCGCACGCTGGCGCCTGCCCGAGCACTGAGCCGCGGCCGCGCGCAACCATTCCTTACCGGCCGGTAAGGTCTGCTGGCAGAATGACGGGGCGTCCCGGGCGGGTGCGTGAACAAGGAGGTTGCGCGTGGCATTCGGTGATTTTCAGAACGAGATCTACTTCAACGGGTTTGCGCGGGGTGGTGCCGACGCTGCCGGTGAGCTTCGCGGAGCTGGCCGAGCGGGCCCAGGCCGCGCTGCCGCCGTCGGTGTGGTCGTATGTGGCGGGCGGGGCGGGCGATGAGCGCACGCAGAACGCGAATGTGGCGGCGTTCGATGGGTGGGGGCTGATGCCGCGCATGTTCGTCGGCGCCAAGGAGCGCGACCTGTCGGTGGAGCTCTTCGGAAGCACTTGGAACGCACCGATTTTCATGGCTCCGGTGGGCGTCATCGGGCTGTGCGCACAGGACGGGCACGGCGATCTGGCGACCGCGAAGGCGGCGGCGCGCACCGGCGTGCCGATGGTGGCCTCCACCCTGACCGTCGACCCGATGGAGGACGTCGCCGCCGAATTCGGTGACACCCCGGGCTTTTTCCAGCTCTACACCCCCACCGACCGTGATCTGGCGGCCAGCCTCGTCGAGCGCGCCGAGCGGGCCGGGTTCAAGGGCATCGTGGTCACCCTCGACACCTGGGTCACCGGCTGGCGGCCGCGGGATCTGTCCACCGGGAACTTCCCACAATTGCGCGGGCACTGCCTGGCCAACTACTTCACCGATCCGGTGTTCCGGGCGAGTCTGGCCAAGTCCCCCGAGGAGGATCCGCAGACGGCGATCCTGCGCTGGATCCAGGTCTTCGGCAACCCGCTCACCTGGGCCGACCTGCCGTGGCTGCGGTCGCTGACCAAGCTGCCGCTGATCGTGAAGGGCATCGGCCACCCCGACGACGCGCGCCGCGCGAAGGATCTGGGCGTGGACGGCATCTACTGCTCGAATCACGGTGGCCGCCAGGCCAACGGCGGGCTGCCGGCGCTGGACATGCTGCCGGACGTGGTGGCCGCCGCGGACGGGCTGCCCGTGCTGTTCGACTCCGGAGTGCGCTCGGGCGCGGACATCATCAAGGCACTCGCCCTGGGCGCGTCCGCCGTCGGGATCGGCCGCCCCTACGCCTACGGCCTGTCCCTGGGCGGTGCGGACGGCATCGTGCACGTGCTGCGCACCCTGCTCGCGGAAGCCGATCTGATCATGGCGGTGGACGGCTACCCGACGCTGAAGGATCTGACCCCCGACGCGCTGCGGCGGGTCTCGGTCTAGAACTCCGCCGAACGGGCTCGGTGTCCTACCTGAAGAACATCTCCTGAACCCGCCGCCTCACTGCTGGATGCGGCGGAAGGGCCGGGCCGCCTCGAGGCTGTAGGCGAGCTCGAGCAGGGTGCGTTCGTCGCCGTGCGCGGCGGAGAACATCATGCCGATCGGCAAGCCGTCGGCGGACGCGCCCATGGGGAGCGACAGTGCCGGTGCGCCGGTCACATTCGCCAGCGGGGTGTAGGTGACGTAGTTCAGCAGGCGATCGAAGACCTCATCGAAGGGCTGATCGGGGCTGAGGTAGCCCAGGGGCGGGGTGAGGCTCGCCAGGACCGGGGACACTACCAGCTCGATGTCGCGGAACGACGCGGCGTAGGCGTGGCGGAGGCGGGAGAGCCGGTACAGGACCGCCGGTGCGCGCAAGGCGGTGCCGCGGAAGCGGGCGGCCAGGCCGCGGGTGAACGGGTCCAGACGGGCGGGGTCGAAGGTGCGGTCGAGGGTGAATTTGCCGGTCAGGCCCAGCAGGTACGCCAGCATCGCCCAGTAGGTGGCGAAGTCGTCGGCGAAGCCGCGATCCACCGGGTAGGCGATGGGGCGCACCTCGTGACCGAGACTCTCCAACAGTGCGACGGTGTCGTCGTGGACGGCCCGGACCTGCGGGTCGAGGGGCGCTCCGGTGATGGGCTCGGTGAGCACGCCGATCCGCAGGCGGCGTTGCGCGGGCCCCTCGACCAGGCCGACCGGCGGCAGCGCCGGGTTGCGCCAGAAGCGTTCGGCGGCAGCGAAATACGTGGCGCTGTCGCGGACGGTGCGGGTGAGCACGCCCTCCGAGATCAGGTTGATGGGCATGGAGCGGGCCTGCGGGCCGTCGATGTGGCGGCCACGGGTCGGCTTCAACCCGACCAGTCCGCAACAGGCGGCGGGGATGCGGATCGAGCCGCCGCCGTCGTTGCCGTGCGCGATCGGGACCACGCCGGCGGCGACCATGGCCGCCGAACCACCCGAGGAGGCTCCCGAGGAAAACCCGGTGGCCCACGGGTTGTGCGTCGGTGCGGCATCGGCGAATTCGGTGGTGGCGTTGAGCCCGAACTCCGGCAGCGTGGTCTTGCCGAGCACGGTCATACCGGTGCTGAGGAACTGTTTCGTGAAGGGGCCGTGCGCTTTCGCGGCCTGCGCCCGCCAGGCGGCGCTGCCGTGCTGGGTGGGCAGCCCCGCCACATCGGTGTTGTCCTTGACGTAGGTGGGCACGCCGTAGAGCAGCGCATCGCGGTCGGCCGACACCAGCGGCGTATCCATGTCCACCACGAGCGCGTTCAGCTCCGGATTCACCCGTGTCGCCCGCTCGCGGGCCGCCTTGGCGACCTCGGCGGCGCTGAGTTCGCCGCGCCGGATCAGCTCGGCGATCGCGACCCCGTCGTGCTCGCCGAGCGCGTCGTCGGTGAAGGCGTGAACTCGCACTGCCATGAACGGGCCTCCTCGTCGATACTCGCGCACCCGACCGTACCCCGTAACTGGACGCACGAATAGAAGGATGGGTGACTCGGCCAGAACTGCCGGGCCACCAACCGAATTCGATGACGGGGTCCTCGCCTCATCATCGCTCCGACCGGCCGCTATGCGTCAGTTCTGGCCGGGAAGACCGCGAAGGTGCCGAGCGCCTTGGCGACGAGCCGGCCCTCGTTCCGGATTTCCGACTCGAGGGCGATGACGCGCTTGCCCCGGTTGATCACCCGGGACTCACACTCGACCACGCCGCCGCGCACCGCGGCGAGGTAGACGATCTTCACCTCGATGGTGGCACAGGATTCCCCTTCGCCGAGAACGCAGTAAACCGCCGCACCCATGCCCTGGTCGGCCATCGAATACATCGCCCCGCCATGCATCACGCGATGGGGATTGAGGTGTTGGGGCGCGACCGTGAGCCGGCACACGCTGCGCGCACCGTCGCGGTCGAACTCGACCATGTCCAGACCGATGAGCGCGCCGAAGCCACCATCGAGATTCACCGAAGATTCCACAAGGCGGACAGCTTAACGACACCCGGGCTCGCCTCGTTGGTCAGCCACACGCGGCTACCGGGAGAGGTCGAGACTCTTCAACGCATCGATCAGGAAGCCGTTGACAGCGTCAGGGCGTTCGAGCTGGACCAGGTGGCCCGCGCCGGGCACGTCGACGACCTCGCGCAGGTCGGTGACATTGGCGCGCAGGGTGGCCAGGGGGTCGCGCCCGCTGAAGCCCTCCATGTCGGGGTCGTTCTCGCCGTAGAGGAAGTAGGTGGGGACCTCCACCTTGACGTCGGCGTAGGCCTCGGTCAGTTCCCAGTTGCGGTCGAGGTTGCGGTACCAGTTGAGGCCGCCGGTGAAGCCGGTGCGCTCGAAATCGGCCACCAGGGTGTCGAACTCGGCTTGGGTGAGCCACGGCCAGGGCAGGGCGGGGGCCTGCGGGAGGACGTCGAGGTAGCCGAGCCCCGGCGGGTTCTTCCAGGTGTCGAGGTAGTGATAGTCGCCGGAGAGGGAGTAGTAGACGCGGGCCAGGAAGGAGCGGGGGTCGGCGGCGAGTTCGGCGTCGGCGACGCCGGGGGTCTGGAAGTAGGACAGGTGCAGGAAGTGGCGTTCGGCCGCCTTGGTCCAGAACGCCGACGGCGGGCGCGGGGGCCGGGGGGCGAACGGGTTGTTCAGGACCACGACGCCGGCGACCCGTTCGGGGGCGCGCAGGCTCAGTTCCCACACCAGCTGGGCGCCGAAGTCGAGGCCGACGAAGACGGCCTTCTCGGCGCCGATGTCGTCGAGCAGGGCCAGCAGATCGCCGATGACGGCGGCGTTGGTGTAGGCCTCCGGGTCGGCGGGCGCCTCGGTGCGGCCGTATCCGCGCAGGTCGGGTGCCAGGGCCCGGTAGCCCGCCGCGGCGACCGCGTCGAGCTGGTGGTGCCACATGTACCAGGTGTGCGGGAACCCGTGACAGAAGACAACCGGGAAGCCCTCGCCCTGGTCCGCGACATGCATCCGGACCTCTCCGGTGTCGATCGTCCGATGCGTCAGTTCCACTCCGCCTCCAATTTCTAGAACACGTTCCTATTTCAAGGTAATGTCCAGAGGTCGTGAGCGAAATACCCAAGATTCTCGCCGGAAAGGTCGCGGTCGTGACCGGGGCCAGCCGGGGCATCGGCAAGGGCATCGCCCTGGAGCTCGGCGCGGCCGGGGCGACCGTGTACGTCACCGGGCGCACCGTCACGCCCGGGCACCTACCGGGCACCGTGGCCGGCACCGCCGCCGAGATCGACGCCCTGGGCGGAACCGGGGTGCCGGTGGTCTGCGATCACCGCGACGACGCCGCCGTGGAGAAACTCTTCGCGCAGATCCGCGACGAACAGGGCCGGCTGGACGTGCTGGTCAACAACGTCTACAACTCCCCCGGCTCCGCACGCTGGATCGGGCGCAAGTTCTGGGAGGTGCCGCCGAAAGCCTGGGACGAGGGCTTCGACATCGGCGTCCGATCCCATTACGTGGCCAGCGTTTTCGCCGCGCCCCTGCTCATCGAATCGCGCGGCCTGATCGTGAGCGTCTCCTCCCCCGGCGCGGTCCGCCACATGCACAACGCGGTCTACGGCGTCGGCAAGACCGCCGTCGACCGGCTCACCGCCGACATGGCCCACGACCTCGAGGGCACCGGCGCCACCGCCGTCTCGATCTGGCCCGGCATCGTCAATACCGAACTGCTGCAAATGGTTCCGGCCGACGCTCAGGGCCGCCGCCTGGTCACCCTGCCCGGTGAGGGCACCTTCGACCTGGATCAGGCCGAGACCCCGCACTTCGCCGGCCGCGCCGTCACCGCGCTGGCCGCCGACCCGGATCGCCTGGCGCGCACCGGAAAAGCCTGGAAGGTCGCCGACCTCGCCGAGGCGTACGGCTTCACCGACCTCGACGGCCGCATCCCGCGCGCCGACTAGAACTCTCGAATTACGTTCCCGAAGAACAGGAGTGGACAACCCAATGCGACGCGTTTTCGTCGTCGGCGTGAACATGACGCCGTTCGTCAAGATCGGTTCCCGCGAGTGGACCTACCCGCAGATGGTCGCCGAGGCCGTGAACGGCGCGCTGAAGGACGCGGGCGTCACCTATGACCAGGTGCAGCGCGCCGCGGTCGGCTACGTCTTCCAGCCCTCGGCCGCCGGCCAGCGGGCGCTCTACGACATCGGCCTGACCGGCATCCCGATCGTCAACGTGAACAACAACTGCGCGACCGGCTCCACCGCGCTGATGTTCGCCCGCGAGTGGGTCGCCGCCGGCATCACCGATGTCGCCCTGGCCGTCGGCTTCGAGCAGATGACCAAGGAGGCCATGGCCGGCCCGGCCACCAAGCCGAAGGTCACCACGGTCGACCACCACCTCAAGGTAAACAAGGAACTCTTCGAGTTCTCGGCCGCGCCGATCACCACCCAGTTCTTCGGCAATGCCGCCATCGAGCACATGAAGCGCTACGGCACCACCCCCGAGCAGCTGGCCGCGGTCGCGGTGAAGAACCACCAGCACTCGACCAACAACCCGCTCGCGCAGTTCCAGGACGCGTACACCCTCGAGCAGGTGCTCGGCGACAAGCCGGTGCACGGCCCGCTGACCCGCTCGCAGTGCTCGCCCATGTCCGACGGCGCCGCCGCCGCGGTCGTGGTGAGCGAGGAGTTCGTCAAGGCGAACGGCCTCGAGGACCAGGCCATCGAGATCCTGGCCCAGGAGCTGGCCACCGACGACGGCACCTCCTTCTCCACCGGGTCGATGATCGACGTGGTCGGCGCGCCCATGACCCGCGCCGCGTCCTCGAAGGTGTTCTCGCGCGCCGGGATCACCGTCAACGACGTCGACGTGATCGAGCTGCACGACTGCTTCTCCATCAACGAGCTCATCACCTACGAGGCGCTGGGCCTGTGCGGCGAGGGCGAGTCCGGAGCCCTGGTCGAGTCCGGTGCGACCACCTATGGTGGCCAGTGGGTCGTCAACCCGTCCGGTGGCCTGATCTCCAAGGGCCACCCGCTCGGCGCGACCGGCCTGGCGCAGTGCACCGAATTGAGCTGGCAGCTGCGCGGACTCGCGGGCGACCGTCAGGTCGCGGGCGCGCGCACCGCGCTGGCGCACAATCTGGGCTTGGGCGGCGCGGTCGTCGTCACCCTGTACTCGGCCTACACCGCGTGACCATCGGATGAATTGAGAACCCCATGAGTGCAATCGATCCCGACACCATGCTGCGGCTGCCCGTGCACAACGGGCACGCCCTGGTGGCCGGGCTGAAGCGGCATCGCAACCGTCCGGTGCTCACCCTCGGCGACCACATCCTCACCGGCGGTGAGGTGCTCGACGGCATGAGCCGCTACATCGACGCCTTCGCCGAGCACGGCGTCACCACCGGCACCCCGGTCGGTGTCCTCGCCCTGAACCGGCCCGAGGTGCTGTTCACCATCGGCGCGGGTCAGATCGTGGGCTCGCGGCGCACCGCGCTGCACCCCATCGGCGGCTTGGACGATCACGCGTATGTGCTTGCCGACGCGGGCATCTCGACGCTGATCCTGGACCCGGTGCCGGCGTTCGTGCAGCGCGCCCGCGAACTGGTCGACATGGTGCCGACGCTGACCAAGATCCTGGTGCTGGGCCCGGTGCCCGAGCAGCTGGCCGACGTCGGCGTGGACATCCTGGCCGCCGCGGACAAGTACGAGCCGCGTGCGGTCGAGGCGACCGAACTGCTGCCCTCGGACGTGATCTCGATCAGCTACACCGGCGGCACCACCGGCAAGCCCAAGGGTGTCATCGGCACGGCGCTGACGATGAACACCATGACGCAGATCCAGCTCTCCGAGTGGGAATGGCCCAAGCAGCCGAAATTCCTGATCTGCACCCCGCTCTCGCACGCGGGCGCGGCGTTCTTCCTGCCCGTCGTGCTGCTGGGCGGGCAGTGCGTGGTGCTGCCGCGTTTCGACGCGGGCGAGGTGCTGCGCGCGATCGAGGAGCACAAGATCTCGGCGACCATGCTGGTGCCGTCGATGCTCTACGCGCTGCTCGATCACCCCGACTCCAAGACCCGGGACCTGTCCTCGCTGGAGACGGTGTACTACGGCGCGTCCGCGATCGACCCGAATCGGTTGCAGGAAGCCATCGATCGGTTCGGGCCGATCTTCGCCCAGTACTTCGGGCAGTCCGAAGCGCCGATGGCGATCAGCTACCTGGGCAAGGACGAGCACGACAAGGCGCGGCTCACCTCGTGTGGCCGGCCCTCCACCGCGGTGCGCGTGGCGTTGCTCGACGGTGAGGACAAGCAGGTTCCCCAAGGCGAGGTCGGCGAGATCTGTGTCTCCGGGCCGCTGCTCGCGGGGGGTACCTGAACCTGCCCGAGGTCACCGCGGACACCTTCAAGAACGGGTGGCTGCGCACCGGTGACCTGGCGCGTCAGGACGAGGACGGGTTCCTGTTCATCGTCGGGCGCTCCAAGGACATGGTGGTCACCGGCGGGTTCAACGTGTTCCCCCGCGAGGTGGAAGACGTTGTCTCCGAACACCCGCTGGTGCACGAGGTCGCGGTCGTCGGTGTGGCGGATGCGCAGTGGGGCGAGGCGGTGACCGCGGTGCTGGTGCTCGATCCCGCCACCGCCGCCGATCCGGCCGCCGTCGAGACCGTCACCGCCGAGATCCAGGCCGCGGTCAAGCAGCGCAAGGGTTCGGTGCAGGTGCCCAAGCACGTGCTGGTGATCGAGAAGCTGCCGCTGACCGGTCTCGGCAAGCCCGACAAGAAGGCCATCCGGGTCCTCGCGGCGGAACGCCTCGGAATCGCCTGATCCCCCGTGGGCGCTCGGCTACGCGAACCTACGGGTTCGCAACAGCCGGGCGCCCCGGCGGGCGCTGTCCACGCCCGCCTCCACCACGGCGCGGGTCACGAAGTGGCCCAAAGCCGTTGCCACGAACACCGCCGCGATGAGCACCGGCGCCCAATTCCAGCTCAGCGCCAGCATCATGCGATCGAAGGTGCCGCGCGGCTGCACCACCGGCTCCCACGAGTTCAACCGCACCCAGCGGCCCAGGAAAACGCCTACAGCGCACAGCAAATGGACGGCCAGGGTCACCGGAGTCCGCCACGCCGCCAGTCCCCGCGCCTCCAGGAAGCGGCCGAGTTCGGCCAGAACCAGGTAGTAGGCGACGAATCCGGAGACGATGAACACCCCGTACACCGGCAGGATCGTGGTTACCACAGGGCCGTTGCCCGCAGCACGGATATCATCGCGCAGATGCACCAAATCGGTCACCACATAAGGCGCGTTCGGCAGGAACAGCAGTAACAAGACCACACCGCCCCACCAGACCGGTGAAATCGGTAGTCGCCGTTCGTCTTCGCGCGCATTGCGGAACACCAGCAGCGCCAACGCCACCGGGATCCATGCCAGCACGGAGTTCCACACCATCCAGAACAGATTGCGGTCCAGCACCCCCGCGAGGCTCGGCGCGACCGTTTTCACCGGGTCCATTTGTTCATGATGCCCTTTGCGGCGCGCCACGTCCCGCGTGTCGACGACACCGGTTCGGCAACGCCTCGGCCATCACTTGATTCCGATCGCGATCTCCGCGAGGTACTTGATGATGAGCTTCGTCATCGGCTGCCATGCCTTATCGGCGATGTCGCGCACCGCGATCGACTCGACTGCCTTCAGTCCGGTTGCGCCAGAGCCACGTTCGATCGTTCATGCTCAGCCCTCTATGAGCAGGCTCCCTACGCCGCCTATGACGATCATCGCCGCGTCGAATGACGCCGTAATGAGTGGCCGACTACCCGCCTTGTTCGCGGCTCGCTACGCACGCCCGGCAACACGCCCGCGATCGACGCGCCCGGGTTCGGCTCGAAACTTTTGTCGACAGGTGGCGACCAGCTGTTTTACGATCGTATTATGCGGCCGTGGGATATGAGATTCCCGAGTGGGCGCTCGACGTCGCGGCCCGGCTCGGTATCGCGCCGGAGGAGGTCCTGCGGGTTCTGACCGGACCCGGGCGGCGCTGGCCGCGACCGGTGCGCGGGACGGGCGGACTACCCGCCCTCATGATCATCGGCCGCACCGGCGCCGGGCAGCCGCTCGCGGTGGTGGTGCGTCCGCTGTCGCAGTGGGACCAGCAGGTCGTCGGCGTCCGGCCGGTGACCGGACGGCTTCTCGCCCAGTTCGAACAATGGGAGGCGGACCATGAGTAACCATCCGGACCAGGGGTACCCGAACACGGCCGCCGAGGCGCGCGATTTCCTCGACAGCCTCACCTTCGACGAGGACGCCCCCGAACCCGACCTGCCCGGCCCCGACACCCCCGTCACCGTGCTGCGCACGGTCCGGCTCCCCTACGCCATGGATCAACGCATCCGCGCCGAAGCCGACCACCGCGGCGTGAGCATGTCCGACCTCATCCGCGATTTCCTCACGATCGAACTGTCCGCCCTCGACGACGACACCCCCATCAGCCGCGCCGACGCCCGCCGCGCCCTCTCCGCCGCCCTCGCGAATCTCTCACCGGCACACCACCCGCCACGGTGACGACAAATCGCCCGGGCACCTGCTGGGTGCCCGGGCGACTACGGAAGCTTATGGACCTAGGAGAACTTGATTTCGAGGCCGATCCCGAGGATCGAGATCAGCCAGATGACGCCGAGGAAGATGGTGATGCGGTCGAGATTCTTCTCGACGACAGTGGAGCCCGACAGGCTCGACTGCACGCCACCACCGAAGAGGCTGGACAGACCTCCGCCCTTGGCGCGGTGCAACAGCACCAGCAGCACCAGCAGCACGCTGGTGATAACTAGGAGGATATCCAGGAACATCCGCATTCCACGGAGTATAGGGGGTCATCAGGGGTGCTCTTACCAACCCCCCTGGTGAGGGGCACGCTCTTCGAGTGCGCCGCAGCCCGTCTCGGACTGCCCCACGATGGCCCGCAACGAAGTGGCACGAAATCTGGCCCTGCCCGCCCCGCGATGCCCCAGCTCTCCCGATGCAGAACAAGATCATTTACCGCGCCGACAGGTCGACACCGACCAGATCCACGCCGCCATCTAGCAACTGCACAGCAATGCCGCTCAGCCTCGCACGAAGGCGCTGCATCCGCACCTATGTTCGAACACTGGGCTGATGACTTCGACCGATCAAGGCGCGAAGTCCAGCGCCAGTCTTAAGTAGCCGAATTGAGGGCGGTCTGCGACACGAAAGACACTGCGGTACAGCGGCTATCGGTGGTCGAGGCACCATCAAGGGGGCGGTGGCCCGTCCAGGTCGTACCCCAGATCCCCGCCGAGCCCACTGGCCCGTCACACCGGGTGAATGAACACAGAAGCCTGGCCATCCAGCAGGCGGCAGATCTCCCCGTCCGGATACGGGGTGCTCCGGCTCGCCTGCTGGAACGCACGCATGAACGCGGACATCGCCGCAGCGACCGGCGCGTGCCGGGTGAGGACCGCGGCGGCTCCCTCGGGGATGCCCTCCGGCGGCTTGCCCTCGGCGATGGCGCGCACCATCGCGGCGCGCGTCTCCCGGCCTTCCAGCCCGTACAGGGCAGTGAGCAGCCAGTTCACCAGATAGGTGGCAGTGAAACCGCGGTCATAGCTCTGGTTCCGGTCGAAGAACACGGCCTCCTCCGGCGAGATGTCGAACGCCGAGGAGAGCGAAAGGCCGTAGTCGCCGAAGTAGAGGCGTCGACCGTCCGTCAGGATGTTCCAGAAGTGCGCGTCGAGATGCAGCAGCCCACGGCTGTTCATGAAGGCGGTGCCGGCGGCCACCTCCCGCTCCACCATGGCGCACGCCCGGTCGGCGGCCTCATCGCCCGCCTCGATCTGGACGTTCAGCCACTCGTGCAGGGTCTGCGGGATGTACTCCAGAAACAGCGCGATGCTCGCCGAAGAGTCCCGCAGGGCCTCGATCCGGTGACGTACCTGGGGTCGGCCGTCCCAGTAGGCGACGGCGCGATCGATATCGGCGAGCTCCTCTGGCAGCGGCGTCGTGTCCGGCAACACCCGCCAGTGGTACATCAGCGGGAAGCACTCGTAATCGGCGGCGAGCACCCAGTTCGTCGTCATGGTGTGCACGGCGAGCTCACGCCAAGCCCCGAATCCCGCCCCGCCGATGAGGCCGACGCCGTAATGGTAGAACAGCGGCACGTCGAACAGGTTCGCCGTGGACCGGACGTGCTCCGGTTGCCGTTCCAGGTCGGTGAGGGGCACGCGCTTCACGAAAACCGGGGTTCCGGCGACCTCCAGCAGCGCCGACTTTCCGCCGATACCGGCACCGATCGGCACAGCCGCATCAACGAGCTCACCCAACGCGTGATCGCTGTGCATCGCCAGGGCCGTGGAGACGCCACCGTAGGCGTGCAGGCGCGCCGGACGCGACCTGTCACGGGTCGCCGCCGCGTCCCGGCATATCGCCTCACTGTCGCGCATCACCACGATCCCCCTGTTGCACTGGCGATTCCGTCTCAATCAACAGTCACCCTATCGCGATCTTTGGCCTGTCAAACATCCGGAAATGCCGAATGCCGCGCGTCGAGACAGATCGAACCCGTTGCGTGTGAGGACATTAGGGTGGTCTCGAGGTATCGACGACCGGCGGAGGGGAATCCATTGGCTGACACCGAGATGTTCAGCGTCTACGGACGCGTATCAGCGCTGCCGAACCAGCGGGACACTGTGATCGAGCTGATCCACGAAGCGGCGCAAGCCTGCGGGGAGTCGAGCGGGCTGGTCGCCTACAGCATCAACGCACCAATCAACGACCCGAACTCCGTCTGGGTGACGCAGCTGTGGGTCTCGAAGGACGCACACGACGCGACCACCCATAGGGAGTCCGTCCGGGCTGTGTCCCTCCGGATGGTCCCACTCCTGGCTGCACCGCCGACGAGCTCCTACGGTCACGCTATCCACGCTCATGGGTTCAACCGGTAGCGCTCACCGAACGCACTCATTTGCCGCATACCGCGCTGACGAACCGGCCAAGGGCCTTGTATCCGAAGACGTCTGGTCCGCGTCCGCGGCGGCGACGATTTCGGCCCACACCCCGGTCAATCCCTCAACGGGTCGGGACTTCTGGTGTCCCGAATGCTGTGGTGCGGCTGACCAGCCGCCTGGCCTCGTCGCGTTTGCGGCGAAGGAAGGTCAGGGTGAGGTCGATGCCTTCGATCTCACCGAGCCATCCCTCGTCGCATGCGCGGTGGCGGCCTTGTTCACGGTCGGTTTCAATGTCGTTGAGCCTGTGAATCATTCGTGGGTCGACGTGGAGCATGGGACATGCGGATACAGGCGGGTTCGTGGCTGCATGGTGTGGCGTAGGGCTCGCCGGTTCCCTATCACGGTGCCCACGCAGCGATGCCGCGTACTGGACGCTTCCGATGATTGGCCAGGTCGCGTCAACGGGCCGGGGCAATCAGGGAAGTCCCCGAAGCAGGGGAATGTCGGGCCGCGCTGCGGCGGCAAGCCAGTGGTCCGCGGCTGTTGCGAGATCGTGTAGCGCCGCGCCGTGCCGATCGGCGAGTTCCGCATTATGCGTCATCACGTCGATCTCGTTGGCGAAGGTGAGTGCGACGAACGCCCGAGCGCCGGCGTCGTCGAGTTGGACGGCGGAGCCTGTGAAACGGTCGGTGAGGGTGAACGGCTCGGAGCCTGCGAACTGCGGGTACGCGAGATCACGCACGCAGGCGCCGTAGCAGTAGACGAGTTCTTCGGCACGTCCGCCGATTATGTGCACCAGCTCGCCACGCCGGCCGGGGGTGATCAGGTGGTCGGCGAATCCTGCGGTGCCGTATGCGGCGTGGGCGAGTCCCGCCAGTGCGATCTCGGCCGGCTGCCCCCAGGACTGGAGCCGCCGCGCGACGCGGTTCAGATGGTCGAGCAGGGTGCCGCCGGGATGTGCCATCGTGGCGGCCCCGTGGCTCGTCAGCCAGTCACGAGCTGCATCGAATCGGTCGTCGGTCATGGACACCTCCGGACGTCAGTGGTCGGTGGCCGCTGCGGCTCACCGCCTCTCGCGTCCAACCTACTCACCACAACAACCGGATTCAGCCTGTCGGCTAACCGCGGCTTTCTCGCGGCCCAGGGCCGTGGTGGATTGGGCAGACGCGGCGATCTTCTACCGATGAGCGCTCGGAAGATTCCGCGACCATGGGCTGCAGTACCGGGCCAGCGATCGGCGTCCGAGCTGGTGTGATGTGTTTCGAGTTGACCTGACAGTGGGTGGAAGGTGCAGGTTGATGCCATGCACGAAGACACCGATCTGTTCACGGTCGGCCAGCTGGCGCAGCGAACTGGGTTGTCGGCGCGGACGATCCGGTTCTGGTCTGATATCGGAGCCGTTTCTCCGGTGGCGCGGTCGGCTGGCGGGTACCGGCTCTTCGATGCTGGTGCGGTCGAGCGCATCGAACTGGTTCACACGCTTCGGCAGCTGGGCCTGGATCTGCCGACCGTGCACCGGGTCCTCGAGCAGCAGGCCACTTTGGCCGAGGTCGCGGAAACGCATGTGCGTGCCTTGGACGCGCAGATCCGGTCGTTGCGGTTGAGCCGAGCCGTGTTGAGCACTGTCGCAAAGCGCGGCACATCCACGCAGGAGATGACATTGATACACAAATTGGCGCAGCTGTCCGCGCGTGAACGGCAGCAGATCATCGACGGGTTCGTCGATCGAGTGTTTGCCGGGGTCGAGGACGAGGACGCCTTGGTCATCGCGGAGTTCATGCGGGAGCTACCCGCCGCTCTGCCCGACGAACCTTCGGTCGAACAGGTCGACGCTTGGGTGGAATTGGCTGAACTGGTCTGCGACGAAGGGTTCGAACAGGCATTGCGCCACAGGGTCGTCAACAGCGGGCCCGATAACCGTATCGAGTTCGGTCTCAACATCCGTCCTTTGGTGATCGAACACGCCGGCCACGCTGTCACCATGGGTATCGCACCCGATTCCGAGCTGGGTCGAATGACCCTGGACCGCATTGTTCCGGCGGACTTGCCTGCGGCTGAACAGGTCTCACTCTTGGCCTGGCTCGATACCGTGACCGAACCACGTATCGAAAGGTACTGGCAGCTGCTGAATCTGATCCACGGCCACACACCTGAAGAGCCCAGTGTGCCTGCCTTCAGATGGTTCGCCGACGGCCTGCGCGCGCACCGATAGGTGCGCACCTCGGGCAAACGCACTCATCTGCCGGTTACAAGGCCGTTCGGACCGGCGAGCCCGCGGCCAGCCGAACGCACCATAATGCCTGCGACGCTTCACGAGACGGTGGATATCCAGTTGCCGCGCGGGCGATTGGACCACCACTATCGCGGGCATGGACGTGGAATTGTCGTCTGCACTTGAACCGGGTGTAGGACCTCCGCAGCGAATCAACTTGGGGGACCTGCTGATCCGTCGCTGGCAGCCGGAGGATCCGATGGCCCGGTTCGAGGCGATCACGACGTCGCACGGGGCTGGCCCACTGCCGCTCGTGGTTTCAACTACGGCATCGTCGATAGTGACGGCATAGTACTCGGCGCGATCGGCGTGCACGACCGTCTCGGCCCCTCGGCGCTCGCGATCGGTTATTGGTGCCTGTAGCCAGGGTTTGGCACTGACCGTTCGACCGATCGAATCGGGCACAAGGTGGGCCCTTCGTCAGGAGTTCCTTGCGGCAGGAGTGCTGCGTGTCGTGCTTCTCGAAATGGGGGCGGTGGCGTCGTCCAGTCGGACAGTCGGTGTCTCGCTGTCGATTCTGCGAGGACGGACTCTCAGAGAGGATCGTGGCCTGGCGGCCGGTGTGCCATCGGGCAGGAGCGCTATCTGCTCGGTGACCGGGTCGGTGATCGGCGTGGTTTTGACCAAGTCGATCATTTCGCCGCCACCGGGGAGCTCGTCGTCGAGGATCGGTTCGCCCAGGCCGATCTTCTGTTGAATCTTCTTCATCCATTCCGGCGCCCACCAGCAGTCGTCGCCAAGCAGTTTCATGGTGGCCGGCACCAGCAGCATGCGCAGCACGGTGGCGTCGATAAACAGGGCAGAAACCATGCCGAAGGCGATGTACTGCATCATCACCAGGTCGGAGAAGGCGAACGCGCCGGTCACAACGAGCAGGATGAGCGCGGCCGCGGTGATGATGCGCCCGGTCTGTGCGGTGCCGATGCGGACAGCTTCGGTGGTGCTAGCCCCCTGTGTGCGGGCTTCGACCATTCGGGAGAGCAGGAAGACCTCGTAGTCGATCGACAGGCCGTAAATGATCGCGATGATCAGCACGAGCACTGGCGAGGTAATCGGTTGCGCGGTGAAATTGAGCAGCGAAGCGCCGTGGCCGTCGATGAAGATCCAGGTCAGGATGCCAAGGGTGGAGCCGAGACCGAGTGCGCTCATCAGTGCGGCCTTGATCGGCAGCACGACCGAGCCGAAGGTCAGGAACATCAACAGCATCGTGACGGACACGACCAGCAGGATCATCCATGGCAGGCGGGCCACGAGCGTGTCGACACTGTCGTGCTGGATGGCGGGCTGACCGCCGACGAGGACCTGCACGTCGTCGGGTACTTCCATCGACCGGAGGTAGTCGATGGTCGCGCCCGCGTTGTTGCTGTCGGCGATCGCCGCGGAGGTCGTCCAGACGTTGGTGCCCTTGGGCGGGGTTTGGTCGATGGCGAAGATGGCGCGTGGCGCGAGCCCGGGCGCCTGGTTGGCTTGGGAGAGAATCGGGCCGACGTTGCTGGGATTGTCGGTGACGATGACCAGCTCGATCGGGTCAGCTTTGCGCAGGGGGAAATACCGGTCGAAGTCGGCTTGCGCGACACGGGTCGGGTTGTCCGGCGGGAGGTAGGTCTCGTCGAGTCCGCCGAAGGCCAGATTCTTGACCGGGATGATCAGAAGCAGCAGCAGGATCGTCAGCGGCAGCATGACTTTGAGTGGGTGCCGCATCACCCAGGTGGTGAGGCGACCCCAGAAACCGGTCTCGATCTCGTGGGCGGTCTTGGTCTTGCGCAGTCGCTTCCAGCCCCATTTGTCCACGCGTGGGCCCAGCACCGACAGCATGGCGGGCAACAAGGTGATCGCGGTGAGTGCCGCCAGCAGCACGGCCGCCATCGTCCCGTAGGCCACCGATTTGAGGAACCCCTGCGGGAACAAGAGCATGCCCGAACTTGCGGCGATGATCATCGTGGCCGACGACGCCACCGTGCGCCCAGCGGTCATCACGGTACGGCGCACCGCGGCGCGGGTGTCATACCCGTTGGCGAGTTCCTCACGGAAGCGGCTGACGATGAACAGTCCGTAGTCGATGGCCAGCCCGAAGCCGATCATCGAAACAACGGCGCTGACAAAGGAATTCACGTCGGCGAACTTCGTGATCACCATGACGATGCCGGTGGCGCCGACGATTGTGAGGCCGCCGACGATCAGCGGAAGCGACGCGGCGACGACACCGCCGAAGATGACGAACAGCAGGATCGCCACCGCCGGCAACGCCAGCACTTCCATCCGGCGCTGATCTTGGGCCATCGTGTCGAACAGCGCGCCCCCGATGGGCTGCAGACCCGTGACCTGCACGGTGACGCCGTCGATGGCGAAGGCGTCCTTGACTTCCCGGAAGTGGCGCATGGTGGTCGTGTCGTCGTCACCGGTGATGGCGACAGCGGCGAAGGCGTGCCGCTTATCGGGCGAGCCCATCAGTTTGGGCGCGTACTCGCCGGTGTCGGTCTTCCAATATGCGGCGTTGATCTTGCTGATCTGGTCCGGGTGCTGGCGCGGTAACCGGTTGAGGTTGTCGACAACCTTCTGGCCGAACGCCGGATCGTCGATGCTGCCACCCTCGGGAGCGGTGTAGAGGACCAGGACGTCGGAGAGATGACTGCGCCCGTAGGTGCGGTCCTTCAGTTGCGCGGCCTGCGATGACGGCGATGTCGGATCATCCAATCCGCCGGGACTGAGGTGGTCATCCAGTCCCAGCCCATAGGCACCGAGAGCGAGCAGGGCACCCACGACGAAACCGATGACGACCCAACGGAACCGATAGACCGCGTCTCCCAAACGGGTGAACACCACAAATCTCCTTGTCTGGCCCCGCGCGCTGCCTCCATGGCTCAGCCCGAGCAACTACAAATATCGAGATTCGGTGCGAGGGCGAGGGCGGCGATGCGGCGAACGCGATGCCGAACCGAGTAGTCCTACATCCGACCTTGTTTGCCATCAGCGCTACGCCAGTCCCATGAGCTGAACGGTAGGCAGCGCAAGCGGATTCGGTCATGACGAGGGTTGGCACGATGTACAGAGTGCCGCGCACCCCTGCGCTGGAGTGTTCGCACCCGGTCCACTACAGACAACTTGCTCCCCCTGATCGCCCGAAACGGCCTGTCGCGCAGCACGACACCGCTCAGACGGCAACGCTGCACGGTCCCCGACGCTACGGGCGAGATCGACCGAAGAACACCTCCGCCGCACACGAACCGACCATTTCTGTCCGGTTCATCAGCGCTGCCACAGAGCTCTCTCAAAAACCGCAACAGGCGTTCGGCGCACGTGAGGTGCTGCGCCCTGCCCGGCCGGCAGTTGACCAGTACCGAGCCTGGACGATGTCGACGAGCTCAGATGGTTCTTCCGCTGGTCGTGGTGTAGAGCGGTGGGCGGAATTGGTCCGGCCGATGCCGTGCGAGGAGGCGGCGCAGAATGTCACCGGCACTGGGATCGATCGCTGACAGCAGTTCGGCGACGCGTCGGATGGTGAGAGCGTCGGCACCGCGTCCGCGGGCTTGGGCGGCGTAGTCGTCGACGATGCGTAAGGATTTCAGAGTCGGTGTCAGGGCTTTGGCGTGTTCGCCTGCAGCCCTGCGTCGTTCGATATCCAGCTCGCTGAGACCCGAACGGCACTCCCGTAGCACCTGCTCGGCTTGATCGAGGCTGGTTGTGGTCGCGACCGAGGCTGCCAGCGAGGTGTCGGCAAGCTTGGGTGCGTCGACCTCGTAGACGAGCGACGCGTCGCCGGAAATGTGGATCAGGGCGTTTCGCTGGGTCTCCACGGCACCGCGCCATCCCTTTGCAGCCGTCGCCAGCATGCCGCTCGCCTCAGACGGATGCCAGGTCCAGACGTCGTCGAACGGCATCACATCCGCCGCCCCCAGCTCGCGGAGGACGAAGGCGTTCAACCGGTCGAGACGGGGGCGTAACTCGATCGGTGACAGTTCGCCGTCCAATCCGAGCGCCGCCACCAGTACGCGGGTGTCGATGCCGGTCTGGACGGCAGCGGCGAGGGTGAGGGAATCGGCGAGTGGTGTGCGCAGTTCAGGTTCGTGGCCTTCGGCGAGGATGTCGCCGCCGACGTCGACGACGACGAGCTGGTCAGCGCCGAATTCGTTCGCAGCCAGGGTGATCGTTCGGGCCAAGCCGACAGCGCCTTGGTCAGCTTCCAGAAGCAGCAGCGGTAGGCCGATGCGCACAGAGAGCGACGGAAGGGTTGAGTGTCCCGTGCGCAGTCGGGATCGGGAGGTGATCTCCGCGACGCCACCGCGGTCAACCCATCCCTCGAAGTCGGTGCGGATGCGGGGGCCTGGTGTCGGGTCGATCATGAACCGGTCCCACGAGAAGCTCATGATCGCGTTGATCCGCAGTTCGGGCATGGCTGCAGCCAGGACGGCAGCGGTGATTGCGTCTCCACCACCGCCGGCGGCAATCGCTATGGCTGTGTGCATGATTCGCTGGGACCTGTTCAAGTGGCTCGTACAGTGGCTAGTGGCCTAGGGTAGTTGATGGAGGTGCGGGTTGCCCGAGCTTGAAGAGGTACTTCCCAAGTACCTGCAAATCGTCGGCTACTTGACCGATCAGATCGTCCGCGGCGACTTGCCTCCCGGCGCAGCGGTGCCATCGGAACGTGACCTGGCAGTCAATTTTGGGGTCGCGCGGCCGACCGCGCAGAAGGCACTGCAAGAGCTCGGGCGGCGGGGGTTCGTCGAATCTCGTCGCGGCTCGGGGACTTATGTGCTGGCCCAGCAGGCAGCGCCGCTGGCGCGGGAGCGGTTGGACCGTGCAGCCCAGCTGGGCACGATGTATTCGGACAACGAGTCGGTTACCTTTCCGTTTGTCGGCATCGTCGAGGGTCCGGCGCATGTGACCGATGCGTTCCGCCTGCCAGAAGGGACCCCGGTGGT
The DNA here is from genome assembly GCF_018362975.1 of Nocardia tengchongensis. Taxonomy (NCBI): domain Bacteria; kingdom Bacillati; phylum Actinomycetota; class Actinomycetes; order Mycobacteriales; family Nocardiaceae; genus Nocardia; species Nocardia tengchongensis. Next base: position 5,958,224 of record NZ_CP074371.1, read on the forward strand.
CAAGCGGCAGCGCATCATTCGCAACGACGCGACCGGCGAGCTGATCGAGCTGTCGACCAGCTGGTTCACCCGCGAGGTCGGCGAGGCCGCACCGAAACTGCTTGTCGCAGAGAAGGTTGGATACGGCACCCCTGGCTATATCGCCCACGCAACCGGAATCCGCGCGACGATCGGTCGCTACCAGTCGTGTGCGCGTCTGGCCACCAGCGAGGAGCGCGAGGCGCTGGGACTGCCAAACCCGTCGGCGGTGTCGGTCTTTTGGCTCTACACCCGCGATGCCGCGGACAAGGTGATCGCGTTCGATGAGGCGATCTACCCGCCAGGCCGCTGGAGCTACCAGCAGGAATTCCGGATCACCCTCTAAGCGAACACGTTTCGCAGGAAATATTCCCGTCTCAGCGAAGTGCACTAGTCCACCATCCAGTGAAGTGGCATAGTGCAGTCAGCGCCCAGTGTCGGGTCGAGACGGTGAGCTCACACTTCGCCGTCAGCTTGCCCCCGGCACCAGGGCACCTCGAAACCGGCAACGACTACAAACGCAACCTGGCCTGCACGATGACGGTCAACGGATTGGCGTGGACCTCCGAGCAGACACCGACGACGACCGGCGGCGAGGGACCACGATGGCCTTGACCGAACCAGGAGCCAAAGTGCTTGGCGCGCTGTCGATACTGGACCCATTGCGGGCCCTGACGTGCCGGCAACTCTGCCGAGCGACCGAACTGCCCGATACCTCGGTTCACCGTGCGCTGCTGCGATTGTCAAGAACGGGGCTCGCGGTGAGCACCTTCCAGGGACCAGTGCGCTGGCGCTCTACCGACCGCGGTCGCGTCACGATGACACGGGCGGTGTACCGCGAATACGTCGGAGTGCGGCCATGATCAGGCATGCCATCGGGTTCCTACGTCGGGACGTCTCCGGCGCGAGCTGGCTGAACGATGAGGCAGCAATTCACGCTACCTCCCAGGAGTGCGACACACGCGTTTCGCTTGTGGTCCTTGCCGATTCAGCCCGGTGGGGTGACCATCTGGTCAATCACCTGCTCACCCTCACCTACGGCGAAGACGCGGACGATCTGATCGTGCCGACGATCGACCATCTCGACACCAGCGAGCTACGCGCGCTGGTGAAGGTCGCCGATGTGATCTGCGCAGATACACGCAAGCGGTACACCGCAGCTCTCAACGAAGACGACGAGTACGACGTGGAGCGTGTCGAGATCCGCGACGCGGTCTCTCTGCGAGAGGTCGCGCAACACGAGACCTCCCGGGGGTGGATCCACAAGCGGTAGAACGCTTTCAGGCGGGCCAGGCCCCCAAATGGTGATCAGGTGCGACCGCAACTCACCTATCAATCGTCCCAGCTTGACCGGCGTCTTCGCGAGGATTAGTCCGCGAAATATGCACTGCCACAACTAACTCAATAGAAGAACAGCTAGATGAGGGTAGGCATATGCGCACCAACCCACCGTTGCCGCCCCCACATCACCGCCCCCGGGGCAGTAGTCTCTGCCCCGATCCGGCACGCGAAGCCGGAGGCATACCAGTGCGGCTAGTCGATGGGGCTCGGTCGCACCGAGTCCAAGATTCCGGCACCGTGGGCGAACTACGGCGGGTCGACCACCTGCTGCGCGGTCACGTGGCATGCTCTGGTTTCTATCCTCGGTAAGTCGGGAGGAAGCGGCAGCTTCGACTTCTCCGACGCGGCCGGGAATATCGATGTGCACGAGAGTGAATGCGATCGCAGGACACAGCCGACCAAGGAAGGGCACGATGCCCGACAACCATACCCGGTCCGACGCAGTGGTGATGGCACCAGAATTGCTCGCCAACTACCGAGATCAGCTGGACTCGCTCCGTCACCAGCTGGGCGTACTCCTCGGCAGTCAGCACCCGAGTGTTGGCCTGCTGCGTGAGGCAGCTGAGAAGCTGAGCGAACCGGGCGTACTGCCGAGGCGTGGCCCTGATCATCCCGCCGGTTACAGCCCTTCCGTTATCGGCCCCGGCGAACAGGTCTGATCAACGCCGGGACCCTCACGTCTACTGACTCGACGCCCGCTACAAGCGGCGGGACGTACCGCCTGCCACCGCCCGCGTCGACCTTCGCAAGCCGGTCATCACCGATCGACCGCCCACTCGGAGCGGTAGTCACGGTGGTCGGACCAGATGGCAGCGATCGAACGTATGGTCGGGCACGGCCAGGCCACCGAGTCGTGGGTGCATCGGCCGTCTGCGTCCGGGGCGTGCTCGTGGAAGATCAGCCGCAGCACTGCCAGTTGCCGCAGCGTCTCGTGCGGGGTCAATGCGCCCGGGATGAAGACCTCCGACGGGGCGCTGCGGACGCCTTTGGGGCGCACCAGGCGCACCCACTGGTATTTGATTTCGCGGCCGCTGTCGCGGAAGTCGTGTTCGAGATTCTGCGCGAATTCTGCGGCTGCCCGCTGCCGGTTGAGGCGGCGTGCGATGAATTCCTCGATGGTCATCATCGCCGGACCAGCCAGACCGTGGTCGCGGCCACCACCAGAGCGGCCCACAGCACCCAGTAGATCGAGGTCGCGTGTGTGGCGACCAGCACCGCGGCGACGACGGCGAGCACAACGACCGTGGAAGTGCGCATGATCAATTGTCTCTCATCGCGCCCGGTATGCCACGAAGGCCCGGGTCCTGGGGACATATCGTGCCAAGCGGTTGCTGAAAGGTGTACAGCCGCAGCGATTCAGCGCAGGGTCTTCGACCATGAACAGCCACATTTTGCGATTGCTACCTCGCAGCATCCCGGTTATCGCCGCCGCCACCGTCGGCACGGCACTGATGGCGGGCTGCGGACCGGCGTCATCGTCTCCCGCACCTGTCACCACCTGGCCGGCGACCACGGTCCGAGTGACCACGACCACCGCACCTCCCAGCAGCACGACACCGACGCCGACGACCACGGTCACCTCGGAGCTTCCGGCGTCGAGCACGGCTGCCGACCCCGTGCCGCCGCCCGCTCCAGTGCCGTTCGTTGCCCCGGCCCCGACGACGCCGGCCGCGCCGCCGCCCGCCGCGGCCCCTGCCCCACAGACCACCAGTGCACCGTCGGTGTACTACCGAAACTGCACCGAGGCGAAGCGGGCGGGCGCGGCGCCGCTACGGATCGGCGACCCCGGCTATCGTCCCGGCCTGGACGCCGACCACGATGGAATCGCCTGCGAGAGATAGGTTCTCTAATCCCCCACATTCGCGCTAGGGGCGGGTGATCACCGAATATGTACTGCCGTAGGAGGATCCGGCCGTGGCTACGGGCACGGCACACTGCCGTGTCAACGCGAATTCGCCCATTTCCAAAGCTCCGAGTGACGTAGGTCGGAGTCGAACCGACGTGGTTCCTGAGTGAAAATCAGGCTGCCCATCCCGACAGAGCAACTACGCCATGAGTCCGGCCGGATGGAATCGAACCACCTGTGCCCGAAGGCGGGAGGTTTACAGCCTCCGTGCACACCATGTGCTCGACCGGTTGGTGGCGGTGGCCGGATTCGAACCGACGACCTGTGGATTATGAGCCCACCGCACTCCCTGACTGCGCCACACCGCTCCAACGATCCGCCATATGGCGGACCTCGCGGAAGACAGAGAACTCGAATCCCAAGCCCGGAGGCTCAACACCGCTAGCAACGGGTTCCGGTCAGCCCGACCGGTTTATCTTCCATCGCGGAAAGCTGAGGAGTCGAACCCCCGGGACACAATGCCCGCCTCCGGTTTTCAAGACCGGCTGGCCCCCACAGGCCGGAACCTTCCATTTCACCGCCGCTCGGTCGAGCGTGCGGTGTAACCACATTCGCAGGATCACCGACGCTATACAACCGATTTTCCGGCAGCCCGTGTCTGGAGCCTCCGACGGATTCGGCGGCCGATCCCCAGCGGCGACTTCTTTGCAAGACTTAGCCACTGCTCGACTCGTCAGAGGTCGGGTACATTCACCGACTCGCTTCCACGTCCGTGCCCGCAGCAAGGAGATCAGTGTTCAACCAAGCCATTTCGACTGGACGGTTCACGCACGGGCTCGTGGTCGCGATCGGCATCGCCTGCGCCGTCACCGGCTGCGGGGTCACCACCGACACGACACTTCCGACGACGACGGCCTCGAAGTCCCTCCCGCCGGCCAGCATTCCGCAGACAACGACCAGCGCACCATCGAGCACCCCGAACCTGAGCCCATCACCTGAGCCGACAACTCCTCCCCCGACGTCGGCCGCCGCGGCGGCCCCGGCTGCCGTCATGCCCGCCGTCGTCTGCATGAATCTGCAAGACGCACAGAACAAGATCCACGCGGCCGGCGTCTTCTACTCCCGATCGAAGGACGCCACCGGCAAGAGCCGCTACCAGGTGATCGATCGCAACTGGCTCGTCGTTGCGCAATCACCCTCCCCGGGAACCCCATTCGGCGAGGGCGACGCGATACTGTCCGTCGTCAAATACGGTGAGCCCAACAACTGCTGAGCCTTGGGGCATATCGCTTTCAGCCGATGGCCGGCGTGCGCGTCACAAGGAGTTGCGAACGTATTCCTTGAGTGAATCTCGTACGAAGGCAGCGCAGTTCGGGTTGCCGTAGGCGGCGGCGTAGCGGGGATCGTCGGCGTACATGTCGGCCATGGCGGTGACCATGGCGATGGAGCTGGCCCGGTCGCCGTTGGCCAAGGGGGTGCCGGGGATGGTGCGGAACCAGGCGATGTGGCGGGCGGCTTGGGACTGGGCGGGGGTGGAGTCGGGGGTGTGGCCGGATTTCCAGGTGGTGATCCAGGTGGCGATCATGTCGTCTAGGTCGCGTTTCCATTCGCGTTGTTGTTGTAGGGATTTGGCGTGCCACCACTGGTTGCTGGCCTGGAAAGCGGCTTCGCCCCAGCGGGCGATGACTTCGTCGCGGTAAGGGTCGTTGAAGCCTTCGAGCATCATTTGCAGGGAGCCTTTGGCGCCTGCGCGAGTGTCGAGGGTGTGGCGTAGGGCTCGGATTCGGTCGTCGATGCGGGAGCGTTCGGCTTCCAGGAACCGGAGGTGGGCCAGGAGCGCGGTGTCCTCGGCGTCAGTTGGGGCCTCCTCGGACAGGCGGTCGAGGATTTCGGCGATGGTGGGGAGGCTCAGGCCGAGTTCGCGCAGCAGGAGGATGCGCTGGAGGCGGGCGACGGAGTCGGTGTCGTAAAAGCGGTAGCCGTTGTGGCCGAGTCGGGCGGGTGGGAGGAGGCCGATCTCGTCGTAGTGGCGCAGGGTGCGGCTGGTGATGCCGGCGCTGTCGGCCAGTTGCTGGATCGTCCACTCCATGAAGGTCTCCCGTTACTGCTTGCCGGCCCAGTCGCCCTCGAAGGTGGCCGCCCACTGCTTCGCCTGGTCGAGTTCGGCCAGGCGGGGTGCGGTGAGGATGACGCGGTTGCTGTCGGGGTCGGTGATGGTGACATCGCTGGTGTACCACACGGTGTCGGCGGGGCCGGTGATCGTCACGCCGGGGAAGGCGCGCAGGGTGGATGCGAGGGTCGCGAGGTCTTCGCCGCCCGCGGAGAAGCTGACGGTGGTGCTGCCGGGGATGGGCTCGCCGGGGACGAGCAGCAGGTCCTGGTACTTCATGCGACGCAGGTGCACCACCGCCGGGCCGTTCTCGCCGGGAATGGTTGCCAGCGCGACGAATCCGGCGGCCTCGTAGAACGCCGTCGTGGCGGCGATGTCGCGCACCTGGAAGGTGGCGAACATGGGCATGGGGTAGATGGTGCGGTCGATGGCGGGTGTTCGCTCATGGGGTCGACGGTAGGAGTTGACGTAGCGGCAAGGTCAACTCCGGCGCATCGTCAGTTCGGGCGCGGCGGCGGTGTGGGCGGCGTAGACCGCGAGCATGTCCTCGACCAGGCGCAGCACGGTGACGTCGAGGTCGGGGCGCTGGTAGACGCCGCGGACCACGGCTTCGCCGGAGAACAGGTGCAGCATCATGAAGAAGATGGGTTCGCGGAGGTCGGCGGGGAAGTCGGCGAGGACACCGCTGGCCTCGAGGGCGGCCACGATTTCACGGTAGTAGTTCTCGGCGATGGGGGCGATGCGGTCGCGGAGTTCGGTGTCGGAGCGGGCGGCCAGGAAGATCTCGCGCAGGGAGTGGGTGTGGGTGGACTGCTGGGCCTGGCGCAGGAAGCGGAGGGCGACGTCGAGCGGGTTGTCCTGGGCGCCGAGCTGTTCCATGGTGACGCGGTAGCCGACGAGCTGGCGGGCGAAGATCTCCTCGGCGGTGCGCACGATGAGGTCCAGGCGGGTGTCGAACTGGCGGAACATGGCGCCGGCGGATAGTCCGGCGCGGCCGCAGATCTCCTGCACGGTGGTGCGCTGATAGCCGACCTCACCGATGGCCGCGATGGTGGCGTCCACCAGCTTGGCCACCGTGGCTGCCCGGCGCTCCTGTTGGGTGCGCCGCGGGCGGGAAACTTCGCTCACGACACCCCATCCTGCCCCGTGAACACGCGCAGCAAACATCCGGCCCGGGGTGACCGTTGACACATTCGCCACGGGCGACGTAGGGTCGCCGCGCAACTTAGGAAATATCCACTCTCTTTCTTGAGCGGTGGGTACGCGGCCGCCGCAGCGGCGTGGAGGAGTTCGATATGACAGCGGGGACCAGGACCATCGTCCGGGCGTGTGTGGCGGTCGCGGCGGGGATGACCGTGGCGATCTGCCCGGCGGTGACAGCGGCGGCCGACCCGGTTCCGGTGCAGCCGGGCCTGCCGTTTCCGATCCCGCCCGCACCGCCGTATCTGGATCCGGGCTTCTATCAACCGGATCCGGCGCGGGTGGCGGCCGCGCAGCCCGGCGAGATCCTGGCGGCGCGGCAAGTGACGCTGGCCAATCTGTGGGTGCTGCCACTCAACGCCGACGCCTGGCAGCTGTCCTTCCGCAGCACCGACACCCGCGGCGGCCCGATCGCGGCGGTGGCCACGGTGGTGGTGCCGCATCGGGCGGCGCCGAGCGGACAGCGCGGGCTGGTCTCGTTCCAGATGGCAGAGGACTCCCTGTCGGTGAACTGCGCACCCTCCTACACCTTGCGCACGGGGTCGCTGCCCAATCCGTTGAATCCGGTGATGGAAGCCGAATTCGTCGAGGTGCAGGCCATGCTGCAGCTCGGGCACACCGTGGTGATCCCCGATCACGAGGGCCCCAACGCGGCGTACGCGGTGGGACCGCTGGGCGGGCGCATCACCCTCGACGGGATTCGCGCGGCCGAACGCTTCGACCCGGCCGGGCTGCCCGGCACCGACACCCGCGTCACGATGTGGGGCTATTCGGGCGGCGCGATCCCGACCGCGCACGCCGCCGAACTGCAGCCGACCTACGCACCGGAGATCGATCTGGCCGGGGCGGCCGCGGGCGGTCTGATGGCCGATATCCGCGCCGCCATCGACTACAACAACGGCACCTCGAGCTTCGGCGGTGCGGTGCTGGGCGGGCTGTTCGGGGTGGCGCGGGAGTATCCGCAGGTGGATCGGTTCATCGCCGACCATATGAACCCGCTGGGCAAGGCGGCGCGGATGGTGCACGAGAACCAGTGCGTGGCCCTGCAATTCGCGGCGTTCCCGTTCGTGAACATCAAGGGCCTGTTCGATTATCCCGGCGATCCGATGCTGGCGCCGGAGGTGCAGCCGGTGCTCGACGAGCTCAGTCTCGGGCATCGCGGGACGCCGAGCGCGCCGCTCTACATCTACGAGGGCACCTTCGACGAGGTGATGCCGCTCAACGCCGTCGACAACACTTATGACATTTACTGCCACGACCCGCGCGCCCGCGTGCAGTACACGCGGGACTTGTTCAGTGAGCACGGCATCGCGGCGGTGTCGAATACCGCGAGCGCGGCGCTGTGGCTCAACGACCGCCTCAACGGTGTTCCGGCGCCGGAGGGCTGCCACAACCGCGACGTCTATTCCGGCATTCTGGACCCGGGTGCGATCGCGGCGTTCGTGAACACGATCGGGCAGACCCTCGCGTCGGCGCTCGGGATGCCGGTGTGACGGCCGTACGATCGGGCGCATGCCGGCAACTCGTATCCCGATTCTGCTCGCACTGACCGTGGTTGCCGCCGCGGGCTGCTCGTCCGGCGGCGGCACCGAAACCCCGCCCGCCTCGCTCACCGGCCGCACGTTCGTTTCGACCCGGTGTCGGGCACGCCGATTCCGGGTGGCGGGCCGTTGACGCTGACCTTCGTCGAGGGCGGCCGGATCGCGGCGACCTCGGGCTGCAACACCGCCAACGGACAGGTCGACCTGCAAGGCAACACCTTGCAGGTCGGCGAACTGGCCTCCACGATGATGGCGTGCTCGGGCGATGTGATGGGCGCCGACGAATGGCAGGCCGGGCTGCTGCACTCGCAGCCGACCTGGACCCTGTCCGGTGACACCCTGACGTTGAAAGGCAACGGCGCGACGGTGACCATGCTCGACCGCAAGGCCGCCCACCCCGACAAGCCGCTGATCGGCACCACGTGGGTCGTGAACACGTTGCTGTGCACCGACGCCGAGGTCCGTTCGGTGACCCTGGACGAGGTGCGCCCCACCCTCACCATCACCCCCGACGGCAAGGTGTCGGGCACCGCGGGCTGCAACACCATGACCGGCTCGGCCGTTGTCGACGGCGACGACGTCACCTTCACGATCGCGACCACCCGCATGATGTGCGCGCCGGAGGTGATGGAGGTCGAGCAGCAGGTACTGGGTGCGCTGGACGGAAAAACCAAGGCCACCATCGATTCCGATGTCCTGACCTTGCGCAATGCGGGCAACAACACGGGGTTGAAGCTGCGCGCGGAGTGAGTCCGGTTCCGCCCGACCCCCGCTGAGGCCCCCGAAAATCGTTGTCGCCGGACGGTATCGGCGCGCTAGCGTCCGGTCGTATGAATACCAGATTTCTGAATGTGGTGGATGTGGAGGCCACCTGCTGGGAGGGGCCCAATCCGCCGGGGCAGCCCAGCGAGATCATCGAGATCGGGCTGTGCGTGCTCGATACCGTGACGCGGGAGCGGGTGAGCCGGCACAGCATTCTGGTGCGGCCCGAGCATTCCTCGGTGAGTGAATTCTGCACGCAGCTGACCACTCTTACTCCGGAACAGGTGGGTGCGGGCATCACCTTCGCCGAGGCGTGTGCGCTGCTGCGCACCGAATTCCACGCGGATTCGCGGCCGTGGGCCAGTTGGGGCGATTACGACCGCAAGCAGTTCCTCGCGCAATGCGAGGGGACGGGGGTGCGCTATCCGTTCGGCAGTGTGCACACCAATGCCAAATTGGCATTTTCCGCCGCCCGCGAGACTCGACGCCGCTACGGGATGGCGGGTGCGCTGCGGCTCGCCGAGTTGCCGTTGGAGGGGACCCATCATCGCGGCGGGGACGACGCCTGGAATATCGCGGCATTGATCGCCGACCTGATGGGAAAGGGTGCGTGGCCGCTCTGACGCTTTGTGCCATTGCCGGAAAACACTGCGCGAGAGTGCGTTTTATGTATGGGCGACTGACAACAGAATATTGTGAAATAGCCACATTTTAGTGTTTCTGATGGACGCCCCGGCGACCCTAATGTTCACTCACGCCGAGGACCAGCTCCGCGTGCGTAGCCCATCGAACACTAGGAAATCCATGGCACACAGAGTAATTGCACGCGGCATGGCCGCCTGCGCCGCGACCACCACCGCGGCGGGCGCGCTGGCACTGTTCGGCGCCGGCGTGGCCCAGGCGGACGCGGGGACGATCACCTGGAGCGACGGCTCCTCGCAGTTCACCCGCACGGTCAGCAACACCACTCCCGCCGAGGGCGACACCGTCACGGTCAGCACCAAGTTCGAACGCACCAGTTGGACCGACGAATTCATCTACAACATCAAGGACCGGCACGCCGCGTGCCTGACCTACGTCACGGGCTCGGCCAAGATGACCGGCAACGACGGCGACTATCCGTACGCCGATCCCGAGGTCAAGGCCGATGAGGGCAACGGGTACGGCTATGTGCGGGTGTCGTTCGGCGTCACCGACTGGTCGGTTCAGAACCGCCCCGGGTTCCACCGCTCCCCCATCTTCACCGTCCAGTACAAGGTCGGCCACGACTGCGCCCGCGGCGCGGCTCTGACCAGCGGCATGGACTACGGCGGGTCGCTGGGGTCGGGCAACTACGGCACCAAGGGTCCCTCGATCACGGTCGGCAAGAACGCCACCACCACCACGCTGGCCGCCGTCAGCAATGCCCGAGTCGGGGTGGCGACCACGTTGAGCGCGACCGTCACCGGCGGCTCGGCGGGCGACCCGGTCGACTTCTACGACGGCACAACCAAGATCGGCTCCGGGGCGCTGGACGCGGCCGGCACGGCGACCTTCCAGTGGACCCCCGCGGTGAAGGGCGACCACACCCTCTCCGCCCAGTACGTCGGCACCGCGGCCGCCGGCGGCTCCAAGTCCGCCAACGTCACCGCACAGGTCTCCGAGCAGAACGCGACCTCGACGGTGAACCTGGCCGCCGGTTCCGGCGCGCAGGTCGGCAAGGCGACCACACTGACCGCCACCGTGAACCCGGCCGCGGCGGGGGGCACCGTCGAGATCAAGGACGGCGACACCTCCCTGGCCATCGTCCCGGTCGGCAACGACGGTACCGCCGCCTACCAGTGGACCCCCGCCGCCGCGGGCGCGCACACCCTGACGGCCACCTTCTCCGGACGCGACGGCGTCACCGGATCCTCGACCACCACGCAGGTCAGCGTCGCCGAGGCGCCGGTCCAGAACACCGCCTCGACCACCACGCTGGCCCCGGTGTCGGGCGCGCAGGTCGGCAAGGCGGTCGCGGTGAGCGCGACGGTCAAGCCCGGAACCGCCGGGGGCAGTGTCACTTTCAAGGACGGCAACACCGTCGTCGGCACCGCCCAGTGTCTCCGGTGACGGCACCGCCACCATCCAGTGGACCCCGGCCACCGCGGGCCAGCGCACCCTGACCGCCGAGTACTCGGGCGCGGGCACCCTGAACGCCTCCTCCGACCGGGCCTCGGTGGTTGTCTCCGCCGCGCCGGGCGCGGTCGACACCGGCAGCGGGACGGGCAGCCTGGGCTCGCTGCTGGGCGGCACCGGCTCGAGCAAGTAGCGCGGTATCGCCGGACGGTCCACTCCCGGCCGTCCGGCGATATCGTAGAAACCGCCTCCGGCCGGGCTGATTCGCGGCAGGCCGGCCGGACTGGCCGACGGATCCGATATTGCCGCAGGCAACGCCGCTCGAGATTTACGCTGAGTTCCCTGCGGAAACGACACAGGGCATTCGGGAGGATGTCATCGACGACGGTGCAGCGGCTCTTGATCAGTGGTTTCGCGCGGAGACCGCCGCGACGACACCGGGACCGACGCGCGCCCCGCAGGACACGATCGACACCGCCTCCGGACTCACCGGCGCGCACTGTCTGGAACTTTTCGACAGCCAAGCCACCTCCCGCCACCTGGACCTGGCCGCGCGGCGACTCGGGCGGGAAGGGCGCGGGTACTACAGCATCGGATCGTCGGGCCACGAGGGCAATGCGGCGGTCGCGGCGGCGCTGCGGGTCACCGATCCAGCGCTGCTGCACTATCGGTCGGGCGCATTCTTCGTGGAGCGGGCCCGGCGGGTGCCGGGCCTGGATCCGATCCGCGATGTGCTGCTGGGCGTGACCGCCGCGGCCGCGGACCCGATTTCCGGTGGGCGGCACAAGGTTTTCGGCAGCAAACCCGCGCACATCATCCCGCAGACCTCCACCATCGCCTCGCACCTGCCGCGCGCGGTCGGACTCGCCTTCGCCCTCGATCGGGCCACCCAGCTGCATCTGCGCACCGAATGGCCCGCGGACGCAGTGGTCGTGTGCAGTTTCGGTGACGCCTCGGCCAATCATTCGACCGCGGCGGGAGCGATCAATACCGCGATCCACACCGCGCATCAGGGCGTGCCCATGCCGATCCTGTTCGTGTGCGAGGACAACGGCCTGGGTATCAGCGTGCCCACCCCGCGCACCTGGATCGAACAGGCCTACGGCACTCGCCCGGGATTGAAGTACTTCGACGCCGACGGCACGGACCTGCCCGCAGCGCTATCGGCGGCGGCCGCGGCCGCCGATCACGTTCGCGCCCAACGCACCCCGGCCTTCCTGCGGCTGCGCACCGTGCGCCTGCTCGGACACGCGGGCTCGGATGTCGAATCGGCCTATCGCCGCGCCGCCGATATCGCCGCCGACCTGCGCCGCGACCCGGTGACCGCCACCGCTCGATTGCTCGTCACGGCGGGAGTCGCGACTGCCGACGAGGTCATCCGACGCTACGACGAGATCGGTGCACGTGTCGCCGAGGAGGCCGAAAAGGTCGGCCTGAAAGCGAAATTGAGCTCTGCGGCCGAGGTCACCGCGCCGCTCGCGCCGGCCCGACCGGCACTCGTGCGCACCGACGCATTGCGCACCACTCCCCTGGCGCACTCCCTCGCCGATTCCGCTGCCGCACATCCGAACCTGTCCGCCCCACCCGCGAGTCCGTCCGCCGCACCCACCGATCCGTCCGCCGCGCGCGCACTGGTTTGGCCGCCGCACCCAATGGTCCGGCTGCCGTAGCGCCGGCACAGGACGCTGAATCAGCTGCAGCACAGGTGAACTCACCCGCCTCGGAGACAACGACCCTAGCCTCGGGCGAGGCTCTCACGCTGGCGCAGGCGATCAACCAGACCCTCGCGCAGTTGCTCGCCCGCGATCCGGATGTGCTGGTGTTCGGGGAGGACGTGGGCCGCAAGGGCGGGGTGTACGGGGTCACGAAGGGCTTGCAGCAGAGTTTCGGCGGGCGAAGGGTTTTCGACACCCTGCTCGATGAGCAGTCCGTGCTGGGCACCGCGCTCGGGGCGGGGCTGGCCGGGTTCGTGCCGATTCCGGAGATCCAATATCTGGCGTACGTGCACAATGCCGAGGATCAGTTGCGCGGGGAGGCGGCGACGCTGTCGTTCTTCTCCGGCGGCCGCTACCGCAATCCGGTGGTGGTGCGGATCGCGGGGCTGGCCTATCAGAAGGGGTTCGGCGGCCACTTCCACAATGAGAATTCGCTTGCGGCGCTGCGGGATATCCCCGGCCTGGTGCTCGCGGTGCCCTCCCGCGCCGATGACGCGGCGGCCATGCTGCGCACGTGTGTAGCGGCGGCGCGGGTGGACGGCCGGGTGTGCGTGTTCGTGGAGCCGATCGCGCTGTATCACACGCGGGACCTGTATCGCGGCGGCGACGGCGGCTGGCTGGCGCCGATTTCCGGTGTGCGCCATGCCGAGATCGGGCGGGCCCGGGTGTACGGCGCGGGCGCGGATCTGACGATCGTGACCTTCGGCAATGGCGTGCCGATGAGTCTGCGGGTGGCGCGGCGGCTGGCCGAGCGCGGCATGCATGCCCGGGTGCTGGATCTCCGCTGGCTGGCGCCGCTGCCGGTGGAGGATCTCCTCGACCATGCGCGCGCCGCCGGGCGGGTGCTGATCGCCGACGAAACCCGCCGCAGCGGAGGCGTTTCCGAGGCGGTGTGCACGGCGTTGCTGGATGCCGGATTCGAGGGCCGGATGGCGCGGGTCACCAGTGCGGACAGTTTCGTACCACTCGGTCCGGCCGCGAGCACCGTGCTGCTGGACGAGGCGGCGATCGAGGCGGCGGCGCTGGCGCTGGGCCGCGCCCGGTGACCGCGGGTGAGGCCGGACCTGCTCGCTGTTGCTGCCCCGCCTCACCCGTGGTCGACGCCGGTTCCGGTCGGCGTCCCCGGTGCCGTCGATGAGTGCGACACCCGGCTTATCTACGTATCAACTACGTAGATACGTAATACCGTAGATCCGGGGCCGCCCGCAAGTGCGCGGGTGGCGACGCCCACACCCACACCCCGTTCGAAACGCGGCAGTAAGGCTGTCCTCAGTTTTGCCCCCTACACTCGGGCGGATTCCACGGGAGGAGATCGAATGCGGGCCGCGCGATGGCGGGTGGGCCGATGAGCGTTGCCGTCTGCCTGCTGCTCTACGGATTCGCCGTGACGGTGCTCGCGCCGCGCGTGCTGCGCCGCATCAGCGCCTCGGGCGCCGCGCCACGGCTGGCGGTGGCGGCCTGGCTGGCAGTGATGGCATCCACAGTGCTGGCCTGGACGGTGACGGTGGCCATCATCGTCATCGACATCGGCACCCACAAGATCACCCTGCTCCCGACCCGCTTCCTCGACAGCTGCCTGCTGCACCTGCACGACGCGGGCCGTCGGCCACTACGGGCGGCACCTGCAGACCGGACTGCTGATCCTGTCCGGATTCGCCACACTGGCCGGCCTGGTCGTGGCACTGCGGCTGTGCACCACGCTGCTGCGGGCACGCCGCACCACCATCGAGCACGCGCGCATGGCCCGGCTGGCCGGTCGCCACCACCCCGACCTGGACGCCGTCGTACTCGATGTGGACCATCCCGCCGCGTATTGCGTTGCGGGCAAACCTCATACGATCGTCGTCAGCCGCGGCGTGCTCACCGCCCTCGACGACCGCCACCTCGACGCGGTCCTCTCCCACGAGCGCGCCCACCTGACCGGCCGCCACCACCTGCTGCTCACCCTCACCCGGGGGCTGGCCACGGTGCTGCCGCGGATCGAACTGTTCACCAGCGGCGCGGCCGAGATCGCACGGCTGCTGGAGATGCTCGCCGACGACGCCGCCGCGCGCATCCACGGCCGCGAGACGGTACTGCAGGCGCTGCTGACACTGTCGGAGCTACCCGAGCCGCCCGCCACCACGCAGGCGGCGCTGCTACCCCGCGTGCAGCGACTGTCCGAACCGGCGCAGACGGTCCGAGCGCACACACCCGCGCGGCGGCCGTCGCGGCGACGCTCACGGCTATGTTCATTCCGATGGCCGCGCTGATCGCCGCCGCCATCGGGATCCAGGTCTGCGTCGTCTGAGTTCCCTGAGCGGCGGCGAGCGGCGAAGTCAGCGCCGCGTGGGCAGCGGCTGCGTGGGGTAGTCGATCAGCGGCCGGTCGGCACGGGCCGATGCCCGGCTTGTTTTCGATGGCGGCCACCTTGCGTAGGCACGCGATTGGAACGGTCCAGGGCGGCCAGGGCGAGGGCGGCGATCGCGCCGATCACCACCAAACCCAGCCAGACCGCCCAGTCCGCACCCACGGCGTGGGCCGCACCCAGCAGCGCGCCCGTCGCCAGGTTCCCGATCAGAATCCCGATACCGACGATCGTGTTGTAGAAGCCGTAATGCGTAGCAACCAGCCGATTGCCCGACAACGACACCACGGTGTCCATCTCGAACGGGAACACCGCCGCCGTGCCCACCGCCAGCACCGCCGCCGCCAGCAGCAGCGCGCCCAGGGCGAGCGCATCGCCGAAAGGCTTGGCGGAGGGCAGGATCGCCAGCGGAAGGAACGACACCGCCAGCAGTGACACCCCCCACCACCAGGCCGCGCCCGGTACCCCAGCGACTGCGGAACCAGGCGGTGATACGCAACTGGCCCGCGACCGCAACGACGCCGGAGATCACGAAACAACGCCGAGGTGACCGTCTGCGCCCGGGCTCCCGCCAGGTATTCGGCCTGCAACGGCAGCGCCAGATACACCTGGAACGACAGCACGTACGAGCCGACCATGGCCACCGCGAACGCCACGAACCGGCGATTGGCCGCCACCGTGCGCCAATCCTCGAGCACCGAGGTCCGCACGGCCGGTTCGGCCGAGCGCCGCGCGGGCAGCGCGAACAAACTGCGCCACGGTGAGCGCCGCGAACACCACCGCCGCCGCGGCCGCCGTCACCCGGAAATCCAAGGCCAGCAACGCCAATCCGACCAGCGGGCCTGCCAAGGTGCCCGCCTGGTAGAAGACGTTGAAGACAGCGAACGCCTCGACGCGCCGTTCGCCGGCCTCCGCGGCAAGGTAGGCGCGCACCGCCGGATTGAACAGCGCCCCCGCGAATCCGGTCGCCGCCGAGGCGATGATCAGACTCGGCAGGTCCGAGGCGAACGCCAGCAGTGCGAAACCGGCTGTGCGTAGCAGGCATCCGGCCACGATCAGCAGCTTGTAGCCGAGCCGATCGGCCAGCGTGCCGCCCACCAGGAACATGCCCTGCTGCGAGAAGTTGCGCACCCCCCAGCACCAGCCCGACCGCCCCACGCCGCCAAACCCAGTGGCCCCGAGAGGTATCCGGCCAGATAGGGCATCAGCATGTAGAAGCCGAGGTTGATGCCGAACTGGTTGACCATGAGCAGCTGCGCGGCCCGGTCGAACCCGCGAAACTTCGTCAGGACACTCACGGACAGCGGCCCCGGGGCGGTGTCGGACTGCGGTATCCGGGGGTCGACGACGGTGGCGCAGCGGGTCCAGCGCTCGACCTGCCGCTCGCCCGGGTGGGCGATGTCGTCGGGGCCCGCAGGTTGTGTCGCCCGAGCAGTCCGTGTGCGGCGCAATAGGAGTCGTTGTAAACGGTGTCGAAGTAGCGGTGCGGCCCGTCGGGGAAAACGGCGGCGATGCGGGTGCCCGCGGGCCGGGTTGCGGGCGGCCCACCCGGCCACCAGCGCGACCGCGCCGACGCTCCAGCCGCCGCTGGACAGGTAGCCCGAGGCCAGGGTGCGGCAGGCCCAGACCGCTTCGGCCGGTGCCACCCAATGGATTTCACTGAACGCCGGGTAGTCGACATTGTGGGGGTGGATGCTGGAGCCCAGGCCCGCGCATGAGGCGGGGACCGGCCTGCTGGCCGAAGATGGTGGAGGCCACCGTGTCCACGCCGATCAGTGACAGCGCGGGATTGGTGCGGCGCAGGGCGCGCGCGATGCCCGCGGAGTGGCCGCCGGGTGCCGACCGCGCAGACCAGGACGTCCACGCCGCCGAGCTGTTCGATCAGTTCCCGGGCGAGGGATTCGTAGGCGTCCACATTGTCGGGATTGCTGTACTGGTCGGGGCACCACGCGCCGGGCTCGGCGGCCAGTAGTTCGCGCACGCGATCGCGGCGTGCCTGCTGCCAGCCGCCGACCGGATGCGGATCGGTCACCCAGCTCCACCCGCGCGCCGTAGGCCGCGAGCAGCTGCGCGACCATCGGTTCCAGACCCGGTCGGTCACCACCGTCACCGGATGCGCGTACACCAGCCCCGCCAGGGCCAATCCCAGTCCCAGTGTGCCGCTGGAGGATTCGATGATCCGTGCGCCCGGCGCGAGCGCTCCCCGTTCGCGGGCGCGCCGCACCATGTGCAGGGCGGGCCGGGTCCTTCATGCCGCCCGGATTGCGGCCTTCGAGTTTGGCCCAGAAGCCGCGGCCGTCGGGTGCGAAGGGTTCCCCCACCCACAGCACCGGCGTATTGCCCACCAGGGCGCGGGGTTCCCGGGCCAGGAGGGGCAGCCCGGAGCTGGTGGTGAGCGTGTCGAATTCGTCGAGCAGACCTCGGTCCATTGCTGTCGCTTTCGGTATCGGACCGCCGCGATCGGCGGCATGACGTGCACGGCAACGGGCTCCGGCGCGGGGCGAAGGGCCCCGGCCTGCCGCTGACCGGTCAGCATCGGGCGATACACAAGCGCGTCAACAACATTCGGCCGCCGACGACACCGCCGGGCGGTCCGCGTTCACCGTGGAGTGCGGTGATGAGGTCCGAGGCGGCGATGCCGGGAGTCGGCGTCACCCGATCCGCGGTGACTTCGGGGCGTGTTCGCCGCCGGGTTCGGCGGTCCGGATGGCGTGCTCGACATGCGGGTCACAGTGCGCGGATTCGCCTTGCGGCGCGTGCCAATCGCCGGCGGGGCCCACGACGGGTGCCGGGCCGAGGGCGGGGGTGTGGTCGGCGCCCGCTCCGGCCGCGCAATCGGTGACCGCGGCGACCAGCACCAGCATCGAGAACAGCAGTGCCCACAGCAACCGGCCCGACCCGCCGCCACGGAACACCGCCGCACCTCCTGTCCGAATCCGGCTGTCCGGCCGTCGCTTTCGCCGTGCCGGGTGATGTTCCCGGAATGGCGTTGACACGTTCCCGAAACAATCTACTATCTACGTACGTACTTCGTAGACACCTGGTGATCGGGTTCACGTCCGTGCGTGGCGAATTCGGGGCAAAAGGACAGGACACGCATGGGGTTCACGCCATCGGCCACACCGACACGCCGAACCTGCGCGCTCACGGCCGACAGCCGGCAGCGAGGTGGCGCACCGAAACCGCGGGGGCGATACCCCGGACGGTCAGCGCTTGCCGCGCGTCAATTTGCGCAGGGCCGCACGCAGGCCCTCGGACTCCTCGGCGCTCATCTGCTCGACGAAATGCGCGAGCACCAGATCCGAGCGGCCGCCACTGCCCAGCGCCTCGCGCATGAGCCGGGCGCTGTACTCCTCGCGGCTGAGACTGGCCCAATAACGGTAGGCCTTGCCGACCCGCTCGCGCTCGAGCCAGCCCTTGCGGTGCAGGTTGTCCATGGTGGACATGACGGTGGTGTACGCGATGTCGCGCTCGACGGCCAGCTCGTCGAACAACTCTCGGACCGTCGTCTTGCCGGGGCGGTCCCAGATGCGTTCGATGATGACCGTTTCCAGATCTCCGAAGCCTCGTGCACTCACGTCCGACGTCTCCTCACCTCGGCGCGCCATTCATACGTTCTACGTACGTAGACAGTAATATGGGCGGCTCAGCGCCACAACATTTGGCGCATGCTCAGTCCGCCAGGCGATGCCCCGCGTCCCGCAGCACCGCGGACGCCTCCTCCAGGCGATGCGCCGGAACCAGCACCAGGTCGGCGTGGAACGTGGAGGCGACGAACACCGGGATCGAGGATTCCGCGAGCGGGCCGATCAGTGCCAGCAGGGTGCCCGGCGCATTGAGACTCCCGGCGTCCACTCCGTAGAAGCCCTTCCAGGTCTCCCCTTCGGCCCACGCGGGCGCCTCGCGAATCACGGTGAGGCCCTCCGGCGCTCGCACCAGGGCGATCCACTCGTCGTCCTCCGGGAACGCGGTATTCGGCAGATGATCCACCGCGAACTGCGACGGGACGATCCGCAAACGCTGGGAGCCGCTCATGGCCACATCGTAGGCGGCGAGCCCGACAATCCCGCGCCTCCCATTACACCGACCAGTATTGGTGTCTGCGACTAAAATTCGGATGCCGGACGCCGCAGCGGCCCGTAAGGTCACTGAAATGAGTGCCAGCCCAAAGCAAATCGCCACCGAGAACGAGCAGATCGCAGCCCTCGGCACCTACCGGACCGCCGACGGAACCCTGGTCGACATCAGCGACGCGCTCGCCGAGGCCGCTCCTGGACCGTCTGCCACGAACCCGGAGACGACATCTACACGACGGTCACCGGACCGTTCACCGGACGCCTCGAGGTCACCGGCGAGGGCAGCATCCAGGCCGCACGCCGGCTACACCGCGAGGGCGGAAAACGCCTCGCCGTCCTCAATTTCGCCTCCGCCCGTAATCCCGGCGGCGGCTACCTGCGCGGGGCCCGCGCCCAGGAGGAAGACCTGTGCCGCAGCGCCCTGCTCTACCGCTGCCTGCTCGAAACACCCCGCTACTACGAGGCCCACCGCGCCTCCGAGGATCTGCGCTACAGCCACCGCGTCATCTTCTCCCCCGAGGTGCCCGTCATCCGCGACGACGCCGGCGCCCTCGACCCACATCCGTTCACCACCTCGTTCCTGACCTCGCCCGCCCCGAATGCCGGTGCGCTCGCCGATCGTTCGGGCCACCCGGTCGAGGTCCGCGACATCCTCGTCGACCGCGCCGCACGCGTGCTGGCGGTCGCCGCCCACCACGGGGTCCGCGAACTGGTGCTCGGCGCGTGGGGCTGCGGCGTGTTTCGCAATGACCCGAACGAGGTCGCCGAGGCCTTCGACCTCGGGTTGCGCACGCACGGCGCCACATTCGAACGAGTGGTGTTCGCAGTCTGGGACCGCTCCCCCGTCTCGGCCAATCGCGCCGCCTTCGAATCCCGCTTCGGGTCCGTCTCGTCCTAGCGGTTCTTGCGGTCGTGCCCGGTGTTCGGGTGTCGCGGCAGCCGCACCACACCTGGCAATCCATGTTTAGATTGCAATATCCGCAAACCCGGATATTTGTGTGATACCGGGCGGTCGGACTCTCCTCAGCCAGCCAGCCCCAGCCCGAAGCGGTGGGCGTAGGCCATGGGCTGTCCGCGATCATGTTCCCCGAGCTCGGCGAACAGCGAATTGCGCGCCTTCACCGTGCTGACACCGAATCCCCTCCCCCACCCCGCAGCGCCCACCTGTCGCGGGTCAGTCGGTCCAGGTCGGCGGGCGCTTGTCGAGGAATGCCGCCATTCCCTCACGGGCGCCGGGCAATTGGGCGGCGGCGGCCATGACCTCGCGGGCGAGGGTGTAGGCGTCGGCTTCGGGGCGGTCGAGCTGGGCGTAGAGGGTGCGTTTGCCGAGGGCCTTGCTGGCGCGGCTGCCGCGGGTGGCGCGGGCGAGCAGGTCGGCGACGGCGGTGTCGAGGTCGGCGGCGGGGACGGCGTAGTTGATCAAACCCCAGTCGACGGCGGTGCGGGCGTCGATCACGTCGCCGGTGAGGGCCATTTCCATCAGGCGTTTGCGGCCGATCGAGCGGGCGACGGGGACGGCCGGGGTGTGGCAGAACCAGCCGCCCTTGCCGCCAGGTAGGGCGAAGCCCGCGGTGTCGGCGGCGACGGCCAGATCGCAGGAGGCGACGAGCTGGCAGCCGGCCGCGGTGGCCAGGCCGTGCACGCGGGCGATCACCACCTGCGGGACCGATTCCAGCGTGGTCATGACCTCCTGGCACAGGGTGAGCAGCTCCCGCACGCCGAGTAGGTCGCGCGCCGCGACGTCGGCGAAATCGTGGCCCGCGCTGAACACCGGGCCCGCCGCGGCCAGCACGATGCCGGTGGCGTCGGTGTCGCCAGCCGCACGGAATGCGGCCAATAGCTCCGTCAGGTGATCGGCCGACAGCGCGTTTCGCCGATCAGGCCGGTTCATGGTGATGGTGACGGTGTCGCCTTCACGTTTGACGAGCAGGTGCCGATACTCCTCGGTCATGACTCCACGGTAGTGCCGGAGACGTGTCACCAGCAGAGATTGGCGACCATTCGCAGCGGCTACACCGGTGCGGGCTCGCCCAGCCCCAATCGCAGCCACTGTCCGGCCGAGGGGACACCGCCGGTGTCCACCACGACCACGAGGTACCAGCCGGGTGGGGGGAACAGAACAGGTCGATGGGTGTCGTGGGCGCGTCCAAGCCCGGGTCCGGGTAGTGCCAGACGCGGGTGCGGAAGTCGTGGGCCCCGAGCCGGTCGGGGTCGTTGCCGGAGCCGGCGAAGAACAGGATGTCGCCGGTGTGCAGCAGCGCCGCGTGCACCGGATTCACCTCGGTGTCGAAATCCAGGATGCGCCAAGCGCCTTCGGTCGCGGCGGTGGCCAGATCGATATCGAGGTCGAGGACGCGCGGGTAGTATCCGGTGTTGCCGCCCGCGGGATGGTCGATGGTGGAAACCACCAGTCGCGGCAGTGCGCCCACACCGGGCAGCAGGGCGATGGCGGCGCCCTGATTCGCGTCGAATCCCCACTCGGGCACGCGGGACCAGCCGTCCACGCAGTGTCCGGTCCCGTCCAGGCCCCAGCCGATGGTGTACAGCCCGCCGTTGCCGTTGCGCGGATGGTCGACGGTGAAGACGATGAGTTCGGGGCGGCCGTCGCCGTCGAGATCGGCGACGATGAGGCCCGCGCCCTGGTTCTCCCACCCCCACCAGTCGGGCACCGGCAGCCAGGGTCCCCAGCTGCCGACCCTGCCGTCCGCCGCGAGCGCATGGCCGACCCGGTAGTTGCCGCTGTTCTGACCGGCAGGGTCGTCAACCTCGAGGACCACGATGTCCAGGACGCCCTGCCCGGTCAGGTCGGCGACGGCGATGCCGCAGTCCTGATCATTCTGGGAGAACCAATCGGGGATGGGAACGAATTGTCCTGCCACACAGCACATCATGGTCGGTGCACGCTCGGGCCGACAGTCGATGGGCGTAACCTGCCGATGGCCGTTCACGCCAGGTTACGGAAAACCCTCCCGGCCGACCGGAAACCCACTAACCTGCGAAACGCTCTCGTTTCACATACCTGAGGATTTCACCATGAACAAGGCACTCTGGGCCAACGGCCTGGCCCTCACGGCCGCCGCCCTGCTGGCCTCGGCCGGTACGGCCAACGCGTCGCTGGCCACCGTCATCGGCTCCGACTCCACCTTCAAGGTCGGCATCGACATTCAGCCCGGCGTCTATAAGACCACAACCGCTACCCAGCTGTGCGCCTGGGCGCGCCTGTCCTCCCTCTCCGGCGGCACCGGCGGCACCATCGAGGCCGGCGGCGCGGTCGGCGGCAACGCCACCGTCACCATCAAGAGCACCGACGTCGCCTTCTTCACCAGCGGCTGCGGCACCTGGACCCTGGACACCACCACCACCGTGTCCGGCTCCTCGAACTTCAGCACCGGCAGCATCGGCGGCTTCCTGCCGACCGGCTCCGCCTCGGGCTCGTCGCACTGACCCGTGAACGGTGAGCCGTCCACCCGGTGAGGGCGGCTCACCGCAGGCGAGAAACGAAGCGCGACCTCAGCAGTCGCAGCAGGATTCCTCGCAGCAGCAACAGGATTCCTCGCAACAACAGCAGCCTTCGCCGCAGCAGATGCAGCCTTCACAGCACGGAAGGCAACAGCCACTGCGGCGGCGGGGCGCGCGCCCGTAATAGCCGGGCGCGGGACCGTAACCGCCGTAACCGGGCGGCGGACCCCACGGGTCCGGGCCGCGCCGACGCCAGCGCGACTGCGGCGCGGCGACCGAGCCGTGGGCGGCGCACGTGGAGCCGCCGAAGGTCCTGGTCACCGAGCGGCCCAGCTCGTGCTTGAGAAGTTTGTGAATCAGCCGCGAATCGGTGAATGCCACTTCGGCCAAAGCCAATTCGATACCCAGCAGGGCGTCCGCGCACAGCCGGTGTGCCTCGGCCACATCGGTTCCCGTGGCCACCAGCGGATTCCACTTTCCGTGGGCCTGATCCTCGGCGAGATCCTCCACCGCGTCCACGAGATGCGCTATGCGGCCGAACAATCGGCCCACCTCGGTGAGCGCGGCGACATTGCCGGGCCGTCCCGCCAGGATCGCGGTGTGACCGAACGCTGCCGCCGTCGCGGTCTCGGTGGGTTCGGTGACCGTCAGCAGCGGGGTGCCGAGCCCTGCCGCGGCCTCGATCTCACCCTGCCGGTCCACAGCTGTGACCAGCACCGCGGTGTCGAAACCCAGCCCGGCGCCGGCGGATTCACCTTGTCGCGCCCAGCGCTGGGCGATGCGTCGGGCCGCGGGGCGGAATCCAGCCGTGCCCGCCACTCCGTCATGGTCGTCGACGTGATCGCGCACCTTGGCGGCGGCCAGGACCAGGGAGACCGTGGCGGCCAGCCGGACACAGTCACCGGTGGCGACATCGGCGCGTTTCATGCCGCGCAGCGGGCAGGGCCCGGCGACGCGACGGGTGGGCGACGCGGTCGATTGCGCCTCCACCAGGGCCGAGACGATCAGCCCGTCGTAATTGGTTGCCATGCGGGCGCTCTGGCCGTGGTCGTCCGCAGTGCCAGGCACAGCCCGCACAATTGCGCCAGCCACGCCCGCCCGAGTTCCTCGCCCAGCCGATGACGGCAGGGCCGGATGATGCCGAACACCCTATCGACGGTAACCGTTCCTAGTCTGTGAGCGCAGTGGTTTTCGCTCAGTGGCAGCCCGAACGGTCTTGGCCGCCGACGAATGGTGCTTACTGCCAGACCGTTCCGACCGCCCTTCGGGGCCGGTGGTGGGACAGGACTTGTCATCCGCCACACGCACACAGTGTGCCGCACTCGCCAGGCTCGAGGGCTGGCCCGGCACGCTCCGCTGTGGATGCCGGGGACCATTCGAGTGACGCGAGAGCTTCACGCCGAGTCCGCGTCGACCGATCGCCACCGCCGCCCCATGATGGGCAGTGACCGTGGGACCGGAAGTCTCAGATTGTTCCTGCAGAGGGGTGCGCCAGCACCGGTTCCCCACCCTGCTGGTATAGGCCGGATCGACCGACAGTACGGCCAGGCCGCGGCCAGAGGCCATAGCGCGCACGCGATCCCGGAACTTACCAGTGGGTATGCCCGCGACGCTGCGGCGAAACCGCTTGCCGCGCCGCCCACGTCCCATGCGATCGCGCCCGGTGGCACGCGCATCAGCGAAATCGAGGTTTTCGATCACTATTGCCCCGCACCCGGCGTATTCGGCTTGGTCCAACACCGCAGACAGACCGGCCCGCAGGTGCCCGTCCCGCCGCGACGCCGAACAGCCCTGCCCCGCAAGCGCAATGGTGGCAGGCGCGCCGATCGGGTTGCCTGAGTTGTCCAGTACGCAGGTGGCCAGGTGCCCGGCGTTGAGGTCCACCCCCAGCACCTTCCCGGCACGGATCGCAGTGAGCGGCACCGATGGTTCTGGGTCGATTCCCCACGACGCGTCCAGATACCAGCGATCCCGTCCAGGATCATAGGCGATGTCATAACGCACCGACCGCTTGTGCATGATCCGGTCATGCCATTGGGCGCGCCGATGGTGAAATACCACCGGTGTGCCGATGTGCAGGTGGGTGCCCAACCGATCCGCCAGCGCGACAGGAACCTTGATCCGCAACATCCCCGTTCCGGGTGCGACACGCAGGGTTTCGTTGCCACCGGTCTTACCGGTCTCCCCGTCAGCGGTCAAGAACATGCGCGCCGCATCCCACCTCTGACGCCACTGCTGTTCGGACAGGCCCGCTTCCGCGAGGTGGTTGCGGCTGCGCCATAACCGTTTCCCGCCCATTACGACTGGTGACTTGCCTTGGGTCAAGGCACCATGAATCCGTTCGGCACGCACCCGCAGAGCAGCCAGCCGCCGTGTCTTGCCGAAGCGCTCGGACGTGTCCTTGTATCCAATGACGGTCCCGTCGCGTTCCCTCGGCGCGAGAGCGCACCGCGAGGCGAGAACCGCGATTGCTGCGTCGACGGCGCGCGCGTGTGCGGCTAGTCCGCGCATTCCCAGCTGGTATTGGTCTTCGACCGATCGGGTGATCGCCCCAGCCCACCGCGAGGATGTCTGGGCGGTCAACGCTCGCTTGCGTGCAGCTCTGTACTCGCTCTGCCTCTTGCGGTCCAATACACCGAGCGTGATGCGCGCGGCGAGCTCACCCCGATACAACCGACCATTGAATTCGCCGATCTCACGTATCAGCCGAGCCTCTTCGGGAGTCACGTGCAGGCGAGTACGGATCCGCAATCCAGCCGGCGCGGCAACCACGAAGGGTGCCCGAGACCGAGCCCTGCCAACACTTCGCACGACTGCACACCCCGCGATCTCGACCCACGATGTGAGATTGACACATGCACACTAACCAAATCGAACACCCGTTCGATCGATATTCAGGAAACAGCTCCACCTGCAACAGCGGCGCATGCCGGTCTTACCCTTCGTCGCGTTCCACACCAAGGAGACAATCCGGACGAATCCCGTTCATGGTGCGCCACGCGCCGGGTCAGTGCCTGGCGGCGTGCAGCGCGGCCAGGTAGCCGTAGACGATGGCGGGGCCGATGGTCGCGCCGGGACCGGCATAGGTGTGGCCCATGACGGGGGCGCTCGCATTGCCCGCCGCGTAGAGGCCCTCGATCACCGAGCCGTCGGCGCGCAGTACGCGGCCGTCGGTGTCGGCGCTGAGGCCGCCCTTGGTGCCGAGGTCGCCGGGGACCAGCTTCGCGGCGTAGTACGGACCGGTCCCGAGCGCGCCGAGGTTCGGGTTCGGGCGGTTGCGCGGGTCGCCGTAGTAGTTGTCGTAGGCGCTCTCGCCGCGGCCGAAGTCGGGATCGGTTCCGGCGGCGGCGAATTCGTTGAAGCGGGTCACCGTGGCGCGCAGGTCCTCGACCGGGATACCGATCTTCTCGGCGAGTTCGGGAAGCGAGTCGGCTCGGGTCAGCGCGCCCGACTTGAACCAGCGGCCGGGCAGCGGCCGCCGGGGCGGGACGCCCGCGAACTGGTAGCGGTTGCGGTAGCGCTGGTCGAAAATCAGCCAGGCGGGGAGGTTTTCGCCGGGGCCCGCGCCCTGGCCGTGCTCGCCGCCGTACATCTCGTGGGTGGCCTCGACATAGGGCAGGCATTCGTTCATGAACCGCTCACCGCGCTCGTTGACCACGATGCTGCCGGGCAGATTGCGTTCGGCCAGGCAGAACCAGGGCAGCCGGGGCAGCGGAATGGACGGGCCCCACCAGGCGTCGGCCATGAATTCCACGGCGCCACCGGCATTCTCGCCCGCGCGGATGCCGTCGCCGGTGTTGGCCTTCGCGCCGACAGTCCAGTCGGTGCCGATGGGTTCGCGCTGATACTGCTTGCGCATCACCGCGTTGTGCTCGAAGCCGCCGGCCGCGATGATCACGCCGCGGCGGGCGGTGAGCACCTGCTCGCTCCCGTCGCGCAGCACCACCGCGCCGGTGACCCGGCCGTCCTCGGTGCGCAAATCAACGAGCGGGGTGTCCAGCCACAGCGGCACCTTCGCCTCCAGCAGGCCCGCGCGCAGCATGGCGCTCAACGCCTGGCCGCGGGCGAGGACGCGGCGGCGCAGCACGGTCGCCGCGAGCCAACGGCCCGCGACACGGGCGCCGGTCAGTGGGCTGCGCGGGTTGCGCAGGCCCAGATGCAGCTGCCGGAATTCGGCCTGGGTGATCACGACGTTCTTGGGTGCGCGCACGTAATCGGGTTCCAGCGTGCGCAATTCGGCGCCGAGGCCGGTGGCGTTGTAGGGCACGGGCTCGACAGAGCGACCGTGGGAACGTCCGCCGGGCGCCTCCGGGTAGTAGTCGGAGTAGCCCGGCACCCAGCGCATGCGCAGCGGTGAATGCGCGGCCAGGAAGTCGAAGGCTTCCGATCCCCGATCGAGGAGCGTGTCGATGCGCTCGGGCGGCACGCCCGGTCCGATGATGTGCTTCAGATAGGTCCGCGCGGCCTCGAGGTCATCGGCGGGAGCCTTGCGCCGCAGTTCCTTGTTGCCCGGAATCCACACGCCGCCACCGGATCTCGCGGTGGAGCCGCCCCAATTCGCGGCCTTCTCGACGATGACCGTCGACAGCCCGTGGTGTGCCGCGGTCAGCGCCGCGGCCATGCCCGCCGCTCCGGAACCCACCACGATCACATCGAAGGTCTCGCCGTTTGCCTTGTCGTCCTGCATTGTTCCTCACCCTTGTCGATCTATTGAATCTCTTCGCCTGCGCGCCGACGCTTTTCAGCCCTGGGCGCGCCAGCGTTCCCCGGTCACGGCGTCGAGCGCGCCTTCGACGCACACCGCCAGCGACATCTCCTGCTGCGTCGTATTGCGCAGCCATTGCAGATATCCGAATTCGGCCGCCGCCAGCAGCAAATGCACCAGCAGCCCAGGCGTGCTGTCCTGCCCCTCGTCACGCCCCATACGCTGCGCGACCAGCTCGACCAGCCGCGTCCGATGCTCGGGAGTAATCAGAGCCACCCGCTCGAGCAGATGGGGCGCGGTCTGGAACGCGGCCCGCCACTGCTCCAGCTCCTGCGGGGCCAGCGTCGTCGACCGCGTCAGAATCGCCTGCGCCAGAGCGATATCGGCGGGCTCGTCCTCCGTGCGCTCCTCGAGCAACGCCACGATCTTGGACCCACCCTCGCGCACGGGGTCCAGCAGCAGATCCTCCTTGCTGCGCACATGCCGGAAGTACGTGCTCGCCGACACCCCCGCGGCCGCCGCGATCTGCTCGGTCGTCACCTCCCCGAACCCCTGCGCCGCGAACAGCTCATACGCCGCCCGCTGAATCTCCCCCCGAATCTGCCGCCGCTGCCGCTCCCGTAGTGACATCCGTAGCCCTCCTTCGCTTGACGACAGCATCTCCCTACATGACAGTTACTGTCAAGAGTGGATTCACAGTCAGGCCCGGCGCCGACTTCCACGAATCAGAGCACCAGAGAGGGGTGAAGCGATCTTGTCTAGCGACTGTCGCGCCGCAGCAACAGCAGCACTGCTACCCCGGCGACCACGATCCCGATCAGATTGACGCCGAGCTGCGCGAGCGAGCTCAGCGCGACCTGCCACTTTCCGGCGAAGGCCGCGACGACAGCCAACCCGGCGGCGGGCACCGTGGTGACCGAAATGAACACGCCCACAAGCACAGCTGATGTGGACGTGACCACGGCCAGCATGCCCGCCGTCCCCGCCAGCAGCGCCACCACCAGCGAGAACGGTCCCACGTGGTAGATGAAGTCGAAGGCGCGGGCGTCCTCGACATTGCCGACCCGATCCACCCGAGGCGCACCCACAGCCACGTGGCCAGTGCGGTGATCACCATGGCGGCCGGGAACGATATGGCCAGGGTGCGGGCCGAAGTCCGCACGAGCCCGGTGTCCCGGCGCACCAAGCCCACCGAAAGCGCTGCCAGAGGCCGGAATTCGGGTCCGACCACCATCGCGCCGACCAGCGTCAGCGGCGAGGCCGTCGTGACGCCTACCGCGGACAGCAGAATCGCGATCGCCAGGAACGCGAGGAACGTGGGCGTCAGCCGGGACCCCTCCCGGGCCTGGGCGAGCAACTGCTCCCACACCACCGTTCGGTCCGGCTGCCGCGGAGCCAAGGCGTCCGCCCGCTCGCCGGACAGCATGGTGCCCGCGGGCATCAGCGAAATACCGCCCGTCCGATCGAGATCCAGTGCGGTCAGCGCGGCGCGCACATCGTTCACGCAGGCCCGCGCCACATCCGCCTCGATCAGGTGGCCAAGCGGATGCACGGCCTCGCCGCGGCCGAGCGTCAGATGGGTGGCGCCGGGCTCGGCGGCCAGGATGCGCAGCACGTCGCCGCTCCGCTCACTCGGGGAGATGATGCGCAGATGCAGCACGGTATTGCCTCCTTCACCCCGGCGGTCGCTGAGATTCGAGCAGCATCGACAGCCGGTTCGAGCAACCTGAACTACCGGCGGCACCGCAGGAGCCGCCGGCACGTTGAACCACGATGACGGGCGAGTCGGGAAGTCAGGCGCGACGCAACGCGAGCACCGGAATGGTGCGGATACCTGCGGTCTTCTCCGCGTACTCCGCGAAGCCCGGGTAGCGGCGGGCCTGCTCGGCGTAGATGCGGTCGCGGTCCGCGCCGGTCACCTCGGTGACGACGACCGGGAAGGTCTCGGTGCCGATCTCGGCCTCGGCATTTCCGGCGGCGGTCAGGTTGAAGTACCAGTCCGGGTTGGTGGGCGCTCCCGCCTTGGACGCGAAGACGTAGACGACGGCCGGATCCTGCTCGTCGGCCATGTACATGGTGGGTGTGACCAGGTCACGGCCGGTCTTACGGCCGCGATGGTGCACCAGGATCATCGGCGCGCCCTCGAACGGTCCGCCCACCCGGCCCTCGTTGGCCCGAAACTCGTTGATGATGTTCGTGTTCCAGTCGCTCATGGCGGTCATTCTTCTGCATGAGGACCGCCGCCGACGGGAATGGCGCGGCGTCATATGTCCCGGAAAACGGCGAAGGCCGGGCATCCCGTGGGATGCCCGGCCTCCGGCAACGGAAACCGCTTACGGCAGCGGGCCGCCGGCGGCGATGGCCGAGAGGGTGGCGAACTCGTCACCCTTGAGCGACGCGCCGCCCACGAGGGCACCGTCGATGTCGGTCTGGCCGACCAGTTCGCCGACGTTCTTGGCGTTCACCGAGCCGCCGTAGAGGACCCGGACGCCCGCCGCCACTTCGGGATTCGCCAGTTCGGCGAGCTCCTTGCGGATGGCGCCGCAAACTTCCTGCGCGTCGGCGGGGGTGGCGACCTTGCCGGTGCCGATGGCCCAGACCGGCTCGTAGGCGATGACGATCTTGGAGATCTCCTCCGCCGTCAGGCCCTTGAGCGAGCCGCGCAGCTGCTCGAGGTTGTACTCCACGTGGGTCTTGGACTCGCGGACGCCCAGGCCCTCACCGATGCAGACGATCGGGGTGATGCCGTACTTGAGCGCCTGCTTGGCCTTGGCCAGCACGGTGGCGTCGTCCTCGAGGTGGTACTGACGGCGCTCCGAGTGGCCGACCACGACGAACGAGCAGCCCAGCTTCGCGAGCATGGAACCGCTGATCTCGCCGGTGTAGGCGCCCTCGTCATGGGTGGACACGTCCTGGGCACCGTAGGTGATCAGGAGACGGTCACCCTCGACCAGCGTCTGCACACTGCGCAGGTCCACGAACGGCGGAACCACCGTGACGTCGACCTTGTCGAAGTACTTCTCCGGCAATGCGAAGGCGATCTTCTGCACCAGAGCGATGGCCTCGAGGTGATTGAGGTTCATCTTCCAGTTGCCGGCAATCAAAGGCTTACGTGCCATGGTTCAGTCCTCCGCTGTGTTTACTTCAAGCACGGCGAGGCCGGGGAGTTCCTTGCCCTCCAGGTATTCCAGCGACGCACCGCCGCCGGTGGAGATGTGCGAGAAACCCTCGTCGGGCAGACCCAGGGTGCGCACGGCCGCGGCCGAGTCGCCACCGCCGACGACGGTGAACGCGCCCTTGCCGGTGGCCGTGGCGATCGCCTCGGCGACACCGCGAGTACCGGCCGCGAACTTCTCGAACTCGAACACGCCCATCGGGCCGTTCCAGAACACCGTCTTGGCCTCGGTCAGCAGCGCCGCGAAGCGGGCGGCCGAGTCGGGACCGATGTCCAGACCCATCCAGCCGTCCGGAATCTCGTTGGCCGCCACCGTCTTCGCCTCCGCGTCGGCCGCGAACTTGTCGGCCACCACGATGTCCACCGGCAGGTGGATGACGTCGGCGTACTTGTCCAGCAGGCCCTTGCAGGTCTCGATCATCTCGTCCTGCAGCAGCGAGGTGCCCACCGAAAGTCCCTGCGCCGCAAGGAAGGTGAAGCACATGCCGCCACCGATGACCAGCGTGTCGACCTTCGGCGCGAGCGCCTCGATGACCGCCAGCTTGTCGGAGACCTTGGAGCCGCCGAGCACGACCGCGTACGGACGCGCGGGCTCCTCGGTGAGCTTCTTCAGCACCTCGGTCTCGGCCGCGACCAGGTTGCCCGCGTAGTGCGGCAGCAACTTGGCCACGTCGAAGACCGACGCCTGCTTGCGGTGCACGACACCGAAGCCGTCGGACACGAAAGCGCCGTCGTCGCCGACGAGTTCGACCAGAGCCTTGGCCAGCTTGGTCCGCTCGGCCTCGTCCTTGCTGGTCTCGCGCGGGTCGAAACGCACGTTCTCGAGCAGCATCACGTCGCCGTCGGTGAGGCCCTCCGAGCGCGAGAGCGCGTCGTAGCCCACCACGTCACCGGCGAGCTGGACATTGCGGCCCAGCTCTTCGGCCAGTCGCGCGGCGACGGGAGCCAGCGAGAACTTCGGATCCGGCTCGCCCTTGGGGCGGCCCAGGTGGGCGGTCACCACGACCTTGGCGCCGGCCTCGGCCAGCGCCTTGATGGTCGGCGCGGACGCGATGATGCGGCCCGGGTCGGTGATGACGCCGTTGTCGAGCGGCACATTGAGGTCCGAGCGCACCAGCACGCCGCGGCCCTCGACGCCGTCGTTCAGCAGATCCTGGAGAGTCTTGATCGTCATCGCGGCTTAGAGGGACTTGCCGACGAGGCCGATGAGGTCAACGAGGCGGTTGGAGTAACCCCACTCGTTGTCGTACCAGGAGGCGATCTTGACCTGGTTGTCGATGACCTGGGTCAGCGGCGCGTCGAAGATCGAGGAGTGCGGGTCGGTCACGATGTCGGAGGAGACGATCGGGTCGACGTTGTACTTGAGGATGCCCTTCATCGGGCCCTCGGCGGCGGCCTTCATGGCGGCGTTGACCTCGTCGACGGACGCGGCCTTGGCCAGGTCCACGGTCAGGTCGGTGAGCGACCCGGTCGGAACCGGCACGCGCAGCGCGTAACCGTTCAGCTTGCCGAGCAGCTCGGGCAGCACCAGGCCGATGGCCTTGGCGGCGCCGGTACCGGTGGGCACGATGTTGAGGGCGGCGGCGCGGGCGCGACGCAGATCCGAGTGCGGGCCGTCCTGCAGGTTCTGGTCCTGGGTGTAGGCGTGCACGGTGGTCATCAGACCACGCTCGATGCCGAAGGAATCGTTGAGCACCTTGGCAATCGGGCCCAGGCAGTTGGTGGTGCAGGACGCGTTCGAGATGATGTTCTGCGAACCGTCGTACTTGTCGTCGTTGACGCCCATCACGATGGTGATGTCCTCGCCCTTGGCGGGCGCGGAGATGATGACCTTCTTGGCGCCGGCGGCCAGGTGGCCCTTCGCCTTGGTGGCGTCGGTGAAGATGCCGGTGGACTCGACGACCACGTCGACACCGAGGTCACCCCACGGCAGGGCGGCGGGGCCCTCCTTGATGGCCAGCGCGGTGATGCGCTGGTCGCCGACGACGATGGTCTCGTCGCCGTCGAGGGAAACGTCCTGCGGCAGGCGACCGAGGATCGAGTCGTACTTCAGCAGCGTCGCCAGCGACTTGTTGTCGGTCAGATCGTTGACCGCAACGATCTCGATGTCGGTGGTGCCGAGGGCCTTCTGCGCCTCGACGGCTCGGAAGAAGTTTCGCCCGATGCGGCCGAAGCCGTTGATCCCTACCCGGACAGTCACGTTTTCGCTCCTCAGCTTTGCGGATCGTTTCCGTTGCGGTGCTAACCCTAGCCCTGTAACAGAAACATCACGGACACACCCCCGCCACGGTGAACATACGAAAACGATCATTTTCGCCACAGACGACCGGAAGCGCCGCAACACGGGGTTGCGACGCTTCCGGACGGAATCACCGTGCGGTTCCGCTCAGTGTAAGCGGCACCGCTGCCGTTTCAGGCCTCTTCGAGCAGCTCTGCGGTAACAGCACTTTCGGTGTCGGGCACGCCGAGTTCCTTGGCGCGCCGGTCCGCCATCGAGAGCAGTCGCCGGATCCGGCCCGCGACAGCGTCTTTCGTCATGGGCGGATCGGCCAGCTGGCCCAGCTCCTCCAGGGAGGCCTGGCGGTGCAGCACGCGCAGCTTGCCCGCGGCGGCCAGATGGTCGGGAACGTCGTCGCTCAGTATTTCGAGCGCACGCTCCACCCGGGCCGCGGCGGCCACCGCCGCGCGGGCCGAACGACGCAGGTTCGCGTCGTCGAAATTGGCCAGCCGGTTCGCGGTAGCCCGGACCTCGCGGCGCATGCGCCGCTCCTCCCAGGTGAGCCGGGTGTCCTGCGCACCCATGCGGGTGAGCAGGGCGCCGATGGCCTCACCGTCGCGCACCACCACGCGATCGGTGCCGCGGACCTCGCGGGCCTTGGCCGAGATGCCCATGCGCCGGGCCGCGCCGACGAGCGCGAGCGCCGCCTCCGGCCCGGGGCAGCTCACCTCGAGGGCGGAGGACCGGCCCGGCTCGGTGAGCGAGCCGTGCGCGAGAAACGCCCCGCGCCAAGCCGCTTCGGCGTCGCCGATGCTGCCGCCCACGACCTGCGCGGGCAGGCCCCGGACCGGCCGGCCGCGCACGTCGAGCAAACCGGTTTGGCGCGCCAGCGCCTCGCCTTCCTTGGAAACTCGCACTACATACCGGGAGGTTTTCCGGAGCCCTCCGGCGCCGAGAACATGCACATCCGAGCCATATCCGTACAGCTCGAAGATCTCTCGACGCAGCCGACGCGCAATGGAACCCATGTCCACTTCGGCTTCGACGATCACGCGACCGCCGACGATGTGCAATCCACCGGCGAACCGCAGTAGCGCGGACAGTTCCGCCTTGCGCGAACTCACCTGTGATACAGAGAGTCGGCTCAGCTCGTCCTTCACTTCCGCTGTCATCGCCACGAGACGCGCTCCTTTCCACCCAACCCGGACCGCACACGTTGGCCCATATGCCGTCCTTCGACTCGAAGCCCTGCTGATTCCGGCCGAGGTTGCCGGATCACCTGATCCAGTGCGGCGGCAAGCTTTCCGGGGTGGTGCCGGTCCGTCCCCGCCTCGGCGACATCAGCGAAGGTTACTCGCGCACGCAGCTGTTCGGCAGCTCTTGCCAGATGTTCGCGTTCCCTACCCTCGGGTACGGAACCGGAGTCCACCAGAACATGGTCGACTGTGAAATCCGGTGCGTGCTGGGACAATACATGCAGGTGCCGTTCCGCGGAGAATCCGGCCGTTTCGCCCGGTTCGGCAGCGAGGTTGAGCACCAGCACTTTCCGTGCCCGCGTGTGCAGCAGCGCTTCGTGCAAATCGGGCACCAGCACATGCGGGATGACACTGGTGAACCAGCTCCCCGGGCCCAGCACCACCACGTCGGCGTGCTCGATGGCCGAGGTCGCCTCGGGGCAGGCCGGTGGATCCGAGGGGATCAGCCGCACCCGTCTGACCTTGCCCGGCGTGGTCGCCACCGCCACCTGACCGCGGATGCAGCGGCTCACCCGCGGATCGCCTTCCAGCCCCGACACATCCGCTTCGATGGTCAGCGCGATCGGCGACATGGGTAGCACCCGGCCGGTGACCCGCAGAATCTTTCCGGCCTCGTCGAGGGCGGCGACGGGGTCACCCAGCTCCTCGGTCAGCCCGGCCAGGATCAGGTTGCCGACCGAATGCCCGGCCAGCGCTCCGGTGCCGCCGAAGCGGTGCTGCAGCGAGCGCGCCCAGATACCGTCGGCCTCTTCGGCCAAGGCCACCAACGCCATTCGCAGATCGCCCGGGGGCAGCATGCCCAGTTCGGCACGCAGCCGGCCCGAGGAGCCGCCGTCGTCGGCGACGGTGACCACCGCGGTGATCTTGCGGGT
This sequence comes from Nocardia tengchongensis, assembly GCF_018362975.1. Taxonomy (NCBI): domain Bacteria; kingdom Bacillati; phylum Actinomycetota; class Actinomycetes; order Mycobacteriales; family Nocardiaceae; genus Nocardia; species Nocardia tengchongensis. Next base: position 5,992,962 of record NZ_CP074371.1, read on the forward strand.
GAGCCGCCGGATGGCGGTCAGCGTCGAATACAGCCCGTGCCCACCGCCGAGCGCCACGATGGCGGGATTGGCGGTACGGCCGGAATCGTTCTCGCTCATTCTCGCCCCAGATCCCGGTGGACGACGCGTACCACTTCTCGAGACAACTCCGTTCCCGAATCGTCGTCGGCCGCGGGGCTCGCGAGCGCGTCGCCCAGCGCCTCCGCTATCGCCACACTGCGGTGTTTACCGCCGGTGCAGCCCACTGCCACGGTCATGTATCGCTTCCCCTCTTGGCGGTAGCCCTCGGTCGTCAGGTCGACGAGATGGCGCGCGGTGCCCAGGTAGTCCTGTGCACCCGGGCGCGACAACACATACTCGCTGACCGGGGCGTCCTGTCCGGTTTTGTCGCGGAGTTCGGGAATCCAATGCGGATTCGGCAGGAAACGCAAATCGAACACCATGTCGGCGTCGAGCGGGACTCCGTACTTGAACCCGAACGATTGCACGGTCAACTGCAATACGGTGGCGGCGTCGCCCCCGTAGACCTCCTCGAGCTTGCGGTGCAACTGGTGAATGGAGAGCGCGGTGGTGTCGATGACGACGTCGGCGGCGGTCTTGATCGGGTCCAATCGGCGGCGTTCGGCGGCGATGCCGGCGGTCAGCGTGCCGTCGGCGCTCTCGCTCTGCAGCGGGTGGCGGCGGCGGGCGAAGCCGAAGCGGCGGATCAGCACGTCGTCGGAGGCCTCGAGGAACAGGATGCGGGTGCGCACGCCCGCGGCGCGTAGCTGTTCCACCACCGCCGCGAGATTGCCGGTGAAGAAGCGGTTGCGCACGTCCATGACCAGCGCGAGTTTGCGGATGGGCGGTTCGGCGGCGCGACCGAGATCGACCATGCGGCCGATCAATTCTGGCGGGAGGTTGTCGGCGACGTAGTAACCGAGGTCCTCGAGCACCTTGCCCGCGGTGCCGCGGCCGGCGCCGGACAAGCCCGTCACGACGACCACCTCGACCGGTGCGGATTCGGAGCCGGGACGACCCTTGCGAGGGTTCACCTGGGACTCACCTGATTCGGTTGCCGTGCTGTTTTCGGCAGTAGCTGTGCTGGCTTCGACGCGCGTCATGTCCTACCGGTTCGTGTCTGGGGTTCCTCGATCATCCTGCACCGATGCCCGCAAACCCTGCAGGCGAGCGACGGGAGCGCAACACAGCTGTGATTTCTGCTCCTCACCAGCACACACGGCGTGTCGCAAATTTCCCGTTCGGCGTGTCGCACTCTACCCGGCAGGTCCCTCCGACGCGCCGCGAAACGCACGCCGGCGACCCTACGGCTGCTGCAACGCCTGCAGCACCGCCTTGGCCGTCGCCACCCCGATCCCCGGGACCTCGGTGATCTGCTCCACCGTAGCCTGCTTGAGCTTGGCCACCGATCCGAAATGAGTGACCAGCGCCGTCTTGCGCGCGGCCCCCAATCCGGGCACCGCGTCGAGCGCCGACGCGGTCATCCGCCGCGACCGCTTGGAGCGGTGGAAGGTGATCGCGAACCGGTGCGCCTCGTCGCGCACCCGCTGCAGCAGGTACAGCGCCTCACTGGTGCGCGGCATGATCACCGGGTCCGGCTCGTTGGGCACCCACACCTCTTCCAGGCGCTTGGCCAGGCCGATCACCGCGACGTCGGTGATGCCCAGTTCGTCGAGCACCTCGGCGGCCGCGTTCACCTGTGGCGCGCCGCCGTCGACCACGTACAGGTTGGGCGGATAGGAGAACCGGCGCGGCTTGCCGGTCTTGGGATCGATGCCGGGCAGACCGGGTTCGGTTGTGTCCGAATCGGATTCGAGCTCGGCGGCCTCGGCGGCGTCGAGCTCGCGGCGGAGCTTGCCGAACCGGCGCCGGGTGACCTCGGCGATGCTGCCGACATCGTCGGAGCGGCCCTCGCCCGCGGCCTCCTTGATGGTGTAGTGCCGGTACTCGGGCTTGCGGGCCAGGCCGTCCTCGAAGACGACCAGCGAGGCCACCACGTCGGTGCCCTGCACATGGGAGATGTCCACGCATTCGATCCGCAGCGGCGCGCTGTCCAGATCGAGCGCGTCCTGCAGTTCCTGCAACGCCGCCGACCGCGCGGTCAGATCACCGGCCCGCTTCAGCTTGTGCTGCGCGAGCGCCTCCTGCGCGTTGCGCTGCACGGTCTCGGCCAGGGCCTTCTTGTCCCCGCGCTGCGGCACCCGCAACTGCACCGCCGACCCGCGCAGTTCCGAGAGCCACTGCTGCACCTGCTCGTGATCCTCGGGCAGCGCCGGGACCAGCACCTCACGCGGGACCACCGCGCCGGGCTGGTCGTCACCGCTCTGCGCGGCCACCGAGGTCTGCTCGCCGTAGAACTGGGTGAGGAACTGCTCGACCAGCGCCGGCAGCTCGCCGCCGGACCCCACCGCGTCGATGGCCTCACCGGACTTGTCGACCACCCAGCCGCGCTGGCCGCGCACCCGCCCGTCGCGGACATGGAAGATCTGGACCGCGGCCTCGAGCTCGTCCACCGCGAAGTCGATGACATCGGCGTCGGTGCCGGTGCCCAGCACCACGGCCTGCTTCTCCAGGGCGCGTTTGAGCGCCTGCACGTCGTCGCGCAGCCGGGCCGCGTTCTCGAAGTCGAGCTCGTCGGCGGCCTCGTGCATGCGGCGTTCCAGCTGCTTGACCAGGCGGTCGGTCTTGCCGGAGAGGAAGTCGCAGAAGTCGTCCACGATGTCGCGGTGCTCGGCCGCGCTCACCCGCCCGATGCACGGCGCCGAGCACTTGTCGATGTAGCCGAGCAGGCACGGCCGCCCGATCTGACTGTGCCGCTTGAAGACTCCGGCCGAGCAGGTGCGCACCGGGAACACCCGCAGCAGCAGGTCCAGGGTCTCGCGAATAGCCCAGGCGTGGGCGTAGGGACCGAAGTACCGCACGCCCTTCTTGCGCGGGCCGCGGTAGACGAAGACCCGCGGGTACTCCTCGTTCAGGCTGACCGCCAGCACCGGATACGACTTGTCGTCGCGGTAGCGGACATTGAAGCGCGGATCGAATTCCTTGATCCAGTTGTATTCCAGCTGCAGCGCTTCCACCTCGGTGGACACCACTGTCCACTCGACCCCGGCCGCGGTGGTCACCATCTGCCGGGTGCGCGGGTGCAGCCCGGCCACGTCGGCGAAGTACGAGTTCAGTCGCTGGCGCAGGCTTTTCGCCTTGCCGACATAGATGACCTGACCGAAGGTGTCCCGGAATTTGTAGACACCCGGTTCGACGGGAATGGTGCCCGGGGCGGGCCGGTAGGTCGCGGGATCTGCCACGCGTCCAGGTTAGTCATGGGCTCCGACAGGGCCGCGGGCCATCCACGGGAAATCCCGGCCCATCCGCGGCGCGCGCGGCTCCGAAGTATCGACAAGATCATTCACCAGGAGGGAACGCCTTGATCCGACGGCGCACGCGCCGCCGCTCGCTCGCCATCGTGGGGGCCGTCTGTCTGGCCGCCGCCGCGCTGGTGGCGGTCACCATGCCCGCCACGGCCGAGTCCGACGACGTCGCCATCCTCGTGTCCGGGCAGTTCACCCAGCCTCTGGCGCCCTCGCTCTTCTGCGATGCGGCCGTGCTGAATTCTCCGGGCGAGCGCCTCGCCGCCTGAGCGGACGGCGCGCCACGCCGGAACGGCGATCTCCGCGCGTTTCGACGGTGCGGCGGGTCTCGCGAGTCAGTATGGATGCACTGTTCGCTTGACCTGTCCGCATACGAGGGAGCTTGTTCGATGACGAACCATCACCATCTCCACCCGCGCCGCCGGTCGCTCGCGATCGGTTCCGCACTCGGCATCGGCGCGGCGGGCCTGATCGCGGTGGCGGCCCCGGCCGCCCACGCCGACTCGCCCTGCCGAATCGACCGGACGCTCGACACCGCCACCTTCACCTGCCCCGCGGACACCTGGTACGCCGCGGTGGTGCAGTGCCTGGGCACCCGGGTGGTGGGCAGCGGATATCAGGCCCCCACCTACATCGTGGGTGATTCACCGCGACCGCTGATCCCCATGACCATCGAGTGCAAAGGCGAGGGCAAGAACGGCATCGTGCTCAACGCCTGGACCGACGGGCCGTTCTGACCCGGGCTCTATCGCGTGTTCCCGGAACTAGGCGATCTCGCGCCGCAAAACCGGTGCGAGATCGCCCTTTTCGCCCACCTCGACCGTCTCCAGCTCGAGCCAGTCCGCCATCTCCCGCAGCGCCCCGGCCAGCGCGCGAGCCACGAGCACCGCGTCGCGGCCGGGCTCGGTGAACGCGCCCGGCACCAGCAGCCGCCCGCTCGCGCGATCGGCGCGCAGGTCCACCCGCGCGACCAGTTCGCCGTCGAGCAGGAACGGGAAGACGTAATAGCCGTGCACGCGTTTGTGTTCGGGCGTGTAGATCTCGATGCGGTAGTGGAAGTCGAACAGCCGCTCGGTGCGGTCGCGGAAGAAGATCAGCGGATCGAAGGGGCACAGCAGTGCCGCGCCCGTGACCCGGCGTGGCGTGCGCGCCTCGGTGTGCAGGTAGGCGGGCTTGTCCCAGCCCGCGACACTGACCTGCTCCAACTCCCCCGCATCGAGGAGATCGGCGATGGCGGGCTCGGTTTGACGGCGGCTGAGCCGGTAGTAGTCCCGCAGATCGGTCTCGGTGCCGACCCCGTGCGCCCGCGCCGCCCGCCGCACCAGCTCGCGGATCGCGTCGGCCTCCTCCGGTTCGCGGGTCACCACGTCGGCGGGCAGCACCGCGGCCGCCAGGTCGTAATGCCGCTGGAAGCCGACCCGCCGCGGCACCGTCAGTTCCCCCGCCGCGAACAGCGCCTCGCACACCACCTTGGTGTCGCTGTAGTTCCAGCCCCAATTGTCCTTGGCCCGTGGCCGATCCAGCTCCAGGTGCCGTTCGATCTCCCCCGCCGTGCTCGGCCCGTACTCCTTGACCACGCCCAGCACATCGTCGGCCAGCGCCGGATTACGTTCCAGCACTTGCCGCATACCATTCCAGCGGCCGTGCCGGTACTGCACCATGCGCCAGCGCATGAGCGGCCAGTCCGCCACCGGCAGCAGGGCCGCTTCGTGGGCCCAGTATTCGATCAGCTGCCGCGGCCGACGGGCGCTGTGGCCCCAGGCGGCTCCGTCGAGCAGAGCCCGGTCGTAGGGTCCGATCCGGCTGAACACCGGCGCGTAGTGCGCGCGCACCACCGCCGACACCGAGTCCAGCTGCAGCAACCGGGTGCTGTCGAGGACCTTCAGGACCGTGCGCCGGGTGGGCGGTGCGCTGGGCCGTGCGGCCCCGAAGCCCTGGGCGGCGAGTGCGATGCGGCGCGCCGCGGCGAGTGACAGGGATCCGGTGGGCGAAGTCGGCACACTCGAACCATGCCATGTCCCACCGACAACCCCGTTCGATACATCAATGTATCGAACGCCTGTACAGCAGCGAACTCGTTCGATACATTCGTGTATCGAACTTCGACACCAAGGAAATGGGCATGATCGAGAACCCCGATGTCATCGTGGTCGGCGCCGGTCTGGCCGGTCTCGTCGCCACGCACGAGCTGGTCAAGGCGGGTCGCCGCGTGCTCGTGCTGGATCAGGAGAACCGCGCCAACCTGGGCGGGCAGGCGTTCTGGTCGCTGGGCGGGCTGTTCTTCGTGGACAGTCCCGAACAGCGCCGACTCGGCGTCAAGGACAGCCTCGAACTGGCCATGCAGGACTGGCTCGGCTCGGCCGGCTTCGACCGTGAGGACGAGGACCACTGGGCGCGGCAATGGGCGCGCGCATACGTACAGTTCGCCGCCACCGAGAAGCGGCAGTACCTGCACGATCTCGGGCTGCGGGTGACCCCGCTGGTCGGCTGGGCCGAGCGTGGCGGCGAATCCGCGGACGGGCACGGCAATTCGGTGCCGCGCTTCCACCTCACCTGGGGTACCGGGCCCGAAGTGGTGCGCGTGTTCCTGGAACCGGTGCTCGCCGCCGAACAGCGCGGACAGGTCGGCTTCGCGTTCCGGCACCGGGTGGACGACCTCATCGTCGAGAACGACGCCGTCGTCGGTGTGCGCGGCAGCGTGCTCGAAGCATCGTCCGAGGAGCGCGGCGTCGCGTCGTCACGGAATATCGAGGGCGAGTTCGAGTTCCGCGCCGAAGCGGTGATCGTCTCCTCCGGCGGCATCGGCCACAATCACGACCTGGTGCGCCGCAACTGGCCCACCGACCGCCTCGGGCCCTGCCCCGAGCACATGATCTCCGGCGTGCCCGCCTACGTGGACGGCCGCATGCTCGGCATCACCGAGGCCGCCGGCGGGCGGATCGTGAACCGGGACCGCATGTGGCACTACACCGAGGGCATCCACAACTGGGATCCGGTGTGGCCCGATCACGCCATCCGCATCATCCCCGGGCCGTCGTCGCTGTGGTTCGACGCCAATGGAAAGCGCATGACCGCACCGGCTTTCCCGGGCTTCGACACCAACGCCACCATGAAGCAGATCCTGGCGACCGGCTACGACTATTCGTGGTTCATCCTGACGCAGTCGATCATCGAGAAGGAGTTCGCGCTCTCGGGCTCGGAACAGAATCCCGATATCACCGGCAAGGATCTGAAACTCACCCTCAAGAGCCGGGTGGCCAAGGGCGCGCCCGGCCCGGTCGAGGCGTTCAAGCAGCACGGCGTGGACTTCGTGGTCGCCGACACCCTGCCGGAGCTGATCGCGGGCATGAACAAGATCTCGCGCGGCCCGCAGCTGGATCCGGCCGACATCGAACGCCAGATCGTGGCCCGCGACCGGAACATCGAGCACAACTTCAGCAAGGACGCCCAGCTGATGGCCGTCAACAACGCGCGGCGCTACCTGGGCGACAAGCTGGGCCGGGTGGCGACGCCGCACAAGATCCTCGATCCCGCGCACGGCCCGCTGATCGGGGTGCGGCTCAATATCCTGACCCGCAAGACGCTGGGCGGTCTGCAGACCAACCTCGACTCCCAGGTCATCCGCCCCGACGGCACCCCGTTCCCGGGGTTGTACGCCGCGGGTGAGGTCGCCGGGTTCGGCGGTGGCGGCGTGCACGGCTACAACGCGCTGGAAGGCACGTTCCTGGGCGGGTGCATCTTCTCCGGGCGCGCCGCCGGGCGCGCACTGGGTCGCACACTGAAGTAACCCCGGCGTCTCGACGAGATCGGTTGCCGCCCAGGGCATTGCCGTGGGCGGCGGCCGGTGTCAGTCGAGAGCGAACCAGGTGTAGCAGTCGCGGCGCAGCAGCAGCGCCAGCACGATGCCGGACGCCATGATGCCGGCGAGCACGGTGAACGGTCCCACGCCCGTGGGCATTTCGGCCGACACCAGGGTGAAGACTCCCAGGAACGTCTGGAGGCTGGCCAATCCCAGCGCGGTCACCCAGATCCAGCGCGAGCGCAGGCCGAAGAGCATGGCCACACCGCCGGTGACCCAGGCGGCGAAGAAGTGACCGACGCTGCCGATCGCGCTGTCCAGGCCGACAGTGGCCGACAACAGTCCGTGCAGCATCGCCAATCCCGTGGCGCCGAGCGCCGCGAACTGGGTTTCGCGCACCTTGGCGGGTACTTCCGCCTCGGCGCTCGCCCGGCGCAGCCCCCGCACGCCGTCGATCACCCGCTCGAAAATTGTGGCTGGAACGCCGTTTTCCGTGCCCACCGGTGTCATTTCCACCTCGTCGGCAACAGCCGAGTACGAACTCACAGCACTCCTCGTCGAGTAACCCCTGGTGGCGTGCCCCCTGCGAACCCGCCGAACCAGACGCTAACCAAATGTTCAGAGTCCGGACAATCTCGTCGCCGAAGTTATGACCATGGCCACAGCGGATAGGTGGCCCATACACACAGTGATATCGAACACATAACGGCCGCACACAATTTCGCGTGCGGCCGTTGAAAAGACCAGGTCCGGAGGTAGTTTACGAGTGTACCTCCGGACGCGGAAAACTACTTGTCGTCCATGGGGATCGGCGGAATGACGGGGAATTCACCGGTGTAGCCCTCGCGCATCTTGGCGATGGCGAGCACCCGCGGGCTGGCGATCCGCCACCCGATCGCGAGCGCGGGCACGATGATCACCAGGCTGGCCACCGTCCACGTACCGACCGGCCGGTCGAAAGCCATCAGGACCAGCACCAGTCCCAGGAACGCCAGCGTCGCGATACCGGTGTAGGGAGCGCCGAACATCCGGAACGCCGGCCGCTCGGCCTGCCCCTGCTTCCACAGGTAGAACAGCTTCAACTGGCACAGCACGATGGTCGCCCAGGACGCCAGAATGCCCAGCGAGGCAACGTTCAGCACGATTTCGAACGCCTTGGACGGCACGATGTAATTCAGCCAGATACCCAACAACGCGATCGCGCTGGTGAGCAGAATGCCGCCGTAGGGCACACCGGCCTTCGACATCCGCGAGGTGAATTTCGGCGCGCTGCCGTTCATCGACATCGAGCGCAGAATACGGCCGGTCGAATACAGGCCCGCGTTCAAACTCGACAGTGCCGCGGTGAGCACCACGAAATTCATGATCGAGCCCATATGCGCGACACCGAGTTTGGCGAAGAACGTGACGAACGGGCTCTCCCCCGCCTTGTAGGCGGTGTAGGGCAGCAGCAGCGCCAGCAGAATCACCGAGCCGCAATAGAACAGCGCGATACGCATGATCACCGAATTGATCGCGCGCGGCATGATCTTCGCCGGGTTCTCGGTCTCGCCGGCCGCGATGCCGACCATTTCCACGGCCGCGTAGGCGAACACCACACCGGAGGTGACGGTGACCAGTGGCAGCACGCCGGTCGGGAACCAGCCGCCGGCGCCGGACACCATGCTCAGGCCGGTGACCTGGCCGTCCACCTCGAATCGCCCGGCCAGGAAGACCGTGCCGACCACCAGGAAGGTGAGCAGCGCGACCACCTTGATCATGGCCGCCCAGAATTCCATCTCGCCGAACCACTTCACCGAGGCCAGGTTGATGCCCAGCACGATGACCAGCGCGCCCAGCGCCAGCAGCCATTGCGCGATCGGCTCGAAGGGTCCCCAGTAGTGCAGATAGGTGGCCACCGCGGTGGTATCCACGATGCCGGTCATGGACCAGTTCAGGAAGTACATCCACCCGGCCACGAAAGCGGCCTTCTCACCATAGAATTCGCGCGCGTAGGAGACGAACGAGCCCGAGGACGGGCGGTGCAGCACCAGTTCGCCGAGCGCGCGCAGGATGAAGAAGACGAAGACGCCACAGATCAGATAGACCACGAACAGCGACGGCCCGGCATTGGCGAGGCGTCCGCCCGCGCCCAGGAACAGGCCGGTGCCGATGGCGCCACCGATGGCGATCATCTGCAATTGCCGGGGTTTCAGGGCTTTGTGATAGCCGCTGTCCTCGGCATTGAGGCTGGTGGCTGTTGTCCGGATCTCGGTCATACGCCGGGTTAACCCTCCGCAATCGTGAAGTGAGGCCGTCCGAGGGTACCCTGTCGTTTGCTGAGATTCGCATCGGCGCTCCGGAGGGGTATTCCGCCGCCAGAACCCGCTGGTCGAGCGTCCGATCACGGGGATTCATCGGCGATTGCCATGAAAGTGCTGATGATTCATAGGCGATCGCACCCGGCAAAGCGCTGCCCGCGTCGGCCCGCGGCGCTAGAGTCCGGTCATGAGGCGCTTGCGACGAACCGGGAGCGGCGCTGCCGCCCTGCTGCTGTCGATCGGAATGCTCACCGCCTGTTCGTCTTCGACGGACCAGAGCGCGTCGTGCACGGTGTCCCGCAACGGAACTCCGGTCACCTCGGGCGCGCCCACCGGGCCCGATGCCACGAATCTGGCCCTGCACCCCGAGGTCGCCACCGGCTACCGCACCGGCATGACGCCGGTGCGCACCGGCGGATTCGCCGTATCCACCGCCAATCCCGTCGCCACCGAGGCCGCGTGCCGGGTGCTGCGCGACGGCGGCACCGCCGCGGACGCGCTCATCGTGGCCCAGACCGTGCTGAACCTGGTCGAGCCCCAGGCCACCGGCATCGGCGGCGGTGCGTTCCTGATGTACTACGACGCCGCCGCGAAAACCGTCGACGCCTACGACGGCCGCGAGACCGCGCCGCGGGCCGCCACCGAGGACTACCTGCGCTACATCAGCGCCATCGATCACACTGTGCCGCAACCCAATGCGCGCGCCAGCGGGCGCTCCATCGGCGTGCCCGGGGTGCTGCGGATGCTGGAAGTCGCGCACGACGAGCACGGCAAACAGCCGTGGCGCGACCTGTTCACCCCGGCGGTGAATCTCGCCGATCAGGGATTCAAGATCTCCCCGCGGATGGCCACCCAGATCGCGGCCTCCAAGGCCGATCTGGCCCGCGACGACGGCGCCCGCGCGTATTTCCTGGAATCCGACGGCAGTCCGAAGACCGCGGGCACCACGCTGGTCAATCCCGGCTTCGCCAAGACGCTCTCGGCCATCGCCGCCGACGGCGCGAACGCCTTCTACACCGGGGCGATCGCCGCCGACATCGTCGACACCACGGCCACCGCCTCCGGCGGCCGCACACCCGGGCAGCTGGCGCTCGCGGATCTGCAGTCCTACCAGGCCAAGAAGCGCACGGCGGTGTGCTCGCCGTATCGCAGCCACGAGATCTGCGGCATGCCCAATCCGTCCTCGGGCGGGATCACCGTCGAGGCGGCGCTGGGCATTCTCGCCAATTTCGATCTGGCGGCGATGAAACCGACCGATATTTCCGGCGACGGCGCCACCGCGCGCGACGGCGGCAAGCCCACCGCGGCGGCGGTGCACCTGATCGCCGAGGCCGAACGCCTCGCCTACGCCGACCGCGACAAATACATCGCGGACTCCGATTTCGTTCCGCTGCCCGGCAATTCACCACAGACCCTGCTGGACCCGAACTATCTGAAGCAGCGCGCGGCGCTCATCGACCCGGGCAAGAGCCTGGGCACCGCCAAGCCCGGCGACTTCGGGCCGGTGCCGCTCGGCAACGCGGCACAGCAGCCCGAGCACGGCACCAGCCACATCTCGATCGTCGACAAGTACGGCAATGCCGCGTCCATGACCACCACGGTCGAATCCGCCTTCGGCTCATTCCATTTCGTGGACGGGTTCATCCTCAACAACCAGCTCACCGACTTCTCCGCCGAACCAGCCGACAAGGACGGCGTACCGGTCGCCAACCGGCTCGACCCCGGCAAGCGCCCACGCAGCTCCATGGCCCCGACCCTGGTGTTCGCCCGCAATCCCGACGGGACCCGCGGCGCGCTCAGCCACGTCACCGGGTCGCCGGGCGGGGCGGTCATCATCCAGTTCGTGGTGAAAACGCTGGTGGCCATGCTGGATTGGGGACTGAATCCGCAGCAGGCGGTGTCGATGATCGACTTCGGCGCGGCCAACACACCCGTCACGAACGTGGGCGGTGAGCATCCGGCGGTGAACGCCACCGACAACGGCGACCACGATCCGCTGGTGCAGCAGCTGCGGCAGTCCGGCGATCAGGTATCGGTGGCGGCGCAGTCCAGTGGCCTGTCGGCGCTGGTGCGTGACGGCGACGGCTGGATCGGCGGGGCGGATCCGCGCCGCGAGGGCGCGGTACTGGGCGGGCCGCGCTAGCCGAACCCGCATACGCGCGAGCCCGGCTTCGGCCGGGGCGACTGCCCAGCCGCGGGCGGAGCGACAACCGCCCTACTCCGTCCGGGCGAGCGCCCAACCTGGTCGGTTCGGGCGACGGCCCTCGGATCGGGGGAAGTCAGTCCTGCTGGGAGGTGTATTTCGCGCCGAGTTCGCGGAAGCGGTCCATGGCCTCGGCGGCGCGCATCTTGTCGTTGGAGCGGATGGCCATCATGGGCACGTACTCGTCGTGCACCAGTTCCAAGCGGGCCCAGGACTTCTTGTCCGGGAAGGAGATCCCGCGGATGTCCTGCCACCCGAACTCGGCGTCGCCCACGATATTGCGGACCATGACCCCGCGCTTGCCGACCCGCACCCGGGGCCGGGTCAGGGTCAGCACGCCGGCGGCCAGCACCAGGCCGAACGCCATCAGGCCGAGCTGATCGGAGACGCGGAAGTTGACGCCGGTGGAGCCGTGGCGCAGCACGAACCCGCCGAAGATGAAGATCGCCGCCAGCACCGCCGCCACGATCCGCACGGTGAAGATGGCGTGCTGCGGGCGCACCTCGAGGTCCCATTCACTGTCCCCGGATTCGGCGTGCACCGACCGGCGACCCTCGTCGGTGTGCGGGTTCGCCACGTCGGGCTCGGGCGTCGTCTCGGCCATCGGTTCCTCGGACTCCGGCTTCTGCTGCTCGCTACCGGCCCGCTCGGGTTGCCCGGCAGGCGTTTCCGTCGTCTCGGTCCGGCGCGCCGGCTCCTCCTCGGAGCCGCCGCGCTTCCAGATCCGGACGACGGGCATGGCTACGCGTTGAGTTCGCGCAGGGTGAGGGCGGCGTCGAGGGCGGCCGCGGCCGCCTGCTCGCCCTTGTTCTCCGCCGAGCCCGGCAGGCCCGCGCGGTCGAGGGCCTGCTCCTCGGTGTTCACCGTGAGCACGCCATTGGCGACCGGGGTGCCCTCGTCGAGGGAGACCCGAGTCAGGCCCGCAGTCACCGAATCGCACACGTACTCGAAATGCGGTGTGCCGCCGCGGATCACGACGCCCAGCGCGACCACCGCGTCATGGCTGCGGGCCAGCGCCTGCGCCACCACCGGCAGTTCCATGGCGCCGGCGACCCGGACCACGGTGATGTCGGCGACGCCCGCGTCCCGGGCGGTCTTCTCCGCGTTCGCCACCAGGGCGTCGCAGATGGTGGTGTGCCAGCGCGAAGCCACGATCCCCAGCTTGAGATCCTTGGCATCGGCGAGCTCGAAAGCAGGTACGCCGGTACCGCTCATCGTTGTTCCGCCCTCTCGGTTGTCTGCGTCAGTTCGCGGTCTCGCCCAGGTCCAGGTCTTCCAGGCCGACCAGGTCGTGGCCCATCCGATCCCGCTTGGTGCGTAGGTACCGCAGATTGTGCTTGTTGGCGCGCACCGGCATGGCGACACGCTCGCTGATGCTCAGGCCGTAGCCCTCGATCCCGGCGCGCTTGTCCGGGTTGTTGGTGAGCAGCCGCATCGAGGTGATGCCCAGGTCGACCAGGATCTGCGCGCCGATGCCGTAGTCGCGGGCGTCCGCGGGCAGGCCCAGGTCCAGGTTGGCGTCGACGGTGTCGGCGCCGCCGTCCTGCAGCTGGTAGGCCTGCAGCTTGTGCAGCAGCCCGATGCCGCGGCCCTCGTGGCCGCGCATGTAGAGCAGCACGCCGCGGCCCTGCTCGGCGATCAACGCCATGGCGGCGTCGAGCTGCGGGCCGCAGTCGCAGCGCAGTGAGCCGAAGGCGTCGCCGGTGAGGCACTCGGAGTGCACGCGCACCAGCACGTCGGCGCCGTCGCCGATATCGCCCATCACCAGGGCGACGTGCTCGGCGTCGTCGTATTCGCTCTCGTAGCCGATGGCCCGGAAATCACCGAACTCGGTGGGCAGCTTGGCCTCGGCGACCTGCTTGACGTGCTTCTCGTTGCGACGCCGCCAGGCGATCATGTCGGCGATGGAGATGAGCGCCAGGTCGTGCTCGTCGGCGAAGATGCGCAGCTCCTCGGTGCGCGCCATATCGCCTTCGTTCTTCTGGCTGACGATCTCGCAGATGACGCCGGCGGGGCTGAGCCCGGCCATCCGGGCCAGATCCACCGCGGCCTCGGTGTGACCGGGACGGCGCAGCACGCCACCGTCCTTGGCGCGCAAGGGAACCACGTGGCCCGGGCGGGTCAGGTCGTCGGACTTGGCGTCGCGGTCGGCCAGCACCCGCATGGTGGCGGCGCGGTCGGCGGCCGAGATACCGGTGGTGATGCCCTCGCGAGCGTCGACCGACACGGTGTAGGCGGTGCCGTGCTTGTCCTGGTTGACCGCGAACATCGGCGGCAGGCCCAGGCGATCGCAGTCCTCGCCGGTGAGCGGCACACAGATGTAACCGGAGGTGTAGCGGATCATGAAGGCCACCAGTTCGGGGGTCGCCTTCTCCGCCGCGAAGATGAGGTCGCCCTCGTTCTCCCGGCCCTCGTCGTCGACGACGACAACCGCCTTACCGGCGGCGATGTCGGCGACTGCGCGCTCTACGGTGTCGAACCTGGTCACGTCTGTTGTGCTCCATCTCGAATTAGGTGCCCCATTACAGTAAGCCAGCGGCGATGCCCGATTTGCGCCGCCTCCGGCCTCACGGCCGTTCAGCCGCGCTGCACGAGCCTCTCGACGTACTTGGCGATGATGTCGACTTCGAGATTCACGACGGTGCCGACCGGCGCGGTGCCCAGGGTGGTGAGCTCGCGGGTGGTGGGGATCAGGGAGACCTCGAACCAGTCCTTGCTGCCGTCGGCGAAGGCGTCCTCGGCCAGGCCGATGCTCGAGACGGTCAGCGAGATGCCGTCGACGGTGATCGAGCCCTTCTCGACGACGTAGCGGGCGATGCTGTCGGGCAGCGAGATTCGCACCACCTCCCAGTTCTCGTGGGGGGTGCGGGAGACGATGGTGCCGGTGCCGTCGACGTGACCCTGCACGATGTGGCCGCCCAGGCGGCTGTTCACGGCCGCGGCGCGCTCCAGGTTCACGCGCGAGCCGGTGGCCAGGCCGCCGATGCTGGAGCGGTCCAGGGTCTCGGCCATGACGTCCACGGTGAAGGTGTCGCCCACGACCTCGCGGTCCACCACGGTGAGGCAGACGCCGTTGACGGCGATCGAATCACCGTGTCCCGCATCGGAGGTCACCAGGGGGCCGCGAATGGTCAGCCGCGCCGAATCGTCCAGCTGCTCGGTGGCGATGATCTCGCCCAGCTCCTCGACGATGCCTGTGAACATGCGTACCTCTCCCTGATCGCCAACTGCGTGCTCCGCTCGAGCCAACAGCACGCACCGCATCCGGTATTCCCGCGCCGAGGCCGTCCCCCTCAGCCTAACGACGCGCAGTCGTAGGCGACATGCGGCCTCGTTCACTGGAGCGTTGGATACCGGTAGCTGGACGAAATCGGGCATAAGCCAACTTGCGATCGGTAAATTGTCCGAATTCCTCGGAATCGCCTATCGAATAACCAGAATTAACCGGTCGAATGCATAGCCTGACCAGGCCCAACGCCGGGAGGTACCCAATCAGCGACTCGCTACACCTGAATCTTGCGCAACGACGCGAATGGTCGCAAGATTGTTATGCAGCTGACTCCAGCAGTTCAACTTCCACGAGCAATTCAGCGCAGAACGGTCAATGCGTCCACGGCCGATCCAGGCCGGCGACAATCTTCCCGAGCAAGCGAACCGAAGGAAGGTTGGACCCGCGCGGGTCGGATCCAGGTGGTAGACAACATAATCGGCACAGTCAGGGGTGCGGCGTGACAACGCTTCTCGATTCGACACTCGAAGTTCGCTGCGTGCAGTACCGGCGCGAATTTCACCTGCCGGCATCGATCGATCCGACATCACGGCACATCCTGCTCGAGATAGGCAGCCGCTACGGGGCCGTCACCATGCCCGCCGACCTCGGCGAACGCGTGCGCCAGCGGCTCACCCAGGCCGACCTGGCCGGGCCCGTCGTACACCATCCGCGGGCCAGGCGCTGGACCTTCATCACCGGTCCCGCCCGGCCCGACACCCTCAGCACCGCCGTGACCGCGGCCCTGTTCCGCCTCTACGCCACCGTGGCGTGCCCGGGAGCACAGGTCGTGCTGCCCTCCGCCGACGACGAGCGCACCGGCTACCGCACCTGGATCCAATCGCCCGAGACCACCGACACCGTGCCGCCACTGGATTCGGTGCTCGACGCACTGCTCGGGAACTGAACCGCGCCAACGGCCCCGGCAGCCGGGGCCGGCACCGCGACTACTGGGCCGACGCGGCCTCGACCGCGATCACCTTCTGGCGCAACGCTTCCACCGTCGCCGCCGGATCCGGGGTGCCGTACACCGCCGAACCCGCCACGAAACAGTCGATGCCGGCCTCCGCGGCCTGCTCGATGGTGTCCATATTGATGCCGCCGTCGATCTCCACCACCAGGCGCAGCTCACCGGCGTCCACCAGACGGCGCACCTGACGGGCCTTGTCCAGCACGTGCGCGATGAAAGACTGTCCGCCGAAACCGGGTTCGACGCTCATCACCAGCAGGGTGTCGAAATCACGCAGGATCCCGAGGTACGGCTCGATCGGGGTGTTCGGCTTCACCGACAGGCCCGCCTTGGCGCCCGCCGCGCGGATGTCGCGCGCCACCGCGATCGGATTGTCGGTGGCCTCGGCGTGGATGGTGACGTTGTAGGCGCCCGCCTCCGCGTACCACGGGGCCCAGCGCTCCGGGTTCTCGATCATCAGATGGCAGTCCATCGGAATGTCGGTGACCTTCAACAGGCTCTCCACGATCGGCGGGCCCATCGTCAGGTTCGGCACGAAGTGGTTGTCCATCACATCCACGTGCACCCAGTCCGCGCCCTCGATCGCACGCAGCTCGGCCGCGAGGTTCGCGAAATCGGCGGACAGGATGGACGGGGCGATCATCGGGGCAGGCCGCTGGAAAGGGGAGGAAGAGATGCACACACGCGGCAGTCTATCGGCACCATCCGATGCGTCCCGCGTCACGGGAATGGCTGATTGCCGCGCACCGGAATGGGTAGCCTCTACAGGGTGATCAACATTTCGGCGGAACAAGGGTTGCGCGCCACACCGGTCGAAATCGGTGTCGCCGCCTCCGTATCCCAGTTGCCCATCGTGCGCGGACTCGCCGAAACCCTGGTGCTGCTCAGCGATTTCACCCTCGACGAGGTGGCCGACATCCGGCTCGCCGTCGACGAGGCCGCCTCCACCCTGATCGCCATCGCCGCCCCGGGTTCGACGCTGCGGTGCCGGTTCACCGTCGGCGACACCGACCTCATCGTGCGAGTCAGCGGGACCGCCGCCACCGAGGGACTACCGGACCAGCGCAGTTTCGGCTGGCACGTGCTGCGGACCCTCTCCGACGAGGTCACCGCCACCCAGGAACCCTTCGATCCGGCGATCTCCGGATACCCGACGGCGGTGGAGTTCCGGCGGGTCCGGGGGAAGGCGTAGTGATCGACAGAGAAGACGTGATCCCCACACCCGACGCGGACGGCCCCGAAGATCCGGCCGCGAACACCGAGAACACCGGAGTCGACGAGACCGAAGAGCCCGCCGAGGCCGAGGAGACCGTCGACGCCGAGGAAGCCGAAGAGGTCGCGCGCACCGTCTCCGGATACGACGACGTCGCGCTGCTGTTCGAGGAACTGGCCGCCACGGTGCCCGGATCCGCGCGCCGCGCGGCGCTGCGCTCGCAGCTGATCAACCGCTGCATTCCGCTGGCCGACCACATCGCCCGCAAATTCAGCGGTCGCGGTGAACCTTTCGACGACCTCACCCAGGTCGCGCGGGTCGGCCTGGTGCACGCGGTGGACCGCTTCGACATCACCCGCGGCTCCAACTTCCTGTCCTTCGCGGTGCCCACCATCATGGGCGAGGTCCGCCGCTACTTCCGCGACAACACCTGGGCCATGCGGGTTCCCCGGCGCGTCAAGGAAACCCACCTGCGCATCGGCTCCGCCATCGACGCGCTCTCCCAGCAGCTGGGGCGCTCCCCCACCGCCAAGGAGATCGCCGCCGCCCTCGACATCGACGCCGACGAGGTCACCCAGGCGGTCATCGCCGGAAACGCCTACCAGCCCAGCAGCATCGACGCGGTCTCCGTCGGCCGCGACACCGAGGCCTCCCTGCTCGACACCCTCGGCGAGGAAGAATCCCAGTTCGACCGCGTCGAGGAGTACGTCGCGATCCGCCCCCTGCTGGCCGGCCTCCCCGAACGCGAACGCCGCATCCTCACCATGCGCTTCTTCGAATCCATGACCCAAACCCAGATCGCCCAGCAGATGGGCATCTCCCAGATGCACGTCTCCCGCATCCTGTCCAAGACCCTCGCCCGCCTCCGGGAGCAGTCGGCGCGGGAATGAACCCGGCGTGGCCGGTCCCCGGCATGGCGCCGGCATGGGTAGATTGCGACCGGACCATGGTCATCTCGGCCGGACGCAAAAGGGGTCGGTGTTGTCGCGACAGCTGCCGTTCGATTCGCTGTATCGGCACGGATTCGCGCGCGTCGCGGTGGCGGTACCGCCGGTGCGAGTCGCCGATCCGGGCTTCAATGCCGAGCACATGCTGCTGCTGGCGCGCCGGGCCGCGGCCGAGCACGCGGTGCTGACGGTGTTCCCCGAGCTGGGACTCTCCAGCTACACCGCCGACGACCTGTTCCACCAGGACGCCCTGGACGCGGCGGTCGGATCGGCGCTCGAGCGCGTCGTGACCGAGAGCACGAACATCGACACGGTGTTGGTGGTGGGCGCACCGATCCGGGCACAGGGGCAGCTGTTCAACTGCGGCATCGCGATTCACCACGGGCGGGTGCTGGGCGCCGCGCCCAAGAGCTATCTGCCGAACTATCGCGAGTTCTACGAGAAACGTCAGTTCGCGGCGGCACGTATGGCGCTCGACGACCAGATCGTCATCGCCGGGCAGCGGGTGCCGTTCGGCGCCGATCTGCTGTTCACCTCGATCAACCTGCCCGAGTTCGTGTTTCATCTCGAGATCTGCGAGGACGGCTGGGTGCCGTTGCCGCCCAGCGGTTTCGCCGCCTTGGCCGGAGCGACGGTGCTGGTGAACCTGTCGGCCAGCAATATCGTCATCGGCAAGGCCGACTATCGGCGCGAGCTGTGCACCTCGCATTCGGCTCGATACCTGTCCGCCTACCTGTATTCCGCTGCCGGACATGGCGAGTCGACCACCGATATGGCATGGGACGGGCAGGCGCTGGTGTGCGAGAACGGCACCGTGCTCGCCGAGGGTGAGCGCTTCGCGGTGCATCCGCAGCTGGTCACCGCCGATCTCGACCTGCGGCGACTGACCGCGGACCGGCTGCGCACCACCAGTTTCGCCGACACCGTGCACGATCACCGGGAGCAGCTGGCGCGGTTCCGGCGCATCCAGGTCGAGCTGCCGGTGCCGGCCGGGACGGTGCCACTGCGCCGCGAAATCCCGCGCTTCCCCTACGTTCCCGCCGATCTCGCCCGCCGCAACGAACGCTGCGCCGAGGTCCACCGCATCCAGGTGGAGGGGTTGAGTACGCGACTGGCCGCCACCGGGTCGCAACGGGTGGTGATCGGGGTGTCGGGCGGGCTGGACTCCACGGTGGCGCTGATCGTCGCGGCCAAGACCATGGACCGGCTCGGGCTGCCGCGCTCGAATGTGCTGGCCTACACCATGCCCGGCTTCGCCACCAGCAGCCGCACGCTCGCCGACGCGCGACGGCTCATGCGGGCGGTCGGAGCCACCGCGCACGAGATCGACATCCGGCCCTCGGCCGCTCAGATGCTGCGCGACCTCGGCCACCCCGCGGCCGACGGGGTCCCGCAGTACGACGTCACCTACGAGAACGTGCAGGCCGGCGAACGCACCTCACACTTGTTCCGGCTGGCGAACATGAACGACGCCCTGGTCATCGGGACCGGCGACCTGAGCGAATTGGCGCTGGGCTGGTGCACGTTCGGCGTTGGCGACCACATGGCGCACTACAGTGTGAACGCCTCGGTCCCCAAGACCCTGATCAAGTATCTGCTCGCCTGGACCATCGACACCGACAGCCTGGGCCCGGAGGCGGGTGCGGTGCTGACCTCGATTCTCGCCACCGAGATCTCCCCCGAGCTCATCCCCGGCGACGGCAACGCCCCGGCCCAGAGCTCCGAGGCCACCGTCGGTCCCTACGAGCTGCAGGATTTCCACCTCTACCACCTGCTGCGCTTCGGCGATCTGCCCAGCCGCATCGCCTATCTCGCCCACCATGTCTGGTCCGACCGCACCCGGGGCGCCTGGCCCGACCTCGTTCCCGCGGACCAGCGCCACGAATACGATCTGGCCGCCATCAAGCACTGGCTCGCCGAATTCCTGCGCCGCTTCATCCAGACCAGCCAATTCAAACGTTCCACCCTCCCCAACGCCCCAAAGGTCGGCTCCGGCGGGTCCCTGTCCCCCCGCGGCGACTGGCGCGCCCCGAGCGACGCCTCCGCCACGGCCTGGCTGGACGAACTGGCTCGCAACGTCCCCGGCCAGTGAGGCGGCGCGACCCTGGGCATCGGCCGAGCCGCCGCTCCGGGACACGTCGGTGCAGCGGTGTCCGACCCGCCGTCGGATCGGGAGCGCTACGGCGGACACGATCGGTGACGACTCAGGTGCGGCACATCCGGTGGCCCCGTCCTGCTCAGCGGGCCGGGGCCTATCCGAATCCTATTGCGACTGTAGGGGTTTCCGAAGCGCTGCCACGAACATGGCGTCGGTGCCGTGGCGGTGGGGCCACAGCTGGGCGCCGGGGCCGTCGCCGAGTTCCGGGACGCCCGGAGCAGGTCGCGGGTGTCGAGCTGTTCCGCGGGGGTGCGGCGGACCAGGTCGGCGACCACGGACACCGTTTCCGGGAGGTGCGGGGACAGGTCGAGTAGACCACCACGCCGCCGGGGCGGACGAGATCCCATGCGGCGGTGAGGAGTTCGCGCTGCAAGGTGACCAGTTCGCGGACGTCGGAGGGCTGGCGGCGCCAGCGGGCCTCCGGGCGGCGGCGCAGTGCGCCCAGGCCGGTGCACGGGGCGTCGACCAGGATGCGGTCGAAGCCCGGGGTCAGTCCGCTGTCGCGGCCGTCGGCCACGTGGACGTCGACCGGCATGCCGCGGGTGGTCTTGCGGACCAGCTCCGCCCGGTGCTCGGCGGGTTCGACCGCGTCGACCCGGAAGCCGTCGATCTCGGCGATCGCGGCCAGCAATGCGGTCTTACCGCCGGGGCCCGCACACAGATCGAGCCAGCGACCGCCGTCCGGACCCTCCAGGGGTGCGCGGGTGAGCGCCAGGGCCACCAGCTGACTGCCTTCGTCCTGCACGGCGGCCATGCCCTCGCGGACCGGTTCCAGCTTCGCCGGATCACCGCCCTCGAGGTACACCGCGTACGGCGACCAGCGGCCTTCCTCACCACCGGTGATCAGCGCCAGTTCCTCGGCGGTCATGTCGCCGGGCCGGGCCACCAGATGCACCAGCGGCCGTGCGTCGTCGGCTTCGAGGACCTCGCGCAGCTCGCCCGCCCGCGCGCCCAGCGCGTCGGCGAACGCCTGCGCGATCCACACCGATGCGCGAACTCGAAAGCCAGGTGCGCCAGCGGATCCGACGGCGCGAGCCGCTCCACCCACTCCTCCGGAGTGCGCTCGGCCACCCGCCGCAGCACCGCGTTCACGAACCCGGCCCGCCCCTGCCCGTACTCGGACCGCGCCAGCGCCACCGACGTGTCGACGGCCGCGTGCGCCCCGATCCGAGTGCGCAGCAACTGATAGGTCCCCAGCCGCAGCGCATCCAGCAGCGGCCCGTCGATCTCGTCGACACCGCGCCCGGCGCAGTCCGCGATCACCGCGTCCAGCAGCCCCAGCGACCGCGAAGCCCCATAGGCCAATTCGGTGGCCAGCGCCGCATCGCGGCCACTGATCTTCCGCTCCCGCAACAACCCCGGCAGCACCAGATTGGCGTAGGCATCCCGCTCTCGCACGGCCCGCAGCACATCGCGCGCCACGATCCGCACCGGATCGGCCCCCGCCTTCTCCGCGCGCCGAGCGGCAGCGGCCCCCGGGTCGCCACCACGCGTCTCGGCCCCGCGCGCATCGGAACCGGCGCGCTTCGAGCCCCGATCCCCTTGCCCCGCAGTCCGTTCGGCGGGCTTCCCCCGCCCACCGCCGCGATTGCCGCCGAAGGAACGACCACCCGAGGACTCGCCCCGGTCACGTCCCGCACCACGCCGATCACCACCGGCCGACCGATCCGAACCCGAATCACGCCCGCCCGCAGCGAATCCGCCGCGGTCATCGTTGGTGCGGCGTGCGCCGCCGGAGCGGTCGTCCCGGCGTCCCGCGGACTCTCGACTGTCGTTGCCGAAAGAGCGTCCGCCGGCGGCCGAGTCGCGGCTCCCGCCCGATCGGGCCGACCCCGCATTGCGGTCTCCTCCGGCGTATCCGCCACGCCGGTCGTCCCCGCGGCCACGGTCCGCGGCCGTGTCGCCACGATCGCGCGGGGTGTAGCCCTCGCGGCCGCGCAGGCCGCCGGAGGAACGATTCGAGTCCGAATCACGGTCTCGCGCAGGGCGTTCGCCGCGGCCGAATCCGGCGCGGCGGTCGCCGCCCTCGGAATTGCGGGGCGTCGCGGACGGGTTCCCCGAGGTGTCGGGGGCCGCGGCGGCGGAGCGCCGGAAGGGGCGGCGGGGGGCGTTCTCGTCAGGATGGGTCATTCGGTCACCGTTCCCGGTTCGAGGCGGGCGCCACGGGCCCAGTCCAGGGCGGGCATCATGCGTTTGCCCTGCGGCTGGACCTGGGTGAGGCGGACCGCGGTGGTGGCGGTGCCGATGAAGACGCCGCTCTTGCGGACGTCGATGGTGCGCGGCGGGAGGGTTTCCTCGACCAGTTCGACGGGGCCGAGTTTCAGGCGTTTGCCGTCGATCTCGGTCCAGGCGCCGGGGGCGGGGGTCACCGCGCGGATACGGCGGGAGATGGCCAGGGCGGGCTGATCCCAGCGGATGCGGCCGGCCTCGGGTTCCACCTTGGGGGCGTAGGAGATGCCGTCGAGCGGCTGCGGAACCGCTTGCACGGTGCCGTCCTCCAGCCCGTCGAGAGTGGATTCCAGCAGGTGCGATCCGCTTTCGGCGAGCCGCTCCAGCAGGGTGCCGGCGGTGTCGGTGACGGCGACCTTCTCGGTCATGGTGCCGAAGACCGGCCCGGTGTCGAGACCCTTCTCGATGAGGAAGGTCGACGCGCCGGTGTATTCGTCACCCGCCAGCAGCGCCGACTGCACCGGCGCCGCGCCACGCCAGGCGGGCAGCAGCGAGAAGTGCAGGTTGATCCAGCCGTGCCGGGGAATGGCGAGCACCGTTTCCGGCAGCAGCGCGCCGTAGGCGACCACCGGGCAGCAGTCCGGCGCCAGCTCGGTGAGCTGGGCGATGAATTCGGGCTCGGACGGCTTGCGCGGCGTGAACACCGGAATGCCGTGCTCGTCGGCCAATTGACCGATCGGCGAACGGGTGATCTTGCGGCCGCGTCCGGCCACCGCGTCCGGCCTGGTCACCACCCCGACCACTTCGTGCCGTTCGGATTCGATGAGTCGCCGCAGCGACGGCACCGCCGGTTCGGGGGTTCCCGCGAAGACCAGACGCATATCAGCGGCTCCGTTCCCGGCCACCGGCCGAGGCGCGGCGTCCGCCGCCGATCTCGGAGGCCGGCAGCACCGTGATTCCCTGTGTGAACCAGGACGATTCGCGAATCGTGCGCATGGCCTCCTTGCGGAAGGCCGATTCCAGGCGCTGCAGGAACAGCACGCCGTCGAGGTGGTCGGTCTCGTGCTGGACGCAGCGCGCCAGCAGCCCCTCGGCCCGGAACTCCACCGGCTTACCGGTCATGTCGACGCCGCGCGCGAGCACCGTCAGCGGGCGGGTCACGTCGAAGCGGACGCCGGGGATCGACAGACAGCCCTCGGGCCCGGTCTGGGTCTCCTCGCCGACGACCTCGAAGACGGGGTTGATCAGATGCCCCTGCGCGTCGCCGGTGTCGTAGACGAACACCCGTAGCCCGACCCCGATCTGCGGGGCCGCCATGCCGACGCCTCCGCTCTCGTACATGGTGTCGATGAGGTCGGTCACCAGCTGGCGCACCTCCCGGTCGAACGTCTCGACCTCCGCCGCGCGGGCGCGCAGGATCGGATCGCCGAACAGGCGGACAGGCTGGATGGTCACGGGCAGCTCCCGATAGCGAACGAATACGGTCGTCTCATTTTACGGACGCCCGTGACCACCCTGATCAGGAATGCGCCGCCAACACGACATCGGCGATTCCGGTGCCGAATGCGACCGGCACACAGTCCGGTGCCACGGCGTGTCCGGGATCGAGCAGATTGACCACCAGCCGCTGCGCGAACGCGTCGTAGACCAGCTGGAAATGCCCGGTCAGGTCGGCCTCGCACTGCTCTTGCAGCACGATGTTGGTGGCGCCCGCACCGCGCAGGGCGATATTGGAATTGGGCTGGATCATCTCATCCACCCGGCTGCCGATGGTCGTGTATTTCACACCCGGCACCGTGTCGCCGCCCGCGTTCAGGTCCTTGATGAACGGCGATCCCGCGGCCTGCTGCACGGCGGCGAGCGAGGATCCGAACTCGACGAGCTTGTAGATCCCGGGCACGGCGTCGGCGATCGGGACCAGTCCGTACATGATCCCGCCGTAGCTGGGCGAGGCCATGCCGATCCATTGACCGACCTTGGGCGCGCCGCCGAGCTTGTTGATCCAGTAGCGGGTCACGCTGGCGCCCTGGGAGAAACCGACCAGATCCACCTGGGTGGCGCCGGTGGCGGCGAGCACCTGATCGACGAAGACGCCGATCTGCGCGGAACTGGCCCACACGTCCTCGGTGCCGAAGGTGTCCTTGCCGGGTTTGCCGCCGTAGTCGAGGGCGAAGACGCAGATCCCGGCCTGTGCGAGCAGCGGGCTCAGGCCCGCCCAGTCGGAGTAGGCCGAGGAGTCGGTGCCGTGCGCGAGGACCACCGGGCGGGGGTGTTCGGCGGTCGGCTTGCAGCCGAAGTCGTTGGCGCCCTGGGGCGCCGCGCCCGGATGATCCTTCAAATATTTGGCCGCCGCCAGGTGCCCGGGCTGCGGCGGACCCTGCTGGTCCGGAATGTGCAGGACCGGCGCGGCCGCGGGTGCGGCCTGCGCGTAGGTCCCCGTCGGTGTGGCGGCCGTACCGAGCACGGCGGCCGCCAGCGCCACTACCCCCACCGGCGCGACGCGGCGCAGCAAAGCTCCGCGTGTCCGGTTCCTCTGTTGTCCCATGTCACAAGATCGCATGGGGCGCTTTTGTCCCATGTCACGATCTTGACCGGTTTCGGTCCGAAAGTCCCGGCGGTTTCCGGTGATTCGGAGCCGTCACTTTTCGGTGTGGTCGTCCTCGGCCAGGATCCGGTACAGCGAGCGGCGGGCCTCGGTGAGCACCTCGGCCGCCTTGGCCGCCTGATCGGCGGTGCCGACGGAAGCCACCTGGGCCACCGCACCCAGCAACTGGCCGACCAGTCCACGCAGATCCAGGGCCTGATCGCCGACGTTGTCCTTCACGTCCTGCCAGGGATCACCCAGGTCGGCGCGGTTGGCCTCGACGAACTCGACACCGGATTCGGTGAGCTTGGCCGTCTTCCGACCCGACACCTTCTCGATGAGGACCAGGCCCTCGTCCTCGAGCTGCGCCAGGGCGGGGTAGATGGACCCCGGGCTGGGACGCCAGACATCCTCGCTGCGTTCGCGAATCTGCTGGATCAGCTCGTAGCCGTGCATGGGCCGCTCCTGCAGCAGCAGGAGGATGGCGGCGCGGACGTCACCGCGCCGGCCACGCCCGCCGCGGCCGCGACCGCGACCGAAGTGCGGGCCGGGCCCGAAGCCGGGACCGAAGTCCGGGCCGAATCCACGACCGTGGCCGTGGCGGTGCGGGCCGAATTCACCGCGCGGGCCGCGGGGCCCGCCTCTGCGCATCCGCGGATGTTCGGGGCCCTGCTGCTCGTCGCCGCGTCGCCGCCAGGGGCCGCGGCCCCGTTCGATGTGGTCCATGTGTTCCATGGTCGTGCCTCCTTCAAGGCTCGTCGTTCTACTTGCTGCTATCGACGATATATCGTCAATCTATCCACAACAAGGTGAACTGGCACACAAACCGTCTGGTTTGGACTTTAGGGAGTCAGGAGCCCGTGCGCACGGACCGCGTCCCACAGCGCGGTCGCGCGATCCTCGGTCGGCAATGGATCGACCAGGGCGAATGTGCAGCCCAGGGCCTTCGCGCCGCCATCGGCCTCGAGGCTGTCGCCGACCATGAGCGCACGATCGGGCGTGACGCCCAGGCCGTCCAGGGCGGCTTCGAAGAGACGCGTGTCCGGCTTCATCGCGCCGACTTCGTACGACAAGGCGAATTCACCGATATATCGATGCCATCCGCGATCAGCGAAGGCCGGGCGGATGTCGAAGGCGATATTGCTGACCACACCCACTCGCACCCCGGACTCGTGCAGCGCGCGCAGCACCCCACCGGTGTCCGGATAGGGCGTCCATTCGCTCGCGTCGCGCATGAGTCCGTAGAGCCGTGCCGCCTGGTCCGCGGGGACACCGGACTGCTCGAGCACGTCGAGGTAGGCCCTGCGGTGCAGGGCTGGGTCGAGATCGCGGTTCTCCCAAGCGTATTGGCCCTCGGCGTCGAATTCGACGAATTGGCCGACCGGGGCGGTCATGCGACGCATGATCTCGGCGATCTCGTGGGTGTCGAGCAGGCGACCGTTCGCGTCGGTCAGGCACGCATCGTTGAATGCCGCGTCGTCGAACCGGAAGAGCGTGCCGGAGAAGTCGAACAGCACCGCGTCGATCGCCATGTCGTCACCCTACACAGCGAATGTGCAGCAAACCGTCAAGCGCGGACACCCCTCCACTTGTCTGAGGAGTTTGTTAGGCTGCAGACATGACGGAACCGGTGCTGAATGTCGACGACGTGACGGTGGTGCGGAGCGGAAACCCCATCCTGCAAGGGGTTTCGCTCACCGTCCGGGCCGGTGAGCACTGGGCGCTGCTCGGCCCGAACGGCGCGGGCAAGACCACGCTGCTGCGGATGCTCGGCGCATTCGAGCATCCGACCCGGGGAACTGTGGAAGTGCTCGGGCGGCGACTGGGCCGCGTCGACATGCGCGCATTGCGGGCGGGGATCGGCCATGTCGACCCGCGCCACGTCCCCAGCGGCGACCTCACGGTCCGCGAAGTCGTGCTCACCGGCGCGACAAACACCGCGGCCCTGATCCCCCGCCGGCAGCCCTCCCCCGCCGAGCTGGCCGAGGCGGACCGCCTGATCGATCTGCTGGGCCTGTCCCACCGCCGCGACGCCGACTGGCAGATCCTGTCCCAGGGGCAGCGCGGCCGCACCCTCATCGCCCGCGCCCTGATGCCCAGCCCGCGCCTGCTGCTGCTCGACGAACCGGCGACCGGCCTGGATCTGGCCGGGCGAGAACAACTTCTGGAGCGCGTGGACCTGCTCCAGCGCAGCCACCCCGAGCTGGCGTCGGTCCTGGTCACCCATCATCTGGAGGAGCTGCCGCCCGGCACCACCCACGCCATGCTGCTGAGCAACGGTCGCACCGTCGCGGCCGGGCCGGTCGAAAGCGTGCTCACCACCGACCACATCAGCGCTTGCTTCGATCATCCCGTGCGCATCCTGCGCGACGAGGGGCGGTGGAGCGTGCGGCCCGCCCAATCCCAGCCCGCCTGAATCGAATCCGGTGCGTGCGGCGACGCCGCGTGATTCTTCCGGCGGCCCGGCACGCGTCGCACGCCCCCGAACCGGTTGGCGTGCTCGACCCCGGCTACGTCGCCGGAACCAGTGAGTCGATCCACCGTTCCAGGCGCGCGCCCTCGGCCGCCATCATCGCCGGATCACGGAAGGTGTTGGTGAGCAGGGAGATTCCCTGATACGCCGCCAGCAGCGCGACGGCGAGTTCGCGGGAGTCGGCGCGACCCAGGGCGGCGAACTGCGCTTCGATCCAGTCGAGCAGTCCGCGCATGACATCGGCGAGTTCGCGGTCGAGGCCGTCGGCGCGCTTGTCGAGCTCGGTGGCGAGAGTGCCCGAGGGGCAACCGAATCGGGCGGCCAGCTCGCGCTGCTCAACCCAGCCGCGCACCAGCGCCTTCAATCGCTCGGCGGGCGCGTCGAATTGCTCCAGCGCGGTGATGATCTCCCGCGCGGTCCGCGCGTGGGCGCCGATCGCGGCCTGGACCAGCTGATCCTTGGTCTTGAAGTAGTAGTACACATTGCCGACCGGCACCTGCGCGGCGCGCGCGATGTCGGCGATGGTCGTCTTCTCCACGCCCTGTTCGTGGAAGACCTTGGCGGCGGCATCGGAGAGCCGCTCCCGCTTCCCCGTCGGCCGGACCACTGAGTCAGTCATACGACTAACTATAGACAACGCCCGGTCATGTGGCCTATGTTCGATTTAGTCAGCCAACTAACTCAGGAGTGAGACAGATGATCGCAGTGACCGGAGCAACCGGAAATGTCGGCAGCGCCCTCGTGCGGGAGCTCGCCGCAGCCGGCGAGAAAGTGGTCGCGGTGTCCCGGGGCGAGAAGCCGATCGACCTGCCCGAGGGTGCGGAGCACCGCCGGGCCGACATCGGAGATCTCGACAGCCTCGCCGAGGCGGTAGCAGGCGCGCGGGCATTGTTCCTGCTCATCACCGGACCGCAGTTGGTCGAGGGACCCGCACCCGCCGAGGTGCTGAAAGCCGTTGCGGCAGCCGGTGTCCAGCGTGTGGTGTTCCTGTCCTCGCAGGGCGCGGTGACCCGGCCCGGCAGCGACGGGTACGCGCGCAGCATCGCATTCGAGCAGGCGCTCGCCGCCTCCGATCTGGAGTGGACGGTGCTGCGGCCCGGCGGCTTCTTCAGCAACACCTTCGCCTGGATCGAGCCGGTCCGGGCCCAGCGGATGATTCCCGCGCCGTTCGGGAACGTCGGTCTGCCGCAGGTGGATCCGGGCGATATCGCGGCCATGGCGGCGACCGCACTCCGGGAGGACGGCCACCACGGGCAGATCTACACGGTCACCGGGCCGGAACTGGTCACTCCGCGCCGGCAAGCGGACGCCCTGGCGGACGCGCTCGGGGAATCGCTGCAGTTCGTAGAGCTCACCCGGGAACAGGCACGGGAGAACATGCTGCGCTTCATGCCCGCATCGGTCGCCGATCACACGCTCGACATCATCGGCGAGCCGACGCCGGAGGAACAGCTCGTCAGCGGCGACGTCGAAAAGGTCCTGGGGCGGCCCGCGACCTCGTACGCGGAATGGGCGGCCCGGGTCGCCCCCGCGTTCCGCTGACTTCGCCATTGATTATTTCGTACGCAGCCACTTATCGTATACAGATGCATACGAAATCATTCTCCGACGGCACCGTGCTCATGCCCTGGAATCCCGGCCCGAACGATCAGCGTCCGGGCCCGGTATTCGTCAGCGTGACCGACTTTCTCGCGGGCTCCGAGGCCGAGGCACGCGACATCTATACGGCCGGGCTGGAATTGGGCAGGACCTGGCCGGTCATGCAGGGTGCGGTCGGGCTGTGGCTGTGGGGGCGGCCGGCCGAGTTCCGGGGCGGCTCGATCTCGGTGTGGGAGTCCGAACGGGATATGCGCCGCTTCGTGCGCTGGCCCGTCCACACCGAGATCATGCGGGCCTGGCGTGGCCGCGTCGGAATCGGACTGGATTCCTGGCGGGCCGAACACTTCGACGCGCACGACATCCTGACCCGCGCGGGCGACACGATCGACAGGCCGCACCGGCACGCCGCATAGTCTGGACCGCATGACAGACCGTCCGGACCTGGCAGCGATGATCGTCCCCCTCGGGCGCGCCCTGATGGCGGCCGAGCAACCGGTGCTTGCCGCGCACGGGATCACCATGTGGGCATATGTCGTACTGCTGCATCTGGACGAGGGCCCGGCGCGGGGCCAGGGGGTGCTGGCTCAGGAGATCGGGGCGGACAAGACGCGGATCATCGCGGTGCTCGACGATCTGCAGGAGCGGGGGCTCATCGAACGTCGCCCCGATCCCGCCGATCGCCGTGCACGGCTGCTCGCGCTGACCGCCGAGGGCCGCCGCCTCCGGGATGCGGCCCAGGCCGAGATCCAGGCCCGGGAGGACAGTCTGCTCGCCAAACTCCCCGCCGCGGATCGGCGTGGCTTTCTCAATGCGCTCACCGCACTCGCCGCGCTCCCCCGCGACGAAATCACTGGACTCTGAACAAGATCCAGGGACCTACCGACGCGGTGATCCGGGGACCGACCCGTCGAACAGAGCTAGCCGATGTCGATGGGGTCGATCTGGACGCGCAGAGGGGCGTCGGAGCGGTGGGTGCTGCGGACTGCCTGGGCGGCGGTGAGGGCTCGGGAGAGGGCGGCGGCGCCGGAGCGGTCGGCGCGCAGGATCATGCGTTCGACCTCGGCGGGAGAGTCGCCGGAGGAGAAGGGCTTTCGCGCACCGGGCGGCAGCGGGACCGGGCCCAGGACTTCCACGTTGCCGGGAAGCTTTGCCTCGCCGAGCAATTCGGCGATCGAGTCGGACGTGCCGTCGATGGCGGCGAAGCGAACCGCGGGCGGGAAACGGACCTCGGTGCGTTGCTCGAGCTCGAAACGGGCGTGCCACACCGGATCCCAGCGCACCAGGGCCTGCACGGTGGGCAGCGCGGCGTCGGCCATGACGATGACGCGGCCGCCGGGGCGGACCAGGGCGGCGGCCGACATCCAGCGGCGCAGGGCGTCCTCGGCGGCGCGCAGGTCGGCGCGGCCGAGCAGAGCCCAGCCGTCGAGAAGCATGGCGACGGCGTAGCCGCCGGGCACCGGGGGTTCGGCGCCGATGGTGGAGACCACCACCTGCGCACCCGCCGGCACGGTGTTCAGGATGGTGGAACCGCCCGAACCTCGAACGGGGACACCGGGAAACGCCCGCCCCAACTCTTCCGCCGTACGTGACGCGCCGATGACGACGGCCCGCAACGCTCGGGACCCGCACGCGCCGCAGCGGAACGCCGCCTCGGTGATTCCGCACCAGCGGCAGGCCGGGCTCTGGGCCTCGGCGACACCCTCACGCCCACTGCGCAATGCGCCACGTGACGCGGGCGCGCTGTCGGGCAACGCCAGCGGTCCATTGCAGTGGCGGCAGCGGGCCGGGATCCGGCATTTGGCGCAGGACAACGCCGGAATGTATCCGCGTCGCGGCACCTGAACCAGTACCGCCCCACCGTCTTTGAGCGCTTTGCGCGCCTCCATGAACGCCACCGCCGGGATGCGGATCGCCTGCGCGATGGGATCACGTTCCAGCGCCGCGTCGGTGTCCCCGGGCGCGGCGATACGCGGCATGGCCTGCCGCAGCACCGACCGATCCGCGAGCAGGTCATGCGCCCACCCGGATTCGACGATCGCCTGCACCTCGGCAGTGCGCGCAAACCCGGCCGCGACGAACGCCGCCCCGGTCTCGTGCGCGCGCAACATGGCCACTTCCCGCGCATGCGGATACGGCGACCGCGGCTCGGCGAACGTATCGTCCCCGTCGTCCCACATCGCGATCAACCCGAGATCCCGCACCGGCGAGAACACCGCGCTGCGCGTCCCCACCACCACCTTCGCCTGCCCCCGCAACACCGACAGCCATCGCCGATACCGCGCCGAGGGCCCCAACCCGGCCGCCAACCCCACCGCCGACTCCCCCAGCAGCGCGACACATTCCGCCAGCACCCGATCCAGATCCCGCTGATCCGGCACCATGATCACCGCCCCGCGCCCACCCCTCACGGTCACCGCCGCCAACTCCGCCAGGCGCCGCGCCCAATCCTCCCCCGGCAACGCCTGCCACCCCGCCCGCGGCCCGCGCCCCGCCGCCAGCGCACCCAGGAACGAATGGCCGTGCACATAGCGGCCCCAACCGGGGAACTCGGCGGCCAATGACTGCGACGGTGCAGCACTCAGTTCTTGCGGTCCCGGCTCACCTTCGGGCGGCGTCACGGGCTCCACGCCTGCGCCGTCGGCCGCCGCGCCTCCGATGAATTCTCCGCCATCACGGGCTGGACCTGCGGTCGAGCCGATCTCCGTAGTGTTCCCCACAGCCACGGCATCGGCGGGCTCGACCGGCACGGGGACCGCGTTGTGGTCGAACGTAGCGCCCTCAGTGGCACTACCGCTCTCGGTGAGGCCGAGCCCAGACTCCGTCGCGGGCTCGACGCCATCCAAATCTGCCTGTGCGGCAGCGATGTCCGCACTCCCCGGTGCCGCGACGGCCGAGGCGGCGGGCGCATTGCCCGGCTGCTCTGCGACCGAGAATTGCTCAGCATCGAGGTCGACCACGCCGTCCACGGCCACGACCGAATCGGCGGTGGCGTTCTTCTTCGAAGTGCGCTTGGGCTTTTCGGGCTTTTCTGTGCCTTCGGTTTCGACCTTGGCGTGGCGGGGTGGGATGGCGAGGCGGAGGACGTCGGCGCGGGTGCCG
Organism: Nocardia tengchongensis; assembly: GCF_018362975.1. Classification (NCBI taxonomy): domain Bacteria; kingdom Bacillati; phylum Actinomycetota; class Actinomycetes; order Mycobacteriales; family Nocardiaceae; genus Nocardia; species Nocardia tengchongensis. The sequence goes on from NZ_CP074371.1 coordinate 6,025,109, forward strand.
GCGTAGCGGGCGGCTACGGCGGTGACGAGTTTCAGGATTTCGGGGGTGAGGACTCGTTCGCCGGAGACGACGCGTTCGAGGCGGACGAGTTTGCCGGTGTGGTCGGATCTTTCGAGGCGTTCGAGGAGGTAGCCGTCGATGAGGCGGCCGGAGAAGCGGACTCGGACCCGGACGCCGGGTTGGGCGAGTTCGTCGAGCTCGGGGGGCACCACATAGTCGAAATCGCGGTCCAGGTGGGCGGGTTCGAGCAGGGGCAGGACCCGCGCGATGGGGCGCGGTACGCCAACGACGGCGGGAGCGTCGGGCTCGGAGGTGGTCTCCGTGCCCGACGCTCCCGTCGAGAACTGTTGGGCGCCGGTCAATTACAGCCCGGCGGCCGCGCGCAGCTTCTCCGCGCGGTCGGTGCGCTCCCACGGCAGATCGACATCCGTGCGGCCGAAGTGGCCGTAGGCGGCGGTCGGCGCGTAGATCGGGCGCAGCAGGTCCAGATCGCGGATGATCGCGCCGGGCCGCAGGTCGAAGACCTCACCGATGGCGTCGGAGATCTTGATCGGGTCGACCAGCTCGGTGCCGAAGGTCTCGACGAACAGACCAACCGGGGCGGCCTTGCCGATGGCGTAGGCGACCTGAACCTCGACGCGCTCGGCCAGGCCGGCGGCGACGACGTTCTTGGCGACCCAGCGCATGGCGTAGGCGGCCGAGCGGTCGACCTTCGACGGGTCCTTGCCGGAGAAGGCGCCGCCACCGTGGCGGGCCATGCCGCCGTAGGTGTCGACGATGATCTTACGGCCGGTCAGGCCCGCGTCACCCATCGGGCCACCGAGCACGAACTTGCCGGTCGGGTTGACCAGCAGGGCACGTCGGAGGTGTCGAGCGGGTTGGGCAGCTGCAGCTCGGACAGGACCGCGTCGACGACCTTCTCGCGGATGTCGGGGGCCAGCAGGTTGTCCAGGTCGATGTCGGCCGCGTGCTGGGTCGAGATGACCACGGTGTCGAGGCGCTTGGGGATGGCGCCGTCGTACTCGATGGTGACCTGGGTCTTGCCGTCGGGCCGCAGGTACGGCAGCACGCCGGTCTTGCGGACCTCGGTCAGACGCCGGGACAGCTTGTGCGCCAGCGAGATCGGCAGCGGCATCAGCTCGGGGGTCTCGACGGTGGCGTAACCGAACATCAGGCCCTGGTCGCCCGCGCCCTGACGCGCGATCTCGTCGTCCTCGCCGCCCACGCGGGCCTCGTGCGAGGTGTCCACGCCCTGGGCGATATCGGGCGACTGCGCGCCGATCGCGACGTTCACGCCACAGGACGCGCCGTCGAAACCCTTTGCGGAGGAGTCGTATCCGATCTCCAGGACCTTCTCGCGAACGATGGTCGGGATGTCGGCATAGGCCGTGGTGGTGACCTCACCGGCCACGTGCACCTGGCCGGTGGTCACCAGGGTCTCCACCGCGACCCGGCTGCGCGGATCGGCCGCGAGCAACGCGTCGAGGATGGAATCGCTGATGGCATCACAGATTTTGTCGGGGTGACCTTCGGTCACCGACTCACTGGTGAATAGGCGGCTGCCAGACGTGCGCACAGTTGTTCCCTCTCCCTCAACGGGTTTCTCGTTTCGGGTGGCGACAGTAGCGTCTCCGCGCCATCGCACAACCCTTTGTCTCAGGTTATTCCAATATGCGCGTCACAGGGGCGAGCGCCACCGTGACGAGCACATTGTGACTCAGACACCCGCCGCGACCTGCGCGGCAGCCGTCCGAACCCTGCGGTGCCGAGGCTTCAGCGGAGCAGAGGACCGAGTGCGTCGAGCACTCGGCTAGCCAGTAGGGCCTTGGACCCGTGGTCCAGGGCGATCTCGGTGCCGTCGGCGCCGAGCAACCAGCCGTCGTTGGTGTCGACCTCGAAGGCCTTCCCCTCCCCGACGGCGTTCACGACCAACAGGTCGCAGCCTTTACGGGCCAGTTTGGCCCGGGCATGGGTGAGCACGTCGGCGTGCTCGTCCCCGGTCTCGGCGGCGAAGCCGACGATCGCGGTGCCCGGTAGGTGCCCGTCACGACGGGACTGAACCAACCCGGCAAGGATATCCGGTGTCTTGGCCAACTCGATCGAATTCGGTTCGCCCGCACCCTTTTTGATTTTGGAGGCGGCCACGTTGACCGGGCGGAAGTCCGCGACGGCGGCGGCCATGATGACGGCGTCCGCACCGAGCGAATGCTTGTCGACGGCCACCTTCAACTGCTCGGCGGAGGTCACGTGCACGACCTCGACCGCGGCCGGAGCCTCCAGGCCGATGGTGTTGCCCGCGATCAGCGTCACCTGCGCGCCGCGCTGGGCGGCCAGGCGCGCGATCGCGTAGCCCTGCTTGCCCGAACTCCGGTTGCCCAGGAAACGCACCGGATCCAGCGCTTCGCGGGTACCGCCGGCCGAGACCACCACGCGGCGGCCCTCCAGGTCGCGCGGCAGCGCGTCGGCGCGTTCGAGCAGCAGCCGGGCCAGACCGAAGATCTCCTCCGGCTCTGGCAGCCGGCCCGGACCGGTGTCGGTGCCGGTCAGGCGACCCGAAGCGGGTTCCATGACCACGGCGCCGTGCGCGCGCAGCATCGCCACGTTCGCCTTGGTGGCCGGGTGCTCCCACATCTCGGTGTGCATGGCCGGGGCGAAGAGGACCGGACAACGCGCGGTCAGCAGCGTCGCGGTGAGCAGGTCGTCGGCGCGGCCCTGGGCGGCGCGGGCCATCAGGTCCGCGGTCGCCGGGGCGATGACGACCAGATCGGCCTCCTGGCCGAGGCGCACGTGGGGCACTTCCGGCACGTCGGCGAAGACGCCGGTGTGCACGGGGTGCCCGGAGAGCGCCTCGAAGGTGGCCTTGCCGACGAACTGCAACGCCGACTCGGTGGGAATGACACGAACCTCGTGCCCGGTTTCGGTGAACCGGCGCACGAGGTTGCAGCTCTTGTAGGCGGCGATACCGCCGCCGACGCCGACGACGACTCGGGTCACCGCGTTTTTACTCGCCTTCGGAGTGCTCGAGCAGGTCGGCGTGGATCTCGCGCATGGCCACCGACAGCGGCTTCTCCTGCAGACCCGGCTCGACCAGCGGACCGACGTATTCGAGAATGCCGTCGCCGAGCTGGTTGTAGTAATCGTTGATCTGCCGCGCGCGCTTGGCCGCGTAGATGACCAGCGCGTACTTGGACGAAGTCCGCTCCAGCAGTTCGTCGATCGGCGGGTTGGTGAGGCCGACCGGAGTGTCGTAGGCGGGAACGGTCTTGAGGTCCGTACTCACTAGGAAGGCTCCTGCGGGGTTGTTCGGAAGGATGGCTTTTCCGGCTCACTGCCCTGCTTGATCGATCAAAACAGAGGGGTGAGCCGGAGTTCCGGGGTCAGGACCCCGAATTTGTGCTAACGAACAACGATACCAACTGCTCGCAGGCGCTGGTCACGTGGTCGTTCACGATGACGATGTCGAACTCGTCACAGGCGGCCAATTCGGTGCGCGCGGTCTGCAGCCGGCGCTCGATGACCTCGGGCGATTCGGTCCCGCGCGAGGTCAGGCGGGACACCAGCTCGTCCCAGCTGGGTGGGGCCAGGAAGACCAGCAGGCCTTCGGGCATGGTCTTGCGGATCGAGCGCGCGCCTTCGAGGTCGACCTCGATCAGGACGTGGTGTCCGGAGGCGAGCGCTTCCCGCACGGGTGCGGCCGGGGTGCCCGACCGCTGCAGTCCACCGTGGATATCGGCCCATTCGAGCATTTCGCCGCCATCGATCATGGCGTCGAACCTGTCGCGGGTGACGAAGTGGTAGTCCTGACCGTCGACCTCCCCGGGCCGCGGAGCCCGGGTGGTGGCCGACACACTGAATACCAATTCGGGCAGTCGTTCGCGTACGCAGCGCACGACGGTGGACTTGCCGACGGCCGAGGGGCCGACCAGTACTACCAGTCGACCCTTCCGAGTGTGTTCGACCACCCTCGGATTAATCGGCGCTGAAGTCGAACCGGGCCAGCAGCGCCTTACGCTGCCGGTCGCCCAGTCCGCGCAGGCGGCGGGTGGGAGCGATCTCGAGCTCGCTCATGATCTCGGCCGCCTTGACCTTGCCAACCTTCGGCAGGGCCTCGAGCAGCGCCGAAACCTTCATCTTGCCGAGGACTTCGTCCTTCTCGGCGTCCGCAAGGACCGTCTTCAGATCGGTGCCACCACGCTTCAAGCGCTCCTTGAGCTCCGCCCGAGCGCGGCGAGCGGCAGCCGCCTTCTCCAAAGCAGCGGCGCGCTGCTCGTCAGTCAGCTGGGGAAGGGCCACGGTTCCTCCGTCTCATCGTTCATTGCTTGATCTACCTCCGGTAACCCGGTGGTCTCAGCGACCGTACCCACGACGCTTGCCGATTGCGAACCCACCCCCCAGGTCAGCGCGTGATTCGGCGCGCGACCGGGCCGGATGCACACCGCCGCGGGCGGCGGCGCACCGGGCGCGGCCGGCGACTCGGAGCGGGGGCGAATAGCCTTGCGGCCAGGGCTTTTTCGGGTTCTCGACCGGGCGTTCGAGGGCGTGGACTGGCCCCGGATGAAACCGTGACCGAGCTGTAATCACGCGACCTGGATTTTTCTTGGATTTCTCGGCGTGTCGTTCGAATCGGTACCGCGTGTCGCGCATCACCGAGACCGTTCCCGGCAGCACGGAAGTACGCAATTCGGACACCTTTCGGTGCAGGTAGGGCCCGGTGGGGGCACCGGGTTCACCGCAGGGGCGGCCCGCTTGCGGCCCTCACACGGCCGCTGACGCGCGAAACACGGCCGACACGTACGCGGACACCCGCCGAGCCCCGGCGAAGGCGAGCGGGGCAATCCGGACAAACGTTCGATCGGGCCACACGGGCCGGCGCCGCCCCGGCCGGGTTCGCCTACAGCGAACAGGGCGGCGACGACGGCGATCCGGGACACTCAGCCCTCGTACTGGCACAGCTCCACGAGCGTGCCTTCGGGCGCGCGGACATGGCCCACACGCATGCCCCACGCGGGCTGATCGGCGGGCTCACCGACGATCGAGGCCCCGCGCTCACGCAGCACCGCCACCGCCTTGTCGACATCGGCGACGCGCAAAACCACCACGGCCGTGTCGATTTCGGTCCGCGGCCGGTGCTCGGCGCCGATCGCGGCGTCCATGTAGGCACGGGTGAACAGCGCCAGATCCTGCCCGCCGACGGTGAAGCAGGCGTAGGGCCCGTCCTCGGACTCGGGGACATCGCCGTCCACCTCGCTCTTCAGCGGCAGTTCGAGCACATCGCGATAGAACCGGAAGCTGGCCGCGAAATCGTCGACCAGGATCCGGGTTTGGGCGTAGGAGAGCAGGCCGAGGGCGGCGCCGGACATGAGAAATCCCACCTTTCTGCGGAGCGGTGGATTCAGCGTAATGCGGCCCGGTTCAGGCGTCGGGCCAGAAGTCCTTCAAGCCCGGGGCCGCCTCCGCACCCTGCCGCACACCGGCTTCGTAAGCGGGCTCCAGCGCGGCGGCGCTGAACAGGTCGGGGCCGAATGCGGCGATCGCTCCGGCGTCGGGTGCGATGAAACTCGTTGCCGCGCCGCCCAGGTCGCGGTCGGAGGGGGCGTGCGGGAACAGGTGTGCCAGCGGTTCGATCACCAGGATGCGTTCGGCGCCGGCGGCCAGGTCGGCGTTGATGGGCGAGCGCATGCCGCCGTCGAAGTAATGGTCGTCGCCGATCGGAATGGGCGGGAAGACACCGGGGACCGCGGTGCTCGACGCCAGCGCCTCGAGCAGGGTGGCCTGGCCCGCCGGGGTCCACACCTGGAGCGCACCGGTGGCCACGCTGATGGCGGTGATCCGCAGATCCCGCTGCGGCCAGTCGGTATGGCCGACGAACGCCCCGATGCGAGCGATATGCGCGGCCGGATCGCCGAGATTCATCTCGACGGCGCGGACTCCGGCGCGGCGGCGGGCCTCGGCCGGATCCAGGCCCGGGGTGTTCAACAGGCCGAAGATCTCGCCGAAGCGCGCCGGGTCGAAGGTGATCGGCGTGAACTCGGGGTTGTCCATGGCGGGCCGCCGCAGCAGCAGACTCAGGTCGACCTGCGCGGCCAGTGCCGCGCCGACGACCGCACCGGCCGACGTGCCGACGATCCGCCCGGCGGCCGCCGGGTCGATCCCGGCCTCGCGCAGCGCGATGACCACGCCCGCCATCCAGCTCAGACCGACCGCACCACCTCCGCCGAGCACGAGCGCATGGCGAATTCCCTTGGGCGGCACCGCGGCAGGCATGCCGTCACTCTATCCGAGCCCGAAGCCAAGCGGAGGTGGTTCCTCCGAAAGTTCGGATTCAGGACTGGCACTTGGTGAACGCCTCCCGGCCCAGCGCAGGTCTCGATGACCCGTCGCCGATATCCGAGGAACGGGAATCGCCCCGGTCACAGTGGGACGACCGGGGCGATTCCGCAGCGCGATGCCTATTGCAGCAGCGCTACTGTATTCAGCTTTGCAGGAAGGCGAACTCGTCGGCCAGTTCGGCCACCCGCTGCTTCAGCGCGGAGACCGTCGGGCCCGACTTGAGGACCTCGCGTGACACATTCGGCAGCACCGCGCCGAGATCGCTCGCGGGAACCAGCTTCCGGATGGAGTCCGCTCCCCCGCCCTGCGCGCCCACACCCGGCATCAGGATCGGGCCGTTGAGCCGGCTCAGGTCCGGGGCCGAGTCCAGCGTCGCGCCGATCACCACACCGACGGAACCGAATTCGGCTCCGGCATTGGCGGCGGCCACGTCGTCGACCATGCGCTGGGCGATGGTGCGCCCGTCGGTGCCGGTGATGTTCTGCAGCGCCACCGCCTCCGGATTGGAGGTGGCGGCCAGCACGAACACGCCCCGGTCATTGGCCTCGGCGAGCTCCAGAGCCGGTGTCAGGGAGCCGAATCCGAGGTACGGGGACACCGTGACCGCGTCACTGCCCAGCGGCCCGTCGCCGAGCCAGGCGTGGGCGTAGGCGTCCATCGTGGAGCCGATATCGCCGCGCTTGGCGTCGGCCAGCACCAGGGTGCCGGCCTCCCGCAGCGCCGCGATCGTCTCCTCCAGCACCAGGATTCCGGCCGAACCGTAGGTCTCGAAGAACGCGACCTGCGGTTTGACCAGTGCCACCCGGCCCGCGAAGGCGCGCACACAGGCGTCGGCGAATTTCGCCACGCCCGCGGCGTCCTCGGACAGACCCCAGGCCCGCAGCAGCGGCGGATGCGGGTCGATGCCGACGCACAGCGGACCGTGCTCCCGCATCGACTCCCGCAGCCGGACCCCGAAACTCGTCATCCGCGCAGCGCCGGAGGCGCTCATCCGCGCAGCACCGCGTGCAGTTCCTGCAGGGAGCGCACGCCGATGCCACCGCGAATGGTGGCCTCGATGCCCTGCACGGCCGCGGCTGCGCCCTGCACGGTGGTGATGCACGGGATGTTCGCGCCCACCGCGGCGGTGCGGATCTCGTAGCCGTCCACGCGCGGGCCGTTGTTGCCGTAGGGGGTGTTGAACACGATGTCGACGTCGCCGTCCTTGATCATGTCCACGATGCTGGGCTCGTCGGCCACGTCGTCGGAGTGCTTGCGCACCCGATCGCAGGGAATGCCGTTGCGGCGCAGCATCTCCGCGGTGCCCTCGGTGGCGAGGATGCGGAAGCCCAGGTCGTGCAGGCGCTTGACCGGGAACACCATGGCGCGCTTGTCGCGGTTGGCGATGGACACGAACGCGGTGCCCTCGGTCGGCAGCGAACCGTAGGCGGCGGACTGCGATTTGGCGAAGGCGGTGCCGAAGTCGGCGTCGATGCCCATGACCTCACCGGTGGACTTCATCTCCGGCGACAGCAGCGAGTCGATACCCGAACCGTCCGGGCGGCGGAAGCGGTGGAACGGCAGCACCGCTTCCTTCACCGCGACCGGGGCGTCGAACGGCACGGTGCCGCCGTCGCCCTCGGCCGGGAGCAGGCCCTCCTTGCGGAGGTCGGCGATGGTGGCGCCCAGCGCGATCCGCGCCGCGGCCTTGGCCAGCGGCACCGCGGTCGCCTTGGACACGAACGGCACCGTGCGGCTGGCACGCGGGTTGGCCTCGAGGACGTAGAGCACGTCGTCCTTGAGCGCGTACTGCACGTTCAGCAGGCCCTTCACACCGATGCCCTTGGCCAGGGCGGTGGTGGAGCGGCGAACGGCCTCGATATCGCTGCGGCCCAGGGTGATCGGGGGCAGCGCGCACGCCGAGTCACCGGAGTGGATGCCGGCCTCCTCGATGTGCTCCATGACGCCGCCCAGGTAGACCTCCTCGCCGTCGCACAGGGCGTCGACGTCGATCTCGATGGCGTCCTCCAGGAACCGGTCGACCAGCACCGGGTGGTCCGGGGTGATCTCGGTGGCGCGGGAGATGTAGTCCTCGAGCGAGGTCTCGTCGTAGACGATCTCCATGCCGCGGCCGCCCAGCACGTAGGACGGGCGCACCAGCACCGGGTAGCCGATCTCGTTGGCGATCTTCTTCGCCTGCGGGAACGTGGTGGCGGTGCCGTACTTGGGGGCCGGAAGACCCGCCGCGACCAGCACGTCACCGAACTCGCCACGGTCCTCGGCCAGGTCGATGGCCGCCGCCGAGGTGCCGACCACGGGCACGCCCGCGTCGGTGAGGCGCTGCGCCAGGCTCAGCGGGGTCTGCCCGCCCAGCTGGCAGATGACGCCCGCGACGGTGCCGGACTCGGTTTCGGCGTGGTACACCTCGAGCACGTCCTCGAAGGTGAGCGGCTCGAAGTAGAGGCGGTCGGCGGTTGTCGTAGTCGGTCGAGACCGTCTCCGGGTTGCAGTTGACCATGATGGTCTCGTAGCCCGCGGCCGACAGCGTCTGCGCGGCATGTACACACGAGTAGTCGAACTCGATGCCCTGACCGATGCGGTTGGGACCCGAGCCCAGGATGATGACCTTCTCGCGCTCACGCTGCGGCGCGACCTCGGACTCCGCGGCGGGGTCGAGCTCGTAGGCCGAGTAGTGGTACGGGGTCTTGGCCTCGAACTCGGCGGCGCAGGTGTCGACGGTCTTGAACACCGGGCGGATCTGCAGGCGGTGGCGCAGCTCGCGCACGCCGCCCTCACCGGCGAGTTCCGGTCGCAGCGCGGCGATCTGGCGATCGGAGAGGCCGTAGTGCTTGGCCGTGCGCAGCAGCGGCTCGTCCAGCACGGGGGCGTCGATGATCTCCTGACGCAGCTCCACCAGGGCGGCGACCTCGGCGACGAACCAGGGGTCGATGCCGGAGGCGGCGGCGGTGTCCTCGATGCTCGCGCCCAGGCGCAGCGCACGCTCCACCTGGTAGATGCGGCCCTCGGTGGGGACCTTGAGGTCGTCGAGAATGGCAGCCGCGTCGGTCCATTCACCGTCGGGCAGGGTCCAGAAGCCGGTGGCCTTGGTCTCGAGCGAGCGCAGCACCTTGCCGAGTGCCTCGGAGAAGTTGCGGCCCATGGACATCGCCTCGCCGACCGACTTCATGGTCGTGGTCAGCGTGGTGTCCGCACCCGGGAACTTCTCGAAGGCGAAGCGCGGAGCCTTCACGACCACGTAGTCGAGCGTGGGCTCGAAACAGGCCGGGGTCTCCTTGGTGATGTCGTTGACGATCTCGTCGAGGGTGTAGCCGATGGCCAGCTTGGCGGCGATCTTGGCGATCGGGAAGCCGGTGGCCTTCGACGCCAGCGCCGACGAGCGCGAGACGCGCGGGTTCATCTCGATGACGATCAGGCGGCCGTCGCGCGGGTCCACCGCGAACTGGATGTTGCAGCCACCGGTGTCGACGCCGACCTCGCGCAGGATGGCGATGCCCAGATCGCGCATCTTCTGGTACTCGCGGTCGGTGAGGGTCATGGCCGGGGCGACGGTCACCGAGTCACCGGTGTGCACGCCCATCGGGTCCACGTTCTCGATCGAGCAGACGATGACCACATTGTCGTTGCGGTCACGCATGAGCTCGAGCTCGAATTCCTTCCAGCCCAGGATGGATTCCTCGATGAGCACGTTCGCGGTCGGCGAGGCGGCCAGGCCGCCGCCGGCGATGCGGTCGAGATCCTCGTGGTTGTAGGCCATGCCCGAACCCAGGCCGCCCATGGTGAACGACGGGCGCACGACCACCGGGAAACCGAGCTCCTCGACGGTCTCGCGGACCTCGGCCATGGTGTAGCAGACCTTGGAGCGCGCGGACTCGCCACCGACCTTGGCGACGATGTCCTTGAACTTCTGGCGGTCCTCACCACGCTGAATGGCCTCGAAGTCGGCGCCGATCAGCTCGACGTTGTACTTCTCCAGGATTCCGTTCTCGTGCAGGGCGACAGCGCAATTGAGCGCGGTCTGCCCGCCCAGGGTCGCCAGGATCGCGTCGGGGCGCTCCTTGGCGATGACCTTCTCGACGAACTCCCAGGTGATCGGTTCGACATAGGTCGAGTCCGCGAACTCCGGGTCGGTCATGATGGTCGCCGGGTTGGAGTTGACCAGCGACACGCGCAGGCCCTCCGACCGCAGGACGCGACACGCCTGGGTTCCCGAATAGTCGAACTCACAGGCCTGGCCGATGACGATCGGGCCCGAGCCGATCACCAGGATGTGGTTGAGGTCGGTGCGGCGTGGCATCAGGCTCCTTCCATCAGCATGGCGAAACGGTCGAACAGGTAGGCGGCGTCGTGGGGTCCGGCCGCGGCCTCGGGGTGGTACTGCACGGAGAAGGCCTTGCCGTTCACCAGCTGCACGCCTTCGACGACACCGTCATTGGCGCACACGTGGCTGACCTCGGCCTTGCCGAACGGGGTGTCGAAGACCTCGCCGCGCTCGCCCTCCAGGGCGAAGCCGTGGTTCTGCGCGGTGATCGAGATCCGGCCCGAATGATGTTCGATGACCGGCACATTGATGCCGCGGTGGCCGAACTTCATCTTGTAGGTGTTGCGGCCCAGCGCCCGGCCCAGGATCTGGTTGCCGAAGCAGATGCCGAACAGCGGGATGCCCTCGCCCAGGACGCCCTGGGTGAGCGCGACCTGCGCATCGGCGGTGGCCGGGTCGCCCGGACCGTTGGACAGGAACACGCCGTTGGGGTTCAGTTCCTTGATCTGGTCCAGGGTCACGTTCGAGGGCACCACGTGCACCCGCATGCCGCGCTGGGCGAACATGCGCGGGGTGTTGGACTTGATGCCGAGATCGACCGCCACCACGGTGAACCGGTGCTCGCCGACCGGGTCGATGGTGTACATCGTGTCGGTGGAGACCTCACCGGCCAGGTCCGCGCCCAGCATGGACTGCTGGCCGTTGACCCGCGCCACCAGCTCCTCGTAGTCGGCGAGCTGATCGCCGGAGAAGATGCCCGCCTTCATCGAACCGCGGGTGCGCAGATGGCGCACCACCGCGCGGGTGTCGATGCCCGCGATGCCGACGACGTTCTGGTTCTCCAGCTCGGCCTGCAGGGTGCGGTTGGCGCGCCAGTTGGAGGCGCGGCGCGCGGGGTCGCGCACGGCGTACCCGGCGACCCAGATCTTCGAGGACTCGTCGTCCTCGTCGTTCCAGCCCGTGTTGCCGATCTGCGGCGCGGTGGCCACCACGATCTGGCGGTCGTAGCTGGGGTCGGTGAGGGTCTCCTGGTAGCCCGTCATGGCAGTACAGAACACCGCCTCACCCAAGGTCTGCCCGACGGCGCCGAAGGTCGTCCCGCGGAACACGCGGCCGTCCTCGAGCACCATCACGGCAGTATTTCCGCTGCTCATGCCTCGTCTCCCGTCTTCGTAGCTGTTGCGGTCCATGCCGGGTACACCGCTTTGTCGTCACCGCGGAAACCGGTATCCACCTCGGTTCCGGTCGGCAATGTCCAGCGAATCACCAGCACACCGTCTTCTGTCATCACTTTGCCCGCGTGCCCGCGCTCGGCGCGCACCGCGGTGATGGATTCCTGCGGAATCCAGATCGTCCCCGCGCCGTCCCGCTCCAGCAGGATGCCGCGTTCGAATCGGGTCAGCTCCGCGGTGGCGCGGAAACCCAGGTCGCCCACCGTGATTCGCTGAATCCAGCTGGGGGCGAGGGTGCTGCCGAGGTAGAGCCCCGTGGTCGGCTCCAGCAGCTGCGCACCGCAGTCGGCGGGCACCGCGGGCAGGTCGCCGATCGCACCGGCCTGCTTCTTGGCCCGGCCGGTCCACGCCCAGTACATGAGCCCCAGGCACAGCACGAAAAAGGCCAGCAGAATCAGTACTTGCAACAGTCGCATGACGGTTCTCCGTATCCTTTTTGCGCTGTTCGGAGGGCCTGCGTGGTTACGCAAGCTTCCGCCTCCGGCCCTTGACCGCTCATCGCAGGATTCCCCACCCGCCGCTAACCGGCGACGATCTTGCCGTCCCGGGCGGTGAGCCGGCCGCGCAGGAAGGTGGCGGTCACCTTCGCGGGCAGGGTCATCGCCTGGAAGGGCGTGTTGCGGGCGATCGAGGCGAGTTCGCTCGCCTCCACCGTCCATTCGGTGGCCGGGTCGATCAGCGCCAGGTTGGCGGGTTCACCGACCGCGAGCGGCCGTCCCTGATCGTCCAGGCCCACGATCCGCGCCGGGTTCTCGCTCATGACCCGCGCGACCCCGCGCCAGTCGAGCAGTCCCGGGTTGACCATGGTCTCCACGATGATCGACAGCGCCGTCTCCAGGCCCAGCATGCCGGGACGCGCGGACGCGAACTCGCAGCACTTGTCCTGTTCGGCGTGCGGGGCGTGGTCGGTGGCGACGCAGTCGATGACGCCCTCGGCGAGTGCCTGCCGCAGCGCGGCCACGTCGGAGGATTCACGCAGCGGCGGGTTCACCCGGTTCACCGCGTCGTAGGTCTCCAGGCGCGAGTCGTCGAGCAGCAGGTGGTGCGGGGTCACCTCGGCGGTGATCGAAATGCCCTGGGACTTGGCCCATTTCAGCAGTTCGACGGTGCCGGCGGTGGAGGCGTGGCAGATGTGCACGCGGGCCCCGGCGTCGCGGGCCAGCAGCGCGTCACGGGCCACGATGGACTCCTCGGCCGCGCGCGGCCAGCCGGCCAGGCCCAGGCGCGAGGCGTTCGGGCCCTCGTGCGCGACCGCGCCCTTGGTCAGGCGCGGCTCCTCCGCGTGCTGGGCGATGAGCACGCCCAGCGAGTTCGCGTATTCCAGGGCGCGGCGCATGATCAGCGGGTCGTAGACGCAGTGGCCGTCGTCGGAGAACATGCGCACCGCGCCGACGCCGGCGGCCATGGTGCCCATCTCGGCGAGCTGCTTGCCCTCGAGGCCGACGGTGACCGCGCCCACCGGGTGCACGTCGACCAGGCCGACCTCCTGGCCGCGCTTCCACACGTGGTCGGTGATGACCGAGGTGTCGGCGACCGGGCTGGTGTTGGCCATCGCGAACACCGCGGTGTAACCGCCCAGAGCGGCTGCGGCGGAACCGGATTCGATGGTCTCGGTGTCCTCGCGGCCCGGCTCGCGCAGGTGGGTGTGCAGGTCGATGAAGCCGGGCAGCAGGAACTGGCCCTTGCCGTCGACGATCTCGGCGTCGGGAGCGTTCAGCCCCGCACCGATCTCGCGGATCTCACCGTCGGCGAGCAGCACGTCGACCGCTTCACCTTCACCGTAGAGAAAGACGTTCTTGATCAGGATGCTCATGCTGCTTCCTTTCCGCGTGCTCGGGGGCCCTGCGTGGTTACGCAGGCAAGCGCGGGGAGGCGGAGCGACGCCTCCGGCCCTGACCCGATCACGCGACCACCTCGTCGGTTCCGACCAGCAGGCGGAACAGCACCGCCATGCGCATATGGACTCCGTTGTTGACCTGTTGCAGCACAGCCGCTTTCGGGGAATCGGCGACGGAGAAACCGATTTCCATGCCGCGCAGCATGGGGCCGGGATGCAGCACCACCGCGTGGTCGTCGAGCATCTTCATGCGGCGCTCGCTGAGGCCGTAGCGGATCGAGTACTCGCGCGCCGACGGGAAGAAGCCGCCGTTCATGCGCTCGGCCTGCACGCGCAGCATCATGACCGCGTCCGCGCCGGGCAGCTCGGCATCGAGGGAGTCCGAGACCCGCACCGGCCAGGCCTCCACGCCCACCGGCAGCAGCGTGCGCGGCGAGACCAGCACCACCTCCGCACCGAGGGTGCTGAGCAAAAAGGCGTTCGAGCGGGCCACCCGGCTGTGCAGGATGTCGCCGACCAGCACGACCCGCTTGCCCTCCAGGTCGCCGAGGCGCTGACGCAGGGTCAGCGCGTCCAGCAGCGCCTGGGTGGGGTGCTCGTGGGTGCCGTCGCCGGCGTTGATGATGGCGGGGCCGGGACCGGCGTAACCGCTCGAGGCCTCGTCCATCTCGTTGAACCAGCGCGCGATCTGATGCGCCGCGCCCGAGGCGGGGTGGCGCACGATGAGCGCGTCCGCGCCCGCCGCGTGCAGGGTCAGCGCGGTGTCGCGCAGCGATTCACCCTTGGAGACAGAGGAACTCGACGCGCTGACATTGATGACGTCGGCGCTCATCCACTTGCCGGCGACCTCGAAGGAGACCCGGGTGCGGGTGGAGTTCTCGAAGAACACGGTCATCACCGTGCGCCCGCGCAGCGTCGGCAGCTTCTTGACCTCGCGGCCCAGCAGCGCCTGTTCGAACCGCTCGGCCTCGTCGAGCAGGCCGTTGGCGGTCTCGCGGTCCAGGTCGGTGACCGAGAGCAGGTGCTTCACTGGGTGTCACCCTCCTGACGCAGGTACACGCCGTCGCGGCCGTCGTGCTCGCGCAGCAGCACCGAGATGTCCTCGGTGCGCGCGGTCGGGACGTTCTTGCCGACGTAGTCGGCGCGGATGGGAAGTTCGCGGTGGCCGCGATCGATGAGTACGGCGAGCTGCACCGCGCGGGGGCGGCCCAGGTCGCGCAGGCCGTCCAGGGCCGAGCGCACGGTGCGGCCGGAGAACAGCACGTCGTCGACCAGCACCACCAGCGCGTCCTCGACGCCGCCCTCGGGCACCGAGGTGCGCTCGAGCGGGCGATGCGGCTTGGAGCGCAGGTCGTCGCGGTAGAGGGTGATGTCCAGGGAGCCGATCGCGGGGCGGACGCCGGAGAATTCCTCGATCCGGCCGGCCAGGCGATGAGCCAGAGTGGTTCCGCGGGTGGGGATTCCGATCAGCACCACGCGGGCAACCTGCGGATCACCGGAGTCCAACGCGGTCTTCTCGATGATCTGGTGCGCCATGCGGGCGATCGTCCGGCCGACGTCGGAATCGGACAGCAGCTCGCGTCCGGTCTCGACCTGGTCCGGGTCGTGCCGCTGCGAGAACTCGGCAGCGCTCGACTTGGCCGCCCGGTCTTCGGGCACAGCCATGCCGACCTCCTTCCCCGCCTCACGGGACGGTCCGTTAAAGGATGTCTTTCGGGCAGTGACCCTACCAGCGCGGGAATGGCCCGCCGACCCCGCACCCCCTGTGTGTCAGCGGTCGACGCACCGCCGCGGCAACCGCTCCGACCTGCCGGAACTCATCGCACCCGGGTTCACCAGCAAGTCCGTGGCAATGCGCAGGTCCGGCCACTGTGGCAGGGTTCACGCCCGCCCGGCGATCCCCCGGTCCTGGCTACCGGCCGGTTGTCATACACCGTATATCGACGTGTGCGATGCTCGGAGGGTGAGCAATGACGCTGAATTCACCGAACCCGCCCGGGTCAACTTCCGCGGGTACGGCGGCATCACCATCGCCGGAGACAGCTGGGGACCCCAGGACGGCCCATTGGTGGTATTCCTGCACGGCGGCGGGCAGACCCGCGGATCGTGGAAGGACTCCGGACTGGCCCTGGCCAAGGCCGGCATGCACGCGGTCCTCCTGGACGCGCGCGGCCACGGCGACAGCGACTGGGACCCGGACGGCAACTACCGCCGCGACGCCATGGTCGAAGACCTCATGGCGGTGCTCGAGCAGCTCGGCAAGTCGGCGTTCATCGTCGGCGCGTCCATGGGCGGGCTCACCGGCCTGATGGCCACCACCCACCCCGAGGCCGCGCGCATCACCGGCCTGGTCCTCGTCGACGTCGTGCCGCGCCCCGAACGCAAGGGCGTCGAACGCGTCATCAACTTCCTCTCCAGCAATCCCGAAGGCTTCGCCAGCCTCGAGGAGGCCGCCGACGCCGTCGCCGCCTACCTCCCCCACCGCCGCCGGCCCCGCAATCCCGAAGGCCTGCAACGCAATCTGCGCAAGCGCGCGGACGGCCGCTGGTACTGGCACTGGGATCCGGCCATGATGGGCGGCCCGCGCGACGGGCGCGGCGAGGAGATCGACGTCCACACCGAGGCCCTCGAGAACGCGGCGAAGCAGCTGAGCATCCCGACCCTGCTGGTGCGTGGCGCGCTCTCCGACGTCGTCAGCGAGGAGGGCGTCACGGCCTTCCGCGCCCTGACCCCGCACGCCGAGTACATCGAGATCGGCACCGCCGCCCACACCGCCGCCAGCGACGCCAACGACGAATTCACCGACGCCGTGGTCGATTTCGTCCGCGCCCACAATCGGCGACCAGCACGGCTGATCACCCCGCCTAGAGCAGCATCCTGTCGAGCAGGCGGTCGAGCAGTTCGACCGCCCGCTCCCGGGTGGCGCCACCCGCCAGCACGAACTGGGTGATGCTGCTGACGCCGCCGACGATCAGCTCGGCGTCCAATTCCGCGGCGTGCGCATCGGATTCGGCCCCCCGAGCGCGCAGCAGCTGCTCGGTGATCACCGTGACCAGATAGCGCGGCGCCCCCATCATCTCCTCGGAGGTGACGGTGTCCCCGGTCAAATTGGCCGCATGAAAGGCCGCGAACACCAGATTGTCCTGCCGCCGCCGCTCATCGAGCGGCAGCAGCCCCACCGCGAAGGTGCGAATGATCTCCCGCGGCGTCGCCGCGGGCCCCAGCGCCGTGAACTGTTCGGTGAACCCCACCCCGAAATCCGCCACCACCGCCGTATGGGTGGCGAGCATCAAGTCCCGCTTGGTCCCGAAGTAGTACTGAATCAGCCGCACCGAGATCCCCGCCTCGGCCGCCACCGCCTGAAAGGTGGCGGCATCGAGCCCACCGGTGGCGATAACCGTGCGTGCGGCAGTGGTGATCTCCCGCCGACGCTGCTCGTGATCAACCAAACGAGGCATCTGACCAGCTCTCTTACGACTTCCCAGCGATTGAAGATTTTGATGGTACGCCCATATCATTTTTATGGTACGTTCGTATCATCAACGAAGATGATCACGGGGAGGCACACGATGGCCAAGATCGGGCGATTCAAGAACGCGCAAGCCAAGGCCGACTACCTGAGGGCCTATGACGACCTGGCCGCACAGTGGCCGGTGGCGGCGACGGACCTCGATGTCGAAACCTCCTTCGGCACAACACGAGTGCGCAAGTCAGGCAGTGGCGAAGGTGCGCCGATCGTGTTGTTGCCCGGGATGCCGGGGATGGGGTTGTTCTGGATGCCGTTCATCGAAGAGATGGCGCGTGAGCATGTCGTGTACACGGTGGATCCGATGGGGTGGGCGGGGCGCAGTGAGCAGACAGCGCCGCTGAAGGGGCAGCACGACATTGTGCGGTGGCTGGTCGAGGTGTTCGACGGGATCGGGGCCGAGCGGGTGCATTTGGCCGGGTATTCGGGGGGATCGTGGCTGTCGCTGCTGTTCGCGTCGCAGCGGTCGGATCGGCTGGCCAGTATCACCATGCTCGAGCCCGATGCGGCTTCGTTCCTGAAGCCGAAGTGGGGGCTGCTGTTCAAGTTCCTGTTCGGCGGGATCCGGCCGACGCGGGAGAAGATGGAGAAGTTCCTGGAGTGGATGACTCCGGGGGTGAAGCTCTCCGAGGAGATGTGGACTCTGACGTTGGCCGCGTTGAAGTTCCGCATCGCGATGCCGTGGTCGCGGCTGCTGCCCGACGAGCAGTTGGGCAGGGTCACCGCGCCGATGCTGGTGCTGTTCGGGGAGACGACGATCGCCAATGACGCGCATGCGGCCGCGGCACGGGCGCGGGAGTGCATTCCGGGGGCCGATATCGAGATCTACCCCGGTGTGGGGCACGAAATGCTCTGGGCGATACCGGAAACGGTGATTCCGCGCTTCCTCGGATTCGTGGAGCAGCACGATCAGGTGCGGGCCTGATCAGGTCGTCGCGCAGTAGATGACCGCCGGGTAGGTGGCGAGGAACGCCCACAGGAAGGTGTTGAGGCGCATGAGGATCGCGGTGCCGATGTGCAGGAGAGCCGCGAAAGTGCCGTTGTGGGCGTAGCGCCCCTCGACCGTGATGTTCCCCTGCAGCTGACCCGCTGGCACCTGCGCCAACCTGCGAAGAGACCTCACCTTGCGAACATATGTTCGACCACGTGGTAGCGTCGTGCGCATGTCGACGCCACTGCAGGGATCGCTGTTCGATGGGTTCGGGGAGGTCGAGCTGGGCGGGCTGGACGGCCTGCGGCGCACCGAGCTCGGCGACGGCGCGTGGGTGGATGTGCTGCCCGGGTGGTTGAGCGGGGCGGATGAGCTGTTCGAGCGGCTGGCGGGCGGGGTGCCGTGGCGAGCGGATCGGCGGGCCATGTACGACCGGGTAGTGGATGTGCCGCGGTTGCTGTCGTTCTACGACGAGGGCCGCGAGCTACCGGACCCGATCCTCACCGAGGCGCGAAATGCGCTGAGCGCGTATTACTTCCGGGAACTCGGGGAGTCGTTCGCGACGGCGGGCCTGTGTTACTACCGCGACGGGAACGACAGCGTCGCCTGGCACGGCGACACCATCGGGCGCGGCGCGACCGACGACACCATGGTCGCGATCGTGTCGGTGGGTGCGGCGCGCGCCTTGCTGCTGCGCCCGCGCGGGGTGGCGCGAGCGTGCGATATCCGCTCGGGCACGGGGATCTGATCGTGATGGGTGGATCATGCCAGCGCACCTGGGAGCACGCCGTGCCCAAGACCCGGCGGCCAGTGGGGCCGCGCATCAGCATTCAATTCCGCCCGCGCGGCGTCCGGTGAGGCCGGGTGGGCATCGAAAGGCGCTGCGGCGGTAGCGATCAGGGGCGGCGGGCGAAGTCCGGGGTGGGCTCGGGCCGGACACCGCGGGCCACCAGGTAGATCGGGAGGCTGCGCAGCACCGGGATGCGACGGAAGATCCGCACCGACAAGGGGGTGCGCGGCGCGTTGGAGACGCTCAGCCGTCCCGCCACCGCGGG
The DNA here is from genome assembly GCF_018362975.1 of Nocardia tengchongensis. NCBI lineage: Bacteria > Bacillati > Actinomycetota > Actinomycetes > Mycobacteriales > Nocardiaceae > Nocardia > Nocardia tengchongensis. The sequence continues at coordinate 6,044,278 of NZ_CP074371.1, forward strand.
GCGCACCACCCTGGCGTGGGCGATGCGCTGCATGCCCTGGACCACGGCGGTCGGCAGCAGGCGGCGGCGCTGGACGCGGGCCAGATCGGCGGTGGTGACGGTGCGCGACAACAGTTTCGGGGCGAGGATGCGGGCCGCGGCCACCGCGTCCTGGACGGCCAGGTTGATGCCGACACCGCCGATCGGGGACATGGCGTGGGCGGCGTCGCCGAGGCACAGCAGGCCGTCGGTGTACCAGCGGTCGAGCCGGTCCAGTTTCACGTCGAGAAGTTTCACCTGCTCCCAGTCGTGGAGGGCGTCGGTGCGGTCGGCCAGCCAGGGCACCACCTCGGCCAGGCTGCGCATGATCTCGCCGACCGGGTGCCGGGCGCGCTGGTCGGCGTCGCTGCCCTTGGCGATGAGTGTCGCGCTCTGCCAGTAGTCGCCGCGATCGAACATGACCACCACCCGGTGGGCGGTGACCACCGGAATCAGTCCGGACGGATCGGTGTCGTTGCGCGGAATCCGGAACCACCAGGTGTCGAACGGCGTCGGCCAGGCGCGGACGCCGAGCCCGGCGGCCGCGCGCAGCACCGAGGAGCGGCCGTCGCAGGCCACGGTCAGATCGGCGTGGATCTCCCCGGTCGCCCCATCCGCGGTGCGATAGCGAACCCCCGCGACCACGTTGTCGGTGCGCAGCAGGTCCACCGCCTCGGTGTTCATCCGCAACCGGAAACTCGGTTCGACCTCACCGGCACGCGCCAGCAGATCCAGCAGATCCCACTGCGGCACCATGGCCACGTACTTGTGACGGCCCGGAATGTGGGCGAAGGAACCCAACGTCACCATCCGGCCACCGATCGGGATCTGCACCGTGTTCAGCCGTCGCTGCGGCAGTTTCGCGAAGTCCTCGCCCAGTCCCAGGGCGTCGATGAGGTCGAGGGTCGTCGGGTGCACGGTGTCGCCGCGGAAGTCGCGCAGGAAGTCGCCGTGTTTCTCCAGCACGGTGACCTCGACGCCGGCGCGGGCCAGCATCAGCCCCAGGAACATGCCCGCCGGTCCCCCACCGGCGATGAGACAGGTCGTGCGTTCCATCGGGACCTCCCGGGTCGAAGACCGCTCTCACCGTCGATGGTAGGACGCCGACTCCGGGACAGACGCTTCGCGGCGGCTAACTGTCGCGGTGCAGGACGAAGAAGTACGGCTCGTCCAGCCCGCGCATGTCCATGACCCCGAGCAGGGTGTCCGCGTCGACGCGGCGGAAGATGTCGATGATCGGCAGGTGGTCGTAGACCATTGCGGCACTGGACTTTCCCCGGAATTCCAGGTCGCGCAGCCGGGCCCGCGAGGCGGTCGTCCGCAGCATGGGCCGCAGCACCCCGAGTGAGCGGCGCACCGGCGACAGCGCCGTCACCGGCACCTTGCCCGCCAGGAACAGCGGCACCCGGCGCGGGTCGATCGGGAAGATCTCGCCGTCCGGGGCGGCGAACAGCAGCGGCTGTACGTGGTCGGCGCTGTCGAATTGCTTGCCGTACCAGCCTGTTTCGACGAGCATGCCGTCCCAGGGGTGACCGGTCCCCACCTCCGCGCCGCGCCAGCGACCGGTGGTGATGTCCTCGACGCGCACCTCCGGCAGGCTGTCGAACAACTCCCACGCCTGGGTGGCGGTGGCCGCGCCGTCCATCAGGGCGCGCAGGCGGGCGCCCTCCGTCGCCGAGCCGGCAACCATCATGATCTCCTCGGTGAGAGTCGACGACATTGTTTCTCTCACCCTAGGCCGGGGACCGGTGGATCCGATGGGGCGTGCGCGGCCACGATAGCGACCGGTTTGGCCGAATATGCCGATCCCACGAACCCGCCCGCCACTCGGTCGCCGTCGGTCGATCAGCCCAGGGCCGCCGGGGATTCGGCGTGCGGGACGAGCAGCCGCGGACTGCCCGAGCCATCCGACGGAACCGCCCAGATATCGGCGTCGCCACCGCCGCGCGAGACCGCGTAGCCGATGGTGTTCGAGTCCAGCCACGCCGGTTGGTCGTCGACGCTGCGGGTTTCGGCCAGCGGGGTGCGCACGCCCGAGGCCAGGTCCAGCACCGAGAGCCGCCAGCCCTTCGCAGGGTCGCCGTCGACGGCCGACTTGAACGCGATCCGCTTGCCGTCCGCCGACAACGACGGGCATTCCACGTTCTGGGCGATGGTGCGGACGGTCTTCGCCGCGATATCGCCCCGCACCAGGTAGCGGCGGCCGTCGGTGGACATGGTGGCGTAGAAGGTGTTGTCGTCCGCGGCGAAGGTGATGCCCCAGAAGTTGAGATCGGCCGCGGTGTAGGGGCGGCCGTCCACCACGACCGCCAGGAACTCCAGGGAATCGATCATGTCGCCGGTCGTGAGGTCGACCAGTCCGGCGCGGGTGGAGAAGCGGCCGTTGTTGTAGGAGTCGCCCGCCACGAACACCGTCCAGGCCACCAGCCGCCCGTCGCCGGACAATCGGGTGCGGTTCGGGACGCCGACCAGCGGGATCTCCCGCGTCACGGTCAGATCGGCGTCCAGGATGGCGGCCTGGAAGGTGGCCAGCGGGCCGTCGGGCCGCAGGCAGATGCCGCTACCGGCCGCCGCGGCCACCCGCAGGCATTCGAGCTTCGACACCGCGCGCGCCGCACCCGGATCAACGGCGGACACCATCGCCACATGGCCCTTGCTCTCGGCCGCGGTGCTGCGGAACAAGATTCGGGGCCCGGGTGAGATGTTCAGCGCCTCGTAGGCGACGGCGGGCTGCGCGCGCGTCCCGGTGAACACGCCGTAGCCGATGGCGATCGCGGCCAGGACCAGCGCCCCGAGCAGGGCCGACACCGTACGCCGGTTCACGCGTGCTCCTCCGCGGCCTCGGCGACGTCCTCGGCGGTCCCGGCGGTCTGGACGCCGCGCAGCAGCACAGCGATCACGACCACGGCCACCGCCACCAGAGCGGCGGCGACCCGGCTCGCGTTCGCCGGTCCCCACAGCGTCCAGGCCAGGCCGAACAGCACCGAAGACACCAGGTAGGACAGCGCCTGCCCGGTCTGGATCAGCGCGATTCCGGTGGTGCGCAACGCTTTCGGCAGCACCGGACCGGCCAGCGCCATCAGCACGCCGTCGGTCGCGGCGTAGAACAGGCCGTAGAGCGCGAGGACCACCACCAGCAGCGCGGTGCCGCCGAACGGCCCGAACAGCAGCAGGTACACCAGCACCAGCGCGGTGTAGCCGCCGAGCACCACGGTCAGGCGGCCGATCTTGTCGGCGAGCACGCCCAGCGGGGTGGCCAGCACCAGATACGACAGGTTGGTGCCGACGGCCAACAGCGGAAACCAGCTGACGCTCAGGTGTTCTCGCTGCTGCAGCAGCAGGTAGACGAAACCGTCGCCGATGGTCACCAGCCCGGCCAGGCAGGCCGCGGCGACCAGCCGACGCACCGGCGTGAGCCGGATCAGCCCGCCCAGCGAGCGCGGCGACACCGCACCATTGACCGGTTGCTCGTCGCGGTGGTCGCGCACGAACAGCACCAGGATCAGGACGCCGAACGCGGCGATGCAGAAACTGGCCACGAACACCGCGTCGTAGGCCTGCGCGGTGGCGGCGAGGATGCCGATCGCGACCAGGGGCCCGACGAACGCGCCGATAGTGTCCATCGTCCGGTGCACGCCGAACGCGCGGCCGTAGAGCCGCGGCGGGGTGGACAGGGTGATCAGGGCATCGCGTGGGGCGGTGCGCAGGCCCTTGCCGGTGCGGTCGACGGCGATGACCGCGCCGATCGCGCCGACGGCGCTGCCCGCGGCCGGCATGCCGAGTTTCGCGACCGCCGACAGGCCGTAGCCCAGTCCGGCGATGAACTTGCGGCGGCGGGTGAGGTCGGCGACGTAGCCGCCGATCAGCCGCAGCAGGGCGGTCGCGCCGGTATAGGTGCCGTCGACGACGCCGTAGGCGGCGGGGCTCAGATGCAGTCCGACGACCAGGTACACCGGCAGCACGGCGGTCATCATCTCCGAGGAGATGTCGGTGACCAGGCTGACGGCGCCGAGCGCGAACACATTGCCGCTCAACAGGAAGAACGCCTTGCGGCGCGACGGTGTCGCGTCGTCGCCCCCGGAGTGCGGGCGGTCGATCGTGGACATGTACATGGGCGTACTACCTCAGGGGGTCGCGGGGAAGCCGCTCGGGACACATCGTCGGGTCCGCGAGCGGGGTCATTTCAGCTGCCGATCGATCCGGTTGCCCGGTGAACGGTCAGTTCCACACGTTGGTGATCTCCGCCGCGGGGTTCAGGTGGGCCAGACCGTAGGCGCTCTCGACGGTGCTGAGCACGTTGTAGTGGTTGATCTGGTTGGAGAAGCTGCCGACCTGGGTGTGCGCGCCGACGAAGGTGGTGAAGATGTGGTTGGACGAGCCGCCGTTGTCCTCGTCGAAGGTGACGATGAGCAGGCTGTTGTGGGTCTTGGCCCACTGCGCGTAGGCGTCCATGTTGTTCTTCAGCCAGTTGTCACCGGTTTTGATCGAGCAGTCGTGCATGTCATTGCACAGGTCGGGCGCCACGTACGAAACCGTGGGCAGGGTCGCGTAGTTCGCCGAGGTCGGGAACGTGCTGAAGCGGACGTTGCTGGTCGCGGGCACGTTGCTGAAGAACGGCGCGGCATTGTGCTTGCGCGCGTAAGTGCCGCTGGTGCAGCCGGTGTAGCCGTCCGACGGCATGGCCTCCGAGTAGCTCTTGAAGGTCTTGCTCGCGGTGATCAGCTGGTTGGCGATGTTGTTGCCGCTGAAGGTGTGCGGGCAGCTGTCGTCGGTGATGCCCTGGGTGGACCCGGAGAACATCGCCAGGTAGTTCGGCTCGCTCGGGTGGGTGACGCCGAACGACTGGGTGAACTTCGCGCCCTGACCGGCCAGGCTGTTGAAGTAGGGGGCGCTGGAGCTGCCGTTGATCTGCGAGTAGGCATGGTTCTCGAACATCACGACCACGATGTGGTCGAACGCCGGAACGACCGCCGCCGCCTGCGCGTGGGACGAGACTGCCACCGCGGACGTCGCCATACCGATGAACGCTGCGGCCGCCATGACGACGGGAGCGATGCGCTTCCTGAACACGAATCCTCCTGAAGGAGTTGAACTCAACCCCGGCAGCACCGCCAGGGCCGCGTCATCGTAAGAACCGACTCGCGCATTTCCGACAAATGCTGGGAGACAACCGATGTGCGGTAGGTGAACAAACCGGCGCGACGACGGCCCGGCTTTTTGTCGATTCCACAAGAACTTGGCCAAAACACTGGCGCCGATCGTTTTAGTCATCTAGCCTAAAACCATGACCACAGCGCGAGAGACCGCGGAGACCATCCGGGCGGCGCGGCGGCCCGAGGATCTCTTCGGTTCCGCCGCAACCGATTCCGCCGGCCGGCAGGCCGCCCGGCGCCGATACCACCGGATGGCCGCCAGCGTCCACCCCGACCGGGTCGAGGCCGTCGACACGGCCGTCGCGAGCGCGGCATTCGCCCGGCTGTCGGAGCTGTACCAGCGCTGGCTGGATATCGACGAGGCCGCCCTCGAGGTGACCGGCGCCCACGGGCGGTACCCCGTCGGGGCGCTGCACGCCGCCGGATCCATCGCCGACGTGTACCGCTCCGGATCCGATCGGGTGGTGAAGATCCCGCGCCGCGCGGCCGCCAACCGGCTGCTCGCCGGTGAGCGAAACGCCTTGCGGGACATCGCGACCGTGGCCGGCGAGCACCAGTGGCTGCGGCCCTACTTCCCCGAACTCGTCGACACCGTCGACCATCTCGACTCGGGCACCGGGGAACACCGCACGGTCAATGTGCTGGCCGGCCTGATCGGCGGATTCGTGACGATGGACCAGGTCCGCGCCGCCTACCCCGATGGGCTCGACCCGCGCGATTACGCGTGGATGCACCGGCGGCTGCTGCGCTGCCTCGCCGGAGCGCAACTCGCCGGCTGGGTGCACACCGCGATCAACCCCGCCAACGTGCTGGTACATCCACGACTGCACGGAATCGTGCTGGTGGGCTGGTCTTTCGCGACCCGCCCGGGCAACCCGGCGGCGGCGACGCTGAAGTCGCTGGACTATCCGCCCGAGATCCGCGACGCCGTCTCCCCCGCCACCGACATCCACCTCGCGCATCGCCTCATGCTCACCATGCTCGGCGACCGCGCACCCGCCCCGATGCGTGCCTACGCCACCGGGTGCCTGCAAGCCGATCCCGGACTGCGGCCCGACGCCGCGGACCTGCTCGGCGAATTCGACGATCTGCTCGACCGGCTCTACGGGAAGCGCCGCTTCCGGCCCTTCGAGCTCACGAAAGGTAAGTGATCACCATGGGTTACGGAAGCTGGGACGACAGCGCCTACGACGCGGCGCGGACCTTCCGCGCGGCCAAGGGACTCGACGACTTCGGTTACACCGCCGACATGCGCTCCACGCCGTGGGAGCAGTGGAAGGCGCACCCCACCCTGGATCCGTTCGGGGTCGGCATGCGGGAATCGCGCGACTCCGACGACCACGGCAACTCGCTGCCCATCGCGGTGCTCTTCGACGTCACCGGATCCATGGGCCGGGTGCCGCGGGTGATGCAGGAGAAGCTGGCCAAACTGCACGGACTGTTGCAGCGCAAGGGATATGCCGACGATCCGCAGATCCTGTTCGGGGCCATCGGCGACGCCGACAGCGACCGGGTGCCGCTGCAGGTCGGGCAGTTCGAATCCGACAACCGCATGGACGAACAGCTGCGACTGATCCTGCTCGAAGGCGGCGGTGGCGGCAGAAGTCCGAAAGCTATGAACTGGCCGCGTATTTCATCGCCCGCCACACCGCCACCGACGCGTGGGACAAGCGCGGCCGCAAGGGCTACCTGTTCATCGTCGGCGACGAGCTGAACAAGAAGCGCCTGCCCGCGCGGCACATCCAGTCCGTCATCGGCGACGACGTGCGCAGCGACATCGCGGTCGACTCGATCTACCGCGAGCTGGCCGACCGCTGGCACGTGCACTACATCCTGCCCAATCAGTCCAGCTACTACCGGGATCCGGAGATCGCCGAACACTGGCAGGCGCTGCTGGGCGAGCGGTTCCTGCGGCTCGACGATCCGGCCGCGGTGTGCGAACTCATCGCGCTGACCATCGGCATCGGTGAGGACCGCGTCGATCTCGGGGCCGGACTGGCCGATCTGCGCGACATCGGATCGGCGGGCGAGGCCGACGCGGTGGGCAAGGCCCTCGCTCCCCTGGGCGCGACCCGCCGCGGCGCCAGCGCCGGGGCGCTGCCCGCCACCACCGGCGTCGACGACGTCGACCTCTGAACCGGGACCGACACAGGAAGGGACACAACATGTTCGGCGACCGTCACCTGATCGTGGTGGACCTCGGCTTCGGCGACGCCGGCAAGGGGGCCACTGTGGACTGGCTGTGCTCACCGCACGCCGGGCTCGACGTGGCCGCGGTGGTGCGGTTCAACGGCGGCGCCCAGGCCGCCCACAATGTGCTCGCCGACGGCCGCCACCACACCTTCCGGCAGTTCGGGTCCGGCACCCTGTCCGGGGTGCCGACCCTGCTGTCCCGGCACATGCTGGTCGAACCGCTGGCCCTGGCCGCCGAGGCCCGCGAACTCGCGGCCCTCGGGGTCGCCGACCCGCTGTCGCTGCTGTACGTCGACGAGCGGGCACTGCTCACCACGCCGATCCACGGGGCCGCCAACCGGTGCCGGGAGGATACGAGGGGTACCGCCCGGCACGGATCGTGCGGCATCGGCATCGGCGAGACCGCGAGCTACGCCCTCGACCACGACGCGCCCCGGGTCGCCGACTGCCGGCGGCCGGAAGTGTTGCGGCGCAAGCTGATCGCGCTGGAGGAGCACTACGCGCCGCTGCTCGCCGGCGGGCGGCACCGCTACGACCCGATCGACGACCTGGTCGGGGCCTACACCGCGTTCGCGCGAGCGGTGGCGATCCTGCCGGGTGAGCAGCTCGCGGGGTTCGCGCGCACCGGCCGGCTCGTCTTCGAGGGCGCGCAGGGCGTGCTGCTCGACGAATGGCGCGGCACCCACCCCTACACCACCTGGTCCACCGTCGAACCCCGGCACGCGCGAGACATGCTGGCGCGCATCGGGGCTCCCGGTTACGTGCTCGGCGTGACCCGGGCCTACCTGACCCGGCACGGGGCCGGCCCGTTCCCGACCGAGGACCCCGCGCTCTCGATTCCCGAGCCGCACAACGGAACCGGCGTGTATCAAGGGGCGTTCCGGCGCGGGCACCTCGATCCGCTGCTGCTGCGGTACGCGATCGAGGCCTGCGGCGGGATCGACGGGCTGGCCGTCAACCACCTCGACGCGCTCGGCGACATCCGCACCGCCACCGGCTATCTCACCGCCGACGGCTGCGTCGACCGGCTCGACTGCGGGGTCTGGCAGGACCTCGGCCACCAGCAGCGGCTCACCGAGCTGCTGGAGGCCGCCACCCCGGCGTACGCGGATCTGCCCGCCGACGTACCCGGCTACCTGGAAGCCGAACTCGGCGCGCCGGTGGTGCTGACCGCCTGCGGGCCGGACCGGGCCGATCGCACACTCCGGATCACCGCTCAGGCATGATTGTCCCCTTGTGGAGCAACAATCGGCGGTATCCATCGACGTGATCGCCCTGCGCTACGGGCCCGACGACCCCACCGCCACCCTCGGCATCGCCGCGCGGCGGTGGGAACCGTTCGCCGGCGCCCTCGCACTGCCTGGCGTACTGCTGGGACTGGGCGAACGGCTCGCCGAGGCCGCCACCCGCGCGGTCCACACCAAACTCGGGGTGCCCGCCGACGCCATCCTCGCCGTCGGCCAGGTCGCCACCTTCGACGAACCCAACCGCGACCCGCGCGGGCCGACCCTGTCCATCGCCATGTGGGCGGTCGTCGGACCGCACGAGAGCGACACCGCGACCTGGGTGCCCTTCGACGCGGTCCCGCACCTGGCCTTCGACCACAACCAGATCGTCGCGACCGCCCGCGACCGGCTGGCCGACATGCTGTGGAAGGACCTGACCTTCACCCGCGCCCTCACCGGCGACGAGTTCACCGCCACCCGCGCGGTCGGTCTCACCACCGCCCTGCACGGCGCGAAACCCGATGCTGGCAACCTGAATCGGACCCTGGCCGCGCTGCCCGGCCTGTCCCGGACAGGCGAACGCGTCCGGGTGAAGGCCACCGGGCGGCCCGCGGCCGTCTGGTCCTTCGCGTGACCCGGCGATAGCCGGAAGTCGCCGAGACTCAGGCGGATTGTCTGATCACCGACTCCACGAGCTGACGAACGGCCTCCCGCAGCCGGTCCTTGTGCCCGGCCCGGACCAGGTACGGCACCAGCTCCCCGCCCAAGGGAGCCAGCAACAGACCGCCGACGACCTCGGCATCCAGGTCGGGGCGGAGCTCGTGCAGCAGGCTGCTGATATGGGTGGCCCAGAAGGCGTGGAATTCCTCGCGATGCGGGTGCGGCGGGAGGGCCTGGTAGGCGACGTTCAGTTCGATGTCGTCGGCGATCAGGCAGGTCATGGCGTCGAAGTAGGCCAGTAGCCGGTCCGCTGCGGGCGCACCCGGCCCCAGCGGGGGCGGGCCCGATCGCACCGCCTCCATCAGGCCGGTCGCGCCGTCGGCGATGAGCTCGTAGAGCAGACCGGCCCGGCTTCCGAAGCGGTGGAACAGGGTGCCTTTGGCGACCCCGGCCGCGGCGGCGATGCGGTCCATCGTGGCCGCCTCCGCGCCCTCCTCGGCGAACAGCCGGCGCGCCGCTTCGAGGATTGCCTGCCGGTTGCGGGCGGCATCGGCACGTTCCTTGGGCGGGTTCATATCACCACTTCCATTGACAACTTGACCGACGGTCAATATCTTCGCAGACATATCTTGACCATCAGTCAACTTATGAGGTTTTCAATGCAAGCAATCCTATTGACCGGCACCGGCGGACCCGAGGTCCTGGTCGCGAGCGAGGTGCCCGCGCCGCGCCCACAGGCCGGGCAGATCCTGCTGCACACCCGGGCGATCCCGGTGCTGTTCCCGGAGACCATGCTGCGCTCGGGCGCGTTCCCGCTGCCGGTCCAGTTCCCGATCGTGTTCGGCACCCAGGCCGCGGGCGTGATCGCCGAAGTCGGCGCAGGCGTGGATCCGTCGCTCATCGGGCGACGAGTGGTGGTGAGCAGCAACAGTTTCGGCACCTACGCCGAACAGGTGTGCGTTCCCGCCGAGGCCGCCACCCTGATCCCCGACGGACTGGGCACCGACGCGGCCGCGGCCGTCGCCATGAGCGGTTCGGTGGCCATCCCGCTGCTGGAGACCGCGCGGCTCACCGGCACCGAGACCATCCTCGTCGAGGCTGCCGCGACCGGCGTCGGCGCTTACCTCACCCAACTCGCCAAGGAATACGGTGCGGCACGGGTGATCGCCACCGCGGGCGGGGCCGAAAAGGCCGCGCAGGCCCGCGAATTCGGTGCGGACGCCGTCCTCGATCACCACGTCCCGGGATGGACCGGGCAACTGCGCGAAATCCTCGGCGGCGCAACGCTGGACGTGGTCTTCGACTCCCTCGGCGGCGAATCCGCGCTCGCACTGCTGGATCTCATGACCCCGCTGCGCGGCCACATGCTCAGCTACGGCTTCCTGTCCGGCGCGCCCGCGCAGGTCGGCGCCATGGATCTGATCATGCGCGGGCTCACTCTCACCGGATGCTCCGGGCCGGCCTGGCTGGCCGGGGTCGCGGCCGCGACCGGAACCGCCCTGGACCGGGCCGCGACCGGGTCGCTCACCCCGCTGGTCGACCGGGTGCTGCCGCTGCACCAGGCCGCACACGCCCACCGGCTGCTGGAGGATCGCGCCGCCAAGGGCACGATCATCCTGCGCGCCGGCTGAGCTCAGAGGTCCTTCAGGCAGAAGGTGGTCGGCTGCTCGGTCAGCGTGATGACCTTGTCGGCTTCCTCGCCGCACAGGTTCTCGTCCGACTGGCCGTCGATCCGGGTCAGCACCTGGAAACTCGCGTTGCTGGTACCGCATTCGGCGTACTGATAGCCGGTCATCATGCTCTCGTGATAGCAGGCGCCCGGCTGGAAATTCGGCGCCAGACACAGGTACGCCATCGAGGCGCCGTTGAGCGTCTCCTCGTAGGAGGTGTAGTCGGCGGCGCACTCGGCCTTGGCGCTGGAGTGCTTGGCCACCTTGTACACCGCCTTCGGGGAGGCGCAGTCCACCGGCTCGGTCTTGGAATTGATCATCGACCCCTCGATAACGTTGATGCAATCACCGACCTTCGAGCGTCCGGTATCGGACTTTCCCGCGTCCTTGAGGCTGTCCGCACCCTTCTGGACTGCCGAGCAACCCGCCAGCACCAGTGCGAAAATCGCCACGGCCACCGGGATCAGCCGCCACCACCGCCGGGAACCCGCCGAACTCACCTGCATCGTTGCCACGAACCTCTCTTCACCGGTTGTCATTCGAACCTCGACAACCCAACCCGGACGGCGACCGGCGAGCATCCGTGGAACCACGGGATCGGCCCGGCATCGGCGCGAACCCGGCGCCGAGTTAGGCTCCGCTCGGGGCCGTTCGCTCGGAAAGGAGTGCGTGATCGAGCCATTCGTCGGCCGCGTTCACGAACTCTCGACGCTGGACGCGACCTACTGCACGCCCGGCCGGCACCGCGTGTTCCTGGTCGAAGGTCCGGCGGGAATCGGAAAGTCCAGACTGCTGGCCGAATCCGTCCGGCATGGCCGCGCGGCGGGTCTGCGGGCGATCACGGTCGCGGCCACAGAATACGAGCGGTCCACGCCCCGCCAGGTGCTGCTGGATCTCGCCGACCAACTCGACCACGACGCTGATGGCTATCGCTATGGCGACGGCGACGGCGATAGCGGCACCGATGGCGATGCCCACATGGTCGATCCCGGCGGCCGCACACCGGATCACGGGATCGCGACGGCCGATACCCGGGAGTCCGCGCGGTGGCTGCGGCACCGGCTCGCAGGCACTCCCACGGTCCTGATCATCGATGACGCGCACTGGGCCGACCCGGCGTCACTGCGGGTGCTGGCCGTGTTGATCCGGCAGTCGCCGATGCCCGCGACCGTGGTCCTCGCCTATCGGACCGGACAGTTTCCCACCGAACTCGGTGCCGCCCTGCGAACCCCACGCGCCGACGTGACCCATCTGAGCGTGCCGCCGCTGTCCACGGACGAAGCGACCGCGCTGCTCCCGGACCTGACGCCCGCACACCGCGCCCGGCTCGTCGCCGCGGCCCACGGCAATCCGCTGTATCTGCAGGTCCTGGCCGAACTCACGCCCGCGGAACTGGATCAGGCGCTGCGCGACGATCCCGTCGACACCGGGTTCGGCCATGCCGCACTGGACCGCACCCTGCGCGCCGAACTCGCGCACCTGCCGCCCCGCGAACAACTCGTCGCCCAGGCTGCCGCGGTGTGCGGCGCGACCGCCGACACCGAACTGCTCGGCGCCACCGCCGAAGTCACCCGCACCGACCTCGACGCCGCGGTCGACGACCTGGCCCGGCGCGGCTGGCTCACCGTCACCGGCGGCACCGTCGCCTTCCGCCATCCCCTCATGCGCACCGCCGCCTACCGCCTCGCCGGCCCCGCCTGGCGCGCCGCCGCCCACGACCGCGCCGCCCGCTTCCTGCGCACCGTCGACGCCCCGGTCCTGGTCCGCGCCCGCCACCTCGAACACGCCTTCGGCAGCCGCGACGACCTCGCCGCCACCGAATTGATCCGCGCCGCCGAACAAGCCCTCGCCACCGCCCCCGCCACCAGCGCCCGCTGGATCGAAGCCGCCATCCGCCTCACCCCCGACCCACGCCCATCCGGTGGCCTCGATGCGATCGCCGACTCGGGCTCGACCGCCGACCGGGACGCCGCCATGCGCCCGGGCTCGACCAACGTCACCGGTGCGACCATCTCCCCGGGCACCGATGCGGACGCGACGCGCGTGTTGCTCGGGCGGGCACTGCTGTTGTCCGGGTCCGCCGAGCGGGCGCGGGACGTGCTCGAACCGCTCCTGCCGCACGAAGATTCACACTCCTCCACGACCTCACCCCGAGCGAGTGCGAACGTCCCGCACGCCGAACCCGTACCGGCCGCGTCGGACGCTCCCGGATTGTCGGCGAGCAACGAGGCGGTGCTGCTGTACGCGCGATGTGAGCGGATTCTCGGCCGGATCGACAGTGCGCGGCGGCTGCTGGCGGGGGCGGTCGAGCGGCTGGATCCGGGCGAGAGTGGTTCGGTGCAGCTGGAACTGGCGATTCTGGAATCCCAGGACAATCGCGATCGGGAGGCGGAGGTGCGGATCCGGGCACTGTTCGCGTCGGGGGCCGTGCGGGATCCGGCGATTCGAGCGGCGGCATGCACGTTGCGCAGCATGGGGCAGCTCAACAGTCTGGACCTGCGCGCGGCGCGGGACGCGTATCGGATCGCCGAACGAGAATTCGCGCAGCTCAACGACACTCGGCTGCTCGACGGCGTGCACGCGGTGGCGGCGCTGGGCTGGATGGCGTACTTCCTCGACGATCAACGCACCGGTCTCACCCACATCGAACGCGCCATCACCGTCTGCCACCGGCACGGCCGCAGCTTCGTGCTGCCGGAGCTGCACACCGTCCACGCCTACTCCCTCGCCAAGATCGGCCGCTACGACGACGCGCTCGCCGCCGCCGAGGACGCCCTGGAAACCGCACGGCTGTACGGATATCCGGGCATCGCGCCACTGGCCGGCGCGGCGAAGCTGCGAATCCTCCAGGACACCGCACCCGCCGCAGAGGTGCTGCGCTGGTGGCGCACCCTCGACACACTCCCCCGGCCCGCCATGCGATGGTGGCGCGCCACCGTCGACGCGGCCCTCGCCGAAATCGCCCGCGCGCTACCGCATCCGGCCCGGCCTCAGCCCACCGGCGCCACATTGCCCACTGCCGCCACAGCCACAGTGCCCGATGACACCACATCGGCCATGCTGCCCACCGCCCCCGAATCGGCAAGGCCGCCCACCGACATCAGGTCGGCAACGCAACCCACCGACAGCGAAACCGCAACGTTGCCCATCGACGCCACATCATCCGGTGTGCCGACCGGAGCTACGCCGACCGCCCGCGCCGGTGTCACTACCTCGCAGTCGATGCCGAACGCCGCCGGGCCGGTCACCGATACGTCCGTGCAGCCGGAGGCCATGGACGCGCAGTCGCGGGAACATCCGATGCGGGCCGCGGAGCTCGCGGTCGGAGCGCTGGCGTGCCTCGCCCACGGCGACCTCGAGACGGCAGGGGCACTGGTGGAGCGGGCGGGCGAGGTGGCCGAACGGCTCGACCTACCCGGGCAGCGGGCCGCGGCGGCGCGGGCGCGGGCCGGATATCTGTGCGCACGAGGCGATCTCGAAGCGGCCGCCCAGGCGGCGGCAGCGGCGATCGCGCACTACGGTCAGGCCGGGATGCCCGTCTTTCGCGCCCAGGCCATGCTGGTGGCCGCCGAAATCGACGGGAAGCGAGGCGATTTCGCCACCGCGACCGCGCGAATCGCCTCCGCCCGAGAGGAATTCGCGGCGGCCGGTGCGCACGAGCTGCTCACCGCCGCCACCACCGCGCAGCGCAAGCTGGCGGGTCATCGCAGTGTGAGTGGTGCGACCATATTGAGCGAGCGTGAACGCGAGGTCGCCGAGCTGGCGGCGCGGGGACTCACCAACAAGGACATCGCCGAAAAGCTGTTCCTGAGCCCGCGCACCGTGGAGGACCATCTGGGTCGCATCCTGCGCAAACTGGGGCTCACCGGTCGCGGCGGGATCGCGCACAAGCTCGCGGAATTGGACCGACCGGACTGAACGCGGGGGTCCGGCTCGCGGCGAACCGGGATCAGCCGGTGATATCCCACTCGTACACGGTCAGTTCCGATGCGCCCGTGGTGTGAATCGGGTCGGTGCTGATCAATTCCTGTGCGGCAGCCAGATTCTCGGCGGTGATCACGTACGCGCCGCCGCTGCCGTCGGTGAATTTGCCGGTCTCCACCAGCTGTCCGCGCTCGCGGACCACCGCCAGCCACTCCTGATGCGGAACGGCGATGGAAGCGTCGAAGCGCGGGGTGCGCATGGCCATGACCAGATATTTGCGCACCCTGCGCTTCTCCTTCGAACTACTTCTCGTCGTCGGCGACGGTCGACCGGGTCGCGGCCGCGGCGGCCCGCACCTGCGGGGCCACCTGAACCACCTGGCCGAGCACACCGTTGATGAACGACGGGGAATCGTCGGTGGACAGCTCCTTGGCCAGCTCCACCGCCTCGTCCACCGCCACCACCGGGGGAACGTCGTTGGCGTGGAACAACTCCCACACCGCCACCCGCAGAATGGCGCGGTCCACGGCGGGCAGCCGGGGCAGCGTCCAATCCTGCGACAGATACGACTCGATGGTGCCGTCCACCCGATCCAGATCGTCGGCGACGCCTTCGACCAGGACCCGGGTGTAGGGGCTCACCGGAGCCACCGATTCCTCACGCACCGACAGCGACACCCGCTCCGAGAGCAGATCCGCGGGATCGATATCGCGCGCCTCCGCCTCGAAGAGCAGGTCCACCGCACGCCGGCGCGCCTTGTGCCGTGCGCCGAGCTTCTTGAAAGACTTCTTGTCCGACTGATCGGCCACGGAAGACATTATCCGCCGCGTCAGGAGTTGACGCGGCTGATGTAGCTGCCGTCGCGGGTGTCGATGCGCAGCTTGTCACCCTGGTTGATGAACAGCGGCACCTGCACCTCGGCGCCGGTCTCCACGATGGCGGGCTTGGTGCCGGCCGAGGAGCGGTCGCCCTGCAGGCCCGGCTCGGTGTGGGTGACGATGACGTCGATCGCGACGGGGAGCTCGACGAACAGCGCCTCACCCTCGTGCATGGCGATCTGCACGGCCATGTTCTCCAGCAGGAAGCCGGCATTGCGGCCCAGCAGCGCCTCGCTCAGGTGGATCTGGTCGTAGGTGTCGCCGTCCATGAAGATGTAGTCCTCACCATCGTGGTAGAGGAAGGTCATGTCGCGACGGTCGACGGTCGCGGTCTCCACCTTGACGCCGGCGTTGAAGGTCTTGTCGACGACCTTGCCCGAGACCACGTTCTTCAGCTTGGTGCGCACGAAGGCGGGACCCTTACCCGGCTTGACATGCTGGAACTCGACAATCTGCTGCAGATTGTTGTCGATCTTCAGCACGAGGCCGTTCTTGAAGTCGCTGGTGTCCGCCACTGTCCTCGGATCTCCTACTAGTCGTTGCAACCGCGCGTCAGTCGACGACGGTCAGGTCTTTGCTGGTGTGGGTGAGCAGCTCCGGGCCCCCCTGGCGAACCACGAGCGTGTCCTCGATCCGAACGCCACCGCGGCCGGGGAAGTACACACCTGGCTCGACGGTCACCGCCACGCCATCCAGCAGTGTACCCGTGCCGGTTTTGGCGATTCCGGGCGCTTCGTGAATCTGCAGGCCGACGCCATGTCCGAGACCGTGCACGAACAGGTCCCCGTGACCGGCCGCTTCGATCACCTGGCGGGACGCGGCGTCCACGGCCGCGGTCGAGACGCCGGGGGCCAGGGCCTCGCGGCCCGCCCGCTGCGCGGCGCTGACCAGGTCATAGACCTCGCGATGCCAGTCGGTGGCCGCGCCCAGTACGAAGGTGCGGGTCATGTCGGAGTGGTAGCCCTGCGACACCGCACCGAAGTCGAGTTTCACGAAATCGCCGGTGGCCAGCACCGCGTCGGTCGGACGGTGATGCGGGACAGCCGAATTCGCACCCGCGGCCACGATGGTCTCGAAGGCCACCGCTTCCGCGCCGTGCTCGAACATCAGCCACTCCAGGTCGCGGGCCACCTGGCGTTCGGTGCGGCCCGGGCACAGGCCACCGCGCTCGAGCAGGGCGGCCAGCGCCGCGTCGGCGGCCGCGCAGGCCGCACGCAGGCAGTCCACCTCGTAGTCGTCCTTGACCATCCGCAGCTGCTCGACCAGGCCCGGGACCGGGACCAGGTCCAGGCCGGTGCCCAGCGCGGCCAGGCCGCGATGCTGGTCGACGGTGACCACGTGGCTCTCGAACGCGACTCGGCCGGTCTGCCATTCCCCCGCGATCTCGATCACCCGGCGCGCGCAGGCCCGGTTGATCTCGGCGCGCAGATCGGGCACCTGCACGCCGACCTGGGTGAGGTAGCGGCCGTCGGTGCTGATGAGGGTGCGGTCCTCGCTGGAATCCCAGGCGTAGACCAGCAGCGCGGCATTGGAACCGGTGAAACCGGTCAGGTACCGGATATTGATCAGGTCCGTGACCAGCAGGGCGTCGACACGGTTCTCCACCAGCAGATTCCGCAGGCTGGCCCGGCGCAGCGCGTAGTCGGGTCGCCGGGCCGGATCGTGATCAGCAGACATGCGTCAAAGCTACCGCCGACACGCCGCGACACGGGCCCGCAACACGTGAATGGGGTGGTTACGGAAACCCGGGTGTTCACATCCGAAGAGGTTGTCCACATTTCGCGATCCCGCCGCCCACGCGGGCCGCGGGTGCGGGAACCTCGAAGGATGAATTCGACGGCGATGCTGGTGCTCACGGTGTGGTGCGCGGTGCTGAGCGCCTTCGACGTGCGGTGGCGGCGGCTGCCCGACGCGCTCACCCTGCCGGGCGCGGTGATCGTCCTCGGCTACGGATTCTCCCTGGGCACACCCGGATTGGCGGTGCTGGGGGCATTGCTGCTGGCCGTCCCGTATCTGCTCCTGCACCTCTGCTGTCCCGCCGCGCTGGGCGCGGGAGATGTGAAGCTCGCGCTGGGGCTGGGCGCGGCGACCGCCCTCGGCGGAGCGCAGAGCTGGGCGTGGGCCGCGATCGCGGCACCCCTGCTGACGGCCTGCGCCGGGGTGGGAACCCTCCTTGTCACGGACTACCGCCCGAGGTGGCCCGGCTACCAGGCGCGGTTGCCGGTCGGCGCACAGTCACACCGGCATCCGGGCTCGCGGTGGCTAGCATTGCCCGTGATTCGCATCATGATCTTGATGTGGCGTCCGGCGTGGGCGTCCGACGCCCGCACCCCGGCTGTTCGGGGCGGCGGCGCGGCGGTCGGCGAGGTCGCGACACTCCCGCACGGGCCCGCCATGTGCGCGGCAAGCGTGCTGGCGTTGCTGGCCGGGCGCTGACATCGGGCTTACGTGCGGACCACGTGTCCGGGCACCCCTGTTCTCATGAAAGGATGTCACTCGTGTTGCGCTGGATAACTGCCGGAGAATCCCATGGTCCTGCTCTCGTCACCATCCTCGAGGGGATGGGTGGCCGGTGTCGAGGTGACCTCCGCCGATATCGGCGCGCAGCTGGCCCGGCGACGACTCGGGTACGGGCGGGGCGCGCGGATGAAGTTCGAGGCCGACGTGGTGACCATGGTCGGCGGCGTGCGGCACGGCCGCACCATGGGCGGACCGGTCGCCATCGAGGTGGCGAACTCGGAGTGGCCCAAATGGACCCAGGTCATGTCCTCGGATCCGGTGGACGAGACCGAGCTGGCGGACATGGCCCGCAACGCGCCGCTGACCCGCCCGCGCCCGGGCCACGCCGACTACTCGGGCATGCTCAAGTACGGCTTCGACGACGCCCGCAACGTGCTCGAGCGCGCGAGCGCCCGCGAGACCGCCGCCCGCGTCGCCGCGGGGACGGTGGCCAAGAACTTCCTGCGCCAGGCCCTCGGGGTCGAGGTGATCTCGCACGTGGTGTCGATCGGCACGGCCGCCGACACCACCGGCGTGGTGCCGACCGCCGCGGATCTGGACGCCATCGACGAATCGCCGGTGCGCGCGTTCGACAAGACCGCCGAGGCGGCCATGATCGCCGAGATCGAGGCGGCCAAGAAGGACGGCGACACCCTCGGCGGCGTGGTCGAGGTCGTGATCGAAGGCCTGCCCGTGGGTCTGGGCTCGTTCACCTCCGGTGAGGCGCGCCTGGATTCGCGACTGGCCGCGGCGCTCATGGGCATTCAGGCCATCAAGGGCGTCGAGGTCGGCGACGGTTTCGAGACCGCACGCCGGCGCGGCAGCCAGGCCCACGACGAGATGCGGCCCGGCCCCGACGGCGTGCTGCGCTCCACCAACCGGGCGGGCGGTCTCGAAGGCGGCATGACCAACGGTGAGGCGCTGCGGGTGCGCGCGGCGATGAAGCCGATTTCGACGGTGCCGCGTGCGCTGGCCACCGTGGACATGTCCTCCGGCGAGGAGGCCGTGGCCATCCACCAGCGCTCGGACGTGTGCGCGGTCCCCGCCGCCGGCGTGGTCGCCGAGGCCATGGTGGCGCTGGTCGTGGCGCAGGCGGTGCTGGAGAAGTTCGGCGGCGACTCGCTGCCCGAGACCATCGACAACATCCACGCCTACCTGAAGCGGATCAACGCCCGCCCGCACCTCCCAGGCAACGCCGGGCAGTGACCGCTGAGCACAGTGCGGCGCCCGGCGAGAACGAACCGGCCGTCACGGTCGTAGACCCGGCCGCCGCGCCCGGCGCCGCCGAGAACACCGGTGGCGTCGAGACGACCAGCACCGGTGAGCAGAACGGCACCGAGGAAACGACCGGTGCCGACGCCGCAGCCGGTGACACCGCGGATTCGGGCGAAACCGGCCGTGCCGCACCCAGTGTCGTGCTGGTCGGCCCGCCGGGCGCGGGCAAGTCGACCATCGGGCGCAAGCTGGCCCGCGAACTCGGCGTGGAGCTCTACGACACCGACGCCGGCATCGAGGAGCGCACCGGGCGCACGATTCCGGAGATCTTCGCCGAGGACGGCGAATCGGAGTTCCGGCGCATCGAGGAAGAGGTCGTCCGCGACGCGGTGCTCGCCGGGCACGGCGTGGTCTCCCTCGGCGGCGGCTCGGTGCTCTCGGCCGCTACCCGCGAGCTGCTGCGCGGTCGCACCGTCATCTACCTGGAAATCAGTGTGGGCGAGGGCCTGCGCCGCACCGGCGCGAGCACCAACCGCCCGCTGCTCAACGGCGACGACCCCGCCAAGAAGTACCGCGAGCTGATGAAGACCCGCCGCCCCCTCTACCGCGAGGTGGCGACCATCCGGGTCCGCACCGACGGCCGCAGCCCCGGCCGCGTCGTCCGCATGATCCTGGCCAAACTCGGCGTCGAACCGACCGAGCGTCCCGAGGATCCGGCCACCGAGCCCACCCCCGCCGAGCCGGCCACGACTTCACGCTCCCGCGCCCGCCGCAAACGCCGCCGCGGCGGCGGCCGCGGTCGTGGCGAGACCACCGTGGCCGCGACCGAAACTACCACCGCCACTGCCGATTCCGATGGCCCGGACCGCACTGGCGCGGCGGTCGGCGGACGCCCCGACGAGACCACCGACGGCACCGACACCGCGAAACGTGGTCGCCGCAACCGGCGTTCGCGCCGCCGCGGTGGCCGAGCCGCCGAAACCGGTGCGACCACATCGGCTTCCGCGACCACACCGGCATCGACGACGACCGCGCCTGCCGCGGCCACGGATCGACGGCCGGTGGACGTTCGGCCACGACCGACGATTCCAGCGCGCGCACCGGCACGGGTACCTCATCGGATGCCTCGGCCAAGCGCGGTGGACGCCGGCGGCGCGCGGCGCGCGCGGCCGGTGCGCCCGCGCAATCCGCGGGCGGCCCCCACGATTCGTCGTCGGCTACGCCCGCGCGCGGGTCCGAGATCGCCGCGGCATCGACGGCTCGGCCGGATACGCCCGCCGCGCAACCGGATTCGAACGGTGGCCCCGGCGCCGCCGCCGCGCCCGGCAATGGCAGGTCCCGCCGCGCGCGGGCCCGCCGCGCCCGCGCGCGAGCCCGCGAGCACGACGATGCCGGTCACGGTGCGCCCAACGGCAGCGATCCGAGTGCCACTCCCCCTGCGCCGGAGGGAGTTTCGTGATCGGCACGACGCCCGGCGCGCGGCGTACCGCACCGAGCGGCTTCGGTGGCGAGGCCACCCGGGACCGCCCCACCCGACAATCTCCCCGGAATCCGGGGACCCGCTGTTCCCCGCCGTCGTGCGGGACCATTCACGGAGGAGTCTGATGAGCGAGCCGACTCGCATCGAGGTCCGCACCGCCGACCCGTACCGGTGATCATCGGGCGGGGGCTGCTGGGCGACCTGGTCGACGAGGTGACCGGGCGGTCCGGTGTGCGGACCGTGGCGATCTTCTATCAGCCGCCGCTGGCCGAGACCGCCGAGGTGGTGCGCAAGGCGCTCACCGACAAGGGGATCGACGCGCACCGGGTCGAGATCCCCGATGCCGAGGCCGGTAAGGATCTGCAGGTCGCCGGGTTCTGCTGGGAGGTGCTGGGCCGGATCGGGCTGACCCGCAAGGACGTCATCGTGAGCCTGGGCGGTGGCGCGGCCACCGACCTGGCCGGGTTCGTGGCCGCCACCTGGATGCGCGGGGTCGACATCGTGCACGTGCCGACCACCCTGCTGGCCATGGTGGACGCCGCGGTCGGCGGCAAGACCGGCATCAACACCGAGGCGGGCAAGAACCTGGTCGGCTGCTTCCACGAGCCGGCCGCGGTCATGGTCGACCTGGCCACCCTGGAGACGGTGCCGCGCAACGAGATCGTGGCGGGCATGGCCGAGATCATCAAGGCCGGTTTCATCGCCGACCCGGTGATCCTGGAGCTGGTCGAGCGCGACCCCCAGGCCGCCCTGGACCCGACCGGCGAGGTGCTGCCCGAGCTGGTCCGCCGCGCCATCCAGGTCAAGGCCAATGTGGTGGCCGCCGACCTGAAGGAATCGGATCTGCGCGAGATCCTCAACTACGGCCCACACCCTGGGCCACGCCATCGAGCGCCGCGAGCGCTACCGCTGGCGCCACGGCGCGGCCGTCTCGGTCGGCCTGGTCTTCGCCGCCGAGCTGGGTCGCCTGGCCGGCCGTCTCGACGACGAGACCGCCGACCGCCACAAGGCGATCCTGGAGAGCATCGGCCTGCCCACCAGCTACGACGCCGACGCGCTGGGCCAGCTGATGGACGCCATGCAGACCGACAAGAAGACCCGTTCGGGCGTGCTGCGTTTCGTGGTGCTCGACGGCCTGGCCAAGCCGGGCCGCCTCGAGGGCCCGGACCCGAGCCTGCTGGCCGCCGCCTATTCGGCCATCGCCCGCGAGGGCGGCCCGACCGGTGGAGCCATCCTGCTATAGGACTCAGCGGTAGTCACGACCACGCCCGTCGCCGGGAATCGGCGGCGGGCGTCGTCGTATCCGGACCCGGTCAGCCGCCCTGCAGCCGAATCTCCGACTCCAGCAGCGCCGCGTACTCGACCAGCGCGTATTCCTCCGGATCCGAGCCCAGCCGGGCCAGCACCTGGGACCGGTCGATCAATCTCAGGCCCGGTACGTCGGCGCCCGTGGCTACCTGCGTGCGGCCTTCGGCCAGCACCAGACATGCATCAGTGTCGTCTGCGGCTAACAGTCTCCGCAGGTCAATGGCGGTGACAGTATCCATAGCCCTATTCTGCCACGAAAAACCCCGCGCCACAAGGTCTGTGGCGCGGGGTGAAGTTCAGCGGGAGCGTCAGGCGTTGACCGGCTGCGGGGTCTGTGCGGCGGGGGCCGACTTCTTGCCTTCCGGCCGACCAGCCAACGGCCGAGGACCACGCCGAGCATGGCGGGATGAAGATCAGCAGCACGATGAACGCGGCGGCCGAGGTGATGTTGAAGACCAGACCCTGATCACCGAGGTCGAAGCCGGGGATGAAGTCGAGGATCAGGCCACCAGCCCGGAGCCGATGCCCGCGGCGAGCCCGGCCTTGAGCCAGCGCATGGTCAGATCGGCCCCGTGCTCGGGGTCGGAGTTGGCGCGCCGGTCGGCACGGCCGTCTACCAGACCCCACAGCACCACCGCGCCGACCAGGACGATCAGGCACAGGATCCGCATCCACACGCCCGCGGTCGGCCAGTACCGCATGCCCACGCCGAGCAGGGTCTCCAGCACAACGGTCAGCGCCCCCAAGCCCACGGCGCGCAACACCCACGCATTCATGTCGACCACCTTAACCCGCGCGGCCGTCCGGCCGAACCGAAAGAATTGAAACTTGTTACAGAACCATAGCCCGACCGGGGCCGCGAACCGCATTCGGCCCCGACACGCGGCCGCACAGCTACCCGCACCGCGGCCGGTGAACACGCCGTACGAGCATCCCGCTGCCCAGGAAGCACCGGAACCGAAACGGCCGCAGAGTGTCTCCGCGGCCGTTCTGGTTTCGATGGATTGCGGTCAGTCCTGCAGTGCCGCGGCCATTTCCGCGCGCGGCGCGGACTTGCCCGTGAACTGCTCGACCTGACCGTAGGCCTGGTTCAGGAGCATCTCCAGGCCACTGACAACGGTGTGGCCCGCCCGCTCGACCGCTGCCGCCAGCGGCGTGGGCCACGGGTTGTAGATGGCGTCGAGCACTACCGGGGCCGCCGCCACCGCGTCCGCCACGGCCGCGGCCGCCTCGGCGGGCACGGTGCTGACGACGGCGTCCACATCGGAGCACACGAACAACAGGCCTCGGGATCGAAGCCGAGGACCTCGGCCGACATGCCCAGCTGCTCGGCCAATTCCAGCGTCTCCGCGGCCCGGCCGCGATCACGGGCCACGATGGTCACCGTGTGCGCGCCCAGGTCGGCCAGCGCCAGCAGGGCGGGACGGGCGGTGCCGCCCGCGCCCAGCACCACCGCGCGCGAGATCTCCTGCACGCCCGCGCCTTCCAGCGCGCCGCGCACGCCGTCCACGTCGGTGCAGTCCGCGCGCCAGCCGGATGCGGTGCGCACCAAGGTGTTCGCCGAGCCGACCAGCACCGCGCGATCGGTGCGCTCGTCGGCGTAGGCCAGGGCGGCGACCTTGCCCGGCATGGTCACCGACAGGCCGACCATTCGGGGCCGAGTCCGTCGACGAGGCCGGGCAATTGCTCGCCGGTGCACTCGATGCGCTCGTAGCTCCAGTCCAGGCCCAAGGCCCGGTAGGCGGCCAGATGCAGTTGGGGCGAACGGGAGTGGGCGATCGGGCTGCCGAGCACGGCGGCCCTGCGCTTACCGTCCACTGTCGAGAATTCCACTCTGCCTGGCCTTTTCGATATTGCGCAGGTGCTCGTTGTAGTTCTCGGTGAACAACGTGGTGCCCTGCTTGTCGACGGTGACGAAGTACAGCCACGGGCCGGGCGCGGGATTCTCCATGGCGCGCATGGCTTCCAGCGACGGCGCCGAGATCGGCGTCGCGGGCAGGCCGGGCATGGCGTAGGTGTTCCACGGGGTCTTGTGCGCGCGATCGGAGTCGGTGGTGGCGACCTCGGTCTTGTCCAGCGCGTAGTTGACGGTGGAGTCGAACTGGAGCGGCTGCTGCACCGCGAGCCGGTTCACGATGACCCGCGCCACCTTCGACATGTCCTGGGGCAGCGCCTCACGCTCCACCAGCGACGCCGCGATCAGCGTGTCGTAGGCGCTCAGCCCGTTCGCCGCACCGGACTGCGCGAGCCCGGACGCCTCGTAGCTGCGCGCGCTCGCGGTCACCAACTGCTTGAGGATGTCCTGCGCGCCGGCGGTGGGATCGAAATCCAGGGTGCCGCCCGCGATCAGACCCTCGAGCTGGCGGGAGCGGTCCGGGACCGTCTTGACCCGTTCCAGCGCCCAGGTCGGAACCCCAGCGCCATCGGATCACCGGTGGAGCCAGCCTGGTCGAGCTGCTCGTAGGTGACGCATTTGGCGGCGCTGCCGGTGCCGACGCAGCTGGCCTCGGCGATCTTGCGGTAGATGCCGTCCTTGCGGGCGCCGGTGTTGACGTCGCTGGAGTCGTGCAGCTGGCGGCCCCCGGAGATGACCACGTTGCCGACCGGGCGTCCTTGCTGAACAGCGCGGTCACCGCTTCGGCGCCCTTGCTGTGGCTCGGGATGGCGTAGTAGCCGGGCTGGATGGAGTTCATGTTGGTATTGCGCACGGCCGCTTCGTAGAACGCGCCGCTGCTGGCCACCACGCCCTTGTCGGCCATGGTGTCCGCGATCTGGGTCGCGGTGTCGCCGGGCTTGATCTGGATGATCGCCAGCGGACCCTGCGGTCCCGAGAAGTCGGCGGGACCGCTCAGCTTGCCCATGAACTTCCAGCCGGCGAAGCCGAGCGCGCCGACGAACAGGACCGCGAACACGCCCGCGATGACGAACAGGTTGCGGCGGCGGCGCTTACGCTCGGCGGCTTTGCGGGACGCCATGCGGGAGCGCTTGGGCCGCTGGCCCCGGCTTCCGCCCCGCGCACCCGAACGGCCGGGCCGCTCGGTGCGGCGGCCGCGTTCGGCCCGTCCGCGCTCGGGACGCTGGGGGGCGCCGCGGCGCGGGGGTTCCGGCTCGAGCGGCGGGTTGTCGGCGAACTCCTCGCCCGCGTAGGGCTCGTTCTCGTAGAGCTCGTCCTCGTAGCGCGGGATGACGGTGGTGTCGTCCTCGTAATCGTCCGCCTCGGACCATTCGAGATCGTCGCGGCGATAACGTCGTTCGGCGTTCTGCCGGTAGCGTTCCTCGGCCCGCGTCCAGCGGTCGGTCATGCGTCCTCACCACGCGGCTTCAATAGGGCACTCCGTTCGTCCAACCATCCTTGCAGGATCGACACGGCGGCGGCCTGATCGATGACCTGCCGCTGCCCGCGTGCGCGAACTCCACTGTCTCGCAACGCACGTGCAGCAGACACCGTAGTCAACCGTTCGTCGGATAGCCGCACCGGGACGGGTGCGATGAGCTTCCGCAAACGTCCCGCGAAGGTGGCCGCCAGCTTAGCCGACGAGCCGCTCTCCCCACGTAATGTGCGCGGCAAGCCAACGATCACTTCGACGGCTTCATACTCCCGCACAATCTCAGCAATCCTGGACAGATCGGAGGCCAGCGTGCCGGGCGCGACCTTCTTCGCGCGCGGCACGGTTTCCACCGGAGTGGCGAGCAGACCGTCCGGATCGCTGGAGGCGACGCCGATCCGGACCGAACCGACATCGATGCCGATGCGCCGCCCGCGCCCGGGGTCTGCCGCGGCGCTGGGCCGCTCGGACGCGAACCCGCGCCCGTCGCCGGACACCCCGGACGCCTCGGTCGGCGTCCGGGCAAATCCGGAGGAATCTCCCGAACCTGTCCGCGCTGTGTCGGAGTCGCCCATCTACCCGGCGAGCTCGGCGACCCGCGCCCGCAGCGCGGCCAGACCCGCCTCGATACCCGAGGGGTCCGAGCCGGCGCCCTGCGCCATCTCCGGCTTGCCGCCACCGCGACCCGAGATCGACGGACCGAACGCGGACACCAGGTCCCCGGCCTTGATCCCCAGATCCTGGGCGGCCTTGGTGACCGCGGCCACGAACGGCACCTTGCCGTCGGCGTTGCCGAGCAGCACCACGATGGCGGGCTCGGAACCGAAGCGGCCCTTGATGTCCTGCACCAGGGTGCGCAGATCGCCCGCGCCCACCCCGGCCGGGGCGGCGGCCGCGACCAGCAGCACCTTGCCGACCCGCTGCGCCTGCTCCACGAAGGTGCCCGCGCTCGACAGCACGGCCGCCATCTTGGTGCGCTCGAGTTCCTTCTCGGCGACCTTGAGCCGCTCCACCAGCTGCTCGACGCGTCCGGGCACCTCTTCGGAGGGCACCTTCAGCGAGGAGGCGATACCGGCCAGCAGCGCGCGCTCCTTGGCCAGGTACTTGTAGGAGTCCAGGCCGACGAAGGCCTCCACGCGGCGGACACCGGAACCGACCGACGACTCGCCGAGCACGGTGATCGGGCCGATCTGCGAGGAGTGCGCCACGTGGGTGCCACCGCAGAGTTCCATGGAGAACGGTCCGCCGATCTCCACCACGCGCACCTCGTCGCCATAGTTCTCGCCGAACAGGGCCATCGCGCCCATCTTCTTGGCGGAGGTCAGGTCGGTGACGAAGGTGTTGACCGGGAAGTCGTCGGCGACCGCGCTGTTGGAGACGGCCTCGATCTCGGCCTTCTGGCCCTCGGTCAGCGCGCCCTGCCAGTTGAAGTCGAAGCGCAGGTAGCCGGGCTTGTTGAGCGAACCGGCCTGAACGGCGTTGGGGCCCAGCACCTGTCGCAGCGCGGCGTGCACCATGTGGGTGCCCGAGTGGCCCTGGGTGGCGCCGTGCCGCCAGGACGGGTCGACCTGCGCGAGCACGGTGTCGCCCTCGGTGAGCTGACCGGCCGCGACGGTGGACTTGTGCACCCACACCTTCTTGGCGATCTTCTGCACGTCGTTGACGGTCACCTTGACCCCGTGCGAGGAGCTCAGCGAGCCGCGGTCGGCGATCTGGCCGCCGGACTCGGCGTAGAGCGGGCTGCGGTCCAGGATCACCTCGACATCCTGCCCGGCCTCGGCGACCGGCACCCGGACGCCGTCCTTGATCAGGGCGAGCACGGTGGCCTCGGTGGCCAGTTCGTCGAAGCCGGTGAACTCGGTCGCGCCGCGGTCCACGAACTCCTTGTAGATGGTGAGGTCGGCGTGCGCGTGCTTACGCGAGAGCGCGTCCTCCTTGGCCCGCTTGCGCTGCTCGGCCATGAGCGAGCGGAAGCCCTCCTCGTCGACCTGCAGGCCGGCCTCGGCGGCCATCTCCAGGGTCAGATCGATCGGGAAGCCGTAGGTGTCGTGCAGGGTGAAGGCGTCGGTGCCGCTGATCTTCTTGCTGCCCTGGGTCTTCACCTCGTCGACGGTCTCGTCGAACAGCTTGGTGCCGGTGCTCAGGGTCTTGAGGAACGCGGCCTCCTCACCGACGGCGACGGTCTCGATGCGCTGGAAGTCGGTGAGCAGCTCCGGATAGGACGGCGACATCAGGTCGGCGACGACCTTGATGAACGCACCCATGACCGGCTGGTCGGCGCCGAGCAGGCGGGCCGAGCGCACGATGCGGCGCAGCAGGCGGCGCAGCACGTAGCCGCGGCCGTCGTTACCGGGGTTGACGCCGTCGCCGATCAGCATGGCGGCGGTGCGGGCGTGGTCGGCGATGACGCGGAAGCGGACGTCGTCGGCGTGCTCGACGCCGTAGGAGCGGCCGGTCAGTTCCTCGGCCTTGTTGATGATCGGACGCAGCAGGTCGGTCTCGTAGACGTTGTCGACGCCCTGCAGCAGGAACGCGACACGCTCGACGCCCATGCCGGTGTCGATGTTCTTCTTGGGCAGCGGGCCCAGGATCTCGAAGTCGTCCTTGCCGCGCCCGGCGCCGCGCTCGTTCTGCATGAACACGAGGTTCCAGATTTCGAGGTAGCGGTCCTCGTCGGCCTCGGGGCCGCCTTCGATGCCGTATTCGGGGCCGCGGTCGAAGTAGATCTCCGAGCACGGGCCGCACGGGCCGGGGATGCCCATGGACCAGTAGTTGTCGGCCATGCCGCGACGCTGGATGCGCTCGTCCGGCACGCCCAGCTCACGCCAGATCTGCTCGGCCTCGTCGTCGTCGAGATAGACGGTGACCCACAGCTTCTCGGGGTCGAAACCGTAGCCGCCGTCCTCGACGGGGTTGGTCAGCAGCGACCAGGCCAGTTCCATGGCCCCGCGCTTGAAGTAGTCGCCGAAGGAGAAGTTGCCCGCCATCTGGAAGAAGGTGTTGTGGCGGGTGGTGACGCCGACGTTCTCGATGTCGCCGGTGCGCACGCACTTCTGCACGCTGGTCGCGGTGTCGAAGGGCGGGGTCTGCTGACCGAGGAAGAACGGCACGAACTGGACCATGCCCGCGTTCACGAACAGCAGGTTGGGGTCTGCCAGGATCAGCGAGGCACTCGGTACCTCGGTGTGTCGGCCTTTACGAAATGCTCCAGGAAGCGCCGTCGAATCTCGTGGGTCTGCACAGGTATCCAGCCTACCGTTCCCAGTCCAGGGAGTTTCCACCCACCACCGGGCGATAGCTACCATCGCCTGGGTGACTGTGATCCCCGACCCATCCCAGCGCTTCCCGCTCCCGCACGCGCCCCGGACCGTCTTCCTGAAACCGCACGTCACCTCGCCGAATATCGAGGTCGGCGACTACAGCTACTTCGACGATCCGATCGCGGCGACCGCCTTCGAGACCGACAACGTGCTCTACGCGTTCGGCCCCGAGAAACTGATCATCGGCAAATACTGCGCCATCGCGAGCAACACCCGCTTCATCATGGCCGGCGCGAACCACCCCACCGCGGGCGTGTCGACCTTCCCGTTCACCATCTTCGGCGGCGCCTGGGCCGAGCAGACGATGGACTCATCACCTCGATTCCGTCCAAGGGCGACACCGTGGTCGGTAACGACGTGTGGTTCGGCTACAACAGCCTGATCATGCCGGGCGTGCGGATCGGCGACGGCGCGATCATCGCGACCGGCGCGGTCGTCACCGCCGACGTGCCGCCGTACACGATCGTGGGCGGCAATCCGGCCCAGGTGGTGAAGCAGCGCTTCAGCGACGCCGAGGTGGGGCAGCTGCTGCGCGCGGCCTGGTGGAACTGGCCGGTCGAGCTGATCACCGAGAACGTGCGCATCATCATGGGCGGTACGCCCGCCGAGATCGAGCGGATCGCCCTGCACAACGGGCTGATGGCGGACTGACCTGCGGCGCAGACGGATTCGGGGCGTGCCGGTCGACTGTTTTTGGCAGTCGGTGCAATTCGGCGCGCCGCGCATATCCGCGCGCGACGCTACTTGCCCCGGACGATGCGGCGCAGTTTGGTCACGCGCGGGCCGACTTCGCGTTCGTAGCCGTGATCGGTCGGGTGGTAGTAGTCGGTGCCGACCAGTTCGTCCGGCGGATATTGCTGGCCCAGAACGCCGTCCGGATGATCGTGGGGGTACTTGTAGCCCTGCGCATTGCCCAGGGCGGCCGCGCCCGCGTAGTGGCCGTCGCGCAGGTGCGGGGGCACCGCGCCCGCCTTGCCCGCGCGGACGTCGGCCATGGCCGCCGATGCCCTTGACCACCGAACCGATTTCGGGGCGGTGGCGATGTGAATCGTGGCCTGGGTCAAGGCCAATTGCGCCTCGGGCATACCAACCAGCTGAACCACTTGGGCTGCGGCGACCGCGGTCTGCAACGCGGAGGGATCGGCCATGCCGACCTCCTCGCTGGCCTGAATCATCAGGCGGCGGGCGATGAATCGCGGATCCTCACCGGCACTGATCATCCGGGCCAGATAGTGCAACGCGGCATCGACATCGGAACCGCGCAGCGACTTGATGAAGGCGCTGATCACGTCGTAATGCTGGTCACCGGCACGGTCGTAGCGGACCGCCGCCTTGTCGACGCTGGCCTCCACCAGCTCCACGCCGACGGTGCCGTCCAGCGAGGACTCCGCCGAGGCTTCCAGCGCCGTCAGGGAGCGTCGCGCGTCGCCGCCCGCGATGCGCACGATGTGGTCGAGCGCGGCGTCGGTGACCGTGTACTCCCCCGCCAGTCCGCGCGGGTCCTCGATGGCTCGCCGCAGCACCTGGCGAATCTCGGTCTCGGACAACGACTGCAGTTGCAGCACCAGCGACCGCGACAGCAGCGGCGACACCACCGAGAACGACGGGTTCTCGGTGGTCGCCGCGACCAGCAGCACGATCCGGTTCTCGACCGCGGCCAGCAACGCGTCCTGCTGGGTCTTCGAGAAGCGGTGCACCTCATCGATGAACAGCACGGTCTGTTCGCCGGCGGTGAGCCGCCGCCGCGCCAGATCGATGACCGCGCGCACCTCCTTCACGCCCGCCGACAACGCCGACAGCGCCTCGAAGCGGCGGCCGGTGGCCTGCGAGAGCAGTGATGCGAGCGTGGTCTTGCCGGTTCCGGGCGGACCGTAGAGCAGGACCGAGGCGGCCCCGGACCCCTCGATCAGCCGGCGCAGCGGCGAGCCGGGACCGAGCAGATGCTGCTGACCCACCACCTCGTCGAGGGTGCGCGGCCGCATCCGCACGGCCAGCGGCGCGAAGCGGTCGTCCCCACTCGGGATGCGCGCGGCGCGCGCGTCGTAGTCGTCGGCTACGGCCTGCGTGCCCGGCGCATCGAACAGCCCATCACTCACGCGCACGACCCTACCGACCGGCTCCGACACGATCCCCGGCCTCCAGCACCAGCGCGGACAGCGGGCGGCGAAACGAGCGCGGCAACCGGCCGCTCCCGGCCGCGCGGGACCTCATGCTCGGGGGCTACACCGTCAGCCGGGCGCGCCGCCGAGCCTGGCCGTGCACAGGGACGCTGGCCGGAATCTCACCCTCGGATTCCGGCCCGCACCTTGGAGGACGAGCCTCCCATGCTGGTCGAGGACTACTCCTCCCAGCGCTCCTCGAGCGTGGCCGACACGTGTTCGGCGAAGTCGCCGAGGGTGTCGTCGCCGGTGCAGCGGGCGTCCTCGGCGAGGGCGGCCCAGCGGTTGATCAGGGCGGCCGAGCGCGGGGATCGACAGCCCATGTTCGCGGGCGGCGGCGATGCGGGCGTGGTCGGCGGGCAGGAACCAGTAGGTGGACAACCACACCCAGATCAGCCGGGCCTCGAGGATGCGTTCGGCGAGCACGGCGTCGTCGGCGAGGGCCGGCCAGACGGCGACCACCTCCGAACGCCACGCCTCCACCATCTGGCGGGCGCGTTCGCGCGACAGCTCGAAATCGCAGAGGCAGCCGGGGAACGAGACCAGGGCGTAGGCGATGTCGAGGGTGGCGTCGCGGAAGCCGCCCCACTCGTAGTCGAGGAACCGCGCGCCCTCGTCATTGAGAATGACGTTGTCGGGGCACAGGTCCGACGGGCTGAAGGCGCGGTAGCGTCCGGCCGAGAACAGGCGGTTGCCGCGCACGATGCGTTCGGCGATCTCGCCGGGCACCTCGATGCCGAGTTCGCGCTGCAGCATGTCGGGCAGCTCCGCGACCGCGGATTCGGACTGCTGGGCGATGCCGTCGACCCGGTGCACCACGTCGACGCGGCGCAGCAGGGCCACGAAGTCGGCCTCGCGTCCGACGGTCGCGGCGTGCATGCGGCCCAGGGCCTGCGCGAACGCCATGAGCGCGTTGCGCTTGTTGGGCTCGACCCCGGACTGCAGGACCGCGGTGAGGGAGAGGTTCTCGCCGAGGTCGCTGAGAATGAGCAGACGGCCGGGCAGGCTGTAGCCCAATAAGTAGGCACCGGGGCGGTGGTCGCGTCCGAGGGCGGTGGTGAATTGGTACGAGACCGCCTCGCGGAGGAATGCGGAATCGATGCTGGCGACCCCGGGCGCCATGCCACCGGTACGTCGCTGCGACGCCGGACCCGCCACCTGCTTCACAATGAGTGTGCGAGGGAGCGAGAAGGCGTTCTCCGCAACGCGGACACGTAGGACCGTCGTCCTACCACTGCCGCTGAGCTCCATGGGATCACTCAGCTTCACCGCAGCACCCATTCGCTTTGTGAGCAACTGTTGTGCCGCGGACACGACTTCGGCGGCGCGTTCGGCCAATAGTGCGGTCATCGGAACCCAAGTTACTCCCGTCAGGTCACTTTCAGCGAGCGGTTGCACAACCTTTCGCGCGTCGGACGGCGTGTCTTTGTGAAGGGTTTGCCCACGCGGCGCTGGTTGCTTGACACAACCAGCGGGGTCTAGTTGTCTCATGGATCAACTGCTGTGCGCCACACCGTAAACCGGGAAATGTGAAAGGCTTGCGACCATGACTGGCACGCCGCCCTCAGCACCGTACGATCCCTCCGGCGACCGTCCCGTCGCCAGCGGCGGCGAACAGTACCCACCGCACACCGTCAGCACCAAAACCCCGAGCCTGCAGCGGTTTCCGGCGCGCCCGAGCCGGTTCCGGCGCCCAGCCGCCACCAGCTGCCCGGCCTCGCCGGGTACCCGCAGTTCGACGGACCCGGCGCCGCGCAGTACGGCAGCGAGCCCGTGGAACCTCCGCCGGCGCTGACCCCGCAATCGGGCGTGCCACACGCACCGCCGGGTTTCGGCGGCGGCGTGCCGCCGCAGTTGCCGCCGGCGCGATGCCGGCGGGCAATCCGCCTCCGCCGGGCGGCTTCCCGCCCGGTTCCATGCCGCCGCCCGCCGCGGGCCCGGCCACCGAACCCGTCCCGCAACAGTCCTACGCCCCGCCGCGCGAGAAGCTCGATGTCGGCGGGGCCCTCACCTACGGCTGGGATCGGTTCCGGCTCAATCCCGTTCCGTGGGTCGGAATGGTACTGATCGGTCTCATCGCCTGGCTGCTCGTCACCCTGCTGGTGAGAATCGTTGACATCCAGTCGCTGTCGGCGGTCGTGCTGCTGTTCGCGGTGGCGTCGCTGGTGGTGTGGCTGCTGCAGGCCGCGATGATCCGCGGCGCGCTCTACGAGACCGACGGCACCCCACCCGATTTCCCGGCCTTCTTCGGATTCGTGAACGCCGGCAATGTGCTCATCACCGCGCTCATCGTGTTCGCGGCGTGCTTCCTGGCCTCGATCGCGTGCCTGTTCCCGGCGGTCATCGTGGGCGTTTTGTGCATGTTCGCGCTGCATTTCGTGATCGATCAGGACCAGAACCCGATCGCCGCTGTCCAATCCAGCGCGCGACTGGTGATCGCCAATGCGCTGCAGGTGTCGCTGCTGGCGCTGGCGGTGCTGCTGATGACGGTGGTCGGCACGCTGTTCTGCGGTCTGGGTCTGCTCATCGCGGGACCGATGACGGCGATCGCCACCACCTACGCCTACCGCAACCTCACCGGCCGGCTCGTCGTGTACTGAGTTCCCGACCGCAACCCACCACATAACCAGCGACGCCGCCCTGCATCAGCAGGGCGGCGTCGCTATCGGACGGCGGTCGAGGCTACTTGGCCTCTTCCTTCACCGGGTTGCCGTTCGCGTCGAGCTTGGCGTTGAGGCCCGCTTCCTGACGCTGCTGCAGGGTGATCGGGGTGGGCGCGTCGGTCAGCGGGTCGACGCCGCCGCCCGACTTCGGGAACGCGATGACCTCACGGATGGAGTCCATCCCGGCCAGCAGCGCGGTGATGCGGTCCCAGCCGAAGGCGATGCCGCCCATGGGCGGAGCGCCGAAGGAGAAGGCGTCGAGCAGGAAGCCGAACTTGTCCTGCGCCTCCTCCTCGCCGATGCCCATCACCTGGAACACCCGCTCCTGCACGTCGCGGCGGTGGATACGGATCGAGCCGCCGCCGATCTCGTTGCCGTTGCAGACGATGTCGTAGGCGTAGGCCAGCGCCGACGCCGGGTCGGTGTCGAAGGTGGCCAGGTGCTCGGGCTTGGGCGAGGTGAACGCGTGGTGCACCGCGGTCCAGGCCGAATAGCCCAGGGCCACATCGCCGCTGGCGGTGGCGTCGGCGGTGGGCTCGAACATCGGGGCGTCGACGATCCAGACGAAGGCCCAGGCGTTCTCGTCGATGAGGCCGCACTTGCGGGCGATCTCACCGCGGGCCGCGCCCAGCAGCGCCCGGCTCGACTTCTGGTCGCCGGCCGCGAAGAACACGCAGTCGCCGGGCTCGGCGCCGACCTGCTTGGCCAGGCCGTCGCGCTCGGCGTCGGTCAGGTTCTTGGCGACCGGGCCGCCGAGGGTGCCGTCCTCGTTGAAGGTGATGTAGGCCAGGCCCTTGGCGCCGCGCTGCTTGGCCCACTCCTGCCAGGCATCGAACTGGCGGCGCGGCTGCGAGGCGCCGCCGGGCATGACGACCGCACCGACGTAGGGAGCCTGGAACACGCGGAAGGACGTGTCCGCGAAGTACTCCATCATCTCGGTGATCTCGACCTCGAACCGCAGGTCCGGCTTGTCGGAACCGTAGCGGCGCATGGCGTCGGCGTAGGTCATGTGCGGGATCGGGGTGACGATCTCATGGCCGACCAGCTTCCACAGCGCGGTCAGGATGTCCTCGGCCAGCAGGATGACGTCTTCCTGCTCGACGAAGCTCATCTCGATGTCGAGCTGGGTGAACTCCGGCTGGCGGTCGGCGCGGAAGTCCTCGTCGCGGTAGCAGCGCGCGATCTGGAAGTAGCGCTCGATGCCGCCGACCATGAGCAGCTGCTTGAACAGCTGCGGGGACTGCGGCAGGGCATAGAACTTGCCGGGCGCCAGGCGGGCCGGGACCAGGAAGTCGCGCGCGCCCTCGGGGGTGGAGCGCGTCATGGTCGGCGTCTCGACCTCGATGAAGGCATGCTTGGCCAGCACCTCGCGGGCGGCCGAGTTCACCTTGGAGCGCAGCCGGATCGCGTGCGCCGGGCCTTCGCGGCGCAGGTCCAGGTAGCGGTACTTGAGGCGGGCTTCCTCGCCGGGCTCGTCGTCGAGCTGGAACGGCAGCGGCGCGGCCTCGTTGAGCACCTCGAGCGCGGTCACGTTGACCTCGATGGCGCCGGTCGGCAGGTTCGGGTTCTCGCTGCCCTCGGGGCGGTTCTCGACCACGCCGGTGACCTTCACGACGAACTCGTTGCGCAGCTTGTGGGCGGCCTCCGCGGGCTCGCCTTCACGGAAGACGGCCTGGGACACACCCGAAGCATCACGCAGATCGATGAAGATCACGCCACCGTGGTCTCGCCGCCGGGCCACCCAGCCGGTGAGGGTGACGGTCTGACCGGCGTGCTCGCTTCGCAGCGAACCAGCCAAGTGGGTGCGCAGCACGGGATTCCTTTCGACGGGACTCGAAGCACCGGTGCGGGTGACCAGGTGCAGACCCATCGTAGAGAGACACGTGCGGCGAGTGGAAACCGATATCCGCTCGCCCGTGTCAGAGTGATACGCATGACCTTCAACGAGGGCCTGCAAATCGACCCGAACCGGGTGAGTGGCGGCGGTGGACCCGGACTGGGCGGCGGCTTGGCTCTCGGCGGCGGCGCGCTGGGCATCATCGCACTGATCGCGTCCCTACTACTCGGCGGCGATCCGGGCAGCATCCTGGGCCAGTTCACCGGTGCGGACTCCAATGCCAAGTCGGGTGCGGCCACCACCCCCGAACATTGCAAGACCGGCGCGGACGCCAACAAGTACGTGGACTGCCGCGTGATCGCCACCGTCCAGAGCCTGGACAACGTGTGGGGCACCGAGCTGCCCAAGCAGACCGGCCGCAAATACGTGGCCCCGAAGGTCACCCTGTTCTCCGGCGCGGTGAACACCGGATGCGGGCGCGCGTCCTCGGCGGTGGGCCCGTTCTACTGCCCCGCCGATCAGACCGCCTACTTCGACACCAGCTTCTTCCAGGAACTGGTCGACCGCTTCGGCTCCAGCGGCGGTCCCTGGCCCAGGAGTACGTGGTGGCCCACGAGTTCGGCCACCACATCCAGAACCAGCTCGGCGACATCAACAAGGCCCAGCGTGACCCGAAGGGCCCGACCTCCGGCGCGGTCCGCACCGAGCTGCAGGCCGACTGCTACGCCGGCGTCTGGGCCGCCTACGCCGACAAGCTCCCCGCCCCGGCGGCGGCCAGCCCTTCCTGAAGCCATTGACCGACAACGACATCCGCGACGCGCTCTCCGCCGCCTCCGCCGTCGGCGACGACCGTATCCAGAAGGCCTCCACCGGCCGGGTCAACCCCGAAGCCTGGACCCACGGCTCCTCCGAGGAACGCCAGAAGTGGTTCCTGACCGGATACAAGACCGGCCAGGTCAAGGCGTGCGACACCTACTCGGCACCGGACCTGGGCAACCCGCCCGGCCTGCGCTGACCCACTCTCTCCCCCCCCCCGGAGGTCCCCGTCCGTATTCGGCCGGGGACCTCGGCATTTTCCCTGCACACCCGATTCCACCGTGACGGCCCGCTACACGGCACCGGGCCGACGAGACGGCCGCTTCCCCACCCGATCGCGCCGAGCACCAACCGCCGAATTCTGCCGAGAGGGCACCCGGGCCGAGAGAATGTCTCGCCTCACGATGTCGGCGCGGTGGCCGGTGGCAGGACCGCCCGGCGTCGAATCTGGGTGGCGAGTGGCCACCGCCACGAGCGAATTCGGGCGAATGCCGCGAGCCGCGCCCGTTGCCGGTGCGGCGTCGGCGTGGCACTCGGCGGCGAGCTGGGCGCGGGGGAACAATCTGCGGGCGGCGGGCGGACGCCCGCAAGGGAAGTCGGAGGGATGCGATGGGAACGGCAGCGGTGGCAGGACATTTCGGCAGGACGGCGCTCGGCAGCGCGGTCCGGAGGCACGGGCGGCGAGCCGCGCTGGCGGCGATGTGTGCGGTGCTGCTCACGGGTGCGGGCGGATTCGCGGGCGCGGACCCCACTCCCCCGCCTTCGGTGGCGTTGTTCACTCTCACGGCCATGCCCGCGGACTGGCAGTCGCGCACCGACCTGCGGCCGGTCCTCCAGGTGCAGCCGGACGGGCGCGCGGTGAAGCGGGCCGACGCCGGCGCGCAGCCGGTGAACGGGAAGGTGCCCGCCGATGTGCTGGCCGCGGCGGCGACCGAGGTGAAGGCGCTGGTCACCGTCGACATGGGCACCCCGGATGCCACCGACAAGGGGACCTCGATCATCGATTACATGCCCGAAGCCCGCGACCAGGATCTGCATCTGATCGTGTACGCCCGAACTCACCGACGGGCTCACCGACGAACAGAAGGCGTCCCGCAAGCGCTTCGACGATCTGTTCGCCCGCTTGCTGAACGCCTTCGTTCCGTCCTGACGGCGAAAACCTATCCGACCGTCCAGGTTTCGCGGCCGGTGAGCAGCTCCTGCAGGGAGTCCGGGCTCACCGGTTTGCGTTCGGCGGCGACGCCCAGCTGCGCCCGGACCCCGTCGTCGTAGGTGGGCCGGGCGACACTGCGGAAGACGCCGGTGACCACGTGGGTGAGGTCCTGGTCGGACAGTCGCGACAGGGCGTAGGCGTATTCGGGGTGGTCGGTGTAGGCGTCGTGCACGACGATGTCGGACTCGGCGACGCTGTCGGCCTTGGCCACCCGCAACCCGAAACCGTCACGGACCACCGCGAATTCGCTGTCCGCGCCGAAGCGGATGGGCTGCCCGTGCCGCAGCCGGACCAGGTGCGATTCGGCGTTCTCGCGGCGCAGGGCGTCGAAGGAGCCGTCGTTGAAGATCGGGCAGTCCTGCAGGATCTCCACGAACGAGGTGCCGCGGTGCTCGGCGGCGGCCCGCAGCACCTCGGTGAGCCCGGCCCGGTCGGAGTCCAGGGCCCGGGCGGCGAAGGTGGCTTCGGCGCCGAGCGCCACCGACAGGGTGTTGAACGGGTGGTCGATCGAGCCCATCGGGGTGGATTTGGTGACCTTGCCGGTTTCCGAGGTCGGCGAGTACTGGCCCTTGGTGAGGCCGTAGATCCGGTTGTTGAACAGCAGGATCGTCATGTTCACATTGCGGCGCAGCGCGTGGATGAGGTGATTGCCGCCGATGGACAACGCGTCGCCGTCCCCGGTCACCACCCAGACCGACAGGTCGGGCCGGGTGACGGCCATGCCGGTGGCGATGGCCGGGGCGCGCCCGTGGATGGAGTGGATCCCGTACGCCTCCAGGTAGTACGGGAACCGGCTCGAGCAGCCGATCCCGGAGACGAACATCAGGTTCTCGCGTTTGAGACCCAAGTCGGCGAGGAAGCCGCGCACAGTGGCGAGAATGACGTAATCGCCGCAGCCGGGGCACCAGCGCACCTCCTGATCGGAGGTGTAGTCCTTGGCCTTCTGCGGGCCCACCGCCTCCGGGACGCCGGACAGGCCGGTGAGCCCCAGATCGGCTCCCACGAACGGGTTTTCGAGAATGGTCATCACTTGCCCCCTGGGGTGCGGTAGGTCGCGCGGGCTCGGGCGGCGAAGGCCTTGGCCTGTTCCATCTCGGCGATGGAGCCGTCGAGGGCCGCGTCGATGACGCCGACCAGTTCTTGTGCTTGGAATGCGGTGCCCGCCACCTTGGTCCACGGCTGCACGTCGACGAGGTAGCGGGCGCGCAGCAGCATCGCCAGCTGGCCGCCGTTCATCTCCGGGCAGACCACGGTGCGGTAGCGGCGCAGGACCTCGCCGAGGTTGGGCGGGAAGGGATTCAGATGCCGCAGGTGCGCCTGCGCCACCGGCACCCCGCGCCGCCGGGCCCGCCGGCACGCCTCGCCGATCGGCCCGTAGGAGCTCCCCCAGCCAATAAGCAGCAGTTCGGCGTGTTCGCCGGGATCGTCGACCACCAGGTCGGGCACCGTGATGCCGTCGATCTTGGCCTGCCGCAGCCGGACCATGAGTTCGTGGTTGGCCGGTTCGTAGGAGATATTGCCGCTGCCGTCGGCCTTTTCGAGGCCGCCGATGCGGTGGGCGCGGCCCGCGGTGCCGGGCACCGCGAGCGGGCGGGCCAGAGTTTCCGGGTCGCGCGCGTAGGGCTGGAACGAATCGCCCTCGGCCGCCTCGGGTTCGAAGGCCGGATCGATCGGGGCGAGCTGCTCGACCCGCGGAATCGCCCACGGCTCGGAGCCATTGGCGATGGCGCCGTCGGAGAGCAGCAGGACCGGGGTGCGGTAGGTGAGGGCGATGCGGGCGGCCTCCACGGCCGCGTCGAAACAGTCCGCGGGCGAGCGCGGCGCGACCACGGGCACCGGGGATTCGCCGTTGCGCCCGTAGAGCGCCTGCAGCAGATCGGCCTGTTCGGTCTTGGTGGGCAGACCTGTGGACGGGCCGCCGCGCTGCACGTCGATGATCACCAGCGGCAGCTCGGTCATGACGGCCAGGCCGATGGTCTCGCTCTTGAGCGCGAGCCCGGGCCCTGAGGTACTGGTCACCCCGAGCGCGCCGCCGAGCGCGGCCCCCAGCGCCGCCCCGATGCCCGCGATCTCGTCCTCGGCCTGGAAGGTGGTGACGCCGAAGTTCTTGTGTTTGCTCAGTTCGTGCAGGATGTCCGAGGCCGGGGTGATCGGGTAGGTGCCCAGGAACACTGGCAGCCCGGACAGCTGCCCGGCGGTGACGATGCCGTAGGCGAGGGCGGTGTTCCCGGTGATCTGCCGGTAGGTGCCCGCCGGCAGCGTCGCGGGAGCAATTTCGTAGGTGGTGGCGAAGGCTTCGGTGGTTTCGCCGTAATTCCACCCTGCCCGGAATGCGAGGATATTCGCTTGCGCGATATCGGGCGTGGCGGCGAATTTCTCCCGCATGAACTGTTCGGTGCCGCCGATCGGCCGCCCGTACATCCAGGACAGCAAGCCGAGCGCGAACATGTTCTTCGCGCGCTGCCCATCCTTTTTGCCCACACCGGTCGGTTCGGTTGCACCGAGGGTCAGCGACGTCATCGGGACCCGGTGCACCACGAAATCGGTCAACGTGTCATCGGTGAGCGGGTCACCGGCATACCCGACCTTGGCCAGCGCCCGTTTGGTGAATTCGTCCGTATTGACGATCACCGTCGCCCCGCGCGCCAAATCCTCCAGATTCGCCTTCAGCGCAGCGGGATTCATCGCGACCAGCACATCGGGCTGATCCCCGGCGGTCAGGATGTCGTAGTCCGCGATCTGGATCTGAAACGACGACACACCGGGCAGGGTGCCCTGGGGTGCGCGGATCTCGGCGGGGAAATTCGGTTGGGTGGCAAGATCATTGCCGAATGCGGCCGCCTCGTGCGTGAACCGGTCACCGGTGAGCTGCATGCCGTCACCGGAGTCGCCCGCGAAGCGGATGACGACCCGTTCCAGTTTCTCGACCGCCAATTTCCCTGTGCCGTCCCCGTTTCCGGCCGCCACAGAGTTGTCATGCTCCACGGTGTCGTTTGACTGAACCATGCGCGTGCATCACTTCCTCGTCAGATGTGAGGTACCAACGCCAAACTACTCCGCAATATTCGCGACACACCCGTGAAGCGCAATGGTTTCGATCAAAGAACCGCCGTCAGGCGAACAACGCCAACTGCGGATCGGGCGTGTGCGATTCGACGGCGCGAACCTCGGGCTCGGCCGGCCGATCACGGTTCAAACGGTGTTTCTCCAGCAACGGCTCGATTCGGCCGCGTAGCCACGCAGAATACTCCGGTGTCACCGAAGTTCCCCGACCATACAGTTGCCGGTAGCGACGCAACAGCGCCGGGTGGGCTTGGGCCAGCCATTGCAGGAACCAGCCGCGGGTGGAACCGCGTAGATGCATGGGGAATGCCGTGACCCGGTCGGCGCCGGCGTCGGCGATGGCGGCGAAGAGCGCGTCCAGATGGGCCTGGGAGTCGGTGAGGTACGGAATGACCGGGGCCACCATGACATTCACGGCGAATCCGGCATCGGCGAGGGCGCGCACCAGTTCCAGCCGGGCCCGCGGCGACGGCGTGCCGGGCTCGAGCCCGTGGTGCAGTTCCTCGTCCAGGATGGCGATCGACACCGCCAGGTCCACGGGCACCTGCCCGGCCGCTTCGACCAGCAGCGGCAGGTCCCGGCGCAGCAGGGTGCCCTTGGTGAGGATGGAGAATCCGGTGCCGGACTCGGCGAGCGCGGTGATGATGCCCGGCATCAGCCGGTAGCGGCCCTCGGCGCGCTGGTAGGGATCGGTGTTCGTGCCCAGCGCCACCGTTTCCCGCCGCCACGACCGCTTGTGCAGTTCGCGACGCAGGATCGGGACCACATTGGTCTTGACCACGATCTGGGAGTCGAAGTCGGCGCCGGCGTCCAGGTCGAGGTACTCGTGGGTGCCGCGAGCGAAGCAGTAGCGGCAGGCGTGCGA
The DNA here is from genome assembly GCF_018362975.1 of Nocardia tengchongensis. Taxonomy (NCBI): domain Bacteria; kingdom Bacillati; phylum Actinomycetota; class Actinomycetes; order Mycobacteriales; family Nocardiaceae; genus Nocardia; species Nocardia tengchongensis. The sequence goes on from NZ_CP074371.1 coordinate 6,085,764, forward strand.
GCACCCGCGCATGGGGTTGATGGTCCAGCCGAAGGGCAGCGTGCCGCTGTCGGGCACCCGGTTCAGAGCGCTCTTGCAGAGCACTTCGTGAAACGTGATGCCCTCGAATTCGGGTGTCTGCACGCTTCGGACGAAGCCCGCACGTTCGAGCCCGGGGAGTGCGCCGTCATCGGCGCCGAGGGTCTGCCTTTGCCACCGCACTACCCCAGTCGAACATGCGTTCTAACTACTGTCAAGCAATCTTCTGCGTGTCGGCCTCGATCGGCTGCCCGTTGTAGAAGGCGACCAGGTCCCGGATGGTCTGCTCGGCGGGCCGCGGACGGTAGCCGAGTTCCTCGGTGGCCTTGGTGCGCTCGACGATCGGGGCGGCCAGCAGCGCGCCCATGGCCGCCTTGGAGATGCGGTCGCTGCCGAAGGCCTTGGCCACCGGCTCCATGACCGGCATGCAGGCGTTGATCACCTTGGCCGGAATGGCGAAGGCGGGCTTCATCTTCCCGTTCACCTCGGCGGCGGTGCGGGTGGCCTGGAACATGTCGGTGAAGTGGCCACCGAGCAGGTAGTTCTCGCCGGTGCGGCCGCGCTCGCCGGCCAGCACCAGGCCGGAGGCGACGTCGCGCACGTCGACCAGGTCGAAGCCGCCGCTGATCATGACCGGCACGCGGCCCCGGGCGGCGTCCCACAGCGTGGTGTTGATGCGCGAGTTGGTGTTGTCGATCGGGCCGTACACACCGGTCGGGTTGCAGATGACCGCGTCCAGGCCCTTGTCGATGACCGAGCGCAGCTCGATCTCGCCCTGCCACTTGGACCGGTCGTACACCGGCAGATCCGGGTCGATCGAGCGCGGCGAGCGCTCGTTGATGACGCCGCCGCAGGAGTACTGGTTGAACGCGTGGATGGAGCTGGTGTGCACCATGCGGCGCACGCCGACCTCGAGCGCGGCCTCGGCGACCACGCGGACGCCCTCGGTGTTGACGCGCCAGGCGACGTCGTTCTTGTGGGCCAGGGTGATCAGCGCGACCAGGTGGTAGACCACCTCGGCGCCGTCGAGCGCGGCACGCATCGAGACCGGGTCCAGCACATCACCATTGACCCAGGTGACCCCGGGCGCGGCGGCACCGGCCACCCGGTCGATGGCGGTGATCTCGTGACCGCGATCGGTGAGCTGGCGAAGCAAGTTGGTGCCAAGGAACCCGGCGGCGCCGGTGACTGCGACCTTCATGGTCAGAAGAATATAGAACTTGTTCTAATTTGCAAGAACGGTCACATTACGGACCGGATGCGGAGGGGGTCACACCCGACGCCGGCGACAGGCCGGAGTGGCCGCGCACGCCACGCCGGGCTGGACGCTCGAAGGGTTATATTCGGCACCCGCATGTCCATGACGATAGGGGGGCGCTGAAATGGCCGATCTCTCGGTCGACACCGGTGCGGTCCGCACCTTCGCCGCGACGCAGGACAGCGTCGCCGCGGACATCGCCGCCCAGGGCGGCCTCGACACGGTGTTCCACGTCGCCGCCATGACTCCCGTCTTCGGGCTCATCGGTGCGGACTTCCTGGCCAACTTCGCCGTCGCCGAACTACTCCACGATCGCGACATCAACGCCCTCTCCGGCCGCTTCGCCAAGCTCGGGCAGGCCGCGTTCGGCTCGGCCGCCACCTACGCCACAACCGACGCCGAGTTCGCCGGCGGGTTACACGCGGCCGCCGGGGAGATCGGCGAACAGGCATGAGACCCAGCGACTCCGGCGTGATCGGAGTCGGCCCAGCCGGACCGGACACCAGCGCACCGCGAGTGGACTCGGTCGAAGTCGGCTCGCCGAGCCCGATTCCGGACCTGCCGCCGTTGCCCGCCGATCCGGTCGGCGATCTCATGAAGGGCCTCGCGGTGCCCGCGGTCCCCGGACTGGACGCGCTGTTCGCACCCTTCCTGCAATTGCTCCAAAGCTTCGGCACCGGCGTGCTGGGTCAGCTGAATCCGGCCACGCTCCTCAGCGCCGGTTCGACGGTGATCGAGGCCGCCGTGCAGGTCGGCGGCGGCGCACTCGATACCGTCGAATCCCTGTGGCAGGGAAAGGCTTCCCAGAGTGCGCAGGAATCCGGCAGACAGGCCGGGGCCCACGGCCAGGAGACCACCCAGCGCGGTTTCGACCTGTCGGCGATCACCGATCAGGCCGCGGCCGTGGTGGAGCGGGGCAATATCCAGCTCCACGCCATCGCCCAGGCTTTCACCGCGGAGGCCACCGCACTGGCCCCGCTGATCGTCACCCCGCTCGGCCAGACCACCCTGATCGCGTCGGCGACCCGCCATCTCGGCGAGGCCGTCGCGGTCGCGAACGCCACGCACGGCGAGCTGTCGGTCTGCACCGCGCAGGTGCAGGGCCTGATCGGACAGCTGGTCGGCCAGGGCGGCGGCCCGAATCCGGCGGAGGTCGCCCAGGCGCTGGCACAGAATGTGGGCCAGCCGATTCTGGAGCAGGTGCGGGAGCTGCTCGAAAGCGGCTTACTGGCCGTGACCCCCGATGACACTGCGAAGAACGAACCCACCGGCAGGCTCCCCGATACCTCGACGGCCGGGCTCGGTGGGGGTGGCGGTGGCCTCGGAAGTGGCGGCGGCCCGGGCGGTCTCGGCGGCGGCCTGCCGTCGACACCCGGCCCGGGCTCCTCGATCCCCGGCGGCAAGCTCGCCACCCCCGCCAATCCGTTCGGCGCGGGCGCAGCGGGCATCCCGGGTCTGGGCGGACCAGCCGGTTCGGGTTTCCTCGGCTCCCCCGCCGCGGCGGGCAGGGGCGGCGCGGGCGAAGCGCAGCACGGTCGCACGGTGCAGCCGCACCAGAGCCCCACGGCCGAAAGCGAACTCACGGGCAATCTGGGCACCTTCGCCCCCGGGGTCATCGGCGATATCGAGGAGCCGGGCGACAGGGGCGACGCAGACCAGGTCTGATCGCACTGCGGCGCAACATCGTCAGTGCGCGACGTCCCGCGGACACAAGAATGCCGCGGTGATCCGGACGGGTACCCGGACCACCGCGGCATCGGTGGAGACCGATATGCGGATGTACACCCCGCGGGCTCGGCCACCGTTTCAGGGCGCGCGGTGGGCACGCCGCGGTGGATTACACCGCGGTCGGCCGCGCCTGCGCGTCGACTCCGCCGTCGATGACGAACTGGGCGCCGTGGATGAACCCGGCCTGCGGACCGACCAGGTAGACGATGAGGGAGGCGATTTCCTCGGGCTCGCCGTTGCGGCCGATGGGCGCGGTGAAGTTGCGGATCGCGTCGCCGTAGCGCGGATCGTCCAGGCCGGCCTGCAGCAGCGGGGTGTCGACGCTGCCGGGGGCGACGGTGTTGAGGCGCACGCCGGCGGCACCCCACTCCACGGCGCGCTCGCGCACCGCGACGGTGACGGCGTTCTTGGAGGCGGCGTAGGCGTAGCTGCCCGCGTAATCGCCGGCCTGGGCGAAGGCCTCGGCCTCGGCGCCCTTGGCGATCGGGTTGTCCTCCCACTTGAGGTGGGTGGAGGCGACCGACGAAACCACCACGGCCGCAGGGTTTTCGCCCTTGCGCAGGGCGGGCAGCAGCGCGTCGAGCAGGGCCACGGTGGCCCGGTAGTTGATTTCCACGATCAGGTTGGGGTCGGGCACCTGGGGGCCGACGCCGGCGCAGAGGATCAGTCCGTCGAGGGTGCCGCCGGAGCGTTCCAGGACGGCTTCGACGGCCGCGGCGCGTGCGGCGGCGTCGGTGAGGTCGACGGTGATGTCGGCGTTGCGCAGGTCGATCCCGATGATGTCGTGTCCGGCGGCGCGCAGGGCGGCGGCGGTGGCCGCGCCGATGCCGGACCCGGAGCCGGTGATGGCGATCGTCATGACGCGATTAGAACAAGAGGCAGAACAATCGGGCAAGACCTACTCACCGGTCATCTCGGCTACCGGGATCATCGCGGGTCGAGCGACGGCCGGGTGGACCGACTGCCCGAATCTAGTGCCTTTCCGCGAGCTTGCGGCTAGCATCAGCTACAAAACTAGAATCGGTTCTAGTTTTTTTTGGCACTGGCTCACTGTCGAGAGGACGATCGATGCGCTTCACCTACGCGGAGGCGATGACCAACCCGGATTACTACATTCCGCTGGCACAGGCCGCCGAGGCCGCCGGGTTCCACAGCATCACCGTGGCCGACAGCATCGCGTACCCGGCCGAGTCGGATTCGAAGTATCCCTACACCGCGGACGGCAATCGCGAGTTCCTCGACGGTAAGCCGTTCATCGAGACCTTCGTGCTGTCGGCGGCCATCGCCGCGGCCACTACCACGCTGCGCCTGACCCCGTTCGTGCTCAAGCTGCCGATCCGCCCGCCGGTGCTGGTGGCCAAGCAGGCCAGTTCGCTGGCGCGACTGAGCAACAACCGTTTCGCCCTCGGCGTCGGCATCAGCCCGTGGCCGGAGGACTTCGAGATCATGGGCGTCCCGTTCGAGAAGCGCGGCAAGCGCATCGACGAGTGCATCGAGATCGTGCGCGGCCTGTCCACCGGTGAGTACTTCGAGTACCACGGCGAGTTCTACGACATCCCGAAGATCAAGCTCACCCCCGCCCCGACCGAGCCGCTGCCGATCCTGCTCGGCGGCCACAGCGATGCCGCGCTGCGCCGCGCGGTGCGCCTGTGCGACGGCTGGATGCACGCCGGTGGCAACGCCGAGGAGCTCGACAAGTACCTGGCCCGCATTAATGAACTGCGCGCCGAGCGCGACCACAAGGGCGACTTCGAGATTCACGCGGTCTCCTACGACGGCTACACCCCCGACGGTGTGAAGCGCTGCGAGGAGAAGGGCATCACCGACCTGATCGTCGGCTTCCGCAACTCCTACGCCAAGGAGCACGACACCGAAACCCTGGAAGAGAAGATCACCAAGATCAAGTGGTACGGCGACAACGTGATCGCCAAGCTGGCCTGATGATCCGGCCACCCCGGCCGCGATGGCCGGGGCGGCCCTCTCCTGCGCAGCTGTCGCAACCGAACTAGAAGGGCCAGTCGCAGTTCTCGCCGCGTTCCAGCAGCGGGATCATCGCGAACGCACGGTCCGAGAGGCCACCGAAGGTGTGCCGGTTCGGTCCGCCCGCGGCGTGGCCGTGCTGGTAGCCGGCGAGGTTCCAGGTGTACAACGGGACCTGTTGCGGCATAGCGGATCCGGGATCGCCGCCCCAGCCGTCCCGCTCGTCGGTGAGGATGACCACCCGGTCGTGCCGGTCGAATGTCGCCCGCACGGTGCCCGCGGTATTCGTACCGCCACCGATGAAGAACCCGCCGGACTTCCAGCGCTCCAACGACTTCAGCAGTGACTCCCCGCTCTGCAGCGGGAACGGCAGGCCGTGATTCGAGTACGAGATCACGTCGGCGCGTGCACACCGGCGCGCCAGCGCGAGACCGAAGATCGTCGCCGCGTCCCATCGCATCAGGGTGCCGTCCTTGCTGAATCCCGCGTGCATCGAACCGGAGGTGTCGATCAGGATCAGGGTGCGCCCGGGCAGCGCCGGAATGTTGGACACCGCCGCATCGAGCGCCTTCTCCAGCGCATACGCCCAGCGCAGCGAAGGCGCGGCCCGATACGCGGACAGATACCGCATCGGCAGCTGACGGGACTTGGCCACCTGCTCCGGATCCATCAGGCGCGCAGCGACCTTCGCGGCAACCTCATCGGATACGCCTGCCTGTCATTCTTCGCTGATCTTGCGTATCCCGGTGCGCCCTCGAAGGTTTTACTTGGTGGGATGCGCTCGGATTCAATCGGCGATGCTGCCGCTGGCCGGACTACGGCTGCGTTGAACGTAGCCATGTCTCTCGATATCTCCTGCCGGGATCCTTACGAATGGGGGCGACTTCGGGGTTGTTCAGGTGCTGATAGTTCGTGGTCAACGAGTGGCAATTCGGGCAGAGAAGCCTGAGCTCGGCGGGTCGGTTGCGCGCGCGGTCACCGGTGATGTGATCGACATGAAGCGGAACGCGCTTACTGACGGGATTGACACGATCCCAGCCGCACTCCTCGCACGCCTGCCCCCGAAGCTGCACCAACGCTTGCCGAATCCGGTGATCGGGCTTGCTATCGAGCGTCGTGCCTGACTGCTCTCCTGATAGCCAAGCTTTCAGCCAGCGCACGAAACCGCCTGTCCGCTCGTACCGATCCTCGTTGTAGCAGGTCCATGAAACAATAGGGGCCGCGTAGGTTCCGCCGGTCCCGCTCTATCGTTCCGCAGCGTTGACATGGGGATATTGGGCTCCGGCGAAGCTGATCTGCGCAGGCGCGGCTACACGATTGCGCGCCTCTCGTTCGAATTACCGTCCCGCAGTTGGGGCATGGGCGCGGGCGGCGTCGGCTCGAGGCGCGCTGCTCTCCTGTACCGCGCAGATGACACGCATTCGAGCAGAACCGCTTGTTGGAAGTGGTTGCTCCGCACTGCTCGCACGGATGCGGCGGGAAGCGTGCCGCCATGTCCTGTCCACCCCTTCATCAGTAAGGCGGCACAGCGTTCAGAGTGTGCGTGAAGGGCCGGAGAAAAAGCGGCGAAGGACTTGTCGAATGCTCTCCCGGGCTGAGCTACGGGAGCATGCTCCCGGCGGGATTCGAACCCGCGTTACCCCTGTTGGAGAGGGAAGTAGCTCCCACCTACGCACCGGGCGATCATCACGTTCTGAAGTTTGTGCTCCCGAGAAATCATCGTCGGGCCTACGGATCTCATACCGAATGTGAAGTAAGGCCGGACTTCCGCACCGGAAGTACGCCCACCGTATGCGAGGGCCGGCAGCGGTGCCAAACCATTTATGACCGTGCCGATTACCGATCGGGTCGAGTGGATCACGACCGCTTGGCGAAGCCCAGGTCGATCACGGCGTCGCGCTCACTCACGAGTTCGGCGACGCTGTGATCGATTCGGGTGCGGGCGAATTCGCTGATCTCGAGGTCGGGGACGATGGTGTACTCGCCGTTGGCGCAGGTGACCGGGAACGAGCTGATCAGGCCCTCGGGGACGCCGTAGGAGCCGTCCGAGGGGACGGCCATCGAGGTCCAGTCGCCGGGTGCGGTGCCCAGCACCCAGTCGTGGACGTGGTCGATGGCGGCGCTGGCCGCGCTCGCGGCCGAGGAGGCGCCGCGGGCCTTGATGATGGCGGTGCCGCGCTGCTGGACGGTCGGGACGAAGTCGTCGGTGACCCAGGCCGGATCGTCGATGACGGTGAGCGCGTCGCGGCCGGCGACGGTGGCGTGCGCCAGGTCGGGGTATTGCGTCGCGGAGTGGTTGCCCCACACCGTGATCCGACCGATGTCGGCGGCCGCGGCCCCGGTCTTCTTGGCCACCTGCGCGATGGCGCGGTTGTGGTCGAGCCGGGTGAGGGCGGTGAACCGGTGCGCGGGCACGTCGGGCGCGTTGCTCATCGCGATGTAGGCGTTGGTGTTGGCGGGGTTTCCGACCACCAGCACCCGAACGTCCTGGGCCGCATTGGCATTGATGGCCGCGCCCTGGTCGGTGAAGATGGGCCCGTTGGCGGCGAGCAGGTCGGCGCGTTCCATGCCCGCGGTCCGCGGCCGCGAGCCCACCAGGATGGCGACGTTGGCCCCGTCGAATCCGATCCACGGGTCGTCGGCGATGTCGATGCCCGACAGCAGCGGGAAGGCCCCGTCCTCGAGTTCCATGGCCACCCCCTCGAGCGAGGCGACAGCGGCGGGAATCTCGAGCAGCCGCAGCCGCACCGGCGTGTGTTCCCCGAGCAGCGCCCCGGACGCGATACGGAACAGCAAACCGTAGGCGATCTGCCCGGCGGCTCCGGTCACGGTGACGGTCACTGGCGCAATATTGCTCACGGCGATCTCCTCGCGATAGCGGCTGATCTCACCCCAACCCTATCGATGCTCACACCCCGCCCGACGAAGCCGTGAGCAACGGAACACGGCCCGCGCCGCCGCATCACCGACCGGCCCGCAGCGATGCACGGCACGTCAACGAGGGTTTCCACCTGAGCACCGACCCGCCCGGCGCTTGTAGTCCCGCAGGCGCGGGATCGGTCCGGTCGTCAGCGGGCCAGGTCGGCGATGTCGGAGTCGGAGAGGACGATGGGTCCCGCCGCGTCGCGGGCCCGGACGAGTTGGACGGCCCGGTAGAGGGGTCGTTCCTCGGCGATGGCGTCGCGAGCCTCGGCGCGCAGCTGCTGGACGAGCATGCCGGAGATGGCCAGGGCGGCGGCGAGGGGGCAGCCGGCCAGGGCGTCGGCGAGTTTGCGCAGGCCCAGGATGTGGAGTTCACGGCCGCTGCCGGAGTCGCTGTAGATGGCCAGGGGGACCGACTGGGTGTCGGGGCCGGCGGTGGCGCGCAGCAGGATGCGGCTGATCCGGCCGGGGTGGACCACGATCTCCACGGCGGTGGCGGTGGCCAGGTCCAGGTGGCGTTCGCCGCGCCAGGTGCGGGCGTGGATGACGGTGCCGGACACGGTGATTCGGCGACGCTGCACGGCCACGGCGTAGAGCGCGGTGGGCGCGCCGAGCACGACGCCGGTGGCCACGGCGACCGGCCAGTGCACGAACAGTGCCAGCAGCAGCCCGAGGCCGACTCCGATGCCGATGGCGGCGAGGGTGAGCTTCCTCAGGGCGGGGGCCAGCAGCTCGGGCGCGATCAGGTCGAGGCCGACCGGTCCGGACCCCGGTGTCGATTCATCAGTCACAGCAGCGCATTCGTCCAGAGTTTCAGTGCGGCGCACGTACCGGCGGCACGTGCCGCCCGCGTGCGACGGGGCACGGTGTCAGCGGGCCCTTACCCCATACCCCGATTGTCCCCCGCTCATACGTGGATTCACCCGGGGCTTCCCGAGGCGTAACACAGGGCGCGGGCACCGGATCGGTGTGACTCCGGGCGACGGTTCGCCGCCCGGAGTCACACCGTCTACGTCAGACCTGTTCGCCCGCAAGCACGGCCGCGACCTGGGCGACGGCCTCGTCCAGCGGGATCTGGCGCTGCTCGCCGGTACTCAGGTTCTTGAGCCCGATCTCACCGTCGGCGACCTCGCGGTCGCCCAGCACCAGCGCCACCTGGGCCCCGGACTTGTCGGCCGCTTTCATCGCGCCCTTCATGCCGCGTCCGCCGTAGGCGAGGTCGGTGCGGATGCCGGCCTTGCGCAGTTCGGCGGCCAGCACCACCAGGCGCTGCTTGGCGACGTCGCCGAGCGGGATGCCGAAGACCTGCACGCGCGGTCCGTCGACGGCGGTCTTGCCCTCGGCCTCGAGCGCGAGCACGGTGCGGTCGACGCCGATGCCGAAGCCGATGCCGGAGAGCGCCTGCCCGCCCAGTTCGGCCATCAGCCCGTCGTAGCGGCCGCCGCCGCCGATGCCGGATTGCGCGCCGAGCCCGTCGTGCACGAATTCGAAGGTGGTCTTGGTGTAGTAGTCGAGCCCGCGCACCATGCGCGGGTTGACCACGTACGGCATGCCGAGCGCGTCGAGGTGGCCGAGCACCTGCTCGAAGTGCGCCTTGGCGGACTCCGACAGGTGGTCGATCATGAGCGGCGCGTTGGCCGTCATCTCCTGGACCTCGGGACGCTTGTCGTCGAGTACGCGCAGCGGGTTGATCAGCGCGCGGCGGCGGGTGTCCTCGTCGAGCGGGAGCTTCATGAGGAAGTCCTGCAGCAGTTCGCGGTACTGCGGGCGGCAGGTCTCGTCGCCGAGCGAGGTGATCTCGAGCCGGAAGCCGTCGAGGCCGAGGCCGCGGAATCCGGCGTCGGCGATGGCGATGACCTCGGCGTCGAGAGCCGGGTCGTCCACGCCGATGGCTTCCACGCCGACCTGCTGCAACTGCCGGTAGCGGCCCTTCTGCGGGCGTTCGTAGCGGAAGAAGGGCCCGGCGTAGCAGAGCTTGACCGGCAGCGGCCCGCGGTCGAGGCCGTTCTGGATGACCGCGCGCATGACGCCGGCGGTGCCTTCGGGGCGCAGGGTGAAGCTTTCACCGTTGCGGTCGGCGAAGGTCCACATCTCCTTGGAGACGACGTCGGTCGACTCCCCCACACCACGCGCGAACAGGGCGGTCTCTTCGAAAACCGGCAGCTCGACATGCCCGTATCCGGCCAGGCGCGCGGTCGCTACGAGGCCGTCGCGGACGGCGACGAACTCCGCGGAGGTGGGGGGCAGATAGTCGGGGACCCCCCTCGGGGCACTGAAGCTGCTGGTCTTGGTCACGATGGTCAAGTTTCCACCACGGCCGTCGGCCAAGTCCAACCGGTTACCGCCCGATACCCCGTCGCGGGGTGGGGCGGTGGCCATATGTAGGTTTTTCTCAGCGTTTAGAGGTAATGTCTGCCGCGGCCGCTGGGCTGACGGCCGCAGTCTGTACAGACATCAGATACCGACCGTTCACGGAGGGACAGTTAGTGCCGAGCAATGAACAGCGACGCGCTGCGGCTAAGCGGAAGCTGGAGCGCCAACTCGAGAACCGGGCCCAGCGGGCGCGCAAGCGCAAGCAGCTCACCATCGCGGCGTCGGCGCTGGGCGTCGTGGTCGCCGTGGCGGCCGGTGTCGGCATCTACTTCCTGACCAAGGGCGATGACAACAGCACCAGCGCGAAGTCGTCCGAGACGCCCGACGCCTCGCTGACCGCCGCTCCCCCGCCGGCGGCGAAGGCCAAGCCGGCCTCGGTGAGCTGTGAGTACCGTCCGTCGCAGAAGCCCGCCGACAAGGCGGTGAGCGCGCCGGGTACGGCGAACATCACCACCGCCGGTCAGGTGAAGGCGACGATGGACACCAATCAGGGCCCGATCTCGATGACCCTGAATCCGGGCGAATCCCCCTGCACGGTCAACAGTTTCGAGAGCCTGGCCAAGCAGAAGTACTTCGACGCCACCAGCTGCCACCGCATGACCACCGGTAAGGGTCTGCAGGTGCTGCAGTGCGGCGATCCGAGCGGTACCGGAATGGGCGGTCCCGGTTACGAATTCGACAATGAGTACCCGACTGACCAGTACGCGCCCACTGATCAGGCGGCGCAGTTCCCGGTCGAGTACAAGCGCGGCGTGCTGGCCATGGCCAATGCCGGCCCGGGCACCAACGGCAGCCAGTTCTTCCTGGTCTACGGCGATTCCCAGTTGCCGCCCCAGTACACGATTTTCGGCACGGTCGACGAGGCCGGGCTGGCCACCCTCGACAAGATCGCCAAGGGCGGCGTCGCGGGCGGCGGTCAGGACGGCAAGCCGGCGTCGGATGTGAACATCCAGTCGGTCCAAATCAACTGACCAGCACGGTATTTCGGGCCCGGCGCGGATTGCGCCGGGCCCGTTTCTTTTCCGTTAAAAGTCTCGGGAAGGTCCCGTTGAACCTTCCGCCTAAGGCTTCCCTAACCAAAGAAAATCCTGAGTTTTCCCGCACCTGCCGGAATTGTGCGATATATGCTGGATCGCGACGCGCGCGTACGGCGGTATCGGAGTTTTCGCTGGTAATCTCGTAGAACGGAGTACCAAGGCGAAGTAAAGCCCCCGGGCAATCCCCGATCGGGCTGCTGCCTCGCCCCACGTTCTCCCGGTGTCCGCGTTTGCAGGCGGGGCAAGGCTATGCGCAACCACCGTTCGCGTGGCGAGGTCCGTGACGAAGCACCACCACCATCCATAGTGATCCAACTGCAGCATCGGGGAGCAGGCAATGGCCGAGGAACTCGACGACATCGGCCGCGAAACAGCGGCGATGATGAGGCAAATGTTGCAGCTCGCGACACTTGTCGCGCTGCGCACCCGGGAACGTGGCCAGAAGGAAGCGGAAGCACGCGTCAGGGTCACCGAGGCCCGGCAGAAGGAAGGCCGTGAGCGCCGTCTGCGTGAAGCAGCCGATGCCAAGGCCCGTGATCCGCGCAACCGCGAACTGTCGCGAATCCTGGAGCGCCCCACCATGGAACGTGGCGGCGTATCCCTCGAGAAGGATCGTTTCTCCGCGCAGGCGGAAGCCTCCCGCATGGCCGCGCAGCAGGCCAACCGCGGCGGGGTCCGCTACGACTCGGTGGAACGGCGAACCGCTCTGGCCCAGCACCTTTCGCGGATGGGCATCTCGCCCGAACTGCAATCGGTGCGCATGCTGATGGAAGTCGGACAGGCGCAGTCGGCGCAGGACGCCGTGCGGGCCCGGGAGCAGGAGGCGGCTCAGCGTCGCGTGCGTGAGCAGGAAGCCCATGAGCGGGAACGCGAACGCGCTCGCTCGCGCGAACGGGTCTGAGTACCAGTCGTTTCGGTCGTAGCAGAGTTCGAACCGTGGCGGATCGCGAAGCGATCCGCCACATTCCGTTTCCGGGCCCGGTGACCACACCGGACCCGGCTACAGCGGAAAGTCCCCGAGCGTGGGGTTGCTGAACAAGCCGTGCTGGGGTGACTTCAACGGCAACGGCGTGAGCATGTCCTTGTGGCCGTTGCGCACACTGCAGTACTTGAACGGGCCCTTGGGGTCGAACAGTTTCGCCATGTGCGGGTCGGCGTGGTCGAGGAACCAGACGCTGAGCCCGGTCTTGCCGTCGTGGCGGAAGTGTTCCCACGCCCGCCACATCGCCTCGAGCCGCGCGAGTGCCTCGGCGTGGCGCCACCATTCGGGACACCACACGGTGTCACTGATGTCGGTCACCTGCCGCCGGTACACCAGACTCAGGTAGTTCTCGACGAACTCGACCACGCTCTCGTAGACCATGGGCTTGGGTTCGTCCGGACGACGCCCGCGGGCGTCGTCGAAGGGGAAATTCTCGGGGTGCTGCTCGTCGCTCACAGCGGTCGGACCTCCTTGGGCGCCGCGACATCCGGGATTGTCTCTTTGATCAGGGCCGGACCGGTCAGATCCCCGATCGTGGTCTTCTTGGTCGGTGACGGGTCGTGCGCCTCGATGGACCGCTCGACCGCCGCGGCATCGGCGCCCTCCCACCACGGCACCGTGCGCAACAGCACCGCCGGCGTACCCGAGGAGAAGAGGATGGCGCGTCCGCGCGGCAGCGTCGCCAACGCGTGCGCGTTGAAGGTCCGCGAGGAGCTCAGCGAGCGCGAATAGCTCTTGCCGCCCTTGGATTCCGACACCGACTGCGCGATCGAGTCGTAGTCGCCGATGGCCTCGGAGCGCTGCTGCAGGAAGGCCATGTCGTCGATGCCGCTGCCGATGACCTTGATATTGGCCGCGCCCCACAGCGCTTCCATACCGTCGGGTCCCCAGCAGCGCGCGCCCTGGGCCCAGGACTGCAGCACCGTCATCACCACGATGCCGCGAGAACCGAAGTGGCTGTACTGCTTCGGCAGATCCTTCCAGCGCACCACGTTCGCGGCCTCGTCGAGGGCGGCCAGCAGCGGCACCGGCAGGCGACCGCCCGGCGAGCGCGACGCCTTGTGGGTGGCGACCTCGATGACCGCCGCGGTCAGCGCGCTCACCAGCGGCGCGGCCGAGCCGCGGCCTTCGAGCGAGAGGCAGTACAGGGTGCCGTTGCCCTCGAGGAAGGCCAGTTCGTCGAAGGGTTCGCGGCCGCCGTTGGGGATGATCCACGGCTGGATGTGCGGCAGCTTCAGGCAGCGGATCATGGCCTTCGCGCCACCGAAAATGCCGTCGCGGGTGCGGACGTCGAGGTTGTACTGCCCGGCCAGACCTTCGGCCATGTAGTGCTTGGCGTGGCTGCGCAGGATCTCCACGGGCGTGGTGTCGAGCGGGTTGTTCACCCATTCCCACGCGCGCAGGATGTTGCTGCCCTCGAGTCCGGCGGCCAGGAACAGCGCCGCCAGCAGGTCCTCGGCTTCGGGGTCGAAGTAGGAGTCCGCGCCGCCGCCGGCGGAGGGACTGCCCTCCGCGTCGGAGAAGTGACCGGCCAGGCTGACCGCCCGCACCTCGGCGCCGGCCCGGTGCACGTCCACCCATGCCAGCGGGTCCCAGTACCAGGCGGGTTCCTGCTGGGCCTGCCAGTCGTGCGAATCCGGCGCCACGCCTTGCGGATCGAAGACGAAAATGGGACTGCCCTTGCCGGCGCGCACATCCCGGGTGGCGTCGACGACGTCCCGCTTGTTGGAGGTGACGACGACCGGGCCGATGGCGGCCAGCACCGCGGGGATCACCCGGGAGGTGGTCTTGCCTTGGCGCGGACCCCAGATGTCGACCTGCAGGTCTTCGTAGGAGCCGTACATCATTTCGCCGTCGGCCACCGACATGCCGATCGGAATGCCCGGCACCAGTGCGTCTCCGGGCCGCATCAGCGAGCCCGGGATGACCTTGTCGCCGGTGAGGTGGGTGTGCAACGGCACGCCCATCTGCCCGGCCTTCTCGCGCACGCCGGCCAGGGTGAGCGCTTTGATCGCGCCGCCCGAGCCCATGTGGTCGGCCTTGTCGTCGATCGCGAGGCGGCCCTTCTTGGCGACTTCGGCTTGGCGGCGCTTGAACAGCACATAGCCGGCCGTGCCCAGCACGACCAGCAGCACGATGACGGTGGCCGCGGCCGGCCAGTGCAGCTCGCCCTTGATCAGGTTGACCACGATCGCGATCGGGTTGATCGGCAGGTTCTGCCGCGGTGAGCTCAGCAGATTGCCCACTTGCACTGCCAGCCACAGGGTTCCGAAGATGTAGAAACCCGCGTACACGAGGTGCAGGGTGCGGTCGGGACCGGGATCGGCCGGGTCCGCCACCGGTGTCTTCGCCATCTCTATCCTCCTGGGATGACCTGTGAGTCGTTGCCGCTCAACGGAATTCGTCCAGCAACCAGCTGCCGCCGGCGCCGCGCACCACGGTGGCGACCACGGTGACCGGGGGTAGCGATTCCCGCTTGCCGTCCGGGTAGACGACCGTCTGCTCGATGCCGATCTTGTACTGCTGCCGGTTCGGGTCGGCGCCCGCGGGAGCCTTCTCGCCGGATGCGAACGCGAACGCCTCGACATGCGCGTTCGCCTTGCCCCATTCGGCCCACCGCAGTGTCGGTCTGGGTGTGTCCACGGCGGTGGACGGGCTGTCCAGGGTTCGGATCAGGCTGGGGCCCAGCCATTTCCGGGCGCGGCGCAAGGCGTCGCCCTCGGATTCGGTGGCCGGGTTCCAGGTGTAGATCTGTTGCAGCGCGGTCACCGCGACACCGTCGGCGGTGGTCGGGTCGGGCGCGGGCGCGACCTCGAGCAACCGGGTGGTGGACGTGGGCGGTTGCCCGCCGGTCGGATTCGAGCCGCTGCGGGTCGAGGTGCCACCGGCGCAGGCGGTGGCCAGCATCGCGACGCTCACCACCAGCATCACCACCCCAATCGGACCACTCTTCCAGGCTAGTCGCCCGGTCGCGCGACCGCGCCATACCGGCCGGTTTCCCGGGTCGGCGTGTTCGTCGACTATGCCACGGCCAACCCCGTTGCGGCCGTTCGCAAGATCGTCGCGGCGGCGCCCCTGATCGATACGGCAGCGGCTCATGTGCCGCGCTTGGCGTCGTGGAGGGTTTCCACCAGCGACCGGTTCATCTCGGCGGCGGCCGCCAGTTGCTGCTGCAGCAGAGCCACTTTGCGGCGCAACGCGACCGCGTCCATGCGCTCGAGGCCGGGAGTCTCCGCGGCACGCACCCAGTTGCGCACCGAATTGGTGTGCACGCCGATCTGTTCGGCCACCACCCGGCACGCCTCCGACTCCGAACGCAGCTTGCCGGTCAGCGCGATGACCTGTGCGACGGCGGCCTGCCGGACCTCCGGCGACACTCTTCGATACGACCGGTGCGGCATCATGCGGCGCTCCCCTCGTCCGAACCGGAACCGGAGCCGCGGGTCGCCGTCGTCTCGGTGAATTCGCTGAAACGCTGGTTGGTGTCGTGGATTCCGCTCTCCCGCTCGGAGGGCGTGAATTCCATCTGGAACGGGATGCCGGGCCGGCGGTCCTCACCGATCTTGAGCAGGAACTTGCCGGTGCCGGGCGCGGGCGGGCGCTGCTGGCCGGGTTTGAGCGCCTCACCGGTGAGCGCCTGCGGCGCCGACCAGCTGGTCACCATGTCCTCCTCGGCGGCGGTGAAGGGCACGGTGGAATCCAGGCGCGCGATCTCCTCGGCCGGGAGCGCGCCGAAGATCTTGGCACGCGCGCGTTCCAGGAAGCCGAGCGCCTTGGCGATGGCGGCCTCCGAACCCAGTGCCTGCAGGTCCTTGATGGTGTGGCTGATCATGATCAGCGAGGTGGCGATGCCGCGCTGCAGACGGGTGAGCTCGTCGACGCGGTCGACCATGAAGTCGCCCAGGCCCAGCACCTGCCACAGCTCGTCCATCACCACCTGGAAGTAGCGTTGCGGGCCCAGATCCGCGTCGGCCAGTACGTGCGCGGCCTCGACCGAGGCGAAACCGTCGGCCCAGCAGGCCAGCATGACCGCGGCCTTGAGCTTCTTGTCGCCGGTGGGGATGTGCGAGACGTCGATGCAGACGGCGGTCGCGGTGGTGTCGATGGGAGTCGTGGTGCGGCCGTTGAAGATCGCGCCGAACGGGCCCTGGGTGAGGGCGCGCAGCGAGCGGCGCAGTTCCTTGATGGCCTCGGCGTACTCCTCGGTGTCGTCGGCGCCGGCGTCGAGCCGCAGTTCGTCACCACCGGCCACCACCACGTCGAGGAGATCCTCCATGATCGGCGGATTCTCGGGAGTGAACAGACTGCCATCGCGGTAGAGGATGCGCAGACTGGTGGAGATCAGGGTCTCCTCGAAGTCGCGCACCCGCTCGCCGCGTACCAGCTCCACCAGACCCGCGACCAGGGTGACCTGACGGGCCCGCATCTCCTGCATCACCTGGGTCTGCAGTTCCGGGAAGTCGTCGAGCAGCGGCACGATCGAGCCCAGCACACCGGCGGCCAGCGGATTCAGCTTGCCGTGGCCGTAGCCCAGATCGATGACCTGGCCGCCGACCAGCTCCACCAACTTGCGGTAGTCGGGCTTGACGTCGGCCAGGATCAGCGGCGTGATGCCCTGCGCGACACCGCCCAGCACGATCCGGCGCACCAGCGAGGACTTGCCGAAACCGTTGAGGCCCAGCACGAACAGGCTGGGCGCGGTGATGAAGCTGCCGCGCATGAACCAGTTCATCGGGTCGAAGCAGACCGGCGCGCCGGTGTGCAGGTGCGACCCCAGCGGCGTGCCGATCAGTGGCGCGCCCGCGCCGACCGACCACGGCCACAGCCCCGCGACCTGCGCGGTGGTGGCCCGGTACTCGACCGGCCGGCCGATCACGTTCATCCGCCCGCCGCCCGCGCCGATGTAGCCGCGATCGGTGAGTTGGGCGGTGGTGCGGTCGAATTCGTCGAAGCTGCCGTACTCGATCCGCTCGGCGCGCGCCGCGAAGTTGCGCCGCCGCAGGTCATCGGTGTGCAACCGGAAGGTGGCCCAGGCCGCCTTGATCCCGTTGCCCTCCCGGGCGGTCACCTCGAGCTTGGCCCGCATGGTGTCGTCGAGCAGCCGGGGCCCGGACTGCTTCTTCTTCGCCGCCGCCTTGCGCGCCGCGGCCCGCTTGGCCGCCGCCTCCCGCTCGGCCTGCTCGGCGGCCTTGTCCCACTTGTCCTTCCGCGCGCCACCGCGGCCGCGCTCCTCGGATCCGACCCGCTCGGGCCGGGCGCCGCGCGCGGGGCGGTTCCGCACCGGCCGCTCCCCCGCCTCGCCGTCGGGTCGCGGGCGGGCGCGGCCGGGAGTCCCGGCGCGTCCACCCAGATGCACCCGATCCGCGTCGGTGGACCGGCCGCGGCCCTCGGATCCCTTGCCGCGGCGCGCATCCCGTTCCGTGTCGCCGCGTCGACCGGGGTCGCCCTCGGCGCGCCGCCGTCCACGCCCGGCGTCACCTTCGGCGCCACGCCGGTCACGCCGCGCTTCGCCCTCGGCGCCGCGCCGGTCACGCCGTGCCTCGCCCTCGGCGCCGCGCCGGTCACGTCCCGCCGCACCACCCGCACCACGGCGGTCACGACCGGAGACACCGTCGGCACCGGGCCGGTCACGTTCCGCCACACCGTCGGCAGTGCGGCGCGCAGCTTCGGCGTCGGCAGCCCGGCGCTCGCGTCCGGCCTCGGTTCCCCGGAGGTCACGCCGCGCGTCACTGCCCCATCGCGACGGTCACGCTTTGAATCGACACCGCCGGAACGCCGCTCGGGCCGGGTGTCGCCTTCGGCGCGCCGTTCACCGCGGGGACGCTCGGCCCGGGCCGGGTCCCCGTCGACGGCCGTCTCGCGACCTCGCTTGCGGTCCATGCGATCCCCCTCGGTCGGTTCGGTTCCGCGCGTCGCCGCGCTTCGACCGGATCGCTTGTCGAGCACCCGTTCCGAGCGCTCGGTACCGCTCACGCCCGCGGCCGTGGTGGCCGCGGACTCTTCGAGCGGCCCCGCGGTGGCGCGCAGCGCGTCACCCGGGGTGGCCTCGCCCCGCACCGCGAGATCGCGGCCGGTCGAGGCGCCGCCGTCCGACATCTCGGACCCGGAACCGAGGACCGCACCGGCCGAACCGTGCTCGCCGACACCGGGTTCGAGTGCGGGCAGCGCCGGAAGCCGTCGTTTCGACCCGGTGCCGACCTGGTCCGGGCCGCTCCGCCCCCGACGATCGGGACCGGTCGATTCCGATTCGGCGGGCTCCCGACCTGACGCATCACTGCCCGACGCAGAAACCGATGGGCCGGAATCACCCGCGCGCGCACCGGGATCGGCCCACTCCGAGACGCTCTCGCGCAGACCGGCCGCCGCAGTCTCGACCGGC
The DNA here is from genome assembly GCF_018362975.1 of Nocardia tengchongensis. Lineage (NCBI taxonomy): Bacteria > Bacillati > Actinomycetota > Actinomycetes > Mycobacteriales > Nocardiaceae > Nocardia > Nocardia tengchongensis. Next base: position 6,104,441 of record NZ_CP074371.1, read on the forward strand.
GAGAAAGCGCCGTCACCACCGCGACCGGACACGCCCCGTCCGATGGACTCCGCGCCACCGATCCCGCTGTCCGCGTGATCGATCGTGGTCCTCGACCCCGAATCATCCCGTGACGCGGCGCTACTCGCCCCGTCCACCGCACCCGGCTGCCGCTCGGGCCCCGCCGACGCCCCGGTCTCCTCGGAGAACTCCGCCGAGTAGTCGATCGGGGTTGTCGCGCCGTAGCATCCGGCGGTCCGGAAGGGTGCCGCGGCGCGGCCGGTGTTCGTCGCGCATGACGCGGGAACCGCTGGGCGGGAACGGGTCCGCGTCGTCGTACGGGTTGACGGGGGCAGGGTCGCGCCGGGAGCCACGCCGCGTGGCGGCGGCACGGCGTCGCGTTCGCGGACGGGTGGGTCGAAGTCACGTGACATGGTGGGTTACCCCGCGAGTGCTTTCGGGATGGTGGCGTGTTCGGGGAGGATCACCCCGCAGCCGAGCGAGGCCGCGAAGGCCGCGGCCTGATAGCGGTAGCAGCGCCGGATCTTCAGGCGCGCCTGGGTGGAGAGGTCTCGGGTGATCGATTCGATGCGGGGCAGGTCGCCGCGCAGCGGTTCGGTGATGGTGACCAGCGCGCCGAAGCGGGTGACGCCGTGGCCGCGGGCCTGCTCTTCGCGGGCCTGCTGGGTGGCGCCGACGCGCAGGGTGGCGGCGGCGGAGACGACGCCGCGCTCGGATTGCTGTGCCACCAGCGCGTTCTTGTAGTCGTCGTCCACGATCTGGGCGGCGTCGCCGGCCGAGTGCGGACGGTAGACGATGGTGATCCGCTTGCGCGGCACCTCCGGGTTCGGGGCGAGCAGCCGCTGCAGCACGCGTTCGTCGACCGCGCCCTCGGGGGCGGTGTCCATCTCCCAGGTGACCGAACGGCCGCCGTCGTGAATGAAGTGGTCCCAGCGTTCCTCGTGCGAGACCGGTCCGGCGTCGGCCCAATCCAGGCCGTGCCCACCGGGTTCGCCCGCCGCCACCTCGAGGTCGGCCTGGGCGGCCGGGTCGTAGCTGCGGCGGATGAAGGAGATGATGTCGTCGGCGGACATGGGCTGGCAGCGCACGCCCGCCTCGGCCAGCGCCGCGCAGATGCCGGGCAGTCGGCGGCCGATCTCGACCGCCTCCTCCGCCGGATTCTTGCGCCGCTCGGCGGTGGTCGCCTTGAAGGTGATGGCGACGCGCGGCAGCAGCTGCACCCGCTCCTGCGGCAGTTCGGTGGCCAGCTCGTACATCACCTGCTGGGCCAGATCCGGGGCCTCGGGCCGGGTGATCGCCGAAACCTCGGTGAGCAAACGGTTTCCGGTCTCGGGCACGGTGTCGATGACCGGCACCACGGCCACGATGTCGGAGGTCTGTCCCAGCGAGGCCAGGAAGGTGCCCCAGGCCCCGACCCAGCGGTCGATGACCGGCTGGTCGACGGCCTCGTGGCCCTGCGGCCAGGCCCGCAGCACGACCGTGTATTGGGCGAATTGCGGTAGGTGGATCATCCCGAAGCTGTAGCCGCCGGCGTCGATGCCCTCGTAGAGGCGCGACGGTGCCATCAGTCCGGGCAGCCGGGTCACCCCGCCCGGGATGCGGGAGAAACGCCCGCCCCGGTACACGTGCTCGCCCTTGGAACGGCCACGCAGCCAATGGAACATCATCAATCCGTTCTCGTAGCCGGAGCGACCCCCGGTCCGCCACACCAGTGGAACCATCACGATCGTGCCCAGACCCGCCACCACGGCGGCCGGCTGGGGGCCGGCCACCAGCGCCGTGAGCAGCGCGGTGATGACGACGGCGAACCCGACCACGGTCTCGCCCCAGCGCAGGCCGAAAAGGCCGGCGCTGCGGGGCTTCTGCCACAGTCCGTACGAGCGGCGCTCGTAGGTGTCGGTCATCGTCATCGCGGGATGGTGCTCCTGCCGAGGTCGGGTGAACGGTTGGCCCAGCGATCACCGGCGAGATCACCCGCGGTCGACTCGGCCTTGTTCAGCGACGCGGTCGCCGCCCGGGCCTGCGCGACCCGGTTCGCGACCGCGGACGCGCCTGACGGTACTGCGCCGCCGCCACCTTGGGCCGCAGGACTCGCGGCCGCTCCGCCACCGGCGGGACGCGGCGGCGGGGTCGGGCGCGGCGCGCCGCCACCCGCACCGCCACCGGGACCGGGCCGGGGCCGTCCGCCGCGGCCGCCGCCGCCGACGTATCCGGCCGCGCCCGGACCGGCCACCCCGCGCGGGGCGACCGCACGGGAGCCGACCGCGCCGAGCGCCGCGATGCCGACCAGGGTGCCGGTGGTCGCGGCCAGACCCGAACCGCCACTGCCCACGATGGCCACCTCGCTCGCGCTCGCCAGGCGCATCAGCGCGGGCAGCACGAAGGCAACCGTGCCCAACAGCACGACGGCGACCAGCATGCGCTGGGCCTCGTCGGCATCGGGCAGGTTCACGGTGCCGGTGCGGTCGTCGGTGACGCCGGCGGTGGTGAAGGCGATCATGTAGACGATCGCGGCCACCGGCTTGTAGAGCATGAAGGCGATGATCCAGCGAATCAGCTTGTTATAGGACGTGTTTCCGATGCCGGTGCCCGAGCCCGCCGCGGCCAGCGGCAGCACGCCCGCCGCGACCACGAGCATGCCCTGGCGCACGATGGCGAGCACGATCTGCGCCAGCGCCCCGAGCAGGCCGACGATGGCGATGATCAGCACCAGGCCAGGCGAGAACGCCTGCAACTTGGAGGTTTTCACCATCAGCTCGGCCATGTTCTTGGCGTTGCCGTCGGTGGCGTCGTTGATCACCCACTCGGAGAACTTGTCCGAGGCCTGGGTTGCGGCCACGATCACCGCGCCCCAGCATCCAGGAGCTGAACACCACGCGGGCGAACATCCAGAACGAGTCGGTGGCCTGCTCGACCGCGGCCCCGCGTCTGGCTCGCGCCAGTTTGAGACCGGTCAGGATCACCGACACCATCAGGAACAGGATCTGCACTTGATAGGTGTAGTCGTTGATCTTGGTGAATAGTGTTCCGGCGTCACTGACTCTCTCGTTCGGGATCTTCATCCAGAACGTGAGCGCCAGGATCAGCGCTTCGCCGAGACCGCTCATCAGCGAGTCGACGACCTTGCCGAAGGTGGAGTCCCACGCCTTGTCGCGCACCGCGGTGGCGGCGTCGCTCGGGTGGGTGGCGACGTTGCCCGCCTTGCACGCCGCCGAGGCCGCGTCGCCGAGCGAGATGCCCGGCACGCCGAGCCCGTCGAGGGAGTCGTGTAATTCGTTGCAGGCCTGGTCGAAACCGTAGGTCTGGCCGTAGGCCACCGTCGGGGTCGCGATCATGACGGTGAATACGACCGCAAGAATCGTGACTAGCCGCCTCAGCATGTGGTCCACCTCTCGATGGGTCGCGATGCCATATCTGTTGTCGTCACCAACGGGTCCACCCCGCCAGCGAATCCACGTACTCGGTCTGTGAAGTCCGTGAGGTGGAGGGCTTGAGCCGCCAGTCGCCGGCGTCCCAAACCATGATCAGTCGTACCGCCGCCCACAGCTGCCGGCTGTCGACCACCGGCCCGCGCGCGGCCAGCCGCACGATGGCCATGTCGTCGGCGTAGTTCTCGACCTGGAAGCCGTCGGGGGCGACCAGATAGCGGGTCACCTTCTCGGGCTGCTGTTTCGGCAGCCGCTGGTCGGCCAGCGCCTGGTCGTAGGCGGTGAGTTGTTCGGCGGGTACGCGTACCTGCCGGACGTACAGCTCGCGGTCCGCGGGGCGGGCGTTGAGCCGGTAGGTGATCTGTGCCGCCGCCAGGGCCGCGCCCTGCGGGGTGTGCGAATACCCCACGGCCAGCCCGTTTTCCAGGCGTGCGGGACCGTCGGAGGTGGAGAAGGGCACCGACGCGCCGTACACCCGCTGCCAGCCGTGCGGATCGGTGGTGCCCTGGGGCACCGCGGTCAGCCAGTCGGTATCGGTGGCCTTGCGCTGCTTGCCGGGTTCCTGCGGCAGCGGCTGGCCGGCGGTGTTGTTGGGGACGTCGACGCGCCGGCCGAACAGATCCACCTCGGGCGAGGCGAATCCGGTGGCGCCGGTCTCCGTGGTCGCCGCCGGCGCGCCCGGGTCGGTCTTCGCGCTCGGCTTGGAATCGCCGTGCCCGAAGTAGACCACCAGGCCGGCGACCAGGATGACCGCCACCAGGGCGGCCGAGGCGATGACGCCGAACGAGACGCCGTCGCGCTCGGACGGCTCCTTCTCGCTCATCGCAGTGCCTCCACGGTGTCGTTTACAAGTGCGTGTGTGCCGGTGGACAAATCAGCTGCCCGGCCCGTCAGGTCGGCAGCAGGGCCAGTGCGATGCCACTGGCCGAGGTCGCCATGATCGCGCCCACCAGGCTCATCACCACCCCGTGCGTCGCGTCGTTGGCGGCCAGGTCGTCACGGAACGCGTACCAGAGCCGGCCCGCGGCCAGGATCATCCAGGCCAGGCAGAACAGCAGCACGCACCACAGCAGCCAGTCGATGAGTTGCATCATCGGCCGGAGCACATCCGACGGCATCTGTTTGTAGGCCAGTACGGCCACCGCGTCCGCGCGGTTGGAAAGCGCGGCGTGCAGGGCCTGCGGCACCAGCGCGGCCGGCATTAGGTGATCACTGCGTTCATGATCGTGCCCGCACTCGTCGCGACGATCCCTCCGATCATCGCGCCGGCCACCATCTTCGGCGACTCCAAACCGCCTCCTGTCCATTTCTCCCAGGCGAACCGGCCACCGGCGTAGGTGATGCCCAGGATTCCCGACAACAGCACGAACCAGGTGAAGTACCGAACCAGTTTCAGCAATTTGTCCGACGCGGGCGGAGCCTCCGGGGTCGGATTGCCGACCTGGGCGAGGATCTGGCCGTACGCGTCGTGTACGGCGAGGAGCATGCTCATTGTCTTTCCTTCTCCAAAAGCGAACTGCTAGTAACAATCTCGCCGATCACCGGCCCTGCCGTCCAACCGGCGCCGACGACTACTTCGGAAAATCTTCCCGCACAAGGCAATCCACAAGTGTTCATGATCACTCCTCCGAGTCCGTGAAGTCGGGGCGGGGAGAGTCCAGCGCGTCCTGGGCCGCGGCCACGATGTCGGCGCCGAGCTCGCGCACATCATCGGTAACCTCTTCCAGCGGATCGGGTTTGCGCTTGCGCTGGGCCGGGATCGGGTCGCTCGGCGACCAGACGGGGAGCTGGTCGGACTCGACCAGGATCCACTCCTCGTGCCACGGCAGCTGCCACACCTGACCCGCCAGCGAACCGACCACGTCGCGGTAGCGGCGGATCTCGGCCGGCATCCGGCCCGGGCGCGCGGCCACCGTGATCAGACCCAGCACCTCACACGCACCGGCCAGCCCGGCGTGATGCTGACGCAGCAGGTCGTGGGCGCGGGTGAGGCCGCTGATGGTCTCGCGCGCCACCAGCACCACGAACGGGGACTCCCGCTCGAAGACGCCGGGCCAGCGCCGATACGAATCCGCCGCCGGCGCAAGCACATGCGAGAGCGTGCTCGCGCCCGCACCGCCGTGCACACCGAGCAACCACACCAGGGGTGCGCGTCCGCCGCCGGGTACGGGCCGGTCCCAAATGGGTGCGCGGCGGGCTTCCGGTGGTGGCACCACACCGGTCAGGGTGGACCCTGGACCGGTGCTCTGAGCGGAGGATCGGCGTTCCTTCATGGCTGCGGTCATGATGCCACTCCAGCAAGCAGGCGGCGATACGCGCGGCGTGTCTCGGCGGCCAGCTCGCTGTGCCGCACCAGCTCTCCCCGTGCGAGGTGTGCGTCATAGGGTATCTCGACGATTTCGTTCACCCAACCGTCGAGATGCTCGCGCAAATGTTCAGCGATTCGAGAGTCGCTGCCCGGCAACTGATGTGACACGACGATCGTGGTGTCGCCGACAATTCCGTCGCCGGGACCCTCGCCTTGACCGCCGAACTGATCGTCGAGCCACTCCAGGGTGACGCGCAAGCGGTTGGCGGCGTCCACGCGCGCCGGAATCGCCAGTACCAGTGCGATATCGGCGTCCTCGAGCAGCGGGCGCAGGTGCCGGCTGGCGATCGGGTTGCCGCCGTCGTAAACCGGGGTGTACCCGGTCTCGCCGAGCGCGCGGGCGACGGTCAGGTAGGTGGCGCGGCGGCGCAGCGGCGCCGGATCGCGCCACAGCAGTCCGATGCCGGAGGTGGCGCGCGAGAGGCAGTCCTTGAGCGGCGCGGGCTCGTCATCGCCGCGGCCGTAGAGCCAGGCCTGCAGGCTGATCGGGCTCAGGTGCTCGTCAGCGCCGCGCAACGCTAGGTCACTCCCCGCGAAAGTGCCGTCCACGGCCACGGTTCGGTCACCGGCCGCGCCCAGCTCCCCCGCGATGCCGAGCGCGGTGGTCGTCGTCCCGGCGCCGCCGCAGCCGCCCACCACCAGAATCGGGCGCGGCGCCGGACCGGCCTCGCCGGAATCGTCGCGGCGTTTGCGCAAGCGCACCACCGGAGTCTTGGAACGCGCGGCACGACCCGACGATTCACCCACTTCGGGCACCTCGTCGAGCCAGCGGCTCCAGTCCTGATCCATTGTCTCCGCTCTCTTCTTATCCGGCCGGAACGCCCGCGGTAGGTCCATGGTCGCCGATGATCGCGGGGGCCGTCATCTCGTTGTACGCCGCCGCGACGGCGATCGGGCCGGAACCGGCTCCCGCACCGGGGACGCCGAGCGATTGCGGTGCCCCGCCATGGGAATTCAGCACATACAGGGCAACCCCGCCGACAATGACCAGCAAAACAATGGCAACGATCAACAGGGTGAGGGCGGAGACCCGCCGGCTCGCGATGCGCGTGATGTGTTCGGCGAGTGTGGGTTCGGGCTCGGCGAGCGTTTCCATCCACTGCGCGGCGTGGTGACCGGGTCCGGTGCCGGGTTCGCCACTGCCCGAGGGGAATTCGATGACGGTGTTGCCGCGGTACCGCGGCGGCGGCGTGTACGTGCCGGTCGTTTCGCGTTCGGTCATCCAGTCCGACCAGGTCCCGTCGAAGTGGTTGCGCCGCACCGACTCGGGCACCGGCGGCAACTCGACCTCGGGCTCGGCGTCGTGAATGTAGTGCGGGAAGCGGGCGGGGCCGGCGGTCTCGTCGAAGGCGGGCTGCGCGGGGGCGTACTCCGGACCGGGCGGTTCGGGCGCGGCGGGGTCGAGGGCGGGGTACCAGCGCGACACTTTTTTGTACGACTTCAACATTCCCGCTGCGGGCACGTCGCTCGGCATCGTCTGACCCTCTCGGCGGTCGGTCGTGGCTGACGGTGTGTTGTCGTCGGTGATCGGTGGTCCTGTATGGCCCGCCGTTTCCGCATCGCCACCGGCGCCGCGTCGCAACGGTCCCGATCGGAAATTCTCTCGCATGAACAGGATTCCAACGACTCGACGCGCCGGACGACACTCCGTTCAATACGCGCGCGTGCGCGATTAGCAGGGTTCGTACGGTCCCGTGAACGCCACGCCGACGGGGCGGTCTTCCCTGCGATCCGAGCGGAATCTACATTAACAAGACCAAGAATATTCGGAGGTTTTGTGAAGACAGCAGATATCGTCGCGGTTGTGACCGGCGGCGCCTCGGGACTGGGTATGGCCACCGTGCGGGAACTGCACGCGGCCGGCGCGAAGGTCGTCATCCTCGACCTTCCCTCGTCCGACGGCAAGGCTTTCGCCGAGGAACTCGGTGAGCGCGCGGTGTTCTCCCCCGGCGACGTCACCAGCGAGGCGGACGTGACCGCGGCGCTGGACGCGGCCCAGGAGCTCGGCACCCTGCGAATCGCGGTGAACTGCGCGGGAATCGGCAACGCCGTCAAGACCGTCGGCAAGCAGGGCGCGTTCCCGCTGGAGGCCTTCTCCAAGATCATCAACGTCAACCTGATCGGCACGTTCAACGTGATCCGCCTGGCCGCCGAGCGCATCGCCGCGGTCGAGGAGGCCGACGGCGAGCGCGGCGTCATCGTCAACACCGCCTCGGTCGCCGCCTACGACGGCCAGATCGGGCAGGCCGCCTACTCCGCCTCCAAGGGCGGCATCGTGGGCCTGACCCTGCCGGTCGCCCGCGACCTGGCCTCGTTCAAGATCCGCGTCATGACCATCGCGCCGGGCCTGTTCCACACCCCGCTCTTCGCGACCCTGCCGCAACAGGCCATCGACGCGCTCGGCGCGCAGGTGCCGCACCCCTCGCGCCTGGGCGACCCGGCCGAGTACGCGGCCCTGGTCCGCCACATCGTCGAGAACCCGATGCTCAACGGTGAGGTCATCCGCCTCGACGGCGCGATCCGCATGGCCCCGCGCTAAACAGCGGGTAGCGGCGCCCCGGGCGCCGCTCACACGCGAACGGCACCGGCGCGAGCACACGCTCGCCCGGTGCCGTTCGCGTTCCGGATCAGGAGCAGGCCGCCGGCTCCATCTCCCAGGGCGCCTGCGGGAGCACCGCGCCGGTCTCCAGCAGCGACTTGAGGTTGGCCAGCACCGCGGGCCAGCCGCTCGAAATGCCTTGCAGCATTTCCTCGTTCGGCAGGTTCTCGTGGGTGACGGTGAGCCGCACGATGTCCTGGTGCGGCTCGATCCGGAAGGTCACCACCGACGGCGAGCGCTCCTCCTGCGGGGAGTCCTCGAAGGTGACGACCAGGCGGTTGGGCTGGTCGGCCTCGAGCACCTTGCCGACGACGTCGAGCTTGTCCGAGCCGTCGACGCGGCGGTGTTCCCAGCGCGAACCCTCCTGCCAGTCGGACACATTCGCGTGCCCCCAGTACTGGGCGGTCAGGTCGGCGTCGGTCAGGGCCTTCCACACCTGGTCGGCGCTGGCGCGAATGTAGGTGACGTAGACGTAGTTCGGCACCGTGGTGGTCATGGCGTACTCCTCTGCCTGGTCTTTGATGGCGCGCAGGACGTCCAGCCGGGGGCGGTCGAAAACGGAGATCCAACGCTGTTCGATGTCGTGAATCGGGGTCGGATTGATGTAGTGCACCCGTTCCCGGCCCCGGCGCAGCACCGTGACGAGACCGGCCCGCTCGAGAATGTCGAGATGCTGGGTCACCGATTGCCGGGCCATCTCGACCCGTTCGCACAGTTCGCGCAGCGTCTGACCGTTGTTCTCCCGGAGCCGGTCCAGCAGCTGCCGCCGGGTGGCGTCGGCCAGGGCCTTGAAGACCGTGTCCATGTCGGGTTCGGGTTGCACGGCTCAAATTATGCAGGCATTTACCTGCATAAGTCAACGAGGGCGCCACGCAGGGCCCGCAACGCCGGTCCGCGACCCCTATTTACGTGGGAATTTCGTTCTCGTGCATGACAATCCGCGCTCCGGCGGTCAAGATGGTCAACGGCCCTCGGCCGAAATGACATCGATGTCTCATCAGCGCCCCCTGTCGCGGCGCGGACAGGAGCGCCCGTGGCGACGTCGCCGCAGCCCTCACACGTGCCCGTGGGCACCGGCACCCGGTCCTCGGTGACCGTGGAAACGATCCCGCCCGCCCGCATCGGCACCCGGCTCGTACACCCTGTCCTGCGCACCACCCTGCAGCAGTTCCTGCGCGCCGGCGCCTGGGTCGCCGACCGCGGACCCGGCCCCGCCCACCTGATCTTCCGGGCCACCCGGCTCTCCGAGCAGCCCGCCCGGATCCTGGGCACCCCGCGCGGCACCCGCCGCGAGTCGCTGCGCTTCGAGCACTGCGACGCCGAATGGCTGTGGAGCGCACCGGTTCCCGACCCACGTGTGGACCGCGACGCCGCCATCCTCTACCTGCACGGCGGCGCGTTCATCGCGGGCGGCCTGCACAGCTACCGCCGCCACACCGCCCGCCTGGCCGCGCTCAGCGAACTGCCGGTGCTCACCGTCGACTACCGGCAGCTGCCCGACGCCCACCCCAACGAGAGCCTCGCCGACGCCCTCACCGCCTACCGGTATCTGCTCGACGAGGGCTTCCCGCCCGAGAAGATCATCGTGGCCGGGGATTCCGCGGGCGGCGGACTCGCGCTGCGGCTCGCGCTGACCCTGCGCGAACAGGAACTGCCGCTGCCCGTGGCGCTCTCGGTCACCTCCCCCTGGGCCGATTTCGACTCCACCGCCCGCCTCGCGCACCCCAACAGCCGCTATGACGCCGTGCTGCCCGCGCTCGGACCCGACATGGTGGTGCGCCGCGGCATCGCGGTCGACGGCGAACTGGACCCGGCCTGGTCGGTGGTGAACCACGACTTCACCGGTCTGCCACCGATTCTGCTGCAGGTCGGCTCCCGCGAGATGCTGCTGGCCGACGCGCTCGCGGTGGCGAAACGGGCCGAGGCGGCCGGGGTCGCGCTGCGCCTGCAGGTGCGGCCCAGCGCGCCGCACACCCTCATCCACCTGGGCGCGGACCTGCTCGCCGACGGGCGCGACGCCGCTCGCGACGCGGCGGAGTTCCATCGTGCGATGATCGATCCGGGTCGCGTGGGCCGCAGCGCGGCCTGAGCGTTCGGCGACCGCGCGTCCCGACCCTGCGATCCGAGAGGCCCCGATGACCCAGCCCGACAGCGCTTCCCGCCCCGCCGTCCTGGTCACCGGGGCCGCCGCCGGTATCGGCCGTGCCATCGCGGCGCGGTTCGCACATGAGGGGTGGACGGTCGGGCTCTACGACATCGACGCGGACGCGGTGGCGAAGACCGCCGGCGAGATCGGCGGGCACACCGTCACCGGAGCCTTCGACGTCACCGATCCGGCGGGCTGGGATCGGGCGCTGCGGGAATTCTTCGCCGCCACCGGTCGTCTCGACCTGCTGGTCAACAATGCGGGCATTCTGGTGTCGGGAGCCTTCGGGGAGATCGCGCTCGAACGCCAGCACCGGGTGGTGGACGTCAACATCAAGGGCGTCCTCAACGGCTGCCACGCCGCGCTCCCCTACCTGCGCCGGACGCCGGGCAGCCGGGTGATCAACCTGTCCTCGGCCTCGGCGCTCTACGGGCAGCCCGGACTCGCGGTGTACGGCGCGAGCAAGGCCGCGGTCCGCAGCCTCACCGAGGCGCTCGACCTGGAATGGCGGCACTACGGCATCACGGTCAGCGATCTGCTGCCGCTGTTCGTGGCGACCGACATGATGACCGAGGTGAACAGCGGCTCGAAATCGGCGAGCACCCTGGGCGTGCGGCTGACGCCCGAGGATGTGGCGGAAGCGGTGTGGCACACCGCCACCGGCCGCCGGACATTGCGCGGTCCGCACGTGCTGGTCGGCCTGCAAACCAAGCTCACCGGTCTGGCGCAACGGTTGTCACCGCCGTTCGTGACCCGCGCGATCGTCGGCTGGATCAGCAAGGCCGATTCGCTGCAGTAGCCCGATTCAGAGCGCGGCCAGATCACCCACGATGAAGATGATCAGGCCCACCGTCAGGGCCACCGCGCCCGCCACACCGAGCGGCGCCGTGCGCGCCTTCTCGGTGAACTCGTCCTCGACACCGGTCAGCCAATTGATGGTGTCCTTGGCCGCCACGAGGACGCCGGACGCCACCACCAGCCACGCGGCCGTGATGTTCCAGCCGCTCGACAGGTCCGACAGCCGGGCCGCCCACACCAGCCCCAGTACCAGGGCGCCCTGCAGAATCGCCCCGACATGCGCGACGTTCAGATACCGCGGCGCGGGCGGATTCCCCGCGCGCTGCCGCAACGCGACCAGGGGATACCCCAGCAACGCCCGTAGGTGAGGGTCAACAACCCACCGATGATCAGGATCTTGTCCGTTGCCGTCATGACAACCCCTTCCCGATGCGTTCACGATAGGAACGCCGCTACCCGGTCGCAGGTGTTCGCCCGAATCGATGCCCGACCTTGATCAGCCGACCGCGCTGCGGTCACCACCCGGGGTATGGGCGGCCAGGGCGAAGCGCAGTTCGCTGCGGCGGGCGACGGCGAGTTTGCGGTATACGCGGGTCAGGTGCTGTTCCACGGTGCTGGTGGTGATGTCGAGGTGCTCGGCGATGTCGCGGTTGCGGTTTCCGTTGGCGGCCAGCTCGGCCACCCGCCGCTCGGCGGGGCTCAGCGCCTCGAAACCGGTGCCGCCCACCGTGTCTCGCGCACCCGGGCCCGAATCCACCTGCAATCGGGCCAGCAGGGGTTCCGCGCCGCAGACCTCGGCCAGCCGTGCGGCTTCCCGCAGCGGCGGCCGCGCTCGATCCACCTCCCCGAGCGCCCGGTAGGCGGACCCGAGATCGGCCAGCACCGTGGCCAATTCGAGTTCGTCACCGCCGGAGCGGGCCAGCGCGGCCGAACGTCGCAGCAGGGTCACCCGACGCAGCGGGTCCGCGGTGACCGCGAGCAGGCGCAGCGACACCCCGCCGGTGTGGTGTCCCTCGGCCCCGCCGATCGCCTCCAGGTGCCGGGTGGCGAGTTCCCGGGCCGGGCGGGGCTGCCCGGCCGCCAGGCTCACCGCGGCCAGGTCGTTGCGCCACGGCGCGAGCCACGCGAAATCCAGGCCCCACTCGTTCATCAGCCGCGCGCACCGGCGGAAGTGCCGCTCCGCCTCCTCGATTCGCCCGGTCGCCAAACAGTGGTCGCCTCGCGCGCGCAGATAGCCCAGCGCGAAACGGGATTCGAACATCGCGCGCGGCACCGGCCGCTCCAGCTGCGCGGCCGCCTCGGCGTACCTGCCCTGCGCGGTCAGCGCCCGCACCAACACCGACACCGCCCGGCCCAACCACACCCCGAGCTGCTCGGCGGGCAACAGATTCAACGCGGCCAGCGCATGCCCGGCAGCCTCGACCGGATTACCCTTGCGCAGCAGCGTTTCCGCGCGCGCCGACGCGAACAACGCCTGCCAGGTCGGGGCGCGCCGCGCGGTCGCCTCCGCCAGCAACGACTGACACCAGGCATCCGCCGCGTCCAGCCGATCGGTGTGCAACAGACAGTCAACCGCCGCCACCAGCACTTCCACGGTCTCCGTAGTCAGCCGATGCTGCGCCAGAATGCGTTGCGCGGCAGCCGCCGTCTCCTCCGGCGCACGCTGCCCCCACAGCCCCGCGAGCAGCGCGGCCGCTTGCCTGTGCGGTGAATCCCGTTCCGGCGGTGTCGATTCCGCCGCCCGTGCGGACGGCAGCCACGGGTGCCGCTGGGCTTGTACCGGATAGGTGTAGCGCAGCCACGCGCCGAGGAATTCGAGCCGGTCGCCGAGCGTCGCCGAGTCCGCTTCCTGACGCAGGCACAGCAGCGCATGATCGGCGTGCAGGACATGACCGTGCCACAACATGCGAAGCACGGTCGTGGGTAGCTCGGGACGCGGCACTCGCCCCGTACGGAGGGCGGCCCGGAGCCGCCCGAAATTGCGGGTGCGACCCGATGGATTGATCCGCCACTCCACCGCCACCAGCCGCGTCGCGATCGCGGCCCGCTCGTCGGCGCGCCGGCTGGCCCGGTAGGCCAGCTCCAGATAGGCCCCCGCGCTATCCAATTCGTCGGCGGCGAAGGCACGGTCGGCGACTTCCAGCAGAACCTGAGCCGCCCACGATCCACGCGCGTCTCCTGCCGCGACCAGATGCACGGCGACCGCGGCCGCCGGAAGTCCGTCCCGGCACAACACGTCCGCCGCCGCCGCGTGCAGCCCCCGCCGCTCGTCGGCGGGCAGCTCCCGCAACACCAGGGCCGCCATGTCCGGATGCGGCCGGCACCCGTCGACGATCAACCCCGCCCGCGTCAATTCCGCTGTCACCGACCGAATCTCGTCGACCTCACGATCGAGGAGCGCCGCCACCCGGGCAACCCCGGCATGCTCCCCCAGCACAGCCGCCGCCCGCGCGACACTCAGCCGCTCTGCCTCGGCCGCACTCGACCGACCACTCGAGCGGACCGTTGGCGTATTCGGCAGCCCTGCCACCACATCCGGCCGGGCCCTGCCCGATACCGTGTGGGTGCCAGACGCGCCGCTCGTCGCGCTGCCGGCCCCCACCGGCGTACCCCCTCGGTCCCCTGCGACCGACCGCGCCATCTGCTGTCCCTTCACCGAATCGGCATGCGTCCGGCTGACGGACATGGCACGGCGAGCTTCGGTGTGCGGGAGCGGCATCATTGCAGCGAGGGCGTGTGGACGCCCAGGATCAGCCGGGGCACATCGGGTTTCGAAATGATCTGTCGAACAGTGTATTTCACATTCGCCTAGGACGCGGTGACGAGCGCCTGCGGGCGGTAGACCAGGGCCGCGGCGGAATCGGCGTCGGCGGCGAGCAAGACCACGGCGCGCGCGTCGTCCAGCAGGCCCTGGGTGGCGGCGCTCAGGTAGGCGTGCACCGGTCCGGCGGAGTACGGGTCGCCGACGAACGGGTCGATGCCGACCACCGCCGCCGACGGCACCCCGAGCCGAGAGGCGACGCGCTCACGGAATCCGGGGGCGGGTGCCGGGACCAGCAATACCGCTGCGCCGGTGGCGAAGTCGCCGGATCCGAGGCCCTCGCCTGCCAGGCATTCCCGCAGCACCGAGTCTGCCAGGTCGAGCGGGTCGGAGCCTTCGGCGCGGACGGTCAGGGCGTTGCGGCCGTCCGTCCCCGCGGCGTCCAGGTCGGCCCACGCGCTCGGTCCGCCCGCCGCCCCCGTGCTGTAGATGCGGCCGAAGCCGCCCGCGGTGTCCGAGGCCCGCAGCAGGATCGCCGCGCCGCTGGCCGCGTACGGGAAGTCCGCGCGCCCGCGTTCGGTGGAGGGGTGGGTGTCGCCGGCGACGATGAGCGCGTACTCGACATCGCCGAGCCCGGTGAAGCATTGGGCGGCCATGAGGGCGTGCAGGACGCCGGTGCCGCCGTTGAGCAGGTCGAAGGAGAAGGCGGGCAACCGTCCGGTCGCGTACTCCAGACCGACTTCGAGGCGCTTCTGGATCAGCGCCGCCACCGCGGGCTCGGCGATATTGCTGTCGCGGAACACTCCGGCGTTGATGACCAGCCCGACGCGGTCGGCCGGAATCCGGGCGGAGGCCAGGGCTTGGCGTCCAGCGCGGGCGGCCAGTTCGAAGTAGCTGCCGGTGTCGGCATCGGTGCACACGGCCGCGGAAACAATGGCGGTGTGCCCACCCGTCGCCCCACCGCCACCCCTCACCGAATCGCTTCGCGATGCTTTATCCATGTCAGGCCTCCAGCCGGGAGATGGTGGCGGCCAGGTGGCCGGAGACCACGCCGGACGCCTCGGGGATCAACAGCACCTTGGAGCCGCGCGGGATCCGCCCCTGGGCCAGGTGTTCGCGCAGCACCAGGAAGTGGGAGGTGGACGCGGTGTTGCCGTAGTCGGCGTAGATGTTGAGCGCTTGCGGCATCGGGGTGTCGAAGTGGCGTTCGGTCAGCGAGCTGATGTAGTCGATGGCCGGGCCGCTGAACTGGTGGTGGATCCAGTAGTCGTATTTCTCGCTCTCCCAGGCGCGGCCGGTCTCGAACAGGAAGTCGGCCATCCGGGAAATACCTTGCAGGAAGCGGGATTCGCTGGCCAAGGCCCGGTTGTCGGTGTACATGGCGATGCCGGTGGTCTGGTCGCTGGGCATGCCGATGCAGTGCTCGGCGCCCGCGGAGGTGGTCATGAGTTCGATGTAGTGGATCTCGTCGTCATCGTCGCCGCGGTCGTCGACCACCACCGCCACGGCCGCGTCGCCGACGGTGAGCGCCGCGAACTGCGGGTCGTAGGGCTGGGAGATCTCCCGGGTCGCGGTCTCGGCGATGGGAGTGATCTGCTCGCCGCTGACCACCAGGCCGCGGCGCACCACCCCGGCCTTGATCATGCGGTCCAGCACCAGGACTCCGGTGATCATGCCGGCGCAGGCATTGGACAGGTCGAAGTGCAGCGCCTTCCCCGCGCCGATGGCCGCGCCGAGCTGGGCGGCGAACGACGGCGCGAAGCAGTACTGCCCGGGCGCGGTGAAGCGAGTGATCGACACCGAGATGATCACGTCCAGGTCCGCGGCCGCGTACCCGGAGGACTCCAGGCAGTTCTCGATGGCGCGCTGCGCCAGCACGAACGACGATTCGTAATTCTCCGGATCGCTATTGTGCACGCGCCGGTTCTTGATGCCGGTAATTCTTTCCAGATCCAATGCCCTGGGTACCGACAGGGCATTGATCACGTCCTCGGTGGAACGGATGGTGCTGGGCGTGTACGCACCTATCGATTCGAAGCGTGTACGCATGTGGCCCCCTGCTTTCTCGGCTCTCGCGCTGATATTCGTAGGCCTCGATGCCGAGTGAAAAGCTACCGTACCGATGGGTAGACCGAGGGCCGGGCGGCCCCGTCGATCCGCATGTAATGCCTGGTATTTCGATTACCCGTAGGGGTGGGATAGGGGGTCGCGAAGAACCCGTGTCGGTACCGCGAGACACACTAAAAACGTTGTATATCAATCGAATTCGAACCGCCACCGCTAGCGGTCCCGCGACGCCCCGTGTAGCCTCACCGACATATTTCTCGCATTCCTCGACAATTCCCTGGGGGAAGTGTGTCGCATTCCTTGCCCATTGTTTATTGGCGCGCTCTCGATCGATTTCGCGATATCGTCGCCGCGCATCCCGAGCGGGCGGCGGTGATTCACGCCGACGGCCGGACCCGCGCCGGCCTGCCCGACTATCGGCAGCTCACCTACGCCGAACTCGACGCCTGGTCGGACACCGTCGCCGAACGCTTCCTCACCGCCGGTGTTGGCCGCGGGGTGCGCACCATCGTGCTGGTGCGGCCGGGGCCGGAGCTGTACGCGGTCTTGTACGGACTGTTCAAGATCGGTGCGGTGCCCGTGGTGATCGACCCCGGCATGGGCCTGTTCAAGATGCTGCGCTGCCTGCGGGCCGCCGACGCCGAGGCGTTCGTCGGAGTCACGGAGGCGCAGGCGCTGCGCATCGTGTTCCGCGCCTACTTCCGCCGGGTGCGGGTGGCGGTCACCGTCGGACGCTCCTGGTGGCAGGGGCCGACCCTCGAAAGCTGGGGCCGCACACCGACATCCGCCCTACCCGAGCGCGAACCCGCGCCCGACGACGAACCGCTGCTGCTCGCCTACACGACCGGCAGCACCGGGCCCGCCAAGGCGGTGGTGCTCACCCACGGCAATCTCGCCGCCATGATCGATCAGGTCGACGCCGCGCGCGAGCACGTCGCCCCGGAGACCTCGCTGATCACCGCGCCGGTGGCGGGCATCCTGGAGCTGCTGCTCGGATCCCGTTGCGTGCTACCGCCGTTGATCCCGTCACAGGTGGGTGCGACCGATCCCGCGCACGTGGTGGAAGCGGTCGAACGGTTCGAGGTGAAGACCATGTTCGCCTCCCCCGCCGTCCTGATTCCCCTGCTGGCCCACGTCCGGCAGACGGGGGTGGCGCTGCCGAGCATCCGCAGTATCTACTCCGGTGGCGCGCCGGTGCCCGACAGCTGCATCGCCGGGTTGCGGGAGGTGCTGCCCGCCGAGGCCAAGGTGTACTCCGGCTACGGGGCGACCGAGGCGCTGCCCATGGCCACCATCGAATCGCGGGAACTGTTGGGCGATCTCGTGGAGCAGGCGCACACCGGGCACGGGGTGTGCGTGGGAACGCCCGCCCTGCACGTGCGGGCGCGGATCATCCCCATCACCGACGATCCGCTGCCCGACTGGTCGGACGTGGAGGGGCGGGCGGGCGAACAGTCGGGGCCGCACGGCATCGGGGAGCTGGTGGTGTCCGGGCCGAATGTCAGCACCCACTACTTCTGGCCGCCGACCGCCGACCGGACCGGCAAGATCACCGAGGGCGAGGTGGTCTGGCATCGCACCGGGGATCTGGCCTGGATCGACGACGCGGGCCGAATCCGGTTCTGCGGACGCAAGACTCAGCGGCTGGAGACGGCGCAGGGGCCGATGTTCACCGTGCAGGTCGAGCAGGTGTTCAACACCGTCGACGGCGTCGCCCGCACGGCGCTGGTCGGGGTGGGCGAGCGCGGCGAGCAGCAGCCGGTGCTGTGCGTGGAGCTCGAAGCCGGGGCCGACCGAGCGGTCGTCGAGGGCGGATTACGCGGGCGGCGTGACGAATTCGAGGTCACCAAACCGGTGTCGGAGTTCCTGTTCCATCCGGGGTTCCCGGTGGACATCCGCCACAACGCGAAGATCGGCCGGGAACGGCTAGCGGTGTGGGCGGCCAAGCAGCTCGGCCGGGAGGCGTCGTGAGGGTGCTGGTGACGGGAGCCTCCGGCTTCCTGGGCGGGGCGTTGACGCGCCGGCTGGTGGGCGACGGGCGGCACGAGGTGTCGATTCTGGTGCGGCCCAGCAGTAATCTGCGCGATCTGGCGCCGGTCATGGACCGGGTCGAGCGGGTGGTCGGCGATCTCGGCGATCCCGCTTCCCTGGAGCGCGCGGTCTCCGGGGTCGACATCGTCTTCCACAGCGCGGCGAGGGTGGACGAGCGCGGCACCCGCGACCGCTTCTGGGCGGAGAACACCGCGGCCACCGCGCGCCTGCTGGCGGCGGCCGCGGCGGGCGGCGCGCGGCGGTTCGTGTTCGTCTCGAGTCCGAGCGCGCTGATGGATCGTGACGGCGGCGACCAGATCGATATCGACGAGTCGGTACCGTATCCGTCCCGCTACCTGAACCACTACTGCGAGACCAAGGCCGCCGCCGAACGGCTGGTGCTGGCCGCGAATACGGCCGACTTCACCACGTGCGCGCTGCGGCCACGAGCCATCTGGGGCGCGGGCGATCGGTCCGGGCCCATCGTGCGGCTACTCGATCGGGCCGCGGCGGGGACCCTGCCGGATCTGTCGGGCGGGCGCGGGGTGCACGCCTCGCTGTGCCACGTGGACAATATCGTCGACGCCATGATCAAGGCCGCGGCGAGCGAGAAGGTCGGCGGCAGAGCGTATTTCATCGCCGATGCCGAACGGACCGAGGTGTGGGGGTTCCTGGCCGAGGTCGCCGCCGACCTCGGCTATCCACCCCCGAGCCGGACGCTGGATCCGCGGCTGGTCGCGCTCGTGGTGTCGATGATCGAAAACCTCAGGCGGATACCGTATCTCGCCCAGCACTGGACCCCGCCACTGTCGCGCTATTCGGTCGCGGTGCTCACCCGCACCGGCACCTACGACACCTCGGCCGCCACCCGCGATTTCGGATACCGGCCCGTAATGGACCGCGATACCGGCATGGCCGAATTGAAATCCTGGATCCGCGGGACGGAGGTGATCGCCGGATCCAGCCGCTGACCAGCGCTCGGGCGCTCCCCTCAAACCTTGTGTTACGCGCGGTACCGGCTAGCATGGCTTGATACCGCGCGAGGGTGAGTCGGTGCTGACGACCCTCGAGGCCGCAGCCGCAGTGCAGCACCGCTACTCAATGAGGAGAGCGCCCGATGCCGGAGTTCGACTATCACGGCGTATCCGTGGCCTACGACCACGCCGGATCCGGTGATCCGATCCTGTTCCTGCACAATATCGGCGGCGACCGCCACATCTGGACCAATCAGACCCGTGAGCTGGCCGCCACCCACAGCGTCTACGCGCTGGACCTGTTCGGCTACGGCGACTCCGATTCCCCCGCCGCGGGCTATACGGTCGCCAACTACGTGCGGCTGATCTCGGAGTTCATCGAGGCGCACAACCTCACCGACCTCACCCTGGTCGGCAACTGCTTCGGCAGCGCGCTCTCGCTGCTGTACACCCGCGCCAACCCGCAGAATGTGCGCGCCCTGGTCCTGTGCAGCCCGCTGACGGCCGCCACCCTGCGACCCACACCGACCGGTTGGACCGCCCGCGCGGCATCCCACCTTCCCCTCGAGGCCGTCGCGTCCGCCATCCGCCTGCCCGGCGTCGCCGCGAACCTCGTCGTCCGCGAACAACTCGGCCCTCGCGGCCGCACCATGACTTCCCCGTCCTTCACGGCCCTGCGTCACCGCTGGTCCGAGCCCCGCCGCCTGTACCCGCCGGCCGCCATCGCCCGCGACCTGCCCACCCTGGCCACCCTCGACTCCTTCCACCCCTCCCCCTCCTTCCCGCCCATCACTACCATCTGGGGCGCGAAGAACCGCATCCTCTCCGCCGCCGCGGGTGCCCGCCTCAACGAAACCCTCCGCCCCACCGAGGCCATCGAACTCGCCGACTGCGGCCACCTGATCATGCTCGAGCAGCCCGAAACCGTCACCACCGCAATCCGTTCCGCCACCCGCACCGCCTTGGCAGGTTGACACACCCAGCCACGCGCCCGCCGATCACTCCGCCGCGCGCTGCAGGCGGGCGGCCATCTCCCGGATGTGGTCGGCCAGTTCCGGCGGTTCGATGACGCGGAATTCGAAGCCGAACGTCGCGACGTAGACGGCGATGGCGTCGAGGGTGTCGCCGCCGGTGTGCAGGATGCAGGTGTTCGCGTCGATCGCTTCGAGGACACCGACCGTCGGAGAGATGACCTCGGCGGCCTGCTCGGCGGCGGCCAGCAGGGTGAGGCGGGCGTGGTGGCGGTACGGCGCGGTGGTGACGCCACGGGAGACTTGGGCCGCGGGATCCGGGGCCTCGCGCGCGGTGAAACGCGGGCCGGTGGGGATACGCGGGGTGAGGCGGTCGACCCGGTAGGTGCGCCAGTCCTCGCGGTCGACGTCCCAGGCGGTGAGATACCAGCGGCGGCCGTGGTGAACCAGGCGGTGGGGTTCGGTTGTACGGAGCGAGGTTTCACCGGTGTGGGTTCGGTAGTCGAAGCGGAGGCGGTGCTGGTCGCGGATGGCGGCGGCGATGGCGGTGAGGGTGTCGGGTTCGACGCGGGGGCCGCCGTCGGGGACCGCGACGGTCGCCTGCTGCAGGGCGGTCAGGCGGTGACGCAGGCGGGACGGGAGGACCCGTTCGAGTTTGGTGAGGGCGCGCAGCGAGCTCTCCTCGATGCCGGCGATGGTGCCGCCCGCCGCAGTGCGCAGGCCCATGGCCACGGCGACCGCCTCTTCGTCGTCGAGCAGGAGCGGCGGGAGGTTCGCGCCGGCGCCCAGCCGGTAACCGGCGGAACCGACGGTGGCGTCGACGGGATAACCGAGGGCGCGCAGCTTTCCGATATCGCGGCGCACGGTGCGCACATCCACCTCGAGGTGGGCGGCCAGTTCCGCGCCGCTCCACTCGCGCGGAGTCTGCAGCAACGACAGCAGCCGCAGCAGTCTGGCGGAGGTTTCCAACATGAATTCAACTCTGCCAGACAGTTAGGACCGGAACTGTCCTAACCGACTCGTAGCGTAAATCTCATGAGCGAACAGATCACCCCCTTCCGGATCGACATCCCCCAGACCCAGCTCGATGATCTGCGGCAGCGGCTCGACGCCGCGCGCCTGCCCGCCCCGCTGCCCGGCGACGACTGGGATACCGGCGTCCCGGTGCACTGGCTGCGTGAACTGGTCGACCACTGGCGCACCGGATACGACTGGCGCGCGGCCGAAGCCGAACTCAACCGGTACCCGCAGTTCCTGACCGAGATCGAGGGCCAGCGGGTGCACTTCCTGCACATCCGCTCGGCCGAACCCGATGCGGTGCCGCTGCTGCTCACCCACGGCTGGCCCGGATCAGTGGCGGAATTCCTCGACATCATCGGCCCGCTCACCGATCCGCGCGCCCACGGCGGCGACCCCGCCGACGCGTTCCACCTGGTCATTCCTTCGCTCCCCGGGTTCGGATTCTCCGGTCCGGTCGCCGACACCGGATGGACCCGCGCGCGGATCGGCCGCGTGTGGGCCGAACTCATGAACCGCCTCGGCTACGAGCGATACGGCGTGCAGGGCGGCGATATCGGCGGCTCGGTGAGCCCCGAGGTGGCACGGTCGGCACCGGACAAGGTATTCGGCGTGCATGTCAACGGCGGAACCAACCTGCCGCCGCAGTCGGCGGTGAACGACCTGGACGAACTCACCGACCTCGAGCGCGACAAGATGGCCCGGATCCAGGCGTTCATGCGGGAAGAGTTCGGCTACATCGCGATCCAGTCCACCCGGCCGCAGGCGCTGGCCTACGGGCTGGTGGATTCGCCGGTGGGACAGCTGGCCTGGATCATGGACAAGTTCCGGGAGTGGACGCATCCGCGGAACGTGGTGCCGGACAAGATCATCGACCGGGATCGGCTGCTCACCAACGTGATGCTGTATTGGCTGACCGGCACCGCCGGATCCGCGGCCTACGTCGGATACGCGCAGACCGGTGAATGGGGTGCGCCCGCCGCGAATTCCGGGGTCCCGACCGGTGTCATCGCCTTCGCGCACGACGTCTGCATCCGCCGCTACTGCGAGGAGTCCAACACCATCACCCGCTGGGTGGACGTCGATCGCGGCGGGCACTTCGCGGCCATGGAAGAACCGGAAATCCTGGTCGGCGACATTCGCGAGTTCTTCCGCGACCTGCGCTGATCCCAGGGGGCCGGAATCCGGTGCGGTGCTTCCGGATTCAGGGCAGCAGTGGCCTGACCTGTTCGGCAGCGAAGCGGACGAAGCCGACCGGGTCGGGCTCATCGCCGGTGGGTTGGAGCACGACACTGGTGGCCCCGGCCTCGGTCCAGGCGATCACCGCGTCGGCGATCGCCCGGGCGTCACCGGCGACGCCTATTCCGGGGATGGTGTCGCGGCGCTCGGCCCGCAGCTCCGCCGCCACCCGGTCGGCGGCGCCCGCGCCGGTGGCGGCCAGCAGGTAGACCACGATCGGATACGGTTGCGCCGCAGCGGCTTCGGGGCGGGCGGCACGCACGATCTCGGCGGCCGAGCGGATCCCGTCGGCGGGCGTGGAGCTGGTCAGGATCACCCCGTCGGCGGCGGCGCCGACCAGGGCCAGGGTGCGCGGGCCGGTCGCGGCGGCCAGGATCGGCGGCGCGGTCGCGGGCGGCCAGTCCAGGGCGACCTCGTCGAGCTGAACATACCTGCCTTGCACCGTGATTCGCTGCCCGGCCAGCAGCGCCCGCAGCGTCTCGAGGTATTCGCGCAACAGGGTGATCGGCGAGGCGACGCGCTCCCCCACCTGCCCCATCCAGTCCTGCACGCCGTGGCCCACACCCCAGATCCCGCGCCCGGGGAACATCCGCTCGAGGGTGGCCAGCTCCATCGCGGTGATCGCGACATTGCGCAGTGGCACCGGCAGCACGCCGACCCCGACGCGCAGCCGTTCACTCCAGGCCAGCGCGGCCGCCGCGGTGGCGATCCCGCCTTCGAGGAAACAGTCCTCCCACAGCCACAGCTCCTGGAGCCCGCAGTCCTCGGCCGCCCGCACCACCTCCCGCAGCCGCTCGGGCGGTTGCTGCGGCCGGAACACCACTCCCAGCGTCGTCATCCCCCATGCCTACCATGCGCCGGCGGAAAACGACTGCGGCCCGGCCTCATTCGAGAGACCGGGCCGCGGACCGCGGGGACGGCTCAGCCGAAGTGGCACACGTAGTGGACCGGCTCGACGACCTCGATCACGAAGCTGGAGTCGCCCGGCACGGAGAAGGACTCGCCGCCGGCGTAGGCGACGGCCTCGGTCTCGCCAGCCAGGGTGACGTTGCACTTGCCCTCGAGCAGCTCCATGATCTCCGGCGCGCCCGTGTTGAAGGTCAGGGTGGCGGGCAGGATGACACCGACCGACTTGCTGGTGCCGTCGGCCAGCTCGATGTTGTGGCTCACGCACTTGCCATCGAAGTAGACGTTGGCGCG
Organism: Nocardia tengchongensis; assembly: GCF_018362975.1. NCBI lineage: Bacteria > Bacillati > Actinomycetota > Actinomycetes > Mycobacteriales > Nocardiaceae > Nocardia > Nocardia tengchongensis. The sequence goes on from NZ_CP074371.1 coordinate 6,128,040, forward strand.
CTTGGTGACGGTGACATTCTCGAACTTCATGCTGCTTGTGAGTCCTTCGCTCGGGTGAGGACCTGCCCTGACGAGCCGGTCCGGTTCGCGCCGATCGTACCCGCGACCTCCGGGCAATCGATCAGTCGGGCACGCGGGCGGAGTCCCCGACGGCCGGCCCGTCCAGGGCCGCCGCGGCCAGCGCCCGGCCCTGCTCGATGATCGGGGCGGCGCGATGGAAATCCATGGTGCCGCAGATGTTCTGCGGCACCGAGATCACCAGGTCGGGCGGGTGGGCGGCCAGATGCTGGCGGGTGATGGAGGCCAGCATCAGATCGATGGCCCGCTGCGCCACATCGGTGGCGCGAATGCTGCTCAACGCGGGCGGCTGCTCGACGGTCGGCTCCTCCGGCGCGCGGGCCGCGCCGAGCCGCTGCGCCGAGGCCCGCCACCACTGGGTGAACCAGTTGGCCCGCGGCTGCGCGCGGTCGTAGACCGGATCCGGCGGACCGGACAGGTCGACCCCGATGAGCAGATCCGCGGAGCCCAGCGCCATGGTCGCGACCACCGGCAGCGGATCCAGCACGCCGCCGTCCACCAGCACGTGTCCGTCACGCAGCACCGGGGTGATGAACCCGGGGATGGCGATCGAGGCGCGGATGGCGGCATCGAGCTCGCCGTCGCGGAACCAGGTCGAGCGGCCGGTGGTGATGTCGGTGGCGACCGCGATGTACGGGATCGGCAGCTGCTCGATGCACAGCTCGCCGAGCATCTCCCGGATCCGGTCCAGAATCCGTCCCGCCCGGATCACACCCGGCTCGCTGAACGCCGGATCCAGCAGCCGCGCCACCTCGAACTGGCCCAGAGTCGTTGCCCAGGACGTGAATTCGTCCAGCTTGCCCGCCGCGAACAGGCCGCCGACCAACGCCCCCATCGACGACCCCGCCACCCCGGTGATCTCGTAACCGCGCTCACGCAGCTCGTCGATCACCCCGATGTGCGCATACCCGCGCGCCCCGCCGCTGCCGAGCGCCAGCGCCACGCGTTTACCGTTCGCCATGGCGGTGTCCCGTCCGTCCGTTTCGTGCCCGATCGGGCATCAGCGCTCCCATCGCATCGGGGTCGGGCTGCACATCAGATCCGGGGCTCGATCGCCACCCGCTCGGCGACACGCACCTCGACCGGCCGCCAGCGCCGCAGCAGATAGATCCCCGCCGCGCAGCCCGCCGTGATGACCAGCGCAGTGTAGGCCGGCACCGGTTCGTGCGGCACCTGCGCGAGCCGATACCAGTGCGGCGAATACCCGACCCGACCGAACGGCCTGCCACGCAACGCGATTCCCGCCGACGGCACGAACAGCACCGCCAGGCCGACCACCGCGCTCGTCGCCCGCCTGGGCAGCGCCGAACCGACACTGCCGCCGCCGATGAGCCCGATGGCCGCCACCCCGAGCACCGCCCAGTACACCGTCGAGACCCCGGTGACCGCGAGCAGCGCCGCCACCGCCGCCAGCACCATCGAACCCGCCACCGCCAGGTACGGGCGCGGCCACAGCCGCGCCACCAGCAGCCCGCCCGCCACCGTGACATCGACCAGCGCGTCGGCCCACCCCGGGCGCGGCACCGTGACCACCGCGCTGGCCGCGGCGGAGAAGCCGACCAGCAACAGCAGCAGGGTGCCGTCGCGGCCGGGCAGGATCAGCGCGGCCAGGAACGCCGCGAGGAGCACCAGCGCCACCGCCGTCACCACGACCGACCACCGGTCGCCGCTCTCGGCGAGCCACCGCGAGGTGCGGGCCAGCACGAACACCGCCACCACCCCCGACACGATCGGAGCCAGCGAGAAGTCCGGCCCGTCGCCGGGTATCGCCTCCCGGCGATCGCGCGCCACCAGATGCGTCACGAGCAGCATCAGCGCGACCAGGATCAGCCACACCGGCGGCGCACCGCCGAAGAGCCGCTCGATCGAGCGGGGCCCGCCCGCGTCGGGCGGCGGCTGGGCCAGGTCCCCGAACACCGCCGAGCTCACGCAGCCGAACAGATACGCGCCGCCCGCGAGGGAGGGCGTCCAGACCAGCGGCGCCAGGCAACCCAGGACGACCCCTGCCCACAGGGCGTCGACGAAGTTGAGGGTGGTCAGCGATTCGATCTGGATCCACGACAGGCCGAGGTGGTTGATCAGGATCCCGGTCAGCGCGAGGGCGGCGGTGTACCAGGCGGCGCGGGCGCTGCCGATGCTCACCACCGCGGCCGCGGCGATCACCGCGGTGATGGCCCCGGACTCCATGGCCAGCGGCACGCTGCGGACCATCAGGTCCACCTTCTGCGGCTCCGAGGAGAACCAGCCGTAGCTGACGGGCATCATGATCGCCAGCCCGGCGGTCGCGGTGGCCGCGTAGACCGCCGCGATCCGCACCAGCGCGCGCCACTCCATGCCCCTGACGGTACGGGTGTCAGCGAACTGCCCGCAATCTTGACTCGCGGGCGACCGGACAGGATCGGGGGCGATATCGTTCATGCCATGTCTGCTGCAACTCAGAAGGTTCGCGTGGATAGCGAGTTCGCCCGGTTGCGAACCGTGGTGGTTTCTCAAAGCGAATTCCACGCCCCGGACAATATCGAGCTACTCGGCCATCGGATGCCGGTGGAACCGAATGCCGTGGCGATCCTGGACGCGGTCTGGGGCAAAACCTTCGGCGAGGTGTACCCGGACAAACAGCGCGCCTGGGAGGCCGAGCGCGATGAACTCGCCGACGTGCTGCGCCGCCACGGGGTGGAGGTGCTGCGGCCGCGGATGTTCACCGCGGACGAGAAGGCCGCGGCGGGTCCGGTCGGCTACGCCAACTTCTTCGTCCGCGACCCCTGGTTCACGGTGGGCGAGAACGTGATCGAGGGCGTACTCCAGTTCCCGCACCGCCGCCACGAAGTGCAGACCAGCCGCGATCTGCTGCTGCAGCGCGTGATGCCCGCTGCGGCGCACTATGTTTCGCTGCCCCAGCCGGGCATCGGCAATCCCGGGCCGGGCCCCTTCCTCGAGGGCGGCGATATCCTGGTGCTCGGCACACAGGTGTTCGTCGGCCTGTCCGGCATGGCCAGCAACGCGCTCGGCTACCACTGGCTGGCGAAATTCCTACAGCCGCAGGGCTTCAACGTCACCCCGGTCCGCCTGCCCGAGCACGTGCTGCACCTGGATTGCGCGATGAGCCTGGTCCGCGAGGGCTTGGTCATCGTCTGCCCGGACCGCCTCCCCGACGGCCTGCCCGCGCCCGTGCGGGACTGGGAGCAGATCGAGGTCAGCGAGGACGAGGCGGCCGCCATGGCCACCAACGGGCTGCCCATCGACAGCGAAACCTACATCACCGACCCGCAATTCGAGCGGGTCGGCAAGCAGCTCCAGTCGCGCGGGATCACCGTCGAATACATCGACTTCTCGGTGTCACGGCTGTTCGGTGGCGCGTTCCGGTGCACCACCCAGCCGCTGCTGCGCATCGAATGACGTTGACCCCACCCGGTTCCGGGCGGGTGGGGGTCAGGCCGCGGAGGTCACGCGGTAGACGTCGTAGACGCCTTCCACATTCCGGACCACGTTGAGCAGATGCCCGAGGTGCTTCGGGTCGCCCATCTCGAAGGTGAACTTGGAGATGGCGACCCGGTCACCGGAGGTGGTGACCGCCGCGGAGAGGATGTTGACCTTCTCGTCGGCCAGCACCTTGGTGACATCGGAGAGCAGCCGCGTGCGGTCGAGCGCCTCGATCTGGATGGCGACCAGGAACACCGACGACGGCGACGGCGCCCACTTCACCTCGATGATGCGTTCGGGTTCCGAGCGCAGCGAGTCGGCGTTGGTGCAGTCGGTGCGGTGCACGCTGACCGCGCCGCCGCGGGTCACGAAGCCCATGATCTCGTCGCCGGGCACCGGGGTGCAGCACTTGGCCAGCTTGGAGACGGTGCCGGGCGCGCCCGGGATCTCCACGCCGGCGTCCCCGGTGGTCCGTTGGCGGGCGGGCACCGTGGACGGCGTGGACCGCTCGGCCAGTTCGTTCTCGACATCGCTGACGCCGCCGAGCTGGGCCATGAGCCGCTGCACCACGTGGTGCGCGGACACCTGGTTCTCGCCGACCGCGGCGTAGAGCGCCGAGATGTCGGTGTAGTGCAGCTCGTGGGCCAGCGCGCTCATGGCGTCGACGCTCATCAGACGCTGCAGCGGCAGGCCCGAGCGACGGACCTCCTTGCTGATCGCGTCCTTGCCCGCTTCCAGGGCCTCCTCGCGGCGTTCCTTGGCGAACCACTGCCGGATCTTGGCCTTGGCACGCGGGGACACCACGAAGTTCGACCAGTCCCGCGAGGGTCCGGCGTTCTGCGCCTTGGAGGTGAAGATCTCGACGACCTCACCGTTCTCCAGCTGCCGTTCCAGCGCGACCAGGCGGCCGTTGACGCGGGCGCCGATGCAGCGGTGCCCGACCTCGGTGTGCACCGCGTAGGCGAAGTCGACCGGGGTCGACTTCTGCGGCAGCGTGATCACGTCGCCCTTGGGGGTGAACACGAAGATCTCCGGCGACTTCAGGTCGAAGCGCAGCGACTCCAGGAATTCGGCCGGGTCGGCCGCTTCCCGCTGCCAGTCGAGCAGCTGACGCATCCACGCCATGTCGTCGACTTCGGTGGAGTCGTTGGAGTGCTTGCCCTTGGTCTCCTTGTACCGCCAGTGCGCGGCGATGCCGAACTCGGCGGTCCGGTGCATGTCCTGGGTGCGGATCTGCACTTCCAGGGGCTTGCCGTCGGGGCCGACCACGGTGGTGTGCAGCGACTGGTAGACGCCGTAGCGCGGCTGGGCGATGTAGTCCTTGAACCGCCCGGCCATGGGCTGCCACAGCGAGTGCACGACGCCGACCGCGGCGTAGCAGTCGCGCACCTCGTCGCAGAGGATGCGGATGCCGACCAGGTCGTGGATGTCGTCGAAGTCCTTCCCCTTGACGATCATCTTCTGGTAGATCGACCAGTAGTGCTTGGGCCGGCCCTCGACCACCGCGTTGATGCGACTCGAGGCGAGGGTGTTGACGATCTCGGCCCGCACCTTGGCCAGGTAGGTGTCGCGCGAGGGCGCGCGGTCGGCGACCAGCCGCACGATCTCGTCGTACTTCTTGGGGTGCAGGATCGCGAACGCGAGGTCCTCGAGCTCCCACTTGACCGTGGCCATACCGAGGCGGTGGGCCAGCGGCGCGATCACCTCGAGGGTTTCACGGGCCTTCTTGGCCTGCTTCTCCGGCGGCAGGAAACGCATGGTGCGCATGTTGTGCAGCCGGTCGGCGACCTTGATCACCAGCACGCGGGGGTCGCGGGCCATGGCGATGATCATCTTGCGGATGGTCTCGGCCTCGGCCGCGGCGCCCAGGTTGACCTTGTCCAGCTTGGTGACGCCGTCCACCAGGTGGGCGACCTCGGTGCCGAACTCGGCGGTCAGGTCGTCGAGCGCGTACCCGGTGTCCTCGACGGTGTCGTGCAGCAGCGCGGCCACCAGCGTGGTGGTGTCCATGCCCAGCTCGGCCAGGATGTTCGCGACCGCCAGCGGGTGGGTGATGTACGGGTCACCGGACTTGCGGAACTGGTGGGCGTGCTTCTCGTCGGCGACGTCGAAAGCCCGTTGCAGCAGCGCCAGATTCGCCTTCGGGTACAGCTCGCGGTGCACGCTGGCGAGCGGTTCCAGCACCGGCTTGACGGCGGCGATGCCGCGCTGCCCGGTCATCCGCCGGGCCAGGCGCGCGCGGACGCGACGGGAAGCGGAGGTGGGGACTGCGGTGGTGTTGCGGGCAGCGGCCGCCGACTGAGCGGATGGAGCGTTGGCCGCTGGGGTGGCGGACCCTTCGTCGGGCGATTGCCCCGAGTTCGCCTTCTCCAGATGCTGTGTCATGCCACCTCCGTTCGCGGCCTCGATCGGAAAACCATATCGGACCGTTCAACCACCCAGATCATCCACTTTAGTCCTGGAATCGGATCCCGACCGGGGCGCCGATCACGGCCGGTGCGAACCGCTCCGGAGCGATGAACGATACCCGTCCTGCTCACTGTTCGCTCGGACTCGCCTCCAGCCCGTCGCGGGTCAGTTCCAGCCGTCGTGTCACCCCGATCCCGGCCAGAAAACGCGGATCGTGACTGACCACCAAGAGCGCCCCCTGGAAGCTCGCCAGCGCCTCGGTGAGATGGGCGAGGCTGGGCAGATCCAAGTTGTTGGTCGGCTCGTCGAGCAGCAGCAGTTTGGGCGCGGGCTCGGCCAGCAAAAGCATGGCCAGCGCCGCCCGCAACCGTTCGCCGCCCGACAGGGCCGCGGCCACCACGTCGGCGTCGGTGCCGCGGAACAGGAACCGGGCCAGCTGGGCGCGGATCTGCTCGGGCGCGGCGTGCGGCGCGGCGGCCGCGACGTTCTCGAAGACGGTCATCGATTCGTCGAAGACGTCCAGGCGTTGCGGCAACATGCGCCACGGCACAGCCGGGCCTTCCTCCCGGATGCGGTGCAGCAGCGTGGTTTTGCCGATGCCGTTGCGCCCGGTGAGCGCGATGCGTTCGGGCCCGGACACTTTCAGGGTCACCGTGGGCCCGCACGGCAGCCGCGCCTCGGTCAGCTCGATCACGTCCTGCCCCGGATACAGGCGGGTGCCGGGCAGGTCGACGCGGATCTCCCGGTCGTCGCGCAGCCGGTCCTGCATGTCGGTCAGATGGTCCTTGGCCTCCTCGACCTTGCCGAGATGGTTGTTGCGCAGCTTGCCCGCCGAGACCTCGGCCGCACGCTTGCGCGCCCCCATCACGATCTTGGGTTCGCGCTTCTGGTCCCACATCTTCTGCCCGTAGCGCTGGCGGCGGTCGAGTTTGATGCGGGCTTCGACGAGTTCACGTGATTGCTTGCGAACGTCGCTGCGCGCCTCGCGGATCGCGGCCCGGGCCGCCTCCTGCTCGGCGTCGATGATCCGCTCGTAGTCGGTGTAGTTGCCGCCGAAGACCCGCACCGCGCCGTGCCGCAGCTCGGCGATGGTGGTGACCCGGTCGAGCAGTTCCCGGTCGTGGCTGACGGTGAGCACGGTGCCGGGGAACTGGCCCACCACCTCGTAGAGGCGTTCGCGCGCCACCTGATCGAGATTGTTGGTCGGTTCGTCGAGCAGCAGCACGTCGGGCTCGCGCAGCAGTTCGGCGACCAGGCCGAGCAGCACCGTCTCACCGCCGGACAGCGTGTCCAGGCGGCGATCGAGCTGCCCGACATCACCTGCGACGTAATGCAATCCGAGTCGACCGAGCAGCGCCACGGCGCGTTCCTCGATATCCCAAGCGGTGCCGACGGTTTCGAAGTCGGTCTCGGTGCCGGTCCCGGATTCGATGCGGTGCAACGCGTTCCGAATCCCGGCCAGCCCGAGCACCTCATCGACCCGTTGTCCCGCGGCCAGCCCCAGATCCTGGCGCAGGTACCCGAACCGCCCCGGCACGGTCACCGAACCGCGCGCAGCGCGCAATTCCCCGGTGATCAGCCGGAACAGGGTCGATTTCCCCGCGCCGTTGGTGCCCACCAGGCCGACGTGACCGGGCCCGAACTGGGCGTCGAGTCCATCGAACACGGGGGTGCCGTCGGGCCACGCGAAGGTGAGATCGGAAACAGAAATAACAGGCATTGACATGCGGGCCTCCAGAGCATGAGCGAATGCGGCGCGCGATTGCGGGCCACTCGGCGATCAGCTCAGAAGAGCAACGGCATGTCTCCGATCAGACGGGAATGAGAACCGAACTACGGTAACCGTGATCAACGGGGCAGGGCAAGAACATATTTCCGTGAGCCGAGTCTCAACGCCGCTCATCGCGCGGTGCGGCGCAGATATCCGAGCGTCACCACCGCGAGCGCGGCCGCCACACCGAACATGGCCGTCGCGCCGTGCGCCAGGGTCGACCCGCCCAGCAGCGTCCCCGCGCCGATCCCGAAATAGATGCACGAAGCGTTCAAGGCGACGACCAGCCCGGGCTCCTGTGGCGCGGCCGCGATGAGGCGATGCTGCTGCGCCGGCGTCTGGCACCAGCTCGCCGCACCCCAGCCCACCGCCAGCACCCCGACGAGCGCGGGCAGGCGCGTCCCGGTCGCGGCCAGCACGCCCATGATTCCCAGCACGACGGCCATCACCGCGTATCCGGTGGTCAACACCCGGGCCGCCCCGAACCGGTCGGTGGCGTAGCCCGAGGACAGGTTGCCCGCGACCGCGCCCAGCCCGTAGAGCATCAGCACCCACGCCGTGGCGCCCACCCCGATTCCCAAGGCCCCCAAGGCCGGAACCGCGTACGCGTACACGACATACGCCGCGCACATGCCCAGCACGGTCACGGGCAGCACCGCCACGACCGCCCGGTTACGCAGCACCGCGAGCCGGGCCGCCAGTGGCACAACCGGATTCCCCGGCAGCGCGGGCACCCACGCCGCCACCCCTGCCGCGGCCACCAGGCACACCACCGCGACCCCGATCAGCGCCGACCGCCAGCCCAGCCAGCGCCCCAGCATCTCCCCCAGCGGCACACCGAGCGCGGTGGCGATGGTCAGACCGCCGACAACCACCGCGAGGGCTCGTGCCCGCGCCTCGGGCGGCACCAACGCGGCAGCCACCGCGCCCGCGTTCGGCGTGAACGCCGCCGCCCCGAGCGCGGCGGCGATCCGGGTCGCCAGCAGCACCCAGAACACCGGGGCCAGCGCCGAGCCGAGATTCGCCAGCGCCAGCAGCAGCAACGCCGACACCAGCAGCGTCCGCCGCGGCAGCCGCGCGGTCAGCGTCGCCAGCACCGGCGACCCGAGCGCGTACGCGGCGGCGAACACCGTCACCGCCAGTCCCGCGGTGGCGGTCGAAACCTCCAGCGTTCCAGCCAGATCCGGCAGGAACCCCGCGAGGATGAATGAATCGGTGCCCACCGCGAAGGTACCCAGCGCCAGAATTCCCGTGCGACGCAACCCATCCCACGCGCTCATACTTCCAGCCTGTGCCGCACCGTCGGCCCGCGCGGCGCTGTTTCCGGCCCGGACCGTAACAACCGGGATATTTGCCATCCCGAATCTCCTTCCGAAAAAACCCGGCGCGAGCCGGGTCGGTTCTCTGACGCCGCGACCGGGTCAGCCGGTCACGCTTTCATAGAAGCGCCGCGTGTATTTCGAGGCGTTGGCCGGGGTCGCGGCCATCAGGTCGGCCACGGTCTGACCCGACAGCTCGCGCCGCCAGGCGAGTTCGGCGCGCCCCATGGCCGCGGCGATGCCGCAGGGCTTGTCGAATTCCGTACTCGCGCGGGCGGCCCCGGCGCCGCGGCGGCGAATCTCGGTGCACCGGAAGGCTTCCGTGCGACCCTCGACGGCGGCGACCACGTCCATCAGGGTGAGGCGTTCGGGTGCGCGCGCGAGCCGGTATCCCCCGCGCGCGCCGGGCGTGGAGTCGAGAATCCCTTCCCGCACCAGGGGTTGCAGCCGCTTCTTGAGGTACTCGGGCGGCAGTTCGAAGATCTCGGCCAGCCGGGCGGTGGCGATCGGCGCGTGATCGTCGAGCCAGGCCAGCGCCACGCAGCAGTGCAGCCCCCATTCGACGCCTTCACCCATCAACATGAATAGGGATGGTACATGTCCCGAATGGCCGAGCCAACCCCGTTCAGCGGCCGATACGGCGGGCCTTCATCCCCGTGCTGAGCGGCACCTCGACGACCTTGCCACCGGACTCGGCATGCAGCATGTGGCCGCCACCGGTGTAGATGCCGACATCGGAGGGACCACGCGGCCCGAAGGAACCGAACACCAGGTCACCGGGCTTGGCCGACAGCAAGGACACCTCGACGCCCTGTTCCCACTGCTGTTCGGCGGTACGCGGCAGCGTGATCGTGCTGCCGCTGCCGGCGAACACCGCCGCCGCGGTGAACCCGGCCTGGTCGAATCCGCCGTCGCTGGGTCCGCCCGGCCCGCCGCCGCCGAACACATACGGCGTCCCGAGCCATTGCTCGCCCGCGGCCACGATCTGCGGGCCCAGGTCGGCGTGCTGGTCGGCCTGGAAGCGCCCCTCGCTGCCGAGGCTGCGGAAGCCGGGTTCGGCGGCCAGGATCCGCGCCACGTAGGGCCGGGTCTCGGTGTAGTGCCGCGAGATCTGGTTGGGCATGCCGCCCGAGGCCAGCACCGCGCCCTCACCCGCGTTGTAGGCGGCGATGGTGAGCGCGGTCAGGTCACCGGACACCTTGCCCGCGGCCATCCAGCCCTCGATGGTCTTGGCGATGGCGCACATGTAGCGGCCCTGCCCGATGATGGCGTCGGCCGGATCCAGCACGCTGGCGTAGCCCTTGCCGTCGGCGTCGATGACGTAGGGCTGTCCGTCGGGTGCGAGGGCCCGCGCGGTGCCGGGCATGAACTGGGCGATGCCCTGCGCGCCGTCCGGGGAGACCGCGTCAGTGCGGAACCCGGACTCGGCCTGCCCCTGGGCGGCGAGCAGGGACGCGCCGATCTCCGGGCACAGCGAGCCCGCGCGGCGGTACCAGACCTCGAGTTCGGCGGGCACCTTCCCGGCGGCGAGATTGCCGCCCGCGGTGCCGAATCCGTTCTCGCAGTAGGGTCCTCCGGGCGCGGGGATGCTGCCGCCGGCCAGCCACGGCATCGGGTCGACCTGACGCCCGCCGGTCAGCCGTCCGCCCGGCACCAGCTCGAAATGCAGGTGCGGGCCCGAGGATTCGCCATTGCTGCCGACATCGGCGATGTGGCGGCCCATCTGCACGATGTCGCCGGTGCGCACGAAGATGCCGTTCTCGTACATGTGGCCGTACACGGTGGAATAGCGGCGGCCACTGGCGTCGAGGGAGTCGATCACGACCCAGTCGCCGAACCCGGAGGCCGCACCCGAAGCCACCACCAGACCGTCGGCGGCCGCGTAGATCGGGGTGCCCGCGGCGGCGGCCAGATCGACGCCCAGGTGCGTGCCGCCGCGCGCGCCGAAGACGTCGCTGACGGTGAATGTGCCTGCGGCGAGCGGGTATTGGTGGCGTCCCGCGCCGGTGAGGCTGCCCGCCTCGTTCACGGTCCCGGGTGCGGCGGCCATGGCGGCGTTGGCGGGCGCGAGCACGGTGGAGGTGGGCGCCGCGTCCTTGACGGTGACCTGCACGCGGTCCAGACGGTTGCGGGCGGCGTCGCCGCGGTCGCCGAGCGGGGACCACTGGATGCCGGCGGCCGCGCCGGGAGTCCAGCTGCGCTGCTTCCAGATCAGGTAGTCGACGTGGAAGGCGGCGGCGTTCTCCTGCAGGAACGACACGATGGCGTCGCCCTTGCCGGAATCGCCGCCGACGATGAATTCGACGGCGCGACCGGCCTTCAGGTCCGGCGTCGCGTCGTCGTCCACCAGCCCGCGCATGTCCATCATCCCGAAGCGGGCGACCGTGCAGCGCAGCACGCGCAGCGCACCCTCGGCCAGACCGGCTTCGACGGGCGAGCCGGTGGACGGGCAGCTGGGTTCGGTGCGCGCGGAGGTGAGGGCGGGCAGCGCCGGTGCGCCGGGACCGCAACTGGTCTCACTGGCGGGCAGAATGATGACCAACAGCAGCGTCATCACACCCAACACCAGGCAGATCGCCCCACCCACGAGGAATTTGGGCTTCACGCCCGAACGCTCCCGGCCACCGCGCTCATCACCGGGACATCATGCCATGGCGGACACGCGGTTTCACGGACCCGCGCGACTCCCGCCCCGCACCTGCGTGTTTTTCCGAAGCGGACCTCGTGTCGGTTTCAACGGGCATCCGGCGGGCATCCCTGTAGGTATGCCGTACGTGGCCCGCAATGAAGTCCACGCCGCTCGCATCATCAGCGGCGTCGGCACGCTGTTCGCCCTCATCGAGGGCGTCTACATCCTGATGCTGGTCCTCAATGCCGACCAGTCGAACAAGTTCTTCGTCTTCATCAAGGGGCTGGCCGAACCACTGGCACTGTTCTTCCCGGGGCTGTTCCACACCGGCAGCGCCGACTTCGACATCATCCTGGATTACGGTCTGGCGGCGATCTTCTGGCTGATCGTCAGCGGCTTCGTCGCCCGGGTCGTCGCCCGCTGAACGGCGGGCGACGACACCGGGTACGAGTCAGAGCTTGACGATGGAGGTCACCGGGTAATCCCCTTGGCGCTCACGGCCATTGAGGAATCCGAGCTCGAGCACCACCGCGGCCGCGGTCACCTCGGCCCCGGCGGCGATGAACAGCTCGGCCGCCGCGGCGAGGGTGCCGCCGGTGGCGAGCACGTCGTCGAGCAGCAGCACCTTGCGACCCTTCAGGTCGATGCCGTCGGCGGGGATCTCCAGTGCGGCCGAACCGTATTCGAGGGTGTACTCGCGGGAGATGACCGGCGGCGGCAGCTTGCCGGCCTTGCGGACCGCGACCACGCCGGTGCCGAGGATGGCGGCCACGCCCGCGCCCAGCAGGAAGCCGCGCGCGTCGACACCGGCGACCAGGTCGGCGTCGGGCGCGCAGGTGGCGAAGCAGTCGAGCACCGCACGGAAGCCGGCGGGGTCGGCGAACACCGGGGTCAGGTCGGCGAAACGCACACCCGGCGTCGGGAAGTCATCGTGCCAGCGGGTCAGCCGCTGTACGGCTTCCTCGGCGCGGGCGGCCCGCTCCCCCACCAGTTCGGCCGTCTCCAGCATTTCGTGCTTGCTCATTTACACCCACTCCTCATCACCACGCCGGTCCGGCACACTTACCGTTTCAGTACCCAGCGATCCATATTCCAGCCCGCGCCCGCTTTCGTGGCGCCGGCGATGCCGTTCTCCATGCCGTTGCCGAACCCGATGGTGCGGGGGGAGGCGAACAGCGGAACCGACGGCATCTCGCTCCAGAGCAGGTTCTCCTGCTCGTTCAGCAGGTTCAGCACGACTGTCGAGTTGTCCTCCGCCGCAAGCTGATCCGCGATGGCATCGTAGCGGCCGTTGCCGAATCGCCCGAAATTCAGGCCCGCGCCGGTGCGCAGCGCGGCGATGGCGTCGGTCGCGCCCAGGGTTCCCGAGGGTCCCGGCATGGCCGCGGTGCCGCCCAGGATCGCGTCCACCTTGCCCTCGGTGAGCTGCGAGGCGGTGAAATCCGGTGCGCCCGCGTCGATCACGTTCACCCCACCGGCCTTGCAGGCGTCGGCGATAGCGGCGACCATGGCCGCGCGCGCGTCGTCGGGCTTGACGTAGCCGATGCGCACCGTCTGGTTGGCCAGGCTCGAGGACGCGGCGGCCTGCGCGGCGGTGCCGTCGCCCTTGTACTTGTCGCCCGCACCCGAGATCGACTGGTAGTACACCGAATCCTGTTGCACGGTCCGCGAATTGAGCGGACCGGAGCCCAGGCCGATCTTCACGGTGTAGTCCGGATGCCCGAACTTCTCGAACAGCGCCTGCCGCGGCACGCACGAGGCGAAGGCCCGGCGCGCGTCCGCGCCGCCGAACACGCCGCCGGTGCCGAGCACCAACTGTTCGACGCCGCGACCGGGCAGGTTCTGCTTGTGGAATCCGCTCAGGCTCACGTCACCGAGCGAGCCCGCGCCGACGTCCAGGACGCCGACAGAGTTATCGGACACCTTGGCCTTCAGGTCGGAGTGCCGGTCCCACACCACGATCCGCGGCGTCTTGGGCTGATTGCCCCACCACTTCTCGTTCTTGACCAGGACCAGACCGTCCTTGTCACCGAAGGAGTCGATCCGATACGGCCCCGAGGACGGCAGCACCGTCAGATCCAGCTTGCCGGGGGCGAGAGTCCAGCCGTTGTTCCAGAAGTCGGCGACCCGCTCGAGGGTGGGCTGATCGCCGGTCTGCACCGGCGTCACCACGTTCGGGACCTTCACCTGGGTGGCGACCACGTGCGCGGGCATCAGCTCGGCGGCGTTGAACAGCGTCTTCCACGCCGCGTAATGCTTGCCCGGCCGGAACAGGACCGTCGCGTCCTTGGATCCGGGCTGGCAGTCGACGCGTTCGATGTCGCGGTACCCGTCGGTGCTCGCGGCGTCGAAGAGCGGAACGGGCCCGCCCGGAGCGGGTTTGGTGAATCGCCCGCTGCGAGCGGCCCAGGTCAGCACCAGGTCGTCGCAGGAGCTGGGGATGCCGTCGGAGTAGACGCCCTCCGGGTTGAGCCGGTACTGGATGGTCTGCGCCTCGCCCGGTACCTCCTTGGCGGTGCCGGTGTCGGTGTCGGCCACCGGCTGCCCGTCGGGTCCGGTGTAGAAGAACCCGGTCAGCACCCGCGAGAACACCGCGGCCGCACCGCTGTTCGCGCCGAGCGCGCTGCCGCCGTTGTAGGAGGCGACGACCGCGTCCACGCCGTACCCGATGGAGGGCACCTGGTTCTTGCCGGCGCAACCCGCCAGCGCGCCGGCGGCGAGCGTGCCCGCCATCAGCGCGACGGCGGTCCGGCGCACGACAACCCTCTGGTCTTGTTTCACCCGCGAACCCCCTGCGCGCTCAGTGCCGTCGATTCTGTCGTTTCCCACTCGGCCGGGCGCCGGGACGCGGCGCCCCGGAGCTCTGACGCGGTCCGCGCTCACGCGCGATGCCATCAGACGAGGCGACCGCCGCCGCGCCGACCCGCACCTGAGCGCCACCCGAGCGGCGGTTGAGCACCTTCTTGGTGTGCGCGGCCACCGGACCCCAGGTCTCCTTGATGGACACCAGGATCGGCACGGCGAAGAAGATCGACGAGTAGCCACCCACGATCATGCCGACCAGCTGCACCAGCGCCAGGTCCTTCAGGGTGCCGACGCCGAGCAGCCACACCGCGACCACCAGCATGCCGATGATCGGCAGGATGCCGATGACGGTGGTGTTGATCGATCGCATCAGCGTCTGGTTGGCCGCCAGGTTCGCCTTCTCCCCGTAGGTGTGCTTGCTCAGGTGCAGCACGCCCTTGGTGTTCTCCTCGACCTTGTCGAAGACGACGACGTTGTCGTAGAGCACGTAGCCCAGAATCGTGAGCAGACCGATGACCGCGGCCGGCGTCACCTCGAAACCGACGATCGAGTAGACGCCGGCGGTCACGATCAGGTTGAAGAACAGCGAGGCGATGGCCGCGAAGGACATGTCCCGTTCGAAGCGAATCGCGATGTACAGCATGGTCAATGCGACGAACACGACCAGTGCGAGCAGCGCCTTCTGGGTGACCTGGCCACCCCAGGTCTCGCTGATCTCCGCGACGCTGATGGCGCTGCGGCTGGGCTGATCGTTGCGGTCCTTCGGCTGGAAGGCATCGAACAGCGCGTTCTGCAGCTTGTCGGCCTGCTCGGCATTCAGCGTGTCCGAACGGACCTGGATGGTGGCCGAGGAGCCCGAGCCCACCTTCTGCACGGTCACCGGGTCGTGGCCG
Organism: Nocardia tengchongensis; assembly: GCF_018362975.1. NCBI lineage: Bacteria > Bacillati > Actinomycetota > Actinomycetes > Mycobacteriales > Nocardiaceae > Nocardia > Nocardia tengchongensis. The sequence continues at coordinate 6,143,364 of NZ_CP074371.1, forward strand.
AGCGCGGTCCGGTACACGTCCTCCACCTTGGAGGTGGTGACGTTGTCGGCGGCGGGCAGCTGAATCCGCGAACCGCCCGCGAAGTCGATGCCCAGGGTGAAGCCCTTGAACACCATGCTGGCCATCGCGATGGCGATCAGCGCCGCCGCGATGCCGTAGTAGATCTTGCGCTTGCCGACGATCTCGAAGCCACCGGTACCGGTGTAGAGCCGTTCGAACAGGCTGTGCCGCTTGTCCATCGGCGCGGACTCGTAATCGAGTTCCGAATCGGAATCCACCATGATGGGTGAGGACTTGGCCATGATCACGCCTCCTTCACCAGAACGCGGGCCGTGGCCTTGCGTTCCTGTGCCAGATCTGTAATTGCGCCCAGGCCGTTCACCGACGGCTTGGCCCAGAACGGCGACCGCGAGACCAGCATCATCAGCGGCGCGGTCACCAGATACAGGACGATGACGTCGAGCACGGTGGTGACACCGAGGGTGAAGGCGAAGCCCTTCACCTGGCCCGCGGCCAGCACGTACAGCACCGCGGAGGCGATCAGCGAGACCGTCTTACCCGAGAGGTTGGTGCGCTGTGCGCGCTGCCAGCCGCGCGGCACCGCGGAACGGAAACTGCGGCCCTCGCGCATCTGGTCCTTGATGCGTTCGAAGAAGACGACGAACGAGTCCGCCGTCATACCAATACCGATGATCAGACCCGCGATACCGGCGAGGTCGAGGGTGAATCCGATCCAGCGGCCCAGCAGCACGATCAGCGCGTACACCGCCACACCCGCCGCGAGCAGCGAGAAGCCGGCCAGGAAGCCGAGCATGCGGTAGTAGAGCAGGCAGTACAGCAGCACCGCCACCAAGCCGATCGCGCCCGCGATCAGGCCCGCGCGCAGCGAGGACATGCCCAGCGTCGCCGAAACCGTCTCGGCCTCGGAGGTGGTGAACGACAGCGGCAGCGAGCCGTACTTCAGGGAGTTCGCGAGCTCCTTGGAGGTGGTGGCGTTGAAGTTGCCGCTGATCTGGGTGCTACCACCGAACTGGTTACCGGACTCGACTCGCGGCGCACTGACCACCTTGGTGTCGAGCGCGAAGGCCAGCTGCTTGCCGACATACTCGTTGGTCAGCTTGCCCCAGGTATCGGAACCGCTCGACTTGAACTCGACGTCCACCACCCAGCGGCCCTGACGCGAATCCAGCGTGCCGGAAGCGTTCTTGATCTCCTGGCCGTCCAGCTTGGACTTGTCGAGCAGGTAGACCTCGGTGCCGTCGCTGCTGCAGGCCACCAGCGGCAGGTTCGGGTCGTCATTGCCCTGCAGCGGATCGGGCTTCGAGCAGTCCATGGTGGCCATGGCCTGCAACTGCACCGTCTGATCGGTGCTCTGCCGCAACGCCTTCGCGGCCGCGATCTCCTGCTGCAACTGCTGCGGGCTCGGCGCCGGAGCGGGAGAAGGAGTGGTCGGAGCCTGCTCCGGGAACACCCGGTTCTGCGGGGCCGGCGCCTCGGCCGAGGTGGTCGGCGCGGAGGCGGTGGTGCTGGGCGCGGCGGGAGCGGTGCTCGGCGTGGCCGCCGGAGTCGGCTGCGGCTGGGCCTGCTTGCCGACCTGCGGCGCGGTGACGTTGAGCACCGGGCGCACGTACAGCTTGGCGGTGGTGGCCAGCGACTTCGCCTGCCCGCCGTCCTCGCCGGGCACCGTGATCACCAGGTTGTCACCCTCGATGACGACTTCGGACCCGGCGACGCCGAGTCCGTTGACGCGCTTCTCGATGATGTCCTGGGCCTTCTTCAGGCTGTCCTGGCTGGGCTTACCGCCGTCCGGGGTGCGGGCGGTCAGGGTGACCCGGGTACCGCCCTGCAGATCGATGCCGAGCTTCGGCGTGTGGTGCTTGTCGCCGGTGAAGAAGATCAGGCCGAACATCAAAGCCACCAGCGCGGCGTATACACCGAGCAAACGCAGCGGATGCGCCGTTCCCTGAGAAGGTGGCACAGTACTTTTCTCCTAGGCGGGATGGAAGGTGGAACGTGCGGGTACACGCCGCAGCGCCACCGGCCGCCGGTCTCCCGGAGCGGCCGATGGCGCTGGATGTGTTCAGTCCTTGGTCAGCCGCGGCGCGTCGTCGGCGGCTTCGGCGGGGACGGCGGTGTCCGCGGGGACGGCGTCCTCGGCCTCGGCCTCGACGGCCTCGGTGTCGGTGGCCTCGTCCTCGTTGCGAACCTCGAGCACCGACTTGCGCAGCCAGGTGGTGACGACCTCTTCGGCGATCTCCAGATCGACGGTGCTGTCATCGAGTTCGACCACGGTGCCGAACAGACCCGACGTGGTGACCACCCGGTCGCCGACCTTCAGGGCGTCCTGCATGTCGGTGACCTTCGCCATCTCCCGTTTCTGTCGGCGCACACCGAGGAACATGGGGATGAGCAGGGCAACCAACAGCAGTGGCAGCAGAAGATCCATCGTCGAAGTCAGCTCCTGGTCAGTGGTAAGTCAGTACGTTTCCCGACAGTCTGCCAGTAATCCCTGAGAGAACGCGCGCCGACCTGTCCCAGTGCCTCCAGGTTTTCGCCCAGGGCTGATTCGCCGGCTACCCGGGGTTGCACCGATATTTCCGACCGCACAGTCCGACTCAAACGGTCTGCTGCCCGTAGCTGTAGTCGTCGAGCGGGAAACTCGACGCCTCGCGGTGGGCGTTCAGGGTGCTTGTCGGGCGCAGCAGCGCGGCCTCACCGTGCTGATTGAAGTAGTAGCTGCGCGCGGTCGAGCACTCGCCGCCATAGAACACCGACGAGCCGAGCTTGTCGGTGACGCGGTCCAGGAATTCGGTGTTGGCGCGCTCGGTGACCTCGAAGACCTGCTCGCCGCGGCGGAACATCTCACCGAACAGGCGCGCCATGTGCTTCATCTGCGCCTCGATGGTGGTGAAGTAGGACAGGCCGCTGTACGAGTAGGGGCTGTTGAGGCTGACGAAGTTGGGAAACTTCGGCACGGTGATGCCCTCGTAGGCCTGGAAACGGTTGTCGCGCCAGAACTTTCCGAGGTTGCGGCCCTCACGGCCGATGATCTCGATGGCCGGGAAGTTGACGTCCCACAGGTTGAATCCGGTGGCCAGGATGAGCGTGTCGACCTCGGTCTTGTGACCGTCGGCGGTGACGATGCCGTCGGGTTCGATGCGCTCGATGGAGTTGGTCTCGAGGCGTACGTGCGGCTCATTGAAGGTCTTGAAGTACAGGTTCGAGAAGGTGGGCCGCTTGCAGCCGAAATCGTAGTCGGGGGGTGAGCTTCTCGCGGGTCTGCTTGTCGCGGACCTGGGTGCGCAGGTGCGCCTTGGCCAGCAGTCCGGCGGCCTTGTTGAGCGGCTTGGCCTGCTTGAAGTGCAGCACGCCGACCACCATGAGCGCCTCCAGCATGGAGGTGTTGATCAGGCGAGCGGCCTTCTGCGTCACCGGAACTCGCTCGAACAGCTTCTGCACGCTCGGCGGGATGGGGGCGTCGACCTTGGGGACGACCCAGATGGGGGTGCGCTGGAAGACGGTGAGCGCCTGGGCTTTCTTGGCGACCTCGGGGATCAGCTGCACGGCGGTGGCGCCGGTGCCGATGATGGCGGCCTTGGTGCCGGTGAGGTCGAAGCCGTCCTCCCACGCGGTGGTGTGAATGATCTTGCCCGCGAAGCTGTCGATGCCCGGGAACGGCGGGGTGTAGGGCTGGGACAGGAAGCCGTGGCGGCCATCAGGTAACGCGCGGTGAGGGATTCACCGCCCTCGACCGCGACCACCCAGTGCTGCTGTTCCTCGTCCCAGCGCGCGCCGCCGACGGTGGTGCCGAAGCGCATGCGCCGGCGCAGGTCGTATTTGTCGGCGACGTGTTCGGCGTACTTCTTGAGCTCCGAACCCGGGGCGAACAGTCGCGACCAGTGCGGGTTGGGCTCGAAGGAGTACGAGTAGGTGACCGAGGCGATGTCGACGGCCAGGCCCGGGTAGTGGTTGACGTGCCAGGTGCCGCCGAGGTCGTCCTCGCGTTCGAGGATCAGGAAGTTGCCCAGGCCGAGCCGATCGAGCTCGATGCCCGCACCCATGCCGCCGAAACCCGCCCCGACCACGATGGCGTCGTACTGAGGTGCCACGCCGAACCTCCCGCTGAGCTGTGTTGATGCCATGAACTGATTCACATGTCACGGAATGACATCTCATTCCGTTTGTGATCACCGTATCATCGGGCTCGTGACGAAGCCATCCTCGAGAATCGAACGACGCAAGGCCGAACTCCGCCGGGAGATCATCGACACCGCGTTCGCGTGTTTCGCCGAGAAGGGCTATCACGCCACCGGCATCGCCGACATCGCCGCCGAGCTGGGCATCGGGCACGGCACCTTCTACCGGTACTTCGAGAACAAGCGCGACATCATCGACCACGTCATCGACGACCTGGCCGCGCGGATCATCGAATCGCTGGGCACCGACAACGCCCCCGACGCCGCGGACAGTCTCGAGGAGTACCGGGCGCAGGTGGACCGCATCGGTGACGCGCTCAACCGGATCTTCCTCGAGGATCGGCGGGTGGCGCAGCTGCTGCTGTTCCAGGCCACCGGCGTCGACTCCGAACTCACCGCGCGGCTCTACGGCCTGCTCGACACCGCCGACTCACTGACCGCCGGCTACCTCGAGCACGGGGTCGAACGCGGTTATCTGCGTGCGGATCTCGACACCGTCAATACCGCGCGCGCGGTCACCGGCATGCTGCTGGCCGCCATCGTGCACGGCATCCGCACCCCCGACGAACAGGCGGTCGACAATCTCAGCCACGCCATCCGGCATCTGCTCATCGACGGCGTGCGCAAGCACTGACCGCGGCGTGACCACCGTGCACAAACGGACCCGTTTGTCCGGTGCGGCTGGATTCGCAAGGGGCGGAAGTAATTCGGACACCACCCTCTTGGCACAATGACCCGGGTGACCCCCGAGGACGTCCGCCGCCGCCGGTTCGGCCCCGCCCCGTTCGGGCCCCACGGCTACCACCCCGCCCAGGTGGACGCCTTCTGCGCGCGCATCGCCGACACCATGGCCGGACTCGACCGCCTCACCGTCGCCGACATCCGGCTCGTCGAATTCGACGGGCCCCCACCCGGACACCGCGGTTACGACATCGAACAGGTCGACGATTTCCTCGACCATCTGTGCATGGAGCTGGAGTACTTACGCCTCGGCCGCAGCCGCCTACCCGCGGGCCGCACCCACGACCCGTTGACCCACGACGACGTGCTGCGCATCCAATTCTCCGCTCCCCCATACGGTTTCCCCGGCTACATGGCCGACGAGGTAGCCGTCTTCCTGGACCGCCTGGCCGCCACCCTGGCCCACCACGGCCCCAACGGCCTCACCCCCGAGGACGTTCGGGCCATCACCTTCAACCTCGCCCCCGACGGTGTACCCGCCTACCACCGCGACGAGGTCGACGCCTTCCTCGACCTCGTCGTCCAGCAACTGTCCACGGCCTGCGCGGAACCCCATCAGCCCCCGCCCATTCCTAGCCGCCTGCCCGTCGCGCATCTCCGGGACTGTCAGCCCTGCTGCTTCAAACCCTTCGCCGGGTCGATGAATTCGTTGGTGACCAAATCCTTGGCGGTCAGGTTGTCGGGGACTTCCCGGCCCTTGGCTCGCAACAGCGGGGTGACCTGGGCGATGGAGCGGGTGACGCGGTCGAGGTCGAAGTTGCCGAGAGTGTTGCCGGGTCCGTTGGCGATGATCTTCTCCTTCAACTGCACCTTGACCGAGTCGGCGTTGCCGCCGGCGGTGATGGGCGGGCCGTCCGGGATGCCCTGGGCGATCTTCAGCAGGGCCTGATTGGTGGGTTCGGGGTTGGTGGCGTAGTCGATCTGGGCCTGCTGCAGCATGGGGACGAGCTTCTGCAGGCAGGGGCGCAGCTTGTCGAGTTCACCGGATCGGACCGACCAGGCATGCGGGTAGGCCTCGTAGCCGCGTCGGCGACCAGCAGGTGACCGGTCGGCTTGAGCCAGCCCTTGACGTCGTGCTCCCAGCGGTAGGGCTCGTTGGAGACGTAGCCCTGCTGCATGACCCGCCCGTGTTCGGCGACGAACCGGCTCGGCGTGCCGTCGTAGGAGGCGTCGGCCTGTTCCTTCTTCACATCGCCGTTGGCGATCAGGTAGTCCATGTAGATCTTGCCCTCGGAGTACAGGATCGGGGCGCCGGTGGCGGCCACGTCCTTCCACGAGTTGACCGTGTAGGTGGCGGGATCCCACATGACGATCTGCGGGTTCTTCTGCAGGGACGCGAAGACGCCGGTGAGCGGGAACTTGGCCCGTGCCCGCACCTGCTCGTCGGTGGGCACCAGGCCCAGGGTGATGGAGTTGTCCTGGTACATCTGCGCCGCCACCGGCTGGCCGCCCAGGAACGGACCACCCAGCCGCACTTCGACATTCACGCCGGTGTCACCCAGCGGGCCGGAGTAGGCGCCCTTCTTGGCGTCGACGGTGCCGTTCGGCCCGACCAGCTGATAGGCGGCCGCGCGTTCCGGTGTGGCGAACCAGTCGGTTTGGATGACGACGGTGGCCGGACAGACACCGGCCAGTGCGCCCTGTCCGGTGGGTTTCGGGGTGGACGCCCCTCCCCCGCAGGCGGCGGTGAGCAGGACACTCCCGGCGAGAGCGGCAGCGGCGAGGACACGATTCTTCACGAGCATTCCTTGGGGGTGAGACACAGTGGTTGAGACACGGTGGGGTTCAGACACAGCGGGGTTGAGACACAGTTGGGGTTGAGATGAGCTGCGGGAGCGGCGGTTCCGGCTACCGACCGGCGCGCTTACCGTGCGCGCGATCCACGCGCCCGGCCAGGAAGTCGAAGATCCAGAACAGGATCAGCCCGACCAGAGACGACAGCAGCAGCGAAGTGAGCAGTTCCTCGGTGGCCAGCCGCTGTCGGTACACATCGATCATGCGACCGATGCCCGGGTTGCCCTGCCGGAAGAAGAAGTCGGCGACGATCGAGCCGATCACGGCCATGCCAGCCGAGATCTTGAAGCCGGAGATCATGGCCGGAAGTGCTGCCGGAAGTTGCAGTTTCAGCAGGCGCTGCCAGCGATTGGCACCGTGCAGGGTGAATAGATCGTGCTCGGAGGCCTGCACCGACTTCAGGCCGAACAGCGTGTTGGTGATGACCGGGAACAGCGACACCATGACGCACACGATGACGCGACTGCCGAACTCGTAGCCGAACCAGAACCCGAACAGCGGCACCACGGCCAGCACCGGAATCGTCTGCAGGATCACGGCATACGGGTAGAGCGAGTACTCCGCCCAGCGGGCCTGGCTCATGATCACCGCGAACGCCACGCCCAGCACGATCGCGATCACCAGCCCGACCAGCGCGATCTGCACGGTCGCGCCCAGCGCCTGCAGGATCTCGGCGCGAGTCGCGGCATCGAGCAGACCCTTGGACACCACCGCTTCCGGTGGCGGCAGCAGGAATCGCGATTCCGGCGCGATCAGCAGGTGACTCGCGATCGACCACGCGGACATGACCAGCACGAACACGAAGACCGGCGCGAAGACCCGGACCGGCGCGATCGCGAAGGGCCAGCGCAGTTTCAGGGTGGGACGCCGGCGTTCGCCGCCTTCCTCGGGCGCGGCGGCCCCGCCACCGACCTCGGGCACAGTAGTCACCTCGCCAACCTCCGGCACAGTAGTCACCTCGCCAACCTCGGGCACCGCGGTCGCTCTGCCTGCCTCGACCACGGCGGTTTCGCTCTCAGTGGCGGCGGTCATGCTGCCCTCCCCAGCGGCTGAGCAGTGCCCCGTTCGGCGTCGTGCAACGCCGCCGAGACCTCCGCCGCGACGGCCCCGAACTCGGCCGAGTACCGCAGCTCCGGTGAGCGCGGAAAGTCCAGCGGCACAGTGATATCGGCCGCCACGCGTCCGGGCCGCCCGGTCAGCACGACGACCCGGGTCGACATGAACACCGCTTCGGCGACCGAGTGGGTCACGAACACCCCGGTGAATCCGGATCGCCGATACAGCCCGCTCACCTCCTCGTTCAAACCGCTGCCGGGTGATCTCGTCGAGGGCGCCGAAGGGTTCGTCGAACAGGAACAGTTCCGGCTCGCCGGTGAGGGCGCGTGCGATCGACGTGCGCATCCGCATGCCGCCGGAGAGCTGCGCCGGCTTGTGGTTCTCGAATCCGGTGAGCCCGACCAACTCCAGGGCTGCTCTAGCCGCGGCCCGCCGCGTCGCCTTGTCCACGCCCGCGAGTTCGGCGGGCAGTTCCACATTCCGCAGCACCGACCGCCACGGCAGCAGGGTCGCCTCCTGGAAGACGTATCCCAGCTTGCCGGTGGCGACGGAAATCGTTCCGGCGGTGGGCTTCTCGAATCCGGCGGCCAGTCGCAGCAGCGTGGACTTGCCGCAACCGGAGGGCCCGACCAGGGAGACGAATTCCCCCGGCCGGATGGCGATATCGATGCCGTCGAGCGCGTGGGTGCCGTTCTCGAAGGTCAGGCCGACATGATGAAAGGCCAAGGCCGGATCGGTGTATACGTTACCGCCCGCTGCGGTGTCCGTATCCCCGTCCGGGCCTTGACCTTTGACGGTGTTTGAGGCGGTGGTGCGCATGTCCACAGTTCTATCGGCCCCTCATTGCCGAACGCGGTCCACCCGATTACACCCTTGTTTCGTATACAATCTTTTTGGGGAGGCAGGGATTTCATCCCTCGAGGCCGGGCACCCCCGGCCTCGCAGCGGACAGGCAAAGGCACCGAACGAACCGCAGGATCAGGCGTCGAACCAACTGGCCCGCGAAACGCTCACCCACGACCGAGATCTCGGCACACCGCACCGCCGACCTCGGGACCGGACCCGATCACCACCTCATGTGGAACGCCGTGGCGCCCGCGCCGCACTGCGCGGGTGGTGAGGATCAGGCGACTGACGTTCAGCACCGCTGCGCTGCTGATCGCATCGGATGCCGGCTGCGGGACCTGCTGGAACGGCACGAGACCCTGCGGACCGTCTACCCCGAGGATGGCGGGAACGGCTGCCAGGACATTCGTTCGGCGGCCGAGGTCCCCTTCGACCCGGCGCCGGTCGAGACCAGCGAGCCGTGCCGTGCAACCACGCGTCCACGCTTGACCACCAGCGCACGCGGGGGCACGGAAACCACCGCTGCCGCGGGTGTTTCGGCGTCCACCGTGAACAGATCGGCAGCCGCTCCCACGCGCAACCCGTAGTCCTCGATTCCGAGCAACGCCGCGCCGCCGTAGGTGCCCGCGGCCAGCGCCAGCTCGATCTCCGCATCGGCGACCAGCCGATCCCGGAACGCGACCTGCATGATCCGTCGCAGCATGTCGCCGTCACCGTAGGGCGTCCACAGGTCCCGGATGCCGTCGTTCCCAAGCGCCAGCCCGGCCCCGGCCGCGGCCATCACCCGCACCGGCACCACCGGTGAACTGCCGACCGCGCAGGTCACCATGGAAACCCCTGCGCCGGCGAGGCTTTCCGCGATCCTGCGCTGTTCACCGGGCTCGACCTCGCCCATCGCGTAGGCGTGGCTGATGGTCACCCGCCCCGCCAGCCCCGTCGCCTTGGTGCGCGCCGCGATCAGGTCGTACTGCCAGGCGCCCAGCGCGCCGCGATCGTGCAGATGGATATCGATGCCCGCGCCGTACTTCTCGGCGAGGTCGAACAGCACATCGAGCTGCCCGTTCGGATTCCCGTCGTAGCCGGCGGGATCCAGCCCGCCGATCACCTCCACCCCGTCGGCCAACGCCGCTTCCAGCAGTTCGGCGGTCCCGGGCCGGGACAGCAGCCCGCCCTGCGGAAACGCCACGAGCTGCACGTCGACGCGATCCGCGTGCCGGGCGGCGGCCGCACGCACGGCTTCCACCCCGCGCAACCCCACCTCCGGATCGATGTCGATGTGGCTGCGCACGTGCGCGGTTCCCCCGGACACCATGGCTCCGAGCAGGTTCGACGCGTAGTCGGCGCTGGGCAGCCCCAGCTCGTCGCGGCGGCCCTCACCGTTGGCGATCCGCCCGGCCAGCGTGCGGCCTCCGGTGTTGGGCACCCATGGTCCGCCGTACATCGTCTTGTCGAGATGGCAGTGCGCGTCGACCAGTCCTGGAAGCACCAGTGCACCGGCCAGATCCACGGCCTCCACGCCGTCCGCGCTGAGCGCGGGTCCGATCGCGGCGATCCGCCCGTCGCGAATCAGGATGTCGGCCACGGTGAGCGGGGCGCCGGGAGTCCAGGGCCGTCCGCCGTGCAGTAGGAGATCGTTCATGGGATTCACCACCTCTGTCGTTGGGAGAGCTGTTTCGTAGAGAGCTGTTTCGTAGAGAGCTGAGTCGTAGCGCGTCAGGACAGCAGCATGGCCGTGCCCGCGCCGACGCCGAACACGATCACCACCGCCCGGAAAGCGCCCGGCCGCAGCCGGTCCGCGATCCGCGCGCCGACGACCCCGCCCAGCAGGCAGGCCGGAGCCAGTACCGCGACCGCCGACCACTGCACCGGCCCGAACAGTGCGACCGCGATCACGGCCGTACTCGAAACCGTCAGTGTGAGCAGGCTTTTCAATCCGTTGAGCCGGGTGATCGAGGCGTCGATGCCCAGGGCCAGCGCGGTCAGCAGCACGATTCCCATGCCGCCGTTGAAGTACGCGCCGTAGGCCGCACCGAGGAACACGCCCGCGAACAGCCGAATCCGTGAGTCCGCGCCGTGCTCGGAGAGCTTGCGCGACACCAGCGGCTGCGCCGCGAACAGCGCGGTGGCGGCCAGAATCAGATACGGCACCAACGCCGCGAACACTTTCGGCGGCGCGGCCAGCAGGGCGATTACGCCACCGGTGGCGCCCGCGACTCCGGTGAGGATCAACCCCGGTACCAGGGTGCGATGTTCGTCGAGCCGCTTGCGCAGCGCCGCGGCCCCGCCGAGGTAGCCGGGCCACACCGAGACCGAGTTGGTGACGGTCGCGGTGACCGGCGGCAGCCCGGTGGCCAGCAGCGCGGGGAACGAGAGCAGGCTGCCTCCCCCGGCGATGGCGTTGCAGATGCCGGCCCCCACCCGGCGGCGAACAGGAGCACGAGATGCGCGGTATCCATGAATTCCTTCCGGACAAGATGGCCGCATCGTATACAAAGCCGCGGGCGGGGGCGACCCGAAACCGCTGTGACACAGCCGGACCCACGAATGCCACATGGCTGTTCAGTAGATTTCACGACCGTGCAGTAGATTTGCGGCATCCCGTCGGCCCAGGCCACGATGGATCGTATGCAAACCTCTGTTCCACCGACTTCCTGATGAGGCCGTAGTGACCAGTACCGCCGGGCGCATGACACCGCACCAGCTGTGTCGCGCCATCCGCGACGACATCATCCGCGGCGCATACGCCCCCGGCCAGCGACTCACCGAGGATGCGCTGGCCGAGCATTACGGGGTGTCGCGCGTTCCCGTCCGGGAAGCGTTGCGCACGCTGGAAGCCGAGGGTTTCGCCTCGTCACGCCCGTATGCGGGGGTCTTCGTGGCGGCCCTCACCGAGGACGAGGCCGCCGACCTGCTGGAGATCCGAGCCCGCCTGGAACCCCTGTGCGCCTCGCGTGCCGCGGTCCGCCGCACCCCCGAGCAGCTCGGCCGGCTCAAGGAACTCACCGCTCTCGGCCAGGATGCCGTCCGGGCGGGCCGCCTCGACGAGCTGGCCCGCCTCAACAGTCGTTTCCACGAGGTGCTCGCCGAGGCGTCCGGCAGCACCTTGCTCGCGCAGCTGATCATGCAGCTGAGCTGGAAGATCGCCTGGGTCTACTCGGTCGAACTCCCCCGCCGCGCCAGCGATTCCTGGCACGAGCACGAACAGATCTGCGCGGCCCTGGAGGCGGGAGACCCCGAGCGCGCGGGCGCCGTCGTCACTGCCCACATCGCGCACGCGGCCTCCGCGTACCGGTTCCGGCAGCGCACCGAAGACACTGCGCCGCAGGACGGTTCGGCGTCGCGCGCTTCGTAACATCGGGGAAGCAAATACCACCCCCGTACGAAACACGGCCCTCGTATACAAAACTGAGTCACTTCGTCTCAGGGAGGTAGCCGTGACGGATTCGTTTCCGCCGAGTGTGGATCTGGTCTTGCGGGCCGCCCGCATCGCCGACGACACGGACCTGGTCGATATCGCGATCGCTGGGGGCGTGATCGTCGCGATCGGCCACCGGCTGCCCGAGCGCGGCGCCGACGAGATCGACTGCGCCGGGCGCGTAGTCATCCCCGGTCTCGTCGAAGCCCATCTCCACCTGGACAAAGCCCTGCTGGACTCCGAGAAGTCCAACCCCGACGGCACCCTCGCCGGGGCGATCAGCGTGACCGCCGAACTCAAGCGCGGCTTCACCGTCCCCGCCATACGCGACCGCGCCCGCCGCGTGCTCGACATGGCGATCACCAACGGCACCACCGCCATCCGCGCCCATCCCGACGTCGACCCGATCGTCGGACTCCGCGGCGTCACCGCCCTGCTCGACCTCCGCGAGGAGTACCGCGACCGCCTCGATCTCCAGATCGTCGCCTTCCCTCAGGAAGGAATCCTCCGGTCCCCCGGCACCCTGGATCTGCTCCGTGAAAGCCTCTACGCGGGTGCCGACGTCCTCGGCGGGTGCGCCTACAACGAGAGCACCGTCGACGACTCCCGTCGCCATGTCGACCTCATCTTCGACCTGGCCGCCGAATTCGATGTTCCCCTGGACATTCACGCCGACTTCGCCGACGACGCCTGCGATCCCCGCTACGCGATGGCCGACTACATCGCGGAACTCACCGAGCTCACCGGACGCCATGGGCGGGTCACGCTGGGGCACATGACGTCTCTCGCCGGCCGTTCGCCTGCTGACCGGGCTCGCACCCTTGAACGTCTGGCGTCTGCGGGGATCTCGGTCGTTCCGCTGCCTGCCACCGATATGCATCTTGGTGGGCGATCTGATGCCGTCAATGTGCGCCGGGGTATCGCGCCCGTTCGTGAGCTTTGGGAAGCGGGGGTTACTACCGCGTACTCGTCCAATAACGTTCGGAATGCCTTCACTCCGTTTGGGAATGCTGACATGCTCGATATCGGGTTGTTTCTGGCTCAGACCGGGCATCTGTCGGGGCCGGAGGATTTGACTCGTGTTCTTGCGATGGCTACGACCGAAGCTGCGCGGACTATTGGGATCGCCGACAGGTACGGGGTGAAGGTGGGTGCGTGCGCGGATCTGGTTGTGCTATCCAGCTATCGGCTCGGGGACGCGCTGCTTGATCGGCCCGACAGGAACTATGTTTTCAAAGGCGGTCGGGTGACTGCTCGGACTACCCGGACGCAGGAACTGATTGGGCCTGGGGCCAAGGGCTAAAAGAAGGACTAAAAGATAAAAGACGCCTGGAGAAGGGAGAGGGCTGGCTGGGTTGGGAGGCTCGCTCGCCTTCCAGCCTCATTACGGCTCGGCCGTGGATCGGGCCCGGTGTGGGGGTACAAGCACTCTGAAGTTGTCGAGGAACACGCACCGTGAGGTGTGCTGAGAGGGAAGGGCTGGGGTCGTCTCGAGCCCTCAAGTCTTTGGGTCTTTGGTCTTTGGCTCGAGAAGGTGATCCGTGCAGTCCGTGGGCCGGGATCGGCGGCTCACGGCTCCCAACTCGGCGTCAGCCCAAGTGCGGTAGGGCAGGCGAGGCGACCACACTCTATGTAGTTTTGCGCACGCCAGCAGGACACGAGCAGCACTGGATTCACGCAGCCCGTGAGCGCCACTTTCGGCAACTCGAATCGATCGCAGCCGCGATCGCCTGCCCCACGTGATGGCGATCGTTCACGCGCGGCGTGCCGGTGGGATCAACACTCTTCGGTGCAATCCACCCCGTTCGGCCTCGATGGGGTGAGTCCTTGCCCATCACAACGGTTTTCCAACCATCGGGCCCGTCATTGACGAGCGCGTGGCAGTGATCGCACGCCAGAGTCAGGTTCTTGATATCGGTCGGTCCGCCCTTGGCCCAATCGGTGACGTGGTGGGCGGCGCACATCGAGGCGGGTTGTTCACAACCCGGACGGGTACATCCCTTGTCGCGGGCGATGAGTGCGAGCCGTTGGGCTCGGTTGGCGGTGCGGCGGGACCGCTGCAGGTACAGCGGCATCCCGTCCCCGTCGAGGACCGCGATCACCGGGTGGGTTCCCTCGGCCATCTTCAGTGCCTCGTTGATGGAGATCTGGGTGCCGGTGTTGGTGGTGGCCACCCCGGTCCCGTTCTCGAGGTCGGTCAGGCTCATGGTGAGAACAACCTCGACCGGCAGGCCCCGGTGCATGCCGAGCGCGCGCATGTTCACACCCGGCTGCACCAGAGCCATCAGCGCGTCGTGGGTGCGCTGCCCGGCATCACGCCGATCCCGGCCCGCGGCGGCGTCGAGAACGCTGTCGGCGATGAACCCACCAGACGCAGAAGGGCTTTCCGGGTCCTCCACGTTGCACATGCCCGGGCGGGCGAGCTTGGCGAACACAGCATCCAGGCACGCACGCAGTTCCGGGGTGATCCACCCTTCGATCCGTGACATGCCATCCACGCCGGGGCGGCACAGGGTGATCCCACGCCGACGCCGACGGTCGGCATCAGAAACAACCTTCCCATCGGGATCGAGCCGCGCCAGAATGTCCCGGCCGATCTTCGGCAGATCATCGGGCCAGCCTTCACGCGAGTAGTCGACGAGGATCTCCTCGGCTTCCGTACGTGCTTCGGTGGGGATGTCGGTCGGGAGGTGGTCCATCACATCCATGATGTTGCGGACGTGATCCCGCGAAATATCCCCCGCGGCAAACGCTTCCGCCATAACAGGGAGCACCGCAGGACGGAGATGGCCGCTCGGTTCGAAGAATTCCCCGCAGTGGTGTGTCACCTTCACGCGCAGTGCCGCGTCATACCGCGACAGGCCGAGGGTGTGGCGCAGAAACGGCACCATCTTCCCCGCACCAGAACGTGCATGCAGCGACCGCTCGCCAGCTTCGATGATCAGGCGCGTATCCAATGCGGCCAGTTGCCGCTTGCAGCCTTCGAGCTGCTGCATCAACGCCACGACATCCTCATCGGAGAACTGCGTCAACGTGGAGTTCTGAACGGATTCGCTCAGGGTCGAGACCGCGGCCGCCAGTTCAGCGATACCGCAGTCGTCGAGTGTCACCCCATTCGAATCCATGTGCTAATTCTACGCCCGCGCGATCACCATGGGAACCCGAAATGTCCAGTATCGCAACCCTTTTCAGCAATTGTTGAGAGCAAACTCCGATCCATACCGGCCGCCCCAACCAAACACAAACCACTCGGAATTCCCCGCACCCCAGGCAATGGAAAACTAACCGCCGGCCCCCCAACTATCGAAGCCAAACACGTCAAATGCAAAGTCCGCGCCCGCCCGGATTCCAACGCCCCCGCCAAAGCCGTCCGAGGCGGCGCCAGCGTAGCGGTGGTCGGCAACACAAGGATCCGCCCGCTCAATGCGGCCCGAAGCGCATCCGCCGCTTCGCGCAGCACTCCCCGCGCATCATTCGCTTGTTCTGTCGTTACCGTCGAGGCCACCTCGAAGCGCTGCGCCACTTCGGATTCCAGCGCACCGGGGTGCAGCGTGATCCACTCACCATGGTTCCTCCAAGCCTCGAAGGCCTGGACCACCCGGAAGGCACTGAACCAGCCGTCGAGGTCGGCGTTCATGTCGTGGTCGACAGCACCGAGCCGAGCCGCCGCGTCGAGGCTCACGGCCGCAAGCTCGTCGTCGGCCACCGCGCACAGGCTGCGATCGACCACGAGCTCGGCCGGAGCCGCATCCTGTTCGGGGAGCAGGCATTCGGCGACAGCCCGCAGCGTCTCCAGGTCACGGGTGATCCATCCCACGGTGTCGAAGGACTCCGCCAGCGGCAGCACCCCCGTGGTCGAGATACACCCGTGTGAGGTCCGAATCCCCCACAGCCCTTGGTAGGCGGCAGGTACTCGAATAGATCCCGCAGTGTCGGTTCCCAATCCGATCGTGGCCTCACCCCCTGCGACCGCCACGGCGGAGCCACTGGATGATCCACCCGGAATCCGTTGCGGAGCAGCAGGATTGATCGGCATCCCGTAGCGCCCGTTGCCGCCCGTGATGCTGTACGCGAATTCATCGGTGTGCGCGATCCCGGCGACATCAGCTCCCGACGCCAGCAGCTGAGAGACGACCGCGGCATGCACATGCTCCGGCTCCCCCAAGAACTCCGGAACCCCACCTCCCAGCGGATATCCGGCGACCGCGTAGAGGTCCTTCACCGCCACGGTATGACCAGAAAGCGGACCGTCACCCGAAGCGGGAACCAGCGGCGTACCCCGCTCTCGCCATACTCGGTTGTCAGCCACCGGATCCGGCATCGCCCGTGCCGCCGTCATCACGCCCGCTCGAGCACGTGCTTGGCCAGCTCGGTGGCGGCATGTCCGGCAAAGTCCGCGACCCGCACTTCCCCATGCACCCCCCGAACCTGGTCCACAGCCTGCGAGATATTGAAATCCGCTGCGGCACTGAGATACAGGTACGCATGCTGCGGGTCGGCGTCGAACAGCGAGACCACCAGCTCGATGGCGTTGCGCACACACAGCTCGAGCGCCTTGTTCAGGTCTTCACTCAAGCCCGTGGGAATCAGCAGCCCATGAGATGCCGCGAATGGCCCAATACCCCGCCCGAGTCCGGCCGAGACCTGCGCGGCCGGAATGACGTCGACCGTCAAGGTGGCCCGCAACGGCGCTTCCAAAGCCGTGAGCGCCACTTCCCCATTCCCCTGGGCGAAGTGGGGATCACCTATGTAGAAGAGCGCGTCCGGCACCTGCACCGGCAGGAACAGCGTCGCCCCGGCCGTCAACCGCCGGATGTCGATATTGCCTCCGTGCAGTCCCGGCGGCACCGAGGACACCCGGCTGTCCGTGTCCGTCGCGACACCGATGATGCCCAGGAACGGATTCAATGGAAAGCTGGCCTGCCGCATCCGATCCGGATGCATCGGCATCGTTCCGTACCATGCCCCGTCCCGCTCTTCGACGGCACAGAACTGCCCGTAGTTGCCGTCGAATCCGACCTTGTTCGCCAGTACACCCCGCGCGTGCCGAGTGGATACGACGCCGTAGGGCGCGCGCATGGACAGTGCGTCGATGCGGATGGCGAGCAGGTCTCCGGGTTGCGCTCCGGCCACCGCGACTGGGCCGGTGATGATGTGCGGACCGGCCAGCGAGTCACGGCGGCGGGTTCCCGCCACGTCGATGGCGTCGGCGAGGACCTGGTCGCGTTCGACGCCGTGCCGCCCGAAGTACGCCACCGGGTCCGAGCCCTGGTCGTCGAGAATGCCTTCGTGGCTGACGGTGTCGATCACGATGGTCGCGCCCGGCGCGATGGTCGCGACGGGGCGGTCGCCGGTGCGGGGCAGGCGGCCCCACAGCACCGCCGCCGGATCGACCGGCAGATAGTCAGCGCCGCCGATTCCCTCACCCTGTTGCAGTACCGGAAACGCCGGGGCGAACCCCCGCACGATCGACGTCACGTCGCTACCTTCCCTCCCCGACCAGAATTGGTCGGACCATCCGATGTGCCGACCATAAGTCAGCCGAACGATCGAGGTCGGGCCGCGAAACCTAACGTAACTCGTGTTTTACCTCCACGAAATGGCGTGCCCGGGAAGGGATTTAGACTCGGGCTCGTGACGGCATCGATTCCGCCGCTCCGTCGGCGGGCACGCAGTGTCAGCGCGGAGGTGGCGGCGCACCTGGAGGGTTTGATCACCAGCGGTGAGCTTCGCGCGGGCGATCGGTTGCCGCCCGAGCGGGAACTGGCGGCGAGTATGAGCGTGTCTCGATCCTCCTTGCGCCAAGCCATGTTCGAGCTGGAATCCAAGAAGCTCATCGAACGCCGGCAGGGGCGGGGCAGCACCGTCATCGACATGCCGCGTCGCGCGGGCGATCTCGCGGGTGGGCTGGCGGAGCTCGATATCGAGCTCGGTTACGCCACCGAGTTGCGTGATCTGGTGGAGCCGCGCATCGCCGAACTGGCCGCGCTGCGGGCCGTCGACTCCAACCTGCTGTCCCTCGACGACGTACTGACCCGATCCAGCGACACCCTCTCCCCCGCCGAATCCCTGCGCCTCGACATCGAATTCCACACCCTGCTCGCGCATGCCGCACAGAACCCGCTGCTGGTCACGCTCTGCACGATGACCACCGACTGGACCCGCCGCACCCGCACCCTGTCCCATCGCACCCGGCACGCCCGTCGCCTGTCCTTGGAAGGACACCACCGCATCTACGCGGCCGTCGCGGCCCACGACGGCGCGGCCGCGGCGGCGGCGATGGAACTACACCTGCGCGAGGTCCGTGAGATCAGCGGTCCGCCGCGGTGACCGGCGACCCGCTCCGGAAGGTGCGGCGGTAGGCGAGCGGCGCGACACCGATGGCCTCGTGCAGGTGCTGACGTAGCGAGGCCCCGGTCGCGAAGCCGACCTCGCCGGCGATCCGATCCACCGAAAGCTCGGTGGTTTCCAGCAATTCGCGCGCCCGGAACACGCGTTGCCGGATCAGCCACCGGCCCGGGCTCATGCCCACTTCGTCGCGGAAGCGGCGGGCGAAGGTGCGGCCGCTCATCCGCGCACGGTCGGCGAGATCGGCCATGGTCAGCGGCCGGTGCAGGTTTTCCAGGGCCCATTGGCGCGCCGCGGCGGTGCCCGCGGCCGACGGCGGCGGCACCGGCTGCTCGATGAACTGAGCCTGACCGCCCTCACGCCACGGCGGCACCACGCAGCGACGGGCGACCATATTGGCGACCTCGCTGCCGTGGTCGCGGCGAATCAGGTGCAGGCACAGGTCGACTCCGGCGGTGGCGCCGGCGGAAGTCAGGATGTCGCCGTCGTCGACGTAGAGCACGTTCGGGTCGACGGCGATTCTCGGGAACGTCCGCTGGAACCGGTCGGCGAAGTTCCAGTGCGTGGTGGCGGGCCGGTCGTCGAGCAGCCCGGCCGCGGCGACCACGATCGCACCAGTACAGATCGACACGATCCGCACCCCGGGCCGGATCGACGCCAGCGCCGACGAAACAGCCTGCGGCAGGCCATGTTCCAGGATCGGGACGACATCGCACGGCGGAATCACCACGGTGTCCGCGGTTTCCAGCGCCCGCGCGTCATGCGCCACCGCGATGTCGAAGTCCGAGTTGCTGCGCACCGGCCGCCCGTCGAGCGAGCAGGTGATCACCTCGTAGCGTCCGTCCGCCGTCCCGAACACGCGGTTCGGGATGCCGAGCTCGAACGGATACACCCCGTCGAGAGCCAGTACCACGATGCGATGCGGCTGCATGCCGTCCGATTGCATGGCGTAATCCTATCGAATAATGGCGATCGTGCCATTTCCCCGGGCTCCGTCCGGCGGCAGGCTGAGAGGCATGAGCGACAAGGACATCACCGTTCCCACCACCATGAAGGCGATCAGCCAGGACGTGCTCGGCGGTCCCGACGTGCTGCACGAGGTGGAACTGCCGGTGCCGCAACCCGGTCCCAGCGAGATCCTGGTCCGGGTCCGCGCCACCGCCCTGAACCCGACCGACTGGAAGCATCGCGCGACCCAGGGCATGTTCCTCCCCGCGCCGCCCTTCGTGCTCGGCTGGGACGTCTCCGGCGAGGTCGTGGCCGTCGGCTTCGGCGTCACCCTCTTCCAACCGGGTGACGAGGTGTTCGGCATGCTCCCCTACCCGCACGGCCACGGTGCCGCCGCCCAGTACGTCACCGCCACCGCGCGCGCCTTCGCCCGCAAGCCCGCCAACCTCGACCACATCCAGGCCGCCGCCCTCCCGCTGACCTCGCTGACCGCCTACCAGGCCATCGTCGACACGGCGAATGTGCGAGCTGGGCAACGGGTTCTGATCCATGCCGCCGCCGGTGGCGTCGGCCATGTCGCGGTCCAGATCGCCAAGGCTCGCGGTGCGTACGTGATCGGCACCGCCAGCGCCGCCAATCACGACTTCCTGCGCGGCATCGGTGCCGACGAGGTGCTGGACTACCGGACCACCGATTTCGCCGAAACCGTCCGCGATATCGACATGGTGCTCGATCCGATCGACTCCGAGCACGCCCTCCGCTCACTGCGCACGCTGCGGCCCGGCGGCATCGTGGTCCTCATCCGCCCGACCACCACCGACCAGCTACACACCGAGGCCGAAAGGCTCCGCGTCCGAGCCGTTTCCCTGCTGGTCGAGGCAGACCATGAGGGATGAACGCGATCCGGGAACTCGCCGAATCGGGCGCGCTGCGGCCCACGATCGCGGGCGCCTTCCCCCTCGCCGACGCCGCGAAGGCGCACGCCCTGGGCGACACCGGCCGCACGGTCGGCAAGCTGGTCCTCACCGTCGACTGACGCCGCGAACACACATCGGCCGTACCCGATACGGGTACGGCCGATGCGGCACAGTCGCTTACGACTCGAACAGGTCCATTTGCGGTTCGCGGGGCCGCACCTCGATCGAACCGAAAACCAGGTCCGGCGGCGGCACCAGGCCCAGATGCTCCCAGGCCGCGGACGTGGCGACACGACCGCGGGGGGTGCGGGCCACCAAACCCGCTCGCACCAGGAAGGGTTCGCAGACCTCCTCGACGGTGGTCGCTTCCTCACCGACTGCGACGGCGAGGGTGGACACACCGACCGGGCCGCCGTTGAAGCTGCGGATCAGGGCGCTCAGCACCGCGCGGTCGAGGCGGTCCAGGCCGAGCACATCGACGTCGTAGACGGCCAGTGCGGCATGCGCGATCTCGACCGTGACCAGGCCGTCGGCCTTGACCTCCGCGTAGTCGCGCACGCGGCGCAACAGCCGGTTGGCGATACGCGGCGTGCCCCGGGAACGTCCGGCGATCTCGGCGGCGGCGTCGGATTCCAAACGCACGCCCAGGATCCGGGCCGAGCGTTCCAGGATCTGCTGCAATTCGAGGGGCTCGTAGAAGTCCATGTGCCCGGTGAATCCGAAGCGGTCACGCAGCGGACCGGTCAGCGCGCCGGAACGAGTCGTCGCGCCCACCAAGGTGAACGGCGCGATGTCGAGGGGAATCGAGGTCGCGCCGGGGCCTTTGCCGACGACCACGTCGACGCGGAAGTCCTCCATCGCCAGGTACAGCATTTCCTCGGCGGGCCGGGCCATGCGGTGGATCTCGTCGATGAACAGGACGTCGCCCTCGACCAGGTTGCTGAGCATGGCGGCCAGGTCGCCGGCGCGTTCCAGGGCGGGGCCGGAGGTGAGGCGCAGGGCGGTGCCCAGTTCACCGGCGATGATCATGGCCATCGACGTCTTGCCCAGACCCGGTGGGCCCGACAGCAACACGTGGTCGGGGGTGCCGCCGCGCATCTTCGCGCCGCGCAGCACCAGGGCCAGCTGTTCCCGCACGCGTGGCTGGCCGATGAAGTCGTCGAGCGACTTCGGGCGCAGGCTGGCCTCGATCTCGCCGTCGGACTGCAGATAGCTTGCGGTGACGCTGGATTCGGCATCGTCGAACCCGGCCTCGTCGAAGTCGTCGAAATCCTCGCTCATCAGCGGCTATCGATTCTTGCCCAGCAGGCCGAGCGCGGTGCGCAGCGCCTGCGAGGTGCCGATGCCGGGCTCGTCGGCGAGCACGGCGTCCACCGCACCCTCGGCTTGACGCGCCGGGAAACCCAGCCCGATGAGCGCGTCCACCACCTGATCGCGCACCGGGGTGACCATGGGCGCGGGCCCCGATCCGGGCGGACCCGACTGCACCGGAACCAGATTCACCTTGTCGCGCAGCTCCACCACCATGCGCTCGGCGCCCCGCTTGCCGACGCCGGGCACCCGGGTCAGCGCGGCCACGTTCGACTCCGCCAGCGCCTTGCGCAGCGCCTCGGGTTCGAGCACCGCCAGCACCGCCATGGCCAGTTTCGGGCCCACCCCCGACACGGTCTGCAACAGCCCGAACAGTTCTCGCGCCTCGGTGTCGGCGAAGCCGAACAGGGTCATCGAGTCCTCGCGCACGATCATGGTCGTGTAGAGGCGGGAATCCTCGCCGCGGGTCAGTCCGGCCAGGGTCGCCGGGGTGGCGTTGAGCCGATAGCCGACTCCCGCCGCCTCGATGACCACATGGTCGAGCCCGATCTCGAGCACTTCGCCGCGTACCGACGCGATCACCGCGTTACCGCCTTCCGAATCGGAGAATCACCACGCTGGGAACCAGCGGCACGGCCGTTACCGCGTTGCTGGGCAAGCTTTTCCTCGTACAGTCGCCGTTGCCGTTGCACCATCTCCTCCGCCTTGGCCATGCGGTCCAGCATGGGGGCACGCCAGCAATGGCAGATGGCCAGGGCGAGCGCGTCGGCGGCGTCGGCGGGTTTGGGCGCGACGGCCAGCCCGAGGATACGGGTCACCATCGCGGTCACTTGCGCCTTGTCCGCCGTTCCGTTGCCGGTGACGGCCGCCTTCACCTGAGACGGGTGTGGAAGTGCACCGGGATCTTGCGCCGCGCGGCCGCGAGCGCGATCACGCCGCCCGCCTGCGCGGTGGCCATGGCGGTGCGCACATTGTTCTGGGAGAAGACCCGTTCGATGGCGACGACTTCGGGCTTGTGATTGTCCATCCAGGCTTCGGCGGCATCGGAGACCAGCAGAAGTCGTTGCGCCAGATCCATTTCCGGCGGCGTGCGCACCACGCCGACCTCCAGCATGGACACCTGCCGGCCCAGACTGCCGACCACCATGGACAGACCGCACCGGGTGAGCCCGGGGTCGACGCCCATCACCCGCACCGAAACCCCTCTCACCGTGAACGAACAACTGTTCGAGAGTCTAACGGACCCCCGCCGCGACATTGTCCATCGACACGGCCGGTCGGGCGCCGATTCCGGGCACTCGGCCCCACCGACAACGCGGGCCGCCTCCCCGAGGGAAGGCGGCCCGGCGTCATCGGCTCGGCTCAGTCGTTTTCGAGCTGGGCCCCGACCTCGTCGGAGATGTCGACATTGGTGAAGACGTTCTGCACGTCGTCACTGTCCTCGAGGGCGTCGACCAGCTTGAACACCTTGCGCGCGGTGTCGGCGTCGACCGGGACCGACATCGACGGCTGGAAGCCGGACTCGGCGGACTCGTAGTCCATGCCCGCGGCCTGCAGGGCGGAACGCACCGCGATCAGGTCGGTCGGCTCGGAGATGATCTCGAACGAGTCACCCAGGTCGTTGACCTCTTCGGCGCCGGCGTCGAGCACCGCCATCAGCACGTCGTCCTCGGAGAGACCGTTCTTCTCCAGATTGACGATGCCCTTGCGGTGGAACAGGTACGACACCGAACCCGGGTCGGCCATGCTGCCGCCGTTGCGGGTCATGGCGACACGCACCTCGCCCGCGGCGCGGTTGCGGTTGTCGGTGAGGCACTCGATCAGGACGGCGACACCGTTGGGGCCGTAGCCCTCGTACATGATGGTCTGCCAGTCCGCGCCGCCCGCTTCTTCACCGCCGCCGCGCTTGCGCGCGCGCTCGATGTTGTCGTTGGGCACCGACGACTTCTTCGCCTTCTGGATGGCGTCGTACAGGGTCGGGTTGCCGTCCGGGTCACTACCACCGGTGCGGGCCGCCACCTCGATGTTCTTGATCAACTTCGCGAAGAGCTTGCCGCGCTTCGCGTCGATCCCGGCCTTCTTGTGCTTGGTGGTGGCCCATTTGGAGTGGCCGCTCATTCCCTACTTCCTCGTTTCAGGGGGCTGAATGGTTTCCGACATTCGAGCGTACGTCAGACACCGGCGCGCGGGCGCACCGCGGTGTCGACGAACAGCTTGTGGACCCGCAGATCCCCGGTTACCTCCGGATGGAAGGAGGTGGCGATGACATTGCCCTGGCGCACCGCGACGATCTGCCCCGCGGCCGGACCCGAAGGCACCCGGGCCAGCACCTCGACGCCGTCACCGGCGCGTTCCACCCACGGCGCGCGGATGAAGACCGCGCGCACCGGGCCGTCGGTGATCCCGGCGAAGTCCAGATCGGTCTCGAACGAATCGACCTGCCGGCCGAAGGCATTGCGCCGCACCGTCATATCGATACCGTGCAGGGCCTGCATGTCCGGACGGGTGTCGAGCACCTCCGACGCCAGCAGGATCATGCCGGCGCAGGAACCGTAGGCGGGCAGGCCATCACGCAGTCGCTGCCGCAGCGGCTCCAGCAGTTCGAAGACTTCCAGGAGTTTGCTGATGGTGGTGGATTCGCCACCGGGGATGACCAGTCCGTCGACGGCGGCGAGCTCGGATTCCCGGCGCACCGGGACCGCCTGCGCACCACAGGCCTCGAGAGCGTGCAGGTGTTCGCGCACATCGCCCTGCAGGGCCAGCACACCAATCGTCGGTTTCACGCCGTCGAGCATACGTTTGCCGGGGTGTGTGGCCCTGCTCACCCAGGGCGTCAGGGAAACGTTAGGAGGGGTGTCCACAAGGTCGTTTCGGTGAACACTGCCCGATGTGACTGATTTGCTTCCGCAAACCTCGCCCGGGCCGCGTGGCGGAGTCGACGCGCCGCCCCCGCGGCACGGGCTGACCGTCGCGACCGGGCTGGCCGGACTCTCCCTGGACGCCATGGCCTCGGTCGCCTACGGCCCCGAGGCGATCGTGCTGGTCCTGGCCGCCGCCGGTGCGGTCGGCCTGGGCTTCACACTGCCGGTGACGCTGGCGATCGTGGTGCTGCTGGCCGTCCTGATCGCGTCCTACCGGCAGGTCATCGCCGCCTTCCCGAACGGCGGCGGGGCATACGCGGTGGCCAAGGCCCGGCTCGGGCGGCGGACCAGTCTGGTGGCGGCGGCTTCGCTGATCGTGGATTACGTCCTCAATGTCGCCGTCTCCATCGCCGCGGGCGTGGCGGCGCTGACCTCCGCGTTCCCGCAGCTGTTCCCGTACACGATGTGGATCTGCCTGGCGGTGCTGGCCGGGATCACCGTGCTCAACCTCTACGGCATCCGCGAAAGCGCCCGCGCCTTCATGGCGCCCACCATCGTGTTCGTGCTCGGCATTCTCACCGTGATCGTCGCGGGTCTGCTGCGGTCGGAACCGGCCACCGTGGCCACCGGCGCGGCGGTCGCCGAGAACGCGCGCACCATCGGAATCCTGTTGCTGCTCAAGGCCTTCTCCAGCGGATGCGCGGCGCTGACCGGCGTCGAGGCGATCGCCAACGCGGTGCCCAGCTTCGCGCAGCCGAAGGTCAAGCGCGCACAGCGGGCCGAGGTGGCGCTGGGTGTGCTGCTGGGCGTCATGCTCATCGGATTGGCCACTCTGATCGGCAAATTCGCCATCCACCCGATCGAGGGCACCACGGTCCTGTCACAGCTGACCGAGGCCGCGCTCGGCCACGGCATCGCCTACTACATCGTCCAATTCGCGACGGTCATCCTGCTGGCCCTGGCCGCCAACACCTCCTACGGCGGCCTGCCGACCCTGACCAAGATCCTGGCCGACGACAACTGCCTGCCGCACCGGTTCGCGGTGAGCTCGCAGCGGCAGGTGTATCGCTTCGGCGTGGTCACGCTGGGGATCTCGGCGGCGGTACTGCTGGCCGCGTCCGGCGGCGATATGAACGCCCTGGTGCCGCTGTTCGCGATCGGCGTGTTCGTGGGCTTCACCATCGCCCAGGTCGGCATGGTCCGGCATTGGCTGGCTGCGCGCACCCCCGGCTGGCAGTGGCGGGCGGCGTTGAACGGATTCGGCGCGGTGCTCACTTTCGTGGCGCTGATCGTCACCACCGCAATGAAATTCACCGAGGGCGCCTGGCTGATCGTGGTGGTGCTGCCGCTGCTGGTCGCGGCGATGGAGCGAATCCGCACCGTATACACCCGCATCGACGGCTGCCGGGGCGCGGGCTGCGTGCCCGCCGTGCCCAAGGCCACCGAGACCGCCATCGTGGTCCCGGTGTCGGAGGTGTCCGAACTCAGCCGCGAGGCGCTCTCGGCGGCTATGTCACTGGGCCGGGACGTGATCGCGGTGCACGTGTGCCTGCCGGGCGAGAACATCACGGTCTTCACCAAGGAATGGGAGACCTGGCATCCGGACGTGCGCCTGGTCCTGCTCGAGGACGGCGACGCGACCGTGGGCGGTCCGGTCGCGCGCTATGTCGCCGACAACTTCCCCGGCCGCCGCAAGGTGGTGGTGATCGCCGAGATCGAGCCGCCCGCCGGCTGGAATCACGTGCTGCCCAGCCATCGCAGTGACGAGCTGGAACGGGTGCTGCGCAAGATGAACGACACCGTGGTGTGTCACCTGCGGGTACAGACCGCCTGACCCTCGAAACCACGAGCGCGCCGCCGGAATCCACCGGCGGCGCGCTCGATTCGTTTGCGGCTCAGGCGGTTCCGGGCGGGTACGACCCCGCCTCCGGGTCGCGCAGGGTACGGATCAGGCCCTCCTGCATGACCACCGCCACCAGTTCCCCGGCCTGATTCCAGATCCGCCCGCCGGTCAGCGCGCGGCCCGCGCCCGCCGAGGGCGACTGCTGGTCGTAGAGCAGCCAGTCGTCGGCGCGGAACGGGCGCAGGAACCACATGGCGTGGTCGAGCGAGGCGTTCTGGGTGGGCTCGTCGGCGTGGATGACCTTGGAGGAGCCGAGCAGGGTCATATCGCTCATGTAGGCGAGCGTGCAGACGTGGAACAGCGGGTCGTCGGGCAGCGCGTGCCGGTAGCGGAACCACACCTGCTGCTGGGCGGCCAGGCCGCCGCGGCGGTCCACCTCGTCCTGCGGGATAGTGCGAATGTCCCAGTGCTCCCATTCACGCATGGCCCACAGCCGTTCCGGGCTCATGGATTCCTTGGCGTCGGGCAGCTCCAGCGGCGGCCGCACGGTTGGCATCTCGTCCTGATGCTCCGGCCCGTCGTCACCGACATGGAAGGAGGCCGACATGGTGAAGATGGCCTCGCCGTTCTGCACCCCCGTCACCCGGCGGGTGCAGAAGGACCGGCCCTCCCGGATGCGTTCCACCATGTAGACGGTGGGCCGCTCCGGATTGCCCGGCCGCAGGAAGTACCCGTGCAGCGAATGCACCTGATAGCACGGATCCACCGTGCGCACCGCCGCCACCAGCGCCTGTCCGGCCACCTGCCCGCCGAATGTGCGGGGCAGCTGCGTCTTGGTGGACGCGCCGCGGAAGATATCGCGTTCGAGTTGCTCGATTTCGAGCGCCTCTTCGATCGTCGCCATGCACCCGTCCCTTCACGTGTGTCCCGCTCAGGCTAACAACCTGGCTAATCTATCGACTGCGCCACGATCGTTTTGTGTATGATAGTTTCATGTCTTGGAAACGACGGCTCCTGATCGCCTCGAGTTGCGTTGCCGCCCTGGTCGTGTCGGCGGGCGGATGGGTGATCACGCAGCACGATTTCGACATTCGTGAGCAGCGGGTCGCCATCACCGGGGCATGCAACCCCTGCAGGGCACCCTGGCGCTGCCGAAGCAGGGCGACGGCCCGTTCGGACTCGTCGTCTTCGTCCACGGGGACGGGGCGGCGACCGCCGACCGTGACGAGTTCTACCGGCCGATCTGGGAGAGCTTCGCCGCCGCCGGGTACGCGTCGCTGTCCTGGGACAAGCCGGGAGTCGCCGGGGCACAAGGCAATTGGCTGGACCAGACCATGCACGATCGGGCCGTCGAGACCGAGGCGGCGATCGCGTGGGCGCGCGGACGGTCCGAGATCGACGCGGGCCGGATCGGCCTGTGGGGCATCAGCCAGGCCGGGTGGGTGATGCCCGAGGTGGCGGTCCGGCATCCGGAGCTGCGGTTCATGATCGCGGTCGGCACGGCGGTCGACTGGATCAGGCAGGGCGAGTACAACCTGCGCGCCGAACTG
Organism: Nocardia tengchongensis; assembly: GCF_018362975.1. Classification (NCBI taxonomy): domain Bacteria; kingdom Bacillati; phylum Actinomycetota; class Actinomycetes; order Mycobacteriales; family Nocardiaceae; genus Nocardia; species Nocardia tengchongensis. Next base: position 6,171,190 of record NZ_CP074371.1, read on the forward strand.
CGCGAGCGGCACGCCACCGACGACGAGCTGTCCGCGCAGCTGCGGCGGCGCGAAGCCGACCTTGCCCTGTTGCGCGAGGGCGCGAGCTACGACCGATACCGGGCGACCACCACCGATTCCCCGCCCATGTCGGAGGATCGCTGGCGGTTCGTGAGCAAGAACTACCAGTCCGATATCACTGAAATCCTTCCGCAACTCGAGGTTCCGACCTTGCTGCTGCTCGGCGAGCGTGACCTCAATGTCGATGTCGCCGAAACCGCGCGCGTATACCGCCAATCGGTGCCCGCGAATCTGCTGACCGTCAAGACCTTCCCCGACGCCTCGCACAACATCGTGAAGTTCGACCTCGACAAACCCGACGGCCTGCGACCAATGCTCGTCGCGCTGTTCGCACCCCGATCCCTCTACGCCCCGGGCTATCTCGACACACTGCGCGAGTACGTCGCCCATCCCCCGAACCACTGATTCGCACCACAGGAGAACCCCATGAAAGTCCTCGCATTGGGCGCCGCGGGCGCGATGGGCGCGGCCGCCGTCGAGACCGCCACCCACCTGCTGGGCGTCGAGGGCATCGTGATCGCCGACCGCGACGGCCGGGCCGCCGAGACGGTGGCCCGGCGCTTCGCCGCCGCGCCGATACCGGTGACCGCGCGCCCGCTCGACGTCACCGACGCCCCCGCACTGCGCGACGCGCTCTCGAGCGTCGACCTGGTGCTCAACACCGTCGGCCCCTACTACCGATTCGGCCGCACCGTGCTGGAGGCCGCCATCGACACCGGCACGCACTATCTCGACATCTGCGACGACTGGGAGCCGACGCTCGACATGCTCGGCCTCGATGACGCGGCACGGGCGGCCGGGGTGTGCGCGATCGTGGGGATGGGCGCCAGTCCCGGGATCAGCAATCTGCTGGCGGCGCTCGCGGCCGCCGAGCTCGACACCGTCCACGACGCGTATACCGCGTGGCCGGTGGATGTTCCGGGCGCGGGCGAAGACGAGTCTCTGCTCACCGACGGGCAGCCGACCGCCGCGGCCGTGCATTGGATGCAGCAGAGCAGCGGCACCATCTCGGCGGTCGCGGCGGGCCGGCTGGTCTCCCAGCGCCCCCTGCGCCCGGTCGAGCTCACCTTGCCCGGCGGCCGGCACGGCACCGCCTACACCGTCGGCCATCCCGAGCCGATCACCTTGCAGCGCAGCCTGAAACCGATCGGCGACGCCGCCAATCTGATGGTGGTGACGCCGACGACACTGGCCTATCTGGAAGTGCTGCGCCGCGATATCGACGCGGGCGCCCTCACCAACGAGGCCGCCGCACGGGAGCTGACACGCCCGACCTTGGGACGGATCGCCCGCTCGGTGCCGACGGCCCTGCGTACCCGCGGGCCCGGGAATCTGCCGCCGTTCTTCGCCGCCCTGTCGGGCCGGCGCGCGGGCCGCGACCATCGGGTGCTGGCGCACCTGGACCCGTCGATCGCCGGTGGCATCGATAAACTGTTCGGCGATATGGCGCGGGCGACCGGGATTCCCTTGGCACTGGGCATGTCCCAGGTCATCGACGGCCGCGCCCGCCGGCCGGGGGTGCATCCACCGGAGTCCGTCATCGACGCGCCGAGCTTCTTCACGGATCTGGGCCGCGAGTTCGGCGGCGGCTCACCGGTCGTCATCGAACAGGAACCGGTCGGGTAGCGCAGTGAGGAGTACACCGTGGACGATCTGATTCCGGCCACCGAGATTCCGACCCGGACGTTGGTGGAGAGCATGATCCGCGAGGACGCCACCATCGACGCCGGCGAGCTCTACGACGTCGCGGCCGCCCTCGGCATGACCGATCAGCAGGTGCGGTTGTGCATCAAAAGGGTCGTCGCCGAAGGGCTGTTCACGCACGAGGGCCGCGGCCGCAAGGCGGTCCTGCGCGCCACCGAGGACACCCGCGCGGCGCTCGCCCCCGAACTCGACTACCTGCGGTTGATGTACGCCCAGGATCGTCGGCAGGTGAGCTGGGACGGGACCTGGCATCTCGCGGCGTTCGCGGTGCCCGAAACCGACCGGACCGCACGGGATGCCATGCGGAACACCCTGGTCGAACTCGGCGGCGCACCCATCCAAGGCGGGCTGTACGTGTCGGCGCACCCGTGGGAGGAGCGAATCAGCGCGGCGGCAAGCGAATTCGGGATCGCCGGGAACCTCACCACGCTCCACACCGGCGATCTGGCCGTCGGAGGTTTCACCGAGGCACGAGAGCTCGCGGCGCACCTGTGGCCGCTGGACCGGCTCGCGGCCGGGCACGAACGCTTGCTCGGGATCGCCGAGCACGTGCGGTCGGCATTACCGGCGGCCGATGCGACGGAACGGATCACGCTCGCCATCACCCTGGTGGCCGAATTCGACCGCGCCCACGACCCGGACCCGCTGCTACCGCCCGAGCTGCTCCCCCAACCGTGGGCCGGCGCCGCCGCACGCGCGGTGGTCGCCGAATGCTGGGCGGCGCTGGACGCCACTCCCCTGCCGCCGATCCGACTGTTCCGCTGGTACGCGGAGGCGGTCGCCGAAATCACCACCGGGGATCAGACCGAACACCGTCTTCCTGCCACGCCGTGACCGTGGTCCGAAAGCCGGAAAATCCCTACGGTTTCCATACGCTCACTGGTGGCAGCATGTGCTGACGGGCTTACGCCCGATGAGGGACATCGCTGCTAGGGGGTAGGCCAGTGCTGGCAATCGCCGAGGTCGATCAGGCCTTGGCCCGGCTCGACGCCGACCGTGGGGAGATCGCCGCGAATCTCGCGGAGCTGGAACACCATCCGGGGGTGCGGTTCCTCGACGAGGTGCCGCCGACCGGCGTGAGCGCCGCCCGGTGGGCCGCGGCCCGGGCCCGGCTGGATCGGCTGTGGGCCGAGTTACGAATGTTCGAGGGTGTTGTCGCACAGGCGCACCGGATACGGGCGCGCCCTGGGGTGCCGGAGCTCACCGAATTGCTGCGATACCGCCGCGCCCACGAGCTGTTGCATTCCACGCCTTGCGATCTCGCGGCCGCCACCGGAGCGGTGACCGAGTATCAGCGGGCCATCACCGAGAAGACGGCATGACCATGACCCACTGTCTGCGGCCCGACTGCGGCGGCACGATCGACGACGGCTTCTGTGACGAGTGCGGGCTGGCCCCCGCGCCGCCGTCCGCCTCCGCCGGGCCGACGGCCCTCGTCGCGGCCGTCGCGACGTCCAACGGGCACGCGATGTCCGCCGCGCAGTCGATGACTGCCGCGGGTTCGTCGCGGTCGGGCCGCCAGAGCCGGCGCGGGTCGAGCCGCTCCTCCTCCCGCTCTACCCGCACCGCGCGGTCGAGCCGGGGTCGACTCGGCGCGGGTCTCGTGTCGATTCCCCAAGTCCCGTACCGGGATCCGTCGACAGCGGTGATGACCGACCCGCAGGTGCCCGAGAACGAGCGCTTCTGCAGCAACTGCGGCCAGCGGGTGGGGCGCGGGCGCGAGGGCGCGTCCGGCCGCACCGAGGGATTCTGCCGCCAGTGCGGCACCGCCTACTCCTTCACCCCGAAGCTGGCCGCGGGCGATCTGGTGGCCGGACAGTACGAGGTGCTGGGCTGCCTGGCCCACGGCGGTCTGGGCTGGATCTATCTGGCGCGGGACCGCAATGTCAGCGACCGCTGGGTGGTGCTCAAGGGCCTGCTCGACACCGGCGACGCCGACGCCATGGCGGCGGCCGTCGCCGAGCGGCAGTTCCTGGCATCGGTGGAACACCCCAATATCGTCAAGATCTTCAACTTCGTGAAGCACCCCGACCCGCGCACCGGGGAGCCGGTCGGCTACATCGTCATGGAATACGTGGGCGGTGCCTCACTGAAAGAGCTGCGCTCCCAGCGGGATTCGGCCGGGCGACTGCAGCCGCTGCCGCTGGACCAGGGGCTGGCCTACATTCTCGAGATCCTGCCCGCGCTGGGCTATCTGCACAGCATGGATCTGCTCTACTGCGATTTCAAACCCGACAACATGATCCAGACCGAGGAGCAGCTCAAGCTCATCGACCTGGGCGCGGTCCGCCATCGCGACGACGAGGAGAGCGCCGGATTCAAGACCGACGGCTACTGCGCACCGGAACTGGAAGACGAAGGCGCGTCGGTCGAATCGGATCTGTTCACCGTCGCGCGCACGCTGGCGGTGCTGACCTTCGGCTTCGACTATCGCGGGGCCTACCGGTACACGGTGCCGCCCGCGACCGAAGTGCCGCTGCTGGCGCAGTTCCCGTCGTTCCGGCGGCTGCTCGAGCGCGCCACCGCCACCGACCCCAGCGAGCGCTTCGGATCCGCCTCGGAAATGGCCGAGCAGGTCACCGGTGTGCTGCGCGAGGTGGTGGCCACCCAGGACGGACAGCCGCGACCGGCGTTGTCGACCGTATTCAGCGGCGAGCGTGCCGCCTTCGGCGCCAACCCCGAACAGTGGCCCGCCACCCCGGATCCGTCCGTGATCGCGGCGGCGCTGCCGGTGCCGATGGTGGACCCGGCCGATCCGGCCGCGGGCTTTCTCCCCCACCACCTCCATCGGCGATCCCCGGCAGCTGGTGACCGCGTTGGAGGCCGCGCCGGTGTCCTCGCCGGAGGTGACCCTCGCACTGGTCCGCGCCCGCATCGAGTGCGGGGACCTCGATGCGGCGCTCGCCGATCTCGACGCGCTGGAGGAGTCCGAGGACGCCGACTGGCGGATCACCTGGTACCGCGGGCTGGCCGCGCTGGCCGGCCATGATTTCGGCACCGCGCGAGTCCGTTTCGACGCCGTCTACGACATGTTGCCCGGTGAGGCCGCACCCAAGCTCGCGCTGGCCGCGGCCGCCGAGCGCGCGGGCGAACCCGGCCCGGCCGCCCAGCTGTACCTGCAGGTGTGGCGCACCGATCAGGGCTACCCCAGCGCCGCGTTCGGGGTGGCGCGCACGCGATTGCGGGAGCGCGACATCGACGGCGCGATCACCGCCGCCGACTCGGTGCCGGCCACTTCCAGCCATCACGGCGCCGCCCAGCTGGCCGCACTCCGCGCACAACTGGCCGGCGCGACCGGATCGGGAGCGCACGCCTACCTGGTGGCCGCGGGCCATCGGCTCGAGGCGCTGCCCCTCGATCCCGAACGCAAGGCCCGCCACGGCATCGCGGTCCTCGACGCCGCCCGCACCATCACGGTCGCGCAGCCGGCCGAACCGGGGGCGACGGTGCTGGGTTGCCGTTTCGTCGACCGCGAGCTGCGGCGCGCGCTCGAAGCCCGGTACCGGGAGCTGGCGCGCCTGTCCTCGGACAAGCTCGCGCGGCGGGATCTGGTGAACCGGGCCAATGCGATTCGACCGGTCAGTTGGGTGTGAGGGGTATGAGAGGGTCCATGACGGCCACCACGGAAGAGACCGCCGGCTGTCCGGCGTGCGGGGCGCGGGTTCTGGCCGCTGATCGCTTCTGCGAGGACTGCGGCGCGGGGCTTGGTACGCACGACACCGAATCCGTTGCGGCACAGTGTCTGTCGTGTGCGACCGGAACGCTGGACGCGAACGGCTGCTGCCGGGTGTGCGGCAGGCAACCGGCCGTCGCGGACCGGCGCAAACTCGACCTCGGCGCGCTCGCCGCGGTCACCGACCGCGGAAAACGGCACGCGCACAACGAGGACGCGACGGCACTGCGGGTACTGGACGCCACCCGGATCCTGGTGGTGTGCGACGGTGTGTCCAGCTCCGATCACGCCGCGACCGCGGCCGACCGCGCCGCCGCGACCGCGGCCGATCGGCTCACCACCGAGCTGAGCAGGGGCGTCGGATCGGAGGCCGCGACCATTCGGGCCATCGGCGCCGCCGCGGATGCCGTTGCGGCACTGGGTGAGAGCGGTGACCGCACGCCCTCCTGCACGATCGTCACCGCGGTGGTGACCCCGAGCGCGGTCACCGTCGGATCGATCGGCGACAGTCGCGCCTACTGGCTGAGCACCGACCCGGCCGCGCTCCCGCCCCGCCGCGTGAGCATCGACGATTCGGTCGCGGCCGGGCTGATGGAGCTGGGCGTCGACGAGACAACCGCGATGTCCATGCCGACGGCGCACACCCTCACCGCCTGGCTGGGCGCGGACGCGGACGCCGTGCGGCCGCACATCCTCACCTTCGCCCCGGACGGTCCCGGCGCGGTCCTGCTGTGCAGTGACGGCCTGTGGAACTACTTCCCCACCGCGGCCGCGCTGACCGAGCTCGCCTTCCCCGACGCCCGCGCCGCTCCGCTCGCCACGGCGCACCGACTGGCCGACCTGGCCCTGGCCGCCGGCGGCAGCGACAACATCACGGTGGCCGTCGCACCGTTTCCCTCACCTTCGAGGAGCCCCCGACCATGAACGCCCCCTTGGGTTTCCGGATCGACACCTTCCAGAACGAGTACCTGCCCGCGGACGCCACCCGCGTCGACGCGGTGGTCACGGTGACCGCCACGGGCGGCGGCGCGGCACCCGCGAGCGGCGGGGCCGCCGAGGTCATCATCGTCGACTGCTCGGGCAGCATGGATCACGCCCACGGCAAGCTGACCGCCGCCAAGAACGCCACCGCGGCAGCCATTTCCGCGGTCCGCGACGGCGTCGACTTCGCTGTCGTCGCGGGCACCGAGAAGGCCCGCATGGTGTATCCCACGACCCCGACGCTGATCACCGCGACCACCGCGAACAAGGCCGATGCCATTGCCGCCGTGGGGCAATTGCGGGCGGGCGGCGGCACCGCCATCGGCGCCTGGCTGCGGCTGGCCCGGCAGCTGTTCGGCAACCGCGGCGGGCTGCGGCACGCCATCCTGCTCACCGACGGCCGCGACGAACACGAGACCCCGCAGCAGCTCGACGCCGAAATCGCCGCCAGCACCGGGGTGCACGTCTGCGACTGCCGCGGCGTGGGCACCGACTGGCAGATCGCCGAACTGCGCAAGATCTCCACCGCCCTGCTCGGCACCTGCGATATCGTCGCCGACCCCGCGGACCTGGTGGCCGACTTCCAGGCCATGACCGCCACCGCCATGGGCAAGTCGGTCGCCGATGTGGCGCTGCGGTTGTGGACCCCGCGCGGGGCGACGGTCGAGTTCGTCAAGCAGGTCGCGCCCGAACTGCTGGATCTGACCGGACGGCGCACCGAAACCGGTACGCAGACCGGCGAATACCCGACCGGCGCCTGGGGCGGGGCGGAGAGCCGCGACTATCACATCTGCATCGAGGTGACCCCGCGGGCGTCGGCGACGTCATGCTCGCCGGGCGGGTCGCGCTGGTGCGTGGCAGCGGTGATCGGACCGAGGTGCTCGGTCAAGGCTTGATCAAAGCCGTGTGGACCGACGACGTGACACAGTCCAGCAAGATCAGCCCGGAAGTGGCCCACTACACCGGTCAGGCCGAGCTGGCCGAGGTCATCCAGGAAGGGCTGACCGCGCGCCGCGACGGCGACCTCGACACCGCCACCCGGAAACTCGGACGCGCGGTGCAGATCGCCGCCGCGTCCGGGAACACCGACACCGCCACACTGCTCGAGGGCGTGGTGGACGTGCTCGATGCCCGCACCGGCACGGTGCGGCTGAAGTCCGCGGTGCGCAAGGCCGATGAGATGACCCTGGATACGCGATCCACCAAGACCTCTCGCGTGCACAAGCGGTGAGGTGACCGAGATGCACACCTGCCCGGCCGGACACGACTCCGCGGCCACCGACTACTGCGACGTCTGCGGCCTGCTCATGGAATCGGGCCGACCGACCGCACCCGCACCGGAACCCCCGGCCGCGCCCTGCCCGGTCTGCGGGGAGCCGCGAACCGGACGCTTCTGTGAGGGCTGCAGTTACGACTTCGTGGCGGGCTCCGCGCCCACCCGGGTCGCGGCCGTACCCGATCCCGCACTCGCCGCCTCCGCCCCCACGGTGATCGCGCCTACGATCGCCGCGCCTACCGAAAGCGCCTGGACAGCAACGGTCTTCGCCGACCGCGAGTACTTCGACACCATGCGCAGCGAGGACGACGACGTCGAATTCCCCGCCTACTGCCCCGAACGCACCTTCGTCCTGCACCGCAGGCAGGTACGGGTCGGACGCTACAGCGCCTCGAAGGGGATCGACCCGGAGATCGACCTGACCGGTCCCCCGCAGGATCCGGGCGTCTCGCACCTGCACGTGCTGCTCGTCGCCCAGCCCGAGAACGGCTGGGCTGTCATCGATCTCGGTTCCACCAACGGCACCCGGGTCAACGCGGCCATCGACCCGATCCCGCACGGCACCGCCGTGCCGGTGGGCTCCGGCGACCGTATTCACCTGGGCGCCTGGACCACTCTCACCCTGAAACAGGACAACGCGTCATGACGACGACCCTCGCCCACACCCCGGCGGCGCGCACCGAGACCCGCCCGGACACCGGTGCGCTCGCCCGGGTGCGCGCCCTGCTGCCCGGCCGGGCGGACACCCCGCGCTGGATTCGACTGCTGGCCATCGCGGCCGTGCTGCTCACCGCGGTGACGGCACTGGCGATGGCCGCCGACGCCCGAGCCACCCGCACCGGCGTCAACGTCATCGGCCACCACACCGCGCCGACCGTGACCGCCACCGAGGATCTGTACTTCGCGCTCGCCGACATGGACGCGCAAGTGGCGAATGTGCTGCTCGCCGGGAGCGATTCGACACTGGCGACGGTGCGCTCCACGGCGCTGGCCACCTACGAGCAGCGGCGGGAACAGGCCGACGCGGACCTGCAGCAGGCCATGACCATCGCCACCAACGACGATGCCGCGCGACAGATCCGGGAACTGCTCGACAAGTTCGGTCAGTACGAGGCGCTGGCGGCGGACACCCTGCAGCTCAGCGACATCGACCACGGGACCGCCGGGCAGCCGTCGGCGCGCACGCTCGACGCCTACCGCGCGGCCACCGGCCTGGTGCCGGATCTGCTGTCGCGCGCGCAGCGACTGGCCGACCGCAACAGCGGTGTGCTGAGTCAGGCCTACCAGGACAGCGAACACACCACGGTCGCCGCGCGCACCCGCATCGCCGGGCTCGGGACGCTCGTGCTCGGTGTGCTGATCGGACTGCAGATCGTGTTGCGGGTGACGCTGCGCCGGCGGATCAACCCGGCGCTCGCGGCCGCCACCGTGCTGGCCGCGGTGGTACTCGCCGGCGGCTTCGCCGCGAATGCCGCGGCGGCACATCAGCTCACGACCGCAAAGGAGGATGCCTTCGACTCGCTGCTGGCGCTGCGGCAGGCCCGGGCGCTCAGTTACGACGGCAATGCCGACGAGAGCCGGTACCTGCTCGATCCGGCGCATGCGGCGGGATATCAGCAGAGCTTCTTCGACAAGTCGCAGCGGCTGGCGCGGGTGCAGGCGCGCGGCGCCGACGACTACTCGGGCGCGCTCGACAAGGCCCTGGCCACGCATCCCGGTGATCCGCAGCAGGCCGTCGGCGCCGACTCCTTCCTCGGACAGGAGCTGCGCAACATCACCTTCGGCGGCGAGCAGCAGGCTGCCACCCAGACCCTGGCCGCCTACCAGGTCTACCAGCGCGACGACCACGCGCTGCGCGGGCTGGCGGGCACCGACCTGCGCGCGGCCATCGCGCTGAACACCGGCGCCTCCAACGATCATTTCGCCGCCTACGACAAGGCCCTGGTCGCGACCATCGACATCAACCAGCACGCCTTCGACGCGGCGATCGCCCAGGGCGAGAACGAACTCGCCGGGTGGACCGCGCGGGTGCCCTACGGAGCGGCGATGGTCGTCGCGATCCTCGTGCTCCTCGGTGTCCGGCCCCGCCTGGCCGAATATCGCTGACCCCGGGGTAAGCGAGCACGCGACCTCCAGGAAGATTGTGTCGTGCCCGAATTCACCGCCCTCAGCCCCGGCGCGCTGCTCGAACTGATCGCCGAGCGCGCCGCGGCGCTGCCGGGATACGTGGTTGTCGGGTTGGATGGCGCGGACGCGGCCGAACCGCTGACCGTGGCGCGCGGTGCCGCCGAACTACTGCGCGCGGGCGGACGCCCGGCCGACGTGGTGTCCCTGCACGATTTCGTGCGGCCCGCCTCGGTGCGCCTGGAATACGATCGCGACAGCGAATTCACCTATCGCACAGCCTGGTTCGACTTCGAGGCGGTGAACCGTGAAGTCCTCAAACCCCTCCGGGACAGCGGGCGATTCCTGCCCGCGCTGTGGAACGAGCAGACCGATCGCTCCGCGCGGGCCCGCATTCGCACCGCGGCCGCGGGCACGGTGCTGTTTCTTGTTGGGCCGATGCTGCTGGGCCGCGGGCTGGACTTCGATCTGACCGTGGCCCTGCGCATGTCGGAGGGCGCGCTGCGGCGGCGGACCGACCCGGCTCAGGGGTTCACCGTCGACGGACTCCTCGAATTCGAGCGGGACCGAACGGAATCGGCCGACATCCTGGTCGCCTGGGACCACACCCGACCGACCGGCCGTGCAAGGCCGTTGAGCCCGGCGCTCGCCTCGAGCCCGGTCACGACGGCCGCGGCCCGGGTGGCGTCGTCGCTGACGCCACCCGGGCCGGTCGATCACCTGATGTGGCGAGCCGCGCTCAGTGCGCGGCCTTGTAGGCCAGCATGTAGGCGAGCTTGCCGGGCTTGGCGTCGGAGTACGGCTTCGACAGCTTCGCGAACTCCTTGTCGCTGAACGCGGGCAGCGCGCCCAGCTGGCCGGCGGTGAAGCCGCCGCTGACCTGGGTGTTCTGGCCCAGCGCCACCATGGCCTGGGAGACGTTCTTGGTCAGCGTCAGGTACGAGGCCAGGTCGCCCATGTGGCCGGCCAGGGTCAGGTTCGGGTCGTTCTGGTGGGCGCGCAGCCAACGGCCCCAGTAGAACTCGTCGAATCCGGGAGCGTGGTCGGTGGCGTAGCCGACGTCCTTGGCGAAGTAGAGCATGCCGCGGAACTGGTCGTTCTTCATGTCCTTCAGCGAGAAGTGGAGGGCAGCTGGCGCGGCTTGATCGGCTGATCGTTGTTGTCGTACAGCCACGCCCAGTTCTTCTGCACCATCGTGTCCCAGAAGCCCGACGGGTTCAGGTTCGACAGGTTGCCGACGACCTTCAGCCGGATGTGCATGCCCGGGCCACCGTCGGCGGTCTCCCAGAACGAGGTCAGCGCGTGGTGCCCGTCGGCCATGTACAGCTTGCCGTGCGGGCCGACGACGACGGTCTTCATGTCGTTGCGCGACGCGTCGGTCTCGGCGCCGGGGGCCAGCTGGCAGGTGAAGGTCGAGGCGTCCTGCAGGGTCGCGTTCGGCTGGGCCGAGGCGACTGCGACCAGACCGCTGTCGGCGCACCAGTCGTCGAACTTCTTGTTGATGGCGTCCTTGCCGAGGGTGTACCGGCCGAGCTTGTAATCGATCTCGTCGTAACCGACGGAGGGCTGGGTGGGCGCGACGTCGCCGATCGCGACATCGACGATGTCACCGACCTTGGCGTTGCAGTAGGCCACGTCCTTACCGGACGGGTTGCAGGGGAAATTGCCATTGTCGTTGTCGGCGGCCGCAACTCCGGCACTACCGGCCACGATCGCCGCGATCGCCAACGCGGATCCGATGATCCGTTTCACGGGGTGGTTCATGACCCTCCGAGGTGTCCGACGCCGAATACCTGGCGTCACATCCGGATCATCCGGATGCCGGGCGGACGGTACGAGCCTCGGATTACCAACGGGCCACCTGACATTGGTGCCCGCATGAACGTCGCGCTACGAGACGCTCTACGCCACCCCGGTCTCGAGCAGCGTCCTGGCGCGGTCCAGACCCGAAACCTCTGCGGTCATGGTCTTTTGGACCGGCCCGTTCATCAGCAGCTTCTTCAATCCGGAAAGTTCGGCGGCCAAGGAGAAGGTCACCTGGGTGCCTTCGGGCACGGCGGCGAAAGTGTAGGTGACGGTGGGGCGCAGCGGTCCCGCGATGCCGTTCAGGACCACCTTCTCGTTCGGCACGTACTCGGTGATCCGGACGTCGGCGGGAATGCCGCGCCCGCCCGGACCGGAGACCGTCTGCCGGTAGACGGTGCCCACCGCCGGAACGCCTTCGGCGGTGATCGTTTTGACGCCGGTGCGCCAGCGCGCGCTGTTGGTGGCGTCGGCGAAGAACGCGAAGACCTCGTCGAGGGGGCGGGCGATGATCACCGTGCGGGAGGCGGCGGGCATGACGATCCTTTCACCGGGGTGTGCGGAGCGATGCTGGCGTTCATGACACCAGCATCGCGACCCTCAGACCACCACCGCCGCGGTGTGTCCGCTCACCGCTGCTGCCGGTGCCGGGCCTCGAAGGTGTCGGTGGGATAGTCGTCGGTGCCCGGCTCGCTGCCGGCGCGGCGGGCGGGCCAGAACCGGCTGGCGTACTGGCCGCGGATGCGACTCAGATCCGGCTCGTCGATCTCGGTGATGCCGACCTGGAACAGCAGGATCATCGTCGCCATGCTGACCGCGATGATCAGCGGCGTGAGTAGTTGCGCCGGCTGCGCCCCCGACGGCGAATGCATGTGCGCGGCCATGTGGGCGTGCATGGCGAACATGCCCGTGTAATGCATGCCGCACACCGCGACTCCCATGATGAGCGCGGCGGCGATGGTCGAGAGAATGCCGCTCACGTGCAGCGTGAACCACAACGCCGCGGTGGCCGCGACGACGGCGATCACCAAGGACAGCAACACGACCCACGGGTCGTACTGCACCATGGCATCGGTCTTCATGGCATACATGCCCGAATAGTGCATGGCCCCCACCCCGAGCCCGGTGATGGTGCCGCCGGTGATCAACGCGAACGCCTCACCGTGCTGATGCACCACGATGTAGAGCCCCAGCCACACCACCCCCATGGCGATGGCCGCACTCAACAGGGTGATCGGCACGTTGTACCGAATGGTGCTGTCCTGCACCGAGAACCCGAGCATCGCGATGAAATGCATCACCCAGATCCCGGTCCCGCCCAGCGCGATGGCCCCGGTGACGATCCAGCCCCCGTGCCCCTGCTGATTGCGCGCCCGCACCATGCACCGCAGCGCCAGCAACGAGCCGGTGACGGACATGACATAGGCCAGAACGGGAGTCAGCCAGCCATAGGTGAAATGGTCGATCGCCAGCATGCGGGCTCCTTGCCAGATACGCGATATTTGACTGTTCACCGATGACTGAGCCGAACAGTAGCGAGGAAACACCAGGTAGTAAATTTGCCGCAGCCCAGCGCAAAAAAAGTAGCTGGAGTTTGCTGAACGGTATGCACGCAGGTAGCCGCCGGTATGGCCCGCCCGACGGCCCACTACACCTCACGTCTCCGACCCTTGACATCTAGCACCCACCCGGCAACCTCAATAGGGCCGAAAGCCCCTCGCGCACAATGAAAAAACCGCCGGGCGGTCACGAGGACCACCCGGCGGTGTGAATCAGACTGCGCCCGAGCCGATTACCGGCCGCGCGCGGTGGGGCCGATTACCAGCCGCGCTCGGCGAGGCGGTGGGGCTGGGGGATGTCTTCGACGTTGATGCCGACCATGGCCTCGCCCAGGCCGCGGGAGACCTTGGCCAGGACGTCGGGGTCGTCGTGGAAGGTGGTGGCCTTGACGATGGCGGCGGCGCGCTGTTCGGGGTTGCCGGACTTGAAGATGCCGGAGCCGACGAAGACGCCCTCGGCGCCGAGCTGCATCATCATGGCGGCGTCGGCGGGGGTGGCGATGCCGCCGGCGGTGAACATCACGACGGGGAGCTTGCCGGTCTCGGCGACCTCGACGACCAGGTCGTAGGGAGCCTGCAGTTCCTTGGCGGCCACGTAGAGCTCGTCCTTGGACAGCGAAGTCAGGCGACGGATCTCGGCACGGATGGTGCGCATGTGGGTGGTGGCGTTGGAGACGTCGCCGGTGCCGGCCTCACCCTTGGAACGAATCATGGCCGCGCCCTCGGTGATCCGGCGCAGCGCCTCACCCAGGTTGGTCGCGCCACACACGAACGGCACGGTGAAATCGAACTTGTCGATGTGGTTGGCGTAGTCCGCGGGGGTAAGCACCTCGGACTCGTCGATGTAGTCGACACCGAGCGACTGCAGGATCTGCGCCTCGACGAAGTGGCCGATACGAGCCTTGGCCATCACCGGGATGGAGACGGCGTTGATGATGCTGTCGATCATGTCCGGGTCCGACATGCGGGACACGCCACCCTGGGCGCGGATGTCGGCCGGAACCCGCTCGAGCGCCATGACGGCCACCGCGCCGGCGTCCTCGGCGATCTTGGCCTGCTCCGCCGTGACGACATCCATGATCACACCGCCCTTCAGCATCTCGGCCATGCCGCGCTTGACGCGGGCGGTACCGATGGTGGGGTTGGTGTCGGGCGTGGTCACGGCAAACTCCTGGGTCATGTGGGCCAATCGGATCGTTTGAATCGAACACCGAGCTCGGAATCGAACATGACGATTCTAGGCTGCGCGTTCAGGCCACTTCATAGCCAGTCCGACACGACTGGACTGCCCGCCTCCGACAGGATGACGGGCGTCACAGACCCCGGGGTTACCGTCTCGCTACGGCGGGTCAGCCCAGCGTGAAGAAGTAGCGGCTCGTCGGCACCAGATCCAGGTTCAGGTGGGCGCCGAAACGAACCACGCTCTCCATCATCGCCGTGACCCGTCGCTGCAGCTCAGCGTCGTCGCCGCCGCTGCCGTAGAAGGCGTGGGCACTGGTCATCGCCGCCATCGGGAACAGCTCCTCGACGAGCGCGTCGACGGGCTTGCCGTCGGTGATCGCCGCGGTGACCGTGTTCTGGACATAGCCGAACGTGTCCTGCGTCTCAATGGCCACCGGCGTGTGCAGGACATGCCAGCGATGCAGCCACTCCTCCCGGGTGAGGTCCTCGGGAATCCGCAGGATCGCGATATTGGCCAGCGCCTCGGTCCGCTCGCCGTCGGCGACCACGGGCGGCTCGATGGGCCGGCGTTCGTCGACGATCCAGCCGTTCACCTCGTCGGCCACCGACCGCAGGGCCGCGGTCACGGACTCGTGCTCGCCCTCGGTCCACACGCTCACGATCGCGTCGATCGGCGCGTCATAGGTGGTGTGCCGGACCTGCGCGGCCTCGACGTCGGCGTCACGGACGTTCACCTGGAAGGCGCTCACCCCCAGCCCGGTCAGCTCTTTGCGCAGCTCCTCGCCCCGCAGCCGCTCCCCCAGCCCAGCTCCCCACAACGCGTACATCAGCTTCATGCCGTAAGTCCTTGCCACCGATCACCATTGATCGGCCCACCGTAACGGCGCGGCGGCCGCCGCGGACAGCGTTTGCGCGGTCGATCCCACCCACCGGACGGCCCCGGGGTCAGCGAATGGAGCGGACCTCGGGATCGATGTCGGAGTCCGCGGCGGTGATCGCCTCGGCGAGCAGATTATCCAGGTGATACGGGTACACGGTCTCGCCCGAGTGATCCAGGTGCGCGATGTCGGTCGGGGTGCACCACTTGTTGCCGGTGATCGAACGGCGTTCGACGAAATCCAGATTGGTGGCGACCGGGTCGAAACTCTTGGCCCGCAGGGCGAAGAAGAGCTCCTCGGACCGGATCAGCTCGCCGTTGAACGGGAAGACCGCCACCCGCCGCCACAGCGGGCCGCGCAGCGCGGAGGAGTCCGCGCTGTGACCGGTCTCCTCGTAGAGTTCCCGGATCGCGGCCTCGCGCAACGTCTCTCCCGGATTGACGCCACCGCCGATGGTGAACCAGAAGGGCACGTCGGGAACCTGCGGATCCACGCCCTGCAACAGCAGAACGCGATCGTGCTCGTCGACCAGGACGACACGCGCCGAAGTGCGCACGGTGTCGACGTCCAGACCGGTCGAGGCGGCCGCGGTGACGCGTTCGGCGATCTCGAAGTACACCGGCAGCGGCGCGGTACCACCGAGGTGCAGCCACCGGACCAGACGACGGTTGCGCAGCGCCAGGGTGTCGCGGACCGCGTCGTTGTGGAAGCGGCGGGCGATCAGCACCCGCGCCTCGGCGTCGGCCAGCTCGGCCACCAGCTGCGGCGGCAGCAGCCCGATGTCCACCGCGGACAGCGCTGCGGCGAGCTGATTCTCGACGGTCTCGCGGTCACGCCAGTTGGAGCGTTCGGCGCGGTCGGCCAGCGCGGTCAACCGGCGGGCCTGCTCGACCAGCGCCGGATCGTAGAGTCCGGCCAGGATGGTGGCCACCGAACGCGCGACGACCGAGCGGCGAGCCAGCGCCGCGTCCAGCGCGTGCCGCGCCTGGTCGGTGCGCACATGCAGCCGGTCGAGGCGGTTGGCGGTGGTGTAGGCCCAGACCGCGGCGGTGATGACCGCCGCCGCGACGAGCGCGAGAACCAGGATCGTTGTTGCGGAGAATGTGATCATCCGGCGGTCCTGACGCGCACGTCGCCGACCGTGACGGTCTCGTAGACCCGCAGGATCTGCTCGGCCACCACCGGCCAGTCGTATTCACCGACAACCTGATTGGCGGTGCGGATGTAGTCCTCGCGCCGGCCGTCGTCGGTGAGCATGGCGCTGATCGCCTCCGACAGCAGCGCCGAGTCACCGACCGGCACCAGCATGCCCGCGGTCCCGTCGCGCAGCACCCGCCGGAAGGCGTCCAGATCGCTGGCGACCACGGCGGTTCCGGCGGCCATCGCCTCCACCAGCACGATGCCGAAGCTCTCCCCGCCCAGGTTCGGCGCCACATAGACGTCGGCGCTGCGCATGGCCGAGGCCTTCTCGGCGTCGGTCACCTGCCCCAGGAAGCGCAGATGCCCGGCGTTCTCCCCGGCTTCGCGGCGCAGCCGGTCCTCGTCACCGCGCCCGACGATCAGCACTTCGAGATCCGGGTGCTTGCGCACCAATTCGGGCAGCGCGCCCAGCAGCACGTCCATGCCCTTGCGCGGTTCGTCGAACCGGCCCAGGAACAGCACCGACTTGCCGGGCTTCGGGTAGCCGTCCAGCAGCGGCGCGTGCGCGAACGCGGGCACGTCCACCCCGTTCGGGATTTCGACCGCGTCCCCGCCGAGCGCCTCCACCTGCCAGCGCCGCGCCAGTTCGCTCACCGCGATCCGGCCGCTGATCTTCTCGTGATACGGCCGCAGCACGCCCTGAAAAGTACTGAGCACCAACGACTTCGTGGTCGAGGTGTGGAAGGTGGCCACGATCGGCCCCTCCGCGATCTTCAACGCCAGCATGGAAAGGCTGGGCGCGTTGGGTTCGTGGATGTGCAGGACGTCGAAGTCGTTGTCGGCGATCCAGCGCCGGATGCGGGTGTAGGCGGTGGGCCCGAACGACAGGCGCGCGACCGACCCGTTGTAGGGGATCGCGACGGCCTTGCCCGCGGAGACCACGAAGTCGGGCAGCGGTGTGTCGTCGGCGGCGGGCGCGAGCACGCTGACCTTGTGGCCGCGTTCGATGAGCACCTGCGCCAGTTCCACGACATGCGACTGCACCCCGCCCGGCACGTCGAACGAGTACGGGCAGACCATGCCGATCCTCATAGCGCCCCTGTTCCCGGCTCCCGATACCCCAGAGCTGCCTGCGCGGCCGCGATGCGTTCCAGCCGGGCCTGCGATAGATCACTCTTCCACAGCGGCTGCAACATGTGCCAGTCGGCGGGATGGGCGGCGATATTGGCGGCGAACACGTCGGCCAGCGCCTGGGTGGCGGGAACGACGCCGCCGGAGAGGTCCAGCGCCTCGAAGATCTCCATGCCCCAGTCCTCCTCACCGTCGGCGTCGGTGGTGAACCACAGGTGCGTCGGCAGCAGCGCCGCTCCGGTCTCCGCGGCCAGCTTCGCCGCGCCGGCGGGCAGCCAGCTGGGTTCGCCGAAGAAGGTGACCGGCACCCCCTTGCCGGTGATGTCGCGCTCGCCCATCAGGCAGACCACCTGATTGCTCCGCAAGCGATCCGCCAGCTGCGGGAACGGCGGCTGTTCACCGCCGGTGAGCGGGAAGACCTCGAAGCCGAGGCTCTCCCGGTACTCGACGAACCGCTCGAACAGCTTCTCCGGGTTCAAACGTTCGGCGACCGTGGCGAACTGACCGTAGTTCTGCGCCAGCCAGACACCGGCCATATCCCAATTGCCCGAATGCGGCAGCACACAGACCACGCCCTTGCCCTGCGCCAGCGCGGCATCGAGGTGCTCGAATCCGGCCACCCGCAGCGACTTGCCCAGCGCCACATGGTCCATCGACGGCAGCCGGAACGCCTCGCGCCAATACCGCGCGTAGGAGCGCATGCTGTCGCGAATCAGGCTGTCGGGCACCAGCTCCGGCGTGGTGCCCAGCACCCGCGCCAGGTTCTTGCGCAACTGGTTCGGCTGTCCGCGCCGCGCGGCCCTGTTCGCCTTGCGGGCGGCCAGATCCGCGCCGCGGTCGAACAGCCGGCGGGCCGTGCCATCGGGCAGGGCACGGACCAGCCGCCAGCCGGCCGCGTATGCCTTGTCGGTCATCGCGGACGTGAAATCGGTTGTCACCGCTGCGGATCCTCCGGAGCCTTCACCGTGGGGGCGAGAATGTCGCGGGCGCCGGGCGAATTGCGGACCGCCAGCACCCGCTGGAAGACGGTGATGATGCTGAGCACGGCCAGCGCGTACATGGCGGCGTACACCGCGTACGACAGCCACTCGATGTCGAAATGCCCGCCGATGCCCGACAATCCGGCGCCGACCAGCACGATGACCAGCCGGTCGGGCCGCTCGATCAGACCGCCGTCCGCCGACAGGCCGCTGGCCTCGGCGCGCGCCTTGGCGTAGGAGATGACCTGCGAGGTCACCAGCACCACCAGCGTCGCCACGAACAAATGCTTGGAGTGCGCGTGGTACACCGACCACCAGGCCAGGCCCGCGAAGATCGCGCCGTCGGCCACCCGGTCACAGGTGGCGTCGAGCACCGCACCGTATTTCGTGCCACCGCCGCGGGCGCGGGCCATGGCCCCGTCGAGCATGTCGAACATGACGAACAGCCAGATCACCATGGTTCCCCAGAACAGGTGACCGGCCGGGAACAGCGTCACCGCCGCGGCGATCGAGGCGGTGGTGCCGATGAGCGTCATCGCATCGGGGGTGAGCCCGGTGCTCACCAGCGCTTTGCCCAGGGGCGCGGTCGCTTTGGCGAACGTCTCGCGACCGAAGAAGCTCAGCACGCTACAAACTCCCGGCCACTACCGCTCATGCGGGGCCCTCCGGGCATGAGCGGGGGCCCTCCATGGTCACGCTTCGCTACCGCTTCCGGGCCTGACCCGCTCATGCCGTATCCGCTTCCTTCCACGCCTGTGCCAGCAGCGCCCGGGTCTCCCGGAGCAGCTGCGGCATCACCTTCACTCCGCCGACGACGGTAATGAAGTTCGCGTCCCCACTCCAGCGCGGCACGATATGTTGATGCAGATGATCGGCGAGTGAACCTCCGGCAACGCCACCGAGATTCAGCCCGACATTGAAGCCCTCGGGCCGCGACACCTGCTTCATCACCCGGATCGCCTGCTGGGTGAACGCCATCAGTTCGGCGCTCTCCGCGGCGGTCAGGTCCTCCAGGTTGGCGACGCGACGGTAGGGCACCACCATCATGTGGCCGGGGTTGTACGGGTACAGGTTCAGTACCGCGTACACCGTTTCACCGCGCGCGACGATCAGGCCGTCCTCGTCCGACATCTCGGGGATGTCGGTGAAGGGGTGCCCGGTCTTCTTGGGCGCGTCGACCTTTCGTTCCTCCGCCTCACCGGTGATGTAGGACATCCGGTATGGGGTCCACAGCCGCTGCAAGCGGTCGGGATCACCGGCTCCGGTGTCCACGATCGGCGCGGGTACGGTCGCTTCGCTCATCGATTCGCCTTGCGGATCTCGAAGCCTTCCGCGGTGGGCGAGGTGTTCTCACGCCGCTGCACCCAGTCCACGATGGTGGCGATCGCGTCGGCGACCGGCACACCGTTGACCTGGGTGCCGTCGCGGAAGCGGAAGCTGACCGCGTCACCCTCCACGTCGCGGGCGCCGGCCAGCAGCATGAACGGCACCTTCTGCGCGGTCTGGTTGAAGATCTTCTTCTGCATGCGGTCGTCGCTGCGGTCGAGCTCGGCGCGAATCCCGTTGTCCTGCAACCGCTCGATCACGCCGTCCAGGTGCTCGGCGAAGGCCTCGGCGACCGGGATGCCGACCACCTGCACCGGCGACAGCCACGCCGGGAACGCGCCCGCGTAGTGCTCGGTGAGCACACCGAAGAAGCGCTCGATGGAACCGAACAGCGCGCGGTGGATCATGACCGGGCGGTGCTTGGCGCCGTCGGAGCCGGTGTACTCCAGCTCGAAGCGCTCGGGCAGGTTGAAGTCGAGCTGGATGGTCGACATCTGCCAGGTGCGGCCCAGGGCGTCCTTGGCCTGCACGGAGATCTTCGGGCCGTAGAACGCGGCGCCGCCCGGATCGGGGACCAGCTCCAGACCGGAGTCGGTGGCCACCTTGCGCAGGGTCTCGGTGGCTTCCTCCCACAGCTCGTCGGAGCCGACGAACTTCTTCGGGTCCTTGGTCGAGAGCTCCAGGTAGAAGTCGTCGAGGCCGTAGTCGCGCAGCAGCGAGAGCACGAACTGCAGCGTGGAGGTGAGCTCCGCGTGCATCTGCTCCTTGGTGCAGTAGATGTGCGCGTCGTCCTGGGTCATGCCGCGCACCCGGGTCAGGCCGTGTACGACGCCGGACTTCTCGTAGCGGTAGACGGAGCCGAACTCGAACATGCGCAGCGGCAGTTCGCGGTAGGAGCGCCCGCGCGACCGGAAGATCAGGTTGTGCATCGGGCAGTTCATCGGCTTGACGTAGTAGTCCTGGCCGGGCTTGCGCACGGTGCCGTCCTCGTTGAGTTCGGCGTCCAGGTGCATGGCCGGGAACATGCCCTCGCGGTACCAGTCCAGGTGGCCGGAGACCTCGAAGAGGTGGCCCTTGGTGATGTGCGGGGTGTTGACGAACTCGTAGCCGGCGGCGGTGTGGCGGCGGCGCGAGTAGTCCTCGAGCTCCTTGCGGATGATGCCGCCCTTGGGGTGGAACACCGGCAGGCCCGAGCCCAGCTCGTCGGGGAAGGAGAACAGGTCCAGTTCCAGGCCGAGCTTGCGGTGGTCGCGCTTCTCGGCCTCTTCCAGCAGGCGCAGGTGCTCGTCCTGGGCCTCGGTGGATTCCCAGGCGGTGCCGTAGATGCGCTGCAGGTCCTCACGGGACTGGTCACCGCGCCAGTAGGCGGCCGAGGAGCGGGTCAGCTTGAACGCCGGAATGTACTTGGTGGTCGGCAGGTGCGGGCCGCGGCACAGGTCGGCCCAGATCAGCTCGCCGGTGCGTGGATCCAGGTTGTCGTAAATGGTCAGCTCTTTGCCGCCGACCTCCATGACCTCCGGATCGTCGATGCCCGACTTGTCGGAGATCAGCTCCAGCTTGAACGGCTCCTTGGCCAGTTCGACCCGGGCCTCGTCGATCTCGACTACCCGGCGCGAAAACCGCTGCGCGCCTTTGATGATCTTCTTCATCCGGGACTCCAGCTTGGCCAGATCCTCGGGGGTGAAGGGACGTTCGACCTGGAAGTCGTAGTAGAAGCCGTCCTTGATGTACGGGCCGATGCCCAGCTTGGCCTCGGGGAACTCCTGCTGCACGGCCTGGGCCAGCACGTGCGCGGCCGAGTGCCGGATCACATTGCGGCCGTCGGGCGAATCGGCGGTGACGACCTCCACCTCGGTGTCGAACTCGGGCACCCAGGTCAAATCCTTGAGCGCACCCTCGTCGTCGCGCACCACGAGCACCGCGCTCGCGCCCTTGCTCGGCAGGTCCGCCTCACGCACCGCGGCCCCGGCGGTAGTCCCAGCCGGAACCCGGACGCGGGCGGCTGGGGTCTGCTGGGGTGAGGTGCTCACGGCTGGACACTCCTAGGCGTTTCACGGCGGTGATCCATCCGCCGTATGTAATTGGACATGACGACCGGGCACCCCCCGAAGAAAGAGCGGAGCCCCGGCGGCCACCACTCTATCGGCACCGCTGTCACCGCGCGTCGATGGACCGGCGGGCCGGGTCGTCAGCCGCGTGCGGCGACCTCGGCGAGCAGAACCTCGCGCTCGGCTGCGGGGCGTTTGGGGCAGCTGGTGCACATGGTGCAGCCGGGGACCTCGAAGACCAGGCAGCAGGAGATGCGGCGGACGAAGGTGCGGCCGCCGACGTCCTGGAAGCGGGGTACCGGCAGGCGGCCGGCGACGTCGCGGGCCAGGCGGGCGCCTGCTTCCTCGGCTCCGATGTCGAGGGCGCGGTTGCCGATGGCGTCGGCGACGATCGCCCACAGCGAGGCCACGCCCGCACCGGACACCTCGGCCACCACGGGTATCACGCGCGACAAGGTGTGGCGCAGCGAATGCCCGACCGATGCTGCCGTACAACAGCTTTCGGTTACCGCAGCGCAACTGCCGGGTTCGTCGACCGCGACCGTCATCGGGTCGGCGGCGCCCTCTTGGACCGGAGGAATCGCGGCCCCCGACGTCGCAGCCGATCCGAGCGCAAGAAGATGCGCGGCAATCCGGTAGCCGTGCGGTTCGGGCAGGACCCGCTCCACGCCGCCGTCGGGCCGCATCTCGAGGGTGATGTGTTCCAGGGCCGGGTCGAAGGGGGGCTCGTCGGCCGCGATGGCGGCGACGAGCGGGTCCACCAGGGAGGACGCGGCCATGCACCACCACAGGGTGCCAGACACCCGCGAGTCGGCAGTCCCCCAGGAGATGCCCATGTCGGCGATCCGTTCGGCCAGCCATTGCGCGCGTAGCAGCTCGGTGCCCGGCACGAGGGCCCGTGAAACGGGGGGCTGCGCAACCATTTCCATTCGACTCCGATCCGGCCGGTTCACGGTGATTACTACCCACGATGTCACGTTTCCGCGCCGAAGTGGACGGCTCCCCCGCGGCCTCCGGCGCACCCGATCAACTCGCGGATTCCGCGAGGCGGGCTCAGCGTATGCCGCGCACCCTCCCCCGCCCCGCCGACGCGCCCGGCGGGCACATGCGGGCCCGGGGTTTCGACCCGCCACTGAACTCTCGGGCCCGCCGGTCCGGTCGGCAGGCCGCATCGAAAACCGTGACGGCGCGGGCATTCCCGGCAGGGATGCCTGCGCCGTCACACGTCATGTGGATCGATCAGTGGGTGTGCGCCAAGGCCGATAGCTCGGGGGCGTCGATTTCCCGAATACCGGCCGAGGTCACCTCCAGTACCCGAGCGGTGCCGATGTCGAAGAACAGGCCCGAGACTCGCAGGCCGTGTTCGAGCATGGCGCGCCGGACCACGGGGTGGGAGCGCAGGGTGTCCACCTGGACGGCCACGTTCACGATGGACAGCTGGTCGTGGACGCCGTATCCGGCTGCGGCGGCCGCTGCGGCGACCGGGTCGTCGGGATGGAAGCGGTCCAGGCTGGCTCGGCCGTGGACCAGCCAGTTGCCCAGGCCGGGGCCGGTGGGTCCGCCGGCGACCAGGGCTTTCATCGCACCGCAGGCGGAGTGGCCGCAGACCACGACATTGTCGACGCGCAGTTCGTCGATGGCGAAGGCCAGGGCCGCCTCGATGGAGGTGTCGCGCCCGCCCGGGACCACGAAGTTGCCGACGTTGCGGATGGTGAACAGGTCACCGGGGCCGGTATTGGTGATGACGTTGGGCACGATCCGCGAATCCGCGCAGGTCAGGAAGAGCGAGTGCGGGTTCTGGACGTCGCGCAGCTCGTCGAGGTGCGGGCGCACCACGTGGGCGTTGCGGCGGTGGAAGGCGGCCACGCCCTGGGTGATCTGGTTGCCCTCGTCCTCCCGCCAGGGGCGCAGCACGTCGTCGAGCAGGGTGCGGGCGCGGCCGCGGACCGGCGGGCCGGTCAGGGCGTGCGCCATGCGGGCGGTGCCCAGTTCCACGTATTCGACTGTGCCGCCGGTGTTCTCGTGCTGGTTGGCCCAGTCGTGGATGGCCTCGTAGGCGGCGTGGTCGAGGAAGTCGACGCTCAGCTCGATCAGGACGTCGGCGCGCGCCGGCACCTTGGCCAGCTCCGAGGATAGTTTCGGCAGCGCCAGGAAGGTGCAGGTGCCGTCGATGCTGACCAGCCAGCGGTCGGTTCCGGCCACCTCGCCGGCGGTCACCGACACCCGCACGACCCGCCACAACAGCAGGCCGAAGGCCAGGGCCAGGCCGATGATGACGCCCTCGAGCAGGTTCAGGAACACCACGCCGAGCACGGTCACCAGATAAACCAGCAGGTCTCCGGTGCGCCGGGCCATTTTGATGTGCGCGAGCTTGACCAGCTGGATGCCGACCACGATGAGCAGACCGGCCAGCGCCGATTTCGGAATCTGCTGCACCACCCCGACCAGCGCGACCGAGAACACCAGGATCCACACGCCGTGCAGCAGGGCCGAGGCGCGCGAGCGGGCGCCGGCCTGCACATTGGTGGCGCTGCGGACGATCACGCCGGTGACGGGCAGACCGCCCAGGCCGCCGGAGATCATGTTGGCCGCACCCTGCCCGATCAGTTCCCGATCGAAGTTGGTGCGCGGACCGGTGTGCATCTTGTCGACGGCGACCGCCGACAGCAGGCTCTCCACGCTGGCGATCAGCGCGATAGTCAGGGCGGCGAGCACCACCGCGCCCCAGTTGCCGGACGGCAGCCCGGGCAGCCCGATGGCGTCGAACAGCGAGCCGCTCAACACGATTCGCTCCGGAGCGCCGGGCAATACCAGCGACAGTCCGGTGCCGACGACCACGGCGACCAACGGGCCGGGCAGCACCTTCAGCTTGCCGGGCACGTACTTCCAGCCGAACATGATGGCCATCACGACGACGCCGACCAGGAAATCGTCACCGTGGATGCTGGACAGCTCACCGGGTAGCTGAATCAGGTTCTGCCAGGCCGAACTGTGCGACGACCCGCCCAGCAGCACGTGCAGCTGTTGCAGCGCGATGGTGATGCCGATGCCGGCGAGCATGGCGTGCACCACGACCGGTGCGATGGCCAGCGCGGCGCGGGCGATGCGGCTGAGTCCGAACAGAATCTGGAGCAGACCGGCCAGCACGGTAATGAAACATGCCGTCTTCCAACCGAATTGGTTGATGGTTTCGGCGACGACGACGGTCAGTCCGGCCGCGGGACCGCTGACCTGGAGTGGGGATCCTCCGAGGAGGCCGACCACGATGCCGCCGACGACGGCGGCGATGAGTCCGGCCGCGATGGGCGCGCCGGAGGCGACCGCAATGCCGAGCGAGAGCGGCAGTGCGACGAGAAAGACAACGAGGGATGCAGGTAGATCGTGGCGCAGCAGGCTGTCGAGCCGGCTGACGGTTCTACCTGGCGGTGAATCGGTGTCGCGAGACATATCGCTCCTCAGCGAGCATGTGCAGGGGCATCGAATAAAAGCTGCGGACGGCATTGGCCGCGCACTCACCGGACGAGCAGAATCAAGGCTAAAGGTAAAGCCTTAGCAAAGTCTGAGAAAAATTGCCCCGCAACGTTAAAGGGGCGTGAATCCTGCCGGATCCACGCCCCGAATGCCCGAAATGTCACGCTAACTGCGCCACCCGCCCGACTCCGTCGATCTCGGCGATCCCGTCGACGGTGACCTCCACGACCCGCGCGGTGGCGATGTCGAAGAACAATCCGGAGAGCACCACGCCACGCTCCTGCACGCCGCGCCGCACCACCGGATGCGCGTACAGCGTCTCCAGCTGGACCGCCACATTCACCATGCCGAGCTGATCGACCGGCCCGAATCCGGCTGCGGCAGCGGCGATTCCAACGGGATGCCCGAGCCGGAACCGGTCCAGGCTGGGCCGGGCGTGCGCGAGCCAGTCGTCGAGCTGGGAGCCGGTGACCAGTTCGCTGTGCAGCGCGCCCATCGCGCCGCACCCGGAGTGCCCGCACACGACCACCGAGCGCACATCGAGCTTGTCGAGCGCGTAGATGAGCGCGGCTTCCATCGACGAGTCCTGGGCGTCGCGCGGAATCAGGTTGCCCACATTGCGGACGGTAAAGAGATCACCCGGTCCACTGTTGGTGATCACGTTCGGCACGATGCGTGAGTCGGCACACGTGACGAAAAGCGAATCCGGTTCCTGCCCGTCACGCAGCACACCCAGGTGTGGCCGCACCACGTGCGCATGGCTGCGGTGGTAGGCGGCCACGCCCGCGACGACGGGGTCGACATCGGTGGCCGTGCGCCGCCAGGGCCCGAGCACGTCGTCGAGCAGATGCCGGGAGTGGCCGCGCGCCGAGGGACCGGCGGCGGCGTCGGCCATGCGGACCGCGCCGACTTCCACGAATTCCACGGCGCCACCCTCCTCGCGGTGGTGATCGGCCCATTCCCGCAACGCGTCGTAGGCGGCGTGGTCCATGAAGTCGACGGTCATCTCGACCACGACGTCCGCGTCGGCTGGCACCTTGGCGAGCTCACCGGTCAGCTTGGGCAGGGCCAGGAAGGTGAAGCTGCCGTCCACGGTGACCCGCCAGCGGGCGCGGTTCGACGGCCCCATACCGGACTCCTCGGCCACCACCGAGACCCGCACCACCCGCCACAGCAGCAGTGCGAACACCAGCGCGAGCCCGACCAGCATGCCCAGCAACAGATTCCAGAACACCACCACCAGCACGGTGGCCGCGTACACCACCAGGTCGCCGGTGCGCTGGGCGCGCCGAATGTGGGCGAGCTTGATCAGCTGGATGCCGACCACGATGAGCAGTCCGGCCAGCGCCGCCTTGGGAATCGAGCGCACCACGTCGACCAGCGCCACCGAGAACAGCAGGATCCACAGGCCGTGCAGCATGGTAGAGGCCTTGGTGCGGGCCCCGGCGTTGACGTTGGCGATGCTGCGCACGATCACCGCCGCCACCGGCAGGCCTCCGATCAGACCGGAGACCATGTTGGCCGCACCCTGGCCTAGTAACTCCCGATCCAAATCCGTTCGGCGCGCGGCGTTCTGGCGCATCCGGTCGACCGCCACAGCCGATAGTAGAGTCTCCACGCTGGCGATGAGCGCGATGGTCAGCGCCATCAGCGCCACCGTCGCCCAACTCCCGTGCGGCACCTGCGGCAGCCGAAGTTCGTTCAGCAGTGAGCCGTTGAGGGTGATGCGTTCGACCCGCACCGGCAGCACGCGCGCCAGCAGGGTGGCCACCACCACGGCCACCAGCGGTGCGGGCACCTGACGCACGGGGTCGGGCAGCCGCCGCCAGCCGACCAGGATGGCGATCACGACCAGTCCGATGCACAGATCTCCGGGGTGCACCGAGGCCAGTTGGTGCGGCAGCGCGGTGATGCTGCCCCAGGACGAGCTCAGCGAGTTGCCGCCCAGCATCACGTGGACCTGCTGCAGCGCGATGACGATGCCGATCCCGGCGAGCATGGCGTGCACCACGACCGGCGCGATGGCCAGCACGCCGCGTGCGATCCGGCTGAGCCCGAACAGAATTTGCAGTCCACCCGCGAGCATGGTGATGAAACAGGTGGCCGTCCAGCCGAATTGGCTGATGGATTCGGCGACGACCACGGTGAGCGAGGCGGTGGGCCCGCTGACCTGCAGGGTGGAGCCGCCGAGCAGTCCGGCGACCACACCGCCCACCACCGCGGCGATGAGGCCCGCGGCGACCGGGGCGCCGACGGCCACGGCGATGCCGATGGACAGCGGCAGGGAGACCAGGAAGACGACGAGTGAAGCCGGTAGATCGTGGCGCACCAGGGCGGCCCAGGGATCCCGACGCGCAGGGCCGGGAAGCGACGTCCGTGGAGGCTGATCGGTGTCGGTGGACATATCTCTCCTTCGCCGGCACGGCGCGGCCGCCCGGTTCATCGGTCAACATGTACTGGCATCGAGAGGCAGCGGCGGGCGAGGCTGGAGAACCACGACGCTTGGCAGATCGCGGGTAAGCGTAAAGACAAGGCAAAGGAAACGAAAAACGTTTGCGGCAATTGATGCGAACCGCTACCAAACTGTGACACAGCTCACTTTGCCGGGCGCGTGGGACAAGACGACTCCGACCTGGCGGAAACCGCGCGAAATCTCCGTCTGTTCACCGAAAAGACCCTCCCGGTTCGCCGACGCTGCCTATTCTGCGCGCGAGATAGGTGTGGAACCCGGTTGAGACGGGGTCCTTCGGAAAGGATCCCGCGGAATGTCACTACCCCGCCGTGTCTTCATCGCGGCCGTCGTCTCGGCGCTGCTCGCCGCCACCGCCTGCGGCCGGCACGGCACCCCGGATACCGTTCCGGCGGTGACCAGTTCGTGGACCCCGCCGCCCGGGCTGCACGGCGAACTGACGCTGTACTCGGCCAATCCCGCGGACCTCACCGACGAACTGGTCGCCGCGTTCACCAAGGCGTCCGGGGTGAAGGTCACCGTCTTCAGCGCCGAGACCGGCAAGATCACCGCCAAACTCGACAAGGAGGGTCCGCACCCCGTCGCCGACGTGGTGTACCTGGCCTCCTGGACGCCCGCCGCGCAATACGACCTGGACGGCCGGACCCTGCCCTACTCACCGCGCGGCATCGACCGCGTGCACGCCGGCTGGATCGCCAAGAACCACGGCTTCCTGGGCCGGGACGGCTCGGCGCTGACCATGGTGGTCAACACCAAAGTCGCCCCGCGCCTGCCCAACGACTGGGCCGACCTGGCCGCACCGGAGTTCCGCGGCAAGGTGATCATGCCGGACCCGCGCGAATCCGGCACCGCCCGTGACCTGCTGGCCGCCATGGTCAGCGCCTGGGGCAAGGACGACGCGTGGGCGGTGTTCGACTCGCTGTTCGCCAACAGCATGGCGGTCCGCGGCGGCAACGGGCCCGCCCTGGACGAAGTCACCGCGGGCACCTCCGCGGTGATCCTCGGCGGCGTCGACTACGCCGCCTACGACGCGGCCGCCAAAGGCGTTCCGCTGCGGGTCATCTCCCCCACCTCGGGCACCATCATCACCCCGCGCCCGGTGTTCATCCTGAACACCACCAAGAATCCGGCCGCCGCGAAAGCGCTGGTGGACTACATGTTCACGCCCGAGGCCCAGCAGATCTCCGCGGCCCACAAGATGATTCCCGCCCGCACCGACATCGCTGTGGCGCCAGGCACCCGCACCTACGACGAGGTCAAGCAGCTGCCCTTCTCCTGGGACCAGATCAAGGGCAACGGCGCGGCGATCCTCACCGAATTCACCCAGCGCTACCTGCACTGAGCGCCGGACTCAGCCGCGGCCGTGCGCCCGCTCGTAGGCTTCGCGCGCGGCGGCCGCGCGGTCGCGTTCGCGCTGATCCGCCAACGCCGGATCGAGACCGTGCTTGGCCAGGCGGGCCCGCCGGAACACGTACATGAGCGCGGCCGTGAAGTAGATGAGCGGCAGATACAGCAGCGCCATCATGGCCAGGCCCATCCACAGCGGACCGGGGATCAGCAGGAACAGGCACAGCGGCGGAATGATCGGAATCAGGATGCGCAGCATGTACCGCCGCGCCGCGCCCGGTCCGGTCAGATCGTCGAGGATCCACTGGTTCATCGACGCCGGCAGGGTGCCGCCCGCGATATAGCGCAGGCGCTGCCAGGGATTCGGGGTGGTCGGCTCGCTCATCAGTGACTGCTTTCGGCGGGACGGGATACGAGTTCGCGGGCGACCGCGATGGCGTCGGGGGTTTGATCGAACAGGTGGCCGGGCCCGCTGCCGGGCAACGCGCCGACGGCCGCCAGCGTGCGCAGGTGGTCCTCGCGCAGGCCCGACATCAGCACGGTGATGCCGCGGTGCTCGAGTTTACCGATGGCGTCGCGCAGGGTGAGCGCACCGGTGGTGTCGAGCGCGGTGAGATGAGACATGCGCAGGATGACTACCCGTACCTGCGATACCTCGGCCAGTTCCAGCAGGAAGCGGTGCGCGGCGGCGAAGAACAGCGGCCCGTCGAGACGGTAGGCCACGATGTGGTCGTGCAGCAGCTGGTGTTCTTCGTCCAGATGGTCGGCGTCGTCGAGCGGAATCTGGTGCAGCCGCGCCTCTTTGGCGACCGAACGCAGGGCCAGCAGCACCGCGATACCCACGCCCACCGCGACCGCGCTGACCAGGTCCATGGCGACGGTGACCCCGAAGGTGATCGTCATGATCGCGGCATCACCGCGGGAGGCGCGGGCGATGGCGGCCAGCGAGGCGGTCTCGACCATGCGCACGGTGGTGGCCAGCAGCACCCCGGCAAGGGCGGCCACGGGAATCGCGGCGACCAAACCGGTGGCGAGGAACACGATGGCGGCCAGCACGACCGCGTGGATGAGCGCGGCGAGCCGGGTGCGTGCACCGGAGCGCACATTGACCGCGGTGCGCGCGATGGCGCCGGTGGCGGGCACCCCGCCGAACATGGGCGCGGCGATATTGGCCAGCCCCTGGCCGAACAGCTCGCGGTCGGGATCGTGGCGGCCGCCCACGGCCATGGAATCGGCCGCGGTCGCCGACAGCAGCGATTCCAGCGCCGCCAGCGCGGCCACCGCCAGCGCCGGTGCGATCAGCGAACCCAGCTGGTCCAGGTGTACGAAATCCAGTGTGGGCGCCGGTAGTCCGGACGGGATGGGCCCGATCAGGGTCAGGTCCAAGTGGAAAAGCTTGACTGCCAGCGTCGCCAGCACCACGGTGAGCAGCGCGAACGGCAGCCGCGGCAGGTAGCGGCCGCCGATCAGGACCACCGCCGCGACCAGCAGCGCCGTCGCCGGCGACACCCAGTTCGGCCCGGAGGCGAACTGCCGCACCGCATCCCAGGCCGACTGCCACACCTTGTCCCCGTGCGCGTGCGCCACCCCGAGCGCGGACGGGAACTGCTGCAGCGCGATGACCACCGCGATCCCCGCGGTGAAACCCTCGATCACCGGGGCGGGCATGTAGCGCACCGCGCGCCCGACCCCGGCGATCGCGAGCACCACCAGCACGAGCCCGGCCAGCAGCCCCACGGCCAGCACCCCGCTCGCTCCGTGCCGATGGAAGATCGGAACCAGCACCACGGTCATCGCGCCCGTGGGCCCGGTGACCTGGAACCGGGAGCCGCCGAACACCGCGGCGATCGCGCCCGCCACCACCGCGGTCGCCAGTCCGGCGGCCGCGCCGAGCCCGGAGCTGATGCCGAAGCCCAGCGCCAGCGGCAGTGCGACCAGCGCGACAACCAGTCCGGCCAGCAGGTCCGCGCCCGGGGCGCGCACGGCGGGGAACCAGTCCGCGCGGTTCGGCAGCAGGTTGGCCACGGTCAGAGCGCTTCGGCCAGACGGAGTTTCAGCGCGGCGAGCTCGGCGCGCAGGGCGTCGGGCAGCCGGTTGCCGCCGATGGTGGCGTACCACTCGTCAATGGATTCCAGCTCGCGCACCCATTCCTCCACGTCCACGGTCAGCGCCGCGTCGGTCAGGCCCCGGTAGCCCGCACCCAGGCCCTCGAGGTCGAGGTCGGCGGCGGTGGGGACGTAACCGATGGGGGTGCGCTGCGCACCGGCGGTGCCGTCGAGGCGTTCGATGGCCCATTTCAGCACGCGCACGTTGTCGCCGAAGCCGGGCCACAGGAACTTGCCGTCGGCGCTGCGGCGGAACCAGTTGACCTGGAAGATCTTCGGCAATTGCGCGCCCTCGCGCGCGCCCATCGCCAACCAGTGCGCGAAGTAGTCGCCCACGTGGTACCCGAGGAACGGCAGCATCGCCATGGGATCGCGGCGCACCACGCCGACCGCGCCGGCGGCGGCCGCGGTGGTCTCCGAGGACAGCACCGAGGCGGTGAAAACGCCGTGTGTCCAGTCGAAGGACTCGGCGACCAGCGGGATCGTGGTGGCGCGGCGGCCGCCGAAGAAGATGGCCGAGATCGGCACGCCGCGGGGGTCGTTCCATTCCGGGGCCACCGAGGGGCACTGCTCGATGGGCGTGCAGTAGCGCGAATTCGGGTGCGCGGCCAGGGTTCCCGAGGCCGGCGTCCAGTCGTTGCCGCGCCAGTCGATCAGGTGGGCCGGGGGCTGCTCGGTAAGGCCTTCCCACCAGGCGTCGCCGCCGTCGGTGCGGGCGGTATTGGTGAAGATGGAGTTGCCCGCCTCGATGGTGGCGATGGCGTTGGGATTGGTCTTGGCGCCGGTTCCCGGTGCGACACCGAAGAATCCGGCCTCCGGATTCACGGCGTAGAGCCGTCCGTCGGCGCCGAAGCGCATCCAGGCGATGTCGTCGCCCACGGTCTCGGCCTGCCAGCCGGGCAGGGTGGGTTCGAGCATGGCGAGGTTGGTCTTGCCGCACGACGACGGGAACGCCGCGGCGATGTAATGCGTCTTGCCCTGCGGCGAAGTGAGTTTCAGGATGAGCATGTGCTCGGCCAGCCAGCCCTCGTCGCGGCCGATGACCGAGGCGATGCGCAGCGCGAAGCACTTCTTGCCCAGCAGCGCGTTGCCGCCGTAGCCGGAGCCGTAGCTCCAGATGGCGCGGCTCTCGGGGAAGTGCGCGATGTATTTGGTCTTGTCGCACGGCCATGGCACATCGGCCTGCCCCGGCGACAGCGGCGCGCCCACCGAGTGCAGGCACTGCACGAATTCGGTGCCGGCGGTGAGCTGTTCCCAGACCTGGGTGCCCGAGCGGGTCATGATCTGCATGGAGACCGCGACATACGCCGAATCGGTGATCTGCACACCGTATTTCGGTTCGCCCGCGTCGAGCGGGCCCATACAGAACGCGATCACGTACATCGTGCGCCCGGCCATCGCGCCGCGGTAGTGCTCGGTCAGCACGGTGCGCATATCGACCGGGTCCACCCAGTTGTTGGTGGGCCCCGCGTCGCTCTCGTGCTCGGAGCAGATGAAGGTCCGGTCCTCCACACGCGCCACGTCGTCGGGATCGGACACGCACCAGAAGGAATTGGGTTTCGCCGACAGCGCGACGAACGTGCCCTTGTCGACCAGTTCGCCGGTGAGTCGATCCCACTCGTCGCGGGACCCGTCGCAGTAGACGATCTGCTCGGGCGTGGTCAACTCGGCGACCTCGGCGACCCAGGCCGCGATGTCGGGATGCGCGCTCGGCGCCGCAGTGGTTGCGAGGGTGGCGGTAGGACGTTCGGGCACGGCGAACCTCTCTTCACGAAACAACTAGGTTTATATTTTAGAAAATACGCAATCAGTTGGTGCACAGACCCCCGAAAAGAGCGATCCGGTGCCGCTACGCGGAGTATTCGAGCGCTTCCGCCTGACCGGTGACGACACCGGTGAGAATGGCGCGCGCGACCGCGAGCAGTTCCGCGACCTGCGGAGAGGTGAGTTGGTACGTGACCGAGAGCCCTTCGCGGCGGGCGACGACCAGTCCGGCGCGACGCAGAATCGACAGCTGCTGCGACAGATTCGCGGCCTCGACGCCGATCTCGGTGAGCATCTCCGAGACCGCGTACTCGCGCTGACTGAGCAGTTCCAGCACCCGGATCCGTACCGGGTGGCCGAGCGTTTTGAAGAAGTCCGCCTTCATTTGATAGAGCGGCCGTTGCTGTCCTGGCATGTGCGAGCCACTCCTTCCGAGGGCGGGTGGGCGTCCGGCGGGCAGCCGACCCGGTGATTGCAGAGTTTAGCAAACAGGACAATCATGCTAGGTTCGGTCGTTCCCCGGACCGCCCACAGGAAGACCGAACGTGCCCATCGCCACCCTCAACGGGATTCGCCTCAACTACGACGTCACCGGCACCGGCCCCCTGGCCGTCCTGGTCATGGGCACCGGCAGCCCCGGCCGGGTCTGGCGCACGTATCAGGTTCCAGCCCTGGTGAAAGCGGGCTTCCGCGTCGCGACCTTCGACAATCGCGGCATCGCGCCCTCGGAGGAGAGCGCGCACGGCATGCGCATCGAGGACCTGGTCGCCGACACCGCCGCGCTGATCGAACTGCTCGGCGGGCCCGCGTACGTGGTCGGCACCTCGCTGGGCGCGCGCGTCACCCAGGAACTCGCGCTGGCCCGGCCGGATCTGGTGCGCAAGGCCGTCATGCTGGCCACCACCGGCCGGCCGCATCCGCTCGCGAGCAGCCTCAGCAAGGGCGAGCAGGCGTTGCAGCAGCAGGGTGTGAAGCTGCCGCCGGAGTACGCGGCGGCGATCAAGGCGATGCTGAACCTGTCCCCCGCCACCATGGAATCCGATGAGTCCGCGCAACAGTGGCTCGACATCTTCGAATACTCGGCCAGCGTCGCGCCCGGCCCGGGCGTGCTGGCTCAGATGCGCATGGACCGTTCCCGTAACCGGCTCGCCGACTACGCCCGCATCACCGTGCCCAGCCTGGTGGTCGGGTTCGCCGACGACCGCATGCTGCCGCCGATGTTCGGCCGCGAGGTGGCCGACGCGATTCCCGGGGCCCGGTTCGTGGAGCTCGAGAAGTGCGGCCACTACGGCTATCTGGAGCAGCCCGAGGCCGTCAACCGCACCATCATCGACTTCCTCCACGGCGCGAACGCCTGAGCCCCAGCACCTTCCACCCCGACAAGGAGCGACCGTGACCGACGCGCTGCCGCCGTGCCCCGCCTGTGCGAGCGAATACACCTACGAGGTGGGCGGATTGCTGACCTGCCCGGAGTGCGCACACGAATGGACCGCCGAGGCGGAGGCGGCCGCCGAGGACGGCGTCATCCGTGACGCCGTGGGCAATGTGCTCACCGACGGCGACACCGTCACGGTCATCAAGTCCCTGAAGGTGAAGGGCAGCCCGACCGGCATCAAGGCGGGCACCAAGGTGCGCAATATCCGCCTCGTGCCCGGCGTCGGAGATCACGACATCGACTGCAAGGTCGACGGCATCGGCGCGATGCAGCTGAAATCCAGTGTGGTGAAGAAGGTCTGACGCACGGGTCAGTCGACGGGTTCCTGTTGGGTGGTGCAGTGGATGCCGCCGCCGCCCGCAGCGATGGCGTCGATATTGATCTGCACCACGCGCCGGTCCGGGAACAGGCGTTGCAGGGTGGACCGGGCGGCGGAATCGGTTTCGGGGTCGCCGAATTCGGGGGCGATGACGCCGCCGTTGCAGACATAGAAGTTGATGTACCCGGCGGCGAAGTCGTCGCCGGCGCCGCGGTAGCGCAATTCCGAAGGCGCTTCGAGGGTTTCGATCTCCAGCGGCC
This sequence comes from Nocardia tengchongensis, assembly GCF_018362975.1. Taxonomy (NCBI): domain Bacteria; kingdom Bacillati; phylum Actinomycetota; class Actinomycetes; order Mycobacteriales; family Nocardiaceae; genus Nocardia; species Nocardia tengchongensis. Next base: position 6,206,226 of record NZ_CP074371.1, read on the forward strand.
GGCCCTGCACGTCGGTGGCGCTGTGCAGGATGTCGAGGTGGCGGCGGGTGACGTCGTAGTCGAAGGATTCCTCGTTGTTGTCGAGCGCGGCGACCACCACGCCGGGACGGGCGAAGCGGGCGTAGAAGTCGGTGTGGCCGTCGGTGATGTCGTGCCCGGCGATGCCCGGCAGCCAGATCACCTTCTTGATCCCGAGCAGGTGGTCGAGCTCGGCCTCGACGTCGGACTTCTTCCAGCCCCGGTTCCGGTTGTCGTTCAGCACACAGGATTCGGTGATGAGCGCGGTGCCCTCGCCGTCGACCTCGATGCCGCCGCCCTCGAGCACCAGATCGGTGTGCCCGGTCTGCACCCCGGCGCGGCCGTCGACGAAGGTGGCGACCTTGCTGTCCCGCTTGTGCTGCTGTTTGCCGCCCCAGCCGTTGAAGTTGAAGTCGACACCGGCCTTGCCGTGATTGCCGCGCACGAACACCGGGCCGGTGTCACGCATCCACAGATCGTCGAGGTCGGCGACGATGAGCTCGACGTCCGCGCCGCCGAGCAGGTTGCGCGCCAGGCCCAGTTCGTCCTGGCGCACCAGCATGGACACCGGTTCGAAGCGGGAGATGGTGGCGGCGATGGTGGCCAGGTTCTCGCGCACCTGCGGCAGCAGCCGGCGGCCCCAGATGGCTTCGCTCGCACCGAAAGCCATCCAGGTGCGCTTGTGGGGCGCGCCCTCGTCGGGCATGACGCCGGAATGGCCTTCGGCGGAACCGGTCGTGGGGTCGCCGTTGAACCACGAGGAGATGGATCCGTCGCAGCCGGCGAGCAGTAGCCCGCCCATGGTCAATAGCCCGGATCGCATGAACCGGCGTCGTGGTTGCATCTCGCAGTCTCCTTGTGTGAGGAAACGGCGCGGGGTTCCCTACTCCGGCGCGCTGAATCCGATGAACCCGCTGGTGAAACGGCCGTCCGCACATGACGACCCGAGCCGGGCACCAGCGACTCTAATCTCTGACTGAATTTTCAGTCAAGGACGGATCGTGTGATCCAGCTCCCGTCGGACCAGGCGAGCGTCACACTCGAAAGGATGACCACCGCCCGCATTTCCGCCTCTCTGGCCGCCGCGCCCGCGCGGGCCTACGGACCGGCCTCGTGCGTCCCCGGCGACCCCACCCGCCCCACCGGTGAGCTGTTCGCCACCACCAACACCGCCACCATCACCGACCCCGCCGACCCGCGCCTGAACGATCGCCTGGAACTGCTCGAACTGGACGAGAGCTTCACCGCCCTGACCGAATTGGCGCTCCCGTCGCCTCGCGACCGGTCGACGGCATCGCCTGGTCCGCCGACCCCGTGGTGGCCGAGCGCCTGGGCGGCGGTTCCTTCACCGAATCCGGCGACCTGATCCTGGTGGCCGACCGCACCGACGAGACCCTCATCCGAAACTTCGTGACCGATCTGGGCGGAACCTGGGATGCCAGCCAATTCCGTTACGGCGACCGCGAATTCGTCGGCCAACCGGAACCGACGCCCTGCCCTGCGCGGTGTGACACCCCCGCCGCCCGCTAGTCGGCCCGATCCTCCTCCAGAAAGATCCGCAACCCCTCCCCGATCTTCCCCGCGGCATTCTCCAACTGCTCCGGCGACAACACTTTCCCGAACGACGCCGCCTTCAGCAGCTGCCGCTGCACCTCTTTGAGGTTCATCGTCGCCCAGTCGCGTCGTGAGAGTTCCGGCATGGCCCGGAACACTACCTCGAGTAGAACGTTTGTTCGAGTGGTTGCGTGACAGCGCCGCGTCAGGTCGGTGTCAGGTCCGTGTAAGCGGGGTTGGCGACTGTAGTGGCATGAACATTGCGATTGCTGATTCCGGGCTGCGGACGGTGTACGGGGACCCGATGGGTCTCGGCGGCCTCGAGCGGGCCGTGGATCGTGGGATCGCGGCGATGGGCCGGTTCCTGCGGGGCGACCACGTGGCCGCGCAGCTGATCCGGTTCGCGTTGGTGGGCGGGCTGAGCAATGTCGCTTATGTGCTCGTGTTCATGGCGATGAACGGGAGCGGGACCCTGGTGGCCAATGTGGCGGGGTCGATTCTCAGCACGGTGATCGCCAACGAGCTGCATCGGCAGCTGACGTTCCGGGCGGCCGGGCGGGTGGGATGGTTCACCGCGCAGTGGGAGGGCGGCGGGCTTGCCGCGGCCGGACTGGTGGTCAGTACGGCCGCGTTGGCGGGGCTCGATTTCTGGGCGCCGGGGCTCGGGGAGATCGCTCAGGCGGGTGCGGTGCTCGCGGTGATGGCGGCGGTCGGCGGGCTGCGGTTCTTGGCCTTGCGCGGGTTCGTGTTCTGAGGCACGGCGGGGTCAGCCGCCGAAGATGGCGGTGGGATCGCCGGTGTACCAGGTGTTGTCGATGCGCATGCGGTCGATGAGCCAGCGGTCGCCGTCGCGGCGCAGTTCGAGTTCGTAGGGGTTCTTCAGCAGGGCGTGCACGGCGGGGTCGGCGTCGAGCAGGTGCTGGGCTTCGACGAGGGCGGTCATGGTGGCGGTGTCGCCGTCGATGGTGATGCGGGGGTTGGTGACCTGGTGGGTGGTGTGGACGCGGCCGGTGAACATGGCCAGGATGGCGTCGACGATGGTGTCGCGGCCGACCATGACCGGCGGTGCGCCACCCCAGCGGGCGGCGGCGGGCCGGAAGTCGAGTTCGGCGTCGGGGGTGAAGGCGGAGGCGAACAGGTCGCGGTCCTTGGTGTCCTGGCCGAGGGCGAAACGGTAGAGGGCATCGGTGATTTCGGCGCGGTCGCGCAGTTCCGCGACGACCGCCGTGAGGTCGGCGGAAGGTGCGGAGAGGGCTCGAAGGTCGGCGTTCATTGGAACTCCTCGGTAGATCGAACGGTCGGTTTCACTGTGCTGTCAGGGCAATTGGTGAACAAGGCCGGTTTCGATAAGGATCGTTTAGCGGGAGTTAACGATGGGAGGGCGGTGATCGAGCGGTACGAGGTCGAGACACTGTTGACGCTGGCCGAGGAGCTGCACTTCGGGCGCACGGCCGAGCGACTGCGGGTGTCGACCGCGCGGGTGAGCCAGACCGTCAGCAAGCTCGAGCGGCGTGTAGGCGTTCCGCTGTTCCGCCGCACCAGTCGCCGGGTCGAACTGACCTCCGCGGGACGACAATTCACCGCCGCACCGAGGTCGTCCCAGGCCGGGCGTAGCTCGGGCGCGAACCCTGCGGCGGCCACTCCCGGCCCGCGCGCCGACTTGACCCTGGTCGGCGCCGGTCGCGGCATCCTGCCGGTGGGCGCGCATTCCCAGCGCTATCACGCCCGCCCCGATATCGCGTACGTCCCGCTGCGCGGCGCGCCCGTCGTAAAGTGCGGCCTGATGTGGCCCGCCGACCGCAATACCGCCCGGGTGCGCGCCTTCACCGCCGCCACCGAGCACGCCACCACCGGGCCCGAGTGACCCGGTTCACGATCGAATCGGGTCCCCGGTGTCACAGAACGGCCGGGCGCGGGTGTCTTGTGGGTGATACGACAGAACGGGAGCCACCCATGACCGGGACCACCGAGGCCACCGAAGCCTTCGTCACGCATCGGAATCTGCTGTTCACCGTCGCCTACGAGATGCTCGGGTCCGCGGCCGACGCCGAGGACGTGCTGCAGGAGACGTGGCTGCGCTGGACCGGCGTCGACCTGGAGACGGTGCACGACGAGCGGGCGTATCTGGTGCGCATCACCACCCGCCAGGCGCTGAGCCGGTTGCGGACGCTGGGGCGGCGCAAGGAGTCCTATGTCGGGCAGTGGCTGCCCGAGCCGCTGCTGACCGCACCGGATGTGGCCGAGGATGTCGAACTGGCGGAAAGCGTTTCGATGGCCATGCTGCTGGTGCTCGAGACGCTCACCCCGACCGAGCGCGCGGTGTTCGTGCTGCGCGAGGTGTTCGATCTGCCCTACGACGAGATCGCCGAGGCCGTCGACAAGACCGCGGCCGCGGTCCGCCAGATCGCGCACCGCGCCCGCTCGCACGTGGCCGCCCGCCGCCCGCGCGGCGTCGTGTCGCCGGCCGAGTCCCGCGAGGTGCTCGAAGCGTTCCATCGTGCGGTCGACACCGGCGACCTGCAGAGCCTGCTCGATCTGCTGGCCCCGGATGTGGTCGCGCTCGGCGACGGCGGCGGCGTCCGATCCGCGCTGCCGCGCCCGATCGTGGGCGCGGAGAAGGTGGCCCGCGTGTTCACCAAGGGCTGGCACCGGGTCGGCGCCGGCGCGACCTTCCACACCACGATGGTCAACGGACATCCGGCTCTGGTGGTCCGGCGCGACGGCGAGGTCGACACGGTGCTGGCCCTGCGGATCGACGACGGTCTCATCACCGGCCTGTACGCGGTGCGCAATCCGGAGAAGCACTCGCACATGGAGCAGGTGACGGCGCTGAGCCGGTAACCCGTCCGGGCGGGGCCGGGGTCAGCCGCGCCCGATGTACGGCATGCCGGTGGCCATCACGGTCAGGAACGGCACGTTCACCTCGAGGGGCAGGTCGACGGTCTGCGCGACCAGTCGCGCCACGTGCGCCGCGTCGATGGTCGGCTCGGGGCGGACGCTGCCGTCGGCCTGCAGGGATCCCGCGGCGATGCCCGCGGTGAGTTCGGTTGCGGCATTGCCGATGTCGATCTGCCCGACCGCGATACCGTGCGCGCGCCCTTCCAGGTTGAGCGCCTTGGTGAGTCCGGTGATCCCGTGCTTGCTGGCGGCGTAGGCCACCGTGTTCGGTCGCGGCGTGTGCGCGGAGATGGACCCGTTGTTGATGATCCGCCCGCCCGGCGGCGTCTGGGTCTTCATGAGCCGGAACGCGGCCTGCCCGCACAGGAACGAACCGGTCAGGTTGATGTCGACGACCTGCTTCCACTCCGCCACCGACAGTTCGTCGATCGGCTTGGCGGGTCCGAAGATCCCTGCATTGTTGACCAGCGCGTCCAGCCGCCCCCAACGCCGCACGATCTGCGCGAAGACCGCGTCGACGGCCGCGGGATCGGTGACGTCGGCCCGGATGGCCCGCGCGCTGCCCGGTCCGGGCGCGGTCGCCACCGTCTCGTCGAGCGTGGCCTCGGTACGTCCCACCGCGACGACCAGATGTCCGGCGGCGGTCAGCGCGTGGGTGATGGCGCGGCCGACTCCGGCGCCCGCGCCGGTGACGAGAACGATCTTGGATGTGCTCACGAGGATCGAGCGTATTCGCTCACCGGCCGGGCCGGTTCGGCGGAAGCACGTTGGCCCGCAGGTGCCGGACCACGGCGACGAGCCGTTCGAGGGGTCCTGACCGGCTAACACAGCGGATACATTGCGACACCGCTGATTTCACACATGCTGTCGACAATCGACGGATGCGCAGCCCCGGTCCCACGGTCACGGAGATTCTGGCTTCCCACGAGAGCGGCAGCGGTTCACCCACGCGGACCGCCGCCCGGGTCGCCGACGCCATCGCCGCCCGCGGCGCGGACGGCACCTGGATCACGCCGGTGCCGCGCGAGCAGCTGCTGGCGGCCGCGGCGGAGATCGAGCGCCGTCCCGGGGCGCGCACGCTGCCGCTGTACGGCGTGCCGTTCGGGGTGAAGGATTCCATCGATGTCGCGGGGTGGCCCACCACCCTGGCCTGCCCCGATTTCGCCTACACCGCCACCGAAACCGCGCCCGCGGTCGAGCGGCTGCTGGACGCGGGCGCGCTGTTCGTCGGCAAGACGAACCTCGATCAGTTCGCCACCGGGCTCAACGGCACCCGCACGCCCCACCCGATTCCGCGCAGCGTGTTCGGCGGCGAATTGATCTGTGGCGGATCCAGTTCCGGCTCGGCGCGCGCGGTGGCGCTGGGCCAGGTGCCGTTCTGCGTGGCGACCGATACGGCCGGTTCGGGCCGGGTTCCGGCCGCGCTCAACGGGATTCTCGGCTGGAAGCCGTCGCGCGGGCTGATCAGCGCGGTCGGACTGGTCCCGGCGTGCAAGTCGCTGGACTGCATGACCCTGATGGCGTCCACGGTGGAGGACCTGGACCGGGTGTTCGAGGTGATCGCGGGCGTGGACCCCGACGATCCGTGGAGCCGGGCGCGCGGACCGCGCCACGCCGGCGGAGCGCTGCGGGTGGGGCTGCCCGATGCCGCGGAACTGGACTTCTTCGGCGACGAGGCCTTCCGGGACACGCACCTCGCCGCACGGGATCGGCTGGGGCGGATCGGATTCGACTGCATGCCGACCACCCTGGAGCCGTTCCTGGCGGCGGGCGAGCTGCTCTATCAGGGGCCCTGGGTCGCCGAGCGGCTGGTCGAGTTCGAGACCTTCCTGACCGCGCAGCCCGATTCGATCCTGCCGGTCATTCGCGAGATCCTCACCGGGGGCCTGCGATTCAGCGCGGTCGACGTGTTCCGCGCCCAGCACCGGCTGCAGGAGCTGCGGGCCACGGTGGCCCGCATGTGGGCCGACCTGGATGTGATCGTGGTGCCCACCATCGGCACCACTTTCACCGTGGCACAGGTGCTGGCCGATCCCATCGCCACCAACACCACGCTGGGCCATTACACGCACTTCGGGAACCTGCTGGACCTCACAGCGGTGTCGGTGCCCGTGGGCACGACCGCGGACGGGCGGCCCGCGGCAGTCATGGTGTTCGGTCCGGCCTTGTCCGACGACACCGTGCTCGCGGCGGCCCCCGCATCCTCGACGAACCGCGCCCGGCCGCGGCGGCGGAACTCAGGCTCGCACAGAGAGAACGACAATGACGGCAGCTCATCATATTTCGGCGCAGCCTTCGGACTTCCGGTTCGACCCGGGCACCCTCGCGCTGCTCGTCATCGACATGCAACGTGACTTCCTGCTACCCGGCGGATTCGGCGAGAGCCTCGGCAACGACGTGGCCCTGCTGCGCACCGTCATCGAGCCGCTGGCGGCACTACTGGACACCGCCCGCGCCGCGGGGATTCCGGTCATCCATACCCGCGAGGGCCACCTGCCCGACCTCTCGGACTGCCCACCCGCGAAGCTGTTGCGGGGCAGCCCATCCCAGCGGATCGGCGATCCCGGCCGGTTCGGCCGGATCCTGATCCGCGGCGAGTACGGCCACGACATCATCGACGAGCTCGCACCCCGCGCCGATGAGGTGGTGATCGACAAGCCGGGCAAAGGCGCGTTCTTTGCCACCGAACTGGCGGAGGTGCTGGCCGACAACAGAATCCGGACCCTGCTGGTCACCGGGGTCACCACCGAGGTCTGTGTGCACACCACGGTGCGCGAGGCCAATGACCGCGGCTTCGACTGTCTGGTCGTCTCCGATTGCGTCGGTTCGTATTTCCCGGAGTTCCAGCGCGTCGGCCTGGCCATGATCGCCGCCCAGGGCGGCATCTTCGGCTGGGTCGCCGATTCGGCCGCGGTGCGCGCCGCGCTCGACTCCACCGTCTCCCCCACCCCGGCCCAGTGAACAGGAACGCCCATGTCCGTCGAGACCCGCCTGCCCGGTGACACCGGCGCCACCGCACCGTTCGCACTGCCGTGGTGGACCCGCGGCGACACCAATGCCTTCTTCGGCCTGTCGTTCAATATCCTCGTCAATGTCCTGACCCTGACCACCTTGTCGGTCGCGGTGGTGAAGATTCCCAGCGCCGATGTCCTGGGCACGGTCCTCCCCGCGCTGGGCATCGCCTTGGTGCTGGGCAACCTCTATTACATGACGCTGGCGCGCCGGCTGGCCCGCCGGGAGGGGCGCGCCACGGTCACGGCGTTGCCGTACGGACCCAGCGTGCCGCACATGTTCATCGTGGTGTTCGTGGTCATGCTCCCGATCTATCTGAAGACCGGTGACCCGATGCGGGCGTGGTCGGCGGGATTGGCCTGGGCGTTCATGATCGGCGTGATCGTCATGATCGGTGCGTTCGTCGGCCCGTTCATCCGTCGCATCACACCGCGCGCGGCCATGCTGGGCACCCTGGCCGGTATCTCCATCACCTTCATCGCCATGCGGCCCGCCGCGCAGATGTGGGAGGCCGCCTGGATCGGATTGCCCGTGCTGGCCATCATTCTCATCGGGTTCTTCACCGATGTGCGGCTGCCCGGCAATGTGCCGATCGGGCTGGTGGCGTTGCTGACGGGCACGGCCATCGGATGGATCGGCGGCTACATGTCGGCCCCGGACGTGTCGAAGGCCGCGCACGATATCGCGCTCGGACTGCCGGATCTGCGGCTGCACCTGCTCTTCGACGGACTCGGTCATCTGGCGCCGCTGCTGGCCACCGCGATCCCGTTGGGCGTCTACAACTTCACCGAGGCGATGAGCAATGTGGAGAGCGCCGCGGCCGCCGGCGACAACTACAACCTGCGCAGCGTGCTGCTGGCCGACGGGTTCGGGGCGATCATCGGATCCGGGTTCGGGTCGCCGTTCCCGCCCGCGGTGTACATCGGGCATCCCGGCTGGAAGGACGCCGGCGGGCGCACCGGGTACTCGCTGGCCAGTGGCGCGATCATCGGATTGATGTGCCTGCTGGGTCTTTTCGGGCTGCTGGCCACCGTGCTGCCGATTCCGGCGATCGTCCCGATCCTGCTCTACATCGGCTTGCTGATCGGGGCGCAGGCGTTCCAGGCGGTGCCGCGGCCGCACGCGGTGGCGGTGGTGGCCGCGCTGCTGCCGAACCTGGCCGAGTGGGGCGTGGGGCAGATCGACAATGCGCTCAGCGCGGCGGGTACCACCGCCGACAAGGTCGGCATGGGTGCGCTGGGGCAGGCCGGGGTGGTCTACGACGGACTGAAGACGCTCGGCGCGGGTGCGGTGCTGGCCGGGCTGGTGCTGGGCGCCATGGTCACTTTCGTGCTGGACAAGCGTTTCCGGGCGGCGGCGCTCGCGTCGGCGGCCGGTGCGGCGCTCAGTTTCGTCGGGCTGATCCACGCTACCGAGGTGGGCTGGGCGGCCGCGCCGAAGGTCGCGCTCGGCTATCTGTTCTTCGGGCTGGTATGCCTGGCGTGTTCGCTGTTGCGTACCCAGCGCGCCACGCCGGATCCCGTACCCGCCGAATCGGTTTCGGAACAGTCTGGAACGACCGGTTCGTAGGTATCGGGTGGTGAAACACAACGGGACCCGGTGCCGAATACCCATCGTGTGGACCGGGACCGGAGGCGGCCACACGGCAAGGCGTTCGATAGCACTGGAAACCTTTGTGGCCCAAGCTGATCGATCCGCGCACGGCATCGCGCTCTGCTAATCTCTGGCGTGAGCGTTCGGTGTTGAACGGAAGTTCATGAGGGGCCCGCTTCAGCTTGGGGGATAACTTGCTGTCCGTGGTTTTTCCGGGGTGTGTACGGCGCGCGCCGCACCACGGCGCACGATACCGAAAGCTCTTACACCGCACAGTCTTCGATCGATGCACGACTCGAGAAGGCGACCGTCACCGGAGACCTGCTCGACGGGGTCGGCGATACCGTGACCTTCCGCCCGCTGGAGACCGGGCGGCGGCGAATATCGACCATCGCGCTGTCACTGGTGTCGACCGGCCTGGGCGGGGGCTATGTGCTCTGGCTGGTCGACAACGGACTGGGCGCGCGGGACAAGTACGAGCAGTTCGGTGCGATCGCCATCATCATGGTGACGCTGGTGGTCACGGTCGAGGTGATCCGCTTCGCGCTGGTGATGGCCATGTCGCTGACCACGGCGCTGGCTCGCAAGCCGATTCCGCTGCACGCCCGGCCGGGCATGAACGTCGCCTTGCTGATCACCTTCGTGCCCAAGAGCGAGGACATCGCCGTCTTGGAGCGAACCTTGGTGGCGGCCAACAGGATCCGGCATCGCGGCCCCGGTGTCTTCGACGTGTACGTCCTCGACGAGGGTGATCCGGAGCAGCCGGACCGGGTCCGCAAACTGGTCGCCACGGTGGATGCCCGGCCCGGCAATCGGGTGCGTTATCTGAGCCGCGGCGGCCGACCCGAATACCACCAGAAGAAGGGGCCTTTCGAGACCCGCACCAAGTTCGGCAATATCAACGCCGGTCTGGACATGATCCGCGCGGATCCCGATCTCCCCCGCTACGACGTGGTCATGGGCATCGATCCCGACCACGAGCCGATGCCCGAGTTCGGGGAGCGGATGCTGGGCTACTTCAACGATCCCGATGTCGCGTACGTGGCGGGCCCGCAGGCCTACGCCAATGCCGTCGACAATGTGGTGGCGAAGTTGGCCGAGAGCCAGCAGTTCGTGTTCCACAGCCTGATCCAGACCGCCGCCAACGCGCACGGCGCGCCGATGCTGGTGGGCACCAGTTACGCACTGCGGATGGGCGTGCTGACCGAGATCGGCGGCATCCAGCCGTCCATCACCGAGGACATGGCGACCAGTTTCGCCATTCTGCCGCAACGCAATCCGGCGACCGGGCACAGCTGGAAGGGCGTGTACACCCCGGATCTGCTGGCGCACGGCGAGGGCCCGGCGTCCTGGGGCGACTTCTACAAGCAGCAGAACCGCTGGGCGCGCGGGGCCATCGAGCACATGCTGTTCGGTCCGTTCTGGCGGCAGCTGCTGGGCATGTGGCGGACCCCGGCGCGAATCGTGCACTACCTGCTGCTGATGGCCTTCTACCCGGTGATGGGGACGGTGTGGCTGCTGGGCGCGGCCAATGTGGGGGTGTTCGCGTGGTTCGGGGTGAGCGGCGCGGTGGTGTCGCCCGACAGCTGGTTCCTGTTCTACGGGTGGTCCTCGGTGAGCCAGATGGCCTTGTACACCTGGGTGCGGCGGCACAATGTCAGTCCCTACGAGACGACCAACTCCTGGGGCGTCTACGGCATGTTCATGAGCGTCGTCACCGCGCCGGTGTACGCCAACGCGCTGATCAAATGCCTGCTTCGGCGGCCCGTCGGTTTCGATGTGACGCCGAAGGGGTCCAAGAGCCGCGGCGACAGCTGGTTCACCTTCCGGCTCAATCTCATGTGGCTGGTCTTCTATATCGGCGTCGGCGCGCTCACCACGGCGCGCGGGTACGCGGCGCCGGCGACCCTGGCGTGGCCGGTGTTCGGTGCGCTGATCTCGGCCGCGCCCATGCTGGTGTGGCGGTTGAATCCGATCTGGATGGCCTGGTCCGCGCGCCGGAAACCGGTGCGGTCCACCGTGGTCGAGGTGATCGAGCGGGCGCAGGAGCGGGCGTGCTGAAGAAGACGCCGACCCGGTTCGTGCGCTGGGTGGCGACGGTGGTGGTGGTCGGCACGCTCGCCATCGCGACCACCGCCACGGTGGCGGCCCTCTATCACCGCTTCCAGCACAATCGGCTGATCAATTCCGACACCTACAAGGCGCAGTACGGCAAGTGGGAGGTCGTGTCGCTGCCGAAGGACATCGACGCCAACATCATTCACTCGATCGTGTTGCCGACGGGCAAGGTGCTGCTCATCGCGGGCAGCGGCAACGACCACCACAATTCCGACAAGGCCGTCTACAACTCGCTGGTCTTCGACCCGGAGACCCGCACCGCCAAACGCATCGACACCCCCGTCGATCTGTTCTGCTCCGATCACGCCTATCTGGCCGACGGCACCGTGCTGATCGCGGGCGGGACCGGCAGTTACGAGGTGCTGCCGGACAATCTCACCCACGCCGGCGGCTATCTGACGATCCGCAACGAGGACCCCGATCATCCGGGCTTCGTGCCCAAGGGAACGACGTTCACGGGCAAGGACAGCGGCAAGGTGTATCGCTCCGACCGCGACATCACCGTGCCCGCCGCGGTCAAGGATCCGGTCACCTACAAGGTCTCGGCCACCGACCGCAATGTGTACGTCGCCGCCGAGGCCACCGGGACCGACGGCGTGTGGGACCGCAACGACCACTACCTGATCGGGGGGCTCAGCTTCGCCCAGCAGCAGAACCTGTACGGCTTCGCGCCGGAGATGGCGTTGAAGAAGAAGGAATATCAGGGCATCGACGCGGCCTACACGTTCAACCCGTGGACCGAAACCTATACGGCCGTCGGGAGTATGGGCTACGCCCGCTGGTATCCGACGCTGACCCGGCTGCCGGACGGCAAGGTGATGGTGCTGTCCGGGCTCGACGGTGCGGGCCGGATCCTGGACGGGCAGACCGAGATCTACGATCCCGCGACCGGCGCCTGGACCGAGCGGGACGACCTGCGCCGCATCTTCCCCACCTATCCGGCAGTCTTCCAGACCGCCATACCCGGCCGGTTGTTCTTCAGCGGGCCCAGCACCGGCTGGGGTCCGGCCGAGGAGCACCGCGATCCGGGAATCTGGAATCTCACCGACAATTCGTTCCAGCTGGTGCCGGGCCTGCGCGATCCGAACATGCTCGAGACCGGCTCCTCGACCTGGCTGGGCCCGGTGCAGGAGCAGCGGCTGCTGGTGGTCGGCGGGGGCGGTGTCGGCGATTCGGAGCTGTCGACCGGGCGCATCGACCTCGTCGACCTGAAGGCCGCGCAGCCGGTCTTCACGCCGCTGGCGATGTTGCCGAAGGGCACCCGCTATCCGAATCTGGTGCCGCTGCCGAGCGGGGACGTGTTCATCACCAACGGGGCCAACGATTATCGCGGCCGCGGCGACAGCAATATCCTGGCCGCCTACGTGCTCGATCAGCAGGGCGCGCTGCACCCGATGGCCGATCCGACCGTGGGCCGCGACTATCACTCGACCGCGGTGCTGCTGCCGTCCGGCCAGATCATGACCGACGGGTCGAATCCGCTGTTCGCGGACAAGAAGAACACCTTGCCCGGCAAGTTCGAGCGGCGCATCGAAATCTATACACCGCCTTACCTGTTCAAGCCGGACGGCTCCACGATGGCCCGGCCGGTGGTGACCGGCGGGCCCGACCAAATCCGGCGGGGCGAGACCGTCACCTACACCGTCGGCACCAGCATGGCCGCGTTTCCGGACGCGGCGGAGGTGAAGTCAGTGCGGCTGCTCACCCCGGCGGCGGTCACCCATGTCACCGACACCAACGCACGGGTGGTGGATCTGCCGATGACGCGCACGGATTCCGGTGTGTCGGTGACGGTTCCGGACAATCCGGCCATCGCGCCGTCGGGGTATTACATGCTGTTCGCGGTGAACTCCGCCGGTGTGCCCAGCGTCGCGAAGTGGGTGCACCTGGGCTGAGCGGCGGTCAGGACAGTTGATCGAGCAGCAGCTGCCGGTCGAATTCACCGGCGGGTTCGGCGCTGGTGCCGCAGCGGCCGTCGGACTGCCCCGGGGTCTTGATGAAGGCGTGCTCGACCATGATGTCGCGGTCGAAGCGCGTGCTGGGCAGCGTTCCGACCTTCTGGCCCTGGGGATTACACCAGTCGAGCAGGTCGGCGGTATTGGGCGCGCCGTTGACCGAACTGTCGATCATGACGAACAGCTGATGCCCGTACGCCTGCTCGATCCTGGTGGCATAGGACCGGATCTCGTCGTCGGGCCGCCGGTTGGCGACGTTCAACGAGATTCCGGCGACGGGCTTGCCCGGGCTGACGGTGCGCAGCATGTCCGCGACCCGCGCGGGTTCGACCCACGTGCTGTTGCCGACGTCGAGATACACCGCGGTCTGCGGATTGTTCTGCAGCAGTCGCGCATACGCGAAGCCGAGCAGCGACAGCCGGGCGGCCCGATCGGCGTCGCTCATCTCGGTGGCGTGCGCGAGCGCGTCCGGTTCCAGGACGACGATCGCCGGGTTACCGCCGATCTCGTCGCTGACGCCCGCGATCCACTGCCGGTAGGCGTCCCCGCCCGCCTGTCCCCCACCGGATTCGCCGTGCAGGTCCCGGCCCGGAATGCCGTAGGCGACGAACATCGGAATCGAGCCGGCGGCCCGCGCCCGCGCGATGTCCTGGCGGATGGTCCCCGCGGTGACGTCCAGATCGCGGGGTAACCACTCGGCCACCGGGGTGCGAATCAGCCGTTCGAGATTCGCGCGGACCCGCGGATCGGTCACGCTCGGCTGGGTGGCGCGCAGGTCCGCGTAGTACTTGTCGCTGGAGGCCAGCAGGTATTCGCCGCTCGCCGGCGCGTTCCGCTCGGGCCGCTCCGCCGGCGCGACCGCGCCGCGCCCGCATCCGGACAAGGTCAGGCCCACCACCGCCGCGCACACCGTCCCCACCCGGAGGACTCGTGACCGATCCCACCCCGACCGTCCTCGACGTCGCATGCGAACAGTATGCCGTCCACTCTCCGCGAGGAGAACCCGGCGGTCGCGGCGAGTCCGATCCGGCTGTCGCGCAATCCTTTCCGGATGTCGTCAGGCTGTTCCGGCCGCCCGCACGCGGGCCGCCAACCCGTCGAGTACCTCGATGCGCGCGGCCGGGACACCGATCTCCAGGTGCAGCAGATCCGGTCCCGCGGTGGCGAATTCGAAGCGGAAGAACGAGCAGCAGCTGGATTCCCGGTCGGTCAGCTCGCGCGCCCGCGCCTCCGCGGCGGCGTCGATTCGCAGTCGCAGACTGGTCGGCGAGACCCGCTCCATGCCGCGCACCGCCTCGCGGAACAGGGCGTCGAATTCAGCTACCCGCAAGGGCTGCTCGGCGGTCGGCAGCGCACACGCCTCGACCGGCACCCACGACTGCCCGGACAGCTCGCCCAATCGGGTCTCGGTCGGTTCGGCCATGACCCGCACCTCCTGCACTTCGGCTCGGAATCTCCCTCGATGCTAGGCCGTTTCGCACCACCCGGACATGACCGTTATCGCGGCGGCTCGCGCAGGGTGAGGTAGTGGTCCAGCTGCGCCGCGCCCGCGAGTAAAGCGCGGCTACGCGTGGTCAGACGGTCCTGCCAGGCGTCGAGGAAGGCGGCCAGCGGTTCGGCTCCGCCCGCTTCGTGCAGGGCGACCAGGAACTTCGCGACCTGGGGCAGCGGGTATCCGCCGCGGCGCAGTTGCCGGGCGATCTCGGCGTCGCGCACGGTATCCGGTCCGTACTGCCGGTAGCCGGTGGCGCGGTCGCGGCCGGGGCGCAGGATGCCTTCGGTCTCCCACGTGCGCAGGGTGGCGGGGTGCACGCCGAGGCGGTACGCGAGTTCGCCGACGGTCAGCGGGCGACCGGGAATCGGGGTGGCGTCGGCGACGGAGAGGCTGCCCAGGGCGGTCGCCACGTCGGCGCGGGTGGCGCGTTCGGCTTGCAGCGCAGCGTGTGTGGCGTCGATGAGGCGGTAGGCGGATTCGATGTCGCCGCGATGGGTGGCGCGCATGATCTCCGTGGCCCGCTCGTGGCCGTGGCCGCCGCGCAGAGCGAGGAAGGCGCGCAGCGCTTGGGCGTGCAGGGGCGTATAGCGGCGGTAGCCGGTGTCGCTGCGGTCGGCCGGCGGGAGAATGCCCGCAGCGTCGTAGTTGCGGATCGCCTCGCCGACAAACCGTGCTCCCGGGCGAGGTCGATCGGTCGCAAATCGCCTCCATTTGAGGGTTATGGCCCAGTGAACTGGTGAAATCCGAGAAAAGATTCACTCGAACCTTCAACGATACTGTCGAAGGCAGTCCTTCGGAAAGGGGTGCCATGACCATCGCCACTGCCACCGCACTGCGCGCGATCAGCCGCCGGATAGACGACCCGACCAGCACGGGACGCGTCCTGGAGGAGCTGCTCGCCGCGCGCACCACACCGCCCGCCCTGCTCGCACTCGGCGAGCCGACGCACGGGATCGCCGCATTTCCCCTGCTGCGCAACGACATCCTCGCCCAACTGGTCGAGCTCGGATACCGGTCGATCGCGCTGGAGGTCGACTTCTTCGCCGCGAGCGTGGCCGACGACTACGTGAACGGATCAGCGGCGGATCTCGACACCGTCCTCGCCACCGGGCTCAGCCATGGCTTCGGGGGCATACCCGGCAATCGTGAACTCCTCGAATGGCTGCGTGAGTACAACGCGGGCCGTGCACCGGCGGACCGCGTGCGCTTCTACGGATTCGATGCGCCGGTGGAGTATTCGGGTGCGCCCAGTCCCCGCCACGCCCTGTCTGCGCTGGCCGACTTCCTGCCCGAGGCCCTGCTGCCCGCATCGGTGCACGACCTGGACGGGCTGCTGGGCGAGGATGCCGACTGGACGAACGAGGCGGCCATGTTCGATCCGTCCGCCTCGATCGGCGACTCCGATCGCGCCCGCACGCTGCGCCTGATCGCCGCGGACCTCGCCGATGCGCTGCATCGCGCGGCACCGGCGCTGCGCGCGGCCGATCCGAGCGGCTACGCGGAGGCCGTCACCCACGCACGCACCGCCCGAGGGCTGCTGCGCTATCACGCCGCCATGGCCTCCCCCGGTCCCGACCGCATGGGCGGGCTGAGCAGTGCGCGCACCGACATGATGGCGCAGAACCTCCTCGCGATCGCCGCCCAGGAGCAGGACCGCGGGCCGACTCTCGTCTTCTCGCACAACGCGCACCTCAACCCCCGGGTTGCGGTCGAGGCGGAGCAGCCGGGGTGGAGCAATGCCGGTGCACTCGTCGCGTTCTCCCTCGGCGAGCGCTACCTCTTCGTGGCATCCGACGCGAGCCCGCGCAGCACCCCCGGCACCCTGCAGGGCCTGCTGTCCGAGGTGACCACCGGCCGGGCCTTGTTCCCCGCGGACGCCCTGCGCGCCGCCCTTCCCCCGGGGATTGGTTCGTCCGAACCGATTGTCCGCGGCCACTTCCCGCTCACCCTTACCGATCTGGACGGCGCCGACGCGGTCATCTTCATCGCGGATACCGACGGCGTGCAGCATCAGTACTGGTAGCGGCCCGTACCGACGGCGAGCAGGATCGGTCCCGGCGGCGAGGACACCCCGTCCCGGTCGGCTGCGCGGAATTGTCTGTGCCCACTGACAGACTCGCTGGTATGCGGTGGGCGGTGGCGGAGACGGGTGACGGCGGGGCACGGTTGTGCCCGCTGGACGAGGGTGGCCGGGCCGCGGGGCCGGTGGTGGAGGAGGCCTCGCTGGCGGAGGCGGTGCGGGTGCGGCCGGAGGTCGAGCGGTGGGTGTGGCGGTCGACGGCCGGCATCTACAAGCGGTTGCTCGACGCCGGTGTGCGCGTGGACCGCTGCTATGACGTGGAGGCGGCGGAGTCGCTGCTGATCGGGCACGAGCAGGGGCAGTCCGGGCAGGCCCGGTCCTTGGCCGCGGCGTGGGCGCGGCTGCGCGGGCTGCCGGTCCCGCAGGACGCGCCCGCGCGAGCCGCCGACACCGAGCCGACCCTGTTCGAATCGGGTCCGGTGCCGCTGCCCAACGGAATCGACGAGTTCACCGCGCTGCTCGAGGTGTACGCGGGGCAGGTGGCGCGCACGGCGGCGGCCGAGTATCCGGCACGCATGCGGATGCTGCTCGCGGGTGAGTCGGCGGGGCTGCTGGTGGCCACCGAGATGTCGCGCGCGGGGATTCCGTGGCGCGCCGACCTGCATCGCGAATTGCTCGATTCGATGCTGGGCGAACGGATCTCGAGTGAATCGGAGCCGCGGCGACTGGCCGAGCTGGCCGACGAGGTGTCGCGAGCCTTCGGCACGGGAATCCGGGTGCGGCCGGATCTGCCGCAGGACATCATCCGCGCGTTCGCGCGCGCCGGAATCCTGTTGTCCTCCACCCGGAAATGGGAGTTGCAGGAGATCGACCATCCGGCGGTCGCGCCGCTGCTGGCCTACAAATCGCTCTACCGGCTCTACACCGCGCACGGCTGGTCCTGGATCGACCAGTGGGTGCGCGACGGGCGTTTCCGGCCCGAGTATCTGCCCGGCGGCACGGTGACGGGCCGCTGGACCACCAATGGTGGTGGCGCGCTGCAGATTCCGAAGATCGTCCGCCGGGCGATCCGCGCGGACCCCGGGTGGCGGCTGGTGGTCGCCGACGCCGACCAGATGGAGCCGCGGGTGCTGGCGGCGATCTCCCGCGACCCGGGGTTGATGGAAGTGGCGGGCCGCGGCGAGGACCTGTACGCCGACCTGGCGGCCCGCGCCTTCGGCGGGGACCGGGCGCAGGCCAAGATCGCCATGCTGGGCGCGATCTACGGCCAGACCTCCGGGGACGCGCTCACCCACATGGCCGAACTGCGGCGGCGGTATCCGGCCGCGGTGGCCTTCGTCGACGACGCCGCCACCGCGGGCGAGCAGGGCCGCCTGGTCCGCACCTGGTTCGGCCGCACCTGCCCGCCCGCCGCGGACTTCGACCAGACCGACGGGGATCCGGGCGGCTCACCAGGATTCGGCAGCACGCCGCGAGCGCGAGCCCGAGGCCGGTTCACTCGCAACTTCGTCGTGCAGGGCAGTGCCGCCGACTGGACACTGCTGGTCCTCGCGGGGCTGCGGCAGGCCCTGCATACCGCCGGGCTGCGCGCGGAACTGGTGTTCTTCCAGCACGACGAGGTCATCGTGCACTGCCCCGAAGAGGAGGCCGAGACGGTCGCCGCGGCGATCGCCACGGCCGCCGACACCGCCGGGCGACTCGCGTTCGGGCCGACACCGGTCCGCTTCCCCTTCACCACCGCGATCGTGGAGTGCTACGCGGACGCGAAATGAGCCCCACCGGTCCGCCCCGAGGCACTCTGAGCGCCTCCAACATTCGGCGGCCACCGCGGGCCCGCGACGCTCAGGGGCCACCGCAGGCCCGCGACGGTCAACGGCACCTCATCGCCCGCGACGCTCGACTGCTACCGCATCGCCCGCGACGCTCAGTGGCCACTGGATCGCCTGCGATCGCAGCGGCCACCGTCGGCTGCTGCGATCGAAGCGGCTCCGGACACTCAGTGACCGTCAGCGCCATCCAACAGACGTGCCTGGTAGTGCCGCATGCCCGCCAGCCAGCGGTCGTAGTCCGCGCCCTTGCGGCGGTACATGTCGAGCACTTCGGGGTGCGGCAGGATCAGGAACCGCTCGTCGTCGATCGCGGCCATGACCAGCTCGGCGCACTCGTCGGGGGTCAGCACCGCGCCCGCGGTGGTGACCGCGCGGGTGGCGGCGACGCCGAGGGCGTCCCCGGAGTTCTCGCCGGCGCGCAGCAGCGGCGTCTCCACGCCCATCGGGCACAGGCAGCTGACCCGGATGCCCGCGTCGCCGTAGGTGACCGACAGCCATTCGGCGAATCCGACGGCGGCGTGCTTGGTGACCGAGTATGCGGCCGAACCGATCTGGGTGAGCAGACCGGCCGCCGACGCCGTGCTGACGAAGTACCCTTCGCCGCGCTCGACCCAGCCGGGCACCAGCAGCCGCGCCGCGCGGATGTGCGCGTTGAGGTTCACGTCGAGCGTGACGCCCCAATCCTTCTCGTCGCCGAGCCCGACCGGCCCGATCACCCCGGCATTGGCGAAATACATGTCCACCGGCCCGAATTCGGCCTCGGCGCGAGCGATCAACTCCTCGATGCGATCGGTGTCGGTCACATCCGCCCCGACCGCCACGGCCGCGCCCGGGAACTCCGCCGCCAGTCCCGCCGTGACCGCCGCGGCGGCCTCGCCGTTCAGGTCCGCGACCAGTACCCGCGCCCCGGCCCGTACCAGCCGCGCGGCGATCGCGCCGCCGATCCCGCCGCCACCGCCGGTGACGATGGCGTTCCTACCCGCGACCTGCACGAGTTCTCCCTCCGGCCCGTGCCGGGCACCGATCCGCGCCGCCTCGGGCTGGATCGGATGCGCCGGCTCATGGAATATGAAACCTACGTCGGATTCAAGTTGATGACATCTCCGGCGTCAACCGGCCCCGGTCTCGAGAGGTGAAGAACCGATGCGGACAGCACATCTGGTGGACGAATGGCAGCGGCTGGGCAGCACGCAGGTCGCGACCAATGGGATCGAGCTGCGGGTGGTCGAGCACGGGGCGGGTGCGCCGGTGGTGTTCTGCCACGGCTTCCCGGAGCTCGGATTCTCGTGGCGGCATCAGGTTTTCGCGCTGGCCGAGGCGGGTTTCCGGACGTTGACGCCGGATATGCGCGGCTACGGCGGCAGCTCCCGCCCGGCCGAGGTCGAGGCCTACGACCTGCTCACGGTGTGCCGGGACCTGGTGGGACTGCTCGACGCCTACGAGCTGGAGGACGCGATCTTCGTCGGCCACGACTGGGGAGCGTCGGTGGTGTGGCATCTGGCTCGCGAGTATCCCGAGCGGGTGCGGGCGGTGGCGGGGTTGAGCGTGCCCGCCACCCCGCGCTCGTCGGGGCCGCCGCTGCCGATCATGCGCAAACGGCTGGGTCCGGATTTCTACATGGTGTGGTTCCAGGAGCCCGGGGTCGCCGACGCCGTGCTGGCCGCCGATGTGCGGCGCACGCTGCTGCGCGACGACATCGTCACGGCGGGCACCTTCATCGACACCACCACACCGGAACCACCGCTGCCCAACTGGCTGAGCGAGCCCGAATTCGATTACTACGTCAAGACTTTCACGCGCACCGGGTTCACCGGCGGCCTGAACTACTACCGCACCCTGGACCTCACCTGGGAGCTGACCGCCCATCTCGAGGGTGTGAAGATCGACTGTCCGTCGCTGTTCATCGCCGGATCCGCGGATCCCGTCATCCATTTCACACCCATGCACAAAATGGCCGCGCTGCTCGGCGATCTGCGCGGCTCGATCATCCTCGAGGGCGCGGGCCACTGGATTCAGCAGCAGCGGCCCGAGGAGGTCGATGCCGCGCTGCTCGAGTTCGCGCGCGGCCTGGGCTGACCGGGTCGCTCACTCCGATTTCAGCTGCAGCGCGTTCACCCACAGCTGGGTCAGGGTCGTCACCAGTTTCTCGAACGGAATGCGTTGCTTCTGAACGAAAACCATCGACGCCATCCTGCTTACCATCGACGAGAGCGCGTGCGCGGTGATCATCGGATCCAGGTCGGCGCTGGCCTGACCGGACTCCTGGAGTTCGCGGATCATCCGGGCATTGCGCTGCGCGAACGCCTTCCCGCGCTCCAGCCGCATCCGCCGGAAGTTCTCGTCGATCTGCGCGACCTGCTCGAACAAGGCCATCAACCGGGCATTGCGCTTGTAGGACAACAGGTAGTCCCGGTTGGCCGCCTCGATCAGCGCCCGCGGGTCGGTGATCCCGCTGCGCTCGCGCACATGCGGGTGCAGCATCTCCTCCGACACCTGCTCGACCAGCGCGGCGAAGATCTCTTCCTTGCTGTCGAAGTAGGTGTAGAACGACCCCGCCGCCATGCCCGCGGTCTTGGAGATGTCCGCGATCTTGGCGTCGAGGTATCCGTCCCGCTCGAACACCTCGCGCGCGGCCGCGATCAGCGCACCCCGGGTCCGCTGTCCACGCCGGGTCGGCGGCGCGGCCCGCCGCGACGCACTCTCGCCTGCCATAGATTCGGACGCCAAAACTGATCACTGCCTGTCGTTTCGCGGATGATTCTCCAGGCCGCAACCGTATCAATACGGGCGGCCCGGACAGCAAAGGACTGCGGAGGCACGGCGTGTGCGGCCGGGCCGCGACCGGCTGGTCTCGTATCCGGGCGGGGTGTCCCATGCCGCCGATCCGGGCGTCCGTGGAGACTGGGCGGGTGGAGGATGCCGAGCGGGTGATCGTGGTGGACGCGGCCAATGTGGTCGGGTCGCGGCCCGACGGGTGGTGGCGCGACCGGGCCGGGGCGGCTCGGCGGCTGCTCACCGAGTTGGACGGGCTGCGGGCGCGCCTGCCTGTGTCGACACGGATCATCGTGGTCCTCGAGGGCGCGGCCAAAGCCGCTGCTGATCATCGCGGCGGCGGGTCCCAGGACACCGCCGAACACGAGAGCTCCGGCGAGGGGACACCGGACGGGTCGGCGACGTTGCATGTGGTGCGGGCCGACGGGTCCGGCGACGACAAGATCGTGGACGTGGTGGCCGCCGAGGTGACCAGCTCGGACGAGACGCGAACGGTCATGGTGGTGACCGCTGATCGCGGATTGCGTTCGCGCGTCGAATCTCTCGGAGCGACAACGGTCGGCCCGACCTGGCTGCGAAACCACCTGCCGTAGGCCGCCTTCCACGTCGTTTGCGAGGTATCTACCCTGATACTCCCCTGAGTGGATATCCCCCGCGGGTGGGATTTCCCGGGCAGGTGTTTTCGGTAGGTTCGGAACAATGCAGCCGCCGTTGATCGTTCGCCTGCGCGGGGTGTGCCTCGTGATCGGCGTGCTCTGCGTTGCCCTGCTGGGTTCCTGGTTCGCGCCGCAAGCGCGGGCCGATGGCGCGGCCGCCGGCGGCGATCTGACCGTGGCGCAATCGCTGGGAGCCCGGGAACTGACCGTTGTGGTGCGGCGGGCCGAGGCCGGGCCGTTGCGGGTCGAGGTCGTGACGCATGCGGGAACCGCGGCGGGGACGCTGGCGGTGAGTGCCGTGCCGGTCGATCGCGGGGGTGAGACCTCGACGGGGACCGTGGAACTCGGCGATCGGCCGGGGATCTACGCGGCGACACTGCGCGTCGATCACGCCGGACCGTGGGAGTTGACCGTCTCCGATGGAGAGCGGACAGCGCGAATTCCCTTCCTGGTGGCCGCGCGCGTGGTGACGCCCTGGGAGCGGGCCGCGTACGGCGGATTCTTCGCGGCGGGAGCACTGCTGCTGGTGGCGTTGGGGACCGCGCTGCTCTCCAAGCGGGGGTGGCCGACCTTGATTCCGGTGGCGGCGTTGATCGCGGCGGTGACCGCGGGCACGACGGGGGCGGTGTTGTCGGGGCATGTGCCGCAGCCGCGCCCGGCGGGCAGTCTCCTGGATCCGACGTCGGGCAATATCGGTGATCCGTACCCGGAGCGGGGCTTGCCGCTGACCACGAACTACTCACGGCCGCCGGTGAATCTGACCGTGCGCGGACAGGCCGAAGCCGGAAAGCCGACCGAGGTCGCACTGTCGCTGACCGATTCGGCCACCGGGCGACCGGTGGACGATCTACTGGTCAACGATGACGCACTGCTGCATCTCATGGTGGTGGGTCCGTCCGGGCGGCTGTGGCATCGGCATCCGGTTCGGGTCTCGCCCGGGGAGTATCGGGTCAGCTTGGGACTCGGCGAATCCGGTGACTACGCGGTGGCCGCCGAGATCGCGCGGCGCGGTGGGGCGTGCAATTGCTGCGATCCGCGCTGCGGATCACCGCGCGAACCGATTCCGGCGCGGCCGATCCCACGCGTGACGCCGCGGGTTCCGCGCCGGGCGGCGCCTCGGTGACAGTCACCGAGGCGGTGTCGGGCGAGCCCACCACGCTCACCGCGGCCTTCGGCGGAGCGGCGGATCTACAGCCCTGGCTGGGGATGGTCGGTCATCTCATCGCGGCCGGACCGCTGCCCGAGGGTGTGCCCGCCGGGACGGCCGCGGCCACGGTACCCATCTGGGCGCACGCGCACGCCATGGCCCCGCTGCCCGCCCTCGGCGCCCAACCGCCCGACGAGTCGGTGGCCGCGTTCGGCCCGAATGTGGCTTTCACCTTCACTTTTCCGCTGCCCGGCCGGTATCTGGTGTGGGCGCAGGCCGAGCGCGGCTATTCGGTGATGACCGTTCCGGCCACCGTCGACGTTCGAGCGGGGGTTCCGCAATGACCAAACGCACCGGAGTGATCGTGGCCCTTGTCGCCGTGGTGGCGGCGGTGGCGGCGTGGTTGCTCTGGCCGGCCGACGACACACCGTCGGTGTCGCGCAGTGCCGCCGGGCCCTACCAGGTCCAGCTGCAGGTATCCGGCTCCGTGCACACCGGCGACAACACCGTCGATCTCACTGTCACCGACGCCCAAGGCAATTCCGCGGCACCCGACAAGGTGTCGGTGGAACCCGCCATGCCGCAGATGGGTCACGCGCTCCCGCCGAGTGCGACCTCCGTGGTCACGCCGGGCCACTACCGGGCGACGGTGCATCTGCCGATGCCCGGGCAGTGGGAGATCGCCGTGAAACTATCCGGCCACACCGGGTTCCGGAGCGCCGTCTTCTCCGTCCAGGCCAACTGAATCGAAGGAAAGAGGATCAGGAGCAGCACATGGACCTCACCGCCAATGGTCGCGGCGTCACCGCCGAAGCGACCGCACCGATCACCATCCGACCCTGGCTACCCGCCGTCATCCTGTTCGCGGCGAGCATCACCTTCTCGATCGGCTCCACCTGGGATATCCAGTGGCACTCCGATGTCGGGCCCGACACCTTCTTCACGCTGCCGCACCTGTTCATCTACGCCAGCGCCGCGGTCGCCGGATTCACCGGTCTGACCGTCATTCTCGTCACCTCCGCGGCCGGGCGGGCCGGGCGGCGGGTGGACGGCGAACTCGGCGGACCCGGCATCGGCGTGTTCGGGCGTACTTTCACCGCACCGCTCGGGTACATGGTCGCGGCACTCGGCGCCGCCTCGTTCCTGCTGTACGGACTGTGGGATCTGTGGTGGCACAGCCTCTACGGGTTCGACGCCATCATCGACTCACCGCCGCACATCGGCTTGTTCCTGTCCAGCACGGTGATCTCGGTGGGCATGGTGATCGTGTTCGCGGCGGCGCGCGCGCATTCGTGGGGGCGGCTCGGGGCACTGTTCGCGCTGGCGCATCTGGTCACCAACAGCACGGTGACCGCGCTCGCGGTGCAGCGACTGAGCACCGGGAGCGTGCGCTGGACGGTGGCCGTCACCGCGTTCATGGTGATCCTGATGCTGATCGCGGGCGCGGGATTCACGCGCTGGGGCGCGACCGTCACCGCCGTCTTCGGCTCGGCGACCCAGGCCGTGTTCTGGTGGTTCGCGCCGTGGGCGGCGCGCACGTACGCCGATTTCGTGGATTTGCCCATGCGCGAACACATTCGGGGTATCCCTTCCACGCCGGCTTTGATTCCTTTCGTCCTGATCCCGGTTGGGATCGTGGTCGATCTGCTCGTGCGCCGGAGGGGTTCGGGCGGCACGACTCGCTGGTTGCCCGCCTTGGCGGGCACTGTCGGCGGCGCGATCATCGCGGGCGCCAATCCCGTGCAGGGCGTCCTCATCTACGAGGCCCGCTTCCATTTGTCGGCGCTCTTTCACAACGCCCATTTCGGCACCGCCTCGGTCATCATCGCCACTACCGTCGCCGCCGCCGTATTCGGCGCGCTCGCCGGATTCCTCGGCTGGCGCTTCGGTGAGATGCTGCGCCTGACCGCTCCGAGCCAGGAGGCCCTCGCATGATCAAGCGACTATTCGCGGTCGCCGCAACGATTCTCGCGGTGTTGGCATTGTCCATGACCGCCGCGGGCACTGCCTCGGCGTATCAGCCGGTCAATATCGTGCACACCGAGCATGTTCAGGCGGGACCGTATTCGCTGACCATCGGCTTCAGCCAATGGCCTTTGCGCGCAATGCAATCGCTGGACTTCACCTTCATTCCCGAGGGTGGCATCGAGGACAAGTCGGGGTCGCTCAGCGAAATCCTGCCCAACGGCAAGTCCCGGCACCAGGAGCCGCTGTCCCGGCACCCCCGCAAGCGTGAGGATTGGGGCCTGGACGTGCGGTCCCTCGACCAGCAGGGCGCGTGGACCTTTCGCTTCGTCATCGACGGACCGCAGGGTCGCGGCGAAGGCAGCCTCACCAACCTCGAGGTTCTCGAACAGCCCGGTCCCCCGCTGGGTATCAGCTGGGCGATCAGCGCTCTGCCCTTGTTCGGCCTGATCGCGTTTCTCGCTTATGCCTGGCGCAGGAACCGCCGCCCGGACCAGATCCTGCAACCCGCCTGAATGCCAGAGCGACCGAGAATTCAGTGATCCGAAGACAGTGCATTTGACACCAATTATGTTGGTAGCCTGGACAATTCGTGTTCCTCCGGGGTGTTGGAATTGATAGAATAGAGGCATGAATTGGGGCGGGCAGGTTCTCAGCGACGAAGTCACGGTGGCAGATGCCGCCGGGCTGGTGTCGGATGCTGTGAGCGTGCTCGTCCACGATTCGCTCGACTCGCTTTCCGATGAGGATCTGGTGGATGTGCTGCGCGATTGGGAATCGACGCGGCGGCGGATGGCGAGTTTCGAGCACAAGCTGATTCGTGCGGTCGAGAATCGGGGGCTGCCGGAAAAGGCCGGGGTGAAGAGGACTTCGAAGTACCTCGAGCAGACGTTGCGGCTCGGGCATGCGGAGGCTTGTGCGCGGGTTCGAGCGGCGGAGTTGTTGGGACTGCGGCAAGAGGCCGGGCGGGTGGTGGAGCCGTGGCTGTCGTGGACGGCCGCGTTTCAGGAAATGGGTTTGGTGTCAGCGCATTCCGCGCGGGTGATCGCGAAGATCATGGATCGAATTCCGGGCAAGATCGACGCGGATACCCGGGATCGGGCCGAGTTCCAGCTGGCCACCTTTGCCGCCAAGTCCGCGCCCGATGATCTGCCCAAGGTCGGGGACCGGCTGCTGGCGCACCTCGATCCCGACGGCACACTCACCAACGATGTCGATCGGCAGCGGCGGCGGGGTGTCAGCCTGGGCAAGCAGGGGGTGGACGGCATGTCGACCATGACGGCCGAGTTGGCCCCGGCATTGCGGGCGTTGTTCGACCCGATCTTCGCCAGCCTGGCACGGCCGGGCATGTGCAATCCCGACGACGCTGAAAGCCCTTGGGCTGCTGACGGGCTCGATGATGAGGCACTCGCGGGGCTGGAGCGTGCGGCACGGCGGGATACCCGTACCGCTGCGCAGCGTAACCATGATGCGTTGGTGGCGTTCCTGCGTCCTGAGATGGGTCCAGCGCACATGGGCCAACACCGCGGGCTGCCGGTGTCGACGATCATCACCATGAGCCTGGCCGAGGTCGAAGCCGCCGCCGGTGTGGCCACCACCGCCTCCGGCGGGACCGTGCCGCTGGAGCAGGCGTTGCAGCTGGCCCAGAAGTCCAAGCCGTTCCTGGCGATCTTCGATCACGCCGGACGCCCCCTGCACCTGGGCCGCACCAAGCGACTCGCGAACTCCGCTCAGCGGCTGGCGTTGATCGCCACCGAACGAGGCTGCACCCGACCCGGCTGCAGCGCCCCCGCCACGCTCACCCAGGTCCACCACGTGACCGAGTACAGCAAGGGCGGGGCCACCGACATCGAAAACCTCACCCTGGCCTGCGATGCCTGCCACGCGATGATCCACGACGGGCCTGGCGGCTGGAAAACCGTTGCCATGCCAGCAGATTCAGAACACGCAGGCCGCACCGGGTGGATAGCACCACGCCACATCGATCCGACCGGTATGCCCCAAGTCAACGACCGGCATCATGCTGGGGAGTTGATGGCCGCATCCCTGGCCCGACTGCGCGATCGAACGCACCCACCGGTCCGCTGGTGGTCGCGTCCCTAATACGAGCCCGAGCCTCACCCAAGGTGGGGCCCTTCGGGCTGCGTGCACCACGAATGCTCGAGCCGCAAGAGACCGCCAACCCCCATCCCTTCGTTTTCCCCGGGATGCTGCGCGGCCGAACCGTGAGTGGGGCTGGTACGTGAGGGGGCCTCGCAAGCTCGGCCACCCTCTCCCTTCTCCAGGCGTCTTTTATCTTTGGTCTCTTGGCTCTTTGTCTTGATCATCTCTGCGTGTATCGACTGCAGCCAGCCCCCGGTTCGCCTAGCGTGAGCACGTTGGCGTCGAGAGGGGTCGAGGATGCGGACCGGGATGTTGAACGTAACGGAGCTGATCGCCAGAGTCGAGGCGGGCACCCTCGATACCGTGCTGGTGGCGATGACAGACATGCAGGGCAGACTGCAGGGAAAGCGTTGCTCAGCACAGTTTTTCGTCGATGAAATACTCGACCATGCCACCGAAGCCTGCAACTACCTACTCGCCGTCGACGTCGAGATGACCACCGTCGACGGCTACGAGATGTCCTCCTGGGACACCGGCTACGGCGACTTCGTCCTGCGCCCGGACCTCGCCACCCTCCGCCTGCTCCCCTGGTTGCCAGGCACCGCCCTGGTCCTGTGCGACGTCGAACAGGTCGACACCCACGGCAACCACGGCCAACCGGTACCCGCCTCCCCCAGGCAGGTCCTGCGCGCCCAACTCGATCGCCTGGCCGAGCACGGCCTCTACGCCTACGTCGGCACCGAACTCGAATTCCTCGTCTTCGACGACACCTACGAGTCCGCCTTCCGTACCGGCTACCGCGACCTCACCCCGGCCAACCAGTACAACGTCGACTACTCCATGCTCGGCACGGCGCGCATCGAACCCCTGCTCCGCCGCATCCGCACCGAAATGTCCGGCGCGGGAATGTATGTCGAGTCCGCCAAGGGCGAATGCAACCCCGGCCAGCACGAGATCGCCTTCCGCTACGACGAGGCCCTGGTCACCTGCGACAACCACAGCATCTACAAGACCGGCGCGAAGGAGATCGCCGCTCAGGACGGCCGCAGCATCACCTTCATGGCGAAATACAATGAGCGGGAGGGCAATTCCTGCCACATCCACATCAGCCTGCGTGACGCGTCAGGGAAGCCGGTCTTCGCCGACGGCGACGGTCCGGGGGCGCTCATGCGGCACTTCATCGCCGGCCAACTGGACAGCCTGCGCGAACTCACCTACATGCTGGCACCGAATATCAACTCCTACAAACGGTTCCAGGCCGGAAGCTTCGCCCCGACCGCCCTCGCGTGGGGCCGCGACAACCGCACCTGCGCACTGCGCGTCGTCGGCCACGGCCCGTCGTTGCGCTTGGAGAACCGCATCCCCGGCGGCGACGTGAACCCGTACCTGGCCGTGGCCGCGGTCATCGCCGCGGGCCTGCACGGTATCGACCGTCAGCTGCCGCTCGAACCGGAGTTCCACGGCAACGCCTACCGCTCCAACCGCCCGCGCGTCCCGCACACCCTGCGCGAGGCCGCGCACCTGTTCGGCGAGAGCAAGGTCGCGCAGCAGGCGTTCGGCGCGGACGTGGTCCGGCACTACCGCAATGCCGCACAGGTCGAGCTGGACGCCTACGATGCGGCGGTGACCGACTGGGAGCGGATCCGTGGCTTCGAACGACTCTGACACCATCCGGCGGCCGATCATCGGCCTGCCCACCTACTCCGAGCGCACCCGCTTCGGACACTGGGACGTGGATGCCGCCGTGCTGGCGCGCACCTATGTCGATCTGACCGAGCGGGCGGGCGGCATCCCGGTCCTGTTGCCGCCGATCGGGGCCGCGCGGCCCGAACTGATCGAGCGGCTCGACGGGCTGGTGCTCACCGGCGGCGCGGACCTGGACCCCGCCCGGTACGGCGCGTCCGCGCATGCCGCGACCCGGGGGCTGCGTCCGGACCGCGACGAATCCGAGTTCGGACTGTTCGCGCTCGCGCGGGAGACGGGACTGCCGGTGCTGGCGATCTGCCGCGGACTGCAATTGGTGAACGTCGCGCTCGGCGGCACTCTGGTGCAGCACATCCCGGATGTGGTCGGGCATACCGATCATTCCCGGACGCCCGGCGTCTTCACGGTCACGACCGTCACCACCGTGCCGGGCAGCCAGGTGGCCGCCATCGCCGGCCCGGAGCTGAAGGCGCACTGCCACCACCATCAAGCCATCGACATCCTCGCCCCCGAGCTCACCGCCTCCGCGCACGCCCCGGACGGCATCATCGAGGCGGCCGAGAGCCGTGAGGGACCGTTTCTGCTGGGCGTGCAATGGCATCCGGAGGAGAACGCGACCGAGACCCGTCTCATGCGGGCCCTGGTCGATCAGGCCGCACAGTATGCGAAGGAGCGCAACCGGTGACAACGACCGACGTCGTCAATCCCGCCACCGAGGCAGTGGTGGCCACCATCGAATCGGCCGACGCGGCCGCCACCGACGCCGCCATCGAACGCGCCCACCGCGCGTCGGCGGGCTGGCGGGCCGTCGCCCCCGGCGACCGGGCGCGGCTGTTGCGGCGCTTCGCCGAGGCGGTCGACGCCGAGATCGAACAGCTGGCGCGGCTGGAAGTGAGCAACGCGGGCCACACCATCGGCAACGCCCGCTGGGAGGCGGGCAATGTCCGCGACGTGCTGCACTTCAGCGCGGGCATGCCGGAACGGTTGTCGGGCAGTCAGATTCCGGTCGCGGGCGGGGTGAACATCACCTTCTGCGAGCCGCTCGGGGTGGTCGGGATCATCGTGCCCTGGAACTTCCCGATGCCGATCGCGGCCTGGGGTTTCGGCCCGGCTCTCGCGGCCGGGAACACCGTCGTGCTCAAGCCGGCCGAACTGACCCCGTTGACCGCGATCCGGCTCGGTGAGCTCGCGTTGGAAGCGGGTCTGCCGGAGAACGTCTTCCAGGTGATCCCGGGCCGTGGTTCGGTGGTCGGGGCGCGGTTCGTCACGCATCCCGCGGTGCGCAAGGTCGTGTTCACCGGCTCCACCGAGGTGGGCAAGCAGATCATGGCCGGGTGCGCCGACCAGGTGAAGCGGGTGACCCTCGAATTGGGCGGCAAGAGCGCCAATATCGTGTTCGCCGACGCGGACCTGGAGCGGGCCGCCGCGACCGCGCCGTACGGCGTGTTCGACAATGCCGGGCAGGATTGTTGCGCGCGATCCCGGATCCTGGTGCAGCGCAGTGTGTTCGACCGCTTCCTCGAACTGCTGGAACCCGCGGTGCAGGGGGTGCGGGTGGGCGATCCGGGCGACGAGGCGACGGAAATGGGGCCGCTGATCTCCGCCGCCCATCGGGACCGGGTCGCCGGATTCCTGGAGCCATCGACCAAGATCGCTTTCACCGGCGCTCGGGTCGAGGGACCCGGATTCTGGTTCCCGCCAACGGTTGTCCTGCCGACCGGCCCTGGTGACCGGGTCCTGACCGAGGAAGTGTTCGGCCCGGTCGTCGCGGTGCTCCCCTTCGACGATGAGGCCGACGCCCTGCGGATCGCGAATGACACCGAGTACGGGCTGTCCGGCTCCATCTGGACCTCCGACGTCGGTCGCGCCCTGCGGGTGGCGCGGGGCGTCGAAGCGGGGAATCTGTCGGTGAATTCCCATTCCTCCGTGCGGTATTGGACGCCGTTCGGCGGGTTCAAGCAGTCCGGGTTGGGCCGTGAGCTCGGACCCGACGCGGCGCGCGCCTTCACCGAGACCAAGAACGTCTTCCTCGCCACCGAATAGCCCCCACCACCATTCGAAGGAGATATGTTGCAGCGCTTACAGGATCGTGTCGCGGTGGTCACCGGCGGCGGCAGCGGCATCGGGCTGGCCACCGTCCGGCGTTTCGCCCAGGAGGGTGCGAAGGTGGTGGTCGCCGATATCGACGCCGCCACTGGTGAGGCCGCCGCGGCCGAGGTCGGCGGGCTCTACGTGAAGGTCGACGTCACCGACGAGGACCAGGTGCGGGCCATGTTCCAGACCGCCGTGGACACCTACGGCGGCCTCGACATCGCCTTCAACAACGCGGGTATCTCACCGCCGGACGACGATTCGATCCTCACCACCGGCATCGACGCCTGGCGCCGCGTGCAGGAGGTCAATCTGACCTCGGTGTATCTGTGCAGCAAGTACGCCATCGAGCACATGCTCGAGCGCGGCAAGGGCTCGGTCATCAATACCGCGTCGTTCGTGGCCGTGATGGGCGCGGCCACCTCGCAGATCTCCTACACCGCCTCCAAGGGCGGCGTGCTGGCGATGAGCCGGGAGTTGGGAGTGCAGTTCGCGCGGCAGGGTATTCGCGTGAACGCGCTGTGCCCGGGACCGGTCAACACTCCCCTGCTGCAGGAGCTGTTCGCCAAGGATCCGGAGCGGGCCGCGCGCCGGCTGGTGCACATTCCCACCGGCCGGTTCGCCGAGCCGGAGGAGATCGCCGCCGCCGTGGCCTTCCTCGCCAGCGACGATTCCTCCTTCATCACCGCCTCGCAGTTCCTGGTCGACGGCGGCATCTCCGGGGCGTACGTGACCCCGCTGTAGTCACTCCTCCACGGTCCGTTTCGGCCCGGTGAACCAGCGCCGGGCCGAGACGAACCACCAGATCGCGATCGCGCCCACCACCCCGACCAGGGTGATGGGCGCGTAATTCACCGAGTTCCAGGTGAATCCGTCCACCCACGGATACCCGTGGTCGTCGGTCGGCAGGATGAACAGCACGCTGATCAGCACGATCCAGATCAACGCGATGATCCCGATCGGCCGATACCAGCGTCCGAGCTGCCACGGGCCGGCCTGGAATCGATCCCCGCGCAGCAGCCGCAGCAGCACCGGAATCCCGTAGGCGATGTAGAGGCCGATGGTGGCCACCGAGGTCGCGGCGGCATAGGCGGTCGGGGCGTTGGCGGCGGGCACCAGCATGGACGGGATCAGCAGGATGAACGCGAACACCGAGACGAACACGACCGCGTTCACCGGCACCCGCCGCGCCGACAGGGTCGCCCACAGTTTGGATCCGGGCACCGCGCCGTCGCGGGCGAAGGCGAACAGCATCCGGGAGGCCGCGGTCACCGAGGCGTAGCCGCAGAACAATTGGGCGATGGCGGCGATGATCAGCAGCAGCCCCGACCAGAACGAGTTCAGTGAATTCTGCAGGATGTAGATGACCGGATAGCCGCTGTTCTTGGTCGGGTTCAGCGCGTCGTCGAGGTTCGGGATCGCGAAGGTCACCGCCATGATGAGCAGATAGCCCGCGACCGCCGACACCACGATGGTGTTGATGATCCCCTTGGCGGCCATCCGCGAGGCGTCGTGGGTCTCCTCCGACATGTGCGCCGAGGCGTCGTATCCGGTGAACGTGTACTGCGCGTGCAGCAGGCCGAGCAGGAAGCTGAAGGCCACCCCGCCGAATCCGACGGCGCTGTTGTCCACGGTCTTGGTGAACACGAATCCGATGCTCTGATGGTGTCGCGCACCGAATCCCAGTACCACCACGAACATGGCGACTCCGCCCACATGCCACCACGCGGACACATTGTTGATCACCGCCGACAGGTGCGGGCCGATCACGTTCAGCACCGCGTGCAGCACCAGGATGCCGGAGAACACCAGGAAGATGGCGGTCCGGTCGGTGCCGATGTCGACCCCGATCACATTGAGCACGGCGGTGGTGAAGATGGCCGCGCCGTAGTCGATGGCGGCGGTCACCGCGATCTGCCCGATCAGGTTGAACCAGCCGGTGAACCAGCCCCACACCGGCCCGCCCAGTTCCGACGCCCACCAGTACAGGCCGCCCGAAGTCGGGTAGGCCGACGCCAGTTCGGCCATGGCCAGACCGACGAACAGCACCATCACCGAGACCAGCGGCCAGCCCCAGGCCATGGTGATCGGCCCGCCGTTGGCCAGGCCGATTCCGTAGCTGGCCAGGCCGCCGGTGAGAATCGAGACGATGGTGAAGCTGATCGCGAAATTCGAGAATCCGGACCAGGATCGCGCCAATTCCTGTTTGTAGCCGAGTTCGGCGAGCCGCCGTTCGTCATCATCGGATCGAGACTGGGTTGCGGTCATGCTTGCTCCCATGTGAAAACACCGCCCTCACACGGCGTTTGCCAGGAGCCCAGTGTGCGGCAATCGCGCGACGGGCGCAGGGCCAACGCCGAAACCGGTCGCCCGGTACACGCCGACGGCGACGCTCGACCCTGAACACAAAGTCGATAAGTTCGAGGTACCCGCCACGCCCACCCTCCCGGCAGGAGTAACCGATGCTCCCTCCCCCGCCCGACCCCCACCCCGAGTACCGCGACCCCGCCGCGCCCGACACCCTCTACGCGACTAAACCGCCCTGGGACATCGACCGCCCCCAGCCCGCGTTCACCGCCCTGGCCGAGCACGGTGACCTGCACGGCCGGGTCCTCGACCTGGGTTGCGGCACCGGCGAACACGCCCTGCTCGCCGCGAGCCTCGGCCTCGACGCCACCGGCATCGACGTGTCCGCGCAGGCGCTGGAGCTGGCCCGGGCCAAGGCAGCCGACCGCGGGTTGAAGGCCCGGTTCGTGCGCCACAGCGCCCTCGACCTCGCGACCCTCGGCGAAACCTTCGACACCGTCCTGGACTGCGGCCTGTTCCACCTCTTCGACGGCGCGGAACGCACCGCCCTGGTGACCGGCCTGGCCACCATCGTCCGGCCCGGCGGCCGCTACTTCCTGCTCGGCTTCAGCGACCGCCAGCCCGGCACCTGGGGCCCACATCGCCTGAGCCGCAGCGATATCGAGACCGCTTTCACCGACGGCTGGCGGCTCGATTCCCTGGAACCGGCCACCCTCGACATCCTGCTGGACGCCACACCGGTGGCCGCCTGGCTCGCGGCGCTGACCCGGATCTGACCGGCGGTCGCTCAGGCCAATCCGGCCCGGAGCACGAGAATCGCTATCTGCGTGCGGTTCTCGAGCCCGAGCTTGGCGATGATGCGGCTGATGTGCACCTTGACGGTGGACTCGCTCATGTGGAGGGTGCGGGCGATCTCGGCGTTGCCGACGCCGGTGGCGACCGCCTGGGCGACCTCGCGTTCCCGGTCGGTGAGGGGCTCGAGCTGGGCGAGGGCGTCGGGCTGCTGGGCTCCCGGACCTCGGGTGAAGGCGGTGAGCATGCGTTTGGTGATCGCGGGGGCCAGGATGGCGTCGCCGGCGGCGACCACCTCGACGGCGCGGGCCAGTTCCCGCGGCGGGGTGTCCTTGAGGAGGAATCCGGCGGCTCCGGATTCCAGTGCGGCATAGACGTATTCGTCGAGACCGAAGGTGGTCAGCACGAGCACCGCGGGTGGATCCGGCAGGGCGCGTACGCGGCGGGTCACCTCCAGGCCGTCGACGTGCGGCATCCGGATGTCGGTGACGACCACGTCGGGCCGGTGCCGGTGGACCAGTTCCACGATGGCGCGGCCGTCACCGTCCTGCGCCACCACCTCGATCCCGCCGCCCGCCTCCAGGATCATGGAGATGCCGGAGCGCACCAGTTCCTCGTCGTCGAGCAGCACCACCCGGATCACGAAACCTCCCTCGCTACACCATTATTCGGACACCCCGCCACGATGTGCGCACCTCCGGACCGGTGGTCACCATCGCCCTCGTCCACCGCGTCATTCCTCCTCGAGCGAGCCCGCGAGCGGGAAAACAGCATGCACCTGGTAGCCGCCGCCGGCCAGCGGGCCGGAATGCACCGTGCCCCCGGCAAGTGCGACGCGCTCCCGCATGCCGAGCAGCCCGAAGCCGGAACCCTGCGCGGCCAGCGCGGTCCGTTCGCCGCGGCCGTTGCGGACATCGACGTCGAGGTGGCCGTCGTCCACGGTGAGCGCCACCCGCACCTCGGCGCCGGCCGCGTGTTTGGCGGCATTGGTCAACGCCTCCAAGACGATTCGGTGCGCCGCGCGCCCCACCGGTCCCGGCACCGGCGGCAGTTGCGGCGGCAGCGACAACTCCACCCGCTGCCCGGCCTCGGTGGCCTGCGCGACGAGTTCGGCGATGGCGGCCAGGTCCGGGGCGGGCCGCAACGGCACCGGTTCGTCGCCGCCGTCGCGGGCGCGCAGCACCCCGAGCAGCTCGCGCATCTCGGTGAGGGCGTGCGCGCCGGTGGTTCGAATGGTGCCCGCGATTTCGGCGGGCTTGCCTTCGGCCGAGACCTCGAGCGCGCCCGCGAGCACGGTGATCTGCGAGATCCGGTGCGCGACGATATCGTGCAGCTCCCCGGCGATGCGCAGGCGTTCGGCTTCGACGGCCGCCTGGGCACGCAGATCCTGTTCCCGTTCGGCTTGTTCGGCGCGTTCCCGCAGTGCCGCAAGGGTTTCGGCGCGCTGGTTGGCCCACAGCCCCCACAGCAGCGGGACCGCGAGCAGCACGGCCATGATGGCAAAGCGGGCGAAGAACAGGTTCCACCACGCGCCCGCACCCCAGCCCACCACCGACACCACCAGCGCGGCGATGGCCGCCAGCCAGGTCGGGCGGCGGTTGCCGTAGCGGCGGGCGACGGTGAACAGGGCCGGCATCGTCGGCGCGAACGCCCCGACCAGCACCTGCGCGAGCAGCACCGCGCCCAGCACCGGCAATGGCCGGTAGCGCCGGAACAGCAGGGCGACACCGGCCGCGACCGCCACCGGCGGGCCCGCGACCGCGGGCAGCACCCCGATGGCGGAGGTCTGGACCTCGGAGAAGCCGACCGCCCCGAACCCGACAGCGAGCACGACATCGAGGATCAGCAGGCCGATCCGTCGTGTCGTGCTCATGCCGGCAACCCTAGTCGGCGCCCGATCCTCACACGTCACGGCGCGCGAGCAGGACCACACCGGCAGTCAGCAAACCAGCGGCCAGCAACGTCAGCGGCAGCGCGAGCAGCACCGGATTGCCGTTGCCGGGCGAGACCAGTTGCCCGGCCGACAGGAAGGGCATCAGCTTCGGACTCGCACCCGCCACCACGGCGCCGGTCTCGGCGACGGTCGGGATGCCGATGGCGGCGACCATGGCGATGGTCGCGTTGCGGGTCACCGCCGCGATGCCCATCCCGGCCAGCGCGAACAGGGTGACGTACACCGGCGCGGCGGCGAATGCCCGTGTGATCTGCGAGGTTTCGGCGGGCAGCTCCGAGGTCAGCAACTGAACCACCACGGTCACGCCGATCAGCGCGAAGCCGTACACCGCGGCGAGCACACCGGTGGTCATCGCCTTGGCCGCCAGCACCCGGCGCGGGCGACGCAGCGTCAGCATGGTGT
Organism: Nocardia tengchongensis; assembly: GCF_018362975.1. Taxonomy (NCBI): domain Bacteria; kingdom Bacillati; phylum Actinomycetota; class Actinomycetes; order Mycobacteriales; family Nocardiaceae; genus Nocardia; species Nocardia tengchongensis. The sequence goes on from NZ_CP074371.1 coordinate 6,242,611, forward strand.
GGTGATGGTGCCGTAGCGGTATTCGTGCCCGAAAGCGTTGACGGCCACGGCCGTCGCGAACAGCCCCGCCAGCATCAGCGGCAGACCCGAGACCGAGGCGGTGAATTGTTCACTCGCCGTGGCGTGGTCGCGCGCCGCGGACATGTACGCGATGAGTCCCTGCACGGCCAGCCCGGCGGCGAGCAACACCCCGGTCGATCGGACGGTGGCCAGCCTGGTCAGTTCGTAGCGGATGGCATTCACCATCGCGTTGGGTGCGGAACTCCGCACGGTCATGGAGTTCGAGACGGTGTCCGTCATGCGGTGCGACAGGGTGTCGGGGGCAGCGTTGCTCATCAGAGTTGTTCCCTTCGGGTCTGGCGTCAGGCGGCGTGGCCGCGATATTGCGCAGCGTCGGCGGTGGCGTGGAAGTAGGCGTCCTCGAGGCTGGTTCGCGCCTGGGTCAGTTCGGTGATGAGCAGCCCGGCCCGCATGGCGAGGGCCGCGACGGCCTGACGGTCCTCGCCCTCCACCACCACGGCGCCGTCGGGTTCGATGCGCACGCGGAATCCGCTGCCGCTCAGGATGTTCGCCAGGTCGCGGGGACGATCGGTGCGGGCGACGATGCGCGGTGCGGAGTTGCGGCCGACGAACTCGGGCACCGATTCCGCGGCCAGCAGCCGTCCGCCGCCGATGACGACCAGCGAATCCGCCAGGTGCGCCATCTCGTTGAGCAGATGCGAGGAGACGAACACGGTGCGTCCCTGGCGCGCCAGGCCTTTGAGCAGATCGCGCAGCCAGCGCACGCCCTCGGGGTCGAGTCCGTTGGCGGGCTCGTCGAGGATGACGGTCGCCGGATCGCCCAGCAGCGCCACCGCGAGCCCGAGCCGCTGCTGCATGCCGAGGCTGAAGCCGCCGGCGCGCTTGCCGGCCACGTCGGCCAGGCCCACCTGGCCCAGGACTTCTTCGACCCGCTCGCGGCTGATGCCAGCGCCGGACGCGACCATCTGCAGATGCCCGATGGCGGTGCGCTTGGGGTGCACCGCGCGGGCGTCGAGCATGACACCCACCGAGCGCAGCGGATCGGTGAGTTCGGCGTAGGTCTGCCCGTCGAACAAGGTGCGCCCGCTGCCGTGGTCGAGCCCCAGCATGAGCCGCATGGTCGTGGACTTGCCCGCGCCGTTGGGGCCCAGGAACCCGGTCACCACGCCCGGCGGCACGTCGAAGGACAGATCGTGCACGGCCGCCGTGTCGCCGTAGCGCTTGCCCAGCCCGCGTGCCTGAATCATCCGGTCCACCTCGCTTCGAAGCGCGGCGCCCGGTGCGCCGCTGTCTACTTCGACCATTCCGGACGGGGACGGGGTAGCCATCAGACGACCGCACACGGCCGTGTACCACTTTCGGCTTACCCGGGCGGCCCCGCAGTTTGCAGGGATGCGAAATGCAGGGCGCAATTTGTGTTAGCCCCCTCGACAGAACTTCGGGCCCGTGGCCTGGAGTGATACCTTTTCTCTATGGTCGATCCGACCCATTAACTCGTTTTCGCGCATCAGGGAGATGGCGTGTCCAGAACTGTGAAGGTTTCCGCCGCATGGGTTTGCGGGGGCATTCTCGGGATTGTTGCCGGTTTGTCGGGCGCCGGGAGCGCGTCCGCCGATACGGCGGGCGGTCCGGTTCAGGTAGGCGACGCTCAATATTTCAGCCTGGGCGGGTGGAACTGCTCCATCGCCGCGGACGGCGCGGTGGGATGCGATCTGGCGGCGCCGGCCGCCGTCATGAATGTGCTGTACCTCGGGGCTCAGGTGCCGCTGCCGAATGTGTCCGCCATCGTCATCGATTCGACCGCGGCGCCGGCGCATCCGGAGTGGAACTCCAACGGCAGTCACACACTGCCGGGCGGTAATCCGGCGCTGGCGCCCATCGCGCAGGTGAGCGGGCACGATCCGCAATTCTCGGTGTCCTATGCCGGGGCGACGTGTCAGATCACCTATTCCGGTGCGGCCGTGTGCACTTCGATGGGCCATGGGTTCAGCCAAAGGGGACCAGAGCCTTTCGGCTACTGATCCCCTTCGAATCATTCGATTGCCCGTATCACCGGTACCAGACGCCGGAATCCCAGTCGCCGTAGTCCCAGACGTTGAAATCGTAACGACCATGTGCTCCCCCGAAGAGGTAACCCCACCAGCCTGCGGAGGTATCGCAGATCTGGTCGTCGTGGTTGCACACCGTCAGGACGGGTACGCCGCCGAACCAATCGTCGACACCCGCGAGCGGGTAGCCGATGATGCCGCTGCCGGGCGTCGAGGACAAACCGCCCCATCCCGGCCCCGGAGCCCGCTTGGGATCCGACAGCAGAATGGCATTGGCATTGTCGACGTCCTGGTGTGCGGTGACCCAGGCGTGTACGAGACCCGCACCTTCACTGTGCCCGATCAACCGGATGTGGTCGCCGGGACATTCGTTGCGGTGCTGCCAGAACAGCCGGTTGAGTTCGTTCAACCCCGACATCGGGTCGGCGGAGTTGTAACCCACCGGTTGATCGACATACGGAGCGAAGATCGACGAGGTGTTGTCGCCGAGTCCGCCGATGCCGATGGCCCAATCACCGGTGCAGTCATCGGCATGGGCCCGCGGAGCCGTCAGGTGTGTGATGGAAAAAAGGATGGCCAACAGTAATGCGGCGAAGAGCGCCGTTGCTCTACGCATGGTCGTAACTCTCTGAATTGCTTTGCCTCCGGGGCAGGCCCGGCTTCAGCTGGATGTACCCAGAAATTGCTGAGGTGTTCGATTCCACGCGAAACAGTTACATCCGCCGCGATTTTGTAGGCCGTACCGCGATGTCGCCACGAAATCGCCGGGCCCGTGGATCAATTGCGCAGACGAACCAGCGCGATGGGGCATTCACTGCCGTGCAGCAGCGCGTGACCGGTCGATCCGAGCGCCATCCCGGGATATCCGCGGGTGCCGTGACTTCCGACCACCAGCAATTGCGCGTCGGCGGCGGCGTCGAGCAGGACCCGCGCCGGACGACCCTCCATGACAAGAGTTTTCACGTCCACGCCCGGATAGGCGGCGGTATTGCGCTCCAGCATGCCGGTAAGCAGGGCGACCGAGTCGCCATGGGTGCGGGTGTCGCCCGAGACTTCCCACGCCTGGACCGCGATCAGCGGCACGCCGCGGCGCGAGGCCTCGTCGAAGGCGATCTCCAGCGCGCGGACACTGTGCGCCGACCCGTCTACGCCGACCACGACCGGTCGATCCGAAATCGCCTGCACCCCACCGGGAACCACGACCACCGGCCCCTGCGCGTGCCGTGCCACGCCGGTGCTGACCGATCCGAGCAGACTGCGATGGTAGGCGCTCATCCCGCGCACGCCGACGACCACGTAGTAGGCGGTCTCGGCCAGACCCGACAGCACGGTCACGGCGGGCGCGTCGACGAGGAAGGTGCGGATCTCGGGCGCCGGGCGATCGGTCACCGCCTCGCGCGCGATCTGCGCGGCGCTGTCCAACGCGGACTGGGCGGTATCGCGCAGCCGATCGTGCAGCATCCGGACCGGGGTCTCGTCCAGCGGCGCGTCGGCGACCGCGGGCACCGCGAACACCAGGTGCAGCGCCGCGCCGCGCAGCGCGGCGTCCACCGCGCCCCAGCGCACGGCGTGCAGGGCGGATTCGGAGGCGTCGACGCCCACCACGATCGGCCGGTCGAGACTGTTGGCAGGCACCGTTTTTCCGTCTCCTCAGCAGTGGGACAACCCGAATAGCGCTGTGACAGCCGGTGAGCACGCTGTGCGGGCGATCCTACGGACCGACCGTCCGGTCCTCGGGTTGGCTCGCCGTGGGCAGTCCGACGATGAACACCGGCTGCCCCGGACTCATCGACGCCGTCTGATCCCGCAGGATCTGCCACAGCAGCGTGTAGGGCACACCGGACACCGCGTCCCGCAGCCGCATCCGCGTCGGCGCGCCCGTGATGGTCCGGTGTTCACCGGTCCAGATCCGCCGGAACGGTTCGAACCGGCCGAACTCGGTCAGCAGCCGGGTGTCGTCCGCGGTCTCCCCACCGTCCATGGCCAGCAGCCCGCGCAGCGTCGCGACGGCACGCCGCAATTCGTGGGCCCAGTCGACGAGCACGTGACGCGCGAGGTCGTCGATGAGGATCCAGCGCAGGAAGTTGCCCTGTTCGGAGAGCCCGGGAAAGGTGCGCAGATGAGCGGCGTTGGCGGCCAGCACATTCAGCTGACGGTCGAGATAGGCCGCGGGATGCGGGAGATGGATCTCGAGGTTGGCGGCCATGGCGTCGGTGAACGTCGGGTCACCGTGCGGTGGCCCGTGCCCGAGCGCGGCCAGGTCGTGCAGATGCCGGAACTCGTCCGCGGTCAGGGTGGCGACCCGGTCCAGATAGCGGACGACCGCGCTGAGCACCTGCTCGGTCGGCCGAACCCGATCCCCGCGCTCCATGCGCGTGATGTAGCTGGCGCTGACGCCCGCCCCGAAGGCCAGCCGCTCTCGCGAGATGCCACGCCGTTCGCGCAATCGCCGCAGGGTGCTCCCGAAGGCCGGGGGCGCGGGCGGGCCGTGCTCGGCGTGCATGCCGCCGAAACGATGGTCGGCGGTCACGTGGTCCCGGTCGAGACCGCCGTGCGCTGGATCGCCGCCGCCACGATCGTGATCGCCCGCGACGCGGGTGTGCTGGGCGCTGCCGCGCGCATGGCCGACGCCGCGCTCGTGATCAGCGCCGCCGATGGTCGGCTCGGTCATCGTCCCGCCCCCGGGTTGAGCCCGCCCACTGCGGACGGGCTTCGAGCATATGGCTATTTCTAGAACAAGTGGCTACTTCCTAGCAGCCTGCTACACAGTCGGCAACTCGGGAACCCACCGGAATCGGGGCAGAGCAGCGGATACCTGGATTCGGCCACGAACTCCCCCGCGGCGGTGAATACTGCCGGGATATCCGCCGTTCGCCCGGTCCCGGCGACCGGCAGTCGGTCGTGTAGGTATGGGCCGGTAGGCATTAGTACCGATCGTCAGGCCCCGGCTCGGTACCGCAAGATTTCAGGGTGGCCTGCAACCACCGAGGCGTGGCTTCCCGGAACCGCCCAAACGGGACACCACATGAGCCGTCACCGGCGCCCTGACAGAGTTGTCGCGAACCGGTGACGGCGCTACTCGGCGCTATCGGGCCTCGGCCGCGAACCGCGAGTCGGGGGTGAACCCGTTCCCGGCGATGTACGCGGCGACCTGTGCCCGGCTGGCGAATCCGAGCTTGCTCAGGATGTGTTCGATATGAGCGTCCACCGTGCGCTTGGAAACCCCCAGGCGCGTGGAGATCTCACGGTTGGTCAGCCCCTCGGTGATGAGCACCGCCACTTCGGTCTCGCGCGGGGTGAGCGAGGGCCCGAGCGAGATGACCGCGTCGAGCGGCTCGTCGCCGGCGGTGCCGGCCAGCCCGGCGATCCGGTCCGCGTCCAGGGTCGCGCCCTTGGCGAATTCGGCTGTGTAGTCGGCCTTTCCGAGCTCCTTACGCGCCCGTTCGACTGTCGCGTCGTAGCTCTCGCGGAACCACGGCACGGTGTGCAGCGCGAGTCCGCCGAAGAGCCCGTCCCGCTCACCGTCCCACAGCGAGTTGGCCGCGCCCGAGAGCTGGGCGGCGCGGTGGAATCGGCCCTGCTCGGCGGTCAGCCAGGCCAGGGTGTCGACCGCGGCCGCCAGCCCGTGTCGCAGGCCGAGCTCGTGCATGAGCGCCACGGCGGTGCGGGCGCAGTCCGGCGCCTGCTCGCGCTGCCCGATCACCCAGAGCACGGCCGCCTTCATCAGCAGCACATTGGCCCGCTGCCAGCATTCGCCGTCGATGCCGTCGAGGACGGCCAGCGCCTCCTCGAGCCCGGTCAGACAGGCATCGTAGGCGCCCGACACGAACAGCCCCGACGCCCAGTATTTGAGCGCGATGGCGACTTCCCCGCGAAAACCCAGCGCGTCCAGCCTGTTCCGGCCCGCCTCGAACTGCGTGTCGGCGGCGGCGACGTCACCGGTCATCAGGCAGTGCACGCCGGTGAAGATGTGCAGATAGACGCCCATGATCGGCGCCAGCGCGAGGTCACCGGAATCCGAGGTCCCTGCCTCGAGGCACCAGCGCATCTCCTCGAGCAGCGCGGGCACGCGCTCGGGCCGGGTCGCGAACGACCACTGCACCGTGAGCGCGAGCGCCAGCGCGCGTTCGGGGCATGGTTCGGGCACCGCGACCAGACCCCGATCGAGCCAGTACTCGGCCTCGCTACGGCCCGAGAAGCCCAGCAGCAGGATGGAATACGCGCTCAGGGCCAGGCCGTCGCGATAGCGCGCGGGCCGCGACATCGCGAAGTCCAGTGCGGCGCGGATATTGTCGCGGTCGGCGTCGACCTGCCCGATCAGCCGGCGCTGCCCCGAGGCGACCCGGTGGGTCCAGACCTCACGGCCCAGCGCCAGGAAATGGTCCAGGTGACGCTGCCGGATCGCCTCCTCCACACCGGAACCCGCCAGCCGGTCCGCGCCGAACTGCCGCAACGTGTCCAGAATGCGATAGCGGCCACCGTCCTCGGTCATGGTCAGCACCGATTTGTCGGCGAGGCCGAAGAGATGTTCGTGGACCTCGTCCGCGGGTAGCAGCTCGTCGGCGCACACCTCGCGGGCCGCGTCCGGATCGAAACTGCCCGCGAACACCGAAAGCCGCTGCCACAGCAGCCGTTCGGCGTCCGAGCAGAGGTCGTAGCTCCATTCGATGGCGGCGTGCAGGGTGCGGTGGCGGACGTTCGCGCCGTGCCGGCGCCCCACCGCCACCACCCCGAAGCGATTGCCGACGTCACCGGCCAGCGTGCGCAGCGAGGTGACCCGCAACCGCACCGCGGCCAGCTCCACCGCGAGCGGGATCCCGTCGAGGCGGCGGCACACCTCGGCCACCTGCGCGCGACTGGAACCGTCGAGCCGGAATCCGGGCGCGACCGCGGCGGCCCGCTGCGCGAACAGTTCGATCGCCCCGCCGTTGTCGGAGCCCACGCCCAGCGGGCCGATCGGGAACAGATGCTCGCCCGGAATGCCGAGGGGCTGCCGGGAAGTCAGCAGCAGCTGCACGTCGGCCGTCTCCTGCAGCAACGCCTCGGCGAGTTCGGCGCACGCGTCGAGCAGATGCTCGCAGGTGTCGAGGATGACCAGGATCTCGCGGTCGGCCAGGTAGTCGATGAGCAGATCCAGCACCGGCCGGCCCTCGGACTCGGGTACGCCCAGCGCGTGCAGCACGGTCTGCGACAGCAGCGCCGGATCGGTGAGTCCGGCCAGCCCGGCCAGTTCGACCAGCACCGTCCCGTCCCGGTAGTGATCGTGGTGCGCGCGAGCGTATTCCAGCGCCAGCCGGGTCTTGCCCACCCCGCCCGGCCCCACCAGGCTGACCAGTCGTGCCCGGCCCAGCAGCTCCCCGACGTCGCGCAGCTCGATCTCGCGGCCCACGAAACTGGCCGCGGGAGCCGGTATTCCGCGTAGACGCGGGCTCAGGGTGAGCATCGTCGCCGCCTTTCCTGCTGTGCCGAACCGAAAACCACCCGCCGTGCAGAGACGGGACAGCTTCGATTCTCTCCGACCCGCCGGATCGGGGGTGAGCGAACCCCCGGCATTGGTGGCTCATTGGTCGTTCGTTGGTGGGGGCCGCGAGTCTCGTGTCGTACCGAACGACCGCCGGTACCGAACGATCAAGGGACGACATCATGCGATACCGGATTCTGACTCTCACCCTCGCCGCCGCGGCCCTGGCGGGCTCGACCGCCGCGTTCACCGGCGCCGCCGGCGCGAATGTGCCCTGGTGCAACACTTCCCGCATCCAGGCCTCGGTGACCGCCGGCGAGCAGCTCGGCTCCAACCTGCGCACCGCCCAGATCACGCTGCGCAACATCTCCTCGGAAACCTGCCGGACGCAGGGCTATCCGGGGGTGGACCTGGCGGTGTGGGGCCAGCCCGGCCAGCACGCCGTGCGCAACGGCGCGACCAGCCACCTGATCGAGCTCGACCCCGGCCAGTCCGCGGCGGCCACACTGACCTACAAGTTCGGCGCCACCGACTGGATCGCGAACGAACTCGTCGTCACCCCGCCCGACAACACCCGCCCGCTGCGCCTGTACTGGGATTGGCGCAAGCTCGGCTCGGTCACCTTCGACCAGCCCGGCGCGGTCACCATCAGCCCCTTGCGCGCCTGACCAGCGCCGCGGCGGGTCGAGGAATGGTGTCGGTCCGGCGTGGCGACACCACCGCGCCGGCAAATACTGATCCACTGATCAAGATCGTCGGCACCCGGTGAAGGAGGCACGCGATGGCATTGCGACGCCGTCAACTACTGCTGGGGTTCGCGGGCGCGAGCGGGCTCGCGCTGGCGGGCTGTGGCGACCAGCGCGCCTCGACGCCGCCCGTGCCCGCCAAGATCCGCTTCGATCCGGTGGCCGGCCCGCAGCCCGCCCCGGCTCGCGCGCCCGGCACGGTGACCGTCACCGACGGCACCCTGTCCTCGGTCGAATGGATCGACGAGACCGGCCGCCCGCTGCCCGGTGCGCCGGCGCCCGACCACAAGAGCTGGGTCAGCGCCGAACCGCTCGGCTACGGCCACACCTACACGGTGAAGGCGGTGGCGAAGGGCGAGACCGGCGACATCACCGCGACCGCGAATTACACGACGCCCCGGCCCGATCGGATCGTCGACGTCGCGCTGCGCTCGGCCAGTCAGGAGGACCTCGCCGAGAACGACACCTACGGTGTGGGTTTCGTGCTCGTCGCGCATTTCACCGAGGCCGTCGACCCCGCCGCCGCCGAAGCCGCGCTGAAGGTCGAGACCACGCCCGCCGTGCCCGGAGCCTGGTACTGGCTCGACGACCGCAACGCGCACTGGCGCCCCGAGTTCTACTACGCGCCCGGCAGCCGGATCACCGTGACGGCCAACCATTTCGGCGTCCCGCTCGGCGACGGCGCGTACGGCCGGCGCGACCAGCGGGTGTCGGTGACCATCGGCGCCGCCCACGTCGCCATCGCCGACGACAACACCAAGATGATCGACGTCTTCGACAACGGCACCCTGGTGCGTTCCATGCCGACCTCGATGGGCAAGGGCGGCAGCGCGGTGATCGGCGGCCGCCAGCTGTCGTTCTGGACCCGGCCGGGCATCTACACGGTGCTCGACCGCACGGACCCGGTGATCATGGATTCGGCGAGCTACGGCCTGCCCACCAACACCAGCCTCGGGTACCGCACCACCATCCATCACGCGGTGCGGATCAGCCACGACGGCATCTACGTGCACGAACTGGCCGGAAGCATGTGGGCCCAGGGCAATACCAACGTCTCGCACGGCTGCCTCAACATCTCCCCCGACGACGCCACCTGGTTCTTCGACTTCGTGATACCCGGCGATGTGGTCGAGGTCCGCAATACCGGCGGCGAGCCCCTCGACATCTGGCAGAACGGCGACTGGTCGATTCCGTGGCCGGAGTGGCAGCAGGGCCGCGCCCACACCTGAGGCCCGCGACCTCCCCCGGTGGACGCTACCGGCGCGCGCCGACGATGCGCAGCGCCAGATCGACGTAGTAGTCGCCGATCTCCTCGGGCGACAGCGGCCCCTCGTCGCGGTACCACCGCGCCAGGTCGATGCCCAGCGACAGCAGCGCGACCGCGGCCATGCGCGGATTCGGGTTGTCGAATACGCCCGCGGCGACACCGCGTTCGATCAACTGCCGCATCTCGGTGTCGATGACGCGGCGGATCTCCTTGATCTCGTGCTGATGTTCGGGACTCAGCGCCGCGAGTTCGTAGTTGATGACCCGGGCGCCGGTGTGCCCGCGGGCGTGGTCGATGGCGAATTCCCGCATGACCGTGACCAACTGCTCCACCGGGTCGTCGGAGGCGGCAAGCGCGGCCTGGAAGCGCGCCAGGGTATTGATGTGCCCGGTGCGCGAGACCTGGTAGAGCAGTTCCTCTTTCGACCGGTGGTGCACGTAGATGGCCGCAGTGCTCAATCCCGCGATCGAGGTGATGTCGCGGGTGGTGGAGCCGTGGAAGCCACGCTCGGCGAACGCGACGACGGCCGCGTCCAACAGCCGTGCCCGCGTCTCGTCGGCGCGCGAACGATCCTCTGATCCGGTCACCGGTACAGTCTCGCATCCGGCGACCGGAAAACTTCCGGCGCGCCGAGCGCGGGCATCAGAGCGCGAGCACCAGCTTGCCGGTATTGCCGCCGCTGAACAGCAGGTTCAGCGTCTCACCGAAGCCCGCGACCCCGCCTTCGACGATGTGCTCACGGCTCTTGAGCGTGCCGTCGGCCAGCCAGGTCGAGATGTCGTCGATCGCCTCGCCGTAGCGGTCGGCGTAGTCGAACACCACGAAACCGGTCATCGACGCTCGGAACACCAGCAGCGACATGTAGCGCGAGGGCCCGGGTCGCAGCTGCTCGTCGTTGTAGGCCGCGACCGCACCGCACAGCACGATGCGGGCCCCGCGGCGCAGGTTGGCGAGCGCGGCGTCGAGGATGTCGCCGCCGACATTGTCGAAGTAGATGTCGATGCCCTTGGGCGCGAGCTCGCGCAGCCGCCGCAGCACATCCTCGCCGCGGTAGTCGATGGCCGCGTCGAATCCCAGCTCCTCGGTGAGCATGCGGCATTTCTGCGCACCGCCGGCGATCCCGATGACGGTGGCGCCCTTGGCCTTCGCGATCTGGCCGACCACGCTGCCCACGGCGCCGGCGGCCGCCGAGACCACGACGGTCTCCCCGGCTTTCAGCTTCCCGACCTCGAGCAGGCCGAAATAGGCTGTCATACCGGGCATTCCGAGCGCGCCCAGCCAGGTCGGGCCGGGTGCGACGTCCAGGTCCACCTGCTGCACGCCACGACCGTCGCTGATCGCGTACTCGGTCACCCCGAACACGCCGCTCACGGCGTCGCCGACCGCGAAATCCGGGTGGCGGGATTCGATGACGGTCGCGATGTCGAGCGACCGCATCACCTCCCCCACACCGACCGGCGGCAGATAGGAGCGGACGTCGTTGAGCCAGCCACGCATGGCCGGATCCAGGGAGATGAAATGGACCTGCACCAGCAGCTGCCCGTCCTCGAGCGCGGGCAGTTCCTCGGTGGTCAGGTCCCAGGTCTGGGCGTCGGGCAGCCCGAGGGGGCGGCGCGCCAGCCGCACTTGCTGAGTCTTGGTCATCGGTTCCTCCTCGGAGCCCGGAAAGTCTCGACAGTCGAATGCTATTCCTCGCGGCCGCTACCCGCGCTTGCCCCAGTTCGGGTCGCGGCGGCGCAATTCCCATTGCGCGATGGATCGTTTGTGCACCTCGTCGGGCCCGTCGGCCAGGCGCAGCGTGCGCATGTGGGCGTACATGCTCGCGAGCGGGAAGTCGTCGGAGACACCGGCGCCGCCGTGCACCTGGATCGCACGGTCGATCACCTTCAACGCCACATTCGGGGCCGCGACCTTGATGGCGGCGATCTCGGTGCGCGCGGCCTTGTTGCCAACGGTGTCCATCAGGTACGCGGCCTTGAGCGTCAGCAGCCGGGCCATGTCGATCTCGATGCGGGACTCGGCGATCCAGTCCTGGATATTGGCCCGGTTCGCGATCGGCTCGCCGAAGGTGACGCGGGCCTGCGCGCGGTCGATCATCAGGTCCAGCGCCCGCTCGGCCATGCCGATGGCCCGCATGCAGTGGTGGATGCGGCCGGGACCCAGGCGCGCCTGGCTGATCATGAACCCGTCGCCCTCGCCGGCGAGCAGCGCGGTCGCGGGCACGCGGACGTTCTCGAACAGCACCTCCGCGTGGCCCTCCCGGTCCTGGTAGCCGAAGACCGGCAGGCCGCGCTGGATGGTCACGCCGGGGGTGTCGATGGGCACGACCATCATCGACTGCTGCCGGTGCACCGGCCCGGTCGGATCGGTCTTGCCCATCACGATCATGACCTTGCAGTTCTTGTGCAAGGCGTTGGAGGTCCACCACTTGCGGCCGTTGAGGACGTAGTCGTCGCCGTCGCGGTCCATGCGCAGCTGGATATTGGTGGCGTCGGAGCTGGCGACCGCGGGCTCGGTCATGGCGAACGCGGAGCGGATCTCACCGTCGAGCAGCGGCCGCAGCCACTGCTCCTGATGCTCGGGCGTACCGAACAGGGTCAGCACCTCCATGTTCCCGGTGTCGGGCGCGCTGCAGTTGGTGGCCTCGGGCGCGAGATGCATGCTGCGGCCCATGATCTCGGCCAGCTGCGCGTACTCCAGGTTGGCCAGGCCCGGACCCCACTGCGGGTGGGGGTGGAACAGATTCCACAGCCCCTGCTTGCGGGCCTCGGTCTTGAGTTCCTCGAGCACGGGGGGCTGGAAGTGCGGGTCCCCGGACTCGGTCATCTGCGCCTCGTACACCGGCTCGGCCGGGTAGACGTGCTCGTCCATGAAGGTGAGCAGCTCGTCCCGGTATCGCCGGCCCCGCTCGGACAGCTCGAACATCGACACTCCTGATCGTGGATCGCGCACGGTGGTGCAGCGCAGTGGTTTCACTGTCTCGACCAGGAACGTTATCCGAACTTGATTCCGGATTCAAGTACCGGTCTTCTGCGTGTTGATTATGCTGCGCTCCAATCGATTTCATCGTTTCCGAATGCGGCGTCAAGTTTGAGATACAGTGCTTCCAACGACGTCGACGCCACAGGAGATCAACGATGCCGGAACCGACGACCTCAGCGCCGACGGCGGGCGCGTGCGACGAACGCTTCGCGCGGCTGCGGGAACTGCTGACCGGATATCTCGACTCCGGCGAGGAACTCGGCGCGGCCATCGCCGTGACCGTCGACGGGGAACCGGTGGTCGACATCTGGGGCGGCTGGGCCGACACCGAGCGGACCACGCCCTGGCAGCGCGACACCATCACCAATGTCTGGTCGTGCACGAAAACCGTGACAGCCCTGGCCGCATTGGTCCTCGTCGAGCGCGGCCTGCTCGATGTCGACGCCCCGGTATCGCGGTACTGGCCGGAATTCGCCGCGGCCGGCAAGGAGCGGGTCCTGGTGCGGCACCTGCTCTCGCACACCTCCGGCGTCGCCGCCTGGAATCCGCCGATGACGGTGCCGGACATGTACGACACACCGGTGGTCGCCTGCGGCGGAGAGGTCGACGGGGTGCGGCTGCTGTCACCGCGGACCATCGACCTGATCTTCGACACCCAGTCCTCCGGGCCGGACCTGGTCCTCGGCGCGCCACTGCGCTTCGGCATCGGCTACGGACTCCCCTCGCCCGCCGCCGTGCACATTCCCGATCGCCGCGTCTGCTTCTGGGGCGGGTGGGGCGGTTCGCTCATCGCGGTGGACACCGAGCGCCGGGCCACCATCTCGTACGTGATGAACAAGATGGGCACCGGCCTGCTCGGCAACGAACGCACCTACGCCTACGCGAGCGCGGCCTTCGCCGCACTCGGCTGACGATTCCCGGAGACACACACGCTCATGCCCAATACCGCCGACGTCATCTGGACCCACGCCGACACCGCGCCCGGCAGCATCGCGATTCGCGCCGAGGACACCGTGTGGACCTACGCCGAGCTGCGCGACCGGATCACCACCGTCATGGCGTGCCTGCGCGACGAGCTCGCTGTGGGGCCCGGCGATCGGGTGCTGCTCGTCGCCCCGTCCGTGCCCGAATTCGCGGCCGCCTACTACGGCATCCACGCCGCCGGCGCGATCGCGGTCACCGCCAACACCATGTCCACCGCACCGGAATTGGAGTACATCGCCGGCGACGCGGGCGTGTGCGCGGTGCTCGCCTGGCATGCCGCCGACGGGGCCGTGCGGCAGATCGCGGCGATCCTCGGCGTGCCGTGCCTGCGACTGGATCCGGAGCTGCGGGGGCTCACCGGCCGTGAGCACGTCGTGGCCGAAACGCCGTATCCCGCAGCCGAGGACGACACCGCCACCTTGATCTACACCTCCGGTACCACCGGCCGCCCCAAGGGCGCGGAGCTGACCCACGGCAATCTCACCGCCTGTGCGCGCACCTTCGCGACGGTGTTCGACGTCGGGCCCGAAGACCGTGGGGGCACGGCGCTTCCGCTGTTCCACGTGTTCGGCCAGGCCGCCGTCATGGCCTGCACCTTCCACGCCGGGGCGAGCCTGTCGCTGCTGTCGCGGTTCGATCCGGCCGCGCTGCTGGCCATGATCCGGCGCGATCGGCTCACCTTCGTCTCCGGTGTGCCGACCATGTGGAATGCCATGCTGCGCGCCGCGGACTGCGTGGATCCGGCCGCTTTCGCGAGCCTGCGCCTGGCGTCCTCGGGCGGGGCCTCGCTGCCCGGAGAGGTGTTGCGCGCCTTCGAAGAGCGCTTCGGCTGTGCGATCGTCGAGGGCTACGGCCTCACCGAAACCACCGCGGCCGCCACCTATCACCCGCTGGGGATGCCCGCCAAGCCGGGTTTCGTCGGCCGCGCGCTGCCCGGCTGCGAGCTGGCCGTGCGTGACTTCGACGGAAAAGACCTGCCGCCCGGGAGATCGGCGAGATCCACATTCGGGGCCCAATCGTCATGAAGGGCTACTGGAACCGACCCGACGCGACCGCCGAAGCGCTTCAGGACGGCTGGCTGCGGACCGGTGATCTGGGCGCCTTCGACACCGAGGGCGATCTGCGGATCGCCGGGCGGGTGAAGGAGATGATCATTCGCGGCGGCTACAACGTCTACCCCCTCGAGGTCGAGGAGGTCCTCTACCGGCATCCCGACATCGTCGAGGCTGCGGTGGTCGGCATCCCCGACGAGCACTACGGCGAGGAGATCGCCGCCGCCATCGTGCTGCGCCCCGGCGCCACCGTCGACGCCCGCGCCCTGAGTGACTGGGCCCGGCAACAACTCTCGGCCTACAAGGTGCCGCGTGCGTTCGCCATCGGCGGCGAACTGCCCAAGGGGCCCTCCGGGAAGATCCTCAAACGCGCCCTCGACCCGGCGTCGTTCACCATCGCGCCATGAACTATCGGAAGGCGTCGGACTACCGGTGACCCCGAGCACGAGAACGGTGCCGTGACACACAGTGTCACGGCACCGTTCGGGCGAGGCGACCGGAATACGGATGCTCCACCGGATTCCGTGCCCCGCCATCGGAAGATCGACCAGGGTGGCCGGCGTCGCGCGGTGACGCCAGGCACTGCCCGGGCCGATCCGGGTCGGCTTCGGCGCGCTCGAGCTATAAGTGCGCCGAAACCTCCCAGGTCATGGCGATATCCCGCCGCGGATGGCGGCGGTCATCGATTCGTCTCCCGCACAGCGTCGATTCCGGCGCGCAGCAGGGCTCCACGGCGTCCCCGATGCTGTCGAAACCGGAGCCCACGGTCTGGCCGTGGAGATAGCGGTAGTGGATGCCTTCGAGGATGGCGGCCAGTTTGAAGGCCGCCAGCCCGAGGTAGAAACCGAGGTTGCCGAGATCGCGGCCGCTGCGGTCGGCGTAGCGGTCGAGGGTCTCGGATTCGGTGAGATAGCCGGGCACGCTGGACATGTCGCCGGGCACCCCGAGATCGCCGAGGCGCTGGTACAGCACCAGCAGTGCCACGTCGGTGAGCGGGTCGCCGATGGTCGCCATCTCCCAGTCGACGACGGCGGCGACCCGGTCCTGGGCGTCGACGAGGACATTGTCGAGCCGGTAGTCGCCGTGCACGATGCCGTCGGGCGACTGCTCGGGCTGGTGCGCGGCGAGCAGCGCGTGCAGTTCCTCCGCGGCGGGCAGGTCACGGGTGTAGGAGGCGTCGAGCTGTTTCTTCCAGCGGCGGACCTGCCGCTCGAGGAAGCCCTTCGCCCGCCCGAAGTCCCCGAGCCCCACCGCTTCCGGGTCCACGCGATGCAGCTCGGCGAGCGCGTCGACCATGCCTTCCGCGATCACCCGCGTCCGTTCGGGCCCCACGGCCTCCAGTTCGGCCGGTGCCCGATAGGGCACGCCCGCAACGTTTTCCATGAGATAGAACGGCGCGCCCAGGATCTCGGCGTCGGTGCACAGCAGGTAGGTGCGCGGGACCGGGACCGCGGTGTCGGCGAGGGCGCTCATCACCCGGAATTCGCGGCCCATGTCGTGCGCGGTGGCCAGCACGTGCCCCAGCGGCGGGCGGCGCAGAATCCATTCGGAGACACCGTCACCCACCACATAGGTGAGGTTGGAGCGGCCGCCCGCGATGAGGCGGCCGCTCAGCGCTCCGGCCGCGAAGCCGGGGCGGGTGGTTGCGAGCCAGTCGGCGAGCCGGGTCAGATCCAGTCCGGGCAGGTCACCGGCCGGCGCGGCCGGGTTCGAGTCGCTCATCACGGCACCAGCAGGGCGACGTGCTCGGCGACGCAGGCCGGCTTGGGCGCGCCGTCGATCTCCACGGTGACCCGGGTGACCAACTGGAATCCGGCGCTCGCCGGGGTCAGCGACACCAGCTCCACCCCGGCCCGGACCCGCGAGTCCACCGGCACCGGTGCGGGGAAGCGAACCTTGTTGGCCCCGTAGTTGATTCCCATCGACAGCCCGGTCACGGTGTAGACGCCCGCGGCGAGCATCGGCAACAGCGACAAGGTCAGGAAGCCGTGCGCGACGGTCGCCCCGAACGGGCCCGCAGCGGCGCGGACGGGGTCCACGTGGATCCACTGATGGTCGCCGGTGGCGTCGGCGAAGTTGTCGATCTGCTGCTGGGTCACCGTGTGCCAGCCGCTGTAGCCCAGATGGGTGCCGACGGCCTTCTCCAGTTCGGGTAAACCCTCGAATACCTGCATCGCGTTCCTTCCCTTCCGATTGCGGTGCGCCGCTAGCTCGTCGACTCGCCGGCCACGTAGACGACGCGGCCCACGGTCTTGCCGTCGGCCAGGCGCTGGACGCCATCGGCGACGTCGGCCAGGGCCAGTCGCTCGCTGACCAGCGGGCGGATCGCGCCGTCATCGGCCAGCCAGGTCAGTTCCCGGTGGCATTCGGCGACCGCCGCGCGGTCGTGGGTGTTGTAGAGACCCCAGTGCAATCCGACGATCGAGTAATTCTTCACCAGCGCGTGGTTGAGGGCGGCGCTTTGGATGTCACCGCCCGCGAAGCCGACGACCAGGATGCGGCCCTCGAAGGCGACGCACTTGGTCGATCGCGTGTAGGTGTCGCCGCCGACCGGGTCGTACACCACGTCCGCGCCGCGATTGTCGGTGGCGGCCCTCACGATCTCGACGAAATCCTGTGTCCTGCGGTCGATCACGATGTCCGCGCCGAGTTCGCGGGCGTAATCGGCCTTCTCGGGGCCGCCGACCACGCCGATGACGCGGGCGCCGGCGGCCTTGCCGAGCTGGACGGCGGCGCTGCCGACGCCGCCGGCGGCCGCGTGCACCAGCAGGGTCTCCCCCGGCTGCAGCGCGGCGCGACGATGCAGCCCGAACCATCCGGTCTGGTAGCCGATGTAGAGCGCCGCGGCCTCGGCATCGTCGAGAGCCGGTGGCGCGGGGAAGGTCTGGTTCGCGTCGAGCACCGCGTACTCGGCGAACCCGCCGTGCGGCAGCGCGACACCGCCGATCACGCGATCACCCACGCCGAACCCGTCACACCCGCACCCAGCGCCACGACCTCGCCGCACACCTCGACACCCGGGGTGAACGGCAGCTCCGGCCGCACCTGATACAGGCCGCGGCACATCAGCACATCGGGGAAATTAGCGGCCGCGCCGGCGACCCGCACGACCAGACGCCCGGGCCCGGCGGCGGGGCGAGCCACCGTCTCGAGCCGCATCACCGTCGCGGGCTCACCCAATTCGTGGACCCGCCACGCCAGCATCTCGGTCACCTAGACACCGCCGGTGAGGGTGATACCACCGTCGACGACGAGCAGCTGCCCGGTGAGCCAGGCCGCGTCCGCCGACAGCAGGAAGGCGACCACGCTCGCGATGTCCTCGGGCACGCCCAGCCGCTTGAGCGGATAGGCCGCCGCGATCGCCTCCTCGCGGCCTTCGTAGAGCGCGGTCGCGAACTTGGTCTTCACCACCGCGGGCGCGACGGCGTTGACCCGATGTCCGGGCCGAGTTCGACCGCAAGCTCCTGGGTGATGTGGGTCAGCATGGCCTTGCTCGCTCCGTAGAAGCCGATCCCCGGCGCGGGCTTGAGCCCGGCCACCGAGGACACGTTCACCACCGCGCCACCGTGATCGCGCATCCACGCCTGATACGCGTGCTGCACCCATGACAGCGCGGCCAGACAGTTGACCTCGACGATCTTGCGGGCGGCGTCGAGGGACAGTTCCATCATCGTCCCGTAGACGGGGTTGATGCCGGTGTTGTTGACCAGCAGGTCGGCGCTGCCGAAGGTTTCGACGGCCCGCTTCAGGACCTCGGCCTGGTGGTCGGCGTCGTCGGCGCGACCGGCCACGGCCAGCGCCTTGTCCGGTCCGCCCAGCGTCGCCACCGCCTCGTCGAGCGCCTCCTGTTTGCGGGCGGTGATGACCACCCGCGCGCCCTCATCCACCAGACGCTGTGCGATGCCGAGACCGATTCCGCGGCTGGCGCCGGTGACGATGGCGGTCTTGCCCTCGAATCTGTTCATGCGGAAGTCCTTCCGATTGTCGGCACGAGCCCACCCCCGGGCACGGAACTTACTAAGCGCTTATTTCTTCGGACACCTTGCTGGACGGGCCCCGCCCCGGTCAAGACCGGAAAGCGGGAACCCTATCTGTGATCTGTCGCACATTCGTAGTGAAAGTGCAGTTCACGCACCGGATATCAGGTCGATATTGAAACCTGATTCAATTTTCGGTGCAGTCGCCGCGACTGCCCGCCGCTACCTGCGCAGCCGCCGGCCCTGGGGCGAGGGCTCCGAACGCGCGAACTGGCCGGGGGTCTGGCCCTTCCAATCCCGGAAGGCCGTCGCGAACGCCGACACGCTGGTGTACCCGAGCCGGGTGGCCACCGCGTCCACGGTGAAACCGGTGGCCAGCAGCTCCTCGGCCAGCAGGCCCGTGGTCTCGCACGCCAGTTCACGGAAGGTGGTCCCCTCGTCGGCCAGCCGCCGGCGCAGGGTGCGCACGCTCATGTGCAGATCGGCCGCGATGGCCGCCTGATCGATGGCCCGGCCGTGGCGCATGAGCAGGGCGCGGACCTGACCGGCCAGCCCCACCCGGGCGCGGCGGCGTTCCACGGTCTCGGCGCACAGCTGCTCGTACTGGCGCCGCAGCATCGAATTCGCCTGCGGCATAGGGCGTCGCAGGTCGGCGGCGTCGAGGATCAGGACGTCGGCGGGCCGGTCGTAGGCGATGTCGCCGATGCCGAGCAGCACGCCGACCGCCTCGTAGACCGAGGCGTAGGGCAGCGTCAGCTCGAGGCGGCGCACCTGGATATCCCAGTTCAGCAGCTCACGCTGGATGATGCGCAGCGCCGCCAGGTCGCGTTCGATGGCGAAGCGGCGCAGGTGCGGCGGGACCGGGTCGGTGTCGAGAGTGACCAACACCCGATCCTGATCGTCGGCGATGCCGAATCGGCAGTAGGCGAACGACAACTCGGCGTGCCGCGCCCACAGCTCGGCCATCTCGCGCACGGTCGAGCAGCTGCTCATGGCGATGCCCAGGCTGCCCAGCATGCTCAGATGCACCGAAAAACCGGCCAGCAGGCCCAAACCCGGCTCGTCGCCGGTGGCGTCCAGGATATTCTCGATGAGCCGGAACTCCTGGGCGATATCGATCTCGATGTCCGGGTCGTCCAGATCGCCCTCACCGAGACCGGTCTCGGCCAGGGCGGCGGCTCTGGGCATCGCGCGGCTAGCGGCGAACTCGACCAGCACGGCAGCGCTGTGTATCGAACGGACACACCAGGAGTCGTCGAGCATGTCGCAGATGATCTCCCATCCGGTCAGCCCGCCTGGTCCAATTGAGCAATTATTCAGCTAATTTCGAGCGGACTCGGGCGTGTCGCCCGCGCGCCCTCCTTCGCGGCCCCGCGCGGCGCCCGCGTCCCGCGCCGCCGCGGTGGCCCAATTCCGAAGAGGCGTGGCCCCGCACTACGCCCCGAGTCGCGCCGGACCCGCCCTAGCCTTGACCGCGTTGGCCGCTCGCCCTTGGCGGTCCGCACGGTTCCCCTGCGGGACCCGACGCTGTACCCGGCAAGACCCCTCGGCGGGCGCGGTACCCAACAGCCCATCCTGCCCGCCCGCCGAGGACCCGCCGCACCGATGCTCAGCGCACGTAGGACAGGATGCTCATCATGCCCGCCTCGCCGTGATAGGCGTTGTGGCAGTGCAGCATCCACTGACCGGGGTTGTCCGCGTCGAAGTCGACCTCGACGGTCTGCATGGGCGTCACGATGGAGGTGTCCTTGCGCGGGCCGGTGCCGTCACGGTTGACGACCTGGTAGGTGTGCCGTGCAGGTGCATGGGGTGGAACATCATCGACTGGTTGCGGAAGCGCAGCCGAATCCGTTGACCCTGGGAGACATTCAGCATGGCGTGGTCGGGTAGGCCTTGCCGTTGATGGTCCAGAGGTAGTTCTTCATGTCCGAACCGAGGGTGACGTCCAGGATCTGGTCGGGCGTTCTGGCCGGTAGGCGCACCGGATCGGCGGAGCTCAGGCGGTCGGCGGTCAGTGGAGCGACCGCCAGTTCGGCCGGTTGCGCGTCGGCGGCGGGCGCGACACCTCCACCGGTGCGCACCAGGGCGAAGGCGCGGCCGTTCTTGCCTTCCGCTGCGGCTACCAGCGGGAAGACGCCGTCGGCCAGGTCGACGATGGCGTCGTAGCGTTCACCCATGCCGATCAGCAGGCTCGCGGTGGTGATCGGCCGCACCGGGAAGCCGTCGGCGTGGGTGACCCGCAGCTGATGCCCGCCCAGCGCCATTCGGAACGCGGTGTCGGCGGCGGCGTTGATGATCCGCAGCCGCATGCGCTGACCCGGCCGGGCCGAGAACACCGTCGGGTCGGTGCCGAGTCTGCCGTTGATCAGGAAGTACGGGTAGGTGACATCACCGGTGTCGGAGCCGAGCGGTTGGTTCGGATCTGCGGACATGGACATGCCGCCGTGGTTCATGCCCGACCCGCCCATGTTCATCCCGGCCATGCCCTTGTCCCGCAACCGCCGCAGCTCCTGATCGGGATCGCGGCCGTTCACGCCGTCGAGCCAATCATCGAGCACCACAACGGCTTCCACGTCGTAGTCGCGGCCGTCGGCTGGGTCCTCGACGATGAGCGGCGCGTACAGGCCGCGGTCCAGCTGCACCCCGACGTGCGGGTGGAAGAAGTAGGTACCCGGGTCCGGGCGGTGAACTCGTAGCGGAAAGCGCCGCCGGGCGCGATCTGCGGCTGCGTGACGTCGGGGACGCCGTCCATGTCGTTGCGCAGGGCGATGCCGTGCCAGTGGACGGTGGTCGGAGCGGGCAGCGCGTTGGTGAAGTCGGCGCGCAGCACCTCACCCTTGGCGATACGGATCTCCGGGCCCGGCAGCTTCCCGCCGAAAGTCCAGGTCGACGCCTGCACACCGCCCAGGTCGACGGTGGCCGGTTCGGCCCGCAACGCCACCTCGCGCACGGTCGCGCCCGCGCTGCGGCGGGCGGCTTCCGCGGCGCGGACCGCGTCGGAGCCGGGTGTCACCAGGCCGCGCGCCGGCGTCGGATTCTTCGAGCACGCCGCCAGCGTCGCGGCGGCGGCCGCGCCGACGGCGAACAGTCCGCGCCGGGTCAGTGGGCGGGCGAGCGGAGAAGGATTGGAGGACATGATTTCTCCCTGAATGGTCGAGTTCTGGGCGCGCGCCGGAGTCGGCGCGCAGCGAGGATCGGACGGTCGGCCGCGCACGAATTCGGGCGCGGCGAGAGACCTGTCAGATCCGCAGAATCGACAGTTCGGCCAGGGAGGGTGCGGTCCAGGGCGGCGGACGTTCCCGATGGATGCGCCAGGACGGAAGCCTCGGCGGGAGGTCGTCGCGAGAACGATCGGCGATCCAGTGCAGCAGGACCAAGCCGATCCCGAGCGCCACGGCCGTCAGGATCAGATAGTCACAACCGTGCGAATTCGCGTGCCCGCCGGCGTGATCGCCGTGCGGCGCGTGACCCGAGGCGGAGGGCTCGGCCATCACCATGGTCGGGGCCGCGGCGGCGTGGGTGTCGTGGCCGAGGGAGAACACACCCGCGTGCATGGCGGCGATCCCCAGCAGCAGCGCCAGCACGCCGAGCAGCCGGACGTATCCGGTCGCTCTCGGCGCAAGGCGCTGATCAGCCACATCAACCATGGTAGTCCCCGATGACCGCCAACCCCCCAGGGGTATCGAAGAGTGCGTGCCGCGTCACCCGCGACCGGATCGTGGCGGTGGCCGCCGGGCGCGGCGGCCACCGGTGTACAGATCAGGTCGCGGGACGGGAGTTGCGGAAGGTCAGGGCGACGGCGAAGGTCAGCGCCGCGATGGCCGCGGCCGCGGCGAACGCGGTGGTCATGCCACTCACCAAGGCATGCTGGGCCGACCCGCCCGCACTGCGCGAAACCGTACCGAAGACGGTGACCAGGGCGGCCAGGCCGAGCGAGGCGCCGGTCTGCTGCAGCGTCTGCAGCGCACCGCCCGCCGCACCCGCGTCGTCGGGCTCGACATTCGACATGATGATCACGTTCAGCGGCGAAACCGCCAGGCCGATACCGCATCCCATCAGGAGCATAGCCACGAACAGCAGCGGGAAGTAGCCGCTGTCCGCTGTCAGCCGGGTCAGCAGGAGCAGTCCGGCGACCATGGCGCCCGCACCGGTCATGGCCAGGGGCTTCGGGCCGAAGCGCGGTAGCAGGCGCGGAATCAGCCGGATCATGGTGAACATCAGCGCCGCGGTCGGCAGAAACGCGAAACCGGTGGCGAGCGCGCTCAATCCGAGCACATCCTGCAGGAATTGGGTGAGGAAGAAGAACATGGACATGCCCGCCATCGGCGTCAGAAACATGTTCGCGTAGGCGGTGGCGCGATTGCGATCGGCGAACAGGCGCAAGGGCAGCAGGGGC
Source organism: Nocardia tengchongensis (assembly GCF_018362975.1). Classification (NCBI taxonomy): domain Bacteria; kingdom Bacillati; phylum Actinomycetota; class Actinomycetes; order Mycobacteriales; family Nocardiaceae; genus Nocardia; species Nocardia tengchongensis. Next base: position 6,265,545 of record NZ_CP074371.1, read on the forward strand.
TGGGGCGTCCGCGATTCGATGATGAGGAACGCCGCGACCAGGACGATTCCGGCGACGAGGGAGATCTCGGTGGTCGCAGCACCCCAGCCGTGCGAGGCGGCGCTGATGAATCCGTAGACCAGCGTGGCCACACCGGAGGTGGCGGTGATCGCGCCGGGCAGGTCGAGGTGGGCCGGTTTGCGGTGCGCGGCAGGCAGATAGCGCACCGCCAGCGCCACCACGACCAGCCCGAAGGGCACATTGATGAACAGCACCGAGCGCCAGCTCAGCCATTCGGTCAGCAGCCCGCCGACGATCAGCCCGATGGCGAATCCCGCACTGGACATGCCGGAGAACAGCGCGAGCACCCGCATGCGGGCCTTCGGTTCATCGAAAATGGTGGTCAGCAGAGCGAGCGTGCTGGGTCCGGCCATCGCACCGCCGATGCCCTGCACCACCCGAGCGGCGATGAGCCAGCCCGCCGCGGGCGCGAGCCCGCCCGCGAGCGAGGCCAGCGTGAACAACGTTGCGCCCGTGATGAACAGCGTGCGGCGGCCGAACAGATCCCCGGCGCGCCCGCCGAGCAGCAGCAGTCCGCCGAAGACCAGGCTGTAGGAGCTCATCACCCAGGACAGTCCGGTGGCGCTGAAGTGCAGGTCGGTCTGGATGCGCGGCAGTGCCACATTCATCACGGTGATATCGAGGACGATCATCAACTGGCAGGTCAGGAGGGTGGTCAGCACGATGCCGTGGCGTGACCGAACCGCTCGTTGGCGGACGCGGGCACGGGTGCCGGCATCAGGGGAAGACATGGTGGTCGACAAGGAATGCTCCGGATCGAGGGGAGAGTCAAACGGAGGATGCCTCCGTTTCCGATGGAGCTATCATATGGAGGATTCCTCCGGTTACGCAAGACTATCCGGAGGGTCCATCCGTTTTCTAGTGGAGGGTTCGTGGGAGCACCGTCGACGGACAAGCCGATGCGCGCCGACGCGCGCCGCAATTACGAGCGGATCGTCGCGACCGCCCAGGAGGCCTTCGCCGAACTGGGTCCCGACGCGGCGCTCGAGGAGATCGCGCGCCGGGCGGGCGTCGGCATCGGCACGCTGTACCGGCACTTCCCCACCCGCGAGGCGCTGATCGAGGTGGTCTACCGCTCCAATATCGAGCAGTTGAGCGCACGCGCCCACGAGCTACTCGAACAACAGCCCGCCTCCATGGCTTTCGAGACCTGGCTGCGCGAACAGGTGCTGTGGGTGATGGCCAATCGCAGCCTCGCCACCACCCTCAAAGCCGGTATGGACCACGAATCCCCCACCTTCCAGCTGTGCCGGACCGCGATCCTCGAAGCCACGACCGCGCTCGTGCAGGCCGCGCAGGACGCGGGCGCGATCCGCGCCGATATCGAACCCCGCGACCTGACGCGGCTCGGTCACGGCATCGGAGTCGCCTGCGAGACCACTCCCGACGCGGCCGAGCGCCTGCTCGCGGTGGCCGTCGACGGCCTGCGCGTCACGCCCGATCACCGGTTGTAGGGCTGCTCCTGGACCCAACTGAAGCCGCGCTCGGTCAGAGGGAAGGACTTCGGATCCACCTCGGTGAACCAGCCATGGATGCGGTGACCGGAGTAGTCGGCGGCATCCACGACCATCTTGCCCGGGGCGGGCCACCAGTAGCTGAGGTGGACTCGGACCGGGGTTTCCTCGTAGGTGCCCAACGCGATGCGATGGTGCAGGTCGATGAAGTGACGGCGCGGATCGATGGTGCCGCCGTACATTTCGAACGAGTCGTCCATGTGCTGGATGGTGAGCACGACCGGGTCCGAGACATGGAAAGGGCGGTCGATGATGATGCGCCGCCAACGCAATTGGTCGGTCAGCAGCGGATCGCGGGCGTAACCCCAGAATCGGGATCAAACCGAGCACACCGGCCAGTCCGAACAGTCCGAAATAGCAGAAGCCGAAACGAAATCCGATGCGGGTCGCCGGATGCCAGCGGGCCGCTGTGCCGTCACCGTCGGGCGCCGGCCCGGCCGGCGATTCCACCGCCTCGAGCGACTCCGAACCCACCACGACACCCTCCCCACTCCGCGCACGTGCGACGTCGCGTGAGAGTAGGGATCGGACCCTATGAAACCATGCGGTCCGCTTAACGGCGGGCCGCGGCACGGCTACCGCAGGATGTCGGTGGCGAGGCGGGCCAGGCAGGTGTCGAGAACGTCTGCGGCGGAACCGGTTTCCTCGCTCGCGGCCCACAGTTCGGTGGCCAGGCGCACCGCGGTGTTGGCCATGGCGGCGGCCAGTGCGACATCGAGGTCGTCGGCGGAGCGGCCGGTGCGGGCGGCGATGATGGGGATGAGCTGGGTTTCACAGTCGTATTGGACGCGCAGCCAGGTCGCGCGCAGGGCGGGGAGCTGGGTGGCGGCTCGGACCACGGGTCGCAGCCGGTCCTCCACGATTCCCTCGGCCGCGAGCGTGCCCAGGGTGGCGACCCGGTAGGACCGGCTCAGCGCCTCGCGCAGCGGCAGATCGGGCGGGCAGGCGGCCAGTTCGTCGGCCCAAGCCTGGGTGCCGATGGCCAGCAGGGGGGCCACGACGTCCTCCTTGCCCGCGAAGTAGCGGTAGAAGGTGCGCAGGCCCATACCGGAGGCGGCGGCGATCTCTTCGACAGTCGTTGCGGCGTAACCGTTCTCGATGAAGAGGTGCGCCGCCACCAGCGCCACTTCGCGGCGGGTGGCCGCGCGGCGGGTCTCGCTGAGGGCCGGCCGGCCGGTCCGATTTCGCTCGCTGGTCACGCGGGGAACTGTACCGAGGCCGAAAACGTTTCCTGGCGTCATGTGCCATTTTCGGCATATCGTGTCAGAAAATAGTTCCATCGACGAAGCTAGTTCCCTCGATCAGGAAGTGATCCATGAACCGTCTCGAGCAGCGCCGCATTCTGGTGACCGGCGCCGGATCCGGTATCGGCCAGGCCACTGTTCTCCGACTGCTGTCCGAAGGCGCGGTCGTCGCCGGGGCCGACGTCAATGCCGAGGGCCTGGAACTGACCCGCAAGCAGGCCGCCGAGGCCGGCGCCGACGCGCGCCTGACCATCGTCGAGATGAACATCGGCCAGGAGTCCGAGGTCATCGCCGGGGTGCGCACCGCCATCGAGGCGCTCGGCGGGCTGGACGCGGTCGTCAACGCGGCGGGCATCCTGCGCGCGGCGCACACCCACGAGACGTCGCTGGATCTGTGGAACCAGATCATCAACGTCAACCTCACCGGCACCTTCCTGGTGATCCGGGAGGCGCTGCCCGCACTGCTGGCGAACCCGCGCAGCACGGTCGTCAACTTCAGCTCCACCTCGGCCAACTTCGCGCACCCGTACATGGCCGCGTATTCGGCGAGCAAGGGCGGCATCCAGACGCTGACCCACGTGCTGGCACTGGAATACGGCAAGCAGGGTCTGCGCGCGGTGAGCGTCGCGCCCGGCGGCATCAAGTCCGGCATCACCGACGCCACCCCCGGCTACCTCCCGCAGGATGCCGACTGGTCGCTGTTCGGTCGCCTGATCGCCGTTCTGCCGCAGGACAATCCGGAGGAACTGGCCGGTCCCGAGAACGTGGCGGGCGTCATCGCCATGCTGGTCTCCGACGACGGCCGCTTCATCAGTGGCACCGAGATCCGTATCGACGGCGCGGCGCACACGTAATCGCAGACGGCTAGGCCCCGATCGGCGATCCGATCGGGGCCTGACACCAGTTAACCGGCGGCGACCAGGCCGCGCACGATGCTGTCCGCCGTCCCCGACGGCCATTCCAGCGCCGTATCGAGCTTGGCCAGCAGATCCGGCGCGGGCTCCTCGATCAGGCACCGCTCGATCTGGCTGATCGAGCCGGCCGACGGCCCGCCCTTCTTGGCCACATCGGCCTGCGTCCAGCTGTTCTCCCGCCGGCGCGCCTTCACCCGCTCCGCGAGCGCCTGAATATCCGGCTGCCCGGCGGCAACAGTCTCCGCGACGACCTGTTCGACGACAGGTTCGGGCGCGACAACTTCGCGCGACACCGGCTTCGCGGCAACTTCCGCGACGACGGCCTCATCCTGCACCACGGCCTGCGGCCGCGTCTTCCCGGAAGTCATCAGTCCCTGCGTAATGAGCCGAGACCGCTTCCGCCTACCCAACTTCCCCATACACCGCTCCTCGATCCGCATCCCAGCCTTCGGCTGAAGCACCGGATAGGTTGCCATAAGTTCGCGAGAATCCCCCGTCAACCGCCGAATCTCGGCGTGGCATCGCCCGGGCGCGTGGGACACATCACCCGAACCGGACTTGAACATACCCCCCAGGGGTATTAATGTCCGTTCTGTCGAACTCCACGAAAGGGAGCACGAAATGTGCGAATGCCACTGTCTCCGACCCCGCGACTCGCCCCGGCCCTTTCCCAGGAAGTGATTCCCATGCGTTCCACACCAGCGTTCAGCTCCCTCTTCCGCAACCACGACTATCTGCGACTGTTCACCGCCCAGGTCTCCGGCCTCTTCGGCACCGGATTGACCACCGTCGCACTGGGTTTGCTGGCCTATGACCTCGCCGGCGGCGCGGCCGCCGCGGTGCTGGGCACCGCGCTCACCATCAAGATGCTGATGTACGTGACCGTCGCGCCGGTGGTCGCGGCCTACGCCCACCGACTGCCCCGCCGCGGCTTCCTGACCTCGCTGCACCTGGTGCGCGCCGCGGTCGTGCTGGCACTGCCGTTCATCGATCAAATCTGGCAGATCTACGTGCTGATCGCGATCCTGCAGACCGCATCGGCCGCGTACACGCCCACCTACCAGGCGGTCATCCCCGACATCCTGCCCGACGAGCGTGAGTACACCCGCGCGCTGTCCGCGGCGCAGTTGGCCGCCACCATGGAGACGCTGCTGAGCCCCATGCTCGCCGCCGCCGCGCTGACCGTCATGAGCTTCCACTGGCTGTTCGTCGGCACCGCCATCGGATTCGCCGTCTCCGCCGTCCTGGTGCTGGCCACCCGGATCCCGAATTCCACCGCCGCGGGCGGAGATTCGTTCCGGGAGCGGATCACCGCCGGGGTGCGTATCTTCGCCGCGACGCCGCGGCTACGCGGACTGCTCGGCCTGAACCTGGTGGTCGCGGCCGCCGGGTCGGTGATCATGGTCAATACCGTCAACTACGTGCGCGACACCCTCGGCGGCACCCAGTCCGGAGTGGCGATGCTGCTGGCCGCCAACGGTTTCGGCACCATGCTGGTGGCGCTGTCGCTGCCGCCGGTGCTCGACCGGCTCGGGGCGCGCCCGGTGATGCTGACCGGCGCGGCCACCCTGATCACCGGCCTCGCCGGGGCCATCGCACTGTCGACGGCCGGCACGGGCGACTGGCGATGGGTTGCCGCGCTGGCGATCTGGGCCACCATCGGCGCGGGCACCGCGGCCATCCTGACCCCCACCGGTCACGTGCTGCGCCGCTCCTCGCAACCGGCGGATCGCCCGGCCCTGTTCGCGGCCCAGTTCTCGCTCTCGCACCTGGCGTGGCTGGTGACCTACCCGATCACCGGATGGCTCACCACGACAGCGGGATTCACCGTCACCTGGGTGACGCTGGCGGTACTGGCCGCGGCGGGAATCGCTGTGGCGCTGCGGATGTGGCCGCGACGCGACCCCGAGGTGATCACCCACCTGCACGCGCCGGGCACCCTCACCGCCGACCGATTGGGTGATGCCGAGCTGCTGAGCAGCGGCTATTACCTCCACACCCACCCGTACGTGATCGACGCCGACCACCGCCGCTGGCCGACCCCGACGACACGCGGGCTCGAGGTTCTCACCGCGGCCTGACCCCCGGCCAGACGGCCGGAAACCGCCAGGCATACCAACTCTCCGGCAGCGGATACCAGTGTTCACCGACACATCAGGCAGACTCGAACCCGCAAACCGAACCTTGCTCCGAGGAGTTCATCTATGCGTAAGATCCTCCCGTCCGCTCTGCTGGCCGCCAGCGCCGTCGGCGCCCTGCTGGTACTGCCCGCCGGCACCGCAAGCGCCCTCTCCCCCGCCTGCCAGACCGCCGGCGACATCTACAACAGCTACGGCTCGCTGGGCCCGAGCCCGCAGCAGCGCCGCGAGGTCGCCGACCGCCTCCGCGCCATCGAGGCCTCCGGCGACGAGCGCACCGCGATCGACAACTTCGCCAACGCCCTCGACAACGGCGACGTCTCCCTGATCAGCACCACCGGCGTCCTGCTCAACGGCATCTGCGGCCGGGGCTGATCGCTCCCCGCTCTCCGCAGCACGCTTCGGGCCGGGTCACCCACGGTGACCCGGCCCGCAGTGTGTCAGCGGCGAGGGCACGGGTGAACCGCTGACCAGTTCGAACGCGGTCGCGGCGGGTACGGATCTGTGTGCGCACCGACCAGTGTATGTGACGGGCGTCACATTCTCTTTCCCGAGGGGTGCGCGATCACGAATTGTCGAATCATGTCGATTGCTTCGGGTTCGCTGACGACGGGGTTGATCACCGCCGCTATTGCCGCCGCCACGCTCAGCGGCGCCGGCGCGGCCACCGCCGACGTGATGGTGCCACTGGGCGGCGGCTCCGGCATCGTGCTCAGCAACAGGGCGATCTGTTCGCTCACCACGATCGGATACGACAACGCGGGCAGACTGGTCGGATTGACCGCGGGCCATTGCGCGTCTGAGGGCACCCGGGTGGCGGCCGAGATCAACCGCGGCGCCGGCGCCATCGGCACGGTCGCCTACTCCGACAACGGCCGGGACCTCGACTACGCCGTCATCGAATTCGATCCCGCCCGTGTCGTTCCCACGCGCACGGTCGGCGGCACCACCATCGCCGGCACCGCTCCCGCGCCGGGCATGGGCAGCCAGGTCTGCGTCAACGGCCGCAGCACCGGCTACAACTGCAGCATCAACTGGGGCCCGTTCGAGGATGTGAGCCTCAGCCAAGTCTGTTCCAACCACGGCGATTCCGGCGGCCCCGTCACCGCCGGCGACCGCCTGATCGGCATGCTCCAGGGCGGCATCGTCGGCTACGACAACATCCCCCTCGACTTCCCCTGCACCAACCCCGCCAACCCCCTGCACTCCCCCACCTTCTACCGCCCGATCGACGACATCCTCACCGACATCAACGTCGCGGGCCGCACCGGCGCCGGCTACCACCCGGTCTGATCCCATTCAAAGCTTGCCGCAGAGTTTGCGGATGAATCGCGGGAGGTGCGGGTCGGTCGGGGGCAGGTTGCCGGGTCGAGATCCCACCATCGGCTGCCGTCGAACTCCTCTGGGGCGAGCCGATACTGGCGTGTTCGGTCACCGCGAACTACGAACCACAGCGAGACATCAACGTGGCGTTCCATGTGGCCGACCGTTGTCGTTCGAGTGAGGAACAGGGGGTGTTCGCCGACCACATCGAAGGTGGGGGTGATACCCAGTTCCTCGGAGGCTTCGCGGTGGGCTGCGGTCAGGGGGTGTTCACCCGGTTCGATGTGGCCGCCCATCGGGAGGTGGAGGCCTGCGAGGCGGTGGAGGCCCAGGAATATGGCTCTCGCGTGGGGGTCGATCAGGACTACGTAGGAGACCAGGTGTGGGGAGGGGGTTGCGGGTTTGATTCGACGGAAGACGTCGTCGGTTGATTCGAGCCACTCCAATGTTGTTGCGATATGTCGCATTTCGAGGTCATCGTGCGGGTGGATGCCGGCGACGAGTTCCGCGATGACAGCGGTAGCGGGCTGCATGACGGAGAAGGGTACGCCGGACGTCCGACAGATCGGGATGGCTCGGTAGGGTGGCTACCGGTCAGCTATCAATGGATTGGTTGTCCGATTGTTCTTGATGCATCCGCCAGGAGGTCGCTCGTGAAGCGTTTCGCAGCAGTACTGACAGTGGGGATTGCCGCGGTCGCCGGTCCGGTCGTTGCGGCCGGGATTGCGGGCGCGGATGTGTGGGAGCCAGCGCCTGGGATTTCGATTCCGTTGCCGGATGGGGTGTTCACCGGGAGTGCAGGGGTGCGGTCGACGCCGGTGCCGACGCCCGATCCGGGTCCGGACCGCGTCGAAGGCGCGCCGTGTGATGACGGGCGCGGGACGTGGGTGCGCCTCGATCCCGGCAATGCCGCGCACTATGGCACCGATTGGCTGTGCCGGGCCAACTGACATCGGGCCGTGGACGGAGGCGAGCCCCGGGCGCATGCCCGGGGCTCGCGTCGTTTCAGGACCGGTGCTCGGGGAGGTGGTTGCGCATGACCGCGACGAGGTCCTGCGAGGAGACGGGGAAAGTCTGGGTGGAGAACACCGCGGGGCTGTAACCGAAGCCTTGGTTCACTCGGCCCAGCACTCGGGTCCGGAGTGAGGAGCGCTCGAGGTAGGCGGCCGGGTCTCGGAGCGCGACGTCGACGAATGGTTGTCCGGCGATCCGGGAGATGGCCACGCCGTCGACATCGGTCCAGTCGATCGGGCCCAGGCGGCGGTGGGTGAACCCCGGTCGGTGATGACCAACGCCGGCGATCGCCGAAACAGCTGCGCCACCATGAGCACCAGGCACGCCCCGAAGAACAGGATCGACAGCGCGCCGACGAATGCCGCGCTCGCCTCGGTGGTCAGCACCAGCACGTACCCCAGGAAGACCGACAGGGCCGCCCCGAGGGCCAGCAGTGCCGTGCGCAGCTTCGACGCCGTGTAGACCGTTGCCTGTTCCGGGTTTCCGACCCGCGTCTCGGATTCGGTCACTGCGTTCCCCCTGCCACCAATCGCTTGCTCACCGAGTCAGTATGCGTCATCCCAGAACAACGCAAGCCGCAGGTCGATGACCTACGGCCGGCCCGGTGGACCGATGCCGACGCCGAGGCGATGGGTGGCGAGGCGCCGCAAGCCCATGACTCCGACGGGTTGTGTTCGGGCACCGGGCTTCTCGGCCGGGCAACCGAATCTCGAAGCGCGGCCGCTCATTGCGATAGGTATGATCTGGCGATATGCAGCCTGCTGGGGATTCCCACCCCAACATCCTCGACCGAATCCCGGTGCCGCTGTACGCACCCGAGTTCGCCGCCGACCCGCACACCTTCTACGCCGCGATGCGTGAGAGGTTCGGTTCCCTTGCCCCGGTGGAGCTTTCGCCCGGCATCGCCGCCACCTTGGTGATCGGCTATCGGACCGCGGTCGCGATCAACAATGACTCCGAACGCTTCCCGGCCGATCCACGCGCCTGGGAGCAGGACATACCCACCGACTGCCCGATCCTGCCCATGCTGCAGTACCGGCCGAACGCGCTGCGCAGCGCGGGCCAGGAGCATGCGCGGTATCGGAAGGCCAGTGTCGACAGCATCGACGCGATCAACCTGTACCAGGTCGACGATGTGATCGAAGAGATCGTGATCCCCCAGGTCAACGCGTTCTGCGCGGATGGGCAGGCGGACCTGATCACTCAGTACGCCTTCCCGGTCACCTTCGCCTACCTCAACACGATGGTCGGGTGCCCGGCCGATATCGGCCAGCAGGTCGCGCAGGGCATGGCGATGATGTTCGAGGGCAACTCGGCCGAGGAGGGCAACGCGCTGTTCGTGAATGCGCTCGGCCAGCTGGTGAGCCTCAAGCGGCAGCAGCCGGGCGATGACGTCACCACGCGGCTTCTGGTCCATGCGGCGGATCTGACCGATGAGGAGCTGGTGCACCAGCTGGTGACGATCTACGGCGCCGGCATCGAGCCGCTCACCAACCTGATCGCCAATACGCTGCTGCTGATGCTCACCGACGAACGGTTCTCCGGGGTGGCGGCGCTGACCACCCGGGACGCGTTGAACGAGTTGCTGTTCACCGACCCGCCGCTGGCGAATTTCGGGATCACCTATCCGTCCCGGCCGACCATGATCGGCAAGGTGTGGCTACCGGCCAATCAGCCGGTGGTCACCAGCATGGCGGCCTGCAACAACGACCCCGCCATCGTGGGCCGCTACACGGGCAACAACGCCCATCTCGCGTGGGGCACCGGACCACACGCCTGCCCCGCGCAGGATGTCGCGTATCTGGTCGCGCAGAACGCCATCGATCAACTCTTCGACCGGCTCCCCGAGCTCCGGATGGCCTGCCCGGCCGACCAACTCGACTGGCGGCCAGGACCTTTCCACCGGTCGCTGGCGAGCCTACCGGTGGTCTTCCCGCCCGCACGCACGCCGTTCTGACCGAAACCTCGGGATGCCGGAGTGACCGGCATCCCGAGAATTTCTCAGCTCTCCGGGGACGTCAGCCGAGCCGGAGCGCGTTCGCGCACTGCTCGACATAGCTGTCGGAGTCGTAAACGGTGCGCAGGGAACCGGTTTCGAGTTCGAAGGCCGCGACCAGCTCGGTCAGGTGCGGGGCCAGCATCTCGTGCAGCTGGACACGCATGTCCCGCAACGGCTCTCGCGTCTTGGGCAGCGGACCGTCGGGTAGCAGGTCCGCGCCGTGTGCCAGGAACTGACGCACCGCGAACAGGGTGATCAGGTTCTCCATCACCCGCCGCGGTTCATCCGGCAGCTCGGCGGCACGGTCGGCCAGCCGCAGTGCGGCCTGATGCGCGGTGTGCGCGTCGGCGGCGGCCAGCGCCAGGTCGTAGACCCGGTCCCAGCGTGCTTGCCGGTCGCCGCTGGTGTTCGCGTACGCCTCGAGCGCGCGGTGCTGCAGGAAGAGCGCACGGGCGCCCATCCACTTCACCCAACTGCCAGGAGTGTCGAGATCACAGGGCTCGAGCTCGTCCCAGCATTCCTGGGTCCACTGGTCGGGCCCGAAGAGCCGGCGGTAGCCCGCCAGCAGGGCGATCACGTAGCTGTCCCCCTCGGCGGTCGCCGCGGCGTCGCGCAGGGCGCGGTATTCCACGATCTTGTTGTGGGCGAAGACGCCTTGGGCGCCGAGCCGGTCGCGGACCTCGCCGCACACGCGCAGCGCGGTGGAGGTGGCGAAGTACTTGGTCAGTGACACCAGGTCGGTCAGCGCCGGACCCTGTTCGTCGTCCTCGGCGGCGATGACGTCGGCGAAACCGTCCACGGCGATCTCCACCGCGGCGCTGGCAAGGTAGGTGTCGACCACCGCCTCCACCAGCGGCGCGTAGTGCGCCGGCACCTGCAGCAGCGGGACGCGCCCGCCCGCCATGCTCGCGATGTCCCGCTGCGCGGACTGTCGGACAGCGATCGACACCGCGGCCCGCGACACCGCCGCGGCCATGCCGGAAATGCACAGGCGGCCGACACGCACCCGGCTGATGGCACGCCACACCTGGTTGTCACGCGGGATCGGCGAGGTCAGCTCACCGTTCTCGTCGATGCGGGTTCCGGTGTGCGACAACAGGCATTCGCGCGATACCCGCACGTTGTCGAAGCGGGTCATGGCGTTATCCATGCCCAGGCCCGGCTTCTCGGGCATGCGGCGGATGGTGAGACCGGGTCGCAGCTGCCCGTCGGCATCGCACATCCACACCAGGAACGGGTAGACGCCGTGCGCGGTGTCGCCGACGATCAACCGCGCGAACACGATTCCGAATCGCGCGATGCCCGCGACCGGGGGCGCGGCGGTCGTCGGCATGAACTTGATCGCCGCGTCGGTGGGCGTGTTCAGGACGAAGCCGCCACCGTCGGCGGGGTCGTACACCGCGGTCGTCTCGAGGTTGTTCAGGTCGCTGCCGTGGCCGACTTCGGTCAGCACATAGGCGCCGACCGCGCGGCCGGCCAGCAGCTCGGTCAGCGCGGTGTCCACTTCGCCTGTCCGCGAATGCTGTTCGAGCAGGGTGCCGAGCACCAGGTTCACCTGCACGGTCAGCAGGGCTCCCAGGTGCGGGTCGACGACGGTGGACTGCTCGTGCAGGGTCAAGCACTCGCGCAGATCCGAGACGGTCTCCACCGCCGACAGGTTCGGCAGCAGCCGCAGGTAGCGCTCGTAGGCGCGGGCTCCGGGGTCCTTGGTGGCGGCCCACCAATCCTGGTCGAATCCTTCTTCGCTGAACAACCTGTTGTACCGCTGCGCCGCGGCGCGGCGGCCGCCGAACAACAGGTCCGCGAAACTGTCTACATTTCCATGCGAGACCATGACTCTGCCTTCTCTTCCACTCGATACCGAATCCAAGCGACTTGTCTTGCGTCACTTGGCATTGCGCATGGCTCCGGAGCCGGGGTGTCCGGCTGCCGAAACCAGCGGAAGCTGTCGATCGGGAATCAGCGGCCCGATGAAATGACCCGTCGAGAGTTCAACCCATCGCCCACCTTCGGGCGGTATCGCCGGTCGACCCGTCATCGAGGAAAGTCGTCCGCGCCATCACCTCATGCTGCGACCCCGAAGGAGCCACAGAGTTGCGGTAGGGCAAACGAGACACGAAACGTATTGTGACACACAGTTCTTCAAAATGAGTCATGTAGTTCGGGGATCATCGGCCGAGCCACCCTCGCTACCGGGGCGGATCGGCCGTCTACCTGGACAAATGATCAGCTAACATCTGAAACATCTGCGATCAACTCCGCGCGGGGAAGTCGATTCACGCACCTGTACCGGGATGCGCACACCCGTAGCTACGGGTAGCATCCGACGAGTGATCCAAACCTGTTACAGCGGAACGCGTTCAACGTGTCGCCCGGTGCGCAGGTGCGTCACGGTTACCCGGTTACGCCGGTAGCGTCGCCGCGGGCCGGATGGCCGGAGCCGCGCACCTGCTGGAATATCGATGCGGTACAGCGTCGTTCGCATCCGGGCAGCAATCACCGACGTAATGTCGTTTGTTCGAGCTCTTCTCACCGTTCATGTTCCACCCACTCATGGGAGTTGCACGTTGAAGATGTTCGCTTTGCCGATGCCGGACGGCTGCGCGGGAGCACCCGAGTGAAACTGCACTCGCCGGAGTTCGCCGCCGACCCACACCGCGCCTACGACGACCTGCGCCGCCGGTACGGCCCCGTCGCGCCCATCGAACTGGCCGACGGGATCCCGGCCACCCTGATCCTCGGCTACCGCGAAGCGCTGCGGATTCTCGCTGACCCCGAACACTTTCCGGCCGATCCGCGCACCTGGCAGCACACCATTCCGGAGAGCTGCCCGGTCATGCCGATCATGGAGTGGGGTCCGGCCGAACCGGGCGACACGGGTCGATCGCCGCACCGCGCCGCGTATCTGGCCGCCATGGCCGACATCGACCAGTACCGGCTGCGCGGGACCGTCGAATCCGCGGCCATGCCACTGATCAACAGCTTCTGCGGCGCCGGGCAAGCCGATCTGCTCGCCGACTACGCCCGCCCCCTGACCCTCCGCGTCCTCGACGACCTGATCGGCCTCCCGCCGGAGCTCGGCGCCGAAGCCGGTGCCGCACTGACGGATCTGATCGAGGCCACCGACACGGATGCCTCCGGCCGCGCCGACCACCGCTTCCGCGCCGTCCTGGCCGAACTGGTAACCACCCGACGCCGCTACCCCGCCCGCGACGTCACCTCGACCCTGATCGGCCACGCCGCCGCCTTCGACGACGCCGAAATCGTCGAACAACTGGCCAAGCTCTACGTCATGGGCGCCGAACCGACCTGGAATCTCATCGTCAACGCCTTGGTCCTGATGGCCGATGACGCCGGTTTCCACGACGACCTGCTAGCCGGCTCGCTGCAATTGCGAGACGCCATCGACAAGGTCCTCTTCGCCGATCCCCGCTGGCCAACGCCTGTCCCCGTTACCCCCAGCAACCCCAGGTGATCGGCAACTCCTGGCTCCCGGTGAACCAACCGGTCTTGATCAGCATCACCGCCTGCAACAACGACCCCGCCGTCTCCGGCGACCACACCGGCAACCGCTCCCACCTCGCCTGGGGCATCGGCGCTCACACCTGCCCCGCCCAGCCGATCGCCTCGATCATCGCCCGCGAGGCCCTGGACCAACTCCTCGACGCCCTCCCCGACATCAAACTCGCGATCCCTCTGCCCGAACTCCCCTGGCGCCCCAGCACTTTCCACCGCGCACCGCTCACGGTCCCGGTGACCTTCCCACCTTCCCCACCCCTGGGCCCGCGGTCGTAGGAACCGTCGTCGATATTGACTGACTTTTCAGTCAGCATTACCGTTGCAGGCCTCTGGCGCCCGGCCCGATGCCTGCCGATCTCCCTGTCGAGCGGCCGGTCATCACCATCGCGGTGCGCTTCGAGATCCACACGACATGGTCGGCCTTGGCGACCGGATTGGGAGTGATGCTGTGCATCGACGTCGATTCGTACAAACAGGATTGAGCGTGGTCGGCGGGTTGCTGCTGGCGGGTAAGACCGCCGCGGCCATGCCCGCTCTCGGCAGCGGAAGTAGTGAGGGAGGCAATGCCGAGCACGACGGTCGGCAGTGGTCGATGCCGGACGAGGGCGACCCGCACAAGCGCACTTGGATGGCATTCGGCGCGGCCGCGCATTACGGCGACGTGCTGCCGGAAGCCAGGCGTAATCTCGCGGCGATCGCGCAGGCCATCGCACGGTTCGAACCGGTCTCGATGCTGGTCCGCCCGAGGAGATGGACGTGGCACGGGGGCTGATCGGCGGGGCGAACGTCGAATTGGTTCCGGCGGCGCTCGACGATCTGTGGATGCGCGATACCGGTCCGGTGTTCGTCAAGGGCAGCGGCGGCAAGGCCGGAGTCGACTTCAACTTCAACGGCTGGGGCAACAAGCAGGCTCATAGGCAGGACGCCGCGGTGGCCAAGATCGTCACCGGACGGGCGGGCACGCAGAGCATGTCGACCCAGCTCGTACTCGAGGGCGGCGGGATCGAGGTCGACGGCCAGGGCACCGCCATCATCACCGAAAGCTGCGTGCTCAATCCCAATCGCAATCCGGGCTGGAGCAAGCAGGACGTCGAAGCCGAGCTCGGCAATCTGCTGGGGCTGAAGAAGATCATCTGGCTGCCCGGCATCGCGGGCCAGGACATCACCGACGGGCACACCGACTTCTATGCCCGCTTCGCCAGTCCCGGCGTGGTCGTGGCCGGGCTGGACACCGACCCGAAGTCCTACGACCACGACGTCACCATGCGTCATCTCGACATCCTGAAGTCCGCGACCGATGCGCGCGGACGCCCGGTGCGGGTCGAGGTCATCAAGGCGCCCACCCAGATCCGGCCCGAATACAAGGACAAGGATTTCGCGGCCGGCTACATCAACTTCTATGTCTGCAACGGCGCGGTCATCGCGCCGGAATTCGGCGACCGTGAGGCGGATTCGGCTGCCAAGGCGACGCTCGCGCGCCTGTTCCCGAACCGGCAGATCGTGCAGGTGAACATCGACGGCATCGCCTGGGCCGGTGGTGGCATCCACTGCACCACCCAGCAAGAACCGGCAGACTAGAACACTGACACTGTGACCGAGAACGCCCCGTGCACGACATTGACTAAATATTCAGTCAGTTCTAGAGTTCGATGTGCGGGGCGTCCGGACATCAGGAGAAGAAGACATTAGCAAGGGTCGATTCACACAGATGAGCGGCGCGCTGAGCCGCCTGCTGGGAGACTCCGCCGCATTCGAGGATGACGGGCGGCGCTGGTCCATGCCCGAGGAAGGCGATCCGCACCGGCGGACCTGGATGGCCTTCGGCGCGAGCGAGAACGTCTGGGGCCGGCATCTGCTGCCGCAGGTACAGCACGATCTGGCGCGGATCGCCCAGACGATCGCCCGATTCGAGCCCGTCACCGTCCTCGTGCGCCCCGAGGACTTCGACCTGGCCTGCCGCCTGTTCACAGCCGCGAATATTCAGCTGGTCGTGGCGCCGCTCGACGATATCTGGATGAGAGACACCGGCCCCGTTTTCGTGCACGGCGACAAGAACATGGCCGCGGTCGACTTCAACTTCAACGGCTGGGGCGGCAAACAGAAGGCCCGTCAGGATCGCAAGGTGGCCGACTTCGTCACCCGCTCGGCCACGGTCGAGTCACTGCCGGCCGAATTGGTCCTGGAGGGCGGCGCGATCGAGGTCGACGGCCGCGGCACCGCCATCATCACCGAAAGCTGTGTGCTCAACAACAATCGGAACCCGGGCTGGAAGAAGCAGGACGTCGAGGACGAGCTGCGCTACCTGCTCGGGCTCGAGAAGATCATCTGGCTACCCGGCATCGCGGGCTACGACATCACCGACGGGCACACCGACTTCTATGCCCGCTTCGCCCGGCCGGGTGTGGTCGTGGCAGGACTGGACAACGATCCCGACTCGTACGACTACGAGGTCACCCGCACCCATCTCGATATCCTGCGCTCGGCCACCGACGCGTCGGGCCGCCCGCTCCAGGTCGAGGTGATCGAAGGGCCGTCGCAGGTCCGCCCGCGGTACGACTGCGAGGACTTCGCGGCCGGCTACATCAACTTCTATGTCTGTAATCACGCGGTGATCGCACCGGAATTCGGTGATCCCCGAACGGATTCCGCGGCGCACGCGACACTGCAGCGGCTGTTCCCGGACCGCTACATCGCCCAGATCAGTATCGACGGCATCGCCGCCGGTGGTGGTGGCATCCACTGCACCACGCAGCAGGAACCCGTGTAGCAGGACGCTCCGAGATTCACCTGCGGGCCCGTATCCGTCAGATCGTTCGGCATATCCGTAAAGTGAGGTTCCGTGTCCGATCGTCAGACTCAAATCCTGGAAGCAGCCATCCGTGTCATCGCCCAGGATGGCGTACGCGGGCTGCGCATCGAGAAGCTCGCGGCCGAAGCGGGGGTCTCGACGGCGCTGATCTACTACCACTTCAAGGATCGGGCGGGCGTGCTGCACAGCGCGCTGGGATTCATCAACGACCAGGCACAGACCTACACGGACGACGCGTTCGCCCACACGAATCCGCGGGCCGCGCTCGAGCAGATGCTGCTGCTCGAGATTCAGAACGTCCCCGATGTCCGCAACAACAGCATCGCCTGGGGCGAATTGCGCGCCAGCGCTGTCTTCTCCGATGATCTGCGCGAGCAGCTGCGCGCCACCACCCAGGCATGGGTCGACGAGGCGGCGACGCTGATCGAACGTGCCCGCGAGGCCGGGCTCACGGTCCGCGACGTCAACCCCACCGCGGCGGCCGAACGCCTCACGGCTCTGGTCGAGGGGTTGAGTGAGCGCTGGCTCAGCGGATCGATCTCCTTGGAGCGCGCCCGCGAGCTGCTGTCCGGCGCGGTCGTCGCCGAACTGGGCCGGAGCTGATCGCCCGCCCTGTCAGTCGCGGAGTGCGCCGAGCTCGGTAGCGATTGCGCCCGACAGCAATTCACGTGTTCGCTCGACCGTCGTCGACCCACTCAGCCACCGTGCGGTCAAACCCTCGACCAGGGCGGTGAGGCGTTCGGCCGCACCGGACAGATCCGGCGCCGGATCGTCCGGCCCGGTGTCGGCCACCTCGCGCAGGACATCCTCGACGTGGTCGATCCATTCCCCGGTGGTGGCCCGCAACGGCTCCCGCAGCTCGGCCTCGAACACGGCGCTGGCGCGAAACTCACCCCAGGCGATGCATTCTCGGCGGACCTCGACCGCGCCCTGCAATTCGACGAGCAACATCTCCTCGAGGGCCGCGCGCGGACTGCCGCCTCGCGGCGCGGCCTCGATGTGCGCCGCCGCGCGACGGTCGAGGTGCTCGAGCGCGCGGCGCAGCACACCCGCGCGATCGTCGAAGTAGTAGTAGATCAGCGCGGTGGAGACCCCGGCTTCGGCCGCGACCCTGCCGATGCGCAATCCCCGTACCCCGTCCTCGGCGAGCACTCGGACGGTCGCTTCCAGAATCTGTGCCTGGCGATCGGTCACGACCGCTAGCCCGCCGGCTGCTGTTGCGTGGTGCAGTGGATCCCGCCACCACCCGCGGCGATACCGTCGATGTCGATCTGCACGACCTCGCGGCCGGGGAACAAGCGCTCCAAGGTGTCGCGCGCGGCCGAATCTCCGTCCTGGTCACCGAATTGCGGTGCGATGACGCCACCGTTGCAGACATAGAAGTTGATGTAGCCGGCCGCGAAGTCCTTCTGATCCCGGTACTGCGGGCGCACCTGCGCCGGACCCTCGATCACTTCCACCTGGAGCGCGTTGCCGTGCACATCCGTTGCGCCCCTGAGGATTTCGAGGTGGCGCTGGGTGACATCGTGGTCGTAGGAATCCAGGTCGGTGTCCAATCCGGCCACCACCACCCCCGGGCGAGCGAAGCGGGCATAGAAGTCGGTGTGTCCGTCGGTGATGTCCTCACCCTTGATACCGGGCAGCCAGATGATCTTCTCGAGTCCGAGCAGGTAGCGCAGCTCGGCCTCGACGTCGGCCTTGCTCCAGCCCGGGTTCCGATTGTCGTTCAGTACACAGCTTTCGGTGATGATGCCGGTGCCCTGACCGTCGACCTCGATCCCGCCGCCCTCGAGCACCAGTCCGGTATGCAGGGTTTCGACCCCGGCCCGGCCGGTGACGATCTCGGCGACCTTCGCGTCCTGACCGTGCCGCTGTTTGCCGCCCCAGCCGTTGAAGTTGAAGTCGACCCCGGCCATCCCCGTTGCGCCCTTGACGAATACCGGACCGGTATCGCGCATCCACAGATCGTCGAGCGCCGCCGGAACCAACTCGACATTCGCGCCACCCATGAGCCCGCGCGCCAGATCCATCTCTTCGGTGCGCACCAGCATCGACACCGGCTCGAAACGCGCGATGGCCCGCGCAATAGCAGCCAGGTTGTCCCGCACCACCGGGAGCAGCTCCGCGCCCCACACGCGTTCGCCGACGCCGAAGGCCATCCAGGTCCGAACGTGGGGGTCGCCCTCCTCGGGCATCAGCCAGGCGCGATCGTCGTGCGGAACCCGGCTGGGCGGGGCGCCGGCGGTGTCCTGCGAGCCCGACTCGTCACATGCGGCCACAACCAGGCCGCCCGCCACCGCCGCGCTCAGTTGGAAGAACCGCCGTCGTCGCATCGCACCACTCCTCGTGTTCGGTCCGTCCTCGACGGCCGGATCGCGCGTGCGATCGCATGGCTAACGCGATCGTAACGCTGACTAAATAGTCAAACAGCTAGCGCCGGATAGCGTGTCAACCCAGACACCCGCGGTAGTCCACCAGCACATCGTGGACATTGCGGCGAAACCTGACTGAATTTTTAGACAACTTGGCCGGGTGACTCAGGACACGATCCGTCACAAACTATTCGACACGTCACACCGCCCACCCAGAGAGACCAGGATGAAGCTTCGTTCGATCGGCACGACGGCCGCCATCGCCGTCGCCGCGCTCACCGCCACTTCGGTTACCGCCGGTTTGGCTGCCGCACAGACAGATTCACCCGACGCACAGCCCGGCATCCATTATCGGGCACGCCTCGTCGACCACTCGGTCGTGGTCACCACCGATGCCGGATCGCTGGCAGCGGAGGGCGATCGGTTCCACATCCTCGACGGCAGCGGCCGACTCGTCGCGGTGCTGCCGCTGAGCTACCAGCGCGATGACAAGGTCTGGCCGATCGCGACCCGAATCGACGGCAACACCGCGATCCTGACGCCGAGCACCGATCCGGCAGCGGCCGTGCCCGCCCCCGCGGGGACGCCGATGTTGAACTCGATCGACGCGACCGCGAACCCCAACTACAACCAGGCTCTGGCCAACCTGTCCAGCGCCGCCACCATCGGCGCGGCGGTCGGCACGCTGATCGGAACCGCGATCGGCGCCGCCGTCGGATGCGTCGCGGGCGGCGCACTGCTGGGCGCGGGCGCGGGCATTCCCACCCTCGGCACGCTGGCGATTCCCGGCGCGATCGGCGGCTGCCTGGTCACGGCGGCAGCGGCGGCGCCGCTCGGCGCGGCTGTCGGTTTGATCGCCATCGGCGGCCCGATCACGGTCGTCGCCCTGCTGCAGTTCTTCGCCGACCTGGCCACCCCGCCGACTCCGCCGAACTGATCGCCGCGGCGATCCCCCGGCATCGGATCGCACCTGGTCCGGGCCACTGACCATCATTGACTAAATTTTCAGTCAATGTGACGATGCTCATACGATTTCGACGACGAAGGATCGGAAACAACCCATGAACCCCAGTACGACGACCTGGCGCATGCCGGCCGAGTGGGCGCCCCACGAGCGATGCCTCATGGCATGGCCGACCCGCGAAAGCCTGTGGGGCCCTTACTTCGAGGAAGCGAAGGTCGAGTACGCCGCGACCGCGAACGCCATCGGCGAATTCGAGCCGGTCCTGATGATCGCCAACCCGGGGCAGGCCGACGAGGTCCGCAAGGCGTGCGGCAAGGCGGTCGATGTCATCGAGGTGCCGATCGACGACTCCTGGATCCGGGATTCGGGGCCGATCATCGTGAACGATCGGCAGGGCGGGCGCGCGGGCGTGGACTTCCGCTTCAACTCGTGGGGTGAGCGATTCCTGCCCTACGACAAGGACGACGCGCTCACCAGCCGCGTCCTCGCGCACCTCGGCCTGGAGCGCCGGCCGTCGGACATGGTGCTCGAAGGCGGCTCGATCACCGTCGACGGCGAGGGCACGCTCATCACCACCGAACAGTGCCTGCTCAATCCGAACCGCAACCCGTCGATGTCGCGCGAGCAGATCGAGGACGAACTGCGGCGGCGTCTGGGCGTCACCACCGTGATCTGGCTTCCCTACGGGCATTTCGACGACGCCCACACCGATGGCCATGTCGACGGCGTCTGCACGTTCGTCCGTCCGGGCACCGTCGTCGCACAGACCTGCACGGATCCGGCGCTGCCCGACTTCGAGCGGATGGCCGCGAACCTCGAGGTCCTGCGCTCGTCGACAGACGCCGCGGGTCGACCCATCGAGATCTACGAATTGCCGGAATTCCCGGTCACGACTCTCCCCGACGGCACCGAGACGATGGTCGCCTACGCCAACTTCTATGTCGCCAACGGCGCGGTGATGACCCCGATCGCGGGGCACGAGCTCGACGAACCGGCCTTGGCGACCCTGCGGAAAGCCTTCCCGATCGCGAAGTCGTCGGCGTCCCCGGCAATATCGTCGCGTTCGGCGGCGGCGGCGTCCATTGCATCACCCAGCAGATTCCGGTCGAGATCACCGAAGGGACCGTCCGATGAGCGACCTGGGCCCGCGCGGCCAGACCGTCACCGATGACGGCAACTTCGTCATCGTCACGGCCATCGACACACCGTTCCCCTCCCCCGCTCGGGTCGCACCACCCACCCGGACCCCGATCCGGGTCGGTGCGGTGCAGACCCGCTGGCATCCGGATCCGGAGGAACACCGGGCCGTCCTGGCCGCGGGCGTCGCGCGCGCAGCACTGCTGGGCGCCCAGGTCGTGTGCCTGCAGGAACTGACCTTGAGCCCGTACTTCGCGACGGTGCCGGACAATCCCGACGCCCCGAGACACCGGGAAGCCATCCCCGACGGGCCGACCACCTCGTTCGCGCGGGAACTCGCTGCCCGGCACGACATCCTGGTGCACGCCTCGCTCTACGAACACAGTGACACCGGGCGCGGGTACAACACGGCGATCCTGGTGTCCCCCACCGGCGAGGTCCTCGCCCGCACCCGCAAGCTGCACATTCCCGAGTTCCCCGGCTATCACGAGGATCGCTACTTCGATTCCGACGACAGCGGATTCCCGGTGATCGACGCGGCCGGCAGCCGATTCGGCTTCCCCACCTGCTGGGATCAATGGTTTCCCGAACTGGCCCGGGTGTATTCGCTGCGTGGCGCCGAAATCCTGGTCTATCCGACCGCGATCGGCAGTGACCCCGAGCTGCACGAGTTCGACACCCTGCCGATGTGGCACCAGATGATCGCGGCCAACGGCCTGGCCAACGCCACCTTCATGATCGCCGTCAATCGGACCGGGCACGAGGACAGGATCACCTTCTACGGATCCTCGTTCATCTCCGACCCGTACGGGCGGACCCTGGTGCAGGCTCCCCGGGACCGCGACAGCGTCCTGGTCGCGGACCTGGATCTGGACCAGCGCCGGGATTGGCTCACCTTCGGCATGTTCGACACGCGCCGCCCGGCCAGCTACGGCGATCTGACCGCCGAACCGATCAGCACCGAGGCATAACACGCCACCTGGCCGTGCCCGGCGGCTCGCATGCGGCACACCGAGATAGGCCCGACACTTCCCGAGGGACGAAATGCGCATCACCACAATGAAACTCGTGGCCCTGGCCACCTGCACGACCGCTCTGCTGGCCGGGTGCGGCGGGCGGCCGGAGACCGCCGCCACCGCCATCTCCGACTCGAAGTTCCTGGGCCTACCCTCGATGACGTCTGCGGCGGCCGGGCCCGTGGACAGCGCCACCTGGGCGCTGTACCGCGATCCCACCACCATCGATCCGGCCCTGGCGTTCGACTACCCCGAGAACACCGTCGTCTCGACGCTGTGCGATGCACTGCTGCGTCAGCAACCGGATGGGTCGCTCACCCCCGGGCTGGCGAGCGAGTATCACTTCGACACACCGACGTCCCTGGTCCTGAAACTGCGTGCCGGCGTGCGTTTCTGGGATGGGCAGCCGCTGACGCCGGCCGATGTCGTGTTCAGCCTGCAACGCAATCTGGACACGCAGACCGGCGGGTTCTACAGCACCGTGCTGAACCGGATCTCCGCGATCACCGTCGATGGTCCCGACCGGGTCCGGCTCACGCTGAGCGGCGCCGATTATTGGCTGCCCGGCGAACTCTCGTCCATGGCGGGCGTCATCGTCGAGGAACGGTACGCCCGTGGTCAGGGCCAGCGGTACGGCACCCCCGAGGGGGGCGCGATGTGCACCGGGCCCTACAAGCTGGCGGAGTGGACGGCCGGCAAATCGCTGAAAGTGGCGGTCAATCCAGACTATTGGGATCCATCGCTGAAGCCGATGACCCGCCAGATCGACTTCCGTGGCGTCTCCAACGCGGCCACCTTGACCACCGCCTTGTCGACCGGGGAGATCAGCGGGACGTACTTGACCGACACCTCCACGTTCCGGGAACTCGAGCAGATCAAGAACGCACAGATCCATATGGGCCCCTCCGGCGAGACGGAGTTCTTGATTCCGGCCAATCTCACCGGCGTGCTCGGCGACGTGCGCGTGCGGAAGGCACTGTCGCTGGCCTTCGACCGGAACAGCTTCAGCAACGCGGTCTACGGCGGCAACGCGGTGGGACCGCGCATGTCCACCAATCCGGGCACGTGGGGTTACGCGAAGGACGCCTTCACCGCGGCATGGAACGCCGCGCCGGAACCCGCACTCGACCTCGAGCAGGCCAAACAGCTCATCCGTGACGCCGGAGCCGCCGGAAAACCGCTCGTCATCGGCACATCCACCGGTCTGTCGACGGTCAACACCGCGGCCAATGCCTGGCTGGAGGCCGCCAACGCGATCGGCCTGAATGCCAGCCTGCGCAACGTCTCCCCGCAGAACTACATCAACTTCTTCACCGACGCCCAGGCGCGCGAGGGTGTCGACGCGTTCAGCACCACGACCTACGGTGACTACGCCGACCCCGCGGCCCTGATCGCCAGCTATACCGAACCCAAAGGCGCGCAGAACTATTCGGGATACGACAATCCGCAACTGCACGCCGCGCTGGAGCGGGCTCGAACGGCGGCGGATCCGGAGCAGCGAGCGGCGGCGACGATCGAGGCCGACCGGCTGGTGATGGCCGACCTGCCGTGGATTCCCATGGTGCATCCGGCGCTGTTCCTGATCATGGACAAGAAGCTCACGGGCGCGCCGTCATCCTTCGCCTACATGCAGGCGCCGTGGCTGGCCAAGCTCGGACAGGGGCAATGACATGCGTCGCTTCCTGCTTCGACGCGGCGCGCTGCTGCTCGCGACACTCTTCATCGCCAGCATCGCCATCTACGCCGCGATGTATCTGGCACCCGGGGATCCCATCGCGGTGCTGACCGGTGGGCGGCAGGTCAGTCCGGAGGCGCGCGCCATCCTGACCGAGCGCTATCACCTCGCTGATCCACTGCCGGTGCGGTATTGGTACTGGCTGACCTCGGCGCTGCACGGCGATCTCGGCTACTCCATCGGTACCCGGGAAGACGTGTCGACGCTGATCGCGCAACGCGCGCCGACCACGATGCTGCTGGTGGTCTACACCTCGCTGATCATCGTGGTGGCCGGGATCGGGATCGGTATCCTCAGCGCCCTCAAGCCCGGTCTGCTCGACACCGCCGCCCTGCTGACCACCACCGTGCTCGCCGCGCTCCCCTCGTTCGTCGCCGCGCTGGCGCTGATCAGCGTCTTCGCGGTGAAGCTGCACTGGTTCCCGGCCCTGGGCGACGGCGTCGGATTCGCCGACCAGATCAAACATCTCACGCTGCCCGCCGTAGCGCTGGCCTGCTCGTCGCTGGCGCTGGTCGCCCGCATCACGCGGACGTCGGTGCGCACCGAATCCGCCCGCGAGCACGTCCAGACCGCCATCAGCCGCGGAGTGCCGGCCCGGCAGATTCTGCGCAAGCACATCCTGCGCAACGCCGCCATTCCCATCACCACCGTCACCGGACTGGCCCTCGCGTCACTGATCGTGCTGGTCTCGATCGTGGAACAGGCGTTCAACCTCAACGGGCTGGGCTCGAGTTTGGTCACGGCCGCACAGAACAAGGATTTCGCAGTGGTCCAAGCCATTTCGCTACTGATGGTGGTGGCGTTCGTGATCGTCAACAGTGTCGTCGACTTCCTCTACGCACTGCTCGATCCGCGAGTCAGCCTCGGAACGGCGGCGGTATGACCATCACCTCCGGGCAGCTGCCCGTCTCCGGAACCGGCATCGCGCCGGTTCGCCGGTGGAAGCTTCCGCGGCTGCGCGGCGTGGGCTGGATCGGCTACGTCAGCGCGGCGATCATCGTGCTGGCGATCCTCATCGCCGTGTTCGGACCACTGCTGGCGCCGTTCCCGCCGAACCAGAGCGACCTGTCCCGCGCCTTCGTCGGCAGCACCGGCTCGCATCCCCTGGGATTCGACTCCCAGGGCCGAGACCTGCTGTCCCGGCTGCTCGTCGGCGCACGTTCGTCCATGCTCGGCGCCTTCATCGTCATCGTGATCTCGATCGCCGGCGGCACCGCGCTCGCGGTGATCGCCGCCTGGCGGCGCGGCTGGACCGACAGCGTCATCTCCTCGGGCTCGGATCTCGTCTTCGCGTTCCCGGGTCTGCTGCTCGCGGTCCTCGGCGCGGCGGTCTTCGGCCCCAGTCAGTGGTCGGCCGCACTCGCGCTGGCCGTCGCGTACACCCCCTACGTCGCGAGGATCGTTCGCGGGGCGGCGTTGCGCGAACGATCGCTGCCCTATATCGAGGCGCTCGAAGTGCAGGGCAGCAGCGCCTGGTCCATCGCGATCCGGCATCTCATCCCCAATATCGCGCCGTTGCTGGTCGCCCAGGCCACCATCCTTTTCGGTTGGGCTGCACTCGATCTCGCAGCGGTCTCATTCCTCGGGCTCGGCGTCCAGCCGCCGCAAGCGGATTGGGGCGTCATGGTGTCGGAGGGTGAAACCGGTGTGCTGCAAGGCTTTCCCGCCGAATCGATGATCGCGGGCACCGCCCTCGTGCTGGTCATCGTCTCCTTCAACATCCTCGGTGAACGCCTCAACGACAAGCAGGGCAAGGACCACTCATGACCGCCGCCATCCCCCACGCCGTATCCGGGTCGCACCGTCCGGCGGCCACGGTCGCCGAGAAGCCCTTGGTCGCGATCGACGGGCTGAATCTGACCCTCGACGTCCGGGGCCAGAAACGCCAAGTCCTGCGCGATGTCTCACTGACCATCCAACGCGGCGAAGCGCTCGGACTCGTCGGCGAATCCGGCGCCGGCAAATCCATGATGCTGCGGACGCTCGCCCGACTGCTGCCGGATCGCGCCCGGACCACGGGGAGTATCCGGTTCGACGGTCAGGATCTGCTGGCGCTGCGCGGAGAAGCGTTGCGCCGCAAGCGCAGCGATATGGCGGTGATCTTCCAGGACCCCCGGGCGTACATCAATCCCGTCCGGCGCATCGGCGACTTCCTCACCGAACAGCTGCGCACGGTCGGCCGTGTCGACCGGCACGAGGCGACCCGGCGCGCGCAGCGCATGCTGTCGGAGGTCGGCATCACCGAGACCGCCCGCAGGATGCGGCAGTATCCCGGCGACCTCTCCGGCGGCATGCTGCAACGCGTCATGATCGCCGCCGCGCTGCTCGGCGAACCCAAGCTCATTCTCGCCGACGAGCCCACCACGGCCCTCGACGTGACCACCCAGTCGGAGGTGATGGCGATCCTGGACGAGCTGCGCCACGACGCCGGCGTCTCCCTGCTGTTCATCACCCACGACCTGGATCTCGCCGCCGCCGTCTGCGACCGGACCGCGGTGATGTACGCGGGCCAGATCGTCGAGTCCCGCGAATCCGAAGCGCTGCACCACCATCCACGACACCCCTACACCGCGGCGCTGGCGGGGGCACGTCCCGACCTCGAGCGACCGCGGGCCCGTTTGGCCGCGATACCCGGTCGGCCGATCGGAGCCTGGGAGGCGGACCCGAGCTGCGCGTTCGCCGAACGCTGCCCGCACCGCTGCCGAGCTGCACCGAATCGGGCCCGGTGCCCTTGACCTTCGAATCCGGCGACGCCGTGCGGTGCCTGCGCGCCGCCGACCTCGAACCCCACCTGCGAGGAGAGACCGAATGACCGAACCCGCACTGCGAGTCTCCGGACTGTGCAAGAACTTCGGCTCCTTCGCCGCGGTCACCGACGTGTCCTTCGAGGTGGAGGCCGGTTCCTCGATCGGCATCGTCGGAGAGTCGGGATCGGGCAAGACGACCGTCGCCCGCATGATCATCGGGCTCGAGCAGCCGAGCTCCGGCAGCATCAGCTGCTGCGGCAGCGACCGCTCCCGCCCCTCCCGCTCCACCCGGGCTCGTCGCGAACGAGCCCGGCAGGCGCAGATGGTGTTCCAGGACCCCTACACGAGCCTCGACCCGCAGCGAACGGTCCGGCAGACCCTCACCGAGGCCGTGCAGCTGCACAAATCCCCGGCCACATCCACCGCCGATCGCGTCCAGCAGCTCGCGGACATGGTGGCCCTGGACGCACGCCTGCTCGCCTCGCTGCCCGCGCACCTGTCGGGCGGCCAGCGCCAGCGCGTCGCGATCGCCCGCGCGCTCGCCGCCGATCCCAGAGTGCTCGTGCTAGACGAAGCCGTTGCGGCCCTGGATGTATCCATCCAGGCGCAGATCCTCAACCTGCTCGACGACATTCGGGAGTCCACGGGAATCTCCTGCGTCTTCATCACCCACGACTTGGCGGTCGTCCGCCAAGTCACCGAACAGAGCATCGTCATGCAGGCCGGGCGCATAGTCGAGGCCGGACCTACCGACGACCTGCTCCGTCATCCCGAGCACCCCTACACCCGAGCACTGCTCGACAGCGTCCCCCGGCCCGGCTGGCGACCGCGCCGCCGTGAAGGCCGACTCGCCGCACCAACGATCCCCGCTCCCGATCGCCGCTGAACACGCCGTGCATCAATCGATTTCAGACCGCGCAGCGAACTCAGAGGCGGCCATTGCGGCACGTGAATGCGGTGTGGATCTGGTCGCGTAGACCTGGCGTCGATAATCGATGGGTGCCCCAACCTGTGTCCTTCGCCAGCAAACCCAACCTGACAGGACCCACGGTGTCGCTGCGGCCCTTCACCGCTGCCGACGTCGATGCCATGCGCGCGATGCTGCGTGACCCGCACGTCCGCCGACTCACCGGAAGCGTCCACGACGAAGCGGCTGCACTCGAAGCAGAGGACTCCTTCGAACTGGACCGCTTGCGCCAGTGGTACCTGACGCGCAGCGATCAGTCCGACCGCCTCGACCTCGCGATCATCGATGCCGCCACCGGAGAATGCGTGGGCGAGGTCGTCCTCAATCAATGGGATCCCGGCAATCAGAGCTGCAACTTCCGCATCCTTCTCGGTCCGGCCGGTCAAGACCGAGGATTCGGCACCGAGGCCACCCGTCTGATCGTCGGATACGGATTCGAAAGCCTGCTCCTGCACCGGATTTCCCTCGAGGTGTACGCCTTCAATCCCCGTGCGAGGCACGTCTATGAAAAGGTCGGATTTCGCGCCGAAGGCACTCGCCGAGATGCGTTCCGCTACGAAGGCACCTGGATCGACGCCATCCTGATGTCGATGCTCGCACCCGAATGGGCGACCCACCGCGGCCACCCGAACAGTTGCCGGCACACCGAACACTGACAACTCCAACGACGATGCGAGGTGCTACGACGCAGTGCCGGCCACCACGTCCCGCTACTCGCCTGGAACCGGGGTAACGACTTCGGACGGGTACTCGGTCGTCTGGACCGTGTACCCGTCCCGGTGCTCCTGCTCTTCCCCCGTAGGGACCAGCAGGTAGATGACTGTGCCGATCAGCGCGGCAAGAACAGCCATGCTCGAGATGACCGCGACCGTTCGACGCCGGCGTCGCGGCGGTGGCGCGTTCAGATGCCCGGCCAGCTGGTCCCCCCCGGATAGGGGCGAGCACCCGTCAGGCACTCGTGGACTGAACTTTCAGTCAGGACCGAGTGTAGCGGCATGCCCGGTCGCCGATCGCAGCGACCGGGCTGCGCTCGGCCGCCCTCAGACCAGACTGCGTTGCGCCACGATGGCGGCGGCGACCGCCTGTCCCATCCGGATCGCACCGTCGACATGCTGGAAGCCGTGGCCCGCGAGGTCCGAGCAGGCGAAGTGCATGGGGCCGATCGGGTCGCGGTGATCGTGGCCGTAGCGGGTCATGCCGCCGAGGTCGAAGCTGACGCCGTAGGCGCCGCGGGTCCACTCCTCCGAGCCCCAATCGGATTCGTAGAAGACGACCGGATCGGCGGCCTCCGGACCCAGGTAGCGCACCAGACAGTCGAGCGCGGCCCGCTTGCGCTCGGCGGGACCCATCGCGAAGTAGGCGTCCGCCTGTTCGTGGGCGATGAATCCCACCATGGCGCCGTTGTCCGCACCGTGGTTGGTGTTGTCGTACACCTCGGACACGATGTCGGTGTCGCTGAAACCGGTTCCGGACAAACCCTTTTCACGCCAGAACGGCGTGTCGTACACCGCGTGCACCTTGACCACGAATCCGAAGGACATGTGCTGGTACATCTGGTGCCGGCGGCGCGGCAGCGGCGGGTCGAAGCTGATCGCGGAGTACAGGTTGGGCGGCACCGCCAGCACCACCCGGTCCGCGCGCACCTCGAGATCGCCGTCGGCGAAGACCGTGACACCCGCGTCGGACCACTGCACCCGGCGCACCGGCGCGCCCAGGTGCACGTCCGCGCCCAGCGAGGCGGCCAGGCGCTGCGAAACCTGTTGCATCCCACCGATCACCCGCTTGTCGAGCATGAAGGTGTCGGTGGCCAGCGCGGTGTAGGAGCCCTGGGCGGCGGCCATGTGCAGTGCCTGCAGGGCGGAGAAGGTGTGCGCGGGCTTGGTCAGCATGGCGCCGGCGACGAAGAACGACACCGTCTCCCGGGCGTACTCGTTGTCGGACTGGCGCTCCAGCCAGATGCTGAACGGCACCGAATCCAGTTCCGCCGCGCGCGGATGCGCCCACGGGGCCTCCGCGCCCACCTCGGCCGCGAGGTCGTCCAGCAGCGCGATGAGGCGATTGATCTCGGCGGCGGTCTCGGCGGGCGCGGGGAACCCTTCGCCGACGAACTGCTGCCGGGTGCCGTCCGCGGCCAGGTAGACCGATTCGCCGTCGCGGTAGCGGGAGAAGGTCTCCAGTCCCAGCTCGCGCACCAGGGCCAGCGCGGCGGTGTGGTGCGGGGACAGCCACTGGCCGCCGATCTCGATCATGGCGTTGTCGATGTCGCCGGTCCAGGTCCGGCCGCCGACCCGGTCCCGGGCCTCGAGGACCGCGACCGTCAGGCCGGACTTCCGCAGTTCTGTCGCGGCGGTCAGGCCGGACGGTCCGGCACCCACGATCACGACGTCTCGACTGATGACAGCCACGAGAGCTCCTTAACCAGTTCTTTCCCTTCGGATAGCCCGAAGGTTGCTATTTCAGTATGTGTGGGCGGTCACGATCATGCCCGCGCCGTTTCGGAGCGCCGACCCGCCCCTCATTCGCCAGAGTGGCGTGACAGGTCGGCGCGGTGAACGGTCCGCTAGCGGCCGGCGGCGACGGGCAGCGGTTCGTTCTGGGTGATGCAGTGGATGCCGCCGCCGCGGGCGAAGATCGGCCGCGCGTCGACGGTGACGATGGCGCGGCCGGGATAGACCTCGGCCAGCAAGGCGGCCGCCGCCGCGTCGTTCGGGTCGTCGAACCCGCACAGGATGACCGCACCGTTGCACACGTAGTGGTTGATGTAGCTGTAGTCGACGAAACCCTCCTCGTCGCGCAGCGTGCGCGGCGCGGGCACCGGGACGACCTCGAAAGGTTGTCCGGTGGAGGATGTTTCGGCGGACAGCTGTTTCATGAGCTCGACACTGAGGTCATGATCGGGATGTTCGCGGTCGCGCTGGTCGTGCACCAGCACCACGCCCGGCGCGGGCAGTGCCGCCACGATGTCGGAGTGACCTCGGGTGCCGAATCGCTGCGAATCCCGCCACAGCCCGCGCGGCAGCCAGATCGCGGTGTCGACGCCGATGGTGCGGCGCAACTCGGCCTCGACCTCGGCCTTGGTCAGTCCGGGGTTGCGGAACGGATCCAGTTGCACGGTCTCGGTGAGAATGACCGTCCCGGCGCCGTCGACCTGGATGCCGCCGCCCTCGTTCACCAGCGGCGAATCGATGACCGGGACCCCGGCGGCCGCGGCGACCGCCTTGCCGATCTCGCTGTCGTGGTCCCAGCGGGCCCAATCCTGTTGGCCCCAGCCGTTGAACACCCAGTCCACGGCCGCCACGGAACCGTCCGCGGCGTGCACGAAGGTCGGCCCGATGTCGCGCATCCAGGCGTCGTCGAGCGGGGCTTCGACGATGTCGATCGCGGCGGAGAGGGTCCGCCGCGCCTCGCCGACGTCGGCCGGATCGACGATCATGGTCACCGGTTCGAACTCGGCCACCGCGTGCGCGACGGCCGTCCACGCGGCGCGCGCCTCGTCGACCGCCTCGGGGGTCGCCGTGATCTCCGAACCCGCCGGCGGGAAGGCCATCCAGGTTCTGCGGTGCGGCCCGTGTTCGGCGGGCATGCGCCAGCTCATCACGGCCGTCCGAAGGGGTGCTCGGTGTCCACCGGCGCGGTCAGCCGGTTGTAGGTGTCGGGGCGGCGGGTGTCCAGGAACGGGAACAGCGCCAGCCAGTCCTTGCGCTGATCCAGATCCAGATCGGCCACCAGCACGGCGGACTCGTCGCGCGGGGCCTGCACCAGCACGCGACCGTACGGGTCGGAGATGAAAGATGAACCGTAGAAGGTGATTTCGCCCTCGTCGCCGTAGCGATTGGGCACCACCATGAAAGTGCCCGCGGTGATGCCGTTTCCGACGATCACGTGCTGCCACAACGGCTGCGTGTCGAAGGCCGGGAAGCTGGGCTCGGATCCGATGGCGGTCGGGTACACCACGATGTCGGCGCCGGCGAGGGAGTACATGCGGGCGACCTCCGGGAACCATTCGTCCCAGCAGGTCGGCATGCCGATGCGCGCCGGGCCGAGGTCGGGGTGGCTGTGCGGGCGGTACGCCTCGTCGGTGGCCGGGCCCGCACGGAAGTAGGTGTCCTCGTAGTAGCCCGCCGACACCGGAATGTGCAGTTTGCGGGTGCGGCCGACCAATTCCCCGGTCGGGGCGACCAGGATGGCGGTGTTGAAACCGAGCCCGTCGCCCTGTTCGGCCTTCTCGTACAGCGAGGCGTGCACGAACACGCGGTGCTCGATCGCCGCCTTCGCGGCGAAGGTGAACGTGGGGCCGGTGGCCAGATCCTCGGCGGCGGCGCCCGGATTCTCGCCGCCGCGTTCGAAGGCCGGATATTTGCTCAGCGTCAGCTCCGGCAGGAAGACCGCCTTCGCGCCCAGTTCGGCCGCGCGGGCGATGCCTTCGTTCAGCTCGGCGCGCACCGCATCGCCATCGGCCTGCCAGCGGTGCTGGACCAGTGCGACCCGCAGCGGTTCACGGACCGGATCCTGTACTCGCGCATGCGAGACCGGCGGTTCGAGACAGGTGATGATGTTCATGACTACTCCTGATTACCGAGAATTCAGTGGACTACAGAGCGTGCGAGTGCGGCTCGGCGGGCGCCGGCATGGGGTCGCCGGACACCGCGCGCGGCAGGGTCTCGCCGCGGAAGTACTCCGGCTCGCGCCAGCGCTGGATCAGCATCAGCACCGCGCCCAGCGCGAGAATCCCGAAGCCGAGGTAGAAGACCAGTCCGATACCGAAAATTGATGCACCGCTGCCGATTTCCGGCTTCAAGCTCTCCCGGACCGAGATGCCGAACACCACCAGCAGCATGGTTCCGCCCGACAGCGGGAAGATCAGCTTGAACACCGCGTCACGCGCCGAGCCGAACCAGCGCTTGCGGAAGTACCAGACCGAGGCGAAGGCGGTGATGCCGTAGTACCAGCAGATCATGATGCCGAGCGCGGCGATGGTGTCGAGCAGCACGTGCTCGGACAGCAGCGCGGTGATCGCGTAGAGGCCGCCCGCCACCAGCGCGGCGACGGCGGTGGCGAAACGCGGCACCTGGCACACCGGGTCCACCGACGCGAAACGCTGTGGGAGCGCTTTGAAAGCGCCCATGGCGAGCATGGCGCGGGCCGCGGGCAGGAAGGTGGCCTGCAGGCTGGCGATGGTCGAGACGAGCACCGCCAGGAACAGCAGCAACTCCCCGAGCCGCCCATCACCGGCTCCGCGAGCGTGCCGAACACATTGTTGCGGGCATCCGTGCCGCCCAGGCCGATACCGGTGTCGCCGACGCCGGCGTACCACATCAGCGCGACGCCGAGCAGCAGATAGGTGCCCAGCACGGTCAGGATCGACAGCAGCCCGGCCCGGCCCGGTGTGCGCTTGGGGTCGGTGCACTCCTCGCCCAGGGTGAGCGCGGTGTCCCAGCCCCAGTACATGAACACGGAGCCGACCAATCCGATCGCGAAGGCGCCCAGGGTGAGCCCGGTCAGCGGGTTGAACCAGTCGAGACTGAAGCTCAGCCCGGACGGCGCGTCGCCGTTCATGGCCTTGGCCAAGGCGATTCCGGCGAACAGCAGCAACACGATCAGCTGAAATCCGACCAGCACATACTGCGCGCGCTCGCTCGAGCTGATACCGCGACTGGCCGCCCAACCCGCCGCCGCCAGGAACACCAGCGTGGTCACGATATTGATCAGCTTGTTGTCACCCAGCGTGGCGATCGTTTCCGAATGGGTCAGCCGCCCGATGAACAGATACAGGAACGTCGCTCCCACCGCGGCGATATTGGCGAGCACGATCACCACCGCGATCACCGCGCCCCAGCCCGCCATCCAGCCGGCGTACGGCCCGAGCGAGCGGGCCGACCAGGTGAAAGATGCTCCGCAGTCCGGGGTTTCGGCGCTGAATTCGCGGTACGCGTAGGCCGCCAGGAACATGGGGACGAATCCGGCGATCAGCAGAGCGGGCATCTTCAGCCCGACCGCGGCGACGATCAGACCCATACTCGCGGTGGTGGTGTAGGCGGGCGCGATGGACGCGATGGACAGGATGGCGCCCGCGAAGGTACCGACTTTGCCGGTGGCCAAGCCTTTCCCGCTGGGGATCGTGTCATCCTGATCGGGCACTGCCGCCTCGGAAGCGTTGTGTACGAGCATTCAAGCTCCTGGTACTGGGTTCGGTGCGGTGGCGGCCGAAGACCGCGACCGCACCGCGCCGCGGTGGGAAACCGTGCACCGGCGTCGTTGCCGGTAGCCCGGTGTGACACCCGAATTCGGCGCAGGGGCCGGGGTGCCGGACTATGACGTCAGCGGGTCAGCGCGACGTATTTGGTGTCGAGGTACTCGTGGATCCCCTCGGACCCGCCCTCGCTGCCCAGACCGGACTGCTTCACCCCGCGAACGGGGCCGCCGGATCGGAGATGATGCCGCGGTTGACGCCGACCATGCCGGCGTCCAGGGCGTTCGACACGCGGAGTGCCCGGTCCAGGTCGCGGGTGTAGAAGTAGGCGGCCAAGCCGTATTCGGTGTCGTTGGCCAGGGCCACGACCTCGTCCTCGGTGTCGAAGCCGTAGATCGCGGCGACGGGGCCGAAGATCTCCTCGCGGTGGATGCGAGCGGTGCGGGGCACCTCGTCGAGGACGGTGGGCTGGAAGAAGTAGCCTGGTCCGTCGATGGCCTTGCCGCCGGTGCGGACCACGGCTCCGGCCGCGACGGCCTCGTCGACCAGTGCGGCGACGCTCGAGCGCTGCCGCTCGTTGATGAGCGGACCGGTGTCGACGCCCGGTTCGTGGCCGGGTCCGACGCGCAGCGCGCCGATCTTCTCGGCGAGCCGGGAAGCGAATTCCGCGCGAATCGAATTGTGCACGTAGATGCGGTTTGCCGCGGTGCACGCTTCGCCGCCGTTGCGCATCTTCGCCGCCATCGCGCCCGTGAGCGCCTGATCCAGGTCGGCATCCTCGAACACGATGAACGGGGCATTGCCGCCCAATTCCATCGAGGTGCGCAGCACGTTGTCGGCGGCTTGGCGCAGCAGCAGTTTGCCCACGCGGGTCGAGCCGGTGAAGGTCACCTTGCGCAGTCGCGGGTCCGCCAGCAGGGGTGCGGTGATGGCCGCCGCGTCGCTGCCGGGCAGGACCGACAGCACGCCGGCCGGCAGCCCGGCCTCGGCGAAGATCTGGGCGAGGGCCAGCATGGTGAGCGGGGTGTCCTCGGCGGGTTTCACGATGACGGTGCAGCCCGCCGCGAGCGCCGGGCCGATCTTGCGAGACCCCATGGCCAGCGGGAAGTTCCACGGCGTGATCGCCAGGCACGGGCCGACCGGCTGCTGGGTGACCAGGATGCGCCCGGTCCCGCCGGGGGCCTCGGCGTAGCGGCCGCCGATGCGCACGGCCTCCTCGCTGAACCAGCGCAGGAATTCGCCGCCGTAGGCGACCTCGCCGCGGGCTTCGGCGAGGGTCTTGCCCATTTCGAGGGTCATGAGGAGGGCGATCTCCTCGGTGCGCTCCACCAGGATTTCCCAGGCGCGACGCAAAATCACCGCGCGTTCACGCGGAGCCGTTGCGGCCCAATCGGATTGGACGCGACAGGCCGATTCCAGGGCGCGCAGGGCGTCTTCGCCGGTGGCGTCGGCCACCTCGGTGAGGATGTCACCGGTGGCCGGGTTGTGCACCGCGAAGGTGCCCGCGCCGGCGGCGGGGACGGACGTGCCGTCGATCCAGACGCCGGTGGGGATCAGTGCGCTGATGCGGTCGTATTCCAACATGATTCTCCCTGACCGTCTTCAGTTCGCGAGGTCGCCGATAGCGGTGCAGAGCACCGTGAGCGCCTCGTCGAGGAGCTCGTCGCTGATCACCAGCGGCGGCAGCAGTCGAATGACGTTGCCGAAGGTGCCACAGGTCAGGGTGATGACGCCCTGTTCCAGGCAGCGCTTGGCGATGGCCGCGGTCAGCGCGGCATCGGGCTCGGTGGTGCCGGGGCGGACGAATTCGAGCGCCAGCATCGCGCCGCGGCCGCGTACGTCGCCGATCGCCGGAATCTCTTGCGCCAGTGCGGTGAACCGCGCCATCGCTACCTCACCGATGTGTTTGGCGCGGGCGGGCAGATCGTGGTCGCGGATGGCTTCGATGGCGGCGAGCGCGGCGGCGCAGGCGACGGGGTTGCCGCCGTAGGTGCCACCCAGTCCCCCGGCGTGCACGGCGTCGAGCAGATCCGCGCGGCCGGTGATCGCCGACAGCGGCATGCCGCCCGCGATGCCCTTGGCCATGGTGATGATGTCGGGCACCACGCCCTCGTGATCACAGGCGAACCATTCGCCGGTGCGGGCGAAACCGGTCTGCACCTCGTCGGCGATGAACACCACGCCGTTGGCGCGCGCCCACTCCACCAGCGTCGGCAGGAAACCCGCCGCGGGGACGATGAATCCGCCCTCGCCCTGGATCGGCTCGATGATGATCGCCGCCACCGAATCCGCGCCGATCTGCTTCTCGATCCGTGAGATCGCCTCGCGGGCGGCGGCCACGCCGTCCAGCCCGCCGTCGCGGAACGGATACGACATCGGCATGCGGTACACCTCGGGCGCGAACGGGCCGAAATGCGACTTGTACGGCATGGATTTCGCGGTCAGCGCCATGGTCAGGTTGGTGCGGCCGTGATAGGCGTGATCGAAGGCGACGACGGCGGTGCGGCCGGTGGCCAAGCGCGCCACCTTGATCGCGTTCTCGACCGCTTCGGCGCCGGAGTTGAACAGCACGCTGCGCTTCTCGTGATCGCCCGGGGTGAGCGCCGACAGTTCCTCGCAGACCTGGATGTAGGCCTCGTACGGGGTCACCATGAAGCAGGTGTGGGCGAAGCGCTCGATCTGATCCCGCACCGCCGCAACCACTTTGGGGTGCGAAGCGCCGACGTTGGTGACGGCGATGCCGGCGGCCAGGTCGATGAGCGAATTGCCGTCCACGTCCACGATGACGCCGCCATCGGCGTCGGCGGCGTAAACCGGTGCGGTGGAACCCACGCCCGCCGCGACGGCGGCCTTGCGGCGGGCGGCCAGCTCCTGCGAGCGCGGACCCGGCAGTGCGGTGGACAGCACCCGCCGCTGCGGGAGCCGGTAGCTGATCTCGGTCATTGGAAGTCTTTCTGCGGAAAGGAGTTACGGAAGAGGGGGCGGCGTCGAATCAGTCGTGTGCGCTCATCACGTGCTTGATGCGGGTGTAGTCCTCCACGCCGTACGCGGAGAGGTCCTTGCCGTACCCGGAGCGCTTGAACCCGCCGTGGGGCATCTCCGCCACCAGCGGGATATGGCAGTTCACCCACACCGCGCCGAAGTCCAGGGCCGCCGAAACACGCTGCACCACACCGTGATCGCGAGTCCACACACTCGATGCCAGGCCGTAGACCACGTCGTTCGCGAGCTGGACGGCCGTTGCCTCGTCGGCGAAGGCCTGCACAGTGACGATCGGGCCGAAGGACTCTTCCTGCACGATCGGATCGTCCTGGCGGACCCCGGTGATCACGGTCGGGGCGAAGTAGAAGCCGCGCTCGCCGACACGGTTGCCGCCGGTCACCACGGTGGCGTGCGCGGGCAGGTCGGCGATCTTGCGGGTGACCGACTCGAAATGGCGGATGTTGTTGAGCGGACCGTAGGTGGCGTCCGGATCGTCGGGCAGGCCCGGCTTCACCGTCGCCGCCTTCTTGACCAGCGCCTGGACGAAATCGTCGTGCACCGACTCGTGCACCAGGACGCGGGTGGCGGCGGTGCAGTCCTGACCGGCGTTGAAGAACGCCGCGTCACCGATGCGGTCGGCGGCGAGCTCGAGATCGGCGTCGCCGAAGATCACGACCGGGGCGTTGCCGCCGAGTTCCAGGTGCGCGCGCTTGACCTGTGCCGCAGCGGCTTCCGCCACCGCGACGCCCGCCCGCACCGAACCGGTGATGGCGACCATGTCCAGCCCGGGATGGCTGACCAGGGCGGCGCCGGTGCTCGCGGTACCCAGCACCACGTTCAGCACGCCGTCGGGCAGGATGCCCTGCGACAGTTCGGCCAGCAGCAGGGTGCTGCGCGGCGTGGTGTCGCTCGGCTTGAGCACCACGGTGTTTCCGGTCGCCAGCGCCGGGCCGATCTTCCAGATGGCCATCATCAGCGGGTAGTTCCACGGGGTCACCTGACCGATCACGCCGATCGGCTCACGGCGCACGTACGAGGTGAATCCGGACATGTATTCGCCCGCGGACTTGCCCTCGAGCATGCGGGCGGCGCCCGCGAAGAAGCGCAGGTGATCGGCTCCGGCGGCGACCTCCTCGGAGGCGACCAGATGCTTGGGCTGGCCGGTGTCGCGGCACTGCGCCTCGACCAGCGCGGCGGAATTGGCCTCGATGGCGGCGGCCAGCTTCAGCAGGGCCGCCTGACGTTGACTCGGGGTGGTCGCCTTCCACGCGGGGAACGCGCGGGTGGCCGCGTCGACGGCGGCGTCGATGTCGTCCTGGCCGGAGATCGGGCTGCGCCCGGTCACCGATTCGTCCACGGGGCTGATCAGTTCGAACGACTCCGACGCGGTCGCGGCGACCGACCGGCCGGCGATGTAGTTGCGGAGAAGCTCAGTCGTCATGTGTGTGCCCGATCTCGTTCGAATATGCGTGCTAGGTGGTTGCCAGCTAGTGTGCTGCGCAACACACCCCCGCGTCACCCTCCACACCGGCGTGTGGCCACAATCAACTTTCGACAATTTGTCCAGATTGCTGATGGAGCGCTGTGAACACAGGAATTCCGGTCAGATGGGTACTGTCGCAGCCTGAGCTGGGCCTGGTGCTCAAAGGCGGCGCCGACGGCCTCGGACGCGTTATCAACCTGGTCCTGACCTCCGAGCTGGCCGAACCCCAGCAGTGGCTGTCCGGGGGTGAACTGGTGCTGACCACCGGCATGGGTTTGCCACTGAGTCGCGCCGATCGTCTGCGGTACTTCGAGGACCTGGGTGCGGCCGGAGTCGCCGGGGTCGGATTCGGTGTCGGGCTCTCACACGAGACGGTGCCCGCGGATCTGGTGGACGCCGCCGATCGGATCGGGTTGCCCTTGTTCGAGGTGCCGCTGCCGACGCCGTTCGGGGCCATCACCAAGAAGGTCATGCAGCGGCTGGCCGAGCAGGAGTACGAGAAGGTGCTGCGCGCGTCTCGCGCGCAGCCCCGGATGACCCGGGCGGCCATCCAGGGAGCGGGGGCGGTCGTCAAGGAGCTGTCGGCCGCCCTGTCGGCCACAGTCGCCATCATCGGCGTGGACCACCGTCACCGAGGCGCACCCGAAGCGGCCCGACGCCGACATCTCGGCCCGCATCGACGAATTCCTCAGCACCCACGGCGAGGGCGCGGGCAGCGGCGCCATCCAGGTCGACACCGGGCAGTACATCGTGGTGCAGACGATCAGCGCCGGGCACACGGTGCACGGTCACCTCGCGGTGGTCAGCGCCACCGCGCTCGGTCCGGTCGATCAGGTGCTGCTCGGTCACGCCAGTTCGCTGCTCGCCCTCGACTTCGAGAAGCCCGCCCGCCTGCGAATCGCCCAGAACCACTTGAACTCCCAAGCCATCTCGATGCTGCTGCAGCAACCGGGCGACCCCGAGAGCATGTGGCAGCACCTGGCCCCCGCCGCCGACCGCACCGGCCGCGTCCGCGCCCTCGTCCTGCGCTGCTCGGGGGCGGACGCCGTGCCCGAGACGCTCGAATCCGTCGACGCTCGGCTGCGTCCGCTCAACCAGCAGCTCTTCGCGCACACGAAGGGCGACCGCGTCGCCATCCTGATCCCCGGTTCCGACACCGAGGACACCGCGGAACAACTCCTCGCCGGCATTCCGCCGCAGATCCGCGCCGCGATGCGGGCCGGCCTGAGCTCCCCGCACCCCCTGCGCCGGTTCCCCGCCGCCGTCGAACACGCCGAGTTGGCCGCGTCGGCGGCCATGCCCGGCGCTCGACCCCTGGAACTTGCGGCCCTCGCGGGACATGCCCTGCTGGCCTTCCCGGAAGCCCAGCGCGTGCTGAGCGCGGTCTCCGAGGCGATGCTGCAGCCACTCGTCGACTACGACGACCGCCACGGCACCGACCTCATCGTGTCGCTGCGCGCCTACCTGGAGGCCCACGGCCAATGGGAAACCGCCGCAACGGCTCTCGGCGTGCACCGGCACACCCTGCGCAGCCGGGTGGCCAGGATCGAATCGATCCTGGGCTGCAGCCTCGATCAAGCGCTGGTGCGCGCCGAACTGCTGCTGGCGGTCGTCGCTCGCGGCTGATCCGACCGCTCCGCCGCTACTCGATACCGGTGACGGCCGTGGCCGCCAGTTCCGCGTTGACCACGCAGAGTCGCGCGATATCGGCTGTGCCGGAACGGCGTAGACGCGCCACCAACGCGATCAGTCGCTCGGCGGCAGGGGTGGTCTTCCAGGTGGCGACGTGGTCGCGGGCCGAATCCGCAGGCCCGGCCGCGGACAGCACCGCGGCCGCCAGGGCATGCCATCGGGAGTGGAGTTCGTCGGCCAGGACCGCCGCGGCCAGCGCCTCCCAGTGGTCGGATGTGCGGGTGGCGGCGAAAGTCGTTGCCAGCCAATCGAGTCCGATCGCCTCGCCGAGTTCCCGATAGGTCTGGGTCACCAGGGCCACCGGAAGCCCCGTGCGGTGCGCGGTGTCGCTCAGCGGGAGCGCCTGGGCCAGCAAGCGCAAATTGGCCAGGTCCCGGCCCAGGTGGCCACCCGGGCGCGGCAGCACGGTCATCAGCTCGGCGACGAACGGTGCGTGGCGGTCGCTTTCGGCGCCCCAGGTGCCGGCGGCTCGATGGGTGAGCAGCCATGCGGTGGACTCTTCCACGGCATCCTGAATGCCGATGAGGATGCCCATGCGGACCTGCGGGGACACCCCGGGCACGGTGAGGGCCTCACGCCACCAGCGGTCCACATCGAGCAGGGTGTCGACGACGGTGCAGGCCAGCACGATCTGCGGGGTGCCCGCGCCCAGACGCTCCTCGAGG
This sequence comes from Nocardia tengchongensis, assembly GCF_018362975.1. Classification (NCBI taxonomy): domain Bacteria; kingdom Bacillati; phylum Actinomycetota; class Actinomycetes; order Mycobacteriales; family Nocardiaceae; genus Nocardia; species Nocardia tengchongensis. The sequence continues at coordinate 6,306,029 of NZ_CP074371.1, forward strand.
CGGTGGATCATGCCGGGGCCGACCCGATTGATCACCTGGTTGGCCGCGGCGACCGCCACGATCTCCCGGGCCACCGGATGCTCTTGCAGGAGACGATCGCCCAGCAAGGTGCGAATCCGGTCGGGGAAGTAGCCCGCCAGTGTTCCGGCCACGACGGGATCGGTCAGGGCGTCCGACGCGAGCAGTTCATCGCGGACGAGGTTCTTGGCCGTGGCCAGCAGCACCGCGATCTCCGGCCGCACCAGGCCGGTGCCGGCGCGGCGGCGGTCCGCGAGATCCGCTGCGGCGGGCAGGAACTCGGCGGCGCGGTCGAGATCGGTGGCCTGTTCCAGATTCTCGATGAGGCGGCCGTGCCGGTCGATGAGGAAGGGGGCGTGCGCCTCGGCGAGACTGATCGCGAGGGCCTGCCGATCGCAGTCGGCGAGCACCGCCTCCGCCACCGCCTCCGCGTTGGCCGCCAGCAGCTCGTTGCGTTCGGTGACGGTTGACAGGCCCTCGGCCACCGCGGAATCCAGCGCGATCTTGAGGTTCACCTCACGGTCCGAGGTGGCGACACCGGCCGCATTGTCGATGAAGTCGGCGTTCACCTTGCCGCCCGCGACCGCGAATTCGATCCGCGCCTGCTGGGTGAGGCCCAGATTTCCGCCCTCGCCGATCACCCGGCAGCGCAATCGATCCGCGGTCACCCGCACCTCGTCATTGGACGGGTCCGCGACCTCGGCGTCCTGTTCCCCCCGCGCCCGGACATAGGTGCCGATGCCGCCGTTGAACAGCAGGTCCACGTCCGCGCCGAGGACGGCCCGGATCAATTCGGGCGCGGGCAGTTCCGTCGCGGTGATGCCGAGCCGCCGGCGTACTTCCGGGGACAGCGGCACCGACTTCGCGGTGCGCGGCCACACGCCGCCGCCCTGGGAGATGAGCGTGCGGTCGTAGTCCGCCCAGCTGCTGCGTTCCAATCCGGCGAGGCGGCGACGTTCCTGGTACGACACCATCGGATCCGGATCGGGGTCGAGAAAGATGTGCCGGTGGTCGAAGGCGGCGACCAGGCGGATCTGGTCGGTTTCGAGCATTCCGTTGCCGAAGACGTCGCCCGACATGTCGCCGATGCCGGTCACGGTGAAGGGCTGGGTCTCCGGGTCGATGCCGAGCTCGGCGAAATGCTGCCGAATCGAACGCCACGCGCCACGCGCGGTGATGCCCATGACCTTGTGGTCGTACCCGGTCGAACCACCCGAGGCGAAGGCGTCGCCGAGCCAGAAACCGCGTTGCACGGCAATGGAATTGGCCAGGTCCGAGAAGCGGGCGGTGCCCTTGTCCGCCGCGACGACCAGGTACGAATCCGGGTCGTCGTAGACGACGGTGTGCGCGGGCCCGGTGCTGACACCGTCCACGATATTGTCGGTGACATCGAGCAGACCGCCGATGAAGTCGGCGTACGCGGACTCGACCGATACGGGATCGGCGCCGGGTCCGCGGACCACGAACGCGCCCTTGGCGCCCATCGGCACGATCACCGAGTTCTTCACCGTCTGGGTCTTCATCAGGCCCAGCACCTCGGTGCGGAAGTCATCGACCCGATCGGACCAGCGCAGGCCACCGCGGGCGATCGCCCCGCCGCGCACGTGACTGCCTTCCACCCGCGTGGAGTGCACGAATATCTCGCGATAGGGCGTGATCGGAGCCGGCAGCGACAACCGGGACGGATCGAGCTTGAAGGCCGCCACCGCGCGACCCGGCTGAAACCAGTTGGTGCGCAATACCGCTGTGCAGAAAGTAGCCATCCCCCGGAGCAGCTGATCTTCGGTCAGTGTCGTCGCGGCTTCCAGCAGACGCTTGGTCTCCCCCGCCGCGGCCTCCGCCATTTCGGAACGGCCGGCCAGTGCGGGATCGAACCGGGCCTGGAACAGTGCCACGAAAGCGCGCACGAAACTCGGATGCGCGGCGAGGATTTCGGCAATCCGCGGTTCACCCAGCCGCAATCCGGCCTGCCGCAGATAGCGGCACGCGGCCCGCACCAGGATGGCATCCTGCCAATCCAGCCCCGCAGTGGCGATCAGGCCGGTGAACCCGTCGATTTCCAGCGCGCCCGTGGTCGCGGCGCCGAACGCCTCGGCGAGCTGGCCCGCGGTCCGCTCGTTCAACTCGAAAGCCGTGGGCCGGAACGTGAATCGATGCTCCCCGACCATCACCTGATGCGTGACGACATGCAGACCCAAAGCAGAGAAGATCTCGATCAGCTCGGTCAACGACGCCGGTGCCCCCTGCCAGACCAGTCTGGCACTGGGCGGCCGGCAGTCAGGATCGAATTCGAGCCGGGGCGCGGCCTCCAATCCATCCTCGTCCACGATGCCGACGACGGCTCCGAGATGCATCTGCCTCAACTCCCTGCTCGTGACCTCACTGATCGCAGTTAATCTGCCGCAAAGCGACGCAGGACACAGTCGACAAATCGGAGTGTCCGAGCGGGGGTCGGCACGCCTATCTGTCCAGTAGCAGTCGGCAGGCTCGAGGGCGCGGCTAGCGCACCGGTACTGCACGAAAACGGCCGGTCACCGCAAAACCTGCGGTGACCGGCCGCTCTCGGTAGTCCTGACTTGAAGAATTCCACGACAGCGCGCGTCGAATGCTCGAGCTCTCAACGGGCTTGGCACAGGATCGGTACCGTCGCAGGATCTTCGGCCCGGATTTCCCGAGCCACACTCTTGATGTTCTCTTCCAGCAGGGTCGGGAGCGAGGCGACCGACGGATAGCCGGGATAGTCGCGCGACAGTTCCGCGGCGATGGAGTTCAGCTTGTCCTCGGTGAGATCCGTACCGTCGGGCAGCGCGGTGCGCACCAGATGACGGAAGCGCTCGAGGTAGGCGCGCTGTTCGTCGATGAGCTCCGGGCCACCGGGCGCGCCGTGGCCGGGATAGATCGTCCCGATATGCGGGAATTGGGTGCGCAGCCGGTCCAGATCGATCAGCCAGCCGCAGGAGTGCCCCTCCAGTAGCGCCGGGGTCGCCTTGTCCGCCACCAGGTCTCCGGCGAATAGTGCCCGGGACCTCGGGTCGTAGTAGACCGTCGAGGTTTCGGACTCACCGGGCCCGAACTCGGCGGTCTCGAGCGTCATTCCGGCCGGTTCGATCTGGCCGCCCGGCGCGAAAGTGTGGTCGGGATAGGCGATTTGGGGGGCGTAATCGGAATTCGGAAGGGCACGGGTCAGGTCGTAGAAGTGCAGCGGGTCGGTACGCATCGAGGTGTCGACGGGTGCCGAAGCATAGACGGGGGCACCGGCTGTTGCCTTTCGGAATACCCGACGCCGCCGACATGGTCGGGGTGAGAGTGGGTGATCAGGATCGCGGCGATCGGTACCCCGGTTGCTTCGACGGCTGCGAGCGCCGCGCGCGCGTCTGTCAGCGACCGCTGGGTGTCGACGACGACCAGTCCTTGCGGGGCTTGCAACCAGTAGGTGTTGACCGAACCCGGATCGGCGGAGGCGAATCGGCCGACCGCGGGCGGGGCCTCGTCTCGGTGCCGTGCGGTGCCCGAGGAGCAGCTCGCCGCACAGAGCGCGGCGAGGAGCAAGGCTGCCAGTCGTCTCATCGGAACGCCTGCGCGTGATGCACCGGTTACCAGGATCATTTCTTCCTTTCGGCCTTGTTCGGCGCGGATCACGCCTGCTGGGTCGGTAGCGCGACGATCTGACGAAGGTTCACGTGCGAGGGCCTGCTGACGGTGTAGGCGATCAGATCGGCGACATCGTCGGCGCTCAGTGCCGTCATGGCGGTGAACATTCCATCGAGCCGGCCTGCGAGGTCGGGATTGTCTATGTGACTGCCCAATTCGGTGTCGGTGAGGCCGGGCTCGATATTGGTGACGCGAATTCGCCGTGACCCGAGTTCTGTGCGCAGCATCGCCGACAGTTGGGTGATGGCCGCTTTCGTCGCGCCGTAGACCGCGTAGTCGGGGAAGGCGACATGGGCCGCGATCGAGGAAACATTGACCAGGTCTGCCGCCTGCCCGGTATCCGCGGCAGCAGCGAGGTCGCCCGCGAAGGCACGGATCACCCGCAGCACGCCCGTGATGTTGGTGTCGACCATTCGGGCCCACTCGTCCTCACGCCCGGCCAGGATCGGATTGGGCAGCATGAGACCCGCGACGTTGACAACCAGACTCGCCGGGCCGAATACCTTGTGTATCAACGCAGCCGCGGCCGCCACACTGTCCGGGTCGGTGACGTCCGTGGTGACCGCCGTCGCGATGCCACCGTCGGCGGCGATCTTCGCCGCCAGTTCGGTCAGCCGGTCGGTGCGCCGCGCCAGTAGCGCGACGCGCACGCCGGATCGCGCCAGGGTGCGGGCGGTGGCCGCGCCCATTCCGCTCGCCGCTCCGGTGACGACGGCGATCCGACCTGTGAGGTTGTCGTAGCTCATGGACGACGAGTCTTGGCCGCTGCGCTGACAAGCGGCTGTCATCGGTTGTCAGCGCACTGACGGCGCGCTCGTGGTGAGTCCGATCCAGCCCTGCCGGCCGGTGTCCACGGCACAGAACTGGTACAACGGTGCAGTGTTGTATGTGGTCGTTCGAACCGTCCAGAGTTCATGCGCGTAGCCCTTCTCGGGCCGATCTCGATCGTCTCCGCGAACGATGCGGCCGTACCCGTCGGCGGTCCGCGGATCCGCGCACTACTGGCACTGCTGGCGCTGCAACGAGGTCAGGTGGTGTCGACGAGCAGCCTCATCGACGGAATCTGGGGTGAACAACCACCGGACGGAGCGGCGAACGCACTGCAGTCGCTGGTCAAGCGATTACGAGCGGCGATAGCGCCGTCGAGCGCGATCGAAACCCGCAATGGCGGTTACGTTCTGACGATTCCGCCCGAGGCCGTCGACGCCTCACGTTTCACCCGGCTCGTCGCCGAAGGGACATGGCATCTGGAGCGCGGCGAGCCCGAACGGGCCGCCGAACTGATCGATGCGGCCCTGGGGTTGTGGCGCGGAGCGGCGCTGGCCGACATTTCGAGCTTCGCGATATTCGAGTCGGCTATCTCGGCTCTCACCGAACAGCGGCTCACCGCGATCGAGACACGGGCGCAGGCATATCTCGCCCTCGGTCGCGCCGGGGAGCTGATCCAGCAACTGACGCAGGAGAACATCGCACATCCGTTCCGGGAAACGTTGGCCGCCTGTCTCATTCGCGCGTTCGCGGCGGTAGGCCGTCCGGCCGAGGCGATGCGAGCCTTCGAGCGGACTCGGCACGTGCTCGACCGCGAGCTGGCGGCAGATCCCGGGCAGGTGCTCACCGCGGTGCTGCGCGAGATCCACGCCGCACCACGGCAACCCCCTTCCACGGTGGGCACGACACGCCTTCGCGGCCGCCCCACCAGCTTCGTCGGTCGCGACGACGACATCGCCCGGCTCGACCGCATACTCAGCTCGACCGCGCTGATCACACTGGTCGGCCCCGGAGGCGCCGGGAAAACCCGACTGGCTGTGGAGACCGCGGCGCGAGTGGCAGCACGCTGGTCACATGGGGCATGCATGGTCGAACTCGCCGCCGTGACCGAGCCGGGTCTGGTCGGCAGCGCGGTACTGGCCGCGCTGGCCGTTCCCTCGAATCGGGACGAGATCCGTCCCGACGCACTCGCCCAGGTCTGCTCGGTCCTGGCAGACAAACGAGTGCTGCTGATCATCGACAATTGCGAACATGTGACCGCTGGTGCAGCACCACTCGTTGATGCGTTGCTGCGGCGTTGCCCCGCACTCACGATCGTCGCCACCAGTCGCGAACCACTCGGCATCGCCGGCGAGACGCTCTACCCGGTGACTCCGCTGACATTGCCCGCCCCGCGGCACCCCACCGCCACGGCAGCCGAGTCCGCCGCGGTGCGACTGTTCATCGACCGCGCTCGAGCGGTGCTCCCGGCATTCGCTCTCACCGATGACAATTGCGAGGCCGTCGGCGATATCGTTCGCAGGCTCGACGGTGTGCCGTTGGCCATCGAACTGGCCGCGGCGCGGATCCGCACCATGACACCGAGCGCGATCCTGGAACGGCTCGACGACCGATTCCTGCTGCTCACCAACGGATATCGAACCGAGGCGGGCCGCCACCGTACGCTGCGCGCGGTCGTGGACTGGAGTTGGCAGCTACTCGACCGGTCCGAGCGCGAATTAGCCTGCAGGATTTCGATTTTCGTCGGCGGCGCCACGCTCGACGCCATCGAGCGGGTGTGCGGAGGCGACCTCGACACACTCGCTTCGCTGGTGGACAAGTCACTCGTCGAATTCGACGGTGCGCGCTATCGCATGCTGGAGACGATCCGTGCTTATGCCGCAACGGAACTCACCCTCGCGGGCGAGCGTGCGCAGCTCGAATCAGCGCACGCGGACGACGTTCTCGCGCTCGTCGAGCAGGCCGAGCCCGCACTGCGGACCGCACGCCAGCACGAATGGGTCACGCGGCTGACCCTCGAACACGACAACTGCATCGCGGCGCTGGGATGGGCGGTGCGAACCGCCGATATCGACCGGTCGTTGCGACTGTGTGGCAGCCTGGTCTGGTACTGGACACTGTGCGGTTTCCGAGCCGAGGCGGCGCACTGGTGCGCACAGGTACTCGCGCTCGTCGAACAACCCCCGCCCGGGTCGACCGCGAACTATCTGGCATGCGCTTTCTCGCACCGCTTGCCGGTGCACTACGACATTCTGTGGTGGGGCCCTACCGACAACGACGGCGACCTCGATGGACTCGTGTGTACTGCCGCGGCCGAGCAGCGACAGCCCAACCCCGTCTTCGTCCTGGTCTACGCGGTGCGCCGCAGCCGGGCCGGGGATCGCGCCCTGCTCGATGAGGCTGTTCGATCCACGGACCCGTGGCTCGCGGCCAACGCACGGCTGAGACGGGGACTCGAAACGCTCAGCGACACCGGCCCCGAGGCCGCGGTACGCGATCTCGAGAGTGCGCTGGTCCAGCTCCGGGAGATCGGTGAACCCCGCGCGCTGGTCCGGGCACTGCTGATCCTGGCCCGATACCGCACCAACACACTCGGGCTATCGGCCGCGCTGCCGTTGATGGCAGAGGCGGCCGAACTGACCGACACCTGGTTGGGCACCGATGAGGTAGTCGGAGTTCATACTTGGCTCGGGCAACTTCGAGTGTGGCACGGCGATATCGCTGCGGCAGCGGCCGAGGTAGCCATCGCACGCGCCCGACTCGACGCCACCGTGCCCACGTTCACCCGAACGTGGATTCAAGTGGTGGAGGCCGAAATAGCCAGCCGCCGTGGCAAACTCGGCGAAGCCATTGACCTCTTCCACGAGGCGCTCGCCACCGTGACCGCACATCGGGTGCGGGCGGATCGACCGGTCGAGGGCATTGCGACCGCCGTCGAAATCTGGGGCCGCACCGCGTTTGCCATCGCCCTGCTCGACAGCGGTGATCCGTACCGGGCCCACAGCGAGCTGGCGGATGCCTTCGATCTACTGCAAGGACAGGTCGCCGGCAACCTGCCCTTGCTGCTCGCGATAGGTGTGGGCTACGCATCCGTGGCACTGGCGAACGGTGACACGCGGCTCGCGGTCACGATCATCGGGGCTCGCGACCTCCTGCACACCGGACCCCACCGCGGGCCCGGTCCACGACAGATCATCGATGTCGCGCGAATCAGACTCGGGGCGAACGCCGTCGACCAGGCCCTGGGTCTCGGTCATGCCCTCACTCTCGACGGCTTCCGCGCCCTGCTGAGCGAATGTCGATCCCGGCCACCTCAGAACATCGCACCGTTGGCCCGAATCGTCTGACCCGACACCCACCCCGCGCCGTCGCTGACCAGCCAGCCGACGACCGGAGCGATATCCTCCGGCGTACCGAGCCGGCCGCGCGGGCTGTGATGTGTTGCCACCTCGATGGATTCGGGCGTCTCCGCGCCCCGGTAGAAATCGTCGTCGACCGGCCCGGGGGCGACCGCGTTGACGGTGATACCGCGATCACCCAACTCCTTGGACGCGGCGAGCACCATCCGTTCGACCGCCGCCTTGGAACCCGAGTACAGGCCATAGGTACCGGTCATGACGGCGGTCAGGGTCGTCGAAAGCACGACATAGCGTCCGTTGTCGGCGAGATGTCGGGCAGCGGCCCGCAACGTGTTGAAGGCGCTGCGGGTGTTGAGGTTGATCAGATGATCGAAGTCCTCATCGGTGAAATCCACCAGCGGCTTCTTGAGCACCGCACCCGGAGTGTGGATCACGATGTCCAACTTGCCGTACTCGGCCACCACTTTCGCGAACAACGCGTCCACGTCCGCGGAAACAGTGGCGTCCGAGCGGATGGCCACCGCGATCACGCCGCACGCTGCCAGCCTGGCCACGGTCTGCCGCGCCGCATCCTCGTCACCCAGGTAGCTGATGACAGTGGTGGCCCCGCGTGCGGCGACATTCTCGGCGAATGCCCCGCCCTGATTTCGGCTCCCGCCCACCACGAGAACAACCTTGCCTACCAAATCGCGTGCGCTACGGACATCGGACATCGCTCGCTCGTCCCTTCACCACAGCCATCGAATCGGCAGCGTGTCGCTGCCGCGGCACACGCTGCCGCATCGCGCTGTCATTCGACTGACACGCGATGACAGCTGAACCACAGCCCGACTCGGACCGACTTGCACGAGAAGATGGGGCATCGGGAACCCACGCACGGCTGACGCCGTGTGCACAGTAGAAGTACTGCGTGCGTAGCTCGCCGGCGTCGAAAGGATCCAGCCGCCAATCGGATAGTCGTAGCGAATTTCGCCTGTCACCTGGAATCGAGTGCGCGGTCACCGGAGTTGTGGGCCGGGTACACTCGCCGCCCTCCACCGCCGGGGTGCAGCGTCAGGTAGTAGCCGCCTCGCTCGCAGTCGCTGCGGTGGTTGCGCTCCATGAGCCGCAGGTGCGCGTCGACGTAGTCGGCGAAGGTGGCTGCGACCTGAGTCGCTGCGTCCGGCTTCCCGTCCGACCACCGCATGACCGCGCTGTCGAACCCGCCGATCGCCCGCACGTAGTCGAACGTATAGCCCTGGTGGGTGAGGACAATGGCCGCGTCCGTCGGCAAGTTCCAGGCACCGCCGACATCGTCGACGATCTCGCGGGCATCCTCGCGCAGCCGGTCGAAACCGCGGATGCCCGCACGGTCGCTGCCTCGCAACAAATCACCGCACGCCTCACCCATATCCAACAGATAGTGGCGAAACACCGCCGGGAACCGGCCACCAACCCGCGCCTCGACAGCTTCGAGCTCCGCGTCGCGACAGCCGCTGAAGGTGATGAGCCGGGCGCGATATTGGTCGATCAACTCCTGTGGCGTGTCGACGAAGACGTACTCCGGGTTGTCTGCGAGCGTGACGAGTCGCGACTTCCACCCCGCGACAATCGCTTCAGCGGTCACCTGAGAACTCATGGATTCGATCGTGGCACTTCCGGATGCTCGCGATCGACAGCGCCTCCCCCGCACCACCAGATTGCACTGAGGTACAGGTCTTCTCGACGTGGCTACGCGCAATCGAAGATCGAAGCGGTTCGGGTCGATCCTCATTCACAACAAAGCCGCAGACCCTCTGGCCTGCGGCTTTGCCGATTTGTGGTTCTAGCTGGGATCGAACCAGCGACCCCTCGCGTGTGAAGCGAGTGCTCTCCCGCTGAGCTATAGAACCGGGTCTCGTCGCCGGGGCGACTGTCCGGGTTGGATTCCCTTGCCGGAGTGAGACAACACTAGCGTGTCACCCCGCCGGTTTGCCAAATCGGCGCGGCGGGGGGCGGGGTCAGTGGGGTTCGGGGAGGGGTGGGGCGGGGGTGAAGGCTACGGGGAGGGAGAGGAGGGCGCGGTGGAAGGGGCCTGGGCGCCAGGTCAATTCGGTGGCGGGGATGGTGAGGTGGAGTTCGGGGAGGGCGTCGAGGAGTTGGTCGACGGCTTCCTGGGCGATGAGGTAGGCCAGGGAGCTGGCGGGGCAGGCGTGGGGGCCGGCGCCCCAGGCCAGGTGGGAGCGGTTGCCGGCGAATTCGGCGGTGCGGATGGCGGGGTCGGTGTTGCAGGCGGCCATGCTGATGACGACGGGTTGATGGGCGGGCAGCCAGCAGTCGTCGATGAGGACCGCGCGGGGCGGGAAGCTGATGCAGAAGTTGGCCATCGGGGGGTCGTCGAAGAGGACTTCGTCGAGGGCTTCGCGGGTGGAGAGGCTGCCGCCCAGGGCGCTGCCGCGGAAGCGGTCGTCGACCAGGAGCAGCAGGATGGCGTTGACGATCAGGTTCTGTTGCGGCTCGATGCCCGCGCCGTAGAGGGTGGCGAGCTGATGCACCATTTCGGTGTCGGTCAGTCCGGCGGGGTGGTGGAGCATGCGGGTGGTGACGTCGTGGCCGGGGTGGGCCCGTTTGTGCTGGGTCAGCTCGAGCAGGGCGTCGATGAGCATCTTGTTGCCGCGGTCGGCGCCGACGCCCTCGAAGACGGCCCGGAAGCCTTCCGCCGCTTGGGCGGCGATCTCGACGGGGCAGCCGAGCAGCTGGTTGAGGACTCGGAAGGCGAGGGGAAAAGCGTAGTCGCGCACCAGGTCCGCCGAACCGGCGGCGCAGAACGAATTGATCAGCGAGACCGCGACCCGTTCCACGGTGCCCTGCAGACCGTAGTGGTCGATGCCGGTCAATCCGGCGGTGTTGGTCTGCCGGTACCGCGCGTGCTCGGTTCCGGCGTTGCGCAAGGCATTCGGCCGCCATTGCATCATCGGCAGCACGGGACAGTCGGCGGGCACGCCCGCCTGCCAGGCGCGCGGATCGGCGGGGAAGCGTTCGGGATCGTTGAGAATCCTTACCGCCGTGCGGTATCCGACGACCAGCGTGGCCGGCACTCCGGGCGCGAGTTCGACCGGAACCAAAGACCCGTAGCGCTCGCGGGTCTCGCGATAGACCCGATGCGGGTCGGCGGCGAATTCCGGGGTGTACATCGGCACCCGGGTGCCGACCAACTCTGACATCCAACCCACTTCACACGGTGCGCGACACTCCACCGCCGCCGAACAGCGCACATCCCGGACGCGGAACCAAAACCCTACCGAGGTGAGCGCCGCCGCGCCCATCGTTTCGGCAGTCCCCCTGCACAACGACCGATTTCGGCGAAAAGATTGACAGCGGGGACGCACAGGTGCAGGCTCTACGAGGCGTAATTGTTGCTCAACAATTGCTGCGAACACCCGGCTGTCGGCGATCCCTGCCCCTGGTGACGCCGCCCGACAGCGCTCGGAGATTCGATCGGACGCGGTGATCCCCGCGCCCACTTTCCTTGGTTCGGACGAAGACCACCGATTCGGAGGTTGGAATGTCTAGCAAGCACGGCCGCAAACCCGGCCAGATCGCCAACAAGGCCAAGCAGGGCATGAAGGACCAGGCCCAGCGCGCCGAACAGGACATTGACCGGCTGGCCGATGACGCCCGGCGTGACATGGACCGCATGGGCGACGGCATCAAGCGGGACGCCCAGCAGACACGGTCGGATGCGCAGGCAATGAACAAGGAGATGAAGCGCAAGCTCCAGCATCGCTGACCCCGGAGCGGCACAGCGATGACAATGGCCGGTCCATCAACCGATGGACCGGCCATTTCGCGGTATTCAGCGACCGAGCGGGATCAGAGATAGGCCGGAGCCGAGGACTGCCATCCGGTGCCGACAGCGGTCGAATGGTAGGAAACCCGACGGCTCAGCTGCCGCTCGGCAATGCGCTCCACCAGCAGCGGGATGAATTCCCGCACCCGGTGGCCCTCGAACTCGCGATGGATTCCGCGGACCTCTTCGCCGACACAGCGCGGCGTGAGATGAGGGAATTTGTCGGCCAGCCGGGCGACGAGCTCACTGATCTGTCGCCTCCTCTTCGGATGCCGTCATCCTGGGTCTCGCCTCCATAAGCAATCAGCGTGATGCCGGCATCCGGACCCCTCCTGGATGCACGACATAATGGACAACGGCCCAGGAGCCTCTCGACTCCCGGACCGCGCTCTTCGATTGTCGTGTCAACGGGCGAATTCCGCGCGCCCGCAGCCGCTTCTGGCACAGCATGTCGCAGTATCGGCACAGGAAGTCCTCGACAACGACAAATGCAAGGACCAAATGAAATTGCAATTGCAACCGCGCTGTTCGCGGGGCACGGCTTCAGATAACCGGGAACGCGCGGCCGCCGATCGTGGATCATGAGTACTCGAACGTCCAGCACGCAGGGAGTCCGGGATAACGGCGGTCGGCAATCGGGAACTGTGGTGTCCGCTGGCAAGTTCGGTGCATCCGATGCGCGCGGCCATCGAATCGGACAGCATGGCCTGGCTCGACGGGCACGCGGTGCTGCCCGAGGACCGGAGGACCGAGTTCCGTTCGGGCGCACCGGCCGCGCTGGGTTCCCATACCTATCCCCGGGGCACCCGCGCGGGCACGCAGCTGGCGTCGGACTTCATCACCTGGCTGTTCGCCTTCGACGATCTGTACTGCGACGCGAATCGAATCGGCGGCGACCCGGTCGAATTCAGCGCGGTCATCGGCGAGTTGATCGAGGTGCTCGAAGACCCGGGCCGCGCGAACTCACCCGAGCTCCCCGTCGCGCGAGCCCTGCGCGACCTGGACGGCAGGGTCGCGGCGATGGGCTCCCCGGTTCAGCGCCGGCGCTGGGCCGACGACACCGAGAAGTACCTGCTGGCCAAGCTGTGGGAGGCGGGGCGGCGGCGGCCGGATCCCTCCCGCCACTCGCCTCCTATGTTCATCTGCGCCGTCTCGGCGGCGCGAACGTCGCCTGTCTCATGCTGACCGATATCAGCCTGGGCCGTGAAGGCTCGGCCGGGGTGATGTGCAGCCCGCCCATGACCGAATTGGTGAAGGCCGCAGCGGATCTCGCCGACCTCGACAACGATCTGTTGTCGTTCGCCATGATTCGACGATCTCGGCGATGCGACCGCTCATCACCGCCGCGTACTCGGCCGTCCGGCCCGGGTGGAAACGCCGGCTGCACCAGTCGCCGATGACGCCGGTGCAGGGAGTGCGGACAGGTGACCAACCCGTCGCCGAGGGCTTCCCGGACCCGTTCGAGCAGCGGACCGCCTTTGTCGAAGACCCGGTCGCGGCGCAGCAGCTCCTGGGTCAGCGCCGGATCACAGACCGCCACCGCGGTGACCGGCCCGAGCCCGATGCGCACCAGATCTCCGTGCGTGGGCAGGGAACTCAGGAACGCCAGCGGGTCGCGCAGCAACGACACCATGTGCCCGAGCAGCGGCAGACGATGCGGTACGGCGGCGATCGAGGACGGGAATGCCATGGCGACTCCCACGATTGGCGGAGAACCCCCGAAAAGTGATCGTACGCTCGCGATTTGAGCCATCACCGGGAATCGCGGACGTTACCCGCCGATCGTCACAGGCGCAGGCGCGCGATCACGGCGCGATGATCGGTGTTCGGGATCGTGACCGAGCGCAGGGCGGTGGCGTGCCCCTCGGCGATCAGGATGCGGTCGATGCCGATCACCGGACCCCACGAGCGGTCGTTCGGCCAGGTGGGCAGGGCGCCGACGCCGAGGAGTTCGGCGGAATCGGCGTAGCGGCCGCTGATCAGCGCGCGGAAGGCGGCGTGGTCGTAGGTGGAGTTGAAGTCACCGCCGACCACCGCGGGTCCGGTCGTCTCGTCCAGATGTGCACGGAGGCGGTCGAGTTCGCTGCTCCACACCCCGGTGTTCAACAGCGGCGGAATCGGGTGGAACGCGAAGACCGACACCGAGCCGCGGCCGGGGTGAAGCATGGTGGCGCGCAGGTTGTTCAGCCAGAATCCGTCGAATTTGACGCCGTCGGTCAGCGGATAGCGGCTGAAGATCCCGGTGCCCTGCCCGCTGTTGCCGGAGGGTGCGGCGAAGCGGTACGGGAACAGCTCGGCGAGGCCGGCGGCGTCGAGCTTATCCAGCAGGTCCGGCGTCAATTCCTCGAGGGTCAGGACCTCGACGCCGTCCTCGCGCGCCATGCGCACCACCGCCTCGGCGGATCCGCGTCCGAGCTCCAGATTGGACTGCATCACCACCAGATCCGTGCCCGGCGGGGCGCTCCCGTCCGGCCACAGCATCGGCGCCTGCGACCAGAGGGCAGCGGCCGACACCAGCACCGCGACCGCGGTGCTCACCCACTGGCGAGCCAGGCCCAGCAGCACGACCGCGGCGAGCGCACCGGCCATCAGATACGACGCGAACGACGCGGCCAGCACCGCCGGCTCCCACACCCACGGGCTGTAGTGCAGCCCGACTCCGGCGATGCCCGCGAGCAGCAAAAGCCATCCGAGCACCAGCAGCGCCCATCGGAGTGGACGACGGCGGGCGATCGGCTCGGCGGCCTGCTCGAGGCCCAACGAGTTGATCATCGAGTTCCCCCCTTTCGCCGATCACCCTACGTGATACCACTAAAGTCACCAAAATTGTCGATATTCACGTTCGATCGATTTGCGTGGAACTCTCGGCGGAATTAACTTTCCAGAGTAAATATTCAATTGCAGTTAAGGATCTGCCGGAACCGGCCCCCGACCGGCCATCGATACCGAACCGTTATTACGAATTCCAGCCCCTGCAGGATGAGAACAGGTTACATTTCAAATCCCTTACAGGTACGGCACACCATACGGATCGTGTCGTTACTTCACATTTTGGGAGATAGTTATGAGTAAGACCGCCTCCGTGCTGCTGCGCGCCGGAATTGTTACTCCGGTGGCGCTGGCCACCGTTTTCGCATTGGCCGCACCCGCGAATGCCACGCCCGTCACCGTGAACTGGAGTTGCCAGGGCACGATCTTCGGGATCGGCCAGACCTCGAGCATGACCACCACGGTCACCGGCACCGCGCCGGGCTCGGCGGCGTCCGGCTCGGCCGTGGCCATCACCCTCACCCCGGGTGCGTCCACGGTGCCCAGTTCGGCCTCCGGATTCACGGTGACCAACATCAGCAACCTGAAGATGACCTTCCCGACCCCGGCGAATTCGACGCTGGTCTCGGCCACCGCCTCCGGTGGTTCCGTGGCCGGCACCGTCTCCACCTCGGGTGGGAATGTCGTTCTCACCGTGCCGGGTCCGATCGCGGGCGGCACCAGCTTCACCCCGCCCGCAGTGACCATCAACGTCACGGCCGGTTCCCCCGGAACGCCGATCACCAGCAAGTACGCCGGGACCAGTTTCGCCAACCCGGGCATGACCATGACGACCAAGGTGGCGTTCATCGGCAACGTCGCGACCGCCTGCTACCCGAACCCGTCCCCGACCCTCACCACCACCACGGTCAGCTGAGGTCGAGCACTGACGACATGAGGTGAATATGGCTGGACCGGGCTGTAATCGGCAGCCCGGTCCATGCTCGAAGTGTACGAGGGTGGGAGCGCGTGCGTCCGAAGTCAACCGAACCCGCCCAGGTAGAGCTGAGCAAGGCGCTGGAGTTCTATCACGGCACCGTCGAGGATCTGGCCCGGAATTGATCCGATTGCTCGGCGTGAACGAGACCGATCGGCGCGCGCTGGAGATCGTCCTGCTCGGCGACGGGAGGTCCACGACCCCCGGCCTGCTGGCCGAACGCCTGGGCCTCACCGCCGCGGGCGCCACGGTGCTGCTCAACCGGCTGGAGAAGCAGGGCTACATCACTCGCTCGCTGCACCCCACCGACCGTCGCCGGGTGATCGTGGTGGCGACCGACCTCACCGCGCGGCGCATCGAGGAACTCATCGCGCCCCTGGTCGACGAGAGCTTCGAGATGATGCTCAGCTGGTACGAGCCCGGCGAACTCGAATTGATCGCGGGCTTTCTCACCCGGGTGGGCGAACTGCAGCGCATCCACCGGCAACGCCTGCGCGACATGGATCCCTACCCCCGGCGCTGAACTGCATTCTCGCGACCGCGACGAATTTCGGCGGCCCGCGCGGTCATAACTGTCGAAGGTGTTCCGTGCGAGCACGCCGGCACCCGGACCGCGAGGAGAATCGCATGAACCAGACGTCTGCCCTGGCCGCGCCCGCGGTCGAGGATGCGCTGGCCGAGCTGCGACCGGCGCTGCTCGCCTACTGCTATCGCATGCTCGGCTCGGTGCTCGAGGCCGAGGACGCGGTACAGGAGACGATGATGCGGGCGTGGCGGTCCGCGGCCCGGCTCAATGATCCGGCGGGTCTGCGACCGTGGACCTACCGCATCGCCACCAATGTCTGCATCGACGCGAGCGCCGACCGGAAGCGGCGGGCGCTGCCGATGGATCTGGTCGCCGCGGCCGACCCGCGCGGCGAGCTGGGCGCCCCGCTCCCGGAGTCGACCTGGGTGCAGCCGTTTCCGAGCAGCCCGACCGTCGATCCCTCCGAGCAGGCCGTGTCGAACGAGTCGGTCCGGCTCGCCTTCGTCGCCGCCCTGCAATATCTGCTGCCGCGCCAGCGGGCCGTGCTGATCCTGCGCGACGTGCTGTGCTGGCGGGCCGCCGAGGTGGCCGAACTGCTGGATCTCAGCGTCGACGCCGTCAACAGCATGCTGCGCCGGGCGCGGGCGGCGCTCGCGCAGGCGCAGCGAACCGACGGCGCGCGGCCGCTCGATCCGATCGACACCGGTCTGCTCGAACGCTATGTCGCCGCTTTCGAGCGATTCGACATCGCCGGTATCGTGTCGCTGCTGCGGGACGACGCGATCATCGATATGCCGCCGGTCGCGTTCTGGTTGTTCGGCCGGGAGTCGTTCCGGGACTGGCTGATCGGGTCCGACATCGGGTGCCGGAGCAAGCGGCTGATTCCGATCCAGGCTAACGGGTGTCCCGCCGCCGCGCTGTACCGGGAGACCGACGGGCGGATGACCGCCTTCGCCATTCAGGTGCTGGAATGCTCGGGCGGCGAGATCGCGCGGTTGCACACCTTCCTGCAACCGGAACTGTTCGGGGCCTTCGGGTTACCGCACCATCTGGACTGAGGGTTCACCCCTCGGGGGCGGCGGTGTCGAACAGCTCGTTCAGGCCCGTCAGCTCGAGCAGGATCAGCAGGCGATCGTCCGCGCCCACGAGCACGCAGCGGCATCCGGATCGCCTGGCTGTCAGGGCGATTCGCGCCAACGCCTGCACGACCGCCGACGCGCAGCCCGAAAGTCCGCGCACATCACACACAATCGCGCGGTGCCCGTCGGCGTGCAGGGCGCTGACGCGGGCACACCATGCGGCGGTGCGGCCCGCGTCGGGCTCGCCGGTGAGCACCATGATGCCGCCGGACGTCTGTTCCAGGTCCATACCGTGCACCACCGTCGCGGCCTCGGAAACTCGTCGCGGCCCGGGCACACCGCCGCGACGAGTTTCCGGCGTCCGGCCTGTTGTCAGAAGCATGGTCAACGAAACACATTCCCCAGTAGGGCAATCCACCCCACCGATCCGGCCGCGGCCGGCCCTGCGTCCGGGCGCGATCCTCGCACTGATGTGCGGCGCCCAATTCATCGTCACACTCGACATCGCGATCGTGAATGTCGCGCTGCCGTCCATCCAAGCCGATCTCGGCCTGGCCGCCGGCGATCTGCAATGGGTGGTCATCACCTACGGGCTGCTGCTCGGCGGCCTGCTGCTGCTCGGCGGTCGCGCCGGTGACCTGTTGGGGCGGCGCCGGATCCTGCAGACGGGTCTGGCACTGTTCGCGGGCGCCTCGCTCACCGCCGGGCTGTCCGGATCCTTCGCACCGCTCGTTGCCTCGCGCGCGGTCCAGGGTGTGGGCGCGGCACTCGCCGCTCCGGCCGCGCTGGCGGTGGTCGCCGCGACCTTCCCCGAAGGGGCGTCCCGCAACAAGGCGCTCGGCGTGTTCGGCGCCGCCGGTGGCAGTGCCGCCTCGGTCGGGGTGGTGTTGAGCGGCGCGCTCACCGCGGGGCCGGGCTGGCAGTGGATCTTCTTCATCAATGTCCCGATCGTGGCCGGCATGGTCGCGCTGATCCCGAGATTCGTTCCCGCCGACCGGAAGATCCACCGGGGACCGTTCGACATCGCCGGGGCGGTCACGGTGACCGCCGGGCTCACCGCGTTCGTGTACGCCATCAACAAGAGCGTGGATCACGGCTGGACCTCGACCACCACGCTGGGCTTCCTGATCGCCGGGTGCGCACTGCTGGCCGCGTTCGCTGCCATCGAATCTCGCTCCGCGTCGCCGCTGGTGCCGCTGTCGATGTTCCGGCGACCGACCTTGAATGCCGCGAATCTCGTTGCGGCACTGGTGTTCGCCTCTTTCTTCGCCACCATCTTCCAGGCGTCGCTGCTGATGCAGCAGGCGCTCGGATACTCGGCGCTGCGCACCGGGCTCGCTTATCTCGCGATCGCGGTGACCGCCGTGGTGGCCGCGGCGGGCGTCGCACCGGTCGCGCTCACCCGGCTCGGTGCGGGGTGGTCGCTGGCGCTGGCGCAGGGCGTCGCGGCGGCCGGGCTGCTCTGGCTGGCCCGGGTACCGGTGCATGCCGCGTACTGGCCGGATCTGTTCCCCGGATTCGTCGCCGTCGGGATCGGGATCGGGCTGTCGCAGACCTCGCTCCAGGTCGCCGCGTTCATCGGAATCCCGGAGAAGGTCAGCGGTTTGGCGGGCGGCATGGTGGAGACGGCGCGCGAGATCGGCGGGTCGCTGGGCATCGCCATCGTGGCGGCGGTGGCGATCGCGGCGAGCCGCGGCGTGTCGACCGGCCCGGCCGCGGCAGTGACGGCGGGATTCCAGCGCGGGTCGCTGGTGGCGGCCGGGTTCGCCGTCGTCGCGGTCGTGACCGGGTCGCCGTGGTGCGCCGCGCCGAACGCTCGGCGCGCAGGACCGCCCCTGTCGCGGTGGAGGCGCTGTGACACAACGCATTTCCCGTGCCGCGTAGGCCCGTCGCCGCGAGCGTCGCTGTGCAGGGATGTGGTCCGGTGGGGATCGAGCACCGTCGATCCCCACCGGACGCACGAGAGATGGGACCGCTCAGCCCAATTCGAGGTCGAGCCAGGACTCGGAGTTCTCGGGTGAGGTGATGGTGGTGGTGCCGGGCGGGCTGTAGGAGTAGAGCTTGTCGTAGCCGTTGACGACCAGTGCGAGGCGGTGCCCGTCGGGAATGTCGTAGCAGGCGCCTTGCAGTCGCCATCGGACGACGCGCTGCTCCCCTTGACCCAGTTCGAACACCGTGAAGGGCTCGTGGGTGATGATGCGAGCCGTGTCGTCGGGGCTCACGTCGAACAGGTAGGCCACCAGCGTGGCGGCCGGGGCCGTGCTGCCGACGGACAGGTGCAGTGAGGGGATGCCGCGCACGCGGCGACCACCGGTCAGCGGCTCGGTCTGCCAGATCAGCAGGCGATCCCGCTCGAAGTCACCGACCTGGTAGAGCTGGGGACTGCCATAGCACTCCCGCTGCCCGGTCTTCAGGAACTCGGCGACCGCGGTGGCCGAGGTGGCCGCGGCCGCCCCGTCACCGACCAGGAAGCTGCGCGTCCACCCGGATTCCGGCTTGGGCAGGAGGGTGCCGTCCCCGCCGCCGTTACCCAGATACCAGCGTTCGGTTTCGGTGCTGACCTCGCTCCAGTCGGCTGCGGGTTCCCGTCGCGCGGGTTCGGTGATCCGTTGCCCACCACCGGCTATCGGCCGGGTGCGGTAGGTGAACATGGTCTGATCGCTGACCGGTTCGGATTGGCCGCGGTCGCTACCGCGCAGGTGAATGTCCAACCAGTCACGAGCTTCTCGCATCGGCGTGAGCAGGCCGGGGAAGGGGAAGCCCAGCGGGATTCCGACCAGTCCGGCGGCCTCGGGTGCGCCGTGATTGCCGATCCACACGTTGAGTCGCTTCGGCACGGTCAGCCGGTTGAACGTGTCGAGCACTTCGTTGACCGGAAGAGGGTCTCGTGCCAGGTGTTCGACATGAACGTGGCGATGCCCCGCGAGTTGGTCAGCTCGACGAAGGTTTCCGGCGACCGGTCCAGCCCCCAGGCCACGACCTCGTCCATGTTCTCGCCCCGCTCGAAGTAGCCGAGAATGCGGAGGGTATCCGGGTCGAACTTCTCCTCGGGCTTGCCGGGCGTGCCACCCGTGAAGTCGACCAGCAGTTGCATCGCGGCCAGGTGCCGGGTTCCGTTGTCGTACAGCGACGTGGCGAGGTTGCCCCAGGTGCTCAGCGCGACGACCGCGGACACCCGCTCCTTCGGGTCGGTGGCCGCGATCAATTGACTCAGCCCCGAACCGTAGGACTCGCCGAGCATGCCGATGGGACCGGGCCCGAACAGTTCCTGCGCGTAGTCCAGCACGCGATGCCCGTCGCCCGGTCCTTCTCACCGGCGACGTCGATGAACCCCTGCGACGTGGTGACCTCACCCGGCGTGCCGAGGCCGCGCGGCGTGTAGGCCAGCACGTGATACCCCTGCACGGCCAACGTCAGATAGGTCCACACGAACGGCAACCACCCCAGCGGACTCCACCCCGCGGGCACCACCACCGCCGGACGCGGCTCGGCCCCGTTCAGCTTGACCGTCAACGCCGACAGCAGCACCCCGTCGGCCCCGGGAATCTGCGTGATCTCCACCGTGGCGCCACCCCGGACGGTATCCACCACCTCCTGCAACTCCGGCGGCAGCACTCCAGCCGGCGCGACCCCGCGCAGCGCCGCCAGCAGCGCCCGCGCGACCTGCACCACCTCCGGCGTGAAGGTCAGCCCATCGGCCCACATGCCATTGGCCGCAATACTTTCCAGGGTTTCATTGGTTACGTTCTGGACAGGTTCGGTCACTATCGACACACCCCGATTCCACTCATGTCGTGCATGATGAAAAGGTGAAAACCCGTGCCAGGAAAGGCATCTGGCACTGATTCATCGTAGGAGCGGACCATGCGAGCGCGTGGCGAACCGGCGAAACATACCGTGACTGACGTTCTCGCAGAACGCATTTCACCACGTGAACCCGGTGAACAATGTAGTCAACCGACTGGTCGCGATGACACGTCGGGACATCCGGACAAAGCAAAAGGGTCCGAGCTAGACCTTCGGGATCCCGAGCAGCCCGCCGAGGCAACCGCTCGGCCCGACCAGCATGCCGATGGAGAGGCGGTAGTCGCCGCCGGTGAGCTTGCAGAGCACCATCGCCGTGGCCAGATCCAGTCCCGCGGAACCGGTGCCGAAGCCCGTTTGCGCGATTGTCCCCGATCCCGATTCCGCGATCGGCGTGACGCGCGCCGGTTCAGCAGACGCGGCACCCAGCCCGGAGAGCAGGATTCCACCGGAAAAACCGACCACCACAGCCGATTTCACCAGATTGCGCGTCATGCCGGGCCCACCCTTCGTACGACAACTCGTGAGCCGGAACGTTAGTCGCCACAACCAAGGCTGAAACGACCATACTTCTCAGGGCTACAGCGGGATCCGGGCGAGCTGCGCTGTCAGGATTCGCGCGCCGCGATTGCGGCCTGGATTCGGCGTAGCGTGCGGAGGGCCTTCTTCGCGGCGACGCTCACCATGCCGTCGAAGACGGTCGAGCCGCGGTCGTGGGCCATGAGCCGTTCCAGTGTCGGCACGACTCGGTCGTCGCCGGTCGAGCCGAGTGCGACGGCCGCCCAGTAGCGCTGGTCCGGGTCGGCGCTGTCGGCGGCCGCCAGCAGCCTCGGGATCACATCCGGGGCGAATCTGGCCAGTGCGCTGGCGATGTAGCCGATGCGGTAGTAGCGGCGGTGCTCGAATTCTTCCCACAGTGCGGCCAGGGCCGCGTCGCCGCCGATATCGCCGAGGGCCTCGGCGGCGCGTTCGCGCATTCCCGCGATCGAGTCCCGGAGCAGGGGTGTGAGGGCGGGGACGACGGATTCGTCGCCGAGCTCGCCCAGGGCGATCACCGCTTCCTCGCGGGCCATCTGCTGTGGGTGGTCCAGCATCGCGAGCAAGCCGGGGACCGCCTCGCGGAACCCGAGCGCCGCGCAGCCCATCGCGGCCCAGGCTTGGCAGTTGTAGCGGGTGTCGGCGAGGGACGCGAGGAGCGGCGCCTTCAGGGAGTCGTCGCCGAAGACCTCCGCGTGGTTCAGCGCCAGGCTGTAGATCGTCCGGTGGTAGTCGGGATAGTCGCGGACCAGCGCGCGGAGTGCCTGCTTGGCGGATGCGTCGCCGTCGCCAGCCCGCTCGAGCAGGACCCGCAGGTTTTCCTTGCGGGACTCGAGATCACTGTCTTTGAGGCTTCTCGCATCAGCTGGGTTCACCGCCCAACGGTACCCGGCGCCGATCTTGCCCCCGGACACCTCGACGGCTTCGAACCGAACCCCGTTGCGACGCAAGCACATGCGAAGCGTGACGGCGCTTTGAAGTATCGGCTTTTCGATTTGTGCGCGCGTAGCCTCGCTACGCGGTTACCGTCGGAGCGGCACTCAGGTGCCGGCAACGACACTCCGACGGAAAAGAACAGATGAGGCAAATGAGTTGGGCCGCCGCCACGGTGGCCATGCTGGCGATTCCGGCCGTCGCGGCGGCATCGGCGTCGGCCACGGTCGACAATGTGAATCTGACACAGATCGACACCGGCATCGGCGGATGCGAGGGGGCAGGCAATACCTGCACGATCTATGTGAGCACCAGCGGCGCGGACGCCCTGGCACCGGTCACGGTCACCTTGGACGGGCAGAACGTCGGCACGTTCACCCCGCAAGCCGGATCCAAGGCCGGTACCGGGACCGTCCAGTACGTCTATCGCTCGAAGCTTCCCGAGGGCGTGTACAGCCTAACCGCCACGCAGGGTTCATCGACCAAGTCCATGCTGGTGCAGAACTGTGGCAGCCAGCCGACCGGCAGCTCGAGTGCCTCGGCCCAATGCACCGGCAACGATATTCTCGGCGTTCTGATGATGCCGCTGATCATTCTCACCGGCTCCGGGCACACGCAACTCTGACCGACCAGCGCACAGCGGCGCCGGCTGTGGCCCGGTGGCGGGCCCCGCGGTCAGAACTGAGCTCGTTGGTCGATGGCTCATGCTGGCCATCACAGTCAGGCGCACGAAAAACGGCCGGCCATCGCAAAACCTGCGATGACCGGCCGTTTCCCTGTGGTTCTAGGTCATGTCTCCCAATAGCTTCAGCCATTGAAAGCGCGTTCGACGACGCTGCGGCCCCGGTAAGCCACCGTATCGAACCTCGTTCGGCAATGACAGCGCCGATCCCTTTGCCACGCAACAACGCTCGATTGCTCGTCGAGGATTACGCCTTGTCGGCATCAGTGGCATCCGATTCGGCATCGGAATCCGATCCGGCGGGACGTGCCGGTACCCGGCGTCCGGCCTGATCACGCCGATCCCGCCGACTCGGTCGCGGTGGCGGAGGGCAGCCTCGTAGTGAACCAGTCGCGGGCGAGCTCGGCGGCTTCGCGCAGAGTGCCGGGTTCCTCGAACAGATGGGTCGCGCCAGGCACCTCCGCCAGTGCGGTTTCACACGACATCGCCTTCGCGGCTTGATGATTCAGTTCCAGCACGAGGTAGTCGTGGTCGCCGACGATCAGCAGGGTCGGAGCCCGCACCGCGGCCAACGCGCGGCCCGCCAGATCCGGCCGGCCACCCCTCGACACCACCGCAGCGACCTGGACGCGCGGGTCGGCGGCGGCGCACAGGGCCGCCGCGGCCCCGGTACTGGCCCCGAAGTATCCGATCGGCAACCCCTCGACGTGTTCCTGGCGAGTCAGCCACGCGGTGACCTCGACCAGCCGCCCGGCGAGCAGATCGATGTCGAACACGTTGGCGCGGTTGATTTCCTCGGCGGTGGTGAGCAGGTCGAACAGCAGCGTGCCCAGCCCGGCGCGTTGCAGCACCTCGGCGACATAACGATTGCGCGGGCTGTGCCGGCTGCTGCCGCTGCCGTGTGCGAACACCACCACCCCGATCGGATGCTCGGGGACAGTGAGATGCCCTGCCAACTCGACCTTCCCGGCCTGTACCCGTACCTCATCGTCGCGCAGCGGCGGATCGGCGTCCACGACCGGTTGCGGTGCCCCGGCCCCGTCGGCGGCACGAGCCAGCAAGTCGACGACCTCGTCATCGGTGGTCTGCTCGAAGTGGCGATACCACTGACCGACCGCGAAGAAGAACTTCGGCTGCCCGAGACAGATCACCTCGTCGGCCTCCCGCCGCAGCAGGTGTAGCGCCTCCCGGACGCCACCGGCACCGCCAGCACCACCCCGCCGCGCCCTGCGCCCTGGCGACTTGGCAGGCGGCGCGGCGGTGGCACCGGTCGCGACCCCATCGTCGACGATGACCGCGGTCCGACCGGCCAACGGAACGCGCGATCTGCCCATGCGGAACCGGACGGCTCGGCGTTCCAGCTCCGCGCGCTCGCGTCGCTCAACCTGCGCCATGTCCTCACCGGACAGCCCCGCCACGGCCACGACGGCGGGGTTGATCACCCGCGCCCCATCCTCGCCGACAGCGCCGAACGCCAGCTCCGGCTGATACGGGACACCGAGTTTGCGCACCACGATCACGTCCAGCGGCGCGTCCAGCGACAGCGCCACCTCGAACGCGACGGGGACACCGCCGCGCGGCAATCCGAGAACGACGACATTCTCGTCACGCAGCACGGCCAGATCTTCCGCGAGCCGTCGGCCCGCATCGACACGATCCTCGAAGAACATCGAAGCCTCCTGGAAGACAGCCCCTTCCAGCCTCACACCCGCTGCCGAACCGCTGGCAGATCCGGTTGTCGCCGGTCGACAGAGTCCTTGGTCCCTCGACCGGGCCCAGGCGGAGTGGAAGCACTTCTTTCGTCTCACCACGGCTTATCCGCACGAGATGTGGACGGTCTGTTTTTCGGCCGGTGGTGACCAAGGACTCTTCATTACCGAGCGCGACGGTCGTTGACTCGAATCAACAAGTTACTCCGGAAGGTCACGCCATGGCCGACTACTCTTTGATCATCCATGCGGGAAACCAGCAGAAGGGCACGGCCGGAACCCCGTTCGCCGAACCCTGCGTCGTCCAGGTCATCGACGCCGACGGTGCCGGCCTCGAAGGTGTCGCGGTGCGCTTCACCTTACGTGGATCGGCCGCGGCGGTGTTCCCCGCGCCTCCGAGTCTCGACGGCATCAGCTGGCACGCCGTCACCAGCTCGACCGGCACCGCCGCCACGATTCCGATCACTCCATTCTTCGAAGGAACCGTCGAGGTCCATGTCACCGCGGAAATGATCCCGGCACCGAGCCCTGTCGATTTCACTCTCATCGCCACATGAGCTGTGAACTTCCATCGGGCCGCACGAATCGAAGGCAATCCCAGGAAGGTCCGTAGTGATCCATTCGATCACCATGCCCGCATTTCCGGCGAGTTCGCCTCCGGTATAGCGGACGCCCTGCACCATGTCCGGGCGGGCGCCACTGAACGAAAGCAGCCGCAGGTCGCTGACCTGCGGCTGCTTTCAGGTGGTCCTGACCATGATCAACCCGAACCACCCGACGGCCCACGGACCGCAATTGCGAATCAAGCCGGTCGGCGCGCGGCACGCCATCAAGGGCTTGACCTACGGCTCAACCTGAAGCGGCATCGAAGGCCATTCGCGCCCACTACTTTCGGGTGCTCCGCCAGGGTCAGACGACGGTGACGACCTGGTCGTAGGTGAGGCGGGGAGAACGGGGGAACCAGGCATCGGGGCCCGGCTTGCCGATATTGACCACGACCAGGGACGCGAGATCGCCCGCGGGGAAGAAGTCGCGGTCGACGCCGGCCGCGTCGAAGCCATTCATCGGTCCGGCGGCCAGACCCGCGGCGCGGATGCCGAGGATGAAGTAGCCGACCTGGATGAGGGCGTTGAAGCGGGCCGAGTGGGCGCGCACCTCCGGATCGGCGAAGTAGTCCTTCGCGTCGGGGGCGTGGGGGAAGACCGTCGGCAGATGGTCGTGGAAGTTCAGATCGGCGGCCAGGATCGCGGTCAGCGGGGCGGTGGCCGTCTTGGGTTTGTTGTTGTCGAGCATGTGGGTGACCAGGCGGCCCCGGGCCTCGGGCGTGCGGACCAGGACGATGCGCAGTGGCTGCTGGTTCATCGAGGTCGGGGCGTACTTGGCCAGCTCGTAGATCTCACGGAACTGCTCGTCGGTGACCGGTTCGTCGGTGAAGGTGTTGGCGGTGCGGGCCTCGCGGAAGAGCAGATCCTGCGCTTCCGCGGCGAGGGCGAGCCGGGTGTCCGATTGGGCGGTGCTCATGTGATTCTCCTTGGGACAGGCTGATTCGGTCAGTCGTGGGAAACTCGGCGGGAGCGGGTGAGGAGGGCGCCGTCGAGGCGCACCAGCACGTCGTGCACCACGCAGCTGGGGTTGATCTCGGGCGCCCGGCCGGGGCGGATCTTCACCACCAGGCAGTAGGAGGTGGCGATGATGCTGCCGTCGTCCTGCGGTCGCAGATCGGTCATGCCGAACCAGTGCCGCCGCTGCATGGGATCGGCTTCGAAGCGCTTGTGGAACGCGACGAGGTCGGCGATGATCCCGGCCCGGGTACGCGCCGGCGGCCGACCCGGGGTGTGCTCGAATTCCGCTTCCTCGGTGAAGGTTTGCGCGTAACCGGGGATGTCCCGGTTGTCGAGCCGCTGCATCTGGTCGGCGTAGAACTGCTGGACCTCGGCATACAGCTCGGCGCGGCTGGCGACGGTGGTCATGCTGGCTCCTCGAATGCTGTTGTGCCTGCCTCGATTCGGCGGGCCGCGACTGCGATCCACCGTGTCCGACCCTGCTCGAGCCTTGGTCGAGCCGGTTTGACCGGAGCTATAGGTCCGGCCGCCAGGCTGATTCCGCAACAGCCCCGCCGAACCGGACACCCCATCGATGGAGGACAAATGACCGCAGCTCAACGCGTCGCGCTGGTTACCGGCGCGACCAGTGGAATGGGCCTCGCCATCACCGAGAGCTTTGCCGCCCAAGGCATCTCGGTATTCATCTGCGCGCGCGATCAGCAGCGCCTGCTCGACACCACCAAACGACTGCAGGACGAGGGCCACGCGGTGGACGGCATCACCTGCGATGTCCGCGACGCCACCCAGGTCCGCGAGTACGTCGATGCCGCCGTCGACCGCTTCGGCCCCGTCGACATCCTGGTCAACAACGCCGGCCGCAGCGGCGGCGGCGAAACGGCGCAGATCACCGACGAATTGTGGCTGGACGTGATCAACACCAACCTGCACAGCGTCTTCTTCGCCACCAAGGCCGCGCTCACCGCCGGCGGCATGCTCGAACGCGGCAGCGGCCGCATCGTCAACATCGCCTCCACCGGCGGCAAACAGGGCGTGGTGCACGGCGCGCCCTATTCGGCCTCCAAGCACGGCGTCGTCGGCTTCACCAAGGCGCTGGGCCTGGAGTTGGCCAAGACCGGCATCACGGTCAACGCCGTCTGCCCCGGATTCGTGGAAACGCCCATGGCCGAACGGGTTCGGGAGGTGTACTCGGACATCTGGGGTGTCGACACCGACGAGGTGCACGCCCGGGTGAGCGCCCGCGTCCCCATCGGCCGCTACGTCGAGCCCACCGAGGTGGCGGCCATGGTCGACTATCTGATCGGCCCGGGGGCCGCCGCCGTCACCGCCCAGGCGATGAATGTCTGTGGCGGACTGGGCAACTACTGATCCATGTGCGTGCCGGTGCACGTCGGCGATCCCCCGTTCTCGTTCGCGCACGGTGCGGCCGCGACCGGCTGGTCGACGAGCCCGGACCGGATGGTCAGCAAGGATGAATGGTGCGGCGCCAGGCCAGAATTCGGCGCTGGGTCCGGCCGTCGACCTGGGCGGCGCCGATGAGCGTGAGCTCATCGCCGCTCAGCGTCAGCTGCCGGACCTGTTCGGTGCCCGCCCAGGCCGGATTCGAGCACACGCTGATGGCATGCACGACCTCGTCGCCGCGCAGCCGCCAGGTGCCGGCGTAGCCCATGAACCGGACGGCCGCGGCGGCGGAGTCGGTGCGCATCATGCTCACCGACATATGGCCGCAGGATTCGTAGATCAGCAGGCCCCTCGGCGAATCACCGAGTGGGCCTTCGCTTTTGGCATCATTGTCGTCGATGTCGTAGTAGGAGCGCAGTTCCCAGGTGCCGATGAGGTCAGTCATGGACCCCACGATGGTTGCGCGCCCTACAGTCACGCTCGAGGCACCGCGATCACGTGCGCGGGATGCCGCGGGCGAAGTCGTAGGCGTTCCGGATCAATCGCCACACCACGGCCATCTCGTCGGTATCGCGCGGCCCGTACACCAGCAGCAGCGTCGGCGGCAGATATCCCCGCCGCGCCATCGGATGCTGTTCGGCCCAGCCCTGTTCGATGGCCTCGACCGCGACCGCCGCGGGCAGGCACAGGTGCAGGCTGCCATCGCCACGCCCGTGCAGATGCGCGAACTCGGTTCCGGACACGAAGGCATGCTCGGGCCCGTGGGCGAGCTCGGGCAGCAGATACAGCGCGCGAGTGTCGGGCAGCGAGACCCGGCTGCGGCCGATCTGCGTACCGGACAGGGTGATCATCCGCGCCCACAGCGCTTCCTGCAGATCCGGGGGCGCGATATCGGAGAGCTGTTGATGGGGATTGTGCGGCCGGGTCCGGGGCCGCTCACCACTGCGTCGCGGGAGGCCGAGCCGGTCGGTTGCTGTCACGGTCATCACTGTGCTCCTTTCGGCTTCGCACTTCGTCGAACCGCCTGGTCACACAGTAGTATCCAGAGTATAGTAGTTACCAAATGGAAAGCATGCAGGAGTTGCTATGACGGACGTCACACCTACTGCGGTGGACCCCTGCCCCATCACGCCGGTGGTGGATCTCTTCTTCGGCCGGTGGTCGACGCAGGTGCTGTGGGTGCTCACCCGCCACGGCCGGATGCGTTTCAACGAAGTGCTGCAACGCATTCCGGGCCTCACCCCGAAAGTGCTGACCCAGCGGCTGCGCCAGCTCGAACGCGACGGACTGCTGGTGCGGACCTATTACGCGGAGATGCCGCCGCGGGTGGAGTACGAGGCCACCGCGCTGGCCGAGACCCTCTCGCCGGTGTTCACCAGCCTCACCCAATGGTCCGAGCAGCATCTGGCGGCGGTGCTCGACGCGCGGGCGGCCTACGACGCCGCCGAGGGCTGACCTACGACGCCGCCGAGGGCTGTGCCGCCAATTCCAGGAGATGCCCGGCCAATTCGCGCGGCATGGTGATCATGCAGTCGTGCCCGGTGGGCAGCAGCTTGAGCCGCTCGGCGGGCAGATCCGCCGGCGGCAGGGTGCGCGGCATCGCCGCGCGGATGGCCTGGAACTCGGCCCCGCCCCCGGTGCAGTGGATATGAGTCACCGGAATCTCCTGCAGCGCATCGGGATTGCGCAGCACCATCGGCTCGGTGAACGTCTTCAGCGACTGCGGGGTGAGCATCGAGGCCAGCCAGCTCAGATCCGATTCGTCGGTGACCCCGTAGAGGCCGCCGTCGCCCATCGGCTCGGTCTGCGGTGGAACACGCCAGCCGTCACCGAATTCGGCCGCCAGCGCGGCGAAGGCGTCGACCATGGGGGCCATGATGTCCGCGACCGCCTCGCCGTCCCGGGGGACGAAGGTGTCGACATAGACCAGCTCGGCCACCCGATCGGGAAGCGCGTCGGCGAGCGCGGTGATGACGATCCCGGCGTAGCTGTGACCGACCAGCACGAGATCGCGCAACTCGGCCGTGCGCACCAGCTCGACCAGATCCTGAACGTGGGTGCCGAGCCCGACCTCCGGGCCGAGCGACTCGGCGCGTTCGCCGAGGCCGACCAGCGAGGGGGTGAGCACCCGGTGGCCGGCGGCGCTCAGCAGCGGCGCCACCCGCTGCCAGGCCCAACCGCCGTGGAACGCACCGGGAACGAGCAGATAGGTGGCCATCACTTCTCCTGTGTCATCGCTTCGAGGCGGGGCGCGTGGGGTTTCGAGGGCACGTGTTCGGGCCGGACACCGAGTCCGATGACCCGCGCGACCACGTGCGCCAGCCCGGGGAACCGGCGCAGCAGCCGCGCCAGCAGCGGCTTGTCGGTACCGGGTCGTTCGGCGCTCGGATAGAGATCGGTGAGCAGCCGTAGTTGCGCGAATTGCACGACGCGCATGGGCAATTCGCGGCGCCGCTGCACCGCGCGCAACTGGGCGGTGGTGGGTGTGCGGCCGTCCCGCAGGGTCGGTGCGAGCAGCCGGGCGGCGGCGATGGCGTCCTGAACGGCGAGGTTGATCCCGACCCCGCCGGCCGGGGACATCGCATGGGCGGCATCACCGATGGCCAGTAGGCCCGGCCGGTACCAGTCCCGCAGCCGGTCGACCCGGACATCGAGCGGTTTGATCGCGTCCCAGTCGTCGATCTCGACCGTCAGCGCCGCGGTCAGCGACGGGTAGATGGCGGCGATCGCGGCCCGGAACGCGTCGAGCCCCCGCGCGCGCACCGCCTCGAAGCCGCCCTTGGGAATCATGTAGGCGACCTGTAGGTACTCGTCGCGATCGATGCAGACGATGAAGAAGTCCCGCCCGCTGCGCACCGCCGGCAGACGTTCGCCCGCCGGCTTGCTCACCCGGAACCACAGCACATCCATGGGCGCGCGGCTGGCCGCGACCTGGAGCAAATCATGGTGCCGCACCAGCGAATTGCGCCCGTCGGCCGCGACGACGAGTCGGCTGCGCACCTCGAGCACCGCCTCGGGGGTACGGGCGCGCAGCCCGGTCACCGTTCCGTCGTGCGCGATCAGCTCGGTCACCTCCGCCTGTTGGATCAGCCGGAAATTGGGGTAGCGGCGGGCGGATTCGGCCAGGAAGTTGAGCACATCCCACTGCGGCATGAAGGCCACGAACGGGAATCGGCCCGGCAGCCGGCGAAAATCGGCGAAGGTGACCGGCCCCATCGCCGTCGCCATCGGCAACTGCGGCAGTTCGACGTGCGGGAGCGTCAGGAACTCCTCCGCCAGCCCGAGCTCGTCGAGCGCCATCAGCGTCGACGGATGCACCGTGTCGCCGCGGAAGTCGCGCAGGAAATCCGGATGCTTCTCCAGCACCAGCACATTCGCGCCGGCGCGGGCGAACAGCAGCCCGGCCGTCAACCCGGCCGGGCCGCCACCGGCCACGCACACGTCGACGACTTCGGTGCTCACGCCCAGCATTGCGGCACCTGCCCGCCGTTGTAGGTGACCATCTCGTCGAAAATGGCCAGGACATCCAGTGGCACACCGATTTCCGGGCTGTCCAGCTCGGCGTAGGCGACGTGCAGGTTACCCACCACCCGCTCGGCGTCGATCAACTCCCCGAACTCGCCCAGCTCCACCTGCGACGCCAGCTCGAGCGGGGCCAGGCCCAGCGACTTGCCCTCCGCCGCGAGGTTTTCGATCCAGTGCAGGTAGCGGATGGTCTGGGTGAGGATCTCCGGACCCGCCACCGGACCGTGCCCGGCCACCACGGTCCGCGCACCGAGCGCGGTGAGCTTGCGCATCGCGTCGAGAGTGCCGCGAACCGAACCGAACAGGCAGAACGGCGCGGCCCCGGACATCACGACATCACCGGCGAAGAGCACCTGCTCCTCGGGCAGCCAGGCCACCACATCGTTGGTGGTGTGCGCGGCCGGCCCGACATGGATGAGTTCGACCCGCCGCTCCCCCACCCAGACGGTCACCCGATCGCTGAAGGTGATGGTGGGCAGGGTGACTCGGACATCGCCCCAGTCCACCTGCGGCCACAGCTGGGTCAACGCCAGCCCGGTCTCGATCATCTCCTGGCGGATCCGATCGTGGGCAACGACGATCGCCGCGCCGCCGAACTGGTGATTGCCGAAATTGTGGTCCCCGTGGTGATGGGTGTTGAGGATGGTGCGGCCCGGCCCGCCGCATGCCGGTCGACGAACTCGGCCAGTGCGCGGGTGCGTCCCTCGGTGGCGAGCGTGTCGATCACCAGCGCGCCGTCGCGCCCGGCGACCACCCCGGCATTGCTGACACACCACCCGCCGCGATCGTGGGTGTAGGCGAAGACGTCCTCGGCCACCTCGCGCACCACCGGTCGCGCGAGGGGCCGGGCTCCGGTGGCGGTCATCGCGGTGACTTCGTGGTCTCGGCCCGGCGGTCGGCGACCTCCCGGACCCCGCACAGCAGGGTGTTGCGGCTGTTGGTGCCCAGCGCCTCCGCCAGATAGGCGCGCGCGTCCGCGAGAGTGGTGTGCGCGCCGAGGGTTTCGCGCGCCACCTCGGGGTTGATCGCGACCAGGTGCCGGGCGGTGACCACGGCGCCCGCGCCGCTGTCGGCGAATTCCCAACTGCCACTGTGGCCGAACAGCATGGCGGGCGGCACCAGCTGTTTGTAGTCGATGCGCTCGGCGGGCACGCAGATGCGGATCGAACGGGTGGTGTGCGGGACGCTGCCTGCGGTGACGGTGTCCATCTCCATGAGCTGCACGCCGGGCTCGTCCTCGGTCAGCTCCACCCGGCCGACGTGCGGGACGTGGTCGGGCCAGCGGTCGCTGCGATAGACGAAGTCGTAGAGTTCCGCGGCCGGCGCATCCAGGACCACCTTGTCCTCGAAGGTGTGCAGCACCTGCGACACCGGGTATCCCAGTTCCGCGATGCGGGCCAGAGTGGCCAGTTCGGTGACGCTGTTACGGTCCACCGCATCCGCGATCGCCGCTTGATCACCACCCGGGATCACCGAGAAGTGATGGTCCAGCGTGATTTTCGTGCTGCGCGCCCCCACCTCCTCGAAGGTCCACTGGCCGCCCATGGAGGCGATCGGCGCCGCGCTGCGCTCCTGTTCGAAGGTGATCCGACGCTGCCGGGCCACGAACTCCCGGCGGGAGGTCCAGTTCTTCACCTCGCCGTTGACCGTCGCCCACAACCGGAACCGCTCCTCGGTGGGCGAGCGATCCAGGTGCCGCACCAGCACACTGGGCTCGAAGATGACCGGCCAGTAGGTGACATCGGCGACCAGGCGATAGACGTCCGGGAGCGCCGCCTCCACGACCCGGTGATGACTCATCCGGAAGATGCTCATACCGCACCCGCCAACTGCCCGTTGACGATGCCGATCAGCTCGGCCGGGGTCTTCACCTCGACGAGCCGGTCTTCAGGGACCTTCACCCCGAAATCGCGCTCGATGCGCGAGGCCGTCTCGATCAAGGCCAGCGAGTCGTAGCCGAGTTCCTCGAACTCGACCTCGGCGATATCGCCGGCCAGCTCCGGTGCGGTCTCGTCACCGCCGGCGCACTCCACCAGAATTCGCCGCAGTTCGTCGATGGTCATGGACATGATTGGCTCCTCGTTTGTGCTGTTGCTCGGGTATTGCGTTGGTTCGACAGCTCATTGGTCGACGCTGCGGACCACCACCGCGGAGTTGAAACCCCAGCGGCCGCGGGCCAGCACCAGGGCGGTTTCGATGGTGGCGGGCCGCGCGTCCCCGCGGACCAGGTCGATCCGGTACTCCGGCGCCGGGGTGAGGGTGCCGGCCGTGGGCGGGATCACCGAATCCCGCATGGCCAGAACGGCGGTGACGATGTCGAGCGGCCCCGCGCCCGAGAACAGCCGTCCCGTCAAGGGTTTCGTCGCCGTGACCGGCACGCCGGCGGCGCCGAACACTGCTTCCAGGGCGGCCGCCTCTGCCCGATCCTGCTCGGGTAGGCCCGCGGCGTCGGCGAATACCACATCGACGTCGGCGGGGGTCACACCCGCGTCGGTCAGGGCCAGCTCGATCGCGCGCCGCTGACCCGACGGCCGACCGGAGCCCGGCGGCGGATCGAATGTCTGTGCGTACCCGGCGATTTCACCGTAGACATGCGGCACGCCCCGGGCCCGTGCCGCCTCTGGATCCTCGAGCACGAGCATCGCCCCGCCCTCCCCCGGCACATTGCCGGTGGCCTCGGCGTCGAAGGGCAGATAGGCCCGCGCCGGATCGGTCGCGGTGCTGAGGCTGCCGCCCGCGACGTGGGAGGCCCAGCCCCACGGGTCCAGTGCGGAATCCACGCCCCCGGTGACCACCAGGGGCGTCCCGCGCCGCACCGTGCGCCGGGCGTGCCCGACCGCGTCCAGGCCGCCGGCCTGTTCGGCGACCAGGGCGCTGCTGGGTCCGCGCATGCCGTGCCGGATGGAGATCTGCCCGGTGTTGACCGCGTAGAACCAGGCGAACGACTCGTAGACGCTGACATGCTCGGAGCCCATCGACCACAGCTTGTTGAACTCGCGATGGGTGAATTCGAAACCGCCCGAAGCGTTTCCGGTCACCACACCCATGTCGTAATCGGTCAGTTCGGCGGTGTCGACCTTCGCGTCGTCCAGCGCCCACTGCGCCGCCACCAGAGCGAGTCGGGTGGAGATGTCGGTCTGCGGCAGCAGCCGACTCGGAAGATGTTGCGCGGCCTGGAAATCCGCGATCTGCCCGGCCAGGCACGCGCCCGACCCGGTGGTGTCGAACCGGGTCAGCGGCCCGATGCCGCCTCGACCGGCCAACACCGCCTCCCAGAAGGGTTCGGTACCGAGCCCGTTCGGCGCGATCACGCCGACTCCCG
Source organism: Nocardia tengchongensis (assembly GCF_018362975.1). Lineage (NCBI taxonomy): Bacteria > Bacillati > Actinomycetota > Actinomycetes > Mycobacteriales > Nocardiaceae > Nocardia > Nocardia tengchongensis. Next base: position 6,340,458 of record NZ_CP074371.1, read on the forward strand.
TCACGACGCTCATGCCGTGTCCTATCGGGCAGGAGCGGGGGCGCTCCGTGGTTACGCTGTGCTGCCGCCTCCGCGCCTGACCGCTCATGCCGCGACCTCCGACGTGCGGCGCAGCACCATGGCGCTCTGGAATCCGCCGAACCCGCTGCCGACCGTCAGCACGGTGTCCATGCGGTGATCGCGGGCCGTCAGCGGCACATAGTCGAGATCGCATTCCGGATCGCGCTCGTGCAGGTTGGCCGTGGGCGGCACCACCTGGTAGTCCAGTGCCAGCAGGCAGGCGGCGATCTCCACCGAACCGATCGCGCCCAGCGAATGACCGACCATGGACTTGATCGAGCTCATCGGCGTCCGATACGCGTGCTCGCCGAGACTGCGCTTGACCGCGGCGGTCTCGTGCCGATCGTTCTGCCGGGTGCCGGAGCCGTGCGCGTTGACGTAGCCGACCGCGGTGGGATCGACCCGGGATTCGTCCAGGGCCACCCGGATCGCCTCGGCCATCTCCCGGCCGTCGGCCTTGAGACCGGTCATGTGGTAGGCGTTGCAGCGCGTCGCGTAGCCGGTGACCTCCGCGTAGATGCGGGCGCCCCGGCGGCGGGCGCTCTCGAACTCCTCGAGCACGAACATGGCCGCGCCCTCGGCGAGCACGAAACCGTTGCGGGAGTTGTCGAACGGGCGCGAGGCGTGCTCCGGATCGTCGTTGCGCGGGGTGGTCGCGCGAATCGCGTCGAAGCAGGCCACCACGATCGGGGTGATCGGGGTGTCGGCGGCGCCGGCGATCATCACATCGGCCGACCCCTCGCGGATCAGCTGCACCGCGTGCCCGACCGAATCCAGGCCGGAGGTGCAGCCGTTGGAGACCATGGCAACCGGGCCCTCCGCCCCGACGCTCCAGGCCACCTCCGCGGGCATGACGCTGGGCACCATGTAGTCGAACATGTAGGGCGACAGGTGCTTTTCGTCGAGCACCCAGCTGCGGCCGGAGTCCGACAACACCAGGTACTCCTGTTCGAGGCTGGTCGCTGCGGCGACCGCGCTGCCCAGGCTCACCCCGAGGCGGAACGGATTCACCGACTCGATCGCCAGGCCGCTGTCGGCGACCGCCTCGCGGGCGCACACCACCGCGAACTGCGCCGCGCGGTCCATGCGCCGAATCTCGCGAGGCGACAACCCTTCCGCGAGCGCGTCGAAATCGACCTCGCCCGCGACCCGGGACCGATACGGTGCGGCGTCGAAGAAGCTGATGGCCCGGGTCGCGGTGCGGCCTTCGGACAACAGCTTCCAGAACTCGTCCTTGCCGGATCCACCGGGTGCCCGCACACCCAGTCCGGTGACGACCACACGCCGGCTCACCGCATCCCCCCGAATGTGTTGGCGTACATAGCAATTCTCCTTCGCGCCGAATGCTGGTCGAAGCTCCGATGTCTGCTTCAGCGTCTCGCCTCCGGCTCGAGGGCCGCTCTAGCTCCCGGCTCGAGCAGTCCTCGAGCCGGGACTGCGATCGTCGCTGACAGGATCGTCACTGAAAGGCACACGCGGCCAACAGGATCAGGGGAGGAACACAGCAGCGTAGCCCCGTCCGAGGGCGGGGCTACGGTGGAATCGCCGGTCGACGCCACCGGCAAGCGCTAGATCATAGAGGTGAATCGAAGAATGAGAACAAGTGATCAGGCGGGGCGGGCGGACCTGTCGAGCCCCGAGGTCGCGTTCCAGCCGATCAAATAGCCCGCATGCCGTGTCTCCAATACATCAGCCACCGACTCGTCGGAGGCATTGAGAACATCCAGGTGCAATTGTCGAAGTCGCCAGCACGGGTCGAGCCCGAGTTCGCGCTGCATCAGTTCGGCGAAATTGTGATAGACCTCGAGCGCTCTATACCGTTGCCCGATCGGCACAGCGCGTACATGTAATACGCCTGCATCCGCTCGTGCAGCGGCTGCTCGGCGGTCAATCTCGCCAGATCGGGGCAGGCCTCACGATGACCGCCCAATCGCAACAGGGCCTCGATCCGCCGCTCCTGATTCACCAAGCGCAATTGCTCGAGATGCGTCAATTCCGCGGTGAGCGGATTCCCGGCCTCCACATCCAGCAGCGGCGGGCCGGTCCACAGGGCCTCCGAGGCGGTATACAGCTCGACCGCCCGCCGATCGTCGCCCACCGTGGCCGCGCAGCGCGCGGCCTCGGCCATGACCTGGTAATCCCTGACATCCAGCACACAGTCGCGGGCGTCGAACAGATACCCCTTGCTCCAGGTGCGCAGGTATCGGTCCGCCACCTCACCCTGCTCGACGTCCAGGAACTCGGCCATGCGCTTCCTGATCCCGAGCACATACGTCTGCACCACCGTCACGGCACTGCGTGGCGGATCCTCGTTCCATAATTCCTCGATCATCGCGGACACCGGCACGACAGTCGAATGCCGGACGAGCAGCAGCGCGAGCAATTGCCGCTGTTTCTGAGCCGTCGGTGTGGCATTCCTGTTCTGCAGCGCTAGCGTTAGCGGTCCTAGCACACGGGCATAGATTTGCTGTGTCACGGGCGCTCCCTACTATCTTTTCCCGGAAAAGCGCGGGAAATGAATACCCACGGCACTGGAGGCCACTCCAGCCTAACGGTCGGCAGGTATCAGATTCGTGAACAAACCGTAATTTGATGGTTAAAGCCCAAACGTCCCCAAACCATCGGCTACCTGTTTCACCAACGCATCGATAATGAATGACAAATCAAATACGCATCACGTATAGACCCCAATGCCGGCGGGACCTCCGCATTTGAGCGACGCTCTAGGGCCCGTGGGTCAGACTCGGAGGCAGTGGAACCCGGAAGTGGTTGGTCGCCAACCGATTCCGGGCCACTCCCGATCACCACCGAGGACAGGCATGCGTGAACGCGTCGAGGAGCTCGACAAACTCAAACAATCGGTACTGGCCGGGCCCGATGCGGCCGCGACGCAACGTCAGTACGACAAGGGGAAGCTGACCGCCTACGAGCGGATCGACCTGCTGCTGGACCCTGGGTCGTTCCAGGAGATCGAGGCGTTACGACGCCATCGGGCAACAGGATTCGGGCTCGAGCACCGGCGTCACCACACCGACGGCGTGGTCACCGGCTGGGGAACCGTCGAGGGGCGGACGGTGTTCGTGTTCGCGCAGGACTTCCGGATTCTGGGTGGCGCGCTGGGCGAGGCGCACGCGCAGAAGATTCACAAGGTCATGGATTTGGCGCTGGCCGCGGGCGCACCGCTGGTCGGGCTCTATGACGGTGCGGGGGCCCGCATCCAGGAAGGGGTCACCGCGTTGGCCGGTTTCGGTGGAATATTCGCGCGAAACACCAAGGCCTCCGGCGTGATTCCGCAGATCAGCGTCATCCTCGGACCTTGCGCCGGTGGCGCCGCCTACAGTCCCGCGCTCACCGACTTCGTCTTCATGATCCGGGAGACGGCCCAGATATTCATCACCGGACCCGACGTGGTGGCGGCGGTGACCGGCGAGCGGGTCACCATGAACGAGCTGGGCGGGGCCGACATCCATTCGCGCACATCGGGTGTCACCCATTTCACCTACGACGACGAACCCTCCTGCCTGCACGATGTCCGGCATCTGCTGTCGATGCTGCCGGCCAACAATCGTCAGCATCCGCCGACAGTGGTGTGCACCGATCCCCCGGATCGGCGCAACGAGTCGCTCTACGATCTGGTCCCGCTCGACGGGAACCGGCCCTACGACGTGCGCGCGGTCCTCGAGGAGATCGTCGACGACCACGAGATCTTCGAGGTACACGAGCTGTGGGCGGCGAATGTGGTGTGCGCCTTCGCCCGCCTCGACGGGCACGTGGTGGGCGTGGTCGCCAATCAGCCGAACATGCTCGCGGGGGTGCTCGACATCGCCGCCTCCGAGAAGGCCGCCCGGTTCGTGCAGCTCTGCGACGCGTTCAATATTCCGCTCGTCACGCTGATCGACGTGCCGGGTTTTCTGCCCGGTGTCGCGCAGGAGCACGGCGGGATCATCCGCCACGGCGCCAAACTGCTCTACGCCTACTGCAACGCCACGGTCCCCCGGGTCTCGGTGGTCCTGCGCAAGTCCTACGGCGGCGCGTACATCGTCATGGATTCCCGGTCGATCGGCGCGGACCTGGCGCTGGCCTGGCCCAGCAACGAGATCGCCGTCATGGGCGCCGAGGCCGCCGCGAACGTGATCTTCCGCCGCGAGATCAATGCCGCGAAGGATCCGGAGGCGATGCGGCAGAACAAGATTGCCGAGTATCGCTCGGAGCTCGTGCACCCCTACTATGCCGCCGAGCGGGGTCTGGTCGACGACGTGATCGATCCGGCCGACACCCGTTCGGTACTCATCCGCAGCCTCGCCATGCTGCGGACCAAACATGCCGACCTGCCGATTCGCAAGCATGGCAACCCACCCCAGTGAGCAGAGCGAGAAGCACATGACAGCACCCCTGGTCCGCGTCGAACGCGGCAATCCCGACGACATCGAAACCGCCGCCCTGCTCATCGTGTTGATGAGCGCGCTCGCGAATTCCGTCAAGAGCGCCCCGCCCGCGGTGGCTCCCGTGCGCTGGATCGGGCCGCCGCGCGCGAGCGCCTTCGTCCCGCCGCGCAGCTGGGCCGCCGCATGAGCGCCGAATCGGTTGCCGTGGAACGGAGTTACGGCCTGCGCAAGGTCCTCGTAGCCAACCGAGGCGAGATCGCCGTGCGCGTGATCCGGGCCGCCAAGGACGCCGGAATCGCCAGTGTTGCCGTGTACGCCGAACCGGACGCCGACGCGCCGTTCGTGAAGCTCGCCGACGAGGCGTTCGCCCTCGGCGGTCAGACCTCGGCCGAGTCGTACCTGGTGTTCGACAAGATCCTCGACGCCGCCGCCAAGGCCGGCGCCGACGCGATCCACCCCGGCTACGGCTTCCTTTCCGAGAACGCCGATTTCGCGCAGGCCGTGATCGACGCGAACCTGATCTGGATCGGCCCCTCGCCGCAGTCCATCCGCGACCTGGGCGACAAGGTCACCGCGCGCCACATTGCCGAGCGCGCCAAGGCGCCGATGGCCGCGGGCACCAAGGACCCGGTCAAGGACGCCGACGAGGTCGTCGCGTTCGCCAAGGAGTACGGCGTTCCGGTGGCCATCAAGGCCGCCTTCGGTGGTGGCGGTCGTGGCATGAAGGTCGCGCACACCATCGAGGAGATCCCGGAGCTGTTCGAGTCCGCCACCCGTGAGGCCATCGCCGCCTTCGGTCGCGGCGAGTGCTTCGTGGAGCAGTACCTGGACAAGGCCCGCCACGTCGAGGCCCAGGTCATCGCCGACCAGCACGGCAATGTCGTGGTCGCCGGCACCCGTGACTGCTCGCTGCAGCGTCGGTTCCAGAAGCTGGTCGAGGAGGCCCCGGCCCCCTTCCTGTCCGATTCCGTGCGGTCCGAGATCCACGAGTCGGCGAAGCAAATCTGCCGCGAGGCAGGCTATTACGGTGCCGGCACGGTCGAATACCTCGTCCAGGGCGACACGGTCTCCTTCCTCGAGGTCAACACCCGCCTCCAGGTGGAACATCCGGTCACCGAGGAGACCGCCGGCATCGACCTGGTGCGCCAGCAGTTCCGCATCGCCGAAGGCCACGCCCTGACCTTGACCGAGGACCCGACCCCGCGCGGCCACTCGTTCGAGTTCCGCATCAACGGCGAAGACGCGGGCCGCGGCTTCCTCCCCGCGCCCGGCCCGGTCGTCACCTACCGCGAACCGACCGGTCCCGGCGTCCGCGTCGACTCCGGTGTGGTCGAGGGCTCTGTCATCGGCGGCCAGTTCGACTCCATGCTCGCCAAGCTGATCGTGACCGGTGAGAACCGTGACCAGGCCCTCCAACGAGCAGCCCGCGCCCTCGCCGAATTCCACATCGAGGGCTTGGCCACCGTCCTCCCCTTCCACCGCCACATCGTCACCAACCCCGCCTTCATCGGCGACGGCGAGAAGTTCGACGTCTACACCAAGTGGATCGAGAACGAGTGGGACAACCCGATCGAGCCGTACACCGGCGGCCAGCCCATCGAGGACGAGGACGAGGCGCCCCGTCAGAAGGTGGTCGTCGAGGTCGGCGGTCGTCGTCTGGAAGTGTCGCTGCCGGGTCAGTTCTCGGTCGGCGCCGCCGCGTCGGCCAATGGTGCGGCTGCGGTGCGCAAGAAGCCCAAGGGGCGCAAGCGAACAGGCATGGCCGACGCAGCCTCCGGCGATTCAGTCACCGCGCCCATGCAGGGCACCGTGGTCAAAGTCGCCGTCACGGAGGGGCAGTCCGTCGAGGCCGGGGATCTGGTCGTGGTCCTCGAGGCGATGAAGATGGAGAACCCGGTCACCGCCCACAAGGCCGGTGTCATCACCGGACTCGCGGTCGAAACCGGTGCCGCCATTACCCAGGGCACTTCGATTTGCAGTGTAAGCCAAGGAGATCAGACATGACCGTCATCAATCCCACACCGCTGCACCCACATTCGACGGTCGATGACCTGCAGGTTCGGTCCATCGACCTCGACGGCGGTGACGCGACGCTGTCGGCGCTGATCACCACGCCGGTCCAGCAGCCGCCGCGCGGCACCATCGTCGCCCTGCACGGGGCCGGGATGCGGGCCGGATACTTCCACGGTCGAGCCCTGCCCGGCATGTCGATGCTCGAACTGGGCGCGGCCCTCGGCTTCTCGGTCGTCGCCATCGACCGCCCCGGCTACGGCGCGTCCGCTGCCGCGCTGCCCGAGGGCCGGCCCGTCATCGACCAGGCCGCCACCCTCGCCAACGCGCTGCGGGATCTGGCCGGGCGGTTCGACACCGGTGCGGGTGTGCTGCTGCACGCCCATTCGTTCGGCGGCAAGCTGGCTCTGGCCACTGCCGCCTATCAGCGTGTACCGGATCTGCTGGGCATCGATGTCTCCGGGTGCGGGCACCGTTACGCCCACCCGGCCGATGGGCTCGAGAACATCGGCGCGACGTGGACGAAGAGCTGGCTGCCGCTGCAGCTGTATCCGCCGGAGACCTTCCACCAGGCTCGCTCGATCACCGCGCCGATCCCGGCCGCCGAGCGGTTCGACATCGTGAGCTGGGAATCGATGTTTCCCGCCATCGCCGAGCGCATTCGGGTTCCGGTCCGGTTCACCTTCGCCGAGCACGAGCGCTGGTGGCATCACGACGACCGCACCCTCGCGAATCTGTGCTCCCGGCTGCGGCATTCACCGCGCGTGGTCATCGACCGTCAGCTCGACGCCGGACACAACACCAGCCTCGGCTACACGGCGCGCACCTTCCACCTGCGCTCGCTGGCCTTCGCCGAGGAATGCGTCGCGCTGAGGCAGCGCAGATGAGCCACCCCGCCGCCGCCCACACCCGCCTCGACGTCGAGCCCTATGCCCTCCTGGCGCCCGGGCAGGGCTCGCAGAAACCGGGCATGCTGACCGACTGGCTGTCGCTGCCGGGTGCCGAGCGAAGCCTCGCACGCTGGTCGGAGATCTGTGACCTCGACCTGCTGCGCCTCGGAACCACCGCCGACGCAACCGAACTCGTCGACACCGCCACCACCCAGCCGCTCGTGGTCGCCGCCGCGCTGCTCGCGGTGCAGGCGTTGCACGCCGCGGGCGGGCTCGGGCCCGACACGATGGTCGCCGGTCACTCGGTCGGCGAGCTCGCGGCGGCAGCGGCCGCGGGCGTGATCTCCCCCGACGACGCGATCGCCCTGGCCGCCATCCGCGGCCACGCCATGGCCGACGCCTGCGCCGCGGACCGCACCGGCATGGCGGCCGTCCTCGGCGGCCGCCCCGAGGAGGTACTCACCCGCATCGCGGAACTCGATCTGGTGCCCGCCAACCACAATGCTCCCGGCCATCTCGTCGTCGCCGGACGCATCGAAGCCCTGGCCGCGCTGTCGGCCGACCGCCCGGCGGACGCCAAAGTGGTCGTCCTTCCGGTGGCGGGCGCCTTCCACACCGAATTCATGGCCGCCGCCCGCGACACGGTGACCCGCGCGATCGGAAAACTCGTCCCCCGCAACCCGATCCGTCCCCTGCTGTCCAACCTCGACGGTCGCCCCGTCACGTCGGGCGCCGACGCCCTGACCAAGATCGCCGCTCAGATCACCCGCCCCGTCCGCTGGGACCTGTGCACGACAACCCTGCGCCAGGCCCGCCTCACCACGCTCCTCGAACTCCCCCCGGCGGGCGTCCTCACCGCCATTGCGAAACGCGAACTCCCCCACCTGAACCGCCACCCCCTGCGCACCCCCGCAACCCTCACCACAGCTCTCGACGCCCTCACCACCCCTAACAGACCCGGAAGCACGCCGTAGCTCGCTGTATGAAGCGGGCTTCCGGTCGCCGAACGAACACAAAACGGCAGGCACCGTGTGGTGCCTGCCGTTCGAAGTGGTTCTAGCTGGGATCGAACCAGCGACCCCTCGCGTGTGAAGCGAGTGCTCTCCCGCTGAGCTATAGAACCGGGTCTTGTCGCCGAGGCGACTGTTCGGGGCGGCGCTTGCGTGCCTCTCGAACGAGAATGAAGATTACACACCCGGCTCGCATCACACCAAATCGCGTGCACAACGGCGTAAAACTGAGGTTTCAGGGGGCGGTGGGGCGGGTGAGGTTTCACCGGGGTGTTGCCCGGGCGTCACGAGGGTGTCGCCGGGGCGGGGTGGGATGGGTGGCGACTCGTACGCGGCGGTCGCCCACTTCCAGGGCCGACCGGCGGAACCACATGCCTGTAGTTCGAAATTACCCCGATCTACCAGGCGATTTGTTACCTGCGCAGATCGTCGGCTAATGTTCTACCTCGTCAGCGGGACAGCCGAAAGGCGCCCGGGACGGAATGCGGATGTAGCGCAGCTGGTAGCGCATCACCTTGCCAAGGTGAGGGTCGCGGGTTCGAATCCCGTCATCCGCTCGAGGGGCCAACACGGCCTGCTTGGCGGTGTGGCCGAGTGGTGAGGCAACGGCCTGCAAAGCCGTGCACACGGGTTCGATTCCCGTCGCCGCCTCTTCTTTTTGAAGAGCAAAAAGACCCGCGCGATTAGCTCAGCGGGAGAGCGCTTCCCTGACACGGAAGAGGTCACTGGTTCAATCCCAGTATCGCGCACCATATTTCATACAGATCAGGCCCGGCTCACGCCGGGCCTTTCTGCATTTCCGGACGAATTCCGGCAGGCTCAGCGGGCGGAACGGATCAGCGCGCCCGGGCGCGCGCCGGTGTCCTCGCCGTCGCGCAGGACCACCTCGCCGGAGACGATCGTGGCGCGGTAGCCCTCGGCACGTTGGAGCAGCCGGCGGGCCCCACCCGGGAGGTCGTAAGCGACCGCGGGCGGCAGCAGCCGAAGAGCCTCGTAGTCGATCACGTTGAGGTCGGCCTTCTTTCCGACCTCGACTGTCCCGCGGTCGGTGAGGCCGTACATCTGCGCGGTGTCGTGGGTCATCTTGCGGACGGCCAGCGGCAGCGGGATACGGTCGCCGCGGGTGCGGTCGCGGGTCCAGTGGGTCAGCAGGTAGGTGGTGTTGGAGGCGTCGCAGATGGCGCCGACGTGCGCGCCACCGTCGCCCAGGCCGACCGCGGTGGCCGGGTGCAGCAGCATGTCGCGGATCGGGTCCTGGGTGAAGCGGGAGTAGTTGAGCAGGGGGCGGTAGAACAGGGCTCGGCCGTCGCGGGTGAGGAGCTGGTCGTAGAGGTAGCGGAAGGTTTCGATGCCCGCGCGGTCGGCGTCGCCGGCCAGGCTGGCGTCGGGGGCGGGCTCGTAGTCGGGCGGGTCGCCGAGGGTGAAGGTGCGGTCCAGGCCCATGCTGAGGAAGGCCATCGGATTGTCGGGGAGGTCGGCCTCGGTGAGGATGGCGTCGCGCAGGGCCGGGTCGCGCAGGGCGGTGACCAGGGCATCGAGGTCCTGGCCGCTGCGTTCGACGGCGGCCTGGTAGCTGGGGCGGAACGAGAACGGGTTGAAGGTCTGCAAGCCGATCAGCAGGCCCAGCGGGCGCGCGGAAACCTGTGGGCGGACCGGGATTCCGGCGTCGAAAGCGGCGGCCGAGGAGTCCAGCAGGCGTTTCCAGTCGTCGGGTGCGCCGTCGTGTTGGAGCAGGCCGAAACTCACGGTGCGGCCGGTCTTTTCGGCGAGGCGGATCATCCAGGCGAGTTCGCGGTCGGGGCGGCGAGGTCCTCGCCCATGATGCCGGCGGGGGCGAGTTCGAACACGCCCGCGCCTGCGGCGGCCAGGGCTTGTCCGATGCCGAAGAGTTCCTCCTCGGCGGCGAAGGTGCCGGGGACGGGTTCGCCGTCGATGGCGCGATGCACGATGGTGCGGGAGGTCGAGAAGCCCAGCGCCCCGGCTTCGATGCCCTCGCGCACGAGTTTGGCCATCAGGTCGATGTCCTCGGGTGCGGCGGCTTCGTTCTTGGCGCCGCGCTCCCCCATCACGTAGCCGCGGACCGCACCGTGCGGGACCTGGGTGCCGACGTCGATGGCCAGCGGCAGCCGGTCCAGTGCGTCGAGGAACTGCGGGAACGACTCCCAGTCCCAGCGGATTCCGCTCGACAGCGCGGCGCCGGGGATGTCCTCGACGCCTTCCATGAGTCCGATCAGCCAGTCCCGCTTCTCGGGGGTGACCGGCGCGAAGCCGACGCCGCAGTTGCCCATCACGACGGTGGTGACGCCGTGCCAGCAGCTGGGGGTGAGCTGCGGGTCCCAGGTGATCTGCCCGTCGTAGTGGGTGTGAAGTCCTAGCAGTCCGGTTTCGCTGACAGAAAACAGACTAACTAGACATTGCGTCAGTGAATCGGGAATCGAGGAATCCGCTCTGATCAGCCGGTTCGCCCGCGGGAAATTATGGTGGTGGCCATGAGGATTCGGCGGTGGCGGCGCGCGTATCTTGCGGCCGAGTACGCGGCGTTGTTCTTCGGCGGGACGACCCTGTACAACGCGGTATTGCGGGGCAAGCCACCGATTCCGGCACTGCTGATCCTGGGGACGGGGGTGACGGTGTATCTGCGGCGATCCAAGGGGTTCGATCGCGAATCCCTGTGGCGCGCCGAGGCATTCCCGGCTCAGGCGCGGTCGATGGCGGTCGGCGCGGGGGCGAACGCGGTCGCGTTGACCGCGGCCACGGCGCTGCTGCGGCGGGAGGATCTGTTCAATCTGCCGCGGCGCAATCCGCTGATCTGGCTGGCGGTCATGGTGTTGTATCCCGCGCTGAGCGTCTATCCGCAGGAGCTGATCTTCCGATCGTTCCTGTTCCACCGGTACGCGCCGGTGTTCGGCGAGGGCCGGGCGATGGTGGCTGCGAGTGCGGCGGCATTCGGGTACGTGCACATCGTGTTCGGGAGCTGGTTCTCGGTGGCGGCCAGCAGCGTCGGCGGGTGGTTGTTCGCGGCGCGATACATGCGGACGAAGTCGCTGTTCACGGCCTCGGTGGAGCATGCGGCCTACGGGATTCTGGTGTTCTCGGTGGGACTGGGGCGGCATTTCTATCACGGGGCCGCCCCGGCCGCGCGAATTCAGTTGGGGGCCGCCGGAACCGCCTGACCCTCTGCCGCCGGGGCGGGCTGGGCGAACACGGCGATGGCGATGATGATCAGGAAGGCCAGCAGCGCCGTGCCGGTGCGGGCGATGTGGAACAGCTCCCAGCGGTGCAGGATCTGGGCGTAATCGGCGGGGACGTCTCCGACGGCCCACTGCTTGATCCTGCCGTTGATCGGGACGTTGCCGAATCGGGTGATGACGAACGAGGTGAGGACCAGGCCGAAAGCTGTTGCGGCCGAGCGGCGGACGACTCCCCCGCTGTAGATCGCCAGCAGCAGTGAGGTCAGTGCGGCCAGGCCCATCGCGGATTGCATGACCGGTCCGTTGACCTTCATCAGAGCCGTGTGGAAGGTGAACCGCACGTCCAGCGGGACGGTCTTGAATGCTTGCGCGACATTGATCAATCCGTATCCGAAGGCGCCGCACAGGTATCCGGCGGTGAGCAGGGCGGCCGCGGTGAGCAGTCGGGTGCGCATGAGTGAGCCTTTCGCGGGATCCGAGTGTCTCCCTATGGTTCAGATTTTCGAATAGTTCAGATCTTCGAACCTGTATCCTGGATCTGTCAAGACGGCAGTTCGACATCGAACGGAGGGTTCGTGCCTCGGCCACAGCGAGCGACGGACACCGCGGGCGCACCGGTGAGTGCGGAGCATCAGCGGCAACTGGAGGCGCTCGCACCACTGATCGCCACGCATTTCCGCCGCGCACACGGCGACATGCCCGCCGCCCTGCGCGAATCCTTCGACGCGGGCGGACTCGGCAACCGGCACGGCGCCGTCCTGGCCCAGGTGCTGGCCGCGGGCAGCCTCAGCGTCAGCGACCTGGCCCGCCGCCTCGACATCAGCCTCACCAACGCGAGCCAGCTTGCCGGGGAACTGCACCGGGCCGGCTGGCTGCAACGCCACAACGACCCCGCCGACAACCGGCGCACCCTGCTGTCCCTGCCCGATGATCGGCGCGACGACGTGGCCACCTTCATCAACCGCCGCTCCGACGCATTGCTGCGCGCGATGTCGCGGTTGACGCCCACTCAGCGCCGGGGATTCCTGGCCGGGTTGCAAGCCTGGGCCGACGAAATCCACTGACGCAGCCACCCCGAAAAGGTGAGTTCAGGCGGCCCCGCCGACCGACCAGGATGACCTTGTCGGGCAGACTTGACCGGGTGGGAAACCTACCTGTGGCGGCAGTGGTCTGCGCGTTCATCGGCGCGGTGCTGTTCGCGGTGTCGGCCGTGGCGCAGCAACGGGCAGCGGCGGACGTGCCCGAAGGGGATGCGTTGCTGGCCAGGCTGATTCGCAATCCGCGCTGGCTGGCCGGTTTGATCGGCGACGCGGGAGGGTTCGCGTTCCAGGTGGTGGCGCTGGCCTTGGGGTCGGTGCTGGTGGTGCAGCCGATCCTGGTGACCGCGCTGGTGTTCGCGCTGCCGCTGGCCGCGCATTACAGCGGGCGGCGGGTGACGGCGGTGATGTGGTTGCAGGCGGCGGCGCTGTCGATCGCGCTGGCCTGCTTCCTGGTGGTCGGGGAACCGACCGAGGGGGTCACCGCAGCACCGTGGCACCGCTGGGTGCTGCCGCTCGGGTTGGTGGCCGGTGTGGTGGTGGCCGGCATCGTGGTGGCTACCACCGTGCGCGTGCCGACCCTGCAAGCGTTGCTGCTGGGCACGGCGGCCGGTCTGATGTTCGGTATCTCCGCCGCTCTCACCGCGAACGTCACCAAACTGTTCGCCGACAGCATCACCGCCGGACTCACCAGCTGGGAGCTGTACGTCCTGGCCGCCTGCGGCTTACTCGGCTTCTACGTGCAACAGCGTGGCTACCAGGTGGGACCGCTATCGGCCTCCCTGCCCGCGTTCACCGTCGCCGAGCCGTTGGGCGCGGCCTTCCTCGGCATGACGGTCCTCGACGAGCGACTGCGCTCCGGCCCGCTCGGCACCACCTTCGTCGCCGCCTCGGTCGTCGTCATGTGTGTTGCCGCGGTGCGCCTTTCCCGCGCCCAGGCCGCTCCCCTCACCAACCCGCAACCCGCCACCGACTGACCCGCCCCCGACACCCACGACATGCCCGAAATCGCCCGTTTTCCTGGCGATTTGCATAACCCACCCACCCATAGGCTAATGTTCTGTCCCGCAAGCCGATCGGCCCACAAGGCCTGGCGAGCACGCGGATGTAGCGCAGCTGGTAGCGCATCACCTTGCCAAGGTGAGGGTCGCGAGTTCGAATCTCGTCATCCGCTCAAAGAAGGAATCCTGCGCGATTAGCTCAGCGGGAGAGCGCTTCCCTGACACGGAAGAGGTCACTGGTTCAATCCCAGTATCGCGCACCACAGTTCGACCAGATCAGGCCCGGCTCACGCCGGGCCTTTCTGTTGTGCGCCCCTGGGCTCGGCACCCGATAGCCGGTGGACGGCGGCTGCGATCTGGGCGGGGCGTTCGGCCGGGATGAGGTGCGTGGAGTCGGCGTCCTCGAGCACAGCTCCGATCTCCTCGGCGTAGCGGCGCTGGTATTCGTGGATGGCGTCGAAGCTGCGGGCCTGGAAGCGGGTGGGGCGGGCGGCGGAGATGACGGTGACGTCGGTGTTGGGGCGGCGTGGCGGTCTGGTTCGGAATTCGGCGATCGCGGCCGCGACGGCCTGTAGTTCGTTGCGGGTTTGCGCGAAGCCTGCCGGGGTGAAGTCTTCGGCCAGCATGGTTGCGTAGGTGGGGGCGGGGAACATTCGGCCGTAGGAGCGGGTGAGGGCGGCCATGAGAGGGCGGATGCGGGACAGGGACTGTTCTACGGCGAGAATGCGATCGGTCTTCTTCGCCGTGGCGGTCCAGTCGTCGTAGATCGGGGCCTGTTCGGGGGTGGGGTCGACCAGGACCACGCCGACCGGCTGTGGCGACATCTTGTCGATGGCGCGTCTGACCACCAAGCCACCCATGCTGTGCGCCACCAGAATCAGCCGCCGTGGTGCGAGCTGCTCGATCAGTGCGGCCAGGGTGTCGGACATGTCGTCGATGCTCTGGGGTGGGCCGATTCGTTTGCTGCGGCCACGACCGGCGCGGTCGTAGGCGACGGTTCGCACGCTGTCGGCGAGTAGCGCTACGACCGGATCCCAGAGCAGTCGGCCTGCGCCCGTGCCGGATTCGAATACCACGCAGGTGTCCCCCGACCCGGACTCCTCGACATAGATCTCATTGCCGCCCAAGAACAATCGGCGTCCCGGCACGTTCCGCATGATGACCCTCCCGTGAACGATCCCAACTTTGGAAACGGTACCAGAAATGGGATAGTAGGGCCATGGATGCCACCGACCTGCTGCTGCACCCCGTTCGATTGCGCATCGTGCACGCGTTGTCCGGAGGCCGCACCCACAGCGCGTCCGAACTCTGTGACCACCTGGCTGACGTGCCGCGGACCAGCATCTATCGACATCTGGGCCTGCTGGTCGAGGGTGAGATGCTCGAAGTCGCGGGCGAGCGCAAGGTGCGCGGCGCGATCGAGCGGTCCTACCGGCTACGTGCCGACCGGCCCACCATCGCCCCCGAGGCCGGGGCGTCGATGACCCCGGACGAACACCGCCGCGGCTTCGCCACCGCCATGGCGGTCCTCATCGCCGAATTCAACGCCTACCTCGACCAGACCGACGCCGACCCGTACGCCGACTCGGTGAGCTACCGGCAGGCCACCCTGTGGCTCACCCCCGATGAACTGGCCACCATGCTCTCCAGCCTCCGCGACGTCGTCACCCCGTTCGCGGCCAACACCCCGGGTGAAGACCGCAGGCCCTACCGAATCAGCCCGATCCTGTTCCCGGGGGAAAGCCCCTGATTTGCATAACCCACCCACCCATAGGCTAATGTTCTGTCCCGCAAGCCGATCGGCCCACAAGGCCTGGCGAGCACGCGGATGTAGCGCAGCTGGTAGCGCATCACCTTGCCAAGGTGAGGGTCGCGAGTTCGAATCTCGTCATCCGCTCAACACGTCGGTCGATTGATCACGATCCGTTCCGGGTTCATTCGATTTCAATCCTTCTCTCGGCCGCCCCCGGAAAATAACCTGCCGGTATGACGACAAACGTTGTGACCGAACAGGATCCGAAGATCGCCGCGATCGCCGCCTTCTTCGACGCCTACGCCCGCTACGACCTCGACGGCATGCGGGCGGTCCTCACCGAGGACATCGCCTGGACCATTCCCGGCCACCACCCGCTCTCGGGCACCAAGCACGGCATCGACGAGGTGGTCGAGTTCTTCAATCAGCTCGCCACCGCGGGGATGAAGGCCGAGACCTTCTTCCTCCAGGCCAATGACGAGTACGTGGTCGACATCCACCGCGGCTACTCCACCGCCGGTGAGGGCAAGGTGGACACCATCTGGGCGCTGGTGTGGCACTTCAACACCGAAGGCAAGGTCGACCGGGTCGTCAACCTTTCCGGCGACCAGCACCAGATGGACACCTACGTCTGGCAGAACTACAGCCTCGCTCCCCTGCCCACTCGCCTGGCGTAGCTCCTCCACGACTCCATCCGCAACCACCGTTCGGGCGGGGTCGGCAGACTCGTCGCGGCAAGGAAATCGATAGCGATCGTTAAGCGGTGAGCCCTACATTTTCGAGGAGTCCAGCTCCGAGGGGGTGAAAGGCTATGGCGCTACGTATTTCCGGGCGGGCGATCACCAGTGACATGACGCCTGAGACCGCGCACCTGGTTCCCGGGTCCGACGGGGGACGGTGGGTGCTGAGTTGGCTGCCGGGGCGGGATCTGACCCGGGAGCAGGCGATCGACGGCATGGCGCTCGACGAGATCTTGAGCGACTTGTCCGCCACCGACGAGGAGTTCGTGCTGGAGCTGGCCGCGTTGCGAGCCGAATCGCTGGGCATGCGGCTGGAGGAGGCCGTGGTGCGGTTGGCGGCTCGGATCCTCGAGCGGGATCGGCGGCAGCGGCGTGCGGAAGGCCAGGACCGTTCCCCGGGTGGACCGGCGGAACGGCCCTGCCCCCGGCCCGCGAATCCGTCCGGCTCCCACTGTTCTTCCGGGATCCGGTGACCGCGGCCGGCGGCCTAGACTTGCGGCACAACACTTGCTGGGGAGGGTTCACGTGACCGCGACGATCACCATCTCGATCTGCGACGCCGACGACGACATCGCCGAATTGGGTTCGCTGTTCGAGGCGATCGTGGAAGACGACGACCTGCGCGCCGTGCGAAAGCAGCGGGTCAGCGGTGCGCCGCGGCCGGATGTGCTGGGTGCGGAGGAGGTCATCAAGCTGGTGGTGGAGTCGGCGCCGCTGATGGGTGCGGTGACCGCGTGCGTGACGGCGTGGCTGGCCGGGCGCACCACGAAATTCACGCTGAAGATCGGGGATTCGGAGATCTCGGTCAAGGGCAAGGTGTCCGAGGATCTGGTGCGGCAGGCGCTCGAGCAGGTTCGGCCGGACGCGAAAGAGCTGGAGAGCGTTCCGGATGCGGGGGGCGCGACTCCCCCGCAGTGAATCGGCGCCGGTCTACTTCAGGAACGCGGTCAATGCCGTGGCGACCGCATCCGGGTTCTCCACTTGCGGGTAGTGCCCGGTGGTCGGTGGTTCGTCCAGCACGGTGAACTGCGCGTGCGGCAGGCGTTCCCGGAGTCGGGGCAGGACGTGGCCGCCGCTGACCGGGTCGGCCGGGCCCCAGATGAACTGCACCGGGCCGGGATACTGTTCGAGGGCGCTGCGCCAGCGTTCGGCGTGGTGGCGGCGCTCGTCGATGTAATAGAGCAGCCGGTGCTGGACACGCAGGCCGCGCCCCATGATCATGGCCCGCCACATGTCGTCCAGCTGCTCGTCGTCCACTGGGCGACCGAGTATCTCGCGCAGCGACTTTCGAAACATCGAGGCCGTGGCCAGGTGCTGGAACACGGCGCCGAACGGACTGTGCAGCAGCCGCTGTGTGCGGGTGGGGCGGTGCAGGTCCGGGTACAGGCCCCCGTTGAGGAACGCCGCCATAGTGATCCGGCTCGCGTTGCGGTGCAACAGTTCCTGGGCGACCGAGACTCCGTAGTCGTGCGCGACCAGCGCGGTCGGGCCGATACCGAGATGACTCCACAGTTCTTCGACGATGGTCGCCTGCTCGGTGATGCGGTAGTCGTGGCCGGCCGGTTTCGCACTGGCGCCGAAGCCGAGCAGGTCCACGGTGGTGACCCGGCAGCCGGATGCGGTCAGCGCCGGCAGAATCGGGGCCCAGTCGTGGGAGGAGGTCGGGAATCCGTGCAGCAGGGTCACCGGGCGGCCGTCCTCGGGGCCGTCCTGCCGATGGAAGATCTCGTGGCCCACGATGCGCGTACGCTCACCGCCGGCGATCCACTGTTCGAGGGAGAGCGGCATCGTGGTCACGCCGTTCCGCCCGCCAGGATTCGGTGTTCGATGACGCCGATCTCATCGATTTCCAGGCGCAGGTCGTCCCCCGGGGCGAGCCAGTGGCCCAGTTCCATACCCGATCCGCCGGGCAGCGTGCCCGAGCACATCAGCTCACCGGGGTAGAGCTGTTCACCACGCGACACGTGGGCGATGGCCTCGGCCATCGAGTACCGCATGCCATGAGTCCCGGTGCGCGAGACGGTGTTTCCGTTGATGGTGACCGTGGCGGTGAGACGGTCGAGGCGGTCGGCCACGGCGGGTCCGGCGACCGCGGTCGCCGACATCGAGGTGACGAAGTGCTTGGAGCGCTGCGGACCGAATCCTGAACGCATCTCCGGCAATTGGATGTCACGGGCGGAGAAATCGTTGATCACGACGACAGCCGTGATCGCGGCCGCGGCCTGTTCGACGGTGGCGTCACGCAACGGCGCGCCGAGTACGACCCCGAGTTCGAGCTCGAAATCCAACGCTCGGCTGTAGACCGGCGGGGCGACCGGAATCCCCGACGGGACGATCGTCAGCGCGTTCGACATGTAGTAGATCGGCTGGGAGTACCACAGCGCGTGCGGGCGGAACGGCGGGAAGGTTCGGCGGGTGAGCGCCTCGTAGATCTGTCCGACACGGTAGCCCGCCGGGAGGAAGCGCTTGGTGAGTCCGCGGGCGGCGTCCACGGCGTGCTGTTCGAAGAGCATGAAGTCGCGGAACGACGCCGGGCACACGGGCAGGACCGCGGCTCCGTCGGCCAACCCGAGCGCGTCGTAGCGCGCGATCTCGAACTCACTGGAAAACACCGACGGCGCGACGAAACCGTCACCGGCACTGCCCGCTTCGTCACCGGATCGCCAGCCGTCGCCGGTGTCGATCTCGGTGTCGATGCGGTGTTCGCCACGGCGGAGGATCCGCCGGAGCCGCGGCGCGGAAGTGGTCGGAGCGTTCATCGTGTCGCAGCCTTCGTCTCGGCGGCGGTGGGGTCTGCCGCGGTGGCGTCAGGGCACAGTAGGTGCTCTCGCAGGGATCGTATGGTCAGATCAGACCATAGTGCGGCGTGGCCCGTGGCGCAGGGAGCGTCGCCGACACGCCCTGCGCGCCGTCCGGAATCCTCAGCTTGGCGGGCGTCAGTTGACCATGCGGGCCTTGTCCCCCCAATACTGTTCCCGCAGATCGCGTTTGAGGATCTTGCCCGCGCCCGACACCGGCAGGGCCTCGACCAGGTCCACGCTGCGCGGGGCCTTGTAGGCGGCGATGCGTTCCTTGGTGTGGTCGCGGATCTCGGCCGGGGTCACGGTGTGGCCGGGCTTGCAGACGATCACCGCGTGGACGCGCTCACCCCATTCGTCGTCGGGGATGCCGATGACGGCGACCGCCGCCACGGCGGGGTGGGCGGCGATAGCGTTCTCCACCTCGGCGGAATAGACGTTCTCGCCGCCGGAGACGATCATGTCCTTCAACCGGTCGACGATGTGGAGGTAGCCGTCGGCGTCGAGGTAGCCGCCGTCGCCGGTGTGCAGCCAGCCCGTGCGCAGGGCGGCGGCGGTCTCGTCGGGCTTGTTCCAGTAGCCGAGCATGATGTGGCCGCCGCGGGTCACCACCTCACCGACCGCACCGGCGGGGACGTCCAGGCCGTCGGCGTCGACGATGCGGATTTCGCTGTGCGGCACCGCCTTTCCCGCGGAACGCAAGCGACCGGACCGGTGTTCTTCGGGGCCGAGCAGGGTGATGATCGGGGCGGCTTCGGTCTGGCCGTAGGCCTGGGTGAATCCGGCGCGGGGGAACAACCGCATGGCTCGCTCCAGGACGGCCTCCGAGATCGGGGAAGCGCCGTACATGAGGTATTCGACGCTGCCGAGGTCGAATTCGGCGGCGCGCGGGTGATCGGCGAGCAGCTGGATCATGACCGGCACCAGCACGCTCGAGGTGACCCGGTGCTGCTGAACGGCATTCAGCACGGCGACCGGGTCGAAGGCCGGGATCATCACGTGGGTGCCGCCGGCGATGAGCACGCCCAGCCAGCCGGCCAGGTCGGCCAGGTGGAACATGGGCGCGGCGTGCAGGAACACCGCGTCCGGGGCCATCAGGTAGCCGGTGGCGACGCCGCCGAGCGCGGAGGTCATCAGGTTCGTGTGGCTGAGCATGACGCCCTTGGGGAAGCCGGTGGTGCCTCCGGTGTAAAAAATCCCGGCGAGCGCGTCGCCGCCACGGCGGGCGTCGGCGATGGGTTCGGCGGCGGCGATCAGCGCCTCGTAGGAGGTCATGCCGTCGGGGGTCGCGCCGTCGCCACAGTGGATGACTGTGGTCAGGCCGTCGAATCGTTCACGCAGGGCGGGCACGAGGGGCGCGAACGCGTCGTCGACCAGCAGCACGCGACTGTCGGAATCTTCCAGGCTGTAGGCGATTTCGGCGGCGCTCCAGCGGATATTGACCGGGTTGAGCACGGCGTCCGCCCACGGCATGGCGAGCAGGTATTCGTGATAGCGGTCCGAGTTCAGCGACAGAATGGCGACCCGGTCGCCGGGGGCGACGCCGAGCCCGCGCAAGGCTCCGGCCAGCCGGGCCACCCGATCCATGACCTCCCGATTGGTGCGGGTCCGCTCGCCGTAGACGGTCATGGCGGCGTCGGGGTTCTGCTGGGTGGCGCGGTGCAGGCCCTGGGTCAGGTACATCGGGGAGCCCTTCGTCGAACAACTGTGGTCGGTGTCACGAGTATTCGTGGCGGATGTGACCTGCGCCATGGAAGCGGGGTTCAATTCGGGCTCCGCGGTTTGTTGATTTCTCCAAGCCGGCGGTCGTAGGGTCGGGGCACCATGAGTTCGACTCGCGCGGCCGCGAAGCAGCGGATGATCACGCTGGTCCTGGACAACAGTCCGGAGATGGCCCAGCGGGTGGTCGCCCGTGCCCGCGCCGAGATGCCGGTCTACGCGCGGCTGTCGGCGACGACCATCGCGCGGAGTACCGAATCGATCCTCGAGCGGCTGGCGCGGGCGCTGCTCGACTCGCGTCCGCTGCATGCCGAGGATTTGTCCGCACTCCGGGAATTCGGTGAAACCCGTGCCCGGCAAGGGGTTTCGCTGGCAGATGTACAGAGCGGCTGGCGTATCGCGGTGCGTGAGATCCTGGCCGAGCTGACCGGTGCCGCTCACACGAGCAAGGTCGCCGACCGGGTGCTGCTGGAATCGATCACCGATCTGCTCGACCTGGTCGACCAGGCCAGTATCTCCTTCAGCTCCGCCCACCGGGAGGTGGAGATCGCCCAGGCCCGCCACGACGAGCAGTTCCGGGCCGAGTTCACCCGCGCCCTGCTGCTGGGCACGCTCGGACCGGCGGAACTCCAGATTCGGGCCCAGCAGCTGGGTCTCGACATCGAAGGCGAGTACCGCGCGTTCCGGTCACGGCCTGACGAGGATGCCACATCTGCTGCCCTGCAAGGGATTACGTCCAGATTCTCGACGGTTCGCGGCTTCGTCACGACGGTGGACGGCGATCTGGCGGGCTTTGTGGAAAATTCCACCCCGACGGGCTCACGCCTGATCGCGTACGGCCCGGCCACGCGACTGACGGATCTGGACCGCTCCTTCCGCCTGGCCACCCGAGTCCTGGCCACCGCCCACCTGTTCGGCCTGTCCGGCCCCCTCGACCTCGACCGCGTCGGCCTGCTGCCCGCGATCGCCGCCGACACCGAACTGGGCGCCGAACTCGCCCACCGCTACCTCGATCCGCTCGGCGACGGCGAGGCCGCCCGCACCCTGATCGAGACCGCCGCGCGCTTCCTCGACGCCGGCATGCGGGTCGACGTCACGGCCGAGCGACTCACCGTGCACCCCAACACTGTTCGCTACCGCCTGGCCCGATTCGAGGAGCTCGCGGGCACCGATCTGCGCAGTGCGGGCACGGCGCTACAGGTCTGGTGGGCGATCCAGCACCGGCGGGCGACTACCGGGTATCCAGCACCATCGTCATAGGAACACGAATCTCGCCGCCGGGCTCGAAGTGCAGAACCACCGTGTCCGGAGTCCAGTCGACGCGCGGCTCTGTGCCCCAGCCCAGCGGTATCGGCACCACATGGCCGCGCGGCACCTCCCCGCCGGAGAACCGGCCGAGCCACACCTCGTAGGTGTCGATATCCATCGGACTGTGCACTCGCACCACCGCGGCGGCATTCGTCCCGTCCGGGGCCGGATCGGCGCGCACCGTCTCGATGCGATGCCTAAACAGCCCAATCGCCGCCACCGACGTAACCAGCACTCCCCCAAGCAAACCGGCGATCAACCCGAGCAGCAATCGGCCCGAGGCTCGCGTGTTCGATCCGGTCGCGGCAGGCGCATATTCCGTCATGGACTCATGATGCCCGCTGCGCGAGCTATGCAGCGCGCTGACGTGCGTGGCGCGGAGCCGCCCGGCGACTGGACACCTTGCCAGACCACCGGGCGGACCGAACCGTCGCTCAACAGTATGGGTCAGACCGGCTGGCGCAGGCCCACGGCGGGGAAGTCGACCGGGACCCCGAGGGCGATATTCACGTAGTTGGTGAACAGATTCAGCGCGACCTGGCCGATGGTTTCGACGATCTGCTCATCGGTCCAGCCTTGCTCCCGGACCACTCGCACGTCCTCCGCGGTGACCTGGCCGCGCTCCTCCACCAATCGCAAGGCGAAGCCCAGCAGGGCCGCGACGCGCGGATCCTCCGAGCGGCCGGTCTGCGCTGCCGCCAGCGCGGCGCCGCTGACCCCCGCCTTGCGACCGAGGGCAGTGTGTGCGGCCAGGCAGTACTCGCAGGCATTGCGGTTGGCCACCGCCACCGCGAGTTGCTCGCTCAGCGCCGGCCCCAGCGCACCGCCGCCGTACGCGCCGAACGCGGACCACATGGCGGTCAGGGTGGCGGGAGAGTTGGCGACCGCTCGAAACATCGCGGGCACGGTACCGAAGGCGGCATGGATCTGATCGAGCTGGTCCCGCACGGTTCCGGTCGCGGAATCACGCTGCACGAGAGGGACGTTCGACATTGAGATTTCCTCACTTCCGATTCGGATGCGCCCCGGTCGGCCCGTGACGCCCTCTCAGATTGCCGAGGATTGCCGGACGAATTGTGACGGATCGTCTCGATTTCTTACCGAATCGTCTGACATAGTCGGAGTGTGACGTCCCTCGACCGAATCTCGCCCCTGCTCGACCGGTTCCGGGTGCGCACCCACCTGTTCCACACCGGGCCGCTGTGCGGCGTCACGACTTTCGACGCGCGCGCCGGACGCGGCTTCCTGCACGTGCTCCGGCGCGGCGAAATGGAGATGGAACACCCGCGGGTCGGCGGCCGCGTCGAGAAGCGCCGGATCGACCGGCCCAGCCTGCTGTTCTACCCGCGGCCACTGGATCACGCCTTCCACAACGCGCCCGACGACGACTCCGACTTCGCCTGCGCGACACTCGACTTCGACGGCGGCCCCGCACATCCGCTGGTGCGGACGCTGCCGCCGGTGATCGTGCTGCCGCTCGACGCCGTCGGTACCCTGGCGCCGGCGCTCGAGCTGCTGTTCGCCGAGATCGACAATGTGCGGTGCGGGCACCGGGTGCTGGCGGACCGGCTCTTCGAGGTTGTCCTCATCCAGCTGTTCCGCTGGATGCTCGACCACCCGGACGAGGTCGGCCTGCCCACCGGGCTGCTGGCGGGGCTGACCGACGAACGCCTCGCCCGGACCCTGGTCGCGCTGCACGAATCGCCCGGGCAGCCCTGGACCCTCGCCACCATGGCCCGCGAGGCGCGTATGTCCCGCAGCTCCTTCGCGGCCCGTTCAAGGCGCTGGTCGGGCAGTCGCCCGCCGAGTACCTGACCGACTGGCGGGTCACCGTCGCCCAATCCCGGCTTCGCGCAGGCGATTCCGTCGCCCGCACGGCCGCTGCGCTCGGGTACGCCAACCCGCCGGCGTTCACGCGGGCGTTCACCCAACGGGTGGGGTGCTCGCCGCGGGCCTGGCTGGCCACCGGATCCGGCGAGGGCGGCAATCACGCCGGCGGCGGCAGGATGACCGACGGCAGGGCTTCGGCGATCCGATGAGACGACCGGAATCGGTTGCTTCCCAATGCTGGTCGAACGGTGGGTTCAGTGCTTGCGGTCGTGGGCGGCTTCGGCGAAGTGGAGCCAGCGGTCGGCCAGCACCGCCGCCACCTGCTCGAAATCGTCCTGCGCGCTCATGTGGCGAGTCTGTCACGCGAAACCGGAAAACCCGTTGCGGCTTCGTGGCGGCCACTGCTAGCTTTCCGGAGGCCGTGTAGAAGACCGAGGAGGTGGTACCCGTGAACGCTGTATCGACGTGGGTGCTCCCCTCAGGGGTCACGGTCGGGCGATAGGTCGTCCGGGAGCGCCGTTCATGTGCACTCCCGAAAGGCACGACCATGCAAATCATTTCCGAACAACGCCTCGACGACGGCGTCCTCGAGCGTGAGTTCACCATCGGCGAGATCCGCGGCATCCTGTGGACGCCCGAATCCGCCTCCACACCGACCCCGCTGATCCTGCTCGGCCAAATCGCCGGCCCCAACGGCGGACTGCGGAGCCCGCGGCTGGTGGCCAGGGCCCGACACACCGTGGCGGAAGGCTTCGCCGCGGCCACCATCGAGTTCCCCGGCAGCGGTGACCGGCCCGGTTCCGCCGTCACCGATCAGGCCCGCACCGACCTGCGCAAGGCGCTGCAGGCCGGAGAACCGGTCACCGACGACATCGTCGACCGGCTCATCCTCCCGCTGCTCGACCAGGCGGTCCCGGATTGGCAAGCCACCCTGGACGCCCTGCTCACACTGCCCGACATCGGCGGCCCGGTCGGGTTCTCGGGCGGGGTGATCTCCATCCCCGTCCGGCTGGCGGCGGTCGACCCGCGCATCACGGCAGCCGTGCTGTTCGCGGGGAGCTACGTGCCTCGCAGCATCATCGAGCAGGCCCGACAGGTCACCATCCCTTTGCACGTCCTGCTGCAGTGGGATGACGAAGGCAACGACCGGCAGATGGCCCTTGATCTGTTCGACGCCTTCGGCTCGAAGGAGAAGACGCTGCACGCCAACATGGGCGGGCACACCGGCGTCCCGCAGTTCGCGGGAGAGGAAGCGAATCGGTTCTTCGCCCGGCATCTGAAGTAGTCCGATGAACGACTGCCCCGATCGCGGCGGTACCGGCCACCGGCGGGTACCGGCCGGTCGGGGCAGCTCGTTGTCCAGATTCCACACACCGGTGCGGTCGACCCCGATCTCGAATTCAGTTGAGAGATGGGAAGAATGGGGGGAACCCAGACCCATCACAGCGATCGTCGAGGAGGATCACCAGTGAGCGCACTGACGCAGGACTTTTTGCATCCCGTACGGCGACAGTTGACACCGGAGCAGCTCGAAGCCCGCCGCCGCAAAGCCGAGAAGATCCTCGGATACAAGCTTCCACCCCTCGCAAGGCCAGAGCAGCGGCCAGCCAGCGCGATCAAGTAGCGGGTAGTTGCCCTGACACAGGAGGCGTGGCGCCCATCCGTGTCCAGTCTGCGGCTGCCTACCGACGGAATTGCTTCGGGCGCTGGTCGTTCGGAAACTCCGGGTGCTGCTGGAACCAACGCAGCGCGTTATTAACGGCAATCATCTCGTCGGCGTTGAGGTAGCGCCCGAACGAGACGACTACCAGCGCCAACATCCATCCCACGACGAACACCGAGGCGAATGGGTACAGCAGTCTCGCTACAACCGAACCACTGGTTGACACAACGCTCGGGCTGCGATCGGTACCGGTGGTCGGCTGACGTCCCAGGGCAAGTCTGAATGCGTCGCCGATGTCGATCGGGGCGCCGCTCACGATGGCCGAGCGTCGTCGGCCTAGTGCGAGCAGGCCTGCTATCACGCTCCATAGGAACCCGAGCGCAAGCACCGTCAGGCAGATTATCCGCGCCCATGACCCCGTCTTCTGAGCGACCACGACGAATATGGTGACTGCGAACCATGTAGTACAGGCCAGACCGAGGACCATAAAGAACGCCACGAACGTACGTTTGCGCCAATAGGCGAACCCTCGCCGATACCAGGTCGTCCCCAGCCCGCGCACCTCAACCATCGGCGGCATATCACCCACGCGAAAACCCACCTCACTCATCAAAATACCTTGTTCCACAAGTGTTTTCCCGCATCCCAGGCACTACCGACCAGATCGGCGACGTCATGGCCGGAGGTCGAAAACGTATTGCCCAGGCCGTGGGTAACACCGCTGACCACTCCTCGGTCATGGATATCCTCGGCCCAATGCTCATGGAATCCTTCATAGAACACGTCACCGACACCGACCACGATCGCACCGGCCCCGACTGCGGTCGCCCATACCGGCGCACTGACGCCGAGCGCAGCCGCACCAGCGACAGCGCCGGCGCCGGCCGCAAGGCCGATCGCCGCAGCCCCGTAATCGTAGGCGCGGGCCGACGTCGGATTCTGCCCCTTCTGAATATCATCCTGCGACTGAAATTCTGCAACCACTCCGGAAGCCAGGACGTCGACGACAGGGATTTCTTTCAGAAAATCCAGCCCCTCGGGTGTCTTGATCATGTCCAGTCCGGGAACTACTTTCGCCGCATCTTTGATCTTGACATTCAAGGGATTTGAGAGCGGAGCTTCGCCGGGGCTGGCGCCCGCTGCCTTGAGTTTCTCTTCGAGCAATGCTAGATCGTTCTTCGCCGCAGATTGAGCACGCACAGTTGGGTCGTCGAATGACCCCTTCCCTCCATCGGCCAGGTACGCATCATGCGCCTTGATATAGTCCTGGCTGGCCTTGTCAAGGTTCGAGGAGGCGTCCTTTATTGCATCCTGCAGCTTGCTTGACCATTCAGAGTTCTTCTCGTTGGGTACCACGTACAAGCCACGCAGGTAGTCCGCCAGGGTAACGCGCTTGTCCCAGCTGAAATCGCTGTTGTTGCCGGTCGGCTTGATCGGGCTGACGGTATCACCCAGGTCCTTGGCTGCCTGCAGCCGGAAGCCTTGCGCCAGTTTCAATGCCGCATTGTAGGTGTTCGTATAGTCAGCCTGGGCCTGCCGGGCGTCCTTTGCAGTCTGCGCATCGGGGTCGCCGGTGATGACCAATATTCCCGGCTTGCCATCGTCGCCGATCTGCGCGCCCTTCTGACTGGCATCGTGGGCGGTGTTGACCAGGTCGGCCTCGATCTTCTGGAGGTTATCGCCCAAGTCTCCCAAAACTTTGCCGACACCGCTGGTCACGGTGGCCAGTGCACCGACCTGGATCGAGGTCGCGGTCCAGGCCTTACGGAACGAGTCCGCCGCACCGCCGGACCAGCCCGCATCGCCGACGATCTTGTCAACCGTCGAGCCGAGGGCCTTCACAACACCATCGGTCGAGCTCGGCGCTGTCTTCATAGCTGTACCCATGGCTTGCAACCCGGCCAGGTCGCCACCGATCCAACTCATCCGACGCTCCTTTCGTTCCGGTCAGTCCAGATTTTGGGTGAGGTCGTCGAAGAGCTTCCGATTGTCGATGTCGTGCCGCTCATAGGAATCACGTGCATAGGAAAGCTTCTGAGCGTGGGTCTGGATGGTGCGGACCACCTGGTGGTTGAGAACCTGCAGCAGTTCCAATGCACCCTTCATCGCCTCATTCAGGGTTGAGTCGCCCGAATCCACAGTCGATGGCAGAAAGCCCGGCACCAGACCCTCGTACGTGGTGGCTTCATCACCGAACGTCTTGGCCATCGACTTCAAATCATCAAGGACGACTTCGAATCCGCTCATGCTCTGATATCCCCTCGGATCGGCTCGGCGCGCTCCATGCCCTGTTGGAATAGCACCATGTCGTCGAGCCGCTTACTCGTCCACTGCACCCGGCAAGTCTTCTCCAGGGGGTCGAGCACCACTGAGATAGAAGTTGTGCCAAGCAATCTCGGTAGGAACTCCGACCTGACCATGACCCAGGGCTGATGGACGCCCAGGCGCTCGGTCAACCGGTCGACATTCGAGAAGACGATTGCGACCGGCTCCCCGGTGACCGCAGCACTGAGCTCGATCGAGATCCCCTGGCTGTCCGCACTTGGATGCGCAGGAATGACAACAAAATCTGGGAGATCAGCACCAATAACCGTGGCCGGCTCAGGCACCCGAGGAGGGGGCGGCACAGGCATCGGCTCGTCATCCCAATCATCGTCGGAATTCCCAAAGTTCGCATAGTGGATTACCATTGCGCCGCTTAGCACCCCCTGATACCCCGACGGCCACTCGGAAGAACATGCCAGGTGACCAGTTGGTTGACAATCTATCAGGCAGCCTCGCGACTGTCGCGGTGCAGCCTTCCGCAAGACCCCAGGAAGACCTGCGCTAACGGGTCGACTGAGCTCCTGCGGAATCACACGCTTTGTGACACATGGGGCAGTACCCGCACCCGATAGGCACATCACCGAGGGCGATTTGTCCGAATTCCTCTCGATGTCGCGCCACTCAACAACCCGGGACTGGCTTTGGGATCAGGAGAATCTCCGCGCTTTGGCGGCCAGGGCGGCTTGGCCTCGGGGGTGATGCGGTAGCGGGAGCGGGGGTTGCTGGGGGTGATGAGGCCTCGGGATTCGAGGTGGGAGAGGGCGGTTCGGGTGCGGTGGGCGGTGAGGGTGGCGGATTGTTGGATTTGGGGGGCGGTGAGGGTGTGGTTGGGGTGGAGGGCGGTCAGGACTGCTATTTCGGCGGGGGTCATGGGGTCACCTGATCGGGTGGGGGCGGTGGCGGCCGGTGGGAAGGGTTCGGGGGCAGGGGATGTCGAGGTGGCCGCCGCCGGAGAGGGGGAGGCGGAGGGTGTCGGGGCGGGACTCTCGGGACAGGCGGTAGGAGTCCACGGCGGTGCGGGCGGTGATGGCGGTGCAGAGGGCGATGATGGCGAGTAGGGCCCATGCGTCCCAGGGCATTTCGGCCTCCTATTTCCGATGACATTTCGAAATTCGGTGTGGCGCGCCGAAACCCAGTAGACATCAGGCGAGACCGATTGGCACCATCAAAGCGTGCAATTCCACTGAGTTCGTTGGACATCCAGATTGGCCTATTCCAGTACGGCGCTCCCCAGATAGCGAGGCTAACGAAATGGCTGGATCGACACTTCCACGCAGGGCACTTGGGCGCACTCTTCGCAACTTCCGGTTACGCGCCGGGAAAGGGCAATTCGTTTCCGCCCGGCATGTAGACATGTCGCCACAATGCATCAGCCGGATGGAAGATGGTCAGCGGGTCAAAATATCCACGGCTCAAATACGAGAGTTGCTGGAGTTCTATGGGATCGCGAATCCGAGCCAGGAACGCGATGACCTGCTCGGGCTGTGGGACGAGGTGAAGCAGCAGGACCAGGTATCGAGGGCGATGGGAACATCCAAGGGCTGGTGGCGGTCGTACAGCGACCAGTTCACGCCACACTTCGACCACTACCTGAACCTGGAGGCAGCCTCCAATCACCTCACGACACACCAACTCGTCATGGTTCACGGGCTGCTGCAAACACCCGAATATCGGCGCAGCCTGATCAAGGCGACTCACCCCGATCTCTCGAATGTGGACGTTGAGCGCCGACTCGAGCTCGCGGCCAGGAGGCAGGAACGCCTTGACGACAAGAACTTTCGACTGGATGCCATCCTGTCCGAAGCAACCCTGAAGCACCGCCCCGGCGGACTCACGGTGATGGTCGATCAGCTGCAACACCTGGCGGACATGGGATCACGCGACAATGTGTCCGTCCGTGTGGTCCCGTTCGCCGTCGGCACGCATGCCGGGCTCGCGCTCCAATCGTTCGGACTGCTCGAATTCCCGCCTTTCGCAAACCATCTCAAGGAACCCCCGGTGGTTTACGTCGAAGGTTCGGTGGGCGCACTCTACTTGGATCAGGAGCAGGTGATCACACGCTTCCAACGAGCGATCACCGATCTCCAGCGCGTAGCGTTGAGCGAAGACGACACCAGGGAGCTGCTGTCGGCCACCGCGAAGGAGTACGCGAAGTGATCAACAATCTGCGCGACGCCGAATGGTTCAAGTCCTCCAAGTCCGCCGATGCATCCGAGTGCGTTGAGGTCGCGTTCGGAGGCCGCAAAGCGCACACGGTCGGGGTTCGGGATTCCAAGGATCCGGGTGGGCCGGTGCTGGTGTTCTCCGGGGAACAGTGGGATCGGTTCCTGGGCAGCGAAATCTGGCGTCGATAGGCTTACCGCTGGACCTCGGCCCGGTTACTGTCGGGGAGATGAGCATCGAGTTCTTGTTGACGACGCTTGTCATCGTGGCTACGCCGGGCACCGGGGTGCTGTTCACGCTTGCGGCGGGGTTGGCGCGTGGGGTGCGGGCCAGCGTGATCGCGGCGTTCGGGTGCACGCTGGGGATCGTGCCGCACATGGTGGCGGCGGTCACCGGACTGGCGGCGCTGCTCAATGCGAGTGCCGTGGCATTTCAGACGCTGAAGTATCTGGGTGTGGCGTATCTGCTGTACATGGCGTGGAATACGTTGCGGGACAAGGATGTTCTCGCGATCCCGGAGGAGAGTGCGCAGGCCGCGCCGACGGCGGGGCGGGTGATCGTGTCCGCCGTCCTGGTCAATGTGCTGAACCCGAAGCTGACGATCTTCTTCTTCGCGTTCCTGCCGCAGTTCGTGCCCAGCGGGTCGACCGGCGCCACCGTGCGCATGCTCGAACTGAGCGGGATGTTCTGCTCGCCACCTTCGTGGTGTTCGCCGTCTACGGGAGCTTCGCGGCGGCGGTGCGCAGCCGGATCATTTCCCGGCCGGCGGTCATGACCTGGATGCGACGGGTGTTCGGGGTCTCATTCGTCGCGCTCGCCGGGCGGCTGGCCGTGCAGAACCAGTAGGTGAGCGGCACGGTCTGCAAGTGGAGGCGGAGATCACCACGAAGGAATTTGCCCGGTCGCTGGGTGTTTGCGATGGTGTAGGTAGTCCCCGTATCGGGGGCCCGGACGAGGGAGCCGTACCCGGAGTGCGACAAGACGGCCTTCGGAGGTCGTCATGTCGTGGCTGGTGTTGTTCGTGTCCGGGGTGTTCGAAGCCGTGTGGGCTACCGCGCTCGGGAAGTCGGAGGGGTTCACCCGGCTCGGGCCGACCGTCGTGTTCGGTGTGGCGCTCGCGGTGAGTATGGCGGGGCTGGCCTACGCGATGCGCGGGCTGCCGGTGGGGACCGCGTACGCGGTGTGGGTCGGCATCGGCGCGGTGTTGACCGTCGCGTATTCGATGGCCACCGGTGAGGCCGCGGTGAGCGCGGTCAAACTGTTGTTCCTCGGCGGGATCGTGGCTTGCGTGATGGGGTTGAAGCTCATCGGATAACCCCGATCGCCCGCCCTACGATCCAGCCCAGTTGACTACTTCGCAGGCGCGAGTTTCACCGCTTCGGCAGGGATCGCGGGAACCGATTGCACCGTCTGAGTTTTCGCAGCGGGGTCCGGGAGCTCGAGTCGCCAATCCTCGGAGACCCAGCGCACGGTTTCCGTCGTCGCGGTGATGCTCGCGTCGGAGTAGGTGGCGTAGACCGTGAGATCGGCGCGGTCGGGGGTGTACGCGGTGAGCTGGTAGGCCGCGATTTGGGGGGCGACAGTCGCGTTGGCGGGAGCCGTGATCGAGATCTGTGCGCGGGCCAGGACCCAGGAGTCCTTGCCTGCGCCGGGCATCAGGGAGATCGCCGCCACCTGCGGCCAGACACCGTCGGGGGCCAGGGACAGGCGGGTGCTGTGGTTGATGGCGGCCAAGGCCGCGCCCTGCGGGGTACGGGTGTAGCCGGCGGCGGTGGTGCCGAGTTTGCTGGGACCGTCGTGGCCGCCGATGGGGAGTTGCACACCCTGGTAGTTCTCCCAGCGCACATCCGCCGGAGCGCGGGCCGGATCCACCGCGGTGGTGGTGGATTTCGTCGCCGATTGATCACTTACCCCGCAGGCCGAGACGGTGAAAGCGGCCGCCGAGACGAGCAGGGCCGCGGCTGCGGCGGTGAAAGTTTGCGCGTGGTGTGCTGGCTTGGCGCGCATGAGGATTCCTCCGGGTGGACCTGAGTACGGTCGAGAAGCGTTGCGGTGACGCGGGTTCGGGGGCCGAACAGTCGAGCGCAGCTTACGACGCGACCGGTGCACCGGATGATCCTACGAGTGTTGATCGGATCGGTTTAACAATTCGTCACTCCTGTCACGGAACCGGTTGCGGCGACCCACGATCCGGGTAACATCAGGGCCGCAACATGATCATCGCAGGTGGTGGGGTTTCATGATGGATCATCGGGACCTGGTTCCGGTGGGCCGCCTGTGTCATGAGCCAGAGGTGCGTAAAGCCCTGGCACTCGGGGGATTCGGGTCGCGAGCCCGCTGCTGTCCGTTCGGGGAAGGGGAATGGGGACATGAAAGCCAAAAGAACTTCGATCCTGTTATCGATGCTGCCCATCGCACTCGTCGCGGGCCAAGGCGTGGCGATCGCGGCCCCTGGGCAGCCTGGGCTGGCGGTGCCCGGCGACGGGCAACCGGGGCTGAGCACCCAACCCCCGGCGCCCGCGGCACCCAGTCCGGCGGATTACATTCCGGACCCGCCTATCCCGGCACCGAACCGGCCTCGGCCCAAACAGCAGACGACGCCCTCGCCGCAGCAGAACACGATCATCCAGCCGCAGGTCACACAGCCGCAGAGTAATGAGCCGCAGGCGGCGGAGCCTGATCAGCCCGTGGTGAATCCGCCCGAGGTCGCGCCCACCGATCCGCATCAGCTGCGGTTGGGAAACAACAACGTCCAGCTCCCTGACTGGATCGATACGAAGACCCGCAACAAGGCCCAGGCGTATGCCGACATGGCGGAGTGGCAGATTGCCGCCGCGTTCGACCGCCTCGGTTACTCCGAAGCCGAGTCGGATCGGTTGGCTGCTTCCAGCGTCGTCGGGGCAGGCCTTGGCCTGGCCGCCGGTGGCGCCGCAACAGTTGCACTGGTCCCGGCAGGATGCGCGGTCGGCGCTGTCGTAGGTGCGGTCGCTGGCGGAGTCATCGCCGGCGTGCCGACTGCGGGGTCGGAGCTCCGGCGGGCGCCTTGATCGGCGGCGTAACCGGATGCCTTACCGGCGCAGCAGTCGTCGGCATCCCTGCGGTGGGAGTCGTTGGAACGCTCGGCGCGCTGGTCGCCGGTGCGCTGGGCGGCGGAAACGCCAAACAACCCGAACCTGCCGCTCCCCCGCCGCTGATCGATACTGCTGCGCAGGCGCCGGGTTCGGATCCGGCGGCGGGTTCGCCCGGGGTGCAGCCGGTTTCGGCGGTTGTCGCGCTGCCCGGGGTGCCCGCGCCGATCGCGCAGGTGATCGCGCCCGCGTTGCAGCAGGTTGCCACGCTCGGGCAGCAGGTCGCGCCGATGGTGCAGGCCGCGGCTCCGGTTGTGCAGCAAGTGGCTACGACGATCGAGCAGCAGGTGGCGCAGGGTGCGGTTCCGGTTGTGCAGCAGGTCGCCGCCACGATCGAACAGCAGATCGCGCCCGTCGCGCAGGCGGCGCCCGTGGTCGATCAGCCGGTGGCGCAGGCTCCCGTGGTGGAGCCGGTCGCGCAGGCGGCTCCGGTGGTGCAGCAGGCGGTCACCGAGGTGGGGCAGCAGGTGGCGGCGGCGGTGCCGCAGGCCGCGCCCGTGGTGGAGCAGGTGGTGGAAGGCGTGAACACGCAAGTCGATTCGTTCCGCGCCGCGGTGGCGCAGATGCCCGCGATCACCCCGGAAGCCTTCATCGCCGCCCTGCAACCCGCCCCGTCGGGCGCGTGACCGAAACGACACGGATGACGCCGTGACCGCAGACAACGACGCCGGCAGCGAATCCACCCCCGGCCACCTACCGCCCACCCACCACGAACCCAATCCCGACGCCACCACCGCGTCCCCCGACCTCGCCTCGAACCACCCCGACAGCGACTTCCTGCGGCTCGAACCCAGCCCGCCCCAACCCGACTCAGCCGCCCCCGAGTCCGGAACGCCCCGACCCAAACCGCGTGCGTCGCAGCGCAAGCGCCATTCGATGCCGTCCAGGGCCGAATACGAGCAGTCGGCGGATGGCTCACCCGGCGAGGCGGACCTGACAGGGTCAGCCGCTGGCGCGGGGCGGCAGGAGGTTGCGACTTCCCCGCTCGAGGGTGGGACGGCGGAGGGCGCGACTCGTTCGGGGCAGCATGCGGTCGATGCGTCACGGCTCGAAGTCACCACGGTTCGGGGGGCATCGGAGACCGTCCGGCACGAAGCGAGTAGTTCGCGCGTCGAAGCCACGACGCCCAATTCTGGCGCGGGCCCGCGCGAATCCGTCTCCGGCTGGAACGAATCCAGTGCAGACAGCCGCGGGCGTGATCGGCGGGAGACCGAACGTGGTCGGCGGGCAGGTGATGGGAATCGGCGGCCGGCGATGCCGGAGATCGCGCCTGTCGGCGTGCCGTCCGAGCCGGCACCCGTGGAGGTCGCGGGGTGGGCGTCGTGGCTCGAAGAAGGGGCCGTGGCCCAGGCGGTCGGCGAGAGGCGCGACTCGGGCGAGGTCGACTTCTGGCGGGACGCGGAGGATTTGAGGGCCGAGGATCCGATGGCGGCGCTGGTCGACGAGGCGCGGCGGCGGGCGGTGCAGACGCAGCGGCGGATGCGGATCCGGGCTCGTGCCTTGGCGATTGCCGGTGTTTCGCTGGCGTTGGTGGTGTTGGCTGGGATCGCGTGGCTGGTGTCCTCGATGGGTGATTCGGACGGGTCGCAGGCCGGTCCGGCGAGCACCTCCGCAGGGCATGCCGGTGGCGCGGCGGGGACGAGCACAGCGAACGGGAATCAGCCCGGGATGACGACGTGGTGCCCGGCGATGGATACCCCACAGCGGGTGAGCGGGGCCGGGGCGGGCAACCTCACCAGTGGGCCCGGGATCATCATGCGGCTCGAATACGCGTGGTACGTGCTGCGCGACACCGCGGCGGTGCGGTCGGTGCTCAGCGCCGACGCCAAGGTCGCGCCGGAACAGGCCACCCGCGACGCGATTTCGGCGACACCCGCCGGAACCCAGCACTGCGTCACCATCACCAGCGCGGACACCGACCGCTGGAACGTCACCGTCGACGAGAAACACCCCGACGGGACGCAGACCTCGTGGCAGCAGGTCATCACCACCGCCACCCGCGACGGGCGCACCGACATCACCTCGATCGTCGCCGGAAGCCGGTGAGCCATGGTCGATATCGACGATCGGCTGCGCGCCGCCGACCCCACCGACGGGAATTCGCGGGACAGCGAACTGAACCGGCCGGGGCCCGCCGGATCACCCACCGACGGGGTGCCGCTGCACGGCGGGCGACTGGTGCGCGCGGCCGTACCGGCAGCGCTGGTACTGGGCGGTTCCGGGGCGTCGGGGGCCAGTACCACCGCGCTGGGGCTGGCCGCCGCGGCGGCGGTGGACAGTGAGGGCGACGTGTGGCCGGTCGTGGTCGATGCCACGCTCGGCGGCGGCGACGTGGCCTTGCGCGGCTGCGACACCGCCGCACCGGTGAGCTCGCTGCAGAAGTGGCTCGGCACAGCCGATCCCGGGTCGGCGTCGAGCGTGGGAGCCTGCTCCGGACAGACCTCGACCGGAGTGCGGGTGCTGGCTCGGACACCGGACCCGTTGCCGCGCAGAGAATCCCTGATCTCGGTGGCGCGGCATCTCGAAACAGCCGGGCTGCTGGGTGTTTTCGACGCGGGCGCACCGGTCACCAGCCGACTGGCCGCTCCTCTGCTCTCCGATCCCCGGGTCGGACTGGTGATCACCGTGGCGGCGCGACCCGACGCCATCAACCGCTTACAGCCCGCACTGGCCTGGCTGGACGAGAACTTCAGCGAATTCGTCGTGGGCGACGCTGTCATCGTGCTCACCGAGCAGGTGCCCGGCGCGGCCGCCACCGTCATCGACCACGTCCGCACCCACCTCGGCTCCTGGGTCCGCGCCGTCGTCCAGATCCCCTTCGACCTGCACCTCGCCACCGGCGGCCCCATCTCCTGGCACCGGCTCACCGCCGAAACCCGCGACGCCTACCTCACCCTGCTGGGAGCGCTGCGATGACCAGCACCCGCACCCCGGCCACCCCAGCGCCGCCACCCAACCCACGCCCGCAACCCAGCCCGGCCCCGCAACCCACCGCAGCGCAACAGAACACCGCAACGCCATCGCCTGCACCGCAACAGAACACGGAGACGCCACCGCGGACACCGCAGACGAACACCGCGACCCCACCGCCGACAACACACCTTTCCGCCGCATGGCAACCACGAGGCGCGGGCGAATGGCGAACCGGCAATGCACCTCAACCGCCCACGCCCGACACAAGTCAGGCTCCCGAGCCCCACACGAGTAACTCGCCTCAGCCTCACGCGACTCAGTCACCCCAGCCCCACGTGAGTCACCCAACTGAGCCCCACACCAGTCAGTCGCCCCAGCCCGACACGAATCGGCCGCCGGAACGTGCGGGGCAGCAGTCGGTGCGAAGCGTGCAGCCGCAATCCCCCAGCCGTGGTGAGCTTTTCGAAGCCGCCGAGCCGACTCCGCTGACGCCAGCCGCGACACCCGTCCCCATGTGGCATCGGGCCGTGCCCAATCGGCCGGCGCGGCCGCCACTGCTGTGGCTGGTCGGCGTGCACGGCGGGGCCGGGTGAGCAGTCTGGCCGCGAGCCTGCGGTGGGCCGGGGACGCCGGACAGCGGTGGCCCGCGCGGATCGGGGCCGGGGCGGACATGGATTCGCCGCTGGTGGTGCTGATCGGGCGCAGTCACCTGCGCGGCGTGAACGCGCTGCACCGGGCGCTGCTCGCGCATCAAGCGCAGGCCACGCCCGTCGGCAGCGCGGTGGTGGGGGTGCTGACGGTGGCGGATTCGGCTCGGCCGCTACCGGTTCCGGTCGCGCAGCGGCGCGAGGAGATGGAAGGACTGGCCGTCGACCTGGGGGCTAGCACCTGGCGGCTGGGATGGCTCGAACAATGGCGGGCGCTGGAACCCTACGAAATGGCGGCCTGGGATCCCGCCGCCGGCGTATCACCGATGGACGAAGGGGATCCCACCCGCACTCCCCCGCAACCGGTTCGGCTCCTGGCCGAGCAGATCCTCACCGCGGCAAGGATTGCCGGGACGCGGATCACCGAACGCGCGCAACACGGCGCGGAACCAGCCAGTCCATGACCTGAACGAGGTGCGCCATGCATCGAAAACTGCTGCCCACCGGATGGTTCCGGAGCGCGGCGCTCGTGACCGCCGCCGTCTGCGTCGTGGCGACAGCGGTCGCCGGACCCGGCCTGCTCGGCCCGGCGACGGCCCGCGGCGGGCCGCCGGACACCACCGTGCCCATCGACAAATGCCCGGCCCTGTTCGCACTCGGCATCCAGGGCACCGGCGAATCCTCCCCCGACGCCGCCGTCACCACCGACACCGGCATGCTGTCGGAAGTGTTCCGGCCCATGATGGCCGAGGCCGCCGACGCCGGACTCGTCGACCGCGCCTACGTGCCCTACGAGGCCTCCTTCGGCGGCGTGATCGCGGTCTCCACCACCACCTACACCCAATCGGTGAACGGCGGACTGGAGCGACTGCGGTCGATGGCCAAACAGGTCGTCGACCGGTGCCCCAACGCGCGGCTCGCCATCGCCGGATACTCGCAGGGCGCGCACGTGGCCTCGGTGTTCGCGCAGGAAGTCGGGACGGGCAAGGGCACGGTCCCGGCCGAGAAGATCGCGGCCGTCGCACTGTTCGGCGACCCCAACCGCAACGCCAACGCGCCACTGTTCCCGGGCAAACCCGACCAGAAACTGCCCACCGCGGCACCCGGCACCGACGGGAAAACGGTGGCG
The DNA here is from genome assembly GCF_018362975.1 of Nocardia tengchongensis. NCBI lineage: Bacteria > Bacillati > Actinomycetota > Actinomycetes > Mycobacteriales > Nocardiaceae > Nocardia > Nocardia tengchongensis. Next base: position 6,378,158 of record NZ_CP074371.1, read on the forward strand.
GCACTGGGTGATCCACCCGCCACCAAGACCGCCTCCGGGGCGGGCATCGCGCCCGACAGCAGCACGCTCGAGAACTTCGGATCACTGGTCGGGCGGGTCGCCGAGTTCTGCACCGAAGGCGACCTGGCCTGCGACACCCCCGTCGGCGCGCCCCTGGTGCGGACCGTCGCCAATATCGCGGGGCAGGTGGAGATCTCGGGCGGCGACCCGATCGGGTCGCTGAAGTCGATCGCCGAGGCGCTGGCGTTCTCCTCCATCAAGACCGCCACCTCCGTGGTGAACAAGGACATCTCGGGGACCTCGCTCACCGACCTGTCGTACCAGCCGCAGAAATCGATCTCCCAGCGCATCGCCGACGCCTCCAACCCGTACACCCAGGTCGACATCCCGGGCGCGTTCCAAGCGCTGCTCAAGGTCGGCACCATCGCCATCAACTCGATCGTGGCCGTGGTGAAAGACATACTGACACCGGGCAATATCGCGGAGATCGCCACCGCCGGGCTGGCGAATCCGATCGCCGGACTGGCCGTGTTCGGGGCCAAACTGGTCGGGGCCGCCGCGAACCTGGTGCCGCCCACCACCATCAGCAGGCTCACCACCCAAGCCTTCTCCGCCGTCACCCAGAACGTCACCGACAACAAGGATCTGCTCGACATCACCACCTGGGTGCGGTACTGGAACACCGCGCAGAAGCACGACTACAGCCACGCCCAAGGCGCCGGCTTCGGGGCCAGCCCGACCGACTGGGTGGGCAAATGGTTCGCGGCGGTCGCCCACGACCTGTCCGCGACCGCCACACCCGGGGCCACACCCAGCGGGGGTAGCGACAAACCGAGTGTGGGAATGGATTTCGCGGGCACCACCGCGACCACCACGGTCGTGCCCGGCGGGCAGTTCCCGCTCGGCGGCGGCGCCACACCCACCAGCGCGGCGGTGACCGTCACGCCCAGCGGTACGCCGAGCATCGCGGTGCCGCTGATCCCCAACCTCAGCCCGCAGGCGACGCCATGAGCATTACCGAATCAGGATCGCGCACAACAGGATCGGGATCCGAGCCGGTACGGCCACCGGACGACGAGACCTATACCGGCAGCTGGGCGGACTGGATCACCGGGCGGTCGGGGCCGGTCCCTGCGAATCGAGCCCCGGCCGAAGGGGACTACTACGACGACTACGACGCGGACGACTACGACGACGGGTACGAAGAAGACGAGTACCAGCCGCGTCACGCCGCCGAAGTCGACGAGGACCGGAACGAGCCCAACCGATCCCGGTCCTGGGCCACCGACACGCCGTATCAAGCCCCGGCGGCCCCGCCCGCGGCAGTGTCCCGCACTCGGACCGCGCACGATTCGGTCCGCGCGCAAGCCGCGTACGACTCGTTGCGCGACCGCGCGACAAGCGACTTCGCTCCGGCCGAGGATCGACGATCGTCGTCGTTCGGGTTCCCGGCCGAACGCCGGCCATTGAAGCGACCGCCCCGTCCGGCGCGATCGGTGCCCCGGTTCCGGCTGCCCGCATCGAGACCACGCGGATGGGCGGTTCCCGCCCTGGGAGTCCTGGCCGCGGTCGTGGTGACGGCGGCCATCGTCGTGCAGATCGCCAAGGTCAGCGAAGGTGACGACCCGCGCGCCAAAGCCGCGGCCACCACCTCCGCGCCCGCTCCCGCCGCCAATGCGCCCGCCGCCTCCCCGGCCACCGATCAGCCCGCGGCCGGAACGCCCGCCAACCTGTGCCCCAACGAGGCCAAGGGCGGCACCGTGCGCGGGAACGGACCCGGCAGTACGAGGTCGGGGCCGGACGCCATCCTCGCGCTGCAGAATCGCTACTACGTCGACCGATCGGGCAAGGCCGTGCGGGAGATGTACGCGCCCGACGCGCCCGCGCCCACGGTCGAGCAGATCCAGGCGGGTATCGACTCAATCCCGGTCGGGACCACGTATTGCGTCCAGATCATGCCCGGGCCCTTCGACGGGCAGCACATCATGGTCGTGACCGAACAACATCCCGACGCCACTAAACGGACCTGGGCGCCGCAACTGGTGATCACCACCCGGTTCGGCGGGGCGACGCTGATCTCCGCGCTGGTGCCGATGAACGAGGACACTCCGAAATAGCCGAGCCCGGGCCGGGCAGGCGAGCCAGGACCGGCAGGGCTGGCTCAGGTGCCGGGTGTGGCATCCCGGACGTAGACGGGCGCGCGGTCCGAGGCAGGCGCTCCCGCAGACGCGCAGGTGAAGGGCTGTTGACGCATCGGGAACTCGGGGTTTGCCAGGCGTTTTGGAAATGCGCGAGGGATGGGCTAGTGTTCTCTCTCGCAGCCGGACGGGCGGAAACGCCGGAACGGAAGCGATGCGGATGTAGCGCAGCTGGTAGCGCATCACCTTGCCAAGGTGAGGGTCGCGAGTTCGAATCTCGTCATCCGCTCAACAACACAACGAAAGTTGTTCTAGCGCACTAGATCTGGCGCACATTCCCGGGCATGTCGGCTCGAATTCGCGGTACCTTTGCAGGGTGACCATGTTGCTCAGCGCCTTCCACGACACTGTGCTCTCCCAGTACGATTTCGCGTCTTCCCAGCTCGCCCAGCTCGGTAACCCGACGCCGGAGACACCCCCGGTGGCGGACAAACTCATGAAACTGGTGCGCTACTTCACCTGGTTCGTCCTGCTCTCGGGCGTCATGGCCATCACCTACGCCGGCGGCCGGTTCGCCTGGGAGAAATGGTCGGGCAGCGGGCTCGCCTCGCCGAAGATGGTGGCGGGCGCCATGATCGGCGGCATCGTCGCCACCAGCGCGGGCACCATCATGAACGCCGTCCTCTGAGCCACCACCACACCACCCGGACCGGGGCCGCCACACGCGGCCCGGACCATGTCCGGGACACGCAGCCCGCCCCCGTTGCGCGCGTGCTGCACCGACTGTCGGTAGGCCCCGCTACGCTCGTCGAACAGACTGGCGAACACGGGTAGGGCCGCCTTGACCACGAGCGACGCACGCACCGCGCGCACCCCGCTGCGCGACGACCCGGCAGACGGGGTCGACTTCGGACTCGAGCACGTCCACGAGGTGCTGGCCGAGCTGGCCGCCGAAGTGGCCGCCGACCGGCCCCGCGACGCCGAACTCATCACCTGCCGCCTCGGACTGGACGGCGAGAACCCCGAAACCCTGATGCTGCTCGGCGCCCGCTTCGGCGTCTCCCGGGACCGGGCGCGGCAGCTCTACACTCGCGCGGTCGGCACCATGCTGCGCCAGACCCTCGCCACCGGCCAGACCGACCTATCGGTATTCGCCGATCGCTACCCCGTCGGCCGCAGCGACGAAGCCCTCGTCCGCACCCTCCTCGCCGAAACCTATGCCACCGACGGCGATATCGCCGCCCAGGACTGGTCCTACCTCAAACTCCGCCTCGCCGGACACGACCTGCAGGACGCGAAACGCCTGGCGGGCTTCGTCTTCCAGCGCATCGCCGGTTGGCAGCAGAAGGGCCGCTGGCACCTGATGCCGGTCCCGTCGCACGAGGACGGCACCCGCGCAACAGAATCCGGGGCCGCGCAGGCACCCGACGACGGCGCGCGACCGGTTGACCCCGCAGCGCGAACTGCCGACACCACGGCAGGTCGGACGACCCGCGCCACAACGCAACGCCCGGCCGATACCACGGTAGGCCGGACAACCCGCGCCGCAACGCAACGCCCGGCCGATGCCGCGGCCGGGCGAACGCCCCTCAGCGGGGCGGGGCAGGGCCCTGCGAGTGACGGGGCCGACGACGTCTGGGCCGCGTGGCTGCGCCGCGTCGAGTGGCCCGAGGGCGGCAACCCGGAGGAGCTGCCCGCGCTCCCCGCAGGTCGTCTCGACTACGACGACGACAGCCGGGGTCGCATGTACGCCGAAAAGCTCGGCCGCGAAGTCACTTTCGACACCGCGTTGCAGGCCCGGCTGCTGCGGCTCCTGGACACGAGTCCCCAGGTCCAGTCCTTCCGCGAGCTGCCCACCACCGTCACCTACGACCTGGATGGCAGCGAACGCGTCCACTACCCCACCGCCGCAGCCACCTTCACCGACGGCCGCACCGTCCTCATCGACGTCCTCCCCCTCGCCCACACCGCCCTGTACCCACAGCGCACCCGGGCCGCCGCCTCCCGCGCCCACGCCCACTCCCTCGGCTGGGGCTGGCTCAGCTGGACCGGCAGCCGCCAGGGCATCCCGGAACTGTTGTCGCGCAAGGTGGATGCCCACCACGAGTCCACGCTGATCAGCCGCCTATCCCGCGGCCCGCTCACCTGGCCGGCCCTCGACACCTTCCGCACCGAGACCGACCTGACCCTGCTGGACCTCGCCGCGCTGGTCCACCGCCACGACTGGAAATGGCACCGAGGCCCGTTCCGCCTCACCCGTTGACCCTTTCGCAGGCCGGGAACCCTTGCACTCCCTCGAGGCGCTCGTCATCCGCGGATGCCGGCGCGCTCGACCCGCCGCCGGTCACGACCTCGTTCCTGACCGCACCCGCCCGGATGCCGGTAACCGATCGACCGAGCCACACGCCTCGGAATCTTCCACGATTTCCAGGCGGGCAGCCCCGGCCACGAAGGCGACGCGTGCTCGGGCCCGTCCCGAGCACGCGGATCGGCTTGACGCCGAGCCTGATCGGGCGGCGGAGCACGCGCCCGGGATCCGAGGGATCTCGCGGGCCAGGCATCGGGCGATGCGGGTGGGGTTAGTTGGTTGCGGCGCCGAACCAGCGCGGCAAGGCCGCGAGGAGGTCCTGCTGGTCCGTGCCCGCCCAGGCGATGTGGCCGTCCGGGCGGAGCAGGATGGCGGGGGCGGGGACCTGCTCGGTGATGTCGACGACGCGGTCGACGCGGTTCGACCAGCCTGCCACCGAGAGGTCACCGGTTCGGTCGACGAGGAGGAGGCCGCGGCCCTGGTGCAGGTGCTCGTAGAGGCGGCCGTCCTTCAACGGGAGGTCGCGTTGGCGGCGGCCGATGAGGTCGTTGTCGGAGCCGAAGTCGTAGCGGATGTTGAGGGCAGTCACCTTTTCGACGAGGAAGCGGTGGACGTCTTCGAAGTTCATCAGTTGGGTGAGGAGGCGCGCGCATGGCTTGGGGGCCGGGGTCCAGCAGGGAGAGTTCGGTTTGGACCCGGGTGTTGTCGAGGACGTCGGCGGCTACCGGGCGGCGCTCGGATTCGTAGGTGTCGAGCAGGTCGGCGGGGGCCCAGCCGTTGACGGCGGCCGCCAGCTTCCAGCCCAGGTTGAAGGCGTCCTGGACACCGAGGTTGAGGCCCTGGCCGCCGGTCGGGGGGTGGACGTGGGCGGCGTCCCCCGCCAGGAAAACGCGGCCTACGCGGTAGTGGTCGGCGAGACGGGTGGCATCGCCGAAACGGGAGAGCCAGCGGGGTGAGTGCGCGCCGAAATCGGTGCCCGCCAAGGCCCGAAACTGGCGTTTGAGGTCGTCGAGAGTGGGCGGGACGTCGCTGTCCTCGGCTACGCCCTCGGCGGGGGCGCCGATGCGGAAGACGCCGTCGCCGAGAGGGACCGCGCCGAAACGCTTGTGGGTCTTGTGGACTTCCATCACCACGGCCATCACCTCCTCCTGCGGGGCAGTGAGTTCGACCTCACCGAGGAGGGTTTCGATGCGGGCGGGCTCGCCGGGGAAAGCGACGCCGAGCATCTTGCGGACCGGGGAGCGGCCGCCGTCGCAGCCGACCAGGTAGCGAGCGCGCAAGTGGGTCCCGTCGGACAGGTCCGCGGTCACGCCGTCGGCGTCCTGGGTCAGACCGGTCACCGCGCAGCCGCGCCGGAACTCGACGCCCAGCTCGACCGCGTGCTCGGCCAGCAGACGATCGGTGATGGGCTGTTGCAGACCCAGCACGAACGGGAACGACGTGTCCAGGCGCACCGGATTCGGCGGGGCGATCCCGGCGAAGAAACGGCTCGCGTCGTGCTGCGCGCCGAGCGCGAGGAAACGATCGGCGATACCGCGCTGATCCAATATCTCGATGGTGCGCGCGTGCATCCCCATCGCCCGCACCACCTTGGTCGGCTCGGGATCGCGCTCGATCACGACCGCCTCGACCCCCTGCAACCGCAACTCCGCCGCCAGCATCAACCCCGTCGGCCCGGCCCCGACAATGATCACATCGACCATGAACGCCCTCCTGATTTCCGCAGGTCATCGCCTTACGGTCGATGATTCTGCGGCACACCCGGGGCCTTGCCGCAAGCCCCCCACTGCGATATATGTTGAAGGGGGAGGGGAATTCGGGCGCGCATTCCAGCGTCCGCACGCGCGGCGGCCACCACCCGATCGCGGCGGCCACGACACCCAGAGCCGGTTACTTCAGGACGAGTCCCGCGGCGATGAACGTCACGATCACCATCACCGCGAACCAGGTGATCAGCTGCCAGTGCATGATCGCGGACTTCTGGGCGGCGACGGTCAGGCGCAAGGTGGCGTCCACGCGGTTGTGGTCGGCGATGCGGCGGCGGGTCTCGGCGAGGTCGTCGGACTGTTGCTGGGCGGCGATCTCGGCGCGTTCCAGGCGGTGCGTCATGCGCAGCAATTGTTTGGTCTTGTCGCGGGTGGCCTTGCGGGCCAAGGCCAGCGCGGTGCGCTGATTGGTGATCTCCTGACGCTGGCGTGCGATCACCGCGGCCTGCGTCCGGGTGTGTCGCTCCCAGTCGGTCACCGTCGCCCATCCTCCCGTGTGTTCGTCGCGGCAGCCGAACGCTATCTCGGCAGCCACCCAGCCCGTGACGAATTCTCCCAGTTCGCAGGCGGATTGGCGGGCCGTCACCACACCACCCGGCCCGGAGACCAGCAATCCACCGGTGACACGATATTCGCGGCCGCTCGCGGCGAAATCGTCGAGGCCCAGCGCGGGCAGCTGCGCGGTCCAGAAACCGGGCGGGCAGATCCAGAGGACTTCACCGCAGCCGCCGGTCCGCAGCTCGGCCGTGATCAGTCGGGCACGCATCAATTCCGGTGGGGCGCTGGATACCTCGATGGCGCAGGTGCGATCACCCTTGCGCCACAACACATCCACGGTGTGCGCGCCGACCACCGCGCCCAGACGCACGTCCTCGGCTCCGGCGGCGAGCAGCTGCCCGCGCAACCAGAACTCGAGTCGTCGCACATCCCGCCGGCAGTCCGCGCAATCGGTTTCCCGGCACCGCTCCCCCGCCGCGTGGCCCTTGCCGTCGGATCCCGGCGAATCGGCAACAGCCGCCACAGGATTCGCGTGCGGAACCGGATCGGCGAGAGCCACCGACCGGTCCCGACGACCATCCACTCGCCTCATGCTCACAAGATCACCCCAGCCACCACACTCACCGCAAGGACCGCTTCCGTCTCATCGGAAACCACCAGCCCGTGCCGTCACTTCCAGAGTGCCGCAGCACAGGCACCCACCGGCAGGAAAGCGACCAGATTCGTTACGCAACCGCGAGCCGCGTGTGATCAAGCGCGTCGCGGATCGTAATCGTCGACCGCGATACCGAGACCGATCTTCGCACCCCGAACATGATCGTGACCAGCCACGCCCCGACCGGTCCGTCCGCGATGCCCCCGGTGATGTCCGGGATGCCCGCTCGCGCCGCCGCCGCTACTCTTTCGAAATGCTTCCGCCGCAGTCCCCGAACCCGCAGCTCAGCGCGCTACACCCGACCCTGAGGGCGGCGCGCGCCGCCAACTCGGTGGCGTTCGCGCTGCAGGGGTTCTTCCTGGCCGTCATCCTCACCGAACTTCCGCAGCAGAAGGACAAATTCGGGCTCACCGACGGCCTGATCGTGGCCTCGGTTGCGATGATCTCGCTGCTCGCCGGGGCCGGCAGCATCACCGCCGAGCGGATCGCGCTGCGCTGGTCGAGCCGGACCGCACTGCGGATCGGGCTGGCATTGATCGCGGTGGCGGGCGTGGCGATCGCGGTATCACCGAACAAGATCGCGCTCTTCGCGGCGCTCGCGGTGTACGGCATCGCACTGGGCATCGTCGACGCCGGAACGAACATGCAGGCGGTGTTCATTCAGCACGGCTATGGCCGCTTCGTGCTCGTCTCGTTCTATGCGGCCTGGAGCGCGGGATCGATCGCGGGCGCGCTGCTGGTATCGGCGTTCGAGACGCTGGACGTGCCGCTAACGATCTCCATCCTGATCGCCGCCGCGGTGGTGCTGGCCGGGTGCCTGGCCGCCGGGCCGCGCCTGCTGGGCACCGACGAGGCCGAAGCCGGTCCGGCCGAACAGGAAACGACCAGTTCGGTGCCAGTGCGCATCTTCTGGATCTTCGGCACGGTGATCGCGCTCGCTTTCGCCATCGACCTCGCGGTCGGCAACTGGTCGGCGCTCTACCTGAAGGACGAACTGCTGTCGTCCTCCCGGACCGCCGCGCTCGCACTGGCCGCCTATCAGGGCGCTTCGATGCTCGGCCGCCTGACCGGCGATCTGTGGGTGCGCCGCTTCGGCCCGCGCACCGTGGTGCGGACCGCCGCCGCGGTCGGCTCGATCGGCCTGGTGATCGTGGTGTCCGCGCCGGGACCAGCGGTGGCGATCCTCGGATTCCTGGTCGCCGGAATCGGCTTGCCGGTGATTGCGCCGTTGTGCTTCAGCGAAGCCGGGCAACTCACCAGTGGCCGCGACCTCGACGCGCTCATCGCGCGGCTCAACCTGTTCAACTACGCGGGCACCCTGGTCGGCGGCGCGGTGGTGGGCGTGCTCGCCGACGCCGTGAACATGCGGGCCGGATTCGCGATTCCGCTCGCCTTCGCGGTGCTGCTGATCGGGTTCGCCCGCGTCTTCCACCCGCGCGCCACCACCGCCCCCTCACCCACCGAACCCGCGGCGGAGCCTGCTTGACTGGAACCATGAGCGACGCCGTAGCAATCGAACCGGCGGTCACCGACGATGCCGGCGAACTCGCCGCCGTCGCCGCCGTGACCTTCCCCCTGGCCTGCCCGCCCGGATCCACACCGCAGGACCAGGCCGAGTTCATCGCGGAGGTGCTGTCCGCGGACCGGTTCCGCGAATACCTCGCCGATGCCGACCGGAGCGTTCTCAAGGCGGTGCTCGACGGCGCGATCGTCGGCTACGCGCTGCTCAACGCCATGCCGCCCGCCGACCCGACCGTCGCCGCCCTCATCACCCAGCGCCCGGTCGCCGAGCTCAGCAAGATGTACGTGCTGCCGGGCCAGCACGGCAACGGAGCGTCCGCCGCCCTGATGCGCGCCGCGCTGGACGCGGCGCGCACCGGGGGCGACAGTGCGGTGTGGCTGGGCGTGAACCAGGAGAACGTGCGCGCCCAGCGCTTCTACGGCAAGCACGGCTTCACCGTCGCGGGCACCAAAACGTTCACCGTCGGCAGCCAGCTGCACCACGACTACGTCATGCTGCACCAGTTCTGACCCACGGCCCGATCACGAAGCGCCGGTCGGCAATTCGATACGGCGGCCCTGGAACCGCTGCCGCATCCGGCGATCGTGCGTCACCAGCACCACCGCGCCGGTGTAGCCGTCCAAGGCCTGCTCCAGATCCTCGACCAGGCCCGGGGACAGGTGGTTGGTCGGCTCGTCGAGTAGGAGCAGATCCACCGGATCGGTGACCAGACGGGCCAATTCGACCCGGCGGCGCTGCCCGTAGGACAACTCCCCCAGCCGCAGACCCAGATCCGCGGGACGGAACAGCCCGAGCGCCAGCAACGCATCGGCATGCTCGTCCGGATAGCCCACCCGCCCGGCCGCGAACGCGTCCAGCACCGTCTGCTCGGCCGAACCCACCGACTCCTCCTGCCGCAGATGCCCGACCCGGCCGCGCACCGTGACCACACCCGAGTCGGCGGCCAGCTCACCGGCCAGCAACCGCAACAGCGTGGTCTTGCCCGCACCGTTGGGACCGGTCACCAGCACCCGATCGGCCGCACCGATCCGCAGGCCGTCCAGGCGCAGACGCCCGTGCACGACAACCGAACTCACCTCCGCGACCGGCGGCACGGCCGTCACGTTCGCCGCGTCCGGCTGGGCTTCGAGCGAACACGGCACGCCCGGCACGATGTCCGCCACTGCGGCCTGCGCGTCCGACAATGCCGCGTCGGCCGCGCCTCGAGTCCGCCCGTCGCCCGGTACGACGTGGGACAAGCCGTCGACCACACCGCTATCCGCCGCGAAGGGCAGCGGGGCGGCGGGGACGAGACCGGCGAGGTCGGCGGTGAAGCGGAGCGGATACGCAGGCGGGGCAATGGGATTCGTGGTCAGGCGGGACACCCTTTCCTTGGCGTTGCGGATACGGGACTGCGCGCCGTGGCCGCGGCTGCGGGTCCGGAAGGGACCTGCGGCGAAGACCGCGAGCGGCAGCTTGCGCGGAATCGAATCCAGGCGAGCGACATTCGACTCCGCGAGGCGGCGACTGCGGGACAGCTCGGCGCGCCAGCGGTCGTACTCCAGTCGCTGCCGGTGGCGCTGGGCCGCCTTGGCGGTGAGGTAGCCGGCGTAGCCGTTGCCGTGGCGGGTCACCGCGCCCGCGTCCACCTCGAGCACGGTGTCGGTGATGCGCTCCAGGAAGACACGGTCGTGCGTCACCGCGACCACGGTGCCGCGGTGTTCACGCAGGTGACCCTCCAGCCATTCGACCGCGCCGTCGTCGAGATCGTTGGCGGGCTCGTCGAGCAGCAGGAGTTCCGGCGCGGCGGCCAGGGTGGCCGCCAGTGCCAGACGCCGCCGCTGACCACCGGACAGCGTGCCCAGCAGGCGATTCCGGTCCAGGCCCGGCAGGCCCAGGCCGTGCAGGCCCGCCTCCACCCGGGCGTCGACGGTGTAGCCGCCGCGGGCCTCGAAGCGGGACACCAGGTCGGTGTACACGTCCAGACGACGCCCGAGCGGTCCGGGCGCCACCAGATCGGCTTCGGCCGTGCGCATCCGGGACTCCAGATCCCGAATATCACTGAGCGCCATATCGATTGCCGCGCCGACGGTGGCGGTGGGCGGCAGCTCCAAGGTTTGCGCCAGGTAGCCGATACCGCCCGCCGCCCGCACGACGATGTCACCGTTGTCCGGCTCGTCGCGACCGGCGATGAGCCGCAACAGCGTCGACTTCCCGGCGCCGTTGTCGCCGACGATGCCGACCTTCTCACCGGGCCGGATGGACAGGCTCACCGCGTCGAGCACCACGCGATCGACGTAGCGCTTGGTGACGGCGGACAGGGTCAGCTGGGATACAGCGGAGGGTTGGAGGGTGAGCACAGGGATCTCCTGTTCTGGCTCGGCCACGAGCCGATTCGATGGGGACCCCACGCCAAATACGGCCGCCGACAGGCGAATACGCGCTATCGACCAGCGGATATGCGTGGGGAGGGAATCGCGGCGGAGCAATTGCTCAACGCGGCGAAACGATCACAAGAAAAGGAAACCGAAACCCCATGAGGATTGGAACGGTATCGGGGAGGCTACGCGGCCGTCAACCACTTTGATGGGGATCACATCGCCCCGCAGATACAGAAGAGCGCCGGGCGACTGTGTCGCCCGGCGCTCTCCGTGGCACCGAATGAGCCGTGAAACGCCTTGTCAGGCGAGCATTTTCGCCTTCAGCGCGGCGATGTCGGCGTCGGTCAGCTTCAGCCCGTCGCGCACGTAGGCGTCGAAGCTGCCGTAGCTCTTGGTCGCCTGGTCGAAGGCCGAGTCCAGCGCCGAGGCGGTGACGCCGTTGAGCATGTCGCCGTCCTTGGCGCCCCGGTAGTGGTTGGACAGCAGGTAGTCGTAGTAGACCGTGTCCTTGTCCACGCCCAGGATGGTGAGCAGCACCGCCGAGGTCCAGCCGGTGCGGTCCTTGCCCGCGGTGCAGTGGAACAGCACGCCGCCGGGGTTGTAGGCGATGTCGCGCAGCACGTTCGCGAAACCCTCGTTCGCGCCGGGCGCGGTGATGAAGGCGCTGTAGAGGGCGGTGCCCGCGGACAGGGTGGAGGCCAGCACCTGCGGCGGGGCCTGGCCTATGATGTCGTCGTGGTGCTCGGTGGCGCCGGCGGGCACCTTGTCCTGACCCATCAGCTGCTCGTAGCTGGTGCGCAGGTCGTGGATGGAGACCACATTGTCTGCGGTGAGCTTGGCCAGATCGGCGTCGGTGGCCTTGCTCAGTTCGCCGGTGCGGAAGACCAGGCCGGTGCGCACGGTGTGGCCGTCGACGGTCCGGTAGCCGCCGGCGTCGCGAGCGTTGAGCACACCGGTCAGGCCGAGGGCGCGGTTGTCGGTGTTGACCAGCACGCTGCTGGTGGCGGCCGGCGGGTCGGCGGCGAAGGCGGTCGCCACCGAACCGAGACTCGCGGACAGGGCGATGGTGACCGCCGCGGCGGCCTGAACAGCACGGTTACGCAAGGTGGGGCTCCCTTCCGGGGCCGAAAACCGAATTCGACCCGGTTTTGGCTGACCACCGAAATCTATTACCCCGGCAAACTATGAAAGCCACCGGGGTGGGCGACGCCCGAGATCTCCACGGAGACCCCGAGCCCACCGGAACCGGATCAGGCGTGAACCGGAGCCTCGAAACGCGACAGCGCCAGCAGACGCGAGATCGCGCGCAGGTACTTCTTGCGGTAGCCGCCGTCGAGCATCTCCTGGGTGAAGATCTCGTCCAGCTTCGCGCCCGACACCGTCACCGGGGTCCCGGCGTCGTAGAGCCGGTCGGCCAGCACCACGATGCGCAGCGCGACAGCCTGATCGGTGACCGCGTGCACGCCCGAGACGTACACCGCCGACACGCCGCTGATCAGCGCGCCATAGCGGGACGGGTGCAGAGTGCTCAGGTGCTTGAGCAGCTCGTCGAATTCGTCGAGCGTGGAATCCGGTGTGGCCGCGGCCCGTTCGACCAGCAGCTCCTGCGAGGTCGGCTCCGGGGCGGGCGGCAGATCGCGGTGCCGGTAGTCGGGGCCGTCCACGCGGATCGGCTCGAACAGCGAACCCAGCTTCTTGATCTCGCGCAGGAAGTCCTGCGCCGCGAAACGACCCTCACCCAGCTGACCCGGCAGCGTATTCGAGGTCGCCACCACCGAGACGCCGCGCGCGGTCAGCTCGGTGAGCAGCCGCGAGACCAGCATGGTGTCGCCCGGATCGTCGAGCTCGAACTCGTCGATGCACAGCACGCTGTTGGCCGAGAGCCGCTCCACCGCATTGTTGAAGCCCAGCGCGCCAACCAGATTGGTGAGCTCACCGAAGGTGCCGAACGACTTCGGGTTCGGCACGCTGTGGAAGATCGAGGCCAGCAGGTGGGTCTTGCCCACACCGAAACCGCCGTCGAGATACAGGCCGATACCCTGCACCGGCTTCTTCTTGCCGAACAGGCCCTTCTTGTCCGCGGCCTTGCGCAACTTGGTGACCTGATCGGCGAACAGCTCGGCCTTCAGCACCGCCGCGGCCTGCGAAGGCTCCTTCGGATCCGGGATGTAGGAACCGAAGCTCACCTCGTCGAAGGTGGGCGGCGGAACCATCTGGGCCACGAGCTGGTCGGCCGGAACCTCCGGGTGGCTGTCGACGAGGCGTTTCTGCACTGCGTCAGCCTAGATCCGGCCCCGCGTGGGGCTTTACGCAGCGTATGCCGAATGCGATTCAGCTCACAGATCCCAGCCGATGAGAACGCGCCCGCACCCGAGGCTGAAACCGCGTGCCCGACCTGGCAGGCTGTAACGCATGCGCTGGACTCGGGCCGCTCTGCTGGCGTCGACACTGTCGATATTGGTGACCACCGCCTGCGGGGCCGGGCCGTCCGACCGGCCCGCCGTCGCCGTGGAACACCCGCACCAGGGCGGCGTCGGTCCCAGCACCGCGCCCGCCGACACGCCCCCGCCCGCACCCGAGGTGCCGAAGGTCGAATTGCAGTGGAAAGACTGCACCACACCGACGTTCAACCTGCTCTCCCTCGGTGCGCCGCCGCAGGGGCTGGTGCTCGAATGCGCCGAATACCCCGCGCAGATCGACACCGGCGGCAACGTGGCCGGCATGTTCAAGAACGCGGTGGTGCGCGCCCGCTACGACCGGACGCCCAAAGACGCCGCGCCGCTGATCCTCACCTCCGGATCCGACCGGTCCTCCACCGCCACCCTCGCCGGACTCGCGGCCGGGCCCGCCAGCGCACTGCTGGCCGCGCGACCCATCATCGCGGTGGACCGGCGCGGCATCGGCAGTTCGGTGCCGGTCAGCTGCATGACCGACCCGCAACGCCGGATCCTGGCCGACCAGGCCCAGTTCACGCGCGGCGCAACCGATCCCGTGGACGCCATGGCCAACGCCGGCCGCGAAGCCACCGTGGCCTGCCTGGACTTCCTGGCCCCGGGGCAAGGCATGTACGACGCGCCGCACGCCGCCGCCGACATCGAACAACTGCGCAAGCAGTTGCAGGTGGAGCACCTCGCGCTGCTGGGCTCGGGCACCGGCGCGAACGTGGCACTCAACTACGCGCGCATGTACGGACCGCACCTGGCCCGGCTGATCCTCGACTCGCCGCAGGCGATCGGGCTCGACGCCAACGGGCGCGCCGAACAGCGCGTCAGGGGCCAGGAGGCCGCGCTCACCGCCTGGGCGCAGCGCTGCGCCTCGCTGAACTGCTCACTCGGACCCGATCCGCGCGCGACCGTCATCGACCTCACCAACCGCGCCGCGGCCGGCCAGCTCCCCGACCTGTCCGCCGCCGCCTTCGTGACCACCCTCAACGGCTACCTGGGTGACTCCCGCACCCAGGGCAACCAGCAGATCACCGAATTCGCCGACGCCCTCACCGCGCTCGGCAAGGGCGACCGCGGCCCGATCACCCCGTTCGTGCTGCGCGCCGCCGCCGCGATCGCCACCGACGGCCAATTCGTCAACCGCTGCACCGACAACCACGAGCCCTCCACCCCCGACCGGGCCAAGGAACGCGAAACCACCTGGGCCACCCAATATCCGATCTTCGGCAAGGTCGCCGCCATCGACCTGATGGCCTGCTCGGCCTGGCCCGCCGCCTCCCCCATGGCCCTGCCCGACAAACTGAACCTGCCCGTCCTGGTGATGGCGCGGCAGCGCCGACCCGGTCACCGGCCAGGACGGCCGCCCCACCGTCACCGGCGCCCTCGGCACCGCCGGCGCCCGCACCGCCACCGTCGTCTGGCAAGGCTGGGGCCACCCCACCGTCGCCCACTCCGGCTGCGCCCAGCAGGCCCTCGCCGACTACCTGAAGGACGCCAAGCTCCCCGCCGACGGCACCGCCTGCCCGGCCTGAGCAACCGCCCCTGACGGCCAGGGGCGGCACGCCCGAGCTCGGGGTGCGTAGACGGGGACCGATCCGACCGGTCGACCTGGCGTGGGGCACGCGACGCGAAGTGCGGGTCGGCGCATGTGTGACGCGGGGATTCGGTGTACCGTGCCCGAGTGTTCCTTCGCCAGCTCGAGCCCCGCACCGCTCGCACCACATCCGAAGTATTGAGCTTCGCCCTGTGGCCGTTCGCGATACTGACCGTGCTGAACCGGGTGTTCATCAAGGCTGTCA
Source organism: Nocardia tengchongensis (assembly GCF_018362975.1). Lineage (NCBI taxonomy): Bacteria > Bacillati > Actinomycetota > Actinomycetes > Mycobacteriales > Nocardiaceae > Nocardia > Nocardia tengchongensis. The sequence continues at coordinate 6,393,648 of NZ_CP074371.1, forward strand.
ACGGGTTCATCACCGACGACTTCCGTCCGGTGTACAACGCCTCGCTGGCGTTCCTCAACCATCACGCCATCTACGGCGAGAACTACGACACCACCGACCCCCACTACCTGTACCCGCCGAGCGGGACGCTGCTGATCTCGCCGCTGGCCATCCTGGACCCGGAGAAGTCGCGGTGGGGGTTCATCCTGGTCAACGCGATCGCCATCCTGCTGGCCTGGTACCTGCTGCTCAAGCTGTTCGACTACACGCTGAAGTCGGTCGCCGCGCCCGCGCTGCTGCTGGCCATGTTCGCCTCCGAGACGGTGACGAACACGCTGGTGTTCACCAACATCAACGGCTGCCTGTTCCTGTCGATGATGGTGTTCATCCACCTCATCCTGAAACGCAAGGACCTGTGGGCCGGTGTGGCGCTGGGGCTGGCGATCGCGGTCAAGGGGCCACTGCTGGCGCCGCTGCTGCTGATCCCCCTGGTGCGCGGGCAGTGGAAGGTGTTCATCACCGCGCTCGGAATCCCGGTGGCACTCAACCTGATCGCCTGGCCGCTGATCGTGGACTTCAAGCAGTTCTGGTCGCACACGCTGCCCTACCTGACCGAGTCGCGCGACTACTTCAACAGCGCGATCGTCGGCAACGGCGCGTACTACGGCGTGGCCGACTGGCTGGTCTGGACCATCCGGATCACCATGGCCGTCATCGTGGCGCTGACGCTGTGGCTGCTGTACCGCTACTACCGCGACGACGAGGTGTTCTTCGTGTGCACCTCGGCGGGCATCATGATCACCGCGACGCTGCTGCTGGGCTCGCTGGGCCAGATGTACTACTCGATGTACCTGTTCCCGCTGCTGATGACGGTGGTGCTGCCGAACTCGGTGATGCGCAACTGGCCCGCCTGGGTCGCGGTGTTCGGCTTCATGTCCTACGACAAGTGGCTCTCGGACCGCTGGCAGCACCCCGGCCGCGTGGTCGAGTACCTGCGCACCACCTTCGGCTGGGGCCTGCTGCTCATCGTCGCGTTCTGCGTGCTCGGCGACCGCTACCTGGCCGCCAAGCGGGAGGGCCGGCTCCAGGTCGGCAAGTCCCTGGACCCGGCCTGGATGCACCCCGAACGGGACACCACCGAACCCGAGCCGGTGCTCGCCCCCCGGACGAAGGCGACCGCCTCGTACTAGCGTGGAGCCCATGAGTTCCGACGCCGAACCCACCACGGACGCGACCGGCACGCCGGTTCCGCGGATCCAGCTCACGCCGCAGGAGTGGCGGACCAAGCTGACCCCCGACGAATACCGGGTGCTGCGCGAAGCGGGCACCGAGCGCGCGTTCACCGGCGAATACACCGACACCGAGACCGAGGGCGTCTACTCCTGCCGGGCCTGCGGCTCCGAATTGTTCCGCAGCAGCGAGAAATTCCATTCGCACTGCGGCTGGCCGTCGTTCTTCGATCCGGCGCAGTCGGACGCGGTGGTGCTGGTGGAGGACAACTCCCTAGGTATGCGACGCGTCGAGGTGGTGTGCGCCAACTGCCACAGCCACCTCGGGCACGTGTTCGAGGGCGAGGGTTACCCCACGCCCACGGACAAGCGCTACTGCATCAACTCGATCTCCCTGCGTCTGCAGCCTTCGGAGGGTTCCGCCGGCTGAGGCCGGTGCCGTTCAGACGACGCTGGGCTGCGGCGCGACCTGCTCGTCGCGGTCGGCCAGCTCCGGTTCGGTCGCGGAGGGACCGGACCGGAAGAGCTTGCTGGGCCACCACAGGTAGCGATCGAAATCGAGGGCGAGTGCGGTCACCACGACCGACCGCACGATGAAGGTGTCGATCAGCACGCCCAGCGCGACGGTGAATCCGAGCTCCGCCGCGAAGGTCATCGGGATCGATCCCAGCGCCGCGAAGGTGCCCGCGAGCACGAGCCCGGCCGAGGTGATCACCCCACCGGTCGCCGACAGCCCGATCAGGGCGCCGCGCCGGGTGCCGTGCCGCTCCGTCTCCTCCCGGATCCGCGTGACGAGGAAGATGTTGTAGTCGACCCCGAGCGCCACCAGGAACGTGAAAGCCATGAGCGGGAACGAGGCGTCCGCGCCGGCGAAGTGGAAGACGTGGTTGAAGACCAGCGCGCTGATGCCCATGGTCGCCGCGAACGACACCACGACCGTGGCGATCAACAGCAGCGGCGCCACGATCGCCCGCAGCAGCAGCGCGAGGATGAGGAACACCACGAGCAGGATCACCGGCACCAGTACCCGGGAATCGCGCGCGGCGGCATCCTCCATGTCCTTCTTCACCGCCGTACTGCCACCGACTTCGGCCTCGGCGCCCGGAATTCGATGGACGACGTCGCGCATCTCGCCGACGGTCGCGATCGCGGCGGCACTGTCCGGGCTGTCGGTGAGGGTGACGGCGATCATCGCGGTGCCGTCCTTCACCAAAGGCGGTGTCGCGGGCACGATCACACCGTTGACGGTCGCCACTGCGGCCCGCACCTGGTCGGCCGCGTCGGCCCTGGTCAGGATGTAGACCGGATCGCCCGCGCCGGCGACGAAATGCTGGTCCAGCACGTCGGCGCCCACCATCGCCTGGGTGGTCTTGGTGAGGCTGTGCCGGTCGGGGACACCGTTCGCGCGCAGCCCGGTAATGCCCAGGGCGAGAGCCACCAGCACCAGCGTCGCCGCGATCCACACGCGCCGCGGTCGCACCGCGACCCAGTCGCCGATCTTGGCCCACAGCCCGCTCTCGGTGGGATCGACGCTGCCGTACTCGGGCATGGCGGGCCAGAACACCCAGCGGCCGTTGGTCTTTCGCCACAGCGTCCACATCCACGGACCGCGCACCAGCCGGGCCGGCAGCAAGGTGGTCATCACCAGCACCGAGCTGAGGATGCCGACCGCGCACACGGGCCCGAGGCCCTGCGTGGAACCTAGGTGCGCGAACAACAGCACCAGCATGCTCACGGTCACGGTCGCCGCGCTGGCCAGGATGGCCTCGGCCGAGCGGTACCAGGCTTCCGCCATCGCCGCGTTCGGGTTCTCCCGTCGACGCAGCTCCTGCCGGTAGCGAGCGATCAGCAGCAACGCGTAGTCGGTGGCCGCGCCGAACACGAGAACCGTGAGGATGAAACTGCTCTGGGCGTTGACGGTCAGGCCCGCGTGCTTCGCCAGCAGATAGACGACACCTTGGGCGACAACGAGGGCGACACCGGCCGCGAACAGCGGCCGCAGCACCAGGACCGGACTGCGGTATGCCGCCAGCAGAATCACGATCACGATCAGCAGGGTGATCAGCATGAGGCTGCCGCCCTGCGTGAACACCTTGCCCGAGTCCGCCGCATAGCCACCCGCACCGGTGACATGCACCGACAATCCCTGATCGTCGTGTTTCGCCAGCTCGATCATTCGATCGACGCTCTTCCCGAGACCGGCCCAGCCGTCCTGCGGCACATGAAGATTCACCACGAGCTGGATCGCCTGGCCGTCGCCGGAACGCACCGGCGGCGAGATCTCGCCGGTCACGTTCTCCACGCTGCGGAACGCTGCCGCGTCGGCGTTCACCTTGGCGAGGTCGGCGTCGGAAAGAGCCTGTCCGCCACGGTCGTACACCACGACGCCGGGCACCGTCTCGTTCGGCAGTAGCGCCGCGGCGCGATGCAGCACGCTCACCGATTCGGCGTTCTTGGGCAGCCACGCCGACGCCTCGTTCGACTCGACATCGGTCAGTTTCTGAAACGGTAAGAGCGCCGCGACGACGATGAGCCAGAAGCCCACCACCACCCACCTCGTCCGCCGGCCGCTCAGGAAGGCCGCCACCTTGGACATCACGAGAATCCCCCCGTATCAACGCAATTGATGTTTTCGCAGGGGGTCTTCGCGCTTCGCAGCGTCTCCTTGCGAGGTCCCGGGCCCCCGGGTCCACGATGCATCGGGAGGTGGCGTCGACGGAAGGTGTTGTGATCAAGGCGACGGCCGCCGCGGACGGCCGCCGGCACGGATCGGGCTGTTCGAGGGCGAGGGTTACCCCACGCCCACGGACAACTGCATCAACTCGATCTCACCGCGTTCACAGTACGGGTGCGAGACCGTCGTCGGCCCTGGCCGCCTCGCGCGCGAGTAACCGGGCGCGCTGCTCCTCGAATCGGATGACATCCTTTTCGAGCTTCTCGAGGTAGTTACCGATTTCCTCGCGGATCTCTTCACCGTGGGCGGTGAAATCGTCGCGCTCGAATACCTTCCAGACCTTCAGCACCGGCCGCAGGACTTCGTCGAGGTGCTGGCGCAGATCGTAGATACCGTGCTTGACCATCAGCACGCCGTTGCGACGCCAGTTCGGCATGCCGTAGCCGGGCATCGCGAAGTTCAGCACCACATTCCGGACGGCTTCGACGGCCTGGTCGGGCGCCAGGTCCATCGCCGCACCGGTGACATTCCGGTAGAAGATCATGTGCAGGTTCTCGTCGGTGGCGATGCGCGCCAGCATGCGATCGGCGACCGGGTCGTTGCAGACCCGGCCGGTGCTGCGGTGGCTGACGCGGGTGGCGAGCTCCTGGAACGTCACATAGGCGACCTGGTCGAGCACGCCGCCGAAACCCTCGGGTGCGTTCACACCCCGGGTCATGTGGACCATCCGGTCGGCTTCCAGGGCAACGGGATCGACGCTCCGGGTGACGATCAGATAATCGCGCATGGCGATGGCGTGGCGGTTCTCCTCGGCGGTCCACCGGCCCACCCAGGTACCCCACGCACCCTCCATCGAGAAATTCTCGGCGATGGTGCGGTGGTAGGAAGGCAGATTGTCTTCGGTGAGCAGATTCGTCACCATCGCGACTTTCGCCACTTCCGACAATCCGGATTGTTCGGGATCCCAGTCGATTCCGCCCATCGCGGCGAAGTTACGACCCTCGTCCCACGGCACGTAGTCGTGCGGATTCCATTCCTTCGCGATGGACAGGTGCCGGTCGATGTTTTGACCGACGACCGGTTCCAGCTCGGTCAGCAGCTCGAGTTGAGTCAAATCTTTCGCCATGCAAAGCCCTCCGATGTCGGTGAGACCAACTTGCAGAACAATCGATCGCGCTCACACTAGTCCGTTGTCTCCGATGCCGATTCACGCGTCCGCGATTCCTGCCAGCATTCGATTCCGGATGCGTCCGCTATATCCGGGTTGTGCACATATACCGGATCATTCCCGGCCCGCCGCTGCCGCTGATAATCGTCGAGCAGCCGGAACGCGACAGCGCCCAGCGGAATGATCGCGGCGAGGTTGACCAGCGCCATCACCCCCATGAACACATCCGCGAGATTCCACACCAGCGTCAGCGAGCCCAGCGCCCCGCCGAAAACCGCCACCAGCACCAGTGCCGACAGCGACCGCTTGCCGGTGGCCACGATGGTGTTGGACTGCACCGCGTTGAAGACGAACCCGAAGGTCAAGGTGATGACCACCGCGAACAGCGCACCCATCCAGCGGCGGCCCAGCCCGCGCTCCATGTAGTAGGCGGGCCCGCCGCGGAAGGTGCCCGGCTCGCGGTCACGGACCTTGTAGAGCTGCGCCAGCGTCGATTCCACGAAGGCCGAGGCCGAACCCACGATGGCCATCAGCCACATCCAGAACACCGCGCCGGAACCGCCAAGGGTGATGGCCGCGGCCACGCCCGCGATATTGCCGGTCCCGACCCGGGCCGCGGCGGAGATGGTGAACGCTCCGAACGCCGACACCGGGCGTTTGCCGTCCTCGCCCGCTTCGGTGCGCTCGGTGATGGAACGAAACATCTCCGGCAGCAGGCTCAGCTGCACTATCCGGCTGCGCCAGGTGAAGTACAACCCGGCCGCGATCACGATGGGGATCAGCAACCACGTCCAGAAGACGTCATTGATATGCACGATGGCGGAATCGAGTGCGTCCACACAATCAGGCTATCGACTGGCAACCGTCAGATGCGGATACTCAATACCGGCCAGTCGCATTAATTGGCAGCGTATCCTGCACGTTGTCGAGGGCGCGGGACATCCCGCGCCCACGGACAAGCGCTACTGCAGCAACTCGAACGCACTCCGGCTGCACCCCTCGGGCAGCGCAACAGATCGAATCGCAGAAACATTAAGCGGCAGACCCGTTTCCGCGCATGCCCCGAATTCTGCGGGCAAGCGATCAGCCACCGCCCGGCGAACCCACCCCGAAATCAGGGCAGCGCGTTGATCAGCTGCTCGAGCTCCACCCGCGGACCGGTGAAGAACGGAATCTCCTCGCGCACATGCCGGCGTGCCTCGGTAGCGCGCAGATCACGCATGAGATCCACGATGCGGTGCAGTTCGGGGGCCTCGAAGGCGAGGATCCACTCGTAATCGCCCAGGGCGAAGGAGGCCACGGTGTTGGCGCGCACGTCCGGGTAGTCGCGGGCGGCCTTGCCGTGATCGGCGAGCATCTTGCGACGGTCCTCGTCGGGCAGCAGGTACCAGTCGTAGGAGCGCACGAACGGGTACACGCAGATGTAGTTGCCCGCCTCCTCGCCCGCCAGGAACGCGGGGATGTGGGACTTGTTGAACTCGGCCGGGCGGTGCAGCGCGGCCTGGCTCCACACCGGGTTCGAGATCTGACCCAGCTCGGTGACGCGACGGAAGTCGGCGTACGCGGCCTGCAGATCCTCGATCTTCTCCGCGTGCCACCAGATCATGAAGTCGGCGTCGGCGCGCAGACCGGCGACATCGTAGATGCCGCGGACCACCACGCCGCGCTCCTCCAGCGACTCGAAGAAGGCGGTCGCCTCCTTGACCGCGGCCTTGCGGTCCTCGCCGAGCACGCCGGGCTCCACCTGGAACACCGAGAACATGAGGTAGCGGATGGTGTCGTTGAGGGCCTTGAAGTCGAGTCGCGCCATGAACCCCATCGTGCCACTGCGCCCGAACCCGCCCTGAATCGGGCAGGGCGGACACGGGGGTCAGGGTACGGACGCGGCCCAGGACTCGATCAGGCGGCGCAGGCCGTCGTGGAACACCTCGTCGCTGGTGAGCAATCCGCTCATGGTGTCCAGATGGGTTGCCATGACCGGAAATTCATCCGGGTCCAGCGCCGCAAGCGCGGCGCGGGTGCGCAATTGCGTCGGCTTCCGATCACGGAATTCGACCAGGCCCGCGCAGCCCAGGGTGTAGAGATAGAGCTCGCGGTAAGCGTAGAAGGCTTGTTCGGGGCCCAATCCGAGCGAAATGTTGTCGGCCAGTTGCGGTTCGGTGAGACGGGCCAGCAGGCGGCGGCCCAGCCAGGGGCGGGGGCCACGCAGCATCACCAGGCCCGGATAGGCGGTGAGCAAGGTGTACCAGGCCACGAAACGCCGTTCGGTGGAGTGCGCCCAAGCCCCGGAACCGGGCGCGATCACGGGCAGCTCCAGGGCCAGCACGTCGGCGACCAATTCGACCAGGCCGTTGAAATCGCCGCCGCCCCTGCGCACCACGGTGGTGTGGGAGACCCGCAGGCGGGAGGCGATGCTGCGAAAACTCAGCTCGCCCGCACCACGGGACCGGATGATCTCCAACCCGGCCCGGGCGATCGCCTCGGGCGTCGCCTCGGCGAGCGACTGGGAGTTCCTGGGCATGCGTCCAGCGTAAGTTACAGTGTAACTAGGGGGTCGATCGGGCCGGGGTTTCCCGCAGGCCGTGCCGCGCGCAGCCGCGGACCGATCGAGACAAGCGACCGAACGAAAAGAGCGCACGTGCATCCGAACCATGCCGACGTGACTGCGGCAGCCGAACGAATCTCCAGCTACATCCGGCCGGTGGTCCTCGCGCGGGCGGACTCCGACACCGTTCCGGTCGCCGGGGACGTCTGGTTCGCGCTCGAGCACATGCAGCACACGGGCAGCTTCAAAGCGCGCGGGGCCGCGAATTTCGTCCTCGCGCAACAGGAGCAGGGGCGCTTGCCGAAGGTCGGGATCACCCTCGCCTCCGGCGGCAACGCGGGCGTGGCGGGCGCGTGGGCGGCACGTCTGGCCGGGTCCACGGCCACCGTGTTCCTGCCCGACTCCACCCCCGCCGTCAAACTGGCTCGGCTGCAGGCGCTCGGCGCGCAGGTGCTGTGCGGCGGCGCACGGTACGCCGATGCCGCCGCCGAATGCGAACGCTATGCCGCGGCCTCCGGCGCGCTCCGCTCACACGCCTACGACGACCCCTACATCGCCGCCGGCGCGGGCACCCTGCTCGACGAGATCGCCGCCCAGCTGCCCGAACTCGACACCGTGCTGGTCGCGGTCGGCGGCGGCGGACTGCTCACCGGAATCACCGTGTCCGCCAATCACCACGGCATCCGGGTGGTGGCCGTCGAACCCGAGAACTGCCGCGCCTTCAACGCCGCTCTCGCCGCCGGCGCGCCCGTCGATGTCGATGTCGACTCCATCGCCGCCGATTCCCTCGGCGCGCGCCGCATCACCCCGATGGCCCTGACCGCCGCCGCCGAGGGCGACGTCCGCTCGGTCCTGGTCACCGACAAACAGATCAGCGCCGCCCGCCAAATCCTGTGGGACTGCCGCCGTCTCGCCGTCGAACACGGCGCGGCGACCGCCTTCGCGGCCCTGCTGTCCGGCGCGTACGTCCCCGCCCCCGGCGAACGGGTGGCGGTCATCGTCTGCGGCGCGAACACCGACCCGACAGACCTCGTCGCCCGCTGACCCCGGCCTTACCGACCTAGACGCCCGGCTTCGGCCGATGGCGGTCCGGCCGACCATCGCAAGGCAGCAGCCCGCTACGCCGCTCGATATCACCGGTGGCGCACAAGTTTTCGGCGACCGGACCAGGGCTCCGGTCAGCCGAGATGGGCGGCGATGAGAGCGGCGGCCTTGGCGCCGGTGGCGGCGCAGGCGGGGACGCCGACGCCGTCGAGATAGGAGCCGGCCAGGGCCAGGCCAGGGAGATCGGTTGTGGCGGAGCGCAGCTCGAGGATCCGGGAGACGTGGCCGGGGGCGTATTGGGGCAGGCCGCCGGGCCAGCGTTGGACGACTGCGCGCACGGGGCGGATATCGGCGCCGGTCACCGTGGTGAGGTCTTGGACGGCGGCGGTGACGAGGTCGTCGTCGGACCAGGCCTGGGTGGAGTCGTCGCCATAACGGCCGAAGGAAGCGCGGACCAGGGCCACGTCGCGGCCGGCGAGGTGGGGCCACTTACGGCTGGAAAGAGTGAAGGCCTTGGCGCGCAACGGTTCACCGGTGGCGACGAGGATGCCGGAGTTGTCGGGGAGGGCGGTGTCGACGGGGAGGGCCAGGGCCACCACGGCCGAGGAAGCCAACTCGATGCCGCCGGCGAGCGCGGCGGCGAAGGGAGCGACGTCGTGGAGCAGTCGCGCGGCCTCCGGGGCGGGAGTCGCGAGGATCACCGCGTCGACATCACCGATCGGGTCGATGTGCCAGCCGGATGCGGTCCGCGTGAGGCGGGTTGCGGCGGTGCCGGTTTCGGCCTTCACGTCGGCGGCGGCGCGCAGGGCTTCCAACAGGACCCGATAGCCGTCGCGGATGCCACCGAAGACCGGGGTCGTGCTCGGCGGGGGCAGGGCCTCCGATACCGCCTGAGTCAGGCTCGCCGCTCCGCGATCCAGGGCTGCCGCCAGTGTCGGCAAGGCAGCTCGCACCCCGATCGAATCTGCCAGTCCCGCATACACTCCGCCGAGCAGCGGATCGACGCTGCGGCGAACGACCTGCTCGCCGAACCGATCCCGCACCAGCTCCCCCACCGAGACATCCGCGCCCGGAGTCCAGTTCAGCGGCCGCGACGGCTCCGTCGCCACAAAATCGAGGGTCTGCGCATCCACCAGTCCCGCAACCGATTCCGGCGCGGCGGGAATCCCCATCAACGTCCGCTCGGGCAGGCGATGCCCGGCCTCTTCCGACCACACCAGCGGCCGCTTCCCCGCCGGGAACACGAGCTGATCCTCGATCCCCAATTCCCGCATCAATTCCGGGATCTCGGGGCGACGGCCCACGAACGCCTCGGCCCCCAGATCGACCGGATCGCCCTCGATGTCGACGGTCCGCAGAATGCCGCCGACCCGATCACGCCGCTCGACGAGAATCAGCTCCGCCGACTCCCCCAGCGCCTGCCGCAACCGGTAGGCGGCCACTAGCCCGCTGATCCCACCACCGACCACCGCGACCCGCATCGACCACTCCTCGTCACCTGATGGGCGCCGCGGCGACACCCGTCGGCGCACCCACGACAGCGACCCGCTTCTCGACGTCGAGCCGCTCCAGCCAACCTACCCCCGCCGTTCACAGCCGCCCGCGACAGGGATCGACGGGCCCTGGGACTACGGCTCGAGCTGGGGATATCCCCTCACCTCGGACGTCAGCCGCACGGCCCGCACCGCTGTCGTCGCGGCATGCTCGCGGCCTGGGTCCACACCCTGGTCGCGACGGATTCCGGCTACACGCGCGCCGAAATGACGGCGCGGGCCGCCGCATCCCGGGTGTTCCGTGCCGATCGTCGGCTCAGAGCGGGGTGGGGAGGCTGTGGATCAGGGCGACGGTGTCGGTGATGACCGACGGGTCGGTGTTGGGGAGCACGCCGTGGCCCAGGTTGAAGATGTGACCCTTCGCGCCCAGGGTGATGGCCTCGTCGGCCTCACGGGCGATGCGGCGGACCTCGGCGTCAATGGCAGCCGGACCCGCGAACAGCACGGCCGGATCGAGGTTGCCCTGCAACGCTTTTCCGGGACCGACCCGACGCGCCGCCTCGTTCAACGGGATTCGCCAGTCGACGCCCACCACATCGGCGCCCGCCTCACCCATGGCGCCCAGCAGCTCGCCGGTGCCGACACCGAAGTGGATGCGCGGCACGCCCGCGTCGGCGACCTCGGCGAACACCCGCTCCGAGTGCGGCAGAACGTATTCGCGGTACTGGGCCAGCGACAACGCGCCCGCCCAGGAGTCGAACAGCTGCACGGCGTCGACGCCGGCGGCGATCTGCGCGCGCAGGAATTCGATGGTGATGTCGGTGAGCGCACCCAGCAGGTGATGCCAGGTCTCGGGGTCGGCGAGCATCATCGCCTTGGTGCGCTCGTGGTTCTTGCTGGGCCCGCCCTCGACCAGGTAGGACGCCAAAGTGAACGGGGCACCGGCGAATCCGATGAGCGGGGTCTCGCCCAAGGCGTCGAGCAGCAGCTTCACGCCCGCGGTGACCGCGCCCACGTCCTCGGCGCGCAGGCGGGGCAGGGCGCGCACGTCGGCGACGGTGCGCACCGGGTTCGCGACGACCGGGCCGACACCGGGCACGATGTCCAGGTCGATGCCCGCGGCCTTGAGCGGAACCACGATGTCGGAGAACAGGATTGCCGCGTCCACCTGATGGCGGCGGATCGGCTGCATGGTGATCTCGCACACCAGCTCCGGATCGAAACACGATTCCAGCATGCCGATTCCGGCACGCACCTCCCGGTACTCCGGAAGGGACCGGCCGGCCTGTCGCATGAACCACACCGGACGCCGATGCGGCACGCCGCCGGTGGCGGCGGCGAGGAACGGGGCATCGGTCAGCTGGCGGCGGGCGTGAGTACTCATCACCGCCCATCGTAAAGGGGCGCGGCGGCGCGCCTCGCACTGCTGGGTGCCCGAGAGGTCTACGGTTGCGTTTCGTGACACCGCTCGACTTCCGCGACGGCGCTGCCCCGACCCCGGAGCCCGAAGAACCAGCTCGGTTCCGCGCCGCGGTCGAGGCCATGGGAACCGCATCAGTGCATCCCCGCATCGAACTCGCACCGATCCGCCCGCCCCAGCGTCTCGCTCCGTACTCCTACGCCCTCGGCGCGGAAGTCACGCGACCCGACAGCAACGTGGTACCCGTCGACTCCGACGGGGACGCGTTCGGCCGCCTGATCCTGCTGCACGATCCGGCCGGGCAGGAGGCCTGGCACGGAGTGTTCCGGCTGGTCGCCTATTGCCAGGCCGACATCGACTCCGCGCTCGCCGCCGACCCGCTGCTGCCCGAGGTGGCGTGGAGCTGGCTGGTCGACGCCCTCGACTCGCGCACCCCGTTCACCGCGCTCGGCGGCACGGTCACCGCGACCAGCTCGGTGCGCTACGGCGACATCGCCGGGCCGCCGCGTGCCCACCAGCTCGAGGTGCGGGCCTCCTGGACCGTCACCGATACCAACCTGCGCCCGCACGTGGAGGCGTTCTGCGAGGTGCTCGCCTACGCGGCCGGACTGCCGCCCGCGGGGGTAACCCGGCTGGACGTGCGCCGGGGCGAGGGCGCCGAATAATTGCTGCCCGGATCGGATCCGCTGATCGTCGAATTCCCGCCCGCCAGGGCGGGAAACCCCCTCCCGCCTGCCAGAACATCTGTACTGCAACGAAATCGGCACCCGGTGAGTACGATTCCCCATGGCCCGACGCAGTGTCACGGCCGGTCGTTTCACCGACGTGACGCGGCTCGCCCTTGCCCAACCCGTAGAGTTCAAGACCATGTCCGTACCAGATGAACCCGAAGCCACTGCCGCGGTACCGTTGCTCGCGCCAGTGGACGGTGTACCGCCGGTACTGGACTCTGCCTCCGATGTGGCCGCGGCCGCCCGCCGCCTCGCCGCCGGCACCGGCCCGCTCGCGGTCGACGCCGAGCGCGCCTCCGGCTTCCGCTACTCCAATCGCGCCTACCTGATCCAGCTGCGCCGGGAGGGCGCGGGCAGCTTCCTCATCGACCCGATTCCGGTCGACGGCGACCTGGCCCCGCTCGCGGACGCCATCAACGGCCTGGAGTGGGTGCTGCACTCCGCCGACCAGGATCTGCCCGGGCTGGCCGAGCTGGGGCTGTACCCGGCCGAGCTGTTCGACACCGAGCTGGGCGGGCGCCTGGCCGGATACGAGCGGGTCGGGCTGGCCGCCATGGTGGAGAAGCTGCTGGGCCGCGAACTGAAGAAGGGCCACGGCGCGGCCGACTGGTCCACCCGCCCCCTGCCCGACGACTGGCTGAACTACGCCGCCCTCGATGTCGAGTTACTCCTCGAACTGCGCGCCGCCGTCGCCGCCGACCTGTCCGACCAGGGCAAATCCGAGTGGGCCGCACAGGAATTCGAGCACGTCCGCACCGCCGAGCCGTCCGGCCCCAAGGCCGACCGCTGGCGCCGCACCTCCGGCATCCACACCCTGCGCCGCACCCGCCAGCTCGCCACCGTCCGCGAACTATGGACCACCCGCGACCGCCTCGCCCGGCTGCGCGACGTGGCACCGGCCCGCATCCTCCCGGATTCGGCCATCGTGGCCGCCGCGACCAGCGAGCCCAAGTCCATCGCCGCCCTGCGCGCCCTGCCGATCTTCGGCGGGCCCCGCCAGCGCCGCTACTCGCGCGAATGGCTCGGCGCGGTCGAACGCGCCCGCGCCCTGCCCGACAACGAGCTGCCCCCGCTCACCCAGCCCTTCGACGGCCCGCCCCCGGTCAATCGCTGGGAACGCCGCGACCCGGCCGCCGCCGCCCGCCTGCAACGCGCCCGCGCGGCCATGAGCGAGCTGTCGACCGAGGTGTCGGTCCCGGTCGAGAACCTCCTCACCCCCGACCTGCTGCGCCGCATGTGCTGGGACGGGCTGCCCAAGTCGGTCACCAACGGCGAGGCCCCGGCCCTCATCGAGGACTATCTGGCCGCGGGCGGCGCCCGGCCCTGGCAGCGCGAGCTGACGGTGCCCCGCCTGAGCGAAGCCCTCTACCCGAAGGCCTGACCCAACCCCCGTTGCCCCGAGAAGTCCGTGGCCGCCGCACTCGCAGGCTCCACCCCCGCCCAACCACCGGCCCGGGGCAGCTGCGGCATCAACACCGGCCAGCGCCAACCTGTTCGGCTCCGGCAGCGCGGGCAACCGAGCTTCCATCTGCTTCAGCCCCTAGCTCTCTTGCCCAAAGAACCTGGGGCACATGGGTTTTACGCTTCGTCTTCGTCGCGGGGTCGCGCGGGATAGATTCTGCCGACCGCCACACCCAGGGGATGCAGAAGGAGCTCACGAATGGCGACCGAGAACCGGACGCTGCGATATATCGGCTGGGGCGCAACTACTTTGGCCGTCGGCGCGGCGGTCACCGCATTGACCGCGCCCACCGCCCTCGCGGACGTCGGTCCGGTCCAGGTCTTGGCTTGCCCGTCGGACCCGGCAGCGTCGACACCGTGCGGCCGGTGATCCTGTCCCTCGGCTCGGCAGGGAGCCGAGGGACCCGCGCCGCCGCTCACCGATTCCCGGGGAGTTCTCAGTCCAGGAAGTTGGGTGGGCGGCGGTCGCGGCGGGCGCGGACGGCCTCGTCGAAGTTCTCGGTGGTGAGGCGGACGTAGAGCTGGGCCATGCCCTCGGTCTGCATGTGGGATTCGAAGCTGCCCGCCTCGAGGCCGCTCCACAGCAGGCGCTTGGTGAGTTCGCCGCCACTGCGACTCCAGCGCAGGATCTGGTCGGCGGTGTCGTAGGCGGCCTCGAGGAGTTTGTCGCCGGGGACGACGCGGGAGACGATGCCGATGCGTTCGGCCTCGGCGGCATCGACGTCACGGCCGGTGAGCATGATCTCGAAAGCGCGGGTGGAACCGATGGCGCGCGGCAGGGTGTAGCTGATGCCGAGTTCGGCGGCGGTGAGGCCGTTGTTGATGCCCGCGGCGCGGAAGTACGCGTCTTCCGAGGCGATTCGGATATCGGTGCCCATGGCCAGGCAGAAGCCGCCACCGATGGCAGCACCGTTGATGGCGCTGATCACCGGCTGATGCATGCGCTTGATCGTGAGCATCACATTGTCGAGCAGTTCCATCGAGCGGCGGCCGATGGGGTGTGCGCGTCAAGCCCTCTACACCGGGTACCCGGCCCGCGTGCTGCAGATCCGCGCCCGAGCAGAAGCCGTGCCCGGCGCCGGTGAGCACCACCACGCGCACCTCGTTGTCGGCGGACACCTCCTCGAGGGTCTCGCGCAGCGGCACCATGACGTCGAACGCCATGGCGTTCATCCGGTCGGGCCGGTTCAACGTGACCAGCGCGATCTGGGGACGCGGCTTCTCGACCAGCACAAAGGACATCCGAACTCCTGACCAGAAAACTGTAACCTGTTACAGAATCTACGCGAGGAGTCCGGCCCCGAAAAGCAGAACGGACCCGCGACCGAATGATCGCGGGTCCGTGAGGTCGAACCGATTACTCGGCGGCGGGCAGCAGCGCCTCGGCGAGATCCTCACCCGAGGCCGACAGCTCATCGCTCGACACACCACCGAGCCAGCCGTGCACGCGCTGCGCGACCTCACCGGGAACGAGACCGAGATCCTGGTGGATCTTGCCGCGCGCGGAATGATCCAGGAAATGCTGCGGCACACCGAGATCGCGAGCGGGCACATCCACGCCCGCACCGCGCAGCCGCGCCGAGACCGTCGAACCGATACCGCCGTGCAGGCCACTGTCCTCGAGAGTGACCACCAGGCGGTGGTTCCCGGCCAGCTTGACCAGCGTGTCCGAGACCGGCAGCACCCAGCGCGGATCCACCACGGTCACCGAAACACCTTCAGCCTCCAGCAGATCCGCCACCTCGAGCGCGAGCCCGGCGAACGCGCCGACCGCGACCAGCAGGACGTCGGCGCGCACGGAGTACGCGGGGTCACCCGCCTCGGGCAGACGCAGCACGTCCACGCCCTCGAAACGCTCCACCGCCGGAATCTCCTCGACGGCAGCGCCCTTCGGGAAGCGGATCGCGGTGGGACCGTCGCTGATGTGCAGGGCCTCCCCCAGCTCCTCGCGCAGCCGGACCGCGTCACGCGGGGCGGCGACCCGGATACCGGGAACGATGCCCAGCACCGACAGATCCCACATGCCGTTGTGCGACGCGCCGTCGTCACCGGTGATGCCGGCGCGGTCGAGCACCAGGGTCACCGGGAGTTTCAGCAGCGCCACATCCATGAGCAGCTGATCGAAGGCCCGGTTGAGGAAGGTGGAGTAGATGGCGACCACCGGGTGCAGACCACCCAGGGCCATCCCGGCCGCGGAGGTCATGGCGTGCTGTTCGGCGATGCCGACATCGAACATGCGGTCCGGGAACCGATCACCGAACGGCGTCAGACCGGTCGGCCCGGGCATGGCGGCGGTGATCGCCACGATGTCGTCGCGCTGCTCGGCCTGCGCGATCAGTTCCGAGGAGAACACCGAGGTCCAGCTCGGACCGGACGGACCACCCACCGGCACACCGGTCTCCGGGTCGATCCGGTTGATGGCGTGCATCTGATCGGCCTCGTGGTCCTCGGCCGGCTTGTAGCCGCGGCCCTTCTGCGTCACCGCGTGCACGATGACCGGACCGCCGAAGTCCTTGGCGCGCCGCAACGCGGCCTCCAACGCGACCTGATCGTGCCCGTCCACCGGGCCCACGTACTTGACCCCGAGATCGCTGAACAGCTCCTGCGGCGCGACCGCGTCCTTGATGCCGGTCTTGATCGCGTGCAGCATCGAGTACGCCGAATCACCCACGCCCGGAATGCTCTGCACGATCCGCTTGGTGGCGTCGAGCGCGTGCTCGTAGGCCGGCTGGGTGCGCAGCCCCGCGAGCCGCTCGGCGAGACCGCCGATGGTCGGGGCATAGGAACGGCCGTTGTCGTTGACCACCACGATCACCGAGCGGTCCTGCCCGGCGGCGATATTGTTCAACGCCTCCCAGCACATGCCGCCGGTCAGCGCACCGTCCCCGACGACCGCGACCACGTGCCGCTTCTGCCGGGTCAGCGCGAACGCCTTGGCCAGACCGTCCGCGTAGGACAGCGAGGCCGAGGCGTGCGAGGACTCCACCCAGTCGTGTGCGCTCTCGGCTCGGCACGGATAGCCCGACAG
This sequence comes from Nocardia tengchongensis, assembly GCF_018362975.1. Taxonomy (NCBI): domain Bacteria; kingdom Bacillati; phylum Actinomycetota; class Actinomycetes; order Mycobacteriales; family Nocardiaceae; genus Nocardia; species Nocardia tengchongensis. The sequence continues at coordinate 6,410,420 of NZ_CP074371.1, forward strand.
CCCGCCCTCTTTGCGCAGCGTGTCGAACCCGTCCTTGCGGCCGGTGAGGATCTTGTGCACGTAGGCCTGATGCCCGGTGTCGAAGATGATCGGGTCGGCAGGCGAGTCGAAGACTCGGTGCAACGCGATGGTCAGCTCCACGACGCCGAGATTCGGTCCGAGGTGCCCGCCGGTGACGGCGACCTTCCGCACCAGGAACTCGCGGATCTCCTCGGCCAGCTCATGCAGCTCCGGTACCGACAGCCGGCGCAGGTCCTCGGGCATGTCGACCCGGGAAAGCACTCCCACGGCTATTGCTCCCTCCGGATGTCTCCTGTGTTTGCAACAGTCTACGGAGCCCTTTCCGGCCCCCGATGCCAGGAACGAAACGCCACCTGCGACATCCGTAACAGATGTGAGGCTCAACACAGATTACGCCCGTTACGCTGGGCCTGTGGTCCCCTCCGGCGGCGTCGTGGCCCGCATCATCGACGAAGTGTACGAGCTCTGCCGGGCTGACACGTCGGGAACGCTCGCCGACTACATTCCCGAACTCTCCGCCGTGCAACCCGATTCGTTCGGCATCTGCCTGGCAACCGCGGACGGGAGCATCTACGGCAGCGGAGATCTGGACGCCGCGTTCACGATTCAATCGATCTCCAAGCCCTTCACCTACGCGCTCGCACTGGCCGATCGCGGGGTCGCCGAAGTCGCCCGGCACATCGATGTGGAACCGACCGGCGAGCCGTTCAACGAGATCAGCCTCGACCCGCAGACCCAGCGGCCGCGCAATCCGATGATCAACGCCGGGGCCATCGCGGCGGCCGGACTGATCAAGGGCACCGACGCCGCCGACCGCTTCGCCCGAATCCGGCGCAGCTACAGCCGATTCGCCGGACGCGAACTCACCATGAACGACGCCGTCTACGCCTCCGAGGCGCGCACCGGATTCCGCAATCGCGCCATCGGATACCTGCTGCGCGGCGCGAACATCATCGACGTCGACCCCGACGAGGCGGTGGACCGCTACTTCCGGCAGTGCTCGATCGACGTCACCTGCCGCGACCTGGCCGTCATGGCCGCCACCCTGGCCAACAACGGGGTGAACCCGCTCACCCGGGAACGAGCGCTGACCGGACCACTGGTCGAACAGGTGCTGTCGGTCATGACCACCTGCGGCATGTACGACGCCGCCGGGGACTGGGTGACCACGGTCGGGCTGCCCGCCAAAAGCGGTGTGGGCGGCGGCATCCTGGCGGTGCTGCCGGGGCAGATCGGGATCGCCGTGTACTCGCCGCGACTGGACGCGCACGGTAGCAGCGTGCGCGGGGTCAAGGCGTGCCGGGAGCTGTCGAGCCGGCTGGGACTGCACTTCCTGCACGTGACCCGGGCCGCGCACACCGCGATCCGGACCGCCTACACCGTCGGCGACGCACCCTCCCGGCTGCGCCGCGACGCCGAGGAACTGGCGGTGCTGGGCGAATTCGGCGACCACGCGCGCATCTTCGAACTACACGGCGACCTGCTCTTTTCCGGAGCCGAATCCACGGTGCGCGCCGTCGAGGACACCCCCGGTGAACTCGAGGCCCTGGTCCTGGATCTGCGCGAGGTCGGCGACGTCAGCCCGATCGCCGTGCGCATGCTCGAGGACCTGCGCACCGAACTGGCCGCCGCCGGTTGCCCTGTGGGACTGGTCGATCCGGACGGCAAGCTCGGACAGCTCGCCTCCAGCCTGGACCCGGCCGACGTGCACGGACGTGTGTTCATCGACCGCGACGCCGCCACCGAATGGTGCGAACAACTCGTGCTCGACCGGCATCGGCCCGCCGGACAGGAGTGCCCCGCCGCCCTCACCGTCGACGAACATCCCGCGCTCGCCGCGATGCCCGACGACGAGCGGGAGCGGCTGGCAAAGGAATTCGAGACCCGCACCATCGCGCGCGGCGAGCTCATCGTGCCGCGTGACAGTCCGCGCTGCGGACTGTTCCTCATCCTCGACGGACGCGTCCGCTTCACCTTCACCGATCGCGACAATCGGCGGCACCGGCTGATCACCCTCACCCCGGGCATGTCCTTCGGCGAGACCTCGATGCTGGCGGACATGCGATACGCCAACGACGTGTACGCCGAGACCACGGTCCGGGTGGCCGTACTGCCGCCCGCGCGGTTCGACGAACTCACCAACGCCGCCCCGCAGCTCAAACTGGCGCTGCTGGAACGGCTGGCGGCCGCCGCCTACGCGCAGGCCGACGCCGCCGTGCGCGCGGTCGCCGCCCACGGCGGGGTCTGACCTCGACACCCGGCATACGCCCGCAGGCGTAGCCCGGTTTACGCCTTCGCGTGCAGGCGCGCCGCAGCGAACGCGCCTACGCTGGCGGACAACGAGATTGCTTCCCTCCCACCAGGCGGATTGTCATGACCGATTTCGATCCCGCGGTCTACGGGCCGCCCACCGTGCGCGTCGGCACCACCGAACGCGAACAGGCCGCCGCCGCGCTCGGCGAGCATTTCGCGGCCGGCCGCCTCGACCTCACCGAATACGACGACCGGGTGAGCCGGGCCTACGCCGCCAAGACCGCGGGTGAACTGGCGGTCCTGTTCGGCGACCTGCCCCGCCCGCAACCACCGGCCCCGCAGACTCCCACTCCGCCCGCGCCACGCCGCGCGCTACCGCTGGTTCCGGTGGGCGTGGGGGCATTGGTGCTGCTCGCCTTCGTGTTCGCCATCGTCACCCACATCTTCCCGTTCTTCTTGTTCCCGGTGCTGTTCTTCGCGTTCGCGCGAGGTCGGCGCGGTTACGGGTTCCAGGGTCCGCGCTACCACCGCGGCTGACGGTTATGGTGGATTCGTGGGTGTCATAGGTGAACTGTTCCCCGGCAAGAAGCTCGAGGACGACGGCAGCGAAGACAGCGGCGGCCAGATGCATCGGCCGCGCGTCAGCCTCGACCTCGACGCCGGGGTGATCCGGGTGTCCCCCGTCGCGACCCCGCCCGCCGCCGGCGCCGAACCGGACGCGCCCGACGAGCACGCCTGAAACGCACCCGATAGGGTGGGCCCCGAGCGGCGGAAGCACGCCGGGGACAGGGGCGAAACAGCGTGACCGACAACCATGATCAGTGGCGGAACCCCCAGGACCCCGCGAGTTCCGGTGCGCCCGGCGCACATTCGCCGCAGGACCCGAACCAGCAGGCCTGGGGACAGCAGCCGACGACGAATTACGCTGGGCAGCAGCCGATGCCGCCGGACGCGACGATGGTCCACCCCGGCTACAACCCGACCCCGGGGCAACCGGGACAAGCCCCCGTCCCGCATCAGCCCGGCTACGAGCCGACCGCGGTCTACCCGGGACAGACGCCCGCCCCGAACCACCCCGGCTATGAACCGACCGCGGTCTACCCAGGCCAGACGCCCGTCCCGAACCACCCTGGGTACGAACCGACCGCGGTCTACCCCGGCCAAACACCCGCCTCGAACTACCCGGGGTACGAGCCGACCGCCGTTTACCCAGGCCAGACGCCCGCCCCGAACCACCCCGGCTATGAACCGACCGCGGTCTACCCCGGCCAAACACCCGCCTCGAACTACCCGGGATACGAGCCGACCGCGACCTACGCCGGGCAAACACCCGTGCAGGGATTCCCCGGGCAGGACCCCTCGGCGATGTACCCCGGACAGTATCCGGGCCAGCAGGTTCCCCCGAATTACCCTGGGCAGCCGCCGATTCCGGGTTACGGGCAGCCGATGCCCGCGCCCGGTGGCGGACCCAATCGCACCTGGCTGATCGTGGCGGCCATCGTCGGCGTGATCGTGCTGGTCGGCGGCGGGATCGCGGCGTACGCGCTGACCCGCGACTCGTCGGGCGGCACCACCGCCGCACCCACCAGCACCGTGGGCTCGGCCCCGACCAGCCGCCCGGGCAGCCCGTCGGCGACCGGTCCGTCCAAGCCCGGGGCGCCGAAGCCCGGCGGCAACACCGTGACCGTCCCGGACTACGGGATCAGCTACGACGTGCCCAACGGCTGGACCATCGCCGACCGGTCCGACACCGAACTGCAGACCGGCGCCGACGGCTCCTTCGTCGGGCACGGCAAGGCCACCGAGGGCAACGGCTACTGCCCCGGCTCGGCCTACCGGACCCTCGCGTTCGTCACCCGCGCCGAGGGCGGCGATCCGGGCGCGGCCGCCACCAAGGTCGCGCGAATCTCGGCGCAGGGCGGCTACTCGGATGCCTCGGGCGGCAAGCCGGGCGCGCCGGCCGCGGTCACCACCAAGAGCGGCATCGCCGGTCAGCAGGTCGAGTCCGCGGGCACGTGGAAGCCGTCGCTGTCGGGCTGCGCCACGACCTCCTACTCGATCTACACCTTCGCCTTCACCGGCCCCAAGAACGCGCTGCTGGTGCTGGCCGTCCTCGTCGACCGCGGTACGCCGGGCGAGCTGCCGGCCGACCAGGCCAAGCAGATCATCGCGAGCGTCCGCACCTCCTGATCGCGCGGACACCCTAGGCTGAGCCCATGGCCACCATGGACGACGACGCCATCGCCGACGCGTTCGTCGTCCAGGTGCCGCCGTTCTACGCGAACGCCAAGGGCGAGGTGATCGAGGAGATCCTCGCCCGCGCGCTCGAAACCCGGAAATCAAGCCCCATAGACTGAGGCGATGCCCCTCGTCGAGGTGACCTACAAGCCGGAACTCCCCGAGACCGTGCTGCGCGAACTGGGTGAATGGCTGCCGCACCTGGTATCGACCGCGGTCGAATGCCCCGAGGAACCCTACGACGGCGACCTGCAACCCGGCGATGTGGAGATCCGCTTCCGCCCGCTCGGCAAATTCGACCGATCCGGCCTGGACCTGCTCATCGAGATCCGCTCGAAGTACTTCGCGAGCCGTGCAGAGAACCGGCAGGAGCGCTGTGACCGGCTGCTCGCCGATGTCGAGAAGTTCGTCGAGGGCAGCATCGGCGTCTACCTGACCCTGCCGATCGCGGCCTGGGCGCAATCCGACTGACCGTTCACCGGGACCCTTTCCATCAGTATTTCAATCACTGATTGAATTACTGATTGAGACGTGTTTCACTGCTTGGCATGGTCGAGAAAGCACCCGTCGCGGGAACCCGCGAACGGCTGATCGCCGCCGCGGAGCAGTTGCTGCTCACCGAGCCGTACGACGAGGTGTCCGTGCGTGCGGTCTGCGCGGCCGCCGGGGCCAATCCGGCGGCGGTCCACTACCACTTCGGCTCGAAAGAAGCGCTGGTCGGCGCGCTCATCGAGGATCGGCTCGGACCGCTGTGGGCCGAAGGGCTGGCCGGGGCCAGCGGCGGCCGGGACTCGGTGCCCGCGGTGGTGGACACCATCCTCGCGCCGTTCGTCGAACTGGCCGCCGATCCCCTGGGGCGCTTGCACTTACGGCTGCTGGCGCGCTTCGTGCTGGGCCGGCACCTGACCACCTGGCAGGGGCCGTGGTTCCAGATGGATTCCTGGGCACCACTACTGCCCGAACTGAAACGGAGCCAGGCCGCCCAGCGCTGGATGCTGGCTTTCGACCTGATCATCATGCGATTCGGCGCACCCGAGATCGAAGATCACGGCATGTCCGAATCGGCGCTCACGGCCCTGCGCACCTTCGTGGTGGCCGGACTCACCGCACCGGGAGAACAACCATGAACGACATCTTCGCACCCGCGAAACTCGGCCCGATCACCTTGCGCAACAGGGTGATCAAGGCCGCCACCTTCGAGGGCCGCACCCCCGAAGCCCTGGTCACCCCCGAACTGATCGAGTTCCACCGCGAGGTCGCCGCGGGCGGGGTCGGCATGACCACCGTCGCCTACTGCGCGGTCGCGCCGGGCGGGCGCACCGACCGCCACCAGATCTGGATGCGACCCGAAGCGGTGGCGGGACTGCGCGAACTGACCGACGCGGTGCACGCCGAGGGCGCGGCCGCCAGCGCCCAGATCGGGCACGCCGGGCCGGTCGCCAACGCCGCCTCCAACCGGGTGCCCGCGCTCGCGCCCAGCCGCATGTTCAGCCCGCTCAGCATGCAGGCCATGAAGGTGCCCACCGACGCCGAGATCCGGGAACTCGTCGCCGCGCACGCGAACGCGGCGCTGCTCGCCGAGCAGGCCGGATTCGACGCGGTCGAAATCCATTTCGGCCACAACTATCTGGTCAGCTCGTTCCTGAGCCCGCTGCTCAACCGCCGCCGCGACCGCTGGGGGGGCGCCCTGGTCAACCGGGCGCGGCTGGCCCGCGAAATCGCCTGCGCGGTGCGCGAAGCCGTCGGCGACCGGCTCGCGGTGACCGCCAAACTGAACATGGAGGACGGCCGCCGCGGCGGACTGACCATCCCCGAGAGCGTGCAGGTGGCCGCCTGGCTGGAGGCCGACGGCGCACTCGACGCCCTCGAATTGACCGCGGGCAGTTCACTGCTCAACCCGATGCTGCTGTTCCACGGCGACGCGCCCCGCGCCGACTTCGCGAAAGTCCTGCCCGGCCCGGCGCGGCTGGGCTTCAAGGTCGTCGGGCGCGCCTTCCTCAAGGAGTACCCGTATCAGGAGGCGTACCTGCTGGAGCGGGCCCGCCAGTTCCGCCGCGAACTGTCCATGCCGCTGATCCTGCTGGGCGGCATCACCAATCTCGACACCATGAACCTGGCCCGCACCGAGGGCTTCGAATTCGTCGCCATGGGACGGGCGCTGCTGCGCGAACCGAACCTGTTGCGGCGCATCCAATCCGATGCGGCCACGCAATCGGCGTGCGTGCACTGCAACAAGTGCATGCCCACCATCTACACCTCCACCCGCTGCGTGTTCCGGCCGGAGCGGACCATCATCGATCTCGACGGAAGGCAGCGGGCATGAGTGGACGGCTCGACGGGCGGGTAGCCCTGATCAGTGGCGGCGCATCGGGAATGGGCGCGTCGCACGCGCGCGCGTTCGTGGCGGAAGGGGCCTCGGTGCTGATCGGGGACATCTCCGATGAGGCGGGCCAGAAGCTGGCCGCCGAACTCGGGGAGGCCGCGGCGTTCATCCACCTGGACGTGACCAGCGTCGAGGACTGGCGGGCCGCGGTGGACGCGGCGGTGGAGCGGTTCGGGAAACTCGATGTGCTGGTGAACAATGCGGGCATCCTCGACTTCGGACCGCTTGGCGCCTACACCGAGGAGCAGTGGCAGCGGACGCTGTCGATCAACCTCACCGGCCCGTTCCTGGGTCTGACCGCCGCCCGCGACGCCCTGGTGGCGGCCCGGCCGGCGTCGGTGGTGAACATCTCCTCGGCCGCCGGGATCCAGGGCGTGCCCGGCGCGCACGCCTACACCGCCTCCAAGTTCGGGGTGCGCGGACTCACCAAGTCCGCGGCGCTGGAACTGGCCCCGCACGGGGTGCGCGTGAATTCCGTTCACCCGGGCGGGATCCTGACCCCGATGATCGGCGTGCCCGAGGGTTCGACCGCCGATCGCACCGCCAACACCTTGGGCCGGTTGGGCATGGCGGAGGAGGTCACGGCGGTCGTCGTGTTCCTCGCCAGCCACGAATCCAGCTACTGCAATGCCGCCGAGTTCGTCGTCGACGGCGGCATGACCGCGGGCCGCCCGGTCTGACCTACTGCTTGTAGGTCGCCAGGAAACGTCCGATGCGCTCGATGATCGCTTCGAGCTCATCGGCGTGCGGCAGCGTCACGATCCGGAAGTGGTCGGGGCGCGGCCAGTTGAAGCCGGTGCCCTGCACGATGTGGATCTTCTCGCGTAGCAGCAGGTCCAGGACGAACTGTTCGTCGTCGTGGATCGGGTACATGTCCAGGTCGATGCGCGGGAAGGCGTACAGCGCGCCCTTGGGTTTCACGCACGAGATGCCCGGGATCGCGTTGAGCGCCTCCCACGCGCGGTCGCGCTGTTCGCGCAGGCGGCCGCCGGGCAGGGTCAGGTCGTAGATGCTCTGGTGCCCGCCGAGGGCGGCCTGGATCGCCTGCTGGGCGGGGACATTCGCGCACAGGCGCAGCCCGGCCAGCATGGTCAGGCCCTCCAGGTAGTTCTCGGCGTGCTCGATCGGGCCCGAGACCACGAGCCAGCCGCCGCGGAAACCGGCCGCACGGTAGGACTTCGAGAGCCCGGAGAAGGTCAGGCACAGCACATCCGGGGCCAGGGCGGCGGTGGCGGTGTGGACCATGTCGTCGTAGAGGATCTTGTCGTAGATCTCGTCGGAGAACACCACCAGGTTGTGGCGGCGCGCGATCTCCAGCATCTGGCGCACCACTTCGGGCGAGTACACCGCGCCGGTCGGGTTGTTCGGGTTGATGATGACCAGCGCGCGGGTGCGGTCGGTGATCTTGGACTCGATATCGGCCAGATCCGGCATCCAGTCCGCTTGCTCGTCACAGATGTAGTGCACCGGGCGGCCGCCGTTGAGCGCGGTGGCCGCGGTCCAGAGCGGGAAATCCGGTGCGGGGACCAGGACTTCGTCACCGGTCTCGAGCAGCGCGGTCATCGCCATCATGATCAGCTCGGAGACGCCGTTGCCGAGGAAGACCTGCTCGACGTCGATCTCGGACAGACCCAGGGTCTGGTAGTACTGCACGACCGCGCGGCGCGCGGACAACAGGCCCTTGGACGAGGAGTAGCCGCTGGACTGCGGCAGATTGCGCACCATGTCCTGCAGGAGCTCGGCGGGCGCCTCGAAGCCGAAGGTCAGCGGGTTGCCGGTATTGAGCTTCACGACGTGATGCCCCTCGGACTCGAGCCGTGCGGCATGCTCGGCGACCGGCCCGCGGATCTCGTAGGACACGCCCGCCAGCTTGCTCGACTGCTTCACCTGCATGAACGACCCCTTCTCGGTGTGGTTGCCGCACACTCTACTTGGAAATTCCAAGTTTGCACTTTGTTTTTCCAAGTTGTTGGTTACAGTGGGATCGTGCCACGCCGAAGCTACGACCACTACTGCACCGTGAGCCGCGCCCTCGACATCGTCGGCGACCGGTGGAGCCTGCTGGTGGTCCGCGAATTGTGTTCGGGCCCGCGCCGCTACAGCGACCTGTTCGCCGACCTGCCCGGCATCAGCACCGACGTGCTCGCCGCGCGACTCAAGGACCTCGAGCGTGACGGGATTCTCATCAAACGCCGCCCACCCGCCGCAGCGCCCGGTCGCACCGGAGCCCGCGCCGGCACCGCCCTCTACGAACTCACCGACGCCGGCGCGGCCCTGCGCCCGGTCCTCGACACCCTCTCCGCCTGGGGCACCACCCAGCTCGGCGAGCAGCGCGCCACCGACGCCGTGCGCGCCCACTGGTTCGCACTGCCCCTCGGCCGCGCCGTCGCCGAAATCGTCCACACCGGCACCGTGACCGTCCGCATCGGCGACACCGCCTTCCACTACGTCATCACCGACACCGGCCTCACCCACCACGACGGCCCCGCCGACGCACCCGACCTCGACCTGCGCCTCGACCTGGCCGCCGCGAGCGAGATCGCCACGGGGGCACGCACACTCGCCGAGACACTCTCCGAATCCGCCGACTCCACACACCCGGCGGGATGAACCCGGACCCGGTGCCCAGCGCGGCCGACCGGTCCGCGCGGCACGGACGGGGAGTCGGCGGGCGTCGGTAGCATCGGCTGGGTTGCGCCCGCACCGACCGAGGAGGACCCCGTGACCAGTGATAACGCCGGCGGCACCATCACGATGATCGGATCCGGCAGCGCCGGGGCCACACCGGACATCATGCGGGTATCCATCTCCGTGGAGACCCGCGCCGACACCGTGGCCATCGCCTACGCGCGGGCCGGGGAACGCGCGGACGCGGTCATCGCGGCCCTGCGCGGGGATGGTGTGCAGGGGCGCGACATCAGCACCAGCGGGCTCAGCGTGCGCGCGGAAACCGTTTGGACGGACGGGAATCGGGAGAAGCTGGTCGGGTACACGGCCGGGACCTCGCTGACCGTGACGCTGCGCGACGTCGCGGGGCCCGATGGAGAAGCCAAGGGGGGCAACGACGGCGGGCCCGCGGCGACCATCGCGCACGCGGTCGCGGCCGGAGGCGACGACGTGCGGCTGGGCGGGCTCACCCTGACCGTGGCCGACGAGGAATCGCTGATGATCCGCGCCCGCGACGCAGCCTGGGACCACGCGGTCAGCAAAGCCGAACAGTACGTCTCACGCGCGGGCCGCAAGCTCGGGCCCGTACTGGAGATCACAGAGAACATCTCCGGACCCACCCCGGCGCCGCGCATCGCCTTCGCCGCTGACATGAAGGCCGCCGCACCCCGCGCGGTACCCGTGGAACTCGGCGAGAGCGAGATGACCGCGAGCATCCGCGTCACCTGGCAACTGGGCTAGCAACGACACTCGGCGCTCAGTGCTGGACCTGGGCCAGCAGCGCGGTCGCGTGGATCAGGGTCAGCTGAATACGGAATCGGCCGGCGTCCGCGCGGGTTCGGTGCGGGTAGGGGTCCGCGGCGGTCAGGGCACGCAGGTCGTGCAGCAGGCGGGTGCCCTCGGCGATGGTGAGGCGGCCGGTGTCGACCAGGTGGCGGACATTGCGGGTGCCATCGAGGTCGCCGGTGCCGGTGGCGTAGGCGGTCACCTGCAGCAAGGCCGCGCGCAGACGCTTCTCGCAGGCCGGAAAGCGGCCCCGGCCATAGTGTTTGACGGCGGCGCGGAGATGGTCGAGGGCGGTCTGCTGGCCGCGCACCTCCAGTTCGGTCTCGAGCAGGGCGACCCGGTCGGCGAAACGGACCGGCAGGGTCGCGGTGGGTTTGAGGCGGCAGCGCACCGTTCCGTCCAGCCCCTCCCCCGGACCCGATCAACTTTCACGCGATAGCCGTCGGCCAGCAGCGCCTCCCGCAGCCGCGGCATCCACGCCGGAAGCAGCTTGCGCTGCAACGACTCCCCCTGCAGGAACCGCGCCACCGTCACCTCGACCAGATCCAGCAGCGCCCGATCCGCCTCCGCGTTCCCACCCAGCGCCGCCATCCGCGCCCCGTACACCGGACCCACCAACCGGCCCCAATAGCTGTCCGCGTTCACCCACAGTTCGACCTGATACTCGGGCCGCTTGAGATCCACCCCCAGCAGCAGCGCCTCGAGCGAGTGGAACTTCGACTGATCGGCGTAGATCAGCTCCAGGACCGACGCCAGCGTCGGGTCCGACAACGTACTCATGGGCCACATCTTGGCGCACACGCCGAATCCCGTACCCGCCAGCCCATCCGGCCGACGGGCCACGCCGATTCCGCGCCGCGGTTGTGCCACAACAAGATCAGGGAGCCGTCGGCGCGGGAATCCGACGACATCCCGCGCGAACGGCTCCCCGATCAAGAAGCCCGTCAGCGCTCGAACGCGGCCACACATTCGACGTGGTGAGTGCCCGGGAACGCATCGAAGACGCGCAACGCGACCGGGTGATATCCGGCCGCCTTGTAGAGGCCGACATCGCGGGCGAAAGAGGCCGGGTCACAACCGATGTGGACGATACGGCGCGGAGATCGCTCACTCAACGCGCTGATCACGTCCCTGCCCGCGCCCGCCCGCGGCGGGTCCAGCACCACGACGTCCGGCGCGGCCTCGGGCTGTTCGACGATCCACCGCTCGACCCGCTCAGCGGTCAGGTCCAGCCACGGCAGGTCCCGCAGGGCCGCGCGGCCTTCGGCGACCGCGGTGCGCGCGAACTCCACACCGTGCACCGCACCGGTTTGGCCCACCTGATCCGCGAGCCGAGCCGCGAATACACCCACACCGCAATACAAGTCCCACACCAGCGATCCGGGCGCGGCGTCGGCCCACTCGGCCACGACATCCGAATAGCACTGCGCCGCACCGTAATGCGGCTGCCAGAACCCCGTCGCCGACAACTCCCAACGCCGCCCGGACACATACTGCACCGCCCGGCCGGTCCCATCGACCACGCGCTCGGTCCGCGCACTGTGCGCCGCCGCCCGCCGCGCCGCCGTACTACGCCGATCACCCTTGCCCCGGCCGGAACCGCCTGCGCCGCTGCCCCGCTCACGCCGCTCAGACCCTCCGCCGTGACGGTCCTCGGCGGGCGCGAGCTCCACGAGATGCCGCATCCCGTCCCCGTCGACAGCCACCATGAGATCGGCTCCCGGAGTCCACCGCCGCTCGGCGATCCCCTCCAAGGCCCCCGCCATCGGCTGCGGACACCGCAGATCCGCCATCACCTCGGTACTCCGATACCGGTGCACCCCGGCCCGCCCTTCGGCGTCGACCACGAGTCGCACCCGGCTCCGCCACCCACCGGCATACGCATCGGCTGACCATCCGGCGCCCGGCAGTTCCGCCGACTCCGGGTCGGGCTTTCCGACGACACCCGGCCGCGCGAGCAGGTCGCTCGCCACATGCGTGGCCACGCTGCCGATGCGGCCCGGTGCGACACCGCCCACCGGATGCACCGCAGCAGCGCGCGAGCCGGATTCGGCAGGATTGGCGAGCAAGGCCGCGCTGAGGTTGGTCGTCACGCGGCCGGCGCGGCCGGGACTGCCGGGCGGTGCGATCAGGCCGGTGCGGGAATCCTGGTGTGCTGCCGCACCGGTCGGCAGGCCGAACGGGACCGGGATCGGTTCGACGGTGAACTCGGGTTCCCAGTCGGCCAGGCGGCGGAGCTGGTCGGCGACGACCTGGTGTTTGAGGGCGCGCTGGGCTTCGGGGGTGGCGAAGGTGAAGTCGCAGCAGCCGGCGCCGCCCGGGCCGGAGACCGGGCAGGTGGCGTCGATGCGGTCGGGTGACGGGTCGAGGATGTCGATGGCGTCGGCGCGGCAGAAGGAGCCGCCGCGATCCTCGGTGACCAAGGCGCGGACCAATTCGCCGGGCAGGCCGTGGCGAACGAACAGGACGCGGCCCTCGTGGCGGGCCACGCAGAAACCGCCATGGCCGGGCGGGCCCAGCCGGACCTCGAAAACCTCGCCGTACCAGTCGGGTCCGCTCATGCCTCATCTCCGAAACCGCGACGCACCGAACCGGGGGCGTTGACGACGCGGGCGGGCTGGGCGCGGCCCGCGGAGGACGACAGCTGCCAGGGGACGCTGGTCACCATCACACCGGGCTCGAACAGCAGGCGGCCCTTCAGCCGCAACGCACTCTGGTTGTGCAGCAGCTGTTCCCACCAGTGGCCTACCACGTATTCGGGGATGAACACGGTGACCACGTCGCGCGGGGACGCCTTGCGGACGCGCTTCACGTAATCCATCACCGGCTTGGTGATCTCGCGGTACGGCGATTCGATCACCTTGAGCGGCACCGCGATATCGCTGGCCTCCCACTCCCGCACCAGCGCGCGGGTATCGGGCTCGTCGACGTTGACCGTGATGGCCTCGATGGTGTCGGGGCGGGTGGCGCGCGCGTAGGCGATGGCGCGCCGGGTCGGCATGTGCAGCTTGGACACCAGCACGATGGAATGGGTGCGGCTGGGCAGCACCCCGTCCCACTCGGCCTCGTGGAGTTCCCGCGACACCGAGTCGTAGTGGCGGCGAATCAGTTTCATCAGGCCGAAGATCGCCGCCATGGTGATGATCGCGATCCACGCGCCCGCCAGGAACTTCGTGACCAGCACGATGATCAGCACGGTCGCGGTCATGGTCAGGCCGATGGCGTTGATCACCCGCGAACGCTTCATGCGGTTGCGCTGCGCGGGATCGGTCTCGGTGCGCAGCAGCCGGGTCCAGTGCCGCAGCATGCCGGTCTGGCTCAGCACGAACGACACGAACACGCCCACGATGTAGAGCTGGATCAGGCGCGTCACCTCCGCGCCGAACAACACCACGAACGCGATCGCCGCACCCGCCAGGAACAGGATGCCGTTGCTGAACGCCAGCCGGTCACCGCGGGTGTGCAGCTGACGCGGCAGGAAACGGTCCTGCGCCAGAATCGAACCCAGCACCGGGAAGCCGTTGAAGGCGGTGTTGGCCGCCAGCACCAGGATCAGCGCGGTGACGATGGTGATGAAGTAGAACCCGGCCGGGAAACCGGAGAACACCGCGCCCGCCAGCTGCGCGACCAGGGTCTTCTGCTCGTAGCCGGCCGGCGCGCCGATCAGGTCGGCGGTGTCGTGGGCGTAGACGATGCCGACCTTCTGGGTGAGCACGATCATGCCCATGAACAGCGTCACCGCGATGCAGCCCAGCAGCAGCAGGGTGGTCGCGGCATTGCGAGACTTGGGCTTGCGGAAGGCGGGCACACCATTGCTGATCGCCTCGACACCGGTCAACGCCGCACAGCCGGAGGAGAAGGCGCGGGCGATGAGGAACACGAACGCCAGCCCGAACAGATGCTCGTCCTCGGCTTTCAGCCCGAACCCGTAGGACTCGGCGTGCACGGTCTGCCCCAGGAAGATCCGGACGAAACCCCAGATCAGCATGATGAACATGCCGATCATGAACGCATAGGTGGGAATCGCGAACGCCGTGCCGGACTCACGCACGCCACGCAGGTTGATGGCGGTGAGGATCACAATCGCCGATACCGCGAACAGCACCTTGTGCGTCGAGACGAACGGCACCGCCGACCCGATATTGGACGCCGCCGAAGAGATCGACACCGCCACCGTGAGCACGTAGTCGACCAGCAGCGCGCTGCCGACCGTCAAGCCCGCGGTGGGTCCCAGGTTCTTGGTGGCGACCTCGTAGTCGCCGCCACCCGAGGGATAGGCGTGCACGTTCTGCCGGTAGCTGGCCACCACGACCGCCATCACCAGGGCGACCGCCAGGCCGATCCAGGGGGCGTAGACGTAGGCGGACAGCCCGGCCACCGACAGCACCAGGAAGATCTCCTCGGGGGCGTATGCCACCGAGGACAGGGCGTCCGAGGCGAAGACCGGGAGGGCGATCCGCTTGGGTAGCAGCGTATGACCGAGCGAATCACTGCGGAATGGGCGGCCGACCAGCATGCGCTTGGCGGCCGTCGTCAACTTCGACACTCCTGGCAGCATAAGGCAGTCCGGGAGCGGCCGTGTTCGCGGCGCGACGGGGGCGCCCCGCGACCGTAGGGTGACGTCGGAGCGTGTGAGGTTTTCCCGGTTCCGGTTTGAACATGTTCCGGAGGGGGAAAGTGCCCGCAGTGAAACTCGAGCGGTACGGTTGCCACCCGGCCGAAGTTTTCCAGCAGGTGGCAACCAGACCGCACCACGGTTTTCGGGAATGGGGTTCGTACGGTGTACGTCGTGATCATGGGATGTGGGCGGGTCGGTTCCTCGCTCGCCCGCGCCCTCGTACGCATCGGCCATGAGGTCGCGGTGATCGATCAGAACTCGAGCGCCTTCCTGCGCCTGGGCCGCGATTTCCCGGGCCTGTGCATCACCGGCGTCGGGTTCGATCGAGATGTGCTGACCCGGGCCGGAATCGAACGCGCCGGAGCCTTCGCCGCGGTGTCCTCCGGCGACAACTCCAACATCATCTCCGCCCGCGTGGCCCGCGAGACCTTCGGCGTCGAGCGCGTGGTCGCCCGCATCTACGACGCCAAGCGCGCCGCGGTGTACGAACGCCTGGGCATCCCCACCATCGCCACCGTGCCGTGGACCACCGACCGGTTCCTGCGCACCCTGGTCGCCGACCAGTCCACCACCACCTGGCGCGACCCCACCGGCACCGTCGCGGTCACCGAACTCGACGTGCACGAGAACTGGTACGGGCGTTCGGTGCACGACCTCGAAGAGGCCATCGGAGCACGCGTGGCCTTCGTGATCCGCTTCGGGCAGGGCGTATTGCCCACCGGCAAGTCCATGCTGCAGGCCGACGACCTGGTCTACATCGCCGCCACCTCCGGCACCGTGGGCGAAGCCGTCGCCCTGGCCGCCAATCCCCCTGCCCCCGAGCACTGATCGTGAAGGAAGCCCGATGAAGGTAGCCATCGCCGGGGCCGGAGCCGTCGGACGCTCCATCGCCCAGGAACTGCTGCGCGGCGGCCATCAGGTCATGCTGCTCGAACGCCGCCTCGACCACATCGACCCCAACAGCGCGCCCGCCGCCATCTGGACCCACGCCGACGCCTGCGAGCTGGAAACGCTCGAAGAGGCCGGGCTGGAAACCTACGACGTGGTCATCGCCGCCACCGGCGACGACAAGGTGAACCTGGTGTTCTCGCTGCTCGCCAAGACCGAATTCGGGGCCGATCGGGTGGTCGCCCGCGTCAACGATCCCCGCAACGAGTGGCTCTTCGACTCCTCGTGGGGCGTCGACGTCGCGGTGTCCACGCCGCGGCTGCTGGCCTCGCTGGTCGAGGAAGCGGTGTCGGTCGGCGATCTGGTGCGGCTGATGACGCTGCGGCAGGGTCAGGCCAACCTGGTCGAGATCACCCTGCCCACCGATACCCCCTTGGCCGGCAAGGCCGTTCGCACCCTCACCCTGCCCCGGGACGCCGCCCTGGTCACCATCCTGCGCGGCGGGCGCGTCATCGTCCCGCAGGGCGACGACCCGCTCGAAGGCGAGGACGAACTGTTGTTCGTCACCTCCGTGGAAGCAGAGGACGACCTACGCAAGGCGCTCGGCGCCAACGGCTTCGGCTCGACCGCCACCCCCGCCTGATCGCACGCGAAGCGACAGAGCTCCGCATACGGCAATGGGCCGGGCGCACCCCCTGCGCCCGGCCCATTCGCCGTATTTCATCCCCCGCACTCTCAGGACGCCTCCCGCAGCTCGGCGCGCAGCCGGTTGAGCGCGCGGTGCTGCATGACCCGCACCACGCCCGGACTGGTGCCGATGGCCTCGGCGGTCTCGGCGGCCGTCCACCCCAGCACGATCCGCATGACCAGCACCTCACGGTGGGTCGAGGACAGCACCTGCATGAGGTCGCGGGTCGCGCGGCGGGTCTCCATCGCCAGCGCCCGCTCCTCCGGGCCCGCCTCGGTGTTCGGGGCGTCAGGGAACTCCGCGACCGGGTAGGCCGGGTGCAGCTGCGCCCGCCGGAACGCGTCGGCCACCTTGTTCGCGGAGATGCCGTAGACGAAGGCCAGGAAGGACTTGCCCTGGTCGCGGTAGCGCGGGATGGCCTGCACCGTCGCCAGGCAGATCTCCTGCGCCACATCGTCCGCGGTCACGTGCAGGTGACCGGCCCCGCCCAGGCGAGCCGCGCAGTAGCGGCGCACCAGCGGGTACACGATCTTGAGAATCTCGGAGACGGCCGCGCGGTCACCGGCGGCGGCCGGGCCGATCAGCTTCTCCAATTCCGCTGCGGCACGCCGGGACTCCGATGTCGCCACACTGCCGGACTTGCTGCCTCCCCGCCCCACCGGGTGCCGGCGCGAGGCTGCCGTCTGCACCGCGATCGCGAGCCCCTCGCCCCGATCCTGCGCTGCCACTGCCTTGCCGTCGGTAACCACTCCGCGTTCCTTTCTCCGTAGCCTGTTAAAGCTTCTGAGAAAGATCGTGCTCGCCGGGGGGCCGCCGAAATAGGCACCCCAGGGGTGGGTTGGTCACCCCCTCCCGTCCCCCGATGGCCCCGAAGGTGTTGCGCGGCGAAGGTTTAGCGCGATAAGTGCCCGAATCGGACGACTGTCTAGACGGTGGAATCGGGGGCGGCGCCCCGGCCCTGACCGGCCTCGGCCTGGTCTTTAGCGGCCTTCGCGGCGGAAGAGGGCAGGTGACCGGCCTTGCGCACCGCCCAGAACGTCACCAGCGCCGCCACCGCGGTCAACGGCCAGCCCATGCCAATCCGCGCCACGGCCAGCAGACCGGTGCTGTTGGCCGCGTACAGGTGGTTCTGGACCAGGTAGCGGGCCACGAACACCAGCGCCCACACCGCCGTCGCGATGTCGTAGAGACGCATCGCGCGCTTGTCGGAGCGCCACCCGGAGCCGTGCCCGTTCAGCGCACCCCAGATCACGCCCGCCAACGGCCACCGCACCACCAGGGACAGCAGGAACGCGCCGCCGTACACCAGGCTCGCGTAGATGCCGAACAGGAAGAAACCCTTCGCCTCACCCATCCGGTAGGCGATGAACGCGCACAGGCCCACACCCAGGAAACCCGAGATGGCGGGCTGGATCGGACCGCGACGCACCAAGCGCCACACCAGGATCGCCGCGGCCACGCCGAGTGACGCCCAGATGGCGGCGGTCAGGCCGCGCAGCGAGTTCACCGGCACGAACACCAGTACCGGCAGGGAGGAGTAGATCAGGCCGGACAGGCCGCCCATCTGCTCGAGCAGGGTGGGTTCGGGCTCGTCGGCGCCGTCACCGTGCTCGGTGTCGGCGGCACGCTCGGCGTCGACCAGCGCCTGCATATCGTCGTCCAGCAGCGCGTTCTCCAGGCGAAACGGCGGCTCGTCGGCCGCTGCGGCCGGATCGATGCGAACCGTCGGTGGATCGAAGGCCGCCGCACCGTAGGGCTCGGCGGGATCGCGGCCCTCGCCGCTGCTGGTGGGGTTCGGCATGAGTGTCAGGAATTCCCGCGCAGTTCGTAGTAGGGGTTGTAGATGACCTTGCCGCCGTCACGTTCACCGACACGGCCGCGGACCAGAATACGACGGCCCGGTTCGATTCCGGGGATACGACGCCTGCCGATGAAGACCAGCTCGACGCTGTCGGTGCCGTCGAAGAATTCGGCGGCCACCTCGGCGCCGCCGGCCTTGGGACAGGCCTCCACGCTCCGGAGCCGGCCGACCATGGTGACTTCCTCACCACGCCGACATTCCGATGCCCGGCACGCTCCCGACGCCTCCGACGTCTCGGCGAGCTCCTCGGCATCCAAACGATCCAGGTCCTCCGTCAGTCGGCGGCCGAGCCGCCGGAAATAGCCTGACGGGGTGTCCTTCCCACCCGCGGATGGCATCTCGCACGCTCTCCTGTAGAGCTCGACGGCGTGGGTCTCACGTCGTTCGTTCCTTCCACGGCAACCGGACGGTTTGCCACCCGGGCGCTCGTGGCCGTACAAGGGCCACTGTAGATGGGACGGGCTGCACCCGCCACGCGCGCCCGCCCCCGCTACAGTCGGCCGGTGCCCGATCTTCCACGTCCGGCGGTCGCCGTCGCCCTGCCCGGGACCGGTTCCGACGCCCAATTCGCCCGCCGCGCCTTCGGATCCGCCTGCGCCGCACTGGATCTGCCGTTCCTGGCGGTCGAACCGGACCCGCGCCGGGTGATCGACAGCTACCGGGCCGCCCTCGACGCCGCCGCCCGCTCCGGGCCCGTCCTGGTCACCGGGATCTCCCTCGGCGCGGCCGTCGCCGTCGACTGGGCCGCCCAGCACCCCGGGTCGGTGTACGGCGTGGTCGCCGCGTTGCCCGCCTGGACCGGCGCCGACACCACCGGCTGCCCCGCGGCCCTGTCCGCCGCCGCCACCGCCGCCCAGCTGCGCGCCGACGGCCTCGACGCCGTCATCACCCGCATGCGCGAATCCAGCCCCGCCTGGCTCGCCGACGCGTTGACCCGCTCGTGGACCTCCCAGTGGCCCGACCTGCCCGCGGCGCTCGAAGAGGCCGCGAACTACGCCTGGCCCGAACCCGAACTCCTGGCCCGGGTCACCGCCCCGGTCGAGATCATCGCCGCGGCCGACGACCCCGTGCACCCCTTCGCCGTGGCCGAACGCTGGACCGCTCTGCTCCCGCACGCCACCCTGCACACCATCACCCTCGACGAACTCGGCGCGGACCCGTCGATCCTCGGCGCCCGCGGCATCAACGCCCTGCTCCCCCGCCGCATCCCCGCACCCTGACCCGAATCCTGGCCCGGCACAGCGCAACTCCCGCACGCCCGGGCCGAGCGGCATCGGGTCCAGGGTCCGGGCCCGACTTCTGCAATCGCAGCGCTGCGACACCATCCCGAGTACCGATCGCCACCCGATTCAGCCGATAGCGAAAATGGGGCGCCGCCACAGTGGCGGCGCCCCATTTCGTTGCGCGCTACAGCCGAATCCGGGCCGGAGTCCCGGCCCGGAGAGTTCGGTCAGTTCAAGCCCAGCTGCTGCATGGCCGAGCCCTCCGCGCCGCGGCGCGGTTCGGTGGGGGCGGCCTCGGGCTGGTAGGCCGGACCGCCCTGCATGGCGTCCATCTGGGCCTGCATGGCCTGCTGCTGGGCGGCCAACTGCTGCTGGTGGGCGGCGGCGAGCTGGTCGGCCAGCTCCTGAGGTAGGACCACCGGGAGGGGTTCGCGCACCGGTAGCGGCTCGTCACCACGCCGGACCACGGTCTCGCCCATGACCGCGCGGGCGGCGGCGACCAGCGGGGTGTTCTCGTCGGCCGCGCCGGTCGGGCCGGCCGCGACCAGGCGGACCATCCAGCGGTGCCCGTCCACGCCGATGAAGCGCAGATCCGCGCCCTGGGTGACGGCGTGCAGCTCACGACCCCACGGGCCCTGCACCACCGACACCTGCGCGCCGTCCTTGCGCAGCGTCTCGGCCAGATCGGCTGCCACCGAACGCCATTGGCCCGCCGACTTCGGCGCGGCGTAGGCCGCCACCGTGATCCGGCCGTGCTGGGTGGCCAGGTGCACCGCCTGCGGGGTGCCGTCGGGGGTCATCTCGACCTGCAGCTGCCCGCCCGGCGGCACCGGCACGATGACCGAACCCAGGTCCAGTCGCTGCTCGGCGATCGCCTCGAGGCGGTCGGCCACGTCCTCGTAGTCGTAGGGGCCGATCTCCGGGCCGCGCGCGGGGGCCGGCTCGTCACCGAATTCGTCTGCCTCGTCGACTGTTTCGTCGTACTCCTCGTACTCGTCGTACTCGGTGTACTCGTCGTCGTACTGCGGCGCGTCGTCTCTGTCGCCGCCCTTGCTCTTCTTGCGTCCGAACACCATCGTCATGCCTCCTTGCCGGTCGCCTGACCCGCCCCACCGGACTGCGCGAGGCTGGCATGCCCACCGCTGGATCCGTATCCTCCCGCGCCGCGCGCGGTGTCGTCGAGGGCCTGGACCTCGACGAAGTCCACCAATTCGACCTTCTGCACGAGCAACTGGGCGATGCGATCGCCCCGCCGGAGCTCGATGGCGGTGCGCGGATCGTGATTGATCAGGCACACCTTGATCTCACCGCGGTAGCCCGCGTCGACCGTGCCGGGGGTATTGACAACCGACAGGCCCGCCTTGGCGGCCAGACCCGACCGCGGATGGATCAACCCGACCGTGCCGATCGGCAGCGCCACCGCGATGCCGGTGCCGACCAGCACCCGCTCGCCCGGTTCGATGATGATGTCCTCGGTAGTGCACAGGTCCACGCCCGCGTCGCCCTCGTGAGCACGCGTCGGTACGGGGATGCCGGGATCGAGCCGCAGCAGGGGAATAGGTGGAATACCGGTCACGTGGGCCGAGCCTACGCGTTCGACCGCTCAGTCATTGACCTAGTCTGATGTCGTGTCCGACCAGCCCCCTCAGGTGACCATGGAACCTCAGCCGCAGACCAAGCCCCTCTACACCGAGCGCCTCTGGGTGCCGCTGTGGTGGTGGCCGGCCGCGCTCGTCGTGACCGGGCTGCTGGCAGCCGAGATCCACATGGGCGCACCGGGTGTGCGGGCCTGGCTGCCGTATGTGCTGCTGTTCCCGGTCGCGGTGTGGGTGCTGCTGTGGTTCTCGCGCCATCGCCTGTACGTGACTCCCGACTCCGACGGCGTGCCGGAACTGCGCACCGATCGCGCGCATCTGCCCGCGACCTTCGTCAAGCGGGCGGCGCCGGTTCCCACCAGCGCGAAGAGTGCGGCGTTGGGTCGACAACTCGACCCCGCCGCCTTCGTCCAGCATCGGGCCTGGATCGGGCCCATGGTGTTGCTCGTCCTCGACGATCCCGAGGATCCGACGCCGTACTGGCTGGTCAGTACTCGCCGCCCGGAACGCGTGATTGCCGCGCTCGGCCTGGAGAACGCGGCCGAATCGGCCTGATCTCCCGAAACCATCTACTGAGAAGTACTGCGCGGTCCGGTCCGGACCGCGCTCGGCGAACCGAGCGCGGGCTGGCCGGACACGCTCTGCGAACCTTGCCTAGGCGGCGCAGTCCATGCAGATCAGCTGACCGCCGGCCTCACTGGCCAGACGGCTGCGGTGGTGCACCAGGAAGCAGCTGGAACAAGTGAACTCGTCCGCCTGCTTCGGGATGACCCGGACCGAGAGCACTTCCTCGGAAAGGTCCGCGCCGGGAAGCTCGAACGACTCCGCGGTATCGGATTCGTCGATATCCACGACGGCGGACGCGGCCTCGTTGCGGCGAGCCTTCAGCTCCTCCAGCGAGTCCTCCGAAACATCGTCGGATTCATTGCGCCGCGGTGCGTCATAGTCGGTTGCCATGTCGTCTTCCCCTCGTCCTCACTCCGTGTATCCCGGACCGGCACCCGTCCGCCCGACTCCTCGCGGAGCCGGATCGGCTGGAATGCCGCCCGCCCGTGGTGTACGTCACGCGTACACCGGTCACAGATCCAGGCCGGATAGTCCTCATCCACACTGGATCGCGCTCGGTCAACGCAGGACATGCCCTTGTTGTTCCCGAAATCGAACCCCAGATTCCCCTGGGTTGTACGATCTGGGCCGCCAGACAATAGCGGACCCCGGGACCAAAGTCGCAATCAAAACCCGCGCGAGTTGAAAAAGAGGGTTAATCGTCACCGCCGGGGGTACTGATCGAGACCTTCCGCACCGTCTCGAGACCTGTCCGCCACCCCGGCGCGACCCTCCCGCCACACCGATGCCCGACTTGCCGAGACCGTTCACACGGTAGTCCCGGCGTTTTCGTAGAGTGTGGTCGTGGTTTCACTGATCACCCAAGGCAAAACGACCGATCCCACGGGACGGAACTTCATTCGCCGACGCTGGGAACCCTGGGCGGCCATGGTCGGGGTCATCGCCCTGATCTGCGTCGTCGTGTGGTTCAAGGCGCTGACGACCAGCGAGGGTGACCAGGGCGCGATGGCCTGCAACTCCCCCAGCCCGGCCTCGAGCACGTCGGCGGCCGCGCCAGCACCGCTCGGCGAACGGGTGGGGGCGTCGCGGCTGCGCGATGTGCAGCCGGCCGCCCTGGCCGCGTCGAAGGTGCGGGTGTTCAACGCCAACAACCAGCGCGGTCAGGCCGCGCATGTGGCCTCCGAGCTGGGCGATCTCGGTTTCGCGAGCGCACCGGACGTGCAGATCGGCAATGACCCGGTCTATGTGAACGGTGATCTGGAGTGCACCGGGCAGATCCGGTTCGGCGTCAAGGGACGGCCCGCCGCGGCCGCGGTCCAGCTGGTCGCGCCGTGCGCCGAGCTGATCGAGGATCAGCGGCAGGACGAGACCGTGGACATGGTCCTGGGCTCGCTGTTCCGTGACATCCGGCCCGGTACCGACGCCGAAGAGGTGCTGCGGGCGCTGAAGAATCCGACGCCGGGCACCGCGCCCGCCGTCGACCCGAGGCTGTTGGAAGCCGCCCGGCACGCGAAGTGTTGAGAATCTCTTTTCCGGGGTCGCGGCTCTGACCGCTCGGGCGCCGTCGCGAAACTCGTGCCGTCACAGTCGAATAGATGTCTCCGGATGAACGAACCGCCGCGACCCTCTCGGTCGCGGCGGTTCGTTCTGTCTGGCTCGCGGCCGGTCTTCCGGGCCGCGACGCCGTCCAGCCCGCTGTCAGGAAATCGGGATAGGGGTGGTGACATCGAACCGTTCGAACAGGCCGAAAAGTTCGTCCGCGATGGCGGGCGCCGCCGCCGACACCAAATCGCCTGCCGCGCCCGGCGAGTCGAGCCGGGGCGGCAGGATCAGCCGCGCGCCGGCCTCGGTGGCGATGAGCGCGCCCGCGGCCCAGTCCCACAGGTTCAGGCCGTGTTCGTAGTAGGCATCGGTGCGGCCCTCGGCAACCGCGCACAGGTCCAGGGCCGCCGAACCGAAGCGGCGGATGTCGCGAATGTGCGGCAGCACCCGGCCCACCAGCTCGCCCTGCCGGGTGCGGCGCTCGGTCGCGTACGCGAAACCGGTGGCGACCAGCGCCATCGACGCCGCGTCAACCCGGTTGGCGTGCAAGGCAACCGGAGCGCCGCCCGGCGCGGCGCCGTCGGGGCTGGAGTCCGCGCGGTGCGCGCCCAACCCGAGGCCGGCGCTGTAGGTGACGGCGTGTGCGACGTCGGCGACCGCGCCCGCGACCGGGCGGCCGTCGCGCACCGCGGCCACCGATACCGAGTAGGACGGGATGCCGTAGACGAAGTTGACGGTGCCGTCGATGGGGTCGACCACCCAGTGCACGAGTTCCGGGTCGTCGGCGATGGCGCCGCCGTCCTCCTCGCCGACCACCAGGTCGCCGGGGCGCAGTTCGGCGACCAGCTTGCGGACCAGCTGTTCGGTCTCGGTGTCGACGATGGTGACGGGGTCGGTGGGGGTGCTCTTGGACTGCACGGCGTCCGTCGCGTGCGCGCCGGGTCCGAAGACCTGCGGGCGGCGCTCGCGCACGTGCGCGGCGGCGGTCTCGGCGAGAAGCACCGCGACGCGGCGCAGTTCGGCTATGTCTGAAGTGTCGGTGTTCGTGGAGTCGGCGGGGGCGATGGAAGTGAAATTCGATTCCGGCACGAGCTCCATCGCAGCACAGATCCGGCATCGCGCGCATTAGGCTTGTCGTGCACGACACAGGGCGCAGGTCGAAGGGGAAGAACGAGGTGTGGTCCATGTCCGATCCCGGGCACGCGTTCGGCATCGATATCGGTGGCAGCGGCGTGAAGGGTGCCGAGGTCGATCTCGCGACCGGTGAGCTGGTGTACGAGCGGATCAAGATCGCCACCCCGCATCCGGCCACCCCGAACGCGGTCGCCGAGGCGGTGGCCAAGCTGGTCGCCCAGGCCGGCTGGGAGGGCCCGGTCGGGATCACCATGCCGAGCGTGGTGCTGCACGGCCAGGTGCGCACGGCCGCCAATATCGACAAGACCTGGATCGGCATCGACGCCCGGCATCTGTTCTCGGTGGCGCTGGGCGGCCGTGAGGTGACGGTGCTCAACGACGCGGACGCCGCGGGCATGGCCGAGGACCGCTACGGCGCGGCAAAGGATCTCACCGGTCTGGTCGTGCTGCTCACCTTCGGCACCGGTATCGGCTCGGCGGTCATGTACAACGGCGTGCTGGTGCCCAACAGCGAGCTCGGGCACATCGAGGTGGACGGCCGTGAGGCCGAGCATCGGGCCGCGGCGTCGGTGAAGGATCGGGTCGGCATGAGCTACCCGGAGTGGGCGTTGGAGGTGTCCAAGGTGCTGGTCACCTTGGAGAACCTGTTCTGGCCGAACGTGTTCGTCGCCGGTGGCGGCATCAGCCGCGATTATCAGGAGTGGATTCCGTTGCTCACCAACAGAACCCCCGTGGTGCCTGCCGCGTTGCGCAATACCGCGGGCATCGTCGGGGCGGCCATGGCGGTGTCAGCCGGTATCGCACCGTAAGTAAGCTGGTTCGATCGTTACAATGGAACGCATGCCCGGCGGTGAGCCGGAAACCGACACCGGCACGAGAGCCGGCTTATCCCCCCGACAGAACCGCTCCGCCGGATGATCACTCTGGCGTGACGCCGCACGAGACCGTCACGAAAGGGCGTACGTGGTAGCCACGAATACCCAGGACACCGCCGAATCGGCCGCAGCCGCCGAACCGGCAGACAGCACCGCAGCACCGGCGGTCAAGAAGGCAGCCGCCAAGAAGGCTCCGGCCAAGAAGGCCGCGGCGAAGAAGGTCGCGGCCAAGAAGACCCCGGCCAAGAAGGCGACCAAGGCCGCCGCCAAGAAGGCGGGGGCGAAGAAGGCCGCGCCGAAGAAGGCCGGCGAGCCCGGTGCCGAGGGTGCCGAGGGCGAAGAGATCCTCGACGACGAGTCGATCGAACTCGACGACCTGGGTGACATCGAGATCGACGAGGAAGACCTCGAGGACGAGGAGATCGTCGACGAGGCCGAGGACGAGGACGAGGTCGCCGCGCCCGCCGCCGCCGCCGAGACCGAGGAAGCCGAAGAGGCCGACGAGCCGTCGGCGAAGGACAAGGCGTCCGGTGACTTCGTCTGGGACGAAGAGGAATCCGAGGCGCTGCGTCAGGCCCGCAAGGACGCCGAGCTCACCGCTTCGGCCGACTCGGTCCGCGCCTACCTGAAGCAGATCGGTAAGGTCGCGCTGCTCAACGCCGAGGAGGAGGTCGAGCTCGCCAAGCGCATCGAGGCCGGTCTCTACGCCACGGAGAAGCTGCGCGAGTTCGCCGACAAGGGCGAGAAGCTGCCCGTGCAGTCCCGCCGCGACCTGCAGTGGATCATGCGCGACGGCAACCGCGCCAAGAACCACCTGCTGGAGGCCAACCTCCGCCTCGTGGTCTCGCTGGCCAAGCGCTACACCGGCCGCGGCATGGCGTTCCTGGACCTGATCCAGGAAGGCAACCTCGGTCTGATCCGCGCCGTCGAGAAGTTCGACTACACCAAGGGCTACAAGTTCTCGACCTACGCGACCTGGTGGATCCGTCAGGCCATCACCCGCGCCATGGCCGACCAGGCCCGCACCATCCGCATCCCGGTGCACATGGTCGAGGTCATCAACAAGCTCGGCCGCATCCAGCGCGAACTCCTCCAGGACCTGGGCCGCGAGCCCACCCCCGAAGAGCTCGCCAAGGAAATGGACATCACGCCGGAGAAGGTGCTGGAAATCCAGCAGTACGCGCGTGAACCCATCTCCCTGGACCAGACCATCGGTGACGAAGGCGACTCCCAGCTCGGTGACTTCATCGAAGACTCCGAAGCTGTCGTCGCCGTCGACGCGGTGTCCTTCACCCTGTTGCAGGACCAGCTCCAGTCCGTCCTCGAAACGCTCTCCGAGCGTGAGGCCGGCGTGGTGCGCCTCCGTTTCGGCCTGACCGACGGCCAGCCCCGCACCCTGGACGAAATCGGCCAGGTCTACGGCGTCACCCGCGAACGCATCCGCCAGATCGAGTCCAAGACCATGTCGAAGCTGCGCCACCCCAGCCGCTCGCAGGTCTTGCGCGACTACCTGGACTAGCGATCACCCGAGATTGGGCCGCTGAGCTGCAGCTCAGCGGCCCAATCTCGTATCACGACCCCGCACCGCGCCACCAGTCCTGAACAGCAGCAATAGAATTCAGCGTCCCGCACCCTCGACAAAGCAGTGCGCTACCTACTCGCCAATTCCAATCCGTCTGACGTGGGGTTCGGCAGGAGGGCGCGTTCCGCGCGTAATGTCGGGGCGGGTCGGGAACGAGCTTCGAGGGAGAACGAATGAAAATGCGTGCCTTCGCTGGTATGGCTGTGGCCGCGGCGGCAATTTCGCTGGTCGGGACTGGTACCGCGAGCGCGGATGCGGTGAATCCTGGCGACTACTTGATCGGGGACACTGCTTATTTCAACGTGGGGCCTGCACAGTGTTCGATCAAAGCGGATGGGAGTGCCGGGTGTGACATCGCGGCCGGGATCGCCAAGTGGCTGAACATCATTCCGGTGACCGATCTCGCCATCGATATGGCCTTCCTGCCCGCACACCCGACCTTCGGGGTGTTCGGGCATTACGGGCGCGCCGACGCCAATACCCTTCCGCAGGGCAACGGGTACGGCTCGACCATCACCTACGCGGGCGCCACGTGCAGTGGTGGCGGGCGCGGCGCGATCCAATGCACTTCCAAGGGACACAGTTTCAGCTTCGGATGGTCGGGCACCACAACCACCTAGCGGAATCGTCGCAGGGGACCTACTGCGCGACTAGCTGGATTGGTTCGAACCCGAGATTGGGCCGTTGAGCTGATGCTCAGCGGCCCAATCTCATATCCGGACATGGGCGCTATCAGGGGTGCGGGTTCAGGCGATCGCGATCATGTCGGATGCACCGGCGTGCGCTGGGATGCTGTGCTCTTGAGCTGTTCGATGGCCGTGTCGATGACTGAGCCGATGTGGGAGTCGGTTCCTGTTGCGAGTTGCAGCAAGGTCGCGCCGTGAATACCGGCTACCAGTGAATGGGCGATGGCGTCGGCGTCGACGTGCGCACCGACGAGCCCCTTGGCCTGCATCTGGTGGATCCCGGTCCGGATGCGGCTTTGGAGTCGTGCGGCAGTCTCCGCGATCAATGCCCGGGCCCCTGGCCCGGCTCGATGCAGGTCGACGACCAAAGTGGTCATGGGACAGTCGTTTCCCTGTATGTCGTACTCGCCGACCAACTGGTCGCGCCATTGACTCCACGCCGACCAGGACGACAGCTCCGGCATCCGCTCGTCCATGCCCGCGTGAACCCGGTCGGCCTCGTATTGCGCTACAGCAAGCAACAATTCGTCCTTGCCGCCGGGAAAGTAGTGGAACACTTGCCCTTTGCTGGTTCCCGACGCGGCAACGACATCATCGAGAGTGGTCGCGGACAGGCCGTGGCGGCTGATGAGTTCTGCGGTGGCCTCGACAATCCGGTTCATCGCGGACTCGCCCTTGGCTGTGCGTGGTCTGACCATCTGGGCGGCTGCCTTCCCACAGAGATTGAACTTGCCAGTCTATTTCAGAAGTCCGAATCTGGAGTGCATGGCCTCAGCAGACCAAATCACCGCGGTGATGCACGAGTACCTCGACGCGATCAACAGCGGCGACAACCTCGCCGTCCTGCGGCTGTTCGCGGCGGACGCAACCGTCGAGGATCCAGTCGGAAGTGAAACCAAATCGGCTCACGAGTTCTTCGCCGCACCGTTCCCCAGCCGTCCTCGTGTCGAACTCGTTTCGCCGGTATCGGCCACTGACGACGGCAGCGCGGCGGCGATGGCGTTCACATTGCGGATGATGTTGCACGGTAGGCCGGCGACCATCGACGTCGTCGATGTCATGAGGTTCGACCGCGCCGGCAACATCATCCAAATGCGGGCACATTGGGGTTCGACCAACATCACCCTCTCCGACGCCGACAGCATCACATCGACCAGGTCGACCGAGCCGCACGAGACCGCAAGAACAACGGTGTAACTCCGAATCAAGGAGTGGCACATGATATCTGATACGACGGAGGGAAAAGATAGTGGGACAGATTGAGGCAGCGGTGAGCTTCGAGCTCGGGATCGATACCCGGGTTACCTTGGTGGCGGCGGGATTGCTGTTCATTTTGGCGTTGCTGCTCGGAGTGTGGAAATATCAGCAGGTCAGCGCATCTCCGGACGCCAGTGCACATGTGTATGTCGACATCGCGCATCGGGCCACCCTGCTGTACACGTTCGCGACCTTGCTGCTCGCCGTGTTCACCGAGCTGAGTGCCTGGTCGACGGCAGTGAACCTGACTGCCGATGTGGTGGTCCTCTTCTTCTTCGTCGCCGCGATCGCGGCATACATCTATCACGGGTGGCGGCGCGATACTACGAATCAGTTCCATGGGCAGACGGACAAGCTCGGCACTCGAGTATCGATGGGGTTGCTGATCGTGGGTGAGGTCGGCGGTTTCCTGGTGCTGTTCAGTGGGTTTCTCGCCGGGCAGTTCTGACAGCGAGCCGAACGTCTACCAAGCTTCCACTTCTCAAAGATATCGGCATTAGTTCCAACCCAAGAATGGGCCGCTGAGCTGTAGCTCGGCGGCCCATACTGGTGTCCGATCCCGGGCAACCTGCGAATGCCCGTTCTCACCGGTCTGTCAGCAGAACGGAACACCCACGGATCCATCCAGGCTGGTGTGGAACAGCACGCAGACCAGATGGTTCAAGCTCTGATAGGCAGACCCACTACGCGGCCCGAGAATCCCCGACCCCGAATCAGCCGACCCCATAGGAATCCCCGAGTCAACGGGCTGCACCCCACCGACCGGCGTCGCCTGCGCAGGCCCAGCCAGCACCGCCACCGGCGAACACAACGCTGCCGCCACAGCAAAAGCCCCGATCTCCGGGGGCTAGTCGAGGTAGCGGATGGCACCGTCCGCGGTCATCTGCGTGAGTGTGCGTTCAACAGCGATTGTGGTCGCAGCCGACCGGAAGTCATTGGCGCAGTATCGGACGCCCGTCGAGCGCGGCTGCCCAGAGCTTCTCCGCGACATCCTCATTGTCGCCGCCCAGGAATTCGGGGAACAGGATGTCGGCCGCATCATCCGCGTCGGCGTCTTCGAGGTAGTGGCCCTCGGATACGCGCAGCCGGCGGGCCTTCAGATCCCCGGCGAATATGACGTCACCCCTGTCCCAGGTCTCGAGCCACGCGCCCGCTGATGTGGCACCGTGTACGACGAGCATTCCCATGTCGGAAAGTTCTGTCATCAGGAGGCCTTCGACAGTGAGCGAGCCGCCGATGAACAGATTGCTGTCCATCAGGCACATCACGTGCTGTGCGGTGACCGAACCGGTGACATAGAGCGGCGTGTAGACGTCTGCGTTCACGAAGCGCATCGGCCCGTTGACCGTCAGGTCGCCATCGATGACGTAAACGGTGTCCGGCGCCAGACCAGGGTCGTTCCCGATCACCAAAGGCCCGTCGATGGTGAGGTCACCCTCGTGAACGAAGAAGCACTCCGGTTCGTCCCCGAAGAGTTCTTCCAGGTCCTCTACGCGGGTGTCGCTGGCTTCGCCGATGTCATAGCGGTCTGCCGCCTCGGCCAGCGGGACTGATTCCCAACCCGTGCACCACTCTTCGAAGGACACCTGACTCCTCGCGTTCTATCTGATCCCGGTTGCTGTGCAGCACAGCAAAACTCACCCAACGAGTCTTGCATACGCCGACGCTCGATCGCCCGGCTTCGACATGCCAGCCGAACCCGCATCCGGCACCGAGGCGTACGCGAGCACTGAACAGCAGCAACAGAATTCAGCATCGCCGTGGTTCGACCGCGTTGGTACGTTCGATCTGGTCGACGAGTATCGGCTCACGATCCCCAGAAGATTCTCCAGGTGCCGTCCTCCTGCTGGTCGATCCCTTCGAAGAAGACGTGATGCACGTCGATACCGCCGAACCACTGCGACTGGGGGCGGGTACGCCGTTCTGTCTCGGCGATAGCGGCCACAAGGTCACGGACGGTGAACCATTTGTCATTCGGTGCTCGGTGGGCGATGGGTTCGCCCTCCCCCTGCAGGTTCAGCAGGGTCGATTCCAGAACCACACGGTCGAGTTCGTCGGCGGTAAGGTCACGAAAGCTGTTGTCCTGGAATACCTGCGGTGTGAACGAGAGGGCTTTGATCTCCGCAGTCGCTTCGGCCCGCTTATTCGAGAGGTTCGCCGCGATGTCTACTGTCGGCTCGGACAGTTCGATCGACAGCGCTCCGGACAACCCGTTGAAGAACTCCAATGACATGCGGGCATAGTCGCATGGCGCACCGACATATGCTCGGGTTAATGCCTCATCGCCGTAGGGGTCTGGAGTCGGTGGTGTCCGCGGTGGCCAATGATTCCGCGATCGGGATGCCCCGGCGTTCGGACAGCAGTAGCCGCTCGCGAACCTCGCGCGGAGTACGCGGGCGGTAGCCGGGACCGGTGCCGCAGCAACCGCCGTAGAAGGTCAGGCCGGAGTCTAGGACAGCGGTGAGGGCTCTCCACCCGGCCGCGTCGCCCCTTCTGGGAATCTCGAGGTGCGGCCCCGCATCGATGAGCTCCCCGGCACAACGCACACACCAGCCCGAACCGACTCCGATCGAGCCCTTATAGGAAACTCGGCAGTGCAGGCAGACGCGATGTGTCCGGCTCGGATAGATGCACATGTCGGCAGCGTACGCAGCCGGGTCCGGCCTGGTCGAGCCATTTCCTATCGCGCAACCGAGTCCGTCGCAGCGGGGTTGTTTCCGAATGGCGAACCGCTCATCCCTTTGGCGGAGCGTCCTTGTCGTCGATGATGGGGAACAGGTGGTCGAAGCCGATGGCGAAGGAGTTGTCGGTGGGCTCGACCATGAGGTTGAAGGTGTGGCCGACTTTCATGCCGGAGTGGTTCTCCAGGCTGCATTCCGCGGTGAAGGTGTCGAACGTCGGGCCGGTGATGCGGATCGTCAGGTCGGCCATGTCCGGGTTCTCGCCGCCGGGGCGAATCTGGTTGACGGAGAGAACTTCTCCGGTGCCGGGGACGCCGACCGCCTGGAATCGTCGTTCTGCCCTACGCCATTCATACGCGCTGGCGACCAGGGCGAGTCCGATGGGGAATGTGAAGACGCCGGCGCACAGACCGTCGAACCAACCGTCGCCGGTCAGAGCGAGGAGTGGACCGATCAACGTCAGGCACGCTCCGGTGGCGTAGGCGAATACGCCAGCATATGGACCGATGAGTTCGACCTGCCTCGGTCCTTCATTCTCGCTGCGAACCATTTCAGTAGCAGCGTAGCCCGCGGGGCGTATGTGTCGTAGGGGCACGCTTGGATGGTGGGGTGGACGAAATGATGCGTGGGCTGCCCGAGATTCAGGTGCTTCGTGACCGCTGCCGGGCGATGGCGATGCTGGACGCGATCCTCAGCCCGGACTGGGAGTCGAGGTACTACTCCTTCGACTCCAAATGGGGTGAGGGCGAAGAGGTTGCGTCGATGCGGACCGGCTCTGGTGATGACTGGTTCATTGTCTTCAGCGGTGCAGGCGTCTATGGGCGCGGGTTCGATCACGAAGCCCCGAATGCATCGCAGGTGCTGCAGGCTGTTCCGGCAGTCTTCGAAATGTATGTCGGGGAGCCTGCTTTCGCCGACCACGACGGGTCACCACGCGCGACCTTGTGCTTCTGGCGTGAAGCCACCGATGCCGAGTGGGGTGTGTCGGTAGCCGATCACGGCGGGCATGGCCTATTCGAGTTACTGATCGAAGGGACGCCACAGGCATATCAGCGATGGGCTGAGGACTACTACGAAACCGCCGTCGGCCTGGCTGAGGTGGAGCATGTGTATGCACTGCGACCTTTGACCCCGGCCGTCGTAGCCCGGCTCAATCCCGGGCTCGAGCCGGCCGATCTCGAAGGCGATATCGACGAAATCGGCTACCCGCGCTGACCGGGATCGCCTCCGCTGTCAGGAGACGCGGCTAGGGTGCCGGACATGGGATACGAGTTTCAGGTCGTCGTGGACTGTTCCGACCCGCATACCCAAGCCGACTGGTGGGCGGAGGCGCTCGGGTGGGAGGTCGAGCCGCAGGATGAGGGGTTCATTCGGAGCATGGTCGAGCAGGGGCATGCGACTGAGGGTGAGACCACCACTCATCGGGGGAAGCTCGTGTGGAAGGTCGGGGGTGCGATCCGGCACTCTGATCGGCCACGCGTCTTGTTTCAGCTCGTACCCGAGGCGAAGACGGTGAAGAACCGGCTGCACCTTGATATTCGGGTCGGCGACGAGAAGCGGGCGGCGGAGGTCGAGCGGCTGATCGGGATGGGCGCGAAGGTGCTGCACGAGGGGCGGCAAGGGCCGTTCACGTGGGTGACAATGGCCGATCCCGAGGGCAACGAATTCTGCGTGGCCTGAGGCGCCGCCGGGGCTGACTCTGCAATGCACGGGCGGCCATGTCCGCGCGGTGATTACGTCATGGTTTTGACGGGTTCGGTGTGGCCGCCGAAGGCTTTTCGCATGGCGGACAACGACTTGTTGGCGTAGGCGGCGCCGTCGCGCGATGCGAAGCGGGAGTAGAGGGCGGTGGTGAGGACGGGGGCGGGGACGGCCAGGTCGATGGCGGCTCGAGCGGTCCAGCGGCCTTCGCCGGAATCGGGGACGTGGCCGGAGAATTCGGTGAGGTCGGGGTCGGTGTGGACGGCTGTGGCGGTGAGGTCGAGGAGCCAGGAGGTGACGACGCTGCCTCGGCGCCAGAGTTCGAGGATGGCGGGGACGTCGAAGTCGTAGGTGTAGTGGGCGGCTTCGGTGGGTGCGGGCTGATCGGGATTGGTTGGGGTGGTGCCGATTCCGGCGGCGCGGAGGATGGACATGCCCTCGGCGAGGGCGGCCATTTGGCCGTATTCGATGCCGTTGTGGATCATCTTCGCGAAGTGGCCCGCGCCGGCGGGGCCGCAGTGGAGGTAGCCGTGTTCGGCGGGACCCGGGGCGCCGTCGCGGCCGGGGGTGCGGGGAGCCGCGTCGATGCCGGGGGCCAACGCTCGGAAGATGGGGTCGAGGCGTTCGACCGGTTCGGTGGGGCCGCCGATCATGAGGCAGAAGCCGCGGTCGAGGCCGGAGGTGCCGCCGCTGGTGCCCACGTCGAGATAGTGGATGCCGCGCTCGGACAAGGCGTGGGAACGGGTGACGGCGTCGCGGTAGAAGGAGTTGCCGCCGTCGATGACCACATCACCGGCGGTGAGCAGAGGGGTCAGGTCGTCGACTACCGTGCCGGTCAGGTCGGCGGGGACCATGATCCAGACCGCGCACGGTTTCGGCAGCGCCGCAACCAGTTCCGGGAGGGAACCAGCGGCGGGGATGCCGTCGGCGGTCAGGGTGGCGACGGCGGCGGGGTTGGGGTCGTAGACCGTGCAGGTGTGGCCCGCGCGGACCAGTCGGCGGGCCAGGCCGGAGCCCATTCGGCCCGCGCCGACCATTCCGATGTGCATGGAAGATCTTTCGAATCGGAGTCTGGGATCGGTTGTGGCTCAGCCGAGTTCGCGCAGGCGCGGGAGGAGGTCGGTGGCGAACTGGGTGAGGAAGCGTTCCTGGTCGTGGCCGGGGCCGTGGAAGACCAGGTGGTTGAGCCCGGCGTCGAGGTAGGGCTTGATGCCGGCGATGGCCTCGTCGGGGTCGGAGGCGACGATCCAGCGTTTGGCCACCTGCTCGATGGGGAGCTGGTCGGCGAGGGCTTCCATTTCGACGGTGGAGCCGACGCTGTGCTTCTGCTCGGGGGTCAGCGACAGTGGCGCCCAGAAGCGCGTATTGGCCAGGGCCAGTTCGGGATCGCGGTCGTAGGAGAGTTTGATCTCGATCATCTTGTCGATGGACGACGGGTCGCGCCGGGCGGCGGCCGCGCCTTCGGCGACAGCGGGCATGAGTTTGTCGTTGTAGAGGTCCATGCCCTTGCCGGAGGTGCAGATGAAGCCGTCACCGGCACGGCCGGCGTACTTGGCGACGACCGGGCCGCCGGCGGCGATGTAGACGGGGACGGGCTGGTCGGGGCGGTCGTAGATGTTGGCTTTGACGGTCGTGAAGTACTCCCCCTCGAACGACACGTCGGATTCGGTCCACAGCTTGCGCATCAAGCTGACGGCTTCGCGCAGGCGAGCGAATCGCTCCTTGAATTCCGGCCATTCGCGCCCGGAGACGGCGATCTCGTTGAGGGCCTCACCGGTACCGACGCCCAGCATCACCCGACCTTCGGACAGCAAGGACATGGTGGCGAAAGCCTGGGCGATGACGGCGGGGTTGTAGCGGAAGGTCGGGGTGAGGACGCTGGTGCCGATCTGGACGCGGCTGGTGCGTTCGGTGACCGCCGGCATCCAGGACAGCGCGAAGGGAGCGTGGCCGCCGTTGTGCCGCCAGGGCAGGAAGTGGTCGGAGACGACGACGCTGTCCAGACCCAATTCTTCTGCGCGGACGGCATATTCGACGAGGTCGCGAGGGCCGAACTGTTCGGCGGAGGCCTTGTAGCCGATCTTCAGGGTCATCGCTGTGCTGCTTTCGAGGTGTGACCGGACAGCTTGCGGAGCCGCCGGTAGCGGGCGATGAGGGAGTTGGTCGAACTGTCGTGCGCGAGTTCACGATCCAGGTCGATATCGTCGAAGATGCGGGTGGCGAGGATCTTTCCGAGCTCGACGCCCCACTGGTCGAACGAGTTGATGTTCCAGATCCAGCCTTGGGTGAAGACCTTGTGCTCGTACAGGGCAACGAGCGCACCCAGGCTGTACGGGGTCAATTCGTCGAGCAGCAGGGTGTTGCTCGGCCGGTTACCCGGGAACGCGCGGTGCTCGCCCCCGGCGTCGGGTTCGCCTCCCCTGCCGAATGCCAGCGCCTGCGATTGCGCGAACAGGTTCGCCATCAGCAGATCGTGGTGCCTGGGCAGGTCGTGGGCGGGCACCAGAACACCGATGAAATCGCAAGGGACCATGACGGTTCCCTGGTGCAGGAGCTGGAAGAACGCGTGCTGACCGTTGGTGCCGGGCTCGCCCCACACGATCGGCGCGGTGGCGACCGCGACCGGATTGCCGTCGCGGTCGGCGGATTTGCCGTTGGACTCCATGTCCAGCTGTTGCAGATAGGCGGGCAGCCGGGCGAGCCGCTGATCGTAGGGCAGAACGGCGTGAGTCTGGGCGTCCCAGAAGTTGCGGTACCAGATGCCGAGCAGCCCGAGCAGGATCGGCAGATTGCGATGCGGTGGCGCGGTGCGGAAGTGGACGTCCATCGAGTGGGCGCCGGCGAGGAACGCGCGGAACTGTTCGGGGCCGATCGCGGTCATCAGGGACAGGCCGATCGCCGAGCTCAGCGAGTAGCGTCCGCCGACCCAATCCCAGAACTCGAACATGTTGGCCGGGTCGATGCCGAAGGCTTCGACCTCGGCCGCGTTGACCGACACCGCGACGAAATGCCGAGCGACAGCGGCCGGATCGTCGATCGACGACAGCAGCCAGTCGCGGGCGGCGCGGGCGTTGGCGAGGGTTTCGACGGTGGTGAACGTCTTCGACGAGATCACGAACAGCGTGGTCGCGGGGTCGAGATCCTGCAGCGCCCGCCGCAGGTCATGGCCGTCCACGTTGGAGACGAAACGCACTTCCATTGTGCCCGTGCCGTATTCGCGCAACGCCAGGCGGGCCATCGCCGGTCCGAGATCCGATCCGCCGATCCCGATATTGACCACCGCCCAGATCGGCTCCCCCGTCGCCCCGAGCCAGCGCCCCGATCGAACCTCCCGCGCGAAGGCCTCCATCCGCCCGAGCGTGCGCTGCACGGCGGGCACGACATCGACGCCATCCACCTCGATCACCGCATCGGCGGGCGCACGCAACGCCGTGTGCAGCGCGGCGCGGTTCTCGGTGACATTGATCGGCGCACCGGCGAACATCGCCTCGATCCCGGCGGCCAGACCACGTTCACGAGCGAGTTCGACCAGCAGATCGATGGTTTCTCCGGTGACCAGATTCTTCGAATAGTCGAGGACGAGCCCGTCGTGTTCGACGGTCATCTCGGTACCGCGGTCCGGCACGCGGTCGAACAGGTCCGAGATCCGCTCCCCCGCAAGGCTTTCCCGATGAGCTCGCAGCCGTGCCCAGGCGGGTGAGGACTCGACGGTCATGACACTGCCACGGAACCGCGTGCGGTCAGCGCCGATTCGACGCCCGCGATCAGCTCCCGCCAGGCCTGCTGGAATTTGGCGATGCCCTCACGCTCGAGCTTGGCCGAGATGTCGTTCATGTCGATGCCGAGCGCGTCGAGCTCACCGAAAACCCGGTGCGCGTCATCGTATTGACCGGTAACCCGGTCGCCGACGACCTTGCCGTGATCGATGACCGCCCGCAGCGTCCCCTCCGGAACGGTGTTCACGGTGCCGGGCGCGACCAGGTCCACCACGTAGCGGGTGTCGTCGTAGGCGGGATCCTTCACCCCGGTCGACGCCCACAACGGCCGCTGCGGCCGGGCGCCCGCCTCGGCCAATGCCGCCCACCGCTCGCCGCGCAGCGTCTGCTCGTAGGCCTCATACGCCAGTACGGCGTTCGCGATGGCGGCCCGGCCGCGCACCGCTCGCGCCGCGTCACTGCCCAGCGCGTCGAGCCGGACATCCACTTCG
The DNA here is from genome assembly GCF_018362975.1 of Nocardia tengchongensis. Classification (NCBI taxonomy): domain Bacteria; kingdom Bacillati; phylum Actinomycetota; class Actinomycetes; order Mycobacteriales; family Nocardiaceae; genus Nocardia; species Nocardia tengchongensis. The sequence goes on from NZ_CP074371.1 coordinate 6,447,873, forward strand.
CTGTCCACCCGCGAGATGAAAAACGATGCCACAGAGGCGATTCGAGCGATGTCGTGCCCGTTCCGCCGGGCCAGTTCCAGTCCGGCCTGGAACGCGTCGAGCACGTCGCGGTAGCGCCCGAGCGAGAAGATCAGCGTCACGTTCACGCTGATGCCGTGTCCGAGGATGGCGGTGATCGCGGGCAGTCCGGCGGGTGTGGCCGGGACCTTGATCATCAGGTTGGGCCGGTCGACCAGCCACGACAGCAGTATCGCTTCGCTGACCGTGCGCTCGGTGTCGTGCGCCCAGGCCGGGTCGACCTCGAGGGATACGTATCCGTCGACGCCGTCGGTAGCGGTGTGCACCGGTCGCAGCACGTCGCAGGCGGCCCGGACGTCCCAGCTGGTGAGGATGCGCGCCGCGTCGGCGGTCCCCATCCCGAGCTGCGCGAATTCACGCAGCTGTGCGCCGTACTGCTCGGACTCGCGCAGCGCGGCCTCGAAGATCGCGGGATTCGTGGTCACGCCGACGATGCCGCGGTCGATCCAGCCGGCCAGTTCACCCGACTCGATTCGGTCCCGGCTCAGGTCGTCCAACCAGATGGAGACGCCCTCGTCGGCGAGGAGCTGCAATGGATCACTCATAACGAATACCTCTGCGATGCACAGTGCGGTTGCTCGTTTCCGAGCACATATTGCACGAAATCATGCAACCGGCGTGGATTACTGTCAATGTTTCGCGCAACGTGCCGTACCATCCGAGACAGCGACGATGGCTCGACAACCCACACAGGAGGTCCGTTGCTCTCCAGCACCCGCCGGCGTCAGATCCTCGACAGGCTGACCACCGACGGCTACGTCGAGGCGAAGGAATTCGCCCGCGAGCTCGGAGTGGACACCTCGACCATCCGCCGCGACCTGGAGGCGCTCGAACGCGACGGCCAGATCCAGCGCACCCACGGCGGCGCGCGGCCGATCCCCGGGGTGACCTCGGATCTGCCGTATTCGGCGAAGAGAAACACACGGCTGCAAGAGAAGTCGGCCATCGCCCGGGTGGCCGCGACCCTCGTCGCCGACGGCGACACCGTGATCCTCGACAGCGGCTCGACCACCTACGAGGTCGCGGTCGCGCTGAGCCGCCGCGAGCATCTGACCGTCATCACCAACGACCTGCGCATCGCCGAGTACATCGCGGGCCTGCAGCGCTTCCGACTGCTTGTCGCCGGCGGCGAACTGCTCGGGTCCGTCTACACCCTCGCCGGTGACCGCACCGTGGAGTTCTTGCGCGATTACGCGGCGGACTGGGCGTTCCTGGGCGCGGACGCGGTCGACCTCGCCGCCGGGATCACCAACACCAACACCCTCGAGGTCCCCGTCAAACGGGCCATGATCGCGACGGCCCGCGCCACCGCCGTCGTCGTCGACAGCTCGAAATTCGGCCACCGCGCCCTGGCCCGGGTCGCCGGACTCGACGAGATCCACACCCTCATCACCGATCACGGACTCGACGAGGACGCCGCGAAGCCCTTCGGCGATCACCTGATTCGCGCCGATGCCGCCAAGCCGCCGCAGAGCAAGCCGCGGCCGACGATCGCGGCGGCCTCCTCCCTGGCGGCCTCACGCGGCAAGCCCGCGCAGGATTCGGCCGAGTCGGAGCAGTAGCCCCGCGCTGCTCGGCTACTTCGGCGACGGGCTGTAGAAGGCGGCCGGTTCAGGCCGAGCGGCCGAGCGCGGGGTGAATAGCCGCGCGGGGTGCGAGCAATCGTGCGGTATCCGCGTTCGCGGAGGTGCCGGGCCAGTCGCGATCATTCGGCGGCGGTCTGAGGGAAACCGTGCAGCAACACGATGGAAGTGCCGTCGAGTGCCCCTCGTCGACGACGTCGAATGTGAGGCCGAGGTTCCCCGCAGCTCGTGAATGCAGGGCTACCGAAACCGCACGGTAGGCGCACCGGTCTGTCTCGCAACCGAAAGCCGTTCGCCCACAAGACTGCCGAGTGATAACTGCGCCACAGATTTCAACCAGTCGTCATGCGCATGACACATGAATTGCTTACATTTCACATGCCGAACCCCCACGGAGACATGACATTTCGACAACCAGCCGGTTGCTAATCAGTCGGAAACTTCCCAGCCGGAATTAATTAAGATGAAACATTCCCTTTCAATTTCCCAATCCGAATCTTGCCCGGTAGTGTGCCCCGTCGCGTCTGCGATTGCGAAACCCCTGTTCTGGCAATGGAGTTCGAGTGCTGGAAATTCACCACTTCAGCTACGGATGGATCACCCCCGTCCTGGCTTACGTCATGTCCGTCACCGGATCCCTACTCGGTCTGCGGTGCACGGCGCGCGCCAGGTCGGGGGACGGGCGCAGCGGCTGGCTCATCGCGGCGGCGATCGCCATCGGCGGCACCGGCATCTGGGTCATGCACTTCATCGCGATGCTCGGATTCACCATCCGCGGCGCCGTGATCCGCTACGACGTCCCGCTCACTCTGCTCAGCGCCGTGATCTCGATCCTGGTGGTGTGGGCCGGGCTGTTCGTGGTGGCCCGCGAGCCGTTCGGCCGCATGTCGCTGTTCGCGGGCGGCGCGGTCACCGGTCTGGGCGTGGGCGCCATGCACTATTCGGGCATGTACGCCATGAGGTCGGACGCCATGATCGGCTACGACATCGGCATCGTGACGCTGTCGATGGTGATCGCGGTGGTCGCGGCCACCGTCGCGCTGTGGTTCACGCTGGTCATCAAGGGCATCTGGGCGACCATCGGCGCGGCCCTGATCATGGGTGTGGCGGTGTGCGGCATGCACTACACCGGCATGGCGTCGATGAGCGCGCATCACATGGACCACGCGGAGACCCCGCACGGCGCGGGCGCGATGGAGTTGCTCGCCCCGCTCATGATCAGTGTCTCGATGGTGACCCTGGTGCTGCTGATCCACGTCGGCCTCACCGAGGTGGACGAGCGGTCCATGGTGCCCGCGCCCACCCGGCCCGCACCGGAGACCCGGCCCGGCTGGTCGCTGCAGGCGATGCCGGGTGCGACCGAACGCGGCTCGGGCCAGGACGAACTCGGACCGAAGGACTATCGGACCGCGGGGCTGTACGCGCCGGCCGCCGACTATCAGGCGCCGGGCCGCCACGAGCTGGCGAACTCGGCCGACTGGCACTCCGACCGCTACCGCGCAGGCTGAGAATCACCCACCCGGTTCGCTGAGAACCGGTGTCCGGTGTTCGACTTTCCGGCGCATCCACAGCAAACTGAGGGCCGTGGAGCACCACCAGCTGGAATTGATCTTCGCGGTCCTGTTCGCGACCATCCTGGCGCAGCCGCTCGGACGACGGCTGGGCCAGGCCCCGGCGGTCCTGATGACCGCCTTCGGCGTGGTGCTCGCGCTCATCCCGCAGGTCCCCAACATCCAGATCGACCCGAAACTGATTCTGCCGCTGGTCCTTCCGCCGCTGCTGTACGCGGCCGCGCGGCGCACCTCCTGGCGGCAGTTCGCGGAGAACTGGGCCGCGATCAGCCTGCGCGCGGTGGTGCTGGTCATCGTCACCACCGTGGCCGTGGCCTGGGCGTTCCATCTCTGGTACCCGGGGATCCCGCTCGGGGCAGCAGTCGCCCTGGGTGCGCTGGTGGCGCCGCCGGATCCGGTGGCGGTGTCGGCGCTGGCGGGCAAACTGGGCCTGCCGCGGCGACTGGTGGCGGTGCTCGAGGGTGAGGGCCTGTTCAATGACGTGACCGCCATCGTGCTGTACACCGCCGCGATCCAGGCGGTCATGTCCGGATCGTTCTCGGCCTGGCAGGCCGCACTCGATTTCGGGGTGTCGGCGCTGGTCGGGACGGTGGTCGGACTGCTGTTCGGCTGGGCCGGAAGCAAACTCATGCACCGCCTCGACGAAGCCCCATGGCGGGTGGCTCTAGGACTGCTGCTGCCGTTCGCGGCCTACGGGTTCTCCGAGTCGCGGGGCGGGTCCGCGGTGCTGGCGGTGCTGGTGTGCTCGCTGTATCTGACCGATGCCGCAAACGATTTCGGTGACAGCGACTACCGGCTGGTCGGCGACTCCTTCTGGCAGATCACCGAAATGCTGGTCACCGGTTTCGCCTTCGGGCTGATCGGGCTGGAACTGAGCACCGTGCTGCGCGACGCCGGACCCGACTGGCCGCGCTTCCTGGGCAGCGCCGCGGTCGTCATCGCCGTCGTGGTCGGGCTGCGGCTGATCTGGCTGCTGACCACCACCGCGATCTTCCAGTCCTGGTGGCGCACCCGCGACCGCGACGAACCCTATACCTGGCGCGAGACCATGGTGACCTGGTGGGCGGGCATGCGCGGGGTGGCCACCGTCGCGCTGGCCCTGGCCATCCCGTTGAGCACCGACGCCGGCCGCCCCTTCCCGGGCCGCACCGAGATCCTGTTCACCGCGTTCGCGGTGGTGCTGTTCACCCTGCTGCTGCAAGGCCCGACGCTGCCCGCGGTGGTGCGCGCCACGGGCGTGCGCGCCGACCTCGGCGCCGAACGCGTCATCGAACGCGAACTGTGGACCCGGGTGCTACAGGCCGAACTCGCACGGCTCGAGGAGATCTCGCGCACCGAGCACCTGCCCGAAGAGGTCTACGACCGGCTGCGCTCCACCTTCGAACGCCGCCTCGCGCACGCCGACCCCGAAGCCGCCGACGAGAACGCCCGGATGGCCACCGACCGCGCCCTGGCCTTCACCGCGAAGATGCGCGCCATCTCCAACGACGTGCTGGAAGCGGGCCGCGCCGAAGCCCTTGCCGCCCGCCGCGAACCGGGCGTGCCGCCGGACGTGGTGGACCGGGTCATGCGCCGCCTGGACCTGCGTGGCGCGGCCAATTGAGCTGCGGCCGAAGATGTTCGAGCGTCGACACCCCGTTCGCTAGTCGGCTGCGGAACGATCCGGCTCGAGAACCGTGCGCGGAGCTACCCGCGTCTCCCAGGAGTCGCGAGCACAGCCACGAACTCGCGCAGGAACGATTTTCGGGTCAGTAGACGGGTGGTCCGTGCCCCGGCGACCTGCGCCCGCAACCCCTGTCCCCGGGCCAGCCGCCGGGTGCGCAGTACGTGAAAGTCACTGGTGACCACCGTGATTCGCGCCGACCGTGGATCGATGCCCCGGCGGAGCAACTCCTCGGCCGTGTATCGCAGGTTCTCCTCGGTATTGTGGGAGTAACTCTCGGCGACGATGCCGTCGGCCGGAATCCCTTGCGCCACCAGGTATTCAGCCATGGCGGCGGCCTCGGGCACCGGGTCGCGACCGCTCTGCCCGCCGGACACCACCAGCAGCGGCGTGCGGCCCGGCTCCGCACGCACCACGTCGAGCGCCCGGTTCAACCGCCGGGCCAGCATCGGCGAGACCCGGTCCCCGCGCAGCCGGCAGCCGAGCACGACCACGACGTCGGCGCCCGGTCGCGGTGACCGCCGCGCCCGGCCGAGCGTGTACGTGGTGAAACCGGCGAACGGCACCAGCACCGACGCCCCGGCCAGCATCATCACGACCCGCCAGAGTCTCATCGCTACCTCCCACACACAGTTCGGGCAATCATCGCTACCGCCTCGACGGTAGTCATCACGTCTCCGCGTGATGTACGGGCGCGCCCGTGACCTCGGGTTAGCATGGCGCAATGGCATTGGGCACCTATCAGCCGCCCTGGCTGCGCACCGTCGATCTCGGTGAACAGCTCCGGCTGCTCGGCGACTGGGTGCGGCAGCCGCATCGGTTGCGGCGCGGCTTCCAGGCCTATCGGGATCTGCTGGCCGTCACCCCGGCCTGTATCGCCTACGCGTTCACCCTGTTCATCACCTGGTGGACGTTGCGAGGGCCAGCGACATCGTGGGCCGGCGGCTGATCTTCTCGGCGTCGACGAATCTGCGCAATATGCAGAGGGATCCGATCCAGGTGCTGGTGGCCTCGGCGTTCTGGACCGACGGCGGCTTCCCGTGGGGCGAGATCCTGATCCTGGTCACGCTGATGGCGCTGGCCGAACGCTGGCTGGGGTCGCTGCGCTGGATCGTGGTGGTGGCCATCGGCCATGTGGGGGCCACGCTGATCACGGTGCTGGGTATCGCGCACAAGCTGGACAAGCAGCTGATCCCGACGCGGGTGGCGTTCGCCTCCGATGTCGGCCCCAGCTACGGCATCTCGGCCATGCTGGCGGTGCTGACGTTCCGGCTGCGAGGACCGGCCCGCTGGGTGTGGGCGGCGGCGGTGCTGATCTGGTACGGCTACGGGGTCTGGCACGGGCGCACGTTCACCGACTACGGCCATTTCTTCGCGCTGCTCATCGGTTTCACGGTGGGCGCGATCGCGGTGGCGCTCTCGCACCGCCTGATCGCGGCGCGCGAGCGCAGGGCGGCCGCGAATCCGAAACCGGCGGTGGCCGATTCGACCGCGACCGGCGCCGACGCACCCGGCAGCAGCGCCGATTCAGGTGGGGACGGCGTCGGCGCGGCCACGCTGGACGAGCCGGATGGCGGGCTCGACGACGCGGGCCGCGATCGGACCCAGCACGGCCATCATTAGCACGTAGGCCGAGGCCAGCGCCGCCAGCTTCGGATTCACCCCGCCCACCGAAACCGCCAGCCCGGCAATGACGATGGAGAACTCGCCGCGCGCCACCAATGCCGCGCCCGCGCGGGCGCGACCCATCCTCCGGATACCCTGGCGCGAGGCCGCCCACCAGCCGGTTCCGATCTTCGTCAGCGCGGTCACCACCGCCAGCAGCACCGCCCAGCCCAGCACCGGCGGGATCGCGGTGGGATCGGTATTGAGACCGAAGGCGACGAAGAAGATGGCCGCGAACAGGTCGCGCAAGGGTTCGAGGAGTTTGGCCGCCTCCTGCGCGGTGGACCCGGAGATGGCGATGCCGAGCAGGAACGCGCCGACCGCCGCCGACACCTTCAGCGCCGAAGCCGCGCCCGCCACCAGCAGGGCCGCGCCGAGCAGCTTGAGCAGGAACACTTCCCCATCGTTGCTGTCCACGATGGCCGACACGTAGCGGCCGTAGCGCAACGCCACGATGAGCACCACGGTGATCGCCACCAGTGCGATGGCCAGCGATCGCAGCCCGCTGGCGAAGCTGAGTCCGGCCAGCATCATGGTGAGGATCGGCAGGTACACCGCCATCGCGAGATCCTCGAACACCAGGATGGACAGCACCACCGGCGTCTCGCGGTTACCGAGCCGCCCCAGGTCGTTGAGCACCTTGGCGACGATGCCGGACGAGGAGATATAGGTGACGCCGCCCATGGTGACCGCGCCGACCGCACCCCATCCCAGCACCAGCGCCACCACCACGCCCGGCGTGGCATTGGCGACGATGTCGAGCAGACCGGCCAGCCAGGATCGGCGCAGCCCGGTCACCAGTTCGGCGGCGGTGTACTCCAGGCCGAGCAGCAGGAGCAGCAGCACCACGCCGATCTCCCCGGCCATGTGCCCGAATTCGGTGGCGGCCTTCATCGTCACGATGCCGCCCTCACCGAAGGCCAGGCCGCCCAGCAGATAGAGGGGAATCGGCGACATGCCGAAGCGGGCGGCCAGCCGCCCGAGCATGCCGAGCGCGAACAAGATCGCGCCGAGTTCGAACAGGGCTAGGCCGGTCGAATCCACCGGTTCAGCCGTCGACCAGGATGCGGGCGGCCGCGTCGAGCCCGTGCGGTGTCCCGACCACCACGAGGATGTCCCCGGAGTCGAGCACCTGATCCGGTCCCGGCGAGGGTTGCACCTGTCCGGCCCGCATGATCGCGACGATGGACGCCTTGGTGCGGGTCCGCATGCCGGTCTCGCCCAACATCCGTCCCCGATACGGCGAGCTCCCACTGATGCTGAGCTGTCGGGTGGTGATCCCGGGTAAGTCGGAGTGTTCTTCCCTGAGCTGCTGCACCAACTGCGGCGCGCCCAGCAGATTGGCCAGCACCGCGGCCTCGTCCGGGTTCAGCGGCACCTGCGCGATGCAGGTGTCCGGGTCGTCGCGCTGGGAGACGATCAGGTCGATGCCGCCGTCCCGGTGCGCGACGACTCCGATCCGCCGCCCCGATCTCACCGCGAAGTCCTTGCGGACACCGATACCGGGCAGGGCTGTCACATCGACGTTCACGCCGTCCAGCCTAGGACAATCCGCGCGTATCGCGGGGAGCTACGTCCGGGGGGCGTGACCGGTTCGCCTCCCGCGCGGCGATCAGTTCGCTTCGAGCGGCGCGAAGCTGCCGTCGGGACCGGGCACGAAATCGGTCACCGCGGTGACGGCCGCGAGCGGGAGCGGGCCGTAGAGATGCGGGAAGCGCATGGACTCCGGATCGGTGGGGACACCCGGCTCCCATTTCACCGGCGCGCCGAGCGCGGCGGGATCCAGGTGCAACAGCACCAGATCGGTGCGGCCCGCGAAGAGCCGGTTGGCGGGCAGATGCGCCTGATACGGGGCGGACAGGTGGATGAATCCGACCTCGGCCAGCGACGGGGCGCGGTATTCGCCTGCGGCGCGGGCGCTCTCCCATTCGTCGCGGGAGCAGATGTGCAGCAGCGTCGACGGCGTCGTGTCCGGTTCGATTCCCACCCGGACCAATCTAGGTGACAGCGGCCGCGATCCGGTGTGCGCGCCTCAGCAGGGCTGCGGCCGGGCCACGTGAATGGAGATGTCGTTGATGCTCACCCGGGCCGGCGACAAGCGGGCGATCGCACGGTTCGCGGTGACGGTGCCGCGGGTCCAAACTTTGCCTCGGCCTCCGCTTCGGTCTTGCCGGTCTCCGCGCCCAGCAGCGCCACCAGATCGGTCCGGCTGTCCTGCAACCAGTTTCGGAAGACGCGCAGCCAGTGGATCCGGCCGACCACCCCGAGCGAATGCCAGCCCGCGGCATTGTCGCGGAGCCGGTCGACGGCGGTACGCACCCGATCGGGCGTCTCGGCGGCGATGGTGTCGACGACCCGGCCGTCGGCGGGTGCGATCACGGTGAGCATGGGCGGGCGGACCTTTCCGGCATCCGGCACCTGCGACTGGGTGGTGGCGCGGTGCGCATGAAACTCGGGGTGCCCGATGCGCATGAATCTCACCGTATGGGTGCGGGTTTCGGCCGACCAGCTGGCAATCGGCCACGAATCGGCGAATATGGGCCGCATCCAGGCAACTTACCGGCCAGAAACGGCTGCGCACTGCCACCCGAAATCCGGCGTTTCGCGCTCGAACGCGATCTCGCGGCCATCGCCACCGTCCAGCAGGACCTCATCCCGGTCCGCATTCCCGCGGTCCGCGGCGACCTCTACATCGAAGCGCACCCCATCTACGAGATGTTCGGCGCGGTCTTCGGCGTCGAGGAAGTCGGCTTCTCGAAACCGCAGTCCCGCATGGCCTTCCAGGCATCCACTCTGGAAACTCCACTCCCCCAGGCGAATCTGTCCACCGCCCGCTTCTACGAGCAGCAGTGCGCCGACCTGATGGAATCGCGGCGCAGCCGCAGCGGCCTCAGCGGCCGGGTCCGCCAGCTGCTCATCCGCCACGGCGGCTCCGCCGACCAGACCCGCATCGCCGCCGACCTCGACGTCAGCGTCCGCACCCTGCGCCGCCGCCTTGCCGAGGAAGGCACGACCTTCCGCGAACTGAGCCTGGAAACGGTCGGCATGCTGGCCGAGGAACTGCTCATCGCCGGCCTCACCGTCGAGCAGGCCGCCGACCGGCTGGGCTACGCCAGCGTCTCCGCCTTCGCCTCGGCCTTCCGCACCTGGAAGGGGCAGTCCCCCGGCCACTTCGGCCGCTCCCACCGGGGCCGCCACACGGTGCGTTCGTGACGGTCGCCGCCCGGCGGTGAACGTTACCGCCGCGGGTTACCGAACCCGATCTCTCCTCGGTAGGTTTGCGCACGTCCATGCTGGTCAGCGGGGCGGACGGGTCATCTGGTAGACCGGCAGGTACGACTCCACGTACCCGACCGTCCGAGGAACCATGAACCCCTCCACCATCATGTCCGCGCGTGACCTCGAGTTCCTGCTCTACGACTGGCTCGACGTGGAGTCGCTGACGGGGCGCGAACGCTTCGCCGACCACTCCCGCGACACCTTCGACCAGGTGCTGCGGCTGTGCCAGGACCTGGCCACCACCTACTTCGCGCCGCACAATCGCGACAGCGATCTGCACGAGCCCACCTTCGACGGCGAGCGCGTGCACATCATCCCCGCGGTCGGCAAGGCGCTGCGGGCCTTCGCCGACGCCGGAATGATCGGCGCGGCAATGGATTACGAGGTCGGCGGGATGCAGCTGCCGCATTCGGTCTACACCGCGTGCATGTCGTGGTTTCCACGCCGCCAACGTCGGCACCGCCGCGTACGCGCTGCTCACCACCGGCAACGCGAATCTGCTTGCCGCGCACGGCAGCCCGGAACAGATCGACGCCTACGTGCGCCCCATGCTCGAGGGCCGCAGCTTCGGGACCATGGCGCTGTCGGAGCCGCAGGCCGGGTCCAGCCTGGCCGACATCACCACCCGGGCGGTGCCCGCCGCCGACGGCTCCTACCGCGTGTTCGGGCACAAGATGTGGATCTCCGGCGGCGACCACGAGCTCTCGGAGAACATCGTCCATCTGGTGCTGGCCCGCGTCCCGGGTGCACCGGAAGGCACCCGCGGCATCTCGCTGTTCGTGGTCCCCAAGTTCCTGCCCGACGCCGACGGCCAGGCGACCGTCCACAACGATGTCGCGCTCTCGGGCATCAACCACAAGATGGGCTGGCGCGGCACGGTCAACACCGCGCCCGTGTTCGGCGACGGGAACTTCACTCCCGGCGGGGAGCCGGGAGCGGTCGGGTATCTGGTGGGCACGGCGAATCAGGGTCTGGCCCAGATGTTCACGATGATGAACGAGGCCCGCATCGGCGTCGGGCTGGCGTCCACGGCGCTCGGGTACACCGGCTACCTCAAGTCCCTCGACTACGCCCGCAGCCGGCCGCAGGGCCGGCCGCTCAGCGCCCGCGGCGGCGCGCAGATCCCGATCATCGCCCATCCCGACGTGCGCCGCATGCTGCTGGCCCAGAAGTCCTATGCCGAAGGCGCGTTGGCGCTGCAGCTGTACTGCGGCAAGCTGGTCGACGAGCACCGCACCGCGGCAACCGAATCCGGGCGGGACCGGGCGGGCACCCTGCTGCGCATCCTCACCCCGATCGCGAAGTCTTGGCCCAGCCAGTGGTGCCTGACCGCCAACGACCTGGCCATCCAGATTCACGGCGGCGCGGGCTACACCCGCGACTACGACGTCGAGCAGCACTACCGCGACAATCGCCTCAACCCCATTCACGAAGGCACCCACGGCATTCAGAGCATGGATCTGCTCGGCCGGCAGGTCACCCTGGACCAGGGCGCGGCGCTGGCGGCCCTGCTGGAAACGATGGCCGCCACCGTCGCCACCGCCCGCGGCACCGGCCACGACGAGCTGGCCGGGTTCGCGGCCGCCCTGGAGGCCGCTTCCGGCCGCCTGGCCGCCACCACGGCGGGCCTGTGGGCCACCGGCAACCCCGAAGCGGCGCTGACCAATTCGGCGGTCTATCTGGAGGCGTTCGGCCACGTGGTGCTGGCCTGGATCTGGCTCGAGCAGTCGGTGGCCGCGCACGCCCTGCCGGAGACGCCCTTCCGGGAGGGCAAGAAACTGGCTGCCCGGTACTTCTTCCGCTGGGAACTCCCCCGCACCGCACCGCAATTCGACCTGCTCGACTCCGGCGATCGCACCACCGTGGAACTCGACGAATCCTGGTTCTGAACACGCGCGGCGACACGGCCGTTCGCGCTGGGCGAACGATGCAGAAAGGGGTATACCCCCTGATGGTATCGACGCCGCAGGTGAACCCGAGGTCGCGCCGGTCGCGGCCAGGTCTCCGATCCACCCGCCTTGATTACGGTTTGCTGGCGCCGAGGGCACGGCGGCCAATCGGAGTGTGAGTGTCGGTGCGCCCGGGTAGTCTCCCGGTAGACAACTCGATCAGCGTGTTCGAACGGGAGGAATCCGCGTCTCCGCGGGCAGTCACCAGGACCTGTTCGCTTTCAGCGAAATCCCAGGTCGTGTTACTGAAAACACACGGGAAACTCCACGGGAACAAAGTCCTCTCGCCGAACGTCTGACAGAGTAGTCAACAAGCCACTGCTGGGAAGTAGCGGTAGCGAGGTTCGCGGAATGGACCGCGAACCCCCACACCAGGCGAACGGTGCGTGAACACCCAGAGCCAGGACGGAGGAGTCATGCCAGGAACCCTGACAAGCACCCCACTGACCGCGGTCGATCGTTGCGACCGCTGCGGGGCGGCTGCGCGCGTGCGCGCGACCCTGCCCGCAGGTGGAGAGTTGCTCTTCTGCCAGCATCACGCCAATGAGCACATGGACCGTCTCCGTGAGCTCGAAGCCGTGATCGACTCGGAGTCGGCACCGGCGCTGTAACAGCTCCTCCTACTCTCGACAATTCCATCTTCCCAACAGAAAACCCCGCAGCGGGCGACCGACAGGTCGCCCGCTGCTTTCATGTATGACGGCTATCACTCGTGGTAGTGGTCACAAATGTGGCCCAAGACACGCGAATTCCGGTGCGCGCAACGCGAGAAGCGTCATGTGCGCACAGCCGGGCCGGGCAGGTAGAACGGATTGGTGCCGCAGACCTCGCAAGCCACCTACCTGCAGGATCGTCATATGGTCGCGCTCTGGACCTGGAACGGCCACACCGCCGGACGCGCACCGCGAGACCTCGGCGAGGTGCAGACCCTCGCCCTGGCCATCCCCGACCGGGACGGCATCGCCGTCACCGACGTGGAATGCGCTCTGGTGGAACCGGAACGGTTATTCACTCTTGCTATCGACAATCCCGGAGAATCGATACACCGGTTGCGCGAGGCCCTCGACGGCGATATCGAGACGCGACTGCTGCCCACGGCCGCGCACGCCGTCCCGAACGCCACCGGCACGGCCGTCGCGTCCGCAGGCCGGACCCTGCGCGCGCTGCGGGACACCCTGACACTGCAATCCGAGCTGCGGTCGGGCCTCGAGGCCGAGCTGCGGCCCTATCAGGCGCGCGGCATCACCTGGCTGCGCGAGACCACCGCCGCTCACGGCGGTGCGGTCCTGGCCGACGAGATGGGGCTGGGCAAGACCGTGCAGGCCATCGGATACCTACTCGGGAAGGCCGGGGGCGGGCCGCAACTCGTGGTGTGTCCAACATCACTCGTCGGCAACTGGGTGCATGAAATCGAGCGATTCGCGCCCGGACTGCGCGCCGTGGCGTGGCGCGGCGGCGACGCACCGGAGGCCGAAACCGGCACCGTCGTGGTGACCGGATATCCGACCGTGCGCGCGCACGGTCCCGCGCTGACCGGGCAGCGGTGGGCGAGCGTCGTTTTCGACGAGGCGCAGGTGCTCAAGAACCCGCGCACCCAGGTGGCCAAGGCGGCGCGGGCGATTCCCGCCGACGCCCGCATCGCGCTGACCGGTACGCCGGTGGAGAACCACCTCGACGAACTGTGGGCGCTGCTGAACCTGGTCACGCCGGCGGAGTTCACGCACAAGGCCCAGTTCCGGCGGCGCTTCGTACGGCCGATCAGCGAAGGCTCGGCGAGCGCGGTGCTGCGACTACGCGACGCGCTCGAACCGATCGTGCTGGGCCGCCGCAAGATCCAGGTCGCCGCATCACTGCCGCCCAAGATCCACACCGATCTGGTGTGCGACCTGACCGCGGAACAGGAACAGCTCTACGACCAGTTGCTCGACCGGGCCGAGGCCACGGGCTTCGGCAGCGGGTCGCAACGGCACACCCGGGTGCTGGCAGTACTGACCGAGCTCAAACAGGTCTGCAACCACCCGGGGCTGATCACCGGGGAGCTGGACGAATTGGCCGGGCGCTCCGGCAAGTTCGATGTCTGCTCCGACATCCTGGCCGGCAACCTCGACAACGATGCCCCCACACTGGTGTTCACCCAGTACCGCAAGACCGGCGACCTGCTGGTGCGGCACTGCGCCGAGGAGTTCGGGGTGCGGGCGCCGTTCTTCCACGGCGGACTGAACGCCGAGCAGCGCGCCGAGATCGTCGCCGGCTTCCAATCACCGGACGGCCCACCGATCTTGGTGCTGAGCCTGCGGGCGGCGGGCACCGGCCTCACGCTGACCCGCGCCGCCGACGTCATCCATTTCGACCGCTGGTGGAATCCGGCCGTGGAGGCGCAGGCCTCCGACCGCGCCCACCGCATCGGCCAGACCCGCACCGTCACCGTCACCACCCTGACCTCCGGCACCACCATCGAGGAACACGTCGCCGGCATGCACGACCGCAAATCCGCGCTCACCGACCTCACCGACGCGGCGGGGGTCGCCGAACTGGCCCGCCTCGACGACGAACGATTGCTGGAACTGCTGCGCCGGAAGCGGGGGAACTGACATGCCCGACAACGAATTCGGCTACACGGCCTGGGGCCGGGACTGGGTCCGCCTCGCGGAACCGTTGCGCCTCACCAAACCCGAGCCCCTGCTCCCCCGCGCCCGCAGCATCGCCCGCAACAACGGCGTCCGCATCGAGATCGAGGGCACCGTGGTGCGGGCCCACATCCACCGCGGCAACGAAGCGTCCATCACCCACCTCGAGCTGACCTCCTTCCCGCGCGCCACCATCGACGCCATCGCCGCGGTGGTGCCCGCCGACGCCCTCGCCCTCAGCGACGACCTGCACGCCGCCGTCATCGCCGCGGGCATCTCGGTCACCCCCATCCTCGCCGCCACCGACTGCTCCTGCCGCGCCCGCAACGCCCGCTGCCTGCACATGCTCGCCGCCTGCTACGCCGTCGTCCGCCTGATCGACGAAACCCCTTGGCTCGCCCTGGATCTCCAGGGCTACCGCAGCACCCCACCCGCCGAAGCACCGGACACCACGGTGTCGATATCCCGATGGACACCCATCGACGCACTCGACCCCGCGGTGTACTTCGGCTGATCGCGACCAGGCACCTCGGCCGAGCGCGTGAAGCAACCTTCGGCCGCGAAGTCGGCGTCTCCCCCGCCCGCTACTTCGCCGGCTGATCTGTCGGGCCCCGCGGTTATCGTCGGGTCATGGCGAAGTCCACGTACACCTTCACCGCCGAGCTCTGGGAGTGGGAGGCTCAGGCCGCGTGGCATTTCGTGAGCCTGCCCGAAGCGGTCACCGACGAGATCGACGAGCTGTACGGCCACACCTCGAGCGGATTCGGTTCGGTCAAGGTGAAGGTCACCGTGGGCGCCAGCCGCTGGTCGACATCGATCTTCCCGGCCCGCAAGGAAGGCACGTACATCCTGCCGGTGAAGAAGGCCGTGCGGACAGCCGAAGGGCTGTCCGCGGGCGATCCCGTCGAGGTGGAGCTACAGATCGTGTGAGCCCGGCCGCCGCTCAGACGCGGCGCAGGCTGGCGATCCGCTGAGCGAGCTGGTCGGCGGTGGCCAGAGCCGTTGGCGGGCCCCCGCATTCGCGGCGCAGGTCGCCGTGGATGACGCCGTGGGGTTTGCCGGTGCGGTGGTGGTGCATGGCGACCAGGCTGTTGAGTTCGCGGCGCAGCTCGGAGAGCCGGTCGGCGGTGGCCGCGCGTTCGGCGGCCGCCTCCACACCGGCCCCGGACGGGCGGGCCTCGGCGGCGGCGGTGCGGTCCTGGAGCTGACGCGACTGGCGTTCGCGCAGCAGGGCGCGCATCTGGTCGGCGTCGAGCAGGCCCGGGATGCCGAGGTAGTCGGCCTCCTCGTCGCTGCCGGAGAAGGTGGCGGTGCCGAACGAGTCACCGTCGTAGATGACCTGATCGAGTTCGGCGTCGGCGGCGAGGGCGATGAACTTCTTCTCCTCCTCGCCCGGCTCGTCCTTCTGCTTGTTGGCGTCGATCAGCAGCTCGTCCTCGAGCCCGTTCGCCTCCCGGTGCGGTTTGCCGATGACGTGGTCACGCTGCAACTCCAGCTGGGCGGCCAGATCCAGCAGCACCGGCACCGAGGGCAGGAACACACTCGCGGTCTCACCGGTCTTGCGGGCACGCACGAAACGGCCGATGGCCTGCGCGAAATACAACGGGGTCGAGGCGCTGGTGGCGTACACGCCGACCGCCAGGCGCGGCACGTCGACGCCCTCGGACACCATGCGCACCGCGACCATCCACGGATCGGTGTTCTCGCTGAACTCGCCGATCCGGCTGGAGGAGTCCGGATCGTCGGAGAGCACGATGGTCGGCTTGGTGCCGGAGATGTGTTCCAGCAGTTCGGCGTAGTCGCGCGCCTTCTCCTGGTCGGTGGCGATGACCAGGCCGCCGGCGTCGGGCATGCCGGTGGCGCGCAACTGCCGCAGCCGGGTGTCGGCCGCGGTGAGGACCTTCGACATCCAGTCGCCGGCCGGGTCCAGGGCGGTGCGCCAGGCGCGCGCGGTCTGCTCGGCGTTGAGGGGCTCGCCCAGGCGGGCCGAATACTCCTCGCCCGCGCTGTCGCGCCAGTGCGCCTCACCGGAGTAGGCGAGGAAGACCACGGGTCTGACGACGCCGTCGGCGAGCGCCTCGGAGTAGCCGTAGGTGTGGTCGGCGCGCGACTTCTCGAAACCGGACTCGTCGGCCTCGTAGGTGATGAACGGGATCTTGGAGTCGTCGCTGCGGAACGGGGTTCCGGTCAGGTGCAGGCGGCGGGTGGCGTCGCTGAACGCTTCTTCGACCGCCTCACCCCAGCTCTTGGCGTCACCGGCGTGATGGATCTCATCCATGATCACCAGCGTCTTGCGGTTCTCGGTGCGCACCCGGTGCTTGAACGGATGCGACGCGATCTGCGCGTAGGTCACCACCACGCCGTGATAGTCCGACGAAGTGGAACCGGTCGAGTTGGAGAAATTCGAATCCAGCTGGATGCCGGTACGCGCGGCCGAGGCCGCCCACTGATGCTTGAGGTGCTCGGTCGGCGCGACCACCGTCACCTGGTCGACCGTGCGATCGTTGAGCAGCTCGGCCGCCACCCGCAACGCGAAGGTCGTCTTACCCGCGCCTGGCGTCGCGACGGCGAGGAAGTCCCGTGGCTTGGCCGTCAGATACTTCGTCAGTGCCCTGCGTTGCCATGCACGTAGCGAACCGCCACCACCCGAAGTCACTCGGAAGAGATTAGCGAGTACGACCGACTGCTTTCCAATCCGACACAGCCCCTTCGAGTGCCGCACGACACATTGCGGGTCCCATCCCATTCGAAGGCCTGGTAGGCGATGCTTGGACCACGATGAACGCGCACGACGAATCTCCGCAACACGCCGACGCGTCCGGACCGGGCACACCCGTCGTGCTCGCCGCTACCCGCTGGGGCCGCATCCGGCAGCTCGTCACGCATGTCGCGGTCAAGGCGTGGGCCGACTCGATCTTCGCCAAATCCGCCGCGGCCGCCTTCTGGCAGACGCTGTCGCTGGCCCCGCTGCTGCTGGGTCTGCTCGGCAGCCTGGGCTACGTCGGGCACTGGTTCGGGCCGAACACCGTGAACATCGTGCAGTCCAAGATCGTGGCCTTCGCGCGCAAGGCGTTCAGCCCGAGCGTGGTCGACACGTTGGTCCAGCCGACCGTCAACGATGTGCTGCAGCGCGGGCACGGCGGGGTGGTGTCGGTGGGGTTCGTGTTGTCGCTGTGGGCCGGGTCCTCGGCGATGGCCACCTTCGTCGACGCCATCACCGCGGCGCACGGGCAGGCGACCGCGCGACACCCGGTCTGGCAGCGGATCTTCGCGCTGCTGCTCTATGTCGGCTTCCTCGTCGTCGCGGTGCTGATCCTGCCGTTGATCGCGCTGGGCCCGACGCTGATGGGCCGGGTGCTCCCGCATGGGTGGCGGGAACCGGGGCTGCGGCTGATCGACGCCTTCTACTATCCGGGCACCGGTCTGCTGCTCATCGTCGGGCTGACCTTCCTCTACAAGACGGCCCTGCACCGCACCCTGCCGTGGCATCGGCTGTTCGGCGGCGCGCTGGTGGCGGGCGTCTTCTTCATGGCCGCGAGCGAGGGCCTGCGCCGCTACCTGGCCTGGGTCACCCGCACCGGCATCTCCTACGGCGCGCTGGCCACCCCGATCGCGTTCCTGCTCTTCACCTTCTTCCTAGGTTTCGCGATCATCCTCGGCGCGGAGTTCAACGCCAGCGTCGAGGAGTTCTGGCCCGCCCGCGCCACCCGCATGGACCAGCTGCGCCACTGGTGGCAGTCCCGCAAGCCGGCCGAGCCCGCATCGAGTGGTCCGGTAGGCGAGTGATCGAAGCGGGCGGACTGTCCTACGCGGGCCGCAGCGCCGCGAACCAGTCCAGCAGTTCGGGTCGGTCGACGGCCCCGCGCGCGACGACCTCGGCGGGATCACCGCCCTGGAACAGTTTCTTCAGCGGGACCTCGAGCTTCTTTCCGGTCCGGGTGTGCGGGATCCCCGGGGCGGCGATGATCTCGTCGGGTACGTGCCGCGCCGAGAGTTCGCTGCGGATGGCCGTATTCACGCGATGGCGTACCTCGTCGGTCAACTCGACGCCCTCGGCGAGCACGACGAACAACGGCATCCAGTAGCCGCCTCCCGGCTGCTCGATGCCGAGCACCAGCGCCTCAACAATCTCGGGCAGGCCGCTCACGGCCTGGTAGATGTCGGCGCTGCCCATGCGAATCCCATTGCGGTTCAGAGTGGAATCCGAACGGCCGTGCACGATCACACTGCCGCGATCGGTGCGGGTGATCCAGTCTCCGTGCCGCCACACGCCGGGGTAGACGTCGAAGTAGGCCTCGCGGTATCGGACGCCGTCGGGGTCGTTCCAGAATCGCAGTGGCATCGACGGCATGGGTTCGGTGATCACCAACTCCCCCACCGCACGCCGCGCGGGACGGCCGTGTTCGTCCCAGGCGTCCAGCGCCACACCGAGATAGGGCGCCGACAGCTCCCCGGGCCAGACCGGCACCGTCCGCACGCCGCCGAAGAAGGCCGACACCACATCGGTGCCGCCGCTGATCGAGGACACCGACACGTGCTCACCCACGGTGTCGCGCACCCAGAGTGAGGACGACGGCGGCAGCGCCGCACCTGTGACGCCCACCGACCGCAGGGCCGACAGGTCGTGGTCACGACCGGGCACCGAACCGGCCTTCTCGCAGGCGAGCAGATATCCGGGGCTGGTGCCCACCACGGTCGCGCGGGTGCGGGCCGCCAACTGCCACAACCGGTCCGGCGCGGGGTGGGCGGGGCTGCCGTCGTAGCAGACGATTGTGGCCCCGACCAGCAATCCGGCGACCTGGTAGTTCCACATCATCCACGACGGGCTGGCGTACCAGAAGAAGGTGTCCTCGGGCCCGATATCCGATTGCAGGGACAGCGATTTCAGGTGTTCGAGCAGCACCCCACCGTGCCCGTGCACGATCCCCTTCGGTTTTCCGGTGGTGCCGGAGGAGTACAGGACCCACAGCGGATGGTCGAAATCCACCGTCACCGTATCGATTCCGCATCCGGCATACTCCATCGAGGCGACGTTGTCCCAGGCCAGAGCGCCGGGCACGGCGTACCCGAGCCGGGAGACGGCCACGGTCGCCCGCAGGGTCGGCAGTCCGGCTCGCAACGCGACGATCTCATCTCGTTTGTCGTGCGCTCTACCCGCGTACCGGTAGCCGTCCGCGGTGATCAGCACGGCCGGTTCCAGTTGCCCGAGCCGATCCAGCGCGGCCTGGGCGGAGTAGTCCTGTCCGCAGACGCTCCAGATCGCGCCGATGCTCGCGGTGGCCAGGAAGGCGATCACCGTCTCGGCGATATCGGGCAGGTACCCGGCCACCCGATCCCCGGGCCCGACACCGAGCGTGCGCAACGACCGGGCGAGGGCTCCTGTGCGCGTGAGCAATTCCGCCCAGGACAGCTCGCGCGGCGCGGACTCCTCATGCAGCGCCACGATGGCCGGCCGGTCGGCGCGCGCCTGCCGCACCACCTGGTCGACGTAATTGACCGTGGCGCCCGGGAACCAGCGGGCGCCCGGCATCGAGTCGTCGGCCAGCGTCACACCGGGCGCCTCGCCGAGCTCGAACCAGTCCCACACCGCCCGCCAGAAACCGGGCAGATCGTCGACCGACCACTGCCACAGCGCCCGATAGTCGGGCAACTGCACGCCGGTGCGCGCCGTCACGAACCGCGCGAACCGGGTGATCTGCGCGTCCTCGATGACGTCGGGGCTCGGTGTCCACTGCGGCTCGTGACCCGCCGCCGGTGTGAAGATCCCCGTCATCGCGCGCTCCATCCACCGTCCATGGTGTACGAAGCGCCGGTCACCATGCCCGCCATACCGGAGGTGAGCCAGCCGACCAGCGAGGCGACCTCCTCCGGTTCGACGAGCCGTTTGATCGCGTTCTCGGTGAGCATGATGGTCTGCACCACCTCCTGCTCGGCGATCCTGTGGGCCTTGGCCTGATCGGCGATCTGCTTGTCCACCAAGGGAGTCCGCACGTATCCCGGATCGACGCAGTTGCTGGTGATCCCGAACGGGCCGCCTTCCAGCGCCGTCACCTTGGACAGGCCCTCGAGGGCGTGTTTGGCCGTCACGTACGCGGACTTGAAGGCCGAGGCGCGCAGACCGTGCACGGAGGAGACGTTGACGATCCGCCCGAACCGCTGCCGCTGCATGTGCGGCAGGGCGGCGCGGGTGAGCAGGAACGGCGCCTCCACCATGAGCGCGAGCATGGTCCGGAAGCGCTCGGGCGGGAATTCGGTGATGGGAGCGACGGTTTGGACGCCGGCATTGTTGACCAGGATGTCCACCTCCAGTTCCAGGTTCTCCAGGGCGGCGACCTCGGACAGGTCGACTTCCCAGGCGGTACCGCCGATCTCGGTGGCCACCGTCTCGGCGGCCACGCCGTCGATGTCGGCGACCCGCACCGCGGCGCCGCGACCGGCCAGTTCGCGCGCGCACGCCGCGCCGATCCCGCTCCCGCCGCCGGTGACCAGCACGGTGCGCCCGCGTAGGTCGCCGTCGCCCGGGTTCATGCGTTCACCGGCTTCGCATCAGCCTGCGGCGCGGCCTCTTCCGCGTCGGCGCGGTCGACGGCTTCGAGGTCGAGGCCCTTGGTCTCCTTCGCGCACAGCACCGCGATCACCGTCACCGCACACGCCGCGGCCAGGTACACCGCGATCGGCACCGAGGACTTGTAGACGTCGAGCAGCTTCACCGCGATGATCGGCGCGACCGAGCCCGCCACGATGGAGGTCACCTGATAGCCCAGGGACACACCGGAATACCGCATGCGGGTGGGGAACATCTCGGCCATGATCGCCGGCTGCGCCGCGTACATGAAGGCGTGGAACACCAGCCCGACGATGATGGCGAGCAGGATCAGGGCGTTATGCTTGGAATCCATCAGCGCGAATCCGAAGAAGCCCCAGGTTCCCGCCGCCAGCGCGCCGATGAGATAGATCGGCTTGCGCCCGTATCGGTCACTGAGCCGTCCGGCCAGCGGAATGACCGCGAAATGCACTGCATGCGCGGCCAGTAGCCACCACAGGATCACCTTGGTGTTCGCACCCACGTGCACCTTGAGATAGGTGATGGAGAAAGTGACGACCAGGTAGTACATGATGTTCTCGCCGAAGCGCAGGCCCATGGCCGTGAACACCCCGCGCGGGTACCGCTTCAGCACCTCGAACGGGCTGAACGAGGCCGCCTTCTCCTGCTCCGCCTGTTGTTGCGCCGCAAGGAAGATGGGCGCGTCGGTGATCTTGCTGCGCACGTAGTAGCCGATCAGCACGACCACGGCCGAGAGCCAGAAGGCGACCCGCCAGCCCCAGGACAGGAACGCCGCGTCCGACAGCGATGTGGTCAGCACCAGCAGCACGACGGTGGCGACCATGTTCCCGAGCGGTACCGCCGCCTGCGGCCAGGACGACCAGAAGGCGCGCCCGCGACTGGGGCTGTGCTCGGCTACCAGCAGCACCGCCCCGCCCCACTCGCCGCCGATGGCGAAGCCCTGGATGAACCGCAGCGTCACCAGCAGTACGGGGGCCAGGTAGCCGACCTGTCCGAAAGTCGGCAGACAGCCCATCAGGAAGGTAGCCGCGCCGACCAGCACCAGGCTCAGCTGCAGCAGCTTCTTGCGGCCGTGCCGATCGCCGAAGTGCCCGAACACGATTCCGCCGATGGGCCGCGCGGCGAAGCCGACCGCGTAGGTGACGAACGCGGCCAGGATGGCATCCAGATCGCTGGTCCCCTTGGCGAAGAACACCTTGTTGAACACCAGCGTCGCCGCGGTGCCGTAGAGGAAGAACTCGTACCACTCCACGACGGTCCCGGCCATGGAGGCCGCCACCACCCTGCGGAGTGCGGCAGGGCCGGTACCGGCCTGCCGCACCGCTTCTCGGACGCTCATGCCTGATCTCCTTCACGAAAGGGCCGTGTTGTGACGCGGCCCACAGAACTGAAAGAGAGTATTCGTGCAGACGAAAGCCGCTGCAATGACCACTTTCGCAACCGATATCTGCAAAACTGCAGAAATGAGCGTGACCTCCGCCACTCCGAGCCCCGACGATCTTCTGGTGCTGCTGGCGGTCGGTCGCAGCGGTCGCTACGTCTCCGCGGCCGAGGAGCTCGGCATCAACCACACCACCATCTCGCGCCGCATCGCCGCGCTCGAACGGGCTCTGGGCGGACGGGTGCTGGACCGCGGCACGGGCGGATGGGAACTCACCGATCTGGGCCGCGAAGCCCTGCGGGCCGCCGAATCCGTCGAATCCGCGGTCAAATCCCTGACCGGCGCGCGCGGCGTGCGCGTGCTCGAAGGCGTGGTCCGCATCTCGGCCACCGACGGTTTCAGCGCCTATCTGGCCGCCCCGGCGATCGCGGTCGTGCAGCGCCTGCACCCCCGGATCAGCGTCGAGATCGTCACCGGCACCCGGCGCGCGTCGCTACAACGCTCGGGCCTGGATCTCGAGATCGTGGTCGGCGAACCACGGCTGCGCCGCGCCGAGGCCGTGCGCCTGGGCGATTACGTGCTCGGCCTGTACGGATCCCGGGCCTACCTGGCCGAGCACGGCATCCCCGCCTCCGTCGACGACCTGCGCCACCACCCCCTGATCTACTTCATCGACTCCATGCTCCAGGTCGACGATCTGGACCTGGCTTCCGGATTCGCCCCCGCCATGCGCGAATCCATCTCCTCCACCAATGTTTTCGTCCACGTGGAGGCGACCCGCGCCGCCGCCGGCCTGGGACTGCTGCCCTGTTTCATGGCCGACCGTCACGCCGATCTGGTGCGTGTGCTGCCCGACCAGGTCGGCGTCCGCCTCGCCTACTGGCTGGTCTCCCGCGCCGAGACGCTGCGCCGCCCCGAGGTGGCCGCCGTGGTCGAGGCGCTGCGCACACGGGTGCGCGCGGAGGCGGACGCCCTCCTGGGCACCATCGGCACTCGGCCGAGCCGGGAGAAGCGCTGACGCGCGGCCACCGCATCAGGCGGAATCAGCAGACCGCGCCGGGATCCCCCGGCTGACTGTGCGGTGGCACGATGCCGCTGGTGCGCACGGTCACGGTCGTGCCCGCTCCGGCCTGGGCCCCCGCCTTCGGATCCTGCTTGCTCACAACACATTCCGACCCGTTCGGCGCGCGCCCGGTACCGTTCGCGAATTTCACGGTGAACCCGGCCGCCTCGAGCGCGGCCTTCGCCTTGGTGGGCCTTTCACCCGAGACGTCGGGCACGACGACGCTGGGAACAGTCGGCAGGCTCGACGTTGTCGCCGCCACGGAATTCTCCGGATCACAACCGGCTACCGACAGCGCGGCGAGCGTCACACTGACCGCGGATAGGCATGAGGCGATGGTCTTGCGCATGGAATCCCCCTGGTGTGCAGTACTTCCGGACGATAGTAGCCGACCGCCCACAGTGGATCGTGTTGTGCCGGGCGAGCATTCGCCGCTTCGCCCGGCACGACGGCAACGTCACCGCATCAGGCGCAGTAGCCCGAGTTCCGGCTGGAGCGCACCGTCCTGACCCAGCGCCTGGAAGTCGGCCTCCACGGCCGAGCGTTCCAGCACGCCCGCTCGCACCGCGCGATAGCGGACCATCGACCACACGAAGACGTCGAGGTTGTCGAAGCGGGTGCCGGCCTCGACCACCTCCTCCTCGTGAAACCACACGGCCACTTGACCATTGGTGAGCACGACGTACAGGTTGCCGCCGCCGTCGGCGCCGACGGAGTAGACGTCGTCGTCGGTCAGTTCGGTGGCGTAGTCGGAATCGAGGATGCCGCAGTCGTTTCCGGCGAAATCGAAGGCGTAGGACCAGTCGAAGATGTCGAGGAACTGGGGCATGCGGCCGGATCGGACGCGGTCGTCGAACGCGGCCAGCGCGGCGGCGTGGTCGTCGTCCAGTCGCTCCAGAAACGGTGCGACCGGGCGGGATTCCTCGGGGATCCGCACGGGTTCCACGTCGGGGAACCAGCGCGCCAGATCGTTGTCGAGGTCGCGATCGATATAGCCGACCAGGTCGGCGGCGGTAAGACTCACGCCGGGGATTGTAGGGCGAGCGGTCCGACAGGATGGGGTGGAATCGAGCCGTCATCGAGCAGGGCCCGATTCTTGATTCCCGGCGCGCAGCGCGCGACGATGGCTGGATGAAGTACGACCGCCTGGACGAGATGCTGGGGTTGCTCGACAACAACACCTGCATGCTCGAGGTGATTCAGGACGAGCTGCTCGGTGCGGACGGTCCCGCGCAGGTCGAGGGCGACGACTAGGCCGGGAGGGCCGAGCGCGGACCGCCGACATCAGCGTGAGCAGGGTGATCGGCGCGTACGATTGCCGTATCGGTGGCCCCTCGAATCCGGTCGCAGCAGACCGCCTCGTCACACGATTCTCGAAAAGCCGGCCGCTCTCGGCCAAGACAGGAGCGTCATCCGTGACGCCGCAACCCAATTCGCGCCCGGCACCTCTGGCATCCGAAAGCGCCGGGAACGGCAGCGGCGATCCGACGACGCTGAACGCGCGAGCCGGCGATCTCACCGACGACGATGTGGGGGTGGCCGCGTTCCTGACGCTCGGCGACGACGTCGTGCGCAACCTGCTGGATGTCCTGCAGCGACTCGACCGGCTTCGCGGCATCATCGAGGACACCAAATCCAGCCTGCTGCAGGTCGGTTCGGCCAGCATCGATCTGCGTGACCTGGTCGCCAGGTTGGAGGCCGATATCCGCAGCGCGAACAGCGCCATGCTCGCCATCACCGGGCATTGGCTGATGTCGTCGCCCGGGCGCGGCGGCCCGCTGACCATCCGGTCCACGCCCGCCGAGGGCAGCCGCGGCATGAAACATTGAAAGTGCTCCGCGCGGTCGGGGCAGTCCCGGTCAGCGAGACCGCCCGGTCAACACCGCAAAGTCTGAGTTACCGTTCGGTAAGCAGGATGATCCATATCACACCACGGTTAGCGAAGCTATGAAACTGACGTATCTGCTGTGGGGGGCCGAACTGAAGACCAATCTGCACGACGGTGAACTGCGCAGGGCCCTGGCCCGATGCGGGGTCAGCGAATTACAGGTCAATATCCGCGACGAGTACGTGGCCGGGGCCGAACTCTGGTTCTGCACCTACGACACCCCCGTCGACGCCATCGTCACGCTGCGCGGCGTCGAGGAGCCCGATCACATCGCCGCCATACTGCGCCCACTCGCCGATCGACTCGACGGCTTCCTTGTCGACGAACTCACCCCACTCCCCCCGCCCCGCGCCGACAGCGGCACCCGCGCGGAAGCCTTGTCCCGCATCGCGATCCTGAGAATCCCGCCGGCCATGACCCGGGAGCAATGGCTGGAAAGCTGGATCGGCGACCACACTCCGGTCGCCCTCGCCAATCAGGCCAGCCTGGCATACATCCAGAATCCGGTGCTGGCCCCCATGACACCCGGCGGCCGGGTCGACGCCATCGTCGAGGAACTCTTCCCCATGGCCGCCATGTCCGACCCGCACGCCTACTGGGGCTCCGACGGCGACGACGCCGAACTGGAACGCCGCTGCACCCGCATGCTCGACAGCATCTCCCGCTTCGGCGCCGACCGCGACCTCGACGTAATCCCCACCAGCCGCTACGTCTACTCCCTCCGCTGACTCACCCCGCGACCGCATTCGACCTCGCCCGCCGACTTCGTGCCCGCCTCGGCCTCCGGAGCAGGTCCTGACGGTATCGGTATCACCGACCCACCAGGGCCGCTGCCGGGCACACGCCACGGACAGCGGCCCCTTTCCTATCCACCTGATGTCATTCCCTCGTAGCCCAATCGGCAGAGGTAGCGTCCTCCGTCACGTGTGAGTTCGAATCTCGCCGGGGCACCGACGATTCTGGCCACTCCCAATGCGGACGTCGCCATATTTTTGGGGCGCAACATCACTGGCCATCTGACTCGGTGGTGGGTTGAAACACGGCACTGGACAGGAAGCCCTCTCGGTGCTTCGCCTTGCCGAGGGTGGCACGGGCATCGCCATGGTGCGCCAGCCGCCACACGGAACTGTCCACGAAGTAGTTGTCGAATCGCTCCTGGGTATCGAGGATTTCCTGCGGGCTCGCTTCGCCTTTGCGGATCCGGTCGCCGAGCCGGAAGTATTCGAAGCGCTCGATTCCAGGGGTGAAGACGATCAGCACATCCGCCGACGCGGCGGGGGTGGTGGCCCACGCATGGGCCGTATTGGGTGGCACAAGCAGGAAATCGCCCTCATTGATGGTGTGGACCTGCTCGCCCGCGAGAACCCGCAGACTTCCGCCGAGCATGAAGAACAGTTCAGCAGACGTCTTGTGGTAATGCGGTGGGGCGCCGTCGGTTCCGGCCGGAAGGACCGTGCGATTCGCACTCATCTTTCCACCGGTCATATCGTGATCGGCGAACAACCGGACTCCCATGGTGTCCAGACGTTCGGCCTCATTGCCGCGAATGAGCAGGGCGGGTTCGGGGCGGTTACCGGAAGCGGCCATCGTGTTGTCTCCTCAGTGCGTCGAGTGCGGGACGCAACCTAAGAGAGGCTTGCTCTGCCCAACTGTGACACCGGTCGGCCATCTCGTGATGTCGGCCACACCGAAGTGTCCGCGTGTCACCCTACGACGGGGGCAGCCTCCATATTGGCGACAGCCAAGGAGGTTTCACACCATGACATCCGCACCGCCGGACCCCACGGCACAGTTCGTGGCCTATCGGGAATTGCTGTTCTCGGTGGTCTACAACATTTTGGGCAGCGTCGCCGACACCGAGGACGTCTTGCAGGAGGTGTGGCTGGCGTGGTCGGCTCGGCATCGCGGCCAGGGCGGCGAGCCGGTCGAGAACATCCGCGCGTACCTGGTGCGGGCCGCCGCGAACCAGGCGTTGGCACGACGTGCCGACCTGAGCCGGCGCCGGGAGACCTATGTCGGCTCCTGGCTTCCGGAGCCATTGGTCGCCGCCGAGCACGACACCGTCGGCGCTGTCGAACGTTTCGAGACACTGTCGATGGCGATGCTGGTTGTCCTGGAAACGTTATCGCCGGTGGAGCGGGCGGTGTTCGTTCTGTATGAAGTGTTCGGATTCAGTCATCCGGAGATCGCGGACATGGTGAATCGGTCGCCCGCCGCCGTTCGCCAACTCGCCTCGAGAGCCCGCCGACATGTGCACGCACGACGACCCCGGCATCGCCCGGGTCCCGGAATCCACGCCCAGGTGACCGAACGGTTCGCCGCCGCCGTTCTCGGCGGCGATTTGCAACCCCTGCTCGAGGTACTCGCACCGGATGTCACGTTGTGGACCGACGGCGGCGGCAAGGGGCCTGCCACCAGTTTGCGTCCCGTCCACGGTCACCAGCAGGTCGCCGAATTGTTCGTGTCCCTCACCGCCGACCTACCCCCTGAACTGGCCATCCGCTACCGCTCCGTCTGCGGCGAGCCCGGCACCATCGTTCTTTCCGGCACCAGCCCCATCAGCGTGATCGTCCTGGACCTTCACACCGAGACCAACCTGATCACCGGCATCTACTCGATCACCAACCCGGACAAACTCGCCAGAATCCAGCTGTAGCGCTCGCCACCGCCCTGCGCTGACTTCATCCGAATATCGTTTTACCGCACGGTCGCGAGCTCAGTGCCAGAACTCGCGGCGAGAACTTCCCAGCGGGGGCGAGGCGAGCTCCGTACGTAGACTTCGAATTTCGTCGACAGCCGCTCCGGCGGCCGGGGCGTCGCCGATGGTCAGTGCCGCGGCCAGGCGGCGCAGGGCGTCGACCAGATCCACCGGAGCGCCGACGGTTTGGAGTGCGTCGGCGAGTTCGGTCGCGACCGCCGGGTCGGGTGCGTCGAGCAGGGCGCGCAGCCGGTCGATGAAGGGGAGAACGACATCGAGCATGGATGTGTTCTTCGCTGACTCGGACTGCGACTGCGACCTCGCTCGGCGGCGACCGAAGAGGCGGCGCTGCCCATCGGGGGGCATCGATCCCGGCTCCGGCCGAGGCGCGCACCCCGCGACGGGAACAGCGGGGAGCGGCGCACCCGCCAGGGGCACTGAACGTGGAGCACTGGCCTGGGGCGGCGGCGAACCGTAGGCAGCCACGGGCGCTGCCGGGTAGGCGCTTCCGGGCGCCGGCACGGAACGCCGCCGCATGGCGTTGATTTCGACATCCGCGGTGCCGAGCATGCCCCAGCCATCCGCGGCTTCGACCGGCTGTACGACCGTCTGCTGCCCACCGATGGTCTTGCGACTGCGGTCGACCGCGATGAACGCCGTGAACCGACTCAATACGCCATGGGCCAAGGAGAATTCGACGATCCGGGCGGGGAGGACCTGCCCGGTTCCGGCGGCATAGGCATCCTCCAGGTCGCGGAGCCGAGCCCGCGCCCAGACGGCGCGAACCGCCTTGTCGTCGGAGCGGGTGGGGGTGAGAGTGATGGAGAAGGGTTCGCCCGCGGCGGTTTCGGCTCGCACCGTCACGGTGCTGACGGCTCCCTCGACCCGGCCGCCGAGGAGCAGCGGGGCGCCCTCGAACAGATCACTGTGCGCCGGAGCCGGATCGGTGACCGCGTGACCGTCGACCTCAACGACGACATCGGTCAGGATCGGCGGGGCGATCCGGCGATGAATGCCGGTGAGCACCTCATCGAGCCGGTCCTCGGTTTCCACGAGTTCGCAACGGCCCGCGCCGGCGTCGGCCAGCCGCTGCAGGAAGCCCGCGTTGACGGCCCGGTCGATACCGAGAGTGAAGACACGAGTTCCGTTGAGACGTGGGCTGATTCGCGCCAGTACTCGGTCTTCGTCGCCCACCTGCCCGTCGGTGACCAGGACCAGAATACGATCGCGGCCTTCGTCGACGCGCAGGAGATCGGCGCATTCCTCGAGCGGACCGGCGAGTTCGGTACCGCCGCGCGCCTCGAGTCCCGCCAGCCAGCCGACAGCCGCGAAACGATTCCGGTCCAAGGCGGGGACGAGTCCGCGATCCAGGCCGGTGGGGTGTTCGGCGATGTGATCGAAAGCCAGTACCGCGAAGCGATCTCGATCGGTGAGGGTATCCACGACCCGGGCCGCGGCCCGGCGCGCTGCCACCATCTTCCAGCCGTCCATGGAACCCGAGCGATCGAGCAGCACGACCACGTCGCGGTCGCGTCGCGCGGCCGCGGTGGCCACCGCGGGAACGAGGGTGACCTGGATGGTGTCCTCGGCGAGGACGGCGGCGCATCCGAGCTCCGCACCACTGCCGAACGCCAGGCGCAGGACGACATCGCGATTCAGTCGTTCGCCGGGATGCAGGCGGACCGTTGTGGTCTCGCCCTCGGTGTCCGTCGCCACGGCGTGCAGGCTGGAGCGGACCGCTACCGGACCGAGCCCCGCCGAGTCGATGGTCGCGGTCAAAGACAGTGCGACAGGCGAGGATTGGCCGGGCAACAGCACCGGCGGGGTGATGCGACTCGCGTCGGGCACGGCATCGGTGTCGAGGGCGGTACCGGCGCCGACGGATGGACCGTCCAGCAGCGCGCCGGGATGTAGCGGGGCGGGACCACGAGCGGGAAGCGCAGGGTCGCCTCACCAGCGTCGACCGGCAGCGGACCGGTCAGCACCAGGGTGAGCGCGGCCTCCTCCCCCGGTTGCAGATTGCCGACCGTCGTGGTGAAGACCCCGGACCGGTCCTCCTCGGCGAGCGCGGCGCGATGACCGCCGGCGATGGCCTGGTCATACGCCTCTCGGGCCGCTTGACGTTCCTGGAGAATGCCCTCGATCCGGCGACCGGCCAGATCGGCGGTGAACTCGGTGACCGCCGCACGATCGGGCAACGGAAAGATGTACACCGCTTCGATTCCGGTGCCGAGCGTATTGCGGAACACCTGGCGCACAGTGGTGGTCGCCACCAGACCGACGACGGACACGTGCACATCCATGGCCACCAGCGGCAGTCCATCGTGTTCGCCCGCGCTGCCGCGCAGGACGCCGGTGACGAGCTCGTCGCCGGCGCGCGAGCCCGCGATGCGGGTCAACTCTTCATCGATGACAGTGGGGATGGCGGTCATGGCGTATTCCGTTCTGCGGTAACGAGCCCGCGACTTTCGAGCGTTCGGAGAAGTTCCCGGCCCGCGTGCTGGATGGCGGCGAGATCGTCGGCATCGAGAGTGCGGTCGGGTGTGAACAGCACCGTGCACCCCGGAGCCAGCGGCACACCGACGGACATCTCGGCCAGGGGCGCGACGCTGCGCTGCACCGGGCGCTCGGCCCAGAACCGCTTGCGCTGCCCGGCTTCATCGAGGCGAGCGATGCCCTCGAGCTCGCTCTCGGTGCAACCGATGAGCCGGCGCTGCGCCTGTGCCAGCGTCTCCCTTCGGCCTGCAACCGTTTGACGGCGATGACCTGTAGTAGATGCCTCCGCTCGTAATACGCGGTCCGCCCCCGTACCTCCGCGGGTCGATCGAGCAATCCGAGCGACCCGTAATAGCGCAACATCCGCACGTCCGGCACCTCCCCCACCTTGCCGTTGGGCGCCTCGATCCCGAGACGCTCCACTGCCGCCGCAGCTTCGGAGGCCAGTTCCGCGATCGTCCACTGCATACTGACACTGTCACATACCGATGTGACAGTGTCAATGAGCAGATCGAACCCCTGTGACCTTCGAGGCAGACACCGCCTCAGCGCACGCCGATTCCCCAGAACATCCGTGTCCAGCCGGGATGCCGGGCGGTATCGACGTCGTAGAGTTGCAATTCGATCCGGAATTGTTTGCCGGACAAGCAATCTCGCAGTCGTAGGGCGGGCTGTGCGAGCGAGTATGTCACTCGGCCGGCCGCCCACCGCCGCGCGAATTCGGGATAGCGGCACAGTTCGGCCAGCAACTGCCCCGCCCACTCGGAATTGCGGGGCAGAGCGATGCGGGCGCGGAGCGCGGCCACGGCGTACTCCACGACCTGGTCGTATTCGGCCAGCACGGCATCCGAACGCGTGTCGGACAGCAGCCAGTGCATGACGTTCCCGATTTCCCGCAATCCCGGAAAGGCTTGGTGGGCCGCTTCGTTGACGGCCAGAATATTCCAGCGCAGGTCGACGTACCCGGCCGGATCGGACCCGCAGCGATCGATCCGGCGCAACATCTCGGGAGATATGTCGGCGCGCAGATCGGCGACTCCGGGCACCTCGATGTCCAGCAGACCCGCCAGGTCGAACAGATATCTCCGTTCGTCCTCCGAAAGTGGCAGCGCCCGTTCCAATCTCCCGGCCAGCGCCTCGACTATCGGGCGAGTCGGGTGGTCGCGGCGTCCGATCTCCAGATGATTGATGTAGCTGGCGCTGACACCCGCGGACTTCGCCAGCCCCTCCCGAGACAGACTCCGCTCATCGCGCAAGTGCCGGAGAAAGTCCCCGAAACTCGGCGTGGGCAGAGGCACTGCTTCGATCAAAGCAACCATGCCGGACACCAATCCCCTTCCGCTTGGAACCAACCGAACGGAACGATAGCGATCGGTCGGGCGCCGATCGCGCGAAACGGACATACCGACATACCGACGAGCTATGACCGGGCAAACTTCCACGGAATTCCGCCGCCCTGGCATTCCACAAGATCAACGGCAGCACACCGACTGCTCCGCGCGAAGCGCAGCGGTCGGCACACGATTGCCGAATCTTCGCTGCGCTGAAAATGGGCACGATTCGTCGGATGCGCGGCAAATTCTGACACCCCGCCGCCAACCCGTAAATCGTTTTACCGCTTCGAAGCTCGTTGCTACCGTAGTTCCAGTACCCACTACCGACACAGAAAGGCGGCCCCGATGACCGAGCTGATCCAGCCCATGACCACGTTCGACCTCGCCCGCCGACTCCGCGCCCGACGCGGCCTCCGGAGCGTGTCCTAGCGGTATCGGTATCACCGACCCACCAGGGCCGCTTCCGGGCAACCGCCACGGACAGCGGCCCTTCCCATATCCCCCAACGTCATTCCCTCGTAGCCCAATCGGCAGAGGCGGCGTACTCAGAATGCGTCAAGTGTGAGTTCGAATCTCACCGAGGGAACCAACCCATCCAACCCCGCGCACCTCAGTGCCGAGCAGATGTCAACGCCGACATCCGCGCGGGGTCACGTGCCCGTAGCTCAGCGGAAAGAGCACCTGTCTACGAAGCAGGGGGCCGGAGGTTCGAATCCTCCCGGGCACACCAATTTTCGATGAAGCGTGGTGCAACGGCAGCATGACGGACTCTGACTCCGCCGATCCAGGTTCGAATCCTGGCGCTTCAGCGTATTCGGGCGACGAGCACGTCCCGTTGTTTCAGCCTCGGGCGATCCGCTCTTGCATGGCGGCCGCGACCATCGAGTCGCCGCGGGCGGTGGGGTGCCAGGGGAAGCCGAGCAGTTCGGTGCGGGGGTCGAGGGCTCCGGCCACCCAGGCGTCCGCGGTGCAGGCGCCGTGGCCCGCGGTGATCGCTCGGCTGTCGAGGAAGTCGACGTTCAGGATGGCGGCGGCTTCGCGCTGGGCGGTGTCGATTCGGTCCAGGAATCCGGTGATCGCGCCGGCTCGGGGCTGGACGGCGTCGACGCCGAGGATGCCCGCGCAGGCGGAATCCCCTCCGGGAGTGTGGATCTCGGGGTATCCGACGAAGACGATCCGCGCGTTCGGGGCGTAGTAGCGGAGGTAGGTGACCGCTTGGCGGACTCGGGCGGCGTAGGCCGGGCCGGTGATGGTGGCGGGGTCGGGGGCGCGGCCCTGCGCCGCGGCTTCCGGACCGCAGCCGTCGATCAGGTCGATCAGGCACGAGTACGCCTTGGACAGGGCGATCGGGTTGTCGGTTCCCCAGGCGTCGTTCATGCCGAGCTGAATCGTCACGGTCCGGGTGCGCGGCCCGAACGCGCCATCGGCCATGGCCCGTTTGACCTGGTGCGTCAGGGTCCAGCCCGAGGTGTCGATGGTCCCGCCCTGACACGAGGTGTCCTCGACGTCGTCGGGTGACAAGCCGATGCGCTGCGTCAGCTGTGTCGGCCAGGACGTCGCCACGTGTTTGCAGTCGGGATCGCCGCCCGGGTTCAGCAGGTCGACGATCTCCCCGTTGGCGGAGAAGGAATCGCCCGTCACCACGAGGGTCTTGCCGTCGGGGGCGTCCGCCGTGGCCGGGGGCGCCATCGCGGCGAGCACCGCTGCGGTGCCGCAGGCCGTTGACGCCGCGAGCAACCGCAACCGAGCCGAACTCTTCACTAGCCGTGTACCTCGTATCGATCCATTGTGAAACGCTTCCGATTCGAACGCTCACTGTAGCCGCGCGATGGTAGTGCCACTGATGGATCGCGAATTCGCCGGAAATCCGCACGCCAACGCAGACGGCGAGAAGCAGCCCGGGTAGTACATCTTGCCATTTGATGTCAAAATGTAACGACGTGGTTCGCGGGCGCGCGCTACGCGATGATCCGGAAGGGCACGTCCACATGAGAATCACCGAGCAGTCGGGTGTTGTTCTGGCACAGTCGATTCGAGCCGGAACCATCAGTGCCCGCGCGGTCGTGGACGCCCACATCGACCTGCTGGAACGCGTCGATCCGGCGCTGAACGCCGTGGCCGCCGATCGCTACCGGCAAGCTCGGCTGGACGCCGATCGCGCCGACGCCCGGATCGCGGACGGCGATCCCGCCACCCTCCCGCCGCTGCTCGGGGTGCCGGTCACGGTGAAGGAATCAATCGCGGTGGCGGGCATGCCGCACAGCGCGGGCGTCGTCGCGCGCAAGCACCTGCGCCCGGACACCCACGCGACGGTCGTGCAGCGCCTGATCGATGCCGGTGCGATCCCGATCGCGGTGACGAACACCGCCGAAGGCTGCATGTGGATCGAAACCGACAACCGCGTGTACGGGCGCACCCGCAACGCCTACGACCCGCGCCGAACCGCGGGTGGATCGTCCGGCGGCGAGGGCGCGGCCATCGGCAGCGGCGGCTCCCCGCTCGGTCTGGGCACCGACACCCTCGGCTCGATTCGAATTCCGGCCTTCTGCAACGGCGTGTTCGGGCACCGGCCGTCGCTGGGCCACGTGCCGCTGACCGGCGCCTGGCCGCCGCCGCACGGGGTGGCCCCCATGTGTTCGAACGGGGTGCTGGCCCGCCGGGCCGAGGATCTGATGCCCGCGTTGCGCATCATCGCCGGACCGGACTCGATGGACCCGCTGGTCACCGACGCGCCGCGCTGGCCGGACCCGTCCCCGACCGATCTGGCGGGCACCCGGGTGACCCTGATCGACGACGCGTTCCTGCCAGGCGTCGCCGGCGAGATGCTGCGGGCGCGCGATCGTGCGGCCGCAGCACTCGAGGCGGCGGGCGCGAAGGTGACCCACGTCAGCATGAAGTCGCTGCGGGCGGTCGGGATGTTCACCGCGATCTTCCTCGCGGAGGAGACCGGGGTCAGGTTCGCGGACACCCTGCGGGGCGAAGGAGCCGGACCGCGCTTCGGACGCGAATTGCTCTCGCCGCGTGGCGATCACACCGCCGCGATGCGATCACTGCTGGTCGGTGAGGAGGTCGAGCGTCGCTTGCCGAAGTCGCTGACCCGGCGAATCGTCGATGCCGCCCGCTCGATATCGGATGAGCTGACGGAGCTCATCGGCGACGGCCTGCTGCTGCATCCGACCATGCCGACGGTCGCGCCGCGGCACGGGCGGACCGTCGGACGCCCCTGGTCGGCCAACGCCGTCGCCGCGTTCAGCCTGGCCGGCGTGCCGGTCACCCAGGTGCCGCTGGGGTTGGGCTCGGCGGGACTGCCCCTGGGTGTGCAGGTGGCCGCGGGCATCGGCAACGACCATCTGACGATCGCGGCGGCGCTCGAACTGGAACGTGCGTTCGGCGGGTGGGTCCCGCCCACCCCACGGTGAGCGCGACCGGACCTGATCCGGAACCGTGGCCGAACCGCGTTCGGCGGTATCACCGTGTCGGCCCGAGATACTGCTCGTCGAGTACGTCGGCGATGGTCGCCAGCGCCTGCGGACCGGTCATGTCGAGGTGCGCGACCTCGATGTCGTGATTGGTGATCTCGCCGGTCACATAGGGACGCCAGCCCGCGGGGCCGAAGATGTCGGAGGTGTCGACGGTCGCGCTGAAGTACACGACGTCGCCGTCGAATACGGGACGCTGGTAGCCGGTTCGGGTGCGTGCGGCCGCGTTGAACGACTCGGCCATCCGTTCCAGGGTCGCCGCGTCGATGAGCGAGACACCGCCCAGCCGTTGCCGAATCATTTCGGCGGCCTCCTCCGCGGTGGCGTCTTCGGGCACGTCGTCGATGCCGAAGACCGAGCCGAAGGAGCTGACGAAACCGCCCGCGGTCAGCCGTTCGATGCTGTCGCCGTCGATGTCGGTGGTGTCGGCGTCGAGCAGGGCCACGGTGCCGACGGCATCCCCGTCCTGCCGCAGCTTGGTGGCGATCGCATGGGCGATGAGACCACCGAACGACCAACCGAGCAGGTGATACGGCCCGGTCGGCTGCACGCGGCGGATCTCGCGGATATACCGGTCCGCGAACTCCTCGATGGAACCCGCGGGAGGTTCGTGACCGCTGAGATCGGGAGCCTGCAGACCGTAGATCGGCCGTCCCGGGCGCAGCGCGTCCGCCAGTCCCAGGTAGGTCCAGGCGATGCCGGAGGACGGATGGATGCAGAACAGTGCGGGCTCGGTGCCGTCCAGCCGGATCGGCAGCAGGACGTCCAGCCCGAGTCCGGCTGGTGCGGAATCGATCTGAGCCGCAGCCGCGAGTGCCGCGCTCTCCTCGTCGGCGGCCACGCGTGCGGCCGGAGTGCGGGCGAACTCGGCGGCGGCGCCCAGCGCGGCAATCCACAGATCAGCCAGTTCCGACACCTCATCCTGGCGCAGCACGGTTTCCGGGAACCCGAAGCTGGCCTGCATCCGGGATCCGATCACCACCGCGTTCACATCGATCGCCGATTGCAATGGCACGTCCGGGCATTCGGCGGGCGTCGGATCGCCGAAGTCATCGGTGGGCAGCCAGCCGATGCCCGCCAGACCCGCCGGGACATCGGTGGTCGAGTACCGACCGAGATAGTTGAACCCGATCTGCCCGGGCAGCCGATGCGGAAGCCGGGGCGTGGTCACGGGATTCAGATAGCGCAGCAGGCCGTATCCAATGCCCTTGTCCGGCACCGCGAGCAGTTGATGCTTCACCGCACGGATGGCCGCGCCCATGGCCGGGCCGCCCGCCAGGGCATCGTCGAGGTCGATGTCGCCGAGATCCAGTCGGACCGGATACAGGGTGGTGAACCAGCCGAGGGTTCGGGACAGGTCGGCGCCGGGAATCACGTCCTGTTGTCTGCCATGGCCTTCCAGCCGCAGCAGCGCGGTGTCCTCGGCGATCCCCCGATTCGCGCGCCAGCGCACGATGGCCAAGGCCAGCGTGGCGAGCAGCGCGTCCTCGACGCTGCCATGGAAGAGTCCGGGCAGGGTGGTGAGCAGCGCGTCGGTGACCTCCGAGGAGAGCTCCCGGTCGATCCGGCGCAGGGTGTGCGCCTGATCGATCGCCGGATCCAGTGCGCGGGACCCGATCAGCGGGTCGGGTCCCTCGATGGCCCGGCGCCAATGGCCGAGTTCGGAAACCCTGCGCTCGGTGCGTGATTCGTCGTTGAGCGCATGCGCCCAGCGCCGCATGGAGGTACCCGTCGAGGTCAGGACCGGATCCGCGCCCGCCGACACCTGCGCCCAGGCCGCGATCAGGTCGGGCACCAGAATGCGCCAGGACACCCCGTCGATCACGAGGTGATGGGCGATCACGACCAGGCGGCCGGGTCCGGTGTCGGCGGCGGCCGGGACGAGCCAGAGGAACTGTAGGACGACACCGTTCGCCGGATCGAGCCGGTCGGCCGCGAAATCCACTGCGGTCTCGACGAACTCGCGCGCCGCGACAGGGTCGGCCGCGGTATCGAATTCGACGCGGTGCACCAGCGTGTCCACGTCGACCGTGCCGGGTTCGGCTACCAGCAACCGCATCTCACCGTCCTCGGCTCGAATCAGCCGGGACCGCAGCATGTCGTGGTGGTCGACTACCGCCGACAGGGTCGCAACCAGGCCGTCGCGGTCGATTCCGGCCGGCAGGTCCAGCACGGCGGTCTGGGCGAAGCGGCGGTGGTCGCCGCCGCGCTCGAGCATGTAGTGCACGATCGGTGTGAGCGGCAGTTCGCCGACGCCGCCGCCGGGCAGTTCCTCGAGGATCGCCACCGGCGCCTCCGCCTCGATCGCGGCGGCCAGCGCGGTCACGGTGCGATGCTCGAACACCTGCAGCGGAGTGCAATTCAGATCCCGCTGCCGGGCCAGCGACACCAGCTGGATGGCCAGGATACTGTCGCCACCGAGCGCGAAGAACGAATCGTCCGCGCCGACCCGTTCGATGCCGAGCAGCTCGGCGAAGATCTGCGCGAGGACCTGCTCCGTATCGGTGGCCGGCGGCCGGTATTCGGTGCGATCGAGGGTGAAATCCGGTGCGGGAAGGGCACTCCTGTCCAGCTTCCCCACCGCGTTGCGCGGGATCGAGTCCAGGACCACGAAGGCGGCGGGAACCATGTAGGCGGGCAGGCTGTCGGCCGCCACGGCCCGCACCACCGCGACATCGAGGTCGGCGCCCGGCGCGCGAACCAGATAGGCGGCCAGAGCCGTAGCGCCGGTCGGGCCCGCGACGCCGAGGGTCACCGCGAAATCGACACCGGTGACACGGCCGAGCACGGCGTCGATCTCACCGAGTTCCACCCGTTGCCCCCGCACCTTGACCTGGAAGTCGGTGCGGCCCACGTACTCCAGTTCGAGCCCCGATCCGGTGTGCGTCCAGCGCACCAGATCCCCGGTGCGATACATCGTTTCGCCCGGCTCGCCGAAGGGGTTGGCGATGAACCTGGCGGCGGTCAGGCTCGGGCGGGCGTGGTAGCCGCGGGCCAGTGCGGGACCGGCCAGATACAACTCCCCCGCCACACCGACCGGCACCGGACGCAGCCGATCGTCGAGCGCCAGCACTGCCGCGCCCCGCACGGGTGCACCGATGGTGACCGGCCGGTCGGCGGCGAGCGCCGCGGAACCCGTTGCCCAGATGGTGAATTCGGTCGGACCGTAGAGATTCAGCAGGACGCGATCGGCGGCCCACCGCTCGACGAGCTCCGCGCCGACGGCCTCACCGGCCACCGCGAGCACCCGCACACTCGGCACCGCGGCGGGTTCGACGGTGGCCAGCGCCGAGGGCGTGATGACCATGTGGGTGACCTGTTCGGTGTCGATCAGCTCGGCCAAGGCACTGCCGCCGAACACGTCCGGTGGCGAGACCACCGATGCAGCGCCGGAGCCGAAGGCCATCAGCGCTTCGAAGATCGAGGCGTCGAAACTCGGCGAGGCCACCTGCAGGACCCGCGAGGTGTGGTCCAGGCCGAGCGAGTCCTGCTGGGCCGCGACCAGATCCGCGAGGCCGCGGTGGGAAACGGTGACCCCCTTCGGGGTGCCGGTGGAGCCCGAGGTGTAGATCATCCAGGCGGCGTTCTCCGGCCGGATCGGGGCCGAGGGCCGGTCCGCGCCCGGCGGACGGGCACCGGCCCGGACCAGCCGTTCGACGAATTCCGGATCGTCGAGCACCAGCCACCGGGTGCCGCCGGGCAGGGCGGGCCGATACCGGTCGAGAGTCAACCCCACCGCAGCGCCGGAATCGGTGAGCATGTGCTCGATCCGGTCGGCCGGATACCCGGGATCGATCGGCAGGAATGCCGCTCCCGTCGCGGCCGCCGCCCAGATTCCGGTGAACAGTTCGGCGGACCGTGGAAGAGCCAGTGCCACAACGGTTTCCGGTCCTAGGCCAGCCTCGAGCAAGATCCGCGCCAGCGCCTCGGATCGGGTGACGAGCTCCCCATAGGTGGTGACCACACCCTCGACGACCAGCGCCGGGCGATCCGGATAGCGGGCCGCGGTCGCCGCGAGCAACCGGGGAAGCGTTGTCGTCCCGGCGGTTTCGGGGCCGCGCACCGGGGCCAGGGTCGCACGCTCGGCCGCGTCGAGAATGTCGATCTCGGCCAGTCGCACGCCGGGCCGGGTCAGGAACTCGGTGAGCACGCGCTGCCAGCGGGTGGCGAGGGCGGCGGCCGTCTCCGGGTCGAAGAGGTCGGTGGCGTAGGTGACGACACCGTCCAGCCCCGCCGGTTCCGCGCCGTTGAAACGTTCACGCAGGTCGAGCATCAGATCGAATTGCGAAGTGTCGCGGTCGAAATCCTCGATCTCGAAGCGCAGGCCGGGCAGCTCCAGGACCGGCTCCGCGTAGTTCTGCAGTGTCAGCGACACCTGGAACAGCGGGTGGTGGGCGGTGGAGCGGCTCGGGTCCAGGACTTGCACCAGCCGTTCGAAGGGCACGTCGGCGTTGGCGAACGCGTCCAGATCCGCCGAGCGGACGGCGGTGAGGAAATCGTCGAGCCCGGCGGCGGGGTCGACCCGGGTGCGCAGCGCCAGCGTATTGACGAACATGCCGACGAGCTCGTCGAGAGCCTCTTCGCCGCGACCCGCGATCGGCGCGCCGATGACGATGTCGTCGGTGCCCGCCAGCCGGGCCAGCAGCACCGCGAGGGCCGCGTGCGCAACCATGAAGAGGCTGACGTTGTGCGCTCGCGCGAATTCCAGCAGGGCACTGTGTGTTTCGGCATCGATCGAGAAGGTGAGTTCGGCGCTGCGCATGGTCTGCACCGCAGGACGGGGGCGGTCGGCGGGCAACTCCAGCACCTCGGGTGCGTCGGCGAGCACTGCCTTCCAGTGATCGATCTGTTGCGCGGCAATCGATTCCGGATCAGCTTCGCTGCCGAGCAGTTCGCGGTGCCACAGCGCGAAATCGGCGTACTGGACGGCGAGCGGCGCTCGCACGCCGTCGCTTCCGGTCGAACGCGCGGCGTACGCGGCGGCCAGATCGGCCGCCAGCGGAGCCATGGACGCGCCGTCGGCGCTGATGTGATGGACCACCAGCACCACGACGTGCACGGTATCGGAGCCGAGGCGGAACAGCCCGGCGCGCAACGGCAACTCGGTGGCGAGGTCGAATCCCTGGCCCGCCAGTTCGTTGATCCGA
This sequence comes from Nocardia tengchongensis, assembly GCF_018362975.1. Classification (NCBI taxonomy): domain Bacteria; kingdom Bacillati; phylum Actinomycetota; class Actinomycetes; order Mycobacteriales; family Nocardiaceae; genus Nocardia; species Nocardia tengchongensis. The sequence goes on from NZ_CP074371.1 coordinate 6,488,339, forward strand.
TCCCGCAGTGGCGCCCCGATCCCGGTGTCGATCAACGGCACCGGAGGGGCGGCCGACTCCGGGGCGATCACCTCTTGGCGTGGCCCGTCGGCGTCCACGGGGTAACGGGTGCGCAGGCTCTCGTGCCGGGCGACCACGTCGGCCAGCGCCAGCCGCAGGGCCTCGACGTCCAGCTCGCCGGTGAGCCGCAGCGCGATGGCGATGTTGTACGCGGGTGAGGCGGGATCGAGCCGGTTGAGCACCCACATGCGTTGCTGCGCGGGCGACAACGGGATTCGTTCCGGCCGCGTGCGTACGGTGAGGGCGCGGCGGCCGGGAGCGCCGTCGCCCTGCGCGACCCGCGCGGCGAGCTCCGCCACGGTGGGCGCGTCGAACAGGTCGCGCAGCGCGATGGCCGCGCCCAGCACCGCATTGACCCGGGCGACCACCTTGGTGGCGCTGAGCGAATTGCCGCCCAGCTCGAAGAAGGAATGGTCGACGCCGACCCGCGCCGCGCCGAGCACCTCGGCGAACACCTGCGCGACCGCCTGTTCGGCGGGGGTGCGCGGCGCGCGGTACGGCCGATCCGCCCGCGTGAAGTCCGGTGCCGGAAGGGCTTTGCGATCCAGTTTGCCGACCGGGGTCAGTGGGACGGCGTCCAGCACCACCAGGTGGTCCGGCACCATGTATCCGGGCAGTTCCGCGGCGATCCGGGAGCGCAGGCGCTCGGTGTCGACGTGCACGCCGGCAACGGGCAGCACGTACGCCACCAGCACGGTCGCCCGCGCGGGGCCCTCCACGCCCAGGGTGACCGCGTATTCGACCTCGCTGTCGCGCGAGAGCGCCGCGTCGATCTCACCGAGCTCGATGCGCAACCCGCGAATCTTCACCTGGAAATCGCTGCGCCCCAGGTACTCCAGCTGATAGTCGGGCTCACTCCCGGCCACCCAGCGCACCATGTCACCGGTGCGGTACATACGGTCGCCGGGCGCACCGTGCGGATTGGCGACAAAACGGTTGGCGGTCATCTCGAACCGGCCGAAGTAGCCGCGCGCCAGGGCGTGACCTGCCAGGTACAGCTCACCGGCCACCCCCGCCGGCACCGGGCGCAACCAGCCGTCGAGCACCATGACCGCAGCGCCGCGGATCGGGCCGCCGAGGGTGATCGGTTCGCCCTCGACCAGTTCGCCGGGACCGGTCGCCCAGATGCTGAATTCGGTCGGGCCGTACAGGTTCACCATGCGCCGGCCCGCCGACCAGCGCGCGATCAGTTCGGGCGTGGCCGCCTCGCCCGCGACCGCAAGCACGCGCAGCCGCGTCAGTCCGGCCGGGTCCATCGTGGCCAGCGCCGACGGAGTGATGACCGCGTGCGTGACCTGCTCGTCGCGCAACAGCGCCTCCAATGCCGCGCCGCCGTAGACATCGGGCGGCGAGATCACCAGGGTGGCGCCCGTCGCGTGCGCCGTCAGCATTTCGAACACCGAGGCGTCGAAGCTGGGCGACGCCACCTGCAGCGTGCGGGCGCCTGGATCGAGGTCGAGGGTCTCGCGCTGGGCCGCGACCAGATCGGCCAGGCCGCGGTGACCGCACAGCACGGCCTTCGGCTTTCCCGTGGAGCCGGAGGTGTAGATGAGATACGCGATCTGGTCGAGGTCGATGTGGCCGCCGCGGTCCGCGTCGGTGATGGGTGCATCGGAGACCGTCAGGGCCCGGCGCAGGGTGCTGAGGTCGTCGAGCAGCAGCCAGTCGACGGTGCCGGGCAGGGTTTCGCCGATCTCGGTGATCGTGATGCCCAGCGGCGCACGCGAATCGGCGAGCATGTGCTCGATGCGTTCCACCGGATACGAGGGATCCAGAGGCACGAACGCGGCCCCGGTCTTGGCCAGGGCCCAGACGGCCACCACCGATTCCAGTGACCGGGTGAGCGCGACCATCACGAATGTCTCGCGGCCGATGCCGCGAGCGAGCATCACCCGGGCGAAGCGGTTGGACCAGGCGTCGAGCTCGGCGTAGGACAAGGCGATGTCACCCGCGCGGGCCGCGATCGCCGCACCGTCGAGAGCCGCACCGGCACACAGGATCTCCGGGAGGGTCCGCGGCGGCGCCGAGGCCGGTCCGCGCACGGGCAGCAAGGCGGCGCGCTCGGCGTCATCACAGCACTGCAGCCGCGACGTCGGGGCGCTCGGATGCTCGGTGAGTTGATCGAGCAACCGGACGAAACGATCGAGGAACGACCGCGCCTCGGCGGGCGGCACGTCGTCGACCAGGTACTTCACGCTGACTCGTAGCGTGCGCTCCCCGTCGTCGCCGGACATCGGGACGACGATGAGACTCAGCGGGTACGGTGTCGCATCGGTGGTGTCGGCGTCGAGCACGCGTAGGTCCGCACGCTCGAGCGCCTGCGACAGCCCGGCCAGGTCGATCGGGAAGGACTCGAAAACGACCAGGGTGTCGAACAATTCGGGCAGACCGACCGCCTGCTGTATCGCGGCCAGGCCCACGTGCTGATAGTCCATCAGCCGAGCCTGTTCCCGCTGTACCCGAGCCAGCAGGTCGGCGACCGGTTCCGCGGGATCGAGCCGCACCCGCACCGGCAGGGTGTTGATGAACAACCCCACCATGTCCTCGATGCCGGCCACCTCGGGTGGCCTGCCGGACACCGTGCCGCCGAACACCACATCGGTGCGACCGGTCAGCATGGCCAGCAGCATCGCCCAGCCCACCTGCACCACGGTGTTGACCGTCGCGCCGGATTCGCGAGCCACCGTCTCCAATCGCGCGACAGCCGCGGACGGCAAATCGACGGCGACAGTTCCTGTTTCGGTCGATTCGATACCCGCAGGAGACCGCACCACCCGGGTCGGACTCTCGATTCCGGCCAGCGACCGCGTCCATGCCGCCAACGCGACGGCGTCGTCCTGGTCGTGCAGCCAGGACAGGTAGCGGCGATAGGCGGGCACCGGCGGCAGCGCAGCGGGGTCGCCCGCGGTGAGATACAGCGCCAACAGCTCGCCCACCAGCAGCGGCCCGGACCAGCCGTCCAATACGATGTGATGGTTGGTGAGCACGAAACGGCAGCTGTCGGTGGTCATTCGGATCAGCGTGCAGCGCAGCGGCAGCGGTCGCGACAGGTCGAAGTGCTCCCGGGCATCGAGTGTGAGCAACCGCCCGAGTTCCGAGGCGCGGGCGTCGTCGTCCTCGATCGTGGTCAGATCGATTTCCTGCCAAGCGATCTCGGCATCGGCGAGAACCAGCTGGCGCGGCCCGTCAGCGGATTCCACGAAGGCGACCCGCAGATTGTCGTGGCGGGCCACCAATGTCCTCGCGGCGTTGTGCAATCGCGCGGCGTCCACGTCGCCTTCGAGGGTGAGCAGTGATTGCACGGTGTAGACATCGGCGGTGTCCGCGTCGTAGAGGGTGTGGAAGTACATGCCGTACTGCAAGGGCGAGAGCGGCCAGACCTCGGTCAGGTTCGGGTAGGCGCGATCCCAGCCGTCGATGTCGGATTGCGTCACCGGGAGGAGGTCGAAGTCGCTCGGGGTGTGGCCGCCCGCCGCGGGGTCGGCCGCGTGGTCGGTGAACGCGTGCAGCGCCTCCGCCCAGAGCCGGTCCAGCTCGCCGATGTCGGCGGCGCTCAGCAGCCGGGAGGCGTAGCGCCACTCGACTTCCAGACCCGTGTCGAGGCGCACCACGTCGAGGGACAGCACCGCGGTCAGCGGCTCGTGCTGCCACCGTGGCGATTCCGCACCGGCAACCGCGCGGTCCCGATAAGTGAATCCGATCTGCGGCGTCGGGGCATCCATGAGTGCGAGCACACCGTCGGCGTAGAGATAGCGCAGGATGCCGAAGCCCGCGCCCTCGCCCGGCACCGCCCGCAGTTGCTCCTTGGCGGCCTTGATCACCGCGCCCGCCGCGGCGTGGCCGCCGAACGCCGCGTCGAGATCGATACCCGCCAGATCCACGGCCGTCGGAAACGCGCTCTGGAACGGACCGACCGTGCGAGCGACGTCGGCGCCGGGCACGACATGCGTGCCGCGACCATCGGCGGTGCGGGTCAGCAATACGGTTCCCCTTGTGCGCCAACGGCTTACCGCCAGGGTGAGCGCGGCGATCAGCACCTCCTGCGGGTCACAGTGGAATCGCTGCGGGATCGTCGTGAGGACCGCCTCCGCGGAGTCGGCCTCGACAGTCGTTCGGAGTACCGCCGCGGTGGCGGTCACATCGACCGCCGGATCCAGCGGGGCGGACCCGAGAGCCGGATCGGGGGTCGCCAGGATCCGCTGCCACGCGGGCAGCTCGGCCGCGTGTTCACCGGCGTGCTCGAACAGTCCGTGCGCCCAACGCCGGAACGACGTGCCGACCGGTTCCAGTGGAACACCCGCGACCAGGTCGGCGAAATCGGAGACCAGGATGCGCAGGGAGATGTCATCGGTCACCAACGGGTGCAGGACGATCCAGCACAGCGGCTCCCGCTCGGCGCGCTCGATCAGCACGACCCGCACCACACCGGCGGCCGGGTCCAGCAGCTCACGCGCACGTTCGAGCGCCGCGTCCGGATCGACGCCGGAGCCCGCGGGCACCACCTCGAGCACCGTCGCGGCATCGACCGATCCGCGTTCGGCGACGATCCATTCCCAGCCGCGCTCGGTGCGCAGCAGCCGGGAGCGCAGCAGGTCATGGTGATCGAGCAGGGTCCGCACGGCAGCGCCGATACGGCGGGGATCCGATCCGCCGGGCAGGTCGACCGCGACCGCGCCACCGCCGCGTCGGAGTGCGTCGCCCCGGTCCAGCAGGGCGTACACCGCGGGGGTCAGGGTCACGAGACCGGTTCCGCCGCCGGGAAGTTCGGGCAGCGCGTGCGTGTGCGAGGTGTCGGCCGCCGCGGCCAGCGCGGCAACGGTCCGGCGTTCGAACACATCCCGCGGGCTGAATCGAATTCCGGCGTCCTTCGCCCTGGTGACCAGCTGGATGGCGATGATGCTGTCGCCGCCGAGCGCGAAGAAGTTCTCGTCGACGCCGACCGTGTCCAGTCCGAGCACGTCGGCGAACAGTGCGGCCAGAGTCTCCTCACCAGGCGTCGACGGCGGTCGGTGTACGCGGCTGCGGGGGCTGAAATCCGGTGCCGGGAGCGCTTTTCGATCCACTTTGCCGAGCGGGGTGAGCGGCACCTGGTCCAGCACCATGACGATCTCGGGCACCATGTAGGCCGGAAGCGTCTCCCCGGCAGCCGCTTTCAGCGCTTCGGGATGCAGGTCCACACCCGGCTCGGGCAGGACGTAGGCGACCAGCGCGGTCGCGCCACCCGGGGTTCGGACACCGAGGGTGAGTGCGAAGTCGATCCCCGGTTGCTGTTGCAGCGCGGCGTCGATCTCGCCGAGCTCGATCCGGAAACCTCGCACCTTCACCTGGAAGTCGTCGCGGCCCTGATACTCGAGCTCGAGCCGATCACCGCGCGCGACCCAGCGCACCAGATCGCCCGTGCGGTACATCCGCTGTCCGGGCTCGCAGGGATCGGCGACGAAACGCGCCGCGGTGAGCCCGGCGCGGCGATGGTAGCCGCGCGCCAAACCCGGTCCCGCGAGGTACAACTCACCGACCCTGCCGACCGGCAACGGCCGCAGCCACGGATCGAGCACCAGCGCGCGGACACCCGGGGTGAGACCGCCGAGGGTGACCGCCGCGCCGGGGACCATCGGCTCGGTCAGGGTCACGGTGACGGTGGTCTCCGTCGGCCCGTATCCGTTCACGAGGGTGCGCCCGGACCAGGTCGCCGCCAGGTCCGCCGGGCAGGCGTCGCCGCCCACGATGACCGTGCGCAGCTCCGGCAGCATCTCGGGATCCAGCGAACCGACCACCGCCGGCGTCACATTGAGGTGGGTGACGCGGTGCGCGCGCAGCACATCCGCGAGTTCGGCTCCGGCGTAGGCGGACGGCGGGACGACCACGAGGGTGGCGCCCGTCGCGAGGGTCACCAGGATCTCCTCGACCGAGATATCGAAACTCGGCGAAACAGCATGCGCCATCACCGATTCGGCGGTGACGCCGAATCCCGCGCCGGAACCCGCGACCAGATTCGCGAGACCGCGGTGCGATACGGCCACGCCTTTCGGCAATCCGGTCGAGCCCGAGGTGTAGATGAGGTACGCGACCTGGTCCGGGTGCAGCGCCGCCCGGCGATCGGCGTCGGTGATAGGCCCCGAGTCCTGGGCCGCGCGACGCCCGACGGTCTCGACACTGTCGAGAACCATCCAGTCGACCCGGTCCGGCAGCGCCGCACCGACCGCGGCGACGGTGATGCCGGTGACGGCTCCGCTGTCGCCGAGCATGTGCTCGATCCGGTCCGACGGATATCCAGGATCGATCGGTACGGCGGCCGCACCGGTCTTGGCCACCGCGAGCATCCCGAGTACCGACTCCATCGACCGTGGAATCGCGATGGCCACCGTGGTTTCGGGGCCCGCGCCGTCCGCGATCAGGACACGGGCGAGCCGGTTGGTGTACTCGTCGACCTGGCGATAGGTGAGTGATGTCGCGTCGGCGACGATCGCCACCGCGTCCGCGTTCACCAGCGCGCCGGCCCGCAGGATGTCGGGCAGGGTCGAGGGCTCGACGCCCGCGGGTCCGCGGACCGGGGCCAGTTCGGCGCGTTCGGCGTCCGAGGTGACCGACAGCGTCGACAGTGGCGCATCCGGGCCCGCCGCGAGGAACCGATGCAGGTAGGTCAGGAACCGGCTGTGGTGTGCCGCCAGCCTGGCATCGCTGTAGAGGTTGGCGTTGCCCTGGAAGTCGATGTGCGTGCTCTCGCCGCCCACACCCGGATAGAAGTTGACGAACATGTCGTCGATCAGGCCGGAGGACAGCACGTGCAATCGTCCGGTGACCGGGCCGAGCTCGATGCGGGTGTCCACCATCATCAGGTTGATCGACGGACCGAACGTCGCGGTCGCGTCGGAGAGCCTGCCCAGATCGCGCAGGATGTCCTCTTGGCGGTAGCGCTGCCGCCGCAGTGCGCCGGTCAGCTCACCCTGCGCGGCACGGATGAGGGCGCCGACCGTCATGGCCGGCTCCAGCCGCAGCCGCAGCGGCACGACATTGGCGATCATCCCGCCCGAATGCCGCAGGACCGCCGTCGTGCGCGCCGAGACCGGCAGGCTCAGCATCACTTCCGAAGTTCCCGTCATGGCCGCCAGGTAGGCGGCGAACGCGGCGACGAGGGTGGGCGCGACACCCGAGGCCGCCGCCTTCGCGACGGATTCGAGCAGCTCCGAGGTGGCCGGCGTCAGCTCTCCCGCGACGCGGGCGGGGTGCGCGTCGACGTCGGCGGCGCGCCCGGCCAGGCTCACCGGGTCGGCAGCCCCACGCAGGTGCTCGAGCCAATACTCCCGGTCGGCCGCGAACCGGTCCGAGCCGCGATAGGCCAGGTCGGCAGCGATGATCCCGCGCAGGTCCTCGGCCTTGGCGGCGGGCGGTTCCCGGCCCGCCAGGGCCGCGCTGTAGAGCTCGCCGGTGCGCTGGATCATGGACATCGCACCCATGCCGTCGAGCACGATGTGGTGAATCCGCGAGTACCAGAACCAGCGGTCCTCGGACAGTCGCAGCATCCGCACACACACCAACCGGTCGGCCGTGAGGTGCAGTGGCGCCGAATATTCCGAGCGCATCCAGGCATGTGCCGCGGCGTCGGGGTCCGGCTCGCCGCGGAAGTCCATGACGACCAGCCGATCGACGAGATCGGTGTCGATGAACTGGTACGGCTGGCCGTCGATCTCGGTCAGGCGCAGATAGCCGGTACCGAACTCACGGCCGGCCTGCCGCGCGGCCGACTCCAGAAGCCCGATATCGAGCGGACCGATCAGCTCGATGTACTGCGCGATGGAAAACGGGATATCACCCGCGATGTGCTGGGCGAACCAGATTCCGCGCTGCGCCGCCGACAGCGGAAACGCGCCTTCGGGAATATCGGGGGTCGATTCGACTATCGCGGGAGCCGGCTGCTGCATGAAGATCCTATGTTCCGACCGCACAGCCGTTGCCGGGGCACGATCTGCGTCACGGACGATGCCGGATCGGTGGATCCGGATCAGGCCGGCCTCCGGGATCCGATGCGGTCGGCTACAGCGATGGACGCATTCGAATCCGCACGATGGCGCCGCAGTACCGAATCGGCGACAGCCGATCCGCGACCGGAGGTGGCGGCCATGCTTCAACTGTCGCTGCCGGAACGGGTCGTCGACAGTCACCCCGGCGCTCACCCGGTCCCTCCCAGGGTGGGAAATCCTCCCCCTAGGGTGAAGAACCATTCGGCGGCCCGAAACGAACCGCCTGTTCATGCCCCTTTACAGGGGCGGCCCTACTGCGGTCGATTCCCCGCCGTGGCGTCGCGGCGGACCGCGGTCACGGCCTTGCGTGCGGCGACCTGGACCGGATCCCAGACCGGGGAGAAGGGCGGGGCGTAGCCGAGGTCGAGGGCGACGATCTCATCGACGGTGAGGCGGGCGGTAAGGGCGACGGCGGCGATGTCGATGCGCTTGCCCGCACCCTCACGGCCGACGATCTGCACGCCCAGCAGCCGGCCGGTACGGCGCTCGGCGAGCATCTTCACCGTCATCGGCGCGGCACCGGGGAAATAGCCTGAGCGACTGGTGGATTCGATGGTGACGGCAACGAACTGTAACCCGGCGACCCGGGCGTCGTGCTCGCGCAGACCGGTCCGGGCGACCTCCAGGTCACACACCTTGCTGACCGCGGTACCCACCACACCGGGGAAGACGGCATAGTCGCCGCCGACCCCCGAGCCGATGATCTGACCGTGCTTGTTGGCATGCGTGCCCAGCGGAATGTGGCGTTCGGAACCGGAGACCAGGTCGAGCACTTCCACGCAATCGCCTCCCGCCCAGATGTTCTCGTGCCCGCGCACCCGCATCGCGAGATCGGTCAGCAGGCCCCCGGACTCCCCCAGCGGGAGACCCGCGGCGCGGGCGAGATCGGTGGCGGGACGGACTCCGATACCGAGAATCACGATATCGGCGGGATATTCGGCGTCGGCGGTGACGACAGCGATGACGCGGCCCTTCGCGTCGGTGCGGACGGCGGTCAGCTCGGTGTCGCCGATCACCTGAACTCCCATGCCCTGCAGGGCCTTCCGGATCAGCGCACCCATATCCGGGTCGAGGGTGGACATCGGCTCGGCGCCGCGGTTGATCATGGTGACCTGGAATCCGCGATTGATCAGCGCCTCGGCCATCTCCACGCCGATATAGCCCGCACCCACCACGACCGCGCGCCGACCCGGAATCGATTCCAGGGTATCGATCAGCGACTGCCCGTCATCGAGCGTCTGGACCCCGTGCACCGCGTCCGCGTCGATGCCGGGCAGGACGGGCCGGATCGGCGTCGCCCCGGTGGCGATCACCAGCTTGTCGTACCCGATCCAGCCCTCCAGCCCGGTGCCGAGCCCGTGGAAACGCACCCGCCGCCCGGCGACATCGATCTCCACCACCTCGGTCCGTAACCGCAGATCGATGTCCCGCGCCCGATGCTCGGCCGGAGTCCGCGCGATGAGAGCGTCCGGGCCGTCTACATCGCCGCCCACCCAATACGGGATCCCGCACGCCGAATACGAGGTGAAATGCCCCCGCTCGAAAACGACGATCTCCAGCTCCCCCGCGCTCTTCAACCTGCGCGCCTGCGACGCCGCCGCCATCCCCGCCGCGTCCCCACCGATGATCACCACGCGTTCGCTCATGACTCACACCGTACGAGGTGCGCGCACCCGGCCGAGCGACCAACGCTCACCGCGGTTGTCGAACCAGCGCCACTCGCCGACGCCGCCGGCGACGCGGCTCGACGGCCTGCCGCGACCGCCGCGCCCGCCCGTAGCGCAGCAACTCCATCAGCAGGTCCTCCGCGGCCCGATACCGCGGGATGTCGACCGAGAGCCGCCACACGATCGCCGGGTCACCGGCCTCCAGCACCGTCGCGGGCACCGGCAGCACATACCCCGCGATACCCGCGTCCGACAGCGCGAAAAGCACCCGGTAGACCTGCGACTCGTCCAAGTCCGCGAGCACTCCCCACCCGTGTGCGGCGAGCCCATTGCTCAACCCCCGCGACGGAATCCAGTGTGGCGTCGTGCGCCGCACTGCCCACGGATCGGGAATCTCACGCGCCGCGGTCATGACGGCAGTCTATGCGGCCCGGCCGACCCGCGCGCCGATCCCGCGCAGCGAGCGCTACCGCAACGCCGAGACGGCGATATCGAGGAACTCACGCACGAGTTTGCCGCGCTGGTCCGCGGGCACGACCAGGCAGGTTTCGGATGCCGGGGCGTCGGTGACGGGGCGGTGGACGAGGTCGGGGCGGACATAGGCGCGGGCCACGCTCAGCGGGACGAGTGCCAGGCCGAATCCGGAGGCGATGAGCTCGAATTTCTCCTCCAGCGACGACGCGCGTCGCTTCTGGGGGTCGAGCATCCGTTTGCCGTCGAGGTCGGCCAGGGTGAGTTCACGGCGGGCGGCCAGCGGATGGGTCGCGGGCAGGCAGGCGACTCTGGGGTCGTGGCCGACGGGGACGACCCGCATTCCGGTTTCATCGAAAGGTTTACGCAGATAACCGATCTGGGCTCGACCGTCGCGCAGTGGCGCGTCCGGCTCCCACCAACGCGCCGGGACGATGTCGGTCTCGACGTCGGGATGCCGGGTGGAGAATTCCCGAATCGGTTCGGAGACCGACAATCCGGCGGAGAAGGCGATGATCAGCCGCCGCACGTCGCGGTCGGCGTCGTGGACGCGTCGCACCGCCGCGTCGACGGCGGCCAGAATGCCCTGCGCCTCCTCGTAGAGCTGCTTGCCGGCGGGGGTCAGTTCCACGGTGCGGGTGGTTCGCATCAGCAGCGCGCAATCCAGCTCCTGCTCGAAAGCCTTGATCTGGCGGCTCAAGACGGGCTGGGCGATGTAGAGCTGCTCGGCGGCCCGGCCGAAGTGCCGGTGCTCGGCCACCGCGGCGAAGTAGCGGAGCTTGCGCAGGTCCAGATCCATACCCTTACGGTATCAATCGATGGAAAGGGTCTTGGACGCCGAGACGAACCGTCACGAGACTCGAAGCATGATCGTCATCACCGCCCCCACGGGCCACATCGGCAGCCAACTGTTGGACATCCTGCTCGAAACATCCACTCGCAGTGATGAATTGCGCGTCATCGCCCGCGACCCCCGGCGGACTTCCGGAATCGGTCCGCGCCCGCGTCGACATCGTCACCGGATCCCACGGCGACCCCGGCGTCGTGGACCGGGCCTTCGCCGGAGCAGACGCGGTCTTCTGGCTCGTACCGCCCGACATGTCCGCCCCGAGCCTGGACTCCGCGTTCTCCGGATTCAGCAGCGCCGCCGCCAAGGCGTTCAGCATCCACGACGTCAGGCATGTCGTCGGCGTCTCGGCGCTGGGGCGCGGCACTCCCGCCGCGGGCAATGCCGGGCACGTGACAGCCTCACTGGCGATGGACGACCTGATCGCGAGCACCGGCGTGGCCTACCGGGCACTCGCCAACCCGTCATTCATGGACAACCTACTGTGGCAGGCGGTTTCGATCCGCGACAACGGCGAGTTCACCGGCACCCTGGCCGCCGATCGCCCGGCCCCCATCGCCGCCACCCGCGATATCGCCGCAGCCGCCGCCCGCCTGCTGCTCGACCGCTCCTGGACCGGGGCCGGCGAGGTCGCGGTACTCGGGCCGCAGGACCTCACCCCGAACGACATGGCGCACATCATGTCCGAAGTCCTGGGCCGCCCCATCCGCTACCGACGGCAGTCGCTCGACGACCTCCGCGCCATCCAGATCGCCCGGGGCGCCAGCGATCCCGTCGCCACCGGCTACGTCGACATGATGCGAGCCAAGGACGACGGCCTCGACGACGGTGTCCCCCGCACCGCGACAACCACGAGCCCGACCACCTTCCGCACCTGGTGCGAGCAGATTCTCGCCCCGGCGATCCGGGCTTGAGCGATCCACGCAGAGTCGGTCCGCGGCGCAGGTCGAACTCGGAGCGGTGGCGGCCAGGTCTGCTGGGCCGGGTGGGTTGCCAGGTCCGGCCGCTCGTCTGCCCGCGGCAGACCAGGGGACACGGGCCGGACCAGCGAAACGAGCTAGTCCTTCTTCATCTGCTCGTAGATCTTCTTGCAGTCCGGGCAGACCGGGGAGCCGGGCTTGGCGGAGCGGGTGACCGGGAAGACCTCGCCGCACAGGGCTACGACGTGGGTGCCCATGACGGCACTCTCGGCGATCTTGTTCTTCTTGACGTAGTGGAAGACCTTGGGGGTGTCGTTGTCGGTGGAGTTGTCGGTGGTCTCTTCCGGACGCACCAGGGTGTCTGTGCTCACGGGTTCAATGATGCCAGGTCGGCCTGTCGCGGGGCGGGCGGCGTGTGCATCCGACGCGCTGTAGTGGAAGACTCGGGGGTATGCAGCGTGACGGCGAATCCCAGGCCGACGGCAGTAGCGGCGCGGGTCGCCCGGACGTCGAGTTCCATCCCGCCGGGTCGATACCGAAACCGCCCCGGCCGTCACAGGGCTACTTTCCGGGCGAGGAGAAGAAGCACCCGGCTCTGATCACCGAGGCGCAGACCTCGCTCGAACAACAGCACCGCGCCCGGGTTCGCCGATACATCATCATCATGTCGTTCCGGATTCCATGCCTGATCGGCGCGGCCGCGGCCTATGGCATCTGGCACAGCTGGTGGCTGTCGTTGCTCATCATCGGCGTCTCGGTGCCGCTGCCCTGGATCGCGGTGCTCATCGCCAACGACCGGCCGCCCCGCACCCACGACGAACCGAGTCGCTGGGACGGGCGGCGCGATCAGACGGCCCTGGAGTCACGACCGCACAAATCCATCGACGGATAGCTCCTCGGCCCGGCGCGCGGGGATCGCCGCCGACAGCAAGGCCGCGATACCGCAGAGGCCACCGGCCACGAACCAGGCCGTCGTATAGCTGCCCTGCACGTCCCGGATGACACCCGCACCGAAGGCCGCCAGCGCAGAGCCGATCTGGTGCGAGGCGAACACCCAGCCGAAGGCGACCGGACCGTCGTCGCCGAAATGCTTGCGGCACAGGGCGACCGTGGGCGGGACGGTGGCGATCCAGTCCAGGCCGTAGAAGATGATGAACGCCCACATGCTCGGCTGCACGTCCGGACCGAAGAGGATCGGCAGCACCAGCAGGGAAACACCCCGCAGGCTGTAGTAGGCGACCAGCAGGTAGCGGGAATCGACGCGGTCGGTGAGCCAGCCGGACGCGATGGTGCCGGCGACATCGAATGCGCCTACCACCGCGAGCAATCCGGCCGCGGTCGTCGCGGGCATTCCGTGGTCGTGGGCGGCGCTGACGAAATGGGTGCCGATCAGGCCGTTGGTGGACGCGCCGCAGATCGCGAAACCGCCTGCCAGCATCCAGAACACGGGTTTGCGGACGACGGTCGCGAGCACTGTCACCGCGCGAGCCGCGCCACCGGGAGCCGACGTCCGCACACCGACCGCGCTGCCGGGTTCGGCACCGTAAGCGCGCACCCCGATATCGCTGGGAAAGTCGCGCAGGAACAGCAGCACCAACGGCACCACCGCCAACGCCGTCCCCGCCACCACCAGCGACGGCGTCCGCCAGCCGTGATCGCGCGCCAAACTCGCGATGAGCGGCAGGAAGACCAATTGCCCGGTCGCTCCCGCGGCGGTCAGCACGCCGGTCACGAGGCCGCGCTGCTTCACGAACCAGCGGCCGGTGATCGTCGCGACGAACGGCATCGAAATCGAGCCCACCCCGACACCGACGAGAACACCCCAGGTGGCCATCAACTGCCACGGCTGGGTCATGAACACCGTCAGCCCGGCACCCGCCGCGACCAGGACCAGCGCGCAGGACACGACCAGCCGCAGACCCAGCCGTTCCATCAGCGCCGCCGCGAACGGTGAGATCAGCCCGAACAACAGCACGTTCACCGACACCGCCGCCCCGATGGCGCCGTGCGACCAGCCGAATTCCTGATGCAGCGGATCCATCAGCACCCCGGGCACCGAACGGAACCCGGCCGCGCCCAGCAACGCGACGAAGCCGACCGCGGCGACGATCCACGCCGGATGCGGTCCGCGGCGCGCGGCGGAGGGTGTGCCGTCCAACGGGGTTGTGCCCGACGGCGATTCCGGGTCGAGGCGGTCTGTCAGCTCACTCACCGATCGATCGTGACCGAAATCCTCTACCGGAACGAGTGGCCTGAATGCCACAATGCGTCAAGATCTAGCCATCGTGAGAGGAGAAGCCGTGCCGGCACCGCATCTCGTCGCCGTCCTCGTCCTGGAACCGGCGGTCGGGTTCGACATGACGATCCCGTCGATGGTGCTCGGCGCGGCCACCGACGACGCCGGTGATCCGCTCTACGACGTGCGCATCTGCGGCCTCGGCCCCGGCCCCATCGAGGCCGTCGGCGGATACACCGTCATCCCCGGGCACGGTCCGGAACTGCTGGCCCGCGCCGACACCGTGATCGTGCCGGGCACCCGCATCCCCGAGCCGCGACAGCTGGGCACCCTGCCGGCCACGCTCGCCGACGCCCTCGCCAGCATCCGCCCCGACGCGCGCATCGTCTCCATCTGCACCGGCGCCTTCGTACTCGGCGCGGCGGGCCTGCTCGACGGCCGCCGCGCCACCACCCACTGGCGCTTCGCCGACCAGTTCCGCACCCTCTACCCCAATGTCCGGCTCGACGAGAACCAGTTGTTCGTGCAGGACGGAAACCTCTGGTCCTCAGCGGGATTGGCGGCCGGGATCGATCTGTGTCTGCACCTGATCCGCACCGACCACGGCACCGCCGCCGCCAATGGCGCGGCCCGCTACTGCGTGGTGCCGCCGTGGCGGGAAGGCGGGCAATCGCAGTTCATCGAACGGCAGGTCCCCGAGGCGGGCAGCGACGGCACCGCACCCACCCGCCGCTGGGCGCTGCACCATCTCGACGACGAGCTGGATCTGCATTCCCTTGCTGCGCACGCCCATATGAGCGTGCGCACCTTCACCCGCCGCTTCAAGGCCGAGACCGGGATGGCGCCGGGCGCATGGATCCTGCAGCAGCGCGTCCGCCACGCCCGGCACCTGCTCGAGACCACCGACCTGCCGGTCGACGAGGTGGCGCGCAGCGCGGGCATGGGCACCTCCGCCTCGCTGCGCCACCACATGCGCCTGGAACTGGGCGTCCCGCCACTGACCTACCGCAAGACCTTCCGCAAACGCGAAACCCTGGAGACAGCATGACGATTCGCTGGGTGTGGGCCTTTCTCGACCGGCCCGCAGCGGAATTCGGCGACTGCGCCGAATTCTGGACCACCGTCACCGGCACCACCCGTTCGGAGCCGCGCGGTGAGCACGACGAATTCCTCACGCTGCTCCCGGCTTCCGGCGCGGCCACGCTCAAGATGCAGTCCGTCGGCGGCCCCGGCCGCGTCCACCTGGATCTCGATGTCGACAATGTCGTGGCCGCTACCGAACGCGCCGAGCGGCTCGGCGCCACCCTCGACGGCGACTACATCCTCACCGAACGGATCGGCTACGCCGTGCTGCGCTCCCCCGCCGGAATGCCGTTCTGCTTCACACCGTTTCGCGACGCCAACGGCCCCCTGACCCCGACCGTCGCCGGACCCGGCGGTGACCGCAGCCGCCTCGATCAGATCTGCCTGGACATCGGCGACAGCGATTACGACACCGAGTCCCGTTTCTGGAGCGAACTGACCGGATGGGCTTGGAAGCCCACCAGCCTCCCGGAGTTCGCGCGCCTGTCCGCCCGTCCCGGTATCCCCCTGGACTTCCTGATGCAGCGCCTCGGCGAGAACCGGCCCGCCTCCGCGCATCCCGACATCGCCTGCACCGATATCGAGGCGACCGCCACCTGGCACGAGGAGCTGGGCGCGAGTCGCGTCGACAGCGGCAAGCACTGGCTCGTCATGGCGGACCCCTCCGGCCTGCCCTACTGCCTGACCAGCCGCCAACCGGCGTGAAACAACCCGGCACCCCGGAGCGAATCCGGGGTGCCGGGTTGATCGGTGATCAGGAACTCCGGAGAGCCCTACCGAGCGTTGGTCATTTCCGCTCGGTTTGCGGCAGCCGCCGCGCCTCGCCGGAATTGGCCAGGGCCTCCAGATCTTCGAGGAACCTCTCGATGCTGTCGGCCCGCGACTGCGGGGACCCGATCTGCTCGCGCACCTTCTCCTCGGTGAGCGCGAGCATGGCGGCCGCCAGATCCTGTTCCAGATCCCGGATCATCTGCCTGCGGTACTGCAGGATCTGATCGCGGCCCTGCTTGCGGACCCGCTCCACTTCGGCCGCCGCGGCCTCGCGCATCTGGAGAATGATGCGGTCGGCGTCGGCGCGAGCCTCCTCGCGCATACGCTCGAGTTCGGCCTGGGCTTCGGCGACGGCATTGTCGTAGGCGGCTTTGGCGGTGGCCAGCCGGTCGGCCGCCGCGTCGCTCTCCTCGAGTTGCCGGCGGATCTGGTCCTGGGCGTTGTTCATGATCCGCTTCACCGGTGGCACAACGTATTTCACGATGAACCAGACGATGACACCGAAACCGAACAGCTGGCTGAGAAAAACGGGCCAATCGAAGGTGATGTCGTAAATACCCTCGGCGAGATGGGTATCGGTGAGGATCATGCAGACCCCTGCCTCTCTGCTGGCCCGCACTGGTCCGGGCACGATCGTTCCCGCCCAGGACCCGGCCGGCCAGGTCCTGAGCGAGTGGTTCGACGGCTTCGCGTAGTTCGGCGGCGACCTGGTCGGCCTCGGCGCGCAGGTGCGCCGTGGACTCGGCCACGATCTGGTCGGCCTCTTTCTGTGCCTCGCCGCGCATTTCGTCGAGTATGGCCCGTCCCTCGGCCCGTGCCTGGTTGCGGATGTCGGCCGCTTCCGCACGGGCCTTCTCGAGCGCGGACTCGTAGCGCGCCTCGGCTTCGGCGAAGGTTTCGCTGGCTTCCTTGGCGGTTGCCGTCGTGACCTCGACACGTGCCTCCCGCTCCGCCAGCACCTTCCGGATCGGCGGAACCACGAAGAACCAGATGACTGCGAGCACGATCAGGAAGATCAATAACTCGGCGACGAAGGTGCCGTTGGGAACCAGGAAGTTCCCCGCGGCCTCCACATCCGTTCTGGGAGACATGATGACGTCTACTTACCGGGAGTAGCGAATACGAACAATGCCATGAACGCTAGATTGATGAAGTATGCCGCTTCGACCAGACCGACGGTCAGGAAGAAGTTCACGCGCAGGCGGCCTTCCGCCTCCGGCTGCCGGGTGACGCCGTTGATCAACGCCGCGCCGGCCAGACCGTCACCGATGCCCGCGCCGATGGCACCGCCCGCCAGAATGATGCCGCCGCCGATGAGGGCGCCTTGGACGATACTCGCGGTTGCTGGGTCTGCCATTGTTCACTTCCTTTGTGAAAAAAATTGATGCAACGCTGAACGACTGCAGCCGCTCAGTGGTTTTCACTCTCCAGCGACATCGACTGGCTGAAGTAGAGGATGGTCAGCAGGGCGAAGATGAATGCCTGAATCGCTCCGACGAAAAGGTCGAAGAGTTTCCAGACGGCATTCGGACCCCAGCTGATCCAGAACGGGAACAACGTGATCACCGAAACCATGACGCCGCCCGCGAACATGTTGCCGAAAAGTCGCAGCGAGAGCGACAACGGTTTGGCGATTTCCTCGACCACATTGATGAAAACCATGGGACCCCAGCCGGTGTGGCCCTTGAGCAACTGCTTCGCGTGCCCGCCCGGACCGCGCCGCCACGCGCCCGCGGCGTGATAGAGCAGGAACACGAACAGCGCGAGCGCCAGCGTGAAGTTGAAATCCGACGCCGGCGGCGCGATCAATTCACCCGAACCGTACTGAACGGGCAAGACCGACAACCAGTTCGACAACAGGATGAAGGTGAACAGGGTGACCGCCAGCGGCAGCACGAACGGCGCGACCTTCATGCCGATGGCGGTCTCCACCTGGGAGCGCATCTGCACGGTGATGGTCTCGAAGAACAGCTGCACCCCGTTGGGCACCCCCGAGGTGATCTTCACCCGCAGGTAGAAGGCCAGCCCCAGCACGATCAGCGCGGCCACCGCGGTGGACACGATGGTGTCGACATTGAAGGTCATGCCCAGCAGGTGCGCCTGGGCGTGATCGCCGACGTGGATCTTGGCCTCGCCCGAGGGTTCCTCGGCGGCCAGTATCGCGTAGATGCTCATGACTGCTGTCGAAGACCTTTCACTTCGGGCAGAGCGGTATGGAGAACCAGGATCAACTGAAAGACCGCCAGCCCGAAGAAGATTCCGACGCCGTAGGGACGGGTCAGGAATGCCACCAGAATCGACAGCCCGGTCAGAATGATCAATCGGGACGCGGAAGACAGCGCCAACTTTTGTTTGCTGGGAGTTTCCGCATCAGTGATGCGCACGATGGACATCCAGGTGAGCCGGGCGTTAACCCAGCCGAGCGTGAGACCGGTAGCCATGAAAACACCCAGCAACAATCGATCCAACGCACCCGTGACCATCAATGCCAGTACACCGAAAGCGATCGCAATTGCAGTCGCTCTCCGCATCCGGAGCTTGTTGAGGTCCAATACGACACCGCCTCGCCGTCATCCCACCTCGTAGTGGGGCCGTGCATGATCAATAGCATACACAGCCCAACCTCGTTGCGGGGCAGTATTTTTGATCTTCAAATTGTTGATCTTGAAATTCTGAAACGCTTTTCAGCGAACTTTCCGCCAATCAATTCGGACATCAGTGGTGCACAGCCTTTTCGGCTCCGACGCCGGTCAGAGACCGCACCTGCATCTCCGCGTACTTGCCGTCGTCGTGCTCCCTCGACAGCATGGTTCCCAGCCAGCCCAGAGCGAACGAAACCGGGATGGACACCAGGCCCGGGTTCGCGAGCGGGAACCAGTGGAAGTCATGAGATTTGATCATGGCGGTGGGCGCCCCGGAGACCGCCGGGGAGAACATGATCAGCACGATGGTGACGGCCAGTCCGCCGTAGATGCTCCAGAGTGCGCCGGCGGTGTTGAAGCGCCGCCAGAACAGTGAATACAGAATGGTCGGTAGGTTTGCTGAGGCCGCCACCGCGAACGCCAGCGCCACCAGAAACGCCACATTCTGATTCTTCGCCAGAATGCCGCCCACGATCGCCAGCGCCCCGATCACCACCGCGGTGATCCGCGCGACCCGCACCTCGCTGTCCTTGTTCTCGCCACTGCCGCGCTTGATGATGTTGGCGTACACGTCGTGCGCGAAGGACGCCGAAGCCGTGATCGTCAGCCCCGCCACCACCGCCAGAATCGTCGCGAACGCCACGGCCGCAACGAATCCCAACAGCACCGGCCCGCCCAGCTCCAACGCCAGCAGCGGCGCGGCGGCATTCTCCTTACCCGGCGCCTTGGCGATCTTCTCCGGCCCCACCAGCGCACCCGCGCCATAGCCGAGCACCAGTGTGAACAGGTAGAAGACACCGATCAGCCCGATCGCCCACACCACCGAGCGGCGCGCCTCCTTGGCCGTCGGCACCGTGTAGAACCGCATCAGCACATGCGGCAGCCCGGCCGTCCCCAGCACCAGAGCCAGTGCGAGGGAAAGGAAGTCGAGCTTGCTGGTGCCGGTCTTGCCGTAGCGCACGCCCGGCTCGAGCAGCTTCGCACCGGTCTTGCCGCCGTGGTTCACCGCGTCCTGCAACAGGCTGGAGAAGTTGAAGTCGTAGCGGCCCAGCACCCACACGGTCATGGCCGCGGCCGCGCCGATCAGCAGCACCGCCTTCACGATCTGCACCCAGGTGGTGCCCTTCATGCCGCCCACCAGCACGTAGACGATCATGATCGCGCCGACCACCGCGATCACCAGATTCTGCCCCGCCGAACCGGATACGCCCAGCAGCAGCGAGATCAGCACGCCCGCGCCCGCCATCTGCGCAAGCAGATAGAACAGACTCACCGCCAGCGTCGAGGTGGCGGCCGCGGCCCGCACCGGGCGCTGCCGCATCCGGAAGGCCAGCACGTCGCCGAGGGTGAATTTCCCGGTGTTGCGCAGCAATTCGGCGACCAGCAGCAGGGCCACCAGCCATGCCACCAGGAATCCGATGGAATAGAGGAACCCGTCATAGCCGTAGACCGCGATGGCCCCGGCGATGCCGAGGAAGCTGGCGGCGGACAGGTAGTCGCCGGAGATGGCGATGCCGTTCTGCGGGCCGGAGAAGGGCGCGCCCGGCGGCGTAATAGTCCGCGGCCGTGCGGTTATCGCGACTCGCCCACACCACGATGCCCAGAGTGATGGCGACGAAGATCGCGAAGATGGTGATGTTGAGGCCGGGACGGCTGCCCTCGACGGCGGCGGCCAGATAGGTGGTCATCGGGCCTCTCCTTCCAGTTCGGCGCGGATCCCCTCGGCGATCGGGTCGAGGGTGCGGTCGGCGTAGCGGACGTAGAGGCCGGTGATGAGGAAGGTCGAGACGAACTGGAGCAGGCCGAAGATCAGGCCGACGGTGATGTTGCCGCCCACCTTGTGCGACATGAAGCCGTGCGCGTAGTCGGCGAGCAGCACGTACAGCGCGTACCAGGCCAGGAACAAGGCGGTCATGGGGAAGACGAAGCGGCGGAAGCGACGCCGCAGCCGCTGGAACTCGGGGCTGTCGAAGACCTGGGGCCAGTCGGGATCCGGTCCGCCGGTCTGGGTTTCAGTTGTCAACTGCGATACCTCCTGGTGATGCCGGTCACAGTAGCAACGAAAGTGGTTGTGACAATGGCGAATAACAGCAGGTGAGATCATGAAATGATCGGAAAGTGAGCCGGGATTCGGGCCACTCGGCGGCCAGCAACCAACCGGTTTCTTCGGTTCCGGCCGCGCGCATCACCCGGCTCCGGACCGCCGAACCGGGCCCACCGCCGGATGCCCACAGCCAGCGGTGGCAGAGTTCCGGGCATGCCGACGAATCAGACGACCACCTCGTCCCTGCTCGCCGACCTCGCGCCCGACCTACGCGCGGCGCTGACCCGCGTCCGCTACGACGCGGACACCCTGCTGGAGGCGCTCGGCGACACCGCCCACGCCGCCCTCGGCCGCGGCGAGCCCGTCCCCGTCCGGCGCGCGGCCGCCGAACTCGGCGACCTGGGCACCCTGGTGCGACTGCTGCTGCTCGGCGACCTGATCCCCGAACCCGAAGCGGCAGCGGCCCTTTCACCGGTGAGCATCGACCGCGCCGTCGCAGCCGGATTCCTCGAACACGACGGCGACCAGGTCCGCGCCGCCCTGGACCTGCGGCCCATCGACCTCGGCCACGGCACCCGCTGGGTGCTGTCGGACCTCGACGACTCCATGCGCCGGCGCAGCCTCGACGCCGACCACGTGCTCGGCGTCGGCCAGGCCTCGCTGTCGCTGCTGCGCGCCACCCCGACCGCGAAGACCGGCACCGTGCTGGATCTGGGCACCGGCTGCGGCGTGCAGGCCGTGCACGCCGCCGCCTACGGGCGCACCGTCACCGGCACCGACGTGAACAAGCGCGCCATCTGGCTGGCCGAGGCCACCGCCGCGCTCAACGGCCTCGAGATCGAGCTGCTGGAAGGCTCCTGGTTCGAGCCGGTCGCGGGACGCCGCTTCGATCAGGTGGTGGCCAATCCCCCGTTCGTGGTCGGGCCGGCCCGGGTCGAGCACACCTACCGGGACTCCGGCCTGGCCCTCGACGGCGCGAGCGAACTCGTCATCTCCGGCATCCCGGATCTGCTCGCGCCCGGCGGCACCGCCGCGCTGCTGGCGTCCTGGGTGCACCTCGAAGGCCAGGACTGGCGCGGCCGCGTCGCGAGCTGGCTGCCCGACCACGGCATCGACGCCTGGGTCGTGCAGCGCGACGTCGCCGATCCGGCCCTCTACGTCGGAACCTGGCTGCGCGACGCCGGACTGGACCCGCGCGAGCCCGCCGCCCAGGCCCGCGCCGAACGCTGGCTCGACGCCTTCCGCGAATCCGGCGTCGAGGGTATCGGCTTCGGTTTCGTCTACCTGCGCGCCATCGACGGCCCGACCGAACTGCTCGCCGAGGACCTCACCCACGGCTTCGACGATCCGCTCGGCCCGGAGGCCCTGGCCTACTTCGAGCGCTCGGCGTGGCTGCGGGCCGCGGCCGCCGACCCGGACCTCATCCTCGACTCGCGCTACCGGGTCGATCCGGCCACCGCGCTCGAACGGGTCTACCTGCCCGGCGACGAGGGCTGGGCGCAGGCGGTGGCCCGGCTGCACCGCGGCGACGGGCCGCGCTGGCAGCACGAGGTCGACGACACCACCGCCGCACTGCTCGCGGGCATGCGACCCGACGGCCTCCCGCTGCGGGAACTCGTCGAGCTGCTGGCGTTCAGCGAGACCGGGGACGCCGCGACCCCCGAATTCGAGACCGCGGTGATGACCGTGGTGGCCGGGCTGGTCCGCCACGGCCTCGTGCATCCCAGCTGAGCGCATCCTCTCGACGGCCGCCGGGCATCCCCCGGCGGCCGTCGGCGTTTCCGCAGGAAACCGGCACTGACGGGCGGTGAGGTCAGTCACGATCACATGTCGCGCGGATACCGATCCGGCCGGAGGCGGGAATGCGGTCGAACCCCGTTTCGTTTTAACGCGTACTCGCTTGACGACACCCCGGGCAAGGCCCGTTCACACGTATTCGATTGTCGCGTCAGGAAGTTCGAGTTCGGCGATGGCAACCAACCGGACACCGAGGGGACCTCCGCCGGAGGCGCGTGTTCCCGGCACCGCGCGCTTCTCAGGAACTTCTCAGCCGTGCGCCGTAAAAACCGCAGCTCAGATGCGGTTTACCGGGGCTCCGGCGGGGAACTTTCCTGAAGTCGGGCCCGTTGTACGGAGCGAGACACCACCGACAGGAGGCAAGTCATGACAAGCCCCGCCACCACTGACGTGCGCACCAGCGAACAAGACCTCGATGCCGCCAGCCCCGCCGCCGACCTGGTACGCGTGTACCTGAACGGGATCGGCAAGACGGCGCTGCTCACGGCGGCCGACGAGGTCGAGCTGGCCAAGCGCATCGAGGCGGGCCTCTACGCTCAGCACCTGCTGGAGACGAGCAAGCGATTGTCCGCCGCGAAGAAGAAGGATCTGGCGATCCTGGTTCGCGAAGGTCAGTCCGCCCGCCAGCATCTGCTCGAAGCGAACCTCCGCCTCGTGGTGTCGCTGGCCAAGCGTTACACCGGCCGCGGTATGCCGCTGCTGGACCTGATCCAGGAAGGCAACCTGGGTCTGATCCGCGCGATGGAGAAGTTCGACTACACCAAGGGCTTCAAGTTCTCGACCTACGCGACCTGGTGGATCCGTCAGGCCATCACCCGCGGCATGGCCGATCAGTCCCGCACCATCCGCCTCCCCGTCCACCTCGTCGAACAGGTGAACAAGCTGGCCCGCATCAAGCGTGAGCTGCACCAGCAGCTGGGCCGCGAGGCGACCGACGCGGAACTGTCGCGCGAGTCCGGCATTCCGGTCGACAAGATCGCCGATCTGCTCGACCACAGCCGCGACCCGGTATCGCTGGACATGCCCGTCGGCAATGACGAAGAGGCTCCCCTCGGCGACTTCATCGAGGACTCCGAGGCCACCTCCGCGGAGAGCGCGGTCATCGCGGGGCTGCTGCACCGCGACGTGCGCGTCGTGCTGGCCACCCTCGACGAGCGCGAACAGCAGGTCATCCGCCTGCGCTACGGCCTCGACGACGGCCAGCCCCGCACCCTGGATCAGATCGGCAAGCTCTTCGGGCTCTCCCGCGAGCGGGTTCGCCAGATCGAGCGCGAGGTCATGTCCAAGCTCCGCAAGGGCGAGCGCGCCGACCGCCTGCGCGCCTACGCCAGCTAGTCCCCCGCAGTTCCGACCCCGTGGAGCCGGTCCCCCTGCCCGGCTCCACCCCGGTCATCGGGCCATCTCGAGGCGCTGGCCCGATTCCGCCGGCCGATTCCGCTCCCCAGTACGTCCCCTCCGGGCGAGCAGAGTCGGCCGGCGTTTCCGTGCCCGGCCCCGGGTCGCCACCGACCTGCGCGACGCTTCCGCCGGGCGGCGCGTCTTCACCGGCAGCCTCGGCGGCACGCGCATCCGGCTCACCGCCGTCATCGAATCCCTCTGCCGCGCAGGCGAAACCCAGCCGTTGATCACCCTGCCCTGACCGGCGTGCGCCGATCGGATCGGGCTAGAACCGGGACAGGGTCTGGCACGGGGTCGGCGCCGGGATGTCGCCGCGGAAGTAGGCGGTCGGCGCGACGCCCATGAGCGAACGGAAATCCGCGCTCAGATGGGACTGGTCGTAGTAGCCGGAGGCGTGTGCCACATCCGACCAGGGGGTGTTGCCCGCGGCGGCCAGGACCTGGCGCAGGCGGGCGATCCGGGCGTAGTGCTTGGGAGACAGGCCGATTCCGGCGGTGAACAGGTTGCGCAGCTGGCGTTCGGAGACGGCCAGGTCGGCGGCGAGGTCGCCGATCGGGGCGGTCGTGTCCATGGCGGTCACCGCCGAATTCAACAATCGGCGGTGGTCGCGGCGGACGGGGTCCTCGGTGAGCCGGTGCGGGAGTTCGGCTTCCAGGAAGGCGGTCACCTGCTCCGGGTCCAGCGCGAGCAGCGCGTCGGCGAGATCGCCCGCCGGACCGGGCAGCTCCGACAACAGCGCGACGCGATCGGTCAGCTCGGCGGCCGCGATACCCAGCAGGGGCTGCGATGCTCCGGGCGCGAGCCGGATCCGGGTGCAGCCCGCGGGCTGTTCCGGGTGGGCGTAGGTGGCGCGGGTACGCGGGCCCAGCACCCAGGCGTCCCGACGGCCGGATTCCTCGCGGCGCAACACAATGGTGGTGGCCGCCTGGGGGATGTGGGTGAACGTCACCGGACCCGGCTCGACCGTGGGGATGTGGGCGATCTCGGTGATCCACGGCCGCAGCCCGGCCGGCGGGGCGATGCGGCGCTCGAGGTCCTCGGCGGACATGACGGGAGCCAGGGTTTGCGCGGTGGTCACCGAATCCACTCTAGGCAGCTTCCACGCCCCCGGCTGTGCCGGTTTTTCCTATCTCCGGGCCGGTGCCCGGCGGCAGGGTGATGGACATGATCGTTATCACCGGTGCCACGGGCACCATCGGCAGTGAAGTCGTCCGTCTGTTGTCCGAGCGGGGCGTGAAAGTCCGTGCGGTGAGCCGGGATCCGGAGCAGGCACAGGTGCCCGACGGAGTCGAGGTGGTCCGCGGCGATTACGCCGATACCGAATCTCTGGCCGCCGCCTTCGCCGGCGCGGAGGCCGCGTTCCTGGTCGGATTGCTCGGCCCCGACTACGTGGAGCTGGATCGCGCCCTGGTCGCCGCCGCACGCGACGCGGGAGTCCAGCGCCTGGTGAAGCTGTCCGCCATCGGCACCGGCGATCCGGAACTGGGTCGCGTCGGCACCTGGCACCTGCCCGGTGAGCAGGCGGTACAGGACAGCGGTGTAGCGTGGACGATCCTGCGGCCCAGCAGTTTCGCCTCGAACACGCGCAGCTGGATCGCCCCGATCCGGGCCGGGCAACCGGTCCCGAACATGACCGGGACCGGCGCGCAGGGTGTGATCGATCCGCGCGATGTCGCGGCCGTGGCGGCGGAAGCACTGCTGTCGGAAGAGCATTCGGGCCGGATCTACACCCTCACCGGCCCCGCGGCCCTCACCACCCACGAGCAGGCCGCCGCGCTCGCCGCCGCCCTGGACCGCCCGATCGACGTCGCCGACATCCCACTCGACGTGGCACGTGAATTCATGCTGGAGTCAGGCATGTCCGAGGAGTTCGCCGACGGTGCTCTCGCCGGTCAGGCGTTCGTGCGCGATGGCGGGAACGCCGTCGTCACCGGTGATGTCGAGCAGGTCCTCGGCCGCGCGCCCGCGCCTATGCCGACTGGGTGCGCGACCACCGCACCGCCTTCACCGCCTGACGGCCCCGCCCCGACACGGCGGAGGAGCGTTCGAGGACCCGGCGGTCAGAAGTTGAGGTCGCCGATGCCGATGCTGCCGCCGCCGCGGCAACCGGGAGCATCCGGAGTCGGCTTGGGTGTGCCGGCGGGCGCGGCGGCGACGGTGACGGTCTGCGAAACCGTCCTGCCGTACTGGGTGGCGGTGATCGTGTGGGTGCCGGCGGTGGTGGGAACCCACACGGCGCCGACGCCCGAGGCGTCCATGCCGGGGAAGAAAGCCTTGAAGCAGGTTCCGTTGTCGCTGAAGGTCACCTTCGACTGCGGGGTGTTCAGCAGTGAGCCGACGATCGACGCCTGGATTCCGGCCTGCGCACCGACGACATAGCCGCCGGCGGGCGGGAAGACCTCCATGCTCAGCATGCCGTCGGCGGAGGTGACCGGAGCCGCGGACGCGACCGCCGCGCCGGCCAGCACGGCCGCCACCATCACACCCGCTGCGCCCCAGCCGATCCCATGGCGGGACGTCGTACTCGCACTCATCTGAATCTCCTGTTCATGGACCCGCCTCCGGGGTTTCACGAACACTAACGTTCACAGAGTTTGAAGCATGAGGATTCCAATTTGTTGGGCTGCCCCAGCTTTCCGGGGCAGCGGATCGGCGATCGGATCGGTTATCCCGAGTTGCGCAGGGCCGTGGCCAGGCCGTTCATGGTGAGCAGGATGCCGCGTTCGACGAGTTCGGACGTGTCGCCGGCCCGGCGGCGGCGTAGCAGTTCGACCTGAAGTTGGTTGAGCGGTTCCAGGTACGGGAAGCGGTTGTGAATGGACTCCGCCAGCGCCGGGTTGTCGGCGAGTAGTTCGTCGGCGCCGGTGATGGCGGCGTGCATCCGTGCGGTGCGGGCGAACTCGTCGCAGATCATCCTGAAGACGGTGTCGCGCAACGCCTCATCGGGGACGAGGTCGGCGTAGCGGGCGGCGATGTCCATGTCCGCCTTGGCCATCACCTGCGCCAGGTTGGACATGACCGTGTTGAAGAACGGCCAGCGGCGGTACAGGTCGGACAAGGTCGCCAGCCGTTCGGGGTCGTCGCCGACCCATTGCTCGAAAGCCGTTCCGGTGCCGTACCAGCCGGGCAGCATGACCCGGGATTGGCTCCAGGCCATCACCCACGGGATGGCGCGCAGGTCGTAGACCGAGCCGGTGGGTTTACGGGAGGCGGGGCGGCTGCCCAGGTTCAGGTCCGCGACCTCGGCGACGGGGGTGGACGCCCGGAAGTACTCGACGAAGCCCGGCGTTTCGTGCACCAGCTTCGAGTACGCCACCCGCGCGGATTCGGCCAGCTCGTCGAGGATTTCGTAGGCGGGCTCGGCATCGGCGCCCAGACCCTCCACGTCGAGCAGGGTGGATTCCAGCGTGCCCGCGACCAGCGCCTCCAGATTGCGGTAGGCGGTACCGGAATCGGCGTACTTGGTGGAGATCACCTCGCCCTGCTCGGTCAGGCGCAACGCGCCGCGCACCGCGCCGGCGGGCTGGGCCAGGATGGCGTCGTAGCTGCGGCCACCGCCGCGGCCGACGGTGCCGCCGCGACCGTGGAAGAGCCGCAAGCGGATTCCGGTCTTGCGGGCCACCTCCACCAGATTCTGCTCGGCGCGGTAGAGCGCCCAGTTGGCGGCCAGGTACCCGCCGTCCTTGTTGGAGTCCGAGTAGCCGAGCATCACCTCCTGCTGCATGCCGCGCGCGGCCACCAGGCGGTGATAGGCGGGCACCTCCAGGGCGGCGGCGAGGATGTCGGCGCCGTGGCGCAGGTCGTCGATCGTCTCGAACAGCGGCACCACCCCGACCGGACTCGACGGCGCGGTGTCCGCGTCACCCGGATCGAGAATTCCCGCCTCCTTCAACAACAGTGCGGCCTCGAGCATGTCGCTGACCGAGGTGCACATGCTGATGATGTAGTTGGGCACCGTGTCCGGCCCCAGGTCGTCGAGCGCCGTCCGGGCCGCGCGCACCACCCCGAGCTCCTTGGCGGCCAGCTCGCTCAACCGCGCCTTCGGACCGACGAGCGGACGGCGCGTGGTCAATTCGGCCGACAGCAGTGCCACGCGCTGGGTCTCGTCGAGTGCGGCGTAGTCGGAATGCACTCCGGCCCAAGCGAACAGCTCGGCCACCACCTGCTCGTGGGTCTCGGAGTTCTGGCGCATGTCCAGGCCCTGCAAGTGAAAACCGAAGGTCTCCACGGCCGCTCGCAGGGTGGCCAGCTGGTCGTCGGCCAGCAGCCCGTCACCCGAGGCCCGCATGGACGCGTCGACCACGCCCAGATCGGCCAGCAACTCCCCCGGACCGCCGTAGGGCCGCGCGCCGGCATCGATGCCGTCGGCGGGGATCTCGCCCAGCGCCCGCGCGGCGGTGGCGCTCAACCGGGCCCGGATCGCGCGCACCGCACGGCGATAGGGCTCGTCGCCGCGCTGCGGCGACTCGTCGAATCCGGCGTCGGCCAGGGCCGACAGCTCCGGGGTCACCGGCACCAGCCGCGCCGACTGCGACAGCGTCTTCTCCAGTTCGACGAGCGCGCTCAGATACCGCTCGAAGGCCATCGCGCCCGCGCGATGGGTGGCGCGGTGCACCACGTCGGCGGTCACGTTGGGGTTGCCGTCGCGGTCGCCGCCGATCCAGGAGCCGGGCCGCAGGATCGGCCGCGCCAGCAGGTCGTGGCCCGGCCAGCGGGACCGCAGCGCGGCCCGCACCTGGTCATTGATACGCGGGATGACATCGAACAAAGTCAGGTCGTAGTAGCGCAGGCCCACATCGATCTCGTCCTGAATCCGCAAGCGCGCCAACCGGATCAGCGCCGCCCGCCACAGCTGCAGCACCTGGCGGCGGATGTCGATCTCGAGTTCGGCGAACTCGGGCTCGTACTTGTTGTAGCGCTGGCGCTGCCGCATCAGTTCGGTGATGTGGCCCTGCACGTCGAAGATGGTGCGCCGCCGCGTCTCGGTCGGATGCGCGGTGATGACCGGCGACACCAGCGCGTCGGTGAGCAGGTCGGCGACCACCGCCCCGTCGGGTCCGAAGTCGTCGAGCTTGCGGTAGGTGGCGGCCAGGCTGGAGTCCTGGGGCGGCTCCCCCGCGGCGATGTGCACCGCGCGCCGGCGATCGCGTTGCAGGTCCTCGGCCAGATTGGCCAGCAGCAGGAAGTGGCTGAAGGCGCGGATCACCGGGATGGCGGTGCGGATGTCGACATCGCGGAGCATGTCGGCCACCGCGCTGCGCTCGACCTCGGAACGGCGAATCCGGAACGCCTCCACCCGGACTCGCTCGATCAGGTCGAAGATCTCCGCGCCCTCGTGGTCGCGAATGGTGTCGCCCAGGATTCCGCCGAGGAATCGGATGTCGTCGCGCAGTGGCGCGGTCGCTGTCTCGATCTGATTCGCCTGCACTACTTCACCTCTCCGACGTTCGGTCACTGCCCGATCCACTCGACCGGGGTGTTGCTCAACCCATCCGGCGCGGCCCGATGTCGAACCGGTTGGGTTCCGGCCCGATCCGCACCCGTGCGTACAGCACCGCGGCGCCCTCCGGCGAGGCCAGTACCGGCTCGCACTGCAACTCCCGCACCTCCGGCAGGTCGTCGCAGAGCGCCGAGATCCGTTGCGCCAGTTCGGCCAGCGCACCCTTGTCGACCGGTTTGCCGATATCGCGGCCGCCGACGGTGCCCGACAGCAGCGGGGCCGCGCGCGGGGCGTCGATGAGTTCGGCCGATTCCGCCTCGGTCAGCGGCAGCGCCCGGTACACCCGGTCGCCGAGCAGATCGATGATGGTGCCCGACAGGCCGAAGCTGATGACCGAACCGAAGGAGGGGTCGTCCTGCACCCGGAAGGTACAGCCCACGCCCTTGGTGGCCATGCGCTGGATGTGCACCGGATTGCCGGAGATCTCGGCCAGGTCGGTGAAGGCCCGGCGCACCGCGTCCGAGCGCCACAGGTCGAGCCGCACGCCGGTGAGATCGGGCCGGTTGCGCCAGATCTCGCCGGTCGCCTTGGCGGCCACCGGGAATCCCAGCTCGTCGGCGGCCGCCACCGCGGCGTCGGCGTCGAGCACCTCCCGGAACTCGACCACCCCGATCCCGTAGCAGCCCAGCAGTTCCGCCGCCTGCAGATCGGTGATCCACCGCGTGGCGTCGCCGGAGTTCCACTCCGCCACCAGTTCCCGCGCCCGGGCGGTGTCCACCCCGCCGGGCCTGGCTATCGGTGAGAGCGGGCGGGTGCGCCACTCGGCGTAGCGCCGCGCCCGCCCCAGCGCCCGCGCGGCCCGTTCCGGATCTCCGTAGGAGGGAATGGATCCGCGTTCGAGAATGCCGCCCGGCCCGCGGGTGGCCAGCAGATTCGGCATGCCCTGATCGGCGACGAAGGTGGTGAGCACCGGGGTGGCCGGATCCGATTGCGCGCCCGAGCGAATCGCCTCGGCGAAGGAGGCGACGGCCGCGGGAACCGGCGGCGAGTAGATGACGATGACCGCGTCCACGGCCGGATCGGTGACCGCGCCGGCCACCGCGGTCAGATAGTCCGCCGGACCGGCCTGCGGCCCTAGGTCGATCGGCTCGCCCGCCGCGAGCCCCTCGCCGCGCGCCGCGTCGACCGCCAGCCAGCTCAGCGCCGCGCTGTTGCCGATCACCGCCAGCCGCGGCCCCGCGGGCAGCGGCTGATAGGCCAGCAGCATGGCGCAGTCGAACAGCTCGGTGATGGAGTCCACCTGGATGATCCCGGCCTGCGCGAAGAGATTGCGCACCAGCGAGCGATCCAGGTCCTGATCCCCGTCCGCCCGAGCGGTGTTGCGGCCGCTGTTGACGGCCACAATGGGTTTGGTGTGCGCCACCCGGCGCGCGATGCGGGAGAACTTGCGCGGATTGCCGAAGGTCTCCAGATACAGCAGCACCACATCGGTGTCCGGATCGCTGTCCCAGTACTGCAGCAGGTCGTTGCCGGACACGTCGGCGCGGTTGCCGGCGGAGACGAAGGTGGACAGCCCCAGCTGCCGCGCCGCGGCCTCGCCCAGGATGGCCGCGCCCAAAGGGCCCGACTGGCAGAAGAATCCGATCCGCCCTCGGCCCGGCAGCACCGGCGCGAGGGTGGCGTTCAAAGCGATCGACGGATCGGTGTTGGCGATGCCGAGCGCGCTCGGACCCACCACCCGCATACCGTGCGCCCGGGCGGCGTCGACCAGCTCGCGCTCGGCCTGATAGCCGTGTGGACCGGTCTCGGAGAAGCCGGCGGTCAGCACCACCAGGCCCTTGACGCCCTTGGCCATGCAGTCGTCGAGCACCGACCCGATCTCGGTGGCGGGCACCGCGATCACCGCCAGATCGACCTCGTCGGGGATGTCGCGCACCGTCGGGTACGCGCGCACCCCGCGCACCGCGGTGCGGTTGCGGTTCACCGGGAACACCGGCCCCTGATAGGCCCCCGACAGCAAGTTGGCCAGCACCGCGCCGCCCACCCGGCTGGTGGAGGGGGTGGCCCCGATCACCGCGATGGACTTGGGCGACAACAGGTTCCCGACGCTGCGCGCCTCCGAGGCTCGCTCACGTGAATCCCGCACCGACAGCAGCGCCTCGGTGGGGTCGATGGCGAACTCCAGGTGCAGCACCGACCCGTCGCGGCTGCGCTGCACCTGATAGCCGGCGTCGCGGAACACCTGCACCATGGCGTTGTTCTCGGCCAGCACCTCGGCCACGAAGGTCTCGATGTCGTTCTCCGCGGCCGCGCCCGCCAGATGTTCGAGCAGGATCGAGCCCAGCCCGCGCCCCTGATGCTCGTCGGCCACCACGAACGCCACCTCGGCCGCGCGCGGTCCCGGGCGATCGGCCAGGTACTCGTAGCGGCCCACCGCGATGATCTCGTCGCCGAGCTCGGTCACCAGACCCACTCGATCCCGGTAGTCCACGTGCGTGGTCCGGTACAGGTCCTTGGGTGTCATGCGCGGATACGGCCCGAAGTAGCGCAGATACCGGGTGCGATCCGAGAGCGCGGTGTGGAAGCGCTCCAGGGCGGGCGCGTCCTCGGGGGTGATCGGCCGCAGCCCGACCACGCCGCCGTCGGAGGCCAGCACGTCGGCGAACCAATGCTCCGGCGGCGGAGGCGGATTCACCGGCGTGCCGGGAGTGTCGGGCGGCAGCGGCGGGGCGGCCGCCGGGGGCGCGCCGCCCTCGGCGGCCGCCTGGCCGTTGCCGGAAACCAAGGGCGAGTCGGCGGGGTCAGTCACGGGGATCCTCCGGATCCAGGCCGAGCAGTCCGAAACTTGCCCGGCGCGTTGCCAATACGGATGTGTCGAGGGCCCGCCTGGCGCGGTCGACGCGCTCGTCGCCGGTGTCGCGACCGCCGCCGGGTCCGTCCCAGCGCGCGAAGCTGGTGTCGGCGCCGTCACCCATGGTCTCGGGCACCGCGACCATCGGCGCGTACCGGCCGACCTGTTCACGCCATTCCAGCGGTGTCGCGGTGGCCGGCTCGATGGTGCGGTCCAATGCGGTGGCCAGCAGATGGGTCCAGGCCCGCGGCACCACCCGGATCAGGCCGTACCCGCCGCCGCCGACCGCCAGCCAGCGGCCCTCGGCGTAGCGGTCGGCGAGCTCGCGCATGGCGATGAAGGCCGCGCGCTGGCCGTCGATGCTGAGTTCCAGATCCGCGAGGGGATCCTCGCGGTGGGTGTCGACGCCGCACTGGCTGATCACGATCTGCGGCCGGAACGCCGCCAGGGCTCCCGGAACCACGGCGTGGAAGCCGCGCAGCCACAACGAGTCCCGGGTGCCGGGCATGATCGGCAGGTTGATGGCGGTGCCCTCGGCCGCGCCCATGCCGGTCTCCTCCGGCCATCCGGTGTTGGGCCACAGCGTCGCCGGATGCTGATGGATGGACACCGTCAGCACCCGCGGGTCCCCGTAGAACACCCGCTGCACCCCGTCACCGTGGTGCACGTCCACATCGAGATAGGCGATGCGGTCGAAACCGTTGTCGAGCAACCACGAAATCGCCACCGCTACATCGTTGTACACACAGAACCCCGCTGCCGAGGACGGCATGGCGTGATGCATACCACCACCGATGCTCACCGCCCGCCGGGTGCGCCCGGCCGCGATGGCCTGCGCGGCCGCCAGGGTGCCGCCCACGATCACCGACGCCGCCTCGTGCATGTGCGGGAAGACCGGGTTGTCCGCCGAGCCGAGCCCGAAGGGCGGCGCGGTGGGCGCGGCGCCCGACGGTTGCCGAGCGTGCTTGACGGCCTCGATGTAGTCGTGGGTGTGCACCCGCAGCAGTTCCGATTCACCGGCCGCGGCGGGTGTGAGCCGCTCCACACCGTCGAGCAGCCCCAGCCCCTCGGCCAGCGCCATGGTGAATTGCAGCCGGACCGGCCGCATCGGATGCTCGGGGGTCCAGGTGTAGTCGAGGAATCGATCGGTCCAGACGACCGTTCCATCGACTGCGGGGTTCGGGTCACCACCAGCGGAGCCAGGCATACCTGCCACGCTAATGCGTCGCGCGAGTTCGTAGGCTTGGCGCACCGCTGTGCGCGCGAGGGACGCCGCGAGGAAACCTGCAGGGAACACGCTGCCCGTCCTGGCTGTTGACTGTGCGTTCGCGAAATAAGCTGTCGCCCGGTGTAGCCGCCGCGCATGGGTAGAATTCGTGCCGACGAAGGGGTTTAACAGGTGAAGGATCTGGTCGACACCACGGAGATGTACCTCCGTACCATCTACGACCTCGAGGAAGAGGGCGTCACGCCGTTGCGTGCGCGCATCGCCGAGCGTCTGGAGCAGAGCGGCCCGACGGTGAGCCAGACGGTCGCGCGGATGGAGCGCGACGGTCTGCTGAACGTCGCCGGTGATCGGCACCTCGAACTGACCGAGAAGGGCCGCGCCATGGCGGTCGCCGTGATGCGCAAGCACCGGCTCGCGGAGCGGTTGCTGGTCGACATCATCGGGCTCGACTGGGAGAACGTGCACGCCGAGGCGTGCCCTGGGAGCACGTGATGAGCGAGGAGGTCGAGCGCCGCCTGGTCGAGGTGCTCAACCACCCCACCACCTCCCCCTACGGCAATCCGATTCCGGGCTTGGACGAACTGGGTCTCACGCCCGGTAGCGGTGTCGAGGAGAAGCTGGTCCGGCTCAGCGATCTGCCGACCGGGCAGGCCCAGGCCGTGGTGGTGCGTCGGCTGTCCGAGCACATCCAGACCGAACCGGAGACCATCAACCAGCTCCGGCAGGCCGGTGTGGTGCCCGATGCGCGCGTCACCGTGGAGAACAAGCCCGGCGGTGTGGTCATCTCGGTGCCCGGGCACGAGGGATTCGAACTGTCCGACGAGATGGCGCACGCCGTCCAGGTGAAATTGGTCTGATACGTGAAACTTCTGGTGACCGGCGGCGCCGGCTACGTCGGCGGCGTCTGCGCGCAGGTGCTGCTCGAGGACGGCCACGAGGTCGTCGTCGTCGATGATCTGTCCACCGGCAATGCCGACGGTGTTCCCGGCGGCGCCAAGTTCGTCGAGGGCGATATCGCCACCGTCGGCGCCGAACTGATCGCCGCCGAATCCTTCGACGGGGTGCTGCATTTCGCGGCCCAGTCGCTGGTCGGCGAATCGGTGGTGGCGCCTGAGAAGTACTGGCACGGCAATGTGGTCAAGACCCTCGCCCTGCTCGAGGCCATGCGCGCGGCGGGCACGCCGAAGCTCGTGTTCTCCTCCACGGCAGCGGTGTACGGCGAGCCCGAGCAGGTGCCGATCGTCGAGGACTCTCCCAAGGCGCCGACCAACCCCTACGGCGCGTCGAAGCTGTCCATCGACTACGCGATCACCTCGTACGCGGCCGCGTACGGACTGGCCGCGACCAGCCTGCGCTACTTCAACGTGGCCGGCGCGTACGCCGGGCTCGGCGAGAACCGTGTGGTGGAAACCCATCTCATCCCCCTCGTATTGCAGACCGCGCTGGGTCATCGCGAGTCGATCTCGGTGTTCGGCACCGACTACCCGACGCCCGACGGCACCGCGGTGCGTGACTACATCCACATCCTCGATCTGGCGCAGGCGCACCTGAAGGCACTCGAGCAGTCGCAGCCAGGCACGCACCGCATCTTCAATCTGGGCAGCGGCACCGGTTTCTCGGTTCGCGAGGTCATTTCGGCCTGCGCGCGGGTGACCGGCCTGCCGATCGATGTGGTGGACGCGCCGCGCCGCGGCGGTGACCCGGCCGTGCTGATCGCCTCCAGCGCCAAGGCCATCGCCGAACTCGGCTGGCGGCCCGAGCACACCGATCTCGACGAGATCGTCTCCGACGCCTGGGATTTCCTGCGTTCCCTGGGCGAGCGCGCGCACAGCGCGCGCTGAGCCCGCGTCACCGCAGCCCTCGTCACCGCGACTCCGGCCCGAGGCGGACGCCGAGATCGGCGGCCGTTTCCCGGCCGGAGTCGGCGAGCCGCTGTAACCGCTCGGGCGGCATGCCGGTCTGCAACCCCAGTTCCAGCAACGTCGCCATCCGATGCTGCGGATCGGCGCTCAGCGCGGCGTCCAGGGCCACTCCGGCGAGCGGTCCATCGCCACGCGTGTACGCGCAATAGCCCAGCAGCGCCGCCGCTTCGGCGCGATCGGGTCGGGCAGCGCCCGGGCCAGCTGCGACCACAGCACCTCCGCGCCGTCGGCGTGCGGGCCGGGCGCGAGACCGTACATGATGTCGCGCAGCGCCGGATCCCGCAGGGCCACGGCCAGATCCGCCATCTCCGCGGGGGTGAGCCGGGCCCCGGCCTCGACTCGCTCCAGATAGCGCAGCACCCGGCACAGCTCGAACCGCAACTGCGCCCGCGGATCACCGTGCCGCACCAGGCGGGCCAGCCGCCGGGCCGCGGCGGTCGCCGCGATGTCCAGGGCCGCGGCGGTCGCGTCCCGCGCCACCGGGTCGACGGCGAGGACATCGGTCAGCTCCCGCCGGGAGCCGCGCAGCGGCCGGCCGTCGAGGACGTGCCGGACGGTCACCAGCGAGGTCGCCGGATCGTGCTGGAGCCCCCGCGACCACGGTCCCGACAGCGTCCACCACGGCAGCCGCGCCCCGATGGCCTGCACCGCCCAGGCCCCGGCCAGCGGCACGGCATCGGCCTCCAGCCGATGTTCCAGCGCTGCAACCAGATCCCCGTGCTTACGAGCCCGCACGCCCGCGTGCCGCCCATGGGGTTCGGTCGCGCGGTCGTCCACCACGAGCGCCAGGGCCGCGACGGCCCGATGCCGCACGCAGATGCCCGCGATCCGCTCGACCAGCACCCCGGTCGCGGATCGGCCCGGATTGTCCAGATCCATCCGAGTCAGCACCTCGACCGCCGCGGCGCCGGGCGATTCGTCGTCGGCCCGCAGCACCGTCACCACCAGCGACCGCACGGGCATGAAACCGAGCATCGCCGGTACCGCGGCGATCAGATCACCGGGAGCCCGCAGCCTGTCCCCGCAGTGTCCGGGGTCCTCGGGTGGCGGGTCTGCGGCCGGTTCGGGGCGATCGGGTTCGAGGGGCGCGGTGGGATCGATGGGTGCGTTCATGCCGTCGAGCGTGCGCCGACCCGCCCCCGCGGCCGGATCGGCGACCTCGGGTTTTGCCGGGGCTGTGGATGATTCATGTCGTCGAGTCGCGCGCCGTGGACTACTCGGCGTGGCCCGAGGTCCCGCGGCCCGGATCTGTCGGTGCCCGTTGTTATCGTGCGCCCGCCCGCGGGACGACCCGGCCGCGACCTCCACCCCGAACCCCCGGGACGCAAACGTGAAATGTATTCATTTCATTTTGACCGCCCCGGCGGTTTCACACTGCTACTGTCCGCCTGGCACCGGTGGTCACCGGCGCCGGAAGGAGATCACGTGCATGCACTGAAAAGCGCCTAGCCGGCCCGGGACTCGGCCAGGATCGCCAGGTAGTGCGGATTGGACATGATGCCCAGGACATTGCCGAACGGGTCCACCACCGACGCCGTCACGAAACCGGTGCCTGCACCGCGTTCGATGATCGGCTCGTACACGGTGGCGCCCAGTTCGAGCAGCCGCGCGAAGGTGGCGGCGACGTCGTCGACATGCCAGTTCACGATCTGACCACCCGGAAGATCCGGGTGCGAGGGCGCGAACTTCTTGGCGATGATGCCCAGTTCGGCCTGGTAGTCACCGATGCGGAACTCGTAGTACCCGCCCGGCACCGCGAAATACGGTTCGACGCCGAGCAGTTCGCGGTACCAGTCCTTGGCGGCCTCGAGGTCGTCGGCGAAGTAGTTGACGGTGGCCATTCCACGCAGCATGGTCGTTCTCCTCGGTCGGTGATGCTCGGTTCGTAATCCATCATCACGCGCAAAGTGCTCACCGAATGAGCACTTTTCCGGGCAGAATTCCGGGCATGCGCGCGGACCGTCTGGTAGCGACCCTGTTGTTCATGCAGACCCGGGGGCGGGTGACCGCCGCCGAGGTGGCGGCCGAGCTCGAGGTGTCGGTGGCGACCGCGCGCCGGGACCTGGAGGCCCTGTCCACGGCCGGCATCCCGGTCTATCCGCAGCCCGGACGTGGCGGCGGCTGGGCACTGGTCGGCGGGGCGCGCACGGACCTCAGCGGTCTCACCGCCACCGAGGCCCAGGCCCTGTTCCTGCTGCTCGGTCCGGTGACCACGGCGAACCCGGCCACCAAGTCCGCGCTGCGGAAACTGTTGCGCGCCTTACCGCCACCCTTCCGCGGTGCGGCCGAGGCGGCGGCGAGCGCGATCGTGGTGGACCCGGCCCGCTGGGGCGAAGCCGACGAACAGGCTCCGGCGATGGTGGCCGAGTTGCAACGAGCCGTGGTGCGCCGCAACCGGATCCGGATGGACTACGACCGCGCCGGACAGCGGACCCACGGGTGGTCGATCCGTGGGGCCTGGTCGACAAGGACGGCATCTGGTACCTGGTGGCCGGAACCGAACGCGGACAACGGACCTTCCGGGTCGACCGGATCGCGGCGGTCGAGCCCACCGGCGAGATCGCGGTCCGGCCGCAGGATTTCGACCTGTCGGCGGCCTGGTCGGAGGTGGTGGAGCAGGTCGAACGGCAGCGCTCCACGCTGGCGGCGACGGTGCTGATCCAGGCCGACCTGGCACCGGTGCTGCGCAAACAGCAAGGGCGGCACTGCATCCTGGACGGCCCGGCCGACGACGGGCGGGTGCGGGCTCGGGTCACCGCGCCGACGCCGCTGATGATCGCGCAGCAGCTGGCGGGCTGGGGCGCGGCGGTCGAGGTGATCGAGCCGGAATCGGTGCGCGCCGAACTCGCGCGCCTGGGCGCGGAACTGGTGCGGCGCTACCGTACCGGCGAGTAACCGCTGCCCAGTTATGCGATAATCGAATCACGTTGCAGCAGTGTCGATTTCGTGAACTTTCACAGTCCGCCACTGTTACAGTCCGCCCGGCGCGACCCCTTCAACGCGCCGAAAGGATTACCCGTGAGAAATCAGCTCTCCCCCGATCTGCGACGCTCGGCCGTCGGTGCGGGCGCGGCCGCCGCGCTCGCCCTGGTGGCCGGCTCGATCCTGGCCGCGCCCGCCGGAGCCTCCATCGAAGGCATCCAGGTCGCCGGCCTCACCAGCGACAAGCCCTGCAGCGTGGCCGACGGCTGCGTCATCCAGGCCTCCCTCGGCGGCTCCGACCAGCTGAGCCCGGTCGACTTCCTGGTCAACGGCGCCGTCGTCGGCACCCTCACCCCCACCTCGTACGGCGCCGGCGCGGCCGCGAACCTGCCCTGGCACCCGGGTAACGACGGCACGTACACCATCGGCGTCCGGCAGGGCGTGTCCACGGTGCAGACCGTCTACATCGTCGGCAAGGGCGGCACCTGCCCGCCGATCTCCTCGCTGCTTCCGGGCTCCGCGTCCGGCGGGTCCTCGGGCGCCGGCTCGGCCAGCGGCTCGGGCGACAGCGGTTCGGGCACCGGCTCGGGTGGAAGTGGTTCGGCGGGATCGGGTTCGGGCAACGGTTCGTCTTCGGGTTCGAACACGCCGCTTCCGGCCTGCTGATTCGGGTCCGGGAGCCGAGAAGGCAGGGGGTCGGCTCCCTCCCCCGTCAGCCCTTGCGGACCTTGCGGACCGCCGCGGTGAACAGGGTGTCGAGCGCCTCGGTGTCGGACGTGGTCCCGGAGGTCATGTACGTCACCGCGACCCGCACCTCACCGACCTGACCCACCAGCGTCTGCATGGTCCGGGTGAGGCCGGGCGCATTGTTCTCGGCGCCCACCGTGCGACGCAGAGCGAGTGAGTCGTCGGCGATGACCGGCGGCGGCGGATCCAGCTGTGTGGTGACCACCGAGGTCACCCCGGTGTGCCCGATCCGCACGAACCCGCAGCGCTGCAACTGTTCCCGCAAGGCCGACAGCGGCTTGTCGGAGCGGGTGAGGACCACCGTGAGCGTGGCTTGGCCATGGTCGTCGGTGCCCACCTCCACGGCAGGTCCGGACGTCGGCGCGACCGGCGCGCAGGTGCTCGGATCCACCTGCGCCCCCGGCAGATAACCCTCCAGATCGTTCGCGGCCTGGGCCGCTGTCTCGGGCGACAGCACGATTGCGGTGTAGCGCGACGGAAACTGTGACGGATCCGGCAACAGCGCCGTGAGCCCCTTGTCCACGGTGGCGACCGGCGCGGGATTGCGAGCCGCGATCGGATGTCCGGACACCGAGGTCCCACACGCCGCCAGCAACCCGCCCAGCGCCACGACCCCCACCGTGTACGAGGTGCTGCGGCGACTGCGTTCGGGGGTGCGGAAGGGCTGGGTCACGCCGCCCACTATGCCGAAAATCGGCTGTTCACACCGAATGCCACGCCGCGTACCGGGGGCCTCGGGAATGCGGGTCCGGGTCCGGCGTGTTGCACAGCGATGCGGGTGCTGCGCGCCTGTCAACGGCATGAGGGACAATGGGGTTGGTCGCGAAAGTGGGCCACGCAGGAAGGAGTACGCGATGGACTACGAATCGCGAATGTACGAGCTGGAGTTCCCGGCTCCGCAGCTGTCCTCCGCCGACGGCGCGGGCCCGGTTCTGGTGCACGGCCTCGAGGGCTTCACCGATGCCGGACATGCGGTTCGCCTGGCCACCACGCATCTCAAGGACAGCCTCGAGCACGAACTGGTCGCCTCGTTCGACATGGACGAGCTGCTCGACTACCGCTCGCGGCGTCCGCTCATGACGTTCAAGACCGACCACTTCTCCGACTACTCCCAGCCGGAACTGAGCCTGTGGGCGCTCAAGGACACCGCCGGCACGCCGTTCCTGCTGCTGGCCGGGCTGGAACCGGATCTGCGCTGGGAGCGCTTCGTCACCGCGGTGCGCCTGCTGGCCGAACAGCTTGGCGTGCGCCGCACCATCGGCCTGAGCGCGATTCCCATGGCGATCCCGCACACCCGCCCGCTGGGCGTCACCGCGCACGCCTCGGACTCGGATCTGGTCGGCGAGCACCAGCGCTGGCCCGGTGAGCTGCAGGTACCCGGCAGCGCGTCCTCGCTGCTGGAGTACCGGATGGCCCAGCACGGCCACGAGTCGGTCGGCTTCTCGGTGCACGTGCCGCACTACCTGACCCAGACCGCCTACCCCGAGGCCGCGCA
Source organism: Nocardia tengchongensis (assembly GCF_018362975.1). NCBI lineage: Bacteria > Bacillati > Actinomycetota > Actinomycetes > Mycobacteriales > Nocardiaceae > Nocardia > Nocardia tengchongensis. The sequence goes on from NZ_CP074371.1 coordinate 6,528,898, forward strand.
GACGCTGCTGGAGAACGTGGCCGAGAACGCGGGCCTCGAGCTGCCGCTGGCCGCGCTCACCGATGCCGCCGCGCGGGTGCGCGAGCAGGTCAACGAGCAGATCGCGGGCAATTCCGAGGTGGAGACCGTGGTCTCGGCGCTGGAACGCCAGTACGACAGCTTCGTCACCGCCCAGGAACGTCAGTCCAGCCTGCTGGCCAGCGAGAACGATCTGCCCACCGGCGACGAGCTGGGCGCGGAGTTCGAGCGCTTCCTGGCCGAGCAGACCGGGTTCGCCGACGGCGACGGTCCGGAGAACCCGCCGCTGCGCTAGTGGTCGTTACCGGCATTCGTGACGCCGCCCGGTAACGTTGGGCGGCGTGCAGCAACTGTCCGAATTGGTTCCCGACCGTGCCGTACCCGACGTGGACCCGGATTGGTTGTACGAGACCTTCGCCGACTGGGCGAGCCAGGCGGGTCTCGAGCTGTACCCGGCACAGGAAGAAGCGCTGCTGGAGCTGGTCACCGGGTCCAACGTCATCCTCAACACCCCGACCGGATCGGGGAAGTCGCTGGTCGCGCTGGGCGCGCATTTCGCGGCGCTGAACAAGGGCGTGCGCAGCTACTACACCGCGCCGATCAAGGCCCTGGTGAGCGAGAAGTTCTTCGCGCTGTGCGAGGTCTTCGGCGCCGACCGGGTGGGCATGGTGACCGGTGACGCGGCGGTGAACCCGGACGCGCCGATCATCTGCGCCACCGCGGAGATCCTGGCCAACCTGGCGTTGCGCGAGGGTGCCGCGGCCAAGGTCGGCCAGGTCGTGATGGACGAGTTCCACTACTACGCCGATCCCGATCGCGGCTGGGCGTGGCAGGTGCCGCTGATCGAGTTGCCCAATGTCCAATTCCTGCTGATGTCGGCCACTCTCGGCGAGGTCGACTTCTTCGCCGAGGACCTGACCAAGCGGACCGGGCGCGAGACCTCCATCGTGTCCGGCTCCGAACGTCCGGTGCCGCTGAGCTTCTCCTACGTCCGCACCCCCATCACCGAGACGCTGGAAGACCTGGTCACCACCAGTCTCGCGCCGGTGTACGTGGTCCACTTCACGCAGGCTTCGGCCATGGAGCGGGCGCAGGCGCTGATGAGCGTGAACATGTCGACCAAGGCCGAGAAGGAGGCCATCGCCGCGGCCATCGGCGAATTCCGCTTCGCCACCGGATTCGGCAAGACGCTGTCGCGGTTCATCCGCCACGGGGTCGGCGTGCACCACGCGGGCATGCTGCCCAAGTACCGGCGCCTGGTGGAGAAGCTCGCGCAGGACGGGCTGCTGAAAGTGGTGTGCGGCACCGACACCCTCGGCGTCGGCATCAACGTGCCGATCCGCACGGTCATGCTGACCGGGCTGACCAAGTTCGACGGCGTGCGCACCCGGCGGCTCAATGCCCGCGAGTTCCACCAGATCGCCGGGCGCGCGGGCCGCGCGGGCTACGACACCATGGGCACGGTGGTCGTGCAGGCCCCCGAGCACGAGGTGGAGAACGCGCGCCTGATCGCCAAGGCCGGCGACGATCCCAAGAAGCTCAAGAAGGTCCAGAAGAAGAAGCCGCCCGAGGGCTTCGTGTCCTGGTCGGAGGAGACTTTCGACCGGCTGGTGGCGGCCTCGCCCGAACCGATGGTGTCGCGGTTCAACGTGACCAACTCCATGCTGCTGAATGTGATTGCGCGCAAGGGCAATTGCTTCTACGCCATGCGGCATCTGCTGGAGCAGAACCATGAGCCGCGCGCGGCGCAGCGCAAGCACATCCTCAAGGCGATCCGGCTGTACCGGGCGCTGCGCGACGCGGGCGTGGTGCAGCAGCTCGACGAACCCGACGCCGACGGCCGCCACGCCCGGCTGATGGTCGATCTGCAGCGCGACTTCGCCCTCGATCAGCCGCTGTCGCCGTTCGCGCTGGCGGCCTTGGAGCTGCTCGACAAAGAGTCGCCGACCTACACCCTCGATGTGATCTCGCTCATCGAGTCCACCCTCGAGGATCCGCGCCAGCTGCTGATGGCCCAGCAGCACAAGGCGCGCGGAGTGGCGGTCGCGGAGATGAAGGCCGACGGGATCGAATACGAGGAGCGGATGGAACTCCTCGAAGAGGTCACCTGGCCCAAGCCGCTGGCCGCCGAGCTCATCGAGCCGGCGTTCGAGACCTACAAGGGCGGGCATCCCTGGGTGTCGGAGTTCGAGCCCTCCCCCAAGTCCGTGGTCCGCGAGATGGTCGAGCGGTCCATGACCTTCGCCGAGCTGGTGTCGGGCTACGAGCTGGCCCGCTCGGAGGGCGTGGTGCTGCGGTATCTGGCCGACGCCTACCGGGCGCTGCGGCGCACCGTGCCCGAGCAGGCCCGCACCGAGGAACTCGACGACATCACCGAATGGCTGGGCGAGTTGATCCGGCAGGTGGATTCGAGCCTGCTCGACGAATGGGAGCAGCTCACCAATCCGGGCGCCGAAGGCGACGATCAGCAGGTCGCGTTCGGGGCGGAGACGGTACGCCCGATCTCGGCCAACGAGCGCTCCTTCCGGGTGCTGGTGCGCAACGCCATGTTCCGCCGGGTCGACCTGGCGGCGCTGCGGCGCTGGGCGGCGCTCGAGGAGCTGGGTGACGACCTGGACTGGGAGGCCGAATTGGGCCCCTATTTCGACGAGTACGCCACCATCGGCACCGGGCCGAACGCCCGGGGCCCGAAACTCTTCCAGGTGGAACAGCGGCCCGGCTTCTGGCATGTGCGTCAGGTGCTCGACGACCCGGCCGGGGATCACGGCTGGTCGCTCGACGGCGTGGTGGATCTGGCCGAATCGGACGCAGCGGGCGAAGTGGTCTTCGACGAGGTGTCGATCACCGCGGGCTGAGTGCAACCCCGGTCACACCGGTTCGTTTTCCGAGGGCGAACGCTGCTATTCTCGCGCACTGTTGCCGTTTTCCGGCTCGCCCACCGAACCACGGAGAGTTCCCTTAGATTGACCGACGCAAACCTGCCCGAGTCGCCCTGTCTGGTCGTCGACCTGAACCGGGTGCGCGCGAACTACCGCGCACTGCAAGCCGCCCTGCCCGCGGCGCGAATTCGCTTCGCCGTCAAGGCGAGTCCGCTACCGGAGATCATCCGGCTGCTGAATGACGAGGGCGCCGAGTTCGACGTCGCCAGCGTCGGCGAGATCGAACTCTGCCTCGCACAGGACGTCGATCCGGCCGTCATGTGCTACGGCAATCCGATCAAGAAGGCCTCGCAGATCGCCACCGCCTACGCGGCGGGTGTGCGGCGCTACGCCTTCGACACCGAGGCCGACCTGGAACGCATCGCCGAGCATGCGCCGGGCTCGGAGGTCGAGTGCCGGTTCCTGTCGTCGGCCCCGCAGTCGCAGACGCCGTTCGGGACCAAGTTCGGCTGCGCGCCGGGCGAGGCCGCCCGGCTGCTGGTGCGGGCGCACGATCTGGGCCTGCGGGTGGTCGGCCCCTACTTCCACGTCGGCTCGCAGCAGCTCGACCCGAAGGCCTGGGGCATCGGGATCGAGCAGGCCGGAGCCATCGCGGAAGCGCTGGCGGTCAAGGACATTCCGGTCACTGCGGTGAATATCGGTGGGGGACTGCCGATTTCGTATGTCGATCCGGCTCCGGGGGTCTCGGAGCTGGGTGCGGCGATCGCCGATGCGGCGGCCCGCTATCTCCCGGAACACACCGCGCTCGTCGTGGAACCCGGTCGCGCCCTGGTGGGCAACACCGGTGTGATTCACGCCGAAGTGGTGAATGTTCGCAGAGCGCCGGACGGGCGGCGCTGGGTATACCTCGACATCGGCCGCTATAACGGCATGGCCGAAACCGAGAACGAGTACATCGCCTACCGATTCGAAACCGATCGGGACACGGATCCGAAGGACGAGGCAGTGGTTGCCGGTCCTACGTGTGACGGCGACGATGTACTCTATCAACGCACGCGTGTCCTCCTTCCGACCACGTTGCAAGCCGGTGATCCCGTTCGGATCCTCGAAACCGGCGCCTATACGGCGAGCTATTCGTCGGTGTCCTTCAACGGTTTTCCGCCACTGACAGTCCATGTCACTGGCGCTGAGCGAGAGTGAGTTTTAGCCATGATCACGGCAGAATTCACCGGCTGGCACGTGCTGGCCGAGTTCGGTGGTGTCGACGCTGGTCTCTGCGACGACCTCGAACGACTCGAAACCGCGCTTCGAAAATCGTTGGTCGCCGCGGGGGTGACCATCTGCGATGTCGTGCGGAAGAAGTTCGAGCCGCAGGGTGTCACCATCCTGGCCCTGCTCGCCGAGTCGCATGCCTCGATCCACACCTACCCTGAGTCCGGCGACATCTTCGTCGACGTATTCACTTGCGGCAGCATCGGTTCCGGCGCCACCAAGGCCGTCGAACTGCTGCAGCAGGAGCTGTCCCCGGGTTCGGTGAACATCGAGGTCATCCAGCGCGGCCACACCGCCCGCCGGATCCACGAGCCGGTCGGCGAGGGTCTGACCCGGGTGTGGAACACGACGGAAACCATCGTCGACACCAACACCCCTACCAGCACATGGTGATCGCGCGGACCGAGCAGGGCATCTCCCTGTTCTCCGACGACGACCGCCAGTCCACCGAGTTCTCGCAGCTCACCTACCACGAGGCCATGCTGGTCCCGGGGTACGCGCTGGCCGCGAAGCTGGACAAGGTGCTGATCATCGGTTCCGGTGAGGGTGTCGCCTCGCAGATGTCGGTGGCCGCGGGCGCCTCGCTCGTCGATCACGTCGACATCGACCAGCTGGAGGTGGAGCTGTGCGCCGAGCACCTCCCCTACGGCTACAGCCAGGCCGATCTGGCCGAGGCGGTCGCGCAGACCGGCCCGATCAAGATGCACTACGCCGACGGCTGGGACTTCCTGGCCAAGGCCGAGGCCGCGGGCGTGCGCTACGACATGATCTGCATCGACCTGCCCGACGAGCGGGTCGAGGACGCGCAGCACAACCGCCTCTACGAGGACGACTTCCTCAACCGCTGCAAGGCGCTGCTGGCCGAGGGCGGCGTGCTCGCCGCGCAGGCCGGCTGTCAGACCATGTGGCGCAACGAGACCCTGAAGCGTTCGTGGACCCGTTTCCACAACCTGTTCGAGACCGTCGTGCCCTACGTCAGCGACGAGCACGAGTGGACGTTCATCTTCGGTACCCGAAGGCGATCGCGGATCCGGTCGCGAAGATGACCGAGACCTCTCGACCCTGCCCTACAAGGCCGAGACCATCGACGAGCGGGCCCTGGTCCGCGGCGCGATCGAGCCGCACGCCGCTGCGGGCGAGCGTGACCGTCTAATCGACGCGGTACCACCGGAGCGCCCCGCACAGCCTGGCTGTGCGGGGCGCTTCGTTTTTCGTCGGTTCAGACAACGGATTTCGTTGTGCGAGGGCCGATCGTCACGCGATCGGGGGGAGGTGTGACCACCTGACCGGCGTAGGCCAGCCCCGCGCCGAACCCCAGCAGCAGCGCCGTGTCGCCGGGCTTGGACGCGCCCGAGCGCAGCAGCTGCTCCATCGCCATCGGGATCGACGCGGCGCTGGTATTGCCCGCTTCCGCGATGTCCCTTGCGACAGCGATGTTTTCGGGCATGTGCAGCGTGCGCACCAGCGCGTCGGTGATGCGGCCGTTGGCCTGGTGCGGCACGAAGGCGTCCAGATCCTCGACGCCGACGCCCGCCTGATCGAGCGCCTCGCGGCAGGCCTTCTCCAAGAACGTGACGGCCCAGCGGAATACGGCCGCGCCGTTCATCCGGATGTAGGGCCGCTCGGTGGTGCCGCCGGTGGCCTCGGCCGCCGCCACCTCGGCGAAGTAGGTCTTGAAGTCCTTGTCCTGCTTGATCGCCGCGGTCTGGCTGCCGTCCGAGCCCCAGGCCACCGGGCCGATGCCCTCGACGTCCGAGGCGCCCACCACGACCGCGCCCGCACCGTCGGCGAAGATGAACGCGCAGGTGCGGTCGTCCTGGTCGAGCAGGTCCGAGAGCCGCTCGACGCCGATGACCAGCACGTGGCGGGCCTGCCCGGCGCGCACCAGGTTGGCGCCGTTGGCCAGGGCGTAGCAGAAGCCCGCGCAGCCGGCCGAGACGTCGAAGGCGGCGGTGTCGTGCATGCCGAGTTCGGTGGCGACCACCGCGCCGGCCGACGGGCCGAGCACCATCTGCGAGGACGTGGCCAGGATGACCGCGTCGATCTGGTCGGCGGTGATTCCGGCGGCGGCGAGCGCGTCGCGGGCGGCGGCGGCGCTCATGCCGACGATGGTCTCGTCGTCATCGGCCCAATGTCGGGCTTCGATGCCGGAGCGGGTCCGGATCCATTCGTCGGAGGAGTTGATGCGGTCGACGATCTCGGCGTTGGGGACCACCCGGCGTGGCCGGTACACGCCCAGGCCGAGCAGGGCGGCGTGGGCTACCGGGGAGGCGGTGGCGATCAGGGCTGGCATGCGCGGATTTCCTCTTTTCCCATATGAACCGATCGGTTCACATGACTTAGGTTTAACATGGACCGATCGGTTCACACAAGGGGCTGATCGGTTAACACTGGGGCTGGAGGACATTGCAATGACGGCGGGACCACGCGCCCGATTGATCGCGAGCACCATCACCACCGTCCAGGAACACGGCGTGCACGCGGCCGGTCTCAACGAACTCCTCAAACGCAGCAACGCCTCCAGAAACTCGCTCTACCAGCACTTCCCTTCCGGCAAGGGCGAATTGGTGGCGACCGCGGCCCGGATCGTGTCGCGCATGGTCTACTCCCACGTCAGCCGCATGTCCGACGCCCTGCCCGTGGCGCCCTCGTTGGACGCCTGGGTCGACGAGTTGCTCGGCTTCTGGCGCGGCCAACTCGAGACCAGCGAGTTCCGCGCCGGATCGTTCATGATGGCCGCCGCGCTCGACGAGCTGGACCCGACGCTGCAGTCCGCGGCCGGGCAGGCCTTCTCCGAATGGACCGCCCGCCTGGCCGACGGGCTGGTCGACGCGGGCATCGAACGCGCCACCGCGTGCTCGCTGTCGGGCTTCGCGCTCTCGGTGATCGAGGGCGCGATCGTGCAGAGCCGGGCCCTGAAATCCGCCCTCCCCTTCACCGACGCCGGCACCCAGCTCGCCGTCCTGCTGCACCACCACATGCCCAACCGCCGCTGATCGGGCGCCGACGGTTGACTTGGAGCGCACTCCAGGTCGTAGCGTCGAGGTCACGAGCGGCGGCCCGCCGCGAATTCCATTCCTACCGAGGAGGATTCATCGCATGATCGCGACCAGGAAGCTCGGCGAACTGACCGTCGGCGCACAGGGCCTCGGCTGCATGGGCATGAGCGGCGCCTACGGGGTCCAGGACAACGACGCCGAGTCCATCGCCACCATCCACCGGGCGCTGGACCTCGGTGTCACCCTGCTCGACACCTCGAACGTCTACGGCCCGGAAACCAACGAGCGGCTGCTCGGCCGCGCCATCGCCGACCGCCGCGACCGCGTCGTGCTGGCCACCAAGTTCGGCATCGTCTGGGGTGAGCAGGGCACGCTCGGCGCGCGCGGCGACGCCGCGTATGTGAAGCAATCCTGCGACGAGTCCCTGGCCCGGCTCGGCGTCGACCACATCGACCTCTACTACCAGCATCGCGTGGATCCCACCGTGCCCATCGAGGAAACCTGGGGCGCCCTGGCCGAACTCGTGCAGGCCGGTAAGGTCCGCTACCTCGGCATCTCCGAGGCCTCCGCCGACACCATCCGCGCCGCCCACGCCGTCCACCCGGTGACCGCGTTGCAGAGCGAATGGTCGCTGTGGACCCGAGACATCGAGGCCGAGGTCGTGCCCGCCTGCCGTGAGCTCGGGATCGGCATCGTGCCCTTCTCACCGCTGGGCCGCGGCTTCCTCACCGGCGCGATCACCTCCACCGCCGATCTGCCCGCCGACGACATGCGCCGCCGCCTGCCCCGCTTCGCCGAGGGCAATATCGATGCCAACCTCGCCATCGTCGCGGCCCTTCGGGAACTGGCCGAGGAGAAGGGCGTCACCGCGGGCCAGCTGGCCCTGGCCTGGGTGCAGTCCCGCGGCGACGACGTGGTGCCGATCCCCGGCACCAAGCGCCGCACCTACCTCGAACAGAACGTGGCGGCGACCGAGATCGTCCTGTCGCCGGAGGATCTGGCCCGCATCGAAGCGGCCGCACCAGCCGAATCGGTTGCCGGAGCTCGCTATCCGAAGCGCTCGGGCGCATCACGAACCGCTAGTCCCGCCCCGATCCCGGCCCTCGATGAGGAGAATGACCGCATGAGGATTTCGGTTGCCGCAGACGAGGACACCGGGGTGGCCACGGCCGTGGTCGAGGAGCTGAGGGCCCGGGGACACGAGGTCACCGTGCACGGGGCCCTCGATCCGGACGAACGGGACGACTGGGCGTGGGCGTGTGAGGCGGCAGCGCGCGATGTCGCCGACGGCCGGACCGAGCAGGCGATCGTGTGCTGCTGGACCGGCACCGGCGCGTCCATCGCCGCCAACAAGGTCGCCGGGGTGCGGGCGGCGCTGTGCGTGGACGCGTATACCGCTGAGGGAGCGCGGAAGTGGAACGACGCGAATGTGCTGGCGCTGAGCTTGCGCCTCACCTCGCGCGCGCAGCTGAGCGAGATTCTCGACGCCTGGTTCGCCGGGGCCCCGAGCGCGGACCCCGGCGATCTGGCGAACATCGCCCACGTGGATCTGATCGGCTGATCAGTTTTCCCGGCTCGGCTGATCAGTCCGCGGCAGCGAGATCCGCGTGTTGCGTGCGCAATTCGCGCTTGAGGATCTTGCCACTGGGGTTCTTGGGCAGGGCCTCGACGAAGGTCACGTACTTGGGGACCTTGTAGCCGGCGAGGCGCTGCTTGCAGTGCGCGATGACCGCCGCGGCGTCCGGGGCGGTTCCGGTGCGCGCCACCACGATCGCGGCCACGGCCTCGATCCAGCGGGCGTGCGGGATGCCGACCACCGCGGCTTCGGAGACGTCGGGGTGCTCGTAGAGGACTTCCTCGACCTCGCGGCTGGCCACGTTCTCGCCGCCGGTCTTGATCATGTCCTTCTTGCGGTCGACGACGCTGAGATAGCCGTCGGCGTCCAGGACGCCCAGGTCGCCGCTGTGGAACCAGCCGTTGCGGAAGGCTTCCGCGGTTTTGGCGGGATCGTTCCAGTAGCCGAGCATGGCCTGCGGGGAGCGGTGCACGATCTCGCCGACGACACCGACGGCGACAGGATTGTCGTCGTCGTCGACCACCCGGTTTCGACGTTGAGCGCCGGGCGGCCCGCCGAACCGGGTTTGGTGAGCTGATCCTCGGGGGCGAGCACCGTCGCCAGCGGCGAGAGTTCGGTCTGGCCGTAGAAATTGGTGAGGCCGACGCCGGGTAGTCGCTCGGCGAGTTCGTGCAGGACCTCCACGGGCATGATGCTCGCGCCGTAGTAGCCCTTGCGCAGCGAGGACAGGTCGTAGCTGTCGAAGCCGGGATGGCGCAGCAGCGAAACCCACACCGTCGGCGGGCAGAACAGTTTGGTGGCACGTTCGGTCTCGATGGTGCGCAGCACGGTCGCCGGGTCGGGGCCCGGCAGCAGGATGCTGGTCGCGCCCAGCCACAGGTCGGGGGTGAGGAAGCAGTGCAGTTGAGCGCAGTGATAGAGCGGCAGCGCGTGCACGTCGATGTCGTCGGCGCTCATCCGGCCGTCGACGACCACGCTGCTGTACTGCGCGATCAGGGCGCGGCTCGACAGCACAGCGCCTTTGGGGCGCGACTCGGTGCCGGAGGTGTACATGATCTGGATCGGGTCGTCGTCGGCGACGAACGCCGTGGGCGCGGAGGCGTCGGGGTGGTGTTCCCAGGCGCTCACGTCCTCCCACCCGGCCGCGGCGGGCAGGCCGCCGAGCCCGATCCAGCCGAGCAGCCGGATCTCGCTGTCGCTGAGCTGTTTCACCGCGGCCGCGGCTTCGGTGGCCAGGCCGTCCTCGGCGATGAAACCGACCGCTCCGGAGTGCGCGAGGATGAAGGCCACCTCGTCGGCGGTGAGCATGAAGTTGATCGGCACCGAAATCGCGCCGAGCCGGGCCAGCGCGAAGTACAGCAGCACGAACTCACGGCAGTTGTGCGAGTAGATCGCGATCCGATCGCCCTGCGCCACACCGCGATCGGCCAGGCTGTGCGCGACCCGGTTGACCGCCGCGTCGAGCTCGGCGTAGCTCTCCCGGCGCTCGCGCCAGACCAGCGCGGTCTTGTCCGGGACCCGGGCGGCGCTGCGCCGCAGCAGATCTCCGAGCGCCTGCGAGCGCGCGCCCGCCACGGTCGGATCGGTGCGCGTCACGGTCGGCTCACTGCGCTGTGCATCCATGCGACCAACTTCTACCGCACGAGTGTGGCCCGTGTCATACAGTCTCGCTGAGCAGGATCAGATCGCGCCGCCACGCAGCACATTTCGAGGCGTAATACGGCAGGTGCCCGGTCTCGAAGTCCGCCGCCGACCAATCGTCGGCGGCGACCTCGGCGGTCCAGGTGTAGGTCCAGGCGTACCCGGCGCGCTCCCCCGCCAGGACCGGCACCGGCGTCAGGTCGTATTCGTCGTCTTCGAAGGCGTCGAGCACCTGCCAGTCGTCGCGGCCGAGCTCGGTGAGCAGGAAACCGTCGGTCACGGAATCGGTGGCGGTGACCAGTCCCGGATACGCCTTCCCGGGCAGCGCGGCGGCACGCCGCCCGATCAGCCGCGCGGGCTCCATCGCCGGAACCCGGCCGATCAATGCGCTCAGAACGGTGGGAAACCGCAAAGTTCCATAGACGAACAGTGGGTCACTCGCGACGGGAAGCCTGCGCGCCGGACGTTCGCTCATCGCCCGGCGACCCGCGCGAACAGGCCGGCGTCGTGGGAGTTGATGACGGTGACGGTGTCCCCGTGCAGCTTCCGCAATTCCTGGAGCCGCCGCTGGTTGAGCCGGTACGCGTCCCCGGCGATGGCTCCGGTCTCGTACACCTTCCACCAGAACGGTGTGAACGGCTCCTCGGGATGGATGCTGGATTCGGTGAAGAACGCGTCACCGGCGTGCAGCAGCCACCCGTTGCCGTGATCGATGGCCACCCCGGCGTGACCGCGGGTGTGACCGAGCAACGGCACCACCAGGATCTCCGGCGGCAGTCCGGGCAGGTCGCGCACCGCGGTGAAGCCGAACCAGTCCTCGCCGCCGTCGACCTCGTTCACCATCCACTTGGGTCCGTGTGACCACTGCGCGGCGCGGTAGCGCAGCCGCTCGGACAGGGTCGGAGTGGCGGTGGCGGCCCGGAATTCGGGGCCGTGCACGTGCACGGTGGCCTCGGGGAAGTCCGAGAGTCCGCCGGAGTGGTCCAGGTCGAGGTGGGTGAGGATGATGTGGCGGACGTCGCGCGGATCGAAGCCCAGCGCCTGGATCTGGCGGATCGCGGTCTCGCCCTCGGCCGGTTTCGCACCCATCAGGAAACGGCTCGCACCCAGCATCTTCGCGGGCTGCCGCACGGCCTCGAGCCCGAAGCCGGTGTCGACGAGCACGAGCGCGTCGCGGGTCTCGAGGAGCAGGCAGTGATCGATCACGCCGAATCCCATGGTGCCGCAGTTCAGTGTGGTGAATCCGCATGGCCCGAGCGTTTCAGACGCCCCAGGGTGACGCAACCGCGCAGGTTGCCGGAATTGTCAGGGTCCTGTCGGGGGCTGTCGTCAGTGCGTCCGCCCTTCGCGAATGATCTCGGCGAGCAGCTGGTAATCGTCGCCGCGCGCGGTGGACGAGCGGAACGCCAGCCCGAGGGTGCGGCCGGGCGCCGGCGCGGCGAAGGTCGCGATGTCGAGGGTCCCGCGCCCGGTTTCGGCGGGCACCGCCATGGCCGGAATCAGGGTGACACCGAGATCGCCCGCGACGCACTGCACCACGGTGGCCAGTGACGCGGCGCGGGTGTCGCCGACCGCGCCCGGGTGGGCGTCGTGGGCGCGACACAGATCCATGGTCTGATCGCGCAGGCAGTGCCCCTCGTCGAGGAGCAGCAGCGGCAGCGCGTCCAGGTCCGCCGGCGTCAGGTCCGCGCGCCCGGCGAGGTCGTGGCCGCGCGGCACCACCAGCACGAACTCCTCGGTGTAGAGCGGTATCTCGATCAGGCCGGGTGCGTCGGCGGGCAGGGCGAGCATGGCCACGTCGAGTACGCCCGAGCGCAGTCCGTCGAGCAGTCGCGCGGTCTGGTCCTCGATGACGTGCGGCGCGAGAGCGGGCACCCGCCTGCGTAATTCGGGCAGCAGGGTGGGCAGCACATAGGGCGCGATGGTCGGGATGATGCCCAGCCGCAGCGTGCCGCGCAGACCCTCGCCGGCAGCGGATGCGACAAATCGGTCGGCGGCCTCGAGGGTGGCAATGGCTTGCGGCAGCAAACGTTTGCCGTCGGCGGTGACCAGCACCCGACGCGTGCTGCGCTCGATCAGCAACAGCCCCAGTCCGTTTTCCAGTGATGCCAAAGCCTGCGATAGCGTGGGCTGGCTCACGCCGAGCCGGGTCGCCGCGGTACCGAAGTGCCGGTATTCCGCGACGGCCACGAACGCACGCAGCTGTGACAGGGTCGGCTGATAAGTTTGATCAGTCACGCCTATCAGTGTAGTGCGACCGATCACCTTTACCTCTCAGCCAAGTTCGGCAAGGATCGTATACAGAAGTCTCGACACAATCGGCACGACTACATATGAGGAGCATTCATGGCCCTGCTGACCATCGGCGATCAGTTCCCCGCGTACAACCTGAAGGCTGTCATCGGCGGTGATCTCTCGAAGGTGAACGCTCAGCAGCCCGACGACTACTTCACCCAGATCTCGAGCGACGACTACGCCGGCAAGTGGCGCATCGTCTTCTTCTGGCCGAAGGACTTCACCTTCGTGTGCCCGACCGAGATCGCCGCCTTCGGCAAGCTGAACGAGGAGTTCGCCGATCGCGACGCACAGGTGCTGGGAGCCTCCGTCGACAACGAGTTCGTCCACTTCCAGTGGCGCGCCCAGCACGAGGAGCTCAAGACGCTCCCGTTCCCGATGCTGAGCGACCTGAAGCGTGAACTGGCCGCGGCCACCGGCGTTCTCAACGCCGACGGCGTCGCCGACCGCGCCACCTTCATCGTCGACCCGAACAACGAGATCCAGTTCGTGTCCGTCACCGCCGGCTCGGTGGGTCGCAATGTCGACGAGGTGCTGCGCGTGCTGGACGCACTGCAGTCCGACGAGCTGTGCGCCTGCAACTGGAAGAAGGGCGACCCGACCATCCAGGCCGGCGAGCTCATGACCGCGTCGGTGTAATCAAGGCTCGTAAGGGAATTCGTCGTGACCATAGATAATCTGAAGAACTCGCTCCCCGAGTACGCCAAGGACCTCAAGCTCAACCTGTCCTCGCTGGCGCGCACCACGGTGCTCAACGAGCAGCAGCTGTGGGGCACCCTGCTGGCCTCGGCCGCGGCCACCAAGTCCGCGACCACGCTGCGGGAGATCGCTGAGGAGGCGGCCGACGTGCTGTCGGCCGAGGCCTACAACGCCGCACTGGGCGCCGCGTCGATCATGGGTATGAACAATGTGTTCTACCGCGGCAAGGCGTTCCTGGACGGCCGGTACGACGATCTGCGCGCGGGCCTGCGCATGCAGATCATCGGCACGCCGGGCGTGGACAAGGTCGACTTCGAGCTGTGGTCGTTCGCGGTCTCCTCGATCAACGGCTGCCAGCACTGCCTGGAGGCGCACGAGCACACGCTGCGTGAAGCGGGCGTGTCGCGCGAGGTGATCTTCGAGGCGCTGCGCGCGGCCGCGATCGTGGCGGGCGTGGGCCAGGCGGTGGCGTCGACGGAGGCGCTGGCCACGGCCACCGTCTAGCCGATCGGGCGTGGCCCGGGACGCGGTTCCCGGCCCAGGGGCCGGACACCTCGAGGTGTCCGGCCCCTGGTTTATTTGCCAGTAGATTGCCTCGATCCGGCAACAATGCCCGAAACATACCAATTGCCCGCTTAGACTCCCCCGCATGCCTCCGCGCTCCCGGACCCCTGCCCGGCGTCGCCGGCGCAGACTCTTCGCCTCCTCCGTGCTCGTCATCGCACTCTCCGCGGGCGGCCTGGCGCTGTATCTGAATCGCCACGAGACACCCGACACCGACCAGCCACCGCCGCCCGAACAGGCGGGCACCCCGATCCTGGACGCCGCCCGCGCACGCACCGGGCTCGACCGCCTCACCGTCGCGTGGAACCGGAACTGGGAGTCCTACGACCGCAACGCCTTCGGCCCCGGCTGGTCCGGGCGCGGCGGCGAACCCGTCCTCACCGGCGGCTGCACCGCACGCGAGCAGGTGATGAAGCGCGACCTCACGGAAACGCGTGTGGGAGAAAGCAATTCGTGCCTGGTGCTGTCGGGCACCCTGGACGATCCGTACACCGGCGAACGACTGCCGTACGACCGGTTCAAGTCCTCCGACATCGAGATCGATCATGTGGTCGCCCTCGGCGACGCCTGGCGCTCGGGAGCCTCCGGATGGCAGCCCGCCCAGCGCGAGGAATTCGCCAACGACGTCGGCAACCTGCTCGCGGTCCAGAAACAGGCCAACCAGGACAAGGGATCGAAGACCCCCGATCAGTGGCAGCCGCGCCAGGCCTATCAGTGCGACTACGCCCGCCGGTGGATCACCGTGAAGGCCCGCTGGGGCTTGAGCGTGCAACCCACCGAGAAGAGCGCACTGTCCAACATGCTCGATACCTGCGGACCTCCCGCGAATCGATAACTGTCGGTATGCTCGCGTGACATGACCGTTCCGGAAAGTGATAGCGCCCAGATCGAGGTCGTGCGTGTGTTCACCGACGCGGCAGGTCGATTCGGCAGTCCACTCGGCATCGTCCGGCACTCCGCCGTGGCGAACATCGACCATCAGGCGCTGGCCGCCCGCGTCGGGCAGGCCCTGACCGCAGTGGTCTACGACCCGGCCGACGGGCGGGTGGCGATGCGCATCTACACCCCGGCCGTCGAACTGCCCTTCGCCGGGCGGCCCAGCATCGGCGCCGCGTGGTGGCTCAACGAGCAACTCAGTCCGGTGAAGGTCATCGACGTCGCGGCCGGACCCGTCGAGGTCGCGCTGACCGACGGGCTGACCTGGGCCCGCGCCCGCGCGACCTGGTCGCCGCCCTTCGAATTCCACCAATTCGAGGACGCGGCGCTGATCGCCACCCTGGATTCGGCCGACTTCCCCGGCGGCCAGCACTACTGCTGGGCCTGGACCGACGAACTGCGCGGGGCCGTGCGCGCTCGAATGTTCGCCCCCGGCATCGGGATTCCAGAGGACGAGGCCACCGGAGCGGCCGCCATCGCGCTCACCGCACTGCTGACCCGCGGCCTGCACATCACCCAGGGGCAGGGCTCACAGATCTTCACCGAATGGGATTCCGACGGCTGGGCCCGGATCGGCGGCCGCGTGGTCGCCGACCACCCGATCGTCATCTAGCGCCCGGCGCCGCCTTCAGCTCGCCGGGGCGATGCGCTGCCCGAAGGCGAGGCGGTGGCCGCCCGGGATGCGGAGCACGAAATCGCGCAGCCCCCACGGGTGTTCGGTGAGTTCGGTGGTGATCTCACCGCCGTGGCGCAGGCAGTGCGCATACAGCGCGTCCACGTCGGAGACGCCCACGTATCCGGCGGTGGTCTCGTTCACGGCCGGATTCGGTGTGCGCACCACACCCACGCCGACTCCGTCGCGGCGCAGCAGCGCCAAGCCCATCGCGGGCTCGTGCACCTCGACCGCGAAACCCAGCACGTCGCGCAGGAAGTCGACGGTGGGCGCGAGATCGGCCACCTCGAGGTTGGCGCGATAACTCTCGAACACGGCCATTGCCGCCGCAGCCTACCGCCGGTACGCGAGCGCATTCGGATACGAAAGCGCTCGCGCCGGCGGTGTCGGCGGGTATCAGCCCAGGGCGCGGGCGAAGCGCTCGGCCATCTCCGCGACCTCGGCCTCGGTGATGACGAACGACGGCGAGATCTGCAGCGCGCCCTGACCCGCGGCCCGGGTCGAGACGCCGTGGGCGCGCAGGGTCTTCACCATGCCCAGGGCCTCGGCCGGATCGGCGAGCTGGACGGCGGCGACCGCGCCCAGGCCGCTGCGCACCTCGGCCACCCGCGGGTGCTCCGCCAGCGGCGAGAAGTGCTCGTGCAGTAGCGATTCCAGATTCTTGCTGGCGTCGAGGAGATTCTCGCGCTCGAAGATGTCCAGGTTGGCCATGGCCGCGGCGGCCGCACCGGCGTGACCGCCGTAGGTGTAGCCGTGCCGCCACCAGACGCCGCCCGCGAAGAACGGGTCGGCGATGCGCGGCGCGATGAACACCGCACCCATCGGCACGTAGCCGGAGGTGAGGCCCTTGGCGGTGGTCATCAGGTCGGGTTCCAGGCCGAAACGCGAGGAGGCGAACCAGGATCCGCCGATGCGGCCGAAGCCGGTGACAACCTCGTCGGCGACGAACAGGATGTCGTTGTCGCGGCAGATCTGGCGGACCTCGGTGAGGTAGCCCTCCGGCGGCAGGTAGACCCCGCCCGCGCCGATGATGGGTTCGGCGAAGAAGGCCGCGATGCGCTCGGCGCCGAGCTCCTCGATCAGCGCGGTCAGCGCCTTGGCCTGATCCCATTCGATGGTGCGGGTGTCGGGCATGAAGACACCGGTGTAGCCCTCGCCGTTGACCGGGATGCCGGCCAGCGAGGTGCCGCCGACGTGCATGCCGTGGTACGCCTTCTGACGGCCGACCAGGATGGTCTTCTCCGGGCGGCCCATCTCCTGCCAGTAGCGGCGGGCCAGCTTGGCGGCGGTGTCGATGCCGTCGGAGCCGCCCGAGGTGAAGAAGATCTTGCTGCCCGGCACCGGGGCGAGCGCGGAGAGCCGCTCGGCCAGATCGCGGGTCACCGGGGAGACCAGGTCACCGAAGTTGGAGTAGTGCGCGACCTGGGTCAGCTGCGCGGCCACCGCGTCGGCGATCTCGCGACGGCCGTGACCGACATTGGCGAACCAGAGACCACCGGTGGCATCGAGGTACCGCGTGCCACTCTCGTCCCAGATGTGCGCGCCCTCACCGCGCGCGACCACGAACGACCCGTCCCGCTCCACCGCACCCATATCGGCGAAGCCATGCCACAGCGAACCCATCCAGAGCACCTCCATCACCCGATACCGGCCACCCCCAACCGGGCGAACCGACCAATACTCACCATCTCACCACTACGACGGTGAACAGCTCGAACGGCCCCCGGGTGCGCCGGACTCGAAGGCCGGAACCTGGTCGGCATCAGCCGGCCGCGGCGGCCACCAGCATGTAGGCGGTGCCGAGGTCCATCACCAGGTGCGGCACCACGGCCGGGGATCCGGCCACGCCGCCGGGATGCGGGAACACTCCCGGCACACGGCGGCGCAGACCCGGCGTCAGCATGACGACGGCGTCGAGAACGAACAGCACCGCCAGCGCCAGCAGCGGGGCGGGCGCGGGCCCCCCGTGCCCGGGCATACCCGGCTCGTGCGCCCCGTGCCCGCTCATCGCGTACGACATCGCCGCGGCCGCCAGCACGTGATAGGCGAACGCGCCGGGCGTCGCCGCCCCGGCATCGGCGTCCACAATCCCGTTGCGCCACCGCAGGATCCGCTCCCCCAGCAACAGCGTGTACACGACCACCATGGCCGTCAGCACCCCGCGCACCGCGTGCGGGTCCACCGCCGTCGGGAACACCAGCATGCCCACCATGACCAGGCACATCACCAGATGCGCGGCATCGGACTCCCGATCCGCGCGCGGCCCGGCACACGCCACCGGGCGCACCCGCGCCAGCCTGGCGACCACCAGCACCGCGGCCAGGCAGAAGGCGGTCACCGCCATCCACCGCACCACCCCGGACTGCTCCACGAACAACCCCACGCCCCACCACCTCTCACCGCGGCGACCGGCTCCCCCTCCATGCTGACAGCATCAGCGCCCTACGCCCGGCCTTTCCCCTGCCGAATCCCCCGCCCGCGCACCGCCACTGGTGACCGATTACCCGGCCGATTCACTCGATCGACTCCCCTGAAACGTTCGTATCGAGACAGCGAACAGAGGAGTCACTGCATGCGACACAGCCGAACCGAGCGTCAGCGGCGGACCGACGAGCCCGTCGACCCGATCGCCGATCTCCGCGCGAGCCTGAATCTGCTGCGTCATTCGGTCGAGCAGATGACCGAGGCGATGCGGGGCATCCTGCAGGAGATGCGGAACTTCGACGCGCGGCTCAGCGCCTTGGAGGCCGGCGTCGGCGAGCGGTGACCCGGGCCATCGCGAGCATGGCAACGGCCCGGCGGCCTTGCGGCTGCCGGGCCGTCTTCATGCTTCGGGTCGCCGTGCACGTATCCGACGCCCCGCGCCGGCACTCTCGGAAATGTGCACTTACGGTTCGCCCCACGACGTTCCGAACAACCGGCCGGGTAACCCGAGATCATCGCGAAACCCCTCCGGCCACACCGAGTGTGGCCGGTCAGCGCGGTGAATGCGCGAGACACCGGCGCGGACGGCACTCCTGGTCGGCTGGTTGGCGCGGAAGGTCAGTCCCGCGACCGGGCCCGCGCGGGTGCTCGCTAGCCTGGCGGCATGCGGATTGAGGTGGACGATCTGACCGGACCCCAGGTGATCGGGCTGCTCGAGGCACACGTGACCGAGATGCTGGCGAACTCGCCGGAGGACAGCATGCACGCCCTCGACGTGGCTGCGCTGCGCAAGCCGGAGATCACCTTCTGGTCCGCGTGGGACGGCGGCGAGCTGGCCGGGTGCGGGGCGATCAAGGAGCTGGATCCGGCGCACGGGGAGATCAAGTCCATGCGGACCACCGCCGCCTACCGCGGGCGCGGGGTCGCGTCACAGTTGTTGCGCCACATCCTCGCCGAGGCCGGCGCGCGCGGATACCGGCGGTTGAGCTTGGAGACCGGATCGTCGGAGTTCTATCGGCCCGCGGTGCGGTTGTACGAGCGCTACGGGTTCGAGCACTGCGGGCCATTCGCGGACTACGCCGAGGACCCGCACAGCGTGTTCATGACCCGCGCGCTGTGAGACCGGCGGTCACCGGCGGGCGACGGCCTTGGGTACGAGCCCGTTCAGCGCCGCGACGATGACGCCGAGGATGGCGAACACGACGGCCATCACCACCAGACCGATGGTCAAGGCTCCGTAGCCCTGCTCGCGGGGGTCGATGAACGGGTACGGGTACCAGTCGGCGAAGGGTCCGCGCACCAGCGTGTACGCGCCGTATGCCAGCGGGTAGATGAGCCAGCCCAGGATGAGCTTCACCGTCGGCTTCAGGGCCGCGGCCACCAGCAACCAGTCGGCGATCAAGACGATCGGGATCACCCGGTGCAGGGTGTCGTTGATCCAGCGCTCGGTCAGCTGCACGTCGATATCGGCCAGCAGCACCGCGTAGATGATCAGCGTGATGGTCAGGTAGAGGGTGGCCGCGCCGCGCAGCACCTGCCAGCGCCGGCCCGCGGGATCCTTCAGCCCGCCGACCACCAGCACGATCAGGCCCAGGATGTTGGACTGGATGGTGAAGTAGCTGAAGAAATTGACGTACGAATAGTTCGGGTTACCCAGGTTCCGCAGCGGGATCCACGCGAGTGCGACCAAGCCCAGGATTGCGAAGGCAATGCGCAGCACCCGAATCCACGCGGGCGTACCACCTCTGACGACCATGGCCCAGATCGTCGCATGTCGAACCGCCCGAATGCGGACGATACGCCGATGCGGCACACTTCCGGCAAGCCCTGGTCGGGGCCACCGGACACCGCGGCGACCGGCACGGACCGACTCTTCGCTATCGTTGACAGTGCAATGACCAGGACCGCCGCCACCTCTCGCGAGCTTCGTTCCCGCCTGGCCGATCTCTCGATCCGCGACGAACATCGCTTGCGTCGCCGGCTCGACAAGGCCCGCGGCAGCGATCTCACCTCCCTCGAAGCCGAATTCGACGCCGCCGCGCGCCGGGTGGACGCCCGCCGGGCCGCCGTCCCGGCCATCGTCTACCCCGAGCAGCTACCGGTCTCCGCGCGCCGCGACGACATCGCCAAGGCCATCGCCGAGCACCAGGTCGTGATCGTGGCCGGCGAGACCGGCTCCGGTAAGACCACCCAGCTGCCCAAGATCTGCCTCGAACTCGGGCGCGGGATTCGCGGCACCATCGGCCACACCCAGCCGCGGCGATTGGCCGCGCGCACGGTGGCCGAGCGCATCGCCGAGGAACTGGGCACCGAACTCGGCGACGTGGTCGGCTATACGGTCCGCTTCACCGATCAGGCGTCGGATCGCACGCTGGTGAAGTTGATGACCGACGGCATCCTGCTCGCGGAGATCCAGCGCGACCGGCTGCTGCGCCGCTACGACACGATCATCATCGACGAGGCGCACGAGCGCAGCCTCAATATCGACTTCCTGCTCGGGTATCTGAAGCAGTTGCTGCCGCAGCGGCCGGATCTGAAGATCGTCATCACCTCGGCGACCATCGATCCTGAGCTTTTTGCCCGCCACTTCAGTGACGAGAACGGCACGCCCGCACCGATTGTCGAGGTGTCTGGCCGGTCGTATCCGGTGGAGGTCCGGTATCGGCCACTGTCGCTGGAGGTTCCGGTCACCTCCGAGGATACCGACGACGAGGACACCGAGATCGTCGACCGCGACCCCACCGACGCCATCGGCGACGCGGTGCGGGAACTGCAGGCCGAGGGCGACGGCGACATCCTGGTATTCCTGTCCGGCGAACGCGAGATCCGCGACACCGCCGACTCGCTGCGGGACATGCGCCTGCCGCGCACCGAGATCCTGCCGCTGTACGCGCGGCTCTCGGCCGCCGAACAGCACCGGGTGTTCGAGTCGCACACCGGGCGGCGCGTGGTGCTGGCCACCAACGTGGCCGAGACCTCGCTGACGGTGCCGGGCATCCGGTACGTGATCGACCCCGGCACCGCCCGCATCTCGCGCTACTCCATGCGCACCAAGGTGCAGCGGCTGCCGATCGAGTCGATCTCGCAGGCGTCGGCGCGGCAGCGCTCGGGCCGCTGCGGCCGCGTGGCCGATGGCATCGCCATCCGCCTGTACTCCGAGGACGACTTCGAATCCCGGCCGCAGTTCACCGAACCGGAGATCCTGCGCACCAACCTGGCCGCGGTGATTCTGCAGATGACCGCGCTCGGGCTCGGCGATATCGAGGGCTTCCCGTTCGTCGAACCGCCGGACGGCCGCGCCATCCGCGACGGCATCGCCCTGCTCGAGGAGCTCGGCGCGCTGGCCCGGGCGGAAGCCGAGGCCTCCGCGCAGCGCGAGGTCCCCGACGCGGGACTCATCCTCACCCCCATCGGCCGCGAGATGGCGCAGATCCCGGTCGATCCGCGCATGGCCCGCATGCTGGTCGAGGCCAACCGCGGCGGCTGCTTGGCCGAGGTCCTCATCATCGTGGCGGCCCTGTCCATCCAGGACGTCCGCGAACGCCCGGTCGAGCACCAGCAGGCCGCCGACACCAAACATGCGCGCTTCACCATCGAAGGCTCGGACTTCCTGTCGTACCTGCGCCTGTGGGACTACCTGCGCGAGCAGCGCAACGCCTTGTCCTCCAACCAGTTCCGCCGCATGTGCCGCGACGAGTTCCTGCACTACCTCCGCATCCGCGAATGGCAGGACCTGCACGGGCAACTCCGCACCATCACCCGCGGCCTGGGCTGGAACACCGAAGGCTCCGACGCCCAGTTCGACCGCACCGCAACCGCTTCCGACGACAGCGGCGCGAACACCCGCCGCGGCCGCAACTCCGGGCGCGCGGACGACGCTCGGCCCGTGACGGATTCGAACCGCGCCGCAGCCACGGCTGAAGACACGGGCTCCGGCCAGGGCGGCACCGCCGATCGCGGTCGTGGCCGGCGCCGCGGCGGCAGAGGCGGAGGCGGAGGTTCCACGGTCGCCGCGGGAGATCACGCGGGCAGCGGCCGGCCGACCCGCGCTGCGGACACCGTGCGCGATACCGGTTCCCGGGGTGAGCCCGGGCATGGTTCGGGCTCCGGGCGTGGGACCGGTTCCGGCCGCGGACGGCTCGCGGAGTCGCTCGCCGCCAAGGCCGGACTGGCCGATGACTCGCTGCCGTGGGATGTGACGTCGATTCATCAGGCGTTGCTGGCGGGCATGCTGTCGCATATCGGGGTGCGGGAGGCGGAGAGCCGGGAGTTCCTCGGGGCGCGCAATGCCAAGTTCATGATCTTCCCGGGGTCCTCGCTGGCCAAGAAGCCGCCGCGGTGGGTGATGGCGGCCGAGCTGGTGGAGACCTCGCGACTGTGGGGGCGGACCACGGCGCGGATCGAGCCGGAGTGGGCCGAGCGGCTGGCCGGGGATCTGGTGAAACGCACCTACTCCGAGCCACATTGGTCGGCCAAGCGGGGTGCGGCGGCCGCCTACGAGCGGGTCACGCTGTACGGGATTCCGCTGGTGACCCAGCGCCGGGTGGGATTTCGGGCGCATCGATCCGGAACTGTCGCGGGAGCTGTTCATCCGGCACGCCCTGGTGCAGGGCGAATGGCAGACCACGCACGACTTCTTCGCGCGTAATCGCGAATTGCTGGACGACGTCGCCGATCTGGAGCATCGGGCGCGGCGGCGCGACATCCTGGTCGACGACGAGGTGCTGTTCGAGTTCTACGACCGGCGGATCCCGTCGGACATCGTCTCGGTGCGGCACTTCGACAGCTGGTGGCGCAAGACCCAGCGCAATGAACCGAACCTGCTCGATTTCACGGCCTCCACCGTGGTGAACGAGGATGCGGCGCTGCTGGATCCGACCGCCTACCCCGACAGCTGGCGGCAGGGCGAACTGACCCTACCGCTCACCTACCAATTCGAACCCGGTCAGGCCGACGACGGTGTCACCGTGCACATTCCGATCGCCCAGCTGGCCCACGTGCGCTCGGTCGGCTTCGACTGGCTGGTGCCCGGCATGCGCGAGGAGCTGGCGGCCGCGTTCATCAAGACGCTGCCCAAGCAGTTGCGCCGCACCGTGGTTCCGGCCCCCGACTTCGCCAAGGCGGCGCTGGACCGGCTCACCCCGCGCGCCGAGCCGCTGCGCACCGGGCTGGCGCGGGAGTTGTCCCAGCTCGGCTCGGTGACGATCGCCGCGGCCGCGCTGGATCCGGCGGGCCTGCCCGACCACCTGCGCATGACCTTCGCCGCCACCGACCCGTCGGGCGTGATCGTGGCCCGCAGCAAGAGCCTGTCCGACCTGAAAACCCGCCTGGCCGAACAGGTTTCGAAGTCGGTGGCGCGCGCCAACAATGCCGCCGAGCGCGCTCCCGCCGCGGTGTGGACCTCCGAATCCCTGGGCACCCTGCCGTCCGCGGTGAAACGCCAGGTCGGCGGGCAGACCATTACCGGCTATCCGGCCCTGGTCGCCGAATCCGAGGGCGTGGCCGTGCGGGTGCTCAGCTCCCCCGCGGAGCAGGCCACCGCCATGCGCACCGGCACCCGCGCGCTGCTGCTGGGCGCGATCACCACCAGTGCCCGCGCCGTCACCGCGGGCCTGCCGCCCACGGATCGGCTTGCGTTGAGCCAGAATCCGTACGGCACCCTCGATGCCCTGGTCGAGGACTGCCGGGCCTGCGCCGCGGACGAGCTCATCGCCGCCAATGGCGGTCCGGTGCGCAGCCCCGAACAGTTCCAGGCCCTGGTGGAGAAGGTCCGCCCGCAATTCACCAGCGCCGTGGCCGCCATCGTCCGCTCGGTGGTGCCGGTGCTGGCCGAGGCGCACCGCGTCCGGGCCACCCTCGCCGACTCCCGCGACCCCGACGCCACCGACGATGTCACGCACCAGCTCGACGATCTGATCTTCCCCGGCTTCATCTCCGAATGGGGCAGCGTCCGATTGCGGGCACTGCCACGGTATCTGGAGGCCGCCCGGCTGCGGCTGGACGCGCTGCCGGCGTCCGCGAACCGTGACCGCGCGGGCATGATCGAACTCGATCGCGTGCACGCGGCCTACGACCGGCTGGTCGCCAACCTGCCGGAGGGACGCCGCGGGGGTCGCGACATCGTCGAAATCTGGTGGATGATCGAGGAACTGCGGGTGAGCCTGTTCGCCCAGCAGCTCGGCACGCCCTACCCGGTCTCGGCCAAGCGCATCGAGAAGGCGATCGACACCGCGCGCCGCCCACCGCAGAAGCGCTGAACAACGCCGCGCCCGAGGCCCAGCCATGGCAACCGGAAACAGAGCGGTCCGGCCCCGAATGGTTCGGGGCCGGACCGTGAATCGTGGGATGTGCGGCCGAGCCGCTCGTACCGATGGCGCGTTTACTCCGCGGTGGCGCCGACCGCCTGTTCGTCGCGGTGTTTGCGGAGGTCGGCGATCTCGCGCTCGAAATCCTCGGCGGAGCTGAAGGATCGGTACACCGAGGCGAAGCGCAGGTAGGCCACCTCGTCGAGATCCCGCAGCGGTCCGAGGATGGCCAGGCCGACCTCGTGGCTGGGCACCTCGGGGGAACCCTTGGCCCGCACGGCATCCTCCACCTGCTGGGCCAGCAGGTTCAGGGCATCGGAGTCGACCTCGCGGCCCTGGCAGGCGCGGCTGACACCGCGGATCACTTTCTCGCGGCTGAACGGCTCGGTGACACCGCTGCGTTTCACCACCGACAGGATGGCGGTCTCGACGGTGGTGAACCTGCGTCCACATTCCGGACAGGCACGTCGCCTCCTGATGGCGGTGCCTTCCTCGGCCTCACGCGAGTCGACCACCCTCGAATCGGGATGGCGGCAGTACGGGCAATGCATCCGGGATCCTTCGTCGATGCCTGGGTTCCACAGCAACCTCGAGCAATCTCGAGGATACCGTGACGGACGCGGTCTGCGGCGTCCGCCCGGGTCGGCGGGCCGGAATCAGGTCGTCAACTGCCACTGCGCGGTCATGTCGGCCAGCAGGTCCGGCAACCGCTGGAACAGCCGCCCGTGGCCCAACATGGCGGAGAACGGTTCGGCCAGAACCGGTCTCGCGACGGCCGGGTTCGCGCACAGTTCCAGATACCGCGGCAGCAGGTCGCCGGTGATGTAGGTCCACCGCGTGTCGCGGTCGGCCCAGTTGAAGGCGGGCAGCGGCGCCCGCAGCGACATGGTTCCCGCGGTGACGGTGGTGGGCGCGAAGACGCCGGGCGCGCGCACGCCGGGGACGGCGGCCTTGCCCGCGATGGTGCTGACATAGGTCAGGACCCGGCCCATGACCCCGCGACCTCGGGAGGTGACGTCCCACTGGTCGGCGATGATCTGGTTCTGTTCCCGGTCGGTCATGCGCAAAGCCGCGTCGGCCAGCCCGCCGGGGGTGCCGTCGGCGATCTCCCGCCAGGCCGTGATGGCGTTCTCGTCGAGCACACCGGCCTGGTACATCTCCTCGACCCCGGCCCGGCCCGCCGCCGCGTAGGCCTCGTGCATCGGCACCTGATCGATGAAGATGTGCTTCTGCATGATCATCAGCCTGGTCTGGTACCAGACCAGGTCCTCGGCGGTGAGCCGTTCGCCCTCGGTGCCCAGCGTGCGGATGTCGCCGGGCAGGATGTCGAGCAGCTGCGCGGGGGTGCCGCGCAGCAGGTCGGCGACGGCGTCACCGAGCTGGTGGATGCCCGGCACGCTGATGATCGACGACACGTCGCCCATGTCGAAGAAGCCGGAGGCGAAGGAGCCGCCGGCCAACCCGGCCAGGCCGGTCCACCAGTACTCCGGGTGAGAGTTGTTCAGCCGCAGGTAGTTCACGTAGACCTGGGTGAAGGTGGCGGTGTTGGCCGCGACGCCGCGCCCGGGATCCCACCCGGCCAGGTCGATATCGGCATTGCGGGTGGCGACCGCCAGCCAGTACTGATGCAGCAGCGTGGCGTAGTGGCGCGGTTCGACGCCCGCCGCCCGCGCCGCGTCGAGCGCGTCGCGCAGAGAGTCCGGATCCAGGGGCAGGGCGGGATTGAGGCCGCCGCCCGCGCCGTCACCGTTGACCGACGGCAGATCAAGGTAGGCGGCATAACCGGCTTCCGCGTGCACCGCCGGTGCGGTCACCAACCCGATCATCAGGCAGGTGAGCACTCCGGCCACCCGGACCAACCCTCGAACTCTCGGCATTTACGCCCCCTGTCGCTCGCGCGCGGGCCGATCACACGGCCGGCGCGGCTGTAGCCTCTGTCACATTCAGGGGGACCGTAGCAACACGTTTCAGTTTTCAATCTGCAATTTCGGCCACCCCGTGGCCGGGTATCCCGATCCGGAAAACCGGCTACGACGTGGCAACCGGACGAGCACCGCCGCCGCTACCGCACCGGCGGCTGGACCACCTGCACCGTGGGCGGGGTGGTCTGCGAACCGAAGTCGCCGGAACGTAATTGGGCCAGTCCGATCAAGCCGGCCACGGCCAGCGCACTCACCAGAGCGGTCACCGCCAGCGCCGCGAGACCGGCCTGGGCGCGCTGCATCCGGTCCAGCGGATGCCGGCCCCGGGCGCGACCCGCGGCGTGTCGCACGACGACATGGTCGCGTCGAACACCGGCGCGAGAAATCGGCCGGACCCGCGCCCGGCACGGGCGGCGGTCGGTGACGGGCCGCGTCACGGCCGCGGACGCCGTGGCCGGGGACCGGTCGGAACGCAGCTCCCAGGGGAGGCTGTCGAATCCCAAATCGCTTCCGAGGGTGTCGATCTCGCTGACCATGGCGCGCATCGGAATATCCTCCTGTGTAGGGCGGGCCGCAGGGTGCTGGACAACTGACTCGATCATGTGTTCGATGAACTGATGTTCGAATTTCTATCATGTCCCGACGACAAAGTCACTGATTTCCACGACATGCGTCGAACAGATGTTTGATCACACGCGTCACACGGTCTACAGTCGAGTCACGAGTTGCCCGGACGCACGACACAGCGCGTGCGGAACGAAATCCGGTGAGCGACAGCAGTGAACGGAGGACGGCGGCGGTGAGCGAACACGGCGGCGCGGATGGTGAGAACGGGCCCCTTGGTCCCGGCGGTAATGTCCCCCAGTCCGAATCGTCCGGCGCCGGGGCCGATCTGACCGTGCGGCAGCGCCGGGTCCTGGAGGTCATCCGCACGTCGGTGCACGACCGCGGCTATCCGCCCAGCATCCGTGAGATCGGCGATGCGGTCGGCCTCACCTCGACGTCGTCGGTGGCGCACCAGCTGCGGGCGCTCGAGCGCAAGGGCTACCTACGCCGCGACCCGAATCGTCCACGCGCCGTGGACGTCCGCGGTCTGGACGAGACGGTGGTGCGCGCCACCGGCGGCGTATCGCAGCTACGCGCGGTCAACGCCGAGGCGGAGTCCTCCGACGACCACCCGATCCCGACCTACGTCCCGGTCCTGGGCCGGATCGCCGCCGGTGGCCCGATCCTGGCCGAGCAGGCCGTGGAGGATGTCTTCCCGCTGCCGCGCGAGCTGGTCGGTGAGGGTTCGCTGTTCCTGCTGAAGGTCGTCGGCCAGTCCATGATCGACGCCGCCATCTGCGACGGCGACTGGGTGGTCGTGCGTCAGCAGAATGTCGCCGACAACGGTGACATCGTGGCCGCCATGATCGACGGCGAGGCCACCGTGAAGACCTTCAAGCGCACCGGTTCCCAGGTGTGGCTGATGCCGCACAACCCCCTGTTCGAGCCGATTCCGGGCAATGACGCCCAGGTTCTCGGCAAGGTCGTCACGGTCATCCGCAAGATCTGACCGTGCCGCACTGTCGTGACTCGGTGGCCGCCCCGCAGACCGGCCGCCGGGTCACGACAGTCGTGTTTCCACCCCGAGGCTTTCGACCCGCGGCGCACCCCGCCGACTAATGGTCGACGACGCCGTTCCACACCGCGTGAGCCCCCGAGTCCCCGGTCCGGAACGTCTGCCAGGTGGCCGCCCCGCCGCTCGCCAGCGCGAGGACCGCGATCAGCGCCACCACCGCCCGGCCGACCGGCTGCCGCCGTGACCGCACCTGCACGAAGACCAGCAGTACGGCCGAGATCAGCAGTGGTGCAACGAAATACGGCATCTGACGCCCGAGTCTGGCGTGCTCGTCGACCGTCGGCGGCATCCCGAGCCGCTGCTGGAACCACTCCCCCGCCTCGACGGTGATCGGGGTCAGGATCGTCACCAGCACCGCCAACGCGACCACCAGCCAGAGCAACCGGCTGCGAGCCGCCGGCCACAACGCGCACAGGATCAGCAGGCCCGCCGTCAGCGGCACCAGCACGACGACCGCGTGCACCAGCAGGACGTGGGCGGGCAGCCCATTGAATGTCGACATGTATCGGCTCTTTCGAACTCGGCGAACGAAGCCCGGCGTATACGAACAACGTATGCCGGGCCCGGCCGGTTCGATCTCGAGCCACGCCCGTTCGGTCGATCCCGACGGGCGCCGCGATTCAGTCCGTTTCGACAGGCTCCACGATGCGGGCGATCAGCTGGGTGGGCGCCTCGTCGGCCGGCGCTGCGGACACGGCGACGACCGGGTCGGGAGCGGCCTGCGGTGCGACGGCTTCGGCCGGCGCCGGTTCCGGAGCGGCCACCGCGACCGGCTCGGGGATCGGGAGCACCTCGGCGACGGGCGGGATCGACAGGTCCGGGGTGGCGGGCGCGGACAGGTCCGGCGTGGGGATCAGCGCGGCGGCCGGGGTCAGATCGTGGACGGCCGCGACGGTGGGGGCGTGGACGATGCGGCGGGTCGGCGCTTCCTCGCTCGGCGCGGGGTCAATGACGCCCGGCAGCGCGGCGCCGGTGACGAATCCGAGCACCTCGTATTGGGTGCCGATGGTCATGACCGCCGAACTCTTGTCATGCGCGATGAATCCCTGATTGGTGCCCAGAACGCGGCGCAGGGATTCGAGCCAGCGATGGTCGAGTACGCGGCAATCGGCCCACGGGAAGTATTCGAGGCCGGTGCGAAGGTAGAAGCGATCACCGATCTGCCCGCCGCGCAACAGTTCCAGCAGCCAAGCGTCGATCAGATTGGGCTGGGCATTGCGGTAGATGCGCGACCGCGGCGCCACAGAGCCGTTCGCGAATTCGCCGAAGGCACTCAGCAACTCACCCGGAAACTCATCTGGTTTCCCAAAACCGACGACATCCAAACCAAGAAGTTGTTCCGGAAGTTGGGCGGCGATCCTGCGCTCGTCATGCAGTTTGAACTTCCTATTGATGTTCTCAGTGCGCATTTGTCTCCGACTTCCCACTCCAACTTCACGAAACCCTAGCATGAACCCAACCGTTTCAAACTAGTTTGGTCGGCCGCTCAGACTAGTGGTACGGCATGGTCCGCAACGAATCCGCTACCATCAGTTACGGCTATCACACCGCAACGAACCGGCCGTTCGGCCTCATCGGCGATAGCGGTCGGCGATGATGTCGCCCTGACTTCGAAGGCCCGGATTGCCCGGCTCCCAGTAGTTTCCGTGCGCCCGCACATCGATCGGTATGGCCCGCAACACAGGCAGGTCCAGGGTGCCTCCGGAAGAAGTGAAAACCGTTGCGCGAAATTCGCGATCGACCGGATTAACACCGTGTACTAACTGTCCGAGCACCGGCACCGGATCGGCGGGATCGGCAGTGGCATAGACATGCGCGCCGTTGTGGCCCGGCGGAATACCCGTCAAACGCAATTCTGAAACATCATTAACACCAATCCCAGGACTGCCCACCAGCACCACATCGTCGGCGGCCAAGGAGTTCGCTCCGCTGGCCGCCGCGCCGATCACCGTGCTCCCGTAACTGTGTCCGAGCACGGTCTGATGGGCGGCCGGGCCGACATGGCTTGCCCGCAGTCCGGATTCGAACCGATCCAATGCGGCCGCACCCGCGCGGGCCCGCCGATCGGCCATCGCGGCGGCCGGATCCGGCGGCGCGTCGTAGCCGTACCACGCGATCACCGATGTCCGAGCGGACGGATCGGACCGGCTCGCGGCGTCGAGCAGGGCTCGCGCGCGCCAGATTCCGACGCCGATGGCGGTGAGCGGCGATCCGGTCCCCGGCACGAAGGTCGCGACATTGGCCGCGGTGTCCGGATTGTTCAGCGCGATCGCGCCGTGGCCGTCCGCGTCGACCATCAGCAGCAGCCGGTGTCCCGCAGTCGGACCGGCGTGATCTTCCAGTGCCCGGTATCCCGCGAGCTCGGCGAGCACCCGCGCACGCGCACTCTCCCCACTCCCGCAGACGCACCCAGCCCCGACTGCTCGTGGGCAGATTCTCCCCGCGCACCCAGTCCGGATGCTGCTCGACCAGCCACCGATCCGCCGCGACGGCGGCATCGCGCAGCTTGCGCAGCGCCAGCCGGTTGTAATGGTCGCGGGCGAGGGCGGGCAGACCCGCCCGAGCACCGATCAGCGGATCGACCGCGAACAGTACGTCCTGATCGGCCGGGCCGAGCGACTTCCACAGCGCGCTCAGCGTTTTCGGATCGTCGGGCAGCCTCGCGGTCCGGTCGACGAACGCGGTGATGCGGGTACTCGGTCCGCCACCCGTCGGATCGGCTCGCAATCCGGCCAGTGCCGTCGCCGCCGCGGCCAGCCGGGCGCCGACCCGCTCGTCGATCTCCCCGGCGGTATCGAGCAGCGGGACCAGTCGCGCCTGCAGGGCCTGCGCCTTCGCATCGAATCCCGCCTGGAAGAGCCAGTCCAGCACCAGATCTCCGATCTGGGAGTGCGGACCCGACACCGTGCCGTCCTCGGCGATCCGGCACCCGTTGGCGTGCGCCTCGTCGCGGATCTGGCCGACCAGCGCACACACGCGATCGAGCGCGCTCGCCTCGGCGAGCGCATCCGCGACATCGAGCAGCGCCGCGCCGAGGTGGTTCGCCGCCACCTGAGATTCCCACCCCCGCAGCGCTCCCGCGGTCCCCGCCGCTCCCCGCCACCCGCCGATCGCCCCGTCGACCGCCCGCCCGACCCGTGCCATCGCCTCGGAGAACGCGGATGCGGCCACGACCACACCGTCACCGGCCCGCGCCGCGGCCTCGGGATTCCACCCGCACACCTGCGAAAGGCTCGCCCGCGTCACCACACCTCCCCCGCGCCCCGATCACCTCCCGAACCTGTCCCGCCGCAACGCCCGCCACCGCCTGTCCAGGCACCACCCCCTGCACACCATCTCGGGCGTGGCCGGCGCTCGGTCGCTTTGCGCATCCCCCGTCGGCCCGGCCAGGGACCGAGCGGGTCAGTATCGGCCGCCCGATCCTGCGGCTAGGCGCGATCGACACGCACTCGGAAGCCCAGACCGCTAAGCCCTGAGCCCGATCGGTTCACTGAATCCGCACGGCTCCAGTCGAATTCGCAAAATCAGGCCGTGCGCGAGGGGCTTCGACACTCAGGACGCGGTGTGGAGGTAGCCGTCCAGCTCCGCGGCGAGTGCTAGTTGAGTGGCCTCATAAGTGGTGGCGCAACGCTCCGAGGTGTCGACGAACGAGTGCAGGTGCTCCGCCATGCGGCGTAAGGATGCGAGGAGCGGTTCGCCGATGGTGACCGCGGCCGCGCCGATGGCCGAATTCGGCATGGCCAGGCCGACTTTCGCGATCAGATCCACCGGATCGATACCGGAGATGGCGGCGGCCTCACCCCGGATTCCCGCCGCCATGATTCGAAGCGCCGTGATATCGGCACGCAGCATGTCCGCCATGCTTCCCCCTTCGTCGTGCCCACCCTAGCGGCGGTGGACCGGGTGGGCTCGGCGAGAACAGCGTCCTGTGGACAGCGCAGCGGCTGTTCACATGTCGTGCGGGTCGATCACTTGTCGCGGCGGGCGGCGTCGCGGGCCAGGGCGCGGTCGCGCTGTTCCTCGAAGCGGACGACGTCGACGGCGAGCTTGTCGAGGTGGGCGCCCAGCTCGTCGCGGATGCGCTCACCGCGGCCGGAGAAGTCGTTCCGGTCGAAGATGTTCCATTGCCGCAGCACCGGGAGCAGCACTTCCTCGAGGTGCTGGCGCAGATCGTAGATGCCGTGCTTGGCGATCAGGACGCTGTTGCGGCGGAAGTCGGGCATGCCGGCGCCGGGCATGCGGAAGTGCTCGATCACCGCGGCGATGGCTTCGAGCGCGTCGTCGGGGACCAGGTCCAGCGCCGCCGCGCAGAGATTGCGGTAGAAGATCATGTGCAGGTTCTCGTCGGCGGCGATGCGGGTGAGCAGGCGGTCGGCGCGCGGATCCCCGCAGACCTTGCCGGTATTGCGGTGCGAGACGCGGGTGGCCAGCTCCTGGAACGTCACGTACGCGACCCCGTGCAGGACGGCGTGATTGCCGGTCCCGGTGGGGTCGTCGACGCCCTGGGAGACGCAGACCATGCGGGCGTGCTCGAGCGCCACGGGGTCGACGCCGCGGGTGACGACCAGGTAGTCGCGGATTGCGATGCCGTGCCGGTTCTCCTCGGCGGTCCACCGGTCGACCCAGGTGCGCCAGGCGCGTTCACGGGAGAACGCGGTCGAGATGAGGCGGTGGTAGGAGGGCAGATTGTCCTCGGTGAGCAGGTTGGTGACCATGGCGGCGCGGGCCACCTCGCTGAGCCGGGATTGGCCCGGTTCCCAATCGGTTCCGCCGAGGGCGGCGAAGTTATGGCCCTCGTCCCAGGGCACGTAGTCGTGCGGATGCCATTCCTTCGCCAGCGAGAGATGCCGGTTCAGATTCTCTTCCGCCACCGGTTCGAGTTCGGCCAGCACGGCTTGCGGAGTCATGGACGGTGTCGCCGGAGTCATGGATTTCGTCATGTCGTGTCCCTGGCTTACGACTTGCTTCCCACTCGCTCGTGAGCCTACTCGGATAATCGCCGGTCGGCGGGGCGCCCAGACAAGACGACCGTTCCGTGACTGCAGCCTCACCGGACAATTCGGACAACACGGGTCGGGGTTGCCATACGGGGTTAATGTTGACCCGCGCGTATGCGATTCACCGGGGGAAATTCGTCTGCGATACCCGAGGAGATGCAGATGGCGGCCGTTCCCGCAGCTGCGAGGAAGGCACTACCGACCGTCGTCTGCACCGTGCTGGTGGCGGCCGCGGCGGTGTGGCAACGGGACGCGGTGTCGACCGGAGTGCACGCCCTCGCCGGGGCCGATCCGCGCTGGCTGCTGGTCGCCGGGCTCGCCACCCTCGCCCTGTGGCCGACCTCGGTCTTCATGCTGCGCGGATCCATTCCCGCGAAGCCGACCACCGGGCAACTGTTCGCGCTGCAACTCGCGGTGCCGGCCATCGGGTTGGTGCCCGCGGCGTCGTTGCTGTTGCGCCTGCGCTTCCTGCGGCGGACCGGTCTCAGCCACACCGGGGCGGTCGCGTCGATGGGGTTGATGGGGTTCGCGGCGCTCATGGTGCGCGTGCCGCTGGTGGTGGTCGCCGTGCTGGCCGCGCCCGGCCTGATGCGCCGCAACGGCGCGCAGCCGCCGTGGCACGATCTGGGCGCCCGGGCCTCCGGCTGGTGGCATCACCTCGCGGGTGAGAATCCCTGGCGCACAACCCTGATCACGATCGCGGTGCTGATCGTGGTCATCGCCGCGACGGCCGTGGCCCTGCATCGCCGGGTGGTCGCGCGGGGCGGCTGGCGGCGGCTGCCCGCACGCCTGCGCGGTGCCCGCTCGGATGCCGAACTCGCCTGGAAGTCGGTGGCCACCATGGCTTTCCGGCCGCGCCGGGCGGCGGCGCTGTGGATCTGCGCGCTGTTGCAGCCGCTGCTCATGGTGGTGGCGTTGTGGGCGGTGCTGCACGCGGTCGGGGCGAATCTCAGCCTGCCGGACACCTTCGTGGTGGAGCTGGTGACCGTGGCGCTGGCCCCGCTACTGCCCTCGCCCAACGGCGTCGCGACCAAGGAAATCACCATCGCGGCCGGTCTCACCGCGGTCGCGGGCCTGACCGCGGGAGTGGCGGTCGGCGCGGCCCTGGGGTTCCGGCTCCTCACCTTCTGGTGCCAGATCCCGCTGGGCCTCGCGTCCTTCGCCTATCTGAACCACCGCCGCGCCATCTGACGCGGCGGGTCCGGAATCAGTTGCCGGGCTTGCAGTCGATGGTCGCGAACTTGGCGATCCCGCCCCAGGTGGTCTGCGCGACGCCCTGCGCCTGGCGCTTCTTCTTGGCCTCGACGGTCAGGGTGGGCAGCGTTTCCCCGCCCCAGGTCTGGGCATTGCAGGTCCAGGTCGGGGCGGCGGCCTGCGCGGGCGCCGCGGCGACGGACGCGACGACCGGGGTCATCGAGATGACGGCCACGGGCAGGCCGACCAGATACTTCATGCGCACGGGGACTCCTTGTGCGATCGCGGGTGAGCCGGGCGAACAGCAGCCCAGATTCTCGCACGTACGCGGCGAGCCCGCCGCCCAACCCGGCGGCCATGATCGACGATGGGGGCACTTTCGATCGACGCCGGGCGTTGAGCGCGGTAAGGGTGACCACGAAGAAGGAGTTCTCCATGTCACTGCTCGGTTCGCTGCTCGGGCTCGCCCTGACGCTGTTCATGTTGGTGCTGATCGCACGGTTGATCATCGATTGGATCGGCGTGCTCGGCGATACGCCCCCGGCGCTGGGCAAGGCGCGCGATGTCGTGCACCGGCTGACCGAGCCGGTGATCGCGCCGGTCCGCAAGGTGCTCAAACCGGTCCGTCTCGGCGGGATGCAGATCGACCTCGCCTTCACCGTCGTCTTCATCGCCGTGCTGGTGCTGCGGGCCATCGCCTACAGCCTCTGATCACCCGGAATATCCTCCGCCCCGCGACGATTGGATCAGGTCATGACGAGCGCTGACTTGCTGGTGGACGCCTTCGGCCGGGTGAAGGAGAACGTGCACGGCGCGGTCGCCGGCCTCACCCAGGACGAACTGGCGGCCCGCCCCGATCCCGACGCCAACTCCATCGCCTGGCTGATCTGGCATCTCACCCGCGTCCAGGACGACCATGTCGCCGATGTAGCCGGCATCGACCAGGTCTGGACCGCCCAGGGCTGGGCCAAACGCTTCGACCTCCCCTTCGACGACGCCGCCCACGGCTACGGCCACAGCTCCGCCGACGTCGCCCAGCTCGCCACCGTCCCCGCCGAGCTGCTGCTCGGCTACTACGACGCCGTCCACGACCAGACCATCACCTACGTCTCCACCCTCACCGACGCCGACCTCCCCCGCATCGTCGACACCCGCTGGGACCCGCCGGTCACCCTCGGCGTCCGCCTGATCAGCGTCATCGACGATGATATCCAGCACTCCGGCCAGGCCGCCTACATCCGCGGAATACTGCTGCGCCGCCGTTGATCTCGCACTGTTGCGGCGATGGTCAGGGTCACGACCACCCGTAGGTCACGCCGGTCAGCCGCTCGCTGAGTTCCCAGAGCCGACGGGCTTGGAAACGGCTGTAGGCGAAGGGATTCCGGAGGGTTCGGCGCGGATATCCGAAAGCTTCGAAAGCCGGACCGCAATAGGAATTTCCGGTCAGCCCGGGCGTGGTCGCCGCATACAGCTGCGGCAGAGCGCCCTTGGCGTCGGATTGGGCCAGCGAGAACAACATTCGCTGCTGCACCGCCGCGAGCGCCGCCGCGGCGCCCTTTTCCGGGGCGGAATTGTAGAGATTGGTGGCCGTGAGTCCCGGATGCGCCGCCACCGCGGTCAGATTCGCGCCGACGGCCCGGGCGCGGCGGTGCAGTTCGGCGGTGAACAGCAGATTGGCGAGTTTCGATTGGCCGTAGGCCGGCCAGCGGAAGTACACCCGCCGCCAATTCGGATCCAGCCAATTGATCATGCCGCCCCAGGCGGCGATGGAGGAAACCGTCACCACGCGCGGTTCGGGGGCGCGCAGCAGTAGCGGCAGCAACGATCCGGTCAACGCGTAGTGGCCCAGGTGATTGGTGCCGAATTGGGCGTCGAAGCCGTCGGCGGTGCGCTGGTGCCGCGGCAGCGCCATCACGCCCGCGTTGTTGACCAGGATGTCGATCGGGGTGCCGCGGACGTCGAGGTGGTCGGCGGCGCGGCGAATGGAGGCGAGGTCGGCGAGATCCAGTGGCAGCACTTCGGGTTTCGGGCCGGTGGCGGCGGCGCTCACCTGTTCCAGCGCGGCGGCGGCCTTGAGCTCGTTGCGGCAGGCCAGCAGCACGCGGGCGCCCTTGGTGGCGAGGGCTTCTGCGGTGCGCAGGCCGAGTCCGCTGTTGGCGCCGGTGATCACGGCGGTGCGGCCGGTCTGGTCGGGGATGTCGGCGACGGTCCAGCGGCGGGCGAACAGGGGTGGGCTGGTCACGGTCGGCCGGTGCGGCGTCTCGGTCATGCGATCGGTCTCCTTGCGGCGAATCTCCGTCTGAGACAATGTACCCGGAGGTGTCGGGGCGCGACAGTCGAGCGGACGCCCGGACTCCCTCGAAATCCGGTCGGTCGCATTTCGCTCATTCGGCGCGACAGGTTACTTCCGGGTTCTGAGTGTCGCTGCCGCGCTTCGGCGATTCTCGGGCTAACCTCGCAGGCGCTCGCGAATTCTCTGCAGGACATGCCAATTGGCCGAAAAGGACGACACGAAAAGTGAATAGCCTCGCAGAATTCTCCACCCGCAATGGCGGATTCCGAAATGTCGTGGTCACCGCCGTCGAGATGACCACCTCCATCGCCCCCGACACCGACGGCACCTGGCAAGGACTTTTGTCCGGAGCCAGTGGCATCGCCACCCTCGACGACCCGGAAATCACCCGCCTGAATCTGCCGGTGACGATCGGCGGCAAACTCGCCGCGGATCCGACCGCCGAACTCGATCGGGTCAAGAAGCGCCGCATGTGTTACGTGCAGCAAATGTCGTACGTGATGGGAAAGCGTCTGTGGAATACCGCGGGCAACCCGGAGGTCGACAAGGACCGGCTGGGTGTGTGCATCGGCACCGGGCTCGGCGGCGCGGACACCATCGTGGACGCCAATGACGCCATGCGCGACCACGGCTACCGCAAGGTGTCGCCGTTCGCGGTCCCCATGTCCATGCCCAACGGCGTCTCCGGCGTGGTCGGCCTGGAGATCGGGGCCCGCGCCGGACTGGTCACCCCGGTCTCGGCGTGCGCGTCCGGCAACGAGGCGCTGGTGCACGCCTGGCGCTCGATCGTGCTCGGCGAGGCCGACATGGTGGTGGCCGGCGGTGTGGAGGGCTACATCAATCCCGTTGCCATCGCCGGATTCTCCATGGCGCGGGCCCTGAGCACCCGCCTCGACGAGCCCGAACGCGCCTCCCGCCCGTTCGACCGGGACCGCGACGGCTTCGTCTTCGGCGAGGCCGCGGCGCTGCTGCTGATCGAATCCGAGGAGCACGCGCGGGCCCGCGGCGCCAAGCCCCTGGCCCGGTTGCTCGGGGCCGGACTGACCGCCGACGGCTATCACATGGTGGCCCCCGACCCCGAGGGCCTGGGCTGCGCCCGGGCCATGCGCCGGGCCATCCAGTCCGCGGGCGTGCGGCCCGAGGAAGTGGATCACGTGAACGCGCACGCCACCGGCACCAGCATCGGAGACCTGTCCGAGGCCAAGGGGATCGCGGCCGCGGTCGGCAATCACCCGTCGGTGTACGCGCCCAAGTCGGCGCTGGGGCATTCGGTGGGCGCGGTCGGCGCACTCGAGGCCATCATCTCCGTGCTCACCCTGCGCGATCAGGTGATTCCGCCGACGCTGAATCTGGAGAACCAGGACCCCGAGGTGGACCTGGATGTGGTGCACACCGAGGCGCGCCGGGCCCCGGTGGAGTTCGCGCTGAACAATTCGTTCGGATTCGGCGGCCACAATGCGGCGGTGCTGTTCGGACGTTACTGACCGGTACGGCTGGCGTTTGTGCCGTGCGGATCGGACTATAGGTCAGCGGGTCGTGCGTTTGATGTTCGGCCACCCGGTTTCCCCGGGATGGCCGGGGAAAAGGCAGACTGAATGCCGGATCGCCGGGGAGACCAAACATCTTGGGAGCCGCCGGAATACGATAGCGGCGCACGACCCGTTACCGATGAGGAGATGACGCATGGCCGACCAACCACCAGCCGAACCGCCCACCAAGAGCGCCCGGGTCATCCTGGCCGTGCTCGCGGTGGCGATCATCAGCGCGCTCGTCGCGGCAGCCATGATGGCGGGTGGTGTCTGAGACGTCAGGTTCGCGAGCGCGGGGGTAGTCAGGCCGTCGCGCTGCGCCGGTGTGCGCCGGAATCGGGATCCAGGCCCGCCAGTTCGTCGAAGCGGGCCAGCACCTTCTCGTGATACATGGCGAACAGGTCCTCGAACAGTGCCAATTGCGCCGGCGTGGGCCCGCCCGCCGATTCCCACACCGCCAGCAGCGCCCGCCAGACCAGCACGTGCAGATCGGCGGAGACCGCGAAGTACGCTCCGACCGCCTCGGGCACCTCGAACAGCATCTCCCCCACCGAGTTCAGCACCGCGCGCTGCATGGTGTGGCCCAGATCGGTGAGAATCGCCCGCACCAGGCCGATCTCGAGCTCCAGCATGCGCGCCTGGTCGGGTTCGGCGGCGCGAGCCTGGGTTTCGAGTTCGTCGACCGCGGCGGCCAGCGTCGCGGGGGCGATGCCGCGTTCGGCGGCGGTGTAGTCGAGCAGGGCCTCGAGCACGATGCCGCGTTCGGCCGCCACGATATTGGCGAACATCTCCGAGGCCGCTTCGGGCGCGTGCAGGCAGAGACGGAATAACCGCCGGTACACGTCCACCCCGCCGGTGCGGCGCACGTCGCGCACGCTGAATCCGCGTCCGCGGTGCGCGTCGACGAAGCCGTAGGACTCCAGGCGGCCCAGCACCAATTGCGCGGTGGCCCGGTTCATCTCGAATTCCTCGGCGACCTGACGGACCGAGGGCATCAGGTCACCGGGCGCGTACTGTCCGGTCGCGACGCGGCGAGCCAGCTCGTCCGCGACATCGGCCACGACCGTCTGGGCACCCATCCCGTCACCTTTCGACAACTTTCGGATACGTCCCAGACAGTTTAAGCTTTCATGTGCCAAACTGCACGTGCATGCGCCATACCGCAGACCCGGCTCTGCCGCACACACCATGGCCTTGCCGCGCACACAATGGGGTGAGCAGATGCCGATTCGGCGAATCCTGGAACGGAATGGGGGCGACGGGGGCAGCCCGCCGATCCGTGCTGCCGTCCGCAATGCCCGGATCGCCAGTCTCCCGGTCGCATTCGCCGGGCGGCAGGCCGCCGGGGTCGGCAAACGCGCACTGGGCCGCTCGCCCGCCGACGTGGACGCCGAGATCCGAATGCGCACCGCCCAGCACATTTTCGAGGTGCTCGGCGAATTGAAGGGCTGCGCAACCAAACTCGGGCAACTGCTCTCGCTCTACGAACTCGCACTGCCGCCGAGATCGCCTCCCCGTATCGGACCGCACTGACCCAGCTACAGGATTCGGTGCCCACCATGCTCCCAGGCACCGTACACGCGGCCATGATCGCGGGCCTGGGCGAGGACTGGCGCCGGCACTTCACCGAATTCGACGACCGGCGCGCGGCCGCGGCCTCCATCGGTCAGGTTCACCGCGCGGTGTGGCAGAACGGGCGGCCGGTGGCGGTTAAGGTCATGTATCCGGGCGCGCACACCGCCGTGCTCGCCGATCTCGAACAGCTGCGCCGACTCTCGGTGCTGGCCACCGTGTTCGCGCCGGGCGCGGACGTGCCCGCGGTGACCGAGGCCATCTGCACCTGCGTCGCCGACGAACTCGACTACGCCGCCGAGGCCGAGCATCAGCGGCGTTTCGCGCAGGCGTACGCGGGCGACCCGGACTTCGCGATCCCGGACGTGATCACCCAGCAGGGCGACGTGATCGTCACCGAATGGCTCACCGGCACACCGGTTTCGCGGATCATCGACGCCGGCACGCCGGAGGAGCGCAGCCGGGTCGGCATGCTCATCATCCGATTCCTGTTGTCCGCGTGGACCCGCACCGGCCTGCTGTACTGCGACCCGCACCCGGGTAACTTCCGGATCCTGCCGGACGGGCGGCTGGGCGTGGTGGATTTCGGGGCCTGCACGCCCTGGCCACCCCCGGGTTTCGAGGAACTGGTCGGCGAGGTGATGGACGCCGCGTTCAACGGCGGCATCCCCGAACTGGACGCGGCGGTGCGCCGGCACGGCTTCGTCCGGCCCGGCCGCGACTACGACGTGGCCGCGCTGGCCGCGGGTCTCGATGCCGTCGGCGAGCCGCTGACCGTCCCGACGTTCCATCTCACCACCGATTGGCTGCGCGGCCACGTCCGCTCGGTGCTGGCTCCCCGCCTGTCCAATGTCCACCGTCAACTGGACATGCCCGCCTACTTCACCCCCTTCGCGCGCTGCTTCCTCACCGCGCTCGGCGTCGTCTGCCAGCTCGGAACCGAGGGCCCGATCCGCGCCGAATTCGCCTGCTGGTCACCGGAATTGGCGGAAGTCTTCGACCGCTACGACCGCGACCATGCCCAGCCCACCGACCTGGCGGTGGTGCGTCAGCTGCGCACCGCGCCGACTGCGCGCCGGACCTCGATCGTCGGCTGACGCGACCAACGGCACCGATCCCCCGGTCCGGTCGGGCATAGGACCAGGCGAGGTAGGCCATAGAACAGGTCTATGGATCCATTGAAATGCGGGTGCTACCGGGGCATGCGTGATCGGACGAGGGTGGAGGCATGACCACAGTGACCTTCCGCCGCACCCCAGCCGCCGCCACCGCCACCGAGGCCGGTCCGGCGACGGCGCTGCGCGCGGGCGAGCGGGCGGGCCGGGAGCCGTTGCGGCATCTGGCCCCGAACTGGTTCGCCGTGGTCATGGGAACCGGGATCATCGGCAATGCCGCCGCCACCCTGCCGGTGCAGTTCCCGGGCTTGAAGGGCGCCGCGACCGCAGCGTGGGCACTGGCCTCGCTGATCCTGATCGTGCTGGCCGGGGCGTGGGTGCTGCATTGGCGGCGCTATCCCGAGGAGGCCCGCGGGCACGGGATGCACCCGGTGATGATGCAGTTCTACGGCGCCGCCCCGATGGCCTTGATGACCGTCGGCGCGGGCACCCTGATGCTGGGCAAGGACGTCATCGGGCTCGGTGCGGCGGTGACCGTGGACTGGGTGTTGTGGTCGGCCGGAACCGTTCTCGGGCTGGTGACCGCGGCGAGCATTCCGTATCGGATGATCACCCGCCATCGCTTCGACGCCGATTCGGCGTTCGGCGGCTGGCTGATGCCGGTGGTGCCGCCCATGGTGTCGGCGGCGCTGGGCGCGCTGCTGGTGCCGCACGCACCCGCCGGGCAGCTGCGGCTGACCATGTTCGTCGCCTGTCTGGCCATGTTCGGCCTGAGTCTGATCGCCTCGCTGGTGACCATCACCCTGATCTGGTCGCGGCTGCTGCACCACGGTTTGCCGCCCGCCGGCATGGTCGCGACCGTGTGGCTGGTGCTGGGTCCGCTGGGCCAGTCGGTGACCGCCGCGAGCGCGCTGGCCCGTGTCGCCCCGGTGTCGTCGATGACCGCACCGCCGCCGGGATGGATGTGTTCGCCGTGCTGTTCGGCATTCCCACCTGGGGATTCGCCATGCTGTGGCTGGCGTTGGCCGTCGCGGTCACCTGGCATTCCCGCGCGTCGATGCCGTTCAACCTGACCTGGTGGGGCTTCACCTTCCCCCTGGGCTGCTGTGTCACCGGCAGCACCGCCCTCTACGGCCACACCGGCGCGGATCTGTTCGCCGTCACCGCCGTGGCCCTGTACGCGCTGCTGGTCGGGGCCTGGCTGGTGGTCGCCTCCAAGACCGTCCGGGGCCTGGTGCTCGGCGAGTTGCTGCGCCCCGCCCGCTAGTTCACGGTCCGGGACCAATCGGGCCCGAAACCGCCGCGCTGTAACCCCGCCCGCTATCTACTGACAGACGTGAACACGCGTCGAAGTATTCGGTGGATGCGGGAAGCGGCGGTTCATGGTGCGACGGGTCGAATCCGAGCGCCGGACACGGCCCGCCGCGAGTTCCGGCTCGGGTCGGGAGTTGCGGCTGGTGTCCGGTGACAGCTACCCCGGCTGGGAAGCGGTTGTACCGGGACAACGCCGCCTGGGTGTACGCGCTGATGTTCGGCAAGGTCGGCAACCGGCCCGACGCCGAGGATCTGACCGCCGAGGTGTTCACCGCGGCGCTCAAACCGCTGCGCATCACCGCGAGCGTCCCCGAGGTGCGGGCCTACCTGCGGGCCACGGCCCGCACCGTGCTGGCCGCGCACTGGAAGGCGCGGATGGGCCGGGAGATCACCGCCATCGAGGACGACATCCCCGACGACCCGCCCGAGGAGTTCCACGACTCCGGGGCTCAGGCCCGGGCGAAGGCGGTGCTGGCCGAACTCCCGGACCGCTACCGGCGCATCCTGGAACTGCGCTTCCTGCAAGGACTCTCGGTGCGGGAATCGGCGCAGTCACTCGGGGTGACGGTGGCGAATGCCAAGGTGTTGCAGCATCGGGCGTTACAGATGGCGTCCCAGCTGAACGAGCGAGGTGTGCGGTGAGCGGGCGGGACGTGCGGCGGTTCGTCGACGAACTACTGGCCGGCAAGAAGTCCACGGGTTTCACCCCCGACGAGACCGAGGCCGAGGAGATGCGCACGGCCATCGAGCTGCGCGCCGCCCGGCTGGGCAGCGACGCGCCCAGCGAGGAGTTCCTGAGCGGTCTGCACCGGCGGCTGGCGGCCGAGATCGACGAGCCGGAGCCGGAATCGCCTCCGGCCCACGGTTACCGGCGCCGGAACCTGCTGATCGGCACCTCCGCCGCCGCGGCCGCCGCGACGGTCGGCGCGGTGGTGGACCGCACCCTGCTCGGGCACGGGCAGAAGGGTTCCCCGCCCGCCGCCCGGCAGACGCCGCTGTCGCCCAATACCGGAGCGTGGCTGCCGATCGCGCGGTCGGCGGACCTGCCCGAGGGCGCGACGGTGGCCTTCGATGTGGGGACGGTCAACGGATTCGTGCGCCGCGACAAGGGGAATCCGGTCGCGGTGTCGGGGGTGTGCACGCATCAGGGCTGCAAGCTGTGGCTCGACGCTCCGGCCGAGCGGCTGCGCTGCCCGTGCCACTCCACCTCGTTCTCGATCGAGGGCCAGGTGGTCACCCATCAGCTGCCGGTGGCTCCGGCGCCACTGCCCCTGGTGCAGGTCCGCGAGAACAACGGCACCATCGAGGTTTTCGCGCCTACCGAGCCCGCCTAGTCGTCAACAGTGTTCGCGCACAGCGGTTTTCGTCCCGTGTAACCCCCTCCCCTATCTGTAGATGACCGGTTCGCAACAGCGAACGGACCCATCCCGGATGGAGGACCGGACCTATGAGACCCACCCGCAGCTCTCGGCGCGCAGCCGTAGCCGCCACCGTCGCCGCGGCAGCCCTGCTGACGGCGACCGCGTGCGGCTCCGGCGGCGGTGGTAAGACCGCGGATCCGGCCGCCCCCGGATTCACCTTCGCTTCCGGCACCGCCACGCCCGGCATGGTGCCGGACGGCGCGGATCCGGCCATGCCCGGGATGACCTCGGCGGCGGGCACCCCCGCCACCGGGGCGCCCGCGCCGGCCGGACCCGATGCTGTCACCATCGACAATTTCGCCTTCGGGCCCGGCTCGCTGACCGTCGCGGCCGGGACCACCGTGACCTGGACGAACAAGGACGAGGAACCGCACACGGTGGTCGCGAACGACGGCAGCTTCCGCTCGCCGACCCT
The DNA here is from genome assembly GCF_018362975.1 of Nocardia tengchongensis. Lineage (NCBI taxonomy): Bacteria > Bacillati > Actinomycetota > Actinomycetes > Mycobacteriales > Nocardiaceae > Nocardia > Nocardia tengchongensis. Next base: position 6,572,572 of record NZ_CP074371.1, read on the forward strand.
GGGCACCGGCGCCACCTACACCTTCACCTTCGCCAAGCCCGGCAGCTTCGCCTACGTCTGCTCGATTCACCCGTTCATGCACGCGACCGTGGTGGTGACCCCGTGAGCGGCGACGACGCGGCACGGGACCCGCAGGGGATGACCCGCCGCCAGCTCATGCGGCACAGCGCGTGGTTCGGCGCGGCGGTGGGCCTGGCGGTGGTGGGCGGCGAGGTGGTGTCGCACGTGGCGGGTTCCGCGCTGGCGGCTCCGGCGCGGCCGACGCTGCGCTTCGCACAGGTCAGCGACAGTCACATCGGGTTCACCGGGGCCGCGAACACGAGTGTGACCGACACCTTCTCCGAAGCGATCTCCCAGGTGAACTCGCTGGGGTATCAACCCGATTTCGTGATTCACACCGGCGATCTCACCCATCTGGCGACGGCGGAGCAGTTCGATCAGGTCAAGCAGATGATGGGCGGGTTGTCGACGCCGCACGTGTTCACCGTTCCGGGAGAACACGATTCGAGCGATGACGGCGGCTCGAGATACCGGTCAGTCTTCGGCAATGGAACGCACGGCGACGGCTGGTACAGCTTCGACATCGCCGGCGTGCACGTGATCGGATTGGTCAATACGCTCAATTTGAAGAACCTGGGGCATCTCGGTCAGGACCAGCTCGACTTCGTCCAGAAGGACGTGGCCGGATTGTCCAGTGACACACCGATCATCGTGTTCAGCCACATCCCGCTGTTCGCCATGTACCCCCAATGGGGCTGGGGCACAGACGATGCCACGCAGGCGCTCAGCTATCTGAAGCGGTTCTCCTCGGTCACCTGCCTCAACGGCCATGTGCACCAGCTGTTCACGAAGACCGAGGGCAATGTCACCTTCTACAGCGGGACCACCACCGCGTACCCGCTGCCGAAGCCCGGCGACGGCCCCGCGCCCAAACCGGTGACGCTGCCCGCGGGCAAGTTGCACGCGGCACTGGGGATTCGCGAGGTGACCTACCAGAAAGGGCAACAGCAGCTCGCTATCAAAGAACAGGCGCTGAAATGACCACGGCCGAACGGCGTGTCGCACGCGGGTCTCACATCGATGTCATTTCGTCGGGATGACCGGGCGCTGGAAGATCGGAAACGGCGGGTAATCTACTAGGCTGGGCAGTAACAAGATGCTGTGCAGCAATGCGGCGCACGGCGATTACAGGAGGGAAGCCATGCCACCCCGCCGTTTTCGGACGAACGCCGCAGCGAGCGTCATAGTGACGCTCGCCCTGGTGCTGGCGGCCTGCTCGTCCAATCTCCCGAGCGGGAAGGTCGGTCCGCGGACACCGGTCGAGCAATCCATCGTGGTGACGCCCGCCCAGGGCTCGGACAAGGTGGACCCGTCGGCGCCGGTGAAAGTGAGCACGACCGGGGGTGTGCTGACCGATGTCGTGCTGACCAATGACGACGGCCGGGTCATCGAGGGCACCTACACGCCGGACAAGACCGCGTGGAAGCCGAACGACCAGCTGGGTTACGGGCGCACGTACACGCTGAAGGCTTCGGGCATGGACGTGACCGGTCCCACCGGCCCGGTCACCTCCAGCTTCACCACCATCAACCCGAAGAACCAGACCAAGGTGTATCTGAACACCACGGGTGGTCAGGCCATCGTGAACGGCAACAGTTACGGCGTGGGCATGGTCGTCGTCGCACACTTCGACGAGGACATCCCGGATCGGGCGACCGCGGAGAAGCGGCTCGTCGTCACCGCCGATCCGCCGGTCGAGGGCGCCTGGTACTGGCTGGACAACCGCAATGCGCACTGGCGGCCCAAGGAGTACTGGAAGACCGGGACCAAGGTGAGCGTGGTGGCCAACCTGTACGGCGTGGAGGTCGGCAACGGCCTGTTCGGCCAGGAGGACGCCAAGGCCAACTTCGTGATCGGCCCCTCGCACGTGTCCATCGCCGACGACAACACCCACCAGGTGCAGGTGTTCGAGAACGGTCAGCTGATCCGCACCATGCCCACCTCGATGGGCCGCGGCGGCAGTGAGACCATCGCCGGCAAGACCTTCACGTTCTGGACCATGCCCGGCACCTACACCGTCATGGACAAGGCCAACCCGGTCATCATGGACTCCTCCACCTATGGCCTGCCGGTCAATTCCCGGCTCGGGTACAAGGAGGCCATCGGCTGGGCCACGCGGATCAGCACCGACGGCATCTATCTGCACCAGCTCGATTCCACGGTGTGGGCGCAGGGCAATAGCGACACCTCGCACGGCTGCCTCAACCTCAATGCCGAGAACGCGCAGTGGTTCTTCAACTTCGCCAACCCCGGCGACGTGGTGGAGGTGCACAACACCGGCGGCGCGACGCTCGAGGTGTGGCAGAACGGCGACTGGACGCTGCCCTGGGATCAGTGGCTGGCCGGTAGCGCCCGCTGAACCCGCTCGCGCGCGGCCAGCTGACCGGTCCGCGCGAGATACCAGGCGGCGACACAGAATTCGGCGGCCACCGTGCCCCACACCAGCGTCCACACCGAGTGGGTGCGCAGGGTGAGCAGCAACGCGGTGGCCGCCACCGCCGTCCCGATCACCGCGCCGATCATGATGCCGACGGTGTCCTGGCGCACCGGCAGGACGGCGGTGGTGACGAACGAGGTGGTGGCGGTCGCGACCAGAATGCACACCTCCACCCGCAGCAGCGGGACCACACCGCGGAAGTCGTCGTCGTAGATGACCTGCACGGCGAACGGCGCGGCGATCCAGATCCCGGCCACCGCGACGGCCGCCACGATCACGCACGCGGCCAGGGCGCGCAGTTCGTGCCGCCAGAATCCGGGATCGGAGCGCTCGCGCGCCATCCGCGGCAGCAGCGCCAGGCCGATCGGATCCAGTAGCGACTGGGTCGCGCGCACGAGTTTGTCTCCCGCCGAATACAACCCGAGCGAGGCGGCGTCGAGGACCGAGGAGTAGACGGTGGCCGTGCCCTGGCCGTAGCTGGTGACCAGCAGGCGCGAGGCCAGGATCGGAGCGCCCTTGCGCAGGATCATCACGACTTTGGTGGGCCGCCCGGGTTTTCCGAAGCGCTTGTTCGCGTCCCACCAGGTCAACGCCACCGTCACCACCGACGACAGCAGCAGGCACAGCAGCACCACCGCGGCGTTCGGGAAACTCGGCAGCACCGCGACCAGCAGCCCGAGATACACCACGCGTCCCGCGATCTGATACGACATCGAGGCCCCGAACCTGGCCTGCCCCACCAACAGCCAGTCCTCGGACATCGACAGGAATCCGCCGACGAACAGTCCGAGCAGGATCATCCGCAGATGCGTTCCGGCGCCGAAGGCGAGTCCGGTCGCGAGCGCCACCCCGAGCAGTCCGAGCCCGGCGGCGCGGACCGCGAGATAACTGCCCCGCAGGTCGTCGATGCCGTCGTCCTCGAGCAGCGCGGCCATGAAGGTGTTGATCCCGAGGTCGACCAGCAGCGACCCGAGGAAGTACGCCGACATCCCGATGGCCAGCAGCCCGACCCCGCTCACGCCGAGCATCCGCGCGGTCAGCGGCACCGTCACCGCGGTCACCAGGAACTGCCCGTACTTGCCGAGACTCACGAACCCGATGTCGCGCAACACCGACAGCAGCCCGTCCTCGGCCACCTTGGCCCGCACGCGCCGAGCATGTCGCGGGCCGTCAGTCGCCGTTCCGCCATGGCGGTCCTTTCCTCCCCGACCGCGTGCCCCGGGCCGACCCCGAAATTCTCCCGTCGCCACCCGACCCCCGCCACCGCAAGCCGCCCCTGACCGCAAACCGTAACCGCCCATTAAGAATCGACCGCTCAGTCTCGCAGCGGGCTCCGAACTCCCGGTCCCGTGCCCAGCCCGGCCGTGGGTAATGTCGGCCGGTGTCGGGGTGGGGCGGCACACTGGGGGCATGGAGATCACATCGGCCGTCGGGGCGGTCCTCGGGGCGTTCGGGTTGTCGGGCGCGGCCGGGCTCAATGCCTGGTTGCCGCTGTTGGTGGTGGGTATCGCCGACCGGGCCGGCTGGATCGACCTGGGCAGCTCCTACGGGTGGCTGTCCTCGACGCCCGCGCTGATAGTGATCGGGCTGATCTTCCTGATCGACCTGGTCGGGGACAAGATCCCCGCCGTCGATTCGGTACTGCACGGCATCGGCACCCTGGTGGCTCCCGTTTCCGGCGCGATCCTGTTCACCGCCGAAAGCAGCCTGTCCTCGCACCTGTCCCCCGCGGTCGCCGCCGTCCTCGGCGCGGTCACCGCCGGCAGCGTACACGCCGGCCGCACCGTGGCCCGCCCCTTCGTCACGGGAACCACTGCAGGCGTAGGCAATCCGGTAGTCTCGACCGCCGAGGACGGCACCTCCCTGGCCCTGACCGTCCTGGCCCTGGCCCTCCCCGTGGTCGCCTTCATAGCCATCCTGCTCCTCCTGATCCTGCTGGGCTGGTTGGCCTTCCGCACCCGCCGCTGGCTACGCACCCGCCGCGCCCGCAAATCCCGCCCCGACCAACTCCAGCCGTAACCGCCGACCCTCAGCCGGGAATCGCCCGCCGCGGCCGCAGCGCGATCCGATCCCGAAACGCCTCGATGGCCGCCGCAACCTCATACGGCGTCGCCGCGTCCTCGATCTCCTTGCGGTATAACACCCGTCCCGCGACGGCATCGAGGTCGAATCCCCACACCATCGACATCAGCGGATTGATGAAGAGCTCATCTTCAGCGTCGCGCGTCCGAGGCACGGAACGGTGATCACCGAACTCCCCGCGCGCCGCATCGGTAATCGACGCGCAGACGATGCTCTCCCGCTCGGGCGTGTGGCGTTGCACGTGAGCGACGGCGTCGAGCCATTCGTCGACGGCCCGGATCCCGGGGGTCAGTGCGAAAACCCCCTGGTAGGCACCGAGTTTGGCGAGCGCGGCGACATTCTCGAGGAAGTGGGCGTGACAGACACCGTGATGGGCGTCGATACCGAAGCCGACGCATGCGACCAGCTTCACCGGGACATCGAGCGCCCGCCCAGCCATTCCGCCAGATGCTGCTCCGGAAAGTAGCGCTGCGCCCCGCCGGAATCGGCCCGGGCCTCGAACACTCCCGGCCCGACCTCCACCGCAGCCGTCCGGGTGACCGCCGTGAAAGTCAGGTTCGCCAAGATCACCTGCTGCCCACGCTCGAGCAAGGACAGCGCGATGGGCAGGCCGCTGAGCACATCGAAACCCCCTCCGGCCCCGGCTATCAGGACGCGCTCGCGCCCACGCAACCGATGCAGCGGACCCGACTCGAACCCCAGAAATCCCCTGTCCATCAATGCCCTCCCCAGACCTAGGTCCGCCGAATCTATCGCACCGATGATCACCCCCTACTAATGTAGTGATCGTTCGATATCTGTTGACCAGCGCAAAGGAACTGCTTCATATGAGGATTCGGGGTCCCATTCTGGCGGCGGTGGCTGTCACGTGTGCTGTGTTGGCGGTTCCGGCGCAGGCGGGGGCGAACAGTGCGGTCGGGCCTGATGGGGCGGCGTTCTACGACCCGCCCGCCTCGGTGGTTCCCAGCGCGCACGGGTCGCTGATCTGGTCGACTCCGTTGGCGGGGGCGCCCGGGTTGGCGGGGGCGACCAATACCAAGGTGTTGTATCGGTCGGTGGATTTGCAGGGGAATGCCGTTGCGGTGTCGGGGGTCGTGTCGGTTCCGGTGGGGACGCCGCCTCCGGGTGGGTGGCCGGTGATTTCGTGGGCGCACGGGACCACCGGGACCGCCGATGTTTGCGCGCCTTCGCTGGACTCGGATGCGAGCTATCTCTCCCACCCGTACACCTCGCTGACCGATCAGACTCTGGCGCAATGGGTCTCGGCCGGGTACGCGGTGTTGAAGACCGACTATCAGGGGTTGGGTACGGCCGGTGAGCACGGGTATCTGATCGGGGTGACCGAGGCTCGGGCCGTTGCTGACATCGTGACCGCGGCGCGGGAGCTGGATCCGGCGGTCGGTACGCGCTGGGTCGCGGCCGGGCATTCGCAGGGCGGTCATGCGGCGGCGTGGAGCGATGCGCAAGCGCAGGCGTGGGCGCCGCAGTCGACGCTGCTGGGCGCGGTGGCGTTGGCGCCGGCCTCGCACATCGGGACGCTGTACGACGTCACGGCGTCACCGCTGGGCAGTCTCCTGACCGGCAGCGCGGGCACGGGCGGTGCCGGAACCGGAAGTGCGGGAGCCGCCGACGCACCGAGCCCGTTCACGCCGCTGATCCTGACCGGAGCGGCCACGGCCGGTGACATCCACCTGCCCGGCATCCTGACCCCGGCCGCCGCGAACCTGATGCCGCTGGCGCAGACCGACTGCATCGATCAACTGCGGCAGAGCGATTGGGGCCGGTTGCCGTTCAGCAAGACCTTCGCGGCGGGCGCCGACCTGTCGGCGCTGCGCTCGATCCTGGACGCGAACGACCCGAGTTCGCTGAAGTTCTCGACGCCGCTGTTCGTCGCACAGGGCAAGGCCGACACCACCGTTCCCCCCACCGCGACCGACGCGATGGTGTCCCAGCTGCAGCTGGCGGGCCAGCCGGTCACGTACAAGACCTACCCGGACGTCGATCATCGGTCGCTGATCGCGGCCTCCTACACCGATGCGCTCGCGTGGGTGAACGCGCGGTTCGAACGCTGAGCGCGCTCAGGCCAGGTCGGAGAAGCGGACGGCGCGGGCTTCGGCGGTGACATGCAGGCCGTTCGCCGTGGGCTGGATGGAGGTCACGCGCGCGCCCAGCGGCAGTTTCTCCAAAGGGATGGTGAAGGTGAGCGATTCGCTCACCGCCGCCAGGGAGACCGTGGGGCCGCCGGCCGCGGCCTGCACGGACACGGGGGTGACGACGATGCCGTCGTCGGTGGGGGCGACGGTGACGAAGACCGTTGCGGGGACCGGGATACCGGCCACGGGGAAGGTTCCCGCGACGCGCAGACCCTCGGGACTGTCGGAGATCGATTCGACGCCGGCCGGCGCGTAGCGCTGGACGGTGTCGAAGGGGACCCGGGCCGTGGCGATCGCGGTGTCGGCGGTCAGGTTCGCGGTGCGCTTGTTCACCACGTCGCCCAGGGGCGCGGACACACCGGTCAACTTCACGTCGAGGTCGTTGACGGAGATGTCGGCGTCGGTCCAGTCGCCGATGCGGATGTCGATGTTCTGGTAGGTGCCGTCGACGGCCTGGGTGAGAAAGGGGATGCCGTCGATGGTGACCGCGGGTTGGTGCGGAAGTTTGTAGTCGGCGGCGATCTGCCGGGCGATCTCGTTCTGCGCCATCCCCACTGCGACACGGTCGCCGGCGATCAGGGCGATCGCCACGACGACGAGCAGGATCAGCAGTGCGCGCATGCGTTCATCTGTTCAGCCATGCCACCATCATGCTGGGGAATCCCGGTGATGAGGACGGGCGCGCGGAATCCGACGCGAACCCACAGGAAATCGCCACAATGAACGCGATGCCTACCGAAAGGTCGTTGCGACGATGAAGTCCACTCGCATAGTGCTCGCCTCCCGCCCGGTCGGATGCCCGAGCAGGAGAATTTCCGAACCGAGACGGTGGAGTTGGAGCAACCGCGGCCCGGTGAGGCGCTGTTGCAGACGCTGTATCTGTCACTGGACCCGTACATGCGGGGTCGGATGAGCGACGCGCCCTCCTACGCGCCGCCGGTGGAGGTCGGCGACACCATGTGCGGCGGTGCGGTGTCGCGGGTGCTCGAATCCGCCGATCCCGCACTGCGTCCCGGCGATATCGTGCTCGGCTGGGCGGGCTGGCAGACGCATTCGGTCGAGAACGTGCAGGCGTTGCAGAAGCTGGATCCGAGCGCCGCACCGCTCACCACCGCGCTGGGCGTGCTGGGAATGCCGGGCTTGACGGCCTACACGGGTCTGCTGACCATCGGCCGCCCGAAGCCGGGCGAGACGGTGGTGGTCGCGGCCGCGACGGGTCCGGTCGGCGCGACGGTCGGCCAGATCGCGAGGATCCAGGGCGCGCGGGCCGTGGGCATCGCGGGCGGGCCGGAGAAGGTGGCGCTGCTGCGCGAGAAGTTCGGCTTCGATGCCGCGATCGACCATCGCGCACCCGATTTCGCCGAGCAGCTGGCCGCCGCCACCCCCGACGGGATCGACGTCTACTTCGAGAATGTGGGCGGTGCGGTGTTCGATGCGGTGCTGCCGCGGCTCAACACCTATGCCCGAGTCCCGCTGTGCGGCTTGGTCGCCAACTACAACGACACCGACCTGCCGCCCGGACCGGACCGGCTGCCGCTGCTCACCTCGAACATCCTGCGCAAGAGCCTGACCGTGCGCGGGTTCATCGTGTCGGAGTTCTGGGATCAGATCGGGGAGTTCCGGCCGGCGGCGGCGCAGTGGATCGCGGAGGGCAAGCTCACCTACCTCGAGGATGTCGTCGACGGGCTCGATCAGGCCGTGGAAGCCTTCCAGGGCCTGTTGACCGGCAAGAATGTCGGCAAGCTGATCATCAAGGTGTCGGACTGAGGCGCTACTTCATGGCCGTGACGTAGGGCCGCAGCCCCAGCGCGATGTCGACGCACACCCCCAGCAGCACATCGCGCTCCACGGGGTCGAGCGGATGCTTCAGCCACAGCCGCGTGCCCAGGATCGGCACGGGCAGTGGCTGTCCGGCCCGATCCCACCAGAACGACTCGTTGTAGAGGTCCTCGGCCATCCTGCGCAGGGTCCACCCGCCCGCGGTGCGGACCACGTCGAGCCGGCCGACTTCGGCGCCCATCCGGTCGAGTACCACCAGCCGGAACAGTTCCGGGGTGCGGGGCTCGTCCGGGTCGGGCACGAAGTGGAAAAGCGTTCCGGCCGTGGAGCCGACCGCGGTGGAGGTGTCCGCGCGCTGAATGGCGCCGACCGCGGTCCCGTCGCCGCGGGTGAGCACGGTGGGCGCGGCGTCCTTGGATTCCACCCACACCACGGTGCCGTCGGCGTAGGTGATCCGATGCTTGCCGGTGCCGCCGTTCTTGAAGCCGAACAGGATGGCGGCCTTGGCCCCGAACCCGTTGCCCGCGCCCTGCACGCCGGTGGCCAGCGCATCCTCGGGCCCGACGCTGAAGGTGATCTCCAGGGCGTTGTTCACCTTGTGCACGACCCGGCCCTCGATCATCGTCGAGCGGTCTTGCGGCGCTGACATGCTTCGATCGTAGGCTCGCGGGACCAACGCCAAGCCGTTTCGGGGCGGCACGCCGGACACGACGCGCCCCCGATTCTCACTTGCCGTCAGGGAAGCCCACCGTCGCGAGCGCGGTCGTCCAGTCGGTCGCGATGGCGACCTGGGCATCGGTGAGCGCGACCTTGCCGCCGCAAATCAGCGTGTGCAGCTTGGACTCGACGCCGTCCTTGGGGTTGTTCGGTCCGGCCCCGTTCTGGTGTCCCGGGGAGGGCGGCTCGACCCACAGGTTGCGCGCGTCGTTGGGGTCGCCGCCGAGTTCCAGCGAGATGAGGTGGTCGTATTCGCCGTCGCGCGGGTCGCCGCTGTAGCCGTAGGACTTGATGTTGTCGGTCTTCTCGCGGCCGGTGATGTTGCTGTTGGGCCGAATCGAGGCGGTGTAGCCGGACTTGCAGATGGTGTCGGCCAGATTCGCCGGTGTCACTGTGGGATTCACCGCGCCCGGGGTGCAGGCCGAGTCGGGCAGCGGCTGACCGTCGGCGGTCTTGCGGTAGTGGCAGCTGCCGGGCGCGGGCTGCGCCTGCACGGTGTAGGTGCCCTGCGGGCCGGGCCCGACGGGGATGGTGACGCCGGTCGCCTTGGGCGCGGGCTGCGGAACCGCCTGGGCGGGTGCGTTGGCCGGATGTTTGGCGCTGTCGGTGGAACAGCCGACCGATACGCCGAGAACAAGCAGGGCTATCGCAAGCCCTTTGTGCGCCTTCATAACTTCCCCTGCTCGTGCCGGACAGCAGCCTAATTGTGCGCCATCCCTTAGGGATCGGCCACTCGCACACGGCGACACACCGAGTGGAAAACGCGTATCGCCGTCGCCCGCCGAACGATACATACCGACCGGTTATGCTGCACGGATGACAGCAGATCTGTCGCACTCTCCTGCGGCAATCCAACCGGTCGGCACCAATGGAATTCGCGGCCGCGCCCTCGCGCTGGCCGGCCTGCTGCTCGGCATGGGCGTCCTGCACTTCGCGATGCCCAAACCCTTCGACACCCTGATCCCGCCCCAGCTCCCCGGCAAACCCCGCACCTACACCCAGGTTTCGGGTGCGGCCGAACTCACCGCCGGGGCCCTGCTGGCCATCCCGCGCACCCGCGGCCTGGGCGCGCGGCTCGCCGCCCTGATCTTCATCGCGGTCTTCCCCGGCAACCTCTACATGGCCTCCGACTGGCTCACCAGCGACCGCGCCCTGCCGCTCAAAGCCGGTGCCCTGCTCCGGCTCCCGCTGCAGATTCCCCTGGTGATCACCGCGCGGAAGATCTATCGCGCCGCGCGGTGATCGAGGCTCTCAGTCGCGCGTCACGAACTCCTGGAACGAGGGGTCGGGCAGTTTGAGTTGGGCGTGAATATCACCGCCCAGCCCGAAATGTCCTATCGCGCCGCCGTAGTTCTGCTGATAGCTCTGCCAGAGCACGACCACGCTGATGATGCGGTTCGCGTCCGGCAGCGCCGGATCCGGGAACGGATCGGGCAGCACGGCCCGATAGGTCGCCGCCCCGTGTTCGTCGGTGACGAACACATTGGGCACGCCCAGCGGCCCCGGCCGGGTGGGTGCGGCCGGATCCAAGTCCTTGGCCCGCAAGGACATCACCGTGTAGAGCGAATCCGGCACGAGCCCGCCGAACTCGAACCGGAACTCGCCGTGCCGCGCGTCGTCGTCGACGGTCACCTCGAGGGTGCCGCGTGCCCGCAACCACTCCCCCAGCGTCACCGGCCCGGACAGCTTGCGCCCGTCCTCGGGACGGAAATCCGGGATCGGCGTCTCGTGGAACGGGTAGCTGGGCCGTGTCACCGCGGCCGCGTCGGGTCGCTGATCGGCGCGAACACCACCGGATAGTTGTTGGCGGGCAGCGGAAGCGGCAGCGTGTGCAACACGCTCGCGGCGTCCTCGTCCGTCAGCTCCTCGGGCAGTTCGCGCACGATCGTGTAGGGGGCCAGATCGCCGAAGGCGGGTACCGGCGTGTCGGCGGCGACGATCGCCCGCCCCCACCGCCGGGTGACGGTGCCGCCCGGCCCGGGTTCTGTCAGATATCCCACGACGATGAAATCGCCCTTGCCGTCGAGCACTTCGCTCGGCGGATACAGCGGCCCCTGCGTGGTCGGGGTGAGTTCGTACCTCTTGGTCACCATACGGAGAGCACTTCCTGGTCGGAGAGCAGACGGCCCGGGTCGCCGACGAACGCGCCGACTCGATCGGTGAGATGGATCCAGCCGGTGCCGTGCGCGGCGAGCACCGCGTCGTCACCGCGATATCCCGGGTGCGCGACGGCTTTCAGGAACGGCAGGTCGCTGGCGTGGTCGCCGTAGCCGTAGCTGTGCTGGTGATCGATGCCGTGCTCGCGCAGGAAGTCGGTGACCGCCGCCGCCTTGGCCGCACCGATCATCGGCCGCCACACCTCGCCGGTGAGCACGCCGTCCTCGTCGACGACCGGCGTGGTGGTGATGACGTGATCAGCCCCGACGGCCGCGGCGACCGGCGCGACGGCCGCTCGGAACGAGCCCGACAGCAGCACCGTCGCGTGCCCGGAATCGCGATGCGCGCGCAGCCTTTCCACCGCGTCGGCGTAGTAGACAGCGCCACCCGCCGAGAATTCCGCGAACCAGCGCTGCCCGGCCGCGCTCAGTGCTTCCGCGGCGACCCCGCGGTAGGCCCGGTAGTAGTGCCGGTTGACCTCCTCCCGCGGTGCGCCCGCCGCTGCCCGCTGCTGAATTTCCCTGGTGAGCCGCGCGTATTCGCCACCGTCGTCACCGTTCTCGGCGAGCCAGAAGCGCAGGAACGCGAACATGCTCTTGACGGTGATCAGGGTTTCGTCGACGTCGAAGAACGCCGCGCCCGTGACCGTGCTCATGCGGCCGCGTCCAGGTAGGCGGCGATCGCCTTGGCCGCCTTGTGCCGTTCGATCTGCGTGATGCGCTCGTTGGGCAGGGCGGCGTAGCCGATGCGCGTGGTGGCGACGGTGCGGCCGAGCTGGCGCACCTCCACCTCGATGGTGAATTCCAGTTTGGCCGGGTCGTCGATGGCGATCGGCGTCAGCGTCGCGTTCAGGGTGGCGGGCAGCGGGAACAGGAAGGACTTGAACTCCAATTCGATGCTGTTCCAGACGATGTAGAAGTGCTGTTCGGGCCAGCGGCGGCCGTACTCCAGCTCGAACGCGCCGAGGAACAGCTGCCGCACCGCCTCCACGATCACGATGCCCTGTACGTGCTCGCCGGTCTGATGGTCGAGCAACAGTTCGTTGTCGCCGTGGATGCGCAGATCGGCCCGGAACGCGGTCTCCGATTCCCGGACCAGTCCGGCCAGCAGGACATTCGAATGCTGATACTTGTGGACCTGGTGGCGCGGGGCCGGTTCGGCGACCGCACCGTCGATCCGCAGCCCGGCCGGGGCGTGCACGATCGCCACATGCTCGACGTAGTCGAGATCGTGGCGGGTCACCCCCTGCCCTAGCCGAACCCGCAAGGGCCCCTCCGCATCCCGCCAGCGGCCGCCGCGCAGCGCGGCCACCAGCCCGGACACGGTGAAGGCCCGATCGTCCGCGGCGATCCCGCGGAACCGGTCGGCCACCAGCAGCACCTCGCCGACGCCCGCCTCCGCCGCGGTCGCGGACGCCGAATCGAGTTGAGCTACAGACATTTTCCCTCCGAGAACAAGACGCTTATGGCGACGCTCGCCGCCATCCGGTCGTCACCCGGAGCACCCCACCGTCGTGGAGGGTTGCCGCCCAGCGAGCCGGGGCTTCGCACTGGAACTCATGACCGTGACCGAAATGCTAAGCGGCCCAGCCATTTTCGAGAATCATTTCGACCACGGCGATCGAAACCCGGATCAGCTGCGTTCGGAGACGGCCGCCAGCGCCGCGCCCGCGGCCGCGAGCGCGGCCACCGCCAGCGCGACCGCCGGATAGCCGTGCCGCGCGACCAGATCGGCCAGCTGCGGCCCCGCGCTCGCACCCACGAACAGGGCGAAGGTGTACAGCGCGGTGGCGGCGCCGCGCGCCTCCCCGGCTCGGGCGGTGATCGTCTGGACCGCCGCCGGGGCGGCCACGGCGATGGCGGCGACGAACACGAACAACCACGCCGCCACCCACACACCGCCCAGCGGCACCGCGGTCACGGCCACGGCCAGGGCCGCCGCCCCGAGGGCGACGACGAGCCGGGTGGGCGCGGCGATCACCCCCAGCCGTCCGGCCAGCAGCGGGATCGCAACCATGGCCGGAATCGCACTGGCCCGCAAGGCGAGCAGAGCGGCGTTGCCGGAGCCGACACCGTCGGCGGAACGAGCTGAATGCCGGTGTAGACGCCGACGAAGGAGCCCAGGATCGCCAGGCAGCTCAGATACAGCAGGGCCAGGCGGGATTGCCGGAGCAGGCTCAGGAAGGGCCCGAACACCGCGCTCGGTGTCACCGACCGCGCCGTGGCCGCCGGTTCCGTGGAATCCGGCGCGGGCCCGGCCTCACCCCGGGGCGGTTGCAACACCACCCGCAGCGTGACCGCCGAGACCGCGAAAGCCACGGCGCCCGCCACGAAGATCACCCGCCACCCCAGCGCGTTCCCGATGAGCTGGGCCAGCACCTGTGCCACCACTCCCGCCCCGAGGAACGAGCTCGTCAAGCAGGTGAGGGCGAAGATCCTGCGCTCGGGAGCGATCCGCTCCGAGAGGTAGGCGAACGCGGCCGGTGCGAAGAAGGATGCGGTGAGCCCCTGCAGGATTCGCGCCGACAGCCCGGTCACCAGCCCCGGCGCGGCCGCCACCAGCAGGCTGCTGATCACGCTCGCCGCCAGTCCGCCGACGATGACCGGCCGCCGGCCCCACCGGTCGGAGAGGGGTCCGGTCACCAGGAAGCCCGCGCCGTAGGCCAGTCCGAACGCGGTCGTCGTCCAGGTGGCCGCGGACTTGGAGGTATCCCAGTCCGCCGCGATCCGGTTCAGCACCGGCAGCACCACATACAGCTGGCCGACCACCAGGATGCCGACCGCGCAGACGGCCCCGATGGTGCGCCCCGGCGGGGCGGGAGCATGGACATGCGGCACGGTGGTCATCGAATTCCTTTCGTGGACAACGGAGTCCACGTCTATCAATTCGAGACCACCGGGCACGACGGTTACGTGCGCCCTGATCCGAAGCCGCGCCGGGTCAGGCCAGGATGAAACTCAGCGGCTGCCCGTAGTCGCCGTCCTGGCGCAGCCAGGAATACCCGAGCCACACGCCGGGGGTGACTTCGCGGATCTCGTCGTACAGATTCGGGGTCGGGGAGGGGGCGTAGTCGAGGATCCAGGTGGGCCCGCCGTCGACGACCGACGGTCCCGGGTAGACGTTGGCCTGCCAGGCCTCCAGGCCCGCGCCGGTCATACGGTTCAGTAGATAGCCGCCGGCCGGACCGCCGTAGAAGTTCTTGCCGATCCAGACCAGGGGCGCCCAGGGCTGCATGCCGCGGGGCTCGGCGACCCAGCCGTCCTTCGGGCCGATCGGAACATCGCCTGAGGGGGCGTCTCGGTAGACGGCGTCCAGCTGTCCGAGGTCGCATCTGAACCGCAATGAGTCCACAGTTGCTGATGTGTTGTCGGAGTACAGAACACAGCCGTTTCCGTAGTCCGCGTCGGCGTGCGCGGACACCGGGACAATCATCACGAACACCCCGAATCCCATCGGGGCGAGGCTCTTTATGAGGACATTTCGGAAGATCTCACGGTATGCACTCATTGTCGTCTCCAGCGGGATGATTCCCACCCCCGGAATGATCTTAGTTCGCCGTAAAAATAGCTGGTCAGCGCCGTCGCCGAACCGAGATCAGATCGACGCGCAGTTAACAGGAAATTGACAGCCTTCCGCTGGAAATGTCTCGAGCTTCGTGTCGATGTAATGGAGCATGAGCTCGATTCAGGACCGCGCACCGCGCGCACGATGGCACTGGGTCGCGGCCGGCACCACCGCCGCCGTGATCTCCCTGTCCGCCCTGGGCGCGCCCGCCGCATTCGCCACCTCGCACGACCAAGCCGGTCCGGGTCAGGTGCCGGAGGCGGCCGCCGCCACGACCGCCGTTGCCGCGCATCCGATCTCCGCGACGGCGATCGCGCAGCAGATGCAGACCGCGATCCAGGCGGCCTCACCGGGCACCACGGTCGGCATCGACGTGGTGGACACCACCACCGGAACGGCCGTCGCGAGCCTCAATGCCGACCAGCAGTTCTACACGGCCTCGGTGGTGAAGCTGCTCATCGCGCTCGACACGCTGGGAAACCCCGGCGCACAGGCGGATCCGGGCACCGTCGCCAAGGTCACGCAGATGCTCTCGGCCAGCGACGACGACATCGCCGATCAGCTCTGGGTCGCCGGCGGCAACAACGCCATCATCGACCGCATGGTCGCCGCCATCGGACTGAACGCCACCACCGCTCCCGAGGACACCGCGCAGTGGGGCGAAACCCTCACCACCCCACGCGATGTCGTCTCGATCTTCCACTACATCACCACCCAGGCCCCCGCCGCGACCCGTGACCTGATCCTGGGCGCGCTGCACAACACCGCGCAGACCGCCGCCGACGGCACCGATCAGTTCTTCGGCATCCCCGATGCGCTGTCGGGCGCGAACTGGGCGGTCAAACAGGGCTGGATGGACCTGGACTCCTCGACCACCCTGGACACCACCGGCCTGGTCGGCCCCGCCGCCGATCAGCCCTACCGATACGCGGTCGTGGTGCTGTCCACCCAGCCCGCTGGCACCAGCTGGTCGGCGGCGGGCGCGGCCCTCACCGCCGGGGTGACGCTGTTGCACGCGGCCCTGAAGTAGCCGGACTCCCCTCCTTCGACAACCCCGCCGCCCGCGCGGCGCGCGGTACGCTCGCCGGGTTCATTCGATGTTGAAGGAGAGTTCGTGGGTAAGAAGAGCCGTCTCGCTTCGGGTTTCGCAATGGTGGCCGCCGCCGTCGCCATGGTGGGGGCGTCCACGGGAGTGGCCGCGGCGGAGCGGGCGCTCACGGCGCCGGAGCAGGTGTTCGTGAGTTACCTGGAGGCGCACGGGGACGTCCTGGTCGATATCGACCAGAAGCTGGCCGCCGTGGACGTGGGCAAGGCCTACTGCTCGGCGCTGGCGGCCGGGGTGTCGCGCGAGCAGCTGTCGGTGCAGCTGCCGGGTGGGGCGGCCGAGGACGCGGAGGCCGCGCTGATCCTGGAGGCGGCCACCACCGCGGGCAGCCTGTGCGGCTGAGCCGGTGACGTGAAGCCTGCGGGCGCAGCCGGAAACGGCTGCGCCCGCAGTTTTTTCACGGCCCATCATTGTATCTGATTGCGTAAGTTGTTAATTGCATACCTTGCGGAATTCTTCAGCAAACGACATACCGCCGGGCCCGTTCGGGCGTAGCGTCACCGCACGCGACAAACCGTCACGGCTAGGAGAGGAAAACCCATGGCGGACTTGGAAGTTGCCCTGAAGGACATGATGATGCTGGACGGCGCCCTGGGCGCCGCCGTCGTCGACTACGGCAGCGGGATGCCCCTGGGCATGCTCGGCGGCTCGAAATCCCTCGATCTGGAGGTAGCCGCCGCCGGCAATACCGAGGTGGTGCGAGCCAAACTGCGGACCATCGAACAACTCGGCCTCAACGAGGAGATCGAGGACCTGCTGATCACCCTCGGCGCGCAGTATCACCTGGTGCGCCCGTTGCGCGGGCGGCGTTCCCGCGGCCTGTTCCTCTACGTGGCCATCGACCGCGCCCGGGGCAACCTGGCTCTGGCCCGACACCGGCTGCGCGATATCGAGGAGACCCTGGAGGTCTGAGCGGTCAGCGGCGGGTCAGGCGTTCCAGGGCGTCGTCGGGCAGGCCGTAGGGCAGATCGGTTTCGGCGCGCAGGGCCTGGGCGCGGTCGAGTTCGCGGGTGCTGGCGTAGAGCGACTTGTAGATTCGGTTCGCGCCCGCGGAGTTGGCGGCGATCTGCGCGGCGAGGCGGGCGACGAATTCGTCCAGTCCGACGTCGGAGACGCAGTGGTTCACCAGGCGGATGTCGGCGGCCTCGACGCCGCTGATGCGGCGGGCGGTGAAGCTGAGTTCCTTGGCGCGGGCCATCCCGACGCGTTCGGGGAGCCGGACGGACATGCCCCAGACCGGGGCCAGACCCCACTGGCTGTGGGTGTCACCGAATTGCGCGGTGTCGCCCGCCACCAGGATGTCGCAGGCCAGGGCGAGTTCGAGGCCGCCGGTGAAGCAGTGGCCGCGGATCTTGCCGATCACCGGCGCCGGGAACTCCTCGAGCATGGTGATGGTCCGGGCCTCGGCGTGGCGCGATTCCATGGCGTCCCCGGCGGCCAGCGACTCCAGATCGTGGCCGGCGCAGAAGGAACGGCCCGCGCCGGTCAGGATGACGCAGCGCACGTCGGCGGTGGCCAGGGCGTCCAGGTGGGCGCGCAGTTCCTCGAAAGAGGCCGCGGTCAGGGCGTTCAGCTTCTCGGGCCGGTTCAGGGTGAGGGTGGCGACGCCGTCTTCGACCGTCCTTGTCACCAGCTCAGAACTCACGAGACACGCCTTTCCTCCCGGATCGGCCAGGCCGCCGGTCCCGAGTGGATCATGACAGATCCGAGCGCCCAGACCGAGCAAATGGATGCTCGGTGCAACCGAAGTCGGGTGCAACGGCGATCAGGGTGCGGCCGAGGCGTCGTGCGGGGCCATGACCAGGTTGGCGGCTGGGGCGGCAAGCAGGAGCTCGAGCGTGGCCGCGACCGAGTTGCGCGTCTCGACACCCGGGACGTGCGCGTCGGGGCTGACGGCGTTGCGACGGCGCTGGGCGTCGACGGCGGCCAGCCCGGCGTGGGTGACGGCAACGCCTTCCGGCCGACCGACCGAGCCGCCGGAGTAGACGAGGCACGCGGTATGGTGCGGGCGCAGCGGCGCGTGCCGATCGGTATCGACGACGCCGGCCTCCGGATACTGCCGGATCCGCCCCGAGACGGCCCGGTCGTCGAGGGCCACCCAGTACATGTCCTCGAAAGGCAGCTCGTCTACGTATCGTTCCAGTGTGATACCCAGGCGCACACCGGAATCCGCACACACGAACCGATTGCGCTCATAAGCATGGGTCGGATCCACCGACACGCAACCGGCTCCGGCCTTGGTGATCGCCCACGCCGCCAGCACCCGTTCCAGCGAGCGCGGCATGCCGATCGCGAGCACGGCATCGGGCACGACCCCGAGTTCGATGAGTAAGTGCGCCAGCTGATTCGAGCGGAGATCCAAATCGTGATAGGTGATCCGGTGTTCTCCGTCGACGACCGCATCGCCGTCCGGCTGCGCGGCCACCGCGGCGGCCAGGAGCACCGGCAGGGTCACCTCGCCCTCGCCCTGCGAGTTGCTCCGCGATCCCTGCATATGCCCGACTCCTCCAGGATGCTCTGCCGACGCCCCGGAACATCAGCGGCTACCCATGGTGGCGTATGCGCTGACGAGGCGAAAGTCCAGCCATAAGACGAGTTCCGGACTATTTTGACAGAGCCCATCGGCGATAACGCAACATTAGAGCAAACCATCGCGTGTCGGCCGAGGGATCATTCGAGCCGGTATCCGACCCGGTCGCCGCGGAAACCACTGACGCGGAACGCATTCCGGTCGCGGTCCGCGGAGGCCGTCACCCGCGTCAGGCCAGCTTCAAGTTGCGCCCGATGATCTCCTTCATGATCTCGGTGGTGCCACCGTAAATGATCTGGACGCGAGCGCCCCTGTAGGCGGCGGCCCGCAACATGGATTCGTGGATTCCCATGGCGGCGGCGTACACCACCGGAATCAGGCTCTCGGACAACACATGCCGGGCCCGTAGGTGGTAGCCGAGGACACCGAACGTCGCGAAACCGGACATGGAGACGGCGGTGAAGACGGTGTACAACCGGAATCGGCGTGGCAGAGCCGATACCCCGATACCGCGATCATCGCGGCCACCAGCGACGGGCCCAGCGGCGCACCGGACTGATCCATCGAGATGAAGCGCCACGGCGCGAAACGGTCGCGATGCGGGCCACCGGCGCGTGAGCGAGGATCTCCATCACCGCAGGGTCGTCACGGTCGAGCATCTGTTCGTCGGCCCGTTACCCCAAGTGGGTTTGTCGGGTCGGGTCGCAGTGTGGCGGGATGTGGACTTTCGTAGCCAGGACGGCGGCCTGAGACCGGCGTTCGAGACCGAGTTTGGTCAGCAGCCGCGACACGTAGTTCTTGACGGTCTTTTCGGCCAGGAACATCTGCTCGGCGATCTGCCGGTTGGTCATGCCTTCCCCGAGCAGGTCCAGAATCTGGCGCTCCTGAACGCTCAGCCCGGCCAAGGGGTCGTCGCGAGTCGAGCTGCGACGGCGCAGTTCGTTCATCAAGGTCGCGGCAGCATGGTTGTCGAGCATGGACTGGCCCCGGGCGACCGCCTTGATCGCCGCGGCCAGTTCCATACCCTTGATGTCTTTGAGAACGTACCCGGACGCACCGGCCAGTACGGCGTCGAGCATTGCCTCCTGATCGGTGAGTGAGGTCAGGATCAGACAACGCAGGTCATCCATGCGTGACAACAGCTCCCGGCACAGCTCGATACCGTTGCCGTCGGGCAGGCTCACATCCAGCACGGCGACGTCGGGCCGCAACGCCGGGATCCGGGCCAGCGCATGAGAGACGGTGTCCGCCTCACCGACCACGGTCAACTCGGCATCGGCCGCGACCAGATCGATCAGGCCGCGGCGGACGATTTCGTGGTCATCGACTAAGAAAACCTTGATCATCGGTCCTCGATGTCCGGATTGGGACTCTCGCCCCTCAAAGATATCGCCGCAGCCTGTCCGCTGCCCCACTGCTCGTCACGTATTCACTCCGCCGGCACCGGGTGTATCACCGTTGCGGGGCTTTCCGCTCCACGGGTGATCGCTCGGCTACAGCGACCGTCCGCGGGCATGGGCCAGCAGCACCGCGACTTCGGTCGCGATACCCGAGGCGATCTCCTCGATGTCGGGCGTGGTGTCGTAGTCACCGGTGATCCCGAAGTTCAACTGATCGGCGTAGCTGAGGATGGCCACGGTGGTACGCACCCGCATGGCGATCGGGATGGCAGGCCAGATCTCGAGGACTTTCCGCCCGCCCAGGGTCAACCAGTGCCGGGGTCCGGGAATATTGGTGGCCAGCGCGCCGACGCCGCGCTGCGGGACGCGAGAGGCCGCGCGGAAGACCCACGCGGCCACCGCGAACGGAAGCCGATCGGCAAGGGACAGTAGCGATTTCTCGGCCTCGGCCTCCCCCCGGGACCGGTGCCGTGCGATGCGCTCGTGCACGGCGGTGAGGCGTTCGACGGGATGCTCGACCTCGATCGGCAACTCTACGATCATCGCCGAAACGCGATTGTCCGGAATGTACTTCGCTTCGTCCGCGCGCATCGACACCGGCACCAGGATGCGCAGCTTCCCTGGTGCGGGCTCTTCCCCCCGGGCCTGCAGCAGTCGACGGTAGGCGGCGGCGATGGCGGCGACCGCGACATCGTTGACCGTCACCCCGAGGTCCGCGGCGATCTCCCGCACCTCCGACAGACTGGTCCGCGTCACGACATAGCGGCGCTGCCGCCCGATAGGACCGTTCAGCGAAGAGTCGGGGGCGGGGGCGACGGCCGCGTACACCACCGGTGCGAGCGTGCGCACCGCGCCGACGACGAAGACGGGCAACGTGTAGGGCAAGCGAACGGCGCGGGCTGCCGCGGTGAATCGCCCTGCGCGGGACCGCTTTTCCTGCTTCAACCGGGGCGCCTCCGCGACCGGATCACAGAAGCTCTCGAACAGGGTGATCCCGGAAATGCCGTCGACCATGCTGTGATGCGCCCGCACGATCATCGCCCAGCGACCGCGGCTGAGGTTTTCGACGACAACAACTTTCCACAGTGGGTGGTCACGGTCGAATGGCTCGGCGAGTTCGGTGGCGACCAGCTCGCGCAGCGCGGACTCGTCACGGGGATCGGGCAGGGCCGCCCATCGAATATGGTGCTCCGGATCGAAATTCGGGTCGTCCTCCCAAACCGGGGCGGCCAGATCCCACGGGGCCCGGCGCACCCGCTGGCGCAACCGTCCATGCCGCTCGAGACCACGATCGAGGCCCGCGCGGAAACTCTCCCGGGTGGGAGGATCGCCCTCGAGGATCGCCACCGCTCCGATACCCAGACTGATGTGCCGGTCGGCGTCTTCCATTTCCATGAATCCCGCGTCCAAGGGGCTCAGTTCGGACATGACGAATACCTGTTCCGGCAGTCGTCGCGGCCCAGCCGCCGCGGCTGATGAAACTGCCGCTACTGCAGGGAACTCTCGCGCATGACGGGCCCCGACCGGCAGATGCCAAGGTAATCAGACCTGGTGACATTCGCACTCGAACAAACCCCAGGACCTTCTCCCCCGACCACGAAGGCCATTCGGCCGCAGCCTCCGCCGAGTAAACGATCGATGCTGGGCACGGAGGTTGGCGGCGATGGCGCGGAAACCGGAAACGAATATCGACGAACTGGGACTGTCCGCGACGGCGTTGGCGGTCGTGACCGAGCGGTATCTGTGCCGCGACAGCGACGGCCGAGTTCGCGAGTCGCCGGGGCAGATGATGGACCGCGTGGCGGGCTTCGTCGCCCGAGCCGAGGACGCATACCGGGCCCGCACCGCCGACCGCTGGGCGGAGCGGTTCTCCGCCCTGCTGCGGTCACGCGAATTCCTTCCCAACTCGCCGACATTGATGAACGCGGGCACCGGATCGGGTGTGCTGTCCGGCTGCTTCGTGCTGCCGCTCGAGGACTCGCTGGACTCGATCTTCGCCACCCTGCACACCACAGCGCTGCTACATCAGGTCGGGGCCGGAACCGGGTTCGCGTTCTCGCATCTGCGGCCACACGATGACCTCGTGCACTCCACCGGCGCACACGCCAGCGGACCGCTCTCGTTCATCACACTCTTCGACGCCGCGACCCAGGTGGTCCGGCTGGGCGGACGACGGCGCGGCGCGAACATCGCGGTACTCGACGTACACCATCCCGATATCCAGGAGTTCGTGCACGCCAAATCCGACCGCACCGCGCTACCCACATTCAACCTGTCGGTCGGGGTCACCGAGGAGTTCATGCTGGCCGCTACCGCAGACCGCCCGCACCCGCTCATCAATCCCCGCACCGGCCGGGTGGTGCAGGAAGTCTCGGCACGCGCACTGATGGAAACCATTGCGGCACAGGCATGGCGCACCGGCGAACCCGGACTGCTGTTCCTCGACACCATCAACCGCGCCAATCCGCTGCCGGAGCTCGGTCCGCTCGAGGCGACCAACCCGTGCGGGGAAGTGCCGCTCCGGCCCTACGAATCCTGCAACCTCGGATCTCTCGCGCTGCCCAGATTCCTCGCCGGCGATCATCTCGACGAGCAGCGCCTCGCACAGGCCGTCCGGGTGGCGGTGCGGTTTCTCGACGATGTCATCGACGTGTCGGACTACCCCACGCCCGAACTCGCCGCCGCCGCGGGCGCCACCCGCAAGATCGGCCTCGGCATCATGGGACTCGCCGAAACATTGGCGGCCCTGGGACTTCCGTACGACAGCGAGATGGCCGTGCGGTTCACCCGGCGGCTCATGTCCCGGATCGCACGGTGGGGGCATGCGGCCTCACGCGAGCTCGCGGCCGAGCGCGGCGTGTTCCCACTGTTCGATCACAGTCGTTGGGCCGCAGCATCTTCCGCACCGATGCGAAACGCCCAGGTCACCTCGATAGCGCCCACTGGAACCATCGCCCTGCTCGCCGGAACCTCGGCGGGAATCGAGCCGATGTTCGCTCTCTCCTACACCCGTCACCTGCTAGGACGCGCCTTCGTCCAGGTCGAGCCACTTTTCGAACGCCTCGCCACCGAGCGGGGCCTGTGGTCCCCCGCCATCGCTGCCGAGATCGCCGCCACGGGTACCGCCACCCACCCCGACCTTCCCGTGGACCTGCGCCGCCGCTTCGTCACCGCGCTCGAGATCGACCCGGTCTGGCATGTCCGGATGCAGGCCGCCGTGCAACGCCACACCGACGCGGCGGTCGCCAAGACAGTCAATCTTCCCGAGACTGCGGATATCGACCAGGTGCGCAATGTCTTCCAGCACGCGTGGCGGGCAGGGTGCAAGGGCATCACCGTGTACCGCTCGGGCAGCCGCCCCGATCAGGTGCTGCGCCCCCCACCGCCGACCGGAACAGCGGGCAGAGTCGATGTTCACGGCACCTACTCCGGCGGCGCGCCCGTCACCGGGCGGACACAGTGAGGACGCAGCATCGCTTGTCGATTCGTCTCCGCGTCACACGACTCAACCGCGAGAGCCGCTGTCCGCCCGTGCGAAGGTCGAACAGCCACGGAGCCACAGGGATCCGGACGAGCGATAAATTGGCGTGGCTATGCTCGCGGTACCTTGATCACCTCGCCCGGATGGATCACGTTCGGGTTGATGATGATTGCCGGGTTCGCCGCGACGAGCCGGTAGTAGAACGTTCCGGAGCCGTAGTAGCGCGCGGCGATGCCCCACAGTGTCTCCCCGCCGACGACGGTGTGCTCGACATAGCCGGTGTAGCCGGGCACGACCTTCGGTCCGAGGACCACCGGCACGAAGACGCTGTCGAGTTCGGCGCCATCCTTCGCCGAGGCGTGAAACACCTGGATGAAGATCCGATTGAGCATGAACCCCGCGCCCGACACGTCAACGGTGAGCTGGAACTGACCGTGGCCGCCCCCGCCGTCGCCGGCCATGAAGTTACCGGTCAATTCGTCGTGACCTTCGGTGATCCGGTAGTTGAAATTCGCCTCGAACGCGCCTCCCGCCATCCCGGCGATCTGGATCTGGTTGCCGACGATGTCGTACGGCCGGGGTTGCTGCATATCGATGATCATCCGTGAGTCCCCATCAAGTTTGCTGATGTTCTTCGGCGACAACGGAACTCGAGGAGATTCCGATCGCCCACGCGTCAACGTTCCACCGGTCCGCGCAGCAGCATCAGGGTCGAAAGTCACTCCTTCGACAGCTACTTTGCCGACCGCCATCCCGGGCCGCACCCGGTCTCCGGCTCGTTCACGCCGGTCCCATCGGCTCGGTCACCACCACGACCGACAGCTTGGTGGTGAACCGGTCACGGGCCAGCTCCGCGTCCCTGCGCAGGGTGCCTGGTTCCTCGAACAGGTGCGTCGCACCCGCGACCTCCGCCAGTGCGGACTCACACGACATCGACTTCACGGCTTGACGATTCAGATCCAGTACCACCGTCGAGTGTTGTTCGAATGGGACACAGGCGGGACAACGGCCGCCTGTGTCGTTGAAGAACCACCTCTGATCAGGCCAGCTTCAGGCTGCGACCGATGATCTCCTTCATGATCTCGGTGGTGCCGCCGTAGATCGTCTGGACGCGAGCGTCCATGTAGGCCTTGGCGATCGGGTACTCGCGCATGTACCCGTAGCCGCCGTGCAGCTGCAGGCACTTGGTGATCAGGTCGATCTGCTCCTCGGTGGACCACCACTTAGCCATGGCGGCCTCCTCGACGGTCAGCTTGGACTCGTTGAGCAGCTCGATGCAGCGGTCCACGAAGACCCGCACCGCGGTGGTCTTGGTGGCCAGCTCGGCCAGCACGAAACGGGTGTTCTGCTGCGCGCCGATCGGCTTGCCGAACGCCTTGCGGTCCCGGACGTACTGGCAGGTGAGCTCCAGGCAGCCCTCCATGGCGGCGGCGGCCATCACGGCGATGGACAGCCGCTCCTGCGGCAGGTTCTGCATCAGGTGGATGAAGCCCTGCCCCTCGGTGCCCAGCAGGTTCTTGCCCGGGACGCGCACGTCGGTGAAGGACAGCTCGGCGGTGTCCTGCGCCTTGAGGCCGATCTTGTCCAGATTGCGGCCGCGCTCGAAGCCGGCCATGCCGCGCTCGACCACCAGCAGCGAGAAGCCCATCGCGCCCGCGGCCGGATCGGTCTGGGCGACCACGATCACGATGTCGGCGTTGATGCCGTTGGTGATGAAGGTCTTGGAGCCGTTGAGGATCCAGTCGTCACCGTCCTTGACCGCGCGGGTCTTGATGCCCTGCAGGTCCGAACCCGTACCCGGCTCGGTCATGGCGATCGCGGTGATGATCTCGCCGGAACAGAAGCCGGGCAGCCAGCGCTGCTTCTGCTCCTCGTTGGCCAGCTCCAGCAGATACGGCGCGATCACGTCGTTGTGCAGGCCGAAACCCAGGCCCGAATACATGCCCTTGGTGACCTCCTCGGTCACGATGGCGTTGTAGCGGAAGTCCAGCACGCCCCCGCCGCCGTACTGCTCCGGCACCGCCATGCCAAGAAAGCCCTGCTTGCCGGCCTCGAGCCACACCGAGCGATCGACGATGCCGTCGTGCTCCCACTGCTCGTGGTTCGCGGCCACATGCTGATCGAGAAACTTACGGAACGACTCCCGGAACAGCTCGTGTTCGGGTTCGAAAAGGGTGCGCTCCACGCCAACCTCCTACAGTGACCACATCGGCACCATCGCCTGTGTTCAATACCGTACTCGAAAGTCGAACGGAGGTTAACTTCACGGGCCGAGAAAGTGGTCCGAACTGCGACAGTCCTCATTGACGTCGCGGAACGGAGGGGCTGAACCTCGGTAAACCTACCGACAGGTCAGCGGTGGCGGGCTACAGGCCGAAGCGGCCCAGGGTGCGGCCCAGCAGGCTGCGACCGCGGTCACGATCACGCTCGGCCAGCAGGAAGTCGAGCTCGCCCTCGAGGGCCTTCTTCACCACGGTCTGCAACTCGACGGCGGCCATCTCGGTGTCCTCGACATCGCGCCACGGACTGGTGTCGATCGGCGTGCCCAGGGAGAAGTAGAAGCGCTCCGGCTTGGGCACCAAGGTCGGGCCCAGGCCGCGGATCAGCGGCGGGGTCAGGCTCGAACGCAGGCCCAGGCCCTCGACCGCCTTACGGATGGGCAGCATGGCCGGGTGATCGCCGTCGAAGACGATGTCGAACACATCGTCGCCGCCGACCATGGCGATCGGGACGATCGGCGCGCCCGCCGCGATGGCCATCTTGGCGAAGCCGGTGCGGCCCTCCCACATCAGCTGATACTTCTGCCCCTTGCCGCGCATGGCCTCGCGACCGCCGCCCGGAAACACCGCCACGGCCTCGCCCTTTTCCAGCAGCGTGGTGCAGTTGTGCCGGTTGCCGCGCACGATTCCCCAGCGGTGCAACACATCTCGCAAACCCGGCACGTCGATGAGGACGTTCTCGGCCAGCCCCCGCACCAGCCGATCGTGACGCTCCAGGATCTCGTACGCGAGCAGTGGGGCATCGGTGCCGCCCGCCAGGCTGTGATTGCCGACGAGCAGCACCGGACCCTCGAGCGGGAAGTTCTCCATCCCGTAGAAGCGCGGGCTGAACCAGGCCCGCGACGGCGCCATCAGCGCGTCGATAATGCGGCGATCGGTATCGGTGAGATCGACGTGCAACGGCGCGCCGTCGGTGAGCCCCTTCGTTCCCTCTTCGGACCTGTGATTGTCATGACTGGACAAGGCAACCCTCCCTGCAGAACCTTCGATAACGGCATCGTAACGAAAGTCGGCGCAGGTCACCGAATCAGGGTTAGAACAGGTTCGCTCGGCCGAATGAGACGAACTCGGCTTCGAGTTCCAATTTGCCCGAATCGGTCAGGGGTTCATATTCGGGCTTGCCCCGGCCGAACCAGCGATAGAGCAGCTCATCGGTGTGCCAGCGCTGTTCCTGGAGTTCACGTTTGAGCACCTTGTTCGAGCCGGTGACCGGCAGACTACCCGAGACCCGCAGCAGCCGGGGCGCACCCTTGCTGCCGAGATCGTCCTGGGCACTGAGGAATTCGGCGAACTCGGTGACATCGAAGGCATCCGGGTCGGCCACTTCGATCGCTGCCATCACCCGGTCCCCCGACCGCGGATCCGGGACGCCGTAGACCGCCGCGGCGATCACCGCCGGATGCCGCCGCACCACCTGTTCGATGAGCAGTGTCGAGGTGTTCTCGCCGTCGACTCGCAGCCAGTCGCCCTTACGGCCGCCGAAATACAGGAATCCGGCTTCGTCGATATATCCCAGGTCGCCTGTCCAATACCAGCCGTTCCGCAAACGTTCGGCATCCGCGACATCGTTTTTGTAATAGCCCTCGAATACGATCGCGCCCGCCTTGTCGACCATCTCGCCGACCGATTCGTCCGGATTCAATACGCGCCCGTATTCATCCAATACCGCTCGCGGACAATCTTCGAGCGTGTCCGGATTCACCACGGCCACGCCCGGATGCGCGGGTCGGCCCAGCGCCGCGGCCGGAGCCTGCGGGTCCAGCGCCGCCAAGGCCGGGCCCTCGCTGGAGCCGTAGCCCTCGAACAATTCGGCGGCGAAGCGGCGGCGGAACTCGGCCTGGTCGGCCACCGACGCCTCGGTGCCGAAACCCCGGACCAGGGTGGTGTCCGCATCCCCTGCGGTCGCCGGGGTGGCCAGCAGGTAGCCCAGCGCCTTGCCCACGTAGGTGAAGAACGTCGCGCCGAAGTACCGCACATCCGAAAGGAATCCGGTGGCCGAGAATTTCGGGGTCAGGCACACCGTCGCGCCGTTCACCAGCGCCGGAGCCCACAACGCCATGATCGCGTTGCCGTGGAACAACGGCATACAGCAGTAGTCGACGTCCTCGCGGACGTGCCCGAACTTGTCACTGGCGGCGTAACCGAGCACGGCCAGGCGGCGCTGGGTGCACTTCACGGCCTTCGAGGTGCCGGTGGTGCCGGAGGTGAACAGCAACAGCAGCAAGGCCTCCGGACCCGCGTACGCCACCGGCTGCACCCGGTGGGCGTCGAGGAGCTCGGCATAGGCCGGGTCGTCGACCAGCAGGAACCGGTCCGGTTCCAGACCCAGATCCAGGGCGCGCAACCGGGCCATCCCGGCCGCGTCGGTCACGATCAGCTGGCAGTCGACATAGCGGATGTCGGCCTCCAGCTGGGCGTTTCCGCGGGTCGGGTTGATGCCGACCACGGTCGCGCCGGCCAGCGCGGCCGCACCCAGCCAGAAGACGAAATCGGGCACGTTCTCCAGCAGCACTCCGATGTGGAAGGGCCCCTCGCGCCGCAGCTCCCGAGCCAGCCCGGCGCGCGCCGCCGACTCGCGCACCACCGCGTCCCAGGTCCAGTCGCTTTCCCGGGTACGCAACCCGAGCCGCTCGTCGCCGAGGCGGTCCAGCAGCAGGGTCGCGATGTCCGCGCGCCGCGCTACCGGGGGCTGCGCCGGTGCCGGGGCCGCGTTCGCAGCCGGGGTCGCCACCGATAGGTCCGTCATGTCCGATTCGCCTTCCATATGCCGAGTCTCGCCGCTGTCACATGCCCGGGTACACGAGTTCGACGTATTCGCTGGGCAGTTCGTCGAAGGACAGCTTGCGGATCTCCACCGGGCCCGAATGGTAGGAGTCCTCCCCGACGATCAGGCCGCTGGCGTCGACGGGCCACAACAGCAGCTGACGGAACGAGATCAAGTAGTCGGCCTCGGTGTCCTCGACCGGAATGCCGATCTCGGCGGCGTACGCGCCGGGGTAGATCTGGCGCAGGTAGCCCTCGGTGACGACGCAATCGTCGTCGACCAGCAGGCGATCCAGCTCGAACTCCAGGATGTTCGACTTGCTCGCCACGAACGCCGAATAATAGGCGTGCACCACGTCCCAGCCCTTCGGCCCGACGTCCTGACCGAACTGCCAGAAGTGATAGTCCGGCTCCGCGACCAGCGTCTTCATCAGACCGTCCAGATTCGGCACGGCCTCGGCCTTCATGTGCTCGATGACGATCTCGAGCACCTGGCGGTGGCGCTCGTTGGTGGTGACGGCCAGCCGCTCCTCGAGCAGCTTCCAGGTCTTGGTCGGTTCCACGATGGCCATGGTGTGAATCTCCTTCTCCCGCACCGGCGATGCCGTGCCCACCGATCGTCGGCCATTCGGGTGACCTGGATCACCCGCCGTTCGTCGCTGGTATCACCGCGGTTGCCCGACGCTTGTCGGGTCAGCCGGCAGCGGACCCGACAACTGCGCGGACGACAGCGCCATGCGCCGCACGAACAGCACCAGCGTGGCCGTGAACCGATCCAGCGCATCGTCCACATCCCAGCCCATCACCGCCTCCACCTGCGTGATCCGCGCGGCCACCGTGCTGTGGTGCAGATGCAGCTCGGTCGCGGTACGCCGCAACGTCCCGAAAACACAGAACGCCTCCAACGTGTCGACCGCGAGCGCACCAGCCTCGGTCGCCGCGAAGTCGGAGATGCGCATCACATCGGCGGTCCCCAGCAGCCGCTGCACCGGAAGGTCGGCCAGCAGTTCCAGCGCCCCCAACCGCTCGAACGCGATCACCCGCCGTCCGTGCCAGGTCGACGACGCGAACCGCAACGCCCGCCGCGCCTGCTCCCACGACGTGGCCGCCGCATACGCCGGCAACCGCTCCCCCACCCCGATCCACGGGCCGACAGCCCCGGCCTGCGACGCCGGAAATGCCTGCACCACAGCGGCATTCAAGGTATCCGACAAACCACGATCCACCATGGAGGGACGGCCGGGTCCGGTCGCGGCGGTCTCCCCCGACATCCCGGCCGCGCCACGCCCGCCGGACCCGGAACCCGCACGGCCATCGGTCATCACGCCCGGCGGTCCGAAGTCCTGGACCAATACCGCTGTGATCGAGCCGATTACAGCCTGCCGCGACACAGGTACGTGCTCGCCGATGATGCGCACCGCCTCCGCCGCACCCGGCCCGGCCACCCCGAGCACCCGTGTCGCGCGCCCCGGATCCAGCCCGAGCAGCCGCATCGCCCGCACCCGGTCCTCACGCCGTTCCTTCTCCGACAGCACCACTTCCAGCAGCGCGGGATCGTCCATCCGCAGCGGATTGACCACCTGCCGCGCCGACACCACCCGCAGACAGTGCCGCAACCGATCGAGCACGACGTCGTCGAGTGGATGCGGCGCTGCACCCCAAGGTTGCACGCCCTCGGGCCCCGGCCGACCCGAGCGGTCGAATTTCCCGCGGCCGCCCGCGTCCGGCAACACCTGGCGGGCGGCCTGATCCGGCAGCGTCGGATGCTGGTCGCCGGGCAGCGTGTGGCGCTCCAGCCAGACCGTGGGGTCCGGGCCGACCGGGTCCGGCCCGGTGGGCTGGGCGGGGAGCAGGCGGCCTGCCGCGTCGTAGCGGATCGTGGGGCCGGCGGGCCAGGTTGCGCCGGCCGGGCATTCGGCCAGGAGGGCGGCGGCGCGGATTACGGTGTCGGCGTTGGCGGCGGACTCGTCGAAGGCGTCGAAGTAGGCGATGATCCGCAGGACCGCGGCCGCGTCGTCGCCGAGTTCGGACAATCGGGGCACATTCGAGGTCGGCGCAGGGTCGAGCACAACGCTCCCTCCACGTTGACGGGACAAAACTTCAGCCTGGCGATCGCCCGGCCGGATGCACAGGACATCGGGGGAATCGTCCGACTGGGTGGGACTGCGATCAGTCGCCGGGCTCGGCATTCACCGCGATCAGAAATACCACCAATCGGAAGGAATGGCCGGTACGTTCTGCGGATGAGCACCGCCGATGTCACGCGAGTCGGCCCCTCGCCGACTCGCCGCCCCTTCTCGTACCCGCTGTTCGCGATTGCCGTCATCGTGTACCTGGCGATCATTCAGGGCATCGGCCTGCTGGTGCAGAACCTCAGCGACGAGAGCGATTTCGACACCACCCGCGGCGTCTTCTTCGGAATGATCATTCCGCTCGGCTTGGCGCTGGTCTTCGTCTACGGACTCGCCGCCTACCTCGGCCGGCTGCGCCCGGTGCTGCGCGACGATCACCCGACCCAGCGCTGGGTGTGGGTGGTGCCGATCGTCTTCATCGTCGCCATCGCGGTGGGCATCAACTATGGGGAGTTGGCCGACAAGGGATTCCTGTACGTCGCGTTGCTGCTGATCGCGACCCAGTTCGTCGGCTGGGGCGAGGAGGGCATGTTCCGCGGGCTCGGCGTGACGGTCCTGCGCGAGCACGGACTGAGCGAGGGCCGCGTCGCACTCTGGTCGTCGATCATCTTCGGCGCGGTGCACCTGACCAACGTTGTCGGACATGGCATCTCGGCTCTGCCGCAGGCGATCATCGTCAGCCTCGCCGGGTACTTCTTCTATCTCGTCCGCCTGGTCAGCCGCGGCAACGTCCTCAACTCCGTGCTGCACGGCCTGTTCGATTTCTCGCTGCTGACCGGCACCGCCATCACCGCGAGTCAGACGTTCTACCCCGGCACGCTGCTGCCGGTCCTGGTCTACCCGCTGCTCGCGATCATCCTGCTGGTGCGGCGCAACCGGATCGAGCCTGCCGTCGTGACGGCGTAGCGTCTCAGCCCCGGGTGAACAGCCTGAGAGATTCGCCGACGACGGCGTCACGTGTCTGGTGGTCGGGGTCGGCCTCGGGGCGTAGCCAGATCGACGCGTGATTCAGGATGCCGTGCAGGCAGTGCAGGGCCACCGCGGGATCGGGGCAGTCGAACTCCTCCGAAGCGATGCCGCGGTCGATGACCTCGCGGAAGAGGCGGTCGTGGCGGCGGCGCATGGTCTTGATCGCTTCGCCGTGCTCGGCGGGCCAGGGCGCCGGGAACGAGAAGAGTTTGCCCACTTCGGGGTAGAGCACGGTCAGGATGTGCAGCTGCTCGGCGATCAGGATGCGGAGCTGCTCGGTGGGCGGGCGGTCGGCGGCCGCGTCGAGCGCCTCGCCCAGCCGGGTGAGCACATCGCCGGTGAGCTTCTCCAACGCCGCGGAGACCAGCGCGTCCTTGCTCGGAAAGTAGTGGTAGAGCGTGGCTTTGGCGATATCGGTGCGCTCGGCGACGTCCTCGAAACGCATGCCCTGATAGCCGCTGCTGGACAGGATCTGCAACGCGGTCGCGATCATCTCCGCCTTGCGGCGATCGCGCCGGCGGGCCGCGCGCCCGGGGGCGGTCTCCTCGTCCACGGTCGTACTCATCGCACGATCATATCCGCAGTCCGAGGCCGTTAGATCAACCACAAAGCTGGTATACCGACTGGCCAGATCAAAACTCGACCCGTAGGTTGAGAAAAGTGATGGATACGACCGCACCCGAGACCGCCTACTTCCGGCGCGTCGGCGAAAACCGCTTCGTCCCCACGCACCACGCCGGCGGCGCGTGGGCCTCCGACGAACAGCACTTCAGCCCCGTCGCCGGGCTGATCGTCCACGAGATGCTGCGCGCCCGCACCCAGCGGCCCGACCTCGCGATGAGCCGCATCGGGTTCGACATCCTCGGCCGGATCGCGTTCGAGGAGTTCGAGATTCGGGTCGAGACCATCCGGCCGGGCCGCACCATCGAACTGATGGAGGCCACGGTGAGCGTCGGCGGCCGCGATACCGTCAGCGCGCGGGCCTGGTTCCTGGGCGCCCAGGACACCGGCATCGTCGCCGGCGGCGAACCCGACCGGCTGCCCCCACCCGACGACCTCGCGCCATGGTCGCTCACCCCGGTCTGGCCCGGCGGCTACATCGCCTCGGTCGACGCCCGCCAGGTCGGCATCCCCCAGCCGGGCCGCGCCACCGCGTGGATCAGCAGCCCCGTCGACCTGGTCGCCGGCGAGGCGGCCGATCCCCTGGCCTCCTACATCGCCCTGGTCGACACCGCCAACGGCATCGCCGTCCGGCAGGAACCCACCAAATGGATGTTCCCGAACGTGGATATGACCATCCACCTGTACCGGCAGCCCGAGACCCCGTGGGTCGGGCTCGACACCTCGGTCGTGTTCGGCCACGACGGCCACGGGCTGACCACCACCGTGCTGCACGACCTGCGGGGGCCGGTCGGCTACGCCCAGCAGAGCCTCACCCTGCGGCCGCAGCCGACCAGCTGACCCGTCGCGCCCCGGCGATGGCCGGAAGGTGGCGCAGCCGCGCGTTTGCACCGCGATGCTGGTTCGCAGCAGCGCCGGGGTGATTCGGATGGTGTCGCGGGAGGAGATCGTGGACGCGGCGATCAGACGGCAACGCGAAGTACATCCCGCCCGCCGCGTAGCCCGCAGCGAACAGCCCGCCACCTCGGCGACACCCTGCAGGCCCGCTGCCGCCACGCGGGCCGCACGCTCGGCGGCGGGCACATACGACAGCCGGCAGGCGTCGGGCACATACGACCACAGCCGCTCGGCGTCGAATTCCCGTCTGCCGGTCGCATCTACGGTCAGGCGAGGAAGTCGCGGATCAGTTTCACGAATTCCCTTGGCTGCTCGGCCATGACGACGTGTCCGGTGTCGACCTCCTCGTACGCCGCGCCCGGAATGGCGGCCGCCAGCTCGCGGGCGTTCTCCACGGGTAGGAAGGCGTCGTGGGCCGCTCCGATCACCAAGGCGCGGGCCTCGATCCGGGGCAGCAGGTCCCGAATATCCAGGCGCAGAGCGAGTTCGATCTGCCGCCGTCTGCCCTCGTTGGGGCGGAAGGCGGCGGCGAGCTCCTCCACGGCGTCGTAGCCGAGGGACCG
Source organism: Nocardia tengchongensis (assembly GCF_018362975.1). NCBI lineage: Bacteria > Bacillati > Actinomycetota > Actinomycetes > Mycobacteriales > Nocardiaceae > Nocardia > Nocardia tengchongensis. Next base: position 6,606,261 of record NZ_CP074371.1, read on the forward strand.
CAGGTGCGCGCGGCTGAACGCCAGCAGCATCGAGTAGCGCGCGAAAGTGTCTGCGTCGCAGAGGAGATCGCGCCAGACGGTCAGCGAATTGCGCACGTATTCGTCGCCCGGCCCGGCGAAGGTCGCGACCGGGACGACGGCGCGAACCAGATCGGGCCGCGACGCGGCGAGCGCGGACACCACCACGCCACCCAGCGAATGCCCGACCAGGTCGACGGGGCCCGCATCCAGATCAGTGACCACGGCGGCCAATTGCTCGGTGAGAATGTCGACGGTGAGCTCGCGTCCGTCGTCGCGCGCCGCGTCGCTTCCCGAAAGGTTGGGCACCACAACCGTGTTGGAGTTGGCGAACGCGTCCGCCACGCCGTCCCACGCCCGCGCACCCGCACCGGCCCCGTGCACCAGCACCAGCGGACGACCCGCCCCCAGCACCCGATACGGCACGTGCGCGGCCCCTACTGCGATCTCCCTCATGTCCAGCTCCCTTCGTGTCTGTCGATACCGGAAACGTTGCCGGGAAATCCGGGCGCTGAGGAGCGGAGAGTTTGCCCTAGGAGCGGCGCTCCTAGCGTGCGCGGCAGGGGCTTCGGTGGCCGCGACATGCGGGCATCGCGTCCCCGGTCGCGCGAGAGTGAGTCCGGGTCGCGGAGTATGGACGCTATGACGATGGACCGCGACAAGCTGGCGGACTTCCTCCGCAGGTCCCGCGAGCGCCTCCAGCCGCAGGAGGCGGGTCTGGCGCCCGGACCGCGCCGCCGCACGCCGGGCCTGCGCCGCGAGGAGCTGGCCCAGCTGGCCGGGGTGTCAGCCGATTACGTTATGCGGCTCGAGCAAGCGCGCAGCTCCCAGCCGTCGGTCCAGCTGCTCGCCGCCCTCGCCCGAGCCCTGCGACTGAGCGCCGACGAGCGAGATCACCTGTATCTGCTGGCCGGCCACCGCCCGCCTGCCGGAACGCGTGCCGGGACCACCGTTCGGCCCGCCCTGCGCTATCTGCTCGATCGGCTGGGCGACACCCCCGTCCAGCTCATCACCGACCTGGGTGACCTGCTCGCCCAGAATGCCTTGGCCGAGGCCCTGTTCGGATGCGTGTGCACGATCGACGAAGCGGACCGCAATATCGCGTGGCGCTGGTTCACCGAACCCGCGGTGCGCGCGGCGTATCCCGAGGAGGAGCACGACCGGCTCGGCCGGATACGGGTCGCGGACCTGCGCGCCGCGGCGACCCGGCGTGGCTACGACGCCGCCTCGACCGCTCTGATCGACCGGCTACAGGCGGCGAGCCCGGAGTTCACCGAACTGTGGCAGCGGCACGAGGTGGCCGTACGCCGCGAAAGCCAAGTGCGCGTGGTGCATCCGGCCATCGGAACCATCGAATTCGACTATGAGCTGCTGCATACCCAGGCCGAGGACCAGCGGTTGCGCGTGTTCACGCCGCCTCCGGGATCCCCGAGCGTCGCAGCGCTCGAACTGCTGCGCGCGCTCGGCCCGGAGACAGCCCACCGCGGTCACCGGTGAGAACTACCCGATCCGCTGCGCCTGCGGGAAGGTCCAGGTGCCGTCGAGAATGCTCTGCTGCGGACGGTAGAGGCGGACCATGTAGTTCCAGTTGGGGGTGGTCGGCAGGCAGTTGGGGATCTGGCCGTCGCAGCCACCGAACTGGATGTCGTACGAGCCGTCGACGTTCTTCTTGGCGGTGACGTTGTTGACCGAGTACGCATTGAGCGGGTTGGGCTGGTAGTAGCCCTCGGCGTTGTAGACGCTGACTGACCAGAAGCCGTCCACGGGAACATCTTTCACGTGCAGGGTGTAGTTGAGGTTGCCGCTGTAGTCGGGCGGGATGACGTTGAGATAGAAGGCATCCTTCTCGGGGTTGCCACCCCAGGCGGACGCCGAAGTGATCAGGTGCCGAACCTCGTCGACCTGCCCCCGCGCGCCGAAGGAGTTCTTGGTGTCGGGCAGGGTGGTGGCCAGGGTCAGCAGGGCGTCGCGGACCTTGTCCTGGCCGGCCTTGTCCCACTGAGGGATCTCGAAGCTGCCCTTGCCGGCCTGTTCGAGGGTGATCGCGTCCTGCAGCTTGTGAACGGTGTCCACGTCGGCGGGGTTGCCCGGGTCTACGAATGTGCGGATCGCCAGCATCACATAGCGGGTGCCGATCTTGTCGCGGTCGTAGGTGTATTTGCCTGGCTTGTAGACGACTTCGGACACGTATTCGTCCTCGTCGAGGACCATCATCGACATGAACCGGCTACCGGCGTCGGGGAGCGTGACCGTGACCGGGCCCGCAGCCAGGTCGATGACTGCCGAGGAGTACAGCGTGTCACGGTTGGAGCGGATGACGGCCTGTTGGTCGATCGGCATGGGCTCGCGGAAGTGGTCGAACGTGCCGATTCCCACCTTCGCCACCGACATGGCGAACTGGCGGTCGGTCTCCGCGCGCGGGAAGTTGTCGGCGGTGACGGCCGCCGGCTGGTTCGGTGGATAGTCCACCGCGGCCTGAGCCTTCGCACTCGCACTGGTGCTCGTCGCCACACTCGAGCCCGAGGAATCGTTGCCACAGGCTGCCGCGGTGGCACACACCAGTAGCGCGCTGATCACTGCCGTACCAGATCGCAGAGTCTTCACGCACTCGCTCCTTCTCGATTGGACGGCCGGCCCGGACCCGACTCCGGCCAATACCGCTTCCAGCTACCACTCAGCACATCTACCGCATACGGGGTCGAAACAGATGAATAGCCACGTCGCGGTTCTCTATCGATCAAACTCGAGATAGTCAGCGAACCCGTGGCAATTACGCTGGGATCGAGGTCGCGCTGCTACTTTCCGGCCATGTCACCCGATAACGAAGCCTCACCCAGATCCGGCGATTCCGGCCCCACCGTGTCCAGGCGCGCGGCCCTGCTCGGAGCGGTCGCCACAGCGGCCCTCGGCGCGGCCATCGGTGGCGGCGCGGTCGCGATATCCAAGCGCGACGACGATGACTCGAAATCGGACACATCCGCGAAGCCGGACTCCAGCATCGACCGCGATCTGATCTCGTCCAGGGCATTCGAAGCGGTCGTGTGGGGCATGCCCGCCGTCAACTACGACAGGATGTTGCAGGCCGCGATCGGGATCGGCGGCGGCTCGAACCAGATCGTCTACTGGTCGAAACTGGTGGATTGGAAGAACCAGACCCTCACCCCGAACCCGAACGCCGTCTATTTGATGCCGTTCTATGACACCTCGGCCGGGCCGGTCGTTCTGGAAATCCCGCCCGCCGACGGCGATTCCAAGATCACGGGCTCCATCGACTCGGTGTGGCAGACACCCTTGGCCGACGTCGGCCCGGCCGGCATCGACAAGGGCGCGGGCGGACGGTATCTGATCCTGGCGCCCGGCTACAGCGGACAGATCCCCGACGGGTTCATTCCGCTGCATTCCGAAACCAAAGCCGGATTCGCGTTGCTGCGCTCGAATTTGAAGAGCGGCACCGACGCCGATGTGGCCGCCGCCGTGGACTACGGCAAGCGGGCTCGCCTCTACAGGCTCGATGCCGCCGGAAACCCACCCCCGACAACGTATGTCGATGCGTCGGGCAAGGAATTCGACGCCACCATCCCTTACAACCGGGACTTCTTCACCACGCTGAACAGGGTGGTGCAAGCCGAGGGATGGCTACCTCGCGACATGGCGATGGTCAACCAGCTCTCCAGCCTCGGTATCACCAAAGGTGCTCCATACCAGCCGGACTCGGCAACGCTAACGCGGTTGGACGATGCCGCGGCCGACGCGGAAAAATGGCTCGACGAGCTGTACGTCAAATCCTTCGAACCCCCGTATTTCGACAACACCCATTGGGCGCTGCCCGCGAATCAGCAGCTGGTCACTGCCATGCACGACGGCTTCGCCGACCCTGCCAACTATCCGGTCGACGCCCGCGGCATGACCTACTCGTTCGCCTTCTTCGCCCCGAAAAACCTTGGCACGGGGCAGTTCTACCTGGTGTCGATCCACGACTCCGAGGGCAAGGACTTCGAGGGCGGCAAAAACTACAAGGTCACTGTGCCGGCACACGTTCCGGTATCGCTCTACTGGTCGGCCACCGCCTACGACCGCGAAACCCATACCCTGATCCGCGATGCAGACTGGGCCAGCCGCGCCTCCAATACCCCTGGTCTGCAGACCAATTCAGACGGATCGATCGACCTTTACATCGGCCCGAGCGCACCCGACGGCAAGAAATCCAACTGGATTCCTACCAAGTCCGGGAAGAAGTTCGAGATCATGTTCCGCTTTTACGGGCCGCAGCCGCCGCTCTCCGAGAAGACCTGGAAGCTGCCGGACATCCAGCCTGCGTGACGTTCGTGCACTGGGGTCGAAATCGGCCCCAGCGCACGGGGATCAGGATGTGAAAAGCACTGTGCAACAATTGAATTCGCTCTACTCGTGGATAGGATCGCGGTAGAATGGGTGTATGAATTGGGGCGGTGAGATTCTCGAGCTCGATACCCCGGTGGCCGTTGCCGCCGAGCGGGTGTTCGATGCCGTGGATATCCTGCTCAAAAACAGCCTCGATCCGATTTCCGATGACGGTGTCGTGGAATTGATGCGGGATTGGGAAGTCGCGCGGCGGAAGATGGCGGCGTTCGAGCACAAGCTCGTTCGGGAAGCCGAGAACCGGAACCTGCCAGACAAGGCGGGGGTGAAGACGACCGCGAAGTTCCTCGCGCAGACCTTGCGGCTCGGGCATGGCGAAGCTTGTGCGCGGGCGCGGGCCGCGGAGGTGTTGGGGTTGCGGCAGGAAGCCGGGCAGGCGTTGGAGCCGGTGCTGCCGTGGACGGCCACCTATCAGGCGATGGGGTTGGTGTCGGTGGATTCGGCGCGGCGGATCGCGAAGATCATGGACCGGGTACCGGGCAAGGTCGACCCGGAGTTGCGGGAGCTCGCCGAATTCCAGCTGGCCAGCTTCGCAGCCCAATCCAGCCCGGACGATCTCCCGAAGGTCGGGGACCGGTTGCTGGGGTACCTCGACCCCGACGGGCGGTTGACCGACGAGGGCGACCGGCAGCGGCGGCGTGGCATCACGCTGAGCAAGCAGGGCGTGGACGGCATGTCCACCATGGTCGCGGAGTTGACCCCGGCCGCGCGGGCGTTGTTCGATCCGATCTTCGCCAGCCTGGCCCAGCCCGGCATGTGCAACCCCGACGACGCTGAAAGCCCCTGGACCACAGACGGACTCGACGACGAAGCGCTCGCCGGTTTGGAGCGTGCCGCCCGTCGCGACACCCGCACCGCAGCCCAGCGCAACCACGACGCCATGGTCGCGTTCCTGCGCCCGGAAATGGGTCCGGCGAACCTGGGTCAGCACCGTGGGCTGCCGGTGTCGACGATCATCACCATGTCGCTGGCCGAGGTGGAAGCCGCTGCCGGGGTGGCCACCACCGCTTCGGGTGGGACGGTGCCGTCGGAGCAGGCGTTGCAGCTGGCGCAGAAGTCCAAGCCGTTCCTCGCGATCTTCGACCACGCCGGACGCCCCCTGCACCTCGGCCGCACCAAGCGCCTCGCCAACTCTGCCCAGCGGATGGCGTTGATCGCCACCGAGCGCGGCTGCACCCGACCGGGTTGCGGCGCCCCCGCCACTTTGACCCAGGTGCATCATGTGACCGAGTGGGCCAAGGGCGGGGCCACCGACATCGAGAACCTCACCCTGGCCTGCGACGCCTGCCACGCCATGATCCACGACGGTCCGGGCGGTTGGAAAACCGTTGCCATGCCAGCGGATTCGGAACACGCAGGCCGGACCGGGTGGATAGCTCCGCGCCACATCGATCCGACCGGTATGCCCAAGGTCAATGATCGGCATCATGCGGGTGAGTTGATGGCCGCGTCGCTGGCGCGACTGCGCGATCGCACGCGCCCACCGGTCAAATGGTGGTCACGCCCCTGATTTTATTGCTCCCCTGAATTCAAAGCCGGAGCCTCACCACAGGTGGGGCCCTTCGGGCTGCTTGCGTCACGGCTGCTCGTGCCGCAAGCGCGTACGCAAAACTACACAGAGTGTGGTTACGTCGCCTGCCCTACCGGACCTGGGCTGACGCCAAGACGGGAGCCGTATCCGGCCGATCCCAGCCCAGGGACTGCACGGATCACCTTCTACAGAAACCGCCAACCCCCATCCCTTCGTTTTCGCTGGGATGCTGCGCGGCCGGACCGTGAGTGGGGCTGGTAGGTGAGGGGGCCTCGCAAGCTCGGCCACCCTCTCCCTTATCCAGGCGTCTTTTGTCTTTAGTCTTCTTTTTCTTTGGTTTTCCTACGCAGCACCGAAGTCCGACTCAACGGCCTCGTCCTGCCCGCCCGCGTGAGCGTAGTCAGCCAACTGGCCCGCAAGGCTGTTCGGGACACGAGCACGAACCCGAGTTCCGGTTTCCTCATGCTCGGTACTGAGGATCTTGCCGTCCGCATGAATACGAGCCAGCAAATCGCCCCGCGTGTACGGCAGCAGAACACTGACCTCGACATCCAGTCCGCCCAGAATCTGGCCGAGCCGGTCACGAAGCTGGTCGAGCCCCTCACCAGTCCGAGCCGAGACAAAGGCAGCGTCCGGCATCCAGCCACGCAGCTGCGTAACCTCCAGCGGATCCAGCGCGTCAATCTTGTTGACCACCAGGAACTCCGGCGGAGGCGGCGTCTTGGTGTCCTTCAGAACATCCGCGATAACCTCACGGACCGCCTTGATCTGCTGATCCGGCAACGGATCGGAACCGTCGACAACATGCAGCAGCAGATCCGCTCCCGTCACCTCTTCAAGAGTGGAACGGAACGCCTCGACCAACTGCGTAGGCAGGTGGCGGACGAATCCGACGGTGTCGGTGAAGACGACCTCACGCCCATCCTCCAACGCAGCCCGCCGCGTAGTCGGATCCAAGGTCGCGAACAGCGCGTCCTGCACCAGGATTCCGGCGTCGGTCAAAGCGTTCATCAACGACGACTTACCGGCGTTGGTGTACCCGACGATCGCGACCTGCGGGATACCGCTCGACGCACGCTTGGCGCGCTTGGTGTCACGAGCCGTCTTCATCTCACGAATCTCGCGACGCAGCTTCGCCATTCGCTCACGAATGCGGCGGCGGTCGGTTTCGATCTTGGTCTCACCGGGGCCACGCAGACCCACACCGCCATTGCTGCCCGCACGACCACCGGCCTGCCGGGACATCGACTCACCCCAGCCGCGCAGCCGCGGGAGCATGTACTCCATCTGGGCCAGCGAGACCTGCGCCTTGCCCTCCCGCGACGTGGCATGCTGGGCGAAAATGTCGAGAATCAGCGCGGTGCGGTCGATGACCTTCACCTTGACGATCTTCTCCAGCGCGGTCAGCTGCGCCGGCGACAGTTCACCATCACAGACCACGGTGTCGGCGCCATGCTCGAGCACCATGCCGCGCAGCTCGTCGGCCTTGCCGGAACCGATGTAAGTGGACTTGTCAGGGCGGTCGCGGCGCTGGATGAGCGCGTCGAGCACCTCCGAACCCGCCGTCTCCGCGAGCGCGGCCAATTCGGCCATGCTGGCGTCGGCCTGCGCGGCCGTACCCTCGGTCCACACACCGACCAGCACCACGCGCTCCAGGCGCAGCTGCCGGTACTCGACCTCGGTGACGTCGGTGAGCTCGGTCGACAGGCCCGCAGTACGCCGCAGGGCGCTGCGCTCCTCGAGCTGCAACTCACCCTGTGTCGGCGCAGCCGACCAGCCGTTCTGGCCGGTCTCGGCGTCGTCGGCAATCTCCTCGGCGGGAGTGAACTCATACGTTTCTGGCTTACTCATACACCTCCATAGTCCCACGTCCCAACGAACGACCGCATTCGGTTATTTCACGGCGAAGCGTTCGCCCGCTCGGGTGATGACATCGTCGAGGACTTCGCGGGAGCGCAGGAGGTCGGCGATGGTGCGATCGATGCGGTCGCGTTCGGAGCGCAACTCGTCCACCAGCTCGGGTGTGGCGCGCTCGTTCGCGCCGCCATCGGTGTCACGCATGCACGGGAGGATCTCGAAGATCTTCTTGCTGTTGAGGCCGGCGGCGAACAGTTCTTGAATATGGATCACACGATCCACGGCGAGCTCCGGGTAATCGCGCTGACCGCCCGGGGTGCGGGCGGCGACCAGCAAACCCTGCTCCTCGTAGTAACGCAGCGAACGCTCGCTCACACCGGTACGTTTTGCCAGCTCACCGATTCGCATGCGGCACTCCGGATTCCGAGGCTTGCACCTCACATTGATGTCAGGTTCTACCTTACCGGCATGACGAACAACGACCTCTTCACCACCGGCCGCCTCGGCTCGCTGAAACTCCCGAACCAGCTGGTCATGGCGCCGATGACCCGCAACCGCGCCGCCGCGGACGGCACCCCGACCGAGCTGATGGCCACCTACTACACCCAGCGGGCGAGCGCGGGACTGATCATCGCCGAGGCCGCCACCCCGAACCAGGTGGGACTGACCTACCCGAATATCCCCGCCATCTACACCGACTCGCACATCCAGGGCTGGCGGCGGGTCACCGACTCGGTGCGGGCCGCGGGCGGGCGCGTGGTCCTGCAACTCCAGCACGGCGGACGGGTCGGGCACCCGGACAACAGTGGCCTGACTCCCGTCGCGCCGTCGCCGATCGCGCTGCCTGACACCGTTCACACACCCACCGGGCACCAGGAAGCCGTCACTCCGCGCGAGCTCACCGTCGACGAAATCCAGGACACCGTCACCGATTTCGCCACCGCCGCCCGCAATGCCGTGGCGGCAGGATTCGACGGCGTCGAAATCCACAGCGCCAACGGGTATCTGCTGCACCAGTTCCTGTCCGACAACACCAACCAGCGCGGCGACGGCTACGGCGGATCGATCGCGAATCGGATCCGGTTCACCCTCGAGGTCGTGGACGCGGTGATCGCGGCCATCGGCGCCGAGCGGGTCGGGGTACGAATCGCGCCCGGCGTCAACGTCAACGGCATCGCCGAAAGCGACACCGACGAGCTGTACCCGGCGCTGGTCGCGGCCCTCGCGCAACGGCAGCCCGCATACCTGCACGTGGTGTTCGCCGACCCGGACAGCGTCCTCTTCCAGCAGATCCGCACCCTGTGGCCGACCACACTCATCGCGAACCCGAACCTCGGCTGGGGCGTCCCACTCCCCGCCGACGGCGGCGCCGCCGCGGCCCAGGGACTGCTCGCGGCAGGCGCGGACCTGGTGTCGCTGGGCCGGTCGTTCCTGGCCAACCCGGATCTGGTGCAGCGCCTGCGGATCGGCGCGCCCCTCAACACCGTCCGCGACGCACACCTGATGTACGTCGGCGGCGAGGAGGGCTACACCGACTACCCCATGCTCGCAGACAGCACTGCCTACGCGGCGTGAGCGACCCGCTCAGGCGTCCTGCCACCACTTGGCCGCGATGCGGCCCGTCGCGACCAGTTCCGACGGGCCGCGCAGCCACGCGGCACCGTTCTCGATGCCGACCGTCACCACACCGCCCGGAATGTGAACCTTCACATGTCCCATATCCGAGGCCAGGTCGAAGCCGTCACGCGCCAGGGCGGCGGCGGCCGCGGCGACGGTTCCCGTTCCACAGGATCGGGTTTCGCCGACTCCGCGCTCGTACACGCGCATGTTCACACCCTTCTCACCGTCGGAGCCGACGGTCAGCGGGGTGAGGATCTCGACGTTCACACCGTGCGGGAACAGGGTGTGGTCGAAGCCGGGGGCGGTCTCGAGGTCGAGGCCGGCCAGCAGGGCCGGAGTCAGCTCCGGGTCGACGCAGGCCAGGTGCGGGTTGCCGACGTCGATGCCGAGGCCGGTGAATTCACGTCCGCTCAGCGTCGCCGTCGAAGCGCCCAGATTCTTCACACGGCCCATGGCCACGGTCACTTCGCCGTGCACGGGGTCGGCGTGATGCACCACCACGGGACGCGCGCCCGCGCGGGAGCCGACCACGAATTCGTTGCGCGACTCCAGTCCGGTCGCGACCAGGTAGTGCGCGAACACCCGCACCCCGTTGCCGCACATCTCGGCGATGGACCCGTCCGCGTTGCGGTAGTCCATGAACCAGTCCTCGCCGCTGACACCCTCCGGCAGACCGGCCAGCACGCCGGTCTCGATCAGCGCGCCCGCGCGCGCGACGCGCAGCACCCCGTCCGCGCCGAGCCCGCGCTGCCGGTCACACAGGGCGGCGATCCGGGATTCGGTGAGCTCCAGCCAGGCGTCCGGGTCCGGCAGCACCACGAAGTCGTTCTGGGTGCCGTGGCCCTTGCTGAATTCGATATCAGCGGCGCTGTTCTCGCTCGTCATGGCTATTACGGTAGCGCCCGGCGCTGCCGGGAGATTTCGTAGAGGGCCACCGCGGCCGCGGACGGCGCGCCGAGGGTGCCATCGGTGGGGATGCAGACCAGTTCGTCGCACACCTGTCGCCACGCCGGAGCCAGGGATTCACTCTCGTCGCCGAGGACCAGAACGGTGCCGCCGTCCAACTTCGCGTCGTCGAGGGCGAGGCCGCCGCGATCGTCGCTGCCGACGATGCGGGTCGCGATGCCGCGGGCCCGCTGCCGGTCCCGGAACGCCGCCACCTGGGCCGGCCCGGAGGTCCGCAGCACCGGGACCGCGAACAGCGCGCCGTCGGAGGCGCGCACGCTCTGCGGGTCGAAATGGTCGACGCCCGAACCGGTCACGATCACCCCGCCCGCCCCGAACGCCGCCGCCGAACGGATCAGCGCGCCCAGCCGGATCGCCGAAGAGGGCCGGTCGATCACCACCACGGTCGCCGGATCCGCCGCCGTGCCGGGTGCGAAATCCTCCAGCTCGGGCCGGCGCGTCACCGCGACCGCCACCAGTTCCGGCACCGGCTCGCTCGGTTCGGCCAGTTCGGCCATCACCTCCGGCACCAGGCCGACGCTGGGCACGCCGCTGGAATCGAGCAGCTGCCGCGCCCACGGCGACGGTTCGGGGTCGCCCAGCCGGTAGACCAGAGTCTCCAGCGGCCAACGGCATTCGAGGGCGCGGCTGATGGGCCGCGCACCCTGCACCAGGAATCGAGAATCCCGGGTGCGTGCGGCGCGGGTGGTCAGATATGCCTGCCACACCCCGACCGCGGCGGTGCGTGTGTTCGCGCGACGCGTCACTGTGGTTCCTGTTCGTCCCTCATAGGTGAGGAGTCAAGGAGGGCCAGCGCGGTCGCCGCCAAGGCGGGATCCGCGCCGTCCACCCATCGCACCCGCTGATCTCGGCGGAACCACGACCGCTGTCTCCGGACATAACGCCGGGTGCCGATGAAGGTGCGCTCCTGAGCTTCGTTCAGGTCGTATTCGTTGTCCAGGAAATCGAGGACTTGCGCGTAACCGATGGCGCGGCGGGCGGTTTGGCCGTGGCGCAGGCCGTGCGGGAGCAGACCCTCGACCTCCTCGACCAGACCCGAGTCGAACATCTTCGCCGTGCGCAGTTCGATGCGGGCATCCAGTTCGGCGGTATCGCGATCGACACCGATAATGACCGTCCCCCAACGGGGTTCACCAATCTGCGGAGCCGACGCCGCGAACGGTTTGCCGGTGAGTTCCACCACCTCCAGCGCGCGCACCATGCGACGGCCGTCGGTCGGGAGAATCGTGCTCGCGGCCACCGGATCGGCCTGCTTCAGCGCCTCGTGCACGGCGACGGTGCCACGATCGGCCAGCACCGTCTCCCATTTGGCGCGGATCTCCGGATCGGTGGCCGGGAAATCCCAATCGTCCAGCAGCGCTTGGACGTACATCATGGAGCCGCCGACGATGACCGGGGTGCGGTCGCGCGCCATGATCGCTTCCACGTCCGCGCGGGCGGCGGCCTGATACGACGCGACGGTGGCGGTCTCGGTGATGTCGAGGACGTCGAGCTGGTGGTGCGGAATACCGCGGCGCTCGGCGATCGGCAGTTTCGCGGTGCCGATATCCATGCCGCGGTAGAGCTGCATGGCGTCGATATTGACGATCTCGCCGTTCAGACGCTGGGCCAGGTCCAGTGCCAGGTCGGATTTGCCTGTGGCGGTGGGGCCGACGACCGCGACGGGGCGGATCGCGGCGCTCGGCGGAGTGTCGGTGCCCGTCACGGGGTAGCCCCGTTTCCGGCGCCGAGGGCGCGCGGCCGCCACACGCTGACGTGGTAGGCGACGCCGAACGGGGCTGCGGCGTAGCGGGTTTCGACCTCGGGATCGGCGGCGTCGGCGGCGAACAGGCCGGCCAGCGCCTGGAATGCGGGGCGGCCTTCCACCTCGACCTCGGCGCACAGCGCGGTGTCCAGGTCCGCGAGGGCCTGACGGTCGCCCGCGCTCAGGGCGCGATCGATGGTCTCCTGCACGCCCTCTGCACGCTCGTCCAGGTATCTCGGGGCTTTCAGCGACATCGTCGCCGCGCCGTCGGCCACCACCAGGACACCGACTGGTTCGTTCACTGCGTCGAGTTCGGCTCGGACCTCCCTACCCAGGGCCAGGCACTCGTCCGCGCCGGCGTCGGCCGGGATCAGGCGGCATTCGGCGATCGCGTCCGGCGCGACCTGCTCGCGCAGCCAACCCGCGATGAGCGCGGGCAACGGCAGCATCGGGTCCGCGACAAGTCCTGCGGCGACACGCTCGGCCACCGCCCCCGCCAAACCAACCTGGCGGTCCACGCCGTATCCCCGGAATGTGCCCACCGCATCCGCACCGATCACGCCACCGGAATCCGCCGCGCCCGAACCCGCCCCCGATTCCGCCACGCCGAGTACGACCCACCGCGACGCGCGGGCGGCCAGTTCCCCGGCCGCCGCGAAGACCGCGGCTCGCAGTTCCGCGACAGCCCCCTCGACGGCCGCCCCGGCCGCGCCCTGGAGTTCGGGTACCAGCACGGGCGGCGAGGGGACCAGTGACGCAACACAGAACACGCCGTCAACCGTAGCGCTACCGCACCTCACCAGCCCCACCCCGGCCGATCGCCGCGCCGCCGAAGCGGGCTCAAAGACAGCATTTCGCATCTCAGCCTGGTTGAATGGGATGAGCTAGACCGATGAGCTAGGGCGTAACCAGGCAGCCGTGACGCGCGGCAGGGACGAGGAGCTATGACCGACAACAACGGAAACGAGAAGGCTACCCACCCGGAGTCGACCCCGACGCCCCAGCCCGGCGCCGCCGTGCCTGCCCCGAGCGTGAGCGCCACGCCTTCACCGGCGGCTGCCGCCGCACCCCGCCCGGGGGGCCCGCGCCGCAAACCCGAATCTCCCAAACCGCACGCCATGCCCGGCCCGGCCGTCGCGCATCCGCACCCCGTCGTGGTGCCCAGCGTCAGCGACCCCAGCCAGTGGGGACGGGTCGACGAGGACGGCACCGCCTGGGTGAAGTCCGCCGACGGCGAGCGGGTGATCGGCTCCTGGCAGGCCGGTGACGCCGCCGAGGGCCTGGCCCACTTCGGCCGCCGCTACGACGATCTGGCCACCGAGGTGGCGCTGCTGGAGGCCCGCCTGGCCGCCGGCACCGACGCCCGCAAGACCAAGACCGCCGCCACCGCGCTTGCCGAAACGTTGCCGACGGCCGCGGTGATCGGCGATCTGGACGGTCTGACCGCTCGGCTGCAAGCCATCATCGAACACTCCGACGAGGCGGCCGCGCACGCCAAGGAGGAGAAGGACCGCACCCGGCACGAGCAAACCGAGCGCAAAGAAGCCCTGGCCGCCGAGGCCGAGCAGATCGCCAACGAATCCACCCAGTGGAAGGTCGCCGGCGATCGGTTGCGCGAGATCCTCGACGAGTGGAAGACCATTCGCGGCGTGGACCGCAAGGTCGACGACGCGCTGTGGCGTCGCTTCTCCAAGGCCCGGGAGGCGTTCAACCGCCGCCGCGGCGCCCACTTCGCCGACCTGGATCGGGAGCGGGCCGCCGCCAAGGGCCGCAAGGAAGAGCTCTGCGTCCGCGCCGAGGAACTGTCGGGCTCGACCGACTGGTCCGGCACCGCGGCCGTCTTCCGCGACCTGCTGACCGAATGGAAGGCCGCCGGCCGCGCCCCCCGCGAGGCCGACGAGCAGCTGTGGCGCCGGTTCAAGGCCGCTCAGGACGTCTTCTTCGCCGCCCGCAACTCCGCGGCCAGCGAACGCGACCACGAGTTCGAGCAGAACGCTTCCCTCAAGGAAGAACTGCTGAAGGCCTACGAGCACATCAACCCCGACACCGGACTCGACGCCGCCCGCAACGGACTGCGCGAACTCCAGGAGAAGTGGGACGCCATCGGCAAGGTGCCCCGCGAGCGCATGCACGACCTGGAATCGCGTCTGCGCGCCATCGAGAAGAAGGTCCGCGAGGCCGTCGACGCCCAGTGGCGCCGCACCGACCCCGAGGCCATGGCCCGCGCCGCCCAGTTCCGCGAGCGCGTCGCCCAATTCGAGGAACAGGCCGCCAAGGCTCAGGCCGCGGGCAAGACCCGCGACGCGGAGAAGGCCCTGGAACAGGCCAAGCAGTGGCGCGAATGGGCCGAGGCCGCCGAAGGCGCGGTCAGCCAGCGCTGACGGACGATCGCCTGGGTTGCCTTGCAGCCCAGGCGATCCCGGCAGGCTGCGGCCACTGATCCCCCCTCGCGCGGGACGCCTGCACCACCGCTGCGGCCCCCGCAGCCTCATTGAGCACGATCTCAGCCAAGGCATTCAGCTCTCCGAGCTCGGCCATCCCGACCTCGACACTGGACATATCGGCCTGGTACCCAGCCATCTCGGCCCAGCCCCCGTGCAATGAAAACAGCCCGGCGGCAACCTGATTCGGTTGCCGCCGGGCTGTTTGGTCTTTGTGGCGTTGCGCCGGAGAGGTCAGCTCATTCTTCGCCGAAGAGGCGGCGGCGCTGCTGTTCCTCGGCCTTGGCCTCGGCCAGGCGGCGCTGTTCCTCGGCGGCCAGCTGCACCGAGGTGCGGGCCCACACCACGCGGACCCAGTGGAAGGTCAGCACGATGATGGCGAGGGTGGCGACGATCAGGCCGACGCCCGGACCCGCGCCGTGGTAGTTGCCCAGGCCGGGGGTTTGGCGGTGCCAGATGGACAGGACACCGAAGACGCTGCCGACCGCGGAACCGGCGACGGCGATCCAGGCGAGCAGCCAGCGGCGGGTGATGAGCGCCAGCACCGAGAAGCCGATACCGAAGACCACGACGAACCAAACGAACACCCGCGACGGCAGACCGATGTGGTCGGCCTGGGCGACGGTGTCGTAGAGCAGCACGTCGAAGCCGCGGGTCTTGCCCGCGTGCGGCAGCACCAGCGAGGCCAGCAGCACGAACACCGAGCCGGCCACGACCATGGCGCGCATGCCCGGGTCGATCTCACCGGCGATCTTGCGTTCGACGGCTTCGAGGTCCGCGCGGAACTGCTCGAAGTCCTGACTGTCCTCGGCCGACTTCATGCTCTCCTCGTTCGCGTCGGGCGCCTGCTGCGACGCCGTATCCGATTGTGCTGCTTCGTCTTCCGGCTGCTCCGGCCGGTCACGAGGCTCGTCGGAGCCAGTGGGCTGCTGCTCGGTCATACCGCTGCGATCCTCGCTCATGCCGTGGTTGTCGCGTTCCCGCACAGCGCTCGCGCGCGCAGTCGCGGATTGGTCGGCGGCGTGCCGGGCGGAGTCCCCGTGACGACGAATCCGCTGCACGTCCCCCAGCGATCCTGCCCTATGACGCTGCGTAGTTGTCAGTGGCCCCACGATTGAGCGCGCACCGCTGTCATCCCTGCCGGGGTGGCAGCGGAACCCGCTACCCGCTCGTCAGTCGCCGCACGCGGAGCCACAGCCCGCCGCCGCAGTTTCCACCACGACCGGCGCGCCGATGCTGGGCAGGCCCAGGCCGACGCCGATCGGCGCGGTCTTGGGCGTGATGCCCTGCTCGTGGGCGTCGCCGGCCCGGGTGCGGCGATGGGTCAGGATCTCCCCGTCGGCGATCAGGTAGTGCGGGGCCGCGCCGGTGACGTCGATGGTGACGATGTCGCCGGGCCGGATCTCGCTGCCCGCGGCCGGGTTCACAGTCGGGCGGAAGTGGACCAGGCGGCCGTCGCGGGCGCGGCCGGACATGCGGGCGGTCTTGTCGTTCTTCTTGCCCGCGCCATCGGCGACCAGCAGTTCGACCGTCGAGCCGATCAGCGCCTGATTGCCTTCCAGGGAAATCTGTTCCTGCAACTCGATCAGCCGGTCGTAGCGTTCCTGCACGACCTCCTTGGGCAGCTGGTCGGGCATGGTCGCGGCGGGGGTACCGGGGCGAATCGAGTACTGGAAGGTGAACGCGCTGGTGAACCGCGCCTGCCGCACCACGTCCAGGGTGGCCTGGAAGTCCTCCTCGGTCTCGCCGGGGAAGCCGACGATGATGTCGGTGGTGATGGCGGCGTGCGGCATGGCCGCGCGCACCTTCTCGATGATGCCGAGGAACTTGGCGCTGCGGTACGAACGGCGCATCGCCTTGAGCACCCGATCCGAGCCGGACTGCAACGGCATGTGCAGCTGCGGGCAGACATTCGGCGTCACGGCCATGGCCTCGATCACGTCGTCGGTGAATTCGGCCGGGTGCGGGGAGGTGAAGCGGACCCGCTCGAGGCCCTCGATATTGCCGGTGGCGCGCAGCAGTTTCGCGAAAGCGCCACGGTCGCGCGGCTCTTCGGGGTCGGCGAAGGAGACGCCGTAGGAGTTCACGTTCTGCCCCAGCAGCGTGACCTCGAGCACGCCCTGCTCGACCAGCGCCTGCACCTCGGCGAGCACGTCGCCCGGACGCCGGTCGACCTCCTTGCCGCGCAGCGCCGGCACGATGCAGAACGTGCAGGTGTTGTTGCAGCCCACCGAGATCGACACCCAGCCCGCGTACGCGGACTCGCGCTTGGCGGGCAGCGTGGACGGGAACGCCTCGAGCGATTCGATGATCTCGACCTGGGCCTGCTCGTTGTGGCGGGCCCGCTCCAGCAGCACCGGCAGCGAGCCGATGTTGTGGGTGCCGAACACCACATCCACCCAGGGCGCCTTCTTGACCACGGTGTCGCGGTCCTTCTGCGCCAGGCAGCCGCCGACCGCGATCTGCATGCCCTCGCGTTCGGCCTTGATCGGCGCGAGGTGGCCGAGGGTGCCGTACAGCTTGTTGTCGGCGTTCTCACGCACCGCGCAGGTATTGAATACGACCAGGTCAGCGGTATCGCCGGCCACGGCCTTGACGTAGCCGGCGTCCTCGAGCAGACCCGAGAGTCGCTCGGAGTCGTGCACGTTCATCTGGCAGCCGTAGGTGCGGACCTCGTAGGTCCGGGCCGGGGAATTCACTCAACCAGGGTAATAGCTGCTCGGCGGAGGCCCTAAACCCGTCCATGCCGCGCGACCCCGGACCCCGCGGCGGCCCCGCGAATGGTCGGGGAATTGTCGCCGGATCAACGGCTGACCGGGCGAAGTGGTCTCGGCGGCATCAATCGCTGGTTACGCGCGGGTGTCGAGTCCCGGCACAATGCGGGCCGGACCGGCAAAGACGAGCATTTCGGGCGCAAGGTGGTTAGGGTCACTGGTCATGACCGACGTGGCCGATTCCACCAGCACTCCCGCGCCGATGATCTCGATGCGGAATGTGGACAAGCACTTCGGCGCGCTGCACGTCTTGCGTGACATCAATCTCGAAGTGCCCAAGGGGCAGGTCGTGATCGTGGTGGGACCTTCGGGCTCCGGCAAGTCGACATTGTGCCGAACCATCAACCGGCTGGAGACCATCGACTCCGGTGAGATCGCCGTCGACGGTGTGAAGCTCCCCGAGGAGGGCAAGGCCCTCGCGAAGCTGCGCGCCGACGTGGGCATGGTGTTCCAGCAGTTCAACCTGTTCGCGCACAAGACAATTCTCGACAACGTGATGCTCGCGCCGGTGAAGGTGCGGCGCCTCGACAAGGCCAAGGCGCGCGCCCGGGCCCTCGAATTGCTCGACCGGGTCGGTATCGGCAATCAGGCCGACAAGTACCCGGCGCAGCTCTCCGGCGGACAGCAGCAGCGCGTGGCCATCGCCCGCGCGCTGGCCATGGATCCCAAGGTCATGCTGTTCGACGAGCCCACCTCCGCACTGGACCCGGAGATGGTGTCCGAGGTGCTCGACGTCATGGTGCAGCTGGCCAAGGACGGCATGACCATGCTCGTCGTCACCCACGAGATGGGCTTCGCGCGCCGCGCGGGCAATCGGGTGCTGTTCATGGCCGACGGGCAGATCGTCGAGGACACCGAACCCGAATCCTTCTTCACCGCACCGAAATCGGATCGAGCCAGGGATTTCCTGGGCAAGATCCTCTCCCACTGAAACTGAGAGAACAGGACGTTCGATGAGGATCAACCCCGCGCTCAGGATTGCCGCCGGTGTGGCTGCCCTGGCCCTGGCTGTCACCGCCTGTGGCGGCAGCAGCAACAAGACCGCCAGCCAGCACGCGGCCGACGGCAAACTCACCATCGGCATCAAGTACGACCAGCCGGGCCTGGGCCTGCACAACAAGGACGGCAGCTTCAGCGGGTTCGACGTCGATGTCGCCACCTACGTGGCCGACAAGCTGGGGGTGAAGGCGGAGAACATCACCTTCAAGGAGTCGCCGTCGGCGCAGCGCGAGACGCTGATCGAGAACGGGCAGGTCGACTTCATCGTCGCCACCTACTCGATCACCGACAAGCGCAAGGAGAAGGTCGATTTCGCGGGCCCGTACTTCCAGACCGGGCAGTCGCTGCTGGTGCGGTCGGACAACACCGACATCACCGGGCCGGAATCGCTGAACGGCAACAAGAAGCTGTGCTCGGTGAAGGGCTCCACCCCGGCGCAGAACATCAAGGACAAGTACGTCAGCGCCCATGAGGTGCAGCTGATCACGTACGACACCTACTCGCTGTGTGTCGAGGCGCTCAAGTCCGGTGCGGTCGACGCGGTCACCACCGACGACATCATCCTGCGCGGTTACGCGGCGCAGTCGCCGGGCGCGCTGAAGGTGGTCGGCACTACCTTCACCGTCGAGAAGTACGGCATCGGCGTCAAGAAGGGCGACACCGAGTCGCGCGGCAAGATCAACGACGCCATCGACGCCATGATCACCTCCGGTGCGTGGAAGGCCGCGCTGGAGAAGGAATTCGGCGCCACCGGCTTCCAGGTGCCGGAGCCGCCGAAGGTCGACCGGTACTGATCCACGGACTCGTGCCGGGTGAGTCCACGCAGTATCTCGTCGTGAAATCACCTGGCACGCTTCGTTTTCCGATCGGAGGAATGGGGCAGTCGTGTTCGACTTGATCTCCAGCTATCACACCAAACTGCTCGACGCGTTCTGGGTGACCATCAAGCTGACGGCGTATTCGGCGTTCTGGGCGCTGATTCTGGGCACCATCGTCGCCGCCATGCGGGTGTCGCCGATTCCGATCGCCCGCTGGATCGGCACGTTGTACGTCAACATCATTCGGAACACGCCGCTCACGCTGATCATCGTGTTCTGCTCGCTCGGCCTGTACTCCACGCTCGGGCTGCGGCTCGCCGCGGAGGGGCCGAACAGCATCTCCGAGAACAACTTCCGCTTCGCGATCCTCGGATTGAGTGTCTACACCGCGGCTTTCGTATGCGAGTCGCTGCGGTCGGGCATCAACACGGTGCCGTTCGGGCAGTCCGAGGCGGGGCGATCGCTCGGGTTCACCTTCGGGCAGAACCTGCGGATGGTGGTGCTGCCGCAGGCGTTTCGCGCGGTGATCGCGCCGCTGGGCAGTGTGCTCATCGCGTTGACCAAGAATTCGACCATCGCCTCGGCCATCGGCGTCGGTGAGGCCGCGCTACTCATGGCGGAGATGAACGAGAACGAGGCGGCGGTGCTGAACATCGGTGCCATCTTCGCGCTCGGGTTCGTGATTCTGACCCTGCCGACCGGCCTGTTCTTCGGCTGGCTGGCCAAACGATTCGAGGTGGCGCGATGACCACGGCGTCCGTGCTCTACGACGCGCCCGGACCCCGGGCGCGGCTGCGGTACCGGATCTACTCGGTGTTCGCGGTGGCGGTCGCGGCCGCGGCGCTGTGGTTCGTGTACCGCGGACTCTCCGACAAGGGGCAGTTCACCGCCGCCAAATGGAAGCCGTTCACCGAGAGCCAGGTGTGGAGCACCTACCTGCTGCCGGGTCTGCGCGGCACGCTCGAGGCGGCGGCGCTGTCCATCGTGCTGGCGCTGGTGCTGGGCATGCTGTTCGGCATTCTGCGCATGTCGGACCATCGGGCGATCCGCTGGTTCGCCGGTGTGGTGGTGGAGATCTCGCGGGCCATTCCCGTGCTGATCCTGATGATCTTCCTCTACAACCTGTTCGCCAAGCAGAACGTCTTCCCCTCCGATCAGCTGGCGCTGGCGGCCGCGGTGACCGCGCTGACCGTCTACAACGGGTCGGTCATCGCCGAGATCGTGCGCTCGGGTATCCGCGCGCTGCCCAAGGGGCAGAGCGAGGCCGCGGTCGCGCTGGGCATGCGTAAGACGCAGGTCATGGTGTCGATCCTGCTGCCGCAGGCGGTCACCGCCATGCTGCCGGCGCTGATCTCGCAGATGGTGGTGGCGCTCAAGGATTCCGCGCTGGCCTACCAGATCACCTATCTGGAGATCGTGCGCTCGGGCGCGCAGCTCGGTGCGGCCGAACAGAATCCGATCCCGTCGCTGATCGTGGTCGCCATCATCATGATCATTCTCAACTACACGCTGACCGTGGTCGCGACCCGCGTCGAGAAGTGGCTGCGCACCCGCAAACACGGCTCACGAGCCGTCGTCCCCGCCGCCACCATCACCGCTCCCCCCGGCATGGACGCCCTCGTCTCCGACGTTTCCCTCCAGAAACCGCAGAACTGACCCGCGCGGCTTGCCCGACCGCCGGACAAGCCGCGCCCCCAGCTCGCATACTGAATTTCATGACCGAAGACGACAGCGCTCGAAGAGAATTCGTCTTCGGGCTCCTCCTGGCCACCATCGCAACCGGACTCTTCGCAGGCCTCACCGCCCTCGCCGCAGTCCTCGGCTCCGTCCTGGCCTCCGACGGCCTGGCCCGCATCCTCGCAGCCCGCCACACCAAACCCACCACCCCCGAATCCTCCCCACCCCCACCCGCTCCCCGAGCCCATCGCCACACCAACCACCGCCACGCCCGGCGCGCCCTCTCCACTCGCCGCCCCGGCGGCGTCCTGCACTGACGCGAGAACCGTCGCCCCGCCTCTATGGTGGATCGATGGAACAAGACCGACCGGACGGTCACTCCCGGGCGCAGCGGAGTTCACCTACTCCCCCATCGGCGCGACCGCACCCGCCGACGCCACCTGGACCGCCACGGCGCCCGGATTCCGGCAGTTCGAACGCACGACGGTCATCGGCCACGGCGCAGATCATTGGGAACGCGCGAGCGAAGAACTCCTCCACTGGGGTGTGAAGCAGCGCAGCGGCTTCCGAGTCACCCCCCTCGACAGCCCCGACACCCGCGCAACGACCGGCGCGAACTTCCGCATCACAGCCGGCCGGGCTCCCTTCACGATCCACGAGCCCGTCCGCGTCGTATCGGTCGTCGACACCCCCACCCGCCGCGGCTTCGCCTACGGCACGCTCCCCGGCCACCCCGTCTCCGGCGAGGAAGCCTTCATCCTCCACCTCACCCCCGACGGCACCATCCACCTGACCCTGCGCTCCCTCACCCGCCCCGCACCCCAGGGCCCTTGGCGCACCGCCTTCCCGATCCTCCTACTCGCCCAACGCTATTTCCGCCGGCGATACCTGCGCGCGCTGTCGACCTGACCGAGCAGCTCAGACGCTGGAGCTAGCGGCGACAAGGTCGTAGGCGTTGGCGAATGCGGCGGACCAGCTGGGGTCGGAGGATTCGCGTTCGAAGGCGTGGAACAGCCTGGTTTGCAGTGATTCCCGCGTAATCCACTCACGGATTGCCGGGTCGAGGCGGGTTGAGAATTGGGCGCCTTCGATGAAAGTAGCCAAATGGCGGTCTGCCGACTGACCGGTGGTTTCGTCCCAGATCGCCAGGAATCGGGTCGGGGACAGAGTTGCGGCGGTCAGGGACGGAGGAAAGACGCAGCGTCGTGGAAGGCACCTGTGCGGGATGGGAATTCGGACAGCAGGACGCGCCACGTCTGGTCCAGGAATCTGTCGACGGCGTTCTGTTCGGCGGGCGACCAGGATCGCCAACTCAGGTTGGCGAGCTTGCCGAGGATGATGTCCGGGTCGAGTTCCTCGGTTGTGACGAGGCGTTCGAAGAGCAATGGAAGCAGCGCTTTCGCGTCGCCAGCGGTGCCGATGGTGTTGCCCAGTTTGAGGCTCAACCAGAAGAGGTCGGCCTCGCCGACGCGCACCGGCGGGCCGCAATGTGGGCATCGCTCCAAAACGAGCCGCCTGGGATAGCGGGCGAACGCCTGCTCCAGGTCGTGCAGGGCGGCTGCGATGCCGACGGTCATCGGCCGATTCTGTCAGTCGATGCCCCGGGCGGCATCCGATAATTCCGCCTTCACGACCGCGTAGGCCGTTGACGCGCTGAAGCCACGGCGGGCCAGGAGACCGACGAGACGTTGGGTGGCCTTGGTGTGGTCCAGGTTTCGCGGGAGGGTGCGGAGTTTGGATCGGACCAGTTCGGTGGCTCGGGTGTGTTCGTCGTCGACCTCGGCGGCGGTCGAAGAGGCGAGCTGCGAGCGGCGGGGCTGCGAAGACGCTGCGCCTACCGGCGTTTCGTCGGCGCGATCGCGGGTGTCGGCGACGAAGTTCGCAGCGTTCAACTGCGTGGTCACGACGTTGTATGCGATCGCGGAGGGGTAGCCGCGGCGCGCCAGCAGGCCGACCAGGCGGCGGGTGGTTGCCTCGCGGTCGAGGTTCGGGGACAGAGTGCGGAGCTTGGCGCGGACCAGTTCGGCGGCGGATTCCGCGTCGTCGGAGGGGGATTCGCGGCGCGCCGCGGCAGAGGTCGCGCCGCCGGGCGACGGGGACGCGGCAGGAGAGGCTTCGCGGCGGGGTGCGGGTGATGGCGGAAGCTCGGCCCGCACCACTTCGAAGGCCGTGGCCGGGTTGTAGCCTTTGCGGGCCAGCATGGCGACCATGCGCCGAACAGCCTTGTCACGATCGAGATCCGGCGACAGGGTGGACGCCTTGCGGCGAACCAGGTCCGACGCGCGGGCCAGCTCGTCCGCGTCGGTCACCGCCTCCAAGGCCGGTTCCGCGTTTTCGGGCGCGATCCCCTTCCGCCGCAACTCCTCGGCGAGCACCTTCTTGCCTTTGCCCGAATAGGTGTGGCGCGAATGCACCCACTGCTGGGCGAAGGCCGCGTCGTCTATCAACCCGACCTCGGTCAAGCGATCGAGCGCCCGCTTCGTCACCTCGGCGTTGAAACCCTTGTCCGCCAGGCGCTCGGCCAGCTCGAACCGGCTCCGGGCCCGATCGGTCAGCAGGCGCAGACACACATCCTTCGCCTGCGCCTCGGTGCCCCCACCCGCGGGAGCGCCCTGCCCCGGCGATTCCCCACCGGCCCCGCCGCGCCCGCGCCGCCGGCCACCACGCCCTTCCCGACCGTCGAGGGCCTCCGAGTCGGTGCCATCAGCACCCTCCCGGTCTGTGTACGCCCTGCGGCGGCCACCGCGCCGACCACGTTCGGCACGGCCCGACATCTCGTCGTCGCCCGGATATTCCGGGGCGCCAACCGAATCCACATCACCCCGGCGCCCGCCGCCATGTCCCTCGGAACCAGAGCCGTCAGCCCAGTCCTGATCCGCGTACGCACCACGGCGACGGCCACGTTCGACGCGGCCCGAGATCGTCTCGTCATCGGGATATGGCTGCGCTGCGGCCGACCTCCCATCGCCCGGATACGTTTCCGCGGCAACCGAGTTCCTGTCACCCCGACGCTCGCCGCGACGGGCGCTCGCCTCGTCGGCATCGTCGAACCCGGTGCCGCCCGGCTCCTGCTCCGCCGCCGCCTTCGCACGACGCCCCCGGCGACCCCGCAGCTCCGCGCCCGCCGCGTTCGCTGCGGCGTTGGTCGCGGCGACAGCGGTGGCCTCGGCCAAGGCGGCGCGCGCTGCGGCCAGCCTGTCGGCCGGAGCCGTGGACCTCGAATCGGGTTCGCGCGCACCGACAGCCGCTGGTGCGGTCGAGGATTCACTGCCATGGCGGACGCGCGGCTCGGAGTCCCGTCGCGCACTGTTCGCTTCCGGCTCTGTCGCTGCCACGCGGCCGGTCAGCCGAATTGTTCCGGGTGAGAGCGGCTCTGCGCTGGAGTCACTCGCGGGGTGGGTACCGCGGTCGCCGGGGCAGTGGGCGCTTCCGCTCGCCACGGCCCCGGCGAGCGGTCTCGCCCGACGGGCGAACGGCGATGGGGGCGGGATGGATTCGTGGGCTCGGTCTCGCTGGCGGGAGGCGCCGGATTCCGTGCGGCCGGATCGTCGCTGTGCGGGCGGATCGAGGAGCGGCGGCCGCGGTTCGGGGGCTCCGGGTTCGCATCCGAGGACTTGGGGCTACCGGCCGAGGCTTCGCGGTCACGGGTCGAGGCCTCGCGTTCTGCACCCCCACGGTCGCGGTCTGCAGCCTCGCCGTCCATACCCTCGCGGGCTGCGTCCTCACGTGTCGACGGGTCCGCAGTGGCTGGGTCGGGTGCGTCTGTGGTGCGCCACGTAGAGGCACCCTCGGCCGGATTGGGTTCGGCGGCAGGGCGGTAGGTGTCGGCGCGGGCGGAGGGGCCGTAGTTCCAGCCGGCGGTGGAGGTGTAGGGGTCGGCTGAGTCTCGGCCGAAGAGGTCGTGGCTCGGCTCGGACCCGCCGGACCTACCGGCTCGGGATCCTCGGCGCGCGGACTTGGCGTCGCGGGACTCCAGTTGGCGGCGGAGGCGTTCTAACCGCGTCCAGTTGGGGGGTGGGCCCCGGCGGGGTGCGCCGGGGCCCTTCGGAATCCCGCGAGGTCATGGTCAGAAGTCGGCGGCGGTTTCTTCGGCGGTGACGTCAGCGCCGATGCCGAGCTTCTCCTTGATCTTCTTCTCGATCTCGTCGCGGACGTCGGTGTTCTCGAGCAGGAACTTGCGGGCGTTCTCCTTGCCCTGGCCCAGCTGGTCGCCCTCGTAGGTGTACCAGGAGCCGGACTTGCGGATGAAGCCCTGATCGACACCCATGTCGATGATCGAGCCCTCCTTGGAGATGCCGACACCGTAGAGAATGTCGAACTCGGCCTGCTTGAACGGCGGCGAGACCTTGTTCTTGACGACCTTCACGCGGGTGCGGTTACCGACCGCGTCCGAGCCGTCCTTCAACGTCTCGATGCGGCGGACGTCCAGGCGGACCGAGGCGTAGAACTTCAGCGCCTTACCACCGGTGGTGGTCTCCGGCGAGCCGAACATGACGCCGATCTTCTCGCGCAGCTGGTTGATGAAGATGGCGGTGGTGCCCGAGTTGTTCAGGGCGCCGGTCATCTTGCGCAGCGCCTGGCTCATCAGGCGGGCCTGCAGACCGACGTGGCTGTCACCCATCTCGCCCTCGATCTCGGCGCGCGGCACCAGGGCGGCCACGGAGTCGATGACGATGATGTCGATGGCGCCGGAACGCACCAGCATGTCGGCGATCTCGAGCGCCTGCTCACCGGTGTCGGGCTGGGAGACCAGCAGGGCGTCAGTGTCGACACCCAGCTTGCGGGCGTAGTCCGGATCCAGCGCGTGCTCGGCGTCGATGAACGCCGCGACACCGCCGTTGGCCTGCGCGTTGGCGACGGCGTGCAGCGCGACCGTGGTCTTACCCGAGGACTCCGGGCCGTAGACCTCGACGATGCGGCCACGCGGCAGCCCGCCGATACCGAGCGCGACGTCAAGCGCGATGGACCCGGTGGGGATCACCGCGATCGGCTGCCGCGCCTCCTCTCCCAAGCGCATGACCGCGCCCTTGCCGAAGCCCTTCTCGATCTGCGCCAACGCCAGGTCGAGAGCCTTTTCACGATCGAAAGCCGGAGGTGCCATCGTCTGTCCCCTTCTCAACGGGTGAGTCTCATGCTGTGGTTGGCGCCCACGTTAGAGGGAGGCACCGACAACTTCCGACGACGAGCTTAGACGAACAGGTGTTCGACGCAAGCGACGCGCTGAGCGACACGCGAAACACCTGGCAGCAACCGGTCGGCAAGCGATCGGAGCTCAGGGCACGACCCCGACCTTCCGATCATCCAGCAGCGTCTGCGACTGCTTGAACATCCGCAGCGCCGACAGCACCTGAACATCGTTGATTCCTGGCAGCACCCCCAGCGAATCGGTGACGTACCGGTACAGATGGGTGATGTCGTGACACACCAGCGCGGCCACCAGATTCGAGGTCCCCGTGGTCGCCGCGACATAGGCCACCTCCGGATGTGTGGCGACGGCTCGGCCCACCGCCTCCAGATCTCCGGTCGCACCCGCATCCATATCAGCG
The DNA here is from genome assembly GCF_018362975.1 of Nocardia tengchongensis. Taxonomy (NCBI): domain Bacteria; kingdom Bacillati; phylum Actinomycetota; class Actinomycetes; order Mycobacteriales; family Nocardiaceae; genus Nocardia; species Nocardia tengchongensis. The sequence goes on from NZ_CP074371.1 coordinate 6,632,650, forward strand.
CTCGCGTCGCGTAACCCATTCGCTCCAAAGCGAAGTCGAGATCGAAGTACAGCACCCCGGATTCGACGAGCTCGCTCATGCGCCGCGCCGCCCGGCTCGCGCTCCACCCGGTGGCGGCCGCGATCTGCGCGTAGGACGCCCGCCCGTCCCGCCCCAGGATCGCCAGCATCACCTCGTCCGCCCGCGACAGCTCGACCGACTTCTCCGGCCCCCGTGGCTCCCACATGGGCGGACGCGGCCCCAGTTCACGCAACTGTGCGGCCGTGAGCAGATCGCTGTAGCGCGGCCACTCCTCCGCGAACGGGAACTGCCGCATCACCTCGTGCACGGTCAGCTCGAGCACCTGGCCGGCGCGCGGGATCATCCGCAACAGCAACTCCTCCTGCCGCTCCGCCGATCGCGGCCGGCACACGCAGGTCACCTCGAATCCGTTGGCCAGCAAGGAAACCCAGCTCACATCCGGCAGCCGGGCGAGCGCTTCGGCCAGCGCGACCGCCCGATTCGGCGCGGTCCTGATCCGCAGGATCCACCGGGTCCGCCCCAGCGGCACCGTATTCACCTGGCCGGCGACGTGGATCATTCCGCGCCGCCGCAGCGACCGGTATCGGCGGGCGACGGTCTGTTCGGACACGCCGAGGATCGCGCCGAGCCGGGCGAACGGGATGCGCGCGTCGGTGACCAGGCCGTGGATGATCTGCTTGTCGAGCGTATCCAGAACGGCGGATTCGACCGCGTTGTCACTATCCATGGGAGGGATCTTTCGCCAGAGGCGGTACGGCTAGGGGATACCGGCCTTCGTGGCCAGTCTAGGTGACGAAATCGTTCGTTCTTCTGGAGGTTCCCATGCGGAAATGGCTCCCCCTCGTCGCGGCCTGCCTCGGCACACTGATGCTCCTCGTCGACGTCACGATCGTGAACGTCGCGCTGCCTGACATCGCCGTCGATCTCGGCTCCGGACTGTCCGGATTGCAGTGGGTCGTCGACGGTTACGCCTTGGCTCTGGCCGCCCTGTTGCTGGTTCTCGGCTCGCTCGCCGACAAGGCCGGCGCGAAGCCCACCTATCTGGTGGGTCTGGTCCTGTTCGCGGCCGCCTCGCTGGCCTGCGGTGTCGCACAGTCCTCGGAGATGCTGGTGGCCGCGCGGGCCGCGCAGGGCATCGGCGGCGCGGCCATGCTCGCGACGACGCTGTCACTGCTGCACGCCACCTACACCGGCCGTGAGCGCGGTGTCGCGTTCGGCGCGTGGGGCGCGGTGGCGGGCGCGTCGGCGGGCATCGGCGTGGTGCTCGGCGGTGTCCTCACCGATCTGCTGTCGTGGCGGTGGATCTTCTTCGTCAACCTGCCCGTCGCCGCGATCACGATTCCGTTGACCGCCATCGCCTTCGGCCCGTCCCCGCGCCGCGCCGACCGCGCGGTGGACCTGCCCGGCATGGCGGCGTTCGCGCTGGCGGCGACCGCGGTGACCTACGGCATCATTCGCGGCGGCGAACACGGCTGGACCGACGCCCGCGCCGTGACCACCCTGGTCGTCGGTGTGGTGGCGCTGCTGTCGTTCCTCGTCATCGAATCCCGCAGCACCGCACCGATGCTGCCGCTATCCCTGTTGCGTCACACCAGCTTGGTCGCGACCTTGATCGCCGCGCTCGGCATGAGTTTCGCCGCCTTCGCGGCCAGCCCGCTGATCTCGTTGTGGCTCCAGCAGCAACTGCACCTGACCCCGCTGCGGGCCGGGCTGTCGCTGCTGCCGATGTCGGTGAGCGCCTTCCTGGTGTCGGGCGTGTTCGGGCGGCAACTGCACGACCTGTCCCCGAAGTGGTCGATCGGCGGCGGCCTGCTCACGATCGGCGTGGGCAGCGGGCTGCTGACCGTGATCGGCGCCGGATCGTCTTGGACCGCTTCGATTCCCGGACTGCTGGTGATCGGCGCGGGCGTGGGTGTGATGGCCCCGCCGCTGGTGGCCGTCGGCATGGCGGCGGTCCCGCCGCAGCAGAGCGGCACGGCGGCCGGTGCAGTGAACACCGCGCGGCAGTTGGGGCTCGCGCTCGGTGTGGCGGTGCTGGGCACCGTGTTCCGCGGTGCCGCCGGCGACGGCCACCCGACATTATCGCACTTCGTGACCGGGCTCGACTCTGCGGTCGCGGTGGCGGGTGTGGTCGGGATCGTGTGCGGTGCCGTGGTGTTCGGGCTGTTCCGCGCCCATGAGCGCGTCCCCGAGCCGGCAGCCGAACCTGTGCCGGTCGGCTGACCAGGCAACCTGGATCAGGGGCTCTCACACAGGCGAATTCGGACGATATTCGCCTGTGAGAGTTCCCCTGGTCTGGTCGCTATCGCAGGGGGAGCGGCGCGGTGTCCTCTTCGGGGGTGCGCGGGCCGAAGATGCGGCGGTCGGACTCGGCGATCGGGACGTCGTTGATGCTGGCCTCGCGGCGGGACATGCGGCCGTCGGGGGCGAATTCCCAGAGCTCGTTGCCGTAGCTGCGGTGCCACTGGCCCGCGTCGTCGTGCCATTCGTACTGGAAGCGGACGGCGATGCGGTCCTCGGTGAAGGTCCACAGGTCCTTGCGCAGGGCGTAGCCGTTCTCGGTGGACCATTTGCGCTTCAGGAAGTCGATGATCTCGGCGTGGCCGGTGAGGAATTCGTCGCGGTTGCGCCAGACGGAATCCTCGGTGTACGCCTGCGCGACCTTTTCGGGATCGCGTGTGTTCCAGGCATTTTCGGCGACGCGGACCTTGAGCTTCGCGGATTCGAAGTCGAAGGGCGGCAGTGGAGGACGCATGGGGAGGGCCTTTCAGGGGTAGGGATCGCCGGGTCAGGGATTGACCGGCGACAGTTCGTGGTCGGTCCAGCGCAAGGGCGTGGCGCCCGAGATCTCGACGACCTCGGTGATGGTGAAATTGACGGCGCATTGCGCGCCTGCGGTGAAAACGGCTTCGTCCCAGGTGATCTCGGCGGTGCCGGTGAGTTGCAGGGTAGTTCCGGTGCGCCAGTCGGGCACCAGTAGTCCGCAGCGCGGGTCGGCGGCGATATTGCCGAGGGTCATGAACATGGAGTTGCCCCGGTAGTCGGGCCAGCGCAGGTGGGTCGGGGAAAGCACTTGCAGGAAGCCGGGATTGCCGCCGCGGTGGGAGGCGTCGGCATGACCGTCGACGTCGGCGGAGGCGACGAAGAAGGCGTCGGCGCGTGAGATGAGCTGCCGCTGATCCGCATCCAGTTCGGTGGCGCGGCGCACCGCCGGCGTCGCACCGGCAACCCATTCCTCGACGCCTCGGCGGGAGATGTACTTCGGGCAGTTCGAATACACCTGTTCGGTGTCGATGCGCAGTCCGGTCGCGGTGGGCGCGATCACCCCGTTCACCCGCATCCGGCGGCGCGTTTGCGGCTGCAGCGCGATCATCCCGACATGCCGTGTGTCCCGCAGCGATTCGGCCAGCGGATCACCCGTGACCGGTACCGCGTCCACCTCGATGGCACGGGCATCGGTGGCGTGGACGAATCCCGGCGGACCGGCCAGCTGGCCCGCCCACATGCGCCCGGCGTCGTCGGCCGCGGCCAGTACGACCATCGGCTGCTCGGCCAGGAATCGCGCGGCGACGTCCGGGATGTCGGGCCGGATCATCCGGCCGACGCGCTGCGCGATATCGGCCTGCCCCATCCGCCGCTGCACTGCTAGTTCGCCGGGGTGGTAGCCGACCCCGTCCGGCAGCTCCCGGATCCGCGTGTCGTTCATGTGCTCTCCCCTACTGATCCCGCTGCGGGACTCCGATATTCCTGGTCAGAAGAAGCCGCAGGTGGGCGCGGCTCCAGACGGCGCGGGCGCGTGCTCGGCACCGGACGGCGCGTACACCTCGAGGCGGATGCCGTCGGGGTCGATGAAGAAGATGCCGCCCGAGGCCGCGCCTTCTCCGTGGGCGACCACACCGTCGTGCGCGAACGCGACATCGAGGTCCTTCAGCGCGGTCTCCACCGCGCGCACCTGCTCGATGGTGTCCACCTGGAACGAGAGATGGTGCAGGCCGGGCGTTTTCGCCGAGAACTCGCCGTTACTCTGCTGCCACAGCGTGACCTGCAGCTGCCCGTCACGTCCGAGGAAGGCGAAACGCTGCGCGCCTTCGCCGCCGGCGCGGAGCTGTTCGAAGCCGAGGGCGCGCCGATAGAAGGACACCGAGCGGTCGAGGTCGGTGACATTGAGGCCGATGTGCCCGGGGGCGAGGACAGGTGCGGTCATGGTGAACCCCTTCGGAATGATCTAACCCTTGTTGTTTGTTTGACAGGTTAGAACGTAACCCCGGCCGCCGACCACCGTCAACCCCTATAGTTGGTTTTGATGGTTATTGCTGGCCGGAAGGATCGATCAGAAAGGTGTGGGTGATCCGATGACGGCAGCGATCCGGTTATCCTCGAGCGTGCCCGAACCACGTCCCCACCTCGGTGAACCGCTCGCTCTGGACCTGCTCAACACGCGCTGGATCGCGGCGTCGGGCCGGCAGGATCTGCTCACCGATGTGACCGGGGCTCGGCAGTGGCTGGCCGACAACGACCTCGATCTGCCCGCCGACGCGGCCACGCTGCGCGCCCTGGTGACCGCCCGCGAGGCGATCCTGCGCGCGGTGAAGGGCGAGACCGCCGATGATCTCAATGCCGTCCTCGAGCACGGCCGCATCCGCCGCACCCTCACCCCCGACGGCCCGGCCACGCTCCCCGAGGTCGGCGACCCGGCCTGGCTACCCGGCTGGCTCGCCGCCGACAACCTGCTACATCTGCTGGCGAGCTCCCCCGACCGGATCAAGAAATGCGCGCATCCCCAGTGCATCCTGTGGTTCCTGGACACCTCGAAGAACGGCACCCGCCGCTGGCATTCGATGGCGGCCTGCGGCAACCGCGCCAAGGCGACGCGGCATTACGCGAAGAAAACGCAGGCCGAGCATTCGGAGTAGCTGCGGCTCAGCGCGATTCGCCGATCACGGCGTCGCGTGCCCGCGCCACGGTCACCAGCGTGATTTCGGCACATCGAATTCCGCGCACAGCGCCCGCCACACGTCACGGGGATCCACCCCGGCCTCGATGGCCTGCGCGCCGGTCCGCCCCATGGACGGCAGCACGTGGTCGGTCAGCAGCGCGTCCGCCCGCGCCGTCCCGAACTCGGTATGCATCAACTCCTGAAACTCCGTCAGCCGCACGGCCGCGAGCCTACGCCACGGTGCTGAACCCGCCGAACGGCCGGTCAGCGCTGCCGTTTCCGGCGAATCCCACAAAAGCGCCACACCGCCCGTGCCGCGATGACGCCGGACGGGTCAGCCGACTCGGCATGACAGATGTCGACGGGGTCAGCCGACTGCGGCGTGACAGATGGCGACGGGGTCGACCGTGACCGACGCACCGGCGGCGGCCGCCGCGGCGGCCGCGGTGTAGGCGGGGTCGTCCAGGACGCGCTTGACGGCGTCCCGCAGGGCTTCCGGGGTCAGTGGCCGCACGAAGATCGAACTGCCTTGGCGGGCGGCGCGATTGGCGAGTTCCCATTGGTCGCCGCCGCCGGGGACGGTGACGATCGGGACTCCGGCCAGCAGGGTCTTGGCGAGCAGGCCGTGCCCGCCGCCGCCGATCACGACCGAGGCGTGGCGCAGCAGTTCGTCCTGGCGACCCAAACCGGCTGTGGCCCAGGAGGGCAGCTCGGCGGGCGGGGTGTCGAGGGTGGAGATGGCGACGCGCACGCCCGCGCCCTGGAAGGCTTCCAGCGCGGCTTCGGCCAGGCCCACCTGGCCGGTCTGCGCGGTCGAGGGGGCGACCATGACCAGCGGCTCGTCACCGGGCGGCAGGTCGAGGATGTGATCGGTGGGCTCCCACAGCAGCGGCCCGACCAGGTGGGCGTTGTCCGGCCAGTCCGGTCGCGGCACCTCGAGGGCGGGCAGGGTGGCGACCAGCCGGGCGGTGGGCCCCGGATCCTGCGTCGGCAGGCCGATGCTCTCGCGCGCCTGCTCACGCTGAAGTTCCCCGCGCCGCACAGCCCGCGAACTCAGCCCGCGCAGCACCGAATCCCGGGCGCGCCCGCGCAGACCCTCGCCGACCGCGAGCCCGCTGCCGATCGGCGGCAGCCCCTTCGACTGCAGGTACAGCGGGTGCGGGGACAGCTCCACCCACGGCAACCCCAGCCGCTCGGCGGCCATTCCGCCGCCCGCGGTCAGCACATCCGACACCACGAGTTCGGGCAGCATGGCGCTCAGATCCGGCAGGATCTCCGTCGAAATGTGCGCGGCCCGTTGATGAATCCGGGCCCCGGCGTCGTTGTCGTCGTCCTCGGCCCGGGGCGCGAGGCCCTTGAGCCGCCGCACCCCGATCCCGGCGTCCCGCGCGGCATCGAACCACCGCGGGCTGGTGAACAACACCGGCTCGTCCCCGGCCGCCAGCAATCGCGTACACAACGCAATCGCCGGAAACGCATGCCCCGGATCAGGCCCGGCCACCACCGCTACTCGCACGCAGCCAGCGTCCCACACCCACCCGACACATCCGGAACCTCACCCGACTTCCGAGTTCGCGTCGCCCGAGAACCGGCGCCGCCCTACTGCCTGCCTACTGCCACGAATCCGCCACCTACGTCCGACCGGCACAGCAACAGCGGCACCGGCACCGGCACGGCGGCCCTGCGCCTCCCGCCACCCAGGACCCCACCGCGCTCACCGCATCCCTCACCCAGAACCTGACCGCCGCCGACATCACCGACCTCGCCCTCGAGGCGGAAGGCCATCACCAGCTCGAACCGCCCGCGGACAGCCTCCCGCCACCGGACCTGCGGACGATCCTCGGGGAACGGCGCGGTAGCCGGGCGGCGGGTCGCTGAGACGTCTGCTCAGCCCGCGAAGTGGTAGAGCTCGAAGCTCAGGGCGCGGGCGGCGGGGAAGCCCTCCTTGGGGCCGGTGGTCATCTCGATGACGGCGCGGGCCTGGGCTTCGACGGGTTCGGGGCTCAGGACCTCCAGGTAGCGGCGGTGGGCGGTGAGCGATTCCACGGCCGCGTCGACGGTGTCGGTGACGTCGAGGCCATGGCTGCCGTCCGCGACGCCGTAGACGGCGGCCCAGCGGGCGGACCAGGCGGGTAGCTCGGCGATGTCGGGGTGGATCCATTCGTTGCCGGCGTCGGAGACTGCGTCGAGGGCGGCGCGGCCGACGGCGCGGTGGTCGGCGGAGTTGACGTAGCCGCGGGCCCAGGTGTCGCCGAAGTTGAACAGCACCACCATTTCCGGGCGGTGGCGGCGGATGGCGGCGGCCAGGTCGCGGCGCAGGGCGAGGGATTCCTCGATGCGCCCGTCGGGGTAGCCGAGGAAATCGACCGTACCGACGCCGACGATCTTGGCCGAGGCCCGTTCCTCGTCCTCGCGTAGCGGCCCGGCCTCGGCGGGCGCCAGGCCCGCGATCCCGGCCTCACCACTGCTGACCAGGACGTAGCGGATGTCCTTGCCCTGCCCGGTCCAACGTGCGACCGCGGCGGCGGCCCCGTACTCGATGTCGTCGGGATGCGCCGCGATGACGATCCCGCGCTGCCAGTCCTCGGGAAGCTGCTCCATGCCTGTATTCAACTCCCGGCGCACCCGAACGCGCCAGCATGCCACGAACTTCGCACCCCGAACCATTCATCTCGCCCGCGCCTGACGCTTCGGACCACGGTCACAACATGCCGAGCACGCTCTCGAACGCCGCCTCCGCCGCACCCAGCAACTTGAGATCCGGCCCCAGGCGCGACTTCTCGATCCGCACGCCGCCGAACGCGCGACTCACCATGCTGCGACGGTGCACCTGCTCGCGCACCCGCGCGATCCCCGGCTCGGGCAACGCGGTGAACAGGTCGCCAAGCACCACCAGTTCGGGTCCGAGGATGTTCACGACGTTCACCAGCCCCAGGGTCAGCCAGTCCAGGTAGTCACCGAGCCTGGTCTCCCAATCCTCCTGCAGCGCACGCAGTTCGGCAACGATCGCGCCGCGCGGCCCGTGCTCGGGCATGCCCAGCGCCCGGCACAGCGCCGCCTCCCCCACCTCGGTTTCCCAGCAGCCTTCGTTGCCGCAGTAGCACATTCGGCCGCCCGGCTTGACCGTCATGTGGCCGATCTCGCCGAGATACCCCGCCGACCCGCGCAGCGACGCGTCCTTGGCGATGAGCCCGCCCCCGACCCCGACGTCCGCGGAGACGAAGACCGCGTCGGCCGCGGTCCGGCCCGCACCTCTGACATGCTCTGCGAGAGCACCGAATTCGGCGTCGTTGCCGACCCGCACCGGCAGATCCAGCACCGCCCGCAGCCGCTGCCCCAGCGCCACCTCACCCCAGCGCAGGTTTCCGGCATTGTGCACGAGCCCATCGACGCGCCGCACCACGCCGGGCACGCACACGCCCACCGCCACCGGCCGCAGGCCCAGATCCTCGGCCAGTACCGCCGAGGATTCCGCGACGTGGGTGATCACCTCGTCCGGTTCCCGTTGCCGCCCACGCAGATTCCAGCTGTTGCGGCCCAGGATCTGCCCGCCGAATCCGACCAGCGCGATGCCCACGTGCTCGACCTGCACATCGACCGCCAGCACCACCGCCGCCTCCGGTTGCGGCAACACCAGCAGTGACGGCCGGCCCGCGCCGCGCGCGGCCCGCGGCACCTTCTCCTCCACCACGCCGTCCTCGGCGAGCCCGTCGACGAGCATCTTGATGGTGGATCGATTGAGCCCGAGTTCGGCTGCGAGGGCCGCGCGCGTGGCGGGGCCTCCGGTGTGTAGCAGCCGCAGGAGGGTCGACCGGTTGAACCGGCGCACCTCGTCCGGACGGGCGACGGTCATGGACTCGGTAATACCATTGCGCGGCTCACCGGCCGGACATCGCCACGCGGCGTCTCGACAGCGCGTCCACGGTCGCGGCCAGCAGCAGCACCAGCCCGGTCACGATGGACACCACCGCCGCGGGCTGCCGCAGCAGGCCCAGGCCGTTCGAGACCACCGCCAGCACCGCGCCACCGATCACCGCGTCGGCGACCCGCCCGCGCCCGCCGAACAGCGAGGTGCCGCCGATCACGGCCGCGCCGACCGCGAACAGCAGCGTATTGAGCCCGCCCGCCTGCGGATCCACCGAACCGACCTTCGACGAGTAGACGATCGCCCCGATCGCCGCGCAGGCGGAGCTGATGACGAAAACGCTGGCCCGCAACTGGGTCACGTTGATGCCCGCGCGCCGCGCCGCCTCCACATTGCCGCCGACCGCGTAGATGTGGCGCCCGTAGGTGGTGCGGGTCAGCACATAGGTTCCGGCGACCAGCAGCACCAGCACGATCGGAACCACATACGGCACACCGGAAATGACGATGAACGTGCTCGGTGAACGATTCACGGTGAGCAGCGCGGTCACCACGATCGCGAACCCGGACAGCGCCGAAACCTTCAGTGCCACCAGCGGTGTCGGTGAGGTGACGAGTCCCCTACGCCGTCGCAGGAAATGCCCGCCCAGCGTGACGGCCGCGTATCCGCCCGCCGCGACCACGCACAACAGCCAGCTTCCCACCGTGGACAGGTTCCCGTTCGCCACCGCGTCGAGCACATGCGAGGAGCTGATCCCCAGCACCCCGCCCTCGCCGATGAGCTGCAGGATCACGCCCTGCCAGGCCAGGAACAACGCCAGCGTCACCACGAACGACGGCATCCCGATCTTCGCGATCAGGAACCCGGTGATGGACCCGATGGCCGCGCCCACGCACACCGCGAGCAGCATCTCGACCCACGGATTCGCCGGCAGGCCCAGCACCGTCAACAGGATCCCGAGCAGGGAGAACGCCACCCCGGGCCAGATCCGCAGCAGTCCCGCGAGGATCGCCGCCAGCGCCAGCATGGCGTTGAACACGAAGAACACCGTGGATCCCATGCCGGTCAGCAGGTTCCCGTTGTCCACGTAGTGCATGGCCAGCACGGCGCCCGCCACCCCGGACGCCGTGCCCGCCGACAGATCGATCTCCCCGATCAACAGCACGAACACGATCCCGATGGCGATGATGGTCTGCCCCGCGCCCTGCGCCAGCAGGTTGGCGATGTTGTTGAGCGAGAAGAACACATCCGACAGCAGCGAGAAGAAGACGACCAGCGCGATCAGGCCGAGAATCGCGGGCAGCGAACCGATCTCGCCACCGCGCAGCCGGGCCACATAGTCGCGCAGCGCTTCCCGGGTCGACAGGGTCGTGGTGTCGATCCCGAAGTCGGTGACGGCCGTCTCCGCGACGGACTCCGATTCCGAAACATTGGTCATATCAGTGGATTCCTCGCTCACCGGCCACCACCTTGCTCACAGCGCCACGGCTTCGGGCCGCGCCAAGCCGAGATCACCCGAGCGTCCCGCGGTGATCAACTCCACCACCTGACCGGTCGTGACCTCCGCGGTCCGCACCTGCGCGGCCATCCGCCCCAGGTACAGCACCGCGATCCGGTCCGCGACCTCGAACACGTCGGCCAGATTGTGGCTGATCAGCACCACACCCAGCCCCTGTTCGGCCAGCCGCCGCACCAGATCCAGCACCTGCCGCGTCTGCGCCACGCCGAGCGCCGCGGTCGGTTCGTCGAGCAGCACCAGATTGCTGTTCCACAGCACGGCTTTCGCGATCGCCACCGTCTGGCGTTGCCCGCCGGACAGGGCTGCGACCGGGGTGCGCACCGATTTCACGGTGCGCACCCCCAACGAGGCCAGGGTGCGCCGCGCCGCCTCCTCCATGCTCGCCTCGTCCAGCAGCCACGGCTTGCCGCGCTCGCGTCCGAGGAACATGTTGGCCACGATGTCGAGATTGTCGGCCAGGGCCAGGTCCTGGTAGACGACCTCGATACCGAGCGCCGCCGCGTCCTTGGCGCCACGCAGGTGTACGGGTTCGCCACGGAATCGCACTTCGCCCGAATCGGCGGCGTGGATTCCGGCGACACATTTCACCAGCGTGGATTTGCCCGCGCCATTGTCGCCGACGAGTGCGGTGACCTCTCCCGCCGGCACGGTGAGGTCCACGTCGTGCAGCACGTGCACCGGCCCGAAACTCTTGTTCAGGCCGGTGATCCGGAGCAGCGGCTCACTCATGTCCGAACCTTCAGGCGATGCCGAGGGCGGCGCAGGCGGACTTCACGTCACCGGAGCAGACGTCGGAGGCTTTCACGAAGCCCGAGTCCACCACCTGCTTGACCTCGGCCTTGGTGATCGACTGCGGTTGCAGCAGTACCGATTTCACGTCCCGCTTGCCCTTGGGATCCTGACTCACGCCCACCGCCAGCGCGTCCGCGGCCGCCTTGTCGCCCTTGGCCAGGGCCACGGCCAGCTTCGCCGCGTTCTCGGCCTCGTCCTTGATGGGCTTGAACACGGTCATGTACTGGTCCCCGCGCAGCACCGCCTTGAGCCCGTCGACGGTGGCGTCCTGGCCGGTCACCGGCACCTTGCCGTTGAGGCCGTTCTTCTTCAACACCGTGATCACCGCGCCGGCCAGGCCGTCGTTGGCGGCGACCACGCCGTCGACCTTGCCGCTGTTGCCGGTGAGGATCTGCTCGAAGGTGGTGCCGCCCTTCTGGTTGTTCCAGTCGTCGATGGGCTGGCTGCGCACCAGTTTCAGCGCGCCCGAATCGTAGAGCGGCTGCAGGGCCTTCTGCTGGCCCTGATGGAAGAGGGTGGCGTTGTTGTCGGTCGGCGCGCCCTCGATCTCGACGACCTGCGCGCCCGGCTTGTCCTTGAGCGCGGTGGCCAGGCCCTGACCTTGCAGCTCACCGACCTTCACATTGTCGAAGGACACGTAGTAGTCGGAGGATCCGCCCAGGTTGAGGCGGTCGTAATCGATGGTGGGGATGCCCGCCTTGTTGGCCTTGGCCGCGACCGCGCTGCCGACCTCACCGTTGATGGCGGCGATGATCAGCACTTTCACGCCCTTGGCGATCATGCCGTCGGCGAGGGTGGTGAACTTCTGGACGTCGCCCTGCGCGTTCTGCACGTCGGCGTCGAATCCGGCCTCGTTCAAGGCTTTTCGCAGCAGGGGTTTGTCGAAGGATTCCCAGCGGGCCGAGGTCGCGGTCTCGGGGAGGATGACCCCGACCGTGCCGTTGGCGCCACCACCGGACGGCGCGTCCGGCGAGGACGTCGTGGTGCTGGAATTGGATCCGCAGGCGGTGAGGGTGAGCAGTCCGGTCAGGGCCAGCGCCGCGGCGGCGTAACCCCGTCGGCGTCCGGACTTGTTCGGCGGGAGTGCGCTTTTCGTCCTCATCAGGGTGACCCTCTTTTCAATGACACTGCACGCGGCGGTCACTGGGTTGCGACCGTACGCAACGGCATATGTTGTGGGCAACAACATATGCCGTGCGCGTCACTCGGAGGGGACGATTCGCCAAAGTCGGCGGGGTCGATCAGGGCAGCAGAATGACCTTTCCACCGGCGTGGCCGTCCATCACGAAGGTATGCGCCGCAGCCGCTTCCGCCAACGGGAACGTCTTCGCGATGGCCAGATCCAGCTTGCCCGCCGACAGCAGCGGCAGCAGCTCGCGCCACGCGTTGCCACGGATCTCGGTGCCCGGATCGGCGCCCGGACCCATCCCGAGCACCTTGAACCCGTCCGCGGCCGCCCGGCCGAACGCCACGATGGACGCGATCCGGGCGCGGTCGGACACCGATGCCAGCGACACGTCCACCGCTTCGTCGGTGCCGACGGTATCGATGGCGGCGTCGACTCCGTTCGGGGCCAACGCTTTCACCCGATCGGCGAGCCCGGGACCGTATTCGACCGGCTCGACGCCGTAGGCGCGCAACCGCTCGTGGCGGCCCGCCGAGGCGGTGCCGATCACCCGAGCGCCACGCGCCACCGCCAATTGCGCGGCCAGCGCGCCCACACTGCCCGCCGCGCCGTGCACGAGCACCGTGTCCCCGGGCCCGACACCGGTGGCCGCGAGCAGATGCACCGCGGTGCCGCCCACGCTGAGCACCCCGGCTGCCTGCTTCCAGTCCACGTCCGCGGGCTTGGGCACAACCCGGGCGGCACTCGTGGTGAGGGCCGTGGCGTACCCGCCGCTCACCTGTGCGATCACCTCGTCCCCGACCGAGATGGGCCCGGCCGGGCCGACCGCGTCGGCGCCGACCGCGGTGACCACCCCGGCCACCTCCAGCCCGGGCCGGAGCGGCAGTTTGCTCGGATCGGTGCCGAACGCACCGCTGTAGAACTTGTAGTCGAACGGATTCACCCCGGCGGCGCGAACCGCGATGGTGACCTCGCCGGGCCCCGGATCGGGCACCTCGACCTCGATGAGCGACAAGACTTCCGGTCCACCGTAAGCGGTGGCAACGACAGCAGTGGCCATACGCCGATCATACGGAGAACGGACCGTCCGCCCGGGCTACCCCGGGTGGACGGTCCGTTCGGCCCGACCGTCAGTACTTGCCCAGCGGCGACTTGTCCTTCGACCCCGACACCGCCTTGTACAGCAGGTACAGGCCGAAGATCACCGCGCTCACCATCAGGATGGGGAACAGGCTCTTGATCAGCCAGCCGAGAATCATGAACGCGATCCATACGAGGACGACGACGCCGAGAATCTTCCAGAACATTCCTTGCCTCCCTAGTCTCCGAACCGCCGTCCGCGCGATCCGACACCATCCATACTGCGTCGGCAGGCTGAGAAAATCACCAGGTCAGCGCCAAAATCCGGGACAGTTCAGGGTTCACCCCGAGGTGCCCGAACCGCTGGCGAGCGCCGAGCAGGGGCGAGTTCCGGGCAGTCGGTCCGGGCGGAACAGCTGGTCCGGAGCGCGGGAGCGCCCTCCCTGCGGCGGTCGCGCGGCGAGCATTGGGTCCTCGGCGGACCCTGGTTCCGGTCCGAGAGAACGCGGGTCGAGGCGCTGATCGGCGCGGTCTCAGGGACGTGTGCGGAAACGCTGATCGGCGAGTTCGGTCAGCGCCTGGGCCCAGCCGTCGAGGCGATCGGCGGCATCGCGCAGGCCGACCATGGCCCAGCCGAGGTCATCGGCCACCGCGGCGCTCTCCGGCACCGCCAGCACGCGGGCGGCCGCGGCCACCATGCCCTCGTATTCGATGACGCCGCCGTCCAATCGGCCCGATACGGCCCGGACATGCTCGCCCAGGGGTGAATTCACACCCAGCGCACCGGAGGCCCGCTCCATGGCGACCACGTCCTGCGCCAGCGCGTGCAGCGCGGCCGCACCCGAGGCGGCCGTCTCGAGGGTGTCGTCGAGATCGTCCGCGGGCAGGCGGCCCGACCGCGCGATCTGCGCGTGCAATCCGTGCAACGCCCGCTCCGCTCGAACCAAGCGGGCGATCGAAGCCCGTGCGGCCGACCGGATCGGCGGCAGCTTGCGCGGCACGAACGTCGCCTGCGGCAAGGGTTCCCGCCGCATATCCAGGTACCGGCGCGCGGTCACCGCGGTCCCGGTGACCAGCGCGACCGCGCCGCCACCGACCACGACCACCGCCCACGCGGGCGCCGAGATCAACACCAGTCCAACGGTTCCCGCCGTGGTCAACCCGGAAGCCGTCCCCAATCGGAAGCTCCGCCGACGCGCCCGCCGCCGCTTCCGCAGCTCCCGCTCCCGCGGATCGGCCCATTTGCGTACGGCCACCAATGCCTGCTCCCCCACACCTCGCAAGGTGTCGGGCAGCCGCTGCGCCAACTCCTCGGGCTCGAACCCGGTGGGCGCCAACACCTCCCGCACCGCCTCGGTGGCCCGCTCCCGCCGCGCCTGCTTCTTCGTCTTCTTGGCCCGGCCCCCGCGCCCTGCTCCGCGATCCTCGGAATCGGCCGAACCGGGCCCGGACGCGGCGAATCCAGAATCCGAACCGTGTGTGCGGTTTCCCGGCGTCGCCGCGAATCCCGGTGCCGCGGTGAAATCTACGCGATCACGGGCGTTCGCGGTGTGCGGCGCCCGGGGCGAGGTAGCCGTGTGGGTCTGTGCGGGGGCTGGTGCTTCCCACGCGGCGGGACGATGGCCCGGGGCCGCGCGATGGTCAGCGGCGCGATCAGTCGCCGGGACAGCGCTCGGCGGCGTGGAAGCCGTTTCGGGAACTGTGGTTTCGGGGTGCGCGGGCGGCTGGGGGTTTGCCGACGGGCCGAAGGGTGACGGGAAACCCGGGATAGGGTCCGGGGTTTTCGTCCGGGTTCGGCGCAGGAAACGCGCAGGGGAGGTCGCGGGACTGCGTTCGGCCCGCGATCTCCCCATCGTGTACTACTTTCCGCGCAGCAATTACTGCTGGGCGGCCTGGCCCTTGTTGAAGGGCTGGGCGGCCGGCTGGGCGGGCTGGCCCTGCGGAATCTGCTGCTGCGCACCGCCGGAGGGCAGCGCGTCGCCGCGCATGGAGGCGCGGATCTGCTCGAGGCGGCTGTGTCCGGCCATCTGGATCGAGGCCTGCTGGACCTCCAGCATGCGGCCCTGCACCGAGTTGTTGGCCAGCTCGGCCGAACCCAGGGCGTTGGCGTAGCGGCGCTCGATCTTCTCGCGCACCGCGTCCAGGCTCGGGGTGGTGCCGGGAGCCGAGAGGGTGGAGTCCATCTGCTGCAGCGAGGCCGAGACCTGCTCCTGCATCTTGGCCTGCTCCAGCTGGGACAGCAGCTTGGTGCGCTCGGCGACCTTCTGCTGCAGCAGCATCGCGTTCTGCTCGACGGCCTTCTTGGCCTGGGCGGCGGCCTGCAGCGACTGGTCGTGCAGCACCTTCAGGTCCTCGACCGACTGCTCGGCCGTCACCAGCTGCGCGGCGAAAGCCTCGGCGGCATTGGTGTACTGGATCGTCTTCTCGGTGTCGCCCGAGGCGTTGGCCTGGTCGGCGAGCATAACCGCCTGGCGCGCATTGGCATTGAGCTTCTCGACCTCGTCCAGCTGACGGTTGAGCTTCATCTCCAGCTGGCGCTGGTTGCCGATCACCGACGCGGCCTGCTGTGACAGGGCCTGATGCTGGCGCTGGGCTTCCTCGATGGCCTGCTGGATCTGGACCTTCGGATCCGCATGCTCTTCGATCTTCGAGTCGAAGAGGGCCATCAGGTACTTCCAGGCCTTCACGAACGGATTAGCCATCGATTGATCCCGCCTCCATATGACGTGCCGCGCCCCGTAGCGCGACAGTAGTGCGCGACCGTCGCGCACCCCTGTTGTCCCATATCTCCACTGTGCAACGGCCGTTTCGGAGACCTCGGCAACAGCACGACGCCTCCGAAACGAAAGCCTACAGAGAATTTATCCCTTTCGGCCCCTCAGTACAGCGATCACTTGGCGGCCACCAGCACCAGACGGTCCGACTTCGGGGCCGGAATCACGATGCGGGGGCCGAAAGTTCCGTCCGCGGCCATCGCCACGTCACCATCGCCACCCCGTACGGGCACCTTGGCGGCGGCCTTGTCGGCGTCGGCCATGGTCGAGCTCACGTCGAAGAGCACCTGTGCCAGCGGCACGTCCAGGGCCTGGCAGATGGCGGCGAGCAGCTCGCTCGACGCCTCCTTGCGACCCCGTTCCACCTCGGACAGGTACCCCAGGCTCACTCGCGCGGAGGTGGAGACCTCGCGCAAGGTCCGGCTCTGGGCGACCCGAGCGCGCCGCAGGCTTTCCCCGATGGCTTCTCGCAGCAGCGTCATCTCGTTCTCCTCACACTCGTCTCGCCGGACCCAGCGTTTGACTGGACAACGTCCGGCGTCGGCCGCGCGTTCCCGGTCTCGTCACTCGTCCCGGACCATGCGGACGAGTTCGGTGACCGCGGCGCGTACCGCGCCCACCCTGATCGTCCACCGGTCTCCCGGCAACTTCAACCGAAGCACCTCGGTGGACTCCGGACCCGCTATACCTAGAAATACCGTGCCGACCGGTCGGCCGTCCTGCGGTTCGGGTCCGGCGACTCCGGTGAGTCCGATTCCCCAGTCCGCCCCGCAGCGTTCACGCGCACCGACGGCCAGCTGTTGGGCGGTGCTCGCGGCGACCGGACCATCCACCGCCAGCGTGTCGGCATTCACACCGGCCAGCGACCCTTTGAGGTCGGTGGCGTAGACGATCAGTCCACCCCGCAACACCGCGCTGGCGCCCGGAATTCCCGCGATGGCGGCACTGAGCAGTCCGGCGGTCAGCGATTCCGCGGTGGCCACTGTCTGCCCGGCGGCGGTCAGGGCCGCGACCAGGTCGGCGGCGGGCACGGAGGTGATCAGCGGGTCGGGCGGAATGGGCGCTGCGGTCGCTACTCGCGACAGCAGGGCCTCGATGTCGGGCCGGACCTCACGCGGCACGACTGCCGCCCGGTGACCCGAACCAGAGCCGGGCCGCCTGCACGACGTAGTCGAGGCCCGTCATCACGGTCAGCACCACGGCCAGATACATCACGTCCATTCCGGCCGCGGCGAATCCGCCCGACAGCGGCAGCAGCAGCACGCCGATCGCGACCGACTGGACCAGCGTCTTGAGTTTGCCGCCCCGGCCCGCGGGGATCACCCCGCGCCGGACCACGATCAGTCGCAGCAGCGTGACGCCCACTTCGCGGGCCACGATCACCAGGGTGATCCACCACGGCAGGTCGTGCAGCATGGACAGGCCAATAAGCGCTGCCCCGATGAGAGCCTTGTCCGCGATCGGATCGGCCAGCTTGCCGAAGTCGGTGACCAGACCGTATTTGCGAGCCAGTTGCCCGTCGATGCGGTCGGTGATGGCGGCGATACCGAAGGCCGCCGCCGCGATCCAGCGCCACTTGGTGTCGTGCCCACTGCCGGCGAACAGCGCGAGCAGGAACAACGGCACGATCAGAATGCGCAGAACGGTGAGCACATTGGCGATGTTCAGCAGCGGCACCGGCTCGGTCTCGGCCAAGGCTTCCGGCCGCGACGGCATCGCCTCCGATCGCACGGTCGGCACCGCCTCCGGGCGCGGAGCGGGCCCGAAGGCCGGGCTCACCGCGGGGCCGGCGTCGGCCCAGCGCCCCTCGATCTCGTCACGCTGCACCGTCACCAGCGCCCCCACCGGCCGCGGGACCGGCCATGGTTTCCGGACCATGCCGGGATACGGGGAAGCTGGATGTGCGACACACCGACAAGCCTATCGGTACGCGGGCCGACTACTGTGCACCCCATGACAACACGGGCACCAGACAGCGGTTCGATCGGCGGGCAGGCGGCGGGAACGCCGGTCGTCCGCCGAGCGCGAACCTCTGACGTGCCCGAGATCAAACGCCTCATCGACATCTACGCCGGCCGCATCCTGCTCGAGAAGAACCTGGTGACGCTGTACGAGGCGGTGCAGGAATTCTGGGTGGCCGAACTCGGCGGGCAGATCGTGGGCTGCGGCGCGCTGCACGTGCTGTGGGCCGACCTCGGTGAGGTGCGCACGGTCGCGGTGCACCCCGACATCAAGGGGACCGGCGCCGGGCGGCTGATCGTGGAGCAGCTGATCACCGTGGCGCGCGAACTCGAGTTGCGGCGGGTCTTCGTGCTCACCTTCGAGGTGGAGTTCTTCGCCCGGCACGGGTTCGCCGAGATCGAGGGCACGCCGGTGACCGCGGAGGTGTACGCCGAGATGTGCCGCTCCTACGACACCGGTGTCGCCGAATTCCTGGATCTCTCCTACGTCAAGCCGAACACGCTCGGGAATACCCGAATGCTGTTGACGCTCTGATACTTCGGTATCCATCACTACGTCGCACATCCGAATCTTCGATCAGGAGCGCTCGAGCCCATGGCCGTTTTCGCCGTCCACTACGTCTACTCCGAGGCCACCGTCCCGGCCCGCGACATCCACCGCCCCGAGCACCGGGCCTGGCTCAACGCCCTGGTCGATCAGGGCGTCGTGCTCACCAGCGGCCCGTACGCGGACGGGTCGGGCGCGCTGATCCTGGTCTCGGCCGAGGACCTGGACGCGGTCACGAAGCTGTTCGAGGACGACCCGTTCAATCGGGAAGGGCTGCTGACCGACAAGCGGATCACCGAATGGTTGCCGACCATGGGCGCCTTCGCTCCCTGAGCCATCGACTGCGCCCGATCACGACGCAGCTCGTCGCGATCATGAGCAGCGGATAGCACCCCGCGTAGGTCGGCACGGTGAGGTACGCCCACCACACCGAGCGGTCTGCGCGGGGCAGCATGAACAGGCCGATGCCGATCGGGTGCGGGGAGCCTTCCATCGGCGGACGGTCCGAGAAGGTCCACCACCAGCTGAATCCGATCAGCGCCACCGCCGCGAGAGCCGTCCAGGCCCAGCGGGTCGGGTTCGTGCGGGCGTAGTGCCAGGCCAGGATCGCCAAGGGCATGAACCACACCCAGTGATGCCCCCAGGAGAACGGTGACACGCAGGCCGCGGTCATACCCGTCACCGTGACGGCCAGTAGCTCCCGGTGTGCCCGGTGCACCAGCGCCGCCGCGAGCAGTCCGAGCACGGCGACCAGCGCGACGATCGGCAGCCACATCCAGGCGGGCGGCTGGAAGACCGTCATGCCGAACGTGTCCACGGTGTATCGCCGCACGTCGAAGAATCGGAGCAGCTGCGCCAGAAAGCCGTTCACGGACTGGTTGGCCGGTGAATCGACCGCTCCGACCCGTCCGGGCGTGGTGATCTGTTTGCTCCAGTACGACCACGCGTCCGCGGGTCGCGCCGCGAAGCCGATCGCCACGGTGGCCGCGAACGCGCCCGCAGCGACGCCCAGGGCCCGCCATTGCCGGGTGCAGGCGAGGTAAACAAGGAAGAACACCGGCGTGAGCTTGATTCCGGCGGCGACGCCGACACCCACACCGCGCAGCGGTGCCGTGGACGCGCGGGTGAGGTCCCAGACGATCAGCAGGGTCAGGAAAATGTTGATCTGCCCGAGCCAGATCGTCGTGCGCACCGGTTCCAGCACGGTGCACACGAGCGCGAGTGGGA
This sequence comes from Nocardia tengchongensis, assembly GCF_018362975.1. NCBI lineage: Bacteria > Bacillati > Actinomycetota > Actinomycetes > Mycobacteriales > Nocardiaceae > Nocardia > Nocardia tengchongensis. The sequence goes on from NZ_CP074371.1 coordinate 6,652,498, forward strand.
GCGCGAACATCCAGGTGCGCACGGTGTTTCGATATCCCAGGGCGAGCAGGCAGCGCCCGGCGAGCGCGATCAGCGCCGCCAGGGTCACGGTCCACCACAGCGCTTTGGCCGTGACCATCGAGAACACGGTGAGCGGGACGAAGGCCAGCGCCGCGAACGGGGTGTAGGTGAAATCCATGCCGAAGACGACCGGTCCGTCGTAGAGGCTGCTCCCGTCGCGGATGACCGCGCCGCCAGCCCGGTAGACATCCAGGTCGACGCCATTGTTGAACAGGCCGTAGTAGGGATTGCCGAGCGGCAACGCGTAGACGTGCCACACCAGCGCCGCCAGCGCGAGCAGCGTGCCGATGATCAGCATCCGGTCGGTCACTTCGGGCTCTGCGCGCGGTTCGCTTGCCCCGGCGATAAACTCTTTAGCCCACGTAACCATCGGTCCACGATAACCACCGGGCCAGGAAATCAGCGTTATAACGCTGCGACACACCGGATTTCGAATCAACCCGGGGTCCGTTCAACCGATCGAGCCCCGGACCGGTCTGCGTCGGTACGGGGCCCGCTCGGGGGTAATCGCCCATGATGATCGCTCAGCATGTTTGACAAAACAGGACAGTACCGGCCGCGACACGCCCCGGAGCCGCCGTGTGAGCCGCGACACACGCCCTGGTCAGTGGCCCCACACGGAGGTGTGAGGTTGCATATCGAACCCTCGCTCCGCACGATCGAGTGATCGTACACCGAAACATGTTGTACTGCTATCGATCTCGCGACCTCCTAGCCGCACTCAGATCGACATCATGTAAGGCGCGCAGGCAGTTTCGCCATGATCGAGGCGGCGGCGGAACCGTGCACGTTCCAACGCCTGACACCAAACCCGTTGGGATCAGGGAAAACTCGATGCGAACGCCGTTCGGCCTATGACTTTCGCGCCCAGCGAGCGAGTTGGAAGCCGTCGGTATCGAAGATGATGTGCTCGCAGCTCATGGTCAGCTGGACCGGGCGGTCGGTGTGGGTGATGCGGCGGGCGTCGCCGCCGACCACGACGGGTGCGGTGGTGACGCAGAGTTCGTCGAGGGCGTCGTCCGCCGCCAGTTGACCGGCGAGGCTGGGGCCGCCCTCACACAGGATGCGGCGCATGCCCAGGCCGGTGAGGGTGTCGATGATGGCGGCGGTCTCGACGCGATCGGGGCCGAGCTCGATGACCTGGGCGCCGGCGGCGGCGAGGTCGTGTTTGGCCGCGGTCGGCGCCGTCGTGGTCGTCAGGATGATCGGCGGGACGAGGGTATCGGTGAGCAGCCGTGACTTCGGGTCGATGTCGGCGCGGCCGCTGACGACGGCGAGCGGTGGAATCGGCTGCAGGCCTTGTTCTTTTCGGCGCTGCTGACCGGATTCGGGGATGCGGATCCCGATGTAGTCCTCCACCCGGATGGTGGAGGCCCCGACCAGCACGACGTCGGCGAGACTGCGCAGCAGCTTCAGGACGCGCTGGTCCAGTGGGCTGGTCAAGCCGCGCGAGGAACCGGCGGTGCTGATCGCACCATCCAGGGAGACAACGAAATTCGCGCGCACGCACGGCTCGGTGGCGGCCGGGTACCGGTACAGAGCGGCGAGGTCGTCATCGGTGAGGTGAGCGGCGCTGACGATGGCGGGGATTCCGGTCGCCGGGTTTGCGGCAGTCGTCACAGGGTGCCTTTCTGCTCTCGATCCTCGGTGAGTAGGGCCAGGAAGAGCCGGGTCGCGACCGACTCGAAGGGTTCGGTCATCGGGTCGCCGTAGACGGTGGCGCCCGGCATGGCCGCGGCGCGCCGTCGGGCGGCGGTGGCCAGCGCGCCCATGATGCCCGCCGAGCGCTGGATCGCGGATTTCTTCGCCCAGGCGAGTTCGCGGTCCGGTTCGGGCAGCAGCGCCTCGCAGGCGAGCCGCAGGCAAACCTTGTCGGCCGGACGGCCGTCGTGGACGCCGAAAAGCGCTGTCGGAGCGAAGGTCTCGGCGACCTCCCACAGGCGCACGGTCTGGAACACGTGCACGAAACGGTCGGCGTATGTCCCCATGATTCGCGGATAGAAGTCCGGCACCAGGCGGTCGTGGACGAAGTTGCCGGCCGATTCCTTGCGGATGGTCCGGTCGAGTTCCTCGACCGCATCGGGCGAGTCGATCGGGTGTCGCAGTGCCTTGCCGCCCGCGACGATCGCATCGGCTCCGCTGCCGGTGAGGATCGGTCCGACCGCGTCGATGCGGTCCAGCGCGGGCAGGGCCGCGAGCAGCGGGACCGCGTAGGTGACCTCCCACAGTTCGGGCACCCCGAGCAGGTCGATCGCGCGCCGGGCCAGGTCGATGATCGCGGGCTCGTCGAGCTCGATCATCTCGTGGGTGAGGCCCAGCGCCCGAGCCGCCGCGACGGCGTTGTCCTTGTCCGTACCACCCTCGGAGACAATGGTTATCGCGTGCGGGCGGGCGCCCGCCGCGACAGCCGCCGCCGCGACCAGGATCGAGTCGACGCCGCCCGAGAGCAGCACCACCGGATCGGCGTCGGAAGCGCGCAGCACGGCTTCGATCCGATCCCGGACCTCGCGTCCGATTACCGCGGCCGCCACGGCCGGATCGGTCACCTGCCGCAGCCCGGGGTCGGGTGTGGCGATATCGCGCAGGTCGGCGACGAACTGCATGGTCTCGCCGGTCTGGTCGGCGAGAACGCGGTCGTTCCGAGCAGCCGTCATGGTTCGACACTCCTTGGATGAACGGGATTCGTGCCTGGTGACAGGGGCCATCCGGCATCCGCGTAGACACTACAACACCGGGCTTTTCGGAAACTTTGCCCGCGATGCAGCAAATCGGGCACGCCGAAGCCGCACCGGCCTCGAATAGGAACGGTGGCGGTCCGTGTCCGCGATCCGGGCCGCCACTGTTCCAGATTCGCTCGTGCGCAGTGCGATTCATCCCCGTCCGTGATCTCCCGTGAAAGGACCGAACGCGTCATGTCCGCCCGTACCGTCCTCGTGATCGTGGCCACCATCCTGCTCGCCATGTTCGCGATCATCCCCGCCGACGCCGAACCCCTACGCGGGGGCCGGTATCGGATCTTTCTCGAGTCGCAACCGGCGCTGACGCTGCGCCCGGCGGTCGCGCCCGAGACGGGCGTACGCTCGATCGCCGACACCGGCGCCGACCTCAATCAATGGGAGCCGGTGCTGATCACCTACCGTCCCGCCGGGCCGGTGTTCCAGCTGCTGAACTCCTCGACCCGGTTGTGCCTGCACCCGGTCCAGCTCGACCCGCTGACCTACTCCGTCGGCCAGAACCTGTGCGGCGTCGCCGACACCGGACTCTGGTACGTGAGCGAAACCGGCGGCAATCACCGCGTCAGCCTGGCCTCGGACCCCAGCCTGACCCTCTACGGCGACACCGCCTCCGCCGCACCCGTGGCGCTGCTCGGCCGGGTCGGCGACGAGCCCCGCGCACGCTGGGTCTTCCGGCGACTCTGACCCACTCCCCCGCGGCCGGCCGTCGTCCGGGTGCGGCTATGCGTCGGCCGCCACGTCGAACCGGGCGGCGATGTCGGCGGCGGTGACCTTGGCGAGTTCGACGAGCAGCAGCGCGCCGCTGATCTACTGGCAGCCAATGGACTTGCGCCCAAGAGCATTCCGGTGCGGGACGCCGTGCTGCCGTGGATCGGCGAATTCGTCGCCTCCACCCGATCGGCGGCCGTCGCGGGGTGACACGCGGCCGCGGAAGCTACCCGCCCCGAGGTCAGTCGAGGCGGGTGGCGGTCACCGCCCACACGGGCAGGTGCACCCGGTTGTTCTTCAGCAACGGCCCGATGATCCGGAGTTGCTCGATCATCGGCTGCATCCGATCAGCCCATCCAGGGTCGTCGCTCATCTCCTTGGTCATGTGAGCGAACGTCTCCGGGCTGAAGTTGGCCTCGTAGGTGGTGGTTCCCAGGTGGTCGATGCGCCACCTGCCCGCGGAAAGCACTCGCTCGAAATTCTCCGCCGGCAAACCTTCGAGCTGCAGGCCGTTGACGTTGTGGCGGCCGAATTCGAACATGAACAGGCGCGCCCCCGGTTTGGTGGCCCGATGCAGGGCCTGCACGTACCGGGTCTGGACTTCTTCGTCATCGAGGAACACATGGTAGAAGGCGCTGTCGATGACCGTGTCGAACCGATCCTCGAAGCCCTCGAGTGTGGTGGCATCAGCCACCTGGAAGTCCACCTGCACCCCGGCGCGCTCCGCGTTGCGTTCGGCCCGCTCGATCGCCGACGGGGACGAGTCGATACCGGTTACCGAGTAGCCCTTGGATGCGTAGTAGATCGCGTGATGTCCCGGGCCGGTCCCGGGGTCGAGCACCTCGCCCCGTACAGCGCCGTGGGCCACCAACTGCTGCACTACCGGCTGTGGGCCGCCGATGTCCCAGGGGATCAATGAGGCAGCGTCCTGTTCCGATGACGCGTCGCGATACAGCGCTTCGAAGTCCGGTTGAGCACTGTGGTTCGGTTCCCTGCTCATGACGCCTCCTCTGATTGCGGACAAGCAACACTTGAAGGGCCGTGCCAAACGATGAGACCGAGCTTATTCCGCGTGCTTCCGCACCCCGCCGCAACCCTAGGATCGGGGGGTGGCTGTCGCGCGACTCGGATCCATCACCCTCGACTGTGCAGAACCGGAGCCCTTGGCTGTCTTCTGGGCCGAAATGCTCGGCGGGACAATCGTTGTCACGGAGGAGAAGTACCTCATCGTGCGGTTGCCGTACGTGTTTCTCACCGCGCTCCGAGTGCCCGAGTATCAGCCGCCGGTGTGGCCTGAGGAGGCGCCGCCCAAGCAGATCCATTTCGATCTCGCGGTCGACGATCTCGACGATGCGCAGGAGCAGGCTGTGCGGCTCGGTGCGGTGGTCTCGCCGTATCAGGCGAGTTCGGAGGTCTGCCGGGTGCTGTTCGACCCGGCGGGGCATCCGTTCTGTCTGAGCCTGCCCGTCGGGCGGCTACTTGACCCAGCGCAGGCCGCGCCGACGGGGAACTGATCTCGCGAGCGGCGGGCGTGTCGATCGATCAGCGCCGCGGGGCCGGATCGTCCGGGTCGGAGGCGCTGGGCGCCGGGTGTTCCGCGGTGGATTCGTCGGTGCCGGGTCGGATGCGGCGGGGTTTGGCGATGGGCCGGATGCCGGTGGCCGGGGCATTGTCACCGGCTCGGCGGCGGCGGGCCGCGTCGAAATCGATGACGCTGCCGTCGCCGCGGCTCGCGGCGTCGCCGGGGGCCGGGTGGGGTGCGCGGCCGGGGTCGACGGGCAGCCAGCCGGTCCGCCCTGCAGTTCGGCCCGGGTCACCGGCCGGGTCGGCGCGGGATCGTAGACGGAGCCGCCGGGCGGATTCCAGGGCATCGGCGGCGGTCCGGGGGCCGTCTCGGTGGTGCGGCGCGGCCGGCGCGGCAGTCTGGTGAGTTTCGAGTCTTCGGCGTCGGGGGCGGCGGTCTCGCCGGCCCGCATGGCTTCCAGCTTGGCGCGCAGCCGTTCGACCGCATCGGACCTGTTCGAGCCGGGTCCCGGCAGGGATCCCCGCCCCGGACCTTCCTGGTCCGACATCGAACTATTCACCGACGAGTGCCATGACACCCGCCGGAGCTCCGTGCTGAGTTCTATACCGCATACTTCCGACGCTCACGTCCGCATTCTCCCATTCGTGACGAATCAACGATAACCGGGCGGATCGTGCCTTCGAGGCTACAGGTCGTCGAACCAATCGACGACACACTGCCCGCCACTGGGATGCGCCCACCTCTCGTGGTCGGCGAGCGCCGCGAAGGTCGGGAATTTGGCCGCGCACACATCGCAGCGGATTCGCCCCGTGGCGGCGGGGAGGACGAAGGGGATCCCGGGCGCCGCCGCCGGCGTGCGGCGTCCAGTACCGAGGGCAGGCCCGGCGGGCAGGGCCTTCGCCACGGGCGGGGGCGGCAGCAGAAACGGGACTGTGCCGTCCGATCCCGACAGCCCCACCGACTGCACCAACTTGATGGTCGGATGTTTGGTCGGGATGCGCAGCACGGTGGCGTTATCGGATGCGATGAACTCATCCGCCCAGCCCAGGCCCCGCAGAGTCGGCTTCCCTCCCCGGATGCGCGGCAGGTCGACGATGAGCGCTGCGATCGAGTAGTGATCGCGCGCCAACGTCAGGAACGCTGTCTCCCCTTGCAACATCGGCACGACGAACCCGTCCCCGCTCCGATTGAACTTCTCGAGGATCAAGAACGTCGGAGCCTTCCGCACACCGGCCAGATGATGCGCGACACTGATGTTCGCATCACTGATCGCCCCATACCCGTCGCTGTAATCGCGCCGCCGGATCACGGGTTTCGGAATAGGCGCGGCGATCATCGGCGCGACAGGCCCGCACGAGTCAGCGAAGAACCGTTCCATCCCGATCTCGGCGGCCTTCTGAATCAGCCCCACCGCCAACCCGATCAACACCGGATCGACCATGTCCCGCCCCCGAAGTCGGCGAGCTTCTCCCACGTTTCCCGCTCTCCAGAAATTATCGACCATCCGACCCCCTGCGTAACAAGGGAATTCGGCGACCTACTCACCATCCGGCGGCCGACAGAGTTCCTGCGGTCCTGACGTACGCTGCGGTAAGCGACAGTACAAGGGAATCATGCGGAATGTGCTGGGAAGTAGGTTTTTCGGTCATCGACGGAGGTCGGCACTGCTCGCCGCATCCTTAGCGGTGGTCGTCTTGCTCACCGGCTGCACCGACAACTCTCCGAGCAGGCCGAATTGGCCGCGCGACTCTTCGAACCCTGCATTCGGGGCTAGATCTCGGCGACTTCGTCGGTCACTTCGAGTACAGCGTGCCCACCCAGGGCTGGGAGCAGAAATGGTCTTCGGCGGTTGTCGGGTCGATGCCGGCGGCTGCTAGTTGCGTGTTTCGTTCCGCCATCGCTTGTGAGTCGGGTACCGCGGTGTCGTTGCTGGTGCGCTTCAGCGCGCATTTGGCAGTGCCGTTGGTATGACGGAAACCCGAACATCGTTCCCGCGAAGGCGAATTGGCCGGTGGTGTCGCTCGCGTGCCATAACCGCCAGTTCTTCGCCGCCGCTTCCGCCCGATGCGGTCACCACCAACAGTTCCTCGCCTCCGGTCCCGTCGAGGTCGGCCAGGAACGGCATTTCATGTTGAGGTCGGACAACCTGCTGGCGGACGCTCTGCCGGCGCTGTCCTTGCGCGTCGTAGACGTTGATCGTGATGGCCGGGGCGCCGAGAACCTCGAACAACAATCCGGTGCGGTCTTCCTCCCGTAGGACGCAGTGCAATGCCGGATCCGGGTCCGGCGCTTTGTAATCCGGCTTCGCTTCGGCGCAGTCGGGCAGACCGGTCAGGGGGGCCGGCAATGGCTCCAGGACCGGACGGGCCTGCGGGGACGTAGTGGCCGGCGTCGTACTGGTAGGCGACGCCGCGGTCGATCGCAGGCTGTGGTCATCGCCGACCGGATTGCCTGTGCACGCGGCGACAACCAATCCGGCGCCGATCACAACCGCCAACCGGGCACTTACGAATCTCACTGCTCCCCCTTCGTGTAGGACTTCCAGTCGGTACGGCGTCAGCGGTTGGTGGCTCGGTGGGTGACTTCGGCGGCGAGGAGGTCGATGGGGACGTTCGCCGGTGCACGGAAGGTGATGACGGTGTTGCCTGCGATGCGCAGGATTCGGTCTTCCTGAAGGCCATATTTGTTTTGGGCGACGTGCCAGGTGACCGTGTCCTGGGTGGTTCGGATGTCGGACACCAGGTAAGCGAGGGAACCGCGGTCTCCGGCTGAGGGGTGGCTGAAGTCGGGAACTTGCGGGGGTGTCGCGACGCAGGTGGTCAAGGCGTTGATGGCGGCGGCTAGGACTTGGGTGGTCGGCTCGGGGTTCTGGTATTGCCAAACGGTTTCGTCGATGTCGCTGTGTTCGTAGCCGAGGGTGCCGAGTGTGCGGGTTCGGTAGGTCGTCCAGTTGGGAACGAGTGGGTCGCCGGTTCCGAGTTGTTCGCAGGTCGGCGCTTGGCGCGAGTCGGGCTGGGTGCGTTGTGCCGCGATGTAGTTGCGGTCCAGGTCGGGGTGCAGTGGTGGGGTGGGGCCATCGCCGCGGTCGGTGAGCTTGTTCGCTTCACTCGATTGCAGCATCAGCCATTCGACGGTGTCGTCGAGTTCGGTGGCGCTGCCCGCGCCGGGGATCGCGGACTGTCCGATTCCGGATCCGGCGGAGAGTCCCGCGATGCGGTAGCCGGTTGCGCGGTCCAATTCGAGGACTATCGCGCTGTCCAGATCCGGGAGCCAGCACGGCACCCGGGTAACGCCGTCCGGTGCAGCACAATCCGTCTTCGGAGTCTCGACAACCCGGCCGGAGACGTCGACCAGGTCCCGGTGGATCCGCACGACGTAGTCGGAGTCGGGCTTGTACCCGACGGTGGCGCGAACCCGCAGGCCCCGCTGTCGCCACGAATCCCAGTCGTGCTGGGCGACAGTGGAGTAGCCGATGACGCCCGTCGGGTCCGCGGAGACGGACTTGATCTCGCTCGGGGTGAGCAGAGGTGCGGCAAGACGCTGCTGCGTCGACGCCGCTGCCGCCGGTGTCGGATCGGCGGTCGGGTCCCAGTCCAGCAGAATCGAGACCCCGGCCGTTACGACGGCGATCGGATCACACGGGTCGATGCGGTCGAAGGGTGCGGGCAGCTCCGTCTTCGCCGCACAGTGCACCGTGTGGAAGAACGGCCGTGGACTCGGAGACAGCTGCGGAGCCCATGACCGCGCAGCATTGTTCGGGCCGGCCTCCCCACAGCCGCCCAACGCCGCCGCCAGCAGCACCGCAACGCCGCAGAACCCGAATACGACTCGACCCCGCACAAAACCCCCTCAGCGACGAAATCCCGATTGCAACCGCGACATTCCGACACCGGTACGAATCGGCATCAAGATCGATGGTGGCGGGAGGGGCGTTAACGACCCGAAGCAAAGCGGCGCCCGTCAGCTCCGATCCGCTGCCACGGGCTTCCGTTCAGGTATGACAACCGTCACAATTCGGTGAAATATGCTCGGCACCAGGATATTCCGCCGGCACGACACACCAAGCGAACGGCAGGTCCCCCACCTGTCGGGCAAACCTTGCTAAAACTCCATCGTGCTCAATGCATTTGCGCGTTCCGCTGCCGCACTGTCCGTCGCCGCTGCCTCGGTTGTCACGCCGGTGGCTGCGCTGGCCGCCCCGGCCGTGTCGCCCGACTGCGCACCGGTCCTTTCGGCTGCCGAGGTCGACGAGATTGCGCGGCTGTCCGATACGAGTGAGCTCGCCGGGGACGATGAGCTGGCAAGGCTGGACGACGCGGTCGCGCGTGAGCATGGCATCACGGAGATCTTCGAGCGGCACGCCGATCGGCGCGGCACCTTTGCGAGTGGTCTCGACACGGTGGAGGCGGCCGCTGTCATGCCGTTGCAGCACGATTCGCGGGCGTTCGCGGACCCGGCTTATGCGCATCGGATCAGCTTCGATCTGCTGCGCAGGTTTCTCGACAATGTGCACGCCGAGTTCAGTGGCGGTACTCCGGAAGCGCACTGGCGCAACTACTTTGCGCTGGCGGCCGATTGTTCGGCCTCGCCTGCTCGGGTAGCGCTCGCTGGATACAACGCGCACCTGGTCGTGGATCTGCCCCGGTCTGTCGCGGAGGCGGGGTCCACGCCGGCCGATGCCGGTGACTACTTCACGATCGTCGCCAGTATCGCGAATACCGGCGATGCCATCACCGAGCGAACCGACCGGATCTACAGCGCGAAGATGGGCCCGCTGTGGCGGTTCTATTTCTTCGGTGAGGGTCTCGACAGTGTGCTCGGTAAGGGTGTGGCGACCAAGCCGATGCTGGTGGCCGCGGATCTGGGCGCCAATACCACTATCTTCGCCAATGGGCTGGCGCTGGAGAATCCGGCGCTGGCACCGGCGGTGGAGGCCGAGATCGAGCTGGAACGCCGCGTCGCGGAGGGCGTGTTCGACGAGCTGGCTCGACTCGACGGCATCTGAGCCCGCGCACCGGGCGGGCCTGCTCAGCTCAGGATGATCGAGGCGGCGTGTTCGCCGATCATCATGGTGGCGGCGTTGGTGTTGCCGCCGACGATGCTGGGCATGATCGAGGCGTCGGCTACGCGGAGGCCGTCGATGCCGCGGACTCGCAGGTGTGGGTCGACCACCGCGCGGTCGTCGACACCCATCCGGCAGGTGCCGACGGGGTGGTAGACGGTGGTGGCGCGGTTGGGGACTTCAGCGGCGAGGTCGGCGCGGGTGGGGTACTGGGGGCCTGGGGAGATCTCGGCGTCGACGGCGGGGGTGATCGACTTGGCGGCCATGACTTCCCGGGTGAGTTCCATGCCGTGGACAAGGGTGTCGATGTCCTGTTGTTCGGCGAGGTAGTTGGGGTCGATGGCGGGGGCGGCGGTGGGGTCTGCGGAGGTGAGGCGCAGGGTGCCCCGACTTTGGGGGTAGATCATCGTCACCAGGATGGTGAGGGACTGCCTCGGGTCGGGGATGTGGCGGGTGGGGGCGTCCTGGTTGGGGCCGGGGTAGCTCCAGGGCAGGACGTGGAGCTGGAGGTCGGGGATGCCGGTCGTGTAGGGGGTGCGCAGGAAGGCGACGGCTTCGAAGACGCTGCGGGCCAGCCAGGTGCTGTTGTTGCGCAACGATTCCCGGAGGAAGGCTCGGGCGAAGTAGCCGGGTGAGGAGCGGCGCAGGGCGGTCGGCATGGCGAAGGACATCGGGACGAACAGGTGGTCGTGGAGGTTGTCGCCGACGGGGAGGTCGGCGGTCACGTCGATGTCGAAGGCGCGCAGGTGGTCGGCGGGGCCGATGCCGGAGAGCATGAGCAGGTGCGGGGAGCCGAAAGCGCCCGCGCTGACGATCACTTCGCGGTCGGCGCGCAACACCTCGGTCCGGTTTCGAGCGCGGTATTCGACGCCCACGGCCCGGCCATTCTCGATCAGGATGCGCAGGACTTGGGTGTTCGGCAGCACGGTCAGGGTTTTCGGGCGGTCGTCGAGGTAGCCGACCGAGGTGCTGTAGCGCAATCCGTTGTTGTTGCTCTGCTGGAGGATGGAGACGCCGTCCTGCTCGGCTCCGTTGTAGTCGGGGTTGTGGGCCACTCCGGCGGTCTCGGTCAGGGCCTGCATGAACGATTCGGAGGCGGGTGTCAGGTCGCGGGCGCGGATCACCTTGATCGGGCCGGAGTCGCCGCGGAAGTGGTTGGCGCCGTCTTCGAAGGACTCGAACTTCTTGAAGCTGGGCAGCACGTCCTCGTAGGACCAGCCGGTATTGCCCGCCCCTGCCCAGTCGTCGAAGTTGCGGCGGTTGCCGCGCACGAAGACCATCCCGTTGACCGAGCTCGATCCGCCGACCACCTTGCCGTGGGTCTGCGGCACGGTGCGGCCCAGGGCGTGCTTCTGTTCGACGGTGTAGTGACCCCAGTCGATCAGCTTCTTGAGCTGGGGCACGCTGTGCATCGGGCCGATCATGCCGGGCTTGCGCACCAGCCGGCTGCGGTCGGTGCGGCCCGCCTCGAACAGGGTGACGGTGGCGCCGGTGTCTGCGAGCCGGCGCGCGATGATGGCTCCGGCGCTGCCGGACCCGATGACGATGTAGTCCGACACCATGATCAGCCCTTCTACCCGCACAAGTCCCGTCGCCGGTCAGCGACGAATCTGGACTGTGTTGCGAAAGTACTCGAAACCGACCGCACAGGAACCCGTTTCGTTCATCTGATAGTGACCCTCGCGCGTCAGGCTGGTGTCGGGTGCCCGGAGCCGTTGCCGGTACTGTGCCCGAATTCGGAATCCCATGCCGCGGCGGGCACTCACGCGTGATCGCCGCGCACCTCGACAGCAGGATGTGCAAAACCCTTGGTCATCGTGACGGCACGACCCCAACCGGCGGTGCGGGAACAGACCCCGCCCCCGGTGACGCCCGAATTCGTGCGCCCGCGTGGCAGCGATTACGCGGCCCTGATGCGACGGGTGCGGCAGGCGGGACTGCTGGATCGGCGGCTGCCGTACTACGCGGGGAAGACCGCCGCCACCGCAGCGGTTTTCGCGGCCGCCTGGGCGGCGCTGTGGGCGATCGGCGACTCCTGGTGGATGCTCGGCCCCGCGGTCGTGCTGGCCGCGGTCTTCGCGCAGCTGGCGTTCCTCGGCCATGACGCCGGGCACAAACAGATTTTCCGGACCCGCCGGGCCAACCACTGGTACGGGCTGGTCGTCGGCAATCTCGCCACCGGAGTCAGCATCGGCTGGTGGACCAGCAACCACAACCGTCATCACGCGCACCCCAATACCGAGGGCGACGACCCGGATGTCAGCGGCATCCTGGCTCATTCCGGGGCGCGAGCCGCCACCGAAAAGGGTTGGCGGCGTTTCATCTTCCGCTATCAGGCGTGGTTGTTCTTCCCGCTGTTGCTGCTCGAGGCGGGCAGCCTGCACTTCTCGAGCGTGCGCGCGGTACTGACCTGGCCGATCCCGCACCGGGCCCGGGAGGGTGCGTTCCTGGCCGCCCACGCCGTCGGCTACCTGGCCGGAGTCTTCCTGCTGTTGGAGCCGGTCAAGGCGCTGGTGTTCATCGCCGTCCAGCAGGGCCTGTTCGGTTTCTACATGGGTTGCACGTTCGCCCCGAACCACAAGGGCATGGAGGTCTTCCCCGAGGGCGACAACACCGACTTCCTCCGCCGTCAGGTCCTGACCTCCCGCAACGTCCGCGGCAGCATGCTGACCGATCTGGCACTGGGCGGCCTCAACTATCAGGTGGAACACCACCTGTTCCCGTCCATGCCGCGACCGGCTCTGCGCGCGGCCCAGCCCATGGTTCGCACCTTCTGTGCCGAACTCGGCGTCCCTTACGCCGAAACCTCGCTGCTCACTTCCTATTCCGAAGCCCTGCGTCACCTGAACGCCGTCGGCCGCCAGGCGGCCATATAGGTTGGAGTGCATGCTGCATGGCCGCGCGCCCGAGGAAGGGCAGATCAGCGAACTGCTGAGCCGGGCCGCGGGCGGGCGCAGCGCCGCACTCGAAATCGTCGGCGAGGCCGGTGGCGGGAAGACGGCGCTGCTGGATCGGGCGGTGGAACTGGCCGGGGAGTCCTGGCGGGTGTTGCGGTGCGCCGGGGTGGAGGGCGATTCGGAGCTGCCGTTCTCGGGGTTGCAGGAATTGCTGATCGCGGCGGGCGCGAATGCCGGTGTGCTGCCGTTGGATTCGCTGCCGCCGGCGCAGGCCGACGCGTTGCGCGCGGTGATCGGGCTGCCGGTGGCGGCGACGGTCGATCCGTTCCTGGTCGGTCTGGCGACCCTGTCGCTGCTGGCGGACTTGGCCGACGGCGGGCCGGTGCTGTGCGCGATCGATGACGTGCAGTGGCTGGATTCCGCTTCGGCGCAAGCGCTTCGGTTCGCCGCGCGGCGGATCGGGGCCGAGGGCATCGTGCTCCTGTTCGCCAGCCGGGGTGAAGCGGCGCTACCGGGGATCCACGAACTTCACCTGCCGCCGTTGGACGACGACGCCTCCGCGCGGCTGCTCGCCGCGCACTGGCCGGGGTTGCGGCGCGACATGCGGGAGCGGATTCTGCGGGAGGCGGCGGGAAATCCGCTGGCGCTGCTGGAGTTTCCGCGCATGGACCTGGACGCGCTGCCGGTGGGGCCGCTGCCGCTGCCGTCGCGGCTGTCGAGCGGGTACCAGCAGCAGATCGCGGAACGCTCGCCCGCCTCACGCACCGCGCTGCTGGCGGCCGCCGCGGAGACGGCCGGGGATCTGCGGCTGGTGCTGCAGGCGCTCGATGCGCTCGGCGTCGATCCGGCGGGTATCGCGGAAGCCGAAGCGGCGGGGCTGATCGACGTGACGGCGCAGGCGATTCGGTTCCGCCATCCCCTGGTGCGGGCGGCGGCCTATCACGGTGCCGCCTTCGGTGAGCGGCAACCGGTCCATGCCGCGCTCGCCGCCGCCTCCGACGACGACCCCGATCGCCGGGCGTGGCATCTGGCGGCGGCGACGGTGGGTCCCGACGAGGCGATCGCGGCCCTGCTGGAGGCGGCGGCCGTACGAGCGGTGGATCGGGCCGGGTACTCGGCGGCCTCGGCCGCCGCGGAGCGGGCCGCCGCACTTACCCCCGATATCGAGATCCGTGGCCGCCGAATGCTGTTGGCCATCGAGTGGGCCGCCGCCGCGGGTAATTTCCGGCGCGCCTACGAGCTGGGGCGGCCCGCCCAGCAGCTGCCGCTCGACGCCGAGGGGCGGGCGCGGCTGGGGTGGGTGAAGGCGCTGATCGAATTCGAGCAGGGGAATCCGCGCACCGCCCGGGACCTGTTGTTCGCGGCCGCCGAGGAGATCGCCGCCGTCGAACCCGGCAGGGCCGGGCCATTGTTCATCGATGCGGCGCGAGCGTCCTGGATCCTGGGCGAGCCGGCGTCGGCGCATCATGCGCGCGACCGGCTGGCCACGCTGCGACTACCGGCCGAGCAGCGCGACGGGCTGGTTCAGGCGGTCTCGGGTGCGCTACAGCTGCATTCGGGTGAACTCGCGGCCGGGGTGGCCGCGATCCGAGCCACCGTCGCCGCGGGCCACCACACCGAGGATCCCGCGCTGACGCTGGCCGCCACCGGGCAGGCGATGCTGATCGGCGATCTCGAGGACGCCCGCACACTGGCACAGCGGATTTCGGATAACGCCCAGTGTCAGGGCATGGTCGGCAGGTTCGCCACCGGCGCCATCTACACCGGTGCGGCCGAGCTGATGCTGGGCCGGCTGTGGGAGGCCGAGGAGATCGTCACGCACGCGCTGCGGGTGGCCCGTGATATCGGGCAGGTCGGCCAGATCGCCTTCGGCGAAGGCTATCTCGCGCTCATCGCCGGGATGCGCGGCGACGAGCAGCGGTGCCGGGATCTGCTCGACGATCCGCGCCGGCCGCACCCGCACGACAATTTCATCGATCACGTGCACCGCGAATGGGCCAGGGGGCTGCTCGATCTCGGGCACGGGCGGTACGAACCGGCCCTGGACCGCCTCGACACCTTGCACCGCATCCCCAACCGGCTGCACGGCCATTGGCTGCACCTGCTGCGGGACCTGGTGGAGGCCGCGGTGCGCGCGCGGCAGCCCGAGCGGGCCGCGCCGGCGATGGCGGAGATCGAACGCTGGTCAGCGGCCCTGGGTTCGCCGTTCGCGAAGGCGATCGCGCTGCGCAGTCACGGGCTGCTGTACTCGCACGGCGACGGGTACGCTCGCGCGCTGAAACTGCAAGCGGCCGAGGGACTCTGGTACGACCACGCCCGCACCGCACTGCTCTACGGCGAGTGGCTGCGCCGCGAACGCAGCATCGGCGAGGCCCGCACCCAGCTGCGCGTCGCGGTCGACACCTTCGACCGGCTCGGCGCGCTGCCGTGGGCGGCCCACGCCCGCAACGAATTACGCGCCGCCGGGGACGCGGCGCAGCGGCCGCCGACGCCCCCCGCGCCGGAGGCCGCCGCGTTGACGCCGCAGGAGCTGCAGGTGGCCCGGCTCGCGGCGGCCGGGGCGACGAACAAGGAGATCGCGGCCAAGCTGTTCATCAGCCCGAAAACCGTCAGCCACCACCTGTACCGGGCGTTTCCGAAGCTCGGTGTCACCAACCGCGTCGAACTCGCCCGCCTCGGCCCGCTCTGACCGGCGCGGACGCCCTAGGCAAGAAATAGGGCATTCGTCCGATGGACCTCACGGACCCCGATTCCTACTGTCGAGGGGTACGTCGGCGAAAGGGTAGCAACATGATTCGAAAGTCTCTGGTGGTCCTCGCGGCGGGCGTGCTGATCGGCGCACCCGCCACCGCGACGGCCCAGGCCGCGCAGCCCGAAGCTGTCGCAGCAGTGCAGGACGTGGCGATCAGCACGGGTTCCGCGGGCGCGGACGTGGTGATCAACGGTCTGATCGCGGCCATCTTCGGCCCGAACGATCCGCACAGCTGCAAGTTCCCGTACTGCTTCTGAGCGCTGTCGCGAAACAGGATCGACCAGGAACCCCGGGCCCCGCGGCCCGGGGTTCTCTTCTGAAAGGACTTCCTGTGAAACGAATCATCGGCATCGCCGCAGCCGCCGCCGTGAGTCTGGCGGTGGCCGGCTGCCAGGACGGAGCGACGACGACCCCCGGCGGGGAGCACCTGCCTGCCACGACGGTGAGCGCGGCGGAATCCGCGCCGGCCACGGCCCCGGCGCAGTCGCCGGAGAGTTCGCAAGGCAATGCGCGTCCTCCGGCGGACACCGCTCCCGCCACCGCTGCCAACGGCCAGTGCGTCAGCCTCACCTCGCCGGTGGTCACGAAGGCGCTCGCCACCCTCGGCGGCGGCGTGGGCGGGGACGGCTTCTATGCCGAGAGCGGCACCGACGCGGCCGTCGGCTCCTGCCCGGCCCTGCTGTGGGTCCGCGCCGGGACTCCGCACGGCACCGCCAGTTCGCCCTGGCACATCATGCTGTTCAACCACGACGGCTACCTGGGCACCGCCACCAAGCGCTCCACGTCCTACACGAGCGTGGTCGGATCCACCGGCCGCACGGTGCAGGTGCAGTACCGCTGGTTGGCCGGCAACGACGCCAACTGCTGCCCGTCGGGCGGTCCGGCCGTCGTCACCCTCACCCTCGGATCCGACGGGCAGACCGTCACTCCCGACCGCGACTTCCCCGCGCAGGCCATCGCACCCAAGTGAACCCGCGCTGATCAGCGCGCGACGGCCCGCAGGCGCAGGCCCTCCGGTTGCAGGGCTCCGTAGGCGGCGAGGCGGACATCGCTGCCGGGCACCGCGTCGAGGCGGGTCAGGATCGACGCGAGGACCAAGGTCGCCTCGCTCATAGCGAAGCCGTCGCCCGCGCATTTGCGGACTCCACCGCCGAAGGGGACCAACGCTTTTCGCATGACCGGGCGCGCATTCTCCGGCAGCCACCGGTCCGGGTCGAAGCGTTCCGGGTCTGGGAAGACGTCGGGGCGGCGGTGGAGCAGATACGACTCACCGCGGACTGGGAGGAACAGTGAAGTGGCGCAACATGGTTCGATACCTACCCGCGGTCGTTCCGGACGTCCGGCGGGGGTTTATCGATCACCGTGCAATGCAATAACTGTAAGGTTGCCACAGCTTTTTGGCCAGCGCGGTTTCGGTCACGAGACACTGGAATTGGGACAGCCGCAGCGGCCGGGCCGGCACCGGCTCGCCGCTCCCCCACCGGCGGCCCGCCCCACGGCCGCATCGCGAAGATCGATTTCCGGCCCGTGCGTGCCATCCTCGGACATCCGCGCACCGGCGGACGGCACACGATGGCGCAAACAGCGGCGGCTTGGCGCGATCGGTGCTGGTCGCGCCGCCCGCGGTTCACCAAGCTGTATACGGGATCCGGGCGCACCGGCCGCGCCGCGGGTGTACCCGGAGACCGCACCCTTCGCAGCGGGCGACGCTCGCAACCAACCAGAGGCGACAGTGGGGCTCCGGTGATCGATCACAGGCCGGCACGGCCGCCGTACCGTATGCGCCCGATCTCCTCCACGGCATTGCTGGTGGATTTCGCGCTGGCCCGCGGGCTGTCGATCGCGTCCGTCCTGCGCCACACCGGCATCCGCGACTCACAGCTCACCCACGCCGGCGCCGAGGTCACCTTCGCGCAACAGGTCGCGGTGATGCGCAATATCGTGCACGGCATCGGCGACGAGGCCGGCTTCGGGCTGATGGCCGGACTCACCTGTCGTGCACCGCAGCTGGGCGCGGTCGAACGCGCGGTGATGAGTCAGCCCACCGTCCGGCAGGCGTTCGAGACCGCGATCCGATTCGCGGAGCGGTCCTGCTCGCTGGCGCGCCACACCATCGAGCGACGCGGCGACGAGATCGAGCTGGTGCGTGACGATTCCATGCTGCCCGCCGAAATCAGGCGTTTCGCCCTCGAACACGACATCGGGGCGCTGGTCACCATGCAGCGCGACGCGGTGCAGATGCGGCAGCCGATCAAGCGCGCCGAGACGACGGTGGGCGCCGACCCGGTCTACGAGGGCATCGCGGTGGTGCTGGGGGTGCGCGACCTCGCCTTCGACGCACGACGCACCGTGCTGGTCCTCGATCCGGCCCTGCTGGATCTGCCCATGCCGCAGGCGAATCCGAAGTTCAGGGGACTCCACGCGGTCGGCGAAGACAACCGCCGCAGCTCCGCTTCGATGGTCGGCCCCGACGACGCTGATCGGAGTTGACCGTCAGAGCCGCGACGCTGATCGGAGATGACCCTCAGGACCGCATCACCGGCAGGCCGCCGTCCGAGGCGCGGCGTCACCGGAGGCGATCGCCTCGGCGAGGGCCGCCCGGGTAGCGAGCCGACGACCCACAGGTGGGTCAGGTCGCGCCCGCCGAGTGGCGGCCGGGCCGTTCGACGCGGTCCTGGTCCGGCTGCGGCAGCGGGCGCCCCCGTTGCCCTCTTCCGCCATCGACAGCCGGTGGTCGGTACCGATCAGTGATCGTGGTCGTCGTCCCCGTGCGGGTGGCCGTGGGCCAGCTCGTCCTCGGTGGCGTCGCGGACGTCGACGACCTTGACCGCGAAGTTCAGGCGTTGACCGGCCAGCGGGTGGTTGGCGTCGATGATGACCTCGTCGCCGTCGATCTGCTGGACGACCACGATCTGGGATTCGCCGTCCGGGGCCTCGGCGTGGAACTCCATGCCCGGCTCGAGCTCGTCGACGCCTTCGAACATGTCCCGCGGCACGCTGCTGACCAGCTCGGCCAGGTAGTCGCCATAGCCGTCCTCAGGCTCGACCACGACGGTCAGCTCGTCGCCGGTGCTCTTGCCCTCCAGCGCCTGCTCCAGGCCGGGGACGATGTTGTCCGCGCCGTGCAGGTAGACGAGCGGCTCGTCGCCGACGGAGGTGTCCAGCACCTCGCCGTCGTCGGCCGTCAAGGTGTATTCGATGGAGACGACCTTGTCAGCGGCGATCGACATGGGTGACCCTTTCGCAGAGGAATGCGGACCGCGCAAATGTAACCCGGGGCGTCCGGTTCGCTACGGTCGGCGTCGACACCGCAGCCATGAAACTACGCGCGACATGCGAGGAAGACGGTCGATGAGAGTCTTTGCAGCCCTGGACCCGCGTCTGCCCCTGTCCCAGGTCCCCGCGGTGGCCCGCCGGATGGAGGCCCTGGGGTTCGACGGGATCCACATTCCCGAGACCATCCACGACTCCTTCGCGGTGGCGCTGCTGGCCGCCGAGCACACCACCCGGATCACCCTGCGCACCGCCATCACGCTGGCCTTCGTGCGCTCGCCCACCGTGGTGGCCTACGGGGCGTGGGACCTGGCCGCCTTCTCCGGCGGACGCTTCGAACTGGGTCTGGGCACCCAGATCAAACAGAACATCGAAGGCCGCTACGGGATGCCGTGGACCGAACCGGTGTCGCGGATGGGCGAATACGTCGAGGCGGTGCGGGAGCTGTTCGCGGCCTTCGCCTCTGGCGGGCCGGTTCGCTACGAGGGCGAGCACTACCGGCTCACGCGCATGCAGCCGTACTTCAATCCCGGACCCACCGCCACCGCGCCGCCGGTGCTGCTGGGCGCGGTCAACCCCGGAATGTGCACGCTGGCAGGGCGTCTCGCGGACGGCGTGATCACCCACTCCACCAATTCCGATCCGGGCTATCT
Organism: Nocardia tengchongensis; assembly: GCF_018362975.1. Classification (NCBI taxonomy): domain Bacteria; kingdom Bacillati; phylum Actinomycetota; class Actinomycetes; order Mycobacteriales; family Nocardiaceae; genus Nocardia; species Nocardia tengchongensis. The sequence continues at coordinate 6,672,163 of NZ_CP074371.1, forward strand.
GCGCGAGGTGGTCCGGCCCGCGCTGGAGAAGGGTGCGGCCGCGGCCGGGCGGACCACGCCGGGGATCATCGCCTCGGTTCCGATCGCGCTGGGCGCGACGGCCGAGGGGGTGGCTCGCGAGCGCGAGCGGATGCGCCGGCTGCTCGCCTTCCTCTACTCCACCCCGTCCTACAAGTCGACGCTGGTCCGGCTCGGTCTGCCCGAATTGTTCGACCGGCTGCGGGATCTGGTGCAGGCGAATCAGTGGGACCGATTGTCCGGGGTGATGACCGACGACGTTCTCGATACCCTGCTCATCTGCGCCGACTACGCCGCGCTGCCGGATCTGCTGCGAGAGCGTTACGCCGGTCTGGCCGAGGGCGTCGTATTGTCCGCGCCCGCCGACGACGGCGCGGACGACCGGCTGCGACTCGCGATCGAGGACCTGCGATCGAACTGACCGGGTGTGAAAACCTTACGCGTGGGCCGCGATTCGCCGTTCGATGACCGACAGCGCGAACTCGGCCCAGCGAATGTTCTCCTGCTCGAGCGAGATTCCGCGCAGCAGGGTCAGATACGGCCCGACCCGGTCGACTTCGGCCAGGTACGCCTGTTCGCTGCGGCCGTCGAGCATGCGGGTGCGCAGGCGTTCGTAGCGGGCCAGCCGGGCGCGTGACCAGTCGAGTTTCGCGGCGACGGCGGTCCGCACGCCGGGCGCGTCCTCGGGTTCCATGGCCTGGACCTTCACCATCATCTCGTCGCGGATGGCGGTGGGTTTGGCGGGCTCGCCGATGAATTGGCGCAGCGCCGCCCGCCCGGCGGGAGTGATGGAGTGCAGGCGTTTGGTGGGGCGGCGCTCCTGCTCGACGACGCGGGTCTCGATGAGACCGTCGGCGGCCATTCGCTCGAGTTCCTTGTAGAGCTGCTGCGGGGTGGCGACCCAGAAGTTCGCCACGGGGGCGTCGAAACCCTTGGCCAGGTCGTAGCCGGACGCCTCACCTTCCAGCAGCGCGGCCAGGACCGCGTTTCGTAGCGCCATGCGGCCAGCCTAACCGGTCAACTAATTGACTGTGCGCGGCCGATGACGGGCCTGTGGGCGGGGCCGCGCGCCCCACCCACAGGTCCTCGGCGCGTTACTTGGCCGAGAGGCTGCTCAGCAGGCCGGCGAGCGGGTTGCTCGCCGACGAGCCGGTGCCGGGGACGGGGATCGGGGTGCAGTCCACGACGTCCACGGTGATGGTCTTGGTGGAGATCACTTCCTGGATCGCCTTGAGGGTGTGCGAGCCAGTGGTGGTGGGGGTCCAAGTGAAGACGGCCTGGCTGTTGGAGACCTTGGCGTTGCCGACCGAGGTGTCGTTGTCGCTCAGCGAGACGTCGAACAGGAACGAGGTCGCGGTGACGTCGACGGTGACGGTGGTGGCCTTGTTGAGGCAGACCTTGGCGTCGCTGACGGTGATGCCGTTGACCAGGGCGCTCGCATTGGGGGCGGTCAGCGCGGCGACGGCGGCCGCGGCGCCGATCGCGGTCGCGCCGATGCCGGCCCGGCGGGAATTCTTCATGTTTGTGCTCCTCACATGTCGCTCACTTCTCCGTGAGCGATGAGAAACGATAGTGCTTCACTGCTGGTGGCGAGGTGCTTTCCCCACATCTCGATCACCGCCGCGAACCTCTCACACCGAAATATGCGTGCGAGGCATATTTCTCATGCGCGACGGTGCGTAGCGACCCGTCAACCGCGCCCCTACTTTGAAATCCATCTCGTTCAACCCGCTCGAGCTCGTCAGGCCCCGGCAGGAGTTCGCAGATGGACACCATGGCTCCCCGTCAGACCGATTCCGACCGTCGCGCAGCCGAATTGCTGGCCCACACCCAGCACACCTGTGATCCGGTGCTGCGCGAGGCGGTCGGCTGGCTCCCCGAGCCGCTGCACGCCATGATCGGCTACCACTTCGGCTGGTGGGATCGCGACGGGCGGCCGGGCGCCTTCCGAGCCGGAAAGTCCTTGCGCGCGGCCCTGACTCTCTGTTCCGCACAGGCCTGCGGCGCGAACGACGCCACCGCCGCGCTGCCCGGGGCCGCCGCGGTGGAGCTGATCCACAACTTCACCCTCATCCACGACGACATCATGGACGGCGACGACACCCGCCGCGGCCGCACCGCCCTGTGGCGGATCTGGGGCGCCACCGACGCCCGGCTGGCCGGAGACGCCTTGCACGCCCTGGCCGTTCGCCTGCTGGCCGGCGCCCCCTCCCCCGATCCGACGGCCATGGTGGCCGAACTGTCCGACACCGTCATCGAGCTCAGCCGCGGCCAGCAGCACGACTGCGCCTTCGAGCACCGCACCGACGTCACCGTCGGCGAATACCTCGGCATGGTGGCCGGGAAGACGGGCGCGCTGCTGGGTAGCGCGTGCGCGATCGGGGCCATGAGCGCCGGCGCGGACGAGCGGACGGTGGCCGGATTTCATGCCTTCGGAAGCGATCTCGGCGTGGCCTTCCAACTCGTCGACGATGTGCTCGGCATCTGGGGCGACCCCGAAGTCACCGGGAAGCCCGCGGGCAACGACCTGGCACGCCGCAAGCGCAGCCTGCCGGTCATCGCGGCCATCGAGGCGGGCGGCCCCGACGCCGCCGAACTCACCCGCTGCTACGACTCCGACGAGCCGCTGGACTCGGGCAAGGTCGCGCGACTGACGACGATGGTGGAGAACGGCGGCGGCCGCAGCGCCGCGGTAGCGCAGGCCGAGCACTATCTGGCGCAGGCGATCAATGCGATACCGGCGGAACAGGTTTCCGACGATCTGCGCGCGCTGGCCCACGTCGCCACCCATCGGGACCTCTGTCTGATGACGGTCGTGTCTCCGCGCCGCGACGTCGGGCACGGCAGCGCCCACGCGAAAGTCATCCTGATCGGCGAGCACACCGTGGTGCACGGCAGTCCGGCGATCGCACTGCCGATTCCGGCCCTGACCGTGCGGGCGCGCGCCACGCGCGCGCCGGATTCCGTCGCTGCCCAGGATTCCGCTGCGGCGCCGGATTTCACTGCTGCCCAGAATTTCACTGCGACGCCGGATTCCCCTGCCGCCCAGGATTTCACTGCGGTGCAGGGTCCCACTGCGCCCCAGAATGCCCTTACCGCCGAGAATTCCGCTGCTGTGCCGAATTCCGCTGCCGCGCCGCTACTTCCGGGCGGCGGGGCAGGTGTCATCCGCGTTGGCGGTCCCGGCTTTCGCCCCAGGACCGGTCCGGAGTTCGCCGTCGACGCGGCCCTGCGGCACTGGAATGTCACCGACACGCCGATCGCCGTGCACACCGAGAGCCGCATACCCGTCGCTCGCGGTCTGGGTTCGAGCGCGGCCAGCACTGCGGCGGCCGTCCGCGCCACCGCCGCTCTGCTCGAACAGTCCCTCGGCGACGCCGACCTGGCCGCCTTCGTGCAGGTGGGCGAACAGCATTCGCACGGGCGGGCCAGTGGCGTCGACGCGGCGGCCGCGGTCTCGCACGGCCCCATTCGATTCCGGGCCGGGGTTCCCACGCCGATCCCGATCACCGGAAGCGCGCTGCTGCTGGTCGCCGACACCGGGGTGAGCGCCGGTACCCGGCGTGCGGTCGGAATCGCCACCGCGCGGCTGACCGGGCAGCGGGGGCTGGAGATGCTGCGGGCGGCCGAAGGGCTCACCGAGGACGCCGCCGCCCAACTGGCGCAGGGTGATTGGCCCGGGGTGGGGCGGTCGCTGACCCGGTTCCATGAATTGCTCGCCGACCTCGGCGTCAGCAGCGACGTCCTCGATCGGGCCGTCGGCGCGGCGCTCGACGCGGGCGCACTCGGGGCGAAGCTGACCGGCGGCGGCCTGGGCGGGTGCCTGCTCGCGCTGGCCGATCACCCCGATGCCGCGGCTCGCATCAGCGAGCGGCTCTACGACAGCGGCGTGCACCAGGTGTGGACACTGCCGATCGAAGGCGAGCCGAAATGAGCACTGACGCAACGACCCTCGATATCGAGACCGGCGCGGTGCCCACCCGGTGGATCGGCCCGCCGCGGATCACCGGCAACGCGGTGGCCGGTGAGATCCATGCGCCGCTGTCCACCTACGAATCGCCCCTGTGGCCCTCGGTGCAGCGCGGCGCGCGGGTGTCCATGCTGACCGGCGACGGCATCGTCACCACTGTCACCGGGGAATGCATGACCCGATCGATCCTGCTGGACGCGCCCGATGGCCCGTCCGCGGCGGCCGCAGCGGATCAGATCATCGCCGAGCTGCCGCAACTGCGGGCCGTCGCGGCCTCGTGCAGCCGCTTCTGCGAGCTCACCGACATCACCCCGCAGATCGTGGGACACCTTCTCTACCTGCGACTTTCCTTCTGCACCGGCGACGCGTCCGGACACAATATGACGACGCTGGCCGCCGACCGCCTGCTCGATCACCTGCTGGCGAAGATGCCCGACCTGCGCTACGGCTCGATCTCGGCGAACCTGTGCACCGACAAGAAGCCCAGCGCGGTCAACGGGCTGCTCGGGCGCGGCAAGTACGTCATCACCGAGCTGCTCATCCCCCGCGACATCGTGCGCACGCGGCTGCACACCACCGCCGCCGCGGTCACCGAGCTCAACATCCGCAAGAACCTGATCGGCACCACCCTGGCGGGCGGAATCCGTTCGGCCAACGCCCATTACGCCAATATGCTGCTCGGCTTCTATCTCGCCACCGGTCAGGATGCCGCCAACATCATCGAGGGCTCGCAGGGCATCACCCACACCGAGGACCGCGTCGGCGACCTGTATTTCTCGTGCACGCTGCCGAACGTCATTGTCGGCAGCGTCGGCAACGGCAAGGACCTGCCCTTCGTCGAGGACACCCTGGCCGCCTTGGGGTGCCGCGAGGAACGCGAGCCCGGCGCGAACGCCCGCCGCCTGGCCGCCATCGCGGGCGCGGTCGTGCTGTGCGGCGAATTGTCGCTGATGGCAGCGCAAACCAATCCGGGCGAGCTGATGGCCGCGCACCTGCGCATGGAGCGGAAGTCCACCACCAAAGGATCGGAGCAGTGATGACCCCGGCGATCGGCATTCACGACCTGGCGGTAGCCACCTCCCGACACATGCTCACCCACGCCGTGCTGGCCGACCGGCTGGGCACCGACCCGGCCAAGTATCAGCGCGGGCTCGGGCAGGACGCCATGAGCATTCCCGGCGACGACGAGGACGCGTTCACCATGGCCGCCGCGGCGGCCGCGCCCATCGTGGAACGGCACGGCGCGAGCCGGATCCGGAACGTCTTCTTCGCCACCGAGACCGGCGTCGACGATTTTCGCCGGCTCGGCGGCGCGGACCTGCGCGAGGCCGAATGCGGGCCTGTCCCCGTGGTGCCTGCAACAGCTCGACCAGCTCCGCACCCTCGACCACGACGTCAGCCGCTGGCCCGTCGCCGATGCCGCGCAGCTTCCGCCCGCCGCCCGCGCACCGCACCTCTCGGCATCGTAAGGAGGACATCGACCATGGCAACGATCCACTTCGCGAACCACCGGATTCCGTTCCCGCCCGGGCCGGTTCACACCGGCTTCGAGGAATCCGGGGGCGCCGCGGTGCGCTGGATGCGCGATCACGGCCTCGGCTCCGATCGTGTCGAGACGCATCTGGCGACGACTCGGCCACAGTTGCTGGCGGCCTTCGCTTTTCCCGACATCGCGCAGAGCGAACTGGATCTGATCACGCAGTGGCTGGCGTGGGCGTTCCTGCTCGACGACGAGCTCGACGACCAGGATGCCGCGCCGGGCCACTGCGGGCGCACCATCGAAGGTCTCATTCGCACGCTGCACGGTTCCCCCGCGCGGACTCCGATGGAGCGCGCGGTGGCGGACTTGGCGGGCCGCACCTTCCTGGCCGCCTCGCCCGGCCAGCAGCGCCAGTTGCTCGGGGACACCGAGGCGTGGCTGTGGACCTACTTCACCGAGGCGGTCGATCGCGCGGCCGGGCGGATGCTGCCGTGGACCGAATTCCGGGTGCATCGAAGAGATTCCGTCGCCATGTTCGCGCTGCTGGATCTGCACGATCTGGTCAATCACATCGAGTTGTCGGACACCGCCCGCAATCTGCGCTCCTATCAGGCGCTGCGGGCCGCGGTCGCCGAGCATTCCGGGGTCGTCAACGACATCTGCTCGTACGAGAAGGAGCAGGCCAGCGGCTACACCCACAACACCGTGTGTGTGCTGCAAGCCGAACGGGAGTTGAGCGTGGACGCCGCGAAGGCGTCCGCCGAGGCGCTGCTCGCGGAGATCGCAGCGTCGGTGTTGCACGCCAGCGCCGATATCGCCGAGGACATCGGCATCGGCGAGCTGTCCGAAACCGACCGGGAAGCGCTGGGGACCTGTGTCGACGGCTATCGAACCATTGCTCGCGCGGACTTCGACTTCCACACCAGAGTTCGCGCTACCAGGCGATCTCGTAGGACAGGAGATGGGGTTGCCCGAGCAGTCACAGATCGACGCGGGGTGCGCCTTCACCAAGGTGCTCGCCTGGATGGAGAGGGCCTCGCTGGGTATCCGCGCGCATTTCCGGCCGCCCGTCTCGGTGGACGCGCTCACGCATTATCGGGAGGTCTTCGGGCGGGCGCTGCCGGATTCGCTGGTCGCCGTGCTCTCCGTCGCGGACGGCAACGACGATGAAGGCGACTTCTTCCTGCACAATCTGCTGGGCGTCGAGGAGATCATCGCGATTCAGACGGTGCAGGAGCAGACCGCGGAATCCTTCCGGCGCGTGGGCCTGGACTGCGACCGCTGGGTGCGCTGCCCGGAACCCGGTGTGGTGTCACGGAAGTTCTGGAAGCCCGGCTGGGTGCCGTTCACCGCCGACGACGGGGACAGCGGTTTCGCGGTCGACATGAGTCCCGGGCCGTTCGGGACGTCGGGCCAGGTGATCACCTACGGACCCGACCCCGCGGTGCGCACGGTCATCGCGCCATCGCTGACCGAGTTCTTCGAATTGATCAGCGCGCGCCTCGAACTCGGGTCGGTGCTGGTGGATCCGTGCACCGGCGCGGTGTCGCTGTGCACGCCCGCGGGCAGTTCCAACCTCGTCGAATCGCTGATGAGGTGAGCCGCGCGGGCGTGCGACAGGGGTGAGAACTAGGCGCCCAGAATGCCCTTGGCGATGTGGGTGACCTGGATTTCGTTGCTGCCCGCGTAGATCATCAGCGACTTGGCGTCGCGGGCGAGCTGCTCGACCTTGTACTCGGCCATGTAGCCGTTGCCGCCGAAGAGCTGCACGGCCTCCATGGCGACCTCGGTGGCCGCGCGCGAGGAGTACAGCTTCATCGCCGACGCCTCGGCCAGGGACACCTTCTCGCCGGCCGCGGTGCGCTCGATGGCGTTGAACACCATGTTCTGCACGTTGATTCGGGCGATCTCCATCTCGGCCAGCTTGAGCTGGATGAGCTGGAACTGGGCGATCTCCTTGCCCCACAGCTTGCGCGACTTCGCGTAATCGACGCTGAGCCGGTGGCATTCGTTGATGATGCCCAGCGCCAGCGACGCGATGCCGATGCGCTCGGCGGCGAAGGACTCCTTGGCGCTGTCCTTGCCGTCGCCCTTGGCCGGGGTTTCGGTCTCGCCGAGCAGCCGGTCCGGGGTGATGCGGACGTTGTTGAAGAACATCTCGCCGGTGGGCGAGGAGTTCATGCCCATCTTCTTGAACGGCTTGGACTGGGTGAAGCCCTCCATGCCCTTGTCGAGCACGAAGGTCAGCACCTTGCGGTCGCGCTTGTCGACGCCGTCGCCCTCGTCGAGCTTGGCGTAGACGACGGTGACGTCGGCGTAGGGGCCGTTGGTGATGAAGGTCTTCTGGCCGTTGAGGATGTAGTCCTCGCCGTCGCGGCGCACATACGACTTCATGCCGCCGAACGCGTCGGAGCCCGAGTCGGGTTCGGTGATCGCCCACGCGCCGACCTTCTCGAAGGTCACCAGCTCCGGCAGCCACCGCTTCTTCTGCGCGAGGGTGCCGCGGCTGCGGATGGTGCCGACGGTCAGTCCGAGGCTCACGCCCATCGAGGCGACCAGGCCCAGGCTGATGCCGGCCAGCTCGCTGTTGAGGATCACACCCATGCTGCCCGACCCGCTGAACCCGCCGCCCGCCTTACCGGTGGTCCCGGCCTCCTCGCGCGCGAACGCCTTCTCCAGCCCCTCCTTCGCCAGCTCGTCCAGCCCGAAGGTGGCGTACAGCTTGCGAATGATGTCGAAGGGCGGCAGCGCACCGCTTTCCAGCTGCTCGACGTTGGGCTTGATCTCCTTGTCGATGAAGCCGCGCAGCGCGTCGCGGAACATCAGGTCTTCGTCGGACCACTGGTACATGTAGGGGACTCCCGAGGGCTCGCGGAACGGTTATGCCAAATATAGAACACGTTCTAATTGACCGGACCGCCCGATCATGGATCCCGCGGCAGGGGCCGCTCGAGGCGCCCTTCCTCTCCTGAGCAAAGCGAAGGATCCCGTCGGTACCCTCGTGAGAATGGGCGGGGAATTCCTATTGCTGATCGCCACCATCGGCCCGTTGGCCCTCTTGGGGTGGGCCGCCCTTCGGGCCAAACACCGCGGGCTCGGGGGCTCGTTCGTCGGGCCGTTCCAGGAGATGTTCGATCCCGGTGCGGCACGAGCACAGATCGTCATCGAGCAGATCGCGGAACTGCCCGACCCGTCGGACTCCGGCGACCCTGACGACGACGATCTACCGAACACAGTGGTGTACAAGGGCGTTCGGCTCCACATCAACCCGGACAAGGCTCGGCGGCGCCGAGGTGGCGGGACCACCCGGCGAGCCGGCTGAAGCACCACAACACGATTGGAGCGAGCATGCCCAGCTATGAAATCGACGGAGTGATCCCGGTCGTCGCCGCCGACGCGTTCGTCCACCCGTCAGCGGTACTGATCGGAGACGTCATCGTCGAGAGCGGCTGCTACATCGGCCCGACGGCCAGCCTGCGAGGCGATTTCGGCTCGATCGTCATCGGCGCGGGTTCCAACGTCCAAGACGGCTGCGTCCTGCACTCTTTCCCAGGTCGAGAGTTGTTGCTGGAGCCCGAATCCCACATCGGCCACGGCGCGGTCCTGCACGGTTGCGTCATCGAGACAGGCGCAATGATCGGCATGAACGCCATCGTCATGGACGGCGCCCGAGTCGGTGCCCGGGCCCTCGTCGGCGCCGGCAGCGTAGTCCGAGCCGAAACAATCATCCCCGACGAGCATCTCGCGGTCGGCAATCCAGTGACGGAAACCCAACCGCTCGACGAACAGACGCTGCACTGGAAAGCCAACGGCGTAAAGGTCTACCAGGAACTGGCCAGAAGATCACTGACCTCGATGCGCGAAACCACACCACTCACCGAGATCCCCACAGACCGCCCCCGCCTCACCACCGGCCGCGAAGTCTCGATCCCACTGCGTGAAGCGCGCCGCGCCAACAGCCCGCAGAACTCCAACTGACTCCCGCGCCAAGGCCTCAAATCCGATATTCGACGAGGACACCGCACCTCGTCAAGCAACCTTCGGTAGGTAATCGGGCAGCCGGATCTCGGAGGGCGAACTCGCGCTTCGGTTTGGCGTGCTGGTTGCGCCGGTGAATGTAAGCGGCGATGGCAACGTCCTGCCCGCCGTGACCGCAGTGATCGGTGCAGCCCAGCGCGAAGTAGCGCAAGGCCGCGAATTCTGACTCGATCTAGTTCAACCAGGTCGAACAGGTCGGCTATCGCCGCGACCCGGCCCGACAGCAACATCCTCGAACCTGTGGCCCGGCTTTGCCTTTGCCGCAACGCATGCTTCACCGGGCGCGTAACCCCGGATAGCATGTGGTGACACGATTCTGGAAGGGGGACATCATGTCGTCGAACAGTCACGGGGAGCAGGTCGATGATCCACGCGCCCGATGGCGCCACCTACCCGCCGAACCCACCCACTACGTCGAGGAGACCCACGTAGACGGGAGTTCGTCGAGCTACACGGTGCCCGCCGTCGACCCGACCCAGGACTTCATTCGCCTCTACGGCTAGTGCCGTGTCAGGCAACCTTCGGTAGGTAATCCGGGCGTCGGATCTTCGATCCGACGGCGGAGTCACGGACGGATCCGGTAGTACAACTGGCCCGACCGCAGGTCCAGGACACCGAAGGTGCCGGACACCCTGGGTGCGATGGTAGGTCGCCCGCAGCCTGATCGGCCGGCGTTTCGGGAACCAACTGCGACCAGTCCTCGGTTGCAGTTGGCCCGAACTCACCGACACACACCACAAGCCGACACCCGGTTACCGCCGCAACCTATCCGGACGAGGGCACTAGTACTTGCGTTCGGTCTGGGCGCGGATCTCCTGCAGATGGCTCGGACCGTCTGCGGCGAGTGTGCCGCTCCAGATCAGTCGCCCGAGGCTGTCGGCGTCGATCCACTCGCAGATCGACGCGGTCGCGCCTTGGCTGGTACCCGTGCCGCACACGGCCTTCCCACCCAATGGGCCGGTATCCACCGGGCTCACGGCCACGATCGCCGCACGAAGCTACAGCAACCCGATTATTCGCGCCACCCTTACCCCAATTACTTTCATGCGGAATATCTCGCGACAACTCCCAACTCCGAGCTGGTTCGAATTTCACGTCGCCGATGCTGGCGGGTGAATATTCTGATTCCCGATCTCTCGACCGAACCATCACCTTGTAACGGCGGTTCGGATGGCGCATAGGAACATACTGCTGTGGGCCAGTTCACCTTTCGCTTCGACCGTTACACCCGGGGCGGGATGACCACCGTTTCGGTGCCCCCACAAGTTGGGGTCCGTCCCCTTTCCGAAGCGTGAACATTTCACTGTGGGTGCGGCAGAATTCCGCTCGACTAGAGATCTGGACGAAACAAGGAGTCACCCATGTCCACCGCCCACCGCCGCGCCCGCAAAATTGCCTGGTCAGCAGCCGTTGTCAGCGTCGCTGGAGCACTCTCCTCCCTGTACCCGGCCCTCGCCGCCGCCCGCATCCACGGCATCGAGGTGCAGGAATGCACGACCACGACCTGCACGACACCCGCGTCTTACGTTGTCGGACAAAGCTATGTGTTCTTCGCGGGCACCGACGGAGTGAGCGCGAGCGCTCCCACCAGCAGCTTCTACGACAACGGCACCTGCATCGGAGGCGGCGGGTATAACGTCACCTGGGTTCCGCTCACTGCGGGAACCCACACCCTGTCCACCAACACCCAGGGTCACACGGAATCGTTGACGGTGGTCGTGGTCGCAGCACCCCCCGGATCCCCGACCGCGCAGCAGCCCCAGCAGGGCACCGGTGGCGGCGGCTTCGGATCCGGCAGTTCGAACCTGCTTCCCGGCAGCTGACACTGCGATCGGCAGTAGCCGATGTTCCTGCGCCGCAGCCTATTCCGATAGCCGGCGCAGGCACCCCGGTTCGGGCGGTCAGCCCTCGAAGATGCGCTCCACCGGCGCCCCGGTCAGCAAGTCGGCCCCGGCCTGGAACGCCGCGAGCAGATGCGGGCTGGTCATATGCGCCTCGAACGCCGCACGCGATTCCCAGCTCTCGACCACCACCCATTCCCCCGGCCGAGTCGGATGCTGATACGGCTGATAGCTCACGCACCCCGGCTCCGCGAGCGTCGGCTCGATCAGAGCCAGCGCCTGCGCCCGCACCAGGTCTTCCTTGCCCGCGCGGGCCTGCAATGTGGATACAGCGGTAAGAGTCACCCGCCACACAACCACACGAGCGGGCTAGCCATTCCCGTCCGTGAAACGCAGGATGGCCGCTGCCCGTTGATCTTCCAGGCACTCACGCCGGCCGGTTCGGTCAGCGCCGGCAGCTCCGTATGTATAGGCGCCCCACCAACCGCCAGCACCGGCGTGTCGCCAGCTATGAACCGAACTGAACTCGGTCTCTGGCACGAACACGAGATCAACTGTGACACAGGTATGTTTGCTGACAGCCCTGCCAAGTCCCCAGCATTCGGCAGGAGCGGGCGATCTGCCGACCGTCGGAACCTTGATACGTTCAGGCTTTCCATACAAGTTGCGGGCAGCGGAACGGGGCGGGCAGATGGGGCTCGACTACAGCTACGAGGTATACGTTCACCGTGATTCCGCCCGCGCGCTGTTGGAAGCGGTGAAAGCGAGCTGTAACCCTTACCGGGACGGAACGACCACAGTCGAGTTTCCGGACGGCCCGGTTGTGCTGCCATGCACCTCCCGGTTTACCTCCGGCACCACCCTGCGCTTCGATCCGACAGCGGCAGACGGCGGCAGCCTCCTAAACCTCGACCTGTCGCTCTTGTTCCCAGCAGACACCGAGCTGCTGAAATGGGTGGGCGAGCGCGGCGACGCCCCACAGACCGATGCGGACAACGGCCCTCTGTGCTCGGTGGGGTACATCTACCTCCTCGTATTCGACGCCTCGAGCTTCCTGCCGGATCACGTCAGCTTCGACTTCATGGCCGCCACCACGGATATGAGCCGACTGTTCGCGCGCTCGGCCTCGATCCGCACCTGGTTCGCCAACCTGACCCTCGACCATGGCGGCCCACTGTGCCTGCTCGACCTCGAACAGAAAGGGCGAATCGCAATCACTCTCGGGTCATTTGATCGCCAACTGAACGTTGACTGGGATGGCCTCTACCTCTAGAGGCGTGTCGCCGTACGGACGAGGTCGGCGATGGTTCTGGATCTGCTGTGTGGTGGCCAGGCGATGACGGTTGTGACGGGCGGTGCATCGGGTACCGGCACGATGGCGTGATCGTCGCGGAGTTGAGCTCGGAGCGACTCGGGCATAACCGCGCAGGCCCGGCCGAGCCTGATCAGCTGGGTCAATTGGGTGTGGTCGCGAACCTGCGGGCCGGGGCCGTCCGGATAGCTTCCGTCCGGGCGAGGCCAGCGTGGCAGGGGCAGGTCGGTCAGGGCGTTGACCTCGGCCATCGACATGTGGGGTCGGTTGGAGAGGGGGTGTCCGGCGGGCAGGACCACGACCTGCTGTTCGGTGTGCAGGTCCTCGGTGTCGAATCCGGCTGTCGAGTCGTAGGGGCGGTGGAGCAGGGCAACGTCGGCACTTCCGTTGCGTAGCAGGCGTTCCGGTTCGCCGGGCCCGCCCAGCACCACCTCGACCGCGACAGCGCCGGGTTCGGCGGCGTAGGCGTCGAGCAGCTTCGACAACAGTTCGCTCGACGCTCCGGCCTTGGCGGCGAGCACGAGACCGGGCCGGTCGGCGGCGGCGCGGCGGGTGCGGCGCTCGGCGGCTTCGACCGCTTCGAGAGCGAGCCGGGCCTCGCGCAGCAGCACCGACCCGGCCTCGGTCAATGCGATCGCGCGCGAACCGCGGTGCAGCAGAACGACTCCGAGTCGGCGTTCCAGCTGCTGGATCGCCCGCGACAGCGGTGGTTGCGCCATCGTGAGCCGTTGTGCCGCCCGCCCGAAGTGCAACTCCTCGGCGACGGCGACGAAGTATCGCAACTCCCGGGTCTCCACCGTGCCATCGTATCCGGCCCTCACCACGACCGATACCCGTGCGGTATCGCCGCCCACCCGATCGGTGTTGGAAGCCCCGCCTGCGTCCGCCGCATGATCGACGGCATGAGTGAACCGACGATCGCGCTGGTGACCGGCGCAAACAAAGGAATTGGATACGAGATCGCGGCGGGCCTGGGCGCGCTCGGCTGGCGAATCGGTGTGGGCGCGCGGGACGAACAACGCCGTGAGACCGCGGTGGAGAAGCTCCGCGCGGCCGGGATCGATGCGTTCGGCGTGCCACTGGACGTGACCGACGACGAAAGTGTGTCCGCGGCGGCCGAATTGATCGCCGACCACGCCGGTGGGCTCGATGTTCTGGTCAACAATGCCGCGATCACCGGCGGTTCGCCGCAGATACCGACCACGTTGGCATCCGCGACCGTGCGAGCTGTCGTGGAAACCAACGTGATCGGCGTCATCCGGGTCACCAACGCGATGCTGCCGATGCTGCGCGCCTCGGCCTCACCGCGAATCGTCAACATGTCCAGCAGCGTCGGCTCGCTCGCCCTGCAAACCACACCCGACATCGACATGGGCCCGGTTCCCACCGCGTACTTGGCGTCGAAGACGTTCCTCAACGCCGTCACCATCCAATACGTCAAGGAACTGAGCGACACCAACATCCTGATCAATTCCGGCTGCCCGGGTTTCACCGCCACCGACCTCAACGGCTTCCGAGGCGTCCGCACACCACAACAGGGCGCGGCGATCGCGATTCACCTCGCAACCCTGCCCGACGACGGACCGACCGGCGGATTCTTCGACGATGCCGGAACGGTGCCCTGGTGACGGGCGCACCGGAGGGAGAAGCAAGACCATGACAAAGGCAGTCAGGTACAACGAATTCGGCGGAATCGACGTCCTGCGGATCGACGAGGTCGACCGCCCGGCGCCGGCGGCCGGGCAGGTCCTCGTGCAGGTGAAGGCGGCAGCCATCAACCCCGGTGAGACGGCATTACGCATCGGCGCGATGACGGACATCTTTCCCTCGACCTTTCCGTCCGGGCAGGGCAGCGATCTCGCCGGAGTCGTCGCCGAGATCGGTGCCGGAGCCGACCGATTCTCGCCCGGCGACGAGGTGATCGGATTCTCCGAGAAGCGAGCCGCTCAGGCCGAGCTGGTCCTCGTCGACGTCGACAACCTCACCCCCAAACCGAGCAACGTCCCATGGGAAGTAGCGGGCAGCCTATACATTGCCGGCGTGACCGCATGGGGTGCAGTGCATTCCGTACAGCTGGAGAAGGGCGAGACCGTCGTCATCTCCGCGGCAGCCGGAGGAGTCGGCTCGTTCGCCGTTCAGCTCGCGCGCCGTGCCGGAGCCACGGTCATCGGCCTGGCCGGCGAGGGCAACCACGAGTGGCTGCGAAGCCACGGCGTGATCCCCGTGGCCTACGGTGACGGCGTCACGGACCGGATCAAGGCCGCCGCACCGGACGGCGTCGATGCCTTCATCGACGCCTACGGCGGCGGGTACGTCGAACTGGCGCTCGCTCTCGGCGTCGCCATCGAACGGATCGACACCACCATAGATTTCGCGGCAGCCGCGAAGTATGGGGTCAAGACCGAACCCGGGCCCAACGGCAGGGCGGGCGCCGAGGTCCTCGCCGAACTGGCCGCCCTGATCGCCGCCGGACACCTCGAAGTCCCGATCGCGAACGTCTACCCGTTGGCGCAGGTTCGTCAGGCCTACACCGAACTCGAGCGCAGACACACCCACGGGAAAATCGTGCTGAGGCCCTAGCCGGCGCCACACGGAGCGAAATGTGGATCCAGGTAGCAGCCCGCCGCGACCCAGCCCTGCGCATCGCCTCAGCGGACCGCCCGACCTGGTCGCGGCGGGCCGAGCAATGCGATGGACATGGCTGGGGCCAGGCGGTCGATTAATTCATCGGCGGGCATTGAAGCCGTCGGTTCCAGGCGAAGCACGTAGCGGGCGTGGATCAACCCGAGCGCTTGGGCGGCGATGAGTCCGGCGCGGGTGCGGGCCGCGGTCCCGCCCATGTGGTCGGCGAGCACGGTGATGAGTTCTCGCTCGATCATCTCTTGGACCAGGCGGGACAGATTGTCATCGTGCGTGGAGGCGAGGAGAAGGGCGCGCAGGGCGCGGCCGTTGTCGGGGTCGTCCCAGGCGGTGACCAGGGCGGTGAGTACGCGGCGCGCCAGCCCGGCTCGGTCGCCCGGCAGGGCTTGGGCCAGGAGCTCTGCGGGGTGTTGGGACAGGGCCATCGCCGCCCCGAACAGGCCTCGCTTGGAACCGAAGAAATAGCTGATCAGCGCGGCGTCGACGGACGCTTCGGCCGCCAGTGAACGCATCGTCACCCCGGTGTAGCCCTCGGCGAGGAAACGCCGGCGAGCGATCTCCAGAATGCGGCTACGGGTGTCGGGAGCACCGAGGCGGCGGCCGCGGGGCGCGGATTTATTCATCACCGTTGAGCCTATCCCCGCTCGCACGCCACGATTCCGGTGACGACGAAAGGGAACCGATGAGTAGAACACGCATTCGTAGGCCCGCCGCGTTCCGCCGAGCCGGGCACCGGATCGCCAACCTGGTTCGGCCGGGTGTCAACATCACGCCCGCTCCGGACGTGCGGGCCGAGTACGACGTTGCTGTACCCGTCCGGGACGGAACGATATTGCGGCTCAATATCTTTCACCCCGACTCCCCCGGTCCGCACCCGGTGATCATGTCGGCCCATCCGTACGGCAAGGATCGGATGCCGGTGCGTGGTCGCGGCGGTCGCGCCATCGACGTCCAGTACCGGATCATGCCGCAGCCCGACCGTGTCCGGTTCAGCGAACTCACACAGCTGGGAGGCGCCGGATCCGGCGATCTGGACCGCACACGGTTATGTGGTGGTCAACGCGGATCTGCGCGGCGGCGGGACCTCCGAGGGAATCGGCTCGATGTTCACCACCGCGGAGGCCGAAGACTACTTCGACCTGATCGAATGGGTTGGCACGCAACCGTGGTGCACCGGGCGCGTGGGCCTGGACGGGGTGTCATATCTGGCACTGAGCCAGTACCGAGTTGCCGAGCTGCGGCCCCCGCACCTGGCCGCCCTGTGCGTCTGGGAGGGTTTCAGCGATTTCTACCGGGACTTCGCCTACCCCGGCGGTGTACGCGAGGACGGTTTCAGCCGCCTCTGGAGCGCGGTCACCGCACGCCGCACCCGGATGACCGAGAACCTCCGCACCGAGATCCTGCGCCGCCCCGATCGCGACGACTGGTACACGGCACACACACCCACACTGGAGCGGATCCAAGTGCCAATGCTGGTGTGCGCGTCCTTCTCCGACCACAACTTGCACAGCCGCGGCAGCTTCGAAGCCTTCCGCCGCGCTGGTTCCGCGCGCAAATGGCTCTATACCCATCGCGACGGCAAGTGGTCGCACTATTACGGCGCCGAGGCCACCCGCGAGCGGATTCGATTCTTCGATCATGTGCTGCGGGACGCCGACAACGGCTGGGACTCCTGCCCGGCGGTTCGGCTCGCTGTTCATGCGGAAGGCGCACGCCCGGCGGATATCACCTACGTGGACGACTGGCCGCCCAGCGAGACGAAAACGGCTGTGCTGCACCTGAATACCGACGGCCAACTGACGGCCGACCCCGAGACGACGGGCGGACAACGCTCGTTCCGCAGCCGACGCGCCGCGCTCGCCTGGACCTGGACCGCCCCGGAGGACATCGACATCCTCGGACCGTCCACGCTACGGCTGCACGTGGCACTCGCCGACGCCGACGACATGAACCTGTTCGTCGTGCTCCGCAAGTTCCGCGACGGACGGGAAGTCTGTTTCGAAGGTTCCTACGGCTTCAACGCCGATGTCGTCACCAAGGGCTGGCAGCGACTCGCGCACCGCACCTTGGACCCCGCCCTGTCCACTCCGCTCCAACCGGTCCACACCCACCACGAGGCCGAACCTCTCACGCCCGGTGTACCGGTCGCGGTCGACGTCGCATTGTTGCCGCACGCCACTCGAATTCACCGCGGTGAGCAGCTGCGACTGGAAATCGGTGGCCGCTGGGCCTTCGCGCGCGACCCGCTCCGCGGCCAGTTCCCGGGCTGGTATCGGCAAAGC
This sequence comes from Nocardia tengchongensis, assembly GCF_018362975.1. NCBI lineage: Bacteria > Bacillati > Actinomycetota > Actinomycetes > Mycobacteriales > Nocardiaceae > Nocardia > Nocardia tengchongensis. The sequence continues at coordinate 6,689,744 of NZ_CP074371.1, forward strand.
CCGAACACCACCTGTTCGATCCACACCGGCCCGGACCAGCCGGCCACCCTCACCTTCGCCTGGCGACCCGCGGAGGTCGAGCATCCGGAAAAGCCTTGAGCCCGGCGCCCACGACCTCGCCACCCTGACCCTCGACAGCGGCTGCGGCCCGCACACACAGCCCGGCCTTTGCAGATACCTTGACCCCCAACTGAACCCGCCATTCCGCGTTCAGAACGATGAGCCCGTGCCGCCGAAGGGCCACGGCGGAATCGGCCCGTTGTCGACCACCACATTGTCGTACCGAATCCCGAGGATCGGATTGTCCTCGTCGCACCAGCGCTCACGGTCGGTCGAACAGCGCTCGCGATGACTACCACAATCACCACCCACGGCCGACGTCCTGCGCGCCGGAAGGTAGGCACGGATTACGTGTTGCCTTTCTCTACCGCAGTCGAAGATCACGTCCACGCGATAGGTGTCGTCAGTTTCGTTGCGGCACCAGTGACCAGTGCACGAGACCCAGGGAGCCAGCACGACCGTATCGGCGCCCAATTTGATTCGAGCAGTGGCCCATTGCCGAGAGAGAACCTCGATCGCCTGCCCGGATCGCCACCGCCGCCACACCTCCTCGACCTGAGCCTCGGTTAACCGGGTTCTCTTCTCCGATAGCGGTCTACTCGAGGCCATCGCCCATCACATCCCTTGCTCACCAGGACATTCCCAGTGTTGCGCTGACCTATTGAGACCACAGGCAGTTGCGGACGTTCCGGACACACGAGCGCCCCGAGATGATCTCGGGGCGTTGATCTTCAGCTGATCCGAGCTAGCCCTCCGAACCGACCCGTAAGCGGATATTCATCGGAGGTGCGGCGGGGTTCGCTGGAACAGCAGCAGCGTTCTGCCACCACGCCGCGGACTCGCGACTCGTGCGCGACCACATTAGAAGCAATGCGTCATCACCTGACAGATCGATCACCTCGACGTGCTGGTGACCGCAGTGGCGAGTTGGAACAGTTCAATCAGGTTCCCGGCGGGGTCGGTGAGCAGTATTTGGCGGCCACCCGGGCCGCTGACAAGGTCGCTGCGGAATTCGATGTCGGTTGTGCGGAGCCGTTCGATTTCGGCATCAAGGTCGGCGACGACGAGGTGGATGCGATTGGCCCCTGGTCCGGTGGCATCGGCGGGGGTGGCGCGAGCGCCGGAGCTGGCTGGGCCCGAGAGCAATAGGCGCAGCGGGCCGCGGATTACGTCGGCGAAGGCGGGGACGGCGTTGGTGTGCAGGGTGAAGCCCAGGTGGCCGGTATAGAAGTCGACCGCTGCCTGAACGTCATCGACGAGGTAGCGGACGCTGGCGTACTCGGTGGTGGATGTTGTCATTGGGCAGTCCTTTCCGTGAGAGTCGGCAGCAGATAGCGGATGCGGGTGTCGATTTCGGCTGCTGTGGCCTGGAAGGCCGGGTAAGTGTCCTCGTTGCTGCCGCGTGAGGTCGCCGGGTCGGGGATGCTCCAGTGGATCCATCGAGGATCGTCACCAAAGTCAGGACAGACCTCACGGGCCTTGTCGCACAGGGTGATCACCACGTCGAAGCGATGATCGGCGAGGGTGTCCAAGTGGCGGGGGAGGCGGCCGGATAGATCGATGCCGAATTCCTCGCGCAGTACGCGCACCGTGTCGGGATGCATGGCCGGCTTCGGTTTGCTGCCAGCGCTGAGGACCTGGACTCGGCCGCCGGCGCGTAGGCGCAACAGCTCTTCGGCGATCGCGGAGCGGGCGCTGTTGCCGGTGCAGACGAACAGCACCGTGGGCGGTGTCGAGGGTTCGAATGCGGTTGGCGCGGGCGTCATTCGGAGGGCCGGGTGCAGTACTGTCCCGGCTCCGGCGATCATCTCGGCGCTGCGGTCGAGATCCAGGTGGTAGTAGCTGTCCCGGCCGTCGTGACTGCTGCGCGTGCTGGTGACCAGGCCGCCGTCTCGCAGCAGGCGCAGATGGTAGGAGACCAAATTCTGCGGCTCACCCACGCGGGCCACCAGCTCGCGCACTCGATAGTCACTGTCCGACAGCTCGGTCAGCAGCTGCCAACGCAAAGGATGCGCGGCGAGATGAACAAACTGTGGGACGGCTTGACGAGTCGACGTCATCAGCCGAGGATAGCACCAAATACATCAACTGAATTTGATGTATTTCCGGTCTGCGTCAGGAGCATGGTGTCCAGGAAAGCGGTGTCGGTCATGCCGGACGAGCTGCGGCGGAGCTTGGGACTGAGCGATGCTGTCGTCATCGGGCTCGGCTCCATGATCGGAGCGGGGATCTTCGCGGCCCTGGCTCCGGCGGCGCGGGCGGCGGGATCGGGATTGCTGCTCGGGCTCGCGGTCGCGGCTGTGGTGGCCTACTGCAATGCGACCTCCTCGGCGCGATTGGCCGCACGCTATCCGGCTTCGGGTGGCACGTATGTGTATGGGCGCGAACGGCTCGGCGAGTTCTGGGGATATCTGGCCGGATGGTGTTTCGTGGTCGGCAAGACCGCGTCCTGCGCGGCAATGGCATTGACCGTCGGCGCGTACGCGTGGGCCGAGCAGGCACACGCCGTCGCTGCCGCAGCGGTGGTCGCCTTGACCGCGGTGAACTATTTCGGAGTACAGAAGTCAGCCCTGTTGTCCCGGGCGATCGTGTCGATCGTGCTGGCCGTGCTCGCCGCGGTGGTGGTCTCGGCCTTCACCTCCGGCACCGCTGACGCCGCACGGCTGGAATTAGCTTCGGGCATCACCGTTTTCGGGGTCTTACAGGCAGCTGGACTGCTCTTCTTCGCGTTCGCCGGATACGCACGGATCGCCACCCTCGGTGAGGAGGTCCGCGATCCCGCGCGCACGATTCCCCGCGCGATTCCGCTCGCGCTGGGGATCGCGTTGTGCGTGTACGCGATCGTGCTGGTCGCGGCGCTGAGTGTGCTTGGGCCGCAGGGTTTGTCCGAAGCGACCGCACCACTGTCGAGCGTGGTGCGGGCCGCCGGCGCGGAGTGGCTGGAACCGGTGGTGCGGGCCGGAGCCGTCATCGCCGCGCTCGGTTCGCTGCTGGCCTTGATCCTCGGTGTCTCGCGAACGACGCTGGCGATGGCCCGTGACCGGCATCTGCCGCACGCCTTGGCGGCAGTGCATCCCCGATTCGCGGTACCGCATCGCGCCGAGCTCGCTGTGGGTGTGGTTGTGGCCATTGCCGCCGCGACCACCGATGTCCGTGCCGCGATCGGGTTCTCATCGTTCGGCGTGCTGCTGTACTACGCGATCGCCAATGCTTCTGCCTGGACATTGACCCCGTCCGAGGGCGGCCGGTGCGGCTGATCCCCGTCGTCGGGTTGCTCGGCTGCCTGATCCTCGCTTGCACGCTGCCAGCGCTGTCGGTCCTGACGGGCAGCGTGGTCGTCGCTTTCGGTGCCGCGATCTACCTTGTCCGCCGCAGGTCCACCGCGACCGCGCAGTCCCGATGAAGTCCCACTACCCGCACTTCGATAGCTCTGGAGCAGATGAGATGACCGACCGCTGTGCCTACTGTGTCCTGGCGCGCGACGATGCTGCTGAACCGTTCGGCGGGTGGATCCACCCCGACGAGCACTGGTTGGTGGCCCCCGGTGAACCCGCCACGACCATGCCCGGCGCACTGCGAATTACCTCGCGACGGCATTACGTCGACTTCGCCGATATGGCCGCCGCCGAAGCCGCGACTTTCGGTCCGTTGCTGTCCGCGCTGGATCGCGCGCTACGGGCAACCACCGATGCCGAACGCGTGCACCTCGTCTCGACCCGCGACCGTGTCCCGCACTTCCACGCCTGGCTCTACCCGAGACCGGCTACCCATCCACTGCGCGGCACCGAATTTCTCAACGCCCGACAACACGGCACCCCCGACATCGTCGAGAGCACGGCCCGCGGCTAACCCGGTACACCCATCCTGTCAGCGATTTCCGAGGTCAGCCGATAGGCGAGAGCGGTTCAGGCCCACCCCGCCGAGGACCAGGCCGATCAGACCGAACGCCATGGCCACCCAAGCCCCTACAATCCCGTTGCCGGTGCCAGGACCACCGTCGGCGGTGGCCGCGAACACGGTACCGAGGACCAGGCTGACCAGGCCCGAGCCCAACGCCAGCACCGCGCCCCGACGCCCCTTGCCGGTGCCGATACGACTGCGGGCCAGGGCGAGAACGCCGACCACTACACCGGCCAGCCCAACCAGCGCGGTCAGGCTTGGACCGAGTCGCCCGGACGTCATGCCAGTGACGGCGGCACTCTGCTGGACAGAGGCGGTCGCCGGTGCGGCGAGGACGATACCTGCGAGCAGGGCAGGTGCTAGGACTGCGGGCAGATGACGAATGGACATGAGACTCCTTGTGTCGAATGGCTCGATGTCGCTTCATCATGTGCGCCGAACGGCCGCTGAGCATCGTGCAGACGTGGACAATTCGCGCTGCCACCGCTGCGGTAGCCATCTACTTCGGACGCGGTAGAGACCGCGAAACTACCGCGTCCGCAGTAGCGGACTTATCGTCTGAACGCGGGAGTTGCTCAGGTGGGATTCCGGTTAGGGTGCATACATGAGCAGGGCACCGATCCGGATCGGAGACTGGGCGGTCGCCATCGGAGCGGCGGCCATCCTGTTGGGCACCGGTCTGTCCGGGCAACGCTCACCCGCAAGTCTGGACCTGGTCGGTTATGCGCTGCTGATGACCGGTGGCCTGGCGTTGGCCGCGTACCGCCGGGCCCCGGTAACCGTGCTGGCAGCGACCGCGTTGTGCGTATTGGGTTACCAGGCAATCGGTTTCGACGTGGCCGCCATCGCGTTCCTGATCGCGGTGTACGCGACGGTCCGGGCCGGACAGCACCTCGTCGCGGTGGCAGGTTCGGTGCTCATGGTGCTCACTTTGCCCTTCGCGATGCTCCTCGCGCACCAGGACTGGTCCATGGCGGAGGCGTTCGCGCAGGCCCGCCATGCCCTCCAACTCGCCTGGCTCATCGCGGCCGGCGCCGCGGGAGAGGCACTGCGGCAGGCCGAGAGAAGGGCAGACGAGGCCGAGCGCACCCGCGAGGAGACCGCGCGGCGCCGCGCCGACGAGGAACGCTTGCATATCGCGCGGGAGCTGCATGATTCTCTCACGCAACAGATTTCGGTCATCAAGGTGCAATCCGAGGCCGCTGTCCATGTCGCGCTCAAGCGGGGCGACGCGGTACCGGAGGCGCTGTACGCGATCCGGGAGGCCGGTCGCGAGGCCGCGCGGGAACTACGAGCGACGCTGGAGGCGCTACGTGAGGACAGCACTGCCCCACGGCAAGGGCTCGACCACGTCCAGGAGCTCGTAAAACGCGCCTGCACAACGGGTTTGGACGCGACGTTGACGATCGAAGGGCAACCCTTGGATCTGCCCGCCGCAGTGGACCGGACCGTTTACCGCATCGTTCAGGAGTCGTTGACCAACATCTCCAGGCACGCCGCCGCCACCACAGCATCAGTCCGGATCGATTACCGCCCGGACGCATTGGTCATTCGGGTCGACGACGATGGCAAGGCCGGACTGCACAACTCACCCGTCCACGGTGTCGGACTGCTCGGGATGCGCGAACGCGTCAGCGCGCTCGGTGGCCAACTCCGGGCGGCGCCACGGAGCGAGGGCGGTTTCTCCGTCCGCGCCGAACTCCCCGTGGAACCCACATGATTCGCGTTCTACTGGTCGATGACCAACCACTCATTCGCAGCGGATTCCGTGCGCTCCTGGACCTCGAAGACGATATCGAGGTAGTAGCCGAGGCCGCCGACGGGCGCGACGGTGTGGTGCTGGCCAGGCAACACCTGCCAGACATCGCGCTCATCGACATTCAGATGCCCGGTATGGACGGCATCGAGGCAACGCGGCACATTGCGGCAGACCCGGACCTGGCCGGAGTGCACGTGGTCATACTGACCAATTACGGCCTCGATGAATACGTCTACCACGCACTCCGCGCGGGCGCGGCCGGCTACCTCGTCAAAGACATTCGCCCAGAGGACTTCCTGCACTCGGTTCGCGTCGCCGCTCGCGGTGACGCTCTGCTCGCGCCCTCGATCACCCGCCGCCTGATCCACCGGTACCTCGCCCAGCCACTCAACACCAGCGCCAACACCGGCCTGAAGGAACTGACCACCCGCGAACGCGAGGCCGTCACCCTCGTCGCCCAGGGCCTGTCCAACGACGAGATCGCCAACCACATGGTCATCAGCCCGCTCACCGCGAAAACCCACATCAACCGAGCCATGACCAAGCTCCATGCCCGCGACCGCGCGCAACTCGTAGTCCTGGCTTACGAATCCGGTCTGGTCGCCCCACACAACTCCTGACAATCCCGCAACGAAGTCCGGTGAACCATCTCGCAGCGGCCAAGGACCAGACCATCGCACTGTGATCGGCATGTGCGGATGTTCGAGACGTCATGTAGCCGATGCCATATAGGCGGCAGGTCGTCACCGGCGAAGGTGACATCGAGGTCGGAGGAGGGAGCCATCCTTCACGATGCCGCAGTCCCGGCGAACCGCCCGAGCAGACGCGCGGGGTGCGGCATCACAGCGCGTCACGCCGCCATCAGATCGGAGCAGCGTCGACTGGCCGAATCAGTCCTTGAGGTCGCGTGCGATCTGAACCAGGAACGTGGTCACCGCCTGGACGTCAGCGGGCTCGAGTAGTTCCTGTTCGAGGCTTTCCTTCACGAATCGCATTTCCGCACTCCAAAGTCCGTCCTGGACATGGACTTCCGTCCAATACGGCATCGGGGCTCCTACCCATGCCTTACCTTCGTAAGCCTGGAACTGCCGGGTAGTCGGTGGGTATGCCGTCGAGTTCACCGTCGTCTATCCGCTGGTTGTGCACCTGGAGCGCGCCGATCAAGCCGAGGCCGGCGTGGCGGCCACTGCAGATGGTCGACCAGCCGACGATGCCACCTTCTTCGAAGGTGAGGGTCTCCACCTCAGCGTCGGTGATCAACAGTGAGTTCCGGAGAAACGTCCGGTAGCGATCACACAACTTCGCGCCGTCGTATTTCGAAGGCGAAGTGAAATGGACCGACGGACCCGAAAATGAAGAGCAGCCGACCACCGCGACCAGCGCCAAAACGACCAGGATGACACCACGTTTGGTTCGCATCGTATGGATGGGCCGGCCAGCCCGCTTCGCCACCAGTGACCGCCAGAGCAGATCGAATGCCGCGCGCGGATCCGCTCTGTGCCGGCGCTGCACCCCGGCAAGCACATCTGAGCGGCTCCTCAGTCCCAGCCACGCAACAACATCACAATCCGCCCCCACATCTACAAACCCGCTACCTGCGGCACATCGAACCGGATGGTAGCCGCCGCTTTGCATCCACCGATTCAGCGCGGTCAGCGGCAGATGAGTGCGTTTACCGCGTCAGCCGGTGACGGAGAGGTGCTCGCCGTAGAACAGCATCAGGCCGGCGGCCGCGGACAGTCCGGCGAGGAGCCAGAAGCGGATGGAGACGGTGGTCTCGGGCCAGCTGCTCAGTTCGAAGTGATGGTGCATCGGCGCGATGCGAAACAACCGCCGACCAGTCTTGCGAAACACCAGGATCTGCAACAGAACCGACAGGATCTCCGCGCAGAACAGGGCGCCGATGACCACCATCAGCAGTTCGGTACGCGTCGTGATCGACAACCCCGCGAGCAGTCCGCCCAAGGCGAGCGATCCCGTGTCACCCATGAAAATCTTCGCAGGCGCCGCGTTCCACCACAGGAAGCCCACGCATGCCGCTGCCGTTGCGGCGCAGATGAGTGCCAGGTCCAGCGGGTCGCGCACCGTGTAGCAGCCCGCGCCGGGGCGAGTGGTGCAGGCGTTGAGATACTGCCAGAACGTGATCAACACGTACGCGCCCAAGGTCAGTGCCATTGATCCTGCAGCGAGACCGTCTAGCCCATCGGTGATGTTCACGGCGTTCGACCAGGCGGCCACCAGGAAACAGGCCCACAGCACGAACAACACAGGGACCAGTGACAACCAGCTCAGATCGCGAATGATCGAGATGTGGCGACTGGCCGGGGTCAGCCCGGTGCTGTCTGGGAATCGCAAGGCGAGGATGCCGAAAACGATTGCGGCCCCGAACTGGCCGATGTACTTGCCCTTCGCGGTGAGCCCGAGGTTGCGTTGCTTGTACAGCTTGATGAAGTCGTCCAGGAAGCCGACCAGACCCATGGCCGTGGCCAAACCGAGAACCAACAGCCCTGATGCCGTCACGCCTGGCGCGTCGTAGCGCAAGCCGATCAGGTGCGACCCGAGGTAGCCGGCCCACATCCCGGCGATGATGGCGATGCCGCCCATAGTGGGTGTGCCACGTTTCGCCTGGTGGCTGGCGGGGCCTTCCGCGCGGATCTCCTGGCCCATTTTCGCCCGGTTGAACAAGCGAACCAGCAACGGTGTCAAGGTGATCGACACAGTCAAGGCAATCGCTACCGCAAACAGGATCTGTCTCATCCGCCCCCGATCCGCCACCGAGCCATGTGGCTCAGCAAAATCTGACATGGCACAAACGCCATGAATATTAGCGAGGCATACGAGGTTGGTGCGCGGGCCGCTCAGCGGCAGGTGCGTTGTAATCGGCGGTAGCGGACGTTCTGCACGACAGCCGCCCGAGGCGTAGATCGCAGTGTGCATGCGCACCACATTGACCCAGCCGCAGGAGGCACCCGACCATACGTTCGGCGAGGTCGGTTCGTGTGAACCCCAGAGCACGGCTGCCGGACTGGGGAGGCGACTGTCAGCAGTGCTACCCCGTTGTCGTAGCAGCATCCACGACCGTCTCTGCCCCGCCGATCTCGGTCGAACGCAACATGATCGGGCGAGCGTGCGCGTTGTCTCGTAAACACGCATCCACTTTCGGTTCCCGGCCGTCTCGGAGTAGAGGTGAGACGACCGGGAACCGACCGAGTCAGCGGTCTGGCCCCATTTCCGGGGAAGGGAGTTAGTCCCACTCCCAGGAGTTCCGGGCCGGCTACTGTGCAGCCGCGACTCAGGGGAGAGTGCGGCAGTAGAGCGCCTGCGGCCGGTTGCCGCGGTTGTTGTTGCCGGAGAACGCGATTCCGGCGACGTACTCGTTGGCGTTGCACTGGCCCTTGTAGTAGCTGTTGGCCCAGTCGCCGCCCTCGCCGGAGGCGGGGCGGTTGTCGCCCTTGTCGAACCAGAGGGTGCGGCCGGCGCCTGCCAGGGGGACTCGGCCGGGGGCGCAGAGGATTCCTGACATGGCGTCGCCGCGGAGGCTGTAGCCGATCATGAATTGGCCTTCGGTGCACTGGTACTTGGTGAAGCCGCCGGCCCAGTCGGTGCTGACCTTTTCGGAGCTGACTTTGACCGCGCTGGTGCCCGGCTGCCACAGATCGCCCAGGGTGGCGTCACCGCAGAGTCCGCCCTGGCCGCGGTCGGAGACACCGAACAGGCGCTGGCCGTCGGGGCACACCATCTTGTGGGCGCCGCCGTCCCAGTCCGCGGCGGCGCGGATCGAGCGGTTGTCGTCCTCGTGGATGCCCTGGAGCATGGACCAGGTGCGGGACGGGGAGACCTTGCCGGTGAAGCCGTTCGCGGCCATCAGGCGACTGAAATGGGTGCCGCGCCAGTCGTCGGCGTCGGTGATTTTGCGCAGGCCGCCGGTGGTGTCGTAGCGCAGCAGACCCCAGGAGTTGCCCTTGTCGTTCTGCTGGTAGCCGATGATCGGCCAGTAGGCGAAGTCGAGGTCGCGCTCGATGAGGTAGTCGACCATGTTCTTGAACCAGGTCTTGTCCAGGTCGCCGGCATCGCTTTTGCCGACACCGAATTCGCTGACCCAGACCGGGGCGGTGAAGTGCTTGTCGGCGGTGGTGGCGACGTAGCCGGCGCGGTCGTCCATCGACTTGAACAGATCGGTGCGCGACATGTCGCGGAAGCGCGGGTCGTGGGTCTCACCGCCGCCGATGCCGGTGCCGCCGGTGTGGTTGGGGCCGATGTAGCCGTAGAAGTGGACCGCGTACACGACCTTGTGGGACTCCACCAGGGTGGTGGACAGCCGCTTGATCGGCTCCAGCATCGGGCGCTCGTGCCAGGTCAGGTCGGTGGGGATGCCCATCCAGTTGACGCCCTCGACCATGATCAGCAGATCCGGATTGCCCTTGGTGAGGATGGCGTCGCCGGCTTCCTGCGCGGCGTCGGCCCAGTCGTGGCTGTCGCCCTGGCCCCAGTTGGGGTTGTCCCAGGTGTCGCGGCGCACCTCGTTGCGCAGGTCGGCGCCGATGACACCGGGATCATTGCGATACCGGGAGGTCATGAACACCCAGTCGTTGATCCAATCGTCCCAGGACTGGCCCGAGTTCCAGCGCTCGTTGCCGTCCACGCCACAGCACCAGCGGGTGGTCGTGGTGTGGTTGTTGAGGATGACGCCGAGTCCGGCCGAGGTGAGGGCGGCGACGGCCCGGTCGTACACCTCGATCGGGCGCAGTCCGTTGAGTTCCGGATTGGCGGTCAGGCCCTGCACCGGTCGGGTGTCGGAGATCATCTCGTTCGAGAAGGGCAGGCGAATGCTGTTGAGCCCCAGCGCCTTGAAGTCGCCGACCAGCTTGGCCATCTGCACCCGGTCCAGTCCCAGCGGGGCCCGGTGCCCGTTCTCCTCGGCGAAGTTGTTGGCGGTGACCTCGTCATCGCCACTGCCGTTCCACGTGCCGCTGGAGCCGTGCCAGTTACCGGACTTCAGCTTCACCCGATTGCCGCCGGCGTCGACGATGTATCGCCCGCTGGTACTCAACGGACCCTTCAAACCACCGGGATCAGCCGTGGCGGGAGCGGTGCTGTGCATGAACGGAACCACCAACGTTCCGAGCAATAGCAGCACCGTGGCTAGCTTCCTCATACCGAATCCTCATCCTCGCGAGACCAATCCGATCGGTCGGCGCCAAGGAGGACCCGTGACCCGGGTCACTCCCGGCGGGCCGGTCGAGGAGAAACAGTAGATTCGGACACCCGATTTCTTAAACAACAAATATCCGGTGTTTGATCAGCGCTTCTTGTTAATCACTCCCACCTGCGGATGAATACAACCGCCGGGGTGCAGGACTGCTAGGTCGAGCGCCGGATGCACTTCAACGGCTGCTACCGGGGGCGCAGATGAAGGGACCCGCTCGAAGCAGGTCACAGATCACCAATTTGTGGATGTTCCAGTACATGTCACTCGATCCCTGGCTGACCGAGAACCCCACATCGCCGCCGAGCGCGCGTTCGAACGATCCGGTTTCGGCCACAACAGGCGCGACAGGTCCCGCGACGGGGCCTTCGGCAGCGGGCTGCAGGACCAGCGGCGCGGCGCCGGCGGTTCCGGCCGCAGCGGTGGTGATCAGACATCCGGCCATAGCGGCGAGAATGCGTTGGCTGGCAGCAGCTTTCATGGACGCTCCTCATGTTTCGTGATGTCGGTGCCACCCTACGCATGTCTGAAGCATCAGAGTTTCAAGTTTCTGCCCCTACTTCTGTGGTCGGCACTACAGGCGAGTGCACTGCCGCCAGGCCGGACCGCCCGGGTTGCGGCATGAGCCGACCGGAGTTGGGGCGGCACTATCGAGGGCTACCGGATCATGGCGCCGATTGTTTCGACTCGATCCGCCAGGGGGACGTTCAACTCGATGACCGGAATGTCGGCGAGGAGGTGCAGCGGGTCGGTGTAGGCCAACTCCAGGAGTACCTCGTTGACCGTGTGACGCAGACCGAGCATCTCCGCCGGGGGCAGGAGCCGCTCGGTTTCGGGGGTTATGGGCACGAGGACCAGGAGATCCAGTGTAGCCAAGGCATTTCGGACCGCGGCGGGAGTGGTGGCGGACTCGATGTCGAGGCCGGTCGCTGACAGGTAGGCCAGGAAGTCCAATGGGGTTCGGTCGAAGACGGATCCGTCCGGCTCGGTGGTCAGCAGTTGTATCGAGCGGGTCAGCTGGGCTCGGTAGTCGGCGCGAGAGGGCGGGTATTCGAAGTCGTAGCCGTCTTCCTCGAGGAGGACATACGGTTCCTCGACTGGCGTGAGTTCGTTGAAGCGGGAACACAGTTCGTGAACAAGCGTTGTCTTGCCGGTTCCGTGTGGTCCGGATACCCCGATCCGCATTCGACTCCTCCGATTCGATGTTGTTCTACGACCAGCCCTGTGGTTCAGGGTGGCCACCCGCAAGTCGGAGATCATATAGGTCTGATCCATTTATGAACCGGGGCTTTCGCGTACGTCCCGGAAGGCTCGGGCCTGGGTAGTTGCCGATGCCCGCACCGCCCCGGTTGTATCGCGGAGAGTCCCCTGCATGCCGGCCAGTTGATGGTCGATTCGCCCGTCGGCTTCCAACAGCGTGGGCGCGGGTGCTGCATGTCCTGCTGACCAGATGACCGACAGATCTAAGCTGATCATGCGAGTCAGCGGGGATTCGGTCCGCATCCCGGCGTCCAAAAGGAACGCGTCGAAGAACATGATGTCGGTCAAACGTCCACAGATCTCGGCGGTTCGGTGCTCCGAGTCTGTGGCGTCCGGCACCGCCCACAGCGCGACGCGCGCCTGTCCGTCATAGAAGTCGTCGTAGCTCAGCGGATAATCCACTGCCCGCAGGTTCAGTCCTTTCAGGAACGGTGCCGATTCGGTCACCCAGGGCAAACGGTCGCAGTCGTCGAACGAGATCGGCTGTGTGCCCTGACTTTCGAGGCCGTTCATCATCTGCGGGTTTACGAACCACGCCACGGTGGTCAACACCGGGGCGCCTTCTTGTTCGATGGTGACCTCACACAATCCGCAGCTGCGGCCGGCTGACAGCGCCCGCGCCGCCGCCTGCAGCGCGCCTGGCTTGGTGGGTGCGGTGAACGCGGCGTGGATGCTGCGCAGTGTGCGGCCAGGCATGTGCTCGAATCCCGCCAGCGCGGCAACCGCTGCAGAGTAGCCCCCGAAACCTATTCCCTGATAGCACAATTCGGGCGGCACGATCGACCTGAATCCGTCACCTTCCGGTTCGATGCGCACGTCCCCGAGCGGGGTAGGAATCTGCAACGACGTCGTCATAGTGAACCGCCCATCACTCGCGCATGAGAAGGCCGAAACGCCTCCGTCAAGCTTGCCCTCCTCGATGGCGTGCGCGACCTGCTGGCTGCGGAGGTCTTCCTCACCTCGCGAAAGCCCCAGTGTCGGAGACTTGTTCGAAATCTACGGCCGGCGGGCGACGGTCGCGGGCTCGGGCCTGCGGACTTCCATCCCTCACGATGCCGCGGTCTCGCTGAACCACCCGAACAGACGCGCGGGTCGCGGCAGGAGAGTGTGTTCGGGTTACCAGCCGCCGACTGCCAACCACGCTGTCTGGAAGTCGGTGGTGGTGATCGCTTCGGCCGATAGATGTGGATAGCTGGAGATCTCTGCTATTGAGGGCGTCCGGCCGCTGGTCAGGCATGTGAATTCTGTTCGGCCCGACATCGCGGCAAGACCGCTGCCGCCGTCGCGGAAAAGTTCGACCCGCCGCCATTCACGACCGTTGGCCAGAATCTCACTGAACGACACCGCGATATGGTCGAACTCGGAGTGGTGGACAACCTTGAGATGACGTAGCCCGTCCAGGTCCGGAACGAAATCCGCGGCACGCGAGACCGCTTCAGCTCTATCGATGCAGTCGCATTCCTCTTCGCTGTTGCAGCACGTCGACGCAGTCGTGTCATCGAACCAACCGTGACCGTTCCCGGCTGGATGTTCGCCGAGCTCGACGCGCATCCAGCCGGGAACAGAATCCCTTGGAAACAAACGCAACTCATCAGTGACAGCCTGAGCGAGCTGCTCACGCACGTTCGGTCGATCACGTCCGAAACGGACACCAACCAAGCCATCCGAGGCAATCGTCAACCACATCGTGAACCAGGTTGATCTCTAGACCGTATTCTCAAATTCGAGAGCCCGTCTCAACTCAAGTTGGAATTGGTCTCTTAGCGGACCCACGCCTCGAGTGGAACGCACTGTTCTGCCGCTTACGGGGCGGCTCGGATCGGCCGAGCCGCGGGCCGGCCGAACGCACCATAATGCCGATGTGCGTGAGTAGCGGACGTTCCGCCGGCGTCGGATCCACACGGCCAGTTGATCTTCCGATGCCCGGCGCTGGCCGGTTCGGTCAGCGCGGTATGCGGCAGAAGCGGATACAGCGGAACCGAAGTTGAACGTTGACCGTGACGGTGCGGAGCTACACGACCAAACGCGGATTCGGGTTGGGTCGGCTCCGAAGAGTGCGGTCTGGACCCACAACGACACCCGGGAGCAGGGCGAACCGACCATCGGCCTTGTAAACGACCTTGGCGCTGGCTCCGAAAACAAGATAGTTCCGGTCGCGATCTATCAGCCACTGCCGCGCACACGACCTTGAACACGAATATCTCGTCGTTTTCGATGATCTCACGGTCATCGATGCAGAACGTGCCATGAGTCCATTGCTCACGGATTGATCGGTAGTGCTCGCAGACGATCTCGTACGCCTGCTCGTAGGTGGTGGGCGCGGGCCCCACCTTCTTCTTGCGTATCCACCTCATGAGTCACCCACTGTAGGTGCATCAGGAAATCGCCCACAAGCGCACATACTCAGCGGCAGTTGCGGACCTTTCGGGCATGCGAACGCCCTGAGATGATCTCAGGGCGTTGATCTTCCGCTGGGGCCGCGCCGACTGCTCCGAACCGACCCGTAAGCGGTGTGGGCTCAGGCGGTAGCGGACGTTCTGCACCGCACCGGGATCCGGCCGCCGGCGCCCCACGCTGGCCGGCTCGCTCAGCGCGGTATGCGGCAGTAGCGTGCGTTCTGGTAGCGCCATCGGTCGCGGAAACCCTCAGGCCGAACAGGCGCCGCCAACCTGAACCCATATCGGCTGCGATCCCGGAATCCACCCGGAATTCGGATCTACTCGGCCTCGATTCGAAACACCGCAATTCGTTCCGCCGCGGCTGCCACCGAGTCGGGATCGGGCTTCTCGACAAGTCCGGAGTCGACAAACAGTTTCCCGACTCGGGCGGAGCTGTTGCCGACATGAACACGCAGCAACGGCCTGCGGGCTTCGGCCGGCACTTCCTCGAGTCGGACCGTCCTCGCACGACGGCCACGGGACAGTGTCGCGGTGCCGGCTGCCCGCACGTTCGCCACCCACGCTGAACGTGGATACGCCTGGAACAGATAGCGACTGCCGTCGATAGTCACCACGGCTACAGGTGCAATGCGGGGCTGGCCCGAGCGCCTGCCGGGAACTGTGAGCAAGTGCGTCGAACCAAACGCGACACCCAGTTTCTGCAGTCCGATGATCATCTTGTTGAAGTTGTTGACCCCCCTGCGAAACTTCTCCGGGTCCGAGTCCCGTGCCATCGCTCCACCCTCATTCCACTCGCGCAACAACTTGACCGATGGTCAAGTTATGGACGGCGCTACGATATTGACCGCGAGTCAACTTGTCAACGGGGCGAGAGAGGAGTCGCGTTGACAGCCCACGAATCCCCGCGGCTTCGGGCCGATGCCACGCGCAACCGCCGTGCCATCCTGGATGCGGCCGACGAACTGCTGACGCAGGACGGGGTCGAGAACCTCACCATGGATCGGGTTGCTGCAGCCGCGGGAGTCGGCAAAGGCACGATCTTTCACCGTTTCGGGAGCCGCGCCGGCTTGATCCGAGAGCTGATATTCGAACGTGCGCAAGACCTTCTGGAGCATGTGCAATCGGGTCCGGCGCCGATCGGGCCGGGAGCGCCCGCCGCCGAGCGGCTACTCGCGTTCTTCGACGGGTTCACCGGACTCATCGGCGACAACATCGAACTGGTGATGGCATATGCGGGCGTCGGCCGCGACAGCGACGACGACCGCGCCGCCATGATGCATCAGTTTTGGCAGAGGCACATTGCCGCGCTACTGACAGAGTTGCATCCAGACCTCGACGTGGAACTCACGGCGATGCTGCTGCACACATCGCTGGGCGGGACGTTCGTCTGGGAGATGATTCGCCGAGGCGAAACCGAGCGCTACCGGGCGGGCGTCCGAGCTCTGGTCGCCTCGGTCATCGCCACCCCGGTCGGATCAGGGCAGATGACATGACTCGGTCGAGGGCGCCGGGCGTAGAACAGGGCCGTGTCGCCTATCTCATCGACCGCGGCGGGATCATCACTCCTACTGGGGTAGAACACAATTCTCTGGCATTCACGGATTGGTTGTGCCGGAGCAGTATTCGCCTGGAACCGGCAGCCTTGAATCGTTGCGGCCTCGATCCGCGCGCCAGACCCACGACCGAGCACAGCGACCAGTCTTCAAGAGTTGCCGACATGAGGTCCTATATGTGCGCTGAGGCAACGAATCTGGTCGGAAACCGCCGCTCCACACAGGTGGCAAACGCCTGAACCCGCAGGCATGGGCGTGCGTGATGCACCGCACCAGGTTCCGGCCGCCGGCGCGCCGCGCTGCCCGGTTCGAGTGGGTTCCCCTGCATCGAATCTCGGAGCTGAAGCGCTGCCGCACCAGCCCGCACCCGTCCGACGGCGTTCGTAATGCCCCACCCTCAATTCGGCATGACGGTGCGTTCGGCCAACTGCGGCTCGGCCGGTCCGAGCCGCCCGGTATGCGGCAATGCAGTGCGTTTGGAGGGGCGATATCGATGGGATTGCCTGCGGCAGCCGGGCCAATGACTGAACCGGCGGCTGTACTGCCGGTGGGCGTCGGAACGCGTGTGATGATGAACCTGTGATCGATCAGCGCTCACGGCTGCGCAGGCTGCACTGGATCAAGCGGTGGATCTATCGTGGGGACAGGCCTCATGCCATCGCAAAGCTACTCAACAGGTACTGGTCGAGCCAGTACCGCTCGGGAAGTCGGCTCGCGCGCTTGCGCGACGTCGAACTCGAGGTTCGGGGACGTTCAAGTGGTCGGCCGGTCAGGTTTCCGATCGTTCTGGCTGACGTCGACAATGTCTGGTACGCCGTGTCCATGCTGGGCGCGAACGCGAACTGGGTCCGCAACGTGCAAGCCGCCAACGGAGTGGCGCTCGTCCGCCATGGCGGCTCGTGGAACGTGCGTCTCACGGAGGTACCCCCGGCACGGCGCGCGCCAATCCTCAAGCGATATCTCGACATCGCGCCGGGTGCACGTCCACACTTCCCGATCGATAGGTCCGCGCCATTGAGCCGATTCGAGAGCATCGCGCCCGACTACCCCACTTTCCGCGTAGACGGTTTCACGCCAGGCGAGCGGGTGTGAACCATGTTCCGGCCGCCACGAATGCTCCACTCATGATGTGGTGCGCCAGCAGCGTCATCACGGCCAACGGATGGCTTCCACTGCCGCGTGAAATCTCTTCTCTCTCAGCCAACGTCATGTGGCCGGTCGCGATCAGCGAGCGGGCGAGCCGGTCCCAGCGCTCGGGGCCTCGAGCAGTGCCATGGATAAGGCACGATTCAGGTCACCGGGCCTCCGATCACGTTGTCTCGTGTCACCCATTCCTGTCCGGACCTCCTCGGCGCGACGATCAATCTCGATACGACTCGGTTGACGAACGGGCTTCCGAACACCCGTGCTCGGTTTCAGGTCTCACCGGCTGCTAGGGGTGTCCGCAGTGGCGTTGGGCCTTTCGATGCCGAAAGTCCCGGCTGCCAGGGGTCGATAGCATCGTGCCATTACAGGGTGGTCGGCGCATCGTGAAGCGATGACCACCCAATCCCCGCCCGTCCGACCGCCGCTCTCGCGGCGCCATCCGGTGCGTGTGGTGCTGATCGACTCTGATCGCAGCGTCCGCGCCGCTGTCGCCGATCTGCTCGAGGTCGACCCGGCCGTGTCGGTGGTCGGTGAAGCCGACACCCTGGATCGGGCATCGACCTTGGTGGCGGGCACGAAACCCGATGTGGCCGTTATCGACCCGCGCCTGCCCGATGGTGACGGCCTCGATATCTGCCGGACCCTGCGGGCCGGCGGGGCGGTTACGCGGTTTCTGATCCTGACCGCGGACATCGAGCCGGGGGCGATGCTGGCCGCCGTGGATGCCGGCGCGGCCGGATACATCCTCAAGGACCTCAGCGAGCTGGCCCTGGCCGACGCGGTCAAGGCCATCGCCGCGGGCCAGTCACGTCTGGAATCGCACACCGCGCCGATGCTGATGCGCCAGGCACGCGGCCGTGGCGATCATCGGCCGGCCGCGGCGTTGACGACGACGGAGATGGCGGTCATGCTGCTGCTCGCCGACGGGTTGACCGACCAGCAGATCGCCAAGCGGCTGGTGTTGACCGGGGCCACCGTCCATGGCTACGTCACGCGGTTGATGCGCAAATTCGGGCTCGACGACCGCGGGCTGCTCGCCGCCCACACCGAGCAGCTCCGCGCGCCCGCCCCGAGCACCCACGGCACGAACTAGTTGGGGTTCCGGTAGTAATCGCGCGAAAAACAACGACAATGGCTTGACCAGCGGTTATTCCGCTGGATTGGCTGTGGCCAGAACCACAGCGCAGTGGCGCCTCGATGTGTTTGGGCCCGACCGCACGAACTTCATCCCCGACATCAGGCCATCCTCGGCGAACAACCCTCACACACTCAACCGAAATCCCGATGACGGCCCGTGGGGTCCAGCGGCCTGAGAAGTCATTCTAAGCAGACAGTGCGCGCCAAATACGTTGCACTGAAGCGGATTTCGCGACAAACGTGCCCACTTTCACGAAAAATCACTCTAAGGAGTTGCCGCAAATAAGCGCCCATTATCTGCGGCAACTCGGGTGCCGACCTGGGCGAATGCACCGCATGGCCGGAACCGACTCGGGAAATTATCTGCGGTAGCCGGTCTTACCGTGACTCTTCGGCCGTCCGGACCTCACGGGCCGTCTACCGGGGGGGTCGGAACCCACGGTTGGATTTACAGCGGGGCTGACCAGTACATGCGGGTTCCGGGTCCGTGGGGGCCGGCGACGGTGGCGGGGCCAAGTTCGCAGTGTCCGCCGACGGTTTGGGCTCGGTGGGTGAGGTTGGTCAGGCCGCTGGGGGTCAGCCCGTCGGGCAGGCCGCATCCGTCGTCCTCGACGACGATCACCAGATCGTCGTCGAGGGTGAGTTCGATGGTGAGGGTGTCGGCGCCGGAGTGGCGGACCGCGTTGGAGACCGCTTCGCGGACGACGGCTTCGGCATGGTCGGCCAGTGCCGCGTTGACGACGTCGAGGGGGCCGGTGACGCGGACGCTGGTGTGCAGGCTGGTATCGGCGGTGTGCTGGCGGATGACTTCGTCGAGGCGTTGGCGCAGCCGGGTGGGTCCCTCACCGGCATGCAGGTCGTAGACGGAGGTGCGGATCTCGTTGATGACGGTTTGCAGGTCGTCGATGTGATCGCTGAGCCGTCGGCGGACCTCGGGGTTGCGGGTGCGGGCGGCGGTGCCTTGGGCGGCCATGCCGATCGCGAACAACCGCTGCAGGACGTGGTCGTGCAGGTTGCGGGCGATGCGGTCGCGGTCGGCGAGCACGTCGAGCTCGCGCATGCGCTGTTGGGCTGCCGCTAGCTGCATGGCCAGTGCGGCTTGGCCGGCGAACGCTTCGGTCAGCTCCGCGGTCTCGCGGGGGTAGGGCCGGGTGTCGCCGCGCTGGACCACGAGCAGCCCGAGGGTGGCCTCGCCGGTGTGCAGCGGCAGCACCAGCGCGGGGCCTGCTCCGATCGGCAGCTGCTCGGCATCGGCGTCCGTGGTGGTGTCCAGGTGCAGTGGTGTCGCCGAGGCCAGTGCTCGGGCCAGGATCGTGCCCGTGATCGAGATCCGTTCGCCGCGGTGCGTGTGGCCGGGCCCGGACCATTCGGCGATGGCCAGTTCGGTGGCCTCGCCGACGGGCAGGTCCGGGTCGGGCAGGACCGCCAGCCACGCGTACTGGGAGTCGGACAGGGTACGGACCCGGTCGACGACCTGCCCGAGCACGGTGTCGGGGGTCGCGGTGGCCAGGAAGGCGGTGGTGAGGTCACGGGTGGCCGCGATCCACGCCTGCCGGGCCTGCGCGGTCTCGTAGAGGCGGGCGTTGTCGATCGCGACACCGGCCGCGGCCGCCAGCGCGGCGACGACAACCTCATCGTCCTCGGTGAACGGCATCCCGTTGGCCTTCTCGGTCAGATACACGTTGCCGAAGATCTCCCCGCGGATGCGCACCGGCATGCCGAGGAAGCTGCGCATCGGCGGGTGCCCGGGCGGGAATCCCACCGAGTCCGGGTGATCGGCCAGATTGTCCATGCGGATCGCCTTGGGTTGGGCGAACAGCAATCCGAGCACGCCCCTACCTTCGGGCAGGTGCCCGATGGCCTCGGCGGTGTCGGCGTCGATGCCTTCGTGGATGAACCGGGCCAGCTGCCCGTCGGGGCCACGCACCCCCAGCGCGCCGTAGTGGGCGTCGACCAGCGTGATCGCGGTGCGCACGATCCGGCGCAGGGTGTCCTCCAGATCCAGGCCTGCGGTCACGGCGAGCATCGCCTCCACCAGGCCGTCGACCCGGTCACGGGCGTCGATGATCTCCTCGATGCGATCACGCACCTCGGCGAGCAATTCCCGCAACCGCAACTGGGACAACGTCTCCCGAATCGTGCTACCGCTCGCATCGGCGTAACCGTGGTCGTTACGAGCGTCTGTCGAACCTGACACGACGGCAACACCCCTTTCCTTGGCCAGCTACTGGTCGGTAGACCTAGTCTAGGGTCCAAGGCCCCTTTGTTGCTGAGCCGAACGAATCAATCTCGGGTGAACACCTCGTATCGAGAACCAGCGCCCCTGCCGCCGCGCAGCAGCAGCGCCCGGTGGCCACTATCAGCCTCGACCGCGACTTGTGGCCCTATTCCGAGGATGCGGCAGCGATCACCCTGCGTGCATGAGTACCGATGCGATCGAAGAGTTTGTCCAGGCGCGGATGCGCGCGGATCGAGTGCCGGGTTTGTCGGTGGCGGTAGTTCGAGGAGAACAGATCACGTGGCTGCGCGGGTTCGGTACCGCCGATCTGGATACGGCGGCACCGGCCCGGCCCGAGACCTCCTATCTGTGGTTCTCGCTGACCAAGATCGTGACCGCCACCGCCGTCATGCAGTTGGTCGACCGTGGTCGCCTCGATCTGGATGCGCCCGCCCGCGAATACTTCCCACCGCTGGCCGTGGTATGGCAGCCGACGCCGATTACGCTGCGGCACTTGCTGAGTCACAGCTCCGGATTGGCGAATCCGTTTCCGCTGCGGTGGGTGCGCCCGGCCGACGCCCCCGCACCGGATTCTCATGACTTCGTCGAACGCTTACTGGCGCGCCATACCAGGCTGCGCTTCGCCCCGGGGACGCGATCGAGCTACTCCAACCTCGGCTTCCTGGTGCTGGGCGAGGTGATCGCGCTGGCCAGCGGCACCGCATTCGAGGACCACATCCGACATTCGATCCTCGGCCCCATCGGCATGACACACACCGGGTTCACGTATCCACAACTCGGCCGGGCTTCGGCGGCCGTGGGATACCAGCCGTTGCCCGCCCCCTTCCTGCCGCTGCTGCGCGCCGTTCTTCCGCATGGTGTGGTCGGGCACCGGTATGGGCCGTACGCGGCCTACCGACCCTTCTATGTCAACGGCTCCGCCTATGGCGGGTTGATCGGCGGAGTCGACGATCTCGCCATCCTGGCGTCGGCTCACCTGAACGAAGGCAGTGTCAATGGCGTCCGGCTGCTGTCACCCGCCGCGACCAAGGCCATGCAAAAGGTCACCGGCCGAGGCGGGCCACGCGATTTCGGCCTCGGCTGGTACCGTACCCACTCCGCCGATACGTCCGAGGCCTTCGTCGAACATCTCGGCGGCGGCAGTGGCTTCTGGAATGTGCTGCGCCTGTATCCACAGCGGCGTCTCGGAATCATGCTGATGGGCAACACAACGCACTACAACTACGAAGCGATCCTCGCCAAGATCGCCGAAGTCGGCCGGGCGTAAGTGGGGTTTCCCGTAGAACTCGCCGAATTCTGAGCGGATTTGAGGTTCTACCGCGAACAAAGTAGCGATTTCGACGTGGCAGACCTCCTCACCGCGGGCGCACCCGGCCACAGGCCGCGGTGCACCGATGACAACATGGGCCTCACCACCGCAGCGACCGACCCGGCCACTGATGAACACCTGCACTCCAGTACTTCCCCTCGACCGATCACAGGACCGCTCGATAGTTCGACGCCGCAGTGCCAGCGGATTGCTCGCATCGATCGTTTCCGAACGGCTGTCGGCATGGGGTGTACCCCAAAACGACAGCCCCACATGCAGTCAGAAGGGTCGCGCTGGCCGGTTCGGTCAGCGCGGTATGCGGCTACTCAAGACTGGTGTCAGGACCGGGTCCCGGCCAGGATTCGGTCCAGGTGCCCGGTGGGATGCTCCGTCTAGCGGCTGCCCGCCAGCGTGATCGGTTACGAGTTGTCCGGCAACAGAATCCGAGAACTGGAATGAGGGACAGTCGGGGCACTCGAGGACGTGCTCACGCTCGCGTCACGATGTAGTCCGTTGGGTTGAAGCGTGCGGTCATACGGCGGAGGCGACGCGCCGACCAGGGCCAGGAAAAGCCGTTGCGGCCGTTCTCGTCGAAGTAGTAGCTGCGGCATCCGCCTGAGTTGTAGACCGTGCTCTGTAGCGCGGCCTGGACGTCGTTGTTGAACTGCCGCATCACGTGTGCCCGGACTTCCAGCGATACCGCGCCGCTGCGCCGCAGATGAGCCAGTGCCTGAACTACCTGCTGCAACTGGGACTCGACGATCAGGAACCCCGACGCGACGGCCGACACGTTGGGCCCGAAAAGGATGTAGAGGTTCGGAAAGCCGGGCACCGCGGTGCCGAGGTAAGCCTGTGGGCTGCCGTCCCAGTGCTCGGACAGACTGCGTCCGTCGCTGCCCCTGACCTTGCCCGCGATCGGCATGTCGAGGATCTTGAATCCGGTCGCCATGATCACGACATCGACCTCGGTCTTGGAGTTGTCTTCGCCGATAAGGGTATTCCCGCGAACGGCGGTCAGGCCGGTCGAGACAACCGAGACGTTCGGGCGCGCGAGCGCCGGGTAGTAGTCACTCGACATCAACAGCCGTTTGCAGCCGACCGACCACTCGGGCGTGAGGGCGGCACGCAACGCGGGGTCATCGATGGCCGCGCGGATGTTCTGGCGTCCTATCCATTTGAAGGCCGCCTGCCCCCAGCGATGGTTGAACGCGATATTGGTGAGTTCGAGAATCAGTTCCTCACGCCGACGGTTGAATTCGTGAACCCACCCCAGACGATGCACACCCAGGCGTCGCACGACCCGGGACGGCGCGGGCTCCATCTTGGGCACCACCCATTGCGGAGTCCGTTGCAGGACATGGAGTTCGGCCACCTGCTCGGCAATGCTCGGCACCACCTGGATCGCCGAGGCGCCGGTTCCGACGATCGCCACCCGCTGTCCGGTCAGATCGATGTCATGATCCCAGCGCGACGTGTGGAACACCGGCCCCGGGAAGGAGTCGAGGCCGTCGATGTCGGGCAGGCTCGGCTCATGCCACGGTCCGGCGGCGGCGACGAGCGAACGGGCACGGATCTCGCCGCCGCTGGTGTCCAACACCCAGCACCGCTGCGGCCCGTCCCAGCTCGCCTCGAACACCTCGACCCCGAGACGCAGATGCTCGCTGACGCGGAAGCGATCGGCGGTCTCACGCAGATAGGACAGAATCTCCGGCTGCGGCGCGAACTTTCGACTCCAGTCATCGTGGGGCGCAAAGGAATACGAGTAGGCGATCGAGGGGATGTCGACCGCACACCCCGGATAGGTGTTGTCCCGCCACACGCCACCGACACTGTCGGCCTTCTCCAGAACCACGAAGTCGGTGATCCCCGCCTCGCGCAGCTTGATCGCGGTGCCGAGACCGGAGATGCCGGCGCCGATCACGGCAACCTCGAACAGGGTGGTCATGCGTCCTCCAGGACCAGTTGGGCGGCGCGCTCGCCGATCATCATCGACGGCGCGTTGGTGTTGCCGCCGGGAATGGACGGCATCACCGATGCGTCGGCGACGCGCAGCCGCTCGATGCCGCGCACCTTCAATTCGGGGTCGACCACGGCTCGCTCATCCACGCCCATACGACACGTGCCGGTTGGGTGATAGACGCTCGAAATCCGACGGCGGGCGTCCTCTCGGACGGCCGCAGGCGTGGTACCGGCGCGGCCGGGCGCCACTTCGGCGCGGACGTAGGAAGCGGCCCCCGGGTGTGCCATCGCCTCTCGGACGATCTCCAGTCCCGACATCAGCACGTCGAGATCCGCGGATGCGCTCAGGTAGCGAGGGTCGATCACGGGCGCGACATGCGGATCGCGCGAGGCCAACCGAACCGTGCCCGAGCTCTCCGGATAGAGCAGCACCAGATATACCGTGAAGCAGGCGCCGTCGATATCGGGGTGAACTCCCGGGATCGTGGCATCGGCGCCGCGGCGACCGAGCGGAGTCGCGAACAACTGCAGGTCGGGAACGGCGTCGGCGAACTCCGACCTGATGTGAGCAATGCCCTCCATGTACGAGCCGGCCAGGAAGGTCGAGTTCGCTCGAATGCGCTCCCTGGCCATCGCGGCAACGAACTTCGCCGGACCGAGGACCGGACCTTCAGTCACGTTGTAGACCACGGGGACAACGGCGTGATCTTGCAAGCCCTCCCCGACCGGCAGATCACCGAGAACCGAGATCCCGTGTTCGGCCAGGTGTGCGGCCGGTCCGATTCCGGAGAGCATGAGCAGTTGAGCGGTGCGGAACGAACCGGCGGTCACGATGACTTCCTGGTGCGCGACAAGACGTTCCGTGCCTCGCTTGGTAGCGATTTCGACGCCGACGGCGGAGCCTTTGTCGATCAGGATCCGCGTGACCTGCGCACCCGTCCGCACACGCAGGTTCGGCGGCGCATCGCGCAGGTACGCCTCCGCCGAGCTCTGACGACGCCCGCCGGCCGCGTTCCATTGGGCGACCGAGACGCCCTCCTGTTCGGCCGCGTTGTAGTCGGCGTTGTGGGCGACTCCCGCAGTCGTGGCGAGCGTGTCGAGGAAGGCTTCGGTCACCGCGGCGAGATCGCGCGCACGGGTGACACCGATCGGGCCCGAGCCGCCGCGGTAGTCGTTCGCGCCGTCCTCGAACGCCTCCATGCTCTTGAAGATCGGCAGCACGTCCGCGTGACTCCAGCCGACGCAACCGGCCGCCGCCCAGTCGTCGTAGTTCTTGTGGTGCCCGCGGGACCAGATCATCCCGTTGACAGCGCTGCCGCCACCCAGTCCGCGCCCGTGCATCTGCGATACCCGACGTCCAGCGGCACACAGCTGCGGGCTGGTGCGCGGTTGCCAGGTGACACTGCGCTGCAGCACGCCAACACCGTGCATTGCCCCGACCATGCCCGGAACCCGGACGAGCTGGGAGTCGTTGCGGCCGCCGGCTTCCAGCAGCAGGACCTCGGCGCCCGCATCAGCGATCCGACGTGCCACGGCCACTCCGGCGCTGCCGCCGCCGACCACGATGTAATCCGCGGATGTTTCGTGCGGGAATTCTCGAGCCATGGGTTACTTCTCCTTGTCGGATCGCTCGATGGCGACGGAGGGGTAGTTACGGCGAAGCGCGACAAGGGCATTGCTCAGCTCGATCGCAGCCTGCAAACGAGCGTCCTCGAGCTCCGGTCGCGGCAGGACTTCCCGGAGGACGGCCTCTCCGTCGAACATGTGCACCAGCGACGTGCCCATCAACCGGAGCAATGCGGGATCGACTCCCGCGCCCGATGAGGGCACCACCGCGAGCTCGTCGACGGCAGCGTAGAGCCGTGCCGCCACCGGAGTGAGCTGCTCGCGTAACTCGGCGTCCGTGCGAGCGGCGATCAGCAATTCGAACCAGACCGCGTTGATTCGCGCTCGCGACTGGCTTCGCGTCAACGCGAGCATCTCCCCGACGGGCGCGTCACCGAGGGCGCGAAAGCCCGCAAGGTGTCGGCGACCGACCTCTTCGGCGACTTCGACGACCAACGCGAGTCGCGAGTCGAAGTGGCGGAACAGCCCGCCCTTGGATACCCCTGCCCGGGTACAGATCTCGCCTAGGGAAGCACGGTGGTAGCCGATCTCGGCGATTGTCTCGATCGTCGCGTCCACCAACGCTGCCTTCGTGGATGCCGTGCGCTCCGCCTGGGTGCGGCGCACACGCTGGTTCTCGGCCACACAGCAGATTGCAACCAATCGGTCTCTAAATGTCAATAGTCCGAAGGTTGTTGGGGAACATAAACATTCGAGCGGAACCGCTCATGACGTCACGGGGCGGCGACCATCTCAGTGACCGGGACTTACCCTTGCCGCAACAATTCTCGATCCCGGTCCCCACGAGCGGTCGCGGAGTGACTCGGTCCCAGGCCACCTCGGAGACTCTGCGGCGTTGGACAAGTGCGACACCGATTGTCACAGCAGGTATTCGCCCGACTTCGAGCAACAATCCGACTTGATCACTGGTCGCGCTTGTCCGTCGACTGCGAGATGGACCTGTTGCGGCATTTCATTGCGTCTTCTGTCCAATGGCCCGCAATACCTCCGCGAGCCAGACCAGGTGGTATCCGATCGCCTGATCAGGATCAGCGAGCAGATCCGTCAAATGCTGCCAGGACCAAGAGAGCTGACCCACGGTGAGGTTGGACGGAACACTATTGACGTCGTACAACTCGTCCTGCGGGATCGACCAGAAGTAGTCCTCATCCAAGCGGACAACGTCACCCTCCGTGGCGGCCTCGACATGATCCAGTAGCAAGTTGAACGACCTGCGCAGCTCAGCGAGGGGCACGTGCAGTTGCCATTCGGTCATGAGCACCATCATGACCGGATAGCGAGAATGCACGGAACTCAGCATGAGCGCGCTGAAACGTCCCGAGTT
The DNA here is from genome assembly GCF_018362975.1 of Nocardia tengchongensis. Classification (NCBI taxonomy): domain Bacteria; kingdom Bacillati; phylum Actinomycetota; class Actinomycetes; order Mycobacteriales; family Nocardiaceae; genus Nocardia; species Nocardia tengchongensis. The sequence continues at coordinate 6,716,621 of NZ_CP074371.1, forward strand.
CACCTCGGGCCGTTCATCTTCCGCCGGGTAGTGTCGGCCGCGTCAGAGCGCGCGGGTCGCGGCAGAATAGTGCCTTCAGCAGCAAAGTGGAACCGGTGCTGCCTCGCGCTACCAATCTCGGCGCACCGCGGCCTTGGGGCCGGCCACCAAGCTCCTCGCCGGCACGTCATCGGCCACGACCGCACCTGCGGCGACCACCGCGTCACGCCCGATGCTGACCCCGGGCAGGATCGTCGCCCCGGCACCGATCCATACGTTCTCCGCGACATCGATCGGTGCACCGGTGAGGAATCGGCGCCGTTCCTCCGGGTCTACCGGGTGGCCCATGGTGATGAACGTGGCCTTCGGGCCGATCATCACGCCCCTGCCCAACCGGATACCGGCGTAGTCCAGGAAAGTACACCCTTGATTGATGAACACGCGCTCGGCCAAGTCCAGGTGCAGTCCATGGTCGGTGTAGAAGGGCGGGTAAATCGTGACTCCTGCTGGGAGAGGGCGGCCCAGGATCTGTTCGAGCAGGGCTGTCTTTCCGGTCTCGTCGTCGAAGGGCAGGATGTTGAGACGGGAGGTCAACTCCGTGACGTGCACAACCCGCTCGTGCATCGCTGTGAACTCGGCACCGAGAACCCGTTCGCCCTGGGCAAGGAGCTCGGCATCGTGGATCGGCATGAAGTTGTCGCTCGCCATCCCGCCATACTTGCGCATCTGACCGACGAATGGACACTCGGTCATCGGCAGGAGCGCGTTGCCTGTGGCCGTGAGGCGCTCTGCCCGTTGACCTTCCGGTACCTCTCTTCCGATACCTATGGGTCGAGTTGCCGCGTTGTGTCAGCACCTATTGCTTGTCGTGGCGACGTTGTTGACCGGGCAGTCGCCCTCGCTACGGCCGCAGGCGGCGAAGTCGCAGAGGCGGCACAGCCACGGCTGTGGACGGGCGCTGCGCTGGGCTGAGCGTTGCTCGGCTCTGGCGAGGGTCACCGTGGTCAGCATTGTGTCCAGCGCTGACGCGAGATTGTCGATCTCATCGGTGGACAACGCGGACAGTGCGGTCGTCAGGGACTTCTCGCGCGTTTGGAGTATCTGCGCGGCCATTTCCCGGCCACGACGGGTGAGGGCGACGGAGACGGCGCGGCCGTCCTGGGCTCCCCCGCGTTCGACGAGGCCTTCGGTGACGAGGCGGTCGACGAGGCGGACGGTGCCCGAATGAGTCAGGCCGAGAACGGAACTCAGTTGGGTCACCGATGCGCCGTCGAGGAACTGGTACATCGCGGCGAGGGCGGCGGGGGCGGATGGGCCGAGTGCTGCGACCGCTTCGACGGACGTGTTCATCCGGTCGGCGACTACGAGGCTCAAGGCGCCCAGGACGTTGGCTGTGTGCTGAAGGGTTGACTGGGTTTCCGTCACGGATCTAGTTTATATGCATGAGTCATACATATTCCGCGGGGCAGCGTGCGGAGTCGACGGCGGCGCTGGCGATGGTCAATATCGACAGTGCTGATCCGGCCAGGCAGGCCCGCTTTTACGCTGCCGCGCTCGGCTGGGAGGTCACCTACAGCGACGACAACTACGGGATGGTCGAAGGGGACGGCGTCAAGATCGGGTTCGGCAAGATCGAGGGATTCCGGCCCGCTCAGTGGCCTGACGAGGACGGCACCAAACGCTTCCACCTCGACTTGCAGGTCGACGACCTCGACGATGCGACCAAGAGCCTGTGCGCGATCGGAGCCACTCAACCCGACTTCCAGCCCGGTGACGGGCGCTGGCGGGTGCTGCTCGATCCTGATGGCCAGCCGTTCTGCCTGAGTCCCCGTCCCGCGGCCACGCCGTGACCGAGCTCGCGGAGCTGCTCGTCCAGGACGCCGAGGCGTGGCAGGACTGGTTGGACCGCCATCATGGCGACCACCCGGGGTCTGGCTGGTACTGCACAAGAACGGCGGTCGGACGACGGCCCTGACCTACGCGCAAGCGCTCGACGAGGCGCTGTCAACGGACCGCATCGATCCCCGAGGACCTGCAACGCGAACTCGACCGCGACCCCGCGGCGGCCGCGGCATTCGCCGAACTCGACGCCCGCAACCGCTACTCGATCATCTGGCGCATCAACGAAGCCAAGCGCCCGGAGACACGCCAACGCCGGATTGCCACCTATCTGGATATGCTTCGCCGTGGAGAGCGCCTGCACCCGTGAACGAGCGGCCGAACAGCCAAGGCGACACGAGTACGGGCGACGGTATCTGCGCTGCGAGATGTACTGAAAATCTCCGAGCAACAGCAGCTTTCGATAAGCAAAGGCGGCCCCATGAGCACACACGCAGGCATGCTCCTGGCGATCGCGATCCCCGCCGGCGGCCTGGCCGTGTTCGCGCCGGCCTTCTTCCTGCTCGGCCGCAGGATGCGGCGGCTGCGTCGCGAAGGTCGCGTCACGTACCCCGCGAAGACCACACCCGGCAGCAACGACTTCTCCGGCCATGCAATGTGAGCCCCGAGCGGCCCTGCAATCCTGAAGCTCGGCCCGAACGAAGTACCCACCTCCTGCAAGGTCGTCGCTGTCGTGAACGACAAGGTCACCGCATCGGAGCAACGCGCACAGCTGCAGAACCGCGCGGCCGCCCGCGAACGCCTGGCCTCGCTACTGCGTGACGCCGCTGCCGCCCCGCCACCCGTCCGCCGCGCCACCAAACCCTCACGCGGAGCGAACGCCGTCTCGCCGCGAAGAAGCGGCGCGGCGACACCAAACGCAACCGCCGCGCCTCCCCCGACGACCAGGGCGTGTCTGACAAATAGGTAGGGTCAGGTGGGATGCTCGAGGCGTGCCGCGGTTTCAGTTGCGCCAGGCCGAGATTCCGGTACCGGTGTGAGGGAGGGGTCGGGATGTTCGGTTGGAAGAAGAAGCGCAACGAGTCGAAGATGACGCTCGACGATGTGATGTCGAAACTCAGGCCTGACCTGAGTCGGGAATCGCTCGGCGTCGGGCCCGACTTTCCGGGCGTCGCCCCTAACCCGTTCCTGAGCAGTGATGCACGCAAGCGCAATGCGGAACTGCGTACGGGGGCGCTTGCGCTCGGCGTTCTCGTCGACTGGCGGGAGGTCAACAGCAATCCACGCGTGGTCCTGATGCTCGACGTGGAGACCGCCGACGGCATCTCGTTCCGCGGTATCGCAGACGAAGGCCTCACGATCACCGAGCTCACCCGACTCGCCCCGGGACAGACGTTGCCCGTGCGCTACCGGCCGGCCGTCATGGACCACTACGTCGCTCTTGCCCGGGACGCGGACCCCGCCCACGTGCAGCGGCTCTCCGACGAGATCGCGAGCCGCAAGCGGACCTGACCCGAAGCCATTGGCCGGATCCCTAGCCGACGGGCAGCACCACCCTTCCGGGGCATTGGCTGCACAATCGTTGGCAGTTGTGAAGAGCCCGTGGAGAATTCCACCGGATCCGGTGCGACCGATAGAGGTGTTCGTCGTCGGGTGCCAGCATGGGGCTGCTGAGCATGTCGTTCGTGGGTCTGCTGACAGGACTGATCGCGGTCGTCGCCAACCGTCCGCTGCGCAACTCGGCGACTCGCCACCGAATCAGTGGAATCGTTCCGGCGGTGATAACCGGCGTGGGTATCGTTCTGCTGGCCATTAGCTGTATGCATTTACTGAACGAGGCCACGCCGCCGGCCGACTATTGCAGCAAATTCAACCTTGCCCCTCGCTGATCCAATTTTGGGCCTGAACTTGCTTGACGGTCAGTCGAACCATTCCGGGTCGCCGGCCGCGATAAGGGCGGACAGGACTGCTGTGTCTTGAAGTGCTTGCTGGAGCAGCGTTCCGAGTTGGTGGAGGGCCTCGGGGTCTTCGCCGTAGGCGACGAAGGTTCCGGCCTCGGGGTCGTAGTCGAAGCGGTTGGCCAGGTCGGGGGCCTGGGTTGCGACCGCCGAACGCGCTACGCCTGCCCAGCCGTAACCGCCGCCGTCGTAGCCGAACTCGGCGAACGCGGCCTCGGCGGTGGCGGGCATGTTGCTGTCGGACAGCATCAGGCAGTAGTGGCCGGGCTTGTGGTCGTACTCGAAGAACACCAGTGGGGCGAAGGTTTCGCGATCAGTCACGTGCGGACCCTATCGAGACACCCCGACAACGGTGTGGGGCGGATTCACAGAGGGTGCGCCGACAGCCGGGCCGCCGCGAGTCTCGAGGCTGCCGCGACGCGCTTCTCGCTTTCGAGGCGGGCCCGGATTGCCGCGACCGAGTGGGGGTTCGGCGGGTGCGGGTCGGGGAAGTAGTGGCGGGCGGAGAGGTAGATGGCGAGAGCGATGAAGGCGAAGGCGGTGGTGGCGATTTCGGTGACCATGGCTTCCCCTCGGGATCAGGCCGGGTAGGTGTGGAGGGCGACGCGGATGGCGCGGAGGACTGTGGTGACGGGCTGGAGGGTCTCCCACTGGGGGTATCGGAACCAGCGCGGGCCAAGGCAGTAGGGAGTGCGCGGCGCGGGAAGGATGAGTTCCCTTTCCGGAGGCAGGAATTCGCAGTGAGCGCGGCGGCGGAAGTCGGTGGCGGGGAACGTGAGGTCGAGGTGGGTGGGGGCAGCCAGCAGAGTCAGGACGCCGGTGCCGGGGTGCTCGTCGAGGATGGGGGTGACCTTCTCGAGCCAGAACAGCTCGTCGTCGACGTGGGCGGCCAGGGCGCCAGGGATGCGGATCGCGGTGATATCGCTGGTGGACAGCGTGATTCGGGTGCCCGAGAGCCTACACGGCAGGCCGTAGAGTTCCCGGTACAGCCACAACTGGCGGTCGAGCGGACTCTCGCCGGTCACGGTTGCGGGCATCGGCTCAGACCTTCCTCGAGATACCGGCGGGCAGTCTCCGCCCGGGGGCACGGCGGGTCGCAGGTGGCATGGATCGCCAGAATCCCCTGGGCGCGTTGGCGGGTGATCGGGCAGATGTGGGCGTCTCGGCAACCGTCGTCGACCCAGGACGTCGTAACCTTCGACCGTTGATGTTGATCTCGTTGGATCGCCATGCACCAAGTGCAGCGCCGCGATAAGGATGTGGGAAGTGAAGAGCGGGAATTCGGATTTTCCCTCTGTTTCACCAGGTTTCGGCCCCCGAACCGTGAGATGATTTTCCCGCTCCGGGAATCGCCTTCGCCGCGGAGCGGGAAACATGATGCCCCGAGAACGGGAAATTCCATGTCCGACAGTGAAAGCACCCTCACCCGCCGCCAGCTCGGCAGATACCTGAAGTCCGCCCGCGAAGAAGCCGGGTTCACGCTGGAGCAGGCGGGCAGACAGATGGACTGGAGCAAGAGCAAGCTCCAGCGGCACGAGGCCGGAGAGGTCGCGAAGATCCGCCGACCTGATCTGGATCTCCTGATTCGGCTGTACCAGATAGACGATCGCCAAGCCGCGCACCTACATGGCCTGGCCGAAACTGCCGCCGGGAAGTCTTGGTGGCACGAGTTCAGTCGCGTTCTGCCGGAAGACTTCCGCATCTACGTGGATATGGAATCCGCCGCCGCGATGCTGACGACCTACCAGCCCGACCTGATCCCCGGCCTGGTTCAGACCCGACCGTATGCACGCGTGCTGGCTTACACCGCCAACCCGGAGGACGGAGAGGCCGCTCTCGCTGGGCGATTGGAGTTGAAGACGCGTCGTCAGCGCATCCTCACGCACAACCTCAAGAAGCCTCAGCTGAACATGGTGCTCGGAGAAACTGTGTTGCGGCGGGTGATCGGCGGGCCGAAGATAATGGCAGACCAACTCAAACGCCTCGCCGAGGCGAGTACGTTGCCGAACGTCACCCTCCGCATCCTCCCGTTCTCCGCCGGGATGCCGACCGGCGATCAGACCGGTCCGTTCGTGATCATCGATTTCGGACCGGACGGACGCGGCCAGCCTGTCGCGCCGACCACCATCTACAGCGAGGGCTACTCGAGCGACATGTACTCGGAGAAGCGCGATGTCGTAAAGCGCTACATCGAGGCGTACAGAGTCCTCCAGCGGGCCGCGCTGGATGAGTCGAGCAGCAGAGATCTGGTGCGCGAGATAGCAAGGGAGTACAGCGCGTGAACAACGAACTCGACGGCGCACGGTGGTTCAAGAGCAGCAGAAGCGGCGGTAGCAAGGAGTGCGTCGAGGCCGCGTTCCTCGCCGGAGATGGGGTCGGGGTGCGCGATTCCAAGAATCCCGGCGGGCCGGCGCATGTGTTCAGCGCCGGGCAGTGGGATGCGTTTGTCGGGGCGGTTGCGGCGGGGAGGTTCGACCTGCCCCGAGGTTGAGCGGTCGGCAGTCCGCTGGATTACGAACGGGCCCGGCCATTTCGGCCGGGCCCGTTGGTCTTTGCGGCTCAGAACTCTTCGGAGTCGGAATCGTCTGCGGTGGGGGGTTCGTCGCCGCCGCCTCGGATGGTCCAGAGGAGGCCGTCGAGTTCGTCGGGTTTGATGAGGACGTCTCGGGCCTTGGAGCCTTCAGAGGGGCCTACCACTCCCCTGGTTTCCATCAGGTCCATGAGACGGCCGGCCTTGGCGAAGCCGACTCGGAGTTTGCGTTGGAGCATGGAGGTGGAGCCGAACTGGGAGGTGACTACCAGTTCGATGGCTTGGAGGAGGAGGTCGAGGTCGTCGCCGATGTCGGGGTCGACGTCCTTCTTCTCGCCGGCCTTGGCGGCGGTGACGCCCTCCTGGTAGTCGGGTTCGGCTTGGGTCTTGGCGAAATCGACTACGGCAGCGATTTCCTCGTCGGCGATGAATGCGCCCTGGAGACGGGTCGGCTTGTTCGCGCCCATAGGGAGGAACAGGCCGTCGCCCATGCCGATGAGCTTTTCCGCGCCGGGCTGGTCGAGGATGACTCGGGAGTCGGTGAGCGATGAGGTCGCGAAGGCCAGGCGGGACGGGACGTTGGTCTTGATCAGACCGGTCACCACGTCCACCGAGGGGCGCTGGGTGGCCAGCACCAGGTGAATGCCTGCGGCGCGGGCCTTCTGGGTGATGCGGACGATCGCGTCCTCGACATCGCGGGGGCGGTCATCATGAGGTCGGCGAGCTCGTCGACAATCGCCAGGATGTACGGGTAAGGGCGGTACACCCTTTCGCTGCCCAGCGGCGCGGTGATCTGGCCGGACTTCACCTTGCGGTTGAAGTCGTCGACATGGCGGACCTTGTTGGCCTGCATGTCCTGATAGCGCTGCTCCATCTCCTCCACCAGCCAGGCCAGCGCCGCGGCGGCCTTCTTGGGCTGGGTGATGATGGGGGTGATCAGATGCGGAATGCCCTCGTACGGGGTCAGTTCCACCATCTTGGGGTCGATGAGGATCATGCGAACCTCTTCGGGGTGGCGCGGCACAGCAGCGAGACCAGCATCGAGTTGACGAAACTGGACTTACCGGAACCGGTGGAACCGGCCACCAGCAAGTGCGGCATCTTGGCGAGATTCGCGGCCACGAACTCGCCCTCGATGTTCTTGCCCAGACCGATCACCAGCGGGTGGTGATCGTTGCGGGTGCTCGACGCCTTCAAAACATCGGCCAGGCGCACCAATTCGCGGTCCGCGTTGGGGACCTCGATGCCGACCGCGGACTTGCCGGGGATCGGGCCAGCAGACGCACGTTCTCGGTCGCGACCGCGTAGGCGATATTGCGGGCCAGGGCGGTGATCTTCTCGACCTTCACGCCGGGGCCCAGCTCCACCTCGTAGCGGGTGACCGTCGGGCCGCGCACGAAACCGGTGACCGCGGCATCGATCTTGAACTGGACCAGCACCTCGGTGATGGCCTCGATCATGGATTCGTTGGCCGCGCTGCGCTTCTTCGGCGGATCGCCGTCGGTGAGCAGGTTCAGCGACGGCAGCGTGTAGTCGCCGTCCACCTCGCGGTCGGTGACGAACTCCAGCTGCTGCGGCTCCGGGGGCGGCGGGGTCTGATCGATGACCTTGGGAGCGGGCTTGCGCGGCTTGGGCTTCGGCTTCTCCTCCTCCTGCTGGACGATCTCCTTGGCGTCCTGCAGCGGGGGCTCGCCGATGATCTCGGTGACCGCGTCGGAGCCACCGAACTCGTCCGGCGGGTAGTTCTCCGACGGGGTGCGGCCGCGACGCTTGCGCACCTCGGGGGCGTGCAGCGGGAAACCGTCCGCGTCGTAGTTGGAGGGGTCGTACGGGTCGTCGGAGTAGCGGTCGTATTCGTCGCCGCCCGCGCCGGTGCCGAAGATCTCCCGCAGCCGCTCGGGCACGTCGCGGACCTGGGTGCCGGTCAGCAGCAGCAGGCCGAAACCGATGGCCAGCATGAGCAATGGGACCGCGAGGAAGGCGCTCAAACCCTCGCTGAGCGGGCCGCCCACCACGTAGCCGACGAATCCGGCGGCATGGGCGCGACCGTGCGCGTCGGAGGGGAACCGGCGGCCAGATGCCACAAACCCAGTATCGGCAGCCCCGCCAGCAGACCGCCCAGCACCAGTCGCGGCCGGATCTCCGGCTGCGGCTCGGTGCGCATGAGAATCACGGCGATGGCCACCAGCACGAACGGCAGTGCCGCCGAAGCCGATCCGGCCACCGCCCGCACCGCGGCATCGACCCAGCGCCCGACCGGGCCGCCCGCCGACAGCCACACCGCCGCCACGATCAGGAAGGCGAAAGCCACCAACCCCAGCGCGATCCCGTCCCGCCGATGGCCGTGCTCGATATCCCCCGCCCGGCTCGCCGCCCGCGTCGTCGCGCCCAGGCCCCGCGCCATCATGTTCCAGCCGCTGGTCACGCCCCGCCGCACCACCGCCAGCGGGGCGGTATTGGATGCGCGCCGGGGGGCGGGCCGCCGGACCTGAGCCTTGCGCGCCGCCGCCGGCCGCCCCTTCGCCGGGGTGCGCGGGCTACGGGCGCGGGCCCGCGCAGGAGCCTGCTGCCGCGTGGCCCCCGCTCGTGAACGTGGGGTTCCGGTGCGGGCCTTACCTGCCATGCGTCCCAGGCTAGCCGCAACAGCACCACCCGGACCATCCGCAACACCCGGCCCAACCGAATCAGAAACTGTGGCGCTCACAACCAAAAACCCGCGCCGACGCCGCCATCGAGGCGATTCACGCGGGTCAGCGGGCCGCGCGCAGGACCGGGCGGGCCAGCCTGCGGCAGCGGCAGCCGCCAGCCGCGGTGGGAAAAGGGCAGACCACGGTCACGCGCTGCGTCGCGCAGGGACGCACAGCAAGATGCGGGCCGAACGCAACCGCGCCGACCTGGTCTACCCAGACAGGGCCGGTGAGAAGCGGTTCGGCCGCTGGACTCCGCCGTCACGAGCCGCGCAGGAACACATGCACGGCGTCGGAAGGGTGGTCACGTGCGGCGAAAATTCGTCGGCGAGTATCCGCCGATGGAGTTCGGCCAGGGCCGGACCCGGCTCGATGCCCTGCTCGGTGACCAGTAAGCGGCGAATGCGCTGGTATTCGCCGAGCGCCTCGGTGCGGTGGCCCGCCCCGTAGAGAGCGGTCATCAGGAGGCCGCGCAGGCGCTCGCTGTGCGGGTCGCCGGTGATCAGGGCCGCCAGATCCGCGATGGCGAGGGAGAATTCGCCGCGCTCGACGGTCAGTTCGAGCAGGTCTTCCTCCAGCAGGCGGCGGATCCGCCGCAACCGGGTGCGTTCGGCCATGGCCCACGGTCCGGGCACACCTGTGAACGGATCACCGCGCCACACGCCCAGGGCCGAGCGCAGCGCGGTGTCGGCGGTATCCAGGCGGCCTGCGGCGCGGGCCGCCGCGACCTGGGCGCGCAACCGATCGACGCGGTCGAGGTCCAATTCCAGTGTGCCGCCGAGGCGATAGCCGCCGGGCTCCGAGCAGAGCGCGATCGTGGATTGCTCGGCCCAGCGTTTACGCAGGGCCCAGGCGTAATTACGGAGCGCGCCCACCGCCGACGCGGGCCGGGCGGCGCCCCACACCCCGTCCACCAGCTCCTCGACCGTGACCGTGCGCCCGCGCGCACAGGCCAGCATGGCCAGCGCCGCTTGCTGTTTGGCCGGCAGCGGAGGCACCGGTACGCCGCCGTCGGTCAGCTCGACCGGTCCGAGAACCGCCAGTCGCCAAGACATCGCACCACCTCATCGCCTACCGATCCCTGCCGGGCACGGAAGCTACCGCCGGGCGCGTGACCGTTTCATGACCGGCGTGCGGGGTGCGTCAGACGCTGCGGTCGAGGGCGTGCACCAATTCCACGTCCTCCGGCGCGCCGGTGGCCTCCAGGCGGACGGTGTTGCGGCCGAACGCGTGCAACAGCAGTTCCGAGGGCGGACCGGCCAGCACTACGGTGCGGTCACCGGCCTGACGCGCCACCGTGCGGCGGCCGTCGGGAGTGGCCAGGGCGACGGTGATCGGCGACTTGCGGTAGGCCATGCGCGCCAGGCCGGTCAGGATCTTCCAGAGCCGGTCCTCGTCGGCGGCGGACAAGGTGCGCGGCTCCCAGCCGGGCGCGGCGCGGCGGACGTCCTCGTGGTGGACGAACATCTCGGTGGTGTTCATCAGGGCGTCGACCGGGCGCAGGTAGAACGGCGGGCCGGAGCGCACCTCGTCGAGCAGGTCGGTGAAGGGCCGCTGGGTGACCTTGCGCTGCACGCTGTCGAGGTAGGGCGCGAACGGCTTGAGCAGGATGCCGGGGGCGGCGTCGGGGCGGCGTTCACGAACGACCAAGTGCGCGGCCAGGTCCCGGGCCGTCCATTCGCCGCACAGGGTGGGCGCGTCGGGTCCGGCCGCGGCCATCGCCTCGACGAGGGCCTGGCGCTCGCGTTGAGCCAAAGTCATAAGGGCGACCCTAGTCCGGGTTGTCCGAGTCCGCACGAGCGCGTTAAGGAAACCACCAGGTCTATTGCAAGGCCCACCGCTGATCATGGTCCCGGCTCCGGTTGTGACAGTGCAGCCGGATGCGGCACCCAGCTCGATGCCGCCGCACAAACCACAGATCCGGGTTGGCGTCAACGTTTCCGGATCGGTAACTTGATCCCTCGGTCCATAGGGTCGTGGACTCGAAAGCACAAGAAGGGCAACACCTTGAAGAAGATCGTCAGCGGCGCAGCCGTGATGGTCGCGGCCGCCGGTTCCCTGCTCGCTGGGACCGCTGCTCCGGCCAATGCCTACCAGGACTACAACTACGGCGCCATCGCGCTGTCGGTGTCCACCGGTCGTATCGGCTACTCCTACGACTATTCCGACAGCCCCTCGGCGCAGAACGCCGCCATGAGCTCGTGCACCTACAACGACTGCAAGATCGTGGCGCGCTTCGCCAACGGTTGCGGCGCGATCGCCTACTCCTCGCGGGACGGCTTTTACACCTTCGGTGCCGCGTCCTCGCGGATCGCCGCGAAGAACCAGGCGCTGAACCGGAACTCCGGCGACGCCACCATCATTCACTGGAACTGCACCACCGGTTACCAGCTCTGAAATCACGGGGAGAATTTCGTTGAAGCACAATATCTTTCGCGCGACCGCCGCGCTGATGCTGGCCACCTCGGCCTTCGGCCTGGTGGCCTGCAGCAAGTCCGATGACACCAGCAAGGCCGCCGCGACCACCAGCTCCGCCACCGCCCCTGCCGGCAAGTTCGACGGCAGCACCGACGGCGACGCCAAGCTCACCGGCGCGGCGCCGGCCCCCACCACCGTGGCGGACCTGCCCAAGCCCTCGGTCGCCGACCTGAACGACAAGGTCACCAAGGCGTTCGACCCGGCTATCGACTCCAAGACCAAGACCGACTGGATCGAGAACGCCGGCCTGGACCCGCAGCTCGCCCAGAAGCTGGTCGACGCCGCCAAGGCCAACAACGTCAAGATCAAGATCACCAACGTGGGCGACCCGTCCGGCGGCAAGCTCAAGGCCGACGCCGACGTCACCATCGACGGCAAGCCGGTCCAGAACGCGGCCGTCACCTTCGTCGCCGACGGCACCGAATGGAAGATCGACCACAACTACGCGTGCTCGATCGTCAAGGCCGCCAAGCTCGATTCCGCAGCCTGCCAGGATAAGTAGAAACTCTTGTAGTTCCCGCCCCAGGCGGGGTGCCGCCTCCGGCGGGGGTTGCGCCTGCGGCGGGCCGACTCGCCTGCGGCGGGGCAACGCACCTGCGGCGCAATAGAAATCGCCCCGACATTTCGACTGTCGGGGCGATTTCTGTTGCGTTGCGTAGGTTTTCGCCGCCTAGACGCCGATGACCGTGGGGACGATCATGGGGCGGCGGCGGTACTTCTCGGCCACCCAGCGGCCGACGACGCGGCGGACGGACTGGGCGATGCGGTGGGTGTCGGTGACGCCCTCGACGGCCAGGCGGTGCAGTTCGTTCTCGACGAGTTCCTGGGCGCCGGAGAGGGCCTCGGGGTCGTCGGAGAAGCCGCGGCCGCTGACCTCGGGGGTGCTGACGGCCTTGCCGGTGGTGGTGTCGATCGCGACGTTGATGGTCACGAAGCCGCCCTCACCCAGCACCAGGCGGTCGGAGAGGGTGGACTCGCCGACGTCGCCGACCGAGAGGCCGTCGACGTAGACCTGGCCGACCGGGACGCGGCCCGAGATCGAGGCGATGCCGTCGACCAGGTCGACCACGACGCCGTTCTCCGCCAGGATGACCCGCTCCTCGGGCACACCGGTCGCCACCGCGAGCGCGCCGTTGGCGCGCAGGTGCCGCCACTCGCCGTGCACGGGCATGGCGTTGGTGGGACGCACCGCGTTGTAGAGGTAGAGCAGCTCGCCCGCCGAAGCGTGGCCCGAGACATGGACTTTCGCGTTCTGCTGGGTGACGACCGTCGCGCCGAGCCGGGACAGGCCGTTCACCACGGTGAAGACCGCGTTCTCGTTGCCCGGGATCAGCGAGGAGGCCAGCACCACCAGATCGTCGGAGCGGATGTTGATCTGACGGTGGTCGCCGCGCGCCATCCGCGACAGCGCCGAGAGCGGCTCACCCTGCGAACCGGTGGAGATCAGCACCAGCTTGTGCGTCGGCAGGTTGGCGGCCTGATCCAGATCCACCACCAGGTTGTCCGGAATGTCCAGGTAGCCGAGATCCTGCGCGATCTGCATATTGCGGACCATGGACCGGCCCACGAAGCACACCCGGCGGTCGTAGCGCTGCGCCACGTCCACCACCTGCTGGATGCGGTGCACATGCGAGGCGAAGGAAGCCACGATGACGCGGCCCTTGGCCTTGCCGATCACATTGTCGAGCACCGGGCCGATCTCGCGCTCGGGCGTCACGAAGCCCGGCACCTCGGCATTGGTGGAGTCGACCAGGAACAGGTCCACGCCCTCGTCGCCCAGGCGGGAGAACCCGGCCAGGTCGGTGAGGCGGCCGTCGAGCGGCAGCTGGTCCAGCTTGATGTCACCGGTGTGCAGCGCGATGCCCGCGGGCGTGCGGATGGCCACCGCGATCGCGTCGGGGATGGAGTGGTTGACCGCGAAGTACTCGCACTCGAACGCGCCGTGCTGGGTGCGCTCGCCCTCGGTGACCTCGATCAGGTTGGGCTGCAGGCGATGTTCGCGGCACTTGGCCGCCACCAGCGCGAGGGTGAACTTCGCGCCGAGCACCGGAATGTCGCGGCGCAGGCGCAGCAGGAACGGCAGCGCGCCGATGTGATCCTCGTGCCCGTGGGTGAGGATGACCGCGACGATATCGTCCATACGGTTCTCGATCGGACCGAAGTCGGGCAGGATCAGGTCGACGCCGGGCTGCTGGTCCTCGGGGAACAGCACACCGCAGTCGACGATCAGCAGCTTGCCGTCGTACTCGAAAACGGTCATGTTGCGGCCGATTTCGCCGATGCCGCCGAGCGCGAACACCCGCAGCCCGCCCTTGGGGGCCTTGGGCGGGGCGCCCATGGCGTGCGGATCGCGCGGGGCCGGGGCCTGATCGCGACCACCCTGACGGGACCTGCCACCGCCGCCACCGCGACGGTTGCGGTCACCGCGCGAACGCGAATCGTCCTGCCGCGAGCGCGGGGCCTCGTCGGCGGACTTGGACTGCGCGGCCTTGGCCCGCTCACCCGAACCGCTGCGGCCGCGGGCGGCACGCTCCCGGACCGGTTCCGCGGCAGCGGTTTCCGCGCGCGTGGGCGCGGCCTTCGCCGGTTCCGGCTGGGCGGCAGCCGAACTCACGGCCGGAGCGGCCGGTTCCGGCTGGGCGGCAGCCGCCGCGGGCTGGGCGGGTGCTTCCGGGGCGGGCGCGGGGGCACCGGCGGCCCGGCTGGCGGTACGACGCGGACGACGGGGGGCGGTCACGCAATCACCCCCGCCGCGCGCAGGTCCACGGCAAGCTCATCGAGCTGATCGCCGGTCGGCATGAGTTGTGGCAAGCGTGGTTCTCCGGTCTCGACTCCGAGCAGGCGCAGCGCGCCCTTGGTCATGGCCACGCCGCCGAGCGGGACATCGCCCGGTTCAGCGGGGCCATGCTGACATTGATCTCGCGGGCGCGCTGCACGTCGCCCGCCTGGTAGGCGTCGATCAGGGCGCGCAGGCGATCCGGCACGAGATGACCGATGACACTGATGAATCCGGTCGCACCGACCGAGAGCCACGGCAGGTTGAGCACGTCGTCACCGGAGTAGAAGGCCAGCCCGGTCTCGGCGATCAGCTCGGCGCCGGCGCCCAGGTCGCCCTTGGCGTCCTTGACCGCGACGATGTTCGGGTGCTCGGCCAGCCGGCGAATGGTGTCGGTCGCGATGGCGACCACCGAGCGCGGCGGAATGTCGTAGAGGGTGACCGGCAGATCGGTCGAATCCGCGATGGCGGTGAAGTGCGCCAGCAGGCCGTCCTGGCTCGGGCGCGAGTAGTACGGGGTGACGACCAGCAAACCGTGGGCGCCCGCGCGCTGCGCGTTGCGGGCGAGTTCGATGCTGTGCGCGGTGTCGTAGGTGCCGGCGCCCGCGATGACGGTGGCACGGTCCCCGACGGCGTCCACGACGGCGCGCAGCAGGTCGAACTTCTCGGACTCGGTGGTGGTGGGCGACTCGCCGGTGGTTCCGGAGATGGCGAGCAGATCGACGCCGCCGTCGATCAGGCGGGCGGCCAGCGCTACACCGGCATCGACGTCGAGCTTACCTTCGGCGGTAAAGGGGGTCACCATCGCGACACCTACTGTGCCGGACGCGCGCAGCTCGGTTCGCGTCGATTCACCGTTCGTCATAGTCAGAAGGCTACAGCGTCGCTGGAACGGGATTTGCATCGTTATACCCGAACCGCACCCGACAAGTTGGCGATTCGACTCGAGCGCTCGTTTCTGGCGTCAGAAGTTTCCTTGAACGACGCCATCAATGACGTCACACTGGTGTCATGGATCTGAACAAGTACACCGCCCAGCTACGCGAGAATCTCATCGCCGCCGCGGCCCTCGGCGACGAGAAGACCCAGGCCACCGCGGCCGCCCTGGCCGCCGCCACCGAGAACTCCGCCCGCCTGGTGCTACTGGCCGCACTATCGGAGCTGGCGGCCGAAGTCAGCGCCACCCTCCCCGAGCGCACGGTCCACGTCTCCGTCGACGGCACCGACGCCCACGTGGATGTGCGCAAGACCGCAGCCACCGACGAGCACCCCACTTTCGAGGAGGTCACCGGCGACATCAGCCGCGTCACCCTGCGCCTGGTCGAGCAGCTCAAGTCGCGCGCCGAGGAGGCCGCCGCGCAGAGCGGACAGTCCCTCAACTCGTGGCTGTCGACCACCGTGCAGTCCGCGCTGCGCGACCAGATGATGCGGGGCGGACCCGGCCGCTGCGACACCCCCTGATCGGCGACCGGGCCCGGCCGGGGCCTACGGCAGGTAGCCCGCCAGCGCCGCGCCGAACTGCCGCACGTCGGCGCACGAGTCGAAGTCGTCGGTCTGGACCTTCAGCGTCTTGACGACGAAGACGATCGCGCCCGAGGACGTGAAGGTGGTCAGGTAACAGCCTGTCTTGTGGTTGTCCTGAGCCGCGCGGTACTGGAGAGCTGCCCTGCCGCCCAGTGTCGCGTCACTGAACTGCACATACTTGCCGCTCTGCTTCAGCTCCGCCGCCGTGTCGGTGTTCGAGACGACGGTCAATTCGCTTGTCTGCCCGGCGGATCTCCACCGGCAACTCTGGGCGTCGAGCTGCTGTTTGGAGGCGGTGCTCAAGCCCGCCGCGGAGATCGCGGAATCCGGTAGCGAGCAAGGATTCCAGCGGGCCGAGCCGGTATCCGAGGGGATCGGGGACGGCGGGGTGGTCTCGGGCGCGGCCTTGCCGGTCGCCTCCAGAGTGGTTGCCGGAGCGGCCGCGGTCGCGTTCACCGTGGGAACGACGCTGCTCGGGGACGACTGGTCACCGCCGGCCGTGCCGTTGGTACATCCGGCGAGCAACAGCACCGCGCCGACGGCCGACAGCAGCGCGCCGATCGCGGAGTTTCTGACGGACATTCAGGAATTCCTTTCCCATTCAGTTGATTTCATGACAGTCGAGGCAACTACGGCGATCACCGCGGCAATTCCCGCCGCCGCCAGGAAGACATGGCCGTAGGCCGCGTTCGCGCCGGCGACGGTCGCGAAGATCGCCAAACCGATCGACCCGCCGACCTGATTGGCGGTGCCCGCCAGACCGCCGACGATTCCCGCGTCACCATCCGGTGCGTCGGCGGTCGCCACGGCCATCAGCGTCGGGAAGGTCAGGCCGATGCCGATCGCGATCAGTAGCGTGGGGCCGAGTACGCCGAGGAGATAGCCACTGTCAGCGCCCGCTCGAGACAACCAGACGAATCCTGTGAGGAGACAGGCGCTTCCGGCCAAGATCTGCGGACGGGCGCCGATCCGCGGGAGCAGGACCGCGGACGCTCGCGCCACCACCATGAATGTCACCGCTGCGGGCGTCTGCCCGAGCCCGGTGCGTAATGCGCTGTAGCCCAGCACATTCTGGAGGTAGAGCGAGGTGAAGTACCACATGGCGATGCTGATCCCGCCGAACAACAGCAGCAGGGCGTCGCCGACCGCAACCTGCCGAATCCGGAACAGTCGCAGCGGCACCAGCGGCCGGGTGGCGAAACGCGCCTCCGCGACGACGAATACGGCGAGAAGCAGCAGACCCGCACCGACCGGTCCGGCGACCTGCCCCGACATCCAGGCGTGATCGGCGCTCCGCATCACGCCGAAGATCAGGGCCGCGAGTCCCGCGGTCCCGGTGACCGCACCGATCAGGTCGAGCGATTCCCGTCGGCGCACCGGCGCGCCGGACAGCGAGAGCAGCGCCACGGCGATCAACACCGCACCGATCGGCACATTGATCAGAAAGACCCAACGCCACGACAACCCCGTGGTGATGGCCCCGCCCGCGATCGCACCCGCCATACCGCCGACCCCACCGGCAGCGGACCACGCCCCGAATGCCTTTGCCCGCGCACGTGTCTCGGCGAATCCGGTATTGATCACCGCCAGTGTCGCCGGAGCCAGCAGCGCAGCCCCGATCCCCTGCGCGATCCGCGCCGCCACCAGGACACCCGCCGTCCCAGCCAACCCGCCGACCAGACTCGCCGCCGAGAACACCGCCAGCCCAACGATCAGCATCCGCCGCTGCCCGAACAGATCAGCGGCCCGCCCACCCAGCAGCATGAACCCCGCGAAGGTGAGCAGATACCCGTTGACCACCCAGGCCAGGCCCGTCGCGGTGAAGCCGAGATCCCGCTGGATCGAGGGCAGCGCGACGTTCACGATCGACGAATCCAGGATGACCATGAACTGGCAGGCGCACACCAGCGCCAGCACCAGTCGTCCGCGCTCGAGATGCGTTCTGTACCCGGCAGTCTCGGCACTCGTGTCGGCCATGGCGTTCGACTCCCCGATTGCTAGAATTAGTTATCCGCATAATGTTATGCGCGTAACTAATCTGTCAAGGAGACCCGTGGACTTCGAGCAAGCCGACGCGATCAACCAGGCCATTCGGCTCTTGAGCCTGCGCCACCGGGCCAGGGCCGCAGCGCTGTTGGCGCCGCTCGGGCTGCACACCGGGCAGGAGGCGCTGCTGCTCGAGCTCGATCGGAGCGGGCCGATGATTCAGGCGCAGCTGAGCGGTGCGCTGGGGTGTGAGCCGCCCAGCGTCACGCTGATGACTCGCAAACTCGAAGCCTCCGGGCATATTCGGCGCAGCCCCGCGCCGACCGACAAGCGGGCCAGCGTCGTGGAACTCACCGACAGCGGGCGGGCATTGGCCAAGGAGGTCAAACAGTTGTGGCGGGAGCTGGCCGAGGAGACCGTGGCCGGGCTGCCGCAGCGGACCGTGGCCGAACTCCCCGGCCTGCTGACGACACTGACCGGGAATGTCGACAACCGGCGGCGCTGACCGGGACGCCACCCGCGGCCGAAGTGCGATCCGGGGCGACACCCGCCGCGGAGGCGCTAGTCGGTCATGAGGGTGACGTGGCCGTCCTGATCGATCTCGGTGCGGCGGTCCTGGGTGGGCGCGGTGGAAAGCACCGTGGCCAGCACCGGGCGGCCCAGCGGCAGCACCCGGACCGTGATGCGACCGGCGTTGGTGGCGTCCAATTCCTTTGTGGCCGCGTCGATCACGCGCTGCCGGACCCACTCGGGGACGCCGGCGAAACCGCCGTCGTCGAGCAGGATCACTTCCACGCCCCGGCCCCGCGCACCGCGCGCGGCGCCGCTGAGCTCGTCGGTGACCAGTTGCGGTGCGCGCAGGCCGTCGCGGAGTTCGGCCTCCAGCAGACGGCACTCCTCGCGTTCGGCCGCGGTGAGTTTCGCGCCGTCGGCGATGCGTTCCAGGATCGGGCGCGCGACCCGGTCCAGGCGGGCCAGCTGCCGGGTGCGTTCGGAGTCGGCGGCGGCCATGGTGGCCTCGGCGGTGGCCCGCATCAGCGCGTCCTCGCGCAGCACGCGCAGCGAGCGCTGCATGGGACGCATGACAGCGGTGAACACCGAAATCGCGGTGATGGTGCCGACCGGAACCATGGAACCGATCAGGGTGCCCGGGTCCAGGTGCGAGCTGCCCAGCCCGAGCGCGACCAGCACCGCCGCCACCGCGATGACACCGGCCCACGCGGTGCGAATCCGCCCGCGCAGCATCAGGACTCCGAGCACGTACGAGGACGCGAAGGCCGACCATACCGACTCGTGGGGCAGATCGCGGACCGGGGTCAGGACGGTCAGCGCGGTGGCGATCGGGGGCGCGGCCGCGCCGTACAAGGCGACCGGGATGGGCAGCGGGTCGACCGGGATCGCGGTGACCAGCGCGCCCGCGCTGAGCATCAGCGCGAGAGCGGCCGCGGCCGCCCACAGCGGGGCCTGCCCGAAATTGCGCGCCATGTACAGCGCGATGACCGCTTCCAGGATGAGCAGGAACCACCACGCGGTGCTGCCGCGCAAGCCGAGCAGATCACGCAACCCGTAGCGCGGATCGAGGTCGGCGGCGCCGTCAACGTGAGCCATCGCCACCCCAGACCAGAGTCACCGTGGTGCCCTCACCGGGCTGCGACTCCACGAAGGCCGAGCCGCCGGCCAGCTGGCGCATGCGGCCCAGGATGCTCATCGAGATGCCGAGCCGGTCGGCGGAGACCGCGGCCAGATCGAATCCGGCTCCGTCGTCGCTGAATACGATGCGGATGCTGCCCGCGGAGACGGTGGCCGTCACGGCGCGCCGCACCTCGCGACCCGCGACCGAGGCGTGGCGCAGGCTGTTGCGCACGGCCTCCGACAGCGCGGCGGCGATGGTGCTGGCCGAGTGCACCGGCATGCGCAGATCGTCGAAGCCGTGCCAGGTGTGGGTGTCGAAGCGGATGCTCGGATTGATCTCCTGCACGGTGGACCGCAGGAACAGCAGCGCCGAGCGGGCATCGAGCAGGTCCGGATCGCGTTCCGCGCCACGGTATTCGTCGAGCTGTTCGAGGGTGCGTTCGGCCTGCCGCCGCACCACATCGGATTCGGCGCCGGCGCGCGACGCTTCGAGCAGCGTGGACAGCACGGCGTCATGGATGAGCGCGGCGAAGCGGGCGCGTTCCCGGTCGCGGGCCAGCGCGGCGGCCTGGGCGGCCGCCCGGCGGCTGGCGATCGCGGATTCCCGGTCGACGCGGGCCGCGGCGCCGGTGGCGGCGGTGCCGCACCACAGGAACAGGGCGGCCAATCCCGCTGAGCGCAGGAAGTTCTCGATGATGTGCTGCGGAGTCACCTCGGCGACCGTGTACACCGTCGCGACCGCGGCCGAGGCGGAAGCGGCGAGCAGATAGACCAGGGTGACCCGGCCCGACCACGCCAGCACGCCCGCGCTGACCGCCAGCGCGGTCAACCGGTACGGCCAGATATTGGTGGCGTCGACGGTGTGCATGTCGAAACCGAGCGGGATGGTGGCCAGCGCGCCGAGGAAACTCACCGCGGCACAACCACACACGAACTTGATGGCCTTGGTGCCCGACACCGCCGCCACCACGGCGATGATCGGGTACCAGCCGAAAACCAGCGCCACCGCGGCCACCGACCACCACACCGACGCGTAGCTGCCCTGTTCAGCGACCTCCGGCAGTTCGCCGACGCCGATGATCGCGCCCGCGATGCCGATGGAGATGCCCAGCCGCCGCATGATGCGGTCGTAGGCGGCGGTCGCCGAATCCTCGGTCGCCTCGAGGCGGCCGCGCAGCCGCCCGGCGAACGCGCCGAGCGAGGGCAGCGTCCGGGTGGCGGCGGCCGAATCGAGGGCGCTCGCGGTCATGCCCTCGGCCCCGCCGCGGGCGGCGACTCCAGCCGGCGCTCGGGGACCGGCAGCCAGCCGTCCTCGACGGCCCGCTTGTAGAGGTCGGTCTTGGTCGGGGCCGGGCGTCCGGCGTCGGCGTACTTCTGCCGGATACGGCCCAGATAGTCGTTGACGGTCTGCTCGGACAGCCCGGTCATGCGGGCCACCCGCGACGCCTTCTCCCCCGAGGCGTACAGCTGCAAAACCTGCTGCTGGCGCGGGCTCAACCCGACGTCCTGCAACTGCGGGTCGCCGTCGATGGCGGCGGCCCAGTCGGTGGTCACCACCTGTTCGCCGTGCGCGGCCCGGCGCACCGCGGCGACCACGGTCGGCACGTCCTCGGATTTGCGCACCACACCCAGCACCCCCGCCCGCGCGGCCGAGCGCACCAGGAACGTGTTGTCCGCCCCGGTGAACACCAGGACTTCGATCCCCCGCTCCCGCAGCGCCCGCACATTGTCCTCTGGCGAGGAACCGTCGGCGAGCCGCAGATCCAGCACCACCAGATCCAGTTCCGGCCCGGCGGCCAGCAGTTCCGCGACGGTTCCCGCGGTGATCACCAACTCCAGATCGGCCTGCGGCGCCAGCATGGCCGACAACCCCAGCACCACCGATTCATGATCTTCGACCAGCCCGATACGGCGTGTTCCCGACTCTTGCGCCTCCACGGCGGCCGTCACCTCTTCCCACACTCGATGCACGTTCCCGGAGAACGCCCTCACGAGTATGACGGGAGGGGCCCCGAATGTGTCAGACACCAGAATTCGGGGGCACCTCGGGCTTCAGCCCATGAGCTGGGCCGCGACGGTCGCCCCCAGTTCCCAGCACCGCTCGATATCGGCCTTCTCCGGCTTGCCCAGCAAGATCACCGGCGCGGCCGCTTTCTCCCAGCCCAGCCCGGTGGTCGCGCTCTCGACGCTGCGCTCCGCGCCTTCGGTGCCCTGGTTCCCGTGGATGTAGAGCCCGTAGGGCCGACCCCTGGTCGAATCCAGGCACGGGTAGTAGAAGGTGTCGAAGGCGTGCTTCAACGCGCCGCTCATATAGCCGAGATTGGCCGGGGTGCCGAGCAGATATCCGTCGGCGGCGAGCACGTCGCTCGCGGTCACGCCGAGGGCCGGGCGGCGGATGACCTCGACGCCCTCGATCTCCGGGTCGGTCGCTCCCGCCACCACCGCCTCGAACATCTCCTGCATGAACGGTGACGGGGTGTGGTGGATGATCAGCAGGGTGGGCACGGTTCGAGCCTACGACCCGTGCCCGCGATACTGCTCGACCGAGGCTATTGGATCTCGCTGCGTTGCAGGGCTTCCGCGCGTTCCTCGGCCTCCGCGGTCTCGCGCGGGTTGTCGATCGTGAGCGGGTCGTCGCTCATTTCGGTGTGGGATTCCATGCTGTAGAAGCGGACTTCGATGCCGTCGGGGTCGTGGAGTTCGGGGAGGATCCAGCCGAGGCTGGCGCGGTGGACCCCAGCGTGGGTTTCGCCCAGGCCGGTCAGGTGGGCGGCCAAGGCTTCGAGGGCCGCGCGGTCGGGGACGCCGATCGAGAAGAAGTCGAATCCGGCTGCGGCGATTGCCATTTCGGGATGGAGTCGGAGGCCGAGCATGGGGCCGCCGGCGGCGTGGTGCAGGACGACACCCCTCAGGACGCCCTGCTCCTGGAATTCGGCGCCGACGGTGTAGCCGAGACGGGTGCAATACCAATCGATGGATCGTGCCAGGTCGGACACGGGGACTTTGAGGTGATGCACCCCGGCGAGCGTAGGGATCATCGCTGCTATCCTTTGCAGTATCGATGTAGTTGTGCAGCATCACTGTAGTGATGCAGTAAGGATGCAGCGAATGAGTTCCGGTGTCAAGAAGTCGTCGCCGCTGTGGGATGCGCGCAAGGCGGAGACCGAGCGCAAGATTCTCGACGCGGCCCGGCGGCTGTTCATCGCCGACGGTTATGCGGCGACCTCGCTGGCCGCGGTCGCCGAGGCCGCCGAGGTGGGGTCGCGCACGGTCTACCTGCGCTTCGGGTCCAAGGCCGAACTGCTCAAACGGGCCATCGACGTGGCGATCGTGGGCGACACCGAGGACATCGACCTGGCCCGTCGCGACTGGCACATGCTGGCCGGCACCGCCCCCACGCTGCACGAACGCGTCACCGCGTACGCCGGCGGCGCGCGGCAGCTCA
This sequence comes from Nocardia tengchongensis, assembly GCF_018362975.1. Lineage (NCBI taxonomy): Bacteria > Bacillati > Actinomycetota > Actinomycetes > Mycobacteriales > Nocardiaceae > Nocardia > Nocardia tengchongensis. The sequence continues at coordinate 6,739,455 of NZ_CP074371.1, forward strand.
TGGAACGCGCCGCGCCCTTGATCGCGGCGGCCGTCGCCGCCGAGGCCAGCGAACCGCTCATCGCCGCGGCGGCCGAGGCCGGACGGGCCGCCACCCAGCAGCACATCGCCGACATCTGGCAGCGCTTTCACTCCGACGGCCTGCTGCACCCCGAGGCCGATCTGGACTGGATCATCGCGACCGTCGGCCCGCTGGGTCAGGCCGACACCTACAACCTCATGGTCCGCACCCTCGGCCTGGATCCCGCGGGCTACGAGCAGTGGCTCTACGGCACCTGGATGCGGCTGGCCACCACACCCTCTACGCTTCCCCGCTGAAGGACAGGCTCTATCGACGAGGACAGCAATGCGGCCCAACCGGCGTTCCTTGAAGATCGCCCACAGCATCGGAATCGTCGTGGGCCTTGCACTGCTGCTCATCGGCATCATCCGGTTGTTCCTGCCGCTGGAATGCGCCGGTCACCGGATGGAGGCCGGTCAGGTGTGTCATGACACCAACAAGGGCCGCGCGGTGGTCCGGACCTTCGACGAGCAACGCTCGCTGCGCAATTCGACCGATGGATTCCTGATCGTCGGCGGCGCGGTGGTCGCCGCGGGGTCGGCGTTGCTGCTGCGGCGGACCGCCTGAGCGCACACTGGTAGGCATGGATCCTGTCGTCGCGCTGCGCATGATCGCGTTCTTCAAGGACCGGGCCCGCGAGGATTCGCGGCGGGTGATGGCCTACCGCAATGCCGCCGACATCGTCGAGGCCCTCGACGACGAGCAGCGCGAGCGGCTCGGGCGGACCGGCGATTGGCAGTCGCTGGCGGGGGTGGGACCGAAGACGGCGGCGGTGATCGCGCAGGCGTGGGCCGGGCGAGAGCCCGACACGCTGGTCCAATTGCGGACCGCGGCCAAGGATCTCGGGGGCGGGGAGCTGCGGGCCGCGCTCAAGGGTGACCTGCACGTGCATTCGAACTGGTCCGACGGGTCGGCGTCGATCGTGGAGATGATGGCCACCGCGCAAGCGCTCGGACACGAATACTGTGCGCTGACCGATCATTCGCCGAGGCTGACCGTCGCCAACGGCCTGTCCCCCGACCGGCTGCGGCAGCAACTCGACATCATCGACGAGCTGCGGGAACGCTTCTCCCCCATGGTCATCCTGACCGGCATCGAGGTCGATATCCTCGACGACGGCAGCCTGGATCAGGAGCCCGAGCTGCTCGACCGCCTCGACATCGTGGTCGCCAGCGTCCATTCCAAGCTGAAGATGGACGCCGCCGCCATGACCCGGCGCATGGTGCGCGCGGTGTCCGGCGGCCGCGCCACCGTCCTGGGCCACTGCACCGGCCGCCTGGTGGAGGGCGTTCGCGGCACCCGCCCGGAATCGAGTTTCGATGCGGCACAGGTCTTCTCCGCCTGCCGCGACCACGGGGTGGCCGTCGAGATCAACTCCCGCCCCGAACGGCGCGACCCGCCGACCCGCCTGCTGCGGCAGGCCCTCGACCTGGGCTGCCATTTCTCCATCGACACCGATGCCCACGCCCCGGGCCAGCTCGACTTCCTGGGGTACGGAGCGCAGCGGGCCCTGGACAACGGCGTCCCCGCCGACCGCGTCATCAACACCTGGCCGGTCGACAAGCTGCTGGCGTGGGCGGCGGCCTAGCCGTCACACGGCACTGCCGCCGAACGGGAACCCGTTAGGCGGCAGCACCTTTCACTGTTGTCATGACTGGCGCTGGCGACTGCGGAGCACCGTCGACGCCGCCGACGCGGCCACCGACAGCGCCGCCAGTCCCGCGAAGGCGAGCTGGTAGCCGGAGACCGGCGTCCAGCCGGAGGCCGTTGCGCGGGAAAGAATCACGGCCACCAGAGCCACGCCGACCGCGCCGCCGACCCGCTGCATGATGTTCACCAGCGCGGTGGCGTCGGGCAGCTGTTCGCGCCGGACCGCCGCGTAGGCCGCCGACACCAGCGGCATCGCACCCACCGCAGTCGCCAATCCCGCCGCGAACAGCAGTGATTGGACGAGGAACCCGTTGGCGTCGACCGGCAGGAAGGCCAGCGGCAGTACGGTGGCGGCCACGGCGAGGTTGCCGAGCACGGCGACGCTGCCGCCGCCGAAGCGGTCGGTCAGCTTGCCGCCCAGGGGCAGCATGATGACCCCACCCAGTCCGAAGCCGAGCAGGTTCACGCCGGTGCGGACCAGTCCGGTGCCGTGCAGTTCCTGGAAGTACAACGGCAACAACACCATCACCCCGAACATGGCCCCGCCGGCGAAGAATCCGGCGGTGGTGGCAGCACTGAAGGCGCGGTTGCCGAACAACCGGACATCCAGCAGCGGCAGCGTGCTTCGCAGCGCGCGCACCAGGAACCCGGCCAGCCCGGCCAGGCCGAGCAGCACCGGCAGCGATACCGACAGCGAGGTCACCGACCCGGTGACGCCGATCTCCGACAGTCCGTAGACCACCGCCGACACGCCGCCGCCCGCGAGCACCAGCCCGAGCACGTCCAGCGGCTGCGTGGCCGTCCCGCCGCCGCGCGGCAGGTAGCGCAGGCCGAGCGCCAGCCCGACCAGCCCGAACGGAATGTTGATGAGGAACAACCACTCCCAGCTCCAGTGCGCCAGCATGAGTCCGCCGATGGTCGGCCCGATGGCGGGCGCGCCCACGACGGCGATGCCGACCACGCCCATGACCCGACCCATGCGCTGCGGCCCGGCCGCCTGCCCGAGGATGGTCTGCCCGGCCGGGATCATCAGTCCGGCGGCGAGTCCCTGCAGGATGCGCAGGCCGATCAGCCACCCCGCGTCGGGGGCGAAGGCGCACGCGGTCGAGGTGACGGTGAACGCGATCAGCGCCCCCAGCCACAGCCGTGTGACGCCGACCCGCCGAGCGAGCCACCCGCACACGGTGAGCGAAACCCCCAGGGCCAGTAGGTATCCGCTGGCGACCCATTGAATCGTGGCCAGTGACGCGCCGAGGTCCGCGCCGATGGTGTGCAGCCCGATATTGACCAGCGAGGTGTCCAGCATCCCCATGATCGCCCCGAACACGACGACGCCGGCGGTGCGCCAGACGTGCGCGGGGATCTTCTCGGTGTCGGCTGTCTCGAATGTCCTGGTGTCCGAACGCGTTTGCGTCATCGGACCCCTCCTTCAATTGTTGATGAGCAACTCAATTGCAGAGAGTATCAATGATTGAGGAACTCAACAATAGGTATGATCAGCGAGTGACCGATGAACCCCTCCCCTCCGAGGTCCACCTCGCGGGCCTGCTGCGCCACCCGACCTACGCCCTCGGCAAGCTGCACAAGGGCATGCACACACAGCTCGGGACACCGCTGCGGGAGCACTGGGTGCTCCACCTACCTCGCCGAGCGCGCCGACATCTCGCAGCAGGAGATGGCCAACGTCCTCGAGATCGACCGCAGCGAGGTAGTGCGACTGATCGACACACTGGAGAAGGCCGGACTGGTCACCCGGACACGCGATCCCGAGGACCGCCGGAAATACCGTTTGGCTATCACCGCCGCCGGCGAACGGCGGCGCGCGGAGACCGACGCGAAGATCATCGCGGCCACCGATGTGCTGCTCGCCCGCCTGACCCCGGAGGAACGGGAGACCATGCACCGGCTGTCGCTCAAAGCACTGGGTTACGACGCCGACGAGATCTGACCCACACCGGGGGGCTTGCGGTGACGGTCTAGGGTTGGCTTCGTGCCATCTCGCCCCCGCTTACCCCGTTTGCCCCAGCTCGAGCCCCCGCTGGATGTCCGTCGCGGCTATTCCCAGCAGGAGATCCTCGCCGAGCTGCGCCGCCTGATCCTGGAGGGCAACCTGCCTCCGGGCACCGGGCTGCCCCTGGGCGAGCTGGCCAAATCGTTCGAGGTGAGCGCGATTCCGGTGCGCGAGTCGCTGCAGACCCTGATCGGTGAGGGCCTGGTCGAGCATCGCCCCAATTTCGGCTACCAGGTGACCCTGCTGACCTCCGCCGAGCTGCGCGAGCTGTACGTGGTGCGCGAGCGGCTGGAGTCGGCGGCACTGGCCGCGGCCGTGCACAACGCCACCGAGGCCGACCACCAGCTGGCCCGGGAGATCCACGCGCGCCTCGAGCAGGCCGTGCTCACCGAGAACGCGGTCGCCTATCACCGCGAGACCCGCAATTTCCATCTGGCCCTGGTCCGCCCGTCGGGCATGCCGCGGGTGGTCCACATGCTGGAATACGCCTGGAACATCACCGAGCCGGTGCAGCCCATGGTGCATGTGACGACGATGGACCGGGTGGTGTTGCACGCCGATCACTCCAAGCAGTTGCAGGCCTTCCTGGCCAGGGATGCTGAAGCGTTGCTAGCGGCGACCGAGGGGCATCATGCACGATTGAACGGTGTGCTCGCGAATCTTCCGACGGACACCGGCCTGTTCGCCGAACCAGCAGGTGGAGAAGATATATAGGCCCTGAACCAGGGTTTACGGAACATATATCGTTCAGGCAATAGTCGGGCAATGCCTGTTGGATAGCCTTCGCACACTCGTCCCAACCAACGGGACACCACGACACGATGGGATGTGCGAAATGCCCGAAACCGTTGCGTCCACGGCCGGGAGTTCGCTCGGCGCGATCGCCGCGGTGATCCCGACCTTCGAGGACCGGTGAGAACCGTGCGCATTCGAGTCATCAATCCGAACACCACCGCGGCCATGACCGCGCTCATCGAGGCCAGCGCCAAGCTGGTGGCAGCGCCGGGAACCCTGGTCGAGGGCGTGAATCCGACCATGGGCCCGGCCTCGATCGAGAGCCACTACGACGAGGCGCTGGCCGTGCCCGGCCTGCTCGCCGAGATCGCGCGCGGCGAGGCCGAGGGCGTGGAGGGCTACATCATCGCCTGTTTCGGCGACCCCGGCCTGGACGCCGCGCGCGAGCTGGCGCGCGGCCCGGTGATCGGCATCGCCGAGGCGGCCATGCAGTACGCCAGCCACCTGGGCCGCAAGTTCAGCGTGGTCACCACGCTGGGCCGCACCGCGGGCCGGGCCTGGGATCTGGCCGAACGCTATGGGATGGAACGGTTCTGCGCGAACGTGCACGCCTGTGAGATCCCGGTGCTCGAACTCGAGGACCCCAAGGCCCGCAAGGTCATCGCCGACGCCTGCCGCGACGCGGTGGCCGCCGACGGCTCCGATGCCATCGTGCTCGGCTGCGCGGGCATGGCGGATCTGTGCGAGTACCTGAGCGACGAGGTCGGGGTGCCGGTGATCGACGGCGTCGCCGCCGCCACCCTGACCGTGCAATCGCTGGTCACCATGAAGCTGCGTAAGTCCGGCCGCGGGGAATTCGCGGCCCCACTGCCCAAACGGTATGTGGGATTGCTCGCCGATTTCGGCATCGAGGAGAAGGAGGCCCGTGTGTGAGGGTGCCACCGGAGACATTGAGCGGGATCGAATCCCGTTTGCGGGACGTGGATTCGGAGCTGGCGCGCCGCTACCCGGGTGATCGCCCGGGCCAGCCGGTGCACACCGCGTACGCCTCGGGCGCGGACGCCGCGATCGACCTGCCGAACCAATGGGGTGCGGCCGCACTGGAACTCGCCGCCGAACAGCGCGAGCTGCTGGCCGAGCTGGCCGGCGAGGACGTCGTCGATCGGGTGTTCGCGGCGCTGAGCGAGCGCCCCATCCAGGACCTGCGCTTCGACTTCGAGGACGGTTACGGCACCCGCGGCGACGAGATCGAGGACCGTGACGCCCTGCACGCCGGTGCGGTGCTCAAAGCCCTTGCCCCCGAGGTGAGTTCGCGCGGTATCCGGATGAAGGGCTTGACCTCCCTGGAATGGGCGCGCGCCGTGCGCACCCTGGAGAAGGTGCTCGAAGGCGCGGGCGGGGTGCCCGAGGGCTTCGTGTTCACCGTCCCCAAGATCCGCCACATCGAGCAGGCCGACATCACCGTCGACCTGTGCGAGGCCGTCGAGGCCGCGCACGGGCTGGCCGCCGGCTCGCTGAAGTTCGAGCTGCAGATCGAGAGCCCGCAGGCCATCATCGCCGCCGACGGCACCTCCCCGGTCGCCCAGCTGATCCAGCGCTCGGCCGGACGCTGCACCGGATTGCACTACGGCACTTACGATTACAGCGCCGCCTGCGGGATCGCGCCGAAGTTCCAGTCGCTGGAGCACCCGGTCGCCGACCACGCCAAGGCCGTCATGCAGGCCGCCGCGGCCACCACCGGCGTGTGGGTGTGCGACGGCTCCACCCAGGTGCTGCCGCTGGGCACCGACGCCGAGGTGCGCGCGGCGGTGGCCCGGCACTTCCGCCTGGTCACCCGGTCGCTCGAGCGCGGCTACTACCAGGGCTGGGACATGGGCGCGGGTCACCTGGTGACCCGCTGGCTGGCCACCTTCGCGTTCTTCCGCGAGGGCCTGGGCGTCGCCGCCCCGCGCATCGGCCGCTACCTGGATCGTCAGGGCGGCGCGGTGATGGACGAACCGGCCACCGCGCAGGCCCTGGCAACGGTGGTGCTGCGCGGCTTGGAGTGCGGCGCTTTCGATCCCGCCGAAGTGATCGCGATCGCGCCCAACGCCACCGTCGAGGTATTGCATCAATTGCGAGAAAGGAAGATTCCGGCGCTATGAGCGACGACTTCACGCTGCTTCCCGATCTGGCCGTGCGCACCCTGGGTGGCGCGGTGCTGTGGGCCGATGACGAGTCCTTCGCCGAGCGGGAGAACCTGATCCGGCCCGAGGCGGCCACCTACTCCCCCGCCACCTTCGGCCACAAGGGCCAGGTCTACGACGGCTGGGAGACGCTGCGGCAGCGCGGCGAGGACGGCGGCCACCCGGACATCGACGCCTGCCACACCGCGATCATCCGCCTGGGCGTGCCCGGCGTGATCAAGGGCGTGGTGGTGGACACCGCATGGTTCAAGGGCAACTACCCGCCCGAGGTGTCGGTGGAAGCCATTGCGGTGCAGGGCCATCCGTCGGTCGACGAGCTGGTCGCCGCCGACGGCTGGACCACGATCGTGGACCGCGCCAAGGTCGACGGCGATTCGGAGAACCCGTTCGCGGTGGACTCCGCCCGGCGCTTCACCCATGTGCGCCTGCGTATGTACCCCGACGGCGGCATCGCCCGCCTGCGCGTGCACGGCGTCGCCAAGCCGGATCCGGCCTGGCTGGAGGCTGGCCCGTTCGATCTGGCCGCGATCGAGAACGGCGGCCTGATCGCCGACTGCTCGAACCGCTTCTACTCGCACCCGCAGAACGTGCTCATGCCCGGCCGCGCCCGCAGCATGGGCGACGGCTGGGAGACCGCGCGCCGCCGCGACAAGAACACCAACGACTGGGTGCTGGTGCAGCTGGCCGAAGAGGGCGTGATCACCGCCGCGGAGATCGACACCTCGTACTTCCTGTTCAACAGCCCGGGCGCGGGCTCGCTGACCGGCATCCGCGCCGACGGCAGCGAGGTGGAACTGCTCGGCCGCACCCGTTTGCAGCCCGACACCCGCCACCGCTTCCTGATCGACGCCGCCGACCCGGTCCTGCAGGTCCGTCTGGACGCATTCCCCGACGGCGGCCTGGCGCGGCTGCGGCTGTACGGCACGCTCACCGGCGAAGCCCGCGCGCGACTGCGCGCCGAGCTGGAAAATGGACAGGCATGAGCGCTTTGGACCCGAATTACCCGCGGGACATGGTCGGTTACGGCCCCAACCCGCCGCACCCGCAGTGGCCGGGCAATGCGAATATCGCCGTCAATTTCGTCCTCAACTACGAGGAGGGCGGCGAGAACAATGTGCTCGACGGCGACGAGGCGTCGGAGACCTTCCTGTCGGACATAGTTCCGGCGGCGGCGTTCCCGGACCGGCACATGTCGATGGAGACAATCTATGAGTACGGCTCGCGGGCCGGACTATGGCGGGTGCTGCGCCTGTTCGAGGGGCGCGGCATTCCGCTGACGATCTTCGGGGTGGCGCGGGCGCTGGAACGCAACCCGGAGGCCGTGGCCGCGTTCAAGCGGCTCGGCTACGACATCTGCTCGCACGGCCTGCGCTGGATCTCCTACCAGTCCGTGGACGCCGAGACCGAGCGCGCGCATCTCGAGGAAGCGGTGCGCATCATCACCAAGCTCTTCGGTGAGGCGCCCAAGGGCTGGTACACCGGCCGCGACTCGCCGAGCACCCGCGAACTGGTGGTGGAGCACGGCGGATTCGTCTACGACTCCGACTCCTACGCCGACGATCTGCCCTACTGGGTGAAGGTCGGCGACCGCGACCACCTGGTGCTGCCGTACACCCTGGAGACCAATGACATGCGGTTCTCCTCCCCCGCCGGCTTCGCCAACGGCGAGGAGTTCTTCAGCTATCTGAAGGACGCTTTCGACGTGCTCTACGCCGAAGGCGAGGCGGGCGCGCCGAAGATGCTCTCGGTCGGGCTGCACTGCCGGATCGCCGGCAAGCCGGCGCGGGCCAAGGCGCTGGAGCGGTTCCTGGATTACGTGCAGTCGCACGACAAGGTGTGGCTGGCGCGGCGCATCGACATCGCCGAGCACTGGCGCAGCGTGCACCCCGCACCCTGAGCCCGTGACACGAAAGCGGCCCGGAACCAGCAGGTTCCGGGCCGCTCGTGCGTGCGGGGAGACGAATTCGTCTCAGAGCGTGCCGTTTTCGATGTCGGCCTTGACCGCTTCCTGGGACGCGAGGTGCGCGGCCACGCCGTTGTCGGCGGTGAAAGCGATCAGCGGCTGATCCGCGACGAACTTCAGGTGCTCGTTGACCGTGGTCGTGCCGTCACCGTTATCGGTGAAGGTGACCACCTGGTGGGTGGTGACATTGGGGATGTCCCAGGTGTCGGAGGTGTAGTAGTTCTCGTCCGGGTGCAGGCGCTGCTGGGCCTGGGTGTGGCCGGGGAAGGTGATCGGCCCCATCGGAATGTCTTCCAGCGCGGTGAAATCGGTGACCTGCACGCCGTCCTCGTCGCAGGTGCGGTGGACGATGATGTCCTTGAGGAAGGAGTGGCGGCCCAGGCCGCTGCGGAAGTCGCTGTACACCGACCAGACCTTGTCCAGCGGGGCGTCGATGGTAATCGGCAGATCCACCTCGGTCACCGCCCGGCCGTCGTCGGGGTTGCGCTGCTCGGCCTCGTAGATCGACCAGCTGACCTGCCACTCCAGTTTGTAGTCGTTGTCCGACTCGATACAGGACGGCGCGGACTCGGCCCGTGCCACCGCCGATACCGCCGTCGGCGTCCCCATTGCCGCGCAGGCGATGGCCAGCGCGTAACCCACCGTGAACCTCACCCGCCGGACTTTACTCCGGTCGCAACCTACCGGCAGGTATCCGGCGAAACGGTGGCTATCGGGAGCCGCCGCGCTCGGCGCGCTCCAAATCGACTGCGCGCTTCATCATTTCGCGCGCCCGGGTGCGATCCCCGGCGTAGTCGTAGGCGCGGGCCGCCCGGTAGCTGGTGCGCCAATTCTCCGGGTCCGCCTCGAATTCGGCCTTCACCTGCTCGAAAAGCTCATCGGCGGCGGCCTTCTCGATCCGGCCGGACGGGCGGCGCGGCAGGTCGGAGACATCCAGCTCGCCGCCCTCGTCGTGCATGCGCCGGGCCAGATGCTGGTGGGCGAAGGCGGCGCGCACACTCGTCGCCACGATCCACACCCCGAGCAACGGCAGGATGAGCACGCCGACGCCCAAGCCGACGGCCGCGGGCTTGCCGGAGCCGATCAGGCTGAACGCGATCCGGCCCAGCAGCACGAAATAGAACCCGAGGACCAGCACCAGGGCGGTGATGAAGCCGACCCGTTTGAAGACCTCGCGGCTGTTGTTCGTTTCGGCCGCGCTCACAGGTCGAGCAGCGGGTCGATGCCCACGGTCAGGCCGGGGCGCAGCGGCGTCTTGCGCACGCCCAGCAGCACACCCGGCACGAAGGAGGTGCGGTCGAGCGAGTCGTGGCGGATGGTGAGCGTCTCGCCCTGGGTGCCGAAGAGCACCTCCTGGTGCGCGACCAGCCCGGCCAGGCGCACCGAGTGCACCCGCACCCCGTCCACGTCCGCGCCGCGCGCGCCCTCCAGCTCCTGGCTGGTGGCGTCGGGGCTGCGGCCGACTCCGGCCTTCTCGCGGGCCGCGGCGATGAGCGCGGCGGTGCGGAAGGCGGTGCCCGACGGCGCGTCGGCCTTGTTCGGGTGGTGCAGTTCGATGACCTCGACGGAGTCGAAGAAGCGCGCGGCCTGCTCGGCGAACCGCATGCTCAGTACCGCGCCGACGGCGAAGTTGGGGGCGATCAGCACGCCGACCCCGGGGTTGGCGGCCAGCCAGCCCTTGACTTCCTCGAGCCGGGCGGCGTCGAAGCCGGTGGTGCCGACGACGGCGTGAATCCCGTTCTCCACCAGCCACTTCAGGTTGGGCATCACCACGTCGGGGTGGGTGAAGTCGACCACGACCTGAGTGCCGGCGGCGGTGAACGCGTCGAGGGCGTCACCCTTGTCGACCTGCGCCACCAACTCCAGATCCGCGGCCGCCTCGACGCCCGCGCAGATGCTCTGCCCGACCTTGCCGCGCGCCCCGAGCACACCCACCCGGATCCGGTTCGTGGTCACCTGGTCTCCTTACCTACACCCACTCTGGACTGCGTCGAGCCTATCGGGTCGGCGAATCACCGGACCCACAGGCCGGTGGCCACGTGGTTCACGAGCTGGGCGTGGAGTGTTCAGACAGCCGTCAATCAGCGGTTCGATCGGGCAGATAGGACTCCAGGGTGAGAATTCGTCCCGCTACTCGTCGCGCAGTCGTCGCCGCTGCCGTCTGCGCCGCCGCCGTCACCGCCGCCTGCTCCTCCGGATCCGACTCCGCCGACTTCACCGCCACGGCCGGACAGCCGCTGGTGATCTCGCTGGACCAGCTGCTGGCCAAGACCGGTGGCCGGGCCGCGGTCGCGGTGGCCGACCCGCAGCACGGCACGCTGAGCCGTCGCCTCGACGGCGCGCTGGTGTACACCCCGGCGGCCGGGTACACCGGTGCGGACTCCATCACCGTGACCACCACCGACGCGGTCCGGCTGTTCACCACCGACATTCCGCCGATCGGCGAGTTCGGCGGGGTGCCGGTGCAGGCCAGCGCCTACGGTTCGGCGTTCACCCCGGTGCCGGGCTCCACCGACGAGTTCTACGGACTGACCGACCGCGGCCCGAACGTGGACGGCAAGGGCAAGAACGAGAAGATCGCGCCCGTCCCGGATTTCACGCCGCAGATCGCCAAGCTGAAGCTGGTCGGCAACAAGGCCGTGGTGGAATCGACCATCCTGCTGAAGAATCCGGCCGGGCAGCCGTTCAACGGCCTGGTCGACAGCTCCGCGAGCACCGGCGAGACCATGAAGGACCTGACCGGCAAGGTGCTGCCGCCCACCGATCACGGTATCGACAGCGAGGGCCTGGTCGCCCTGGCCGACGGCACCTTCTGGGTCTCGGACGAATACGGCCCGTTCATGGTGCATTTCGACGCCAAGGGCGTGGAGTTGGAGCGGCTCGCGCCGGGCCGCGGCCTGCCCAAGGAACTCGCGTTCCGCACCCCCAACCAGGGCATGGAAGGCCTGACCGTCACCCCCGACGGCAGCACCCTGGTCGGTGTGATCCAGAGCGCGCTGAACTCGCCGGGCGTCACCAATGCCCGCGAGACCCCGGTGACCCGCATCGTCACCGTGGACCTGAAGACCAAGGCGGTCAAGGAATTCGCGCTCCCGCTCGAAGCGCCCAAGGAGAAGCTGGCCGACTCCGAGATCACCGCGCTGTCCAACACCACCTTCCTGGTGGACGAGCGGGACGGCAACAAGGCTCCCAAGGCCAACAAGAAGCTGTGGACCGTCGACATCTCCGGCGCCACCGACATCGGTCCGGACGCGAAAATCGCGGGCGCGCAGTACGACCCGGAGAAGGGTCTGCTGATCGAGGGCAAGCCGCTGGAGGTCTACGTCGGCGCGGTTCCCACCGCCGACGCCATCGCCGCGCTGAAGAAGGCGGGCATCACCCCGGTCGCCAAGAACAGCAACCTCGACCTGGGCGGGCTGCTCGACAGCCTCAACGCCGACGGTAAGTTCTTCGGCCACGACAAGATCGAGGGCGTGGCCACCAACGACCACGGCAAGACGCTCTACATCTCCAACGACAGCGACTTCGGCATCGAAGGGCTCACCGGCGATCAGCCGCCGTTCGGGCTCAAGGCCAAGATCCTTCCCAACGGCGTGCAGGACACCGGGGAGATCCTGGCGGTCGACACCACCAAGCTGCCGGCCAAGACCGAAACCAAGACGGTCACCCTGACCGTCAAGTAGCGCAACCCGATTCGACACGGTCCACGGCGCTCACAGTGCGCTGTAGACCGCGTCGACCAGGTTGTAGGCGCGGCGGTCGCCGGAGAGCCAGTCGCGGCGCAGGTTCGGGGTGAAGGCGATGGCGACCCGATTGACGTTGTCTCCCAACCCGATAGCCCCGCCTGCCCCGGGATGGCCGAAGGCCGTGTCGCGGGCGGGCGCCGGCAGGATCAGGTTTTCCGAGGGCAGCATGTAGCCGAGGCCGAAGGCGCTCTCCAGTGTGAGCACGGTGTCGCGGCCGCGCACCCGTTCGCGCACCGCCTCGGCGAGCACATCCGCGGGCAGGAACTCCCCCGCCACCAGATCTGCGTAGAAGCGGGCCAGCGCCCGGGCGGTGGTGACCAGACCGGTGGCGGGCCAACCGCCGGCCAGCACCTCCGGATTGTTGTAGGAGCCCAGCGGATTGGTGGAGGCGCGCAGCGCCAGCGATGCGGGATCCCGATACGCCTGCGCCATCTCGGCCACCGTGGCGGCGGCGATCGGCGCGGGGTCGGTCCAGGCTTGCTCCGCCGCGGGCGGGGCGCCGACGCGCGCGGCCCGGGCCGCGACCTCGGGCGGCGCTCCGATCCACAGCTGGTCGCCGAAGGTGCGGTGCACGTATTCCCCGACGGTGAAACCCGTGTGGCGATAGACGAATTCGTCCAGCAGCCAGCCGAAGGTCATGGCGTGGTAGCCGTGTTCGGTGCCTGGTTTCCACACCGGCCGCTGTCCGGCCAGCCGGGCGGCTGTCGCCCGGTGGTCCGCGGCCTCGGCGGTGGAAACGGGGGCGTCGAAGGCCGGGAGTCCGGCCCGGTGGGTGAGCAGATCAGCCAGGGTCGTCGAATCCTTGCCCGCGACACCGTATTCCGGCCACCAGCCGGTCACCGGGTCGTCCCAGCCGAGGCTCTGCCGGTGTGCGACCTGGAGCGCGGCGGTGGCGGTGAGGGCCTTCGTGCACGAGTAGGTGACCACCGGGGTGTCGGGTAGCCAAGGCCGGTTCGACCGGGTGTCGGCGAGCCCGCCCCACAGGTCCACGACGGGACGGCCGTCGACGAGGACCGCGACGGCCGCGCCAGCGTTCTGCCCGTCGGCGAAGCTCGCTTCGAACACATCCCGTACCGCCCGGAAGGCCGGGTCGACCTGGCCGTCCACGAATCCGTTCATGGACGAAATTAGAACACGTTCTAGTTTAGGAGGGAACCGGAATCAGGTACTGCGAGACCAGCCGCCACCGACGGCAACGGCGTCCCCTGGACCCTCGGCTACATCTTCAACTACAACACCGCCATCGCCGACAAGGTCATCCCCCAGGTGACCGCCTGCTGGTGGAAGACCGACGCCCCGAAGGCCGGCAAGAACGTCTACTACGGCAACGCGGTCGACCAGTCCGGGGAGTCCTCGGTCTGCTGGTACGGCGGCAGCTCGCAGAGCGACAGCAAGATCACGGTCACGCCGACCTTCGGCTGACCCCCGACCGATGCTCGCCGCGGGCATTGCCGCCCGCGGCGAGCCATCCGGTCAGTCGAAGACGATCACCTGGCGCAGGGCATGGCCGGCGGCCAATTCGTCCATGGCCCTGTTGATTTCGTCGAGCCGGATGCGGGAGGAGACCAGGCGTTCGACGGGGAGCTTGCCCTCGCGCCACATGCGGACGAATTCGGGGATGTCGCGGGCGGGGACGGCGGAGCCGAGGTAGCTGCCGATGATGGTGCGGCCCTGGGCGACCAGGCCCAGCGGGGGATGCTGGCGCGGGCGTCGGGGGCGGGCAGGCCGACGGTGACGGTGACGCCGCCGGGGGCGGTGGCGGCCACCGCGGTTTCGAAGGCGCGGATGTTGCCGGCGGCCTCGACGACAGCTTCGGCCTGGATGTTGCCTTCGGCGATCTCCTGGGGCGTGTAGGCGGCGGTCGCGCCGAGTTCGAGTGCGGTCTTCAGCTTTTCGGGGACGGTGTCCACGGCGATGACCTCGTTACCGTGTTCGGCGCGCAGGGCGGCGGCCACCAGGACCGCGGCCATGCCGACGCCACCGAGACCGACCACCATGATGCGATCGGCCGGACCGGGCTTGGCCGAATTCAGCAGTGCGCCACCGCCGGTGAGCACGGCGCAGCCCAGCACCGCGGCGACGTCCGGCGGCACGTCGTCGTCCACGGGAACCACCGAGCGGCGATCGACCACGGCGTGCGTGGCGAAGGCCGAGACGCCCAGGTGGTGATGGACTTCGGCGCCCCCGCGCAGCAATCGCCTGCCACCGGCGAGCAGTTCGCCCGCGTTGTTGGCGAGACTGCCCGCCTCGCAGGGAGTACGGCCCTCGGTGGCGCAGCCGGCGCACTGGCCGCAGCGGGGCAGGAAGGTCATGACGACGCGCTGGCCGACCCGCAGATCGGAGTCGCCGGGACCGAGGGCCTCGATGCGACCGGCGGCCTCGTGGCCCAGCAGCATGGGGACGGGGCGGACGCGGTTGCCGTCCACCACCGACAGGTCGGAATGGCACAGGCCCGCGGCCTCGATCCGGACCAGGAGCTCGCCGGGGCCGGGTTCGCCCAGGTCCAGCTCACTGATGGTGATCGGCTTCGAGTCGGCGAAGGGCGTCGGCGCCCCGATCTGTTCCAGGACGGCACCACGAATCCTCATGCGCCCGACGCTACTCCATCGCACCTTCCCAGACAGTCCGGAATCTGATTCCATGGAGGCCGGACAGGAGCACCTATGACCACTTCGCCGACCACCGGCAACCGCGCCTTCAACCATGTGGTGACGCAGTTCTGGGGGAACGTCGCCCGCGCCTACGACACCGCGGCCCTGCAGCATCTCGTCTACCGCCCGCCGCAGGATCAGATGGTCGCCGAGTTGCGCGCCGCCGGATCCCGGCGGATCGCCGACATCGGCTGCGGCACCGGCATTCTCACCACCCGGATCCAGCGCGAACTGCGGCCCGACGCCGTCTACGGCGTGGATGCCTCGGCGGGCATGCTGGAGCAGGCGCGCACTCGCTCGGCCGAGGTGCGGTGGCGGCATTCCGCCGCCGAGCACCTCCCCTTCGCCGACGGCGAACTGGACGCCGTGGTCACCACCAGCGCGTTCCACTTCTTCGACCATCCGGTGGCGCTGCGCGAGTTCCATCGGGTGCTCGCACCCGGCGGCCTGGTGGCCATCGCGACCATGCATCCCTCCGGTCCGGCGTCACGCCCGATCCAGCAGCTGACCCGCAGCCCGCGTTTCCCCGCGCACGCGCCGTCACCGCGCGAGACCCGGAAGCTGCTGACCGACGCCGGTTTCGAGGTCGTCGATCAGCGCAAGGTCGCGCGGCCGCTGCCGTCCTGGCTGATTCCGGACGTGATCACGGTCGGCAAGCGCCGCTGATCCTCACGTCCCCGGGTTGTCGCCGCCGCGGAAGCAGACGGTGAGCTCGAGCTTGCGCCAGATCACCCAGACCGCGCCGCGGCCGTCCCGGGGACAGGACGCGCCGGAGGTGGCGGGCGCCAGCACGGCGGTGGCCTGGACGACATGCTCGCCGCGCGTGGCGCAGTCGACCTTCGAGGGGGCGTCCATGGCGGTGGTGTCGTAGCAGACCCCGGCGCGCCAGTCGAAGGTCAAGCACAGGTGATAGCGGGCCTTGCCGGACTTGTCCTTCGGGGCGGAGTCGAGCGTGTACAGCGGGTCGGTGCACGGGTCCGGGCCGATCTGCAGCACGCGGTAGTTCGCGTCCACCTCGGCGCAGTCCGACGGCTCGGGGGTGCCCGCCTTCCAAGTCGGCGCGCCCGCGGCGTCGCGGGCTCGCTCGATGGGGACTTCGACGCAATCGCCCGGCTTCAGCGACGCCATCGGGTCGGGGGCAGGCGGCTTGGCCGAGGTGGTCGGCTGCCCGGCCGGCACGAGTTCGGGTGGTGCGCCGATAGCCGTGCCCGCGATGGTCTCCCGGGACATGGGCGCGAGTGTGGCGGTCGCGGTGGCGAAGACGAGGATCCAGCCCAGGGCCGCGAACGCTACCGCGCCCGCCCGCCGGGGCCGCCCGGTGCGCGCAGCCGCGTTCGAATCCCTTGCCGGATTCGGCGCTTTGCCGACCCGGCTCGCGAGGGCCGCGGCAAGGCCGAGCTGCAACACCGCTACCGCGAGAACCCAACCGACGCCGTGGCCCGCCACCGCCCAACCCCCTCGACTCAACCCGTTTGCAAGCTATCCCACGGGTGAGCATCGGGCAAACGGGCGAAAAGCCCGGGATCGGGTCAGGAGGCGAGTTCGGAGGCGGATTCGGCCGGCACGGGCGGCCACGGGGTCGGGCTGATGTGCGACGGTTTGGCGGTCGGGCTGTCGTCCCAGTCGAAGTGCACGCCGACCCAGGCCTTGGGCCGGTCGAAACTGATGTCGCGGGCGTCGAAGGCGGCGCGGCGGAAGGAGATGTCGCCGAAGAAGTCGCCGCCGGCGAACACCACCTTGCGGCCCGCGAACACCGTGTCGGCGAAGGACACGGTGCCGTGGTACTCGGTGCGGGCGAAGGACACCTCCTGGGTGCGCCCGTTCCGCCAGCGGATGGGCGCGCCCAGGCGGGCGCAGTCGAAGGAGCTGGAGTCGGTGCAGAAGCGGGCATCGGCGAAGGTGACTCGCGCACCGGTGAATTCGGCGCCGGTGAAGGTGACGCGCTCGCCGTCGAACACGCCGCGCTCGAAGGAGGTGGACTCGGCGGCGAAGGCGGCGTTGGCGAAGCTGGTCCGCTCCCCCACGAAGGTGGTGCGGTCGAATGCCGTTCGCGCACCCCGGAACTCGGCGCCCTCGAAGCTGCCGCCGCCACCGAAGGTGGCCTCGGAGAAGGTGACGCCGGTCGCCCCACGGTCGGCGCGGCCCACCTCGGTGTGCGCGAACTCGGCGTGGTCGAAGACGGCGGCGCTGCGGAAGATGGCCCCGCGGAAGGTGACCCGCTTGCCCAGGAACCGCGCCTTCTCGAAGGTGACGATGCGGCCGCTGAGGAACATGGCGTTGGTGAAGCGGGTATTGCGGCCCGCGAACACGGTGTAGCGGAAGTCGGCGTTCTCGAACACCGCGTCGGTGAAGTCGAAATCACATTCGCACCATCGGGTTTCGGCCGAGGGTCGCAGATGTTCGGCGATCACGCGCACGATGGTGTCGCGGACCTGCCGGTCGTTCTGGCGATAGGTGTACACCCGTTCCACGGCGGTGCCGTTGTCCTCGATGCGCTGAGACTTGGAGACCAGGTGACTGGCGCCCTCCTCCGGCGCGTAGGGCAGCCGCAGGTAGCCGCACAGCACGTCCACGCACTGCTGCCGCCGCCAGCGGGCGGAGAATTCGTCGGCCACCCCGGCCATGGCGTAGACCCCGGCGATACGTACCGCCACGTCGGGGTCGCCGAGCTGGCGGGCGGCGGCCCCGAACACCTCGGCGAAGCGTCCACGCTCGGCGTCCCGCTGTTTCCGATACGCCACCACCAGGGCGACCGCGCCACCGATACCGGCCGCTACCGCCAGCGAAATCCGGCTCAGGTCCAGCTGATTCGGCGTCTCGGCCTTCGCGCCGAGGAAATGCCACAGCCCCCACCAGGTGATACCCGCGATGGCGAGCCCGCCCGCCACGGCGCCCAGCACCGACACCATCAGACCCGACCGCTGTACCGTCCGGCTCACCACCCCACCGAACCTCCACCGCCGCATAGCCGAAGAATAGCGATCCGGGTCCGGTCACGCATCGGATGCGGGCAATTCCACCCCGACTTCGCGCACCCGAAAATCCGGACACCACAATCCGTTTCACCCCGAATGCCGCATCCCCCGGCGACACGCGGTCACCGGGGATGCGATTCGGACTATTCAGGAAGCGTGACGGTCGCGATGGGCAGTTCAGTCGACCACGGCGGCGACCGCGGCCGCTTCGGCCTTGGCGGCCTCGGCATTGCGGCGCAAGCCCATCCCGGCCGCGCCGAGGCAGGCCAGCGCGACCAGCACGACGAACCACGGGAAGACCGTGCTCAGCCCCCACGTGGTGGCCGCCCAGCCCGCCACCACCGTCGGCACCGCCATGGCCGAGTAGGCCAGCAGGTAGTAGGCCGACATGGTCTCGCCCCGCTTGTGTTGCGGCACAACGTTGGACAGGTGCCGCAGCGATCCGCCGAAGCCCAGCCCGAAGGTGCCGCCCAGCGCGAGTCCGGCCAGCAGTACCAGCACCCAGTTGTGGGTGTTCAAGGCCGGGATGGTGAGCAGCAGCGCGATCGCCATCCCGATGTCGCCGGCGATGGCCGCGCGGCGCGCCGGGATACCGCCCGCGACGGCCTGGGCGAGCGCGCCCGCGGTCGCCGTGGAGGCCACCACCGCGCCGCCGAACACGAGATTGTGGATGCCGGTCTCGGCCGAGGCCAGCGACGGATACAGCGACAGCAGCACGCCCAGCACCGACCAGGCCGCCATCACGCCCAGCGCCGAAAACCAGAAATCACCGCGGATCTCCTGCGGCACCGCCGGTTTGGCGATGGTGATGCGCTGCTTCCGACGCGCCGTGTGCGGTTCCCGCAGCGCCAGCACGCCCGCCGCGATCAGCAGGCACACCAGCGTGATCACCACGTACGGAGTCCGCAGGGGATGCGGCGCGTACTGGGCCAGCACCGCGGACCCCAGAATCGCCACGGCCATACCGACATTGAAGGCCACCCCGGACAGCTGGCCCGACCGCGCGCCGGCCTGTGGCCGCAGATCCAGCAGCGCCGCCGCCCCGGCCACCACGATCGCGCCGACCGCGGCCCCGTGCAGCGCTCGCGCCAGCAGCAGCATGGCCACATTGTCGGCGAACAGGAACACCACCAGGCCCACGATCATGGTGGCGAACGCACCGAGCAGGACCGGCTTGCGGCCCACCACATCCGAGATCCGGCCCGACACCAGGACCGCGCCCAGCGCGGCCACCGCGTAGACGGCGAAGACGAACGTGGTGGTGAGCGGCGAGAAGTGCCAGCTCTTCTGATACAACCCATAGAGCGGTGCGGGCGCCCCCGAAACACCGAGCGCTACGCCGCTGGCCGCGAGAACGAGCGCGTAGGCCCAGCTCTGACTACCCTGTTCGGTTCGTGTCGCTACCGCTGTCGCCGATGCCATCGCGGCCCCCATCAGGTAAGTTTGATTCTTGTCGAACTCAACCGTAGCCGAGGTTCGACAGCGATCAAACCAGTTATCGAGTGAGGTAGGTCATGACCGACGCCGACGCGCTGCCCGCCGTGGCCCCGCTGCCAGCGGTGCTCGGCGCGCTACAGGACCCCGTGCGACTGGAAATCGTCCGCCGCCTGGCCGACGCGGGCGTCCCTATCCGATGCGGCCTCACCTACGACGGCGTCAGCAAGTCCACCGCCGCCCACCACTTCAAGATCCTGCGCGAAGCGGGCGTCACCGAACGCGTGACCATCGAGGGCAACACCCACCTACGCCTCCGCGCGGCCGACCTCGACGCGGCCCTGCCAGGCCTGCTCCCGGCCGTCCTCGCCGCCGCCAACCGCGAACTCACCGAGATAGGCGAGGACGGCAGCAGCACCACCGACTGATCCAGCCGGATCCCGCTGGGACGCCTGTCCCGGTGGCCGAACGAATCCGGACGCCACTCGATCGAGTCGTCGGCATTCAGGGTCCAGGGCAACCAGGCTGTGCGGCAGCGACTTCCACCAGACGACGATGTCGTCGTGAAGACGGCTGCGACGACCTATGACGCACCCAAATCGGTCACCCGCCGCGGGCGGGGCGGGATCAGGACTAGTTGAGCGGCAAGGACTTCCACCAGTCGACGACACCGGACGGGGTGGCCGGGGCGCCGCGGGTGTACATGAGGAACTTGTCGCGCTTGTGGTCGTCGAAGAACGACGTGGCGAAGACCGTGGACGGCACGTCGACGGAGGCGTCGAAGCGGTGGTTCACGTATTGCTTCGCACCGCAGTACTCCTTGAAGGTCAGATCCTCCAGAGCGCTGCCGACCGGCCGGATCCGGCGCGCCGCCGAGCGCGCCACCGCGGCCGAATCGTAGGCGAACACGATGTACTCGCGGACGTCGTGATCGGCGGAGTACTGGCAGTCCCACGCGGCGGCCCAGCCCTCGAAGGCGAAGGGCGGCAGGAAATCCTTGGTGTCGTGATCGACCACCCGGCAACTGGCCGAGTTGAAACCCGAACCCAGTTCGGGCGAGCGCGGCACCAGGCCCGGGAAAGCCGCACTGATCTCGGCGATTTCGGGTGCGGCCGCCTTCGGCCTGGCGCCGCGGCCGGAGGGGCTCATCAGGAAGACCACCACACCCAGCGCGGCCGCCAGGCACAGGCTCATCACCAACAGTGTGCGCAGCCCGCCCATCCGGCGGCCGGTGCCCGGAGGCGTCATGCGGGATGGCGGTGACAGGTGGCGGTCGGTGCGCGATCCGAACAGTGCGGGAATGTCGGTCAGCCGGCCGGAACGCACGGCGGTCGACTGCGGAACCCGCCGCGCCCCCGTCGTTTCCGACGGCGGGGTCCGACGTGCCCCGCCCTCCGGCTGGACCGCTCGCCGTGCCCCCGTGACCTCTGATGGATGTACTCGGCGCGACCCGGTGACCTCCGAGGGGTGGGCTCGCCGCGCGCCGGTCGTCTCCGACGGGTTCACTCGCCGCGACCCGGTGACCTCCGACGGGTGTACCCGCCGCGCGCCGGTGGTCTCCGACGGATGTCTTCGGCGCGCCGACCCCTCGGGCTGCTGCCCCGGCCAGACTCCCGGCGCATCCGGCTGTTGCCCTTGCCGCGCCGCGGGCGGTTCGGACTGCTGTCTCGGCCAGGCGGCCGGTGTGTTCGACTGCTGCCCTGGTCTTGTCGCCGGCGCATCGGACTGCTGTCTCGGCCACGCCGCCGGCGTGTACGACTGCTGTCCGCGCCGCGCCGATGGGTCCGCTTGCTGCCACCGGCCGGCCGGTGAATCCGATTGCGCCGCTCGCGAACCCGGCGCGTTCCTGGTTCCCCGACGGGCGGCCGACGGCGGGATGGCCCGTCGCGCGGAGGTGTCCGTGCCGCGCCGACGCGGCGGCGCGTGGGCGCTCTCGGCCGCGGCCCCGCTCGCGAGGGCGCGTTGCGCAGCCGCCGCGAAGTCCGAACAGGTCGGGTACCGGTCGTCGGGGTTCTTGGCCAGGGCGCGGGCCAGCACCGGATCCAGGGTCGCGGGGAGCTCCGGTCGCAGACTGGCGATCGGGGGCGGGTTGTCGTACAGGTGGGCTTTGACGATCGCGCCGAGGTCGCCGGCGCGGAACAGCGGCACACCGGTGAGCAGGCGGAACAGGGTGCAGGCCAAGGAGTATTGGTCGGCGCGGTGGTCCACCGGATGGTTCTGGAGCTGCTCCGGGGAGGCGTAGGCGAGGGTGGCCATGACCGAGCCGGAACCGGTCAGGCGGCCGGTGTCCTCCTGCAGTCGCGCGATCCCGAAGTCGGTGAGCAGAACGCCGGCTTGTTGTTCGCGGGTCTCGCGCGCCAGCATGATGTTGGCGGGCTTGACATCTCGGTGCAGCACGCCGACCCGGTGCGCGTAGTCGAGGGCGTCGGCGGTGGCCGCGACGATCTCGACGGCGCGCTCGGCGGTCATGTCGGTGACCGATTCGGCTTCGATGCCGTCGACGTACTGCATGGCGATCCAGAGTCGCCCGTCCTCGACGCCGCGGTCGTAGACGGTGACCACGCCGGGGTGATTCAACCGGGCCGCGAGGTCGGCCTCGCGTTCGAATCGCGCGTGAGTCTCGCTGTCGCCGTGGTACTCGGCGTTCAACAGCTTCAGTGCGATCCAACGCGGCAGGCGGGGATGGCGTGCGAGGTAGACCGCACCCATCCCGCCGCGTCCGAGCTCACGTTCGATGACATACCCGGCGAAGTTCTCACCTGGTTCGACCACGACCCCTCCCATTCCGGCGAGGTGATCATAGCCACAAACGGGCATACCTCACCGGCCGCCTGGGACTACTGCCGAGTAAGTCTGTCAGCCGACCAGATTCCGGACCGCCGCCGGCAGCTCACGGGTGCGCCGATACGGCCCCGCCACCGCCGCACCGAAGGGCCGCGCGAGCAGCGACGCCGCGATCCGCGACACCTCCTCGGTGGTGACTTCGTCTATGCGAGCGAGGGTTTCGGACACACTGCGATGATTGCCGTAGCTGAGCTCCGAACGCCCGATGCGGTTCATCCGCGACCCGGAATCCTCGAGCCCCAGCACCAGTCCACCGCGCAGCGACCCCTTGGCGCGGGCGCACTCGGCGTCGGTGATGCCGTTGGCGGCCACCTCCTGCAGCACGCCGTGCGCCAAATCGGCCACCCGGCCCAGGTTTTCGGGCTGGCAGCCCAGGTACACCGAGAACGCGCCGGTGTCGGCGAAGGTGTCGACGCTGGAGTACACCGAGTACGCCAGGCCGCGCTCCTCCCGGATGCGCTGGAACAGCCGCGAACTCAGGCCGCCGCCGAGCACCGTGTTGAGCACCGACAGCGGCCAGCGCTTCTCGCCCTCGTGCCGGCCGAAGGCGCGGGTGCCGAACACCAGGTGCGCCTGCTCGCTGTCGCGGTGCATGCGCAGCAGTTCCGGATTGCCGCGCGGCCGGTACTTGCCCTCCCGCCGGGGCGCGGGCTCCAGGCCGGTCTCGAGGCGATGCTCGAAGGCGCGGTACACCAGTTCGACGGTGTGCTCGTGCTCGATATTGCCGGCCACCGCCACCACCATGCGGTCGGGCCGGTAGCGGCGCTGATGGAACGAGCGCAGCTGGTGGGCCTGCATGGCCTCGATGGAGTCGACGCTGCCGATCACCGGGCGGCCGATCGGATGGTCGCCGAACAGCGCGCTCAGGAAGGCGTCGCCGACCATGTCCTCGGGATCGTCGTCGCGCATGGAGATCTCCTCCAGCACCACCTGACGTTCCACCGACACGTCCTCGGCCCGGCACAACCCGTTGAGCACCACATCGGCGACCAGGTCCACCGCCAGCGGCAGATCCTCGTCGATGACGTGGGCGTAGTAGCAGGTCTGTTCCTTGGCGGTGAACGCGTTGAGCTCGCCGCCGACCGCGTCCATGGCCTCGGCGATGGCCAGGGCCGACCGCGTGGGGGTGGCCTTGAACAGCAGATGCTCGAGGAAGTGCGCGGCGCCGGCCACCGTGGGGCCTTCGTCGCGCGAGCCGACGCCGACCCACACGCCGATCGAGGCCGATCGCACTCCCGGCACATGCTCGGTGACCACTCGCAGGCCACCGGGCAGCACCGTCCGGCGTACGCCGATATCCATTGCCGCAGACTCGTTCCGGTCGAGCGCCAGCGCAGAACCCCCCTGCTCCAGGCTCCGGAGCAAGGGGGCGTTGTTCTTCGCGGCAGGCGCGGAGTCCTTCGCGGTGCGCGCGGAACCCGCGCGCACCGCGGACTGCTTCTTCGTCACAGAGAAATGATTACTCTGCGTTCGCGTCGACCGCAGCAGAGGAGGCGGAGTTGTCCGAATCCTCGTCGATCGGCACCAGCGAGATCTTGCCGCGGTTGTCGATGTCGGCGATCTCGACGCGGATCTTGTCACCCACGTTGACCACGTCCTCGACCTTGGCGACGCGCTTGCCGTTGCCCAGCTTCGAGATGTGGACCAGACCGTCGCGGCCCGGGAGCAGCGACACGAACGCGCCGAAGGCGGTGGTCTTGACGACCGTGCCCAGGAAGCGCTCGCCGACCTTCGGCAGCTGCGGGTTGGCGATGGCGTTGATCGCGTCGATCGCGGCCTGCGCCGACGGGCCGTCGGTCGCACCGACGAACACGGTGCCGTCATCCTCGATGGAGATGTTGGCGCCGGTGTCCTCGGTGATCTGGTTGATCACCTTGCCCTTGGGTCCGATCACCTCGCCGATCTTGTCGACCGGGATCTTGATCGCGGTGACGCGCGGAGCGTAGGGGCTCATCTCGTCCGGGGTGGCGATGGCCTCGGCCATCACGTCCAGGATGGTGTCGCGGGCATCCTTGGCCTGGTTCAGCGCGCCGGCCAGCACCTGCGACGGGATGCCGTCGAGCTTGGTGTCCAGCTGCAGGGCGGTGACGAACTCGCGGGTACCGGCGACCTTGAAGTCCATGTCGCCGAAGGCATCCTCGGCGCCCAGGATGTCGGTGAGGGCCACGTAGCGGACCTCGTCCTCACCCTTGTCGTTCTTCACGGTGTCCGACACCAGGCCCATGGCGATACCGGCGACGGGGGCCTTCAGCGGCACACCGGCGTTCAGCAGCGACAGGGTCGAGGCGCAGACCGAGCCCATCGAGGTGGAACCGTTGGAGCTCAACGCTTCCGACACCTGACGGATGGCGTACGGGAACTCTTCCTGCGACGGCAGCACCGGCATCAGGGCGCGCTCGGCGAGGGCGCCGTGGCCGATCTCTCGACGCTTGGGCGAGCCCACGCGACCGGTCTCGCCGGTGGAGAACGGCGGGAAGTTGTAGTGGTGCATGTAGCGCTTGGAGGTCTCCGGGCCGAGCGAGTCGACCTGCTGCGCCATCTTCACCATGTCCAGGGTGGTGACACCCAGGATCTGGGTCTCGCCACGCTCGAACAGCGCCGAACCGTGGGCGCGGGGCACCACGGCGACCTCGGCGGACAGCGCGCGGATGTCGGCCAGACCACGGCCGTCGATGCGGAAGCTGTCGGTCAGGATGCGCTGGCGGACCAGCTTCTTGGTGACCGAGCGGAAGGCCGCGCCGATCTCCTTCTCACGGCCGACGAAGTCGTCGGCCAGCGCGGAGAGCACCTCGAGCTTGATCTCGTCGATCTTCTCTTCGCGCTCGGCCTTGCCGGCGATGGACAGCGCGTTGTTCAGCGGAACCTTCGCGGTGCCCTCGACGGCGGTGTAGGCGTCGTCCTGGTAGGGCAGGAAGACCGGGAACTCACCGGTCGGCTTGGCGGCCAGCGCGGCCAGGTCCGACTGCGCCTTGCACAGGCGGGCGATGAACGGCTTGGCGGCCTCGAGGCCCTCGGCGACCACGATCTCGGTCGGAGCCGAAGCGCCGTCGGCGATCAGGGCGAGCACGTTGTCGGTGGCCTCGGCCTCGACCATCATGATCGCGACGTCACCCTCGACCACGCGGCCGGCGACGACCATGTCGAACACGGCGTTCTCGAGCTGCTCGACGGTCGGGAAGGCGACCCACTGGCCCTCGATCAGGGCGACGCGCACGCCGCCGACCGGACCGGAGAACGGCAGGCCCGCGATCTGGGTGGACGCCGAGGCGGCGTTGATCGCGACCACGTCGTACAGATCCTTGGGATCCAGCGACATGACGGTCACGACGACCTGGATCTCGTTGCGCAGGCCGTCGACGAAGGACGGACGCAGCGGCCGGTCGATCAGGCGGCAGGTCAGGATGGCGTCGGTGGAGGGGCGGCCCTCACGACGGAAGAACGAGCCGGGGATGCGGCCCGCGGCGTACATGCGCTCCTCGACGTCCACCGTCAGCGGGAAGAAGTCGAACTGGTCCTTGGGCTGCTTGGAGGCCGTGGTGGCCGACAGCAGCATGGTCTCGTCGTCGAGGTAGGCGACCACGGAACCGGCGGCCTGCTTGGCCAGGCGGCCGGTCTCGAAACGGATGGTGCGAGTACCGAAGGCGCCGTTGTCGATCAGGGCGACGGACTCGAAAACGCCGGGCTCGACCTCGGCGGCGGAACTGGTCTGGGTGTCAGACATCTTTGTTATCTCAACCTCTCGTCTTCGCCGGATTCGGCACGCGTCTCTCACGTGCCCTCCGGCTCGCAGCCGTACCCGGCATGGGCGCGCGGCAGCCCTCGTGGCTATCGCACGCACACCCGGCCGGCATCCCCTTGGATGCGGCGACGCGGAGGCGGTCATCGATCGAAGCCCTCCGGGCGCGCATGGTTCATCTCATACTTCGCGCCCCGAAAAGCCACTACCGAAGACCGACGCCACGCGACGGGTGCATACGGCTCGTGTTGGCGTATACCCGGCCGTGTCCCCCCTCGTGGGAACCTCCGGCCACATATACGAAAGGCCAACGAGAAGGATTCTATGCCTCCTCGTTGGCCGGTTCGTCAACTACCTCTGTGAACAGAGGTCATGTCCCTCGGCGGGCCGAGAGAGTGCCCCTCGGCAGGCCGAGGAAATTGCCACTGAAATCAGCGACGCAGGCCGAGACGCTCGATCAGCGAACGGTAGCGGTTGATGTCCTTGTCCTGCAGGTACTTCGACAGCCGCTTGCGACGACCGATCAGCGCCATCAGGCCGTGGCGGGTGTGGTGGTCGTGCTTGTGCTTCTTGAGGTGCTCGGTGATGTCGGCGATCCGCTTCGACAGCAGCGCGATCTGCGCCTCCGGGGAACCGGTGTCCTTCTCGTGGACGCCGTACTCGGCGAGGATGGCCGACTTCTGCTCAGTGGTGAGAGCCACAGATACTCCTTGTTTCAGACCGCGCTCGAATTGACCGGGCGAACCCGGTTGGGCAGCCGCCGCGGACCGCAGCAAACCCAGCGGTCCACCTTACCGGAGCGGCTCGGGGTCGCGGAAATCGGCCCTCGCGGGCGCTATTCCTCGGTTTCGCCGGCGAGGACCTTGCGGGCCTGGTCGCAGTCGCGGCGGATGGCCTCGACCAGTTCCTCGATGGACTCGAACTTGCGCATGCCGCGCAGCTGGTCGACGAAGTCGACGGCCACGTGCTTGCCGTAGAGGTCGGCGTCGAAGTCGAGGATGTGCGGCTCGACGGTGCGGTTGCGGCCGTCGAAGGTCGGGTTGGTGCCGACCGAGATGGCGGTCATGTGGCGTTCCCCGGCCAGCGGGTCGCCGGGCTCGAGAACGGTGAACCAGCCCGCGTACACCCCGTCGGCGGGGATGGCGGCGTGCATGGTCGGGGCCACGTTGGCGGTGGGGAAGCCCAGGCCCTTGCCGCGGCCGTCGCCGTGCACGACGACGCCTTCGACGCGGTGCGGGCGGCCCAGCGCCTCGGCCGCGGCGCTGACGTTGCCCTCGGACAGGCAGCCGCGAATGTAGGTGGAGGAGAAGGTGACCGCGTGCTCGCCCAGCAGCTGCACCCCGTCGACCTCGAAGCCGTAGCGGCGGCCGAGCTCACGCATGGTGTCGAGGGTGCCGGCGGCCTGCTTGCCGAAGGTGAAGTTGTCGCCCACCACGACCTCGGACACGTGCAGGCGGTTCACCAGCAGTTCCTCGACGTACTCCTCGGGGGTGAGCTTCATGAAGTCGCGGGTGAACGGCATCACCACGAACACGTCGATGCCGAGTTCCTCGACCAGTTCCGCGCGCCGGTCCAGGGTGGACAGCTGCGGCGGATGGGTACCCGGGCGCACCACGTCCACCGGGTGCGGGTCGAAGGTCATCAGGACCGACGGAACGCCGCGCACCGCAGCGGATTTCACCGCACGGCTGATGAGCTGGGCGTGACCGCGGTGCACGCCGTCGAATACCCCGATGGTGAGGACACACCGGCCCCAGTCCGCGGGCATCTCGTCGAGGCTTCGCCATCTCTGCACACCGGAAGCCTACTTAAAGCGCGTCTCGGACAATATTCGGCGGTGTGTCTGCAGCCTGCCCGAAGCATGCCTGTCACCGTGTGTTCACCGGTTCGGGCCGCTGCGCCACCGGCGTCTCTACCAGCGAGCGCGCCGATGTGTGAAACCGCGCGCGGTGTGCCTAAGCTCGAGTACGTGCCCGGAAAACGAGACATCGCCACCCGCCGCGAGCTGGCCGATCCGTCCGCACCTTCCGAACTTCACGGGACCACCACCATCGCGGCGAGCGGTGCGTCCAGCGTCGCGCCGGTGCTGTCGTCGGTCGCCCAGGACTATCTGAAAGTGATCTGGACCGCGCAGGAGTGGTCGCAGGAGAAGGTGTCGACCAAGCTGCTGGCCGAGAAGATCGGCGTCTCGGCGTCGACGGTGTCGGAGGCGGTGCGCAAGCTGGCCGATCAGGGGCTGGTCGAGCATGCCCGCTACGGGGCCATCACCCTCACCGAGGACGGGCGCCGGGCCGCCATCGCCATGGTGCGGCGGCATCGGCTCATCGAGACCTTCCTGGTCAACGAGCTCGGGTACGGGTGGGACGAGGTGCACGACGAGGCCGAGGTGCTCGAGCACGCGGTGTCGGAGACGTTGATGGACCGCATCGACGCCAAGCTCGGGCATCCGGACCGGGATCCGCACGGCGATCCGATTCCGTCGGTGGACGGCGCGGTGCCCACTCCCCCGGCCCGGCAGCTGAGCGATTTCGGGGCGGGCGAATCCGGGCGGGTGGCACGGATTTCCGATTCGGATCCGGCGATGCTGCGCTACTTCGATTCGCTGGGCATCGCTTTGGACACCCCGATCGCGGTGGTGGAGCGCCGCGACTTCGCGGGCACCATCGCGGTGCGTGTGGAGGAGCGCACCATCGATCTGGGCAGCATCGCCGCCGAGGCGATCTGGCTCAGCGAAGTCCACTAGCGTCCGACGCCCGAAAAGTATTCGGGCCTAAACGGATTCACGACGCAAGACCCATGATCAGTGGTCTCCCTGCGCTGCCGCCGCTGTCATAGCTTGACGCGCATGAAACGTTCGCTCGCCATTACCGCGGTCGCCGCGGCCATCGCTCTCGGTACGGCGGGCACGGCTGCTGCCGCACCGCTGCCGCTCGAGAACACCACCGCGGTCGCCACGCCGGTCGCCACGACCGATACCGGATCGGCGGCCCTCACCGGTTCCAGCGAAGTGGCCGGGATGATCCTGCTGGTGCCGAGCTTCGTGGCGACCCTGGTGGTCTGCCAGCTGTATTCGCTGTCGGGTCAGACGCCGGGGCTGTGCATCTGGTGATGCCCGCACCGAGGGTGCGGCCGGGCACGGCGCTCAGGCGGGCGCGGCCGGAGTCGCCCGGGAGGTGAGGGTCGCGAGCAGCGGGGAGACCTCGGCGGGCACCGACGGCTGACTCCACCGATGCGTCCGGGTCCGGGTTCCGTCGGTGACGGTGAGCTCGTAGCTGAACCCGTCGGGAACACCGGTCCCGGCCGATCCGGCGGGGTCGCCGGTGAGCAGCCCCGCCGCGATCCTGGCATCGTCGGGCGGCAGGTCGGCGGCATCGACCTCGGCGGTCATGTCGAGACCGGCGAACCCACCCGACCGTCGATAGGCGATGCGTATCGGCGACATACGGACGAGCGTAGTCCCGATGCGATCACTGCACCGGAACCTTCACCGCGTCCCACCCGGCCTGCACCGCGGCCGCCTCGGAGCTGGTGGCGCCGAACCGGGTACGTGCGTTCTTCAGCGTCAGGGCCGCGAACGCGGCGAAGGTGCTGTTGGGCTTGAGCCTCGGGTCGTTGAGGGTGTCGTACCAGATCGTGCCGGGCGCCTGCCATGCCGGTCCGCCGATGGTGATGGCGGTGACGGCGAACGCGCGGTTGGGGATTCCGGAGTTGATGTGGACGCCCCCGTTGTCCGATGTGGTCTGCACGAAGTGGGCCATGTCCGCCGGCTGACTGTCGTGCTTGTTGGCGGTGCCCGGCGCCGTCATCGACCGCAGCGCCGGTTTCAGCAGCGGCCCCACGATGTCGGCGCCGATGAGCCAGTCGGCCTGCGCCGCGGTCTGGCCGAGGTGGTACTGCTTCACCAGCGACCCGAACACGTCGGAGATCGATTCGTTCAAGGCACCCGACTCGCCCGAGTAGACCAGGTTCGCTTCGTGCTGGGTGACGCCGTGGGTCAGCTCATGGCGATCACGTCGATGCCCCGGGTGGTGTCGGTCAGGATCTGGCCGTCACCGTCGCCGAAGAACATGTGTCCCTGGCCATCCCAGAACGCATTGTCGAAGGCGGTGCCGTAGTGCACCAGCGCGGCGATCGGCATGCCTTGGCCGTCGATCGAATCTCGTTGGAACACATCCCAATACAGCGAGTAGGTGGCGCCGAATCCGTCATACGCCGCGTTGACGGAGGCGTCGCCGGACGGCGGGTCACCCTCGCGGCGGGCCAGAGTGCCCGGACTCGGGCTCTGCGAATGCCGTTGGTCGTAGATCCAGCGGTGCGGGGTGCCGCCGGCGGCGGCCAGCGCGAGCCGGACGGGCGCGGCGAGCCGGGCGGCGGCCTCGGCGCGCGCTTGCCGGAACGAACTGTCCACGTCCAAGGCCGCCAGGACCGCCAATCGCTGTGCGGGCGTCGCGTCCCGGGCCAGCGAGACCAGCAGGTCGGGCGGCAGGATGCAGGCGATCGAATGTCTTGTCATGACCTCTCCCCCTCGGTGTTCAGGCGCGGACGAGGCTGCGGTGCGCCGGATCGGAGATCCAGTCGAGCAGGCCCTTGACGTCCTGGGTGAAGTACGGACCGTACTCCACCGTGTCGCCGTCGTTGATGTGAAAACTCTGCAGCCCGTTCGCGTATTGGCGCGCCGAGCCGTTGAAATCGGTGATCCACGGTCCGCCGCTGCTGCCGTGCTCCATGTTGTCATTGGTCAGCCCGATGGTGCCGGGCGTCGAACTGGTTTGCACCATGCCCAGGGCCTCGTCCATCTTGTTGCCGTCGAACGGGGGGCTGGGTGTCGCGGGATAGCCGACCGCGTCCCAGAGTCGGCCCGCGGTGGCGGCGTTCCACAACAGGCCCAGCCAACCCACCCGATTGCCCGGGGCGCTGTCGAACCAGACCATTCCGTAGTCGAAGGCACGGTCCCCGCGCTGCGTCCACGCCGTCCAGGCCGCGACCGAGTTGTAGTCGAAGCGGAAGGCCGGGTCGGTGTTGGCGCGACTGGGATAGGACGGGAAGAACGCCAGATTGGTGGACCAGTTGCCATTGCCGAAGACGCAGTGGCCGGCGGTGAGCAGGACGTTCGGCGCGATGAACGCCGCTGATCCGGCGAAGTTGCCGCCGTTCTGGGTGAAGAACAGCTTGCCGCAGGTGGTGTACGGGTAGGCGAGCGGGTTCAGCACCGGGTCGGCGTCACCATTGCCCGAATCTCGTTGTGCGCGTGCGGTTCCGTTGTGACCCGCCGGAGTGTGTCCGGCCTTTCCGGATGGCTTCGGTTGGACCGTCTGCCGAGCCTGCGCGGCCGCGGGCTCCTGCGGCAGCGGAACCGGAATGGCGGCGGCTCGACGTTCAGGTGTCCAGTATTCTTCGCCGGCTTCGATGCCGGCCGAGTCGGCCGGGCCGGATCCGACCACGTAGTTATCGTTTTCGCGTGACGTACTCATTCCCTCACCCCCGAGGTGGATAGTGGATGGGCCTGCGTGGCCCATCTAAAGGGTGAGCCGGTCCGAACCGGAGGGCATGAGTACTCGGCTACTCGAATCGCCGCGCCGACCTGTAGGTCAGTACTGGCCTTTGATGACGAAGTAGGAACCCCGGATGGTGCCGGCCAGTTTCGACTTCTGTCGCGCGAATTTGAACGAGCCGAGTTCCTCGGGGACGTCCATTCCGTCGGAGAGTTTGAATCCGACGGCTCGTTTTCCGGCGTCGTCGAGGGTGTACATGACGTTGATCGACAGGCCGTCCTCGTAGAACACGTAGGCCATTCGAATGCCCTCGACCTCGAATTCGGTGGCTTCGAGCGGGGTCGCGGCGATGACGATCCGGCGTTCGTCGGCGAGGATCTTGCTGACCCAGGCGACGGTCTTCTTCGCCTTGCTCGCGGGTTCGACCGTGAACACGTGGTCGTACTTGTTCTTGAAGTAGCGGGCTTCGTTCGCCCTCAAGCCCGCCAGTGCGGGTGCGACCGGAGACGACTCCAGGCCTTCGGTCGAGACGTCGGTGAAGTCCACTGCATACGACATGTCGAACTCCTGAACGTGTTTGTCCGCTGAAGATCGGACGCGGCTCTCGAATTCGTGCGCAATCCTAACTTCGTGGCGTGGCGGGGCCGGGCACCTCCATCACGCGAGTCGGTGGCCGCCCTTCTCGACCTCGTGCACGAGTCCGGCGATCTCATCGGCGAAGGCGGAGAACAACTCCGGGGGCAGGCTGTGGCCGAGGCCCGGGTAGGTGACCAGGCGGGCGTCGGGGATGGCCGCGGCGGTGGCGCGGCCGCCGCTGACGTCGATCATCGGATCGTCGAGCCCATGCAGGACGAGGGTGGGCACGCGCAGGGTCCGCAGCCGGGCCGTGCGGTCGGTTTCGGAGGCCAGCACCGCCAGGAAGTGGCGCATCATGGCGGCCTGGTCCACGCCGCGGTCGTAGGCGCGGCCCGCACGGTCGGCCGCGGCGGCCTCGTCGAAGGGGAAGCCGGGTGAGCCGACCGCCCGCACGTTGCGGACCTGCCAGGCGATGTAGCTGTCGCGGTCCTCGGGCCGGGCGCCGCCAGCTAGGACGCCCGGCTTCGGGTGTCCGACAGCTGGATCGCCCGTGGTGGAGGACATGGAGGTCAGCGACAGCACCCGCCGCGGGTATTCGAGGGCGATGGTCTGCGCGATCATGCCGCCCATGGACAGGCCGACCAGGTGCACGCCGTCGATTCCGAGCGCGTCGAGCAAGCCGACGGTGTCGGCGGCCATGTCGGACAGGTTGTAGGACGCCGAGGACGTGTCTCCGGCCATGGCCGCGGCGACGTCGGGTGCGGGTGCGTCGGTCATGCGCGTGGAGTGTCCGGCGTCGCGACTGTCGAATCGGATCACCTGCAGGCCGCGTTCGACGAGGGCGGTGCAGAATTCCTCGGGCCAGTGGATCATCTGCGCGGCGCCGCCCATGATCAGCAGCACCGGCGGGTCGGCGGGATCGCCGAATCGCTCGTAGGCGATGTCGATTCGCGCCGGACCCACCCGCCGCGCTGTCTGCTCAGTCATGATTCCTCTTCCGTTTTACCGCTACGACCAGCGATTATGGATGGCCGACGGGGGCTTGCGGCAAGTACCCGTGCGCGGTATACGTTGAAGTGGGGGAAAGATCAGGCGAGCCGGTGGCCGCCGTCCACGTGCAGCACCGTGCCGGTGACGAAGGCGCTCTTGAGCAGTGAAACCACCACCACCGCAATGTCTTCCGGTGTCCCCAGCCGCCGGGCGGGCAGTTTCTCGGCCATGGCCTGCAACCGCTGTTCCTTGTCGTCCCACGGCATCCGGTCCCAGATCCCGGTCGTCACCCAGCCCGGCGACACGGCGTTCACCCGGATCGGAGCCAACTCGACGGCCAGGGCGCGGGCGAGCCCTTCCAGCGCCGCGTTGACCGACGCCACCATGGCCCCGCCCGCCGCCGGTCGATACGCGGCGATGCCGGAAACGAAGGTGAGCGAGCCGTTCCCGGTGAGCCGCGCGTGCTTGGCCAGCAGCATCGACCCGATCAGCTTGGTTTCGATGAACCCGCGCCCGTGCTCGAAATCGAAGGTCGCGATCGGCCCGTAGGTGCCCGCCACATCCGCGGCCGTGCTGATGACGTGATCGACGGTCCCGACGGTCTCGAATATCCGCGAAACCTGTTCCTCGTCACTGACATCCGCCTGCACCGCACTGACCTTCCCCTCCCCCAACTCCCGCACCGCGTCGGCCAGCCGCTCCGCCGACCGCCCGACGATCACCACCTCGTACCCGTCCGCCAGCAGCGCATCGGCGATGGCGAACCCCATCCCCGACCCACCGCCGACCACCACTGCGCGCCCCGCCTGCTGCCCAATTCCGTTCTGTGTCATGCCATTCAGCAAACCGTCGCTGCGCACCGTGGTCCACGACGCGCGACCGAACGCGCATGAGGCTCGGCCTAACACCCGAAGTCCGGGCTAACGTCGGTGCCGAAGGGAACGACCCGAGGGGGAACTCGATGACTGACGAATCGCTGGCGACACAGGTGCGCCGGGTTTGGATCGGGTCCCGCAAGGCCCGCGAACGGATCGCGGCGGGGCTTGCCATTCCTGGTGCCCTGCTGTGGGCGATGCAAGCGCTCGGCGCGTGGATCCAGTCCCAGGAAGGCAAGTGGCAGAGCACCGCCTACCTGTCCGCGGGCGATTCGACGATCACCGCCGACAACTTGCTGGCCTTGCTCGGCGTCGCCTTCCTGCACATCGTAGTCCTGCTGGGTATCGGCGCGGTACTTCTCCTGCGTGGCAAGCCAAGCGGCCGCTACCTCGTCGTGGCTGGGTCCGCCTTGGTAGTCCTCGGCCAGGTTTTCGCGGCCGTCCTCGCAGCCATCCCCATCGACGCCTTCTCCACCTCCGCCCCCGCCAATCTCGTCTTCGCCACCCCTCTCGTCATCTTCCCCGTGGCCACCATCGCGTGCCTGCTCAACAGTGGATGTCGCGAAAACTGATCCGCGGCGCGACAGTGATCCCGACCTCCCCAGCCTTGGGCCCGAACCGCTCCGCCGAGAACTGCCGAAACGCCTCCACCGACTCCCACACCTCAGCCACCCGAATCGCCGCGCCGACCTGTACGTCAGTACTGGCCCTTGATGACGAAGCAGGAACCCCGGATGGTGCCGGCCAGTTTCGACTTCTGCCGCGCGAATTTTTGAACGAGCCGAGTTCCTCGGGCACTTCCATGCCGTCGGAGAGTTTGTCGGCGAGAAGCTTGCTGACCCAGGCGACTGTCTTCTTCGCCTTGCTCGCGGGTTCGACCGTGAAGTCGGCGCCCGCCCTTCTCGACCGCGTGGACCAGGCCGACGCTCTCATTCGCGAAGGCGGAAAAACAACTCCGGGGGCAGGCTGTGGCCCAGGCCCGGGTACGACTCGGCGCGCGTGTGCCGCCCCGAGAAAGCGGTGACCCGCGCGTTGCGGGCTCCAGACCGAGAACCATGTACCAATGTTGCGCGATCCGGATCGATGCATGTTAAGCTCGTGACCGCCAGATCGTTGAACTTTGTTCTGACCGAATTTCCCTGGGTGGTAGTGGATTTCGCGTACTTGATCGGCATTCCCTCCTGTGGCCTGTGAACGCATAGCAGCGTGCCGTTCGAGAACGCGGCTCGAAAGCTGTATGCCGGGTATGTTTTGAGCCCGCGTTCTTTGCCAGATGTTCGATTTTTCGGGCGTTGAGATACCGGGAAACGTTGACGGACGGGTGCGGGGGGAATTGTCGCACTGCGGCGTGGAGTCCGAGTTGGATTCCAAAGGCCGACCAGTGAAGGGGTCCAGATGAATCTGAGGTCAACCGAACCTGCTGACCGAAAGTCGGAACTGATTCCGCTGTCGAGGGCGCAATACGGGATGTGGCTGGCGGACAACCTGCCCGGCGGGCAGGCGATGAACATCGCACAGTACGTCGAGATCGAGGGCCCGATCGACGTCGAAGCCTTCATCGAGGCGGTGAACGTTGCCGGCCACGAATCCGAATCTCTCGTCGTCCGGGTGGTCGAGATCGACGGCGTTCCCTATCAATTCGTCGATCGCGGTATCACCTACGACGAGTCTGTGCTGGACGTCAGCGGGGAGAGTGATCCGTTCGCGGCGGCAATGGAATGGATGCGGCGCGATTTCGAAACCAGAGCCGAGGATATGAGCCGTGATCGGCTCGCCGAGACACGGTTGATCCGAATCGCCGAAGATCGGTATCTGTGGTACGCGCGTGCCCATCATCTCGTCATCGATGGCTACGGTGCATTCAACGTGCTGATCCGGCTGGCCGAGCACTACAACGCGTTGCTCGAGGGTCGGCCGCCGGCGCCTCGGGAAGCGGACGCGTTGCGCGACATCATCGAGGCGGAGCAAGCGTATCGGGCGAGCTCTCGGTTCGAGAACGACAGGCAATACTGGCTCGGCAGGATTGCCGGCCTTCCGACGCCGACGAGTCTGTCCGGTCGCACCGCCCGGCCGAGCAAGGTCGATCGTGTTTCCGGCCTCGAGCTTCCGCCGCAGTTGTCCGACCTGCTCGACCGTTTCTCCGGCAACCTGCAAGCATCGCCTGCGCAGGTCGTCGTGGCAGCCTTCGCCGCATTCCTCGCACGGATGACCGGCGGCAACGATGTGGTGTTATCGATGCCGGTGAGCGGGCGCGTGACGAAGGGCTTGCGCAATGCCGCGGCGATGTTGGCGAACATGGTGCCGATCCGATTCACGATTGATGGAACGACCACCGTGGAGCAACTGGTCCGTGCGTCGGTGTCCGAACTCGTCTCCGCGATGCGGCATCAGCTCTACCGGTTCGAGGACCTGCGCCGCGATTCGAGTGCATTGGATACGACCGCGAACTCGTTCGGTCCGATTGTCAATATCCTCTTCTTCGACTCCGAAATTCGTCTCGGGTCTGCTGTCGGCCGCTATCGCGCGCTGACCTCGGGCACATTGGACGATCTGCAGCTGAATCTCTACCGTTCCGGGGTCGACGCGCCGCTGTTGATCGAACTGCACGGCAACGCGAATCTCTACGGCCAGGATGAACTGGATGCGCACGCCCACCGATTCATCGCCTTCCTGCAACGGCTGATCGAAGCGCCCGTCGAAACAGCCCTGATCGCCGTTCCGCTCGTCGAGCCTGATGAAGAGGCACGGATCGTCGGGGAGCTGGCCGGCCACGACGGGGCAACGACTACGGCGACGCTCGTGGATTTGCTGACGCGACAGGCCGGTGTGACTCCATCGGCAGTTGCCGTCACATCGGAAGGGACCAGCCTCACCTATCGGGAGCTGGATGAGCGCTCCAATCGGTTCGCACGCACCCTCATCGCGCTCGGGGCGGGCCCGGACTCGCTGGTAGCGATCGCGATGCCGCGGGATGCCGATCTCATCATCGTTACGCTGGCCGTGCTGAAGTCAGGCGCCGGGTACTTGCCGCTGGATATCGCGCATCCTGCCGATCGGCTGGAATATGTGCTGAACGACGCCGATCCGATTGCCGTCGTGACGACCGGCGACATGCGCGAGCTTGTGCCCGGAGACCCGGGCCGTGTGGTGCTGTACCACGAGGTCGCCGGCGACGAGGCTGCGACATCTGTCACCCACGCCGACCGGACAAGCCCGCTGCGCCCCGACAACATCGCCTACGTCATCTACACCTCGGGGTCGACGGGCCGGCCCAAGGGCGTGGCCATTGCCCATCGCGCCGTGGCGACGTACCTGGTGAACGCGTGCGCCGAGATCGGCGTGCGGCCCGACGACGTGTGGATGTTGTTCCATTCGTTCGCGTTCGACTACTCGGTGTGGGAGATCTTCGGCGGGTTGGTCAGTGGTGGCCGCCTGGTTGTCGTGGACACCCCCACCGCCCGCTCACCAGACGATGTCGTGCGCTTGGCGGTACGCGAGAAGGTGACCGTCTTCAACCAGACACCGTTTGCGTTCCAGCAGTTCGGTGCGGCGTGCCGGCGGTACGAAGATGCGGGTAAGCCTGACGGTGGGCTTTCACTGCGACTGGTCATACTCTCCGGCGAACGACTCGACCCGGCTGTGCTGGCCGACTGGTATGAGCACAACCCGGAGCTTCCGGTGCTGGCGAACAGCTATGGCATTACCGAAACCACGGTGTTCGTGACCTATTTCGGCATGACACGGAGCATCGCGACGGCGGACGCCCCGAGTACGATCGGTCCGGCACTGCCAGGTCTGCGCACCTATGTTCTCGATGAACGATTGCGGCCGGCGCCGTTGGGTGCCTGGGGCGAGATCTACGTTGCCGGAACTCAACTCGCCCGCGGTTATCTCAACGGCTCATCGCTGACTTCCACCCGATTTGTTGCCAGCCCGTTCGGCCGGCCCGGCGAGCGGCTCTATCGCAGCGGCGATGTCGCACGCTGGAATCACCAGGGTGAGCTGGAATACCGTGGCCGCGCCGATCAGCAGGTGCAGCTGCGTGGGTTTCGCATAGAGCTGGATGAAGTTCGCACTGCGTTGTCGGCCCATAGCGCGGTCTCGGCGGCGGTTGCCATCGTCCATCTCCCTGGCACGGCGGCGGCCAGGATCGTGGCCTATGTCGTGCCGACTGATGAAGATGCCTGTGCGGCTGACACTCTGCGCGCGTATGTCGCGACATTACTGCCGGAGTACATGGTGCCGGCCGTCGTCGTGGTGGTGCCCGAGCTGCCACTGACAGTGAACGGCAAGGTGGACTATCGGGCGCTGCCGCAGCCGGTCTTCGATTCGTCTGCGGCCTATGTGGCGCCGAGTTCGGCAGTCGAGGAGGCGATCGCGGCCATCTTCGCCGAGGTGCTGGACCGCGAGCGAATAGGCGTGCTGGACAGCTTCTTCGAACTGGGCGGCAATTCGCTCACCGCGACCAACGCCGCCGCGAGAATCGCCGAGCTGACCGGATCGGCTGTGTCGGTCCGCGATCTGTTCAACAAGCCGACCGCCGCCGAACTCGCCGCGCATATCGACCTCGAGCACCACCACAGAGAGCTCGTGCTGCGCGCGCAACCGCGCGTCGAGCCGATTCCATTGTCGCCGGCCCAGAACCGGATGTGGCTGATCAATCAGGCCGACCCGG
Organism: Nocardia tengchongensis; assembly: GCF_018362975.1. NCBI lineage: Bacteria > Bacillati > Actinomycetota > Actinomycetes > Mycobacteriales > Nocardiaceae > Nocardia > Nocardia tengchongensis. Next base: position 6,778,054 of record NZ_CP074371.1, read on the forward strand.
CCTCCACGGCGTACAACATTCCGCTGGTGGTGCAGTTGACCGGCCGACTCGATGTCACTGCGCTGCGCATGGCTCTGATGGATGTGATCGATCGGCACGAATCCCTGCGGACTGTCTATCCGGACGCGAAAGGGGAAGGGAGGCAAGTTGTTCTGGCGGCCGGGCACGGTGTCGACCTGATACCGGAGAAGATCGATGTCACCGAAATCGCGCATCGAATCGGTGAGCTGACTTCGACCGGCTTCGACGTGCGAACAAGTCCACCGATCCGAGTCGCACTGCTCGAGTCCAGCGAACGGCGTCGGCACGTCCTGGTCGTGGTTCTGCACCATATTTGCTGTGACGGTTCGTCGCTTCCACCACTCGCGGCCGATATCGCGACGGCCTATGAAGCAAGGTCACAGGGCAGAATTCCGGACTGGCAGCCCCTGACCGTGCAATACGCCGATTACAGCATCTGGTGCCGCGGCATGCTCGGCGACGAAGACGACCCCGGGTCATTGGCGGCACGTCAGTTGCGTTACTGGGTGACACAACTGGCGGGGGTGCCGCCGTTGCTGGAGCTGCCCGCGGACCGTCCGCGTCCTGCTCGCCAATCCATGCGCGGCGACATCGCCGAGAGCGTGATCCCAGCCGAAACCTTTGCCGCGATCCAGTATCTGGCCCGCACGTCCAACGTCACTACCTTCATGGTCATCCATGCCGCGCTGGCGGTGCTGCTGGCCCGGCTGTCGGGCTCGGGGGATATCACCATCGGGACACCGGTTGCGGGCCGAGGAGAGCGTGCGCTGGAATCGCTCGTCGGCATGTTCGTCAATACGGTGCCGCTGCGTACCGAGGTGCGTTCCGATGAATCGTTCATCGAGTTTCTTTGGCGGGTCAAGGACATCGATGTCGATGCCTTTGCCAACAGTGACCTTCCATACGAACGGGTTGTCGATGAAATAGATCCCAGGAGATCGGCCGCACACGCACCGCTGTGTCAGGTGTACCTCGTTGTCGAGAACATGGACCGCCCAAGGCTGGAGCTGTCCGAACTCACGGTCGAGATCCTGGATCCGGGGCCACAACCGGCGAAGGTGGACGTTATCGTCACGGTCGCCGAAAACGCCTCTGCGGGAGGCGATGTCGCCCTCCGGATCAACTACGCCACCGATCTGTTCGATCGGGAGACGGTCGAGGAATTGGCCGCGCGGCTGAATCGGGTCCTCGATGCGGTGGTGTCGAGTCCCGACCTGCCGGTGGGTCGCGTGAATGTGCTGTCGGAAATCGAGCAGGCCGGGTTGGTGCCTGCGTCGGGGGGCCCTGCCGTGGCGCCGCGGGTCTTGGCGGAGTTGTTGTCCGTCGCGGATCCCGATGCGGTGGCTGTGGTTTCGGGTGAACACACGATGTCGTACGGACAGCTCGATGAACAGTCGAATCGTCTTGCCCGGCAATTGATCGCGTGGGGTGTCGGCCCGGGTGACCAGGTCGCGTTGGCGATGGCCCGGTCGGTGGAGTTCGTGGTCGGGATGTGGGCGGTGACCAAGGCGGGCGCGGCGTTCGTGCCGGTGGATCCGCGCAATCCGGTCGACCGCGTTGCCCTCATGGTGGCCGATGCCGACGTGCGGGTGGGTCTCACCGTCGAGGCGTCACAGGACCTGCTGCCGGACCGGGTTCAGCGGCTGGTGCTCGATGCGCCTGACGCACAGGCGCACATCGCGGCTCGGTCCTCGGCCGCGGTGACGGATGCGGACCGGCTGCGGTCCTGCCATGTCTCGGACGTGGCCTATGTGCTCTACACCTCGGGGTCGACGGGGGCGCCGAAAGGTGTCGCGGTCACACACTCGGGATTGGCGAATTTCGCTGCCGAGCAGGGGAACCGCTATCGGGTCGACCGTTCCTCGCGGGTGTTGCAGTTGGCAGCACCGGGTTTCGACGCGGTTGTGCTGGAGTTGCTGATGGCTCATGCGAACGGCGCGGCGCTGGTGGTATCACCTCCCGACGTGTTCGCGGGCCGCGAGTTGGCGGAATTGATTGGGAAGCAGCGGGTATCGCACGCCTTCGTGACTCCGAGCGTCCTTGCGACAATGTCGCCGGCCGGTCTGGATTCGCTGCGGGTACTGGTCGCCGGTGGGGAGGCGGTGCCGGCGGAAATGGTCGCGGTATGGGCACCGGGCCGACAGTTGTTCAACGGTTACGGACCCACCGAGACCACGATCATGGTGGCGATCAGTGACCCGCTGTGTGCCGGGGACCGCGTCACTATTGGTGGCCCGATTCGTGGCGTCGAGGCGGTAGTACTGGATGCGGGCCTGCAGCCGGTGCCGGTCGGCGTATCGGGACAGCTGTATGTCTCCGGATCGCAGTTGGCCCGCGGATACCTCGAGCGGCCGGCCGCGACAGCCACCACCTTCGTGGCCGATCCGTACGGCCCCCCGGGCGCCCGCATGTACCGCACCGGTGATCTGACGCGGTGGACATCCGAGAAAACCCTCGAATATCTCGGTCGCGCCGACTTCCAGGTCAAGATCCGGGGGCAGCGCATCGAACTCGGCGAAATCGAGGCCGTTCTCGCCGCGCACACCACCGTGAAAGCAGCGGTAGCGGTGGGTGCTGTGACCAGCGGCGGGTCGCGACTGGTGGCCTACGTCGTGCCGACCAATGGTGCCGTCGATACCGCGGGCCTGCTGGGCTTCGCGGCGCAGCGCCTGCCGTCCCATATGGTCCCGGACACGGTGATGGTAGTCGACACGCTGCCGTTGTCGGCAGTGGGCAAGATCGACCGTCTGGCCTTGCCCGATCCGGTTTTCGCCAGTGCTACAACCGAATACGTCGCACCGCGCGATGCGGCCGAGCAGATGGTCGCCGACGTATGTGCCGCCGTGCTGGGAATCGAGCGGGTCGGTGTGTTCGACAGCTTCTTCGATCTGGGCGGCAACTCGCTGTCGGCGACCAGGGCAGCAGCGCAGCTGAGCGCCGCATTCGGCGCCGATGTCTCGTTGCGCACGCTCTTCGAAGCGCCGACTGTCGCCGCGTTGGCGGAGAGCATTCGCAGCAGCGACGCGACCGGACGGGAACCGCTGGGCCCACAGGAGCGCCCGGACCGGATCCCGCTCTCGCCCGCGCAGACCCGCATGTGGTTCCTCAATCAGTTCGATACCGCCTCGCCGATATACAACGTTCCGATGGTCGTCCACACGTCGGGCCCCCTGGACGTGGCCGCCATGCACGCGGCGATCACCGATGTGATCGACCGGCACGAATCCCTGCGAACCATCTACCCGGACAGCGACAGTGGACCGCATCAGGTGATTGCGCCGGTGGAGACAGCGCGGCCTTCATTGGAGCCGGTGCCGGTCCCGAAAAGCGAGGTCGAGGCGCGTATCGCCGCGGAGGTGACCGCCGGGTTCGATGTCACCTCCGAGGTTCCGTTCCGGATCACTCTGCTGCGCAGTGCACCCGACGAGCACACTCTGATTCTCGTCGTCCACCACATCAGCTTCGACGGGTCGTCGCTGGCACCGCTGGCCGCAGACCTCGCGACCGCTTACCAGGCCCGCGTCGGACACCAGTCCCCGCAGTGGACGCCGCTGCCAGTGCAATACGCGGATTACGCTGTGTGGCAAACACAACCTGCTCGGTTCCGAGAATGACCCGAACAGCCTGACCGCCGCCCAGCTCAGGTATTGGCGCGCGACCCTCGCCGACCTGCCCGAGGTGCTCGACCTGCCGACCGATCGTCCACGACCGGCCAAACAGTCGTTCCGGGGGGCGACGATATCGGCAATGGTGCCCGCAGACCTCCATCGTGACGTGATCGCATTGGCTCGACGACACGACGCGACGGTCTTCATGGTGATGCACGCGGCGTACGCCGCTCTGCTGGCGAGGCTTTCGGGAACCGGCGACATCGCGGTGGGCACACCGATCGCCGGCCGCGGTGAGCCCGGACTGGACAGTCTGATCGGAATGTTCGTCAATACACTGGTATTGCGGACCCGCATCGACCCGGGCTCGTCGTTTCTGAATATCCTCGATCAAGTCCGGAGCGCTGATCTAGGCGCATTCGAGACCGCCGACATTCCGTTCGAACGGCTTGTCGAGGTGCTGAATCCGCCTCGCTCGACCGCACATTCGCCCTTGACCCAGGTTGGATTCTCGTTCCAGAACATCGAGATCCCGACCGTGGAGTTCGAGGACCTGAGGGTTTCGGCCCGGATGGCCGATCCGAGCGTAGCCAAGTACGACCTGCATCTGAACCTTGTCGACTCGCTGGCGCCGGATGGTGACCCGGACGACATGGCAGTCGAATTCAGTTATGCAACAGATCTTTTCGATGAGGCGACCGTCGCTGCAATGTTCGACCGTTACCTGCTGTTGCTGCAGGCGATCGTGGCCGAGCCCACCTGTGTCGTGGGCGATGTCGATCTACTGACGGCGAACGAGGCGCGCGAGCTGGCGGCGTGGTCGAGCGGCGAGTCGACGAGTCTTTCGTCCGAGACGATCGCGTCCCTGTTCGCCGCGCAGGCTGCCGCGAACCCGGACAGGATCGCGGTTATCGATGCCGAGGGTGGCGGCCGGCTCGGTTACGGGGAATTCGCGGCGCGGGTGAATTCGCTGGCCCGGGTGCTGATCGGACGCGGAGTCGGCCCGGGCACCGTCGTCGCTGTCGCGATGCGCCGCTGCGTCGATCTGCTGACCACGCTGTACGCGATTCATGCGGCCGGCGCGGCCTACCTGCCGCTGGATCCGGATCATCCAGTCGACCGGGTGCGTGCGGTCGTCACCGACGCGAGGCCGGATGCCATCATCACGCGGTCGGCCGACCAGGCGAATGTGCCCGAAAACGTACCGGTGTGGGCATTCGAGCAGCTCGATAGCGTTCGCGCGGATACGTCGACGGTGACCGACGCCGATCGGCACCGGTCGCTGCGCCCGGATGATCTGGCGTACGTGATCTACACCTCCGGCTCGACGGGCCTGCCCAAGGGGGTGGCTGTACCGCATGCCGCAGTGGTCAACCAGCTTCGCTGGCTGCGGGATCACTACGGGCTCGGGGCCGAGGACATCATGCTGTTGCGGACGCCGGCCACCTTCGATCTGTCGGTCTGGGAGCTGTTCTCCGCACTGACCTGCAGCGCGGCGGTGATTGTCGCTGGTCGCGACGCGCACCTCGACCCCGGAAGCGCAGCCGGGCTGCTCGCCGAACACCGGATTACGACCGTGGACTTCGTGCCGTCCTCGCTGTCGGCATTCCTGGATGCGGCCGGCGGACACGAGTTCCCCGATCTGCGGCGGGTGCTGTGCATCGGCGAGGCACTGCCGACCGAGACCGTCCGTCGCTTCCGGCAACTCAGCACGGCGCGCATCGACAACCTGTATGGGCCGACAGAGGCGGCGGTGAGCGTCACCGCTCACCGCATCGACGCACTCGACGGCATCACCGTGCCTATCGGCATCCATGAAGCGAATGTGGTTGTGCGCGTGCTCGATTCGCGACTGCATCAGGTTCCGGCCGGGGTGACCGGAGAGTTGTACCTGGGTGGAGTCCAGCTGGCTCGCGGCTATCACGAGCGCCCTGGCCTGACGGCAGCGAGCTTTGTCGCCGACCCCTTCGGCAGCACAAGCGGTTCTCGGCTGTACCGCACCGGTGACCTGGTTCGCTGGGGCTCGGATGGCAACCTGCGCTATGTCGGCCGTGCCGACACCCAGGTGAAGGTCCGCGGTCTTCGCATCGAACTCGGTGACATCGAAGCCGCGCTGGTCGCACACGAGCAGGTTGCCGCAGCCGTCGTGCAGATGCGCACCGAGGGTGGCGAACAGCACCTGGTCGCGTATCTTGTTACCGCGGAGGCATTGGATCCGCAGCAGGTCCGGGCGTTCCTGCTGCAGCGGCTGCCGACGTATATGGTGCCGTCCTCGATCGTCCGAATCGACGCTGTCCCGCTCACCGTCAATGGCAAGGTCGACTACCGGGCATTGCCGGCACCGGATATCAGAGGCCACCAATCGGGATACCGTGCGCCGCAAGGCCTCATCGAGCAGACCGTCGCCGGGGTAGTCGGCGAACTGCTCGATCTTCCAGAGGTCGGCGCGGACGACAACTTCTTCGGCCTCGGCGGAAACTCGCTCCTCGCGACGCGCGCGCTGAGCCGGATAGGCGAAATCGTCGGCGTCGCTGTGCCGGTGCGGGTGATCTTCGAAGCACCCACTGTCGCAGAGCTGTCCGAACGAATCGGGCAGCTGCGCGCGGTGCCGAATCTGCCCGCGCCAACTCGCATGCCGCGCCCGGATCGTATTCCGCTGTCGCTGGCACAGGCCCGGATGTGGTTCCTCAACCAGTTCGACCCGAGTTCGCCCGGATACGTTGTGCCGCTGGCTATGCGGCTCGACGGTATCGTCGATCTCGAGGCGCTCGCAGCGGCGGTCGGTGATGTCATCGAGCGGCACGAGAGTCTGCGCACCAGCTATCCCGCGGTCGATGGCATGCCCACACAGGTTGTGCTCGATGCGTCCGACGTCGTCGGAAAATGGGACCTCGGGCCGCAACGAGTCGGTGTGCACGAGTTGTCTGCCCGATTGGCCGAGTTCTTCGGTGCCGGATTCGACGTGTCGAAGGGCGTGCCGCTGCGCATTGCCCTGTATCGGCTGTCCGACGAGACCTGGGTGGTCGCGCTGGCAGTCCACCACATCGGTTGCGACGGTTCTTCGGTAGCACCGCTGGCCGCCGACCTCGTCACGGCCTACCGTGCACGGTCCAGCGGCAACCCGCCGGACTGGGCGCCGCTGGCCCTACAGTTCGCTGATTACGCCCTCTGGCAGCGCGAGGTGCTCGGCTCGGCGGAGGACCCGGACTCGTACCTGGCCCACGACCTCGCCTACTGGAAAACGCAACTCGCGGGTATCCCCGATGTGATCGAAGTGCCGACCGACCGGCCGCGGCCGCTCGTGCAGACACAACGCGGGGCGGTCGTCCATGCCGCGATCCCGAGCGAGCTGCACGGCCGGTTGGAGGCGCTGGCGCGGCGCGCCGGGGCGACGACATTCATGGTCGTGCACACCGCGCTGGCGGTGTTGCTGTCGAGGCTTTCCGGCAGTGACGACATCACCATCGGTGTGCCGCATGCCGGCCGCGGCCATCGATCGCTGGACAACCTGGTCGGGATGTTCGTCAACACCCTCGTGATGCGCAGCCGGTTCAGGCGGGAGCAATCGTTCGCCAGTCTGCTGAACGAGGTGCGGCGCACGGCCACCGAGGCTTTCGACCATGCCACCGTCCCGTTCGAGCAGCTGGTGGAGGCACTGAACCCGGCACGATCGACGTCGCATACGCCGTTGTTCCAGGTCATGCTCGCCTATCAGAACATGGCGCGGGCGCGGGTCGAGCTTCCGGGTCTCACTGTGGAGAGCCTCGATCCAGAAGACAGCGCCGCGATCTACGACCTGCTGCTGATGATCACGGAGGGACACGGCGCTCACCATGAGCCGACCGGCATGACGCTGCGGCTGACGTATGCCACTGACCTTTTCGACGACGGCTCGGTACTGCGTTTCGCAGAACAATTCGTGCGTGTGCTCGACGCCGCCGCGACCGATGCCGATGCGGCGGTCGGCGGTATCGAGTTGCTCGATGCTGCGGAGCGGCTCCTGGTGCTGCAGCGGTGGAACGACACCGCCGGCCCCGCAGCGACCGGCCGGACGCTGGTCGACGCTGTGGACGAACAGGTCGCCTGTACCCCGGATGCTCCGGCGATCTGTCTTCCGGGCGGCATCAGGATGACCTACCGGGAGTTCGACACCCGCGTCAATCGCCTGGCCCGCTGGCTCATCGCTCGCGGTGCGGGGCCGGAAACCGTTGTCGCGGTGGGAATCCGGCGATCGGTCGAGCTCATCACCGCGCTGTACGCGGTAGTCAAGGCGGGCGCCGCATTCCTGCCGATCGATCCGGATCATCCGAGCGCCCGCATCGCTGATGTGCTGAACGCGGCGCAGCCGCTGCTGGTAATCACCACCTCAGCGGATGGCGACGCACTGCCACGTGGGTTCGAGATCTCGTGCATCGATCGAGTCGACGTGGCCGGTCTTCCGGATGTCCCGATCACCGACGCCGAGCGTCGTACGCCGCTGCGGCCGGACAACGTCGCCTACATCCTGTTCACCTCCGGCTCCACGGGAGTCCCCAAGGGCGTCGCGCTGACCCACGCCGCGACCGTGAGCCAATTGGCGTGGGCACAGCAGCGATGGCCGCACGACGCGTCCGACACCGTGCTGCACAAGACCCCGATCACCTTCGATATCGCCGTATGGGAGCTGTTCTGGCCCTTGCAGACCGGTGCGCAGATCATGGTCGCCGAACCCGATGGGCATCGCGATCCCGGATACATCGCGAGCGTCATCGCGAACCATCAGGTCAGCACTGTGCACTTCGTGCCATCGATGCTCGATGTTCTTGTCGAAGCCGCCGCGGGTACGCCACTGCCGTCGATACGACGGGTCTTCGTCGCCGGTGAGGCGCTGGCGCAGCGCACCGTCGACGCCGCATCACGCGCGTTCGCGCACGCCGAGGTGGTGAACTGGTACGGCCCGGCCGAGGCGGAAGTCGTTACGGCTGCACGTTGCCTGCCGGGGGTGGCGAACCGCTCGATGGCCCCCATCGGTACGCCGGTGGCCGGCATGCAGGTCTACGTCCTGGACCCGTGGCTGCGACCGGTGCCGATCGGTGTGGTCGGCGACCTCTACGTCGCGGGTGTCCAGCTGGCGCGCGGTTATCACGCCCGTCCCGATCTCACCTGCGGCGCTTTCGTCGCGCACCCGTTCGGCGCGTCCGGTGAGCGCCTGTATCGCACCGGCGATCTCGTTCGATGGGCGAAAACCGGTGAGCTGGAATACCTGGGCCGCAGCGATTTCCAGGTCAAGGTCCGCGGCCAGCGGGTCGAGCCGGGTGACGTCGAAGCGGCGCTGTCCGCGCTCCCGGAGGTCGCACGCGCTGTGGCCGTCGCCACGACGGATCGAATCGTCGCATACGTGACACTCGCTCCCGGTGCGCGCACCGATGGGCGCTCGATTCGCGAACGGCTCACCCATGCATTGCCGTCCTACCTGATTCCAGCCGCCGTGCAAATCCTCGAGGCGATCCCGTCGACGCCGAACGGCAAGCTCGACCGAACTGCCTTGCCGCAACCGGTGTTCGACAACGCCGAGGAATTCGTGCCACCCCGCACCGAACGCGAAGCAGCCCTTGCGGCAATCGTCGCGGAGATCACCGATCGTGATCGGGTGACCGTGACGGCGAACCTCTTCGAGATCGGGGTCAACTCACTCTCTGCCGCCCGTATCGCAGCCCGGGCCACCGCGGAGCTCGGCATCGCGGTCGGCATTCGCGACATCTTCACCGAACCGACAATTGCCGGATTGGCCGAGCGCCTGCGCACAAGAGCCGGTCACGCAATGGTTCCGCTCACAGCCAGGCCGCGTCCGGCAGCGGTCCCGTTGGCGGCGGCACAACGGCGGATGTGGTTCGTCAATCAGTTCGACACCGCCTCGGCGGCATACAACATCTGCTTTGCGGCCCGGTTGACAGGCCGGCTGGATCTCGATGCGCTACAGGCGGCGCTACTCGACGTGGTGGAGCGGCACGAGCCACTGCGCACGGTGTATCCCGCTGTCGATGGCCAACCGTGCCAGGTAGTGCGTCAGGTTGCGGCTATGGCCGAGGAGCTGATGCTGAATCCGGAGCCTGTCGCCGACGAGGCGGAGCTGGCCCGCCGGATCCGGCAGGTCGTCGAAACAGGTTTCGATGTAGTGAATTCGGTTCCGGTGCGGGCACGGGTATACCGCACCGGTAGGGACGAGCACGTGATCGCGCTCGTGGTCCATCACATAGCGGCCGACGGTTCCTCGATGGCGCCGCTGGCCCGCGATATCTTCACCGCGTACGCAGCGCGGTTGAACGGCGAAGCGCCGCAGTGGAAACCTCTCGAGGTCCAATACGCGGACTACGCGATGTGGCAGGGGGAAGTACTCGGTGCCGAGGACGATCCGGCGTCGCCGATCGCGCGGCAGATCGCACATTGGAGCGAGGTCCTCGGTGATGCTCCGGAGCTGCTGGATCTGCCGACGGATCGATCCCGGCCTGCCACTATGTCGATGGCCGGTGGCAGTGTGCGCTTCACGCTCTCGGCGCGGCTGCACGACGAGGTAGCGCGGCTGTCACAGCGCGAGGGTGTCACCGTGTTCGTGGTGCTCCATGCCGCCCTGGCGATCCTGTTGGCGCGCACCGCGCACAGCGCGGACATCTCGGTCGGTTCTCCGGTTGCCGGCCGAGGCAGCCGGGCACTGGACGATATGGTCGGCATGTTCGTCAATACCGTGGTGCTGCGTACGCGAGTCCGGGAAGATCTGTCGTTCCGCGAACTCTTGGCCGAAGTACGCGACGTCGACCTGGAAGCGCTCGCCCACGCTGATGTGCCTTACGAGCGGCTGGTCGACATCCTCGACTGTGCTCGATCCACCGCGTATACGCCGCTGTATCAAGTGATGTTCGGTCTGCAGAACATGCGCGCGGTCCGGTTCGAGCTGCCCGGTGTGGATGTCGAACTGCTCGACCCCGGTATCGCGCAGGCGAAAACCGATCTGACCGTGCTGATGACCGAACGCGGCGATGGCGAACGGCCGGCCGGAATCGACGGCGAGATCATCTACGCCACAGACCTGTTCGCAGGGTCCACGGCGGAAGCGCTCGCGGAGAGATTCGTCCGCGTCCTGGAATCGGTCGTGTCCGACCCGGCGCGGACGGTGGGCGGAATCGATCTGCTCGACACATCGGAGACCGAACGACTGGTCCCGGCGCGAGGTGGCGAGAGCCCATCGCCGTGTCTGCTGCCCGATCTACTCGCCGCGGCGGTGGCAGCGGATCCGACCGCGATCGCCCTGATCGGCGAGACCGAAACCCTCACCTACGCCGAGCTCGACCGCCGGTCCAACCAGCTCAGCGCACACCTGCTCGCCCGGGGAGCCGGACCGGGTACGTTCACCGCACTGGCCGTGCCGCGCTCGGTCGACTACCACATCGCGATGTGGGCGATCGCGAAGACCGGTGCCACGTTCGTCCCGGTGGATCTGCGATATCCCGCAGAGCGGATCGCGCACATGGTGAACGATTCCGGTGTCACCGTAGGGATCACGATCGCGGCCGCGCGCGCGTCGCTTCCGGACGATGTCCGATGGCTGGTGCTCGACGAACCAGAAGTAGCCGCCGAGATCGCCGCGCAGGCCGACCGGGCCATCACGGATGCGGCTCGTGGCCGGACCCTGCGGATTCGGGAGGCAGCGTATGTGATCTACACGTCGGGGTCGACCGGAACGCCGAAAGGTGTCGTGGTCAGCCATGAGGGATTGGCCGGCTTCGCGGCCGAGCAGCGGGTCCGCTATCGCGTGGGCGCCACGTCGCGTGTCCTACAGGTGGCGGCGCCTGCCTTCGACGCGGTGCTGCTCGAGGCATTGATGGCGTGCGCGGCCGGCGGTTGCCTGGTCGTGTCGCCGCCGGAGGTTTTCGGCGGCCCGGATCTGGCCGCACTGATCCGCGGGCATCAGGTGACGCATGCGTTCCTGACACCCAGTGTGCTGGCGACGATGTCGCCCGAGGACTTCGCATCGGTGCAGGTGCTGGCCGTCGGGGGTGAGATGGTGTCCGCGGACCTGATCGCCTCCTGGGCGCCGGGTCGGCAATTGCACAACATCTATGGTCCGACCGAAACGACGATCGTGGTGACGATCAGCGATCCGGTACAGCCGTCCGATCCGATCGGCATCGGTGGTCCGATCCGTGGTGTCGAGGCTGTCGTGCTGGACGCACGGCTGCGTCCGGTGCCCGTCGGTGTGACCGGCGAGTTGTACCTTTCCGGTGGTGCATTGGCGCGGGGCTATCTGAACCGCCACGCTCTGACTGCCGGTGCGTTCGTGGCGAACCCCTACAGTGCGCCGGGATCGAGGATGTATCGCACCGGCGACATCGTCCGCTGGACCGCGAGTGGTGCGCTGGAGTACATCGGCCGCGTCGACTTTCAGGTCAAGATTCGTGGCCAGCGCATCGAACTCGGCGAGATCGACGCCGTGCTGCAGGCACACCCGCAGGTTGCGGCAGCCGTCACCGTGAGCCGCTCGGGACCCGGCGGGCAGCCCATGCTCGCCGCCTACATCGTGGCCGAGTCCGCAGCGGGCGTCGAACCCGATACCGTGCTCGATCACGTCGCTGCTGTTCTGCCCGCCCACATGGTGCCGTCGACGATCACCGTGCTCGACCACATGCCGCTCGCCTCGACGGGCAAGGTGGATCGAAAAGCGCTGCCCGAACCCGTTTTCGATACCCGCGATGCCGATGCCGACGCTGCGGCGACCGACCTCGAGCGCACCATCGCGGCGGCTTTCGCGGGCGTGCTCGGCGTTGCGTCGGTCGGCGTGACAACATCGTTCTTCACGCTCGGCGGTGACTCCATCATGTCGATCCAGTTGGTGTCGCGGTTGCAGACGGCGGGTGTCGTCGTGACGGCTCGGGACGTCTTCGAGCACAAGACCGTGCGCGGGCTGGCACAGGTGGCCGCGGCTGCGGACCGGGTGTCCCTCGCGGAGCTGCCGGGCGCTGGTGTGGGAGAGGTCCCCTTCACGCCGATCGTGTCCTGGTTCGTCGACCGGGTCGGGACAGCCGATCGGTTCGCGCAGTCGATGCTGGTTCGCTTGCCGCAGGACGCGCGCCTCGACAACGTGGTCGCGACCGTGCAGGCAGTGCTCGAACAGCACGATATGTTGCGGTCGCGGATGCGCGAACAGTGCCTGGATGTGCCGCCCGCTCACACCGCCGATGCCGTCGGCGCGGTATTCACACGAACCTTCCGGGCGCACGAGGCGCCGGGCAGCGATGGCTTCACCGCTGTGGTGGGAGCAGCGCTGACCGAGGCGGCGGATCGTCTCGATCCCGCCGCGGGCCGGATGATGCAGGTCGCGTGCCTGCTTCCGGAATCGGGCGTCGAGGCCGATGCCCGTGCCCTCATCGTGATTCATCACCTGGCCGTCGATGGCGTGTCGTGGCGGATCCTGCTGCCCGACCTTGTCACCGCGTGGCAGCAGATCGGCCAGGGACGCGCGGCCGAGTTGCCGGCGCAGGGTACATCGATGCGGCGATGGGCACACGCGTTGACCGCCGCCGCCACCGGCCGGGGCAGCGAACTCGACCTGTGGCAGCGGATGAGTACCGCCGCCGATCCACTCCTCGGGACCGCGGAATTGGATCCATCCGTCGATACCCACGCGACGGTGCGGAATCTGACGGTCTCCATTCCGACCGCTGTGACCTCCGCGTTGCTGGACTCGGTGCCGCGGGCTGTGCGCGGCAGCGTCGATGACGCGCTGCTGGCCGGGCTGGCCGTGGCCCTGGCCCGTTGGCGCCGACGGCGCGGCATTCTGCACCCGGGCATGAAAGTCCTGCTGGAAGGACACGGCCGCGAAGAGCAAATCGCACCGGGAGCGGATCTTTCACGCACCGTCGGCTGGTTCACCAGCGCGTACCCCGTAGCCCTCGACCTGAGCGGAATCGACGACACGGACCTGCGTACGGCAGTGAAGTCCGTCAAGGACCAACTGCGCGAGATCCCCGACAAGGGCATCGGGTACGGCTTGCTGCGCTATCTGAACACCGACACCACCGACCGGCTCGCGATGGCGCCTCAACCGCAGATCAGTTTCAACAATCTCGGCCGCGCCGGTGTGGACCTCACGTCCCTGTCGGATCTCGCGTGGGTCCCGACCGATGAGCAGTTCGACCGCCGATCCGTCTTCGATCCGGATATGCCTGCCGCCGCGGCGATCACGATCGACGTCGATATCGTGGACACCGAGATCGGACCCGAACTGTCCGCACATGTCGGCTACGCCTCGCGATTGCTCGAACACCAGGATGTGGCCGAACTGGTCACCGGGTGGGTCGACGCCGTGACCGAGATCGCCGCCCTCGCTCGCGCGGAGGAGACGTGGGGATTGTCCCGGGCGGATGTTCCGCTGGTCGACGTCACGCAGCACGATCTGAATGCGTTCGCAGACCGGTACGGTCCACTGAGCGACGTGTGGTCATTGGCACCGCTGCAGGAGGGCCTGCTGTTCCACGCCGAACTCGCGGCAGGCGAACTCGATGTTTACACCGCGCAGTCGGTCCTCACCCTTACGGGCGCGGTCGACGAGAACCGGCTCGAATGTGCCGCACAAGCTCTGCTCGACCGCCATCCCAACCTGCGGGCTGCCTTCACACGAACGGTCGATGGCGTTCCGGCGCAGGTCGTTCCGGTCGGCGCCACCGTGCCCTGGCACCGGGTTGATCTCTCCGACGACGCCGGCGCGGTAGCGGCGCTGATCCAAACCGAGCGGGCGGTCGTATTCGATCCCGCCGACCCACCACTGCTGCGATTCCTGCTTGTTGCCCTCGGACAGAACGAGTTCCGGCTGGTGTTGACGGCGCACCATCTGCTCCTGGACGGCTGGTCGCTGCCGCTGCTGTGGCGCGAGCTCATCGGTTTGTATGCCGTTGCCGCCCAGCCGGAGCTGCTTCCGCCGGCGGCCTCGTATCGGCGGTACCTGGAATGGCTGGACCGACGCGATCGCGACGCAAGTATCGATGTGTGGCGGGACGCGCTCCGGGATATCGGTGAGCCGACGCTGGTCGCCGATCCACGCACGGCCACGACGGCGGACATTCCGATCGATGTGCCAATCGTTGTAGATCGTTCCGCTACAGCGGAATTGGTGACATTCGCGCGGGCGCGGGGCGTGACGATGGCGACGATCGTGCAGTTCGCCTGGGCCGTGGTGCTGGGCAACCTGCTCGGTGTCGAACGCGTGGCATTCGGCAGCACGGTATCCGGCCGCCCCGCCGAATTGCCCGATGTCGAGTCGATGATCGGTCTGTTCATCAATACGATTCCGGTCGTCGCCGAGGTGCGGCGGGATCTGACCATCGAGGACGCTCTGCGCCGACTGCAAGCGGACAACACCCGTCTGCTCGACCACCACTACCTCGAACTGTCGCAAATCATGGCGGCCACCGGCAACAGCCAGTTGTTCGATACCCTGGTCGTCTTCGAGTCGTATCCGGTCGACAGCAGTGGCCTGGGCGATGCGGACATCGACGGTATGCGTGTGGTCGCAGCGGAAGGCCGCGACGCGGCGCACTACCCCATCACCGTGCAAGCGCACCAAACCGACGAATTGCACGTCCGAGTCCGCTACCAACGAGCCCGCGTCGACGAGGTGGTGGCGGCCGGTCTCGCCGGCCGTCTGGAAACCGTGTTACGGACGCTGGCCGGCGATCCGGATACGGTGCTCGGTGCGATCGATCTGCTGACCGAGGACGAGCGGCGCACGCTGGTGCCCGCATCGGGCGGAGAGGCCGTGGCACCCAGCCTGATGTCGGAGTTGCTGGTAGCGGGCGTGACGGCGAATCCCGATGCGGCAGCGGTAGTGTCCGGTACGGACACGTTGTCCTACGCGGAGCTGGATGCCCGGTCCAACCAGCTGGCTCGGCAGTTGATCGCGTGGGGCACAGGACCGGGTGATCAAGTCGCGCTGGCGATGCCGCGGTCGGTCGAATTCGTGATCGGTCTGTGGGCGGTGACCAAAGCGGGCGCGGCGTTCGTGCCCGTTGATACCCGGAATCCGGCCGAGCGCATCGCGCTCATGGTGGCGGATGCCGGCATTCAGCTGGCGGTCACGGTCGAGGAGACGCGAGATCTGCTGCCCGGCACGGTGTTCCCGTTGGTACTGGACGATCCGGCCATCGAGCGGTCGATCATCGCGCAATCGACCGCCCGCGTCACAGCTGGAGAACTCGTGCGGATGCCGCACATCCAGGATGTGGCATACGTTCTCTACACCTCGGGCTCGACCGGAATGCCGAAGGGTGTCGCGGTCACCCATGAGGGGCTTGCGAATTTCGCTGCCGCGCAGCGGGATCGGTTCGGTGTCGACACGGGATCGCGAGTGCTGCAGGTCGCCGCTCCCGGCTTCGACGCGATGGTCCTCGAGGTGCTGCTCGCTCACACCAGCGGTGCTGTCCTGGTGGCTGCGCCCCCAGTAGTGTTCGCTGGGCACGAGTTGATGGAACTGGTGCGCGCACAGCAGGTCTCGCATGCCTTCCTCACTCCCAGCGTGTTGGCGACGATGTCGCCGGCCGGGATGGATTCGCTGCGGGTGCTGGTGGCAGGGGGCGAGGCGGTGACACCGGAAACGGTCGAAATATGGGCGCCGGGCAGAACTCTGCTGAACGGTTACGGCCCGACCGAAACGACGATTCTCGCCGCTATCAGCGCTGCGCTGCACCCGGGTGACGCGGTGACCATCGGCGGGCCGATCCGCGGTGTCGAGGCTGTCGTGCTCGATGCGTGGTTGCGGCCGGTGCCGGTCGGGGTGGTGGGGGAGTTGTACCTCGCGGGGGTGCAATTGGCGCGCGGCTATGCGGGCCGAGCCTCGGCCACCGCAGGCGCGTTCGTGGCGAATCCGATCGGTGCGGCAGGTTCGCCCATGTACCGCACCGGCGACCTGGTTCGCTGGACACCCGAGCACACTCTGGAATATCTCGGACGCCGCGATTTCCAGGTCAAGATCCGTGGCCAGCGCATCGAACTCGGTGAAATCGAAACTGTTCTGGCCGGGCATCCCGGGATCTCCCAAGCGGTAGTTCTGCGGCGGAAGGATCACCTCGGTATCGACCGGCTCGTCGGCTATCTCGTCACTGACGAGGAGCTGGATCCGGACGATGTTCGTGCCGCTACGCGGTTGCGGCTGCCCGCGCACATGGTGCCCGAGGCGTTCGTGGTGCTGGCCGAACTTCCTCTCACCACGACTGGCAAACTCGACCGCTCGGCGCTTCCCACTCCGGAATTCGCGGTCGGCCGAGAACGGGTCACTCCCCGCACCGACGCCGAACGACGTGTTGCCGCCGTGTTCGAGAACGTGCTGGGCATCAACGGTGCCGGGGCGACGGACAGCTTCTTCGACCTGGGCGGCGATTCGCTGTCGGCCACTCGGGTGGCTGCACAGTTGAGTACGGCGGCAGGAGTACATCTGGGGGTCCGCGACCTTTTCCAGGCGCCCGTGGTGGCCGACCTCGCCGCTCGGCTGGCGACTCTCGACCGCGACTCCCGGGTGCCGTTGACGGCGCGCCCCCGGCCTGCGCAGGTACTGCTGTCACCGGCGCAGCAGCGAATGTGGTTCCTCAACCAGTTCGACACCGCCGTCGGCAGGTACAACATCCCGCTGGTGATCCGGCTGCGCGGAGAACTCGACATCGATGCGCTCCGGCACGCGTGTGAACTGGTCGTCGAACGGCACGAATCGCTGCGTACGAAGTTCCCGATGGTCCATGGCCGACCCTGTCAGGTTACCGTCGCCGTCGACGAGGTCGTACCCGCGCTGGTTCCGGTTCAGGTCGGCGAACATCAGGTGATGGATCGCGTGATCACCGTGGTGTCGGCGGGTTTCGATGTGACGCAAGCGCCCCCGTTGCGGATGGAATTGCTCGCGGTCGACGACCAGGACCACGTTCTGGTCATCTGTGTGCACCATATCTGCGCGGACGGCCAGTCGATGATCCCGCTTACGCGGGATGTGGCGATGGCGTACGAGGCGAGCAGGCATGGGAAAGAGCCCACGTGGCCGGTACTTCCGGTCCAGTACGTCGACTATGCGCTGTGGCAGCACGAGATGCTCGGGTCGGCGGACGACCCGGACTCGGTCATCTCCCAGCAGTTGCGATTCTGGAAGGACACCCTTCACGGGCTGCCCGAGCTGCTCGAGCTGCCGACCGACTTTCCACGGCCACCGGTCGCGTCCATGGATGGGTGCGCGATCGAGTTCGAACTTTCCGCCGATCTGCACGAGCGAATCGCCGGCGTCGCACGTGAGGCGAACGCGACGGCCTTCATGGTCCTGCATGCCGCACTGGCCGTACTGCTGTCGAGGCTGGCCGGCGTCGACGATATCGCGATCGGCGCCCCGATAGCCGGACGTGGAGAGCGTGACCTCGACGATCTGATCGGTATGTTCGTCAATACCCTTGTGCTGCGGTCACGGGTGTCGCTGCGGCAGCCGTTCGCCGAACTGCTCGCCTCGACCCGTGAGACGGATCTGGCCGCGTTCGAGCATGCGGATGTGCCTTTCGAACAAGTCGTGGAAGCGCTGAATCCGCCCCGGTCGACCGCGCATCTTCCGCTGTATCAGGTAACGCTCGATGTCCAGAACCTGAGCAAGGCCGCACTGGAGCTGCCGGAGCTCGGTATCGAGCTGATGGAAAACGGTTTCGAGCAGGCGCAGGCCGACCTGAATGTGAAGTTGACCGAGCGATTCGGTCAGGGAGGCCGTCCAGACGGCATGGTGGGACGACTCACCTTCGCTACCGATCTCTTCGTGAACGAGACGATGAGTCGGTTCGCGCGCGCTTACGTCCGGATTCTGGAGTACGTCACCGCGAATCCCGCGGTGCCGGTCGGCGATATCGACATCGTCGATCCGATACAGCGGCGCGAATTGCTGGACGCGGCAGGGGAAGACGGCGCCGTGGTCGCAGATGCCACACTCGCAGACTTGTTCGCTGCCCGAGCCCTGGACCAGCCGGATGCTGTCGCGGTCAACGATGGAGTCTCGCAGCTGACCTACGCGGAACTGGATCAACGGTCCGCCCAGGTTGCGGCCCGGCTGATCGAACAGGGCGTGAAGCCGGAATCGCTTGTGGCCGTGGCATTGCCGCGTTCGATCGAACTGGTCGTGGGCCTGCTCGCAGTGATTCGGGCAGGTGCCGGGTATCTGCCACTCGACGTGGCGTATCCGTACGACCGATTGCGGTTCGTGCTCGACGATGCGCGCCCAGCGGCGGTGCTGACCTCCGTCGCAACGGCTACGGCCCTGCCCGAGTACGCGGCACCGATGGTGCTGGTCGAGGATTGTGCGGACGCAGCAGACACCGCCGACGCGGCGATGCCGAACTTGCGGCTGGACAATGTCGCGTACGTGATCTACACCTCCGGATCGACGGGCCGTCCCAAGGGAGTGCCGATCAGTCACCGCGAAGCGGTCACGTTGTTCACCAGCACGGCCGAACGTTTCGATGTCGGCCCAGACGACGTGTGGACGCTGTTCCATTCGTACGCCTTCGATTTCGCGGTATGGGAAATGTGGGGTGCGCTGCTGTCCGGCGGCAGGCTGGTTGTGGTCGACTACGACACATCCAGGTCGCCGAAGGAGTTCGTCGATCTCGTGGCGCGCGAGCGTGTGACGGTATTGAGCCAGACTCCGTCGGCGTTCTACGGCTTCGCCGAAGCAGAGCGTGTGTATCGCGAATCTGGTTGCACCGCAGGTCAACTCGCTCTACGTTACGTTGTATTCGGTGGCGAGCCGCTGGATGTGTCCCGCTTGACCAATTGGTTCGCGGATCACGATCGAAAATCACCGTGCTTGGTCAACATGTACGGGATCACCGAGACGACGGTGCATGTCACGTTCCGCGCGATCGAGGGCACGGAGGTGGCCGGGATCGGATCACCGCTGCCAGGGTTGCGGGTGTATGTGCTCGACGACCGGTTGCGGCCGGTGCCGATCGGCGTCGCCGGGGAGATCTATGTGGCCGGCGGGCAACTGTCGCGAGGTTACCTGCGCGCCCCGGCTTTGACCGCAGGACGATTCGTCGCGAATCCCTTCGACTCGCATGGTTCGCGATTGTATCGATCCGGAGATCTCGGCCGGTGGAACAAGTCCGCGCGCCGGCTCGAATTGACCTACGCCGGTCGAGCGGATGCGCAGGTACAGCTGCGCGGTTACCGCATCGAACTGGGTGAGGTGGAATCCGCATTGCTCCGGCATCCGCATGTGGTGCGCGCCGCCGCTGCGGTGCATCGCCATATGCTCGGCGTCGATCAGCTGATCGGCTACGTTGTGGGGGCCGACGGCCAGCAGATCGATCCGGGCGAGGTCCGGGAGGCCGCCGCCCGTGTACTGACCACGTACATGGTCCCCTCGGCGGTGATGGTGCTGCCAGATCTGCCATTGACGGTCAATGGCAAACTCGATCGAAAGGCTCTGCCCCTTCCCGATTTCGATGCATCGGTGACCGAGTTCGTCACGCCGCGAACTCATTCCGAGAAAACGATCGCTGACGTCTACGCACAGGTCCTGGGCCTGGAGCGGGTCGGAGTGTCGGATGGGTTCTTCGATCTGGGCGGCAATTCGCTGCTGGCCACAATGGCGGTGGCCGAGTTGAGCGCTCGAGGCGTGACGATCGCCCTGCCCTGGATGTTCGACGATGCGACACCGAAAGCGTTGGCGCGCAGGGCCGACGAAGCCACGGGCGGCTCCGGTCTCGAGGTGTTGCTTCCGCTTCGTGCGAGCGGATCGAAGCCTGCGATATTCGCCGTACACCCCGCCGGAGGATTGGCATGGTTCTACGGCGGAGTGGTCGAGCATGTGGACAAGGAACGACCCGTATACGGCCTGCAGGATCCACATGTGGTCGCGGGCGAACCAGGCGCGAAATCGGTGAACGAATTGGCCGAGCGGTATGTGGCGGAGATTCGTAGAGTGCAGCCGCACGGTCCGTATCACCTGCTCGGATGGTCTTTGGGTGGGCAAATCGCGCACGCGATCGCGGTCGAGTTGCAGCGCGACGGTGAACTCGTCGGAACCCTGACCCTGTTGGATTCCGCACCCGATTTGTCTGCTGATTCGATGATCGCCACTGCGGACGAGTCCGCGCCAGGACACTTGATGGCGGACCTCCTCGGCGGCTGGCGGGAATTGTTCGACCTCGGCGATGTGGTACAGGCGCACACCCATGAGCAAGCATGGGCGGTCATCCGCAGCCAAGTGGTCGGAACCGGGCTGTTCACCGCCGAACAGACGGATCGGGTGATGGAGAGTTTCGAGACCGCGAGCGACCTGGCCGCCGGCTACCGGCCCGCAGTTTTCAACGGAGATCTCCTCTTCTTCACTGCCGGCAAAGACCGCGCGGAAGAGGACGCTCTCGCGCAGGCGTGGCGCCCGTACGTGACCGGCAAGATACACAACACGGTTGTCGACGCACGTCACCTCGAGTTCAGTCATCCGCACGCAATGGCCGTTGTCGGCTCGGTCCTGGAAAGGTTCGTGAACCTGTGTTGACTACTCCTCAGCAGTTCCGACTCGACAATGACAGAACCGTGACCTGCACGAGTCCGGCCGAGGCGCGCATGTTGTGGCGCGAGACGATAGCCGCGGACGGCCTCTACCAGCACGCCGCTGCCCACCTGCGACCCGAGGAGATCGTCTTGGACATCGGCGCGAACATCGGACTCGTCACGATGATGTTCGCGGAGAAGTGCCCCGGAATCGGGGTCATCGCCGCCGAGCCGGTACCGATGATTTTTCACTGCCTCCAGCGCAACATGGCCGCTCATGTGCCGCACGGGGTGTCGTTGCGGGTTGCGGTCGGTGCCGTGCCCGGGACTTTGCCGTTCACCTGGTACCCGCAGGCGTCGGCCAATTCCGGTCTGTATGCCGACCGCGAGCGAGACGATGAAAACACCAGGATCTTTCTGCGCAACAGCGGCCTGGACGATGAATCAATCGGATACATCACTGCCGGTCTGCATGATGGCGAGCAGATCGACGTGGACGTGACCACGGTGTCGGCGGTGCTGGCCGAACATGCCCCCGACGCTCAGATCGGGCTGCTCAAAGTAGATGTGGAGCGGGCAGAATTGGACGTATTGCGCGGCATTTCCGAAACGGATTGGCCCCGTATTCGTGCCGTCGTGGCCGAGGTACACGACACCGACGGCCGCTTGGCCCAGTTTTGCGAGTTGTTGAGCCGGCACGGACTGTCCCCGCGCGACAGGCAAGACCCCTCCTTGGCCGGGACCGAACTGCACGAGGTCTACGCCGCCCGGCCCTCGGACTACTGACTCGATACAGACGCTGTCCGGCCGCGATCCGCTCGGCGTCGAGGACGACATGGTGGACCTGCGCGAACTGGTCGCCACCGAAACGGTACCGCGGGACCGTGAACCGGTCAGTGGTCGTCGTAGTGTCCGTCGTGACTCGCGTGGGCCATGCAAGGGCACCTCGGCACCCGCCAACATCGTCTGCACCACCCCGCTCGTCGTCTTCCCGGTGGCCACCATCGCATGCCTGATCAACAGTGGACGTCGCGAAAGGCGATCCGCGGCGCGCAGGTGATCCCCACCTCGCCGGCTGCGGGCCCGAACCGCTCCGCCGAGAACTGCCGAAACGCCTCCACCGACTCCCACACCTCAGCCACCCGAATCCCGTTCGCGGTAGCGATAACCCACCCGAACAGCCCACCCGCCGGCATCGGCCCACCCGCCGCCGCCCCCAACATCTCCATCACCCGGTCGTACTGCTCAACCGTCACACCATCGAATTCGAGCACAACCCCAATAGCCACAGCGCCCCCCTCCCTCAAAGGATGACAAAACATCTATCTGCTCCCCGAGCGTAGAATCCCCCACCCGCCCACCTCCATGTAACGCCAGACACGCCCCAGACACGCCGAGCCGACACGCACAAGATCAACATCCCCTCCGCGAATCCCATTGGCCCAGACCGATTCCGGCGCCCACTCGAATAATCGGGAGACTGTCGATGCAAGAGATCAGATTCGAGCAGAGCTTGGTGCGCGCACTGCTGCGCGACCAGCATCCGGACCTGGCGGATCTCGACCTCCGAGATGTCGAGGGCGGCTGGGACAATCAGCTGTGGCGGCTCGGTCGAGAGCTGGCCGTGCGCTTGCCGCGCACCGAGGGTGGCCCCGACCTGCCGCGTGTGGAGCAGCAGTGGCTTCCGGTGCTGGCGAACCGGTTACCGCTGCCGACACCGATCCCCGTACGTGTCGGCAAGCCGTCGAGCCTGTTCGAACACCCCTGGTCGATCACGCGCTGGGTCGAGGGTGAGCCCGCCGATCGCGCACCGATCACATCCGTCGAGTCGGCCGCCATTCTCGCCGAGTTCCTCGGGACCCTGCATGTCCGAGCACCTGTCGACGCTCCAGCCAACCCGACGCGCGGCCGCCCCTTGGCCCACTCGCAGGCTGCCGTCGACAGCGCGTTCGATGTCCTCGCCGATCATCCGAGCCTCGATGACGCACGGGAACTCTGGGCGAAGGCCGTCGCGGCACCGATCTGGCAGGGCGCCCCGCTGTGGCTGCACGGCGACTTGCATCCGGCAAACGTGGTCGTCCGGAACGGAATCCTCTCCGGGATCCTCGACTTCGGCGACATGTGCGCAGGCGACCCCGCCACCGACCTCTCCGCCGCCTGGATCCTCCTCCCCACCGACACCGCACCTCTCTTCTTCGACGCCTACCCCGCCGCCGACGAAGCCACCATCACCCGAGCCCGAGGCTGGGCCATCCTCCGCGCCCTGAGCCTGATCAGCATCGGCCGCAACGGCAGACTCGGCCTCCTCGGCGGCAAACCCACCTGGGAACCAGCCGGTTACGCGGCACTGGACCGAGTCCTGGCGAACTGACCGAATCCGATCGACACCACCGATGACCACTCTCCCCCTTTACGGGTCAAGATCAACTTGGTGAGGCAGGACGGGGGTGGGGATTTCGGGTGGAAATTTCTTTCGGCGGGATGTCGAGAACCGGTGGGTGGCTCCGTCCCAGGGGTGTGAGGGGCCGCTGGGGCCTCGATGACATTGGAGGAGCGGTCATGGATGCGAGCGAGATCAAGGCGATTCTGGAGCGGCCGATCAGTCAGGAGTTGTTGGGTCGGGATCTGCTGCGGATGGCTTACGTTGCCGCTGACGGCACGCCGCGCAATATCCCGATCGCGTTCACCTGGAACGGGGAGCAGATCGTGGTTTGTACGACGAAGAACGCGGCGAAGGTGCCGGCGTTGCGGCGGAATCCGCGGGTGGCGCTGACGATCGATACCGAGGTGCATCCGCCGCGGATTCTGCTGATTCGGGGGCGAGCGGAGTTGGAGGTGGTGGAAGGGATTCCGGAGGAGTATCTGCAGATCAACGGGAGTTATGAGATGTCCGATGCGCAGCGGGTGGAGTGGGAGGCGGAGGTGCGGTCGCTGTATGACGGGATGGTGCGGATCGTCATCACGCCGACGTGGGTGAAGCTGATCGACTTCGAGAACACGCTGCCGAGCGCGGTCGAGGAACTGGTGCGGCAGCGGGCCGAGCGTCAGAACGCCTGAATTCAGCTAACGCGGCCAGAATGGCCTCAACGAACCAAGGAGCTTGTCATGGCTAAGTATCTGCTGCTCAAGCACTATCGGGGTGCACCGGCGTCGGTCAACGACGTTCCGATGGATCAGTGGACGCCGGAAGAGGTGACGGCGCATATCCAGTACATGCGGGATTTCGCAACGCGCCTGGCGGAGACCGGGGAATTCGTCAGCGAGCAGGCGCTGGCCCCGCAGGGGACGTGGGTGCGGTCGGACGGGGAGGGTCGGCCGCCGGTCACCGATGGGCCGTTCGCGGAGACGAAGGATCTGATCGCCGGGTGGATGATCATCGATGTCGATACCTATGAGCGGGCGCTCGAGCTGGCCGGTGAGTTGTCGGCGGCCCCGGGTGCGGGCGGGAAGCCGATTCACGAGTGGCTGGAGTTGCGGCCGTTCTACGGTGCGCCGCCCACGGTGACCGAGTGAACGAGGCGCTGCTGCGGGAGCTCGTGCCGGAGGTGATCGGGGTACTCGTACGCCGCGGCGCGGAGTTCGCCGCGGCGGAGGATGCCGTGCAGGAGGCGCTGATTCGGGCCTTGGAGACGTGGCCGGATGATCCGCCGCGGGATGCCAAGGGGTGGTTGATCGCGGCCGGATGGCGGAAGTTCCTCGATGCGGCGCGGGCCGAAACATCGCGGCGGGGAAGGGAACTCGCCGTCGAGGTCGAGCCCGCGGCGGGGCCGGTGCCGAGCACGGACGACTCGTTGTGGCTGTATTTTCTGTGCGCGCATCCCTCGCTGTCGCCCGGGTCCGCGGTCGCGTTGACCTTGCGCGCTGTCGGGGGCCTCACCACTCGGCAGATCGCGGCGGCCTATCTTGCGCCGGAAGCGACTATGGCGCAACGGATCAGCCGCGCCAAGAAGCGGATCACCGGTGTGCCGCTCAACCAGCCGGGCGACCTCGCCACGGTGCTGCGAGTGCTCTACCTGGTGTTCAACGAGGGTTACAGCGGGGACGTGGACCTGGCGGCCGAGGCGATCCGCCTCACCCGCCAGCTCGCAGCCTCGACCGACGAACCCGAGGTCTCGGGTCTGCTCGCGTTGATGCTGCTGCACCATGCGCGCCGCGCGTCTCGCACGGGGTCCGACGGTCGCTTGATTCCGCTCGCGGTGCAGGACCGATCACTTTGGGACACAGTCCTTATCACCGAGGGCGTGGAGATCCTGCAGTCCGCGCTGGCTCGCGACCGGCTCGGCGAATACCAGGCCCAGGCCGCGATCGCCGCCCTGCACACCGACGCCCCGAGCACCGCCGAGACCGACTGGGTGCAGGTCGTGGAGTGGTACGACGAACTGCTCCAGCTGACCGACAGCCCCGTGGTGCGGCTGAATCGCGCTGTGGCAGTGGGAGAAGCCGATGGGCCGCGAGCCGGACTGGCCGCGTTGACCGACCTGGACCCGGACCTCCCCCGCCTCACCGCGGCCCGCGCCTACCTCCACGAACGCGCGGGTGTCCTCGAGCAGGCCGCCGCCCTGTACGCGGAGGCCGCCCGCGTGGCCACGAATGTGCCCGAGCGCGACCATCTCACGCGTGAGGCGGCGCGGGTGCGGCAGCTGCTCCGGCCGGCCCACTGAACCGGTCCGGTCAGCGGTCGACCGGGATGCGGAGTTCGGGGATGAGTTGGGTTGTGACAGTGGAGACGTGGCGGACGAAGGCGTCGCGGTCCGCACCGAGGCTGCCTTCGGTCCACTCCACGAACAGCGAGATCAGCGCGCCGAACAAGGCGGAGAAGCGCATTCGCAGCTGAGGGTCGTCGATCGATCCGGTGACGAGGTCGCCCAGGGCGGAGGTGGTGAGCACGGGAATGGTGTCGCGGACATATCGGCGGAGGCGGGCGTCGGCGACAGGTTCGATCAGCAGGATCCGGCAGACCCGCGGATCGGCTTCCATCAGCCGGGCGGCCGCGTCGTAGACCGCGGCCAGATCGCGCGCCACCGCGCGGGCCCGATCGCTTCCTCGAGTTGGGCGAGCGTCGCCGCGTAGACCACGTGCAGCAGTTCGTCGATGTCGGTGAAGCTCTCGTAGAAGAACTTCTGACTCAGTCCGGCTTCTCGGCAAACCGCCCGCATCCCCAGTGCGGCAACGCCTTCCGTCCCGATGATCGTGACGCCCGCGTCGACGAGCCGGGCGCGGCGTTCGGCCACCCGGTCGTCGGGGCTGCGTCCGCCGTAGCTCCTTGACACACCGCGACCCTATCAGGAAGCATCTGCTTCAGAAAGCAGCTGCTTCCCGATGGAGGTTCCGGTGTTCACCGACCAGCAGTTTCAGCAAGCCCTCGCCCAATCCCGTCTGGCGCAACCGATCCCCCTGCTGCTGAGCAACCGAGCGACCCCGGTCGAAGTCCTCGACGAGGCGGCCCTGACGAAGATGACCACCGCCTGGTTCGACGAATACGAGCAGAAGATCGCCTTCTACGCCGAGCACGGCCTCGACATCGCCTGGACCCTGGATTGGGCCAAGAAGTATTGGTGGAGTTGGCAAGCCCGCGACATGAGCTTCAACCACGAGCTCTACACCCCCGACCTGCGCTACAAGGACGTCACCACCCTCGGTGCGACGATCGTCGGCCTGGACGAGTTCGTCGCCTACAACTTCGCCTTCTTCGACGCCATACCCGACTGGCGCTACGACCCCATCCCCGGCCAATCCTTCGTCGACATCACCCCGGCCGGCGAAGTCCGAATAGTGGTCCGCTACTACGGAAGCGGCCACCTCGTCGGCCCCCTGAAACTCCACCCCTACGACACCGCCGCCCCCTCGATCCCCGGCAACGGCGCCTTCGTCCAATGCACCGCCGTCGACCGCTACCACTTCAACACCGACCACCTCATGTACGAGGGCGAAACCCTCTACGACCTGGTCGACGCAGTACAAACCGCCGGATTGCTGCCGGGCCCGTCAACCAGCTCCTTCAAGTGGCTGATGCGCGGCGCTGCCCTCGCGAACCGTGTGGCAACGACATTCGGCCGCGCCGCCCGCCGAGGAAATCGAGGGGCGATCCCGGCACGGCCGACGCCGGCGCGGTGGTCGCCCCTGCCGCACACAGCATTGACCGAAGCGTGCGGGATGACCTGCCTGCGAGAACCGAATGCTCTGCAGCGCAGCGGATTATCCCTCGCGAACGCCTGCACTGAGCAGATGCAGGGCGGAGTCGACGGTGGCGGCGACGAGGGTGTCGTCGAGTGGGCCGGTGGCGGGCAGCATTACGTGCAGGAGCAGGGGGCCGGTGAGGATGTCGGAGACAACGGTGGGGTGGGTGACCGGGGGTATTTCGCCGCGGTCGACGGCGCGTTGGAACATTGCCTCGGTGGACCGGCGGCGGGGTGCCATGAAGCCCTCGTGGAACAGTGCGCTCCACTCCGGGTCGCTACTGAGATCGCCGAGCAGGCCGGCAATACCCGCTGCGACGACCGGGTTTTGGAAGAACTCGACCTGCCGTCGCTGTAGTTCGGTCAAGTCGTCGCGAAGGTTGCCGGTGTCGGGCGCGGGGTCGGTGCCGAAGTGCGCGGCCAAGGCGCTGGCGATCAGTGCGACGCGGCCTGGGAAGCGGCGGTACAGCGCGGTGCGGGTGGTGCCGGCCAGGGCGGCGACCCGGTCGATGGTGACCGCGCCGTAGCCGTCTGCCAGCAATAACTGCTCGACGGCGGCGGTGATGGCGGTGTCCAGAGCCGCATTACGGGGGCGGCCCATCCCGGCGGGCTTTCGCTTCTCAGACATACGCTACGGATTGTATCGGATTACCCCTTGTCGGACATACGCTACAGAGCGTAGCGTATATCCATGGTTGAAATCTGGATCCTCGGCGCGACCGGCCGCGCCGGACGAAGCATCAGTGCCGAGTTATGCAGGGGCGGACATCAGATCGTGCTGGTCGGCCGCAATGCTCAACGGTTGAGCGAGGCCGCCGCGGCGATCGAGGCGCTGGGTGGACCGACACCACGGACCTTGGTCACCGACGACCCGGCCGCACAGATTGCCGCGGACAGGCCGGATGTCGTGGTCAACACGGTCGGCCCGTTCGGCACAACAACGGTCCCGACCGCGCAGGCCTGTGTCGCCGCGGGCAGCCACTACGTGGATCTGGCCAACGAATTCGAGCCTGTGCGTTCACTGTTGGAGCTGGACACGGTGGCACGCGCCGCGGGTTCGGCGCCGATCTGGCCCGGGCGGCCGGCGGCACCATCACCGTCGATACTGCCGTTAAGGACCCGCGATGACCGACTTCACCCGTGAGCATGTGCGTATCCCCGCGGGTGCGGACACCGACCTGGACTGCTGGCTGTACCTCCCGTCGTCACCGGCGCCACACCCGACGGTGGTGATGGCCCACGGCATCGGCGGCGTCAAAGCCGCCGGTCTGGCCCCGTTCGCGGAGTTCTTCGCCGACAACGGCTTTGCCGCCCTCGTCTTCGACTACCGCCACTGGGGTCGCTCCGGTGGCAGCCCGCGCGAACTCCTCTCGATCAGCGCCAGCGCGAGGACTACCGCACCGCCCTGGCCTGGGCGCGTCGCCACGACTCGCTGGACAACGATCGCCTGTTCATCTGGGGAACGTCCTTCGCCGGCATGCACATCCTCGATATCGCGGCCTCCGATCCGGCATTGGCCGGAGCCATCGCGCAATGCCCCCTGGTCGACGGCCCGGCCGGGATGGGAAAGGTGCCCGCACCGCGGGCACTGCGCCTGACCGCCACCGCGGTGGCCGACCTGCTCGGCGGCGTCACCGGCAAGCCGCCGAAATATCTGCCACTCAGCGTCGGACCCGACAGCCTCGGCGTGATCGCCACCGACGACGCACTCACCGGACTGCACCGACTGTCACCGGATGGCGGCGAGCCCTGGCCCAACCGCATCACCGCGCGATCACTGCTCGACATCGCGATCCACCGTCCCGTCCGAGCAGCCGGCCGCATCCAGTGCCCCTTGCTGATGGTCGTAGCCGAAACCGACACCATGGCCCCCACCGGACCTGCCACCCAGGCCGCCGCGCGCGCCCCTCGCGGCGAGCTCTACCGCAGCCGCGGCGGGCACTACGACGTCTACGCCGGCGGGCTCGACCACACCGACGTACTCCGCGTGGAACTCGAATTCCTCACCCGACACGCCAACCGCGCCTGAGTGGCTGGGAGACCGGCGCGTTCAGGCGCCAATCTGTCTGCGCGCGTTACGGTTCGGGTGCAGCTATTGCCGCCCTGGCCACGCGGCCATGTTCTGGCCGTTGACCACCAGTACGAGTTCTGGATCTCCGCAGCGTGCAGGGTCTCAAAACACTTGACCAACACCAGTTCTCGGACCTGCGGCTTCTGGCGGTGTCTCACCGCGGGCTTGGTGCGCCAGGGCTGCTCTGGCTCAACAAGGTTGTCCATAACGGGCTGATCAGTCGACGTGCGATCCCTGCGTTGAACGACGCGTGCCGCCGAGGTCGGTAAAAGCTGTACGCAGCGCTCGGAGGACGGATTCGAGTTGCTCGGTCTGCTCGGTGGTCAATACGTCGACCATTTCCCGATACAGGCTGGGAACGTGAGCGGCCAGTCCCCGGTGCAGAAGGTCCCAGCCCTGATCGGTGATCGTCACGAGGGTGGCGCGCCCATCGTTGGGATCGTGCGCCCGCGCCAGGAGGCCTGCCGACTCCATGCGGACAATGAGCTTGGAGGTCCCACCCGAGGTGAACGACGTCATCGTCGCCAATTGCGTGAGCCGCAACTGCTGGCCCCGGGTTTGTGCGACGCGGAGCAGCACCTCGAACTGTTTGCCCGACAAGCCCGTCGCCGAGGTGATCACCCCGTCGAGCCGACGCTTCAGTTCCGACTCGACCTCCAACAGCAACCCCCACAACGTCACCGCTGGGTCGACCTCGAGAAACTCCGCCACAGCACGATTCTGCCCCGTCGGCTGCTTGCTGCGGGTGACCGGCTGCGCCGGTGTGTGGCCGTTCTATCGCAGGTAACCCGGTAGCGCACCGACCGAGAGCGTCTGGCCGCAGGTGCAGGAGGCGAAGTAGCGGTCCGCACATATATCCCCCTTATCCGATGACCCTTCACCATGAAATTCCGTATTACTACGGCGAAAATGATGTCATTTCCTGTGCCGCACGGTCAGCGGGTCAAAAGCGCCGATAAAAGGAGGTTGCCAACAAGTCGCTTGTTGAATATTCACCTTATTCAGCGGAATTTGGGTAGATCTCTTCACATGATGAGAACAATTCCTGCATCCGCTCGGGATGCGACCACCCCTCGCGGCGCAGCCGGCAAGCATCTGACGACTACCCAATCGCAAGAATCGTGCAGGATGTCCCAGATTTCTGCAGATACCCCGGAAATCCCGCAGAATGCACGTAAATTCGAGTTTTACATGTGACGGATTGCACACTCCGAGGAGTGCTCAGACCGGCGTGAACAGACCCTTCGATGGATGCGACCTGCCGGGGAGGCATTGGCAAGTCATTTGAACATGCGTCCGGTACGAAACCTGGCCGATAACCGAACAGAAAGTCGCGGCAATCCCCCAACGACCCGCGCAGCACCCCAAATGATGGTAGCCGAAGTGCATGACTGCCGTTTTGAGGAGATCTATTTCACTCGGATTGGCCGGAATTCGCTCTTCTGCAGGCGCGGACGTCCGATAGATTGCTTCCACGTAAGGCATTTCTTGCCGAGCGCGTGATCCGGATTTGCCCCAAGGATGCTCCCGCATCTGAAGGCTCCGCATTTACAGCGTGAAAACCTCAAAGGGGAGAGAGCGAGTGGTGTCCTGAATGACAAACTCTGAATATTTCTCGATGTTCGTTGGTGAAGGTGCCGAATTGGCGCTGGATTACCGCTTGTTCCCGTTTTCCGTCGAAGACGGACAGGCTTTCACTGCAGACAGTCCACCAGGGTGGTCGCCGCTACCGCCGCTGGTGAACGGCGGCGTCCCGATCTCTCGGACTACCAGGCCGGTGAGGCCCGAGGATGTAACTCACACCCGCCGCGTTCGCCTCGACTCGGTCGCCCGCTACCTCCACGACATCAGCCAAGACGACCTGCAGGCGTCCGGATCCGAGGACGCGCACCACCCGTGGGCGGCGCGGCGGATCATCATCGACGTTCTCCGCACGTGCAAGTGGCCCACCACGATGACACTGACTCGATGGTGCGCCCGCGCAACCACCCGGTGGCTGTCCATCCGAGTCCAGCTGACCGACGAACACGGCGGCATCATCGAAACCGAAACGCACTGGACCAAGATCAACCCCATCACCGGTCTGCCTGGACCGATAAGCGCCGACTACCTCACTCGGCTCACCGATGGGTTGCTCGACACCGGGGCACGATGGATGGCGCCGACGACGCCGGCTCGAGATGATCTGCAGCGCAGGCCGTTTCCCCTGCGCGCCAGCGACGCGGACGTGTTCGGGCGGATCAACGCATCGGTGTACCTGCAAGCCGTCGAGCACGAACTCCATCGACGGCAGGAGCTGGTCGACAAACCGCACAGAATGACAATCGATCACCACTCCACAATCCGCCTCGATACTCCTGTGCAGTTGCTCATCGCCGACGATGCTGACGCGGTCGACCTCACCTTCGATGTGCACGGCACGCCCTACGCCCGCGCACGCGTGTCGCTGATCTGACCGCACAGTGCGGACCGAGGCGGTGGACCGCCGGCCGCCGGTGGCCGGCTTGTCGACGTTCGTTCACCAGCCGTCACGAGCTTGCCCGTTCCAGTATCGAAAGTTCGAGCCAACCCTCATGAAATGGAATCTGCGATTGGTCGCCGCGCACCGTGGCATCTGGCGGCCCGCTCAGCTCCTCGACGCGTTCCACGACGTCGGGTTCCATCCGTCGTTGTCCAAGACGACCGCGCTGTGGTCGGGTACTCCGGTCACCGTCCGCCTCAGCGATCTGGACATGATCTGCGCGGCGCTGGATTGCACCGTCGCCGACCTGATGCACGCTGAGCCGCATACGGCCGATCCTGTACCGCCGGAAGCCGAAACAGGGAACGGGAATGACTGACCGGTTCTCTCGCCGGCTGAATCTGCTGTTCACCGACTGGGAACGGACACACGGACAGGCCCTGACCTACCGTGAGCTCGCCGAGCGCCTCGCGGAATACGACCACCGCGTATCGATGCCATATCTGTCCCAGCTTCGCCGTGGACAGCGCACCCGGCCTGCCGGTTCGTTGATTCGAGCCCTCGCCCGTGTTTTCGACGTCGACGAAGACTACTTCGGCGCCGAAATCTGCGACGGCACGCCGCCGAACGACGAATTGGTCGGCAGCATCGCACACCGCCACCTACGGCGGCTCCTGGTGACCGCCAGCGGTCTCACCTCGGACTCACTGAACATGCTGGTCGAGCTCGCGAGTCGGCTTCGGGCCGCCGAGGGGCTGCCGCCCGACAGCTGCGTCCGACCCTGAAGCGCCGCGATGACCTCGACGGCTGAGGATCCGCCACGCACCGATCACCGGGTACCAGTAGATCGCCGAACCGTCTTGGAGCGGCTGCGCATTCGTGCGAGGTCAGTCGTCGCAGCAGGAGCAGTCGTCTTCGGCTGCAGGGGAATTCGAGCTCAGGGCCATCGGCGAGGGGCAGCAGGTGTCGCCACGCCAGGCGTTGATGCCTTCCTTGACCGCGACGGCCGCGATGACGAGGGCAGCGATGGGGTCGGCCCAGGACCAGCCGAACAGGCTGTTGAGAATCAGGCCCACCAGCAGCACCGCCGACAGGTAGGTGCACAGCAAGGTCTGCTTGGAATCGGCCACCGCAGAAGCGGATCCGAGCTCACGGCCGGCGCGGCGCTGCGCCCAGGACAGCACCGGCATCACCGCAAGACTCACCGCCGCCAGGGTGATGCCGATCGGCGAATGCTTGGCCTCCCCCACCCCGAGCAGTCCGCGGACCGAGTCCACGGAGACGTAGGCGGCCAAAGCGAAGAAGGAGAACGCGATGATCCGCAGCGCGGTCTTCTCCCGCTTCTCATGGTCGGATCCGGCGAACTGCCAGGCGACCGCGGCGGCCGAGGACACCTCGATCACCGAGTCCAGACCGAACCCGATCAAGGCGGTCGAGGATGCGCGCGTGCCTTCGGACAGCGCGATGATCGCCTCGATGACGTTGTAGGAGATCGTGGCCGCGACGAACCAGCGAATCCGCCGCGCCAGCAACGCCCGGCGCTGCGGCGACGGGCCCATCGTCACCGCAGTGGGCAAGAACGGCATACCGGGCGACTGCGACATCAGCAGCACTCCTCGGTGGCGGAGTCCGGGCAGCACGCCGGGTCGACGGCCAGTACCAGCCCGGTCAGGTCCTCGAGCGCCCGCCCGATCCGCGCATCCGCCAGCTCGTACCGCGAGCGCCGCCCCTCCGGCACCGCCACCACCAGGCCGCAACCCCGCAGGCACGCAAGGTGATTGGACAAAATCTGCCGGGAAACCCCAATCTGCTCAGCGAGATCGGAGGGGTAACTCGGCGCCCGGCTCAGGCTCAAGAGGATTTGCGTCCGGGTCGGATCCGACAGCGCGTGCCCGAATCGGGCCAGCGCGTCACGATGCAGCAGGGTGTCCACACACCAACAGTACATTGAAATCTGTATTCAGAAAATAGTGAACCGTTGGAGCTCGGCCATCGTGCGCTGTTGCCGCGTGCCGCACCGACCGGGCAGGTCGGCACGGCAGCTCCAAAGGGCTACGGGGCGATCGGATCTCAGGCGGCCCGCAGGGCGACGGTGACCTTGCGGATCATCTCGGCGACGACGGGGCCGGGCTGTCCGGTGCGGCTCGTCGCGGCGGCGGCCTCGAGGGCGACCAGGATGGTGGAGCGGAAGTTGTCCGCCTCGGCCGGGTTCTGCTGCTCGAGCAAGGTGACCGCCGCGGTGAGGGCGGGCAGGACCTGGTCGGCGAGTTCGGCGACCGTCTTGCCGGTCAGGTGGATGTCGCGGGACTTCGCGTTGAGCACGTGCCCGACCTGCCCGGTCGCCGAACCCAGCGCGAGCGAGCCGGCGGTGGCGGCCTTGTGCGGCTTGTCGGAGGCGGCGACGAGCAGGGAGATCGCGCCGTAGGCGGCGGAGCGGATGGTGGCCTTGTCCTGGTCGGTCAGGGCGAGGGTGGCGGACATGGTGTGCTCCTTCGAGAACTGTTGTGGCAGTGACCCGGATCCGGTTGGTGGTCCGGGGCTGTTTTGTTCGATGGGAGTACTTTGTCCGCGGCGGCTGACAGCGAGCTGACGGCGGACTGACACGGCGACTGACACAGGGGCTCGGCACCGAATCCGCACGCTGTCGATCTTGGTCATTTGACCTTGATCGGGGTTGAGGTTCGAAAATAGCTGCATGACAACCACGGAGCTCGATCAGACCGAAGACATCGCCGCCATCCACGCCGTCGTGGCCGCGGTCGCCAAGGCTCAGCGCGCCGAGGACGCGGATGCCTTCCTCGCCCTGTTCCACCCCGACGCCATCTGGACCACCGGCGGCGGCAAATTCCTCAACGGGCTGGACGAGATCTCCGAGTTCACCCGCGCCGTGTTGCCCGGCGCGACCAAGGACGGCTACGCCACCTACGAGCCCTTCTTCATTCGGTTCATCCGGCCGGACGTGGCTGCGGTCAAGGTCCGCCAGCAGTACTTCAACCATGCCGGCGAACTGCAGGCCCAGGGATCGCCGCTCTACGGCATGACCAAGGAGGACGGTCGCTGGCTGCTCACCTTCTGCCAGAACACCCCCGTCGCCGACCACTGACGCACGTTGACCGGCTGCCTGCGGGTCTCCCGCAGCGTGATGGTGGCGGCAGACCCCGGGCTAGGTGGGGGAAGGCGAGGGCCGTGCGCGGTGACGAATCACCATGCGGCGGACGAAAGCGCCCGGGTGGGTGGCGGTGAAGTGTTCGCCGTATTTCCTGCCTGCGGTCTTTAGGTGGTCGTGTAGGGCGAGACCGTAGCCGAGGTCGACGGCCACCTGGTCGGCCAGGAATTCTTCCCGCTAGTTCACCCACATTTTCGGGAAGGGTTGCAGGAGACAGACTATGGCCAGCGCCTGGACTCGATGCGGGCCGATGGTCGGGAGCTGCCGCGCCCGCGCTGACCGAACTGCGCGAAGGCAATGCTGGCGCACCACAGATGGGCGAAGCCGTCCGACTGTTCCGGTATCTGGACGGTGGCATCAGCAGGGAACAGCGCTCAACGCACTGATCTGCCGCATACCGCGCTGACCGAACCGGCCAGCCTGGCGCGTCGGCGGCCGGATCCCGGTGCTGTGCAGATCGTCCGCTTCTGCCGAATAGAGCGACTTCACCAGGTCCCGCGCAAATGGGTGTCAGTTCGTCAGCCCCATTCCCTGGGCAAGCAACGGCCAGGAATCGTGCAGTGCCTGTTCCCAGTACGGCCAGTAATGGGTGCCAACTGGATCGAACTGGTAGGTCGCGGGGATGTTCAGCGAGTCGAGCTTGTTCTTGAGGTTGTGTGTGCAGCCGTTGACGCCCGCCTCGATCAGCATGCCGAGGCCGAGGTTGACCCCTCCCATGGGCGCCGGCGCGCTGTTCAAGTAGTACTGGACGTCGGCCGCTACCGGGATGCCACTCCCGGTGGAGATGTAAAGCTGGGTGCCGCGGAGTTTCTCGGCGTTGATGACCGGATCGTTCTGTGACCACAGCGGGCTGTCGGGGGGACCGTACATGTTCTGGACGTCGCCGCCTGACCAGGTACCGACGACGAGCTTGACGAGCTGCTGGCCTACCGGGTCGGCGATCTGTGCGCATCCGCTGTAGGCGGCGACGGTGTTCCATAGACCTGGTTTGGCCTCCGCCAGCTGCAATACCGACGTGCCGGACATCGAGAGGCCGGTTAACGCGTTGCGGCCCGTCGACAGTAGTTCTCGGTCCAGCAGCGGGGGCAGTTCCTCGGTGAGAAAGGTCCTCCATTTGTTCACGCCGAGAACCGGATCGGACTGCTGCCAGTCGGTGTAGTAACTGCCGCGACCGCCGATGGGCTGGATGACGTTGACCGGCTTGTCGGCCAGCCAATCCAACGCCTTCGTTTGGGCCTTCCAGTTCGCGGTTCCCTCACCAGCGTCCAGGCCATTGAGCATGTAGAGGTTAGGTGCGGGCTGGGATTCGTCGGACGGACGCTGGACATCGACCGTGATCTCTTTGTCCATCGCGGCGGAGTACACCTTCAGATGCCAGGTGCGTCCTTCCTTGGTGATGGACGTGATGGTGGCGGGTTTCTCCGGGGCTGCCACCGCCGCGCTGCCGGCCACCGCTACCGACAGTGCGGCGGTGAGCGTCACAGCGGCAGTCCTGAAAACAGCCGCGCTAAACAGTGCAGAGAGCTTCATCGGACAGTCAGTTCCAATCCATGAGTCGCCGTCGACTGCGTCGTCGAGGTGATTTCCGGCCCGCGGACCGCCCCATCCCCCGAGAGGCTACGTCTTCCGTCGAGGCAAAACTGTTACACAACATCGCCGTTCAGCGATGGAGGCATCACGAGTGCTTCGCCGACGCGCTAGCGACATCCTCACCGCGCACAACCTCCGGCAGCATGACATCCCGTGTCCGCTTCTGCCGCAACCCGCGCGCCAGGTCGACTCCGGAGCCGGCCGAGCGGCCGGCGGCCAGCAGTAGTTCCACGGCTGTTCGATCCGGAAGAAGCCGCGAGAAAGTCCAGGAAGAGTTGGAGGGCGTCCGAACCCAGCATCAACCCGTTACGCACAGCTTGAGCTCTCCGTGAGGCGGATAATCATCAAGATGACCACAATGCCTCGCGGAAGGATCGTGGGCGGTCAGAAGGATGCGCCGGTATACGGCCACCGCGTGAAAGCGACAGCACGCCAGCGGGATGTCACTCCTGGCAGGGCGACGGTGCGATGCATCCTGCTGGATAGCCCGGTGCTAGGCGACAACCCGCAATCCGCACGAAGGCCGCTTCCCCACCAGGGAAGCGGCCTTCCTTATGTGCGCCTATCGATGATCAGGACCCGGAACTACCGGTCATGCAGGAGAAGGGAATTGCGACACTGCCGATGACCGTGCAAGGAGACGCGGTGACGTTCACGTCCCGCGACACTGTGCTCAGGACCGATCCGTCCGGCTTGTACTGCGTCGCGACAAGATGGTGCGCACCGGGAGTTCTCGGCATGTACGCGATTTCTGACACCGCCACATTCTGAGTGCCAGTCGAGTAACAGTCGCCGTTCGCAGGGAGGTTGTCCCCCATGGGCTTTCTGTTTCCCGCCGCCAACGGACTCCCCGATATCGATGCCCCGTTGTCCGTCAAATAGACCGGTGGGGCAATTGGCGTGGCAGTCGGGTCGCATGTCACTCGCACGTCGATCGACCAGGGAGTCATACCGCCGTCATAGCCGCGATCGGTGGCGTTCACATCAAACGCCTGAATGTCCGCCGTGGCGAGGGGGCTCCCCGCAAGACTCACGGCAACCGCCGCAAATGCGCTCAGCGCCAACCCGATTCGACTTCTTCTCAACCCGAACTCCTCATGAAAGATCCGCACTTCGACTCAGCTACAGGGTTTGGAGTACTGCGCACTTCCGACATTGACGACGCAGGGGGGCAGTGTGGCAACGGCCACGTCCTGGGCGATCATGCTCAGGACCGATCCATCCGGCTTGTATTGGGTGGCAACAATATGGTGCGTGCCGACAGTCGTCGGATGGTACGACATTGTCGACCGCGCCTGATACTGGGGGTACTGGGGGCTGGCGCCGGTCGGGGAGCACTCAGGCTGTGCAGGGACACCATCCCCGACGGGATATCTGTTTCCCGCCGCCAACGGACTCCCAGCCATCGACTGTCCGTTATCCGTAAAATAGATTGGTGGGGCAATAGGCGTGGCGGCCGGGTCGCAGGTCACATCCACCGCGATGGTCGAGGCCTCCACGCCAGCGTAATAGGTACCGGTGGCGTTCACCTGCACCGCCTGAATGTCCGCGGTGGCGAGGGGGCTTCCCA
Organism: Nocardia tengchongensis; assembly: GCF_018362975.1. Classification (NCBI taxonomy): domain Bacteria; kingdom Bacillati; phylum Actinomycetota; class Actinomycetes; order Mycobacteriales; family Nocardiaceae; genus Nocardia; species Nocardia tengchongensis. The sequence continues at coordinate 6,816,252 of NZ_CP074371.1, forward strand.
CAACGCTACCGGCGATGGCCGCAAAAGCGGTCAGCGCCAATCCAATCCGAACTCTTCTCATCCCGAACCCCCTCTGAAATACACACTCTTCAGTGCAGGGAGAGTAGCGATACCGGAGGGACCACACGTCCGAACCAGGGCCCCTAGTTACTTGGGCTCAGGACCAGCGGCGGGTGATGGTTCGGGTGTTGCGGCCCTTCCAGCAGCCGGTGTGCCAGTGCCGGCGATCGTCCTCGCCGTCGTACGCGGCCCAGGCGACGATATGCGGTGTGCCGGGCGGTATTACCTGATCGCAGCCGGGGCAGCGGTAGGACTTGGTGGCGCGGGTGCCGGGAACCGTTCGGACGATGAAGGTTTCGTCGGTACCGGGGCCGGGCTCGGTGCGACCGAAGACATCGCCCAGGGGGCGCGGATCCCGATGGGATCGCGCCGAATCCTTGGGGCGGGGCTTGCGGCGGGGCATGACCCTAGAGAGAGGCGGAATTCGCTGGAGTCCGTGCCGCGCAGGGCGTCGTAATCCAGGGTGAGGCAGCGGATGCCTCGGTCCGCAGCGAGGGTCTTGGCCTGCGGCTTGATCTGCTGGGCGGCGAAGACACCCGCGACCGGTGCCAGCAGCGGGTCGCGGTTGAGCAGTTCGAGATAGCGGGTGAGCTGCTCCACGCCGTCGATCTCGCCGCGGCGCTTGATCTCCACCGCCACCGTGGCGCCGTCGGCGTCGCGGCACAGGATGTCGACTGGGCCGATGGCCGTCATGTACTCGCGCCGGATCAGGGTGTAACCGGGGCCGAGGGTTTCGATGTGCTCGGCCAGCAACTCCTGCAGGTAGGAGATTACGGCCACAGGCGAGGCACAGTATGGCCTGGATGCACCGCAGAAGATCACGGCGCCGAGTGTTGTACACACTGCTGACAGTGCGCGCTCATGCCAGCCGAAACGTCCGCTTCTGCCGCATACCGCGCTGACCGAACCGGCCAGCACGAGGCGCCGGCGGCGGGAACCTAGTGCGATGCAGAACGTCCGCAACTGCCGATGAGCGTGCCATCTGAGGCAACATTGGCTTCGAAGCCGATTGCTTCGCAGCGCTGGAAGCCAGCGCACCCATGCAAACAGAGGTGCCACGAACATGCCTGCCACATGGATCAAGTTCGATCCCCTCACCGATCCGTACGAACAGTGGCAGGCGATCGATGACTTCACCTCCAGCAAACCAGTCGTCGTCATCGAGTATCGGGGCGATGAACGGGACAGCCTGCTTTGCGGTCGGCATGGGCTCGCTCACTGGGATATCTACTCCGACATCGCGTTCGGCACGGTCTACTACAAAGAAGTGCGTCACGCGGCCGCGCGCGAGCAGGTCATGACCTACCGGTTCATCCGCGGCTGACCGGCACATCCCAGAACGCGAGTTCGTGGCGCATGCCGGTCAGGAACAGCTCCTCCGCGTTGTCGCCGCCGGCTTCGTCGAGCATCTGGGCGCAGCGGGCGGTGAGGGCCGCGAAGCCGCGGTCGGCGTAGGTGTCGATCCAGCGCTGGTAGCGCGGGTCGGCGGGAGGGTTCTGCGCGAGGATCGCGCCGAGCGTCGAATAGCCCCACATGCAGGGGTAGAGGGCGGCCAGGCCGTCGGCGTAGTTAGCGGCCGAATCCAGCAGGAACGCAGTGTATTTCGTGCACGGCTCGCCTTTGGTGGCGCCGTCGAGGTCGGCGCCGAACTCCGCGGCCAGACTGCGGTGCAGCGATATTTCGTCGTGGAAAGTGGCGTGCGCGAGATCGACCAGGTCGCCGAGGTGGGCGGCGGGCGCTTGCCACGCGAGGCGGGAGAAGACCCGGACGTAGTCGAGCAGGAACAGGTAGTCCTGTTCCAGCCAGGAGCGGAACACCGGCTCGGCGAGGTCGCCTTTCGCGATCCCCGCCACGGTCGGATGCGCAAGTTGCTCCTCGACCAGCGGGCGGCCGAGCTGCTCCAGACGTGCTGCAAGACTCATACGAGAAGTCTCTCTTACACACCTGATCGCATTGGCGGCGACGTTGCGCCGGGTCCGCCGCGCTGACCGAACCTCCAGCGCGGCGGCCCGGCATCGAGTACATCGTGCTGTCACTGCTGAACGACGTCAGTAGCCCAGGTAGGCAGGCGCGAGACGATCTCGGCAGCGGCGTGGTTCAGATCGATGACGAAGTCCACGGGCAAATCTTCTCTTGATCACCCCCTGCCGGGCATTTCGACATCCGGCGGTGTGGGCGAATTATGTTCGCGCCCCTGATTTTTGGGGCACACCGCCGCAAACGCTCCGATAACGACTGCCTGATTGAACCCGATGACCAGTATGTCCTTCCATTTGGATGGAAGTCGGGGATGAGGTGTCGATGCGAGGAGAAATATGAAGGCCAGACCAGTGCTGTTCGCCGTGTTCGCCACCGCCCTGGTGGCGGCCGCGAGCGGATGCTCCGGCAGCTCGTCGACCCAGGCGGGAACGGTGAGCACGACAGTCGCCGCATCGCCGGGGACGACCGCGCCGGCGCAGGGCGACCAGTCGGCTCCGCCGCCAGTTCAGACCCCCAACCGCCAGGGCGGCGATCCCTCTGCGGGCGAAGCCAATTCGCCGCAGGCCGCACCCGCCACCGGTGCCGCGCCCGACACACCGCAGGCCACGATCGTGCCGGTGACCACGAATCCGGCACCCAACGGCAGCGGCCACGGAATGTGCTTCGACCTCAATTCCGGGCTCGCCAACTCGGCGATCAAGAGCCTCGCCCCGTCCTCGACCGGCGCGTGGGGCAATCCATTCGCGAGCGAAGACCCGATTTCGGCGGGCTGCGAGGGCGTACTGTCGTGGATGACGGTGGAATCGGGCAATATTCACCCGTACACGCATGTCCTGTTCTTCACCAACGGCACCTACCTCGGTACCGCGACCTCCAGCCCCTACGGCTACACCAAGGTCATCGGAAAGACCGCGAATACCGTCTCGGTGCAGTACAAGTGGGCGAAATCCAGTGACGCCCTGTGCTGCCCGAGCGGCGGCCCCAGCGTGGTGACCTTCACGCTCTCGGGCGGCAAGGTGGTGGCGAAGGGGGAGTTCCCGCCGAGCAACTGAGTGTCGGGCCGATGCTCGGGCGGGCCAACCCCGTCCCGATGTGTCGGCTGGCGTCAGGAACGGAATCATCCAGTGGCGGCGGCGCATTCTGCTAAACCCCATGGCCGCCCAGCAACAGCGCGAGCGCGAACGCGGTGTCAGAACATGGCGCGATCGAACGGGATCGGGAGCTCTTCCATTGCCCAGGCGGCACGTAGTCGGATGTTCGCCACTCCGCGTGCCGGGTCTGCGCTCGTCGCACCTGTACGTGTTCGACACCCAGCCCGACCCATGTCGGCCCACCCTTTCCAAGATCGTGGACAGCTCCGAGCTCGCGGCCAAGGCCGGCTACTCCCGCCCGCACACGCTGCACTGCGGGCCGGACGGTGTTTTCATGACCTGCCTCGGTGGGGCAGACGGATCGGACGGGCCGGGCGGGATCGCGCTGCTCGATCACGGCACGTTCGATGTGTTGCGGCAATGGGGAGAACGACCGCGGGCCGCAATACCTCGCGTACGACGCCTGGTGGCATCTCAACCAGAACACCCTGATCAGCAGCGAGTGGGGCACTCCGTCCATGATCGAGGACGGGTTGCAGCCGGAGTTGCTGCTGGCCAACAAGTACGGCCACGCGATCCACTTCTGGGACCTCACCGCCGGTCGGCACCAGCAGCGGGTCGATCTCGGGGAACAGAACCAGATGGCACTCGAGCTGCGCCCTTCGCACGATCCGGACGCCACCTGGGGTTTCGTCGGCGTGGCGATCTCGACCGAGGATTTGTCGGCCTCCGTGTGGCGTTGGCACCACGACGGTGGTGTGTGGGCGGTCGACAAGGTGATCACCATCCCGGCCGAGCCGGCTGATCCCGACCTGCTGCCACCGGCACTGAAACCGTTCGGCGCGGTGCCGCCGCTGGTCACCGACATCGACCTGTCGGTTGATGACGCATACCTCTACGTCTCGTGCTGGGGCACCGGGGAGCTCAAGCAGTTCGACGTGCGCGATCCGGCCAGCCCGAAACAGACCGCGTCCGTCCGGCTCGGCGGGATCGTGGGCCGCGCCGCCCACCCGGCCGCGCCGAACCAGCCGCTCGCGGGTGGCCCCCAGATGGTCGAGATCAGCCGTAACGGTCAGCGGGTCTACCTCACCAATTCGCTCTACGGCACGTGGGACGACCAGTTCTACCCAGATGGGGTCGGCGCCTGGATGGCCGTGCTGCACACCGATCCCGACGGCGGAATGACCATCGACGAGTCGTTCTTCCCACACGACGAGGACTTTCGAGGTCTGCGGGTGCACCAGGTGCGCCTCCAGGGCGGTGACGCCTCCTCCGATTCCTACTGCTACCGCTAGCTGGACCGCCCCGCCGACGACTCAACCCGATGTGGGCGCGGCTCACTCGCCGCAGAGGTTTCCAGCGCGGGCCGCTTCAGAGCTGGATGTAGCGAGCAAGAGTGCGCGCTCATGCCGAGTTGAGGGTGTTGACTCCGGCTTTCGAAGATCGATCGGCTGCTGCCCTTGGACGGCCGCAACGGGACTTCTCCTGGGTTCTGCGCTGCCCCACAACATGATTAGGGCAATTGACCGATAGCGGTCGATTCCTTCATCGCTACCATCGAGTTGGCCGGGTAACACTCCCAGCATCTCGAACCAAGGATGGCCCACTATGCGCTGGATGCGATCGAGAGTCTTCGCTGATCCGCCGATGGAGCTCACAGACGCGGAACGCAAACGGGGCGAGCGGGCAGCACGGAAAGCGGCCCGCGACGCACGGAAGTCTCTGGTGCAGACAAAGCGGAACCAGTATCGGCGCTACCGGGAAAAGGCCGGCGACAAGTATCTGGACTGGCCACAGTGGCGCATCACGTATCTCGAGGAGTACAGAAGTGGACCCCTTCCGGAGTCCACGAGGGGCGGCATCTCCGCGGGGGACAGCCTTTCGAGCTGACGCTGTCGGTCAGGATGAGCGAGTGCGGCCCGCTGAAGGAATGCCGTGCATGCACGGTTTCACTCCATTCGATCTGGTTGCTAGCACAGGCAACCTCAGGTGCTACAGAACCATCCGCTCATGCCGCATTGAGCGCGGTCATGGGCATCGACCTTGGCGGAAGACGAGCGGCCCAAGATCGTCTCAGACCGCTTTGTGTTTCAGGGAGCGTCCGCGGCTGTCGAGGATGGGCCGAGGCATGTGATTGGTTGGCCGCGAAGGCGGGAATCGAACCCGCGCCTCCCCGACTGAGCGAAGGGTGCTCTACCAACTGAGCTACTCCGCGACCATTCGTGAGCGTAGGGACTGAAGGTTGTTGCAGCAAGGGAATTCCCGCTACAGAGCCCGGGCCGAGGTTGAGCGTCGACTGGGCCGCGTCATACGGCTGCCGGTAGTGCGCGCTCATGCCGCTGGTTGCGCTGACAGACCCGGCCACCGCGGGCAGGGCCGCAGGTTGACGGGCTGAGCCGCTCTCAGGTCAGCGGAACGTCCACTACTGCCGTGCGAGCACGTCGAAGATGCACGGGCAGTAGAGATCTGGCATCGGCCGCGAGGGAGGTCGAGTCCCGCTCGGATGCCGGACAGGGATTCGACGCAGGTTCGCCTCACCGCCACGCGCATCCACCGTGATCGCCGGGATCAGCGGGTGGCCTCACCAGTTCCCATGACCGAGTCAGCGACCTCGAATCTGTTGACGAATCTCGACACCGCCATGATACTTAGGCCTGTGCCTAAGTATCATGGCGAACTCGATGCGGTGCTCCGCGCTCTCGCGGATCCGACGCGTCGAGCCATCGTCGAGCGGCTGGCGAAGTCACCGGCCGTCGTTTCCGAGCTGGCGGCACCGTTCTCCATGGCGTTGCCGTCACTGATGCAGCATCTGCGCGTCCTCGAGAGCGCCGGGCTGGTGACGTCGCACAAGATCGGACGCGTTCGGACTGTGAGCCTGCGACCGGGCGCGCTCGATGTCCTGCATCTGTGGCTCGGCGAAATGCGGACCCCCGCAGAACAGCAAGCCGACCGGCTCGGAATCCACCTGACCCGCACCGCTTCTAAGGAGACCTGAAATATGACCCGCGTTCGCGTCAACTTGTTCGTCTCGCTGGACGGCTTCACCTCGGCGACCGACAACTCCCCCGACAATCCGATGGGCGAGGACTGGGGGCGCCTCGCGGCGGGCCACATCGCGACCCGCACGTTCCGCGAGCGAGTGTTCGGCGACACCAGCGGCGCCGGCACAACCGGCGTCGACGACCGCTACACCGCCGCGTTCTTCGAGGGAGTCGGAGCCGAGATCATGGGCGCGGGAATGTTCGGGCTGCACGCGTTTCCCGGCGACCCGGAATGGAAGGGCTGGTGGGGTGATCGGCCCCCGTTCGGCACGCCGGTCTACGTCCTCACCAACACACTGCGACGCCAAGATTGGTCGAAACCGGCCCCTCCGGGTGGATACCCGTACCGCGTGGTCCCGCGACCGTCGATCCCGATGGAGGGCGGAACGACATTCCACTTCCGTAGCGGCGCAATCGAGGACGTCCTTGCCGAGGCGGCCGATGCTGCGGGTGGTCTGGACGTGCGAGTCGGCGGTGGCGTCGGCACCGCGCGCGCCTTCCTGCGCGCCGGCCTGGTCGACGACTTGCACCTCATGGTCGCGCCGATCGTCCTCGGCCGCGGAACTGGACTGTGGGACGATCTCGGCGGTCTCGACCTCACCCACAAGGTGACATCAGAAGTGGGCGAGAGCGGCACGATCCACGTCACCTTCACCCGATAGGACGCGCACATGACCACCGAACGCCGACTCGCCCGCGCCGAGTTCACCCTGACACGCAGCTACCCGGTTCCCGTTGAGCGCGTGTGGGGCGCGTTCGCCGAAGAGCAACAGAAGCTTGCCTGGTGGGGCGCCGGGGACAGCATGGAGCCCGGCGAGTGGACCTTCGACTTCCGTGTCGGCGGCCGCGATATCGCCGAGGGGAAGTTCCACGACGGCCCGGTGTCGCGGTACGAGGCCACCTACACCGACATCGTCGAGCACATCCGCATCGTCACGACGTACGACATGTGGATCGACGGGGCTCACATGTCAACGTCGGTGGCCTCTCTGGAATTCGAACCCAGCACGGAGGGCACTCAGTTCACCCACACCGAGCACGGCGTCTTCTTCGACCAGTTCTGGGCCGACGGCCCGAACCGCGAGCAAGGCAGCCGCGGGCTGCTCGATGCTTTAGGCAACTACCTTCGATGACGACTTGGTGAGCTTCAGTTCCAAATCTGCGAAACTCGCGCTTGCAGAACGAACATCCGCTCATGCCGATTCCAGTGCGTTGGGGAGGAGCGGCTATCGCGCTGCACTGCCGGTCTCGCGCCCTGGGGGTAAGTCGAAGTAGTCACGCAGCTTATCCGTGTAAATCCATCGCTGCTCGCCGGTCGCTTGTTCCGACAACGGACGAGACCCATACAGGTTGTCGCCGCCATATCGCGGAAAGACATGTATGTGGTAGTGCCAAACATCTTGGCCGCCAGGTGGTTCGTTGTGCTGTCGAGTGGACACTCCGCCGCAGCCGTAGGTGGCCCGCATCGCGATGGCGATCTCGCGAACCACGTCGTGCACGGCATGCCCGTCCTCCGAAGGCAGGTCGTAGAGATTCTCGTGATGAGCGTTCGGGATCACCAGCACATGACCATGATTGTTCGGCCACCAACGGGATGCGGTGAACGCGGTAGCGCGGGCAGTGCGCAAAACGATGTCACGTGGACTGTCGAGCGGGGTCTCACCGCCGGCAAGGAGAAAGCAGAACGGACAGTTGTAGCCAGCGGGTTCGTGGTTGTGCACGGTTACCGAAAGCTACTGCATCGACCATTGCCCACACCAGATGCGCTGTCGCGCAGAACATCCTCATCTGCGGCTGATCGAGCGGTCGCCCCAACCACATCGTCGGAGCCGATCGAGTCCGTTGTGAGTGCTGCTCAGTCGCACCAGAGCACGACGGCTAGTCGACGACGGGCGGCCTCGGCGTAGAACTTCTGCAGCAGGGCATGCTGTTCGGCGAGCAGTTCGCTGAGGTCCCCGATCACTTCTGTTGCAGGTCGGCCCAGCACGGCCTCGATCTGGTTCGGATCCGTCGGCACAGCATTACCGAGTGCCTTCGGGGTAATGGCACACAGAGCTGCAGCAACTCGAGCGACCTGCGGTGGGTCCAGCGCGGTCACCGGTACGCCGGAAATCAGGTTCGCGTGATCCTGGTAGGCCGGGTTGACCTCTGCATCACCGTCGAAGGCTTGCCGCAATGCCTCCAATGCCGTTGGATCGGCTCCCGTCAGCTTCCAGGTCGACGCCAAAATGAGAGGCCACCAATTCATGTCGAGATAGTCGGTATCCGGGACCGCAGTGAATGAAACACACCGTGTCGAGAACCTCCACCGACTCGCGACATTCGATGAGCAACTGGGCAGGGATGCGGGCGAGCTGCTAAGTCAGGGCCACACAGGGCAGTATGCCCAACGCGGGCCTGAAACCGCTCTCCCGGAAGGCGACCCGATCGACCGGCCGATCGCATCAGAGCCTCGCCCATGGCCATCGACGAAATGTCCGGAAATGCCGCATACCGCGCTGACCGAACCGGCCAGCGCGAGGGGCCGGCGGTGAGATCGACTGCGGCCCAATGGTGTCGGCCTCGAGGTGGGATCGGCCAGAACCGGTTGGGGTGCTGGCCGATCGGTTGCCTCACTGCCGGTGTCCGCGCCGAGCTCATTCAGCTTGCGGCAGTGGAGGACATCCGAGGGATGGGTACCGCCGACCACGGGGGTCGGGCCCGCGCGACCGGCGGCACCCGGATTGCCTCTCCGGAGTAGAGGCAATGCGAGCGGAGTTGGGGAGTCACTCGCATCGCAAACGGTAGAGACCAACTGGTCAGAACTGAAACAGCTATTCAGGGGCAATTCATCAGCGGGCATTGTGAATCGCGAGAAGCGATGGTGGAGAGCTGAACTGGGTGCGTTCGCGCTCGATTCGGGCCGTAATCGCCGCTACTGTCCAGCGTTCCGGGGGACGATGGGCGCGGCGGGGCGCGCGGGAGACGAGCCAGGTCAGGACGCTACCGACGGTCGAGCCGAGGAGGAAGAAAAGCCACAGGGTGGTCATCGCGGGTCTCCCGGGTGCGGCGTGATGGAGTCGGGGATGCGGCGGGTGCGGGCGGCGAGGTCGTGGGAGAGGTCTGCGTAGGCGAGGGAGAGATCCGCCAGGCGGGTCCAGGCGTGGTGCAGCAGGCATTCGGGGTCGGTGGCGGCCAGCGCGGAGCGGGCGGTCACCGAGAATTCGGCCATCCGGTCCACCACCATGCCGAGGGTTTCGGTGTGCAGGGAGGCGGCGGCGAAGGGACGCGGCAGGGCGTGCGCGGTCCAGCGGTCGATATCGCGGATCAATCGCACACGGGCGCAATCGATTCCGGACCGTTCCCCCGGGTCGGCCACATGGCGCGCTTCGTGAAGACTGGCCAGTTCGTAGGCGGCCTGCAACAGCGGATGCGGCACGGCGACAGTGCCCGCACACGCATCCAGGAGCAGATCTTTCGACGGCAGATCGGTGGACATTGATTGCTCCCCTCGGCTTTTCGCGTTCGAGACTTCAGTAGACACCTGCGCCAATAGAATTGGGAATGTCCAGCGCCGCCTGAAGTAATAATGGTCGGCATTCCAGCTGGGTGCATTCCAGAACGGAGATTCCCAGATAGCGAGGCTAACGAAATGGCCGGATCATCGCTTCCACGAAGGGCTCTCGGTCGCAGATTGCGCGGCTACCGGGTTCGGGCACAAAAGAGTCAGCTGGCCGCGGGCCTACGTGTCGAACTCTCGCCGCAGAGCATCGGGCGAATGGAGGATGGGCAGAAGGTAAAGATATGCACTTCGCAAATTCGAGACCTGCTCGACCTGTATTGCGTTCCGGACCCCAGCGATGAGCGAGACGAAATCTTTCTGCTCTGGCAAGAGGTGAAGGACCAGGCGCTGGCCGCGAAAATCGCTGGTACGACCAAAGGTTGGTGGCAGGCGTACACCGACCAGTACGAACCGCATTTCGATCACTACCTGGGCTTGGAGGCCGTGGCCACCCATATGACCACCCATCAGGTCGTGCTGTTGCCCGGTCTCTTGCAGACACCCGGATACCGGCGGGCAATCAGCCTCGCAGGCAACCCGAGTGTGTCGGCGGCCGCCGTCGAACGACGCCTGGAACTGGCAGCCCATCGGCAAGTCAGGTTGGCAGATCCGAACTTTCGGGTGGACATCCTGTTGTCGGAAGGGGTCCTTCGCCACACACCAGGCGGTCGGTCTGTCATGGCCGATCAGTTGAACCGGATTCTCGAGTTGATGGAATCTCGGCCGAATGTGTCGATCCGGGCTGTTCCATTGGATGCGGGAAGCCACGTCGGGCTCCTCGCGCAAGCGTTCACACTGCTCGAATTCCCGCCGCTGGCAAGCCATCTCGCGGAGCCGCCGATCGTGTACGTAGAGGGCTACGAAGGCGGCTTGTACCTGGAACGAACGGACATGATCGACCGGCATCGGCGGGCGATCGTGGACATTCGGCGGGTAGCGTTGACCGAGGACGGCACCAAGCAGTTGGTGAACCAGATTGCGAAGGAGTACGGGGCGTGAATATCGAACTGTCCGGTGCGCGGTGGTTCAAGAGCACCTACAGCCAGCCGACCGCCGACTGCGTCGAGATCGCCCATCTTTCAGTCGGCGCGGTCGGCGTCCGCGACTCGAAGGATCCGACCGGCCCTGCCCTGGTGTTCTCCGGCGAACAGTGGGATCGCTTCCTCGACAGCGGAATCTGGCGAGGCTGAATCCCACGCCGGAAGGTCAGAACGGGACCTGGGTGCCGAACGGGGCGGGGGTGGTTCCTCGTCCCGAGACGGCGCGGCAGAACTCGATGGCATCGAGTTCGAAGGCTTCGCCGTCGCCGTCCGGGGTGGCCCAGGTGCCGCCGGCGGGGCCGGTGAGGGTGAGGCGGTACGGCTTGCCGTGGCGGGCAGCCCATTCGCGGACCACGTCGTCGACGATGCGGCCGTCGTGGTCGGCGGTCAGGGCCAGGGGGCGGCCGGTGGCGCGACTCAGGTCGATCCGGTGCATCCAGGGGTCGCGGGTGAGGATGACGTCGATGAGGAAGCCGAGGGCCCACGTCTCGGCGACGCCGTTGATGACTGGCTGATCGCCCATTGGGCGGCGGCGCAGGAATCCGGGCGTGCGGCGACGGCCCTTGGCGGCCTTCGGGCCGATAGCGGCGACCTTGGCGACCAGTTCGGCCGGTGTGTACCTGCTGAATTCGCGGACCTGCAGGGCGGTGAGCGCGTCGACCATCTCGGCCTCCCCGCCGGGCCGCGTGGCCGCGATGCGCATCTGGCGGCGGCTCTCGAACGGTGAGGCGGCCATGGCGGCCATGCCCACCACATGCGAGACCAATTGGTGCACTGTCCATTCAGTGCATTCGGTGGGTCGATCCCAGTCGCCCGGAGCGAGGGCGGCGATGGCGTCGGCGACGCGGGCGTATTCGTCCGCCGCCAGCCGCATGGCGTCCGGGCGGGCGATGCCGGGCTGCAGCGGCGACCGGACGGCGCCGCGCACTGTGGTCTGGTTGTCACGCATGGCTTCCCCTAATGCGGTTCGGGCCCCGATACTGCGGAGTCCGGCGACAGGCCCACGCCGTCGGCCCACATCTCCACGGCCCGATCCAGCAGGCGGCGGCGAGTGTCGCCGCCGGGATCATTGGCCAGCTGCTGATCCACCAGGCCGGCGATCATGGCGAAGAGGATCTCGACATCGTCGCGGTCGGTCACCCCGGCCGCACCCAGCAGATCGACCGCCGACCGCACCGTCCGCACCGAGGGCGCGAACGCCTCCTCCGACGGAGTGAAGCCGGGAATCGTGCGCTGATTCATCAACTGGTAGCGCGCCAGATCCGCCACCGAGAACTCGAAGAAGGTGCGCGTCATGGCCCGCAACCGGGCCCGCGGCGTGTCCGACAGCGCCTGCTGCTGCGCCTGCGCGGCGACCTGCTCGCACTCCTCCCAGGCCGCGCCGAACATGGCGTCGTAGATCGCGTTCTTGGACGCGAAGTGCGTGTACAGCGAGGGCGCTCGCATCCCGACCCGATCGGCCACCTCCCGCAGCGTGAGCTGGGCCAAGCCGTGCTCGCGGGCCACCGCCCACGCGACATCGAGAATCTCCCGCCGAGTTGCCTCACGGCGTTCGGCTTTCCTATCGCGCGTAGTTTCGCCTAACACAGTTAGGAGTGTGATCTGTGTCACGTGAAAAGTCAAGGGAACGGGATCGGCCGACCAACCCGGGGTGCGAGCCGATCGACGGCGGTTCAGGTGCCGCCGGCAGCGGCGAACCGATCCCCAGCGAATCGAGCACCGCCCGCGACCTGCGAACCGATCCCCGCGATTCCAGTACGCCAGCAACCCGCGAACCGATCCCCCCGCGATTCCAGTACCCCGGCAGCCACGAACCGATCCGCGGCTGACGATCACTCTCCCGGTGGGAAAGCCGATCGGTCCGAGGTCAGGCGCAGGCCGCCGGCGAGGGCGTCGGCCATGGTGTGCAGCAGGGGGTTTCGGGTGACGGTGCGCCAGGCCGCGGCGTAGGTGATGACCAGGGGGCGCGGGCGAAGGGGACGCCACACCAGGCCCGGCACCGAGGCCGTGCGGGCGGAACCGACGCCGATGGCCTCGGGGCGCAGGGGCAGAAATTGGAGCATCTGGGCGTGGCTCATGGCGCTGTCGCTCAGGACCACCGATGCGCCGCGTTCGCGGAGCTGCGCGAGCACCGAGTCGTGCACCTCCGGGGCGGCGTCACGGGCGAACATGATGAGTTCCTGGTCGCCGATGCGCCCCGGCTCCACCGAAACCGCTGCGGCCAGCGGGTTCTGGCGCGACATCACGATGCCGAGCTCCTCGTCGGCGATCGGGGTGCAGGTGAGGTGGTCGGCCAGGCGGACCGGCAGTCGCAGGACCGCCAGATCCACGTCGTCCCGGTCGAGCAGCCGCGCCTGATCGCCACTGGTGCCGGTGGTCAGCGTGACCCGCACACCCGGCTGCCGCGCCTTCACCAGCGCCTCGATCCGGCCGGGCAGCCAGGCGGGAGCGCCGTTCACGATGCCGAGCCGGAACACCGCGTTACCCGGCTGGGCGACCGCCCGCGTCTCCCGCAGCGCGATCTCGGCGGACTCCAACACATTTCGCGCCGTCTTCAACAGCACCTCGCCCGCCGCGGTCAACTCCACCCCGTGGTTGCCGCGGATCAACAGCGGCCCACCCACCTCGCGCTCGATGGCACGGATCTGCTGGCTCAGCGTCGGAGTGGAGATGAACAACCGCTCCGCCGCCCGCCGAAAATGCAGCTCTTCGGCCACCGCCACGAAATACCGCAATTGCCGCAACTCCACCCCTGAACTGTAGGCGGCGAAAGCGTCGCGGGGACAACCTGATAGCCGGGCCGTCAACGGACCCCTGGCCGCCGGACGACCGATGTCGAAACGGGACTACACGTTCACCCGGGTCCCGTGGGGCACGCTCCACCCCAGGGCGAGCGGCATCTCGACCGCCGGAACGACCTAGGCCCAGCCCGGATGCGAGGCGGGCTGGGTGACGGTGGCCCAGCGCTCGGCGATCCGGCGACCCTGGAAACGCCACAGCACGAAACCCTGGAACGTCATCGGCTGCCCCGTCGCGCGGTCTGTCCAGCGCCAGATGTTGCGGCACATGACCTTGTCGCCCTCGGCGAGCATCTCCACCACCGTGACATGCAGTCCCGGCAGCGCCTCGTACAGGCCGAGCATCATCTTCTCGTCACCGATCAGGTCGGTGGGTTCACCGCCGGGCCCGTCGTGGTCGAGGAAGTCGGGGGTCATATTGCGGTGGATGACAGCGGCATTGCGCCGGTTCACGAACTCCTCGAAATGGTCCGCGACGAACTGCTTCATGGAATCGAGGGAGAGGTCGGTGGGCATGATCGACTCCTCTGCACGGTCGGACGACCATTCCATGGTGCCGCCCGATCGCTCACGCTGGTAAGCGATTGGGCGGCAACAGTTCAGAGGATGGGCAGTGTCAGAGGTTGGCCGGTCGGACGACCATGACGGACGAGGCGCGTTTGCCGGACTCCTGGAGCAGGGCGATGGCGTGACCGGTGGGGTCCAGGGCCGCGTAAACGCCGGGGAGACCGACCGGTTCGAGCCAGCGGCCGTTCCGGAGATCGTTCGCCTGCGTCTCGGTGATGTCGCGGACCGCGAAGGCGGTGCGGACTGCCGCGTCGATGTCCAGGTTGAGGACCGGTTCACCGGCCTCGGCCGCCGCTTCCACCTGGTCCAGGGTGCGGGCGTGATCGAGGGTGAAGGGGCCGACCGCGGTTCGGCGCAGGGCGGTGAGATGGCCTCCGACGCCGAGCTTTTCGCCGAGGTCACGGGCGAGGGCGCGGATGTAGGTGCCCGACGAGCAATCCACCGCCACGTCGAGGTCGACGAAATGGGTATCGCCGGTGTCGATGTCGCGGCGGGCCAGGATGTCGAAGCGGCTGACCGTCACCGGGCGAGCGGCCAGCTCCACCTCCTCACCGGCGCGGGCGCGGGCGTAGGCGCGCTCACCGTTGACCTTGATGGCGCTGACGGTGGCGGGGACCTGCTGGATGTCGCCGGTCAATTCGGCCACGCGCGCGGCGACATCGGCATCGGTGAGGTGGCCTGCCGCGGTGGTCGCGGTGACCTCGCCCTCGGCGTCATCGGTGATGGTGGACTGACCCAAACGGATGGTGGCGGTGTACGACTTGGTGGTCAGGATGAGCTGACCCAGCAGTTTGGTGGCGCGCTCCACGCCCAGCACCAGCACGCCGGTCGCCATCGGGTCGAGGGTGCCGGCGTGGCCGACCTTCTTGGTGCGCAACAGCCTTCGGCTCTTGGCGACCACGTCGTGACTGGTCCAGCCGCCCTCCTTGTCGACGATCAGCAGACCGCCGAAGGCATCGACCAGCGGCGGCAGCTTCTCCCGCTTCGGGCCGGGCTGACCACGGCGCTTCCCGCCGCCGCGCGCCGCTGTTCCCGCCGCCTCGGAACCCGCTGCCCCAGAGCCGGGCCCGCCCGCTACCGCGCCGGATGCCGCCTTCGAGCCGGATTCCGCTGTCCCGGTACCGGATTCCAGGTCCACCGCCGTCGATTCCTGACCCATCAGGCCTCCACGATCGCGGTGAGAATGAGACCGTCGCTGATCACCCAGCGGCCGTCGAACGAGGTCAACGGGGTGCCGCCGTCGGTGACGGGGCCCGGGATCAGCAGGTCGGAGTGGAAGGTGCCCGCGCCGCCGGCGGCGGACTCCTCGTCCACGGTGAAAGTGATGTGCGCGTCCTCGAAGCCGAGCCACAGGCCGGTCAGGGGGAACCACGCCTTGTAGGTGGCCTCCTTGGCGCAGAACAGAAGTCGATCCAGGCGCAGGCCGGTGCCGGGGAGCACGGCGGAGAGCCACTCGCGTTCGGGCTCGAGGCTCACCGAACCCAGGACGCCGTCGGGGAGCTGACCGTGCGGTTCGGCATCGATGCCGATCGAGCGGAAACGCAGTTTGTGGCCCAATGCCGCGGCGCGGTAGCCGTCGCAGTGGGTGAGGCTGCCGACGATGCCGCGCGGGAACACCGGCTCGCCGGTGCCCCCCTTGCCGATCGCGACCGCGGGCTCGCCGAGCTGGGTCAGCGCCTGCCGGGCGCAGTGGCGGGCGCCGATGAAGTCACGCCGCCGCTTCTCCACGGCACGGGCGATCAGATGCTCCTCGCCGGGATGCGGTTTCAGATCCTCCGGGTAGGCCGTCAGCTCCGCCGCCGCGACCCCGTTCGGGAGAATTCTGCCGAGAATGCGCGCCGACTCCGTCGCCGCGACTGCCCGCTCCTCGATGACCCGCCTCCTGATCGCTTCCACCAACTGCCGAATCGAGCCTACCGGGCAGCCGGGGCGCGGACCTCCCCGCGCGGGCAATGTCCGCCCGCCGGGAACCGCGCGACAGCCGGGCGGTCGGCTCGCGACCGGTCCGCCTGGCGGAACCTACGCCGCGCCGGATCGACCACCGGGCCGGCAGCCGAAGCTGCCGCCCACAGCCTGCGGGGTCGCCTCAGACCAGGCCGCGGCGGCGTTCGGCCTGCTCCTTCATCTTCAGGGCGGCGGCCTGCATCTCCGGGGTGATCTTGAAGTGGCCGCCCCACTCGTTGAGGGTGTCGCCGTAGTCGGGGACCGGCAGGATCTGGCGTAGCAGCTTGTCGGGGAGGCCGCGGCGCTGCCATTCGCGGGGGTAGCCGAGGGAGACCTCTTCGAAGCGGACGCCGTCGTACCAGGTGGTGCGGGGGATGTGGAGGTGGCCGTAGACGGCGCAGACCACGTTGTAGCTGGTGTGCCAGTCGGCGGTGAGGTCGGTGCCGCACCACAGGGCGAACTCCGGGTACCACATCATGTCGACCGGCTTGCGTAGCAGCGGGAAGTGGTTGATCAGGACCAGCGGGGTCTCGGCGGGCAGGGCGTCAAGGCGGCGCTGGGTGTACTTGACGCGGGCATGACACCAGGCGTCGCGGGTCAGGTACGGCTCGGCGGAGAGCAGGAACTCGTCGGTGGCCACCACATTGCGTTCGCGCGCGATGGCCAGGCCCTCGGCCTTGGTCCTCGCGCCCTCGGGCAGCCAGGAGTAGTCGTAGAGCATGAACAGCGGGGCCAAGGTGACCGCGCCGCCGAACTCCTCCGCGCCCGCGCCCTGCCACACCGGGAACGGGTCCTCGGGGGTGACGACATCCAGGTCGCGGCACAGCGACACCAGGTAGTCGTAGCGCGCCGCGCCGTGCATCTGCACGGGATCCTTTGCCGTGGTCCACAATTCGTGATTACCGGGCACCCAGATGACCTTGGCGAAGCGGCCGCGCAGGGTCTGCAGGGCCCAGCGGATGTCATCGGTCTTCTCGCCGACGTCACCGGCCAGGATCAGCCAGTCCTCGGGGGAATCCGCGTGGATCGCCTCGACCACCGGCTTGTTGCCCTGATGACCGACATGGATGTCGCTCACCGCCATCAACTTCGGAGTCACCCGGTTCCGCCTCTCTGTCCACGACCGTCCTGGCAGCAACCATCCCGGCCTCCACCAGATTCCCATGCGAGGCCCGGCCCTACCCATGCGGGGGACGAGCCGCCCTCACCGCACCCAGCGAATGCGCGCCGCAGCACCGAAACCAGCCGCGACGGTGAGGGTTCC
The DNA here is from genome assembly GCF_018362975.1 of Nocardia tengchongensis. Taxonomy (NCBI): domain Bacteria; kingdom Bacillati; phylum Actinomycetota; class Actinomycetes; order Mycobacteriales; family Nocardiaceae; genus Nocardia; species Nocardia tengchongensis. Next base: position 6,833,578 of record NZ_CP074371.1, read on the forward strand.
GGACGGCTCACGGCGGCACGACGCCACCGCCACATGACACGGACGTGGGATCTCGGCGGGAATCCGCACCCCGCCTTCGATTTCGTAGCGCATATTGGTGACCTTCCAGCGCTGCGCGCGCGGATCCCCGGGGTCGACGGGCGGCGCGTCGGGGCGGGCCACCACCATCACCTCGGTGATACCGGTCGGCCAGTCGAAGACCAGCAGGCCGTCACGCTCGGACAGGGCCCGCACGGTCGGCAGACCGCTGGGTTCGGGGTCGGCGGCCGCAGAAGTCCCGCCGGGGCCATTCGCCGAAGGGAACCCGTCGGGTCCGTTCGCAGTAGGAGTCCCACCGCGGCCGTCCGCACCAGGTCCGTGCGCTGCGGAAGTGCTGCGGGGTCCGTGTGCGCCGGAGGTTCCGTCGGCTCCGGTTGCCGCGGCCGTCCGGTCGGGTTGGCCTGGCGTGGATGGCTGATCGGAGCGGGTCACCTCCGAAGCCCGACCCGAGATCGAGGCGACCACGCCGTACACCGGCATCGGTCCGGCGGGCGCGCCACCGTCCTCCAAGGCTGTGCCGCGGGTGCGGCCCACTACCCGCCCTGAGCCGTCCGCCAGTAGCCGGGTGACCCGGTATTCGACCTGCTCGGTCGCCGATGGGGTCCAGGAGATGACCACCGTGCCGTCGGGTTTGCGGGCGGCCGTCACGCGGCCGGGCGCGCCGACCCGCAATTCGGCCAGTGCCGCGCGCGCCTCGGCATGGTCGGCGCACACGTCCAGGACGGCCAGCACGGCCTGCATCCGCAGCGCCGGATCCGCGGGTAGCGCCTCGAACAAGCGCCCCGCCTCGATCACCGCCGCCCGCGCCCGCCCGATCAGCAACTCCCGGCTCGCGCCGCGCGGATCCGGGTTGGCCACATCGGCCGCCCGCCGATCCAGGAAATCCAGATGCTGTGACAGCGCCTCCACGAACCGCCGCCCCGCGCAACAGGACACGGCCCCGCGCCAATGGACGACCGCCTCGGCGAGCACCCGGTCGATGTCCTCCCCCACCGCCCGCACCGACCGCGCCGCCGCCGCGTCATCTGCCACCAACCGGCGCGCGTCCACAACGAACGCCGCCGCCTCCTTCGGCCGCCCGGCCCGCAATGACGCCCGCGCCGCCCGCAATGCGGCCTCCCAGGGCCGACCCGACTGCGCCCCACCGTCATACGGTGTCCGCTGCCAGTGCTCCGGCTCCGGCGCCCGCGACCGGTCCGGGCCGCCCGCTGAACTGCCATCGGTCCGCGTCTCGCGCGAGGCATTCGAATCGTGCTGTGAGCCGGGACCTCCCGTCCCCGCCTCAGACCGGGAGGGTCTGGTGAAATCGATGCGCGCGGAACCGTCATGCCCGCGGGCGCTCGCGGGACTCTGGGCATCAGATGCGCCAGCCCCGGATCCACCGGCCGGGTCCGATCCAGCGGCCGCGCTGCCCGTCGCGGCGGCATGACCCGCCGCAGCACCGGTGCCCTGATCATGCTGCGGTCCAGGACTTCCCGCCGCACCATGACCACCACCCGCAGCGGTGTGCGGCGGGTTGGTCGAGTACGTCGACGATGTTGTGGCAGAGCCTGTTTGCGCGGCACCGTTCGGGCGGGGCGGGGCCGCCAGGTGTTCGCGGCCCTCGACCGTGGTGCCGAGTTCGTCGGCGAGGGCGATGAGGATGCGTTCGGCGGCGGCTCGGTCCAGGCCGCCGGCGATGGCGACGCCGAGGAGGTAGTCGAAATCCGGTGCTACCAGGAGGTCTTCGACAAGCACCGCGGCGCGGACCTGGGGGCGGAGCTGGTCGGTGACCGATTCGGTGATTGTCAGCAGGTAGGCGTCGACCATCGGGCCGCCGGGCTCGAGGAGATCGCCGATGTGGATGAGGAGCTCGTCGAGGACCACGCGGATGCGGCCGGGCGGAAGTTCGCGGGCGCGGGCGCGCAGGGCCGCGGCGCGCAGGCGGATTTCGGTGGTGCGGTGAGCCGCGGAGAAATCCATGTCGAGCAGGGACAGCAGGGTGGGGACCGGGCCACCGTCGCGCAGGCGCTCGAATTCGGCCAGCAGGGAACGGATCTGGCGACGCAGATCCGAACTCAGGGCGGGCGCGGCGGGCGGCGGTGGCGGGGCCGGAGCGTCGTCGATGATGCGGTGGCGGCGGACCCGCTCGGCAACCTCGGCCACCGTCAGGCCACCCAGGCGGCCGATGTCCTCCAGGCCTGCGATCTTGCCCGCCGGAATCCCGTTGTGCCGCTGCACCAGCCGCCCGATGGCGGCATCGAGCATCTCGAAGCGTTCGGCGTCGCGGCGGTCGCGCAACTGCCGCACCCGGTCGGCCTCGTGCAGCCGGGGACCGGTATGCAGCAACGGACCCGACAGGTCGGAGTGCGCGTCCACCAGCAGCCCCGCCAGCACCCGGAACTTGGGGTGATCGCGCAGCTTCTGCCAGAACGCCCAGACCTCGGCGACCCGCGCGGCGACCTCGTCGTCACTCAGGCGCGGTGCGTCGGCGAGCGGAATGTCGTACAGCTCGAAGGCATCGGATTCGGCGAGCCCGCCGCGGCGTTCGACGGCGGCGAGGACGCGTTTGCGATAGTCATTGGGATCGAAGGCGTGCATGGCTTTTCGTCGGACAGCGTACCGGTCAGGAGTTACGGCGGCGGGTGCGCTGCAGCTGATCCAGCTCGCGCTCCACATCCGCCTGCGACAGGGTGGCCCCGGTCTGCACCGACAGGGTCAGCGGCAGATCGGCGTCCACGTGGTAGGCCGTCACGTGCAGCACACCGTCGAATCCCATCTCGAAGGTGACCCGGACTTCACTACCCTCCGGATATCCCGGCGGAATATCGCGAATCCTCCCCTCCACCAGCACTTTCGTATCCTCGGGCCGGGTAGACGCCGCCTGGCCCTGCTGTTCGACGATGGTCAGCTCGATCTGTTCCTGATCCGCGCGCACCGTGCCGTAGGACCGCCGCACCTTGATCGGCAGCGTCTGATTGCGATGCACCAGCCAGCTCGCCGCCAGCCCGTTGAACGGATCCAGCGCCAGCACCCCGAAACCGCGCGACACCACGGTGTCCACCTGGATCTCGATCATGCGCCGCACCAGACTCACCGGCTGCCCGAAGGATTCGGCCACCCGCGCCAGCGAGGACTCCAGATCCCCCGGATCGGCGGCGCCGAGCGCGGCGCCGTCGCGCAGCCGGCCGCGGGTCACCAGATCCGCGGCGACGAGGCGCTCCATCTCCAGCTTCTCGCCGTAGAGGGCGGCGCCGCGCGCCACCGACAGGTCCGGGTCGCGCAATTCGCCGGTGAGCCCGAATTCCTGCTGCAGCTGCTCGGCCACCATCGGCATTCGCGAGGAGCCGCCGACCAGCAGCAGCCGGTCCACCCGCCGCACCCCGCGCTGCTCGGCCGCGGCCAGCACCGCCTTGGTCAGGTCCAGAGTGCGGCGCATGAGCGAAGCGGTCAGGGCCTCGAGGTCGGTGCGGGTCAGTTCGATCACCGCCCGCGCGCCGTCGTGCGCGATCACCACCTCGGTGGTCTCGGCCGCGGTGAGCTCCTGTTTGGCCTGTTCGGCGGCCAGCACCAGCAGCTGGGAGCCGACCGAATCGTCCAGCGGGTCTTCGGCATCGGGGTTGGCCGTGCAGAACTGCTGGGACAGATACAGGGCCAGCCGCTCGTCCCAGTCCGCGCCGCCGAGCTGATGGTCGCCCTCCACCGCGAGTACCGAGATGCGACGGTCGGCCAATTCGATGACGGTGGCGTCGAAGGTGCCGCCGCCGAGGTCGTAGACCAGCACGGTTTCGCGCGCGGGACCCTTGTCGAGTTCGATGCCGCCGTCGAGCCGCCCGAAACCGTAGGACAGGGCCGCGGCGATCGGCTCCGAGAGCACGCCCGCCACGTCGAATCCGGCATAGGTTCCGGCCTGGATGGTGGCGCGGCGCTCCTCGTCACCGAAGTAGGCGGGCACCGTGATCACCGCCCGGCGCACCGGTTCGCCGCCGGAGAACTCGGCGTCGGCGGCAAGGCTTTTCAGGATGAGCGCCGAGACCGCGGGCGCGGACCACAGCTGCCCGTGTGCGCCGAACCGCCATTCCGCGTCACCCATGCGGCGTTTCACCAGGGTGCAGACATTGTCGGGATCCAGGCGGGCCTGGCGACGGGCGCCCTCGCCGACCACGTGGTCGGTGGCGGAGGCGAACAGCACCACGGACGGGACGGTCGGTTCACCCTTCAGACCGATCAACACCCGGGGCCGGCCATCGGCGTCAATTGCCGCAATTGCCGAATTCGTTGTGCCCAGATCGATTCCATAGACCCCCATGGCGGCGATGGTAGCAGTCACCGCCGACACCTGGGTCTATCGTTCCACCATGACCGATCCAGCCCCGGCGGCCACGATTCCCCAGGTGGACCCCGCGACCCCGTTCGACCGCATCACCGAGCGCATCGACGACCTTGCCCGCGTCATCGCCCGCCAGGCCGCCACCATCGAGCGACTAGCCGACGCGGCCAAACTCAAGGACCGCGAGGAGCGCGCCGAGGCCGATGCACCCCTGCTGCGCGACCTGTTCGCGCTGCACGGCCTGGCCCAGACCTTCGTCTCCACTTCGAATTCCGAGCCGGACCGGCAAGGCTTCGAGGCCATCAACCGCCGCGTCGAGCGCATGCTGGCCGAACGCGGCGGCGAGCTGGTGACGCCGTTCCGGGCACGGCGTTCGATCCGGAGACCATGGAGGCCGCCGAAGTCGCCGGGACCGACGACCCGGAGGCCGACAAGACCGTGGAGTCGGTCATCCAGCCGGGCCTGACCATAGGCGATCGCTCGATCCGGCCCGCGAAAGTCGTTGTGCGGCGGTATCGCAAGCTCTGATTCCGGAGCAAAACTGACACTTGTTCCATTAAGCGAAGTCGCTTAATGTCGGGTCCATGACCTATTTCACGGCCACCGCGATAGTCACGGGCGCCGCCTCGGGCATCGGGCGCGCGCTCGTGACCCGGCTGCTGAGCCACGGGGCGCGCGTCTACGCCGTCGATCGCGATGCGGCAGGCCTGGATTCGCTGGCCAGGAGCAGTTCCGGGGAGCTCACCACCCTGGTCGTCGACGTCACCGCCCGCGAGTCCCTCGCCGAGGTGGTGGAGCGCGTCATCGCCGACCACGGGCGACTCGATTACATGTTCAACAACGCGGGCATCGTCGTCGGCGGCGATTTCGCGGACATGACCGACGCGACCTGGCGCAAGATCGTCGACATCAACTTCTGGGGCGTCGTACACGGCACCCACCTCGCCTACGCGCGCATGCTCGAACAGGGCGGCGGGCACATCGTCAATACCGCCAGCAGCGCCGGCGTCCTGCCGGTAGCCCGCTCGACCGCCTATGCCGCCACCAAACACGCGGTGGTCGGCCTGAGCACCTCGCTGCGCGCCGAAGCCGCCGAACACGGGATCAAAGTCAGCGTCGTACTGCCCGGCGTGGTCGACACCGGCATCTTCGACAACGCCGTGAACCTGCCCGGCTACAGCTACCGCGCCAGCATCGACAAACTGCCCTTCGCCAAGGTGAAACCCCTCGACGCCGCCGACGCGATCCTGCACGGCGTGGCGAAGAACAAGCAGTACATCAGCTTTCCGGCATACAACCGGATCATCATCGGGCTCAATCGACTGCTGCCCGACGTGATGGCGCCGATAATCAATCGCGGAGGACGCAAATGAAGCAGCAGTATCGCAGCATCGATGTCGGCGAACCGATGACACGGTTCGCCCGAGGGTGGCATTGCCTCGGGCTCGCCGAAAGCTTCCGGGACGGACAACCACACTCGATCAACGCCTTCGGCACCAAACTGGTGATCTGGTCCGACAGCAAAGGCGAATTGCACGCACTCGACGGCTACTGCCGGCACATGGGCGCGGACCTCGCCTACGGCAGCGTCAAGGACGACAATATCGCCTGCCCCTTCCACGACTGGCGGTGGCGCGGCGACGGCAAATGCGCCGCCATTCCCTACGCGCGACGCGTTCCGCCGTTGGCGCGCACCAGATCCTGGATCACCTGCGAGGAGAACGGGCAGTTCTTCGTATGGAACGACCCGGAGGGCAATCCCCCGCCACCCGAGGTCGCCATTCCGCACATCGACGGCATCGAAACCGGCCGGTGGAGCGACTGGGACTGGAATTCGGTGCTCATCGAGGGCTCGCACTGCCGCGAGATCATCGACAACAACGTCGACATGGCGCACTTCTTCTACATTCACTTCGCGTACCCCGTGTACTTCAAGAATGTGTTCGAAGGGCATGTGGCGACCCAGTTCCTGCACTCCAAGAGCCGTCAGGACATCAATGCCAAGTCCAACTACTCGCAGGAAATGTCGCTGCTGCGTTCGGAGGCCTCCTATTTCGGGCCGTCGTACATGATCAACTACCTGCACAACGACTTCGGCGACAACACCGTCGAGGTGGCGCTGATCAACTGCCACTACCCCGTCACCCACAACTCCTTCATGCTGCAGTGGGGCGTGAGCGTGCAGCGCATCGAGGGCCTGCCGCCGGAGAAATCCGAGAAACTCGCCAAATCCTTCGGCAAGAGCTTCGGCGTCGGCTTCCTGCAGGACGTCGAGATCTGGAAACACAAGACCCCGTATCGACAATCCGCTGCTCACCCAGGAGGACGGGCCGGTCTACCAGCATCGCCGCTGGTACGAACAGTTCTATGTGGACGTCGCCGATATCACGCCGGAGATGACGGCCCGCTTCGAATACGAAGTCGACACCACCCACGCCAATGAGAACTGGCAGGCCGAAGTCGCCGGCAACCTCGAAAAGCAGGCCGCCGCACAGGCGAACGGCGCCGAATAATCCCGGGCCGGGGCGGATTACGACATTCGCCCCGGCACCTCGGCCCCGACACGGGCCCAGCGACCGGACAGCGCCCGCCACGACACCGCGATCAGGCGCAGGATCAGGAAGGCGACCAGGCCGGTCCAGATTCCGCCGATGCCCCAATCGAATTCGAGGGACAGCCAGATCATCGGGAGGAAACCGAGCAGGGCCGAGCCGAGGGTGGCGTTGCGCAGGAAGGCGGCGTCACCCGCGCCCAGCAGGACGCCGTCCAGTGCGAAGACCACGCCGCCGATCGGGATGATCGCGACGAAGAACCACCAGACCACATTGGTGCGGTCCAGCACGGCGGGGTCGTCGGTGAACAGTCGCGGGATCACCGAGTGACCGGCCGCGAAGAACACGGCCAGCACCATCGCGAACACCGTCGACCACGCCGTGAGCCGGCGCGCCAAACCCTGTGCCCCGCGCGCATTCCCGGCCCCGAGCGCCGCCCCGACCAGCGTCTGCGCGGCGATGGCCAGCGAATCCAGCGTCAAGGACAAGAAGTTCCACAGTTGCAGCACCAGCTGATGCGCCGCCACCGACGCCGCCCCGAACCGCGCGGCCACCGCCGCCGCCGACACGAACGACGCCTGGAAAGCCAAGCTGCGCACGATCAGATCGCGGCCCAGCACCAGCTGCGCCTTCATGATCTCGAAATGCGGCGCGATCGGCGCATGCGCCTTCCACAGCGCCCGCACGAACAACACGCCCGACACCGACTGCCCCGCCAGGTTGGCGACCGCCGACCCTTCCAGCTCCAGCCGCGGCGCACCCAGCAGCCCGTGCACCAGAGTCGGGCAAAGCACTCCCGAAACCAGCAGCCCCGCAATCACATACAGCAACGGCCGCCGTGTCTGCTGCACCCCGCGCATCCACCCATTGCCCGCCATCGACAGCAAGATCAACGGCACCCCGAACAACGCGATCCGCACCCACGACTCCGCCTTGCCGGCAATATCGGCCCCGCCCGCGATGGCCCGAGTTATCGGCCCCGCGAAAACCTGCACCACCAACACGATCGCCAGGCCCACTCCCACCGCGATCCAACTGGCCTGCACCCCCTCCACCACGGCCCCGCGCTCATCCCCCGCCCCGTGCCGCCGCGCCGCCCGCGCCGTCGTCCCATAACTCAGAAACGTCAACTGTGAACTGACCTGCGCCAGAATCAAACCGCCCACCGCGAGCCCAGCCAGGGCCAACGCCCCCAACCGCCCCACCACCGCCATATCGAACAGCAAGTAGATCGGCTCGGCGACCAACACCCCCAACGTCGGCACCGCAATCCCGAGAATCCGCCGCGGCCCCGCAGCCGCCGCCTCCGCACCCCTCGCGACAGCCCGCGCACTCCTGGCCGCTTGCTCGCTCGCCGCAGACGCCCCTCGCGACGCCGCCCGAGATCCCGGATCCTCCCCGCCGTCTGCCACGACCTCCGCACCGCTCATGCGCCCACCATCCCATATGGGATGTGGGCGAACCGGGCACCGAGGGCTCTGAGCGGCAAATATATGGTTCGCGAGCCCATCGACTGCCGGTTCGACTGCAGCGAGCGGACCGCCGGCTACCCGCACACGCCGGCGACCATCGTTAGATGCGCATGTCCGCATTTGGGCATGTGGACATTTCCAGGAGACAGCGGTTCATTCGCGGCGGGAACGCCACCACAATGCCGCGACGGTCACGGCGGCTGCGGCGAGGGCCGGGCGGGTGTATGGAGAGCGGGTGGGCGGCGGGGTGGTACCGCGGATGGCGGCCATGTGGGGTGGGGTCGGGTGGACGGGGTGGAGTTCGAAGACTCGGAAGGTGCGTCCGCCGGAGAGGTCGTGTTCCATTTCGTAGCCGGGCCAGAATTCGACGGCGGTGTCCCAGGAGCGTTTTCGTTCCACGCCGGTGATCTGGGTGACCGTGACCGGGAAACGCCGGCCGCCGACGTGGACGACGGCGGTGGCGGCCGAACGCAGGTTGGCCGACCAGGACGGGTGTTGAGTACTGCCCCAATTGGATCCGATCAGCAGGATGCTGTCGTCATTCGGGACGTAGAGCAGGGAGGTGGTGCGCGGCAGGCCGGTCTTGCGGCCGACCACGGTCAGTTCGAGGGAGGGCAGGCCGGCGATGTCGAGGACGCCGTGGCGGCCCCGGGTGGCGCGGCGGACCAGGCGGTCGGACGCGAGAATGGTGCCGGATCCGTGCATGACCCAGCGATAGGTGCCGAGACGGCGGGCGACGCGGGGCAGAACTGTGGACGCCATGGGAATTCCTCACGGGTATCGGGAGTCCCGCGAACGCGGTCGCGCATGCCTTCGCCCACGTCGAGAATGCTGAAACGTCCTTGTCATCAAGCGTATTCGCGCGGAGCCCCCGGACGGTTCCCCCGGCACGCCGTCGGCGGAGGATTGATGTCGTATCTACTGTTACCACAGACCTGCGCATACGGCAGGGTGATCACGCGCCACGGGCGCAATCGCTCAATGCGATTGCGCCCGTGCGCCATCCGGAACGGTGCCCGGTCAGATCAGGTTCGCGGCCTCGAGACCGTCGAATACCGTCTCGGCCGTGTCGTACATGACACGCATTTCCACCGCGGCCGCGTCACGCAGGGCCGGGGAACCGAGCGCCAGGCCATTGGCGAAGGAGATGCCGCGCACGCTCTGGAACATGACGTAGCTGGTGGTGTTCTCCCCCAGCACCGAGTCGACGGCCGGGCCCACGAAGTAGGCGTGGAAGAAGTCGGCCAGCTTCGCGCCGTACACGGCGTCCAGGTCGGCGGTGATGTTGTTGGTGATCGCGATCAGCGAGTCGCCGAGGGCGAAGAAGTCGCGGGCGTGGTCGGCGCGAGTGCCGGTGGCGGCGATGGCCTCCGGGAAGTCGATGTGCAGGTGCGCGTCGAGAGCGGCGGCGGCCACGCGGCCGGCCGAGCGGGACGGGTCGGCGGCCAGGTCGTAGTAGCGCGTCCATTCCGGAGACACGGTGCCGCCGGTCAGGTGGGCGTGCAGGTTCACCAGGTAGATGCGGAAGAACTCGGCGCTGACCGCGCGGGCCCAGGCCGGGTCGCCGAAGTTGCCCTGGTCCAGAACGGGGTTCGCGTCGCGCAGGATGTTGCGGTAGAAGATCACGAAGATGCCGCGGCGGTCCTGGGCGCCGGACAGCATCTCGGCGACACGCTCCATGCGGCGCTGACCGTCGTGCAGGTCGGTGACGGTGGAGGGGTCGGACAGGGCGACCAGTTCGGCGTTCTCGGCGGCGGTGAGGGCACGCGCGGCACCGGTTTCGGCGGGTGCGACGATACCGGCGGATCCGCTCGGCACAGCCGGTTCGGCGGCGACGGCGGTTGCGGCAGCGGAGGCGGCAATCGCGGTGGTGACCGCCAGCGCCAGGGCGAGGCGGGTGGCTCTGACCATGACTGTGTGACTCCCGGGGTGGATTGCTCCCCGGGGATTCACCGAGGACGACGTGGTCCCCGGAGTCTGCCAACTCCGCAAATTACTAGCAAACTACGATGGCTGCTGGTCCAAGCCCCGCGATTAGCCGAAACGGCCAGCGGCACAACGTAATCCGCGCCCCGCGGCTACCGCGCCCGGCGAGCCTGCCGGTGCGGCGATTCACGGGTTACCAGAACGGTGACCTCAGTCACCCAAGCGCGCTTTCAGCGTCTCGACCAGGTCGTCCTGATCACCGATCGCGCTGTACCCGGCGGCATAGCGATGCCCGCCGCCACCCAGGCCTACCGCCACGCGAGCGACATCGACACCGGGACTGCCGTCGGCATTGGCATGCGAACGCAGCGACACCGTCCAGCGCCCTGGCTCGGTGCGAGATTCCTTGAAGACCGCCGCCACCTGAGCCTCGGCGGCGGTACGGATCAGATCGACGACGCTCTCCACCTCCTCGGACCGGACGGCCTCGGTGTCCTCGCGCCGGACCACCGCGTAGACCAGGCCCGCGCCGCCGGCGGCGTCGGGCAGCAGCTGCGCCGACCCCAGCACCCGAGACAACATGGGCAGCCACGCGAAGGGATGCGTGTCCATCAGGGTGCGGGTGATGGCCGCGCCGTCGATCCCGGTGGCCAAAAGCCGTTCGGCCAGGGTGTGCGAACCGGGGCGCACCCATTTGAAAGAGCCTGTGTCGGTGACCAATCCGGCGTAGAGGCAGTGCGCGATGTTCCGATCCAGCGGCTCGGACCAGGCATCCAGAATGCGGGCGATGACACCCGCGGTCGACTCTGCCGCTTCGTCGACGACGTTCACCGCGCCGAAGCGGGTGTTCGAACGGTGATGGTCGATCACCAATGTGGTCCCGGCCCCGGCCAATCGGTCACGCAGCACACCGAGGCGATCGGCGCTGCCGCAGTCCACCGTGACCAGCACATCCACCTCGGCCGGAACCTGATCCGGCGACACCAGCAGCTCGGTGCCGGGCAGCGAACGCATGGAGACCGGCAAGCGGTCCGGCTCGGCGAAGCAGACGACGACGGGAACCCCGCGCCGACGCAGCACCTGCGCCAACGCCAGCCCGCTGCCGACGGTATCGGCATCGGGCTGGACGTGGCACAGGATGGTCACCGATTTCGCGGCGTCAAGAATCTCGACGGCCGGAGTGACATCGACGGGGGTCACCGCGGGTCAGGCTTCGTCGTCGTCTTCGTCCTCGTCGCTCTTGTACGGGTCCTCGTCGCCGGCGTAGCTGGCGCCGACGGCCACCTGGGCCACCCGCGCATCCACGGCACGAGCCTTGGACAGCAGCTCGTCCATCTCCCGCGCCGCCTCGGGCACGGTGTCGAGCTTGAAGGCCAGCGTGGGGGTGAACTTCACCCCGGTGCCCGCGCCGACCTTGGAACGCAGGATGCCGGCGGCAGCCTTCAGACCGGCCGCGGCCTCCGCGTAATCGGGTTCGGCGTCGAGGGTTTCACCCATGACGGTAAAAAAACAGTCGCCTCGCGTAGGTCACCGGTCACCTTGGCGTCGGTGATGGTGACGAACCGCAGTCGCGGATCCTTGATCTCGTACTCGATCGCCGTTGCGACGATGGACGAGATGCGCTTCGCGAGTCGGCGTGCTCGGGCTTGATCAGCCATGACGAGCGCTCCTCACTTCTTCAGTCTTCGGGTCCGAAGATGCGCCGGCGTACCGACAGCAACTCTAACTCCGGACGGTTGGCGACGTGCCGTTCGCATTTGTCCAGCACCTCGGTCAGGTGGTTCATGCCGTAGCTGGCCATTGCCACACCGAGCAAGGTCCGTCGATAACGGTCATGATCTCCGCCCTCGGTCACACTCACGTCGAACCGTTTCAGGTCCGCGAGGATCGGGCGGATGACAGAGCGCTTCTCTTTCAGTGAATGCACATCACCGAGCAAGATATCGAACTCGAGCGCTCCGAAAAACATCTTTTCAGTCATATGAACGCGCCCCGGGGAATGCGCGCACAGTTACCCGGAAGGAAAGGGGCACAACCCCGCCGGACCCGGAGGCCCGGCGGGATCGCGTACTGCTACTTGCCTAGTCGCGCGGCTTCTCCCGCAGCTCGTAGGCCTCGACGATGTCGCCTTCCTTGATGTCGTTGTACCCGACGGTCAGACCACATTCGTAGCCTTCGCGGACCTCGGTCACGTCATCCTTCTCGCGACGCAGCGACTGGATGGTGGTCTCGGTGATCACCACGTTGTCGCGGATCAGGCGCGCCTTGGCGTTGCGCTTGACCGAACCCGACAGCACCCAGCAACCCGCGATGTTGCCGAACTTGGAGGAACGGAAGACCTGGCGGATCTCCGCGCGGCCCAGCTCGTGCTCCTCGTAGATCGGCTTGAGCAGACCCTTGAGGGCCTTCTCGATCTCGTCGATCGCCTGGTAGATGACCGAGTAGTAGCGGATGTCCACGCCTTCGCGGTTCGCCAGCTCGGTCGCCTTGCCCTCGGCACGGACGTTGAAGCCGATGATGATCGCGTTGGAGGCCGACGCCAGGTTGACGTTGGTCTCGGTGACGCCACCGACACCGCGGTCGATGACGCGCAGACGCACCTCGTCGCCGACATCGATACCGAGCAGCGCCTCCTCGAGGGCCTCGACGGTACCGGAGTTGTCGCCCTTGAGGATCAGGTTCAGCTCCGAAGTCTCCTTCAGAGCGGCATCCAGATCTTCCAGGGAGATCCGCTTGCGGCTGCGCGCGGCCAGGGCGTTGCGCTTGCGAGCGTTGCGGCGATCGGCGATCTGACGCGCGATGCGGTCTTCCTCGACCACGAGCAGGTTGTCGCCGGCGCCGGGCACCGAGGTGAAACCGATGACCTGGACGGGCCGCGACGGCATGGCCGCCACGACGTCGTCGCCGTGCTCGTCGACCATGCGGCGGACGCGACCGTAGGCGTCACCCGCCACGATCGAGTCGCCGACCCGCAGCGTGCCGCGCTGGATGAGCACGGTCGCCACCGGGCCACGACCGCGGTCGAGGTGGGCCTCGATGGCCACACCCTGCGCGTCCATGTCCGGGTTCGCCCGCAGATCCAGCGAGGCGTCCGCGGTCAGGACCACGGCCTCGAGCAGCGACTCGATGTTGGTGCCCTGCTTGGCGGAGATGTCGACGAACATGGTGTCGCCACCGTATTCCTCGGCCACCAGACCGTATTCGGTCAGCTGCTGGCGAATCTTCTGCGGATTCGCGCCTTCCTTATCGATCTTGTTGACCGCCACCACGATCGGCACATCCGCGGCCTGCGCGTGGTTGATGGCCTCCACCGTCTGCGGCATGACGCCGTCGTCGGCCGCGACCACGAGGATCGCGATATCGGTGGCCTTCGCACCACGGGCACGCATGGCGGTGAACGCCTCGTGACCGGGGGTGTCGATGAAGGTGATGGTGCGCTCTTCGCCGTTGACCTCGGCCTCGACCTGGTAGGCGCCGATGTGCTGGGTGATACCGCCGGCCTCGCCCTCACGGACGTTGGCCTTACGGATGGTGTCCAGCAGTCGGGTCTTACCGTGGTCGACGTGACCCATGACGGTCACGACCGGCGGACGGACCTGCAGGTCTTCCTCGTCGCCGTCGTCCTCGCCGTAGGTGAGGTCGAAGTTGGCGAGCAGCTCGCGGTCCTCGTCCTCCGGGGAGACCACGTGCACGACGTAGTTCATCTCCGAACCCAGCAGCTCGAGGGTCTCCTCGTTCACCGACTGGGTCGCGGTGACCATCTCACCGAGGTTGAACAACGCCTGCACCAGCGAAGCCGGGTTGGCGCCGATCTTCTCGGCGAAGTCCGACAGCGAGGCGCCGCGGGCGAGGCGAACGATCTCGCCGTTGCCGCGGGGCAGCCGCACGCCACCGGCGATCGGAGCCTGCTGGTTCTCGTACTCGGCGCGCTTCGCCCGCTTCGACTTACGGCCACGACGCGGAGCGCCACCCGGACGTCCGAACGCACCCGCGGCACCGCCGCGACCGCCACCGGAACCGGGACGGCCACCGCCGCCACCACCGGGACGACCCCGGAAACCACCGGGAGCACCCGTGTTACCGGCACCGGCACCCGCACCAGCGCCGCCACCCGCACCGGGAGCGCCGCCACCGCGGTAACCGCCGCCACCGCCACCGGGGCGACCGCCGCCGGCACCGCCCGGACCACCCGGACGCGCCGGACGGCCTGCGCCACCCGGACCGGCCGGACGCTGAGCGCGCGCGGGCATGGCACCCGGGTTCGGCCGAGGCGGCATCGAACCGGGGCTGGGACGCGGACCACCGGGACGGGGACCGCCCTGACCGGCAGCAGCCGGACGGGGACCGCCCTGACCGGGACCCGGACGCGGACCGCCCTGACCCGGAGCCGGACGGGGACCGCCCTGACCCGGACCCGGACGCGGGCCGCCCTGCGGCTGACCCGGACGCGGGCCACCCTGGCCGGGGCGCGGACCGCCCTGACCCTGGCCGCCCTGACCCGGACGAGGGGCCGGACGCGGCGCCGGACGTTCCGGTGCCGAAGAGAAGGGGTTGTTACCGACGCGCGGCGCCTTCGGACCCGGCTTCGGGCCGCCCGGACGCGGGGCACTGCCCTGCGCCGGAGCGCCACCCTGGGCCTGCGCCGGACGCGGAGCATCCTGACGCGGGGCCTGCGGAGCCGGAGCGGACGGGGTCACCGGCGCGGAAGCTGCTGCGGGAGCAGCGGTTTCGCGAGCGACGGGCTTGGGACCCGGAGCCGGGGCCGGACGCGCTGCGGGAGCGGCCGGGGTGGCCGCGGCGGCCGGGGATTCGGCGCGGGCGGCCGGAGCCACCTGCGGAGCCGGGGCGGGGGCCGGCGCCGGAGCCGCGGGGGCCGGAGCCGCCGGGGTAGGACGCGGGCCGGGACGGGGACCGGCACCCGGGGTCGCCGGCTTGGCAGCCGGACGCGGGGTGCTGTCACCACTGGGCTTGGGGGCCGCCGGCTTGGCGGATCCACCGGCGGGGGCGCTCTTGGGTGCGAGCGACTCCCGCAGTCGGCGCGCGACGGGTGCTTCCACCGTCGAACTCGCCGACTTCACGAACTCGCCCTGCTCCTTGAGCCGTGCGAGTAGTTCTTTGCTCGTGACACCGAGTTCTTTAGCCAACTCGTGCACGCGGGCCTTGCCTGCCACTGCTCTCCTCACTCAGAGGCCGAGCGTGACAGCCCGCATTACAGCGGGGCGTCCGCGCGACCTCGACTAATTTCGAAGGCCGATCATTTCTGGGACTTCACGGTGTGCTCATGAGTGCTCGTGCCTGTTCTCTACGTAACGCTCCAGGGCTGAGATATCCAGATGTCCGGACACTCGTAGTGCTCTGCCGATCGCTCGGCGCCGAACTGCTTGACTCAGACAAACCGAAGAGGGGTGCAACCAAGCACCCCTTCCGGGAAGTCTGCGCCGCGGATCCGGAACGACCGCAAAGGTTTGCCCACTCTCGGCAGACCCTTGCGCCACGACCCGCATCAGATCGACAGCCAGCTCGCGTCTGCGACATCCGATGCAGGTCCGGACGGGTGCCGATCTTGCTGACACCCGCTCGGCGCGCGGAGAAGTCGAAGACTCGCGCTGAGCCTGCGTCCACTCTACCGCTCTCACGTCCCGATCTCCGCATCCGTACCCCTTGGAAGTTACCAAGCTGTCATCCCGGGGGTCTGTTTCACAAATTCATCGGCCGACCGGGCCGGACCGATCGAGCAAGATCAGCCCGGCTGCCGACGGCGTCAGCTCCGGTGTGAGTCGGAACCGCCGGCCGCCGCCGCGGGACGCGCGCCGCCCTGCGTGTCGGCCGCGGCGTCGGACCGAATGTCGATCCGCCAGCCGGTGAGCCGGGCCGCCAGGCGGGCATTCTGGCCCTCCTTGCCGATGGCCAGGGAGAGCTGGAAGTCCGGAACCACCACGCGTGCGGCACGCGCGTCCGGGTCCACGATGGTGACCGACACAACCTTCGACGGGGACAGCGCATTCCCGACGAAGGCGGCCGGGTCCTCGGCGTAGTCGATGATGTCGATCTTCTCGCCGGCCAGCTCGCTCATGACATTGCGCACACGCTGACCCATCGGGCCGATGCACGCGCCCTTGGCGTTCACACCCGGGACGGTGGACCGGACCGCGATCTTGGAGCGGTGCCCGGCCTCGCGCGCCACGGCCACGATCTCGACCGAGCCGTCGGCGATCTCGGGGACCTCCAGCGCGAACAGGCGGCGCACCAGGTTCGGGTGGGTGCGCGAGAGGGTGATCTGCGGGCCGCGCGGGCCGCGCGAGACGCCGACCACGTAGCACTTGATGCGGTCGCCGTGCTCGTAGGTCTCGCCCGGCACCTGCTCGGCGGGCGGGATGACACCCTCCGCGCCGTGCGCCTCGGAGCCGATGCGGACCACGATGGTGCCGCGGGCGTTCATGCGGGCATCGCGCTGCACCACACCGCCGACGATGTCGCCCTCGTGCGTGGAGAACTCGCCGAAGGACTTCTCGTTCTCGGCGTCACGCAGCCGCTGCAGCACGACCTGGCGGGCGGTGGTGGCGGCGATGCGGCCGAAACCTTCGGGGGTGTCGTCCCATTCGGAGATGACATTGCCGTCGGCGTCGACCTCGCGGGCCATCACGCGCACCACACCGGTCTTCTGGTTGATGTCGATGCGGGCGGTGGGCTGGTGGCCCTCGGTGTGCCGGTAGGCGGTGAGCAGCGCGGACTCGATCGCGGAGATCACGGTCTCCATCGAGATCCCCTTGTCGGCGACAATCGCGCGCAGGGCTTCGATTTCGATGTTCATTCCACGATCCCTTCGGTCTGTGAATCGGATGCTGTTGTTTCGAGGTCGGTGTCCTCCTGGGCACCGGGCTGGGGACGGCCCGGCGCTACTCCCCCGCGAGCTCCAGCTCGGCCACGCCCGGTGGACTGAATTCCACTTGCACGACGGCCGATTGGATGTCGGCCAGCGGCACCGTCACCCGGTGTGGCTTCCGCTTGCCGCCGAGAACCAGCGCGACATCGGTATCGGTACTGACGCCGACGCGGGCCTCGAACGTGGACTTGCCCTTCTCCTCCGGTGATTCGGCGCCGGGGTTCAGGGTGATCTTCACCTTGCGACCCTGCGCGCGCTGCCAGTGCCGCAGGGTGGTGAGGGGCCGGTCGATGCCGGGGGTGGTGATCTCGAGCAGATACGGGGTCTCACCGAAGTCACCGGCGTCATCGAGGGTCTGCGAGATCTCGGTGCTCAACTCCGCCACGGCGTCCAGGTCGGGGGATCCGTCGCTGTCGACGGTCACCTTGACCTTGCTCGCTGGACCGGCAGCCGAAATCGCAACGCCTTCGAGGTCGAATCCTCGGCGTTCGACGAGCTCAGCAACTAGCTGGCTCACCCGTTCCTCGGTCGGCATCGGCATATGGGGCGGCTCCTGGTTCAGTTGTGACTGGTTGAGTTGTCGTTTCGGCGAATTACTGTGCCGAAGATCTAGCGTATCGCGCGAAAAGAGTGTAAAGGACCAGCCGACCCGCCCGAGTTCGGCATGGTCGGCGCTGCGGCACTCACGGCGTGTCCGGAGCGACGCGCCCATGACGGTTGCCCGTCGTTGCTGATCACAGCCTATCGGACGGCCCTGGCGCAGCAAGCTGTCCGCGACGGCTGGCACCATGTATGCCGTGCACAGCAGTCAGAGCGGCCAGCCGGCCGATGTCGTCGGTCTCACGGTCCCGCCGGACCGAACCGGGTCCTCCCCCACCCGGATTTCCCGCCCGGTGAACCGGCGTTCGGCGCTGCGGCTCGCCGGTGGGGGCGCACTGGCGGTAGCCGCGGTGGGCGCGACCGCCGCGTGCGCCAAGAACGAAGCCCCGGCCGCGCCGGACCCGCTGCTGGCCCAGGAGACCTCCGCCCTGACCGACGCGGCCGCCGCGAAAGCGGCCATCGCCACCGCGCCGGACCGGGCCGGAGTCCTGCAGACCATCGCCGATCAGCGCACCGCGCACGCCCAGGCGCTGCGCACCGAAATCGACCGCGCCATCGGCGTTTACGGCGACGGCACCACCCCCAGCCGCCGCACCCCGCCGCCCACCGCGATCGCCGTCACCACCCCAGCGACGGTGGCGGCGCTGCGCACCCAGCTCAGCGCGGCGCAGCGCTCGTCCGCCGACCTGTCGGCCACCCTTTCCGGATACCGCGCCGGCCTGCTCGCCTCGATCAGCGCCTGCTGTGCCACCCACGCAGGAGTCCTTCTCGCATGACCACCGCCGACCAGCAGGCGCTCATCGATGCCCTGAGCGCCGAATACTCCGCTGTCTACGCCTACGGCGTGATCGCCGCCTACGCCAACCACGACCGGGACAAGGTGGTGGCCGAATTCACCGCCGCCCACCGGGCCCGCCGCGACGCCACCATCGACGCGCTGAAGGCAAGCGGCGCAACGGTTCCCGAACCGGCGGCCGCCTACACCGCACCGTTCCCGGTGAACGATCCGATCCCCGCGGCCAAGCTCGCGGTGACCGTCGAATCCGATACCGCGGCGTGCTGGCGCGCGGTCGTGGAACGCGCCGGCGACCCGGGGCTGCGGCGCACCGGGATCGACGCGCTCACCGAATGCGCTGTGCGCCTTGCCACTTGGCAGTCCATCCTGGGCGCGGCCCCGGTGACGATCGCCTTCCCTGGCCAGGCCTGACCGATACCGGGAAACCGGTCCGCAGGGTTACCGGGAATTCGCCGGGTCCGCACTTTCCGTTCGCGTTCTCGATCACGGGGCACAACCCTGGATCGATAGGGTCTGTGCGGCGCGGCTCCTTTCGCATTTTTCCTGCCGTGCAACGAAATTCGGTGCGAGGTCGACAGGAGATGCTGTGGCGGTCAGTGCTGCGCGGGAAGAAAAGGCTGCGCGGGAGGAGAAGGCGCTACGCGAGGTGACGAATCGCCTGGTCGACGACTATGGCGAGGCGCATCCCGCGGAGCGGGTCGAGGCTGTGGTGGGTGCGGTGCGCAAGCGGTTCGAGGGGCATTCGGTGCGAGATTTCGTTCCGATTCTCGTCGAACGGATTGCGCGGCGGGAATTGGATCCGAAACGGTCCAAGAATGGTGCGGCGCAGCTCGATCCGGCGAAATCCGGGCCGGTCGCCGAGAGCGGCACCTCGAATTCGCCCGATGGTCATCCGGCGGACACCTCGAGTGTGTTCGCGGCGGTGGCGGGACGGTTCGTGCCGGCGCGGCTGGTCGAGCACAAGCGGGTGCTGGGCGTGGCGGCGGCGGGTGTGGTCGCGGTGACGGCGCTGGCCGTGGTGATGGCCGCGCAGCAATCGGATTCGCCGTCCGGTGGCGGCACCGCCGCGCCCGCGCTGACCACGGTGCACGGGGTGGTGGGTTCGGAGAAGTCGGCGTTCTTCGACGATCCGAAGGTGGCCGACGCGCTGCGCAAGCACGGTCTCCAGGTGGAGGTGGAGCCCGCCGGTTCGCGGCAGATCGCGACCTCGGTGGATCTGGGCAAGTACGACTTCGCGTTCCCGTCCAGCGCGGCCGCGGCGGAGCGGATCCAGCGGCAGCGCGGCGTGAGCGGCAAGTATGTGCCGTTCTCCTCCCCCATGGCGATCGCCACCTTCAAGCCGATCGCCGACCTGCTGACGCAGGCGGGCATCGTGCAGCCTGGCGCGACAACGACTTTCGACGTCGAGAAGTATCTGGCGCTGGCGGAGAAGGGCGTCCAGTGGAATCAATTGGACGGCAATTCGACCTATGCGGTCCCCAAGAACGTCCTGGTCTCCACGACCGACCCGCGCACCTCCAACTCCGCGGCCATGTATCTGGCGGTCACCGCCTACGTCGCCAATGACAACACCATCGTGCGCGGCGCCAAAGCCGAGGACTACGCGGTTTCGCGAGTCTCCCGCCTGTTCACCCGGCAGGGCTTCACCGAATCCAGCAGCGACGGCCCCTTCAAGGACTACCTCGCCAACGGCATGGGCACCGTCCCCATGGCCTGGATCTACGAAGCCCAATACGTCGACGCCGCCGCCCACAACCAGCTCAAGCCCGACACCGTCCTGATGTATCCCAAGCCCACCATCATGTCCCAGCACACCGTCGTCCCCTTGACCGACAAGGGCGACCGCCTGGGCAAACTCCTCACCACCGACCCCGACCTCCAGCGCCTCGCCGCCGACCACGGCTTCCGCCCCTCCGACGTCACCCTCTTCACCAGCAACACCACCGCCCACCAGATCCCCGTGGACGCCAACCTCGTCAACCAGGTCACCCCACCCGACTACGACACCCTCGAACACCTCCTCGACGGGGTCGCCAAGTCCTACAACTGACGCGACAACGCGAAGCCCCGCCTCGACATCGAGGTGGGGCTTCGTCGTTCAGCCGAGTTTTGTTCGGACCGAAGCGGCGAGGGGGACTCCGCGGTCGACGATGTCGGAGACGAAGCGGCGGAGCAGGGGGTCGGTGGGGGTGCCGATCAGGCAGAACAGGTCGCGGGACAGGGGCGGGTGCAGGTGTTTCAGGGTGGCGGGGAGGGCGGGGCCGAGAGCAGTGGTCGGGACCAGGGCGATGCCGAGGCCGGATGCGGCGAGTTGGGCTGCGGTGCTTGCTTGCCGGGCGCGCACGACGGGCTGGAGGGGGACGTCGTGGCGGGCGGCTTCGGTGTCGAGCCAGCCGGCGAGGCCGTTGTCGGGGTGATAGTGGACTACGGGTTGGTCGTGTAAGTCGCTGAAGCTGAGGCGATCACGGTGGGACAGGGGGTGGTCGGCGGGGAGGACGGCGACGATTTCCTCGGGGCCGATGAGCTGCGAGGTGCCGGTCCAGCGGGTCGGGCGGGGTCCGAGGGCCAGGTCGGCGGTGCCGGATTCGAGGTGGTGGACGAGGTCGTCGGCGCTGGCGGCCTCGGTGAGCTGAATGCGTACCTCGGGGTGGCGGCGAATCCAGGTGCGCAGGACGGGCGCCAGCAGGCTCGCGGTGAGGCTTTCGGCGCAGGCCAGCCGTAATACGCCGCCTGCTCCCCTGACCACCGCCTTACCGCTGTCGGCAACCCGGGCTGCGGCGGTCAATGCCATGCGGGCGTCGGCTTCGACGGCGCGGCCGATGGCGGTGGCGCGCACCCCGCGCGGCAGTCGTTCGACGACCGGTGCGCCGATCTCGCGTTCGAGGGCGGCGAGCTGATGCGACAGGGCCGGTTGCGACATGTGCAGCAGCGCGGCGGCTTCGGTGATCGACCCCGCGTCCAGGACTGCGATCAGACATTCCAGGGCGCGCAAGGTAGGCATTCGTGAATCTTATGGCAGAGATAGAAAACATTCATTCAGCGAAGGGATGATCTGCTTCCCGCATGCTGCTGAATCAGGCATGACGACACTTCAGGACAAGACAATGGTCATCATCGGCGCCGGATCCGGCATCGGCCGACGAATCGCCGAGGACGCGACAGCCCAAGGAGCCCAAGTGATTTCGACTGGACGCCCCGAGCTGGATCTGACCGACGAGGACACCGTGCGGGCGCTGGCCGAACGGGTCGGTGAGCTGGACTACCTGATATCCCTGGCCGCCGACCACGCCAACGGCCCGATCACCGAGCTGGACCGCGACGCCGTGCACCGCGCCTTCGACGCCAAGGTGATCGGACCGATCCTGCTCGCCAAGCAATTCGCTCCCCGGTTCCGCGCGGGCGGCGCGATGCTGCTGTTCTCCGGCGTCGCGGCCTGGCGACCGGCGCCCGGGCGCGCGGTCATGGCCACCACCAACGCGGCCGCCGCCACCCTGGCCGAGGCCCTCGCCGTAGAACTGGCCCCCTTGCGCGTCAATGCGATCTCCCCCGGCATCGTCGACTCGGGCGTGTGGGACGGTCCCGGCAAGGAGGCGTTCTTCCGAAGCGTCGCCGACCGCAATCCCGCGCGCCGCGTCGGCACGGCCGCCGACATCTCCGCCGCGGCCCTGCTGGCCCTGACGAATCCGTTCCTCACCGGAACCACCCTGCACGTCGACGGCGGCGGCAGACTCGTGTGAGAAACAGCCACCAGGCTTGCGGCGCCCGACAGCATGGCGCCGCAAGCTACTCGTCGACAGCCGCGGACCTTCCGGCACGCCGATACCTCACCTTGTCGCACAAGCCTTGCTTCCGCTCGATCCCGGTGTCGCTGAGGGAGGATGCCTGGCATGAAGGTGATCCTCTTCGGGGCGACCGGGATGATTGGGCGAGGCGTTCTCAACGAGTGTCTTCGGGATGAGCGGGTTGAGCAGGTGCTCGCTATTGGGCGCAGCCCGCTCGGGATCGAGGACCCCAAGCTGCGTGAGCGGGTGCAGTCCGATCCGGGCGACCTGGCCGCGATCGCCGACGAACTGGGCGAATTCGACGCCTGCTTCTTCTGCCTCGGGGTCTCGTCCGTTGGGATGAAAGAGGCGGACTACCGGCGGATCACCTACGACCTGACACTGAGGATCGCCCGCACCCTGGCGGCCGCGAACCCGCGGATGACGTTCATCTATGTGTCCGGGCAAGGAACCGACAGCACCGAGAGCGGTCGCTCGATGTGGGCGCGGGTCAAGGGCAAGACTGAGAACGATCTACTCGCGCTTCCTTTCCGGGCGTACATGTTCCGGCCGGGATTCGTGCAGCCGATGGACGGCGTCGTTTCCAAGACGCCGCTCTATCGCGCCGCATATTCGTTTACGGGACCGTTGATCCCGCTGTTCAAGCGGCTGGCGCCGAACGCGGTCAACGACAATCGCGAGATCGGCCGCGCCATGATCGCGGTCGCGGCCTCCGGCGCGAACGAGCGGGTGCTCACGCCCCGCGAGATCACGGCACGGGCGACTCCCTGACCTACCCGACGCTCAGACGGTGACGTAGCGGTGCATCACTGCGGTGTTGAAGTGCCTTGTTTCCGCCAGTCGGAGGTGGATGCGCTTGTCCAGCAGAGGGAACATCGGGGTGCCGCCTCCGAGGACCACCGGTGAGACGAACATTTGGTACTCGTCGATGAGGCCGTGGGGGATCAGGGAGGCCGCGAGGTTGGCGCCGCCGACTTCCATTACGCCGTCGCCTTCGGATTTGAGTCTGCGGACCTCCTCGACTGCGTTCGCGCTGACCAGGGTGCTGTTCCACTGAACTTCGGTGAGGGTGCGGGAGAAGACGAACTTGGGTTTGGCCGTCCACAGGGCGCCGAATTCGCGGAGGATGGGTGATGCGTCTTCGGGGACGTGTGGCCAGTAGTCGGCCATCAGTTCGTAGAGGCGGCGGCCGTGTAGGGAGATGTCGAGGTCGCGGTATCTGTCGTTGTGGAACTGGTGCAGTTCCTCGTCCGGGTCGGTCCAGTCGATGTTGCCGTCGCGGTCGTTGATGTAGCCGTCCAGGGTTACGCCGAACCCGTAGATCAGTTTCCTCATAGTCGAGTAGACCGCCTACGGGGTCGGAATTCATCGATGTTCAGCGGGTGTGTTCGTCGGGGTGGAGGTCGACCACGCCTTTGCCGGTCGCGATGTCGAGGGGGACCGAGACCTGGTCGTGGGCGATCAGCCAGGTGTCGCCGAGTTTGCGCAGGCCGTAGGTGACGCGGACCCACATGCCGGGGACGGGGACACCGGATCGCGTGGTGCCGGAGAGGCGCGCGAAGGCGTGGCCGTAGGCGACATCGGCGCCGATGGTCAGGGTCAGGTCACGGATTTCGTAGTTCACGGTTTCGAAGAACTGGAACACCTTTGTCCAGTTCGCGAGTTTGGCTGCGGTTCCGACGTGTTGGAGCGGGGGTTCGACGTCGAAGGACACGACGTCGGTGGTGTACAGGCGGCCAAGGGACTCGAGGTCTTCGGTGCGTAAGGCCTCGATCACGGCATCGAGCTGTCGGCGGATCGCCGCGTCCTCGGACGCGGCGCGGTCGGTGCTGGACCGAAGGTCGTTGAATGCGTTCATGATCGGCTCCTAGGAGTTGACGAGAGCGGTGTTCGCGGCGCGCAGCGGGGCGAGCGCGGCGCTCCAGGCGAGCACCTGATCGAGGGTCTTCCCCAGTGCTGCGACGTGCGGCGGGGTCGGGGTGAAGGTGTTGTTCTCGAAATCGGTGAGCACCGAGATCCCGACCTGGTAGCCGACGTCGGCCAAGCCGAGAGTGCTGCAGACCGCGCGCAACTGCACGACCGCCCGCGCGCCGCCGTTCACGCCGTAGGAGACGAATCCGACCGCCTTGTCGTTCCATTCGGCGAAGACATGATCGAGAGCGTTCTTCAGGACGCCCGGGTAGCCGCCGTTGTACTCCGGGGTCACGATCACGAAGCCGTCGAAGGGGGCGACGCGGGCCGCCCAGGCGCGGGTGTGCGCATTCGCGGAGGGGCCGAACATCGGGGGCACGGGCTCGTCGAAATGCGGGAGCGGGTGGTCGCGCAGGTCGATCAACTCGTAGTCGGCGTCGCCGCGCGCCGACGCCGAGTCCAGGACCCAGCGGGCGACCTGGGCGCCGTTGCGGTTGGGCCGGGTGCTGCCGAGGATGATGCCGATTCTGGTCATGTCACGATCTCCTGGTTGGCTGGAACTGTCTCGGATGCGCCGACGACGCAGCCGTCCGGAATGTCAGGCCGCCTCCGCCCACCCGTCGCCCCACCACCACCCCTGATCGAGACGCTTCGCGTCGCTCACATTCTGTGTCGATGATTCGTCGATATCGGTGAGTGGCACGCAGACCGAAGGAGCCGACCATGACCGACCCGCAGCTGCCCGCGGTGATGAACGAACGCCGTCAGCTGATCAACCTCGCCTACCGGCTGCTGGGGTCGCTGGCCGAGGCGGAGGACGTGGTGCAGGAGACCTACGCGCGCTGGTATGCGCTCTCGGAGCGGCAGCGGCAGGAGATCGCGGCGCCGGGCGCGTGGCTGACCACGGTCGCGAGCCGGATCTGCCTGGATCTGCTCGGTTCGGCGCGAGCCCGGCGGGAACGCTATGTGGGCGAATGGATTCCGGAGCCGGTGCCCGGCCGCGGCGACTGGCTGGAGGGCCCGGTCTCCGCGGATCCCGCCGACCGGGTCACCCTCGACGAGTCGATCAGCATGGCCTTCCTCGTCGTGCTGGACTCCATGACGCCCGCCGAGCGGGTGGCGTTCGTCCTGCACGACGTGTTCCGGTACTCGTTCGCCGAGGTCGCCGACATCGTCGGGCGCACCCCCGCGGCGTGTCGCCAGCTCGCCTCCAGTGCCCGCCGCCGCATCGACACCTCGCGGGCGCCGTCGAGCACCGAGCGCGCCGATATCGTCCGGGACTTCAAACGAGCTTGGGAGACAAAGGATATCGAGGCGTTGATCGGGCTGCTCGATCCGCGCGCGATCGCGACCGCCGACGGCGGTGGTCTGGTGCTCGCGTTCCTCGACCCGATCGTCGGCCGCGACCGGATCACGGACGCCTGGATGGAGATCGCCGCCCGCGGCGGGCCCACGACCCTCATCGAGCGCACGGTCAACGGCCAGCCCGGCCTGGTCGCGGAGGTGGATGGCGCCGTAGTCTCGGTCTACGCCTTCGACATCGCCGACGGCCGGATCACCCGCATCTGGGTGATCCGGAACCCGGAGAAACTGCGCCCCTGGACGGCCGGCTGAACCCGCGGGCCAGATGTCAGAGCAGAGCGGCGATCTTCTTGGCGGTCGCCTTGGCCGATCCGGGGTTCTGGCCGGTCACCAGGTTGCCGTCGACCACGACGTAGGAGACGAACGGGAGCATCGCTTTCTCGTAGAGCGCGCCGCGCTCCTTCATCTCGGCCTCGGCGTTGTAGGGCACCAGCTCGTCGACGCGGGCGAGAACTTCCTCCTGCCAGGCGAATCCGGTGAGTTTGCGGCCCGCGACCAGATAGGTGCCGTCGGAGAGTTGGGTGTTGAGCAGGCCGCAGTAGCCGTGGCAGACCGAGGCGACGATGCCGCCGCGTTCGAAGATCTCGCGCGTGATGCGCTGCAGGCCCGTGCTGTCGGGGAAGTCGTACATCACCGCGTGGCCACCGGTGAAGTAGATGGCGTCGTAGTCGGCCGAATCGATCCGGTCGGGGGCGGCGGTGGTGTCGAGCAGCGCCATCCGGGCCGGGTCGGCGCGCCAGGCTTTCGCGGTCCGGTCGTAGTTGGGGAACTTCAGCGACCGCGGTTCCAGGGGGACGTGGCCGCCTGCCGGGCTGACCAGGGTCTGCTCGAATCCGTGCCGCTCGAAGACGTGCCAAGCGTGGGTGAGTTCGGACAGCCACAGGCCGGTCGGGTGGGACGGGTCGTCGTAATGGCCGACGTTGGTGACGACGTTCAAGATGCGTTTGCTCATGCGTGATCGTCCTTCGCGGCTGGTCGGTGCGGCTCCGGTCTCACTCGGCGAAACGAACTGGGGAAATCCTAGTCGCGGTCAGCGGGTGCCGATGCCGGGTTCGAGAATGGTCGCGGCGTTTTGCGCGCCGACGCAGGTGTTCCCATTGGCGTAGGCGACCTCGACGGTCATCACCCCGGTCGCGGTCCGGAGGCTGACCGTACAACCCAGAATGGTCTCCGGACCGACATAGGCGTCCCGGCCATTAATTTTGGTGACAGTCGGCGCCTGCCCACCCGGACGATTCACAGCCGACTGAGCCGTCGCCAGATACGCCTCATAACTCCGGACCGGAGCCACCACACTGGGATGCTCGAGCGACAAAGTCTCATGACCACTGAACGAGGTGAACTGACACTTCACCGAATAATCGCCGATGGTCGGAACATCCTTCCGAGTCTCCGGGTCATACCCGGCACTCCGAAGCGCACTCTTCGAAAACTCCTGACACGGATCGAACATCCCCGCCGGCTTGCTCTCCGACCCCGAACAGCCACCGACCAGGCCAACCGCCAGACCAGCGACAATCAAGCCGATCAAGTTCTTCCGCACACGCACCCCGTACAACCTTCACAACAGCGATCTCGGCTGCCGCAGCAGACCAGGCGCGACTGTACTCGGCCCGTTCACCGTCCGGGAATTCCGCCCACGGCCGCGCCACTGCAGGATGAGAAGCGGTAGCGCATGACGGGGTCACGGGTGGCGGGTTTGGCTGGCGGCCAGGGCTGCGCCGGCTTCGCCGATCGTCTCGTTGGCGAGGCCGAGGGCTACTGTGGCGGCGGCCAAGGCGAGGGCACCGGGCATCAGGGGTAGGGCCAGGAGTACCAGAGGGTTGAAATCGTCGCTCTGGAGGGCGATTGCGGGGAGCAGGAAAAGGGCGGCGAGTAGGACGGCGGCGATGATGCCTCGGCGCACGGTGGCCTCGGTGTCGGCTGGGTTGTTCGTCATGGGGGCGACGGTAGGGAGAGCGGGCTTGAAAGATCAGCCGCTCAATGTGTTTCGCGGCTCGTTCGTAGAGGTCAGGGGGTGTGCGCCGGAATTCCTGACCGGAAAACTGTGGTGGGTCAGTGGCTGCTGCCGGTGCCGTTCAGTAGCAGTGGGATTCGGCCGGCCAGGTCGACGGGGAGGTAGACGGGGGCGGAGGTGGTCCAGGGTTGGCTGGACTGGGGGTCGTATTGGCTGGGCATGGTGACGCCGGCCGGGGCGTAGGCGTGGAAGCCGTTGGCGCGGGTGGTGTAGGTGGCGCGCCACAGGTGGTCTTTGAAGGCGATGACGCCGGCGGTGTCGGTGTCGCGGGACGGGCCGCGCAGTGCGGCAACCTTTTTCGCGGCGCCGTCGGTGGACAGGTAGGTCAGGGTGCCGTCGGGTTGGCGGTCCGCCTCGATCGGGATGACGTCGGTCATGCCGTAGCGGGTGCGCAGGACGTCGGCGATGACGGTTTGGGCGTAGACGGGGATGGTGCGGGTGCCGCGGGCGGCCACCACGGCGGCGGCGAGGGCTTCGTTCACCGGTCCGGGGTCGCCCTCGGTGCGGGCGGGGTCGGCTCCGGCGGGGATGCGGTTGCCGAAGCTGTAGGCCATCAGGAAGGTGAACTGGTCGGCCGGGGCGGTGGGGACGGGCCACAGGTCACTCGATCCGGACGCCGAACCACTGGCGGAACCCGAGGCGGAGGATCCGGCGTCGGCCAGGGCGACCGGGGCTTGGACCGCGAGACCGACCGTCAGAGCAGCGGCGAGGACGGCGAGTGAGGCTCTCATGATCATGAAGCTAGTCAGAGACCGTCCGTCGCACAGACATTCATTCGTGCGCATCCACTCAGCGGGACGGCGTCACTCCGCACGGGAGAACACCGCCACCAGGAAGTCGGACTCGCCGGTGAAGGGGCGCAGGTCCCAGGTCGAGAATTGCGCATCCGCGACAAGTCCGGCGCGCTGGGCGTCGGCGAGGAACTCGGAGAACTCGTAGCCGCGGTCGGCGCCGAATCCCACCACCAGGCGGCCGGACTCGGCCAGGTGGCGGGCGAAACCAGCGAGTACCGCTGCGCGGGTGGAGGGCGCCAGGAAGGTCACCACGTTGCCCGCGCAGACGATGACGTCGAAGCCGGCCGCGACGCCGCGCGACGGGAGGTCCAGTTCGGCGAGGTCGCCGACCAGCCAGGTGGGACCGGGGTGATCCTGTTCGGCCGCGGCGATCAGAACGGGATCGACGTCGACGCCCACCACCGTGTGCCCGGCTCGGTGCAGGTAGCCGCCCACGCGGCCGGGTCCGCAGCCCGCGTCCAGGACGCGGCTGCCGCGGGCGAGCATCGCGTCGATCATGCGCGCCTCGCCGACGATGTCGGCGCCCTCAGCGGCCAAAGTCCGGAAACGTTCCACGTACCAAGTGGAATGCGCGGGGTCGGCAGCGGTGAGTTCCTCCCACTGGCTGGGGGTCCGTCCACTCATCGACTGTCTCCTCGTCATCTGCCCCTGTCTACGGTCCACCCTGCCATTGCGGCGTCGGCCACCGGCACCCGGCCGGGGAACAGTGTCATCCCGTTCACATCGGCCGCGTTGTCGGTCAGGCCGATCAGGAACAGCACGATGGCGATGAACACGATCAGACAGCCGATCACGACGCCGAGCAGGACCCACACCGCGTCGCCGAGCTTCCGCCGCATGATTTCCCCTTTCGCTGTCGGACTACCCCGAATGTAGTTCCTTGTCCGCCTTCGCATCCGAGTCGAGAATCGGCCGGACGTCAGTGAGGGCGTGGCTCAGCGGGTGCGCTCGTAGCGCAGGTACACGGTGCGGGAGTTCAGGGTCCGGGACTCGATCAGACGCAGGTCGACGGGTGCGGCCAGCGGCGGGAAGTACGGGGTGCCCTCGCCGAGGATGATCGGGCAGACGAACTGGCGGTATTCGTCGACCAGGTTCTCCTCGATGGCGGTCGCGGCCAAGCCTGCACCGCCGACCGCGATCACTCCCGTGTCGAACTGGTCACGCAGGCGTCCGATCTCGGTGGCCAGGTCGGCGGTGGCGAGGCGAGCATTGCCCGTCACCGTCTCCAATGTGCGCGAGAACACCACCTTCGGAAGGGCCCGCCAGATCCGAGCGAACTCCACCTCGACCTCCCCGGCCATGGTCTCCTCGGCGTTCTCCCACACCAGCATCTCCTGGTACAGCCCGCTCCCGCACACATACGCGGCGATGTGCCGGGTCTGCTCGAGATGGAAGCGCATCTGCTCCGGGAACGGCGCGCTCCACCCGATCTCCCCGGTAGGGCCTGCGATGAACCCGTCCAGCGACACACTCATCGAATAGATCACGGGCAACATCGGATTCCCTCCTCAACGACAGGCATGACGCGCGCCTCGGTTCGGTAGGGCCCATTCTGTCCGCTGCGCGCCGATTCAGGCGTGCCGACGCGAGGGTGCCGGGGAACGATTGTGGCGGACGAGTGCGGTGATGATGAGAATCGTGCCGACCAGGAAGCCGATCAATCCGATCGCCAACGGGATCAGGATCATGCGGACCATCGTGGAGCCCAGCCCGCGCCCGACAGCCACGGTCACGTCGGTCCCGCCTTCGGCGAGCAGGTGATACGTCCCGTCCTGGCCGGCGTGGAACGTGCACTCCGCGCGCCCTTCGTGACCGCCCAAGTTGTAGGACTCCTCGGCCCCGCATTCCTTCGCCGAGATCACGCGTCCGTCGGGATCGGTGATCCTGAATCGCACGGCCTGCGGCACGTCGGCCGAGGTCGCGCCCCGGAACTCGTAGTACACCGTGTAGTCCTGACCGGCCGACAGGCGCAGGTCTCCGGAACCGGGAACCGCAACGCGCTGGAATCGGTCGACGGTGCCGGTCATATTCGTGAATCCGACCACGCCGGCGGTAACCGCACCGATAACGCCCACCAGAATCACGATGATCCCGGCCCCGATCCACCACCACGGTGGCCTGGCCCGCGGCGACTGCGGAGCCGGAGCCGGAGCCGGGTACGAAAATGCGGGAACACCCGGGTAGGCCATGATCGAATCCTTCGGTGCGGCGGCCGCATTCGTTCCGTGCGCGGCGTGTCGTCGCCCAACCTACTGGAGCCCGCGCCTGACCGGGCGAACGGTTCGGCGCACGAATGACAGTGGCGCACCGCCCGAAGGTGGTGCGCCACTGGTGGAACCGGTGGTCAGCCGCGGATCTTGGCTGCCACGGTGGCGACGGCGGTGTCGGCGGGGAGTTCTTCGGCGGTGCCGGCGAAGCGGTCGCGGAGTTCGATCTTGCCTTCGGCCCAGCCGCGGCCGACGACGACGATGTAGGGCATGCCGAGGAGTTCGGCGTCCTTGAACTTCACGCCCGGGGAGGCGGTGCGGTCGTCGAGGAGGACCTCGAAGCCGAGGGAATCGAGTTCGGCGGCAACCTGTTCGGCGCCGGCGCGGGCGCCCTCGTCCTTGTTGGCGATGACGACGTGGACGTCGAAGGGGGCGACCTCGCGGGGCCAGCGCAGGCCCTTGTCGTCGTGCTTCTGCTCGGCGAGGACCGCGACCATGCGGGACACGCCGACACCGTAGGAGCCCATGGTGAGGCGGACCGGCTTGCCGTTCTCGCCCAGCACGTCGACCTGGAAGGCGTCGGTGTACTTCTGGCCGAGCTGGAAGATGTGGCCGATCTCGATGCCGCGGGCGGCCTCGAGGACGCCACGGCCGTCGGGCGAGGGGTCGCCGTTGCGAACCTCGGCGGCCTCGATGGTGCCGTCGGCGGTGAAGTCGCGGCCGGCGACCAGGCCGACGTAGTGCTTGCCGGGCTCGTCGGCGCCGGTGATCCAGGCGGTGCCGGACACCACGCGCGGGTCGACCAGGTAGCGGACGCCGTTGGCGAGTAGGGCCTTCGGGCCGATGTAGCCCTTCACCAGGAAGGGGTTGGCCTTGAAGTCGGCCTCGTCGAGCAGTTCGACGGAGGCCGGCTCGACGGACGCCTCGAGCCGCTTCTCGTCGACCTCACGGTCGCCGGGGATGCCGATGCCGAGCAGTTCGGTCTTGCCGTCGGGGTAGACCAGCTTGACCATGACGTTCTTGAGGGTGTCGGCGGCGGTGGCCTCGCGGCCCAGCACCTTGTCGATGCCCGCGCCGTTGGCCCAGTCGACCAGGGTGGCGATGGTGGGGGTGTCCGGGGTGTCGTGGACGACGGCGTCGGCCTGGCCCTCGATCGCGATGGCGGGCGGCGCGGCGGTGACCACGGCCTCCACGTTCGCGGCGTAACCGGACTCGCGGCAGATGACGTAGGTGTCCTCACCGACGGGGCTGTCGGCCAGGAACTCCTCCGAGGCCGAACCGCCCATGGCGCCGGAGGTGGCGGCCACGATCACATACTTCACGCCGAGGCGGTCGAAGATCTTCTGGTAGGCCTCGCGGTGGGCGTTGTAGCTGTTCTTCAGCCCGTCCTCGTCGAGGTCGAAGGAGTAGGAGTCCTTCATGACGAATTCGCGGCCGCGCAGGATGCCCGCGCGGGGGCGGCCTTCGTCGCGGTACTTGGTCTGGATCTGGTACAGCGTGACCGGCAGATCCTTGTACGAGTTGTACTCACCCTTCACGGTGAGCGCGAACAGCTCCTCATGGGTGGGGCCGAGCAGGTAGTCCTGGCCCTTGCGGTCCTTCAACCGGAACAGGCCGTCGCCGTACTCGGTCCAGCGGTTGGTGGTCTCGTAGGGCTCGCGCGGCAGCAGGGCCGGCAGCGAGATCTCCTGCGCGCCGATGGCGTTCATCTCCGCCCGGACCACGTCCTCGACCTTGCGCAGCGTGCGCAGGCCGAGCGGCAGCCACGAATAGACGCCGGGCGCGATGCGACGCACGTATCCGGCACGCACCAGCAGCTTGTGGCTGGGCACCTCGGCGTCGGCGGGATCGTCGCGCAGGGTGCGCAGGAACAGGTGGGAGAGGCGGGTGATCACGGATGAACACAGTAGCCGCTGCTAGCGAACACTTCCCAAGGCATTACCGTGTTGGCTCGTGCTGGTGCTGCTGCCTCCCTCAGAAACCAAGTCCGACGGTGGTTCGGTCGGTCCCCTGGACCTGGATTCCCTCTCGATGCCGCAGCTCACGGCGGTGCGCGACAAACTGGTCACCGAGCTGATCGAGTTGGCCGCCGACGCGGACGCCTCACGGGCCGCGCTCGGGCTGGGCAAGGGGGCTGACGCGGAGATCGCGCGCAACGCCGCCCTGCGCACCTCCGCCACCCGCCCGGCCCTGGACCGGTACACCGGCGTGCTCTACGACGCCCTGGATGCCGCGGGCTTCACGAAGGCGCAGCGCGGCAAGGCCGAAGCCCGGCTCGGGATCGGTTCGGCGTTGTTCGGTGTGGTGCGCGCGGGCGACCCGATTCCCGCCTACCGGCTCTCGGGCGGCTCCAAACTGCCGGGTCTGCCGACCCTGCAGTCGCTGTGGAAGTCGGTGCTGCCGGAGGCGTTGCGCGCCGAGGCGGCCGGGCAGCTGGTCGTGGATCTGCGTTCGGGCACCTATCAGAACCTGGGCCGCATCCCGGGCGCGATCACCGCGACCGTGCTCACCGAGCGCCCCGACGGCAAGCGAACCGTGGTGAGCCACTTCAACAAACACCACAAGGGTCTGCTGGCTCGCGCGCTGGTCCTGACCCGCACCGAGCCCTCGACCATCGACGCGCTGGCCCGCGTCTCCGAGAAGGCCGGTCTGCGCACCGAGATCGCGTCTCCGACCGAGCTGCTCATCATCACCGACTGACCTCGATACAGTGGCGGGGTGGAACCCAACGAGCTGTCCCCCGAGGTCCTCGAACTCGCCGGCAAGATCTTCGACCTCGCCCGTACCGGCGACGCCGCCACCCTGGCCGCCTATCTCGACGCCGGCGTCCCGGTGAACCTCACCAACGACAATGGCGACACCCTGCTCATGCTCGCCGCCTACTACTCCCACCCGGAGGCGGTGACCGCCCTCCTGGACCGCAAGGCCGACCCCAACTTCGGCAACGACAAGGGCCAAACCCCGTTGTCGGGAGCGGTTTTCAAGGGCTCCGACGAGATCGTGCGCGCGTTGCTCGCCGCCGGCGCCGACCCGAACGCGGGCAGCCCGTCGGCCCGCGACGCCGCCGAAATGTTCGGCCAGACAAAGTATCTGGCGCTGTTCGACGCCTGACACCGATGAGTTCGGGCGGGCGGCATCGTCAGCAGAGGGAAATCCGAACCGAGCTGGGAGGTATCCCGAGTGTCGAACGCTGTTTCTCGTGACGAGCTGTGGGGGCTGGTGCACGCCGAACGCGCCGCGCTGGCCGATGATCTCGCCGGACTGAGCGCCGCGCAGTGGGCGCAACGGTCGCTGTGCGGGGACTGGTCGGTGGAAGAGGTGGTCGCACACCTCACGGCGGGGGCGAGCACCGGGCGATTCCGCTGGCTGATCAGCGTGCTGAGCAATCGCTTCGACTTCGGCAAACACAATGACCGGCAGCTGGCCGCGCATCGCGGGTCCACCCCTGCGGAGACCTTGGAGCGGTTCCGCGCGGTCGTCGGCAGCACGGTCGCACCGTCCGGGCACACCGCGGCCTGGCTCGGTGAGGTGATCGTGCACGGCCAGGACATTCGGCAGCCGTTGGGTCTGCCGCGCAAGCCGTCGATCGAGGCCGTCACCGAGGTGGCGCGATTCTTCGCAAGCCGCGACTTCACCGTCCCCAGCCACAAATCGATCCAAGGCCTGCGGCTGGAAGCGACCGACGGCCCCTTCGCCATCGGAGACGGTCCCGTGGTGACCGGCCCGACGATCGCCTTGACCATGGCGATGGCGGGCCGGACAACCTACTGCGACGAACTCACCGGCGCGGGCCTGCCCACCCTGCGCGGTCGCATCTGACGCCCGTCACTTCCGCCAGAAGAAGTGGTGGGTGACGCCGCTGGGGCTGGGGATACGCTCCAGGTGGAAGCGGTCGGTGAGGGTGTCCGGGCTGGTCCAGAGTTGTTCGCCGCGGCCGAGTTCCACCGGGGCGACCGCAACGTGCATCTGGTCGATGAGGTCCGCCTCGAGGAAGGCCCGGACCGTGGCGACGCCGCCGCCGATCCGGACGTCCTTGCCGTCCGCGGCGTCCAGCGCCTGCGCCAGCGCCTCCTTGGGTGAGGCGTTCAGGAAGTGGAATGTGGTGGCGCCCCGGGTGATCGAGGGCCGGACATGGTGGGTGAGCACGAAGACGGGGGTGCGGAAGGGCGGCTCCGCACCCCACCAACCCTCCCATTCGAGGTTCTCCCACGGTCCACGCTGGGGCCCGAATTTGTTGCGGCCCATGATTTCCGCGCCGACATTTCGATGCCATTCACGGGTGCAGTAGTCGTCGAGTCCGTAGCTGCCGCCCGGCTCGGTGCGGGTGGGACCGTGGGCGGTCGCGCCGGACCAGGAGAACAGCGCGGTCGCGTCGGCGTCCCCGAACGGACGCTCCAGACTCTGCCCCTCACCCGCGCCGTAACCGTCGCTGGAGACGTTGAAGTTGTGAACCCGAACCATCTGCGCCATGGAATGCCCCTTCTGGTTGCGATCTGCAATCGGTTTCGACAGTATCTAGACTGATCTTGTGACGCAACCAGTTGCACCGGGCAAGTTGACTACCCCGCCGGGCAAGTCGGGCTGTCCGATCAACATGACCGTCGAGCTGCTCGGGGATCGATGGAGCTTGATCGTGTTGCGCGACATCATGTTCAGCGGCGCTACCCACTTCCGTGAGCTGCTCACCGGATCGATCGAAGGCATCGCCTCCAATATGCTCGCGGCCCGCCTCGCGAAGCTCGTGGACGCCGGCCTGCTCACCCGCGACGACGATCCGAGCCATCGGCAGAAGGTCGAATACCACCTCACCGAGGCGGCGATCCAGCTCGTACCGGTCCTGGCCAATCTCGGGGCGTGGGGAGCCCGCTGGCTGGACACCACCCCGGAACTGACCATCCGAGCCGAACTGCTGGCCGCGGGCGGGCCCGCGCTGTGGGAGCGATTCATGGCCGAACTTCGCGCCGTTCACCTGCACGGCGCGCCGACGCCGACCGACGGTGTCCTCGCGGAACTGACGGCGGCCTACGAGGAAACCGCGCGCAGGGAGCGAGAAGCCTCGACCGGGACGCGGTAGCTCGCTACCTCGCACCAACTCGGACGCGGCACAATCCTCCGTCGAATTCCGCCGACTTGTTATTGGTCGGAAATCGCTGGCGCGATAGTTATTTCGTGAGAGCTTCCCACCGCCGCACCACCAGCCGCCGGACCGTCCTCGCCGGGGTCGGGGCGCTCGCGCTCGGCACTGCCGTCGGGGCGACGGGCTGCCGTGAGACCCCGGCCGCGCAGGCCGGTGGACTGCCCGTCCCCGCGGAGTGCGGGATCGACCACATCATCGTGTTGATGATGGAGAACCGTTCGTTCGACCACTACCTGGGCTGGCTGCCAGGTGCGAACGGCAAACAGGGCGGTCTGACCTTTACTGATCGGAATGGTAAGGCGCGCAGTACCTTTCACCTGTCCACCACCCAGGGCTGCCAGTACAACGATCCCGACCACTCGTTCGAGGGTGGGCGGGTGGCGCTCAACAACGGCGCGTGCGACGGCTGGCTGCGGGCCGGGGACAATGACGAGTTCCCGATCGGCTATTACGAGCAGAACGATCTCGCGTTCTATGGCAACGCGGCGCCGGCCTGGACGGTGTGCGACAACTATTTCGCCGCGATCATGGCCGAGACCACACCCAATCGTGTCTATCAGCATGCCGCGCAAACCGACCGGATCCACAATTCGATGACCGTGTCGACGCTGCCGACCGTCTGGGATCGGCTGGCCGCGGCCGGAATCCCGGGTCGCTACTACTTCTCCGACGTCCCGTTCATCGGGCTGTGGGGCGCCAAATACCTGTCCATCAGCCGCCGCTTCGGCAGCTTCCTGACCGACTGCGCGGCGGGCACACTCCCGGCGGTGTCCTTCGTCGACCCCGGATTCCTCGGCGAGGCCTCCGGCACCTCGACCGACGACCATCCGCACGCCGACATCCGTGCGGGGCAAGCCTTTCTGAATCAGGTGTATCAGGCGGTCACCAAGGGCCCGGCGTGGTCGCGCACGCTGCTGATCATCAACTACGACGAGTGGGGCGGGTTCTTCGACCATGTGCCGCCCCAGGTCGCGCCCGACGCCAATCCGGACTGGGGGCTGCGCGGCTTCCGGGTGCCGTGCCTGGTGATCTCGCCGAGGGCGCGCCGCGGGCACGTGGCGCATCAGGTCTACGACCACACCTCGGTGCTGAAGGCCATCGAATGGCGGTGGGGTTTACCGTCTCTGACGCCCCGCGACGCCGCCGCCCGCAATATCGCCGAGGTGCTCGACTTCACCGGACCACCGAATCTGGATGCGCCGCAATGGAATGTCCCGCCGATCAAACCGGGGGCGTGCTCCCCCGCCGCGGTGGCCGATTTCGAACAGTGGAACATCCTGCGCAAACTGGCCGCTTCGGCGGGGTGGAGCCTGTGACTACTGGGCGGAGTGACCCGGCAGCACGCACACCGCGTCGAGGCCCAGCACGTGGTTGAGGCGGCCGAAGGCCAGCCACGAACCCAGGCACATGGACAGTTCGACGATCTCGGCGTCGGTGTACTGCTTCTTCATGCGCTCGAAGAACTCGTCGTCGAGGGCGTGGTGGTCGAGGGTGTACACCTCGGCGTATTCGGCGGCCAGCCGGACGCGGTCATCGAAGTTCTCGGTGGTGCGCCAGTTGGTGACGTCGTCGGCGAAGGACTCCTCGACCTTCTCGCCATTGCGGTCGGTGCGCCAGTCCAGGCAGAACAGGCAGCCGTTGATCTGGGCGATCCGCAGTCGCGCGGCCTCGAATTCGCGCAGGCCCAGGGTGCTGTGCGAGTACACGGCGAGGGAGAAGTTGGAGGCGGCCACACCGATGCCGGGCACCATTTCGCCCCACACGTAGCCGATGGGGTCCTTGCCCTCGGGGATGTCGATGATCATGCGGTGCTCCTTTGACGTGTCACTGGCTTCCGAAGGGCTGCGCGCCCAGCGTGCCGAACGGCAGGGGGACGTCGAGCGCGTCGTACAAACCGGGTTCCGCGGTCGCCAGCCAGGGCAGCGCGTTCACCAATCTGCCGACGGCCGTTGCGTTTCCGCCCGCGGAGTGATTGCCGTCCTCGTCGGTGGCCTGCACGGTGATCTCGATGCGGGGGCGGCCCTCGATGATGACGCGGTGCGCGCCCGCGCCGCTGTGCGGCTGCGGCCAGTCGGGCGCGCAGCTCGCGTGAATGCGGGTGACGTGTTCGATGACGATGCGCGGGCTGCCGTCGACGATGCCCTGCACCTCGAAGCGCACCGCACCCTGGGTGCCGGCGTCGAACTTGCCCATCAGCTCGGTCTCGACGGTCTCCTCGAGCGCGCGGCGTTCCACCACCTCGCGAATATCGGTGAGCGCCACGCCGAGTCCGCGCGCGATGAGCCGGATCTGGCCGCCCCACACCATGGTCGGGATGGTGGGCGCGAGCATGGGCGGCTGGTAGTCCATGGGCTGGCCCATGCCGACCAGGTAGCGCACCGAGTCGGGCTGGTCGTAGGTGGTGTAGTCGAAGATCTCCTGGCAGCGCAGCACGTCGACGGTGCTGCCGAGGCCGCTCATCAGCAGCGGCAGGACGTCGTTGCCCCAGCCGGGGTCGATGCCGGAGACGAACAGGGTGCCGCCACCCTCGGTGGCGGCGGCGGTGACGCGGTCGCGCAGTTCGGCGGGGGCGCTGCGGTGGTCGTAGAGCGCGTACAGCGCGGGGGTGACGACGACGGCTCCGGTGCGCAGGGCGCGCTCGATGTCGGCGAGGGCGTCGTCGGGGCGGATGTCGCCGGAGGCGGCGTAGACGACGGCGCGGGGTCTGGCGAGCGCGGCTTCGATGTCGTCGGTGGCCGCGATGCCCAGTTCGGTGTCCAGTCCGGCGAGGGCGCCCGCGTCGCGGCCCACCTTGGCCGGGTTGTGGACCAGGACGCCGGTCAGCTCCAGTTCGGGGTGTGCCGCGACGGCCCGGATGGCCGCACGACCGACATTGCCCGTGCCCCAGACCAGGGTGGAAATCATGTCCCGAAACGTAGCAAACGCTTGCTAGGTCGGTGTCCGATTCGGCTACATTGCGGTATGGATTTCGCAGCACTCGAATCGATTCGCGCACTCAAGTACCGCTACCTGCGCACCCTGGACCTGAAGCAGTGGGACGACTTCGCGGACACGCTGTGCCACGACATCGTCGGCTCATACGGCTCCCCCTCGGGCGGACTGCCCGCGCAGTTCACCAGCCGCGACCAGATCGTGGACTACATGCGAGGGGCGCTGGGCGGCAACATCATCACCGTGCACGTCGCCAACCACCCCGAGATCACCGTCGACGGCGACACCGCCTCGGGCAGCTGGTGCCTCGAGGACACGGTGATCGCCGCCGACTACGGGCTGCTCATCCGCGGCGCGGCCTACTACCACGACACCTACCGCCGCGAGGACGGCGTATGGCGCATCGCCACCACCGGCTACCAGCGCATCTACGAGTCCAAGATGCTCACCGGCGAGCTGCCCGGCTATGCGCTGACAGCCAACCGCTGGGCGCCGGCCGAAGAGAACCGCTGACCGCCTGACCCCTCAGCGCTCGGCGGCGTCGACCGCCTTGCGCACGGTGTCGGCATCGGCCTGCGCCGCCCCGTGCTCCCAGAACGGTTCACCGGCCGCGTAGGGCGTGCCGTAGACCGGGGTTCCCGGCTGGGTGCGCCAGCTCTCGGCGAGCGCGCCGATGTCGAGGGTGTCGTAGCCGAGCGCGCCGATCAGTTCCGCCGCAGCGGTTTTCGCCTCGCCGTCGTCCCCGGCGATGGGGAGGACGGTGCGCTCGTCACCGGCGGGGTGAGCCAGGACCGCGAGGTGCTTGTAGAAGATGTTGTTGAACGCCTTCACGACTCGTGCACGCGGCAGATGCCGTTGCAGCAGTTCGGAACTGGTCGATACCCCCGCGTCCAGGTCGGCGATCTCGCCGTCGCGCTCGGGGTAGTAGTTGTTGGTGTCGATGACCACCTTGCCGACCAGCTGCTCGGCCGGAACCTGCCGGTAGGCCTTCAGCGGGACCGTCACGACCACGACGTCCCCCGCGGCGGCCGCCTCGGCCGGGGTGGCGGCGCGGGCGCGCTCCCCCAGTTCCGCGACCAGTTCGGCCAGCGTCTCGGGCCCTCGCGAATTGCTCAGCACCACATCGATCCCCGCGGCCACGGCCAGCCGGGCCAGGGTGCCGCCGATATTGCCGCTTCCGATCAATCCAAGCGTCGTCATGACCGCAGCCAACGCGGGCCCGGCCGGGGTTGTTCCCTCAGCCGGCACCGGCCCACGCCCGCGGGAACCCGCCGGGCGGCCTTCAGCCCATGGTGATGGCGTCCAAGCGGGTACGCAGGAACTCCGCGGAGATCACCGGTTCCAGGCCCGCGACTCGGCCGATCGGCGGGTCCAGCGGTGTCACCCGGGCATCGTGGTCAAGTTCGTAGAAGTAGATCAGCGACACCAGATCCTCGTCGGGCGCCGCGGCCTGCGGCGGCAGCACCCGGTGCCGACCGGCGGGCCAGCGGTGGCCGCTCCAATACGACAGCAGGTCACCGATGTTCACGGTGACGGCCGACGGGTCGTAGGGCGCGTCGGCCCAGCCGCCGTCGTCGGTGTAGACCTGCAACCCGCCCGCCCCGGGCTGGCGGTCCAGGACCGTGACGGTGCCGAAGTCGGTGTGCGGGCCGATGCGGAACTGCCCGGGTTCGGGCGGGCCGATCTCGGTCAGCGGCGGGTAGCGGTTGATGTTGCAGGTCCAGGTGGGGCGGCTCGCGAGATGCTCGAAAGGGTTGTGCGGCAGGTCGAGCGTCGCTGCGAACAGGGCGAGCAGCTCGTCGGACAGGACGCGGACGGCGTCGGTGTAGGCCACGAACAGCTCGCGCAGTTCGCCCACCTCGTCGGGCCAGACATTGTCGAGGAACCAGACCCGATCCACGAGCGGGTCACCGGTGCGGGTGTCGGCGCCGACGGCGAAGGTCTCCTTCAGATCCGGCGGCGTCACAGTGCCCTCCGCATAGCCGTTGGCCTCCATCCCGGGACCGATCCAGCCGCGACCGCCGACCGACACCGCATAGCGCTGCTTCACCTCCGGGGGTAGCGCGAAGAAGCGGCGGGCCGCGACCCGCAGCCGATCCGGAAGTCCGTGCGGCACGCCGTGTCCGCGCACCAGCAGGAACCCGGCGCGGCGCAGGCCCGCATCCACGTCGCGCAGCACGCCCGCCGCGGATTCGCCACCCTCGCGCCAGCGGTCGAGGTCGATCGTCGCGATGGGGGTCATTCCGCCACTCCTATGTCCTCGTTCCAGAGTTCGGGCCGTTCGGCGATGAAGCGGGTCATCATGTCGACGCAGGCCGGATCGTCGAGCACGGTGACCGAAACCCCGTGTTCGGCAAGCCAATCGTGCCCGCCGGTGAAGGTGCGCGACTCCCCCACGATGACCGCGCCGATGCCGAACTGGCGCACCAGGCCGCTGCAGTACCAGCACGGGGACAGCGTGGTGACCATGATGGTGTCGCGGTAGTCGCGGCGGCGGCCCGCGGCGCGGAAGGCGTCGGTCTCGGCGTGCACGCTGGGGTCGTCGTGCTGGATGCGGCGATTGTGGCCGCGCCCGAGCAGGTTTCCGGCGCTGTCGAACAGGGCCGCCCCGATCGGAATCCCGCCCTCCCGCAGGCCGAGTTGCGCCTCGTCGTAGGCGGTGGCCAGCAGTTGCTCAGCAATGATCATGCCGATCATGCTGCCACCGCCGCGCGCGAGATCCGGGAGCGCGCTAAGAGGGCGTAGGCCGCGCCGGAGAGCAGGAAGCCGATGAAGAAGGTGATGTCACCCAGCTGTGGGAAGGCCTTCGCGACGGCGCCGACGAACTTCTGCTGATTGGAGAACAGCAGCACGGACACGATCAGTCCGATCAGGAAGGCAGCCACCCCACCCCAATTCGAGTAGCCGCGGTCGTAGAGCAGGTGATCGATGCGCCGCCCGCGGCGCAGATACTCGTCGACGAACACCACCCCGAGCCACGGTCCGATCCAGTAGGCCACGATCAGCAGGAAGCCCTCGTAGTCGGCGGCCGCGTCCGGCAGCGCCCACCAGGCGACCAGGAAGCCGACCACCCCGAAGACCACCGACACCAGCGCGCGTTGCATGCGCACCGAGAACTTGAATCCCATGGTGACGAAAGCCATTGCCCCCGAATAGATATTGAGCGCGTTGGCGGCTACCGCGCCGACCGCGATGGCCAGCAGCGTCAGGTCCGCCAGCGGGGTGGGCAGCTCGGCGGTGAAGACGTCGGTGGGACTGCCCTGCGCGGTGGTCGTCACCGTCGCGGAAGCCGCGCCCAACAGCTCCAGCCAGCAGCAGGACAGGAACAGGCCCAGCGCCGCGTACCCGCCGACCGCGGCCCGCGCTGCCGTGGCGGGCAGGTAGCGGGAGTAGTCCGCCGCGTAGGGATTCCAGCCCGCCGCATAGCCGAACGCGGTGCCCACGGTGAGCAGGAATCCACCCGCGCCGCCCAGGCCCCCGGCCGGTGCGGGCGCGCCGAGGTGAGCCTTGCCGAGGATCACCACGGTGACGATGAGGAACACGATGGCCAGCACCGGGAAGGCGAAGCGTTCCACGGCCTGCACCAGGTTGTGCCCGACGACCGCGAAGACGGTCTGCGCCACCACGATCAGCAGCAGTGCGGCCGGTTTCGGCAGTCCGGTCAGGGTGTTGAGCGCGAACGCGCCGCTGACGGAGTTGGTGGCGAACCACCCGACGCCGCACATCACCGACATGAAGGTCGCCGGCAGGATATTGCCGCGATGGCCGAAGGCCAAGCGGCCCAGCACCATTTGCGGCACCCCGTGCAGCGGGCCGCGAGCCGACAGCAGATAGTGGGCCACCGCACCCAGGGCGGTGCCCAGGGCCAGGCCCAGGCTCGCCTGCCAGAAGTTCATGCCGTACGCTGTGACGGCGAGGACGCCCACGAAGACGGTGGCGAACTCCATGTTCGGAGACATCCACGTCCACAACAGTTCTCGTGGCGTACCGTGCCGGGCGTCCTCGGGGATGCGCTCGTCACCGCCGGGTTCCACGGCGATCACGCGATCGCCGTAGGCCGGCCGGGCCTCGGTGTCTGTCATTGCTCTCACCTGCCACTCGTCGGTCGATCGAGATCGGTGTACCGACCTGCCAGAATTGTGCGGCCCGGATTGTTGCCCCGAGATGAATCGACGTTACCGACGCGAACCAATATCCTGGCTTCAGTTCGCTGAATTCAGCCGCTAGGGTGAGGACATGGACAACGCCTTCGCCCGCGACCTGTGGCGGGTGCTCGAACCGCTGCACGCCATCACCTATTTCGCCGCCGACTGCCGGGCCGCCAACAAGGCCGTCGGCCTGCGCGGCTACTGGATGGGCTACTTCGCGGCCCGCTCCGCACCGTTCGGCGCGGTCGGTCCGTCGGTGGTGGAGGCGACCTTCTACGGCTTCCATCCGGCCATGGTCCGGCGGGCCATCCCCGACGCCTGGACCTACGCCACGCCCGAGGCGGTCATCGCGACCCGCACCATCGCGGCGGCGGCCGTGCTGCGGACCATCGTGCCCGATATCGCGACCGTCGCCGCCCGCACCGTCCCGCACTTACAGCGGGCCGTCGAGGCCGCTCCCGCCGGGGGCCGCGCGCTCTTCGCCGCCAACCGCGACCTGCCCACACCTGGTGACGCCGTGCACGCGCTCTGGCAGGCGGTCACCGCGCTGCGCGAACACCGCGGCGACGGCCATGTGGCGTGCCTGCTGAGCGAGGGCATCGACGGCTGCGAGGCGCACGTGCTGTTCTCGGCCGCCAACGGCTTCCCCGTGCAGATCATGCGCGACAACCGCGGGTGGACCGAAAATGATTGGCAGGCAGCGCACGAACGACTCACCGCCCGCGGGCTGCTCGACGCCGACGGCATCACCGCGGCCGGGCGCGCCCTGCGCGAGCACATCGAGGCCCGCACCGACGCCCTCGCCATGACCGCCTACCGCGACGTCCCCGGCATGGTCGAAACCCTCGCGGCGCTCACCCCCGCCGCCCGCGCCGTGGCCCGCAGCGGCGAGGTCCCCTACCCGAACCCGATGGGCGCCGATCCGGCCTGATTCACCAGACGCCGGGGACCAGCTTCCTGGTGGTCAGCCGGTAGTTCTCGTAAGGGGCGCCGAGGGTTTCGACCAGCGTGCGCTCCTCCAGCC
Source organism: Nocardia tengchongensis (assembly GCF_018362975.1). NCBI lineage: Bacteria > Bacillati > Actinomycetota > Actinomycetes > Mycobacteriales > Nocardiaceae > Nocardia > Nocardia tengchongensis. The sequence goes on from NZ_CP074371.1 coordinate 6,877,468, forward strand.
GGATGCGGCGCAGGAACGCGTAGACGGGGACCACGCTGGTGAGCAGCAGGCCGAGATAGTTGCCCGACGCCAGCCCGAAGCCGACGGTGATGAGCAGAACGCCGGTGTAGGACGGGTGCCGCACCCACCGGTACGGCCCGTGACTGATCACCGGCTGATCGGCGTCCACCTCGACGGTGGTCCGGAAATGCTTGCCCAGCACCGTGATCGCCCATCCGCGCACCGCCAGGCCGAGCCACATCAGCGCGATGCCCACCACCTGCCAGGCCACCGCGGGCCCGGGGAATCGCAGCGGACTGTCCAGCGGCAGCAGGATCCCGGTGAAGCTGGCGACGGTCATGGCGGCCGCCACCAGCAGCATGATCGCCAGCCGGGTGCCGCCGTCGCCCGCGGTGGATCCGGTGCCGCGGACGCGATCCCGCAGCCGCAGGCCGATTTCGAGGGCCAGCCACATCCAGCTGGTGTACACGGCGATGGTCATACCCTCGAGCCTGCCATCCGCGGGTGCGGGGGCGCATCCGGGACACCCCCGACACCCACCCCGAGAATCCCGGTGCCGGGCAGCGGTTTCCGCCCTCAGCGCTCGTGGGACTCCTCGAGCACGGTCCGGCCCAGCAGCGCGTAGCGGTCGGGGTCGGTGCGTTTCAGGTAGAGGGCGAAGCCGATCCCGGCGAGGGCCACGGCCGCCACCAGGTACGGCGTCGCCTTCAGGATCATCGAGCCGGCCTCGCTTCCGGCGGCGGTGTCCATATTGAGGACCAGCAGCAGGACCACGCCGATCATGGCCACGCCGCCGGCGAGCGGGGCCACCAGAGTCCGGAACCAGTGCCGGGTTTCGGGGTGGTTGGTGCGGAAGTAGGCGATCACCGAGAACGAGCACACCGCTTGCACGATCAGGATCGCCATGGTGCCCAGGACCGCCATCAGGGTGTAGAGACCGGCGTAGGGATCCTTGCCGGCCAGGCCGAAGGCCAGCACCACCAGGGCCGAGAAGACGGTCTGCGCCAGACCCGCGAGGTAGGGGGATCCGTTCTGCGGGTGTGTCTTTCCGATGGTGCGCTGCAGTGCGGGCACCACGTCTTCGCGGCCGAGCGCGTAGAGGTAGCGGGCGGCGCAGTTGTGGAAGGCCATGCCGCAGGCCAGTGATCCGGTGACCATGAGCCACTGCATGGTGTCCACGGCCCAGTGCCCGACATAGCGTTCGGTGGGCGCGAAGAACAGGTTCATCGGGTTGTCGGAGCCCGCCAGCTCCATGGCCTTGTCCTGGCCGTTGCCGGAGATGGTCATCCAGGAGATGAACAGGTAGAACGCGCCGACACCGAGGACGGCGATCATGGTGGCACGCGGGATGATTCGCTTGGGATCCTTGGATTCCTCACCGTAGATCGCGGTGGATTCGAAGCCCACCCAGGACCAGAAGGCGAAGAACAGGCCCAGTCCCGCGGACGCGCCGTGGAAGGCGTTGACCGGGTTGATCGGAGCCAGCGACAGCCCGTCGGGTCCGCCGCCGTGCAGCAGTACCGACACGCCCATGACGGTCAGCACCGTGACCTCGGTGGCCAGCAGGACGACGAGCAGCCGTTCGGCCACCGCGACACCGAACCAGGTGCCCAGTCCGTTGATCACCAGCATGAGGATCGCGAACACCCACCACGGAATGTTCACGCCCACCTGGTCGGCGACGGTGTTGTGCGCGAAGCTGGAGAAGATGCCGATCAGCGACGGCTCGAAGACCATGTAGGCGAAGGTGGCCAGCAGTCCCGCCGACAGACCCGCGGTGCGGCCCAAGCCGTAGGAGATGAAGCCGTAGAACGCGCCGGTCGTGGTGATGTGCTTGGCCATCGTGGTGTAGCCGACGCTGAACACGGCCAGCACCACCATGGCGATCAGAAACGCCGCGGGCGTGCCGATTCCACTGCCCGCCGACATCATGAAGGGCACATTGCCGGTCATGGCGGTGATCGGCGCGGCCGTGGCGACGGCCATGAACACCACCCCGACCAGTCCGACCACATTGGGTTTCAGCCGGGCGACCGCCGGTTCGGATGTGTCTGATCCCCCCGAAAGGACGGTTGGTGAACTCGGTTCCATGGTGCAACTCCTCATTCTCGGTCAACTGACCTGCGAGGAATTGTGCGGACGGGAATGTTGCCCGGATATGAAACGGAGTTACCGGAAGAAACCAGAGGTATGACCCGGGTCACTTTCCTTACGGTCGAACGGAAATTGCGCCGGGCACTTTACGGATCGTATGGCACGCAAGGCGTTCGAACGGCCGCCACCACGGATCCGGTGCGCCTCAGCGTGTTTCGGTGGTGACCACCAGATCGCGGATGAGCAGGGCGGCGTGCAGCGAGGTGCGGGTCTCGCCGTCGTCCAGGTCGACGTCGAGGATGCGTTCGATGCGGGCCAGGCGGTCGTAGAGGGTGGGGCGGCTGATGGTGAGGCGGCGGGCCAGTTCGGTCTTGTTGCCGGCCAGGTCCAGGAATTGGCGCAGGGTGCGGGTGAGGTCGGTGGCATTGCGGATGTCGTGCCGCAACAGGGCGCTGAGCTCGGTCTCGGCGAAACGCTGCACCCCGGGCTCGTCGCGGATCAGCGACAGCAGGCCGCGCAGGCGGACATCGCCGCTGCGGTAGAACGGTCGCGGCGTCGAAGAATCCAGCGACAGTGCGACTTCGGCGACGTGCGCGGCCTGGGCGAGTTCGCGGGCGGTGTCGAGCAGCGAATCCGATTCCCCGCCCACGCCGATGACCGCGCGCTGCACGCCCGGCACCCGGCGGATCTCGGCCAGCATGGCCGCGCAGACCGCGCCGAGCACGGTGTCGAGGTCCCCGCCGCGCGCCACCGCCAGCACCATGGTGACCCGATTGCCGTGGTCGGGCGCGGCCAGCGCGGTCGCCTTGGCCAACGCCACCCCGTGCAGGGCCGCGTCCAGCAGGGCGGCCGTACGCCGTTGCTGCGCCACCGGATCCGCTTCCACCACCGCCGCCACGTCCACCGCCACCGGGATGTAGCGGGCGCGGCGGGCCAATCCGAGCGCGGCCGCCAGCGCCACGGCGTCGCGTTCGTCGGAGAGCCGGCCGTTGACCATGTCGTCGATGAGCCCGGTCTGGGCCTGCCGGTGCAGCCCGAACCGGTCCCGCTCGATCATCCGGTGCAGCGTGAGGGTCTGGGCGGCGCGTTCGAGCACCATGCGGGCGCGCGCGGTGGGCACCCGGCTCGACCGCAGGATCAGCCGCCCCCAGCGCTGCGTGTGCGGACCCACCGGAACCACGGTCGGATCGCGGTCGGACAGCAGGCGGGAGGTGGCCTCCCAGTGCTCGAGCACCGCCGAGGTGCCGGTGTGGCGGGCGGTCAGGGCGAGCACCCGATGCGCGAGATCCTCGAGCACCACCGAGGCGTCCAGCATCCCGGCGGCGGTCTTGACGATCTCGGCCAGCGACGCCCGCCGCACACTGAGCGCGGTGAAGGTCTCGTGCACGGTCCGCGCGAATTCCAGTTCCTCGTACTGGTCGGCCACGATCACCCGGTGCACCGCCTCGGTGACCTCCACGAACCGCACCACCCGGTGCAGCGCCACCACCGGCAACCCGAGCCGGTCCGCGGTCTCGGCCATGATCGGCGGCAGTTCCCGCACGTAGGTGCCCAGTTCGACGACCAGTCCGGAAACCCCGGCCGCCGCGAGGGATTCCAGATAGGCGACGGTGGCCGCGTCGCTACCGGCCAGCGCGTGCCCGGTGGTGAGAATCAGTTCGCGCCCGACCAGCAAGGTGGCGACATCGGCCAGCTCGCTCACATGGACCCAGCGCACCGGCCGGTCCAGCGCGCCGCCGCCGACGACCTCGGGCCGACCGGCACGCACCACCGGCATGGCCAGGATGTCAGCAACGCGCAGGAGCACCGACGAAGCGTAATACGAACTCGCGAATCACGTACAAAATGTCGGGAGCCAACCGGCGGGTAATGGCGCAGAGTAGGGACGGACAACCACGGAATCGAGGAGATATGCAGACCATCGCACACTGGCTCGACGGCAAGACCTTCACCGGTTCCAGCACCGCGACCGCGCCGGTCACCAATCCCGCCACCGGAGTGGTGACCGGGCAGGTCGCGCTCGCCTCGGCGGCCGACGTGCGCACGGTGATCGAGTCCGCCGCGGCCGCCTTCCCGGCCTGGCGCGACGCCTCCCTGGCCCGGCGCACCCAGGTGCTGTTCCGGTTCCGGGAGCTGCTCAACGAGCGCAAGGAAGAGCTGGCCGCGCTCATCACCGCCGAGCACGGCAAGGTGCTCGGCGACGCGCTGGGCGAGGTGACCCGGGGGCTGGAGGTCGTCGAATTCGCCTGCGGCATCCCGCACCTGCTCAAGGGCGGCTACACCGAGAACGCGTCCACCAAGGTCGACATCTTCTCGGTGCGCCAGCCGCTGGGGCCGGTGGCGATCATCTCGCCGTTCAACTTCCCGGCCATGGTGCCCATGTGGTTCTTCCCCGTCGCCATCGCCGCCGGGAACACGGTGGTGCTCAAGCCGAGCGAGAAGGACCCCTCCCCGTCGCTGTGGCTGGCCGAACTGTGGCAGGAGGCCGGGCTGCCCGACGGGGTGTTCAACGTGGTCCAGGGCGACAAGGTCGCGGTGGACGAGCTGCTGGAAAACCCGGCGATCAAGGCGGTTTCGTTCGTCGGTTCGACCCCGATCGCCAGGTACGTCTACGAGTACGGCACCGCCGCGGGCAAGCGGGTGCAGGCGCTGGGCGGGGCCAAGAACCACATGGTGGTGCTGCCCGACGCCGATCTGGACCTGGCCGCCGACGCGGCGGTGAACGCCGGCTTCGGGTCGGCCGGGGAACGCTGCATGGCCATCAGCGCGCTGGTGGCGGTCGGCCCCATCGCCGATGACCTGGTCGCCCGGATCACCGAGCGCGCCACCACGATTCGCACCGGCGACGGCACCCGCGGCAGCGATATGGGCCCGCTGGTGACCCAGGCGCACCGCGACAAGGTGGCGGCCTACATCGATGCAGGCGAATCCGCCGGGGCCAGGGTGGTGCTCGACGGCCGCACCGTCACCGCCGACGGCGACGCCGCCGGATTCTGGCTCGGCCCCACCGTGCTCGACCATGTCACCCCCGACATGACCGTCTACACCGACGAGATCTTCGGCCCGGTGCTCTCGGTGCTGCGCGTCGACAGCTACGACGAGGCGCTGGCCCTGATCAACGCCAGCCCCTACGGCAACGGCACCGCCCTGTTCACCAATGACGGCGGCGCGGCCCGGCGCTTCCACAACGAGGTCGAGGTCGGCATGGTCGGCATCAACGTCCCCATCCCGGTCCCCATGGCCTACTACAGTTTCGGCGGCTGGAAGAACTCCCTGTTCGGCGATTCGCACGCGCACGGCACCGACGGCGTGCACTTCTTCACCCGCACCAAGGCCGTCACCACCCGCTGGCTCGACCCCAGCCACGGCGGTTTGAACCTCGGCTTCCCGCAGAACCACTGAACGGACACATGCGATGACCCTGCCCAATGGTTTGACCCCGGAAGCGGCGCGGGACATAGCCGCCCGCGCCTACGAACTCGACCGCAAGCACGTCTTCCACTCCTGGTCGGCGCAGAAGTCGCTGCACCCCATGGTGATCACCGCCGCCCAGGGCTGCTACGTGTGGGACGGCGACGGCAACCGGCTGCTGGACTTCTCCTCGCAGATGGTGAACACCAATATCGGACACCAGCATCCGAAGGTGGTGGCCGCCATCCAGGAGCAGGCGGCCACGCTGTGCACCGTCGGCCCGGCGTATGTGAACGACGCCCGCTCGGAGGCCGCGCGGCTGATCGCCGAACGCACGCCCGGTGACCTGGACCGGATCTTCTTCACCAATGGCGGCGCGGACGCGGTCGAGCACGCGGTGCGCATGGCGCGACTGCACACCGGGCGCTACAAGGTGCTCGCGACCTACCGGTCCTATCACGGTGGCACCGAGACCGCGGTCAATCTGACCGGCGACCCGCGACGCTGGCCCAACGACCACGGCAATGCCGGGGTCGTGCACTTCTTCGGACCGTTCCTGTACCGCACGCAATTCCACGCCACCACCGAGGCCGAGGAGACCGAGCGGGCGCTGCAGCACCTCGAGCAGACCATCGCGCTGGAGGGGCCGAGCACCATCGCTGCCGTCATCCTGGAATCGGTGCCGGGCACCGCCGGAATCATGGTGCCGCCGCCGGGCTACCTGGCCGGGGTGCGCGCACTGTGCGACAAGTACGGGATCGTGTTCATCGCCGACGAGGTGATGGCGGGGTTCGGGCGCACCGGAAAGTGGTTCGCCATCGACCATTTCGACGTCGTGCCTGATCTGCTGACCTTCGCGAAGGGCGTCAACTCCGGCTATGTGCCGCTCGGTGGCGTCGCCATCGCACCGCACATCGCCGCCACCTTCGACGACCGCGCCTATCCGGGCGGGCTCACCTATTCCGGGCACCCCCTGGCGACCGCGGCGGCGGTGGCGACCATCAACGCCATGACCGATGAGCGCATCGTCGAGAACGCCGCCGACATGGGCGAGCGGGTGATCGGGCCCGGCCTGCGCGAACTGGCCGACCGGCACCCCAGTGTCGGCGAGGTCCGCGGTCTCGGCGTGTTCTGGGCGGTGGAGCTGGTCCGCGACCGCGCCACCCGGGAACCGCTGGCCCCCTACGGCGGCACCAGCTCGGCCATGACCGAGACCGTCGCCGCCGCCAAGGCCGCGGGACTGCTGCTGTTCGTGAACTACAACCGCGTGCACGTGGTCCCGCCCTGCACCATCGGCGAGGGCGAGTTCAAGGAGGGACTCGCGATTCTCGACCAGGCGCTGACCGTCGCCGACGGCCATACTGTGTGATCCGAGACCGCGGATTCCGATCCGGATTCGACCTTTCAGGAGTGCAGTGACTCAGCAGGACCTGCAATTCATCGGCGGCGCACGGCGATCCGGATCGGGTGCGCCGCTGTCGATCATCGCTCCCGCCACCGGCGCCGTGATCGCCACCGGTGCGGGCGCGGACGCCACCGATGTCGAAGCCGCCGTGGCCGCCGCCCGGGAGGCCTTCCCGGGCTGGGCCGGGCTCACCCCCGGCGCGCGCTCGGATCTCATGCACGAGTGGGCGCGGGTGCTGCGCGCCCGCGCCGCGGAGTTCGCGGCGGTCGAAAGCCGCAACGCGGGCAAGCCGATTCGCCTCGCCACCGGCTTCGACGTGCCCGGCACCATCGACAATGTCGCCTTCTTCGCCGGGGCCGCCCGGCACCTGGAAGGCAAGGCGGCCGCCGAGTACTCCGCCGACCACACCTCCGCGATCCGCCGCGAACCGCTCGGCGTGATCGGGTCCATCGCGCCGTGGAACTATCCGATGCAGATGGCGGGCTGGAAGATCCTGCCCGCGGTCGCGGCCGGAAACACGGTGGTGCTCAAGCCTTCCGAGCTGACGCCGCTGTCATCGCTGCTGTTCGCGGAGGCGGCCACCGAGGCGGGGCTGCCGCCGGGGGTGATCAACGTGCTCACCGGCACCGGCGCCGAGGCCGGGCAGGCGCTGGTGGCGCACCCCGCGGTCGCCATGGTGTCGTTCACCGGCTCCACCGCCGTCGGCCGGCAGGTGGCCGCGACCGCCGCCGGCGCGGTGAAACGGGTCCACCTCGAGCTCGGCGGCAAAGCCCCGTTCGTGGTGTTCGACGACGCCGACCTGGAGGCCGCCGCGCGCGGCGCGGTCGCGGGCGCGCTGATCAACGCGGGCCAGGACTGCACCGCCGCCACCCGCGCCTACGTGCAGCGGCCGCTGTTCGAGGAATTCGTCGGCCGCGTGGCCGATCTCATGGACCGGGTGACCCTCGGGCCCGTGGAGGATGCGGAAACCGATATGGGGCCGCTGATTTCCCGCGATCACCGCGACAAAGTCAGCGCCATGGTCGAGCAGGCCCGGGCCTCGGGGGCGAAAATCGTTCGCGGTGGCCGAATTCCGGGCCACACCCCCGCGGCGGGCTCCTACTACGAGCCGACGCTCATCACCGGCGCCGCCCAGGACTCGGCGATCGTGCAGCGGGAGATCTTCGGCCCGGTACTGGTGGCGCTGCCCTTCGACACCGACGACGAGGGCATCGCGCTGGCCAATGACACCGCCTACGGCCTGGCCGCCTCGGCCTGGTCACGCAGTGTTTTCCGGACCCAGCGGGCCGCGCGCGAGATCCGGGCCGGCTGCGTGTGGATCAACGACCACATTCCGATCGTCAGCGAAATGCCACACGGCGGGTACCAGGCGTCCGGATTCGGAAAAGACATGTCCGCCTACTCATTCGAGGAATACACGAATATCAAACACGTCATGAGCGATATCACCGCCGCGGCGCACAAACCGTGGCATGACGTGGTCTTCCGCGCCGAATAGGTTTTCTGGGCTATCCTCAAGAGCATCAGGAGGAGGCGGAAAATGGACCGGCATCCGACGCAGGTTTTGCGGTCCACCGTGCGCATGCCCCGCCGCTCCGAGGATCGCGCCGCCACCAGCTGACTTTCCCGAAAGCCGCCGACTGGTCCCCGTCCGGGACCCTCGGCGGCTTTTGCGTACCCCGAGCTCGGTGACCCGCGGCAATTCGCCATTTCCGGCATGAGGGAGAGGGAGTTGATCGGCCATGTTGGCCAAAGGAAGCAAACTGTGGGCGTCGGCCCTGCGAGACGCAGCACCGACGCCGTACTGGACCGACCGGCCCGAACGGCCGGCCCCCACCGACCCGCTCACCACCGCCACCGAGGCCGACCTGGCCGTCATCGGCGGCGGATACAGCGGACTGTGGACCGCGCTGCTGGCCAAGCAACGCAATCCCGCCACCGAGGTGGCGCTCGTGGAATCCGGCCTCTGCGGGCACGCGGCCTCGGGCCGCAACGGCGGCTTCTGCTCGGCCAGCCTCACCCACGGCCTGGCCAACGGGCTGGAACGCTTCCCCGACGAGATCGCCCAACTGGAACGCCTCGGCCGCGACAACCTCGACGACATCGAGAAGGCGGTCCTGCACTACGGCATCGACTGCGACTTCCAGCGCACCGGCGAAATGGAGGTCGCCACCGCGCCCCCACGAAGTGGAATGGCTGCGCGAGAGCCACGAGGCCGCCGCGGCCCTGGGCTACCGCACCGAACTGCTGGACACCGACCAGGTGCGCGGCATCGTGCACTCCCCCACCTACCTGGGCGGCTGGTGGGATCGCGACGGCGTCGCCATGCTGGACCCGGCCCGGCTGGCCTGGGGATTGCGCCGCGCCTGCCTGGAATCGGGGGTGCGCATCTTCGAAGGCACTCCCGTGCAACGTCTTTCGAAATCTCACAACGGCACGCTGACCCTGCACACCCCGCACGGTGAGGTCCGCGCGCCCCGGGTCGCCTTGTGCACCAGCGCTTTCGCGGGACCGCTGCCCAAGGTGTCGCGGCATGTGGTGCCGGTCTACGACTACGCGCTGATGACCGAACCGCTCACCGCCCGCCAGCTCGACAGCATCGGCTGGGGCAGCCGCATGGGTCTCGGCGATGCCTCCTACCGCTTCCACTACTACCGGCTGACCAGCGACAACCGCATCCTGTTCGGCGGCTACGACGCCATCTACCACTACGGCAATCGCATCGCGCCCGCCCTGGAATACCACGAGGCCACCTTCGAGACCCTGGCCCGGCACTTCTTCGAGACCTTCCCGCAGCTCGACGGCCTGCGCTTCACCCATCGCTGGGGCGGCGTCATCGACACCTGCGGCCGGTTCTGCGCCTTCTTCGGCTCGGCCTACAAGGGGCGACTGGCCTACGCGGCCGGATACACCGGGCTCGGCGTCGGCGCGACCCGCTTCGGTGCCGAGGTCATGCTCGACCGGCTGTGGGGCCTGGACACCGAACGCACCCGGCTGCGCATGGTCCGCTCCCGGCCGCTGCCCCTGCCACCGGAACCGTTGCGCTCCGCGGGAATTCACCTCACCCGCTGGTCGCTGGCGCGCGCCGACGCGCATCAGGGGCGACGCAACCTGTGGTTGAAGACCCTGGACTACACGGGTTTGGGCTTCGACAGCTGATCGGCCGGGCTGTCGGGGCGGATGTGCAGGCGACGCGACAGCAGCTCGAGGGCCGCGATCACCTCGTCGATGCCGTCGTCGCCGCCGAGTGCCGTCGCGACCGCGTCGTCGATGGTGGTCGCCCGGACCTCGGCCACCCGCCCGGAGATGTCGCGGGCCGCTTCGAGCAGGGAGCGGCGCCGGTCGTGCGGATCGGTCTCGGCCACCACCGAACCGGTCTCCCGCAGCCGGGCCACCGCGCCCGAGACCGCGCTCTGCGGCAGTCCGGTGCGGGCGGCGACCTCGCTGATGGTGGTGCCCGGGTGCCCGAGAACGTCACTGAGGACGACCAGTACCGCCCGGTTGCCACCGTGGGCGCCGGCGCCGGGCAGGGCTTGTTCGCCGATCTTCATCAGGGCGCGGCCCAGCAGGAACAGTTCGACTCCGTTCATACCGCGACAATACATCAAGCCTGATACATCACTCTTGATACATCAGAAGTGATGGATTACATTGGCTGCCATGACCACGATCGAAACCGCCACCCTCCCCGTCGCCGGCGCCGAGCTGTACTACGAGATCCGCGGCACCGGACCGATGCTGCTCATCTCCCAGAGCGGCGAGGGCGACGCGCGACGCAGCGAAGCCCTGGTGCGCAACCTCGAGAACGAATTCACCGTCGTCACCTACGACCGGCGGGGCCTGTCGCGCAGCCGGATTCACGACGAGAACGCCCGGCCCAGCGTCGCCACCCACGCCGACGACGTGCACCGGCTGCTGGCCGCGGTGACCGATCAGCCCGCGCTCATGCTCGGGTGCAGCATGGGCGCCTCACTCGGATTGCACCTGGCCGCAACACATCCCGAGCAGGTGCACACCCTGATCGCGCACGAGCCCGTCTCGCCCTGGCTGCTCGCGGCCACCCAGCGCGCACACCACCAGCGCGAACTCGAGGAATGCCAGGAGGTGTGCCGGGCGCAGGGGTGGCGGGCCGCGCTGGCTCCGATGGCCCGCACGCTCGGCATCAACCCCGCCGACCAGGAGATCGAGGAAGGCGTGCAGCTGCCGCCGATCACGCCCGAAAGGGCCGGCAATTTCACCTATTTCATCGAGCAGGACTTCACGGCCATCCGCGAGGATTCGCTCGACGTCGCCCGGCTCGCGCGGACCACCACCCGCATCCTGCCCGCCGTCGGACGGCGGACGCCCGCGCAGGTCTTCGACCGGCTGTGCGCCGTCGAACTGTCGCAGCTGATGGGCGTCGAGGTCACCGAATTCCCCGGCGGCCACAACGGCAACCTGACCCACCCGGCCGCCTACGCCGCGACCATTCGCGAGCTGGCGGCCGGGAATCGGTAGGGCCGGGCGGCCCGGGATCGGTCAGCGGGGCGAGCGCAGGATCAGCAGGGTGATCTCGCTGGGGGCGAACAGGCGCAGCTGCGGACCCCAGAACCCGGTGCCGCGGCTGGTGTAGAGCTGGGTGTGGTCGCCGTGCCGGCTCAGGCCCGCGACCACCGGCTGCTCCAGCCGGACCAGGTAGTGGAACGGCCAGATCTGGCCGCCGTGGGTGTGACCCGAGATCTGCAGCGCCACACCGGAAGCCACCGCGTCGGCGACCTGCCTGGGCTGATGCGCCAGCAGCACGACCGGCAGCGCCGGGTCCGCGCCGGTGAGGGCCGCGGTCAGGTCGGGGCCGTGGCCGGGCAGGCCGGTGCCGGTGGGGTCGTCGATGCCGGCCAGCACCAGGCTGTCGCCGTTACGGGTGATGACCTCGTGCTCGTTGCGCATCGGCCGCCAGCCCAGACCTGCCATGTGCTCGATCCAGCCGGGGGCGTCGCCGAAGTATTCGTGATTGCCGGTGATGTAGAACCGGCCGAACTCGGCCTCGACCTTGCCCAGCGGATCCACCTGCGCCGCACGCTTGGCCACCGAACCGTCCGCGAGATCGCCCGCGTGGCAGGCGATATCGGGGCGCAGCGCGTTGACCTCGGCGACCACCTGCTCCGACCAGCGCAACCGGTCGGTGACGGCGAAGTGGGTGTCGGTGACCACGGCCATGCGCAGACCGTCCAATCCGGCTCCGAGCCCGGGGATTTCGACCTCGACGGTCCGCACCCGCGGCACCCGGCGGGCGCTGTAGATCGCGTACGCGGTCAGGACGGCGGCGACGGCGAGCACCGCGACGGCCACGATCCGCGAACGACCCGGATCGTCGATCCCGGCGACGGCCAGGACGCCGCGGGCCACCGCGCCGATCGCCGACCAGGTGAACACCACCCACATCACCCCGAGCAGCGTGTCACCCACCAGGGCGGCCGCATCCGATTGCCGAGGGCCGTGACCGAGCAGCATGCCCGCGGGCAGCGCCAGGTAGCCGAGTGCGAACACCGCGGTGCCCAGCCAGAAGGCGGGACCGGACAGGGTGGTGTAGACCAGCAGCCACCACGGGAGCAGGAACAGCAGCGCGGGCACGCAGAGGAACAGAACCGCGCGGGGAACGTACTTCACGGGAGATCATCCTTGTCGGACCGAATGCCGCCGGACCAGGCGTGCTCTCCAACGTACCGCGTATCGGGATTTCAAGGCCCTCGGGAAAGGATGATCACACGTGACGGACCAGACCTCCGGACGCGGCGCCCCGCACCTGGACGACATCTCCAAACGGATCATCACCGAACTCCAGGAGGACGGCCGCCGCGCCTACGCGACCATCGGCAAGGTGGTCGGCCTGTCCGAGGCGGCCGTGCGCCAGCGGGTCCAGAAGCTGGCCGACGCCGGCGTCATCCAGATCGTCGCCGTCACCGATCCGCTGCAGGTCGGGCTGTTCCGGCAGGCCATGCTCGCCATCACCGTCGACGGCTCGGTCCAGCCGGTCGCCGACGCCCTGGCCCTCATCGACGAGATCAACTACGTGGTGATCTGCGCGGGCCGCTACGACATCCTCTGCGAAGCGGTCTGCCCCGACGACGAAGCCCTGCTCGATCTGGTGTCGAACCGCATCCGCGCGCTGGCGGGGGTGCGGCACGCGGAGATCATGGTCTACCTGAAGCTCCGTAAGCAGACCTACAAGTGGGGCACGCGCTGAGCCCGGCGCCGCTATCGACCTGTGAGCGAGGCGATTTCGGCGGCCAGGTTCGCGCGCGCGGGCCCTTCGAAACGAGCGCGGGCGGTCGGGGTTCGGAACAGCGCGGGGCCCTCGGCGAGGGCGGCCAGGACTGCGGCGCGACCCGAGCGGAACAAGTCGTCGGGCACGTGCGCGTATTCGGCGCGGACGGCCGCGGTGTAGGCGGCGTAACCGGATTCGTCGGCGGCCAGGATCGCCAGGTCGGCGTCGCAGAGCACCGCGCCGTTGCGGTCGGTGGGGTCCGGGTGATGGCCGCCGGTCAGCCGGACCAGGCGCGCCACCTCGGCCACCGTGGCGGCGTCGAGTCCCAGTGCGGGCAGGGTGGATTCGGCCAGGCGGGCGCTGGCCTCCTCGTTGTCGGTGCCGTCCATGGCGTAGACCGCGTCGTGGAAGAACGCGGCGTAGCGGACCGCGTCCAGGTCGGCGGCGTCGGCGGCGAGGTCGTCGATGACCGCGAGCATGGCGGCCAGGTGTTCGACGGTGTGATAGCGGCGGTGCGGCTCGCGGTAGCGGCGGACCAGGTCCTCCCCCACCGCGTGGGCGTGCGGCCCGGCCAATGTCGTCCAGCGGTCCAGCAGTTCCGCGTCCAGGCTCATCCCCATCCGGGCAGTGTGCCGAAACTTCGGCGCGGTGAAAACCCCTCGAGTGCGGTGGCTTTCACCACTCAGGCCGCGCCGAGGGTCAGGTAGCGCTGCACGGTCGGGCCGACCTCGGCCACGATCTGTTCCTGGGTGAGCGCCACCACCGGCGGCAGCCGCAAGACGTAGCGGCACAACGCGAGTCCGAGGATCTGGGAGGCGATCAGGCCCGCCCGGTGCGGGGCGTCGGCCGGGTCGCCGAAACGGAGCACGGCGGGCATCAGCTGCTGGGCGAAGATGCGGCGGGTGCGTTCGGCCACGGCCTCGTCGGTGAGCGCCGAACGCATCAGGGTGAGCAGGATTTCACTGGTCGGCGGCTGTTCCCACAACTCCAGGAAGCGTGCCGCGAGCAGGCCGCCCACCGAATCCGGGTCGGCCGCACCGAGATCCGGCAGCGCCAGGTCGACATCGAGTGCGGCGTCGAACAATCCGTCCTTGTTGCCGTAGTACCGCATCACCATCGAGGGATCGATGCCGGCGTCGGCGGCGATCGCCCGGATGGTGGCCTTCCGGTAGCCGTCCTCGGCGAAGCGCCGGCGCGCCGCCTCCAGAATCGCCGCGCGGGTGGCGTCCGAGCGCCGCGGACCCGTCTCCACAGTCATGCCCACAAGTGTAGGCCAACAACTGTTGACGCCCAAGCGGCCCCGGTCGCCGTCAGTTCTTCTGCGCCTCGTCCTGCGCGTGCTGGGCCTGGGCCAGCTGCGCCGGCGTGTACCGCAGCGTCAGCGCTAGCAGGCCCATGACCGCGGTGCCGATCGCGCACACCAGCAGCACCAGGGTGTAGCCGCTGCCGAGCGCCGAGATCTGATGCTGCGACATCTCGCTGACCTTGCCGGTGGCGCTCTTGTCCAGCGACAACGTCCGCGACAGGGCGACCGGGCTCAGGATGCCGACCGCGAACGGGGTGCCCATGTTCATGAACATCTGCCCCACCGCCGACAGCGGACCGATATGGGCCATGTCCACACCGACCAGCACACACAGCGGCAGGATCACGATGGCGGTGCCGACACAGAACCCGACGATCGACATCATCACCAGCAGCGTCGGGAAGTAGTCGGCCGAACTGTCCAGGGTGGAACCGAAATACAGCGCGCCCGACAGCACCACGGCCGCCACCAGCAGCAGCCAGCGCGCCTTCACGTACATGCACGCCTTCGACGCGACCGCGGTGCCGACACCCGCGCCCAGCGTGAACGGGATGCTGGCCAGACCGGCGTGCAAAGGGCTGTAGCGCAACACGTTCTGCAGGAACTGCGCCACGAAGAAGGTGGTCGCGCCGAGCACCCCGGAGGTCAGGAAGATGGCGACGAAGGTGATCACGCGATCGCGGCTGTCGAACAGCGACCACGGCAGCAGCGGATTCTCGACATCGCGCTCGGCCAGCACGAACACCACCAGCAGCACCAGGCCGCCGATCACCGAACCCAGGATCGCCGGGCTGGTCCAGCCCAGTTCGGGCCCCTCGGTCGCGCCGAACACGATCGCCACACACGCCACCGTGCCCAGCACCGCGCCGCGCACATCCATGGACATGCGCTGGTGCACGGTGTCCCGCAGCTGGGTGACCGCGCCCCACACGATGAGCAGGCCGATCGGCACATTGATCCAGAAGATCCAGCGCCAGTCCACCTGGGTCAGCGCACCGCCGATGACCAGACCGCCGACCGAGCCGACGCCGACCATGGAACCGAAGATCGCCACCGCCTGATTGCGGGCCGGACCGGGCGCATAGGTGCTCGCCACCAACGCGAACGCGGTCGGTGCGGCGATCGCCGCGCCCGTGCCCTGCAGGGCGCGGGCCGCGATGAGCCAGGCCTCGTTCTGCGCGGTACCGCACAACGCCGAAGCGACCGTGAACAATCCGACGCCCAGGATCAGCATGCGCTTGCGGCCGAACGAGTCACCGAGCCGGCCGCCCAGCAGCATCAGTCCGGCGAACGGCAGACCGTAGGCGGTCACCGTCCACGCACTGCCCGCGTTGGACAGGCCCAGCTGCTCCTGTAGTCGGGGCAGCGCCAGGATCATGACCGTGCCGTCCAGCACGACCATCAGCTGTAGCCCGCTGAGGACGAGTATCGCGAGCCCGAACGCCCGCTTGGTCACCGGATACTGCATCGTCGCAGCGGGGTTATCGAGCACCCGCCCACAATAGAGGATGCGGTGACCGGGGCAACCGTCCTCATCGCGCCAGTCAGGACTGGGCCAGGTCCGGCGCTCCCGCGGTGAAGCCGGCGGTCGGGCCGATGACGATGATCGCGGGCGGCCGGATGCCCTCGGCGCGGACCCGTTCGGCGACCGTGGCCAGGTCGGCGCGCAGGATGCGCTGGGTGCGCAGACTGCCCTCCTGGATGACCGTGACCGGGGTATCGGTGGCGCGGCCACCGGAGATCAGGGCGTCGGCAAACTTCTCGATACGCTCGACCGCCATCAGCAGCACGATGGTGCCGCGCAGGCGGGCCAGGGCGGGCCAGTCGACCAGCGAGTCCGGGTGGTCGGGGGCCACATGCCCGCTGACGACCACGAATTCGTGGGTCACGCCGCGGTGGGTGACCGGGATACCGGCCAGGGCGGGCACCGAGATCGCGCTGGTGACGCCGGGCACCACGGTGACCGGGATGCCGGCGTCCACGCAGGCCTCGAGTTCCTCGTAGCCGCGGCCGAAGACATAGTTGTCGCCGCCCTTGAGTCGGACCACGAACTTGCCGGCCTTCACGCCCTCGATGAGCGCGGCATTGATGTGCTCCTGGGCCATGGCCCGGCCGTACGGGATCTTGGCCGCGTCGATGACCTCCACGTCCGGGCCCAGCTCGGCGAGCAGCTCCGGCGGCGCGAGCCGGTCGGCGACAACGAGATTCGCGCGGGCCAGCAGGCGGCGGCCGCGCACGGTGATCAGGTCCGGGTCGCCGGGGCCGCCGCCGACCAGGGCCACACCGGGGGTGACGGGGGCCGAATCATCGGTCACCACACCGGATTGCAAGGCCTCGAGCAGCGCGTTGCGGACGGCGGCCGAGCGGCGGTGCTGGCCGCCGGCCAGCACGCCCAGGGTCATGCCGTCGTAGCGGGCGGTCGCGGGGGTGACGGCGGTGCCGAGGCGGGCGGTGTCGGCACGCACGCAGAAGATGCGGCGGCGGGTGGCCTCCTCGACGACGGCCGCATTGGTGGCGGGCTCGTCGGTGCAGGCCATCACGTACCAGGCGCCGTCCAGATCGCCGTCGGCGTAGGCGCGCAGCTCGATGGTCAGCTGCCCCATGCTCGCCATACCCTCGACCGCCGGGGTCACCTCACGGCTGATCACGTGCACCGCGGCGCCGGAGGCGATGAGCAGTCCGAGCCGCCGCTGCGCGACCGTGCCGCCGCCGACGACGACCACGCGGCGGCCGTTCAGATCGAGGCCGACCAGGTAGTTCGGGTCTCCGGTCTCGGCCCGGGAGTCGGGAACCGGCTGGTCATCGGGGGTGGCTACGGGGTTCTGCACAAGGATTCAGGGTACGGCGTGCACGGCCGCACACGACAATCGCCTGGCGTCCGTGTGGCAATCGATAGGAAGTTCACAGTGCACGCACCCGGCGCGCGTTGGAACCCGCAACATGCGACGGAATCGGCCCTATGGTTCTTATGCTTGATAGCTATGACGCGCGGGGTCATCGTTGTCTTTCGCAGCTTCCTCCTCGCCACGCTGCTGGCGCTCGGCATCGCCGCGGGGGTCGGCCACGCGGATCCGCCGGTGGAGACGGCATATTCGCAGCCAGGACCGTGGCAGGTCACCGAACAACGGGCCTTCACCTGCTGCGATTCCACCGGGGCGGCCTACGACATCTGGTATCCGACCGACCTGGGCGCCAACGGATTCCGGCATCCCATCATCACCTGGGGCGACGGCACCAACGCCCACCCGAACCAATACACCTACCTGCTGCGGCATTTCGCCTCCTGGGGGTTCGTGGTCATCGCCACCGAGAACCCGACCACCGGCTCCGGCGTCGACATCGCGGGCGCGGTCGACAAACTCCTCACCCTGGCGGCAGACCCGGCCGGCGTGTTCTACGGCAAACTCGACCCGGAAGCGATCGGGGCGGTGGGACATTCGCAGGGCGCGACCGGGGCCCTCAACGCCATGGCGCATTCCGGCGGCCGGATCAAGACCGCGGTGCCGATCGAACTGCCGATCCAGCTGATGTGCCTGTTCGGCCCGATGTGCCCGGATATCCGCGCCCTGGCCGGCGGCTCGGTGTTCTTCGTCAACGGCGCCGCCGACACCGTCATCTCGCCGTCGAATCAGCTGCTGCCGCCACAGCTCTCCGGCCTGGAGTCGATGCGCGCCTACTACGACGCGGTGCCTGCCGGCATCCCGAAGGCGTGGGGCACCCTGGTCACCCCGAATCACAATGACGTGCAAGGCCAGCCGGACTGCACCGGCGCGGCCTGGCCGTGCGCGACCGGCGTGCACGGCTACCTCGGCTACCCCACCGCCTGGCTGACCGCCCGCCTGCTGGGCGACACGAGGGCCCAGCAGGCGTTCGTCCGTGGCAGCGGCGAGTTCCTCGCGCCGAATCCACTGTGGGACAACCAGTGCAGCGACGTGACCGCGGTCAGCTGAAGCGCGGGATGTCCTGGACGAGGTGAATCCCGCCCTGCCGCAACTTGATGCCGCTCTCGTCGACGCGGTGCAAGGTCACGATCACCGGATGCCCGGACAGCTCACCGGTCAGCGTCATCCGATCAGCGTCCTGGCGGTCGAAGGTGAAGGTGGCCAACGGTCGCGGACTCTCGGCACCCTCGCCGCCGGGAGACAGCAGCGCCAGGGTGTGCGCGGCGGCGTCGATCTTCGCGCCGACCGGGGTCACCGTGTCGTCCATACCCTGGTAGGCGGCCGCCTCGGGACTGTCGAATACCAGTCGCCGCCAACGGGTTTCATCGGTGAGCAGCGGCGGCACCGACTGCCCGTCGCGAGTGAACTCAGTGACCGTCCAGATGCCGTACAGCTCCGACCGCGGCCGCCCCGGGCCGTATTCGTTGTAGGCCCGGACGCTCAACACCACCTCCGCGATCAGGAACCAGACGAGCATCGCCACCTGCCCGATCGCGACGGCCCGTCGGCCCCGCGCGCTGGATACCGGCTCGGGCGTCTCCGCGGGCCCGGCCGCACGGCCCGTCAGCACCGCTGTCAGCCGCCGCGCCTCGGGGGCCAGCAGCACCAGGCACAGCAGCATCAGATGGAACGACAGCAGCTTCACCGGGATGTCGAAGGTCATGTTCAACACCCACACCTGCGCCATGCTCACCAGGCTGAGCAGCACGCCCGCCAGGGTGGTGCGCGGCAGCAGCAACAGAATTCCACCCAGCACCTCGGCGGCGCCGAGCATCATTTCGTAGACCGGCGAGGTGCCCACCTGCAGCCACAGCATGGAGGAGTGGGTGAGATTTCCCAGCGGCTGAATCAACGCGTCCAACGGCGGGACCGGCATTTGGGTCGGAACCAGTTTGGCGAAGCCGTAACCGAGCATCTGCCCGGCCAGGCACAGCCGGATGAACAGCAGGAACCAGCCCGCCAGGCGGCGGTACTCGGTGCGGCGGCGGTCCAGGACACTCCAGACGACGGTGCCCGCGACGGCGACCACGAGGACGCAGAAGACCAGCACCCACAGATACGCCTGATCACCGCTGCCCGAGTTCAGGTTCAGGGCGACGTGGGCGCCGAAAACAGTACGGCCGACCCATTCCACCGGTGCGCTGTACGCGTTCACGACCGTGATCACCGAATTGTCCGGCAGCCATTCCTGAATCACGCCGAGAAAGGCGAAGATCGGCTGCGGATAGAAAACACAGAACAGCCCGAAATACAGAAAGGCGAATCGAAAGAGAATGCGGGTGGAGGTGCGCCATCCGGTGGCCCGCTCGGGTGGTCTCCCGTCCAGATCGCTGTCGCTGTCGGCTGTCAGCAGGCTCATCCCACGTCCCCTCGTCATCGATCCGGAACTTCGACGCTAGATCGCCGGGCCCTCCCGGCGCCTCGGTGAAGACCCTGAGCCGACCCGGAATATGCCTAATCGGAAGTCCTCCCAAGGGATTACGGGACAGCACGAGTCCGAGGCCGCGACCAACGACCATCCCGGTCAGCGGTACTGCTTACACGATTTGCGAACATCGCTTCCCAGGTCCATCTAGAACGCGTTACATTTCTGGCACGTGTTACTCAGACCACATCGCTGATGATGCTGGTGCGCCAGAAGGGACGGCAATGTCCGCCGACGACCTCAATGAGAAATGGGAATTGACGGTCTCCGACCGCGATGACGACGAGCTCGCGACGAGACTGACCCAATGGCTGGCCGGCAAGGTCGAATCGGATACCCCGCCCCGAGTCACCTCGCTCACCCACCCGCAGGCCGGCGGCATGTCCAGCGCCACACTGCTGTTCGACGCCGAATGGACCGAGAACGGACAGCCCGCGGGCGGATCGTTCGTCGCCCGGCTCGCACCGGAAGCCGACTCCTTCCCGGTCTTCGAGAAGTACGACCTGGGCGGCCAGTTCGCCATCATGGCGGCCGTCACCGAGGCCACCGACCTGCCGATCCCGCCGCTGTGCTGGTTCGAGGCCGATGACAGCGTGCTCGGCTCCCCGTTCCTGGTGATGCGCCGGGTCGGCGGGCAGGCTCCCTCCGACAACCCGCCGTACGTGTTCACCGGCTGGCTCTACGACGCCACCCCCGAACAGCGGCTCGAGATCACCCGCAACACCGTCGACGTGATCGCGCGCATCCACGCCATCGAGAACCCGGCCGAGCGCCTCCCGCACCTGGACGGCGAAGGCCCCGCGCTGCGCCGCCACCTCGACGCCCAGAAGCGTTGGTACGCCTGGGCTCTCACCGACGACGGCTACAACATCCCGATCCTGGACCGGGCCTTCCAGTGGCTCGAGGACAACTTCCCGAGCACCCGACCGCCGACGTGCTCAGCTGGGGCGACGCCCGCCCCGGCAACATCATGTTCGAGGGCCTCACCCCCAACGCCGTCCTCGACTGGGAGATGGCGGCCATCGGCCCGCGCGAACTCGACGTCGCCTGGACGCTGCTCATCCACCGCTTCTTCCAGGACATGGCCACCAAGTACGGCCAGCCCGGCGTCCCGGACTACATGCGCCGCTCCGACGTCGAGAAGCTCTACACCGAGGCCACCGGCCACACCCTGCAGGACCTGGACTGGTACCTCACCTACGCCGCGCTGCGGCACGGCGTCGTGATGGCCCGCATCTGGCGACGCATGATCCACTTCGGCGAAACCACCGAACCCGAGAACCGCGACGAATTCGTCATGCACGCGGATCTGATCGAAGCACTGCTCGACGGCACGTACGACTGGGATTGAGAGACGACGACATGATCGGTCCGCTGGACGAATACCCCATTCATCAGAGCCCGCTTCCCATGGCGCGGGTGGTGAGCAGCGATCGGAACTTCTACGACCGCAGCTACTACAACGCCATCGAGACCGGCGGCGACACCATGCTCATCACCGGATTCGGCGTGTACCCGAACCTCGGTGTGACCGACGCCTTCGCCACCGTGCGCCGCGGCGACACCCAGCGCGCGGTGCGTTTCTCCGACGCGCTCGAGCAGCGCGGCCTGGACCTGGCCGTCGGCGGCTACCGCATCGAGGTGATCGAGCCGCTGCAGAAGCTGCGCGTCATCTGCGAGCACGACGACCTGTCGTTCGACCTGACCTGGGAAGGCGCCCACCCCGCGGTCGCCGAGCAGCCGCACACCATCATCACCAAACTGCACCGGCCCATCATCGACGCTCAGCGCTTCGCCCAGGTCGGAACCTGGTCGGGCACACTGAATGTCGATGGCGACGACTTCAGCATCGACCCGTCCGTCTGGTGCGGCACCCGAGACCGGTCCTGGGGCATCCGCCCCGTCGGCGAAGCCGACCCGGCCGGACGCGTGGCCGACGAGCCGTCCGAAGGCTTCTGGTGGCTGTACGTGCCGCTGAAGTTCGACGACTACTCGATCATCGTGATCGTGCAGGAGGAGCCCAATGGCTACCGCACCCTCAACGACGCCACCCGCGTCTGGAACGACGGGCGCGTCGAGCAGTTGGGTTGGCCGCGAGTGCATCTCACCTACAAGTCCGGCACCCGGATCCCGACCGCGCTGCGCCTCGAACTGTCCACGCCCGACGGCAAGCCGCTCGAGGTCGAGGTCGAGGCCGGGACCTTCATCGCGCTCAACGCCGGCTGTGGCTACGGCGGCGACCCCGACTGGCTGCACGGGCAGTGGAAGGGACGCAACTGGTCCGAGAGCAAGCTCTACGACCTGACCGATCCGGCTGTGGCCGGGCGGATTCCGTTCGGCGTCATCGACCACGTCGGCAAGGCGCGGTGTGGCAGTGATGAAGGGTGGGGGTTGTTCGAGCACGGAAGCCTGGGTCGGCACGATCCGACCGGGTTCGCCGATTGGGGGTCTGTCGCGCCCTGATCGGGTGAAGTCGCAGCCCTCGCCGGTACCCAACCAGCCGGCGGGGGCTGTGGCGTTTTCAGGCGTTCGGCCACCAGTAGTGGTAGACGAGGTAGAGGCTCAGGGTCAGGCCGGGGAAGAAGATCAAGGCGCCGATCGGGATTCCGAGGGATGGGCGCCAGCCTCGGCGGCGGGCCATTCTTCCCAGCTGCCAGGTGGTTAGTCCTCCTGCTGCCCAGACGTACATCGGGAAGGCGCCGATAGTCAGGGTGATCCAAGGTGGGCAGGGGTGGCGCCAGCCGCAGTAGGCGGGGATGCCGTCCATGTCGCTGATGATCAGGAAGGTCAGGAAGGCTGAGCCGCAGAAGCCTAGGGTGCCCCAGAAGCGCCACCAGGTCAGGAAGGTGTGCCAGCGGTCGGGGGTGGGGGTGGGGTCGGCCACATGGCAGAAGATAGAGAACAAACTGCTTTGGACCAAAGACCTAAGGGCTTTCTAAAGACGCAAAAGATAAAAAGATGCCTGGAGAAGGGAGGGAGGCTGGCTGGGTTGGGAGGCTCGCTCGCCTTCCAGCCTCATTGCGGCTCGGCCGTGGATCGGCCCGGTGTGGGGGTACAAGCACTCTGAAGTTGTCGAGGTACACGCACTGTGAAGTGTGCTGAGAGGGAAGGGCGGGGGTCGTCTCGAGCCCTCGAGTCTTTGAGTCTTTGGGCTTGTGTCTCGAGAAGGTGATCCGTGCAGTCCGTGGGCCGGGATCGGCGGGCACGGCACCCAACTCGGCGTCAGCCCAGGTCCGGTAGGGCAGGCGAGGCGACCACACTCTATGTAGTTTTGCGAACGCCAGTGCGACACGAGCAGCACTGGTTCACGCAGCCCGTGAACGCCACTTTCGTGAACTGGAATCGATCGCAGCCGCGATCGCCTGCCCAACGTGATGGCGATCGTTCACGCGCGGAGTGCCGGTGGGGTCAACACTCTTCGGCGCAATCCACCCCGTTCGACCCCGATGCGGTGAGTCTTTGCCCATCACAACGGTTTTCCAACCATCGGGCCCATCGTTGATCAACGCGTGGCAGTGATCGCACGCCAAGGTCAGGTTGTTGATGTCGGTGGGTCCGCCCTTGGCCCAGTCGGTGACGTGGTGTGCGGCGCACATCGAGGCGGGTTGTTCACAACCCGGACGGGTACATCCCTTGTCCCGGGCGCGGAGTGCCAGGCGTTGGGCGCGGTTCGCCGTTCGGCGGGATCGCTGCAGGTAGAGCGGCATCCCGTCGCCGTCGAGGACCGCGATCACCGGGTGGGTTCCCTCGGCCATCTTCAGCGCCTCGTTGATCGAGACCTGGGTACCGGTGTTGGTGGTGGCCACCCCGGTGCCGTTCTCGAGGTCGGTGAGGCTCATGGTGAGCACGACCTCGACCGGCAGGCCACGGTGCATGCCGAGGGCACGCATGTTCACGCCCGGCTGCATCAGGGCCATCAGCGCGTCGTGGGTGCGCTGCCCGGCATCACGCCGATCCCGGCCCGCGGCAGCATCGAGAACACTGTCGGCGATGAACCCACCAGACGCGGTCGGGCTTTCCGGGTCCTCCACGTTGCACATACCCGGTCGAGCAAGCTTGGCGAACACAGCATCCAGGCACGCCCGCAGCTCGGGAGTGATCCACCCTTCGATCCGGGACATGCCATCCACGCCGGGACGGCACAGGGTGATGCCGCGTCGACGCCGACGGTCGGCATCGGAGACAACCTTCCCGTCCGGATCGAGCCGCGCGAGAATGTCCCGGCCGATCTTGGGCAGGTCATCGGGCCAGCCCTCACGCGAGTAGCCGACAAGGATCTCCTCGGCCTCCGTGCGTGCTTCGGTAGGGATGTCGGTCGGGAGGTGGTCCATCACGTCCATGATGTTGCGGACGTGATCCCGCGAAATCTCCCCGGCAGCAAAGGCTTCCGCCGTCACCGGCAGGGTCGGCGGGCGCAGATGGCCTGAGGGCTCGAAGAATTCCCCGCAGTGGTGGGTCACCTTCACCCGCAGGGCCGCGTCATACCGCGACAGGCCGAGGGTGTGGCGCAGGAACGGCACCATCTTCCCCGCCCCAGAACGTGCATGCAGTGACCGCTCGCCAGCTTCGATGATCAGGCGCGTATCCAGTGCGGCCAGTTGCCTTTTGCAGGCTTCGAGCTGCTGCATCAACGCCACAACATCTTCATCGGAGAACTGGGCCATCGCCGAGTTCTGGATGGTTTCGGTCAGGGTCGAGACCGCAGCCGCCAGTTCAGCGATGCCGCAGTCGTCGAGTGTCACCCCATTCGAATCCATGTGCTAATTCTACGCCCACGCGATCACCCTGGGAACCCGAAATGTCCAGTATCGCAAGCCTTTTCACAATTCGAACTAGAAATCTAGTTCGGCAGCAGCAATAACGATTCCGAACACAACCTTCTTCTCGAAAGCCAAATCCCCACCCCCACTGGCCAATACCGCCGCAGCCTCGGCAACACTCCCCACCCCCAAAGCCTCCGAAACCCGACCCGACGGATTGGGAACCGACACAGCCCCCAATTCCACCGCCGAGAACCCGACAGCTTCCGCACCCAACCGCGCCGCCGCCTCGACGAACCCGGGTTCCCCGACCCGCCGATCGATCGTGGCCAATCGACGGATCACCCCGTCCCCCAGCACTTCCCGCACTGCCGCGACTATAAGGTCGGCGGCGGTTCCGGGCCGCAACCCGACACCGACCGCCAACTCACACGGCGACATCGATCCGAGCGAAATCGGCTGCCGCGGACACGAACCGGCCGACAGCCGCCGGGTTCCCAGCCGGATGTGTATGCAGGTAGGACGCGTGCACCCGATCCAGAGCCGCACCCTCCCGAACAGTTTCGCCGGCGGGAGAACGCCACGCCCAGGCCGGCGCGGCCGAACCCACGTTGGTCAACCGAGTGCGATGGAATTCGTGACCGCGCACCCGTTCGCCCGCACTCCAGAGCGGAGAATCGGTGAGCGCCACCGCATCTCGATACCCGAGCGTCAAACGCGGACCGAACTCGGCGTCGGCGTCGAGCACACCCGCCATGCGATGACCGTCGAGCGTCCGAGTCAGGTAGAGCAGTCCGGCGCATTCGGCGTGAATCGGCATGCCACGACGAGCCCGATCGGCGATCGTCGCGAGCAGTCCCGTGTTCGCGGCGAGCTCGGCGGCGTGCTCCTCCGGGAATCCGCCGGGAATGACCAATCCAGCTGTACCGGTGGGCAGTTCGTCCCGAAGCGGATCGAAGACGCGAACCTCCGCGCCCGCCGCCGCCAGCAGCTCGCGGTGTTCGGCGTACCCGAAGGTGAAGGCCGGTCCCCCGGCGATGGCCACCACCGGCCCCGATTCCTGCGTCGCCACTTCCTCGGCGGGATCCCACGCCTGCCCTTGCACATTCGATCCGGCCAAGGCCGCCACCGCGCCCAGATCGATGTGCGCGGCCACCAGATCCGTCATCGCGTCCACGGCCGCCTGGGCCGCGTTCCCGTGCTCGACGGCCGGGATCAACCCGAGATGCCGTGACGGGACGGCCAATTCGGCCAGGCGCGGCAACGCGCCCAGGACCGGCAGTCCCACCCGGGCGCATGCGGCGCGCAGCACCTGTTCGTGGCGTTCGCTGCCCACCCGGTTGAGGATCACGCCACCCAGCCGGATGCCGCTGTCGTAGGTCGCGAATCCGTGCAGCAGCGCCGCCAGGCTCTGGCTGTGCCCGCGGGCGTCGACGACCAGGATCACCGGTGCGCCGAGCATGGCCGCGATCTGCGCGGTCGAGCCCTCCGCGATGGGGTCGGTGTTGTTCTCGTCGATGCGGCCGTCGAACAAGCCCATGACGCCCTCGACGACCGCGAGATCACAGTCGCGGCTGCCGTGCAGGTACAGCGGGGCCACCCGCTCGGGGCCGACCAGCACCGGGTCCAGGTTTCGGCCGGGGCGACCGGCGGCCAGGCCGTGATAGCCGGGGTCGATGTAGTCCGGGCCCACCTTGAACGGCGCGACCCGGTGCCCGGCGCGGCGCAGGGCGCCGATCAATCCGGTGGCGACAGTGGTCTTTCCGCTGCCCGACGCGGGCGCGGCGATGACGACGGCGGGGGTGCTCACCATTCGATGCCGCGTTGGCCCTTGCGGCCGGCGTCCATCGGATGCTTCACCTTCGTCATCTCGGTGACCAGGTCCGCGGCGTCGATCAAAGCCTGCGGGGCGTCCCGTCCGGTGATCACCACGTGCTGGTTGCCCGGGCGGTTGCGCAGCGTCTCGACGACCTCGTCCACGTCGACCCAGCCCCACTTGAGCGGGTAGGTGAACTCGTCCAGCACGTAGAAGCGGTGCTGTTCGGTCTCGAGTCGCCGCTTGATCTCCTGCCAACCGGCGGCGGCCGCCTCGGCGTGATCGTCGTCCGAGCCCTGCTTGCGGGTCCAGGACCAGCCCTCGCCCATCTTGTGCCACTCCACCGCGCCACCCGCGCCGGTGTCGTCGTGCAGCTGCCCGAGCGTCCGGAAGGCCGCTTCCTCCCCCACCTTCCACTTCGCGCTCTTCACGAACTGGAACACCGCGATATCGAAGCCCTGATTCCAAGCCCGCAGCGCCATCCCGAACGCGGCCGTCGACTTCCCCTTGCCGGGGCCGGTGTGGACCGCCAGCACGGGCTGGTTGCGCCGCTGCCGGGTGGTCAACCCGTCGTCGGGAATGGATTCCGGGAGGGGAACACCCTTCGGCATCGGTCGAGGCTCCTTTCGCTGCGGCCAGGCACACCGCTCTCGACGTTCACGGTGCCATACCGCGATCACCGCGCCGCACAGCGGCCCGGCGGAGTCGCTACGGCCCGGCCGGAATCGAGGTCGCTGCCACGGGCCTACGCGGCGCGGGTCGCGCGGACGACGCCCGCGACCGCGTCACCGGTGAGGTCGCCCAATTGCAGGTAGCCGCCGCGCAGTTCGGCCGCGAAGTCGCGCGCCAAACCGAGGCGGATCATGCCGCGTTCGCAGTCGACGACCATCGCGGTGACGGAGTCGGTGGCGAGCATGCGGGCCGCGGCGCGGGCGCGCGGGACCGGGTCGACGCCGCCGGTGGCTCGGCCGTCGGTGAGCAGGACCAAGAGGGGGCGGCGGTGGGGGTCGCGGGTACGTTCGCGGCGGATCAGGTCGCGGGCCTTCAGGAGGCCCTGGGCCAGTGGGGTTTTGCCGCCGGTGCGGAGATCGGCCAGACGGCGGACCGCGATATCCACCGAGGACGTCGGAGGCAGGACCAGTTCCGCGTCAGCGCCGCGCATGGTGATGACGGCGACCTTGTCGCGACGCTGGTAGGCGTCACGTAGCAGGGCCACGACGGCGTTGGTGACTGCGGAGAGGCGGTCGCGGGCCGCCATCGAGCCGGAGGTGTCCACGACGAAGACGACCAGGTTGCCTTCGCGGCCTTCCCGATACGCGCCACGCAGGTCGTCGGCGGCGAAGGCGAGCGGGCCCGCCAGGCGGCCACGCTCGAACTGGCGGGGGGCCGCGGCGAAGATGGTGCCCAGCAGGTGCAGGCCGGTGGAGGTGTCGTCGGTGGCGCGAACGATGCGGCCCTGACGGGTGCGGGCACGGGAGCGGCGGCCGGGTGCGCCCTCGCCGACACCGGGGACCTCCCAGCGCGGGGGCTTGGGGAGGGTGGCGGTCTGGGCGGCGATGCGGCCCTCGGCGGAGGGTCGGTCGGTAGCGGGGTTGCGGTCCGGCCGGGGGTCGCCCGGGTTCTGGCTTCCCGCAGGGGAATCCGGAGCGAACGACGGATCCGCGTCCGGGGAGCCCGGATCGCCGTCGTGCGGGCTCGGATCGCCGTCCAGGGCATCCGGGCCGCCATCGCGAGCGCCTGGGCCGCCATCCGCTGACGACTCGTCGTCCCGCGAATTCAGTTCCCGGGCAGGTGAATCGGCGTCGTCGGCCGGATCCTGCGGTCCCGCGCCGTCGTTCGGCGGGACCGCTTCACCTTTTCCCAGGCTGTCAGCTCCGTCGCGGTCGGCGCGGGCGGCTTCGTCGGCGGCCTGGCGCATGGCGTCGTCGAGTTGCTCCTCGCTGATGCCGGGTTCGTCGAACGGGTCGCGGCGGCGCCGGTGCGGCAGGGCCAGTTCGGCGGCGATGCGGACATCGGCTTCGGTGACGGCGGTCGCGCCGCGCCACGCGGCGTGCGCGGTGGCGGTGCGGGCCACGACGAGGTCGGCGCGCATGCCGTCGACGTCGAAGGTCGCGCACAGGGCGGCGATGCGGCGCAGCTCCACATTGTCGAGGCTGACCTCGGCGAGCCGGTCGCGTGCGGTCAGAATGCGTTCGGCCACTTCACGATCGGCGGCCGAGTAGCGGTCGGCGAACGCGCCGGGGTCGGCCTCGTAGTCCAGGCGGCGGCGCACCACCGCCATGCGCACATCCACGTCGCGCGAGGCGACGACGTCCACGGTCAGCCCGAAACGGTCCAGCAGCTGCGGCCGCAGCTCGCCTTCCTCGGGATTCATGGTGCCCACCAACACGAATCGCGCCGGATGCGTGTGCGAGACGCCATCGCGCTCGATGTGCACCCGCCCCATGGCGGCCGCGTCCAGCAGCACATCGACCAGGTGGTCGTGCAGCAGATTCACTTCGTCGACGTAGAGCACGCCGTGATGCGCCGCGGCCAGCAGCCCGGGCTTGAACGCCTGCTCCCCGTCCCGCAGCACCCGCTCCAGGTCCAGCGACCCGACCACCCGATCCTCGGTCGCGCCCACCGGCAACTCGACCAGCCGCGCGGGCCGCGCCCCCTCCTCGTCGACCACCGGCGGCAGCAGCTGCGCGAGCGCCCGCACCACGGTCGACTTCGCGGTCCCCTTCTCCCCGCGCACCAGCACCCCGCCGATCCCCGGATGCACCGCACACAGAATCAACGCCAGCTGCAACCGCTCCTGCCCCACCACCGCGGAGAACGGAAACCCGGCCTCATCACCGGCCGCACGAACACTCTCGGAGTAAGCCACAGGAACAGACACGCCCCAACTCTATGCGCGCCCCCAACCCCCACCCCCACGACCCCATCGCACCCGACCGACCACCACGCCACCGACAAATACGACGTCGATGCGCGACCCGACAAAGCCTGCGAACCGGGCCGCTGAAACAGCCGCGCCCGCTGTGGGTTTCACAGCGGGCGCGGGGGGTGTTCCAAGGGGTGCGGGGTCAGCCGCGGCGCATCGGGATGTGGGGGATGCCGTCTTCGATGTACTCCGGGCCGTCGACCTTGAAGCCGTGCTTGGTGTACATGTCGAGCAGGTAGGTCTGGGCGTTCAGGCGGACCGTCGCCGAACCCGCTTCGGCCAGGGCGGCCTGCAGGAGGCGGGTGGTGTAGCCGTGGCCGCGGGCCTCGGGGGTGGTACAGAGGCGGCCGATGCGGAAGGACTTGACGCCGTCCTCGTGCTCCTCCATCAGGCGGAGCGTGCAGATCGTCTCGCCCTCGTCATCGAGCCAGAAGTGGCGGGTCTCCGGCAACAGGTCGAAACCGTCCAGTTCCGGGTAGGCGCACTTCTGCTCGACGACGAAAACCTCTACGCGAAGTTTCAACAGCTTGTACAGCGTCGTGGTGTCCAGGTCTTGGGACCACGACCTTTTGAGAGCAACCGTTGACATCATCGCGTCTTGCTATCACATCTACGCGTGAGAAGCGATACCAACGTGCTTCGGCGTGTTGTCGGCGTCCAGCTGCAGGGCCTTGGTGGACCAGTCCCACACCTCGCGGTACAGGGCCTGGTTCTCCGAGAGCTTGGTGCCCAGCGACGGCACCATTTCCTTCAGTTTCGGCTCCCACGTGGAGAATTCGCGCGGGAAGCACTTCTTCATCACGTCGAGCATGGCGCTCACACAGGTGGACGCGCCCGGGGAGGCGCCGAGCAGGCCGGCGATGGTGCCGTCCTCGGCCGCGACGACCGCGGTGCCCAGCTCCAGCACGCCGCCCGCACCCTTGCGGCGGATGACCTGCACGCGCTGACCGGCGACGATCAGCTCCCAGTCGTCGCCGTCGGCGCGCGGAATGAACTCCTCCATGACGCCGACACGACCGGTCTGCGACTTGAGCAGCTCACCGACCAGGTAGTTGACCAGGCCCATCTCGGTGACACCGACACCCAGCATGGAGAACAGGTTGTTCGGCTTCACCGACTTGAACAGGTCGGTCAGCTTGCCGTCCTTGAGGAACTTCGGCGTCCAGCCGGCGTACGGGCCGAACAGCAGGCCCTTCTCACCGTTGATGACGCGAGTGTCCAAGTGCGGCACCGACATCGGCGGCGCGCCGACCGAGGCCTGGCCGTACACCTTGGCCTCGTGCTGGGCCACCAGATCCGGGTTAGTGCAGCGCAGGAACAGACCCGACACCGGGAAGCCGCCGAAACCGCTGATCTCCTTGATGCCCGACTTCTGCAGCAGCGGCAGCGCGCCGCCGCCCGCGCCCACGAACACGAACTTGGCGTTGATCACGCGCGCCTTGTTGCTGCGCAGGTTGCGCACCTTGACCAGCCAGGAGCCGTCGGACTGCTTGGACAGGTTGACCACCTCGTGGCCGAACGCGATGTCCGCGCCGGACGCGCCCAGGAAGGCCAGCAGTTCCTTGGTGAGCTCACCGAAGTCGATGTCGGTACCGGAGTCGGTCCAGTTCAGGGCGACCGGGTCGGAGAAGTCACGGCCCTTGGCCATCAGCGGTAGTCGCCGCGCGAATTCCGCGGCGTCGTCGATGAATTCCATCCCCTCGAACAGCGGGTGCCGCGACAGCGCCTCGTGGCGCTTGCGCAGGTACTCGACGCCGTCCGCACCGTGCGTGAAGCTCACGTGCGGGATCGGGTTGATGAAGTTCGACGGGTTGGCCAGCACGCCGTTCTCGACCGCGTAGGACCAGAACTGCCGCGAGACCTGGAAACGCTCGTTGATGTCGATGGCCTTGGCGATCTCCACCGAGCCGTCGGCGTTCTGCGGCGTGTAGTTCAGCTCGCACAGGGCCGAGTGGCCCGTGCCGGCGTTGTTCCACGGGTCGCTGCTCTCGGCGGCCGCGGCCTCCAGGCGCTCGAAAATGGTGATCGACCAATCCGGCTGCACCTGACGAAGGAGGGCACCGAGGGTGGCACTCATGATGCCGGCACCGATGAGTACTACATCGGTCTTTTCAATCGTGGCAGCGTTCGACACGGCGGGGATCGACTTCCTTGTCTTTTTTGGGTCACCAGGTGGGGGTTAGGTTACCCGTCGTTCACTTGGACTCAATTCTGCCCCTGACCATTCCCGAATCCCGCTTCGAAATCCCCGAATGTGAGAGATCCCTCCCAAATAGACATCTAGGCACCGCGGTCTATGTTGAGCGGGTGACCCGCGAAACGTCATCCACCACGTCTTCGACCACCACCTGGCAGCCCGACGTCCTGGGCGCCGACTACCAGCAGCTCACCCTCCCGTTGGGCCCCGATCCCGACGGCGAGGGCGACGCCGTCGCCACCTTGGTCCGCTACTCCCCCGCCGACGTCCCGGCCGCCACCCGCGCGGTGCTGTACGTGCACGGTTTCACCGATTACTTCTTCCAGGAACACCTGGCCCAGCATCTGGCCGCGCAGGGGTTCGCCTTCTATGCGCTGGACCTGCGCAAGTGCGGGCGTTCCCGGCGAGCCGGGCAGACCCCGCACTACGTCAGCGACCTGGAGCTCTACGACGAGGAGCTGAACCGCTCCCTCGAGGTCGTCCGCACCGAGACCGACCTGCCGGTGGTGATCATGGCGCATTCCACCGGCGGCCTGGTGACCTCGCTGTGGCTGAACCGGCTGGAGACCGCCGGCGGCACGCGCGCTCAGGGCATCACCGGGCTGATGCTCAACAGCCCGTGGTTCGACCTGCAGGGTCCCGGCTACTACCGCTCGGTGGGAACGCCGATCCTGGAGGGCCTGGGCCGGTTGCGGGCCTTCGCCAAGCTGCCGCTGGGGGTGTCCACCAGCTACGGCGACAGCCTGCACCACACCCAGGCCGGTGAGTGGGACTACAACCTGGACTGGAAACCGTTGAGCGGCTTCCCCGTTCACGCGGGATGGCTGCGCGCCATCCGGCGCGGGCACCTACGGCTGCACAAGGGCCTCGACATCGGGGTGCCCGCGTTGATCCTGCGGTCGAAGGTCACCAAGTTCATGCGCAAGTACGGGCCCGCCGCCGACGTGTCGGACGTGGTGCTCGACGTGCGGCAGATCCAGCGCTGGTCGGGCTGCCTGGGTACGCGCACCAATATCGTGCCGATCGAGGGTGCGCGGCACGACGTGTTCCTGTCGTCGGAGACGCCGCGCACCGCGGCACTTCGGGAATTGGACTCGTGGCTGAAGTGGCTGGCTGTAACACCATCGGCGGACGCGGGGCCCTCCGTGGTTACGCAAGCTGCCGCCTCCGGGCCCGTCGCGGCCGCCGAATCACCAGAAGCTGGTGCGTAGCACCACTTCGGTGGCCAGTTCGTGGCCCGCTTCGGCGGCCACATCGGTGACATCCATGGGGACCAGCCGGAATTCGCCGTAGACGAACCGGCTGGAACCCTCGGCCACCTCCCGCGGGTACCGCTTGGTGGCCAGCAGGGTGGTGGGGATCTCCACCGGCGGGCAGGCGGCATCGCGGACGGTGCCGTCGGCGGCCGGGGCGGCCGGGTGACCGCCGCCCGCCGCGATGAGGCTCATGAACCGTCCGAAGCCGCGGGCGGCGAGTTCCCACGCCAGGTCCGCGCCCGCACCGCTGCCGACCAGGTTGGCCCACGGGACCTTCAGTTCGTCGAGGATGGCGAACACCGTCGCGGCGTCGAGGCCGTCGATCGATTCGATGGCGATGGTGTGCAGGTCCGAGGTCTGCAACCGTTCGCAGACCTGGTCGTAAACATCGGCCGGATCACCCGCATCGGGTAGCAGCAGGACATGGTGCCGCGTGTCGGGCCCGCCGACTCGCACCGCCCACTCGCGGTCACCGACCGTGATCCGCCGAGATTCCATGGTCGATAACGCTACAGCAGCGGTCTGCGGGTCGAACGTGCGTCGGTCGGATTGTTGTGACCGGGGTCACTTTCCGACGGTGAGGGTCGGGAGATCAGCGGGTGCGCCCGCCTCGATCAGACGCTCGAGCGCGGCCTGGTCGAGGTGCTTCTCCATCAGATCCGCCAGCAGATCGAGCTGCGAGGCGCGCACCTGATCGACCGAAACATCCTCGGCGACAACGAAACCGGTGCGCCCCGCCCGGGCGGCGACCCGCCCCAGCCAGGCGCGGCGAAACTCGTCCGACTCCAATGCCCCGTGCAGATGGGTTCCCCAGATTGATTCGCGCACACTGCCTTCCGGCATGCCATCGAGCTCGAACCAGGGGCGGTCGGCGGTGCGGGTGACCCGGCCGTGGTGGATCTCATAGCCGTGCACGGGGAGATCACCGTCACCGGCGGGCGCGCCATGATCGCGGACACAACCGGTGGAGCGGCGCAGCACCTTGGGGTCGGCGAACTCGATGTCGAGGTCGAGCAGACCCAGGCCGGGGACCGTGCCGGCATCGGATTCGACCCGGTCGACGATGGTGCGGGCCAGCATCTGGTAGCCGCCGCAGATGCCGAGAATGGGGCCGCCGGCGGCCGCGCGGGCGGTGAGGGCGTCGGCGATTCCGGTGCGGCGCAACCATTCCAGGTCGCTGACGGTGGATTTGCTGCCGGGGATCACCACCAGGTCGGCGCCCGCGAGGCGGGAGGGGTCGCTGACCCAGCGGACCGAGACGCCGGGCTCACAGGCCAGCGCCTCGACATCGGTGGAGTTGGAGATGCGCGGCAGGCGGACGGCGGCGACGGTCAGCCAGTCGGCGCCCAGCGGCGGGCGGGAACGACCCACGGGGGCGTCGGCGACGGTGCCCAGGGAGTCCTCGGCGTCGATCCAGAGGTCCTCGGCGAACGGGATGACACCGAGCGTGGGGCGGCCGGTGAGCTCGATGAGCTGATCCAGGCCTGGACGCAGCAGATCCACGTCGCCGCGGAACTTGTTGATGATGAACCCCGAAATCAGCTGCTGGTCTTCGGGTTCCAGAATCGCGACGGTGCCGAACAGGTGGGCCAGCACGCCCCCGCGATCGATGTCGCCGACCACCACGACCGGCAGCTCCGCCGCGCGCGCCAAACCCATGTTCGCGAGATCGGTTGCCCGCAAATTGATTTCGGCGGGCGAACCCGCGCCCTCACAGATCACCACATCGAATTCGGCGCGCAGCGAAGCCAATTCCTCGGCGACGATGGACCGCAGCTGCTGCCGATGCCGGAAATAGTCCTTGGCCCCGACCGTGTCGACGGCCCTACCCCGCACCACCAGCTGCGAACGCCGGTCACTGCCGGGCTTGAGCAGCACCGGATTGAACCGGACGCTGGGTTCGAGCCCGCAGGCCCGCGCCTGCAACGCCTGCGCGCGCCCGATCTCCCCGCCGTCGAGGGTGACGACGGAGTTGTTGGACATGTTCTGCGCCTTGAACGGCGCGACCCGCACCCCGCGCCGCGCCAGCATGCGGCACAGGCCCGCTACGACAACGCTCTTACCCGCATCGGAGGTGGTGCCGGCAACCAGCAGCGCACCTTTCACCGCGTGCTGTACTCCGCTCGGGGGCGGTAGACGTAGTGGTCGCGGCCGCTGCTCGTGTACGCGTCGCGGTTGACGTACGCGTCGCGGCCGTCGGCGGCCGCGTCGTCCGGCTTCTCGGCGTCCTCCACCGGACGGCCGGCGGAGAGTTCGACGTGGCGGCGCATAGTGGCGCGCAGGACGCCCAGGCCCTCGTCGCGGGGGTTCGGGGGGAGGACCCGGGACGGTTTGCGGCGCGGGCCGCGGGAGCCGATGCCGCGCGTGGTGACGCCCCGCTGGGGCATGGCGATCTTCACGGCAGCGTCAGGATCTCTGCGCCGTCGTCGGTGACGACGAGGGTGTGCTCGAACTGGGCGGTCCACTTGCGGTCCTTGGTGACCACGGTCCAGCCGTCGTCCCAGATCTCGTAGTCGATGCCGCCCAGGTTGATCATCGGCTCGATGGTGAAGGTCATGCCCGGTTCGATGACCGACTCCACGGCGGGCTGGTCGTAGTGCAGGATGACCAGGCCGGAGTGGAAGGTGGGGCCGACGCCGTGGCCGGTGAAGTCGCGCACCACGCCGTAGCCGAAGCGGTTGGCGTAGGCCTCGATGACGCGGCCGATGACGTTGAGCGCGCGGCCGGGCTTGACGGCCTTGATGGCCCGCTTGGTGGCTTCCTCGGTTCGCTCGACCAGCAGCCGCACCTCCTCGTCCACGTCACCGGCGAGGAAGGTCTTGTTGGTGTCGCCGTGCACGCCGTGGATGTAGGCGGTGACGTCGATATTGACGATGTCGCCGTCCTCGATCACGGTCGAGTCGGGGATGCCGTGGCAGATGACCTCGTTCAGCGAGGTGCAGCAGGATTTGGGAAATCCCTTGTAGCCCAGGGTCGACGGGTACGCGCCGTGGTCGAGCATGTACTCGTGGGCGATCCGGTCGAGTTCGTCGGTGGTGACGCCGGGCGCGACGGCCTTGCCGGCTTCTTCCAGTGCCTGTGCGGCGATCTTGCC
Source organism: Nocardia tengchongensis (assembly GCF_018362975.1). Lineage (NCBI taxonomy): Bacteria > Bacillati > Actinomycetota > Actinomycetes > Mycobacteriales > Nocardiaceae > Nocardia > Nocardia tengchongensis. The sequence continues at coordinate 6,913,344 of NZ_CP074371.1, forward strand.
CGCGATCCGCATCTTGTCGATGGTCTCGGCGGTCTGCACCCAGGGTTCGTGGCCTTCGTTGGCGGTCTTCTTCCACGCGTACTCGGGGCGCTCGATGTTCTTGGGGACCTCGCGGATCGGCGACTGCGTGCCGGGTTGGAGGGGCTTGCGGGTGCGCACAGACATGGGTACCAGACTATCGCCCGGTCCGAATGGTGGGATTCCCAGGTCCATGCCTGCGGGAATTCTTCCGGACCACGGTCCGTTTATCCTGACAGTTGACTTGGCAACAAGACTCGAGAGGGGCATCGGCCGTGGAACTGGGACTCACGACATTCGCCGAAACACATCCCGTCGGCGGCAACGGGCCGGTACCGACCGCGGGCGAACGACTGCGACAGGTGGTCGAGGAGGCCGTGGCCACCGAGGCGGCCGGGCTCGACGTCTACGGGGTCGGCGAGCACCACCGCAAGGATTTCGCCGCCTCCTCCCCCGCCGTCGTGCTGGCCGCCATCGCCTCACGGACCGAACGGATCCAGCTCACCAGCGCGGTCACCGTGCTGAGCTCCGCCGATCCGGTGCGGGCGTATCAGGACTTCGCCACCCTCGACGGACTCTCCAACGGCCGCGCCGAGCTGATGGCCGGGCGCGGATCGTTCATCGAGTCGTTCCCGCTGTTCGGCTACGACCTCAACGATTACGACGAGCTCTTCGAGGAGAAACTGGCGCTGCTGCTGAAGATCCGCGAGGAGGAGCCGGTCACCTGGTCCGGCAAGTTCCGCGCGCCCCTGAACAACGCCATCGTCTATCCACGCACCGAAAACCGGCCGCTGCCGGTGTGGATCGCCGTCGGCGGCAGCCCCGAATCCGTTGTGCGCGCGGGACTTCTGGGCCTGCCGCTGGCCATCGCCATCATCGGCGGACAGCCGGCGCGGTTCAAGCCGCTGGTGGACCTCTACCACCGGGCCCTCGCCGAGGGCGGGCACGAACCGCAGCCGATCGCGGTGCACGCGCACGGCTACATCGCCGACACCGACAAGCAGGCGGTCGAGGACTTCTACGACTCCTACGCGCGGGCGATGTCCGGCATCGGGCGCGAGCGCGGCTGGGGTCCGATGACCCGCCAGCAGTTCGACGCGCTGCGCTCGCAGAGCGGTTCGCTGTTCGTCGGCACGCCCGACTACGTGGCGGAGAAGATCGCCGACGTGCGCGACACGCTCGGACTGGACCGGTTCATGCTGCACACCAGCGTCGGCACGCTGCCGCACGAGCAGGTGCTGCACAGCATCGAGCTGCTCGGCGCGAAAGTGGCTCCGCAGCTGGGCTGATCGCGGATTCAGTAGTCGGTGAGCTTGGCCTGGAAGGCGATCCGGTCGCCGCGGTAGAGCGAGCGCACGCGTTCGATCGGCACGCCTTCCCCGTCCACGCTGCGACGATGCAGCAGCAGCATCGGCAGGGCCGTCGTGCATTCCAGCAGGGCGGCCTCACGCGGGGAGGCCAGCACGGTCTCGATGCGCTCGGTGGCGACGGCGTAGACCACGCCCATGCCGCGGGTGGCGACGTACAGCGAGGTCTGCGGGTCGTAGAACTCGCGCAGTACGGCGAAGCGGTGCAACGGCATCCAGGTGCTCTCCAGGCCGATGCGCTCCCCGTCGGCGAGCAGGATGCGTTCCAGATGCATGACCGGGGTGCCGGGCTTCACGGCCAGCGCGTGGGCGGTGTCGGGGTCGGCGGGGACGTCCGACCAGTCGACCAGCAGCCGGCCCGGCTTGCGGCCGAACTTGATGGCTCCCTCGGTGTAGGAGCGTAAGGACAAGGGCTGCACCATCTTCGGGCGCGAGACCACGGTGCCGCGGCCCTGGCGGCGAATCCGCCCCTCCACCAGCAGTTCCCGCACGGCCTGCCGCACGGTTTCGCGGGCGACGCCGCAGCGCAGCGCGAGTTCGCGTTCGGAGGGGACCGGGTCGCCCTCGGAGAGTTCGCTCAGCAGCGCTTCCAGTTCCGCGCGCACCCGGTACGACTTGGGCATGCGGCCGGCGGGCGCGGAATCGGTTCCCGCACCGGCTGTTCCGGCCGCCGGACGGCCCGGCCCCGCCTGGTCTTCCACCCCGGCGGCCTCCCTCGTCTCCATGCCCCCAGCGTACACACGATTGGTCTATACCAATTATTAACCTACCGTTTCCACACGAAACACCCGTAGGTCTAGACCATTGCCCACGATGACTTCCATGCGATTGGTCATCATCGGCGGAGGGATCCTCGGCACCGCCCACGCCCTCGCCGCGATCGGGCGCGGCCACGACGTCGTGCAGCTGGAACGCGAGGCCGAGGCGCGCGGCGCCACCGTCCGCAACTTCGGCTTGGTGTGGGTCTCGGGACGCAGCGCGAGCGAGCTGGAACTCACCCTGCGCTCGCGGCAGTTGTGGGAGGAGATCGGCGGCAAGGTACCCGGCGTCGGCTTCCGGCCCGCCGGATCCATCACCCTGATCCGCTCCGCCAACGAACTCGCCGTGGCCGAAGCCGCGGTGGCCCAGCCGTCGGCCGCCGAGCGCGGCTTCGAACTGCTCGACCCCGAACGGGTGCGCGCCCTCAACCCGGCGCTGCGCGGCAAATTCCTGGCCGGACTGCACTGTTCGACCGACGCGGCCGTCGAATCCCGGCAGGCGCTGCCCGCGCTGCGCCGCTACATGGAGGCCACCGGGCGCTACAGCTTCTTCGCCGGGACCGAGGCGCGCGCCGTCACCGGCACCACCGTCGTCGACGACCGCGGCCGCCGCCACGAAGCCGACCTGGTGCTGGTCTGCCCGGGCGCCGCGCACACCGGCCTCACCCGCGAACTGGTCGGCGACATCCCGGTGCGCCGGGTGCGGTTGCAGATGATGCAGACCGCTCCCCTGGGCGAACCGCTCACCACCGCCATCGCCGACGGCGACAGCTTCCGCTACTACCCGGCCTTCGCCGGACCGGAACTGGATCGGCTCAATCGTGAAGAGGCGCAACCGTTCACGGCCGCCCAGCACAAGATGCAGCTGCTGGCCGTGCAACGCCTGCACGGCGGGCTCACCATCGGCGACACCCACGAATACGACGAACCGTTCACCTTCGACGTGGACGAGGCGCCCTACGAGCACCTCACCGGCGTGATGGAGGAACTGCTGGGCCGCAAGCTGCCGCCGATCGTGCGGCGCTGGGCCGGCGTGTACAGCCAGTCCATCGACCCGGGCACCATCGTCACCCGCGCGCAGGCCGACGCCAACGTCTGGGTGGTGACCGGACCGGGCGGGCGCGGCATGACCCTCGGCCCCGCGCTCGGCGAAGAGACCGCCGACCTCCTCGAGCTCTGAACCGTCCGACACCGCGAAGGAAACATCGTGAGCGATAAGCAGATCGAACTCGCCGTCCTCGACATGGCGGGCACCACCGTGGCCGACGACGGACTGGTCGAGCAGGCGTTCGAGGTGGCGATCACCGCCGCCGGCGTGCCCGCCGAGGGACCCGAGCGCGACGCCGCCCGGGCCTTCGTCCAGGACACCATGGGGCAGTCCAAGATCTGGTGCTTCCGCACGCTGCTCGGCGACGAGGACCGCGCCCAGCAGGCCAACCGCGCCTTCGAGGCCGCCTACACCGAGCTCGCCGAGGCGGCCGGGGTGCACCCGATTCCCGGTGCCGTCGAAGCCATTTCGGCGCTCCGGGCCGCCGGGATCAAGGTGGCGCTGACCACCGGATTCAGCCGCGAGACCCAGGACAAGCTGCTCAACGCGCTCGACTGGAACGACATCGCCGACCTGGCGCTGGTCCCCGCCGACGCCGGGCGCGGGCGCCCCTACCCCGACATGGTGCTCACCGCCCTGCTGCGGCTCGAGGTCGACGCCGTGGATCAGGTTGCGGTCCTGGGAGATACGTCCAGCGACATCGCCACCGGGCTGGCCGCGGGCGCGCGCATCGTCGCGGGCACGCTGACCGGCGCGCACACCGAGGAACAGTTGCGGGCCGCGGGCGCGACCCACGTGCTGGCCTCGGTCACCGAGTTCGCGCAACTGCTGCTCGCCGAGCGCGGCTAGAGAATTCCGCGGCCCCGGCGCGCCTCGCCGGGGCCGCGGATCCACCCCCTGTTCCTACGATCCGACCCTCCCCTGAACTGAAAGTTGCAGTCACCGTGCGTAATCCGAACAACCGCCTCGCACGCACCATCGCCCGGACCGCCCTGATCCTGACCTCCGCCACCGCGGTCGCCTTCAGCCTCACCGCCTGCGGCGGCACCGGCACCAGCGACTCCGGCGACGGCAAGACGGTCACCGTCTACTCCGCCGACGGTGTCGGCGACTGGTACAAGACCCAGTTCGCGAAGTTCAAGGACCAGACCGGCATCGCGGTCAACCTGGTCGAGGCCGGGTCCGCCGAGGTGGTCAGCCGCGTCGACAAGGAGCAGTCCAACCCGCAGGCCGACGTGGTCGTCACGCTGCCGCCGTTCATGCAGAAGGCCGACAAGTCGGGTCTGCTGCAGGCCAGCGGCGTCGACACCGCCGCCGTCGCGGCCGCCGACAAGGACGCGAACGGCAAGTGGGTGACGCTGGCGGGCAACTACCTGTGCTTCATCGCCAACCCCTCGGTCGATGCGACCAAGCTGACCTGGGACGACCTGCTCAAGCCGGAGTACAAGGGCAAACTGCAGTACTCCACCCCCGGCCAGGCCGGTGACGGCACCGCCGTGCTGATCCTGCTGCAGCAGCTGATGGGCAAGCAGGGCGCGCTGGACTACCTGGGCAAGCTGCAGGCCAACAATGTCGGCCCGTCCTCCTCCACCGGCAAGCTGCAGGCCAAGGTCGACAAGGGCGAGATCGTGGTCGCCAACGGCGACGTGCAGATGAACCTGGCCACGGTCAAGGAGAAGGGCTCGAAGTTCAACGTCTTCTTCCCCGCCGCCGCGGGCGGCAAGCAGTCCACCGTGGCGCTGCCGTACCTGATGGGTCTGGCCAAGGGCGCGCCGCACTCCGACGCGGGCAAGAAGCTGATGACCTTCCTGCTGTCGGCCGACGCGCAGAAGTCGCTGCCCGACTCCTACGCGGTGCCGGCCCGCACGGACCTGAAGGACGCCGCGCCGTCCGCGGCCGGCGCCGTGTCGCCGGCGCAGGTGGTCAAGAACGTCGAGATCGTGCACCCCGACTGGACCAAGGTCCTCGACGAGTTGGACGCCGACCTGGCGGCCTACACCAAGGCCACCGGTAGCTAATAACCCCACAGGAGCAGCAGCCATGTCCTCCGCGTTGACGACATCCACGGCGGTCACCAACACCACCGCCGAACCGGCCATCGTGTTCGACCGGGTCGGGGTCACCTACGGCCGCGGCCGCAAATCGACTGTCGCACTGGCCGATTTCAACCTGCGCGTCGCCGCGGGGGAAACGGTCGCGCTGCTCGGGCCCAGCGGTTCCGGCAAGTCCACCGCGCTCAAGGCGCTGGCCGGATTCATCCGGCCGACCTCGGGCGCGGTGCGACTGGCCGGCCGCGACGTCACCGACCTGTCCCCCGCCAAACGCGGAATCGGGGTGGTGGTGCAGTCCTACGCGCTGTTCCCGCACATGCGGGTGCGCGACAATGTGGCCTTCGGGCTGAAGGCTCATCGGGTGGCGCGCAACGAGATCGGGGGGCGCGTCACCGAAGCCCTCGAGATGGTCGGCATGGGCGGATACGCCGAACGACTGCCGCGCGAGCTGTCCGGCGGACAGCAGCAGCGGGTCGCGATCGCGCGGGCGCTGGCCATCCGGCCCAAGGTGCTGCTGCTCGACGAGCCGCTCGCCGCCCTCGACGCGCAGCTGCGCCAGAACATGCTGGGCGAACTCCAGCAGCTGCGAAAAGCCTTGCCGGACACGGCGATGCTCTACGTCACCCACGACCAGTCCGAGGCGCTGGCCCTGGCCGACCGCATCGCGGTGATGCGCGATGCCCGGCTGGTCGACATCGACACCGCCCACAACCTGTGGCAGCGGCCCGCGACCGAGTTCACCGCCTCCTTCCTCGGCGGCGCGAATCTGCTCCCCTGCCAGGTCAAACACGTCTCCGGCACGGCCGCCCTGGTCACCGCCGGCGACCACACCCTGCGCGCCGACGCGCCCGCCCCCGGCATCGGCCGCCCCGACTGGGTCCCGAACGCCGAAGCCCAGCTCTGCGTCCGCCCCCACACCGTCCGCATCGTCCCGCTCACCGAACGAGACGCCCTGCGCGCCACCGTGATCACCAGCGTCTGGAAGGGCGCCTCCACCCGCCTGCACCTCGACGTCACCGGCCTCCCCGCCGAACTCACCGCCGACGTCCTCGGCCACACCGACATCACCCCCGGCGACCAGGTCGGCGTCCGCTTCGCCGACCCGGCCGGCGTCCTCATCCCCCCGGGCATCGGCACCGCCGCAGCCGCCGAGTCACCCGAGGTGCGGGCATGACCGCCACCCCGCTCCCCTGCCGCACACCCGGCGAATTCGCCGACACCGCAGTCGCATCCACGCGGTTGAGCAGGGAACGCCGAGTCTCCGTCCGGCGGCGCACGATGGCCACCGACGTGTGGTCGGAGCTCTTCGCCGGTGTGGCGGCGGCCCGTGACCGGAGGGCGTCATGACAGCACTGCTCGAAACTCCTTCCGCGGCTGAAGCTCCCGAAGAGCGCCCGACGGGCCGGTCGTGGCGGCCGGTGGTGTGGGCGCTGCCGCCGGTGCTGGTGGTGGTGTTGATCGCGGTGTATCCGATCGTGCGGGTGCTGCTGGAGTCGACGAAGACCAAGTCCGGGCGAGGGGTCGGGACTTGGGCGGGGGTGCTGGCGGAGGAGTCGTTTCGGAATGCGTTGTGGCGCACTGTCACTATCGCGGTGAGTTCCACCGTCGGGTGTGTGGTGCTCGGGACGTTTCTGGCGATCGTGCTGGCGTTCGTGCCGTTTCCGGGGGCGCAGCTGGTGGGGCGGCTCATCGACTCGGTGCTGACGTTGCCGTCGTTCCTGGTGACACTGGCTTTCACGTTCCTGTACGGGACGGCGGGGGCGGTGAACGCGTTGATCCATCAGATCACCGGGGGGACAAGGCCGGTGCTGGACTTTCTGAGCACGCCGTGGGGTGTGATCCTGGCCGAGGTCACCTTCTTCACGCCGTTCGTGGTGCGGCCGATGCTGGCGGCGTTCGCGCAATTGCCCAGGGAGCAGCTGGATGTGGCGTCCAGCCTCGGGGCCTCGCCGTGGCGGGTGCTGCGGCAGGTGGTGCTGCCCGAGGCGTGGCCGGCGCTGGCCGCGGGTGGCAGCCTGGTGTTGCTGCTGACGCTCAACGAGTTCGGGATCGTGCTGTTCACCGGCGCCAAGGGGGTGATCACGCTGCCCGCGCTGATCTACACGCGCGGCATCGTCACCTTCGATCTGCCGGGGGCCGCGGTGCTGGCCTCGGTGCAGGTGCTGCTGTCGCTGAGCCTGTACCTCGGATACCGACTGCTGTTCGCGCGCCTCACCGGCGCGCGCAAGGAGAGCTGAACCATGCTGGTGTGGACGCGCCGCGGGCGGGCCGTGGTGCTCGCGGTCTTCGGGATCGTCGTCGCCGTGGTGTTCGTCGCGCCCATCGCGACCGTGGTGGCCGCGGCGCTGGCCGGACACTGGACCGGGCCGCTGCCCTCGGATCTCGGATTCGCCAACTTCGATCGGGCGCTGTCGGGGGAAGCGGCCGCGAGCCTGTCGGTGAGCCTGCAGACCGCGCTGCTGGCGGGACTGTTCTCGCTGATCCTCGGCACCTGGGCGGCCCTGGCCTCGGCGGCGGCCCCGGCGTGGCTGAGGCGGGTCACCGACGCGGTGTTCCACCTGCCGGTCGCGGTGCCGTCGGTGGCGATCGGGCTCGGGGTGCTGATCACCTTCAACGAGCGGCCGCTGCTGCTGGGCGGCACCAAATGGATCGTGATCCTGGCGCACACGGTGCTGGTGCTGGCGTACGCGTTCAGCGGCGTCTCCGCGGCACTGGACCGGCTCGACCCCGGCTACCGGCAGGCCGCCGAATCCCTCGGCGCGGGACCGGTACTGGTGCTGCGGCGGATCACGCTGCCGCTGCTGCTGCCCGCGCTGGGGGCCGCGGCCGGACTGGCCATCGCGCTGTCCATGGGTGAGCTCGGGGCGACCATCATGGTGTACCCGGCCACCTGGAAGACCCTCCCGGTGACCATCTTCGCCACCACCGACCGCGGCGCGGTGTTCGATGCCGCCGCCAGCACCACCCTGCTCGTGCTCGTCACCCTCATCGCCCTGGTCATCCTGGGCCGCTTGAAAGGACGTGCGGCACTCCGCTGAAGCGGGGCGGCCGCACCACACCGCTGACCAGGTCATGAGGGGATGGTCAGCGGTGTCTTGCGTCGAGGCCCGGGCGTGGCGGACAGTGGACCGGTAAACTCGCGTCGAAGTCATTGATCGGGCGGGGGATTGTTCGATGGTGGTCGTCACTGGTCTGTCCGGCGAGTCCTACGACGTCGACGGCGAACCCTTCTATGCCGCGGGCAGCCGTTCCGTGCAATACCTCTGCCGGGATCCGCGCGGGCAGCAGCGGCTCTACAAGCTCTACCGCACCCCCGTCACCGCACCCGACGCGATCGAATGGGCCAGGCAGGCCATGCTTTTCGGCCGGCAGACCATGGCCGCCGCCGACGCCGCGGGCGGCTCCACGGGGGCCGCCGCCGAGGCGGTGAACTGGCCGATCGACCTCATCCAGCACGACTCGAGCCTGATCGGCACGGTGCTGCCACTGATCCCCGTCGACTATCTGCAACCCGACGGGCGGCCACGCACCCTGGATCAGCTGTGGGCCGCACCCGGGCAGACCGCCCCGTATTTCCGTGCGGGAGTGGCCATTCGGCTGTCCGACATCATCCGGGCACTCGAGGACCGGCAGCTCGTGCACGGAGACCTCACGCCCAAGAACGTGCTGTGGCAGGCGGCCGCGCCACTGGCCTACGTCATCGACACCGCCGGGCTGGCCCCCGCCGACCGGGTCCGCGACCGGTACAGGGATCGGTACGACCTGGCGACGCTGGTGTACCGGACGCTGCTCCCCGACACCGCGGGCCCGCCCGGCGTGCCCTGGGAAGCCGGCGTAGCGCCCGCTTCCCTGGATCCGCGGGTGCGGGCGCTGTTCGATCGGGCCTTCGGCAATGGCGGATTCGGGCCGGACGCACGGCCTTCCGCGGCGGAGTGGGGCGACGTCCTGCGGGTGGTCTACGGCGCGGCGAGCGGACCCGCTGTGCCGACAGTGGGTTTCGCGCCACCGGCCACCCCCGCCGCACCGGCCGGATGGTCCGGTCCGCAGCCGCTGGTGTCGTATCAGCCCGCACCACAACCTGATTCGTCCAACACCGCATTGAAGGTGATCCTCGGCGTCCTACTGGTGGTGCTGGTGATCGCCATCGGAGTCGGCGTCGTCGTGCTCTCCGGCAAGAGTGACAGCAAGAACAAGGCCTCCGGAACCACGACGACCACCACCACGGCGACGACCACCACCACCGCCCCGCCCACCTCGACCACGGTGGCGTTCGACAAGTCGACGCTCAACCAGCAGGCCACCGACAAGACCCCGTTCACCGCGGACGCGATGCTCCCGCAAAGCTTCACCGACAGCAAGGGCGTCGTGTTCACCCGCCGCTCCACCGGTGTGAAGGACTGCGTCGCCGCCAACATGTCCCAGAACGTGAAGACGGCGCTGCAGAACAACAAGTGCCAGCAGATGGTGACCGGCACCTACATCGACCAGTCGGACAAGATCCTGACCTCCCTGGAAGTCTTCGCCTTCCCCTCCAACACCGAGGCCGAAGCCATCTACAACGGTCTCAAAGGCCAGAATCAGACCTGGGACGTCTGGTGCCCCACCCAGGGCGTGGGAGCCAGTGTCTGCCAGTCCAACCTCGATACCCTGTGGGCCGCCACCTATTCCAGCTGGGGCCGTCAGCAGTACCGCTACCTCTACGAGGCGTACTCGCTCTACATCAGCCTCGCGGTGGACACCTCGCTGGCCCCCAACCTCGACGCCCCCTCCCGCACCCTGCTGCAACTGGTGGGACCGGACAACTACTGGAAACCCCGCTGAGCCAACCCCTTTCGGGGTGACGCGAGCGGGGTTCAGAGGTGCGCGGCGGCCACCAGGACCGCACGCGAGGTCGCGTCGTCGCTGGTCTGGATGAGTCCGGCGGCCAGCAGGTAGGCGGCGGCCATGTCGAGGGCGGAACGCTGGAGGGTGGTGAGCGCCGCGGTGAGGTCGCGGCCCTTACGCTCGAAGCCCGCGCGGAGTTGGTGTGCGGAGTCGAAATCGCCGAAGCCGGTGAGGGTTCGGGCACGGTGGCTGCGCGCGATTTGCGGGTCCAGTGCGGCTGCGAATCGCAGGAAGGTTGCGGCGCAGGTGCGCGCGGTGGCGACGTCCAGGCGGAAGGCGCCGGCGGCGGCCTGGCGGTAGAGATCGGTGGCGGTGCCCTCGCCCGGGTTCATGACGAACTCCCTCCCCTTATTATTGTGAAACGCCGTATTACATCCGCGGTGTTGTGAATCGGCGGTCGTGTGAACGAAATACGACGCGAATTAAACACCGGGCGGTTGGTTCTAGGCGCCCCGTCAATGAATTCAGGGCGAGCGTGCCGCGCCAGTCGACCACGCGGCACGCCGGGCGGGGCGCCCCGTTGCGCCCGCCGTCTCGGCGGGCGACGTCTTACGGTTCGAGCGAGCTATTGGTCCGATAGCAGGACTCGGCTGACGTCACCACTGATGATCAACGATTCGGTGACAGGACATCAATTGTGTCAATGCATTTGGAATCATTGTTCTGGTAAACGGCGACGGCCACCGGCCACGTCGAATACGAGATCAGTGTAGCCGTCCACCAGTTCGGCCAGATGGTACCAGTGTTTATGGGTGTTATCACTGGAAGCGCCCTCGTGATCGATCACCTGATTGGCTTCGACCCAGCTCCGGGCCATGCGGTCCACGACCGCGCCCAGGCTCTCGGTGTGCATGGTGGCGCCGTTGCGGTGCTGTGGCAGTTCCTGTTCCACCCAATCGTTGATATCGTCAACGAGTTCGCCGCGGCGGCAATCGATCTCGCTGACCATCATGGGATCCCTTACCTCGGCGCGCCGTTCGTGCAGTTCGGCTAGCGCGTGCGCCGACCGCAGCAATACTCGATCTTGAAATCGCCTCCCCTGGAACGCACAGAGCAATTGCGGAGCCGTCGGCAGAACGCCGGCTATCGACATGGTCATCGCGACTCCCTATACGCACCCGACTGCATCACTAATCGCACCAACATGATTGGTCTCCGGATTCAGCTATACCGGTCATCGGAACGGTTGTTCACGAATAGGCTAGCTGGATCATGCTCTTACAAATGCAAGAACGCAATACTGCGTTCTAGCAAGTGCGCCAAGCGAAAGGGTTGTCATGGCAGGCAAGCGCACCGTGCTCACCGTCCGTTTGCGGAGGCTGGCCGCGATGCTCCACGAGATGCGGGAGAGCGCCCAGCTCAGCAAAGAAGTGGTCAGCGCCAAGACCGGCATCAACGTCACCACGCTGTACCGGATCGAGACCGCTCAGGCCCGGCCGCAGCGCCGCACCCTGACGGCCATGCTGGACCTCTACGGCATCGGCGAGCCGCAGCGTTCAGACGCCTTGCAGTTGCTGGTCGACGCGTTACGTCCCGGCATGGCAAGGTCTTTCGAGGATGCCGTGTCCGAGGTGTACGGCGCCTACATCAACTTCGAGGCCGAGGCGCTGTCCGCGCGCTTCTTCCAATCCACCTTCGTCCCGGGCCTGCTGCAGACCGAGGCGTACGCCAGCGCGGTCTACCAGACCACCATGCCCAAGGTGTCGGATCAGGTTATCGAGCAACGGATCCGGGCGCGCCAGGAGCGCTCGAAGGTGCTCACCAAGGACAATCCGCTGGAGCTGTGGGTGGTGCTCGACGAGGCCGTCATCCGGCGCATGGTCGGCGGGCCGGAGGTGATGAACCAACAGTTCAGTCAGCTGCTCGACCACACCAACAAGCGGAACGTGATCCTGCAGATCCTGCCCTTCGACGCCGGCGCGCACCCGGGCATGCTGGGCTCCTTCACCCTGCTCGACTTCCCCGACCCCGCCGACCCCGAACTGGTCTACGTGGAGGGTATCGCCAGCGACGAGTTGATCGAGGGCCATTCCGAGGTCCGCCGCTACGGGGTGATGTTCGACCAGCTCCGGGCCATGGCGCTGAGCCCGCGCGACTCGATCGCCATGATCTCGGAGACCATGGCCACCCTGGGCGGCTGATCTTCCACCCACCCCAGGGTGGGACAACGTGCACCCTCGGAGCGGATTCCAGCAGCACTGTGGTCGCTACCGGCGGAGGCCTGCGGGGGCGAGAGTGGATACATACCGAACGCCACCCCAAGCGCCCCCTCCGAGAGGATGATGTTCATGTGCACGACGGTCGAATCGCCCACCGTTGCCGAATCGCCCCAGGCCATCGCGGTGACCGATGCCGACTGCGAACTGAACCCCACCGAGCTGGATCGCTGGAGCAATCGGGTGGCGCGCATGCTGCTGCGGCTCGGAGCCCACCCCGGGGCCCGGATCGTGATCGCGGAGACCCCTCGACTGGAGGCCATGGTCTCCCGTCTGGCCATTGAAAAGACCGGCGCGATGCCGGTGCCGCTCACCACCGAAACCACCGTGGCCCGTGCCGATTTCGGCATCACCACCAAGGCCGGACGGGAGCTGGTCACCGACCCGAGCCGCTGGCTGGTGCTCGATGATCGAGACACGCTGGTGCAGTACCTCACCGGCTCGGATGCCCCGCTCAGCGAGGCCGAACTGAACCTGGCGCGGAAGGCCTCCTGACCTCTCCGCTGCCGCCGCAGTCCTGGAGAAGGTCTCAGCAGTATGGGTTTCAGCAGTCCCCTGCCCTCCACCCCTGACAATTCGGCGGCATTCGCCCTTTCCGCCGCCCAGCGCGGCATCTGGTTCGCCCAGCAGCTGGCCGGCGACACCCCCGTCTCCATCGCCCAGTATGTGGAGCTGACCGGCCCGATCGACGCGGACCTGCTGGCCGACGCGGCCCGCCGCGCCGGTCGCGAGTTCGGCACCGGCTACCTGCGCCTGATCGAGATCGACGAGCTGCCCTGGCAGCTGGTCGACACCAGCCTCGACGACCGCACCCGGACCGTCGACCTGAGCGGCGCCCCCGACCCCGAGGCCGCCGCGCAGACCTGGATGCGCGCCGAGTACACCGCACCCCTGGACCTGACCCGCGACCGCCTGTGCACGATGGCCATGCTGCGCCTGGGCCCGGACCGCTGGTACTGGTACTCGCGTTTCCACCACATCCTGCTCGACGGCGTCGGCGCGCTGACCATGCTGCAGCGCACCTCCGAGATCTACAACGCCACCGTCACCGGGCAGGAGGTCCCGCCGGGCAAGGCCGAACCGTTGCAGCGCATCGTGGAAGCCGATGCCGTGTACCGGAATTCGGACAAGCTGCAGGCCGATCGCGACTACTGGCGCGAGCACCTGACCGGGTTGCCCGAACCGGCGAACCTGGGCCGCCGCACCGGCGCGGTGGACGCACACCCGCGGCTGCTCAGCGGCGCGCTGCCGGAATCCACGGCGGCCCTGCTGGATTCGCTGACCGCGGCTCGATCCACCAGTCCGGCGCCGGTCGTGGTGGCCGCCTTCGCCGCCTACGTGGGCGCGATGACCGGGGCGGGCGAGATCGTGCTCAGCCTGCCGGTGTCCGGCCGCACCACCGCCACCCTGCGTCGTTCGGGCGGCATGGTCGCCAATGTGGTGCCGCTGCGACTGCGCCTGTCCCCCACCGCCACGGTCGGCGACCTGCTGGGCGCCACCCAGGGTGAGCTGACCGCGGCGCTGCGCCGCCAGCGGTACCGGCAGGAGGACATCTTCCGGGACCTGGGCTGGGCGATGGACGAGGTCGCGGGCTTCGGGCCGACGGTCAATCTGATGCTGGCCGACACCCGCATCCGTCTCGGCGGGGTGACCGGGCAGCTGCACGTGCTGACCTCGGGAATGATCGACGACCTGTTCGTCAACGTCTACCCGGGCACCGGCGGGGAACCCACCCACATCGACTTCCAGGCCAACCCCAACCGCTACGACGAACCCGAGCTGGCGGCCCTGCACGCCCGGTTCCTGGAGTTCCTGCACCGCTTCCTGGCCGGCGGCGCCGACCAGCCGCTGACCGCGCTGAGCGCGGTCTCCGAGCAGGAGCGCGCCGCACTCGCGCCGGCCCGCGGCCGGGACGGCGCCCGCCCGCACACCCTGCCCGAGATCCTGGCCGCCGGGGCCGAGCGCGCCCCCTCGGCCATCGCCCTGCGGGTGGACGGCAGCGCCTTCACCTACCGCGAAGTCACCGAGTACGCCAACCGGCTGGCCCGGGTGCTGATCGCCGCGGGCGCGGGACCCGAACGCGCCGTGGCGATCTCGATTCCCCGTTCGGCCGAGTCGGTGCTGGCCATGTGCGCCGTCGCCGCGACCGGCGCGGCCTTCGTTCCCGTCGACCCCGGGTATCCGATCGACCGCATCGAGCACATGCTCACCGACAGCGGCGTGGTCGCGGGCGTGACGGTGGCCGGCTCGCGGGCCGCGCTGCCCGATCGCGTGCGGTGGCTGGTGCTCGACGACCCCGAGACCGAACAGGCAATCACCGCAAGCGATTCCGGGCCGATCACCGATGCCGACCGGCGCGCGCCCGTGCACCTGGACCAGGTCGCCTACCTGATCTACACCTCCGGCTCGACCGGCCTGCCCAAGGGTGTCGCGGTCACCCATCGCGGCCTCACCAACCTGGTCACCGGGTCGGGTTCGGTGTTCGGCGTCGGCTCGGACGCCGTGGTCGCGCACGCCGTCTCACCCAGTTTCGACATCTCGGTGGAGGAGCTGCTGGTCGCGTTCGCGGTCGGCGCGACGGTGGCCGTGGTGCCCCCCGACGCCTACGCGGGCGACGACCTGGCCCGGGTGCTGCGCACCCTGGAGGTCACCCACCTGAATGTCACTCCGGCCGTGGCGGGTTCGCTGGAACCGGAAACGCTGCCGCGGCTGCGGACGGTGGTGGTGGGCGGCGACTCCTGCCCGCCCGAGCTGCCGGTCCGCTGGGCCGGCCGCTGCGTAATCAACGGCTACGGCCCGACCGAGGCCACCGTCACCGCGACGCTCAGTACACCGCTGAGACCCGGCGAGCCCATCACGATCGGCGCGCCGACCCGCGGGGTCGGCGCGATCGTGCTCGACCCGTGGCTGCGGCCGGTGCCGCCGGGCGTGGTCGGCGAGCTGTACCTGAGCGGTGCGGGCCTGGCGCGCGGCTACCACCAGCGCATCGGCCTGAGCGCGGGTCGTTTCGTGGCCAGCCCCATCGAGCCGGGCGCGCGCATCTACCGCACCGGTGACCTGGTGCGCTGGCGGCGGCGCGCGGGCCGCTGGGAACTGGAGTACCTGGGCCGCGGCGACACCCAGGTGAAGGTGCGCGGCTTCCGCATCGAACTCGGCGAGGTGGACGCCGCCGTGGCCCGGCACCCGGGCGTCGAAATGGCGGTCACGGTCGGCGCGACCACGCCCGGCGGGGCCACCGCGCTGGTGTCCTACGTGCTGGCCGCCGATTCGGTGGTCGCGCCCGAGGACGTGAAAACGACCGTCGCCCAGCAGCTTCCGGCGCACATGGTGCCCTCGGTGGTGATGGTGCTGCACACGCTGCCGCTCACCCCCGCGGGCAAGGTGGACCGCCGCGCGCTGCCCGCCCCCGACTTCGGCTCCGGGCCGCGCACCGGGCGCGCACCCGCCACCGACAACGAACGCGCCCTGGCGGCGGTGTTCGAAGCCGTGCTGGGCGTGGAATCGGTTGCGGCGGACGACAATTTCTTCGCCCTCGGCGGCGACAGCATCGTGGCCATCCAGCTGGTGGCGCGCGCCAAGGCCGCCGGGCTCGGACTGCGCGCGCGGGATGTGTTCGAGCACAAGACCGTCGCCGGACTGGCCGCGGTCGCCACCGAGGCGACCGCACCGGTGATCGAGGAACTGCCCGGCGGCGCGGTCGGCGCGGTGCCGCTCACCCCGATCGTGCACGCCATGCTCGACCAGGGCGAGACCTGGCCCCGCTTCGCCCAGGCCGTGCTGATTCCCCTGCCCCACGACATCGACCGGTCCCGGCTCCCCGAGGCCGTGCAGGCCGTACTCGACCGCCACGACCTGCTGCGCAGCAGCCTCACCCACGAACCCTCCGACGACGGCCGCCCCTGGGTGTGGCAGGTCAGCGAGCCCGGCGCCGTGGAGGCCGGAGCCCTCATCGACCTGGTGACCGCCGCACCTGACAGCGACGGCGAGGACGAGTTGCAGCGCGCCGCCGACCTTTTGGATCCCTCCGCCGGCGTGGTGGCCCGCTTCGTGTTCATCGACCGCGGCGCGGCGCTGCCGCTGCTGTGGGTGGTGCTGCACCACCTGGTCACCGACGGCGTCTCCTGGCGCATCCTGCTGCCGGACCTGGCCACCGCCTGGGCGGGCGGGACCCTCGCACCGGTCGACACCTCCTTCCGCCGCTGGGCGCACGGCCAGATCGAACAGACCCCGGCCCGAGCGGGCGAGATCCCGGGGTGGCGCGAGATCCTCACCGCACCCGACCCGTACCTGGGCACGAGGGCGCTGGATCCCGCCCTCGACACCGTGGCCTCGATGGGTCAGCTGCGCACGGTCATCGATCCCGACACCGCCGCGGCCGCACAGGAATTCATTCCCGCGCGCTTCCACTGCGGCCTCGACGACGCCCTGCTCACAGCCTTGGCCCTGACCTCGGCGCGGTTCCGGGACATCCGGCGGACGCTGCTCACCGTCGAGGGCCACGGGCGCGAGGAAGCGGTGCTGCCGGGCGCGGACATCTCCCGCACCATCGGCTGGTTCACCAGCGTCTTCCCCGTCGCGCTCGACCTCGGCGACCTCGATCTCGACGACGCCTTCCACGGCGGACCGGCGGCGGGCGCGGCGCTCAAGGCGGTCAAGGAGCAGTTGCGGGCCATCCCCGACAAGGGCGTGGGCTTCGGCATGCTGCGCTACCTCGACGCCGCGACCGAGTTCGAGAGCGCTCCGGCACCGCAGCTCAGCTTCAACTATCTGGGCCGCACCGGCGCGGGCGTCGAACATCCCGGCGGCGCGGAAACCCCGTGGGTGCCGGTCCGATTCGCCGCCACCCAGGACGATGCCGCACCGCTGGCGGCCGTCATCGACATCAACGCCTTCCACACCGCCGCGGGCCTCGAAGTGACGTGGGCCTACGCGGCGCGGCTGCTGTCGGGCGAGCAGGTGAGCGACTTCGCGCGACTGTGGGGGCTGGCGGTCACCGCGCTCGTCGCCCACGCCCGCCACGCGGGGGCGGGCGGCCACACGCCTTCGGACTTCCCGCTCGTCGCCGTGGGTCAGGAGCAGATCGACGACTGGGAACGCGAGTACCCCGGCCTCACCGAGGTGTGGCCGCTCTCGCCGTTGCAGTACGGGCTGTTGTTTCACGCCCGCTACGACAGCGACACCGCCGACGGCTACACCGTCCAGACCCAGCTCACCCTGGCCGGGCGGGTCGACGCCGGACGGCTGCGCACCGCGGCGGCCGCGCTACTGGATCGGCACGAGGTGCTGCGAGTCGCCTTCGCCGAGACCGCCGACGGCCCGCGCCAGCTGGTGCTCGGGCACGCCGAGATCCCGTGGCAGGAAATCGATCTCACCACCATCACCGAACCGGCCGAACGGCAGCGGGAACTGGCCCGGCTGATCGCCGTCGACGCCGGCACCCGCTTCGACCTCGCCCGGCCGCCGCTGCTGCGGTTCAGCCTGATTCGCACCGAGGCCGAGGCGTACACGCTGCTGATGACCAATCACCATCTGGCCCTGGACGGCTGGTCCACGCCGCTGGTGGTGCGCGAGCTGCTGGCCGGATACCTGGCCGCGGTCACCGGGCACGAGATCCCGCAGCCGCCCGCGCACTCCTATCGCGAATTCCTGACCTGGCTGGACGAACAGGACGACGACGCCTCCCTGGCCGCCTGGACCGAGGCGCTGGCCGGGGTCGACGCCCCGACCCGCGCGATCCCGACGCTGGCGGGCATCACCTCCGCCGAATCCGGCATGGTGTCGGCCGAATTCACGACCACGCAACTGGCGCAGCTGACCGAGACCGTGCGCACCGCCGGGGCCACGGTGAACACGGCGGTGCAGGCCGGGTGGGCGCTGCTGCTGGCCATGCTCACCGGGCGTACCGATGTGGTGTTCGGCGGCACCGTGTCCGGACGACCACCGCAGTTGTCCGGGGTCGAGGAGATGGTGGGGTTGTTCATCAACACCCTGCCGGTGCGGGTGCGGCTGGATCCGGGTGAGCGGGTGGGCGATCTGCTGGCCCGGGTGCAGGACGAGCAGACGCGGTTGCTGGATCACCAGCATGTCGGGCTGGCCGCCATCCACCGGGCGGTCGGGCTGCCGGAGCTGTTCGACACCCTCACCGTGTTCGAGTCCTACCCCATCGACCGCGAAACCCTTTCGCGGGCACTGGATATCGCGGGCATGCGGATCCTCGACGTGTCCGGCACCGACGCCACCCCGTACCCGCTCAACCTGATGGTGATCCCGCAGCGCGCCGCCGACGGCAGCGAAAGCCTGTGCATCACCGTCAAATTCATGGCCGACGAACTGCCCGAAGCGGCCGCGCGACGCCTGCTCGACCGGTTCCTGCTGCTGCTGAACCAGATCGCCGAGCACCCCGACCGGCGCACCGCCCAACTGCAGCACTGTGATCCGCTGGAACGGGCGCAGCTGGCACCGGTCCCGCGGCGGCGCGCCCACTCCCCTGCGCACACTGCCCGACATCCTGGCCGCGGGAGCGCGCGCCAATCCCGACGGCATCGCGATCAGTGCGGGCACCGTGTCCATGACCTACCGCGACCTCGACGCCTGGTCCAACCGGTTCGCGCGGATCCTGTTGCGGCGCGGCGTCGGCCGCGAGACCTTCGTGGTGCTGGCGCTGACCCGGTCGGTGGAATCGGTGGTCGCGGTGTGGGCGCTGGCCAAGACGGGGGCGGCGTTCCTGCCACTGGACCCCAACTATCCGGTCGAACGCATCGAGCACATCCTCACCGACTCCCGCGCTCCGATCGGGGTGACGGTGTGCTCGGTCGGCGAGACCCTGCCCGGCAGCATCGACTGGCTGCTGCTCGACGACCTCAACACCATTCGACGCGTCATGACCGTGTCCGACGCGCACATCACCGACGACGAACGCGGCGGGGGGATCAACCTCGCGCAGACCGCGTATCTCATCTACACCTCCGGGTCGACCGGCAAGCCCAAGGCGGTGCTGCTCAGCCATCGCGGGCTCGCGAATCTGGTGGCCTCCCAGCAGAGTCTGCTCGACCTCGACGAAACCTCCAGCACCCTGCAGGTCGCCTCACCCAGCTTCGACGCCTCGGTGCACGAACTGCTCATGGCGCACGGCGCGGGCGGGCGGCTGGTCATCTCACCACCGGACGTGTACGGCGGCGATGCACTCGAGGAACTGCTGCGCACCGAGGGCGTCACGCACGCGGTCATCACGCCGTCGGTGCTGGCCACCATGAACCCCGAGGGACTCGACGACCTGACCTGCCTGTCGGTGGCCGGCGAGGCGGCCGGGCCCGAACTGGTGACCGAGTGGTCCGCCGGACGGCGCATGGTGAACCTGTACGGCCCCACCGAATTCAGCGTGTGGGCGACCGGGCCCGGCGAACTGCGGCCGGGCGAGCCGATCACCATCGGCGCGCCGGTGCGCGGGGCGCTCACGCTCGTCCTCGACACCTGGCTGCGGCCGGTGCCCCTGGGGGTGACCGGCGAGCTGTATCTGGCCGGGCCCGCACTGGCCCGCGGCTACTTCAACCGGTTCGGGCTCACCGCGGCGCGATTCGTCGCCAACCCGTTCACCGCGCCCGGCGCACGCATGTACCGCACCGGCGACATGGTGCGCTGGGTCGAGGTCAAGACCGCCGACGGATCGCAACTGGAGCTGGAATACCTGGGGCGCAGCGACTTCCAGGTCAAGATCCGCGGGCTGCGCATCGAACTCGGCGAGATCGACGCGGTCCTGGCCGCCGACGACCAGGTCGACTACGCGGCCACCCTCGGCTGCCCGGGACCCGGCGGGCAGACCGTGCTGGTCTCCTATGTGGTCGCCGCGGCGGGACAGCGGCTCGACACCGAACTGCTGCGCACCCGCATCGCCGCCGCACTGCCCGGCTACATGGTGCCCAGCTACCTCATCGAACTCGACGACGTGCCCTTGACGCCGGTCGGCAAGCTGGACCGGAACGCCTTGCCCGCACCGGATTTCGCGACCCTCGACCAACGCTACCTGGCCCCGCGCACCGGCATCGAGACCGCGGTGGCCAAGGTGTTCGCCGACGTGCTCGACTCCCACGAGATCAGCATCGACCGGTCCTTCTTCGACCTGGGCGGCAACTCGCTGACCGCGACCCGGGTCGTGGCCCGGGTGAACGCCGCCCTCGGCGCGACCATCGCGCTGCGCGACCTGTTCGACGCGCCCACCGTCGCGCAACTGTCCGCCCGCATCGTGCCCGGCACCGAGATTCCCGGCCTGCCGGCCCTGGCCCCGCGCATCCGCCCGGACCGCATCCCGCTGTCCCCGGCCCAGCAGCGCATGTGGGTGCTCAACCGGCTGGACCCGAACTCGGCCGCCTACAACATCACCGCGGCACTGCGCCTCACCGGCGCCCTCGATGTCGCGGCGCTGCGCCGGGCGGTCGCCGACGTGGTGACCCGCCACGAATCGCTGCGCACCATCTACCCCGCCGACGCCGACGGCCCCCGCCAAGTGGTGCTCACCGCCGAGGCCACGGCGCCGGACATCAGCTTCGCCGACACCGACGACGGCCCCGCCCTGCACGCCGCCATCGCCGAAACCACCGGGACGGGCTTCGATCTCACCCGCGAGGCCCCGCTGCGCGTCCACGTGCTGCGCCTCACTCCCCGGGCCGTCGGCGACACGGAGCCCGAACACGTGGTGGTGCTGGTGGTGCACCACATCAGCGCGGACGGGGCCTCGATGGCGCCGCTCGCCACCGACCTCGTCACCGCGTATCTCGCGCGCACCACCGGCGTGGAGATCGAACGGCCGCCGTTGCCGGTGCAATACGCCGACTACTCGATCTGGCAGCGCGAACTGCTGGGCGACGAGAACGACGCCGAATCCCGTGCGGCACACCAGGTCCGGTACTGGAAGGAACGGCTCGCGGCCGCGCCCGACGTGCTGGAACTGCCCACCGACCGGCCGCGCCCGGCGGTACAGAGCCTGCACAGCAAGGACCTCGAATTCCGGGTCGACGCCGGATTGCACAGCGCGCTCACGGAATTGGCGGCCGCCACCGACACCAGCCTGTTCATGGTGCTGCACGCCGCACTGGCGGTGCTGCTGTCCCGGCTGGCCGGGACACCCGACATCCTGATCGGCACCGCGGTGGCCGGGCGCGGCGAAGCGGCCCTCGACGATCTGGTGGGCATGTTCGTCAACACCCTCGCCCTGCGCACCCCGGTCGACCCCGCCCTCGGGTTCCGGGACTTCCTGGCGCAGGTCCGGGCCACCGACCTGGACGGGTTCGCCCACGCCGAAGTGCCGTTCGAACGACTGGTGCAGGTCCTGGATCCGCCGCGCTCCACCGCGCAGCATCCGCTGTTCCAGGTGTCGCTGTCGCTGCAGAACTTCGAACCGCCCACGGTGGAATTCCCGGGGCTGCGGGTCGAGGTCGAACCCATCGTCCGCGACGCCTCACAGTTCGATCTGACCTTCGATCTGCGCGCACCGCTGCCCGGCCTCGACGAGGAGGCCGGGCTCGAGGGCACCCTCACCTTCGCCACCGACCTGTTCGACGAAACCACCGCCGCCCGGCTGGTCACCCGGTGGCGGCGCGTCCTCACCGCCGTCACCGCCGACCCCGGCATCCGGCTGTCCGACATCGAACTGCTCGACCTGGCCGAGCGCGCCGCACTGATCCCCGTGCGCGGCCCCGCGCACAGCGGATTCACCTCGCTCGCCGAGGTTTTCCGGGCCGCCGCCACGGCGCACCGGCTGTGCCCAGCCATCATCGCCGACGGGCGCGCGGTCTCCTATCGCGAACTCGACACCGCCTCGCAGCGGCTGGCCATGCAGCTCTCGGCCGCCGGCGCCGGATCGGAAACCGTTGTGGCGCTGGCGCTGTCCCGGGGCGCGGAGCTGCTCACCGCGATCTGGGCGTGCGCGAAGGCGGGGGCGGCGTTCCTGCCGATCGATCCCCGCCATCCCCTCGACCGCATCGACCACATGCTCACCGACTCCGGCGCGATCCTCGGCCTCACCACCAGCGTGCACCGGCCGCAACTGCCCGACAGCATCGGCTGGCTGGTCCTCGACGATCCGGCCGCGTCGAGTGTGCGAATCACTCTCGGGGGCGGGCGAGTTCGCGCCATGCGCAGCTACCCGGACCAGCCCGCGTGGCTCATCTATACGTCCGGGTCCACCGGGACCCCCAAGGGGGTGTCGGTGTCGCACCGCGGGATCGCCGATCTGGTGCGAGCCCAGCGGGAACTGCTCTCGCTCGGCGAACACTGCCGCGTACTGCAGGTCGCCTCACCGAGTTTCGACGCCTCGGCCTTCGAGGCGCTCATGGCCTTCGGATCCGGCGGCACCGCCGTGGTCGCCCCGCCCGACGTGTTCGGCGGCGAGGCCCTAGCCGAACTCATCGCGACCCAGGGCGTCACCCACCTGGTGATCACGCCGTCGGCGCTGGCCACCCTCGACCCCGACGCCGTGGCCGGCGTGCGCGTGCTGGCCGTGGCGGGCGAGGCCATCGGACCGGACCTGGTGGCGCGCTGGGCGACCGGGCGCACCCTGATCAACCTGTACGGACCGACCGAATTCACCATCTGGGCAACGGCTTCCGAGCCGCTGGTCGCCGGGCAACCGGTCACCATCGGCGCACCGATCCGCGGCGCGGGCGCCCTGGTCCTCGACGACCGGCTGCGACCGGTCCCGATGGGCGTGGCCGGCGAGCTGTACCTGGCCGGAGGGGCCCTGGCCCGCGGCTACCACAACCGCCCGGGCCTCACCGCCAACCGCTTCGTCGCCGACCCCTACGGGCGGCCCGGCGGACGCCTCTACCGCACCGGCGACCTGGTGCGCTGGACCGGCTACCTCGACGAACCGATGCTGGAATACCTGGGGCGCACCGACTTCCAGGTCAAGGTGCGCGGACAGCGCATCGAACTCGGCGAGATCGACGCCGCGCTGGCCGCCGCCGACGGCGTCGAATTCGCGGTCACCCTCGGCGTGCCCGGACCCGGCGGGGCCACCGCGCTCGCCGCCTACCTGCTGCCCGAACCCGGACGGCAGATCGACCTCGCCGAACTGCGCGCCCACGCCGCCGACCGGTTGCCCGGCTACATGGTGCCCTCGGCGTTCGTGGTGCTCGACGCCATCCCGCTCAATGCCGTCGGCAAGCTCGACCGCCGCGCACTGCCCGCGCCGGTCTTCGAGGCCGAGACCGAATACCGCGCTCCCAGCGGCGATCTGGAGATCACCCTCGCCGAGATCGTGGCCGAACTACTCGGCCGCGACCGGGTCGGCGTGCACGACTCGTTCTTCGCGCTCGGCGGCGACAGCATCCTCGCCATCCAACTGGTGTCGCGCGCCAAGATGCGCGGCATCGAGATCACGCCGCTGCAGATCTTCGAACACCGCACCGTCGCCGCACTGGCCGCGCTCGCGGCGGCCGGTGGCGACACCGTCGTGCTCGAGGAATTGCCCGGCGGCGGGGTCGGCGAACTGCCGCTCACCCCGATCGTGCGGTGGATGCTCGAACGCGGCGGCGACCACCGCAGATTCGCGCAGACCGCGGTGCTCGAACTGCCCCAGGGCATCGGCCGCGAACAACTCGTCGCCACCGTCACCGCGGTCGTCGACCACCACGACGCGTTGCGCGCCCGGCTCGCCGAGCAGGACGGCCAGTGGCGCATGGACATTCGCGAGCCGGGTTCGGTCGATATCGACGCACTGCTGTACCGCATCGAATTCGACACCGCCGACGCCGTCGACCTGCGCGAATACGCCGTAACCGAAACCGATTCCGCGCTCGGCCGCCTCGACCCGGCCACCGGCACCGTCCTGCAGCTGGTGTGGCTCGACCCCGCCCCCGGCAGCCCCGCCGACCGCCGCGGCCGCCTCATCCTGGTGGCCCACCACCTCGTCATCGACGGCGTGTCCTGGCGGATCCTGATTCCCGACCTGATCGCGGCCTGGGCGCAGGTCAGCGGCGACACCACCCCGATCCTGCCCGAGACCGGCACCTCCCTGCGCCGGTGGGCGCACGCCCTCGAGGAGGCCGCGCAGCGCGAAACCCGCACGGCCGAACTGGATTACTGGCGCGAGGTGGCCGCCACCCCCGATCCGAAGGTCGGCCCGCGCGAACTCGACCCGGCGATCGACCGGGCGCCCGCCGTACGCGCGGTCGAGGTCGAACTCGACGCCGAGGTCACCACCGCCCTGCTCACCACCCTGCCCGCGCTGTTCGACGGCACGGTCGAGGACACCCTGCTGGCGGCGCTCGCGCTGGCCGTCATGCGCTGGCGCATGGAACCCACCGAGGCGGTGCTGGTCCGGCTCGAAGGACACGGGCGGCAACAGGAGATCGTGCCGGGCGCGGACCTCTCGCGCACCCTGGGCTGGTTCACCACCGTCTACCCGGTGCGACTGGCACTGCCGGACATCCCGATTCGCGACGCCCTCGCCGGCGGGCCCGGCATGGGCGCGGCCATCCGCGCGATCAAACATCAGCTGATGGCGGTGCCGGACAAGGGAATCGGCTACGGCATGCTGCGGTACCTCAACCCCGAGACCGGCCCCGAGCTGCCCGTGCGAGTGCCCGGACGGATCGGGTTCAACTACCTCGGCCGCTACGCCACCGCCGACATCCCGGCCGGGCTCGAGGATCTCGGCTGGCTGCCCACCGACGAATTCGGCGACCTGCACCCGACCGAGCACGCCGACGTGCCCGTCACCGCCGAAATCGAGATCAACGCCGTCGTGGCCGGGGACCGATTGCAGGCCAGTTTCACCTTCCCCGAAACCCTGCTGCCCCGGCACGAGATCACCATGCTGGCCCACCTGTGGACCGACGCGCTCGCCGCCGCCGCGTACTTCGCCGGCTCCCCGGCCGCCGAACTGGCCTCTGACGCCGAACGCAAGCACATGATCGAACTGCGCGAGCAACAGACCGCCGCCGACCTGGCCGCTTCCCGGGCCGAGACATCACCCGGACTCGGACTGGACGTGGTGCTGCCCATCCGGCCCGGCGGCACCGAACCCGCCCTGTTCTGCATCCACCCCTCGTCCGGCATCGCCTGGACCTACCTCGGGTTCGCCGACGCCCTCGCCCCCGGGCGACCCGTCTACGGCCTGCAAGCACCCGACCTGTCGGGCGAACCGCACGCCCGCAGCATCGACGACTTCGCCCGGCGGTACGTGGCCGAAATTCGCCGACTCCAGCCTCGCGGCCCCTATCATCTGCTGGGATGGTCCTTCGGCGGCCTCATCGCGCATGCGGTCGCCGCCCGGCTCGAGGCAACCGGAGACGAGGTCGGCACCCTGGCCCTGCTCGACGCGGACAGCACCGATATCGACGGTGACAGCATCGACAAGCTCACCGCCGGGTCCTTCGTCGCGGCCTTCGGGTCCGTCTTCGGCATCACCGACATCCCCGCCGACACCACCGCCGAACAGGCCGCCACCCTCATCCCCGACCGCATGGGCGGCGTCGACCTGGTCGACGCGGCCACTCTCGAACGGATGGCCGCCTCCTACAACGCCTCTGCCGCCACCCGCACCGGCTACCAGCGGCCCGTCTTCCACGGCGACGCCCTGTATTTCAGCGCCACCGTGCACACCTCCGACATCTTCGGACCCGGCGGCTGGCGGCCCTGGATCACCGGGACGATCACCAACCACGACATCGACGTCAGCCACGAAGAACTGACCGCACCGCACGCGCTCGCGGCCATCGCCCGAATTCTCGACGCGCACCTGGGAGGGACGCCGTGAACACCGACAATGGCAAACCCGATACCAATGATGTGAACACCACAACAGCCACCCTCGGCGCCGCCGGACCGGCCACCCTCACCAACCCGGCGGACACCTCGGCCGACGGCGTCGTCGTCGAAGGCGTCGAGAAATCCTTCGGCGCGGTCCAGGCACTGCGCGGCGTCACTTTCAAGGCCTCGCCCGGCGAGGTGCTGGGCATCCTCGGACCCAACGGCGCGGGCAAGACCACCATGGTCAACATCCTGTCCACCCTCATCGCCCCCGACGCCGGGCGCGCGCTGGTCGCCGGGCACGACGTCGTCGCCGACGCCGCCGACGTCCGCCGCTCCATCATGCTGACCGGGCAGTTCGCCGCCCTCGACGACGCCCTGTCCGGCTACGAGAACCTGGTCATGTTCGGCCGCCTGATGGGCCTGCGCAAACGCGCCGCCCGCGCCCGCGCCGACGAACTCGTCGAGGAATTCGACCTCACCCAGGCCGCCGGACGCCGCGTCGGCACCTACTCCGGCGGCATGCGGCGCCGCATCGACATCGCCTGCGGACTGGTCGTACGACCCGAAGTGGTGTTCCTCGACGAACCCACCACCGGCCTGGACCCCCGCAGCCGCCAAGGCGTCTGGGACCTGGTCGGCGGATTCCGCAAACACGGCATCACCACCCTGCTCACCACCCAGTACCTCGAAGAAGCCGACGCGCTGTGTGACCGCATCATCGTCATCGACCACGGCCTCGTCATCGCCGCCGGCACCGCCGACGAACTCAAGGCCCGCACCGGCGGCAGCTACTGCGAAATCGTCCCGCTCCGCCTGGAAGACCTGCCCGCCCTCATGGACGCCCTCGGCGACCTGCTCCCGGCCACCGTTCGCGAAGCACTGACCGAGGATTCGGACCGGCTCGCCATCCCCGCGCCCGAAGGCGCCAAAACCCTCGCCGAGGCGCTGCGGCGACTCGACGCGGCCGGACTGGAACTGGTCGACATCGCGCTGCGCCGACCCTCCCTCGACGACGTGTTCCTCGAACTCACCGGGCACATCCCCCCTAAAACCGAGGAACCCGAAGAGGATTCACCCTCGATCCGGCTCCGCGGCGACGGCGCCGGCCGCCACCGTGCCGCCGAGGATCGGACCCGGGGATGACCGCCACCGCCACCACCGCGCGCACCGGCTGGCTCACCGACGTCCGCGCCACCCCCGCCACCCTCGCCCAATGGTGGGTGCTCACGGTGCGGCTGATCGTGCCCTCGGTCAAGACCGGCGAGATCATCACCGCCATCGCCGCACCCCTCACCTTCACCGCCAGCTTCTACATCCCCCTCAACCGCGTGATGAGCTTCGCCGGACTGGGATTCAGCAGCTACGCGCAATTCATGGCGCCCATCGTCATCCTGCAGGCCTGCGCGTTCACCGGAGTCTCCGCCGCCTTCCGGGCCGCCACCGACGCCGTCTCCGGACTCGACCGGCGCTTCGACGCCATGCCCATGCACCCGATCGTGCCCGCTGCGGCACGCATGTCCTCCAATGTGTTCCGGCTGCTCATCGGACTCGTCGCGGGCGTGATCGGCACCTACGTGGTCGGCTTCCGATTCGCCGGCAGCTTCGCCCACACCGTCGGATTCCTGGTGCTCGGCCTGCTCATCGGCATCAACTTCTGCCTGGGCGCCGACGCCATCGGCACCTACACCCGCAGCCCCGAGGCCACCACCCAGATGCTGGTGCTGCCACCGCTGATCCTCGGCATGCTCTCCACCGGTCTGGCCCCCGCCCACCAATTCCCGCACTGGGTACAGGGTTTCGTCCGCAACCAGCCGGTCTCGCAATTCGCCGAGGCGCTGCGCGCACTCGGCGGCGACCCCGGCGGCCATGCGCACCCGGTCACCTGGTCGCTGATGATGCCGACGGTGCTGTGGATCGTCGGCACCATCGCCGTGTCCTGCTACTTCATCGCCCGGCAGAACCTGAAGAGGTCGTGATGGCCACCCTCGCACACCCCGAAGCCACCGACACCCTCCTGTTCGGCGAGGGCTCCGCCCCGGCCCTGTTGCGGCACACCTGGATTCAGACCCAGCGGCTGCTGACCCGCTGGGTGCGCGACCCGGTCACGCTGCTCGAAACCCTCGTCGTGCCGTGCCTGCTGCTGCTCATGCTCGACATCGTGGTGGGCTCGCAGATCGAGAAGTTCTCCGGGCACAGCGCCCTCTACGGATCCACGCCCATGGTGACCCTGGTCGGCGCGCTGTCGGGGACGGTGGCCAGCGGCGTCATGCTCGGCCGCGAACGCGAGGCGGGCATCCTGGCCCGGTTCTGGGTGCTGCCCGTGCACCGTGCCTCCGGCCTGGCCGCGCGGATCATCGCCGAGGGGATCCGGATCTTCGCCGGGACCGTGGTCATCATCTGCTTCGGCATGGCGATCGGCTTCCGCTTCCGGCGGGGACCCTGGCAGGCGCTCGCGTTCCTGGGCATCCCGGTGCTGTTCGGGCTGGCCTTCGCCACCATGGTCACCGCGATCGCGGTCTTCACCGCCAAGGCCGCCCTGGTCGAGGCGGTGGCGCTGCTGTCCTCGCTGCTCATGTTCTTCAGCACCGGCTTCGTGCCGCTGGCGGCCTACCCCAAGTGGATTCAGCCGGTGGTCGAGCATCAGCCCATGTCGGTGGCGGTCGACACGATGCGGGCGCTGGCCGCGGGCGGGCCGGTGGCCGGGCCGTTGATCAAGACGATCGTGTGGTCGCTCGGGCTGATCATCGTGTTCGCCGTCCCCGCCGCCTACGGCTATCGGCGGGCAAGCCGGGCCTGAAACATCAATACCCCTATCCGGAAAGTCGGCGCGCGCATGCCCCGACCTCCCGCAGCGACGCGGGCGGCGGATTAAGCTGTCCGCCGTGCTCGAACCCGAAACCCCCGTCGCGCCCCACCCCGACATCGCCCACCTGGCCCCGCTGCTGGGCACCTGGCGGGGCCGCGGCCGCGGCGAATACCCGACCATCGATTCGTTCGAGTACCTGGAGGAAGTGCATTTCGGCCATGTCGGCCGCCCCTTCCTCACCTACCGGCAGCGCACCCGCGCCGCCGACGGCAGCCGGCCCATGCACAGCGAGACCGGCTATCTGCGCGCACTGCCCGACGACCGGATCGAGCTGATCCTGGCCCACCCCACCGGGATCACCGAGATCTGCGAGGGCCGCCTGGTGCGCGAGAACGGCGAGCTGCGTCTGGAACTCGACTCCACCTCGATCGGGATGAGCAGCACCGCGAAGTCGGTGACCGCGCTGGGCCGGACCATCACGGTCGCGGGCGACACCCTCGACTACTCCCTGCGGATGGCCGCGGTCGAGCAGCCGCTGACCCACCATCTGGCGGCCAGCCTGCAGCGCGCAAACTGACCGAAAATGACCTCAGCTCTGAACTGCAAGCGAACTTTACAGTCCGATAGCGGCTCTGACGTGCCGCATTCCCGCCAAAGCGGAGTGCGGCAACACATATACGCCTTGCCTCCGGCATGGGTCACCGATTAACGTTTCATGCACTGGCAAACATTCAGCCAACCTCAATTGAGCACCGGATCAACCGAATCGACACCGTTCGGGTCTCCTCACTCATCCCCAAACAAGGGAGAGGGATATGAAGCGCTCGGCCCTTCTGCTGGTTACCACCGCGGGCATGATTCTCGCGGGAGCAGGCGTCACCGAAATGCTCGGCGACGGATCCACCGAAGGCCCACCCGTCAAGACGCTCGCCGACCAGCGGTACGTCTCCGACAACATCGGCGAGATCCAGTCCTCCGCCTGCGTCCGGTACACCGGACGCTGACCCTCCATCAATACCCCGGGGGCAACGCCGCGACCATATCGCGTGTCACCGCCACCGCATTGTCCGAACTGCCGCCGCGCACGACCAGCGTCGCCCAGGCCAGATCACCGCGGTAGCCGATGAACCACGAGTGCGAACCGCCGTCCACCTCGGCCTCACCGGTCTTCCCGTACACCTCACCCTGATCGACGATGCGCTCGGCCGTACCGCCGAGCACCACCTTGCGCATCATCAGGCGCAGACCGTCGATCACCTCCGGCTTCAACTGCGGCCGGTCCCCCGACACCTGGGTCTGATGACCCGCGATCAGATACGGCACCGGCGCCGAACCGTGCGCGACCGTCGCGGCCACCAACGCCATACCGAACGGGCTCGCCAGCACCTTGCCCTGGCCGATGCCGTCCTCGGCGCGCTGCACCAGATCGTGGTCGGCGGGCACCGAACCGGACGCGGTCGGCAGGCCCGCGATCGTGTAGTCCAGGCCGAGGCCCAGCGCGGCCGCGGCGGTGCGGAGGTCATCGCCTTCGAGTTCGGACGCCAGCTTGGCGAAGGACGTGTTGCAGGAGCGCTCGTACGCCGTCGCCATCGCCACGCTGCCGACGCTGAACAGGTCGTAGTTGGGAATCGTGCGCTCGCCCACCACGATCTGGCTCGGGCACGGCACCACGGTGTCGGGAGTGGCAAGGCCGGCGGTCATGGCCGCCGCGGCCGTCACCGTCTTGAATGTCGAACCCGGCGGATAGAGACCGGTCGCCGCCACCGGGCCATCCTTGTCGGCCGCCTCGTTCTGGGCGACGGCCAGGATCGCGCCCGTGGACGGCTGCACCACGACCATCATGGCCTGCTCGGTGCGAGCGTCCACCGCGCGCTGCGCGGAATTCTGGACATAGCGGTCCACGCTGAGCGAGAAGGACGGGGAGGTCTGCGGGTCGACCTCCTCGAGCACATCGGTGTCGACGCCGTTGGAGTTGACGGTCACCACGCTCCAGCCGGCCTTGCCGTCCACCTCGTCGATGACGGTCTTGCGGATCTGGGTCATCAGGTCCGGGGCGAAGTGGCGGTCGGTGGGGACCAGGTCGAATTCCTTGCTGAACGTCACCCCGGACAGGCCCATGAGCGCCGAATTGACCTCGCCGAACTCCCATTCCGTGAGCTGGGCGGCGGTGTAGGGGCCGTCGGAGCGGCGGGCGGCGCGCAGCAGCGTCGCGGCGTCGATCTTGTCGTCGAAGCGGCGCAAGGCATTCGCCAGCGCGACACTGACCCCGTTGGGATCCGACGAGGCCGACGGCTTGAACTGCACGCGGTACAGCGAGCCCGGCACCAGGACATCCCCGCCGGAGCGCTCGTTCACGCGGGCGCGCGGCGCCGGGTTCGAACGCAGTTGCAGCGTCTGGGTATTGCCCAGCTGCGGGTGGATGTCGGCCGCGGACCAGCGCACCTGCCACTTGCCGTCGGCGCGGCCCATCTGCAGCTGGCCCTGGTAGGCCCAGACGCGGTCCTTGGGCAGGTGCCACTCGTAGGTGTAATCGACGACGGCGGTGTCGCCGGTGACGCGGGCCGCGCCGGTGGTCGCCACCAGCTTCTCCGCCTGCAGCTGATCCCACGCCGAACCGAGTGCGGCACGGGCTCTTTCGGGCTGACTGGTGCGGTCGGCGGCCGAGTCCACGTCGTGGTCGGCGAAATCGGAGACGAAGGCCTCGGCGGCCTGCGCGGGCCCCTGGGGACCCGACGAACACCCGGCCGCGGCGACCGCGACCGCGGCGGCGATCAGCGTGGAAAAAACCCGAGTTGACATCGGGTCAGATGCTAGAGCCAACTACTGGCAAACCAGTGCGACACACTGCACCGGAACGGATTTCACGCAGACATCACAAGAAATCCGGTCAATCCAGCAGCACCGTCGCGAATGTTGCGATCTGCCGGAACCCGACCTTCGCATAGGCGCGGCGCGCAACGTCGTTGTAGCAGTTGACATACAGGCTGGCGGTGCGCCCCGAGGACACCACCACATTGGCCACGGCCGCGGTGCCGGACGTTCCATACCCTTCGCCTCGTTTGTCCGGATGGACCCATACGCCCTGAATCTGCCCGGTGCGTCGCGACAACGCGCCGACCTCCGCCTTGAAGACGACCTCACCGTCCTCGAATCGCGCCCAGGCCCGGCCGGATTCGATGAGCCCCGCCACCCGGCGGCGATAACTGCGCCCGCCGTCGCCCGACCGCGGGTCGATGCCGATCTCCTCGGTGAACATGGCGATCGCCGCGACCAGATACCGATCGATCTCCTCGGGCCGCACCCGGCGCACCCGCAAATCCGGAGCGATAGCGGCGGGCCGATCCAGCGCGAGCAACGGCTGATCGTCACGCAGCTCCCGCGGCGCACCCCAGTGCGCGGCCAGCAACTCCCACAGCGGCAAGGTCAGCTCCCGCCGGCCCACCACCGACGAACACACCCGCGGCCCCTTGATCGCCTTCTCGGCGAAGGCGCGCAGATCGTCGCGGCCGCCACGCAGCGGCACCAGATTGGCCCCCGAGAAGCACAGCGAGTCCCCCGGTCCGCCCCGGCTCCACAGTTCGCCGTACACGCCGCGCTGGTCGAGGCCGAACTCCTGCAGACGCGCGGCGACCATGCAGGTCGCCACCGGATCGGTATCGAGCACACGCAGAACCTGCGTCAGATCGCGGTTCGCGAGCTGACGGGCCCCGGACATCCGGCCCCGGCGAGTCGGCTCCAGCACACTCCGCACGCTCACAGCCTGCCAGAACTTCCCGGTCCGCGCCGCAAGATTGCCCCCAGCCGCCCATCGACCAGCGAAAACGGCGACGGCCCGGTCCTTCGCACGGATGCGAGGCCGGGCCGGTCGATCGGAGTGGGTCAGCCCGCGGTGACCACCGGGGCGCCGGAACCCGCGGTGTCGCCCATGTCCGCGGCGATGCGCAGGGCCTCTTCGATGAGGGTTTCCACGATCAGGTGCTCGGGCACGGTCTTGATGACCTCACCCTTGACGAAGATCTGTCCCTTGCCGTTGCCGGAGGCGACACCCAGGTCGGCCTCGCGGGCCTCGCCGGGACCGTTCACGACGCAGCCCATGACGGCCACGCGCAGCGGGACCTCCATGCCCTCGAGCCCCGCGGAGACCGCGTTGGCCAGG
The DNA here is from genome assembly GCF_018362975.1 of Nocardia tengchongensis. Lineage (NCBI taxonomy): Bacteria > Bacillati > Actinomycetota > Actinomycetes > Mycobacteriales > Nocardiaceae > Nocardia > Nocardia tengchongensis. The sequence goes on from NZ_CP074371.1 coordinate 6,946,397, forward strand.
GTGTAGACGTCGACCTGAGCGCGACCGCAGGACGGGCAGGAGACGATCTCCAGCTTGCGGGGACGCAGGTTCAGCGACTGCAGGATCTGGGAGCCGACCTTGATCTCCTCGGCGGGCGGGGCCGAGAGCGAGACGCGGATGGTGTCGCCGATGCCTTCGCTCAGCAGCGCGCCGAAGGCCACGGCCGACTTGATGGTGCCCTGGAAGGCCGGACCGGCCTCCGTGACACCTAGGTGCAGCGGGTAGTCGCAGCGCGCGGCCAGCTGACGGTAGGCCTCGACCATGACGACCGGGTCGTTGTGCTTGACCGAGATCTTGATGTCGCCGAAGCCGTGCTCCTCGAACAGGCCCGCCTCCCACAGCGCGGACTCGACCAGGGCTTCCGGGGTGGCCTTGCCGTACTTCTCCAGCAGGCGCTTGTCCAGCGAACCGGCGTTGACGCCGATGCGCAGCGGGATGCCCGCGTCACCGGCCGCCTTGGCGACCTCCTTGACGCGGCCGTCGAACTCCTTGATGTTGCCGGGGTTGACGCGCACCGCGGCACAGCCCGCGTCGATGGCGGCGAAGATGTAGCGCGGCTGGAAGTGGATGTCGGCGATCACCGGGATCTGCGACTTCTTGGCGATGGTCGCCAGCGCGTCCGCGTCCTCCTGACGCGGGCAGGCGACACGCACGATGTCGCAGCCGGACGCGGTCAGCTCCGCGATCTGCTGCAGGGTGGCGTTGATGTCATGGGTCTTGGTGGTGGTCATCGACTGAACCGAGACAGGGAATTCGCTCCCCACTCCGACATTGCCCACCATCAGCTGGCGCGTCTTGCGCCGTGGTGCGAGGACGGCCGCCGGTGCGGCCGGCATCCCCAATGCGATGGCACTGCTCACGATCGGCTGCCTACTTTCAACTGAGTCCTCACCCTTACCGGCTCCGAGCTTACCGAGGCCCGAATACCGGTCGCCCTGTGACGGCGGCGACAACGGTACCCGCGCCGGGAGCAGGACTCGGAATCGGCCGGGGCCTACAGTTCTTATTCGTAGCAATCGAGGCGAAGGTTTACGCTCCGAGAAGTGAAGGTAGCGAATCCCGGCCCCTGGCCGCGCACGCCGGAAGAGGCAGTGGCACTTCAAGATCGGCTGCACACCGAGGTGATCGCCGCGAATCCCCGTCCACCGCAGTTCCGGACGATCGCCGGCCTCGACTCCGCCTACGACGACGACGGCAATGTGGCCGCCGCCATCGTGATTCTCGACGCAACCACCCTCGACACCGTCGAAACCGCCACCGCCCGCGGCACCACCGCCTTCCCCTACGTCCCCGGCCTGCTCGCCTTCCGCGAACTCCCCACCACGGTGGCAGCCCTGGAAAACCTCACCGTCACACCGGATCTGATCATCTGCGACGCCCAGGGCCTGGCCCACCCCCGCCGCTTCGGCTTCGCCTGCCACCTGGGCCTGCTGACCGGCATCCCCACCCTCGGCGTCGCCAAGAACGCCTGGGGCGACTACGAGGAACCGGGCCCCGACCGGGGCTCCTCCTCCGTCATCACCATCGACGGCGACCCGGTAGGCCGAGCCCTCCGCACCCGAACCGGCGTGAAGCCGGTCTTCGTCTCGGTCGGCCACCTGATCGACCTGGACACCGCCTGCGCCCAGGTCCTGGCCCTGACCCCGGAATTTCGCCAGCCCGAGACCACCCGCCGAGCCGACCGCCTCTGCCGGACGCTGCTGCGCGAAATGGCGCAATGAGACGCCGACCGGTCGGCCCGGTGTCTCACCGAGCGGCGATCTCGAGCAGTTGGGTGCGGGCACTGCAATCCTGAGGCGTGTGACCGTGGCCCTCGATGCAGGTCACGTGACGTAGCAGCAGGGCGCGGAGTTCCAGGGCAGTCAACGGGCCGAGTGCGGGAATCCGGTAGTGCGAGACCGCGGAGTACACGTCGTCACCAGGCCCGGTGCCGACCGTGCCGGCGGTGGCGGTTGTGCAGGGGAACTCGGGGAAGGTGGTGCCCGCCCGCGACGAGGAGCGCGTCACTCGGCGCGGGCGGAGTTCGCGGGGTGTCATCGGAGACTCCCCAGTGGATGGCGGCGACGACGAGCGCGCACGACATCACAACCAACACGAACGAGCATGTGTCCAAAGCCATTACAACCATCTCCTCGTCGATGGTGTTCCCGGAGTGTGGATTTGGCGGAGGTCTGATGCGCGCCGTCCGCACCTGCCGCTGACTGAAAGTAGACACCGGGAGACGTTTGGATGAAACAATCATGGCCGAAGTGCCTTGAAATACAATGGAATTACAGTGAGGAACGTTTCATCGCGTATCAACCCAGATAGCGAGGGTAACGAAATGACTGGATCCACCATCCCCCGACGAGGATTCGGCCGCCTGCTCCGGTCATTCCGGGAGCGATCACAGAAAAGCATGCTGACGGCGGGATTAGCGATCGACGTCTCGCCGCCGACCATCCTGCGACTGGAGGACGGCCTGCCATCGAAGATCTCGACACCGCAGATCGAGCGGCTGCTCGACATCTATCAGATCTCGTTCGCCGAGCGGACGGAAGCGCTCGAGATGTGGGATCTGGTCAAACGACAGGACAAGCTGGCCAAAGCGCAGGGCACGAGCAAGGGCTGGTGGCAGGGGTACAGCGATGTCTACAAGCCCTACTTCGACCACTACCTTCGCCTCGAGGCAGCGGCGACGCACATGACATCCCATCAACTGGTTCTCATGCCGGGCATCCTCCAGGTACCGGAATACCGCCGGGCACTCATTCGCACGTTCACGCCTGGGATGTCGGCAGTCGATACCGAACGCTTGCTCGAATTGGCTGCCCGGCGACAGGCACGCATAGTTGACAACGGCCTGAATCTCGTTGCGCTACTGTCCGAATCGGTCCTGTTGCACCAACCCGGCGGCACTCGCGTTCTGGCAGAACAGTTGCATCATCTCGCGGAGATCAGCGAACGTCCAAACGTATCGATCCGGGTTATCCGCCACAACGTGGGCACTAATCCGGGGCACGTCGTTCTATCGTTCACTCTGCTCGAATTTCCGCCCATGGCAAGTCGATTGGTCGAACCCCCGGTCGTCTACATCGAGGGCGCCGAGGGCGCGCTCTATCTCGAACGCGGGGACGTGATCGACCGCTACAGACAGGCGATCTCAGGCATTCAGGCAGTAGCGTTGAGTGAGGAAGACACCAGAGATCTGGTGCTGAGATCGGCGAAGGAGTGTTCGGCGTGACAGCGAAACCGCCCATCGGCATGTGGTTCAAATCGAGTCGTTCCCCGCAGGCCAACGAGTGCGTCGAGGTCTTCCTCGGCCACGACCGAGTCGGCGTCCGCGACACCAAGGACCACGCCCGAGGTCCAGAGCTGTGGTTCACCGCCGACCAGTGGGACGTCTTCCTCGCAAGCGGCGTCTGGAAGCGCTGACGCCGGGACCGCGGGTGGCCATCACATTCGCGCACCCTTGGCCAGGTTGCAGCCGCGGCACAGGATCTGGAGGTTGTCGATGCTGGTAGCACCACCTCTGCTCCAGGGGATGACATGGTCGAATTCGAGGTACTCCTGGGCTCCGCACTCGACACATTTCCCGCCGTCGCGCTGCCAGACTCGGGACTTCATCTCCTGCGGGATCGCACGGGAGTCGCGTTGTCCGGGCGCGAGCACGAGACGCTTCGCGACGCGCAGCGCGCCCTCGAGCACCGCTGCGACATACTCGGCATCCCGCACCCGGTAGCTGCCACCGCCCCGAGCTGTCGTCGCATCGATAACGACCGTGTCGTATTCGTGGCGGATGGCAACGATCTTGGCCCACGCCAGTTCGGATCCCGTCCCGGCACCGATGAAACGCAGCTTGCTGCTGCTGCCGAACAGGCGGCCCGTGGTCTGCTTCGGACCGCTGGCCAGGAAGCGTATCTGCGTCGCGTCGACGTCCACGTGCAGCAACTCGTCCATCGCGAGATGTAGATCGGGACGGCTCAGCCGGGGAAGGTCTCCGGCCCGGACCTCGGTGAGTGACCGGCCACGGAGCATCCGCTGCCGCAGACCATGAATGAGCGATCCCGCGGTGGACAGATCGGTCGCGGCCTGCAACTCGGAAACGGTCCGTTCGAAGTCGTCCAGTTCTTGCTGATCGATCTGGTTGTCGGCGAAGGCGAAGGCGACCATCCGCTCCAGATGCGCAATAGCCAACGACCTCAGGGCCTCGCGCCCGGTCGCCTCACTGATCATGTGGAACCTGAGCGTCACCCACAGGTCGTCCCACCGCGAACCCCCGGGGCCGTCCTCGGTCAGTACCTGCCACGCCTGACCTCGCCAGGCGTCCATCAGGCGCTGAACCTCGCGCTGACACCATTGACACGGCGACGCGACAACCGTTGGTTGCGCGGACGATTGGCCGAAACTCCGGCTTCGGGGTGCGCCACCGACTCGGTGCACAGCCCGTGGACGCCCGCACCGCTCGCAGATCGCCGGTTCATGTTGTGGATGCCGCGGTCGACGGTCAGCCGCCCAGGCCGTCCCAGTCCACCACTGCATGTGCCCGGTGCCGTCGGGCGCCGCGTACCAACCCGGTGCGATGACCTGCGCGGGAGTCTCGTCATCGTCCACCGAGACGCCGAATTCCTCAGCGAGTCCGCGCAATCCGCTCGACCAGCCCTGCCCGACCGCACGGAACTTCCAGCCGCCGTCCCGGCGATAGAACTCACCGAACACCATGGCCTGCACGGCTTCCGGGCCCGACACCCGATAGTCGAACAGTCGGCCCCCAGTTCCGAGCACGCTGAGTACCAGCGCTGGAACGTCCTGGAACGACCCCGATGCCACTGATCCCGCGATCACGACACGATCCACGCTGGGCTCGATCGCACTCAGGTTCACCGCCAGCCCGGCCTGGCCGGCTGCGACCTGCTCCAAGACCACGGCACCGGAGGGATGCTCGGGAGCGTTGAAGAACACGAAATCATCGTCGGATCGGATCTTCCCCGACTCCGCCAGCAGCAGAGCGTGCGGGTCCACTTCCCGACCACCATCCCACTGCAGAACCAGCGACACCGCCGACGCGGCCACGAGCGCATTTGCACCACGCGCCAACTCCACGACCCGAACCCCGTTCCCTCACCGCACAGCCGACCACGAGCCACGCTCTGCGCCAGGAACTTTGGAGTTCGTAAGCTCCACACCCGCGCCAGTTGCGGCCACGGCGAAAAACACTAGTCAGCCGCACCGACGACATTCGACGCAGCACCGCGATTCGGCACTATCGGTCATGATGCGTACCAGCCGGCGGTGGCGGTCCGCCTTCCTCACCAGGTCATCCGTCCGGGGGCGCCGACCACCACCACGGATCTGCCGGGGAGCCGCAATCCGGACGCGCGTGTGGGCGCATCGCATGCATCGGCGACCGTGTGAGTGTCGGCGCCGGCGGTTGTATCGAGCGCTCCACTAGTCCCAATCGAACCAATCGAAGAACTCGAACGGCAGGAGATGCTTCAACCATCCCGGAGGGATTCCCCAGCCCGGAGGGAACAAGAAGCGCTTACTGTCCCAGGTGTGGTCCAAGTGCTGATCGACAGGGGTCGGGGCGTAGTCGGTGACCACATCGGCCTGGGTCGGGACGGTCACGGCGGTGACCGGAGCCACCGCAATCGCACCGGCGAAGATGGCCCGAGCCACCGTTTGCCTGGTCATTGCGAACATTGCTGAACCTTTCTGATGATCGAACGGTCGCATCATCGTGATGCTCCCGAATCCCGCACTGCTGGCGGAAATTCGTTCTACGGTCCGTGCCGGGAACTTCGCGGCGGCGGTGTACGCCTAGGTCGACCGCGCGAGAAATGGCCCGAAGGCCCAGGGGCAATGCCGAGGGGTCTGCGCCACCACGGAGGGGACCGACGTGCGCCACAGTAGGCATTCAAGGTCAAGGGCGGGCTACGTTCGAGCCGATTCTCGGGGTCTACAGCCGAGATCGAGCCCAGCGGGCGCAGCCTGGCGCACCCGGTGTGGACCAGGTACCGATCGCACGGATCGCGCCCCAGCGTCGCGGTGGTGCGCATGGGGCGCGACCACGGTGTCGGCTCAGTGGTCGGGGGTTCTGTGCACTGCGCCGACACACAGCGCATACCAACAGATCGCCCCTCTCAATCGGTCGCTGCCCAATCGTGGCCGACTGATGATGAGGTCGTTACGGCCCGTTGACATCGGCGTCCGGAAGCTGACCATGGCCACCGTGCTGGGCCGGGCCTGGGCTCGAGGTCGCTGGGGATGCCGTCGGGGGGCCGGCTCGAAGGCCCCGACCATCACCGTCACCGTCAAACCCGCTGAGCGAATTCCGGGTTTACCCCGATATACGTGAAACCTCCTGTGCGGCAAGCTGAATCCCAGGTCGGGTCAAAGTCGATAGGAGCTGATTCACACATGACTCAACGGTTGCTGGTCGGTCTGGGTACTGCGGCCCTGATCACCGCCGCGGCTTGCGCCCTGGCCCCGGCCGCATTCGCGACAGATCTGGCCGAGGGGGTTTCGTGCAGTGATCGCAGCTGCCGCAACGACACCGACGACATCTATCGCATCCAGGTGCGGGTGCACTGCTCGGGATTCGGTGACGGATACGAGACGTCGGTCTGGGTGAACAGCCGCACCACCGAACAGCTGCAGGTCGGGTGCACCGGCCACTGGGTGTCCGGCGGATACCGCCCCGGCACGCCCTCGATGAACTCCGACGGCACCTGGAACACGCCTCCGATGGAGAAGGAGCCCGACACGTTCGAGCCCAGTTACCTGACGGGCATCGACTACCTGAGTGCCGTCGTCGACAACAGCGGCCGCCGTCGCCCCGGCGCCCCAGCGTCCAGCGGGTCTTGATCCGGACCGGATTTCCCGGTCGCGAATCAGATGGGTGAGCGGTTCCCGCCCGAACGTTCGCATCCCCGCCGATGACGCCTCCTACCAGAGCGCGCAAAGGCAGTTCTCGCATGCGATGTCCAAGCTGCGCCACCCATCGCATACCGCGTTCGTCAAACAGGGCGGATTGTTTTGAAATTGGAACTGCACTCGCACTGTTGCCTGCTTGTGTGCCAATTTTCGGCATACCTGTTGTGAGGCAATCGGACAATACTGGCATTCTGGACGATTTTGATGAATGGGTAATATTCGACCGGTGTTGGCAATGTTCTCCCCATGGCCGACCTACTTGCGGAGGTTTCCCATCACACCCTCAGCAAGGCCGACCAGCAGCGTCTGCGCCGGCCATGGGAGTCGCTACTGCAGCCTGAGACCGGTGAGGGGGCTGGGCCGGGAGTAGGGGTCTCGATTGCCGAACGCTGGGATGTGCGTTTGGGACCGACAGAATCGAGACACCTACCCATCATCTCCGAGCGAACCCCCAGCACTCGGCGACGACTCCCACTGTAAACGGGGAAAGACGGCGCAACAGCACTGAGAGGTATGACCTTTCGTGCCAGAAACCCGAGCTTCGGCAACCCCTTAGTGAATCCCTACCCCGGGCTGGCTCACGCCGGATGCCGGTCGGCGAACAAGCCCAGGCGGGTGAACTACCGGGCCGGTCTTTCACCGGTGATGGCTTGGCGGGGCCGGGTGGATCGGGAGTCTGAGCGATCCACCCGGCAGGGTGAAGCGAAACGGTCGCGGCGGAGTAACCGCACCCGAGCGCCGCCGCATGTCCCCGATCAACCCACCCTTCACCGGACCGTACTGGCCGCCGAGGTCCGAGCAGGTCGATTCCTCGCCTGCTGACACGAATCGAGAGTGCTATCGGCACAAAAAGTCATAGATAGCTGTGAAGAAACTGCCCCGTGGGCGAGGACAGCGTGCAGAATTCCGGGCAACGCCAATCCAGACCCGCGGCAGCACTTCCGAGAGGGGACAGAAGTGAGCGACACGATCGAAGCGACAGCCGGTCACCGGCTACTCGAACAGGTTCTCACTCGCTACGACAGCATCGACGCCTTCTGCACCCGCCTGCACGTAGCGCTGGATGCACCCACCGATGTCCTTCCCGCCCTACCGAACTCGACGGGCGGGCGACATCGGCTTCGATAGCCAGGACCGAACAGCCGTGCCCTGTCAGACGTTCGGAAAACGATCGGTTCTCGGCTCTTGATGCCGTAGGCAGGCCGAGCCATATCAGGACTACAGCTTCCATTTGCCCGACCTCGGCGGCGGCCACCAACCCTTGCGCGATCCAAACGCTCCCGGCCCGGGACCGACGGAGCGCAGCCCCTCGTCCTGGTTCTATGCGGAGACCGGCGGGATGCTGTTGTGTTCTTTGTCCAGTAGGGCGCTGATGTGGCGGTGCAAGCCGCGGACGCTTTCGGCGCTGGCTTCGGCGACGATGGCGCGCTGGGCGGGGGTGAACGGGGAATCGGGGCTGTAGAGGGTGCGGCGGGTGAAGGTGGTGGTGCCGTCGTCCTCGGTGAGCAGGTACTGCAGGCCGGCGCCGAGGTCGCGGTCGACGATGAGGGAGGACTTGGCGTACTCCTGGTCGACGACGTGCCAGTAGAGGTGCTGTTCGCTGCCGTCCTCGAGGCGGCCGTGTTCGTAGATCACATCACCGACGCGGTAGGGGCGTTCGGTGACGCCGCCGACGTCGTGGCTGGCGACGTGCCATTCGGGCCAGAAGCGGGCCTGGGTGACGAGATCGAAGACGAAGCCGGCGGGGGCGTCGAAGGTGGTGGTGTTGCTGTCGCCAACGGTCCAGTCGTTGAACTCGGATGTCATGTCGGAACCTCCTCGGAAGGGAATTGTGCTCTCAAAACGAGAGTACATTCGATTTGAACGTACAGGCAAGATGTATGGTTGGCCGATGGGAGAAGTGCGGGATGTCACCGGCGACCAGCAAGGACCGGGACGCGGGGTGTCGGTCGACGAGATCCTCGAGCGGGCAGGTGAGGTGCGGGAGGCATTCGACACCATCGCCAACACCTGGTCGCTACTGATCCTGGTCGCGCTGCGCGAGGGCACGCTGCGCTACAACGAACTCAAACGCACCGTGGGCGGAGTCAGCGAGCGCAGGTTGTCGCAGACACTGAAGCTGCTCGAGCGTGACGGGGTGGTGGATCGGAACCTGGTGCGCTCCATTCCATCTCACGTCGAATACAGCCTCACCCCGACAGGCGAGGCGGTCGTCGACTCACTCGGCGGGTTGTTGTCCACGATCATCGAATTCACACCACAGGTCGCAGCCGCACGGCAGCGTTACGACCGGAAGCACGCGCGAACCCAGGACAGTGCGGCACGGGACGCCTGACGTAGCTAATTCCGAGATGTAGGTGACCACCCGTGCCTGGACACTCTCGATTCGTGCCATCAGCGCGGCATTCGGGCCGCTCCAGCCCAGGATCTCGATACGGTGCGGTACGGGTGAGCCGATCGTGGAGCGTGGCGGGAATCAGGGCACGGTTATCGCGCCGCATTCTCATTTCGGATCATCCGACCGGGGTCAACCGTGGACGACTCCGCAATCGATGCGCCGCTTCACCGACTCCGAGCGGCGCATCGTGCTCGGGCCGGGTGGATCAGCCCGCAGACTCTTCCTATCCACCCGGCCCGAGCAGCAATTCGGAAGGCAGAAGTCGTCGCTCGAAGAGGAAGTGCTCGCGTGCAGATATTCATCAGCGGCCGGGTCGGCCGCCGCGGCGGTGAGGCCCACGTCGTCATCGGTGCACCGCGCCCGGTCGCCGGGTCCGCCCGCGGTGACAAGGTCTGCCACATCGAAATCCGGCGGGCGGGCACCGTCGTGCGGCTACACCCCCAGCCGGGGTCCACGCGGGCGGCACTCGACAACGCGCTGCGTGAGGTCACCCAGCATCTGGGCATCGACCTGCCGGCGTTTCTCGCACACGTCGCGATCGGGCCCGCAGTGCGGCCTCAGCCCGCCGGCCCTGGCATCGACAGTCACCCCTGAACCCCGATACCCGGAATTCCGGTGGCACACAGTCGAAGTCGACGACCGTCACCGTGCTGCCCGCGCCCGAAGGCAGTGCCCCCGCGCCACAGGGCCCCACATGCCTTCAACGAGACACTTTGCGGCGCGCAAGGATTACAACCCCAACCGGGCCACCGCTTCAGAAGGTGAACTGGTCGCCGTAGGCGGTGGTCTGCGCGAGTCCCACGGGGGTGCTCACCGTGGTGGTGACGAACGGGACGGCCGACACCGGCGAGGCGCATTGGGCGATATTGAGCGCGGCATTGTTGAACGCGATGCGAAGCGGGAACGTCGTGGTGGCGCCCAGGCGGGCCGTCTCCGTTCTCGCGACAGTGACCTGGCCGGGTCCCAAGTTCGCGAACACCCCCTCGGCCACACCCAGATTCCCGACGACACCGGGCCTGATCACCCCAGCGGGAACAATCGCGCCCAGCTGTTGATAGGTGCCGAGATCGACGTCGAAGCCGCCGTCCACACTGACCCCGCAGCCGAGGATGAATCCCGCGACCGCCTCACCCGAGGTGATCCGGCCGCCGTCCACGGTGACCGAGTAATCGCCGGACATCTGCGCTGCATGCGAGAACGTCATGAGGAAGTTCGGTGTCCGGTCACCGGGCGGGTTCGCCTCGATGCTGTCGACCGACGCCGTCACATGGACTCCCCCACCGGAGGCCTCCGCGCCGGGCGGCTGAGCGCGACCGAGTCCGGCGCCACCGGCCCACAATCCCACCCCGGCCAGATTCGCCGCGACCGTAGCGACCACGGCGCCGGTGAACGAACGTCGCATGCCTGGAGCCTTCCAATTCGCGACGATAGGGCAACTCGACAACACATGGGGCAAACCCGGAGGGATGCCGCCTTGGCAAGCCTAGACGGTGCCACCATCCAGGCGGTGTCACAGCGAGGCGTGTCCACCACACCGGCCGTCAGCACTCCACCACCACATCGCGGTCCCCCGCGTCGGCGGCGGTGTCCGGGACCACCGGCTCGAAGCTGGGGTTCGGGCCGATAGCCGGTGACTCAGGAGCCGAAACTGCCGGTGGGGCTGTTGGCGCCGCAGCTGGTCTGAGCCGGGATCGGAGTACCGGGCGGGGCGGGTTCGACGGTGACTGTCATGGTTTTCGCGCCCGAGCCCGCCCTGACCTGCAGTGTGTGCGTGCCGGCGGTCGTCGGCGTCCAGGGCATCATCTTGATGCCGGTGCCGTTCGCCCCGATCATGTCGTAATGGACGCATCGATCGTTGTCGTAGAGCCAGATCGAATTGGGGCCGGTGAACGGGTTCGATGAACCGGTGGTCGTTGTCCCCGAAGTGACCGTCCAATCGTCCACCACTTGGTAGGTGCTGCCCACCTGCACGGGCATCGGACTGCCTTGGATCGTCAGCCCCGAGTCCGCCGTGGCCGAGCCCGCCGTCCCGAGGACGGTCGCGCTCACGACAGCCAATCCCCCTGCAGCCCAGCCGATTCGAGTCAGAAGATGGCTCAGCATCATTTGCACTCCCCGTTTGTTCGTAGCGCTCCGTCGGACCCCGGATGGTGCGGACCGGGGTCGCCGCACCCTACCGGCCGAAGCTAGTGAAACGTGCGGATTTCAATACTGTGAGCTGCCCCCAACTTTCAGGGGCAGGCTGCTTGCCGACAATCCGTCCAGCGTTCGCAGAATCTCGCGCCGGCGCGAGGTGAACGACCGGGAGGGACACACGACAACGAGCCGTGTTCTGGGACGAATCGTCTGGACCACACAGGCTTTGGTGGCCGCGTTCGCGGTGGTGGGACTCACCGCGGCCCCCGCGTCGGCCGCCACACCCTTGACCATCAATGGAAGCCCCACACAATTCCAGGTGGGCACGAGCTACGGGCTGGTCTACGACCTGGGCGCCGCCGACGCGGCCGGAATCCCGTTCAATGTCTCCTCCGGGCCGACCCTGTCGGCGAGCGGGTCGAGTTCCGGACCCGGCCAATTCTACTTCTACAACAACGGGCAGTGCATCGGCGACGACTTGCCCGCCGGGGGCAAAGGCACACGGACTGATACACGGAATGTGCACCGCGCCAGCGCATTCCCGTCAGCAGGACGCCTGGTACGGGAAGCACGGCGCCAAAACGACGATGCCCGACATTGTCGAGTGCGATCGGGCGGGCCGGGCGCATGAGGTTGTTAAGGATCTTGAAAGCTGGCCTGGATACTTTCGTTTCGCGTCGGACGGAAGATGTTCGGCTACAAACGGAAGTCGCTCCGGTATGTGGGATGCGATGCGGAGGGGAACGACATGAAGAAGTCGCGTGTTACTCGAGTGGGTCGGTCGGCGGACGGTTCGTCGGCGCAGCGGGGGAGTCGGCAGCCGGTGCGGCTGCTCGGGACAGGAGCCGCGCTGGCCGCCGCGGCAATGGTGATCTGCGCGCCGTCGGCCTCGGCGGCGAGTATGACGCTGGTCAATGGGCTCGTTCAGGGCATGTGTCTGGATGCGCAGACGATGGACGGTGTCACGTTGACGGGGGTCGCTCAAGTCATCCCGTGCAACAGTGGGCCCGCGCAGCAGTGGATCAACGGATCCGCCAACAGTCTGCGAACGGCCTCAACCCAGGTATGTGCCTCGACGCGCAGACCATGGACGGCATCTCCCTGACCGGAGTCGCTCAAGTCATCCCGTGCAACGGCGGCCTCGTGCAGGAGTGGTTCACCGGCCCCGGCAACACTCTCCACAATGGCCTCGACGGAGCCATGTGTCTGGACGGCCAAACCCTCGAGGGCAGAACCCTCACGAGCGTCGTTCAGGTCATCCCGTGCAACGGTGGACCCGCGCAGCAGTGGTGACCACGGGCTGAACACTCCAACCAAATTCCTGCCGATTCCCGCTCAGGCCGGGCTGTTCGGAAAACGATGGTGGGCTCAAACGGTCAGTGCGTCACCGCTGTTCAGGTGGTCAGCGTAGACCTCGGCGGGACTGCGGTAGCCGTGGATCTTGCGGGGGGCGGTGGTTGAGTTCGTGGGCGATGGTGTCGAGGTCGCGTTGGCTCCAGCGGCGCAGGTCGGCATTCTTCGGCAGGTATTGGCGCAGTATGCGATTGGTGTTCTCGTTGGTGCCGCGTTGCCACGGGCTTCGAGGTTTGCACAGATAGATCGGTGTGCCTGTCGCCGCGGGCCAAGACGCTCTGCAGCTGATCAAGCGGGCTGTCGGGCTGTACAAGCTGTGCTGCGGGGCAACTGGGGTTAGCCCGAGCAGAGCAGGACCGGTACAGAATGCTGTCCAGCAAAGAACCCGGCAAGTGCGGCCGATCTGGACCTCGCCCCTCGGGTACAGGATTCCGGGTTTTGCCGGATGTGCGGGAAGAGGGTCGTCTTTACGGTGGACGCATGGGTGCGAATGGGTTCTGGTGTGGTTTGGTGGTCGCGGCGGTGGTGGTGGCCGGGTGTGGGAGTGGGGCGGGTGAAACCGTGGGTCGGTCGCCGGCGATCGAGCGGGTGTCCGATGCGGTGACAGCGGCGGTGCGTTCCGGGATGCCCGGGGCACAGGTGGTTCTCGACGGTCCCGACGGGCGGCAGGTCGTGACCGCGGGGGCGGGAGACGTGGCCACCGGAGCGCCCTACGCGGAGGGCGCACATTTCCGGATCGGCAGTGTCACAAAGACTTTCGTGGCAACAGTGGTGTTGCAGCTCGCCGCCGAAGACAAGGTCGACCTCGACGCGCCGATCTCACGTTATCTACCGGGCGCGGTGCAGGGCAACGGCAATGACGGCGACCGCATCAGCGTGCGGCAGCTGCTGCAGCACATGAGCGGACTGGCGGACTTCGCGCCCGAGGATCCCTCGAACAAATTGCCGCAGCAGCTCGATCAGACCAGTGACGGCAAGGCGTATCGGGATCTCGCACCGGCGGATCTGGTGGGGATCGCGATGAGCATGCCACCACAGTTCGAGCCGGGGGCGCGGTTCGAGTACACGAACACCAATTACGTGCTGCTGGGCATGATGATCGAGAAGCTCACCGGGCGAACCCTCGCCGTCGAGATCGGCAGTCGCATCCTCGAACCCCTCGCGCTGCACGACACCTACTTCCCCGCGGCCGGCGACACCACCATCCGGGATCCGCACCCGCTGGGCTATCGCAAGGTCGACGTCAACTGGGTCGACGCCACCGACACCGAGGCGGCGTGGGCGGGCGCCGCCGGCGCCCTCATCTCCACCGGCGCCGATCTGAACCGGTTCTTCCTTGCCCTGGTCGCCGGAAAGCTGCTTCCCGCAGCACAACTCACGCAGATGGAGCAGACCGTCGCGATGGAGCAGTCCGGAGTTATGAATTACGGGCTCGGCCTGATCCGGCTGCGCCTGCCCTGTGGTCAGGACGGCAAGGACATGAAGGACGTCTGGGGGCATGCCGGCGGTATCCCCGGATTCAGCACCCTGGCCGTCGCCACGCCGCACGGGACCGCGGCGACGCTGAGCGTCAACACCTCGCATACCACCGATCAATTCTCCGCAGCGGCCACCGCCGTCGGCTGTGCAATCGCCTGATCGGGCCGGCCTGCATGCCAGTGGTTTTCGTCAGCGTCAGCCCATCCTCCGCATCGGCCAGGCCGATGGATTCGACATGCGACAGGTCAGTCGATAAGTCGGCGAAGCAGGCCTAGCGCCTTCGAGAGTTGCTGCCGCTCAGCGGCGGTCATGCGTTCGTCGAGTAGATCGGCGAGGTGGCCTGAGCCGGCCTCGCGGCGTTCGGTCAGCAGGGCGCGGCCGGCGGGGGTGAGTTCGAGGAGTTTTCGGCGGAGGTCGGTGGGGTCGGTGGTGCGGCGGATCAGGGCGCGGTCGATGAGGGTGGCGGCGGCTGTGGTGACGGACTGGTGGCGGATCTTGTCGGCGCGGGCGAGGTCGGCGACGGTGGCGGGGCCGTCTCGGTCGAGGCGTTTGAGGATCGAGATCTGGGACAGGGAGATTGCTCGGCGGGGTGAGGCTGCGCGCATGCGGCGGACCAGGGCGCCGACTACGGATTGGAGGTTGTCGGCGAGTTCTGCTGGATCGCTTGTCAGTTCGCTCACGGCTCCATAAAGTACAGGAAGACTGCGCAGTTGGACTGTATTAATTTGGAGGGTCCGATGGTGGATGGGATGGTCACGGGCGAACTGACGGTGGGCGGGCGGGAGCGGACGGTTCTGATGCGGCCGCCCAGCGAAGCTGGTCGGCCGCTCGTGCTGGTGCTGCACGGCAATCAGTCGGGGGGTATGAAGCGTGAATGGCGGGACTGGACGACCTTTCGGACGAATGCCGACAGGTGGGGAATCGGGGTCGCGTTTCCGCAGGGGTGGTCGGGGTGCTGGGCCGATGGGCGTGGGGTGACGCTCGCTGATGAGGCGGGCTTGGATGATGTGGCGTTTCTGCGCGCTGTGATCGAGTGGAGCGCCGAGCGCTATGGCACGGTGGCCGAGCATTCGATCGTGGCCGGAATCTCCAATGGCGCGTTCATGGCTCACCGTGCGGGGTTGGAGATCGGGGATCTGGTTCCGGTGTTCGCGGCGGTCGCCGGTGGACTGCCTGCCGATCTGGCGGGAGTGGAGCCGACCCACGCGGTCTCAGGCATCCTGATCAATGGCGACGGCGATCCGTGGGTGCCGATCGAGGGTGGGCACTCTCGCCATCGCGGGCCCGACGGTGAACTACGTGGCCGCACTTATGGTTTGGCCGACTCGGGGCAGCATTGGCGCGAGCTGAACGGCTGCACCGGAGCGGGTGAGACCATTCGCACCGACCAGTCCCAGCGCGAGTTGTCCGGCCCGGGCGTCGGCGGCACTCGCATCCTCGAATGGACGGTGTTCGGCGGCGGCCACACCTGGCCCGGCGTCGTGATACCCGCCGAGCATGCGGGTGTGCCGGGCGCGAACTCGACGATGGAATTCGATGGGGCCGAGGAGATTTGGCGGTTCGCGGAACCACTGCTCACCTCCCCCGAAGACCGCAAGCTCTGAAACCCACCAGCACACAGGGAGAACCGAATGGCACTGCTCGGCAAGCTGCTGAAGAATCGGCGCGCGGGTGACGCGGGACTGGCCTGGAATCGGCCCGGACTGGCTACCGCCACGGAAATCACTGTCACCAGTGCGGATTTCGCACACGAATCGACTTTGCCGGACGTCCATGCCGGGAAGCGGATCGGCGGCAAGGACGAGTCCCCGGCGCTGACGTGGTCGAACCCGCCCGAGGACACCGCACAACTGCTTCTGGTCGTCGAAGACCCCGACGCCCCCGGCTCAGCGCCCTTCGTGCATTGCCTCGCGCTGCTCGAACCGACGGTCACCGAATTGCCTCGCGGCGCACTGGGAAAGGCCACGGCACCGGCCGGAGTCCAACTGCTGCGTTCCGACTGGGGCCGCGGCTACATGGGCCCCTCCCCCATCAAGGGACACGGCCCGCACCGCTACGCGTTCCAGATCTTCGCGCTGACCGAACCCCTCACCGAGGTCGAGGGCAAGCCCGTTGATTCGGTCAAACCCAAGCAGGTACTGGCCGCCGCCCGAGCCCACGCCCGCGGCCGAATCGACGGCTTCTACGAGCGCGCCTGAGGGATCCGGTTGCGGCCGGTCACATCTCGCGTCTCGGTTCAGTGAGCTCCGGGCCACTGCGCCGTCGCAGGATGCACCTGCTGCGGCGCCGCGGTCGCGGACATCGCGGGAACCGTCCGGCCCCCACCCGCGAGTGCTCCACCCGTCAACACCAAACCACCCACGAACAGTGCCGCACCGATCAACACGACATCGCCGGTGAGTTCGCCCGCACGCTCTCGGGTCGGCAGGGTGTCCTCACCGCGAGTGAAGTTCTGCCCGTCCCACCAACCCCACGAGCAGTCCTGCATCTTGGGGTTGTCCCGATTCGCCTGGCACGACCAACCCAGGTCATTCCTGTGTTGCGCGGAAGAATCGCGCAGATCGTGCTGAGTCATGTAGCCGAGACACATCATCACGGCCCCGACGACAGCGATGAGCAAACCGAAAATCCCCGCCGTAACCCTCATATCCAAGCCCCTCCCGGCTGACAACGAAATCACGCACCGCCCGCCAGGCCGGAATTCCTCGACCAACGAGTCAGCGCCGACATCGTAACGGCCACAACCGAACATCGCCGCCTTCAAAAACCGCGACGATGGGCCTGCTGCATCGACGTCTATTTACCGAGGTCCTCGATGAGATCCAGCGCTGGGTACAGAACCGCGCGCAGTGGGCGGAGTCTCGACAGCGCCACGACGCGTTCGACGAGTGGGGCGACTCGGCGGATCAGTAGTCGGGTGCGTTCCTGGTCGGGGCTGCGGTCGTGGACCCAGAACAGGACGATGCCCATGTGGGCCAGCCACAACAGATTCGGCAGCTCGGCCATCAGCCGCTTGTCACCCTTGACGTCATGGCCGATGACCAGGTTGCGCATGATGGCGATGGATGATTCTCGGGCGGGGCGGCTTTCGTCGCTGAACGGACTGAGCGGGCTGGTGGGCTCGGCGGCGCTGGCGAAGAACTTGCCGCCGAACTCGTGGTAGGGGGCGGCCACGTCGACGAAGGCCAGTTCCATCGTCTGCCATCGGGCGGCGAGCGAGTCACCGCGGACGGTCTGCTCGACCCGCTGTTCGTGCAGGGTCTGGATCAGCTGGTAGAAGCCCTGAACCAGGTGTTCCTTGGAAGCGAAGTAGTAGTAGGCGTTGCCGACGCTGACACCGGCTTCGCCCGCGATCGCGCGCATGGTGGTCTTCGTGTAGCCGTTCTGTTCGAACAGACGCAGGGCGGCGTCGATGATCTGCTGGCGAGTTTCCTCACCGCGCGCGGTCGCGGGCTCGGGGCGGGTCATGCGGCTCAGGCTAGTGCGGCCGTGGCGACCGGAACGGGAGGGACCGGGTCCTGCTTCTCCTGGTGCCTGCTGCGTCGGATCTTGTTCAGGGCGATCAGGTTTGCGAAGTGCATGCCGCCGAGCACCAGCAGCACCATGCCGAGTTTCGAGGCCAGTTCCTCGATCGCGGCGCGCCCGTCGACGACCGGTCCGCTGATGCGCAAGGCCAGCGCCACGAAGCCCGCGTTGACGAGCCAGAACCCGATGACCAGCAGATGATTCACGACTTCGGCGAGATCGCTGTCTCCGTTCATGACATCCACCAGAAACCGTGCGCCGGTGCGGTGCAGGGTGCGTGCCACCCAGAACGTGAGCGCCAAGCTGACGGTCACGTAGGTCGCGTATGTGGCAACAACGAGGTCCATTGTCCCAGCTCCTTCATTATTTGAACGTGTTCAACTCTGAGGGTAAGCAGATTGTTGAACACGTTCAAGTGTGAGCGTCGCTACACCCGTGGACCGGGTGGGTTCGATGATCGGCTACGACGTTGCCGCAGTGCCTGTTTCCGAGTGGAGGTCAGACGTGGTTCACGCCTGACCGGAACCAACTCGTCAGGGGAACAGCTTCACCGGGTTCACGATGTCGGCGACCAGGGTGAGGATCATGTACGCGCCGCCGAGAACCACCACGACGTAGGTGGCGGGCAACAGCTTCAGGTAGTCGACGGGAGCGCCGGCGGGCAGGCCCTTGCGGTTGCGGAACACGTTGCGGAGCTTCTCGTAGATGACCACTGCCATGTGGCCGCCGTCGAGGGGCAGCAGCGGGAGCAGGTTGAAGGCGCCGAGGAAGAAGTTCAGCGAGGCCAGGGTCAGGATGAACATCGACCAGAGGCCGTGCTCGGCGGTTTCGCCGCCGATCTTGGAGGCGCCGTAGACGGAGACCGGGGTTTCCGGGTCGCGGGTGCCGCCGGTGACGGCATGCCAGAGGTCGACGACCTTGGACGGCATCTGGGCCAGCGATTCGACGGTGCGGGCCGCGATCTGGCCGGTGAAAGCACCCGCGGCGGGGATGGCAGAGAGGACGTTGTACTGGACCGGGCCGTAGAAGTCCTGGCCCACACCGACCTTGGCGACCGTCTTGGGAGTGCCGTTCTTCTCCGGGTAGACCACCGCCATCTTCGGGGTGACCGGAGCGGTCATGGTCTTGCCGTCGCGTTCGAAGGTGTAGGTGAAGGGGCCGGTCTGCTTCTCGGTCTCGGCGCGGAATTCCTTCCACGTCTTGATCGGAACGTCGTTGACCTTGGTGACCTTGTCGCCCTGCTGGAGGCCGGCCGACTGCGCGGGGCCGGTGCCGGTGCAGTCCAGCAGCTTCTGGTCGGCGGTCATGTCGGAGACGCAGCCCAGCTTGCCGAGCTGGGTTTCCGGCGGCTGGTCGAAACGCGGCAGGCCCCAGCCGACGGCCAGGATCACGATGAGGATGTAGCCGATGAGGAAGTTCATCAGGATGCCGCCGGACATGACCAGCAGCCGCTTCCAGGTGGCCTGCCGGTACATGGCCCGGTCCAGATCCTCGGGTTCGAGCTCGTCGAGGGCGGTCATGCCCGCGATATCGCAGAAACCGCCCAGCGGCAGCGCCTTGAGACCGTATTCGGTCTCGCCGCGCCGCCACGAGAAGATCTTGGGCCCGAAACCGATGAAGTAGCGCCGCACCTTCATGCCGGTGGCTTGCGCGGTCCACATGTGACCGCATTCGTGCAGGGCGACCGAGGCCGTGATCCCGAGGGCGAACAGTGCGAAGCCGATCGCGTAGACCATCCGGTTACGAGCCCTCTCCTGCAGTCAGCCACGCACGATCGTGCGAGCGGTGTCACGCGCCCACGTATCGGCCGCGAGCACCTCGTCCAAGCTACCGGGTTCGGCGGCCCAGCGGTCGGCGGACTCCACGACGCGCGCAACGGTTCGCACGATGTCCGGAAAACGGATGAGGCCGTCGAGGAAGGCCTGTACCGCGATCTCGTTGGCGGCGTTGTAGACCGCGGTCACGCAGCCACCCGCCTTACCCGCCTGCCGAGCCAGTTCGACGGCCGGGAATACCGCGTTGTCGACGGGCTCGAAAGTCCAGGTGGAGGCGGTGGAGAAGTCGCACGCGGCGGCCGCGCCCGGCACCCGGTCCGGCCAACCCAGCGCCAGCGCGATGGGCAGCTTCATGTCCGGCGGACTGGCCTGAGCCAGGGTCGAACCGTCCTTGAACGTGACCATGGAGTGCACGATCGACTGCGGGTGCACGGTCACATCGATGTCGTCGTAGCCGATGCCGAACAGCAGGTGCGTCTCGATCAGCTCGAGGCCCTTGTTCACCAGCGATGCCGAGTTGAGCGTGTTCATCGGACCCATGGACCAGGTCGGATGCGTCTTGGCCTCGGCCGGATTCACCGATTCCAGCATCTCGGTGGTCCAGCCGCGGAAGGGCCCGCCCGAGGCGGTGAGCACCAGCTTGGCCACCTCGTCGGCACGTCCGCCGCGCAGGCACTGGGCCAGCGCCGAATGCTCGGAGTCCACCGGCACGATCTGCCCCGGCTTGGCCGCCCGCGTCACCAGTGAGCCGCCCGCGACCAGAGACTCCTTGTTGGCCAGGGCCAGTCGCCGCCCCGACTCCAGGGTGGCCAGCGTGGGTTCCAGGCCGAGCGAGCCGACCAGCGCGTTGAGCACCACGTCCGCGTCGGTGCGCCGCACCAGTTCGGTCGCCGCGTCCGGACCCGACAGCGCCACACCGAGTTCGGCGGCCGCGGCCTCGTCGGCGATCGCCACATTGGTGGTCCCGGTCGCCGCGATCTGGCGGGCCAGCAGGTCGGTGTTTCCACCGCGTGCCGCGAGACCCACCACTTCGAAGCGGTCGGGGTTGGCGGCGATCACCTCCAGTGCCTGCGTACCAATCGAACCGGTGCTGCCCAGCAGCAGAACTCTCACAACGTCGGACACGCGACTATTGTCCCCCGCCCCCTGGTCGCTACGACGCTGGGTCGTATGTCACGATATTGGCCAGCAATCGATTCGAGCCGTAAAGGAGCCACAGTGGCCGCCACGGAACTGGAACCCGCGCACCCCTCTGAGGTCGTCACCAAGGTCGACACCGCCGAGGTTCCGTCCGCCGCGTGGGGCTGGAGCGGCGAGTCCCGCCGTACCGCTCGCATCGCCGGCTGGGTCGTCGTCGTGATCCTGCTCGCGATGCTGTTCGAGAACCAGCAGGGCAGCTCGTCGGGTAGCGGCAATGTCGGCTACATCGCGCTGATCCTGTTCGCCGCCGGCACGGCGTTCATCCTGATCCGCGACTCCATCGTGTCGCGGCGCCCGCGCTAGCGGTCCCGAGAAACAAACAATTCGGGCCGGATCACCCCCAAGGAGATCCGGCCCGAATTCTGTTGTCCCGCAACGCCTCCTGCACAGGCATTGCGTTGCGCCGCAACCCGCACGCCCCGGGTCACGGCGCGGCCCGACCGTAGGTGGTCCTGGTCGGGCCGCGGCTCAGTGCCTAGCTGGCCGGGGTGGAGTCCGGCGCGGTCATGCGGTTGTAGAGGCCGATGCCGACGGCGATGGCCGCGGGCACACCGGTCAGCACCAGACCCGAGGCCGCACCCAGCGGGATGCCGATGGCCGCACCGGCGACACAGCCCGCGATGCCGGTCGGCACCGACATGATCACGACACCGGCGATGGCACCGCCCGCAGCGCCCAGGGCGCAACCGGCGACACCGCCGATGAGGGTGCCGAGCAGGGTGCCCATGGAGGTGGACAGACCGAACTGGTTGACCGCGGCCGACATGGCGGCGTCCTGGTCGGCCTGGCTGGCGACGTCGTGCAGGGCGGGAGCGGGCAGCGCGGGAGCGGGGAAGGCGGCGGCCGGGTCCAGGTTCGGGGTGAAGGTGGCGGTGTTGCCGTCGATCTGGGCGGCCACCGGGTGGGCCACGTCGCCGGTCACGAAGTTCAGCGGGAACGAGGTCACCACGGCACCGTCGGCGGCACGCACCTGGAACTGGCCGTTATCGGTGGTGAGCGAGCCCGCGTCGGTCTTCAGGACCACGGACGCGCCGTCGATCTCGGTGTCCCAGTGGATCCCCTCGGCGGGGGCCGCGGCGGGGGCGGCGTAGGCGGTGCCGGCGGAAACGCCGACGGCCGCGATGGCGAGGGCCGAGGTGGCGGCAAACTTCTTGAAACGCATTACTTTTCGTCGCTTTCTTCACTGGGCGCTTCCCTCTTGGGAGCGAGGTCCTCATCGAGCACCCGAGACAAGATAAGCCAGCAAATGTTGCCTATTTGTTGCCAAATCGTGGCGAAAACGGTCCGAAACGTATGTTTTGCGTAAATGCGGTATTTGCCGACCGTGTGTTCGGTGATCTAGGCAACTCTCCGCAATGCAAAAGGGCCCGCGTCACACCCCTTGGAGGGAGGGTGACCGCGGGCCGCTCTCGCGAATGACCGGCTACTGCTCGGCCGGGTTGTTGATGCGGTTGAGGAAGATGATGCCGACGATGATCGCGGCAGGCACACCGACCAGGATCAGGCCCGCGGCCGCACCCAGGGTGATGCCGGTGGCGGCGCCGGCGAGCGCGCCGGGGATCGACAGCACGCCGCCGCCGGCCAGGCCGCCGATCAGCAGGCCGAGGGTGCCGCCGATGACGGTGCCGATCAGGGTGCCGATGGCGGTGGCCAGGCCGAACTCGGTGGCCGCGGCCGAGACCGCGTCATCGAAGCTCTGCTGCTTGGCAGTGGTCACGTCGTGCAGCGGCAGGCTGGTCGGGCGCGCGGCGGCCGGGTCGGTGTTCGGCGTCAGGGTGGCGCGCAAGCCTTCGACGCTGGCCTGGATCGGGTAGTCGAGGTCCTCGACGGTGAACGACAGCGGGACCGCGGCGACCACGATGCCGTTGTCGTCGCGCACCTGGAGCTGACCGTTGTCGGTGGTCATCGAGCCCTTGTCGGTGTCGACGACGATGGCGTTGCCCTCGATCCGGGCGTTCCAGTGGATGGCGGGGGCGACCTGGCCGATGCCCTGGTTCACGCCGTCGATGAGCGAGGGCAGAACCGGGACGGGGGCCGGGGCGGGCGCGGGCTCGGCGTAGGCGACGCCGGCGGTGACGCCAAGGGCGGAGATGACCAGCGCGGAGGTGGCGGCAATTTTGCTGAACTGCATGACTTCTGGCTTTCTGGCGGGCGGAACTTCCACCGGGTGGGCCCGGGAGAGCGGAAGGGACGCAGGTTCAACCATCCTTGGGCGGGCGTCCAATAAGAATCTACTGAGAAGTAGCTATCAATGCCGCATTTGATAGCGGACATCACTCAGTGCCAGAATCAGTGACTCACACCACTATTCGACTCCGCGCTCAGCGGCGGAAGCGCGCCCGCAACTGCGGATCGTTCTCCCACCACAACCCGGTCGACTCCGGCTCGACCTCCTCGACCGCATCCAGCTCGGCATCCATCTCACCGGCCTTGCGCTTCTCGTCATCGGCGAAACGACGCATCACGACCAGCGAATAGATCAGACCCAGCAGATCCCCCAGCAGCCACAGAATGCCCGCGCCGATCGTCTGATCCAACCGCACATCCGGACCCCAAGTACGGCCCAGCGCACCGTAATACCCGGCCGCCACCAGCGGGCCCAGCCACAGCACGATCCCCAGAATGCCGTCCGCGAGCGACTCCCCCACCGTGATCAGCAGCGACAACCCCTGCGTGAAATGCCGCGGCACCGGATCGATCTGCAAACGCGAGTAGAAGTACACGAACCCGATGGCCACCACCAGGATTCGAGTGAACGCGTCGACCCCACCGTGCCGCAACACCGCCTCGAACCACGGCGAGAGGAACAACACCCACGGCAGCAACAGGATCAGCACCGAGGCCGTCGCCGGATGGGTGAGTATCCGGGCGACCTCACCGGAAAGCATGGCGTCCAGCGCTTCCGCCCCGCAGGGCCCAGCGCCGCACGCAACACCGTGAACGGCGCTCCGGCCGCGAGCGCGAACGGCACCACATAGAGCAGCAACAGCACCTGCAGCGCACGCACCCAGAACAAGGTGTCGGAGTAGACCCCCGGCATCCCGATCCCGGAGTACAGCCACACCCCCAGCCCGGCGACGCCGAAGTACACGGCCCGGCTCACCGGAAGCTGTTCCCCGCGGCGGCGGCCGATCAGGAAGCAGGCCAGGTACGCGACCCCCAGCAGCGCGGTGACCAGCAGCGTCGAGGTGTCCCACCGCCATGCGCTCACCACGCTGCTCAGGTGCAGCGGTGTTTGGATCTGATCCACGGCACCAAGTATGCGCCGCCGCGCACCGGCGACCGCGGCGGCTACCGGGTGATGAGCCGGCGGTAGGTCACCCGGTCGAATTCGCGGCCGCGTTCGTCGACGGCGACGACGTCCATCTCGCTGGCGAACACACCGGGCCGGACGTCCACGCGGATGAACGAGTACCTGCTGAATCGCACCCGCGACCAGGCGGCCGCCTCCACCTTTGCCTTGCCGTCGGATCCCCACAGGGTGCTCTCCGGCACGAACGTGTCGGGCTTCTCGTTGCCGCGGTACGAGTCTCCGGCGGCGAAGGTCCCGTGTGCGGCGCCGCCACCACCCACCACGTAGTAGACGGTCCCGTCGGTGTCGGGGTAGACGATGGAGTTGTCCGGGGCGGCCTTGGTGGGTTGTCCGCCGCGGATCGGATCCGTGCGTTCGAAGTTGTGGTTGTGGCCCTGCAGGACCAGATCGACCCGGTACCGGTCGAACAGCTCGGCCCAGGCCCCGCGCACCCCACCGTCGCTGGCGCCGCCGATGCCGGTGGCGTAGGCGCATTCGTGGAAGAAGCAGACGATGAAGTCGATGTTCGGGTCCGAACGGTAGGCGGCGAGGGTGGCTTCCACCCAACTGTTCTGCGCGCCACCGGAATAGCCGAGGTTGGCCTTGATCTGCCAGCTCACCTCATTGGCGTCCAGCGACAGCACCGCCAGATTGCCGTAGGTGAAGGAGTACACCGAGGGGCAGCCGGCCGGGCCGTTGTCCGGGAAATCCAAGCGGGCCGTGAGCCCGCCGTAGCCGTGGTTGCCGTAGACGGCTTCCATATCGTGGTTGCCGGTCGCGAACATCCACGGCACCCGGGCCGCGCTGCTCTCGATGGCCTGCAGATAGGTGTCCCACACGAACGGGTTGTAGGCGTCGATGTCCTCGGTCTCGGCCTTGCCGTTGGGGACGAACCAGTCCGGGCCGCCACCGTGCGAGGTGTCGGCGTAGCAGATGTCACCGGCCAGAATGTGGAATTCCGGGTTGCTGGCGACGATCTGGCGCTGGATGTTCTCCGCGTTGCGGGAGCCGGGGGCGTCGCCCTCGCCGTTCTTGTTGCGGTAGGCCCCCGACGGCATGCCCGCGGGCAGCGCCGGGGTGTCGTCGATTCCCTGATCGCCCATCATGGTGAAACGGAACGGCAGCAGCGCCGCCCGCGAGGACGGCATGGCCGTGCTCGCCGAGAGCACGTCGCTGCTGTAGCCGTCGGCGGTGCGCCAGCGGTAGAAGTGCGGCATGCGGCCGGGCAAGCCGTCGACGGCCGAGTGCACGTAGAACTGTTCGGCCGACAGCACTCCCCCGTCGGTGCGCGGGAGCTGGGTGACCAGATTGCGCACCTCGGCCTCGACGGTGGCCCCCAGCGCGGGGGTCGGGCCGTGATCCAGAAAGACCTTGGCGGCGCCCGGGTTTCGCAACAGCTGCGCCGAAAAACGCAGTTGGCTCGCGGCGTCGTCGCCGTATCCGACGCGGCGCCCGCCGACGGTGAGCGGGGCGTCGTCGGCGTAGGCGATGCCCCGTCCGCCGAATGCCGTGCCCAGGCCCGCGGCCATGGCCGCGGCCGCCCCGCCGCGCAGGAAGTTGCGCCGGCTCACCCGATGCCGTTTGACGTACGAACGGTGCCAATCGTATTGCTCGTCCATCGTCATCCGTGCGGCGAGCTGTGCCGGGATGCCCGTGCGGGGCACCGAGCCGAGGGGGTTCAGCATCGAGAAACCTTGTCACCTAGTCGGATTGGCGAGGTCATCACATCGTCGGAAGCTTACGAATGCGCGACGGGCCGGTGAACAGGGAGCGGTGCGCCCGACTCGGCTGCCGATCAGTCGGTCTCGGGGGTCATCGGGCTGGCATGGGAGGCCTCGTACTCGGCCTCGAAGGAACGCTCGCGACGGCGCTCACGCAGCTTCCACACGATCAGGGCGAGCACCACGACCGCCGCCGCGCCGAACGCCAGATCCCGGCCGACCGTCTTGGCCACCGCCTCGTAGGACTGCCCGGCGACGAATCCGAGCACCACGAAGATCGCGCCCCAGACGATTCCACCGACCGCGTTGAAGAGCAGGAACCGGCGGTAGGGCATGCGGGAGGTACCGGCCAGGGCGGGCATCATGGCCCGGAAGAACGCGGTGAAGCGGCCCAGGAACACCGCCCAGCCGCCACGGCGGGCCAGGTAGTCCTGTGCGCCGTCGAGGCGGCCGCGGTGCCGGTCCAGGATCGAGGCCTGCAACAGCTTCGGCCCGACCACTTTCCCCACCTCGTAACCGACACTGTCACCGAGGATCGCGGCGGCCACCACGAGCACGATCATCAGCCACAGCTGCACATGGCCCTGGCTGGCGGCCACACCGCCGAGCACCGCGGCCGTCTCGCCGGGGATGACGAACCCGACGAAGATCGCATCCTCGGCGAACACCAGCAGCGTGACGACGAGGTACACCCAGACCGGGGCGATATCCAGGATCCGGTGCATCAGCGAATTCATGCCCGTCACGGTACCGACGGCGCACGCGGGAGCGTGGGGCCGCCGGTCGAATGGGCGGAAAACGATTGCACGGCATCGGCTCTCGAGCCAGCATCAGCGGATGAGAATGACACATGTTGCGGTGCTGGCGGCGGCTGCGGTGGCTGCCTTCGAGCTCGGGACCGGAATCGCCGGCGCGACACCGGAGCCCCTCGACACCGTCAATGTCCACCTCGCCGGCGCCTACATCGACGCGCTGATCAGTCACGATGCCTCCGCGGTGCGGTTCGCGCCGAACGCGACACGGGTCGAGGCCGGGCTGCAGACCGGGTTCTCGGGGCCGCAGCTCAGCAACGACCTCGAGCACGGCATGCAGTATTCGCTCGTGCAGCGCTACTACGCCCTGCGATACAGCACGGCGGGCGACGTGGTGACCGCACGGTATCTGCTGGACTCCGGGATCGCGAGGGTACGGCTGGTGACGGTGGACATCACCGAAACCTTCGTCATCCGGGACGGTCTCATCCAGACCATCGACGCGACCATCGTGCCGGTCGGTTAACGCGACCCGGCCCGCGACATCAGCAGCAGCGGCCGCCCGGTCGAAACCACCCAGTACTCCCAGGCATTCAATCCGACCAGGACCGCGGTGACCGCCGACAGCGTCGCGATCTCCGGCAGCAGCGGCGACGCGACCGTGAGGATCGCCAGCACCACCGCGGCGACGAACCGGCCGACGGTGGCCGCGCCGAACATGCGCCAGCGGGTGAACAGGAAGGTCGACACGTACAGCGTCGCACCCATCGGCAGCAGGAATCCGTTGGCGCCGTGCGCCGTCTCGGTCGGATGCTCGACCATGGTGCGCGCGCCCACCGCCACCAGCACCAGGCCGATCACCAGCAGAACATGGCCGTAGCTCAGCACATCCCGCACCACCGCGCCGCGAACCTGGTTGGTGCGCAGCGAATGCTCGACCGCAGAGAAGCCGTAGGCGAAGTACAGCCACCACAGACCGCAACCGAGCACGAAGATCAGCACCACCGCGACCCAGGACAGCACGCCCAGATGCGCTTCCGCCGCTTCGGATCCCACCGAGGCCACCGTCTCGCCGAGCGCGATGATGACGAAGGTGGCGAAGCGTTCGGGCAGATGCATCGCCCCGAACTGCACCGACTCCAGCCGCCGCGCCAGCAGCGCCGGACCGCCGAAAGCCAAGGCCACCGCGACGATCCAGAGCGCATTGCGCGCCGCGCCCGCAGGTGCGATCGCGGCAACAACCAGGATCACCGCCGCGACGACCGTGACCGTGAAGGGGTTCACCCAGTTCGTGAAAGCCCCCGTCTGCGAGAACGCGCGCTTGCGTTGCATCTCCGCCCACAGCAGCAGTCGCAGCACCAGATGCGCGCCCGCCAGCATCAGCGGCAGCGCCTGACCGATGAACGCGTGCGGTGCCGCGATCGCGATCACGAACATGCACAGCCCACAGGCGAACAGGAAGATCCGCTGCCGGTTGGAATCCTCCACCCCGTGCACCGACAACGTCGTCCCCACCCACGACCACCACATGATCGCCAGCAACAACACCGTCTGCCCGACGGCCCCCCAGCTCTGCCCGGCCACCGCCACATGCGCGGCCTGTGTCACCGCGAAAACCAGCACCAGGTCGAAGAACAACTCCGCCCAACTCGCCCGCTCGTGCGCCTCGTGTCGAGGTTCAGTCACACCCGTAATCCCTGCCTAGCTCCACTTCCAGCGCGTTCACTCTAGTCACACCCGATGACCGGTTTGTCCTATTAGTGACCGCGGGACCGGTCACACCCAGCCCTAGAACGGCTGGGCGGCGTCGGCTTCGGCTAGGGCGCGGAGGAAGGCGGGTGGGACTTCGGGCCAGGACGGGTCCCAGTTGCCGTCGGCCTGGTCGGCGGATAGCTCGTCGAGGGTGGCCACGACGTGGGAGCCACCGTCCAGGAGGAAGCGGAGCGCGCCTAGGTCGGCGCATTGGGCGGTGATGGTGGCCAGTACGGATTCGGCCGCGGTGGTGCGGCCGGTCGCGGCCAGGCAGGCGACCAGCAGGCGGCGGGCCTCGAGTAGTTCGCGGGGCCGGCGGACGGCTTCGAGCTCCTCGACCCATTCCTGGGCCCAGGTGCGGGCCAGTTCCCGGGAATCGGTGGTGGATTCGGCCAGCAGCAGCCGGATCGCGGTGAATTCCTCGTAGAGGACGGTGAATTCGTCGATGGGGTCGGTGGGCCGGCGGCGGGATGCGTGGTCCGGGACCGGGAGCGGGCCGAAATCCGGGTGCGGCGGCAGGCCCTGGCGGACGCGTTCGTGCTCGATCTCGGCGCGCAGGCGGGGCAGCGACATCGACTCGGCCACGCGCGCACCCTCGTTCAGCCGGCGGATGGCGGCGCCGCGGTCACCGCGCAGCGCCTTCACCCGCGCGCCCACCACATAGCGGGCGAGTTTGAAATCGACCACTCCGGCGTCGGCGTCGAGCTTGTAGCCCTCGTCGAGCAGCCGCTCGGCTTCGGCGACCTCACCGCGTTCGTAGAGCAGTGCCCCCAGCAGCGACCCGGCCAGCCGCGCGCCGTAGGAGTGGCTGCCCGCGAACTGCTTCGCGATCTTCAGGGCCTTGCGGAAGTACCGCTCGGCGCGCGGGATGTCCAATTGCAGGCCGGCGGCCAGGCCCAGGAAGCACAGTCCGTGAATGTTGTTGTAGAAGCCCTTGTTCCGGCGCATGTAGGGCGCGGACCATTCCTGCAGGCGGACGGCCTCGTCGAAGTCGTAGCGATAGCCCGCGGCGAAACTGGCGCAGTTGGCCCCGACGGCCACCACGTACGGCGAGAGCTCGTCGGCCATGCCGAAACACGGTGCGAGCCAATCCTCCACGCCGTTGAGCACGTCGGCGCGCACGGTCACCACGGCGTGCACCACGCCCGCCTCGGCGTGCAGCCGGGCCGAGGTCCGCGCGTCGAACTCGCCACTGTCCAGGGTGCATTCGGCCAGGAACAGCGCGCGCTCGGCCTGCGGGGCCCGGTGCAGCAGGATATTGGCCCAGGCCAGATCCAGTTGCAGCCGCGGATGGGTTTCGATGACCGCCGGGGGCAGCTTGTTGACCAGGCCGATGAGACTGGCCATCTGGCCGTACTCCAGCAGTGACATGCCGTCGCGCTCCACGATGTCGACGGCGCTCTGCTCGTCCCCCGCCAACAGCGCGTGGTCGACCGCCTCACTCACGTGCCGATGGTCGGCGAACCAGCGCGAGGCGGCGCGGTGCAGCTCGTCGATCCGCTCGGGCCGGTCGTATTCCAGGCGCTGGCGCAGGAAGTCCTGGAACAGCTGGTGGTATCGGAACCACTGGCCGCCGT
This sequence comes from Nocardia tengchongensis, assembly GCF_018362975.1. Classification (NCBI taxonomy): domain Bacteria; kingdom Bacillati; phylum Actinomycetota; class Actinomycetes; order Mycobacteriales; family Nocardiaceae; genus Nocardia; species Nocardia tengchongensis. Next base: position 6,976,293 of record NZ_CP074371.1, read on the forward strand.
CGACGCGGCGCAGGAACAGGTCCTGCTGCTCGATGTGTTCCAGCAGGGCCTGCGCGTCGGCGACGCCGGTGAGCGCGGAAGCCAGCTCGCCGCAGGTTCTTTCGGTGATCGAGGTGGCGACCATGAAGTCGAGCACCCCGGGTTCGAGGGTCTCCAGCACGTTCTCGGCGAGGAATTCGCCGATGGCGTGGTGGCGGCCGGTGAGACGGCCGATGAGCTGTCCGGGATCGTCGCTGCCGCGCAGCGACAGCGCGGCCAGCTGCAGGGCCGCCGCCCAGCCGCCGGTGGATTCGGTGAGGTCCTCGACGTCGCCGCGATCCAGGTCCAGCCCGCCCAGCCCGACCAGCAGCTGATACGCCTCGTCGAGGGTGAATCGCAGTGCGGCGGTGTCGATTTCCACCAGGTCGTCGCGGACCCGCATGGAGCTCATGGGCAGGCCGGTCTGGTAGCGACTGGTCACCACGATGCGCAGCACCGGGCTGGCGCCCTCGATCAGGAACCGCAGCGCAGCCTGGGTTTTCGGGTCGGCGACCCGATGCCAGTCGTCGATGACCACGGTCACCGGCTCACCGCGTTGGTCGATGTCGTTGATCAGCGAGGTGAGCACGAACCGCGTGGCCTCGTCACCGTGCTCCTCGAGCAGCTCGCCGAGTTCACCCGCGAGGGCGGGCCGGACCGCGCGCACGGCCTCGATCAGGTGCGACAGGAACCACACCACGTTGTCGTCGTCGTTGTCGACGGTCAGCCAGGCCACCGAGGCGCCCGACGCGACCAGCACCGCACTCCACTGCGCGGCCAGCGTGGTCTTGCCGAAACCGGTGGGGCCGTGGATCACCGCGAGCCGCCGGTCGCTGCCCGCACCCAGCGCGTCGAGCAGGCGGCGCCGTTCCACCAGGGCGCGGGTGATGGTGGGCGGACGCAGGCGGGTGGCGGGAACCGGGGGCGTGGCCGCGGTATTACGGACGCGGCGGCGGCCTGGGGTCGGGGTGGCCGGGCTCGGCGTGCGCGGCGTGGTCCCCGGCGCGGACTCCTCGGCGGGCACCGGGATCGGGATGTCGTCGACCGGCAGCCCGTGCGATTCCTGCAGCTCCCGCAGCGCCGTGCCGAATTCGACGGCCGAGGCCGGGCGTTGCGAGCGTTCCCGCGCCATCGCGGACTCGATGATGCCGGTCAGGTCGGCGGGCAGGCCCGCGTCGGTGAGGTCCGGCAGCGGACGCTTGGTGATCCGCACGAATTGTGCGACCAGCTGCTCCCCGCTGCGCCGTTCGAACACCGCGTGCCCGGTGGCCGCGCAGAACAGGGTGGCGGCCAGCCCGTAGATGTCGGCGGTCGCGTCCGGGGCCTGGCCCTGCAGCACCTCGGGCGCGGTGTAGGCGGGCGATCCGGTGATCGTGCCCGCCGCGGTCTCGAACCCGCCCGTCACCCGCGCGATGCCGAAATCGGCCAGCTGCGGTTCCCCGTACTCGGTGAGCAGGATGTTCCCCGGCTTCACGTCGCGATGCAGCAGCCCGCGCCGGTGCGCGGTCTCCAGCGCCCCGGACAGCCGCACCCCGAAGTGCAGCACCTCGGTCCAGTCCACCGGGCCGCGCTGCTGGATGCGGGCGTCCAGGGACCCGTGCGAGTGGTACGGCATCACGATGTAGGGCCGCCCGGTCTCGGTGGACCCCACCTCGAACACGGGCACGATGTTCGGATGCCCCGACAGCTTGCCCATGGCCAGCTGTTCGCGGACGAACCGCTCCAACCCGTCGGATTCCAGGTCCGTGGTCAGCACCTTGATCGCCACCGTCCGCCCCAGGGACGGCTGGAAACACCGGTAGACCACGCCGAATCCGCCGCGCCCGACCTCGACCGCGTCCCCGAACCCGGCAGCCTCCAGCTCCGCCGCGTACCCGAGGGTGGTATCGCGGCGCGTTGAGAACGGATCGACATGCGCCACAGCGACCTCGATACCCAGAGCGTGCCAGTAAACCCGAGCATAAGCCGATCACCGCCCGCCGGCGGGGCCAATCGAATCGGCGCGTGTCCGGACCCGCCCCCGGGGCCCGCGCCCGGGAAACCGCCGCCGCGCCTCGATCAGCCAATCGGGCCGTTCCCGCCGCAGCCGCCACACCTCCCCGACCGTCCAGCCGGCGCCGAGCTCCGGAAGGTCCGCCACCGCGATTCCCAGCCGGGCCGCCGCTGCCGCCCGCTTCAACGGCTGTGCCGCCGAGTCCATTCGGCTTCGTTGTGTGCTCATGCGTCAAGGCTGACCCCGCAGCACGGCCCACCGCGGCCGTTCGAAAACTTCGCACCCCTCGATCGATCGCCCCGAAACATCAATCACCCACCGCGGAGCAGATCCGCCCGAGTCACGGTGCAGCCCAAGCAGATCCGAACAGAGTCAGCCCATCAATCGTCAACAAGGGAGGTCCGGCGCGCGCCACGACCCGGCACCACGAGCGACTACACGCACACGCCGAACGGGCGACACGAAGCAGATGCTTCGCGCCGCCCCGGGCCGCTACCGCGCGACCGGCCACCCACGTCAGCCGGATCTCACCGGCCCACCGACCGCTCCGGCCGAGTGATCCCGTGCCGTCACGGCTTCCAATCGATCGAGCGCAGCCACGCCGCCAGATCCTGCAGACCGGGGTATTCGGCGCGCAGCGCCGCCAGGTCGAGCGGACCGTCCGGGCTCTCGTTGAAGTGCGTGAACATCTGCCCGACGTGCCGATCGAACGCCCGGACCTGTTCCAGCGGAACCACATTGCTGCGCGCGGGCAGTCCCGTGTGCTGTCCGATGACCTCGGCGATCTGCGGCGGGGTCAGGTAGTCCCCGGCGAGCGGCACGATCCGGCCGATGAACTGTTCGGGCCGGTCGAAGGCGATGGCGGCGAAGGCCCCGATGTCGTGGGTCGAGATCAGCGACATCGGAATCTCGCTCCGCACAGCGAGATTCACGACCAGCCCGCCGTTCTCTTCGGGTACCGGCCGGTTGAATCCGTTGAGGTTGTCCATGAAAAAGGTTGGCCGCAGCACCGTGGCGGGCAGTTCGAGCTCGCTGATGTACGCCTCGATCGCCTCTTTCGCCGCGTAGTAGTCGACGCCCGTGTTCTGGCCGGCGCCGCGCAACGAGCTGTAGACGAAGTGCGCGACGCCCAGCTCCTTGGCGAGGTCGGCGACCGCTTTGCCCCGGCGCTGTTCGGCGGCAATGCCTTCGGCGGTGATGTGGATGCCCTCCATCATGGTGAGCATCATGAAGACGCCGTGCGCGCCGTCCATCGCGACCGGGATCGAGTCGGTGTCGTCGAGGTCGCCCTGGATCAGGTTCGCGCCCTCGGCGCGCAGCGCGATCGCGGCCGGCGACGGACCCCGGGCCTGCGCCGCGAGGAGGTCGCCGAGCTGGCCCGGCGTCAGCCTGACCTGGTACACCTGGCTCGAACAGGCCCGCAAGATCGCGGCCAGCCCAAAGGTGGTCGACGCCCTGGCCCGGGCGCTGCGGCTGTCCCCCGCCGAGCACCGTCACCTGCGCGCACTGTCGGGACTGCCGGATCTGTCGGAGCACGAGGACACTGATGATTCCCGCCTGCAACGCCTGGTCGACGCGCTGATGCCGAATCTGGCAGTGGTCCACGACGGCCGCCTGGATTTCGTGGTCTGGAACGCCGCCTTCGCCCGCATCCGCGTCGACCCCGCCGAACTCCCAGCGGACCGCCGCAACCTGCTGTGGTGGATGTTCACCGACGAACGCACCCGCGCCATGATGCCGCGCTGGGAGCCCGCCGCCCGCGCCATCCTCGGCCAGTTCCGCGCTCTGGTCGGTCGCACACCCGACGACCCCCACCTGAACGCCCTCGTCGCCGCCCTCGCCGAGGCCAGCCCCCAATTCCGCACCTGGTGGCAGGACTACCCCGTCCAGGACTTCCGCGCCAGCACCATCTACCCTCGACCACCCTGCCGCCGGCCCCGTGAGCCTGGACGTCTACCAGCTGCGCCTGGTCGAGAACCCCGACCTGCTGATGGTCGTCCACCTCCCCGCCACCGCCGGCGACCGCGCCCGCATCGCAACCCTGCTTGATAACGATCCCGCGAACTGACCTACTGGACGGTAGGTCATCTTCTAGGGTCGGCGGCGATCTACTCCAGCTCCGTCACCAGGAATATTCGTGAAACTGAAGCACTGCCTGTCCGCGGTCGCGATCATCGCCGCCGGCACCCTGACCAGCATCACTCCAGCCGCCGCCGACAGCGGAAAGTATGTGGCGCTGGGTGATTCGTACGCGGCGGGTGTCGGGATCTCCAACATTCTCGACAAGCCGTGCTCGCGCTCGGATCGAAATTACGCGCACCTGTTCGCGGCGCAGCGCGGCTACGCCCTCACCGACGTCACCTGCGGGGGCGCCACCATCGACACGGTGACCAGCAGCCAGCTGCCGGCCGTCACCGCCGACACCACCCTGGTCACGCTTGGCGTCGGCGGCAACGACATCGGGTTCGGTCAGCTGGTGAAAGACTGCGCGCTCGCGGGCACCCTCGGAACCGGCAGCGGCACCGGCAGTCTCGCGACGGGCAGCGCCAGCGGCAGCGCGGTCGCGGTCGCCGAAGTGGTGGCGGGCTGCAAGAACAAGTACGGCGCGGAGATGCCGGGCCGGCTGTCGATGACCGCCGCCAAACTCGCCCAACTGCTGGCCGCCATCCGGACCCAGGCTCCGCAGGCGCGCATCGTGCTGGTCGGGTATCCGAAGATCCTGCCCGACAACGCATCCCTGTGCGCGGGCCGCCAGCCGGTCCTCGCCGGCGACGTCGACTGGATCCGCGAATCCGTGGTCGGCGGCCTCAACACGATGCTGCGTTCCCAGCCCGGCACCACCTACTTCAGCACCTACGAGCTCTACGACGGCCACGACGTCTGCGAGGCCGTCCCGGACCGCTGGGTCAACGGCACCTCGGTCGACAACGGCGAAGGCGCGCAATTCCATCCGAACCAGTACGGCCACGCCGCCACGGCTCAGCAGATGGTCGCCACCCTCTGACCCGCGACCGCTATTCGAGGATGCCGGTGGGGCGTTCGACGCCGGCTACGTCGCACAGGGCGAAATAGGCGTCCTGGATGGTCTTCGAGTCGACGACGCCGGTGACATTGCCATCGGCGTCGAGGTCGATGAACGCGCCCTCGACGATGAACAGGACGTCGGAATCCTCGGCGACGGTGAGGGTATGGGTGGAGCCGGCGGGCTCGTGGATGAAGGTGCCCGCGGTGTAGTGGATGCCCTGTTCGGCGTAGTACCAGTCGCCGGAGAAGGTGTAGGCGTTCACCGCGCCGGTGTGCTTGTGCGTGGGCAGGCTGAAGCCGGCCTTGAAGCGGTTGCGCAGCACGAAACCGGACGGGGAGACGCGAAGCAGTTGCAGGCCCACGTCGCCGGCCCACACCCAGGGGATATCGGCTTCGTTGACGTGCCCGACGAGCGGTTGTTGCAGCATGAAGCAAACGCTAGGTCAACAGCCTTGGCGGCGAAGGGAATCGGCCAAGTCGAGACCGTGGCGTGCGCCACCCTCGGCGGCGTCAGACGGTGATGCGCTGCAGGTTCTCGCACACCAGCGTGACGCTGTCGTACAGGACTTCGCTCGGACCGGACCGCACCGCGGACACCTCGATCTTCGACGGCCACGCGTGCTCGAGCTCGTAGCTCGCCACCCGATTCCCCCGGTCGTCGTACATCGCCAGCGTGCAACTGCGGCGCGCCACCGCCATCTGACCCATACGCGCCGACTCGTGCCACGCCCACAGTTCCGCGCCGCCGGTCCGGCCCTTGCGCAACACGACCTGGGGCGGCTTGACCTTCCCCGGCAGTTGGATCGGACCGCCGCCACCACCCTCGAGGTAGGCCACCGGTTCGATCTCCGACACGATGCCGCCCAAATCCGAGAACGAAGCGATTTCGTGGCCGTCGATCACGATGGCGAAAGAAGCAACGGTGGTCGTCGTGGGCTGCAAGATGGGCATCGGTGCACTCCCTCGGCCGATCGGATGCCCGGCAGGCATCCGCCATCATGCAAGTGTAGGAAGATCAGCTACCGCGCGGCTCAAATCGACCAGGTCCGGCTAACCCCCAGCAGCCGGCCGCGCGTGTCGCGGGCGATGCCGCCGAGTTCACCGGCGGCCGGAAGCCGCGTGCGACCCCATTCCGGAGCCGGTTTCGACGTGGTTCGGGGTGCGCTGTCGGCATCGGGCCCAAGAGATCGGTCCGGCAAGGACAGTTTCACGATGGTGCGCAGCGTGAGCAGATACTGCACGACGATATTTCGGCAGGTGTAGGGCAGCCCGTACTGTTCGGCGAGGCCCCGGACCTGCCGGGAGACAGCGGGCAGACGGTTGCTCGGCAGGTCCGGGAACAAGTGGTGTTCGATCTGGTATCCCAATGACCCGGTCAAGATTCTCCCGACCGGACCGGACGGGAAGTTCGCGCTGCCGAGGAACTGCCGCAGATACCACTCCCCGCGGGTCTCGGTGGCCAGATCACGTCGGGTGAATTTCTCCGCACCGTCGGGGAAATGGCCGCAGAAGGTGACGATCTGCTCCCAGATGTTCTTCGCGACATTGGCGGCCAGGTTGGCGCGAATGGTCGATTTCCAGTTCCGTGTCGACAATGCGGGGAAGGCGACATAGTCCTTGAAGATCTGTTTGCCCGCCTTGCGGAGTATCTCGTCGCGGGCCTCCCTGAGCTCCCGCGGATCCTGGCGTCCCGCCACGACCTTCGGGATCTCCAGGTGATAGATGCACATCCCGAACTCGTAGAGCATCGAGATCGGCACGACGTACACGGCGTTGCCCAGATGGTAAGGGCGCCATCGCCGGTCGCGGGTGACGCGCAGCAGCCCGTAGCCTTCGTCCGGATCCATCCCGATCACATTGGCGAAAACATGATGCCGATAGTTGTGCGCGTTCTTCCAGTGCGCCGCCGGCATCGGGTGATCCCATTCCCAGACGGCCGAATGTATCTCGGGGTCATTCATCCAGTCCCACTGGCCGTGCATGACATTGTGCCCGATTTCCATATTCTCGATCACCTTGGACAAGAACAAGAGTCCGGTGCCGAGCCACCAGCTACTTCTTCTGCCGGAGTCCAGGAGTACCAGCCGCGCGCCGACCTCGAACGCCCGCTGCACCCTGATCAGGTTCTTGATGTAGCGGGCATCGCGTTCACCGAGGTCGTGCTCGACCGATCGCCGGATCTCGTCGAGCCGGTCTCCGAACTCGCCAACATCGTCCGATGTCAGGTGGGTATAGGCCGCCACATCGGTGATGGCCATCAGCGCGCCCCGGCCGATCGAAGTCGACCGAGCAAAAATGATTCTGACAGTGCCATCAACGCTCCCAATCTGCGGTGAGATCGATCTGCATCTGAAGGTGCTGCAACAAAAAGCCGGGCCTATCCAGCGGGGTGACATTACCCGGCGACCTGGCCGCTTGGGTCGTAACCAGCTGTTCGCTGGCACGTAAAGTCATGCGGGATACCCGACTTGGTCGGATATCCGCTGCGACTCGACCGCGTGGTCAGCCTTCCGCGGCGAGCTGGCCGCAGGCGGCGGCGATCTCCTGGCCGCGCGTGTCGCGAACCGTGCAGGTGACGCCCTGGGCCTGGACGCGGCGGACGAACTCGTCCTGGACCGGCTTCGGGCTGGCGTCCCACTTGCTGCCCGGCGTCGGGTTGAGCGGGATCAGGTTGACGTGGACCAGCGGGCCGAGCGCCTTGTGCAGCTTCTTGCCGAGCATGTCGGCACGCCAGCCCTGATCGTTGATGTCGCGGATCAAGGCGTACTCGATCGACACCCGGCGACCCGACTTGTCCGCGTAATAGCGTGCGGCGTCGAGGACTTCGGCAACCGGCCAGCGATTGTTGACCGGCACCAAGGTGTCTCGCAGCTCGTCGTCGGGAGTGTGCAGGGAGACAGCGAGTCGCACCGACATGTCCTCGTCGGCGAGCTTGCGGATAGCGGGAGCGAGACCGACGGTCGAGACGGTCACCGACCGCTGCGAGATACCGAAACCCTCCGGGGCCGGCGACGTGATGCGGCGGACCGCGTTCACCACCCGCTTGTAGTTGGCGAGCGGCTCACCCATGCCCATGAACACGATGTTGGACAGCCGGCCCGGACCACCGGCGACCTCACCGTCGCGCAGAGCGGCCGCGGCGGCACGAACCTGGTCGACGATCTCGGCGGTGGACAGGTTGCGGTTCAGACCGCCCTGACCGGTGGCGCAGAACGGGCACGCCATGCCGCACCCGGCCTGCGACGAGATGCACAGGGTGTTGCGGTCGGTGTAGCGCATGAGCACCGATTCGAGCAGGGTGCCGTCATTGGCCCGCCACAGGGATTTGCGGGTGGTGCCGTCGTCACATTCGATGTGCCGGATCTCGGTGAGCAGCCGCGGGAACAGGGCCTCGGCGACCTTGGCGCGCATCGCCTCGGGCAGGTCGGTCATCTGCTCGGGGTCGGCGACCAGGCGGCCGTAGTACTGCCGCGCGATCTGGTCGGCGCGGAATTTGGGCAGGCCGAGTTCCTCGACCACCGCCTTGCGCTCCTGCGAATCGAGGTCGGCGAGATGCCGGGGCGGCATGCCGCGGCGAGGGGCATCGAAAACGAGGGGCAAAGGGGTAGTCATAACCCTTCCAGTGTTCCATCCGAAACACGCGTTCGGAGCCGCGGGGTGCGATGCGCTCGTCACATACGATCTTGCTATGACAACAGCCGTGCCAGACTCCGGGGCGGACCCGACCCCGAGCCAGGGCGAATCGAAGCACAAGAATGTGCTGCGGACCCGCGCCGGCTACGCGTGGGTCGGTCTGGTCGTCGCCGCGCTGCTGGGCATCGCGGTGCTGGTCTTCATCCTGCAGAACCTGGAGCAGGTCACGGTCAATGTGTTCGCCTGGGACTGGAATCTGCCCATCGGCGTGCTGGTGCTGTTGTCGGTGATCGCGGGCGCGCTGTTCACGGCGCTGATCGGCGGCTACCGCATCCTGCAACTGCGTCACGCGGCCAAGAAGGCCCGGTAACTACAGCAGCGCGGTCAGCACCAGCCACGCCACGAACGCCGACGGCAGCATGGAGTCGAGCCGATCCATGATGCCGCCGTGCCCGGGCAGCAGCGTCCCCATGTCCTTGATCCCCAGCTCCCGCTTGACCTGCGATTCGATCAGGTCGCCGCTGGTGGCCACGAGCACCAGCCCGACGCCCAGCAGCGCACCGATCATCGAATTCGCCTGCAGCAGCAGCGTCACCGTGAGCAGACCGCCGATCACGCAGAACACCAGCGAACCGCCGAAGCCCTCCCAGGACTTCTTCGGGCTGATGTGGGGCACCATCGGATGCTTGCCGAACAGCACACCCGCCACATAGCCGCCCACGTCGGAGCAGACCACCAGGATCATGAAGGACAGTACCCGCAGGTTGCCCTTGTCCTCGGACAGCATGAGCACCGCGAACGACGCCAGCAGCGGAATCCAGGTGAGCGTGAACACCGAGATCGCGGTGTCGCGCAAGTAGTTTCGCGGGGTGGCGCGCAAACCGTGGTCGAACAGCCGCCACACCATCAACGTCAGCGCCGTCGCGCCGAACGCGCCCAGCACGCCCTGCGGCCCGATCGGCCAGGCCAGCCAGACCACCGCCTGCCCGCCGATCAGCAACGGGATGCGCGGCACCAGCACATCGGCCTCACGCAGCCGCTTGGTCACCTCCCAGGTGGCCACCGCTACCGCCACCGCGATCACGCCGACGAGCACCTTGGGCGCCCACAGCAGGATCGCGATGAGGGACAACCCCAGCCCGAATCCGACCGCCAGCGCCGCCGGCAGATTGCGGCCCGCCTTCGACGCGGGCGCGCTCGGCGTGCCCTCCGATGTGGCCGCCGCGTCACTACCCGACCCACCGGCATGCTCCGGCTCGGCCGAAGGCGTGCCCGTCGTGTCGGTCGGCGGTGCGGCTTCCTCCGGAAGCTCGCCGGTGGCGGCAATCTCTTCGGCCACGATTGTCCCGTCGCTCACTTGTCGTCCGTTCGTCCCTACCCCCGGCCGAAGCTCGGCCGTCCTAGACCTCGAGCAGTTCGCCTTCTTTGTGCTTCACCAGCTCGTCGATCTGCGCGACATACTTCTGGGTGGTCTTGTCGAGTTCCTTCTCGGCGCGACCGACCTCGTCCTCGCCGGCCTCGCCGTCCTTCTGGATGCGGCCCAGCTCTTCCATGGCCTTGCGGCGCACGTTGCGGATCGAGATCTTGGCGTCCTCGCCCTTGGACTTGGCCAGCTTGACCATTTCCCGGCGCCGCTCCTCGGTGAGCTGCGGGATCGAGACCCGGATGATGTCACCGTTGTTGGTGGGGTTCACCCCGAGATCCGAATTGCGGATCGCGGTCTCGATCGGCTGCATCTGCGCCTGCTCGTAAGGCTTGATCACCACCATGCGCGGCTCGGGCACGGTGATCGAGGAGATCTGGGTGATCGGCGTCATCGAGCCGTAGTACTCGACCACGATGCGCGCGAACATGCCAGGATTCGCGCGACCGGTCCGGATCGAGGCCAGGTCGTCCTTCACCACCGAGACGGCCTTCTCGAACTTTTCCTCGGCGTCGAAGAGCGCTTCTTCAATCACGGCGTTTCCTCCACTGCGTCATGGTTCTTGTCGTCGGTCACGACCGGACCAGGGTGCCGATCTTCTCACCGGCGACGGCGCGGGCGATATTTCCCTTGGTCAACAAATTGAACACCAGCATCGGCATCTGGTTGTCCATACACAGGCTGAAAGCGGTGGCATCGGCGACCTTGAGGCCCCGCTCCAGCGCTTCCTTGTGGGTGATCTGGGTGTACAGGGTGGCGTCGGGGTCCTCACGCGGGTCAGCACTGTAGACGCCGTCGACGGCCTTGGCCATGAGCACCACTTCCGCGCCGATCTCCAGGGCGCGCTGCGCCGCGGTGGTATCGGTGGAGAAGTACGGCATGCCCATGCCCGCACCGAAGATGACGACGCGGCCCTTCTCCAGATGCCGCTTGGCGCGCAGCGGCAGGTACGGTTCGGCGACCTGACCCATGGTGATGGCGGTCTGCACGCGGGTATCAATGCCCTGCTTCTGCAGGAAGTCCTGCAGCGCAAGGGAATTCATCACGGTGCCGAGCATGCCCATGTAGTCCGAGCGGGCCCGCTCCATGCCGCGCTCCTCGAGCTCGGCGCCACGGAAGAAGTTACCGCCGCCGATCACCACGGCCACCTGGACGCCGTCCTCGACGACCTCGGCGATCTGCTCCGCGACCGCCTGCACCACATCCGGGTCGAGACCGACACGGCCACCGCCGAACATCTCGCCACCCAGCTTGAGGAGCACTCGGCGATAGCCCTTGCGATCGGGGGCGGTATCCGGGTCCGTCATCGGTCTCCTTGTCCAGACGTTCGAGCGTGCACAGGCACATGAAAAGACCATCCCGGCCGACGAATTGCACGGGACGGCAACAAAGCTCCGTCCATCCTGCCTCACGACGGGTGACGAGCGTGAGGCGACCCTCGTTACGGCCCATCCATCAGTAACATTGTGGGCGCGCGAGACTTCCCCCGGCAACCGGCCGGGCAATCACCGAGCTATGCCCCCGGGAAGTAGCGCCCCGGAAACCGGGGGCGCTCGATCATCTTTCAAACAACGGTATTTCGCATATCTTTCGGCCCGTGAACACCAAGAACCGCACGATTCGAGCCGGACTCGCCGCGCTCGCGATGGGCGCGGCCGTCGCCACCGCGACCGGCCCCGCCATGGCCGACATCCCGCTGACGCCCATCTCCTCGAGTCCGTCCGACATCGCCGGCCTCGCGACCGGCAGCGGTCAGCGGGAGAACGGCACCACCGGCACCGGAGGCGGCGGATCGTTCTCAGGTTCGGCCAGCGGCAGCGGCCACGCGCTCGACCCGTTCGCGCGCTCGATCCTGACCGCCCTCGACTACGTTCCCTGCCAAGGCCTGGACGGCACCCACGTGAACACCCCGCTGGCCGGCGCGGCTGCACTGGTGCTCAGCTTGATCACCGGCGAGTGGTACGTCGCCCCGGGATGTGCGTCATGAGCGAAAAACGAACCGCCCGAATAGGACTGGCAGCCCTCGCCCTCACGGCAGCCCTCATTGTCGAGGCAGGGCCCGCCACGGCCGACACTCCGAGCGCGGCGCCTGTCTCCAGTGCGGACACCACGACCGTCCCCACCGGAAGCGCCCTCGTGGATATCCCCCTGTACGGCGTCTCGCTGCTCATCTCATTGATCGAGTGGAACCTCCGGCCGCCCTCGACGGACCCCTGCCACGGAAATTGCTCGTGACCGTCCCGAATCCGGCCGCACGGACAGCGCAAAAAGGCCCCTCGCTGATCGGAAACCGATGAGCGAGGGGCCTTTTCGAGCATTCAGGCGATTACGCCTGGCCGACCTCGAAGCGGGCGAAGCGGGTGATAGCCACACCGGCGTCGTCCAGCTGGGCCTTGACGGTCTTCTTGGAGTCGGTGACCGAAGCCTGCTCCAGGAGGACGACGTCCTTGTAGTAACCGTTGACGCGGCCTTCGACGATCTTCGGCAGCGCGGCCTCCGGCTTGCCCTCTTCCTTGGCGGTCGCCTCGGCGATCTCGCGCTCCTTGGCGACGAGCTCGGCCGGGACGTCCTCGCGGGTGAGGTACTTGGCCTTGAGAGCGGCGACCTGCATGCCGGCGGCACGGGCCGCATCGGCGTCGGAGCCGGTGTACTCGACCAGGACACCCACGGCGGGGGGCAGGTCGGTGGCACGCTTGTGCAGGTAGACGGTGGTCTGACCGTCGAAGACGGCGACGCGGCGCAGCTCGAGCTTCTCGCCGATCTTGGCGGCCAGCTCCTGCAGCACCTGGTCGGCGGTCTTGCCGTCGACCTCGACCGCCTTCAGGGCGTCCAGGTCGGCCGGGCGGGCCTTCGCGGCGGCGGCCACGATGGCGTTCGCGACGTCCTGGAACTCCTGGTTCTTGGCCACGAAGTCGGTCTCGCAGTTGATCTCGATCAGGACGCCGTCCTGCGCGGCGACCAGGCCCTCGGCGGTGGCGCGCTCAGCACGCTTGCCGACATCCTTGGCGCCCTTGATACGCAGGAACTCGACGGCCTTGTCGAAGTCGCCCGCGTTCTCCTCGAGCGCCTTCTTGCAGTCCATCATGCCGGAGCCGGTGAGCTCGCGGAGCCGCTTCACATCGGCGGCGGTGTAGTTCGCCATCTCGGGCGAGCCTCCCTGTGTGAGTGAAAGTCTGTGGTGGTCACACCTTGCCGACCGTCATCGAACGAGAGCGGTCGGCAAGGTGAACAGATGCCTCGCGGCGGTGGATCAGAAGTCGGCCGGGGTCTTGGTGGCCGGTTCTTCCTTCAGCTCCGCCTCGGCAGCGGTCTCCACGGGGGCCTCGGCAGCAGCGTCGGCGGCCGGGGCGGCCTGCGACAGCAGCTCCTGCTCCCACTCGGCGAGGGGCTCGCCCGCGCCGGCCTCCGGCTTCGAGTCGCCACCGGCGCGCGAGGCACGAGCCTGCACACCCTCGGCGACGGCGGAGGCGACGACCTTGGTCAGCAGCGCGGCCGAACGGATCGCGTCGTCGTTACCCGGGATCGGGTAGTCGACCAGGTCGGGGTCGCAGTTGGTGTCCAGGATCGCGATGACCGGGATGTTCAGCTTGCGAGCCTCGCCGACGGCGATGTGCTCCTTGTTGGTGTCGACAACCCAGATGGCCGAGGGAACCTTGGCCATGTCCCGGATGCCGCCCAGGGTGCGCTCGAGCTTGTTCTTCTCACGCGTCAGCATGAGGATTTCCTTCTTGGTGCGACCCTCGAAACCGCCGGTCTGCTCCATCGACTCGAGCTCCTTCAGGCGCTGCAGGCGCTTGTGGACGGTCGAGAAGTTGGTGAGCATGCCGCCCAGCCAGCGCTGGTTCACGTAAGGCATGCCGACGCGGGTCGCCTCGGAAGCGATCGACTCCTGGGCCTGCTTCTTGGTGCCGACGAAGAGGACGGTGCCGCCGTGGGCAACGGTCTCCTTGACGAACTCGTAGGCCTTGTCGATGTAGGTCAGCGTCTGCTGCAGATCGATGATGTAGATGCCGTTGCGGTCGGTGAAGATGAACCGCTTCATCTTCGGGTTCCACCGGCGGGTCTGGTGACCGAAGTGCGCGCCGCTGTCGAGCAGCTGCTTCATTGTTACGACAGCCATGGCTCCGTAACTTCCTCTCGTTGCTGGTTGACACAGGAATCGGCGATCCCTGCCCTGGCACCCACGGCCACCGGAACCCTCTGGAAAAAGTCAGGGGGACCAGCCGGCGACACTCACTGTGGGCGCGCGAAGTCGGTCGGCGTTAACGCAAACCGCTGAATCAGTTTACGCAGCAGTCCCGCCATACCGAAATCGGGCCCGGTGACGGCCGAAAACCGGATGCGCAACCGCAGGTCAGCGGCCTACCGTGAGTAAATGCTGCGGACCGCGCGGCTCGCGCTGACACCGGTGCGCGCGAGCGACCACGACGAACTTCTGGCACTGTGGCGCATGCCGGAAGTGTGTGAATTCCTCTTCGACGGCGAGTTCCTTTCCGACGCCTACGTCACCGACGTCATCGCCAATTCCGAGAAGAGTTTCGCCGCCGCGAATTTCGGGCTCTGGGTGGTGCGGGACGGCGTCGGCGCGCCGTTGTTCGGGACCGCCGGGCTGCGCGAACTGGACGGTGGACCTGACCTGGAGGTCGTGTACAGCCTCGAACCTGGCCGGTGGGGTAGCGGGCTGGCGAGTGAGGCCGCCGCGGCCGTGTTGAACTACGGGTTCGAGGTACTGGGCCTGGATCGGGTGCTCGCCGAAGTCGACGTGGGCAATGTGGCGTCGCGGGCCGTCGTCGAGAGGCTCGGGATGACGGCGTTCGACACCGTGCCGGGAGTGCTGGGGCCGATGATTCAGTACGTGCGGGATCGCGACTGAGGTTGGCGCTGTTCACAATTGGGCGTGTTGTCCACACTCGCCGAAGAGGCTCTCCCGCAGTGGCTTCGGCGGGCGCAGGCTCGATGGCATGCCGTCGAATCGTTCCGATCCTGGTCCCCGCCAGTCGCTTTCGCTCGTGCCCACGGCGCGCGGGCGAGGGGTGGTCGGACTGTGTGTGACAGTTGCGTTCTGCCTGTCGGCCGCCGTCCTCGCCGCGCCCGGCGCGGCCGCCCCGCTCGGCTCGGCCGCGCCGACCGGCGACTTCGGGTGGCCGCTCACGCCGCGACCCGCCGTCGTGCGGGTATTCGACAGGCCCGAGCACGACTGGCTGCCGGGGCACCGCGGTGTGGACCTGGCCGGCCGCGGTGGCCAAGCCGTGCTCGCGGCAGGGGAAGGCGTCGTGGTCTTCGCGGGCACGGTGGCCGGGAAGCCGGTCGTCTCCATCGATCACGCAGGCGGGCTCCGCACCACCTACGAACCGGTCACCGCCTCGATCACCGTGGGCCGCAGGCTCTCCCGTGGCACGGCCATCGGCGTACTGGAGACCGGCCACACCCCCTGCTCTCCCTGCCTGCACTGGGGTGCCCGCCGCGACGCCGAATACCTCGACCCACTCGGCCTGATCCACCACGCGCCGATCCGGCTGAAACCACTCGCAACCGGTGAGAACATGAAGACTGCGCGCCTCGGATTCGCAAGGCCTGGGAGCCGGATCGGGCGGCGGCGGCCGAACCGGATCGGGACCCGCGTCATGATGGGTCCATGCCCCAGCAGCCCGCTCCCTTCACCTACCCCGACGTCGGCGCGACCGCGGGCGAGTTCCCAGCGGGCTACGATCACTTCCGGCTACGACTCCGAATCGGCTCCGGCCGAGCGCTTTTCGACCACGCCGCCGAGCAGATCCTCGCCTACCGTATGCAACGCGGAACCGGCATCTTCCAGCACGCCACCACCCCGACCGCACAGCCGGGCACCGAACTCACCGTCCGCCTCGCCCTCGGCCCGATCGGCGTGAACGCCCCCTGCCGAGTCGTCTACGTCCTCGACGACCCGAACCGCCGCGGTTTCGCCTACGGCACACTCCCCGGCCACCCCGAGAGCGGCGAAGAACTGTTCGCCGTCGAATACGACCCTGCCGACGACTCGGTCCACGGCATCATCGCCGCCTTCTCGAACCCGGGCACCTGGTACAACCCGCCTGGGCGCCCCGATCGTCCGCCTGATCCAGCGCTGGTTCGCCCGGCGATACATCGAGACCCTGCGACCCCGCTGAGCGACCATCCCACCCCTCGACCGGCGGTGTCGGCGAACGCGACCGCGAGCGCATAAGTCGCCTGGCGCCGGTCGGTGTCAGTTGTCGGCGAGGTGGGACGCGAGGGTTGCGGCCTCGGCGCGGAGGCGCGCGGCGCGATCGGCGCCGCCGGAGAGCCCGTCATATTCCTGTGCCGCGGTGAGGCGTTCGGCGATTTCGGTGCGGACGATGTCGGCGATATCGGATTCGGTGAGGTCGCGGCGGGAGCGTTCGGCGGCGCCGAGACCGACAGCGCTGTTCTCGATCGCGCCGGCGCGGATGTCGGAACCGTCTATGGCTTCGGCATTGTCGATCGCACCCAGGGCCGAGCGCAGCGCTGCGGTGGCGTCTCGGTCGCGGGACTTCATGGCCGCGGGAAGCGCCGCGCGCAGGCGCTGACGTAGGGAGGAGGTCTCGGCGGGCAGAGTGCTCATGATCATCGACGGTACCTGTGGAGGTCCCCTGGCCGAGGCTCCGGCGACAGGGTGTCAATCGCCCGGCCTCAGCGGCAGAGCCCCAGCGGCCCAACGCGGGTGGCCCAACGCGGGCGACCCTCCCCGGGCACCCCCTCGGCATCCCTCCGCGGGCGGCCCTTCCGGGGCAGCCTCGCGGGACAACCCTCCGCGGGCGACCCTCCCGGGGCAGCCCTCTCGGGGCGGCCCTCCCCGGGCGGCCTGCGCGGGCGCGATTGCTTTCGCCATGCGCAGCCGCCACCCCCGGCCAGCGCCAGCACCAGTCCGGCGACCGCGACCAATTCGACAGCCCCTAAACGGCTGCGGGCGTGCCCTTCTCGCGTTCGGCGAGTTCGGACTTCCAGGCGCGGAAGCCTTCCTCGGTGCGGCCGCGACGCCAGTAGCCGGAGATCGAGGACGCCCACTCGGCCGGGACGCCGCGCTCCTTGCGGATGTACGGGCGCAGATCGTGCATGACCGCCCGGGCTTCGCCGTGGATGAAGACCTGAACCACGCCGTCGCGCCACGGCGCACTGCGTACCGCCGCGGCCAGCCGCTCCCCAGGTTCCGCGTCGCCGCGGTGAATCCAGGTGAGGTGCACACCTTCCGGATGCGCGAAGGCGATCTCGTCGGCGGAACCGAGGACCTCCACGAACACCTGCCCCACCGCGTCGGCGGGCAGGGCCGCGCACGCGACGGCGATCGCGGGCAGGGCGGATTCGTCACCGGCGAGCAGATGCCAGTCGGCGTCGGTACGCGGGGCGTAGCCGCCGCCGGGGCCGACCAGGTCGATGGAGTCGCCCGGCTGCGCGGCGGCGGCCCAAGGCCCGGCGACACCTTCATCGCCGTGGTGGACGAAGTCGATGGCGATCTCCTGGGCGGCACGGTCCACCTCGCGCACGGTGTAGGTGCGCATGATGTCGCCGTCAGCGGACGGGAAGATCAGTTTGACGTAGGAGTCGGTGCTGTCGCTGGGCTGGAAGGCCGCGAAGCCCGGGCCGCCGAGCCGGACCCGGATCAGGTGATCGGTCAGCCGGATCGTGTTCTGAACCACCAGCGTGATGCGTGTACGCGCCAAAGGACACCTCCATAATTAGGATTACCTAACTGACGCTAGCAGACACTCCGATAGGTCGTCGATAACATTTCGATAGGTCGTTGGTCACTGGATCCCGGCGATGAGCGCGGCCAGCGCGGCCGCCAGCCGATCGAGTCCGGGGCCTGCCGGACCACCGGGTTCGGCCATATAGAGATCGCGGCGGATCTCCACCATCAACGCGGTGACCCGGGGCTCGCGGCCGTAGAAGTCCAGCGGCACATAGGCGCCCGCGAACGGGCTGTTGACGCCGACGCCGCCGAAGTCGGCGAAGACGTCGGCGGCATGCTCGACCAGATCCGGTGGGGTGTGAAAAGCATCCACGCCCAGGCAGATCGGCGGACGCGGGCCGTCACCGTGGAGTTCGTAGGGCAGACGCTGGGCCGGATACGAGTGCACGTCGATGATCAACACCCGCCCCACAGCCGAAAGCCGTTCGGCCACCAGATCGGTCATGGCCCGCGCGTAGGGGTGGAAGTAGCGATCCAACAAGGGCGCGGGATCGAAATCCGGACGCCGCAACGCCATCCGGTCAGTGGTAGCGGTGTACACCGCGCCCATCCCGGCCGCCAGCATCTCCTCCCGCTCGTCGGGAAACCGCTCCGGGTCAACGACCAGCCGCGACAGCAGATTCACGAATTGCCATGGCCGCGTGGGCGACACCTCCGCAGCCACGGCCGCGAGCCGCGCGGTATGCGCGTCGGTGATGGCATCCAGCTCACGCTCGAGCGCCCGGTCGTCGAGCAGCAGCTCCGCCCGCACGCGTGCGGGAATCGTGCGCGCCGAATGCGGAACATGCAGCACCACAGGCGAATCGGCGGACCCTTGCAAAAGCCGCACCGAATCCGGGACGGCCCTGGGGGCCAACGGCAATGCCGCCGGCCCGGCGACCGTAGGCAGCGCCCCCGACCTGGCGGCCGAAGGCTGTGCCGCGGGATTGGGAGCCGGAGGTGGCGTCGCGGGCTTGCCGGGCCGGGCGGTCACGCGCGGGGGTGGGCTTGGTCGTGGACCTTCTTGAGGCGGTCGATGGAGACGTGGGTGTAGAGCTGGGTGGTGGCCATGCTGGCGTGCCCGAGGATCTCCTGCACCACTCGCAGATCGGCCCCGCCCTCCAGTAGGTGCGTGGCCGCGGTGTGGCGGAATCCGTGCGGGCCCATGTCGGGTGCGCCTGGAATCGCGGAAACCACTTCGTGCACCACGGTTCTGGCCTGCCGCGGATCGATCCGGCGGCCCCGGCGGCCGAGTAGCAGCGCCCGCCCCGAATCCGAGGTGGCCAGCGCTGCCCGCCCGAACCGCAGCCACGCCTCCAATGCCTGTTCGGCGGGCCCGCCGAACGGGACTGCCCGCTCCTTGTTGCCCTTGCCCAGCACCCGCACCAGCCGCCGCTCCCGATCCACGTCCTCGATGTCGAGCCCGCACAGTTCGCTGACCCGGATTCCGGTGGCATACAACAGCTCGACGATCAGCCGATCCCGCAGCGCCATCGGATCCTGCTGCGCCGCGCCCGATTCCGCCGCCTCCATCGCCGCCCGCGCCTGTTCCTTCCCCAACACCGACGGCAACACCCGATGCGCCCGAGCCGACCCCAGCCGCGGTCCCGGATCCACCCCCAACCGCCCCGTATGCGTCAGCCACGCGGTGAACGTCCGCGCCGACGCCCGCCCTTCGAGCCATGGTCGTCCGAGCTGCTCCCCCCGCCGCCTGCGCCGCCAGCCACGACCGCAACAACGCCAAATCCACCTCCCCCACACCGGAATCCACCGCCCGCCCCAGCAAATGCTCCAGCAACCCGCGCGCATCCCCCACATACGCCCGCACCGTGTGCTCGGACCGATTCCGCCCCAACCGCAAATGCCGCCCATACTCGGCCAGCAACGCTTCCAAATCCTCGGGCAGCCCACTCATCCCCCCACGCTGACCCCATTCCGCCCCTATTTCAAGCACCACGCCACCCGAGCCCCTCACACCGGCCAGGCGCCACCACCGCCACCACACCCGGCCACACTGCGCGCCCAACCCTCACCGCCAAGCCCAATGACACAGGCCAGGCGCCGCCACCGCATCCCGCCACGCCCGACCACGCTGCGGACCGAGCAGTTGCCACCGCACCAGGCAGACGCGGCAGCCAGTTGCCGCCACTGCACCAAGTTGCCGCGACAGCGCCCGGCGGCGCTATGGCGAGTTCGTCACCGATGCTGTTCGTGCGCAGCGACAATAGCCGCAGTCGCGGTGGGAGAGGGTGGGTGCGTGCGGTACCAGCCGTTGCTGTCGCACGCGACCAGGCCCGCGATCTCCAGTGCCGACAGGGTGGCCCGGACTGTTGGCAGCGGGAGGCCGGTATCGGTCACCACGGCGCGGGGCAGGCGTGAACCGGTGCCGGGAAGTGCGGCGAAGACGAGGGCCTCGTCGCCGGACAGGTTGTCCTCGGGGTTCGGCGGGACCGCGCCCGGCAGGGAGAGCCGCAGTGGGCCCGCCTCGTCGAGGATGTCCTCGGCTCGGGTGACGATGAATGCCTCTCCCTCGCGGATCATGCGATGACACCCGAGTGATGCGGCCGAGGTGATCGGGCCCGGCACCGCCATTGCTGGACGTCCGAGTCGGCGACACCATTTCACGGTGTTGCGGGCGCCGCTGCGGACACCGGCCTCGACCACGACGACGCCGTCCGCGAGCCCGGCGATGAGTCGATTCCGGGCCAGGAAGTGGTGCTTGCGCGGCGATGTGCCGGGTGGGTACTCGGTGACGACCAGACCGCGTTCGGCGATCTCGCCCAGCAGGTGGTCGTGCTGCACCGGATATGGGCGATCGGGCCCGCAGGCGAGCACCGCGATGGTCATTCCGCCCATCGCCAGCGCGGCCCTGTGGGCCATCCCGTCGATGCCGAACGCTGCCCCGGAAACGATCGTCCAACCGCGCGCGGCCAACTCCCCTGCGATCTCCCCGGTCGCGTGGTTCCCGTACCCGGTGCTGCACCGAGCCCCCACCACGGCGATCGACCGCTCGGTCGCCTCCACCAGCGACCGCTTTCCCCGCACCCACAACACCAGCGGCACAGCCGCATCCGCGTCATGCCCAGGATCCAGCTGCCCCAACCCGAGCATCCGCCACGCCGGCCACTCCCCATCGTCGGGCGTCACCACCCGCCCGCCCAACCGCTCGATCTGCGCCAGATCCGCTTCCGCCCGATCAACCCCGCGCCGCAACTCCGTCGGCCCCCGCAACACCTCCGGCAACGCACACTCCCGAACCGCCCGAGCCGCCTCCAGCACCCCCACCGACTCGATCAACCCCGACAGCGCCGCACACGGCCCCTCCACCACCCGAGACAAATACACCCAGGCCAACCGCCGCTCATCAGCGCAACCGCCGCCAACCAAACTGGCTCCACGCGCTCCATTTCCGTGCAACACACCTGTCCAGCCGGAGCCACGGCCGTGTTCGGGGAGCTCGGCCGCGCCTGGGCGCGGGCCGGATTCGTCGTCGACGGCCGTGCGCCCCGCCGGGCCCGGTCCGCTCGTGATCTCGCTCATGCTCCACCTCGCTGCCGGAAGCTCAAGGCCTGCAGGACGTCCTGGACATTCGGAAGGTCGCCGCCGCGCAAATCGGCCACGGTCCAGGCCACTCGGATGGCACGGTCGGCGCCGCGGGCCGACATACGCCCGTGTTGAAGTGCGTTCTCCACCGGGGCAAGTGCTTCGCGGGGCAGCCGGAACCGCTGGCGGAGTACGTGTCCCGGAACCTCCGCGTTGGTTGCCATGCCCAGATCGGCCCACCGCTTCGAAGCCGCCTCCCGGGCTGCGGCCACCCGTGTCCGGACCACCTCGCTGGCCTCCACCTCGTCGCCGCTGAACGCGCCGGCCGCCTGGGCATGCATCCGAACCGCCAAGTCGATGCGGTCCATCAGTGGTCCGGACAACTTGCCCAGGTAGCGGCGGCGAGCCAAAGGCGCACAGATGCAATCGATGTCACGTGCGGGCGCGCAGGGGCAGGGATTCGCGGCCAGCACGAGTTGGAATCGCGCTGGGAACCGCGACACCCCGTCGCGGCGGGCGATACGCACCTCGCCCTCTTCGAGCGGAGTACGCAGCGCCTCCAGCACTTTGGCGGAGATCTCCGCGCACTCGTCCAAAAACAGGACCCCGCGATGCGCGCAGCTCACTGCGCCCGGCCGGGCGGAACCCGAGCCGCCGCCGACCATCGCGGCGACAGACGACGAATGATGCGGTGCGACGAATGGTGGTGCGGTGATCAAAGGCGCGTCGTCGGACAGGGTGCCCGCCACCGAGTGAATCGCCGTCACCTCCAAGGAATCCCGTTCCCGCAGCGCGGGCAGCAAACCCGGAAGTCGTTGGGCCAGCATCGTTTTCCCGATCCCCGGCGGCCCGGTGAGCAGCAGGTGATGGCCGCCGGCGGCCGCCACCTCCAACGCCCACCGCGCTTCGTCCTGTCCGACGACCTCGCGCAGATCGCCTATCGACCGCACCGGCTGCGGCAACGCGGGCTCGGGGAGCGTGAGGTCGCCGCCGCCGCGCAGCCAGTCCAGTAACTCGAGCAGCGTCGCGGCACCGAGCACACGGATCCCGTCAACCAGGCCCGCTTCCGGCAAGGCCGCAGACGGGACGACAACGGTGCGGCGACCGGCATTGCGGGCCGCCAGGACGGCTGGGAGGATGCCGCGGACCCGGCGGACGCGACCGTCCAACGCCAGTTCACCCAGCAGGACCGACTCGGACAAGCGGTTCGACGGGATCGCGCCCGACGCGTCGAGGACGGCGCCGGCGAGGGCGAGATCGTAAACGCTCCCGACTTTCGGGAGGGTCGCCGGGGACAGGGCCAGGATCACTCGACCGTCTGGCCATTTCTCACCGGTATTGGACACCGCGGCTCGGACTCGGTCGCGGGATTCCTGGAGGGTGGTGTCGGGGCGTCCTACCAGGTGGACGGAGGGGAGGCCCTGACCGATGTCGGCTTCGATCTCCACGAGTTGGCCCTCGACGCCGTTGACGGCGACGGAGTAGGCCCTGCCCAGCGGCATGTCAGAACGCCGCCTTCAGGTGCAGGATCTCCGGTGGGCGGCCGGGACGCAGGATGATCGACACCACGTCGAAGCGGACACGCTGGAACGGGCCGGGATGCTCGTGGAGCCAGTGGCGGGCCAGGGCGCGGATGCGTTGCTGTTTGAGGAAGGTGACGGCCTCCTCGGGCCGGCCGCAGGTCAGGTTGCGGCGGGTTTTGACTTCGATGAAAGCGGTGATGTCGCCAACCGGTGGAGAGCGATATTTGAATCGTGCGGTATTCCCCGGTGTTTGGTTGATGGACCATCGCAATGAGGACACCGATGCCGCCCGGTCGATTGTGGGCTGTGCGCGCGCCAACGCCGACCGGTCAGTCCGATTCAGAACGGAGGTGCGCCGGAGGGGTCAACCCCGCGACAGCAGCCACAGTGACGACGGTAGTCGGCGGCGGACCTATTTCCAGCTGGGTCAGACAGTACGTTGGGAGCGGCTCGTCCTGAGTGACTGTCGACCAGGCTGTTGGCAGGTCAGTCTCGCTGCCCCGCTGCCCTTCTGGGTGTGTCGAGGATTGTGGTGGTCGGTTGCCACCAGCCGGGAATCTAGATGAAGCGGCCGTGAAGGCTACCGGCTCTCGACCATCGGGCTACCAATCCGGGGCCTTGATCGAGCCGCGTTCGTAGTAGTCGTCGTCAAACTCTTCGTCCAGCTTGCGCTGGAGTTCCAGGCGTTCGGCTTCCAAACGGGCCGAGTTGGCGTTCGTGTACGTCGATATCGCTTCGAAGGTTGAGTCGGCTCGCAGCTCCCGCAGTGCCTCATCGACTTTGGGGCGCTTGTCTTCCACCGCAGCCCGATATGCGGCCATGATGGCCGCTTCCTGGTCCACCGTTACTGACAGCAGGCAGCCCTGCGCATCCACGATCACACGGATGCCGTTGACGACACCGACGCCCCGGATCTGTTCAACAGCGTGCTGAGCGCGCTGCACCTTCGAGCTCAGAGCGTCGGAATCAATATGCCTCATGAAGATCCGCCGTCCTGTTGATCGAATTCCTGACGCGTCGAATGAACGCCGGTGGTACGTCGCCTGATGCGGTCATGAAGTGCGACGATGGATCTCGGAGGGCAGCGGAGTCGTCGCTCCGTTTCCCTCGAAGGGGAAGCATGGCGAAGCTGCCGTCACGCTCAACCAGCCGTCACCCTTGCCTGCGTCCTGCAATATGAACGAGTAGTTGTCGGGGGTCGCCACCCCTGCCAGCGTCGGCGTGGCTTCCGGATCCAATTTCCAGCCCCACTTCGTCCAGGTGTCCTGCAGCAAGGTCTTGTAACGCGGGAGCTGGCCAGCGGGAATCCCGACAACCCAGTATTCCGCTTGCACCTGGTGTGCCCCCTGCTCTTTATTCCCGTCGTAGCAGGGCATTAGTCCCCCTGGCTGCAGGGGGGAGCCGTGATTGTTTCCGTCTGAGGTGAGTGAGAATCCCACTCCAGTCTCATCTGCGGTCTTCTGGAGATAACTGACGATCTGTTGGTGCGCCGTTTCCTCAGTAAGCGTTTGGCTCACAGACTTCACGTCCTCTTTCTTGTTCGCTTCCTCGTTTTGGTGCGTGCAGCTGACCGATACAAGTGCTATTGCGACGATCGCTGCTACGGCCAGTCCAGTCCGTCGAATTCGTGACATCATTTGGCTGTCGGCTCTCTTCCCGCGATAATGTCGCCCAGGTTGACCAACGCTTTGTTCGGCTTCCCATTGACGATGTCCCAGTATTCGCTATGCGCAGGCTTGGTCAAATAAGTCCAGTCGGTCTGTCCGGGATCAGAAGAGAATTTTGTTGCCCCGAACCTGTTGTCTTGCGGGTCCATACCGAAGGGCTGCAGAGCCTGCGCCACTTGAATCGGGTCGTGGTCGGCCGTGGTGACATACACGTGCTTCGGAGTCTGATCCTCCGGAATTCCGGTCAAATGCAGGTCCGATGCATAGTCCACAGTCGTTCCGGGACTGGCTACCAATGCCACCGCGTTGGCGTCCAAGGTACGTCCATGGGCTGCGGCGTCACCGACAAGCGTGGTGCCGTAGCTGTGCGCAACCACGGTGTTATACGACGGCCCACCGTCATGGGTGGCACGGAGTCCGGCCTGGAACTTGTCGAGCGCATCCGCGCCGGCATCGGCGTACTTCTGGTTCGACGCGTCAGCCACGTCCCAATTTGTTGGGTCGAGATGTCCGCCGATATCAACCGGAGTCGGAGGCGTGTCGTATCCAACCCACGTGATCACTGCAGGATCCTGTGCACCCGATAGGCGCGCCCTGTTGAACATGCGATCGGCTCTATCTATGTCGTCGCCGATATTCGACGCTTTCGCTCCCGTACCGGGCACATAGGTTGAGACGTTGGTAGCTGTGTCGGGTTGCCGATCGACACCGCTGCGTGCGCGTTGTTGTCGCCAGTTACGCTGTCCCACAGCATTAGATACCGATTGGGTTGACCGACCTGCTTCTCGACTTCCTGCATGTCAGATAGATGCTTCGCGCGGTCCTTCGCATCGTCCAGCTGCTTCTTCCACGCGTCGTATTTGGTGCGGTCTGCGAAGATGGCACCCGGCTCGTTCTCGGGTGGCAGGTTCTCGCCTTTGGCCCAATCGGGGTGCTGTGCAGTCAGCTGATCGACAGAGTCCTGCGCGGCCTGGGCATTAGTGAGCTCGTCGTCAAGTTTTTGCCTGTTGTAACGATCCCGATCGGCGGTGGGCAGCCCATCATGGTTTCCGATGTACTGGTCTTTCTCGTAGAGTGCGTCTTTCTCGGCTGGGGTCAACGACTCCCAGAAGTCATGCAGCGCTTTAGGGTCAGACGGCAGCTGTTCCTTGCCGTCCAGGATGTCCTGCACTCTCGATGAGGGCGGGGCACCATCCGGGGTTGTTTCGTAGCCGGTGAGCAGCTGCAGGTCGGCGTCGATCGCGGTCTTCGCCGAAACTTCCGACAAGCCGAACTCGAACAACAACGCCTTGATTCGCTTCTGGTAGTCCCTGGCCTGACCGTCAAGCACCTGTTGGGCCAATGCATTTGCCACCGCGTTCGACCCGTCTGAGGGCATCGTCGGGGCCGTCACGTTACCGTCATCGTCGTAACTCATCGAGTGCGGCATCTCCTGATCGAGAAGCTTCACCAAGGCGGTTTTGGTGTCGAGGAGTTGCGGGCCGTAGGTGTTGTAATGGTCGGCGATGCCCACGATCGTGGTCGCGAGATGATTGCTGTGCAGCTTGTGTGCCACCGCGCGCTCCGACGCCGCTGTCGCGCCATCGCCTTTCCACTTGCCCATGGCCTTGTCGACCGAGCTTTCCATCGCATCGACCTGGGTCACGAACTTGTCGTTCTGGGCCACCAAATCCTTGGCGAAATCGAGCATCGATTGCGGGAAGCAGTTCCGCACATGGCTGATCTTGGTCAATTAACGCCCTCGCCGCGACCGTACTTGTCCAACTGGTCCTTGTTGGACTTGTCCATGTCCTCGTACGATCCGGAGGCCGACTTGGCACGGTCCGCCAGGGTGCGAATCTGGCCACCGATCAACCCGTACGCCTTCAGCACCGCGTCACCGACCTGCGTGGACACCGTCTCGACAGGCGAATCCGGCATGTTAACTGCTTGAGTGAGGGCCAGCTTGCCGATCTTGTCCGCCTGCCCGCCCAGCTCGGTCGCCAGCCCGTGCAACGTGGCTAGGTCAACATCGAGTATGTCAGCCACAGGACCCCCTGATTAGTTCGCGGCACAAAACTCCGGCGAACTTTAACACGCACGCCGGGGGCCGGCCCGCCTCCGAGACGAAGCTGGTCGCTCGGGTTCAGGGGCGCGAAGGCCCAACCGTGCTGAGTTCCGAGGCATGTTTGACGATATTGCTGCCGATGACAGAGGGGACCGGCAACAGCACCAGGGTCGCCACAGCCCAGATGAACAGCCAGGTGCGGGTGATCCTTGCAATGATCACGCAGCTCAGCCCGATCACCAAGATCGCCGCCGTCCCCAGCAGAGAAACGTGGATGCCATGGTCGACCTGATCCATGCATGAACTGCCGGGTTTGCACCGATCAGCTGCCGTCGAGAGCACCGCGGTAGCCAACGCCAAAACGATCGCGACCACCACGGCCACAGCGAGACACACGCCTGTAACCACCTTGTCCCACAAGGGGATTTGCCGGCGGCGGGTCTGCGAGCTCGGATCCTGGGCGGATGTCGTCGTCATGAAACGAGCATCGTCGATTCAAGGCCCTCTGCAAACCGTAGAACTACCCAGCCGTCAGAGGGGCTGGGACCACCCGCAAGCTCGCGAGTCCCCGTTCTCGGTATCGGCACGCTCTGACACGACCGATCCCGCTCGCAAATCAACCTCACTCGGCACGCCGAAATCATCTGTCGCCGAGGATGTTCCAGTGCACGTTCTGCGGCGGTGGCCTTGTGTCGAGACGGAAACTCGTAGTGCAACCGTCGAGGTAGGGGTCTTGCAACACCCACCAAGCGAGGGAAGACCTATTGGCTGACGAATCGAATCCGAGCAGGAGCTTGGATGTCGCGCGTGGAGCGGAGATGGCGCCGCTTCACCGCAAGGTTGAACCAGGTGACGTAGCCGGTAGCTGCCACCACATGGCTGACCTCATGGGCGGAGGTCAGGATTACGGCTGATCTTGATCGCTGTGGCGCTGTGGCGCTGTCAGCAACTCGGGATGTTTGTCGGCGATCGCGTGTACATCGGGCGGTACTGTCGCGGCATGGTCGCCTTCGGCGAGCACTCTGGCCAGCCAGTGGCGGACACCTTGGAACGGAAAGTCGTTGACGGTGGTGAGAATCGCTTCGCGTTCAATCTGGTTGGATCGTTCGTAATCACGGATCAGGGCACACAGTGACACCCAGGTGTAGAACCGGCCCTTGACGCAGACGTCGCGATTGAGACCATACACCTCGATCGAGGCCAGACCGATGTCGTCGCTGCCGATATAGACCCCCGTCGACAGCGACAGGATGAGATGGTCGAACGGATTTGCAGCTGTCGGATCGAGGAGCAGTTCGCGGTCTCCATCGACAGGGAAGCGGTCTCGCTTGTAGTTGCTGTTGCAGCGAGAGCACGCGAGCAAGTAGTTCTCCCACGTGAACGACCACTCAGGATAGTGTGCCTTGGGGCGGAAGTGGTCGATGTCGGTGCCCTCATTGTCCTCGCAATACATGCAGCGCACGCGATTCGAGCACATGGTCTGCAGCACGTGCATTACTTCCTGGCGTGCGTTGCCGGAGGAGAAGGTTTTCCAAGATTTCGTGGCTGTGGCCGCCGGGTCGGCGGCAGCATCGACACGCTGTTGTCGGCCGCGCAGGGTGCGTTGAGTTGATGACGACAGAGTGCCGCGCACAATGGGGATCACTTGCCGCTGTACCGCTCGTGCTTCATCAGCGCCTGAATGGCGCGATCGGCTTGGCTAGTGGGCACTTTGGCACGCAGTGTGTCGAGATCCTTGCGCTGGGAGGCTGTCAGCTTGTGGGTCAGGGCTGTTGCCTCGAGCTCCGCTAGTTGCTGGCGTGCATCGCGTGCAGAGTCCGACAGCACGCTGTCGAGTCCGAACAGGTCGGTCAGGACTGCGTCGTCCACGGTGCCGTTCACGACACGGTTGAAGTCCTCACCGGTCAGAATTTCTGCTCCGGGCTTGTGTCCCCATGCGGGGGAGAGCCGGATCAGTCCGCGTTCGTCGGCGGCCTGACAGATGAACGGGCTGTGGGTTGTCACGATGAACTGCATGTAGGGGAAGTGGTCCTTGAGCCAGAACCCGATCCGCTTCTGCCATTCGATATGCAGGTGTACGTCGATCTCGTCGATAAGAACGACGCCTTCGTGCAATACGCGAATCCGCCCCTCGGGATCGTCGTAAATGACGGTCTGAAACGCGCTGGACAACTGCTTGATGAGGTCGAGAACCAAGCCTGCGACGGTTCGGTAGCCGTCACTGAGCGACGCCAGGGCGAGATGACGGCCTTCGGGAGTCCGCACCCAGAGCCCATCTGAGTCGACGCGCTCGACTCGCATCCCTTCAGGCAACAGGCCGTCGTCAAGCAGCTTGAGGACCAGGTCCTCTAGCTGCTGGGCTTCGGGCCGCCCTTCCAAGCGGCGCAGATAGATCTGCTGTAGCCAGACGACCGATTCCGACAGGGAGGCGTCCTCGCGGAAAAGGCTTGCCAGTGCAGCGGGACGCCCCGGCGACATCATCAGTCGCTGAGCTTCGGTCGGTGCAGGCGAGAGCCGTCGGAAAGGGCCGTATCCCGAAGTGAACCATCCACGCGGATTTTCCGCCCACGGCCCGCGGACCGGCGTCCAGTTGCCGCCGACACTGGCTCTGGTGATCGTTGGTTCGGGCCCGTCGGCGCGTTCCCAGTCCATCGCGGCCCATGGTTCGAATGTGGGTTTGCGGCCGCTGCTGAATCCATCGGCGTCGCCGAAGCGCAGCTTCACGGCGGCGCGAGCCCGCTCTTCGCCGTCGCGTATCCAACCCTGGAAGGTCTCTGCCAGCAGCCGAGCCACCGACGGTCCTGCGATCGCCAAAGCAATCGCCTGCAGGAATGTCGATTTGCCGGCACCGTTGCGGCCGGCGACGACGATCCAACGGGGCACCGTGTCGTCCTTGCGCGCGAACGACAGCGAGGCTGCGCTACCGCCGGAGGCAAATCCGCGGATGCCCTCCAGTTTGATCTCGACGATGTGCACGGGACAAAGCGTACAAGAGCGCCGCACTCGTTCACCGGCGCTGAGCAACGCGAGAACCTGTGGGTTGGGACTGAATATCCTCGTTCCAGCCGTGTTTCGAGGCCAGTTTGCCACGGGCGGACCAGTCGACGGCTGTGATTCGATCTTGTTCGTGGTCGTGTGGCCTATCGGAAACCGCCTCGGTTATTCCGCTGATGGGATGCCTTGGCAGGCTCGGGATTTCGTTCGTCAAGTCATGGGCATGAGTGCCCGCAGGGCGTCGACGAAGGCGGCGGTCCACGCAGCGGTGGCAGTGCCGTGCACCAGAACCCGGCCACCGGCTTCTACCTCGTCGCCGGCCCCGGCCTGATCCGCACTATCCTGGCCGACGACGACGCCTACCGCTCCACGTATGCTTACACTCCGGCGCTCACCCAGGCCGTGCACGCCCTGACCGAAGCCGTTGCGCCCGGACCGTTTTCCCGATGCCGGGCGGGTCGGGAAGGAGCAGGTGATGTGCGCCGGCCGCAGCCACCTCCAGCGCCCAGCGCGCCTCATCCTGGCCCACCACCTCACGCAGGTCTCCGATCGACGGCTCGGCCACCGGCTAGACCGGGTCGGGAAGTGCGAGTTCGCCACCGCCGCGCAGCCAGCCTGCAGTACGGATAACACCGGGTCAGGCACGCCCGCCCACAGACGGTGAGCCTGACCCACGGTGTCGGCACGGAGATATCATGCGGCGTGAAGCGTTGCTGAAGCCCTCTTGAGTTTGGACCTGCGATGAGTCTCCGACTTCGCTCGTTCGCCGCGACGAAGTTGGTTGTCCACCAACCGGATCCATCCTTGCGTGTGAAGCCACCGTTGCTGGGCGTGCCCGTCGAGGGCATTGAAGAACAGCGGGATTCCTTTCGCGTCCGCCTGCGTCGCTGCTATCTCTGGCCATCCCGGGCTCTCACCGTTGTGCAGCCGCCGGTGCACGCCGATGAATCGAGCGACGAGAAATCCAACCGCGTGCGGCGTGGCACTCGAGACATGGTCGCCGTGGAATCGGGTGTGGAACCGCCGCCCGGTGCACAGCGACCGCGAACTCGAGTTCGAGGCGATCCATCCAAGTTTGTCAAGTATCGCGAAGGTGGGGTTCCTGGCGAGTCGGTGGTCGGGAAGCTCGCCCAGCGTGTATTGCCACCAATCGTTCGATCGATCGCTGGACCAGAGCTCGTGCCAGGTCGGGCCGACGCCGTGGGTCACCCAGTGATCGGCGATCTCACATGCCAGCATTTCGCCGAGCACGGCGGCGTCGGCACGGACCAGCGACTGCAGATATTTGGACTCGGCGCGGCGTTCCCGCAGAGCGTCACCGCTGTTCATCCCAGGTGGATAGTCATGCGCGGCGTTGAGCGCTTCCACTGTCGGGACTTGGCCGGATTGCAGCAACTCAAGTAGCCACTTGGTCTCCGCGTTGCCCCACCGGGTCAGATCCAGCGGTTGTCGTGATGGGAAACCGTATCGGGCTGGATCGAGTGCTCGGGAGAGGCGCATTGCGGCATCTGCGTCACCAGCCATCGATGTGCCAGCGAGCCAGGCTTCGGCGCGAGGGTCGATACCCGACCCTCGCCCTTTGAAAATCACTGTGGACAACGCTTGAGCTCCGATCTCGTGTGATGTGGTCGTTCACGCGAGGCAGGGCTGGTCCGGGCGACCGTCCCGCCGTACTGGCTCATGCGGACTGATCGGTCGGTCCGGTCGAGAAGGTCGCACAAGGCGATCGGGTCAGCATAGTACGACGTTTCTGCATCAAAGGGGGGAAGTAGGACGTTTACGCTCTGGATCATTACGCGCTGGACATATGGGCTTGGCTCGATATGTCTGGCATTGGCGATCGTCCAGCTACTCCGACCGCGGCAGCGTTCGGAGCGCGGGTTCGTGCCCGCCGGACGGAGCTGGGGTGGAGCCAGGAGACGGCAGCGCACGCATGCGGGGTGCACTGGACCTATCTCGGGCAGATCGAACGAGGGCGGCGAAGCCCTCGACTGGAGAACATCATTCGATTTGCACACGGGCTCCAGACAACCCCGGGTCTGCTTCTCGATGGGCTGCCCGTGCCGCCGCCCATCAACGAAGGCGCTTGGTAGCTCGGCGTTCGGCGCCATTCATGCGACAGCGCGCACGCCGCACTTGTTCGTCCAGATCAGCGGGTCGGCGGACACGCCCCGGGGCCCGTGTGGCCGTGCTCGGCGAGGCGTTCAGCGATCCATTTCGATATCAGCTCGCTGGGGTCAGGCCCTGATCACGTCCTATGGCTTCGAGGCGTTCGTCCGCCGTCCAGGGCAGGCGCAGAAAGATTCTGCGGACTCTGATGATTTCCTCGTCCGGCGACGGCAGCTCGACCGGTTCGGCGTCGTGATCGATGCGCAGGTTGCTTGGAAGCGCGTCGAGCCAATCGGGACCGTAGGCGGCTTCCAGCTTGGCGCAGAACTCCTCTGTGGGATCGGTTTCCCCGTATGTCCACGGATCGGTCACCTCAGCCTCCTACGTTCGCGCCAACCTCAACTACCAGCGCAAACGATCCTACGCATCGGCCCGGCAACGGATCTGGTGTGACCTTGAGCACCGGGTAGGGACTTCGCGATGCGGCTGGCCGCGGTGTCGGAGGTCTGCACCAGCGGGGACAAGTATCAAGTGGTTACGGATGGAACTGGTCACGAGATCGCCGCCGAGTTGCGGCATGATGGGCCGGTCTCCGGATCACGCCCGACGGTCACCACCGCCCGGGCCCTCAGCCCCAGGCAGGCCATCGATACCACTGGTCGCGAGTCATCCACGGCCCGTTGGTCATCTGAATCACCAGCGGTAGCGTCGAAGTGTGGGCCGGGCTTCGATTCTTGGTCTGCGGGGAGAAGCTGAGTTCGCTGAACGGGGAAGAGCGATGTGGACAGCGGTAGTAGCAGCCGCCGCGGCGATTCTCGGAGTCGCTGTCGGCCGATTGTGGGACAGCCGGGCCGAGTCCTCACGGTGGCAACGAGATCAAAGGATGGCAAGTTACCAACGCCTCGCCGAGGCGTACCGCAGCAGCTACGACCAGATCCAAAACATCGCGTTCGCCGACCCACAGGGAGATGACTACCCCAGCCGAGTCAGAAACGCTGTCATACAAGGAAATTCCGTATGGCACGGCGCGTTGAGCGCCGCTTGGTTCCACGGATCGCCCGCAGCCATCGCAGCGGCGACAATGCTGGATCGGGCTCTCACCCAACTCCACGCGGAGGCAGTGGACCGTCTGATCACGGTCACCGAGTGGGGTCCCCCCAGACTCCCTGCACGGCAAGCATTCGAACAGTACATCGAGGCTGTACGCTGCGAACTTTCACTACCGGCAGTACCTTTGATCTTCTACCACGACACCGCAGGCCCGCAGCCAGAGGCCGAATAACCGTCCGGTAACCGGCATCAGACATCATGACAAGCCCGGGCGGCTCCGCTGGCTACCGTCACAACACACGCTGTTCGACGATCCGGGACGAGCGGTCCGCCAACCGTCACACGACAGTGTTCGCACGACAGAATCGGTGTAATGCCACGCTAAGTAGTCGTGCCGCACGAATATTCTGATGCGGCAGGGTCGGATCGAGCTGTACCGTCTCCTGGTGAACGACACGTCAATCACTGGTCTGGTGCGTACCGCGCCGAAATCGCCGTACTGGCGCGCGATCACGGCGGAATCCACACTCGCAGCACAGCAGGTCGCCGCGGCCGGCCCAGCTCTCGACGATCTCGACCCCGCACGGATCGGATCCTTCTACGCCGCGTTCTTCCCGCTCTCCATCGGATACGAGCGAATGGCGAAGATTGCCCTGCATGTAGACACGAAGATCACGACAGGCGACTTCATCTCGACGAAAACGATGAGAACAGACATCGGCCACCGTCTCAACGAGCTGTTCGATCGTGTAGCAGTGGTCTGCGAGCGGCGCGGGTACAAACTCGCCCGGCCGGCGGAACCCATTCACGAGGCAATCCTGTCGATCCTGACCGAGTTCGCGACGACAGGACGCTACAACCACCTCGACACACTCGGGTCATCGACAGTCACATCCAAAGACGCTGAGTACGAGTGGGACCAAAGAGTCCTGCCACTGCTGACCGAGAAACACCTCAAGGCCCGGATGAAGGAAACGATGCTCAGGAAGGCGGCGTTCCTGGGAGCTGTCATCGAGGCCGGTAAGGACGACTTCACCGCCCTCGTCATCCACCACGACGTCAGCGGCGAAATCCATACTGACCTGCACACCATGGAGCTGGTTAGGGACCTATACCGGAGCATGAACCCCTGGGGCCGCATGTATGCCCTCCAACTCGGTCGCTGGCTGGCAGAAGTTCTCCACGCGCTTTCCAACGACGCGCTTAAAAGTGCCCGCGCACGCGACCATGTCCCGTACCTTATCGAATTCTTCGGCCCGCTCACCGCTAGTGATTCGTTATTGAGAACTCGCCGTCACCTCATGCGGAGTTGAGTTTAAGTGACTTGGACACAACGGATTTCGCCTTCCTGAGTCCTCCCTCTCAGGCGGGCCAGGGCCTAGGCCAGATCCGAGCCTGGGCCGCTGGCGATGTCCTCCGGATCGCAATAGAACTCGACCACGATTGCGCTCTGCGTGACAGCGGCCAGACCGAATGCCTGCACGGCGGTTGGTCTGGCCACGCTGCTGATCTGGCTTTCAGGACACCGCCTAGGGCGAGGTTGAGCGCAGAAGCTGGCCGACTGGACTGCGTTGGATCATTGGCAGCACGAAGTTACGCAGCAGCTCCATCAGCTCTGGCTCGTGATCGACAAGGTTTTCCAACGCCATCTCCAGTATCTCGGCGTCGTCGGGACTGAACAGGGCTTCGACGAGTGCGGAGAGGTCGACGCCGTTAGGCCCGGCCTGCGAGATAGTACGGATAGACAGGTCGGCCCGTTCAAGTACCTGGCGGTGCGCCGACTGGTCGACCAGTTCGGCCACTACCTCACGGTATTGCTGCCATGCCTGATCGGCGGTCGTGGTGAGCTCTCCACGGATACCACCGCCCCGTATGCCGCCTAGGCCGCGCACGGTGGAGCTGGCTTTGCTCTCATCGGCGGCGGTGTTGACGCGGTCTTGAACGGCGATGGCCGATTCACGGACGAGCGGGACGTCGCTCAGCGCGCCACGAAGGGCCTCGGCAATCGAAATCCGAACCTGGTCATTGATCATCGCGGCACGCACGAATACGCGCGCCACGGCAAGCGGATCAGCCAGTCGGGGAACCCGCAAGATCCCGAAGGCCGTCGCAAGGAGACGGTCGTGGAACTTGGGAACCGCACGGGTCATCCCGTCATCGATCAGATCCAAGGCGAGCTCAGGCGCGATCGGACACACACGGCCCAGACGTTGAGCGGCATACCGGTCGATCTGCTCGACCAGGGAAACAACCGCCTCGTGCTGGTGGGGTTGAGCATCGGCAAACAGCTGCCCGGCGGCGAAGATCCAGGTGTTGCGCCAATGCGGGTTGGCCGCAGCGATCCTCAATCGGGTGATGACCTCGTCCATAGGACCGGTGGTCAAAAAATCGTGCGGCCATGAGCTCTTGGAGTGAGCGAACATCGAATCCGAGCCCTTCCTGACCACGCGAGATCGGCGTGAGCAAAACCAGCCGATGGGTCGCAGCCGTAACGATGCGGTCGAGCAGGTCAGAATCGCCGTGGGCAGGTTGGAAGCCCTCGTCAAGCAGGATCTTCCACGCCACCTGACGTAGTGCGGCGGGCGCCATCAGCGCCGTCGAGACGTCGCTTTCGCTGCTGACCTGCAATTCGAATCCGACGCGTTGATGCAGCGTCAGAATCGTTTTGCTGTGGTCCTGAAGTAGGCGTGCGTGCGTGGTCGGTTTGCTTCGTTCTCGCCTGAACACCGTCTCGTAATAGCCCCAGAACAGGCTGTAGCGA
The DNA here is from genome assembly GCF_018362975.1 of Nocardia tengchongensis. Classification (NCBI taxonomy): domain Bacteria; kingdom Bacillati; phylum Actinomycetota; class Actinomycetes; order Mycobacteriales; family Nocardiaceae; genus Nocardia; species Nocardia tengchongensis. Next base: position 7,011,780 of record NZ_CP074371.1, read on the forward strand.
TCCGGGGCCAACCGCCCGGCACCCTCGACGATGATCGTCATGATCAACACCTGGAGTGGGGTTTGCATCAAATGACGCAGTGAGTCGTTCTCGGCGGCCTTGCGCAGCTGTCTGCTGATCCGCTCGACCTTCTCGTTGTCGCCATTGAGGCGAACCTGCGCGGAGTGAATTCCGTAGGCGACCGCCTCGCTGATCGCCAAGCGTGACAGATCGATTCGCTCGAAATAGGTCGGGGCGATGTCCTCGCGATAACCGGTAGGTCGAGTCGTCACCACAACGAGGATGTCGCAGTTATCGCCGTCGGCGTCGTCGACGAACTCGTTGATCTGAGCGATCAGACGCTGACGGATGCGCGGCTCGGTCACTTCGTCGAGGCCGTCGAGTACCAGGAACCAGGGCCACCGTTTCATCCACGAGTCCAGAGCGCTGGCAGTCACCCTGGCCGCGTTCAACCGCTGGGTCACCTTGTGAGCGATCCAACGCAGAAGTGTCGAGTCCTCTTTGAGCCCTTGTTCCTCGGCGTATTCGGCCAGGTCGATGCGTATAGGCCAGCGCCGAAACTTCGGCAGACCGTCGCGGCCGAGATCGCGCAGCCGCGTGGTTGTCGCCTCGATCGCGTTCTGGTGCTCGGCCCCCAGGTTGTCAGCGCCGGCGAGTAGGGCCGCGCGGTAGACCTGTATCAGGAATTTCGACATCGTCGTCTTGCCGTTGCCGGGACCGCCCACGACCACAATGTGCCGGCGGCGCTGGACGTGGGAGCCCAACTTCGGTCGTAGTACAAGTTCACCGCGGTCGAGGATGTAGCGAAAGACAGTTCGGCGCTCGCCATTTGGGCCGGGGGTGGATCGGCAGGTCGATGGCGACTCGGTCGACGGGCGTGCCTTTGACCTCGCCGGATCCTGCCTCATCGAAGTAGATCGTTCGATCGCCGGTCAGCGCTGTCCTGGCATGCTGACGCAACCCAGTTTCCAGGTCGTCGACCGGAAGTCTGTCGGTGAATTCCGCCAGATGCGCGAAGACGTCGGCCGCGGTCAAGAACGCCGCGAACGCGCGACGAACACCGGCATGTCGGGTGAGCAACACGTCGATCTGGTTGCCATCCCAGATTCGCCACTTGCGTATTCTCCGCAGCCGCCGATACTTCTCTTTGCGCTCGGCACCGTCCCCGACATCGCGGCTGCGATCGGAGTAGAGGGCGATGTGGTGCTTGATTTGGGTATTCACCCAGTCGAATCCGCCAGCACCAGGTACTGGAGTCAGCGGCACGTTGGTCACGATCATCAGATAGTCCGGAACCGGGTCACGACCAGACTCTGGATCGGCCCATTGTTCAAGTTCGTCGCGTAGCTCGTTCCACAGCCAGGTCGCATTGTCGGTCTGCTTGGACGCTATCCGGAGCTTGTGCTTGGCCTGGAATACGGTGTAGCCGTTCCATGTCTCCGCGGGCTCGTCGTCGCTACCTTTCCACAGGAGCGCGCCTTGGCAGATCATGTCCCGGCCGCCGTCTGCCCCAGGCCCCATGTCCTGGATCTGCGGGCCGAACTCCGCGACGGCGAGCGCGGCGGCCAGATCCTGGAAGCCTGAGGGACTTACACGTGACAGATCGTGTTGCACTCAGCCATGATGCCAGGCGATAGCAGTGCCGAGCCCATCATTCCAACCGACGGTCGCACGCATGCCGAGCTGCACGAGTTCGACGCCAGCCACGGTATCGTGCCAGGGCGCTAGCCCTGCTCCTTCGGACTGAGTCTGGCTTAGGGCAGGCATATCTTACGAGACCCGCCGGCGGCGCTCTGGTGCAACAACATCCATCGAGTACGTGCGGATGTCGGCCGATGACGTGTAGCGGCGGATCTCCAGGTACGCAACAACATTGAGTGAGGCTTGGTCCGGGCTGCCGAATCGTGGCTCTGTTGGTGCTCAGAGGCATCGGTGGTGGGCGGCGGTGAGCAACCCGTACATCCAGACCACGATGTGCCATGTCTGGTGCAGCAACGCCGGATCGTTCGCCAGCAACATCGGCGAATCCGACTCGATGTGGGCGCCCACGGCCAGAGTGGCATTGAGCAACTCGGTGGCCAGTGTCTGGGCAGCCTTGTCGTAGCCGAGGTCCTCACCGCAGACGGTGCTGAGGTCAAAGCTCGGCGGGATCGGCCGCGTCACCCGGTCGGCGTCGAAGTTCGCGCTCAGATACTGCCTGATCCACTGCAATGTGAGCGCGATGAGGGTTGGTCCTTGTGCCAAGTCGTAGAAGATTGCCAGCAGGTCATCGCCGGATGCCGCGTCAGCGACTCGCCATCGGGCATCGCGATCGGTGGCCAACTGCTCCAGTCCGGTTTGAATGTTCCGCAGCAGCTGCACGACGTCTAGAGGTATGCGGCCGATGTGTTCGCCGACGACCGTGATGGTGGGTGCGGTCGGGTGCGTGCGGTTGCCCTGGTCGGCTTCTTGGGTCCACAGTTGCAGTCGAATGCGTTCGTGTGCGGTCTCGGGGTGGTCGATGGTGTAGATCTCACGGTCGATTGCCAGCGCCTGCTCGACCCGGGCGATCGCCGCGGGAAGGTCGCCTTGGTCGTGTAGGACGTCGGCAAGGCCGACCAGCACGGCCGGCAGGCGCGGGAGGTAGCCCGACCCCATCCCGTCGAGCATCGCGATTGCCTGTTCGAAACCTCCGCGTGCCTGATCGAGCTGACCCACGGCGGCGGACAGTCGGGCTTGAATGGTCACATGGTCGACCGAGGCGATCGAGGTCTCGTCGAAACCGTTGTTGCTGATCAGGTCTCGGGCCTGTGTGAGCAGTGTCTGGGTGATATCAAGTCGGCCCGCCGTCACGGCCGCATCGGCGGCGGCGTGGAGGTTGAGGATTCGCGCCAGCGACGTGAGCTGCGCAGCCGTTATCGGTTGCTGCTGCAAGCCCACGACCGCCAAGGCATGGCCGAGCGCCTGGGCCGGGTTGCCTCGGTCGCGGGCAAGCAGCGACGCGGTGGTGAAGGCTTTGACCTGCAGCTTGGCGGGCACATTCGCCTGGTCGGTCCTGATGATGTCGAGTGCACGCGCGCACACCGCGGATGCGTTCTCGGGCTGTCCTAGCATCCTGAGGATGTTCACCTGCGCGAGCAGGACAGGTAGCTGGAGGTCGTGATCGAGTTCCATAGTCGTGAACTGGTCGAGGTAGCCCAGAAGGACCTCGGCGGTATCACGATGTCCATGGATCGTAACGATCGGTTCGGCGGCGACGACTGTCTGAGCGATGATCCGGTAATCCGACAGATCGAACCCGAAGATCATGGCGTCGCCGATCGTGGCGAGAGCGTCGTCGACACGCCCGACCAGGGAATAGGCGTGGGCCAGGTGCAGGCGGGTCAGCGCGGCGACCAGCTTCCACATCGGATCGGCGACGACTTGGGCAAGTCGACCTGACGAGATGCAGGCTTGCTCGCCTAGCTCGATCGCCGACCATCCGCTGCGTGTCGAGGCTTCTCGGGGCCGACCAATGTCAGCCGCTGGCACAGCAGCATCGCGAGGGTGATCGGTGCGATTCCGTGGAAATCGTGTTCGAGTGCGGTCGCCGCGACATGGGCTGCAGCGCCCAGATTCTCATCCAACCCGGGCATGGGATCGTCGAGCCCGGCATCGGGGGATGCCCTGAGAAACAACCCGACACCAACCTCGAACCACGGGGCGTGATCGTCGATCGCGGCTTGGGCCACGATCGCGATCAGGGGATGCACCGAAACGAACCCGCCGGCCGCGGTGAGCAGCGACAGCTTCGCCAACCGTTCCACGGCGTGATCGCGGAAATTCCTGTCACGCAACATCGCCCGCATCTGCACGGCGAGTTCGGTTGGTGGGGCTGGCGGTACGACGGTGCCGGCAACCATGCCGCGGCGGGCACCTTTTCCACCACCTGGGTGTCGCGTTCGCTGACTCCGACATCGACGGTGGATGGAGAAAGGCCAGCGGGAACGGTGCGTCGAACAAGCTCTCGTGAACCGGCGAGGGCCCCAGCAATGCCAGGATAGTGAGAAGGACCAGTGCATCGGGATCGGCGTCGCGGACCGTGTCGATGTTGATCCGGATCGACTCGATGATCGAGGCTTTGTGCCCGGTGGCTCGACCGAGCTCCAGTACGTAGGCTGGCGCCTCGTCGAGGCGCTTGAGGTAGTCGTCGATGCTGCGGGAACGAACACGGCAGTGATCGACGGCCTGGTTGATCGCCAAGGGATTGTCATAGAGCGCCTCGCGTAACCGATCTCGATCCTCGCTGGTCTCGCGAGGCAGCAGTGAGTACAAGAACGCGCGGCTGTCGCGGTGCTCCCAGGCCGCCAACGGCAGTTCTCGATATCCAGAATCGAGGTTGGCGACCACAGTCGTGATCAGGATCCGGCACAGGCTGGCACGAGGAATCAATCCGGCGATCACAGACGCGTCGGTGACGCCGTCGAGGATCAACAGCAGCCCAGATGTGGTCGGCAGGGCTGCAGTCACCGGGGACTGGGCCTCGGCGATGCCCGAGGAGGGCCACTGCTCCTCGCGGTGCCCCCACTCAACACCTGAAGCGCAGTAATGACCTGTGCACGGCTGGTAGCAGGGATGAACACCGGACGCATGCTCGGATGACACTGTGCAGCGAACTGCGTTGCCACGCTGGTTTTCCCGCAGCCGGTCATGCCACTGATGGCCACCGGTGCCACCGGCTCGACCCCGCCCGGATCGAGCCATTCACGCAGGCACGCCAACTCGGTATCGCGGCCGACGAACCGGGCATCGGGTTCCCACCCGAATCGTGGGCTCGGTGCTGTGGCCGCCAGCTGCCGATCATGCTCGCCCAGCACGATCGACTCGGCTTCCGCGACCGGCAACCACCGCGCGGCCAGCGCGGCCGCATCGGTCGAGTCCACATACGGCAAGAGCGAATCCACCAGTGCACGACGACTATCCGGCGACGGCGGCACCGGGTAAGGTCGCCCCAACTCCATCACCCGCGCCGTCAATGCCTCGAAACACTCCCGCGCGTAGAGCCCAGCGAAATCCCGGCCTCTCAACGTGAGCAACCGGGCCACAGTCACCGCACCAGTCGCCTCGATCTCGAACTTGCGAGGTAGTGGTTGCGCAGTCAACTCCAGGTCGGTGGCGAAGTCCGTCGCCTCCTGGGTATCAACCCCCAGTATCGTGGCGAGCCATCCGACGAACTCCGGTGAAGGATCGGCTCCCTCAACGATGTTGCGGTGGTCTACGCGTGCCGGGCCGACGAAGCCCGCATTGGACCACAACACCGGTTGGCAGGCTCGCCCGGCCTCGACCCACTGCCGGTGCAGATCCGTCAACGGCTTCTGCAGCTGGGTCCGCTTCCAGCCACTGTCACCCGAGCGTTGATGCGGCTCCCGATGTTTGATCGACACCAGCTTCGGACGGCGATCACCGAAGATCAACATCACATCCGAGGAATGCTGGACAACGACTGCACGCAGGTCGACACCATCCACGACATGGCGGATGAGTTCCAATGCCACAGCATGCTTTTCGAACTGCACCCACGCCTCGGAGTCCGGGCCCGCATTCTTCTTGTCCACCGGCAGCCGCAACGCCGGACCCACCACGTGCTCCCCCACATCTGGCATGCCGCGAGAATACGACCCTCGACCGACAGCGGCTGCATCAACGCCCGAGCCACTCGCCTATCCGCCGGAGCCAGGCTTGGTCGGAGCGCGCCCCGTCACGGTCGCGGACATCAGTGTCGGTGCTTCGGTCGAGCACCGAGGCATCCGCCACATCTAGTGCCATATCCTCACCGGCGCCGAACGCGTCAAGGAGCGCCGAAGTCGCCGATATCAGCCGGAGCGGCGGGCGCTGCCCGGGGCACTACCACAGGCCCTGTCCCCCGCAGGATCAGTCGGATGCGGTGCCGAGACCCTGCGTTCGGCGGGCCGGGTCAAGGTGAGTTCGCTGGGCGAGAACGCCAAAACGTCGGTACAGACCGAGGGCTTCACCCGCAAGAAGTCCGGCTCGACATGGTCGGCGATCGCGACCAGCGTGCCCGATCGACCCACATCGATACCGACTGCGTCGGTGGTGAACCACACCCGCGGCTTACGGCCCGCAGCAAGGTCGACGGTGAGCCGCTCGATCTCGATAGCGGACAAGGACTTCGACGTGGCAGCGCGAGAGGCCATTCTGAGCTCCAGGCGAGAAGCGGTCAGGTACCGGCGAGCATGCCCGAGCAAACCGACATCGCGCATCTCGAAGCCAGAGCATGTAGCGCCATACGGTGCTGCCCAGATAAGGCCGGACGACTCGTCAAGGCGATCCACCTGCTACAGAACCGCACGTCCTGCAAGACCACGAGATTCAATCCACACGAGGATGAAAAGGCTCAGTGGCTAATCATTCGAGCGAGAGCCACCGAGAACGCAATCCCGAACGCCGCACAGAGGCCGGTCGATCCCAACGCATACCCGAGCATCAACACGTACAGTGCGCCATTAGCGGTCACGATCAGCGCTGTCCACGGATCCCATGTGCGTGAGACCGGCCCCGCAAGACGGTCGGCCCAACGCCGAGGATGATCAGCAAGCTCGTCATCCCACACGGAGGTGTCGCCGAACTGCACGATCTGCGCCAGGTTGTGCTGAATCGGCGTCCGGGCCTTGAGATGGAGCACCGCGGGAATGGGCTCCTGACAACCCACCACCGGCGGTTCCGAGAAGGGTGGCCGCAGGGGGCAACGGGCCAAGGGAATCCCTTTGTCCTCCTTAAGAGATCAGCAAGACCGTGGGAGGAGGATGACAACCGATGTTGATCTTGCTCAGGTGCCCGCGCTCGACTCCTCGTGCGTCAGCGATCCTCGTCGCGCCTGATGGGGCCACTTCGCTGCCGTCGGTTCCGAGTGTCGGCCACGACTATCTGCGCTTCCACCGTGTTGAACGATCACGTCCAGCGCGATCCGCAGATCGGTCTTTATCTGCCATCGATAGGCGAGCCACTCCACCGGAGCGCCGCCCGTTCAGGAGTTGAGAATTGAAGAACACATTTCTACCCCATCGCAGAGCCTCGATAGTGAAGAATGTTTCTACATTGTCACTTCTAATCTTATTGGCCGCGGGATGTGCGAGTGGCAACGAGGTTAATTCGACCGCATCTTCCAGTCAGTCTCCAACTTCCACAGCAACGGATCCCGGCAACCGAAAACCGTTCGATCCACCGAAGGTATTCAATGGATCTCCCATTTCCAAAGAAGGCCCATTAGACCCTAAGCGCACGCTGGGATCGTGCATCATCGGGGATGGCGCCGTCTACTGCGGATCCAGTAGTGGGTACCTGGCATCGATTGATCCTGCTAACACGAAGCAGAAGAAATGGACGTTGAAGACATCATTGTCCCCGGATAAGAATGCAGGCTGGCAGGCAACCTCGCCAGTGAGCGATGGTGATTCCGTAATTGCCGCCTTCACCGGCAGTGTGAATGGCACTGGAACATCCAAAGACAAGCGTTCGATTGAGATTATTGCTGCCGACAAATCGACTGGAAAGCTCCAATGGAGTGCTGTAATTGATACAGGCGAGTCGCCGCTTCAGGATCTCAGAATTGTTGGGATAACCGGCGACTCACTCGTACTGTCATCCGGGGAGCCGACGTTCTGCGACTGGAGCGATCGTACCTCCACGACCTGGGTCGTAGACGCTTCCACGAAGAAGCTTCGGTGGAAGAGGGAGGGGCTTATGGCTGGCCAGGTCGGGAAGGGTGTCGTGTCGGGCAATGTCAAGGTGGCGAGAAATAACGTCGCCGAGACCGCTCTCGGTGGTCTTGATTTGACTGACGGCCATACTCTGTGGGAGTCCCCAACTGGAGGTTCAGTAACGAACTTTCTTCGCCCTGATATATCCGATCTCGCGGTGACGGCGACTTGCTCAGGAAAGAACCTCGACCTGATCGATCCAACGTCGGGGGCTGTCTTGTTCACCGAGAACTCGGCGACCCACACCGAACTGAATCCTGGGTGGAGCTGCGTATTTGATCAATCGACAATGCTGATCTGTCAGGAAAAGGTTTCCCAAGGTCGAATAGTCGGCATTGACGTGAGCTCGCCAAAGCGGTCCGTATGGCAATTGTCTTCAAACGGAGACAGAATGCCACCGAAAATAACCGGAGCATATCACGGAATAGTGTATGCGCTTGTCGATAGGGGAAAGATGCAGGCGGTGGCCTTGGATGCCAATTCTGGCCAAGACCTCCCGGACTCGCCTGTTGTTGCACCAGTCTTGGTCGACAATTACCTCGGTGTCACCACCGAGGGAATTTTCCTTCCAGTACGTTAGAGCAAGATGCATAGAGTGATCGAGTGCTGGCGGCGGTGAGCGATACCCATCGCGGCAGTTAGGGGCCTCGATCGCCACTCCGGCGGGCCCGCGATCGATGATGCGGGAGGAGATGTTCCTCCCGCATCATCGCATTGCGCCATCAGATCAGCTCAGTCAGATACGCCGGACCGCGACCACCCGCGACGCCCCACCTCTCAAGATTGCGCATACGCAGATTGGCACAGTGCCTAGAGCTCCGACAATGATGGCAATCACTGCGACCAGCCAATGCTTGCTGATGTGCCGCCGTGCGAAGGAGACGGTACCCAGCACACTAAACAGGACGAAAGGTATCGCAATCAAGCTCCCCATTTCGGCACCCACCATCCTTATTTCGTTGAATCGCAACCCATTTCAGCAGATTCGACGCGATCGCGCACGTCAGGTGGCAGACTCGGTAAGTCTGATCGCTCGGCGTCCGCGTGAACCACTCAGGCATGGTTGGCCTACCGGGTGGGCGTGTCCAAGGTGCGGATGAGGGTGTATACCATTGCGCCGCAATATGTTTCGAATTGTCGCAGTAGGCACGCTCGGCGATCGCGACGTCTGGATTGCGTCCTGGCGGCCCCGCCAGCGAAGCGCTGCGCCACCATTGTGTCCAACTGCGGTGGCGACAACGGCGAGTCGTTCGTTTTACTGGCTTGAGCAGCACAGCAAGACCTCGGTAGACGATCATGGAGGGCATGACTCCATGGCTTCGCCTTGTTGGCTTCAATGATTCCCCGTCCAGGGCCGACTACGAGCACGTCGAGGACTATAAAGAGCTCTGTAGCTCGTTGGGCAGCAATGGGATTGAACTCGACTTCCACTACGCCCCCGAAGCTGTTGCTCATGCACTGGCCAAGCCAGCAGCGGTGACGGTCGTCGATGCCCATGGCACCCTGGAGGAGCCTCCCGCTATCGGAGGAGGAGGGCGATGGCTGTTCATGGAGAGTGTCCGGTCGATCAACGCCCACGGGGTGCTGCTTGGAGCTTGCTACACCGCCACAGGAACTTTCGCGAAATCAGCCCCGGTCGGCCGGCTCCTCGCCGGAAAAGGGTTCCTCGGCGGATTGGGAAGCATTCCACCCGACGACACGCGGATCCTCGTCGCCGTGATGGTCAAGCTCCGCAACACGTTTGGAATCCCGACTTCAGGTACTAGTGCTCAAGCATTTCTTGATCAGACATTGGCTGCGGCGATCGCGGCCCGTCCCCAGAAGGCCTTTTCCAAGCGATGGGGGGCGATGCAGTAGGCCGGCCAAACACCGGTTCTATCCGCAGTGGCAGGCCGAGGATACGACCAGCTAGAACGACGAGTTCAAGCAGAAACGCGACGCCATAGCGCGTTTGCTGGGCCGCCGAGTCAATTACGCCGAGGTGGTCGAGCCGCTCGGCGACGCAGATACCTCACCCCGAATCATCGCGTACGGCCGGCGTCCGCTGGTCCGGAGCCAGGTCGCAGACCAGCAGTCCACCGGTCATCGGCATAAAGCGGTGCTCCCGGTGCACAGAACTCCGCCCAAGGATCCGCTTCGCCAGCGGATGCCAGTCCTAGTCGATCGGGGCCCTGAACGAGAACCTCGCGAAGGCGTCCGCAGAGAACCGCACCCTCCGCCGATCCCTCGAAGGATCCCGCGCCACCGTCAAACGCGAACGCGAACGCAACATCACGCAGATGTTTCCTCAGTGACCGGACTCCAGCGCTCCCGACCACTATCAGCCCGCTCAGTCTGCCGACTCGGCAGCATCGAATCTGTCCGGTTCCTTGTTGACCTTTGAGAATCGTCGCCTGAGCAGCCATACCTCGCCGACCTCAATGCCGTCCATCGCTAGACCTAACCCGCCGTCAGCGACCCGGCCCACCCTTCCCACCGCGATCAGCTCCAATGAGTACATCGCGCCGAGATGGCGGCCACCGGGCGGCGCTGCAAAAGAACTCAGCTGCGGAGCCAAATTTCGTAGCAGCGCAACAGATCTGATACCCATTGCTGCCCGTGCCGTACATCAGGATCGTCAGGATCGGCGCCTTCCTCGCGCAGGGCCTGGCGTTCGTACTCATCGAATTCCATGTCAGTTCTGACGGTGCACGGCTGTTGGCGGTTGCCCCGGCGGTGTGGATGACCTGTGCTTCGCCTACGCCAACATCGGATCCTGCATGACGCCCCATGAACCCGACGATGTCGATCGTGCCGACTCAACCCGTTCGAGCATGTCATGTTCGCGCACCGCTCTGGGTTGTGTCTGCTAACGATTTGAGCCATTCGACGATGAGGGCCAGGACGAATCCCGCACGGTAGGTGGTCGCGAACTTGCCGTAACGCGTGGCCACCGCCCGCCAGTGCCTGGCATTGTTGAAGGCACGCTCGATGACGTTGCGGCGCTTATAGAGCTCGGCATCGAACTATGGTGCCCGGCCCGCGAATCTGCCTGTGCGTTTGCGGTTAGCGACCTGATCGGAGCGTTCCGGAATGACGGTCCGGATACGTTTGCGCCGCGACAGGGCCAGTCGCGATGCCGCCGAGTCGGTGCGGCCGGCGATGCCGACGTCCGGGTTGGGGTGCGACGGCCCGCCTTCCAGACGTGGCACCACCACCGCCCCTCGCAACCCGGTATCGATCACCGATCATGGTCGCCACGGCGGCCAAGATGCACGGATCGGCCCCGACTGCGAGACCAATCGATTCACCCGTAGGAGACACGACCTAGCACCCCTGGTGTCTGCCACCGGACCGAAGCCCCGAGTCGATCCGCTTCGAGAGATCGCGACGTCTCGAACTTCAAGCAGTCCTCCGCAGGGGGCTGACACTCCGAGATTGGGTATCTCCGTTTGTGTGCGGGGAGCTCGATGCTTCCACGACGACAGCGGACCAGTCGGCGGCGAAGGCATGGCGAGTGTCGTTGTGAGCCTGGCCCGTTCCGACCGAGCTTTCGCCGTTCGGGTCGATTTCTCGATCCTCGTTCCGTGGCGCTTCCCGGTCGGATCCGATCATTTCCACGCATTCCTCATCAGTTCCGATCAGGTCGCCGACATGCGTTTTCTCCTGTGCTGGAGTGGTTTTCGATCCACTTGGAACGAGTACGGGACGGAGAAGCGGAAGATGTGGAGCGAGCTCGGCAAGACGGTGCGCACGGCGATGAAGGATTGGCCGGCGCTGCTGCGATTCGTCATATGCGTGGTGGTGCTCACCGCCGCGGCAGCGCTGCTGTTGTGGATGGGGGCACGGTGAACGCCGCCCATAAATGGGGTCGGTGACGCAGGATGGCAGTGATGAAACTCAGCGAGACCGACGTCCGCGCTCGCCTAGCGATCGAGCTGTCGCAGTTGCGTGCGCTGGTTGGCGATCCGAGCTATCGAAAGATGGCCAAAATCCTTGCCGGGCAACGTTCCACGGACGCGGTGGGAGAAACCACGCTACGCAACGCCGCGACCGCTGATCAGCCAGCACCAAAGCTGACGACAGTGGTTCAGTTCGTCACCGCGTGCCGACGGATCGCCACCCACGACCGACCCGGGATCGATGAACGATACTTCGATCCCGAACTGTGGTACGCGCGGTGGAAAACGCTGGGATCACCCGAAACTGCCGTCGAACAAGGTCTGCTGCGGGCATGGAAGTCCGAGACCGACACCGAACCGGGCACGATCGCCGCCGGGTGGGCAGGTCTAGTCACCGCGCTCGACGAGGCGGGCGAACTGCCGCGGGTACGCGAGGTAGATCCGTATCAGCTGGGGGCCACAGAATCTCGATACGGTGATCGTGACCACTACAACCCGCTCGACCGTCGCTCCGCGACGGATCGATACGTGCCGCGCGGGGTCGACGCGGAACTGGCCGCATCGATCACTGGGCGACGATTGACAGTGGTGATCGGGCCATCGAAAGCGGGCAAGACCCGCACCCTGTTCGAAGCCCTCGCCCGCACCTGTCCCGACGCGCGGGTACTGGTGCCGGCATGGGAGCGCTTCGACACGCTGCCCGCCCACCCCACGTACACCACGAGCCAGGATCCGATCGTGATATGGCTCGACGACCTGAGCCGATTCCTCACCGGCGCGACAGGACTGACCCCTGGCCGACTGACACATCTGCTCACGCGCTCGGCACCGACCACCGTGGTCGCGACGCTACGCCGCGAACAGCACGACAGATATCACGACGCGACGGAAGACAAGCTCACCGGTGACATCGGCGAACTCCTGCGACGAGCCAAGATCATCGACTTGGAATCCACCATCGGAAACCCGATCGAACAAGCCGCCGCGGAAGCCGCCTACCCAGACGCCGACCTCGACCACTACCGAGAGCTGGGATACGGACTGGGTGAAGTCCTCGCGGGCGCTCCCGCCGTGCTCGCCAGCTATGACCGCGCCGCGAGAAACGATCCCACGCTGCAGGCGGTCATCGAGACCGCGGTGGACTGGGCGCGCATCGGCAGGCTCGACGAGATCCCCGAACCCACGCTCACCGACCTGGCCGCCATCGCATTGCGCCGAAACCACCCCGAGTGCGACATCGACTCCGCAACACTCACCACCGCGATCCGAAACGCCCGTACCCGAGTCGAAGACCGTGCCCACATCGCCGCTCTGAACACTCGATGGCTTGACACCGACACCCGCGGGTATCGCGCCTTCGACTACCTCGTCGCCGCCGATGACGGTCAGCACTACCGCACACCACGCCCAATCCCAAAGGCTTTCTGGCACACCGCCACACGCCATGCCGACCATGCCACCCTCCTTACGGTGGGAATCGCCGCCTACCAACGCGGACACCCCGACATCAGCTTCGAAGTCATTCGAAAAGCCGCCGACGCCGGCCACCCCGAAGCGACATTCACCATCGGCGTTCTGTACAAGGAGCGAGACGATTTACCCAACGCCGAGACATGGTGGCGCAAAGCCGCGGACACCGGCCAACCCGACGCCCTCTTCAACCTCGGGGTCCTCCACGAGCAACGCGGCGACCTCACCACCGCCGAAAGCTGGTACCGCAAAGCCGCCGACGCTGGCCACCCTGCGGCCATGAACTCCCTAGGAGTTCTGCACAATCAACGCGGGGACCTCGTCAACGCCGAAAGCTGGTATCGCCGAGCGGCCGACATCGGCCAGCCAGCGGCCATGAACCACCTCGCGGTCCTCTGCGAGGAGCGCGGCGATCCCGACGGCGCCGAAGGTTGGTGGCTGAGAGCCGCTGACACCGGTTTGCCCGATGCCCTCTACAACCTCGGGGTCCACTACGGCGAGCGTGGCGACCTGATCAACGCCGAAAGCTGGTACCGCCAGGCCGCTTTCGTCGGCCACTCTGCGGCCATGTACAACGTGGGGGTCCTGCACAAGCAGCACGACGACCTGACCACCGCCCAATTCTGGTGGCATCGCGCCGCCGACGCCAGCTTCCCCGAGGCGATGTACAACCTCGGGGTCCTCTACGTGGAATGCGGTGACCACGCCACCGCCGAAGCCTGGTACTGCAAAGCCGCCGACACCGGCCACTCCCGAGCCATGTTCAACCTCGCGGCACTCCATATGGAGCGAGGAGACACGGCCGGGGCCGAACTGTGGTGGCGCAAAGCCGCCGACGCGGGCCATGCCAGAGCCATGTTCAACCTCGGAGTGCTTCACAAGCAACGCGGTGACGAGGCCGAGGCCGAGGCCTGGTTCCGCAAAGCCGTCGATACCGGTAGCCCCGACGCTCTGAACATCCTTGGAGTGCTTCGCAACCAGCTCGGTGAGGAGGCGGAATCGGAAGTCTTGTACCGCAAAGCCGCCGACACCGGCCACCATGACGCGATGTTTAATCTCGCACTGTCGCACGAGCTGCGCGACGATCACACACATCGCCGAAACCTGGTATCACCGAGCGGCCGACGCCGGTCATCCTGACGCGATGTTCAATCTCGCACTGCTGCACGAGCAGCGCGGCGACCTGAGCAACGCCGAGACCTGGTATCGCCGAGCGGCCGATACGGGCTTCGTGCTGGCGTTGTTTCCGCTGGCGAACCTCATGCACGGACGCGGCAACGTTGAGGAAGCGTGGCGGTGGTGGGGGCGAGCGAGAGCTGTCGGGGATCCCCGGGCGCTGGCGTGGTTCCGAATCCCGTGAACCACGCCGTGTGTTGTTGGCGTGCCTCAGTCACCGAAATGGAGGTCGAGATCGCCAGTACCGGTGATCCGTGTCGGCGTGACCTTGCCTGCGGCGGAGGACTTCTCAGACTTCAGGAGCCCACTTCTGAAGTCGCCGTCAGGCTGACAGCCGAGACGATCCTGCAGCCACCGTCGCGCCCAACGTCACCAGTATTGTTACCCTGCAACGGCATTCATCATGTCTGGCGGTCACCTGTCAGGCAAACTGAAAATCGTGTCGCGATGCGGCATCGGGGAAGGTAACGCATGCGGCGTTTCTTGGGGGCGATGGTCCTAGTACTAGCGGCAGTATCGGCCGGATGCTCGAGCGCCAGTTCATCGGCACCCGCAGCTGCGAAAGACCTTGCTGCGGCGAGTGATCCGGTTGTGGATCAGAAGAAGGCCGAATACGCTGTGCAAGTCGTGGGCGAGGTGCTCAAGAGCTTCGAGGCCACCAGCGACCCTAAATCAGGGCCGCATGCCAATGCCGAGAACCTAGCATTCACCTCTAAGATCGTCACATGCCTCGGCGTCGCTCCTGCATCCCTCGGGCCAATCGATGCCTACGCCTCGTCACCGACTTACGCGGATACAGCGGGAGCCGTAGCCAACATAGAGGTGGACTTCGCGCCAACAGCCGCTGGTGCCTCATCGTTCCTTGCTGCTGCTCACGACGATAAGATGTCCGACTGCCTTGCCAAACAAGCGGAATCGGGCGGCTTGTCGGACGTCACCGTCGCGAAGCTTTCTTTCCCCAAATCCGGTGACGACACTATCGCCTTCAGAACCACTGCAACCAAGACCGGACGGGGAAGGACCGTCTATCTCTCGATGGATCTCGTAGTCGTTCGAGTCGGGCACGGGCTCGTATACGCGGTTTTCGCACAGGGCAGTCAGATACCACAGTCTTTCCTTAGCGATTGGGCGCATGATGCGGTGCGACGAGTTTCCGATCGAGTTGCTTCCGGCCATTAGAGCCCAAGTAACCTGCTAGAACACTGCTGCCTGAGGGCTGCAGGGGCTGTGCTCGCTGGCTTCGCCACGACATCTTTGACCCTCGGCTGTCTGACGCTGGTGCGACATGGCAGGGTCGAAGGGCATGCTGGGGGTAGGCATTGCGATAGGAGGGATTGGGTGAGCTCACCACAACCAGGTCCGCTCGGCAACGCCGAACCTGCCAAATCAACACTGACTCAACCCATTACAGGCATGTACGCGGCGCGCTGCTTGCTGACTGTCAGCGCGAGTGAGATGCCGCCGCGCTAGCGGTGGTGGTGGAGCGATACTTCAGTTGAACCTCTAATCACGGGGTGAACTATCGCCTCCACGATGTCCACTCCTCACGACCGTCGCGAACGCGTTCTTGACTTACCTACCCGCGGAAATTCCTGCTGCAAGAGTCAGTTGGGCACTAAGCCCGGTATCAACCAGCTCAAGCAAAACCGGCCGTGGCAACCAGGTTCGACCAACTCGCCGTCCGCTACCTGGCCACCGTCCACATTGCGGCCATCAACCATGGCTACAACCCAGGTGAGAGCGGGCACAGACCGCCCTCACCCACTTTCGAAACACGGCCTAGGCGCGCAACCGCCCGCGACGGCGCGGGACGCGCCGTCGGGCGAGCAGGGCTCGCCGGGGTTGGTGAGCGGGCCGGGGCCGGCTGGTGCGCGCCGGTGGTGAGGGGCCCGTACGCATGGGGGGCTGGGTGGTGAGCCTGCGGGAGCTGCGCCGCGGCGGGAGGGCTCGGTGTCGCGGCAGCTCGAAACAGCGGTAAGGAAAACCTGACCGCCGGCCACGGCTGTAATCTGCTCGGAACGGTATCCGGGTACCGAATTTTTGGTTTGACCTGGTGGTTCCTGCCACGAACCCAGCTCTAATCGTAGGATTACAATTTCAATAGAGTCATGGGTGTGATGGTGGCGGCTCGCCCGCGTCCGGCTTTCCGTGCCTCAAAATGTAGGAATTGTAGAGTTTCGAGTGTGGATTCGGATTTGTTGGTCGTGGAGATCGAGACGTTGCGTGATGACTGGTCCGCGACATGGAAGCACGCCGCCGACGACAAGTTCGTGCAGGTGAACCGGAATGGCACGGTGCCGACTGCGATGATGTTGTCGCCGGGGATGTGGCGTGAGCGCCACAAGGCGAACAAGGATCTTGCGGTGCCCGAAGCCAATGTGCGCGAGTTGACCTCGACAGATGCGCGGATCAACGTCGCCGAGATCATCAAGGATCTCGACGCGGGGATTCACACGGCGATCATGTTCCGCGGTGCGCAGCGGGCGGTGTTCGCGCCGTACGAGTGGGTGCGAATCGCATTCCCCGCGTTGGGTTTGACGCCCTTGGATGACCTGGTCGCGGATCTGGCTGCCTCAGCGCACAACGTGGGCCCGCACGTGATGGTGGTGTACCGGAAGTCGCGGACACAGCGGGCGCTGCTCAAGGAATTCGCCCACGCGCCGGATCCGGTGTGGGAGGCTGACCGGCGGCTGTCGTCGTTGCGGGGCCCGGTGCCTTCGTGGCGACGCGCCAGCCTGCGGGCGGTGGTGTACGTGGTCGACGGGCAGGTCGCGCGGGTGCGGGCGCTGGATTCGGCGGCCGCGTGGGAGGACTTGCCGGGGGTGTTCAGTCTGGCGCCGGTGTCGGATCTGTTGTCGCGCAGCGAGATCGATGAGCGGTTCCCATCGTTGAAGCTGTACCCGGGCGATAATCGGCCCGCGGTGGCGGGCTCATCGCGCGAGTACGTCGACCTGCATCCCACGAGCGCAGGTTAGCGGCAGCGGAAAGCGCTTGTGCTGCCGCTAATCCGGTCCGGCGATATGAGTGTGGAGGGTTTGGCGCAGCCGGCCGAGCAATCCCCGCAACGCCTTTCAGCGCTGTCCTGCCGCCTCAGCTTCTACTTGGAGCGCACCACCACGGTGAAGGCGCCGACGTTGGTCCGAGCGAACCGAGGGCCATCGAACAGCCGTGCCGCAAACACGATGCTCTCGTAGGTCCTGGTGACACCATTGTCGTCGTGGATATCCTGTGCCACCCGCAGCACCAGGTCCCCGGATTTGTTGCGGCGCAATACGAATACATCCGGCGCAGCGGGGACGCTGCGATCCAAGGCAGCGGCCAGGGTATCCGCGGTCGCGAGGCCGGACCAGTCACGCACCGCCCTCACGCGAGCGTCGTGGTTGGACAGCGGATTCGAATAGCGCGCGCTCTGAGCCAGGTACCCCGAGTAGGGGTACACCGCCAGCAGGGTCGTGTCGCCGGTGAGCAGCACCGTCTCATTGGCCGGCCGACCCGTCTGCGCGCTGATGACCTGCTCGAGGTCCGGGAACACGGCGATCGCAGATGCCGGGAACCCATCGGCGCGGCGGCCGCCGCCGTCGGTATCGCTGTAGGCGGTCGCGATCGGCACCGCGAGCATGTCAGGAATGTGCTGGGCGAAGGCGACCGCGACGAGCACCGCGCCCACCGCCAGCAAGCGCCCGAACGCATCCGGGGTCCGCGCCTTCGCCAGAGCGAACCGCGCCATCAGCGCCGCAGCAACGACCGCGGCCGCCGCAGCGACGACCCGCCACGTCGTCGACCAGTCCTCCGCCGTAATCGTGAGCTCGCCCAGCCCAGAGGGTCCCCGCCTGCTCAGGTACGAGCCCCACACCAACGCGGCGGCGGCCACCGCGAGCAGCATTACCACGCCCCACCGGAATGCCACCTCTACCCGGCGATTCGAGCCCAACCCGGCCACCACGGCGACAACGGTCAGCGCGGCGGCCGCGAGCACGAGCGCCGCCCCGTCGACGGCCGCGCACAACACCGCCACCACACCCACAGCTCCCAGCCGCGCCCACGCATGGCGCGGCGTTGCCGCCACCTGTACGAAACTCGATGCCGTCGAGGCCTTCTCGCCGCGTCCCAGCGCGGTCGCGAACGCGACCACCGCGGGCGCCAGCACCAGCACGCACAGCGTGAAAGCCGGATCGGTCGCCCCGTAGGCTACGGCGACCGCCGTGGTCCCGGTAGCGACCAGGATCGCCAGATCGGCACGCAGCAGCCGTGACCACCACACCAGCGCCAGCACGGCCGCGACCGCCAACGACACAATGGCGTACACAGAGAACGCCTGCCACGCAGGCGTTCCCGTCACCGCCGCCACACGCCCGCCCAGCCAGTACCAACCCACCGCCTGGTCCGGCGGCAGCCCGACATCGATGGCGTCACGCCAGGCCGGACTTGCTGCGAAGCGCCCCAACAGCGTGACACGTTGCTCCTGGTCGGGGGACAGGCCTGACAAGTACAGCCGAGACGCCGCGAGGGGCACCCCCAGCGTGGCCGCGGCGAACCCGGAAATCCCGGTCCAGGACAGCGCTTTCGCCACGCTCGATGTCCACCGGGCGCGCTGCGAGCCGACCTGGAGTCCCAGCGACCTCCGGGTCAGCGCGAACGCCACCACGATCACCGCGAGCGCGCTGACCTGACCGACGGTGATCAGCGTCCGCAGCACATGCGAGGTGGTGTAGGCAGGCCAGTGCACCCGCCCCATCGCGAGCAACCCGACCAATGCCACTGCGGCGGCAACACCAGCAGCGCAACCGCTCTCAGCCACCCCGGCCGCCCACCTGGAGCGGCCGGCACCGACCTCGCGGGGATTTGCGGATGGGGGGCTGTCCGGGCCTGTGTCGGCAGCCACGTCCATGACGTGGGCGGCTCCACGGTGGCCAGTGATCATCAGTGACGTCCTTCAGCTTGGAGATGTCCGGGGAGCGGACGAGCAAGTTCGGTGAGCTCAGCGTGCCAGAACGGTTCGGTGTCCATTGGTGACGGCGTGGACACGTCACGGCCGAACGGTTGGAGTGCCCTTGAGCGCTTCTGCGGCCTGGAGATCGCCGAGCAGGTGATGCTGCGTCCCCGGCAGTCCGGTCGGCTTGGCGTAGCCGAGTGGCAAGTCCAGCCGAAGCGGGCTGCCGAGAATGAAAAAATCGCAAGGGCCTGGCCACAATTCGAGCATCTCGGGGGTCGACATCAGCTGCCGGATGGCGGCAAGGCGCTGATTGATCAGCGGACTGGTGGGGTGGTGGGCAGTAGCGGCTGCGCTGCCGAGAAAGAACCGGGCCAGAATCGGCCTGACCTCGGGAATCCGGTGGTCCACATCGGTGCCCAAGGCGGCCGCGATATGCCGCACCGGCCGACCGAGTGCGTGATCGCGGATATAGATCCCGTGGCCGTGCCACAACGGAGCGCCCACTCGCGCGTTGGAGGCCATATCCTCGCAGCGATCGCTGACGGTCAATCGGCACGGCGGGAGTTCGCGCGATGCTTCGCCGATCTACACCGTGTAGCGGGGGAATCCGTCACTGCGAACGGTCCCGGTGGCGGCCCAACGGTATTCGGCCACGCACCAGCCAGAGCTGCGCAGCGCGCGGATCTCTGCCCAGCGCATCAGCGACTGGAAGTCCGGTCGCAACGTGCCGGCGCGGATGCAGACGCTGACACCGGTTCTTCAAGTGCTGTTCCGGCGCGCCCGTCGGCGGGATCCCGAGAACAAGGAATTGCTGAGCCTGCGCATGTGGGTGGAGTTGCGGCGTACAAGCCCGTGCCCGGTGTGCGGTCATCCACCCGACCTTCGGCTACCGACTTCGGCCGCGGCGGTCTAGTTCACGCCGGTGTCCGCGCAATGGTGTTGAGGGCCCTAGACTTTCGGGTGTGATCTCCTCTAAGCACGCGCTGGGATTCGGTTCGTTCGTGGCGAGGTATCGGTACCCCGGACGGGGGATCGCGCTCGGCCGCGATGCCCTGGGTGTCGGGTTCGCCGCCTACTGGCTGACCGGGCGTAGCCCGGAATCACAGAGGCGGCAGCTTATCGTCGATGCGGATGCGCTGGAGATCAGCGACATCGCGCGCAGCCAGTCCGATCCGCTGCGGCACTACACCGCGATCATTCGCGGCGCCGATCGGATCGTGGTCGGCAACGGCTCGCAGGTGGGGAAGGTCGTGGCCGACCTCGAGGCCGGGGTCGGCCCGTTCGAGGCCTTGAGCAAGCTGGAGTACGAGCCGGACCCGCCGATCCGGACGCCGCGGATCACCGCGACCGCGCTCGTGGCCGGCGACGAGGTGAGCCAGGTGATCCTCTCCGGTGCGGTCGCCCATCCCCGCTGGCCGGAAACCAGCTGGCACAACATGTTCCACACCCCGACCCTCGAAGCGGGGCAATGCCATGCGATGACGACCTACAGCGGTGACACCGCGACGGTGTCGACCAGCGGCCAGCCCACCGCTGTCGAGGTCGATGCGGGGTGGCCGGGCCTGCTCGAGCAGATCTGGGACAACCTCGATCCGGCTCTGCGGATCGCTGCGGCGGTGGTGCCGCTGGTGGGGGACCTGCGCCACGGCCGGTTCGTCGGGGCGCACCAGCCGCTGATTCACGCGGGCACGGGCCGCGCCACCACGTGAGTTCCGAACCCGATCCGGCTGGTCAGCGACGCCGGTAGCCGTTGCTGGGCGATGCGGGCGGTGTCGACCCCGGTCCACGGCAAGGGAACACCAACGGCCTTGTCCGCCAATACCTTCCCCGCGCCGCAGACCTGCTTTACTACACCGAGCACGACCTCGACGCCATAGCCGACGAACTCAACGGCCGCCCTCGACAAACCCTCGGATTCCGCACACCATCAGAAGCACACTCGACGAAGTGTTGCGATGACCGCCTGAACCCGCAGGCAATACAGAGCGTTCGTACGACGCGCTCGGGCCGCGCCGGACATGCTCGCCGATCACATCGGCTACACCTTCACCACAGGCCGACATCGGAGACATCCAGCTTGCCGAGGTGACAGCGCCGCCTGGTTCCCACTCGATGTTGCCGAGCGACTCGTCGGGCCCCGCATCGCTCGCGTGACCCGGCGCTGTCCACGACCGAAGTGCCCGTCGATCTCGCCGACGCAGCGATACGCGAACTCAGCCAGACCTGAGGACACGGCCACCGGCGTAGATCAAAAATGGCCGATTCCCTGGCTAGGCTTCCGAAATGAACTGCTGGATCGTCGAGGGAAGCGCGGTCGACACACAGGATGTGACGCACCTGATCGTGGACCTGCACAACACAGGCGAGTGGACCCTGCGGTGCACAGGAAGACCCCCCAAGCCTGAAACAGCGCTCGCCGGTCGGGCGCGGTGCCTACGTTGTTCGCTCAAAGCCGCAGACGCGTTCCGCCTGGGCCACCAGCCATTAGACGTTGTCCAAGAATGGATGCGAGCCGACCACACCGCGCTTCCCCGACCACTGTCGATCCAGCGTCATGCACCCGAACGCCGGAAACATCCAGCCACCCCTACCGAGTCGGCCAGCCGCGACCTGATATTGGATCTGACAGACCCGGACATGCAATACGTCATCACCGACGCGCTCGCGAGATGGGCTGCGCACCAACGTCGGAAGGCCCGGGCCGAACCGGACACGACCCTGACAGCAACCCGAAACCGCTGGGACGACCTCGCAGACACGGTCCGTGTCCGCGCCGACGTGGTGGGCAGCGACTGAGCTATCGACTTCATAGTCAGCTCTCACCGCAAACCACTAGCCCCTGACCCTGCCCACCTACCCACCGACCACCCGCACACCGTCCTTGCCTCCCAGCCAGACTCGATCCCATTCATCGCCAGAGCCTTCGCCGGACAACGACATCCGACAGAACTGGTCGAACCAACCACCGACCCGACCAGCGCGCCACCGGCGAACGATGCGCACAGCAAAGTCGCAGCGACCCGTTGCTTCCCGCCATTACGTCCGTCCAACACACGCAAGCCTTATCGAATGCTGACCGGCACACGCACCCCTTTCCTGGATAGGCCCACCCGCGCCAATCCGGAAAAGGCGTGCATGCGACCTGGTCACAGGGTCGACTAACACGCACCTTTTTCTGGATCGGACACTGATCGGCATCGCTCCGCCCGACACTGCGGGGTCGTGCCGCAAAACCCGATCGAGGGCGTCCGCATGGCCGCGGTTCTGCGCGAGGCGTCCGCGTGCACCCAAACAGACGCAATGAACGATCAGCGCTGGGGCCGGTTGATCTCCGGCGGCGAAGAAGGACCAGATTTGTGTTGGCATGCTTGAGTTCTGCGTTTGCGTTCCGGTGTCGATCTAGCCCGGGCGAACCCACTCACGGACCGTTTTCCGGCGTACCGACCCCGAGTCGGTCCTCGACCACTTTCATCGTCGCCACTCCGACTCGTGGTCGCCCTTGACCTCGACGGACATCCGCACGGCCCGCTCACACGGCTCCGTGGATACTTCTTCGAACTCGACACGACTCCATCATTCACAGACGTTGAAGTCTCCCGACACCCCAGTGCGGTTCGGCACCCTCATGGACGCGGAACCCTCCGGTGCCCAGAACACACCACTTCACCATTCACTTCCCTCGCTCGACTTTTGCCGATATGCGAATTCAAATAGGGAAGTCTTCTAGATTACCGTGCCAAACTGGCGAGGTAGATCGCCCAGCTGGACTGGGCGTAATGCGCCCACTTGTGCGCGGTGGCGGGGTGGACTCCGAACAGATCACTGACCACGACCGGGTCGAGATCCGCGATATTGGCCATCATCGCGGAGTTTCGAGCCGCTATCGTCGGTAGTTCGCGCCTATTGAGAGCCCTTGCGAGCCCGGGGACGTTGATCGGACGACTGGGAGGCTTCCCCGGGAGAAGGTAAGTCATAGAAGGTACTGCGTGCCCTGAAAATGTTGCTTCCGACTGTAGTTGGTTGATCCGCTGTTCGATGAGGTCGGCTAGAGCTGGCGGCAGGACGATGGGGTTCTGATCGATGGTCAGGTATGCGCCGATGTCGTCTCGACTAAAGCGGTCGATGGTCAGCTCGACGATTCGGACCAGAGGGAGTGCGTAGAGCCTCACCAGTGCGCCAACGATGCGAAGTTCGAGAGGCAGAGTGTCATCGGTAAGGCATCGGCGCAGCTGCCGGTCATAGTCATCGATATCCTGGAACTGTTGGGGGAGACCGTATTTCCGGCGCGGAATCTCGATGTCCGCGATGAGGCGGTGTTCGTTTAGCCACGTCAGAAATCCAATGATTCTGGCTCGTCGTGATGGGTTGGCGTCGAGCCAGGTGTCGAGGTGCGGCTGGGTCAGGGCCTCAATCGTGATCCCGGAGGTGTCTAGCCAGGCCAGGAATTCGATTGCAACCTTGATTCGACTGCGGTCGCTCATCGCGGCTCCCCTTCGGTAGCCGCGACGGCGTAAGCGGCGGCGAACTCGTCGGAGGATGTGCCACTCGACGAAAGGGCGCAAGATTTTCTGCTGGTGTGGCGGCAGCGCCGAAACGGTGCGCGTGGCCCAGAGTTGCATCTGCGCCAGATTCTCGTTGCGCCGCGGGAGCATTCCAGCTGCGACAAGGAGTTCGCGGAGGTGATGGATGTCGGTCTGCTGTGAGAGTTGATCGAGGTCCTCGTGGCTAATCTCCGTCGTTCGGGTGGGGAGATCACGCAGAAGAGGCGCGAGCGATTCAGAGCCGAGCCATTTTAGAGCGGTGCTTGGATACACTGATGTGAGAACCGCGGCAAGGGGTTTCAGGTGCGGCGCGATCGCTTCGCCCGGACCTTTGAGGAGGTCGTTAACTTTTCCGACCACCACGCACCGCCGGCATTCGCCGTCGACATAGTTCTTGCCGTCCTCGCCGCAACTCCGGCAGGCGAACCTCAGGTCGACGCCAGCGCAGAGAGCGCAGATGTCCCGAGCGTCGATTCGGCCGACCAGCACTCTAATTGCACCGCAATCGGCGCAAGCTGCGGGATGCCGGCGGCGGCGGCCGTAGCAGATTCGGCAGACTGGGCCGAGGGGCCAGGTTGTTGCGATGACCTGATGTTCACCGCAGATCGCGCAGTCCCTCTTGGTCCTCGGCCGGCAAGCGCGGCAGTAGAATTCGGCACCGCGGAGTCTGCTGCCATGGCGGCGTCGACCACAGACAACGCAGTCACCAATGTTTCGGGGGGAGCCGCCGGCTTGGTAGCAGCTGCGGCAGGTGTCCGGATTGCCTTCGCGGTCGGCGCGATACTGAATTGGCACGATCTTCCCGCAGATTCCGCAGAGACGCGCCGGGGTCGTGTGACATCGGCGACAGGCCGGCCCTTTCGGTGTACGGACCGTGCTGGTGGTGGATCGGCCGCAGTGAACGCATTGCCGCAGTGGCCGAGGTCGGCATGGGTTGCAGAGAGGGGTGCCATCCTCGAGGCGCCGTTGTGGCCGGCAAACTCGCCCGCACCGGCCGCATTCGGTGAGAACTTCCGGGTCAGTGTGGTAGCACGGCCGACAGATCGGACCGTCGTCACGGCGAGCGACGATAAGGCCGTCTCTGCCGCAGCGAGCGCAACGCTGCAGACAAGTCTTCACGACGCACCATTCGCAACATCGGCCTTCTGGTGTTGGTCGAGTGAGAGGCCGATCGGTGCGACCGCATCTAGCGCAGCCGAGCAGCACAACCGTGTCGCCGAAGCCGGCTCCGTCAAGCACTTGCAGCAATCGCGCCATCGGCCTTGGGCAATGCGGAGAGGGAGCCAGGAAGGCGTCGGGGTGCTCGCCGAGGTGCTTGTCGAGCTGGTGGGCGCTGGTCGGGTGCCATGCCTTGGCCTGCTGCAACAGTTCCTGGGCCATTCCTGCGGTGACCGCTGGCCCGACCGTGTCTTGAACGAATGCGATCAGACGCTGACGAGCGGCAGCCAGCTCGCCTTTGGGATGGTGTTTCCGTGAGGTGCTCACTGTTTCCCTGGTCGACGAATGACTGTGTGGCGCAGCGTGATCGACGCCGAGTCGGCGTTCCCGTCTGCGGTCTTTCGAACCTGCTGATTCACGACTTCTGGTTCGATCAGGTCGTTTGGCGTGCAGCCGAGGATGTCGCAGAGCGCGACGAGCACATCCATGCTTAACCGCTGTGGCGGCTGCGTCACGAGCCGATAGACCTGTTCGCGAGAAAGGGTGACCCCGCGTTCTGCCAGGTAAGGGATCAGGTTCGAGGTCTGGAACATCTGCTGATCGGCCATGAGATCCCGCAGCCGCCAGCGGTAGCCCATCTTCTTGTTCACGCTGTCACATCCCAAAAGTCGCCGAGTCGGCCCTTCAGGGCGGCCACCAGCAACTGATTGCGGAACTCGTTAGAGACTCCCATGTAGATGGAGGTCGTCGCCGCATGGGAATGGCCAGCCTGCTCTTGGACAAACCTTGCGGGATAGCCGAATTCGGTCCAATGGGTGATTGCACTATGACGCAGGCAGTGGACATCGAGGTTCTCGTCGAGGTCGGCAGCTCGCCGGATCACAACGAATGCCTCATTGATCGATCGCGGAGACAGCCTGCCTACTCGTTCGGTCACCCACAGTGCAGGATGTTTCCCGGGCGAGAACCGCGGCCGCAGCTCCGTTAGCCACTCGTCCAAAACATCCGTGGCCCAATCCATTTCGGGAACCAGAAGCACGGACCTCCGCTTGGGTGCCGATCCCTTGGATGCCTTGCCGTAGCGCACCATCACACTGCCGAACCTGCCAAACTGCGGCATTTTCGCATTCCGCCGCAGGTCGACCAGATCCAGTTTCGACGTCTCAGTACGCCGCAGGCCGTAGGCATAGATCGTCTTCAAAACCGCAGCGTCACGAGCCGCGCCCAGAGCCCCCTTCACTCCTCTTTCCGCGATCCTGCCCGGCCGCGCCTCCGCGGCTGCGAAGAGCGCCTGTATCTCGTCATAGGTCAACGGCCGACGACGCGGGTCACCCTCGTAGTCGCCCTTGTGCAGGATCGAATTGCCCTCGTGGAAGATCTGCTGCGGACCTTCACCGAACCGCTCCTCACATACTCGCGCCCATCCATATCGAGGATCGAGCAGGAACTCAAGAAATAGTGTGATCGTGACCTCGTAGCCCCGGGCAGTGGACATCGCTCGAGGACAGTCGCCGCCCCTCAAGTGATCAATGAAGGCCTCCCCCTCCGCTGGGGTCCACTGCCACGGATACAACCCGGTGAACTCCACCAGCCGCTGAATCAACCGCAGACGAGGCCGCACCGTCTTGTCGCTCAAGAACCTCGCTGACTGCTGCCGCCGCCACCCCTCCAGCATCGCGGCGAAGACCGCAGGCGCAGGGTCCAGGTGGACCACGTTGTCCGCTAGAGCCAGATTCGACGAACCAGGTGGGTGAAGGGTCACACCGACGTTGTATCCGACGCAACATTGATGTGCCGCGTGTCGGAGCCCAGTTGGGAGGGTCTGGGCATAGAGGACCACACCGGCCCGAAGCTCTCCTGACCAGCTAGGATGCCATTCCTATGCTCAGACGGAATGTTGCATTAAATGCAATTCAGCCTGTTTTTCGCGGGCGATGACGTCGAGCTCCCCGAAGCGGCATCGCCAATTGCGGGCGATGATGTCCAGCCCGGCCGTGCGGAGATAATCCGCGGCCAGGTTCTCCCCATGCGCTCCCAGCGCCAGATACTGTGCCATTCAGCCAGCATGGCCGTGCCCGTGCCGGACCCGGCCATGCCGAACTGGGAAAACAGCGAGGTTGTGGATAACCTCGGGCCTGTGGATCAGTCGGGAAGCCGCAGGTCGGTCTTCTCCAGTTCTTCGATATTCACGTCTTTGAAGGTGATCACGCGAACGTGCTTCACGAAGCGGGCCGGCCGGTACATGTCCCACACCCATGCATCCGACATCCGCACCTCGAAGTACACCTCGCCATCGGCGTTCTGCGGTCGCAGTTCGACGGAATTGGCGAGGTAGAAGCGACGTTCGGTCTCCACCACGTACGAGAATTGCCCGACGATGTCCTTGTACTCGCGGTACAGGGATAGCTCCATCTCGGTTTCGTACTTCTCGAGGTCCTCGGCGCTCATCGGGTGGAACGTCCTCCTTGTCGCCCAACTGGGTGTAGAGACATCATCCCGCATACGCCGTGTCGGTAGCCACTCGGCCGGTCTCCCGGACGTTTCGCCACGATCGACGGTGCTCCGGAGTGATGCCGAGGCGGGTCA
Organism: Nocardia tengchongensis; assembly: GCF_018362975.1. Classification (NCBI taxonomy): domain Bacteria; kingdom Bacillati; phylum Actinomycetota; class Actinomycetes; order Mycobacteriales; family Nocardiaceae; genus Nocardia; species Nocardia tengchongensis. The sequence goes on from NZ_CP074371.1 coordinate 7,039,261, forward strand.
GCGCCTCATTGTGCTCGGGGGTGTTGTAGCCCTTGTGGGCGGCGAAACCATACCCGGGATACTCCCGGTCCATCTCGACCATCATGCGGTCGCGGGTCACCTTGGCCAGCACGCTGGCCGCGGCGATACAGGCGGCCGACGCGTCGCCGCCGATCACCGGCAGCGACGGCACCGGAATGCCCGGCACCCGGAAACCGTCGGTGAGGACATAGCCGGGCACCGGATCGAGACCGGCCACCGCGCGGCGCATGCCCTCGATATTGGCGACGTGAATGCCGATGGCGTCGATCTCCCACGCCGGGATCACCACCACCGACCAGGCCAGCGCCACCCGCTTGATGACCGGGAACAGCTGTTCGCGGGCATTCTCGGTGAGCCGCTTGGAGTCGTCGAGACCGGCGAGCGAGGTGTAGGCCTTGGGCGGCAGCAGGCAGGAGGCGACGACCAGCGGGCCCGCCGCGCAGCCCCGCCCGGCCTCGTCGACGCCCGCGACCGGGCCCAGGCCGCTGCGGATCAGCGCGGCTTCGAGCGTGCGTAGCCCGCCCGCCGGGCGCATGACCACGCGCGGCGGCCAGTCACCGCGGTCGATCCGCTGAATCTTCTTGCCGCCGCGCTCCTTCCGGCCCGCGCCGGCGACACCGCTCGCCATCTTCCCCACCGGTCGATTATCCCGCTGTTCTCAGTTCGCCTGGGGGTCCTGCGAGCGGACCGGTCCGATCCGGCTCGGCGGCCAGATCTTGAACACCGCCTTGCCGCGCACATCCTTGACCGGGACGGTGCCGTTGAGCTCGTCCTTCATGTGGTAGCGGGAGTCCGCGGATTCGGCTCGGTTGTCGCCCATCACCCACAGGTTGCCGTCCGGCACCTTGACCTCGGGGAAGGCCCGGCCGCCGGCATTGAACTGGATGTCGGGGTTCTGCTCGCTGAACGGGTTGTTGTGCAGCACGTACGGCTCGTCGAGCGGCTTCCACTCCGAACCCGGCGCGCTGTCCTTGACCAGGATCCGGCCTTGCGCGTCACAGCATTTCACCGACTGACCGCCGGTCGCGATGACTCGCTTGACCAGATCGTTCTCGTCCGGCGGCACCAGGCCGAAGAAGGACAGGAAGTTCTGGACGCCGCGGCCCACGGTGTTGGTCGAACGGATCGACTTGTAGTGGCGGTTCCAGTCGTCGGTCGGGCCGACGAACACCACCACGTCACCGGGCTTCGGATCACCGAAGTAATAGCTCAGCTTCTGCACGTAGATGCGGTCGCCGGTACAACCCGCGCAACCGTGCAGCGTGGGTTCCATGGACTGTGACGGAATCACATACGGCCGCCCGATGAAGGTGACCAGCAGCGCCACGATCAACGCCGCGAAACCGATCAGGATGGGCAGCTCTTGCCAGAACGGGCGCTGCTTCTTCTTCGGCTTCGGCTGGGGGGTCTCGGGCGTCTCGGACCCATTGTCATCGCCCGACCCGGACATCGTCACCGACTCGCTCTCGTCTGCCACCGGAACAGAGTAGCCCGGCACCGCGAAGAACCATGCGGTGCCGGGCTACTCGACGTCGGCGAGCCGACAATGAAGCATTGTGGCGAGCCGACGGTGATGCTCTGTGAGAACCGATCCCCGACGGGTCGGGGCGGTTGCTACCTCAGCGCTTTTCCTTGATCTTGGCGGCCTTGCCGCGCAGATCGCGCAGGTAGTACAGCTTGGCGCGACGCACGTCACCGCGGGTCACGACCTCGATCTTGTCGAGGTTGGGGCTGTGCACCGGGAAGGTGCGCTCCACGCCGACACCGAACGACACCTTGCGCACGGTGAAGGTCTCGCGGATGCCACCGTTCTGGCGGCGGATGACGACGCCCTTGAAGACCTGGACTCGCTCCTTGTTGCCTTCAATAACCTTCACGTGCACGTTGACGGTGTCACCCGGGCGGAAGTCCGGGATGTCGTTGCGCAGCGAGCTTGCGTCGACGAAGTCGAGGGTGTTCATGTCCGTCCTTATTGGTTTTCGCGCGAACAGAGGAACCTGGCGGCTACCCCCGGAGGGATGCTCTACCGGTTCGTGCTCCGGATAATGGGCGGTGCCCCGGCGCAGAGCGCGCAAGGCAACCTGAGCATTGTGCCAGACGACGCGGCCCGGGCGGGAATCGGGGTCATGACGGATGCGCGGGAAACCCGGCAGCCGCGCGCCGAAATACCACCATAGCCTCCCGCAATCTATTGGCTATCGACGTGCTCGGTCGGGCGGTCAACGGGCTTGCGGACCGGGAGCAGGTGGATGTGGGTCGGGGCGGGGCGGGCGGAGCCGGGACGACCGTGCGGCTCAACTCCTCCTCGGCGGCACGCAGCACGTGGGCGGTATCGGGTTTCCCGGCGAGCAGATCCTGGACGAAGATCTTGGCGCGGATCATCGGACGGCGGTAGCGACGCTCACGAATGATGGCGCGGCGCATGAGACCCGAGCGGGAGCCGTAGCGCCAGCGGGCCCAGGGCGCGCCGGGACGGCTCAGGCGCAGCGCGCCGATGAACAGCAGCGGCGGGAAGAACATGCCGAACAGACCGGTCCAAATCTTGCCCTTGGCAATGACGATCGCCGCGAGCAGCAGGTTCATCAAGGCGAACGCGATGGTGAACAACCGCTCGGGCACATTCGGATCGGCACGCAGTTCCCGCACATCGCCGATGTCGAGCAGCCACAGCGGATGGAATCCGAGCAGCAGCAGTCCGGTCACCGCGAGCGCCACGAAGACCGCGTCCACCGAAGTGCGGCCCTGCTCCTCCCAATAGACGTCACGCAGGTAGTAGATGAGCGCGAACTCGTCGAGCACCAGGGCCGCGCCGAGCCCGAAAACCGCTGCGAGCGCACTGATCACGCCGACGGTGCTCTGATACAGCGCCACCAGCCCCATCCCGGAGCCGAGCACCAGCACCACCCCGAAGACCATGTGATGAATGTGCACGTCCCCGGCGCGGACATTGCCCGGCCACCACCGCACCTGCTTGCGGATGAGCCGCACACTGATGCGGATCAGTACGAATCCGACGATGAACCCCAGCAGCAGGCATGCCAGCGGCAATCGGCCGTGCGCCACCACGACATCTTCCCACCACCGCCGCACATGCATGCCCGTGTCGCCTCCGGAATCCTCGCGCGAACCACAACCCCCGCCACGCTACCCGCGTCCAAGATCGGCACGCCGAGATCACAATCTCCCCGCAGCCCGATCGAGCAACCGACCAGTCAACCCGGCCGCGACTACCCTGACCACCATGCGACTGAGTACACGAAACCAACTCGATGGAACGGTCACCCAGGTCACCCGCGGCGAGGCCATGGCCGTCGTCCGCATCCGCCTCGCCGGCGGTGACGAGATCACCTCCTCCATCACCCGCGATGCCGCCGATGACCTCGGCCTCGCCGACGGCACCCCCGTCAAGGTCCTGATCAAGTCGACCGAAGTCTCGCTCGGCGTCGAATAGCCGCCCCGGACCGGCCGAGCCCCGATTCCCATTCGGCCGCTCCACTTTTCATCGCACTTCGGCCCTGTGAACGGTCTGCGGCCGCCCTGCCCGGCCACCTGACATCCCGGCCGACACCGACCACGCCTCCGCGAATTCCCCTACGCCGAGTCCGACGACACCCTGCACCGAGTCGGCTCCCGCTCCCCCGCCGGCGACTCTCGACCCGTGAGTATTCGCCGCGGGCGGCTTTGCGCAGGCGGGGCGCCCCGGATACGTTGGAGGGATGACGACACCTCACCATGCCTCGACGGTGAGTTGACGGACGGCAATCCTGCCGTTGTTTCCGGTCGCCTTCGTGCGATCGATCCTCAGAATCACAGTCCCGTTGTGTTCGTCGGTGTCCGTACCGGTTGATATGCGCTCCTACCCTGCGCGCCGCCGGTCGGCAGGTCGCGAGTTTCCGGGCTGGTCATGGAACGGGAACGGACCGTCATGTTCGAACATCTTTCGGCGCAGCCGTGCTCGCGCGCGGCCACCCACACCATCGAGACCACCGTGCGGTGGGTCGAGGACGATGAATGCTGGAGCGCCCTGTGGCGCTCCGCGAACGGGACGCCCCCACCGGCGGAGGTGGTCGCCGTGGACGACCGGCTCACCGCCGATGCGGCGCTGCGACTCGCGATGGCCGGGAAGGCCATGCTGTGGCGCGGCGACTTCCACGGCGCGAACCAACTGCTCAACGCCCTCGACCGGCGACTCGACTGGGTGACGCCCGCCGGCCGGTCACCGATTTCCACGCCCACCGGCAGCGGCAGGCGCGACGGGCGCGGATTCTCGGCATGGTGCTGGTGCCCTTGGATCCCGGGCACACCGTCCCGCTGCGGCGAGCGCCCGATGTGCGGCAGGCGTGTCTGGATGCCTACGGCGAGGCGGCCGATCCGGCGGTGGTGTCGCTACGCGAATTGCGTGGTGTGACAAGCGCATACGAGTGGCGGCGCACGGGGGTCGCGGTGCGGGCGCTGGGGGCCCGCATCCATCCGCATTACGGGGTGTTCGCCCCGGTGCGCGACGAGTACGTCGACCTGGTCGCCGACGCGCCGCTGCCCTCGACGCGGCTGGCCTTCGACATCGGGACCGGATCGGGGGTGCTGGCCGCGGTGCTGGCCCGGCGCGGGGTGGCGTCGATCGTCGCGACCGATGACGATCCGCGGGCCCTGGCGTGCGCCCGCGAGAATCTGGACCGGCTCGGCTACGGCGACCGCGTCGAGCTGCTGCGCACCGATCTCTATCCGCCGGGGCGGGCTCCGCTGGTGGTCTGCAATCCGCCGTGGCTGCCCGCGAAGCCGCGGTCACCACTCGACCATGCGGTGTACGACCCGGGCGGGCGGGTCCTGCGCGCCGTGCTCGACCGCATGGCCAAGCACCTCACCGCTGACGGCGAAGGCTGGCTGGTCATCTCCGACCTCGCCGAACGGCTGGCGCTGCGCGCACCCGGCGAGCTGCGGGCGGCCTTCGACTCGGCGGGGCTGCGGGTGCTCGACCGGATCGACACGGTGCCCCGCCATCCGCGCGCCCACGATGCCGAGGATCCACTGCATGCCGCGCGAGCCGGTGAGATCACCTCGCTGTGGCGGCTCGCCCCGAACTGACCGGCGAAAAGCCCGAAAAACCGTGCAGGCCCCGGAGATTCCGGGGCCTGCGTCGGTATTACTTGCCGAAGCCCGCGCGACGCAGCGCGTCGGCCATCGAGCCGCTGGCGGCGGGCTGGTTGCGGCGGTCCTGGTTGCGGTTGCCTCCACCCTGACCGTTGCCGCCCTGACGGCCGCCGTTGTCGCGGCCGCCACGCTGGCCGCCGCCCTGATTGCCGCGGGGGCCGCGGTCGCCGCGCTCCTGCTTGGGCTTGCCCGGCTCGTCGTCCAGGCGCAGGGACAGGCCGATGCGCTGACGCTGGACGTCGACCTCGAGCACCTTGACCTTCACCACGTCGCCGGACTTCACGACCTCGCGGGGGTCCTTGACGAAGTTGTGCGACAGCGCCGAGACGTGGACCAGACCGTCCTGGTGGACGCCGACGTCGACGAAAGCGCCGAAGGCGGCCACATTGGTGACGACGCCCTCGAGCACCATGCCGGGCTTCAGGTCGGCGACCTTCTCGATGCCCGCGGCGAATTCGGCGGTCTTGAATTCGGGGCGCGGGTCACGGCCGGGCTTCTCGAGCTCGGCGATGATGTCGGTGACGGTGGGCACACCGAACTGCTCATCGGTGTAGTCGGCGGGACGCAGGGCGCGCAGGGCCGAGGTGTTGCCGATGATCTCCTTGATGCCCTTGCCGCTGCCATCGAGGATGCGCCGCACCACCGGGTACGCCTCGGGGTGCACGCCGGAGGTGTCGAGCGGATCGTCGCCCTCACGGATGCGCAGGAAGCCCGCGCACTGCTCGAAGGCCTTGGGGCCCAGGCGCGGAACATCCTTGAGCCCGGCGCGGCTGCGGAACGGGCCGTTGGCATCACGGTGCGCCACAATGCTTTCCGCGATCGAGTTGGAAATACCCGACACCCGCGACAGCAGCGGCACCGACGCGATGTTCACGTCCACGCCGACCGCGTTCACGGCGTCCTCGACCACCGCGCCCAGCGAGCGGGCCAGCAGGGTTTCGGAGATGTCGTGCTGGTACTGGCCGACGCCGATGGACTTCGGGTCGATCTTCACCAGTTCGGCGAGCGGGTCCTGCAGGCGGCGGGCGATGGAGACCGCGCCGCGCAGCGACACGTCCATGTCGGGCAGTTCCGCCGAGGCGTACGCCGAGGCCGAGTACACCGACGCGCCCGCCTCCGACACCACGATCTTGGTGGGCTTGTTCTCGGGGATACGCGAGATCAGTTCGGTGGCAAGGGCGTCGGTCTCGCGGGAGGCGGTGCCGTTGCCGATGGCGATGAGCTCCACATTGAAGCGGGCGACCAGTGCGCCCAGCACCGCGAGAGACTTCTCGGTCTGCCCCTGCGGCTTGTGCGGGTAGATGACCTCGGTGGCGACGGCCTTACCGGTGGAGTCGACCACGGCCACCTTCACACCGGTGCGGTAGCCCGGGTCCAGACCCATCGTGGTGCGGGTGCCGGCGGGCGCGGCCAGCAGCAGGTCGCGCAGATTGGCGGCGAACACGTCGACGGCGTCGCGTTCGGCGGACTGCCGCAACCGCATCCGGGTGTCGATGCCCAGGCTCACCTGCAGCTTGGTCCGCCACGCCCAGCGCACGGTGTCCAGCAGCCAGGAGTCGGCGGCGCGGCCCCGGTCGGCGATATCGAACTTGACGGCGATGCGGCCCTCGTAGATCGAGCGCTGTCCGTCCGCGAGCTCCTCGGTATCGGGTTCGAGGTGCAGGTTGAGCACCTCCTCCTTCTCACCGCGCAGCAGCGCCAGGATGCGGTGCGAAGGCAGTTTGCTGAAAGGCTCGGAGAATTCGAAGTAGTCGGCGAACTTCGCGCCCGCCTCCTCCTTGCCCGCGCGCACCGACGAGGACACCTGGCCGCGCTCCCACATGAGTTCACGCAGTTCACCGACCAGGTCGGCGTCCTCGGCGAAACGCTCCACCAGGATCGAGCGCGCACCGTCGAGCTGTTCGGCGCTGTACTGCGCGGGATCGGTGGTCGGGTCGCCCAGCAACGCGTCGGCGACCGGCTCGTGCCCGGCCTCGCGTGCGATCTGCGCCTTGGTACGCCGCTTGGGCTTGTAGGGCAGGTAGATGTCCTCGAGGCGGGCCTTGGTGTCGGCGAGCATGATCTGCGCGTGCAGCGCGTCATCCAATTTGCCCTGGCCACGGATGGATTCGATGATCGAGCCCCGGCGGTCGTCGAGTTCGCGCAGGTAGCTCAGGCGCTCGTCGAGGGTGCGTAGCTGGGCATCGTCGAGCCCGCCGGTGACTTCCTTGCGGTATCGGGCGATGAACGGCACGGTCGAGCCGGCGTCCAGGAGTTCGACGGCGGAGCGCACCTGCTCCTCGCGCACGCCCAGCTCGTCGGCGATACGCCGGCCGACGCTGGCGAGGCGGACGGTGCCGGTGGCACCTGCGGATGCTGCGCTGACGGTTTCGGAGGCTGTCGTCACGCCCGCAGACACTACCGCCGCCGCCCGACACCCGATGCAACCCCCACACGCGATTCGGTCCGTTCTGTCCCGCGAGTCTCAGATCGGCGCGCCGCGCGGCCGGTGGCAGGATCGCCCCGTGCCGATCCCGACTCTGCGCGAACGTGTTCCACGTCGAGTGTTCCGGGCCTGCGCCCGCGTCGCCCTCGCGGCGGGGCTGACGGCGGCCGCGGCAGGCTGTGGTTCGAGTGGCTCCGCCACCATCGCCGACGTATCCACGGTGCCCGACCTGGACCTGAGCGCGGTCAAGACGCTGTCGCTGGGCCCGAACGAATCCTTCGGGGTCATGTCCACGGGGGTATACGCCCTGGCCGACGACGGGATCACCCGCGTGGATATCCGTACCGGACTACAGCTTTGGAAGATCGCGTCGACCGGCGCTCCGCCCGAGCAGGGCAAGATCCAGGTACTCGACCGCGGACATGTGCTGCTGGCCGGATGGCAGGGCACCCCGGGACTGACCGCCTACGACACCACCTCCGGCAAGCGGCTGTGGGACACCCAGGCCGAGCAGTGGTTCGAGTCGGATTCCGCCACCGGGCAATTCGTCCACTTCGATCCGCGCACCGGCGAGCAGCGATGGTCGGTCGATCCGGCAACGCTCGGTTGCGCCACGCCGCTGCCGAAAGACCTTCCGGCTCTGTTCGATTCGGATGTGCCCAGCCTGGCCGAAGGACCCGGCGTGGTCGTGTTCCGCTGCGCCGCGCCGGACAGCCGGACAATCGTCGGCGGACTCGATCGCACTACCGGATCCACCGTCTGGCATCGCGACCTCCCCGAGAAGGGGAACTTCCTGCGCGGGCCCGGCCGGATGGCCATCGTGGTGACAGAGGGCACCGTCGACACCGTCGACATGGCCGACGGCGCCTCACTCGGTACCCGGAAAGCCGCATCCGACAAGGAATTCCGCGCACTGCTCGCCGACGGTTCGTCACTCACGATGGACAGCTACGTCATCGCCGACGACACGGACATGCGGCTGCAAGCGCCAGACGGCACCGTCCGCTGGAGCGTGCCGCTGGACGCGACCAAGGAGGAGATGCAGCCGCTGATGGTGAGCAGCCGCAATGCGGTCTTCCTGCTCATGCGGGAGAACAGCGGCGCCAAGGTGTGGCTGGTGGCCTACGACACCAAGAGCGGTAAACGCACCGTCGTCATCGGTCCGGGCGCGACCGCGGCGGGCGAAAAGCCCAGCCTCACCATGAATCTGGATATCTCACGCACGCGGCTCTACCCCGCGCCGTGGGGCCTGCTCGTCACCGGCCCGGACAACGGTTACGCCACGATCCCGAAACACTGACCCCGCACGGGCTCTCAGGCCGGTTCGGTCGGCTCCGGCAGCAGATCGGGGCGGCGTTCGGCCGTGCGAGTCAGGGACTGCTCGTGCCGCCACTGCGCGATCTTGGCGTGATTGCCGGACAACAGGATCTCGGGCACGTCGAGCCCGCGCCAGCTCACCGGGCGGGTATAGGACGGGCCTTCGAGCAGGCCGTCGGAGAACGAATCCTGTTCGTGGGACTGCTGATTGCCGAGCACGCCCGGGATCAACCGGACGAACGCCTCGGTCATCACCAGCACGGCGGCCTCACCACCGATGAGAACGTAATCGCCGATGCTGACCTCTTCGACACGCACCCGACGCGACGCGTCATCGAAGACGCGCTGGTCGATGCCCTCGTAGCGGCCGCACGCGAACACGATGTGCTGTTCGCCGGACCACCGTTGCGCGGTCTCCTGGGTGAACGGGACACCCGCCGGGGTGGGCACCACCAGCAGCGCGTCGTCCGGGCACACCGCGTCGAGGGCGTCACCCCAGACGGTCGGCTTCATGACCATGCCCGGACCGCCACCGTAAGGGGTGTCGTCCACGGATTTGTGCACGTCGTGGGTCCAGCCACGCAGGTCGTGCACCTCGACCTCGAGCAGGCCCTTGTCGATCGCCTTGCCCAGCAAGGCCGCTCGCATCGGCTCGAGGTATTCGGGAAAGATGGTGACCACGTCGATACGCATGCCGCTACTCCGGGTCCAGCAGACCTTCGGGCGGGTCGATGACGATCAGCCCGTCGGCGACCGACACCGTCGGCACCATGGACAGCACGAACGGCACCAGCAGTTCGCGACCCGCGGGCGGGAACGCGTCCCCGGCCTTGATCGACAGCAGTTCTCCCGCAGCCGAATGCAGCACTTCGTTGACGGTGCCGACGAGCGTGCCGTCGGTGAGTTCGACGCGCAGCCCTTCGAGCTCGTGGTCGTAGTACTCGTCCGGATCCTGCGACGGCGGCAGATCCGCGGTGTCGACGACGAACAGCATGCCCCGCAACGCGTCCGCGGCCGTGCGGTCGACCAGCCCGTCCAGACGCAGCAGCAGCCGGCCCGAGTGCTCCCGGGCCGACTCCACTACGAATTCCTGCGTCTGCTTCGCGCGCGGCAGCTTCCCCTTCAGGACGCTGCCGGGCGCGAACCGCAAGTCCGGTTCGTCGGTGCGGACATCTACGACGAGCTCGCCGCGCACACCGTGCGACTTGGCGACCCGCCCGACGACCAGTTCCATCTACTGATCCGTGTCGACCACGTCGACGCGGATGCCCTTGCCGCCGATGCCGGCGACGAGGGTGCGCAGCGCGGTCGCGGTGCGACCGCCGCGACCGATCACCTTGCCCAGGTCGTCGGGGTGCACGTGCACCTCGACGGTCCGGCCACGACGACTGGTGATCAGCTCGACGCTGACGTCGTCAGGATTGGCGACGATGCCGCGAACCAGGTGTTCGACGGCATCAGCCACGACGGCGCTCATTACTCGGCAGCTTCGGTGGTGGCCTCAGCGGTCTCGGCCTCGGCGGCCTCGTCCTTCTTGGCGGCCTTCTTCTTGGGGGTGACGGCCTCGGCGACCGGCTCGTTCTCGGCGGCGGCCAGCGCGGCGTTGAACAGGTCCAGCTTGGACGGCTTCGGGGCCGCGACCTTCAGGGTGCCCTCGGCGCCCGGCAGGCCCTTGAACTTCTGCCAGTCGCCGGTGATCTCCAGCAGACGCTGCACGGACTCGGTCGGCTGCGCGCCGACACCCAGCCAGTACTGAGCGCGCTCGGAATCGATCTGGATGAGCGAGGGCTCCTGCTTCGGCTGGTAGATGCCGATGGACTCGATCGCGCGGCCGTCACGACGGGTACGGGCGTCGGCAACGACGACGCGGTACTGCGGGTTGCGGATCTTGCCCAGACGGGTCAGCTTGATACGAACAGCCATGAGCTGCTTCCTTTCAAAGGTTGGTCACGTCGCAATTCAGCGACCCACGCGAGGTGGGCCCGGTTTTGCGTCAAGTGCTGTGACCGCCGCGCGGTACGTAACCGGAGACGGGCTGACACTGTCCTCAGATGAGGACGGTCGTTCATTCTGCCAGACGGCCCGTCACCGGAAGAAATCGCCCCGATCGGCCCGGAAAACAGACAGCCCATCGGGGTGACCCGATGGGCTGTCGACGATGAGCCTGTTACGGCTGCGCCGGGCCGGAGCTTCCGGCCGTCAGAGCATGCACAATCAGACCGGCCAGGACGCTGATGGCCAGGCTTTCGATGGACCCCACGGTCCCTCCTCAACGAATCGAGATATGAAACGTGTGAAGCATGCACGATTCACTATCGGCGCGCAGGCGAATCGACAGAACAGTCCTAGCGGCGACGCATACAAATAGTCAGCCCAGTTGTCGTCCCGGGACCGTAGGTGAGACTGACCGCGGTGCCGGAAGGACACGCGTTGTCGTCGGAGTCGTGGCGGTCGGTCACCTCGTACTGGGCCCTGGGGTCCGCGCAATCGATCCGGTGGGTGGCCGACGCCGAGGTCGCGCGCACATTGTTGTCGGTGACGCAGTTCCCGACCACCGCGTACCGCGAATCGCTCAGATCGGCCGGGCCCATGCAGACCACCAGCACCAGATCCGTCTTGTCGTTGCCGCGGGTGAACACCGAATTCGCGCCCAGATCATCCGGGCACTCCGGGTGCGCGGGCTTGCCGAACGCGGTCCGCACCGACAACACCCGCTGCGAGGCGTTCGGATCGGTGCACGCCACCTTCTTCATGGTGTTGCGGTCACCGCAGTCACCCAGCTTCGCGGTCCCCATCGACGACGCGTCGATGTCATTGGTGCACACCACGATCGCCCGGCCACCCAGCGACGACTGCGCGAACGCCATCCGCGCCGCCGGATGCTGCTTGCACGCCTGATCGGTCACCGGCAGCTTCGTGTGCAGTTCGACGCCGACAACCTTGGCGGGCGAGGACGGCGCGGCGCAGTCGACACGGGTCATGGTCTCGCCCGCATTCTTCACATCGACACAGTCCTCGGCCCGCAGCGCACCCGGGTCGGTGGTGTTGAACCGAGTCGGAGCCAGACACAGGATCGTGCCCGACTTCTCGCCGTTCCCGGCCGGATCGGTCACCGCTCGCGTCGCATCCGGATACTTCGCGCACGCCCCGTCCACCGGGAACACCAAATCCTCGCGCCCCACGATCGAGAACAGCGACTTCCCGTCACCGCACCCGTACACCACCGGCTTACCCGGGACCTCGAGCGAAACACACGCACCGACCGGGAAAGCCACCGGATCCGGCCGCGTCAGCACCCACCCGAACAACCCGGCGGCGGCCCCGACGATCACCACCGTGAGCACCACGAACCACACCCACCACCTGCGCTTCCGCGGCGCAGGTACGGGAATCCCCGCCGCGCCGTCCGGCGGCACTCCCCCAGGCGGTGGCGGATACCCGTTCGACTCCGGCGCGACCGGCTGCCCCCAACCGGGATTCGCCTGAGCCTCCGGCGGGGACGCTTCGGGGGTGGCGGGGTCGGATGGTTCGAGCATGGTGTCCCTCCCACGAACTGCTGCGGAAATGCTCCGCGACAAAACAGGAGGTGATCGTAAAATCCGGCAATTCGAGTGGCGGGGTGCGGATTCGGTTACCGATACGCGGTGACCGGGTCGCGGCGGTCGTAGACGCGGCCGCGGAGGACAACCCAGGACGGGGTGGTGAGGATGCGCAGGTCGAGGCGGGGGTCGGACTGGTAGACAACGAAATCGGCGGGGGCGCCGGGGGTGATGCCGGGGTGGGCGAGCCAGGCGCGGGCGTTCCAGGCGGAGGCGCCCAGGGCGTCGTGGGGGGTGAAGCCGGCGTCGGTGAGGGCGAGGATCTCGTCGGCGATGCGGCCGTGGCGGATGGAACCGCCGGCATCGGTGCCGGTGTAGACGGGGACGCCCGCCTCGTGGGCTTTGGCGACGGTGTCGCGGGAGCGGCGGTGCAGGTCGTGCATGTGGGCGGCGTAGGTGGGGAATTTGGTTGCGCCGTCGGCGATTCCGGGGAAGGTGTCGATGTTGATGAGGGTGGGGACCAGGGCGGTGCCTTGCGCGGCCATGGTGGCGATGGTGTCGTCGGTGAGGCCGGTGCCGTGTTCGATGCAGTCGATGCCCGCGGCTAGCAGGCCGGGTAGGGCGTCCTCGCCGAAGACGTGGGCGGTGACGCGGGCGCCCTCGCGGTGGGCGGCGTCGATGGCGGCCTTCAGGACCGGGTCGGACCAGAGCGGGGCGAGGTCGCCGACGGCGCGGTCGATCCAGTCGCCGATGATCTTGACCCAGCCGTCGCCGCGGCGCGCCTGCTCGGCCACGATCTCGGGCAGGTCGCGCTCGTCGTCGACTTCGATGCCGAGCTCACGGATATAGCGTTTGGGGCGGGCGATGTGGCGGCCCGCGCGGATGATGCGGGGCAGGTCCTCGCGCTCGTCGAGGGAACGGGTGTCGATGGGCGAACCCGCGTCGCGCAGCAGCAGCGCCCCGGCGTCACGCTCCACCTCGGCCTGCGCGATCGCACCATCGGAATCCTCGTGCCCGCCACCGTGTTTGATGCCGACATGGCAGTGCGCGTCGACCAGGCCGGGCACGATCCAGCCGGCGGCGTGCACGGTTTCCGCACCGGGAATCGGCTCGTCGGAGATGACGCCGTCGCGGACCCACAGATCGCGGAGTTCACCGTCGGGCAGGATCACGCCCCGGAAATGCAGCCCCATGCCGGCCTCCTCTGTGGACGGAGTGTCTCGGCACAAAACTAGCGCACGGTCACCGCATCGATCGGTTCCGAAGCAGCTCCCCGCGGGACTCTCACGACCGTGCGAAAGCGTCCAGCAGCGTGGGCAGATCCTTCCGAATCGGCAGCCCGTGCCCGGGCACGAGCACCTCGGCCCCCAGCGTGGCCAGGCCGCGCGCACTGGCCAGCGTCCCATCCTCGTCATGGTTGAACACACCCGGCAGCAATTGCACACCGGTCCCACACACGATGGGATGCCCGGTGACCAAGGCATCACCGGAGAACAACACCCCCTCCGACGGCATGAAATACGCCGTGTGACCATTCGTGTGACCGGGCGTCGGAACCGCCACCAACCCACCCGGCAACGCCGCCAGCGTCTCCGCGTCGGCAGCCTCGGCCATCGGAACACTCATCCCGATATGCCCCGCCACCGCCCGCAACGTCTGCGCCACCCACACCGCCCCGCGCCGAGACCCCAACAGCCGCACCATCTGCGCAGGCGTGATCTGCTGCAAATACTCCCTTTTGGCGTGCCGAACCTCCTCGGCCCCGGTATACACCGGCACCCCGAGCTTCTCGACCAACGCCGGAATCGCCCCGATGTGATCCAGATGCGCGTGCGTCACCACAACCGCCGCCACATCACCGAGTTCATGCCCGATCTGAGCCACCGAACTCAGCACCGAGGCAGTATCGGCCGGATACCCCGCGTCCACGACGGTCACACCGCGATCGTCACTGACCAACGCCCAGTTGACATTCGTCCCCGCCACGACATACACGGAGTCGGAAACCTGATCGATTTTCACGCCCGAACCGTACCGACAATCAGGGCGTCGCACCTGGCATCCGTGAGCCACAGCCGGCCAGGAGCCATCGGTTGAAATGCCCTCGCGGGGTCGACTTCCTGATCGCTAGTCTCGGCCGGTGAGAGTGGACGAGGTGTTTCCGGCCGAATGGGGACGCACGCTGGTGGGCGCGGTGTCTCAGGACGAGGACGGTGAGTGGTTCTTCGCCGAATGGGAAGAGATCACTTTTCCGAGTGCCGAGGACGGCCGCCACCATCACCACACGGCGGGCTCGGTATCTCCGGATACGGTCGCGATCGCGTTCGGCGAGGAGATTGTCGCGCTCGGCGAGACGGGCGGAATGGATCCGACCAATCTCTATGTGTCCGACTACGAGTACTATCAATTCCTGCGTCTGCGCGAAGTACTCGACCCCGAGCGATGGGCACTACTGCCGTGGGCTCCGTTCCAGCCGGGCCGAGTCCTGCACGCCTGGGACAAGTTCCATGCCCTGGACTACTTCCGCCATCCGGATCTGCCACCCGTTCCCTATGGCTATGAGGATCGGAGCATGCCGGGATATCCGGCGGTCATGAGTTATGGCGGCGACTGGTACGACTTCGCCCAGCAGGTCGAAAGCGAGTATCCACTCGGCTACCGTGCCGAACCGGTCGCATCCTCCGAGGCATGCCTGATCCGCGCCGCGCAGGACGGCGATCTCGCCGCCGTCCTCGAACAGCTATCGCTCGGAACCGATCCCAATACCGGCGCGGAACCACCCGGCGTGCACACGGCCTTCTGCTCGGAAAAGGACGCGACGCCGGTGGCTACTCCGCTGAACCGGCGCTGGACCGAGATAACGGACGCTCTGGTCGCCGCCGGCGCCCGGATCCCGCCCTATCTGGCACACCTGTACGCGCCCACCCGACAGCCCGAATCGAATCCGCGTCCGGAGTGGCCGGCACGACCCGATCCGCTACGGCCGCGAACCGGCAGGTCGCCGAAACGCCAGTCCGGAAATGGGATTCGCCGCTGGTGGCAGCGAGTGATCGGGCGCTGATCCCCGACGTGTGGGGTCTCGCGCAACGGATTCGCGCGAGACCGCCGAGGTCAGTTCTTCGGGAAGTTCAGCTTGCTGAGGTCGAAACCTTCGAGGCCGGGCGGCAATTCGTTGAGGCCCGCCGGGAGGTTGGAGAGGTCGGGCATGCCACCCGGGAGGGCGGGCATGCCGGGGAAGCCGCCGCGCAGCTTCGGCGGGGTCGGGCCGCGGCCGCCCTTCTTGCCCTTCTTGCCACCCTTTTTCGTGTTCTTGCCGCCGCGGCCGGAGCCGGGCAGGCCGAACTGGCGGCTCATCGCGCCCATCATCTTCTTGGCTTCGAAGAAGCGGTCGACGAGCTGGTTGACGTCGGAGACCTGGACGCCGGAGCCGTTGGCGATGCGCAGGCGGCGGGAGGCGTTGATGATCTTCGGGTTCGCGCGCTCGGCGGGGGTCATGCCGCGGATGATGGCCTGCACGCGGTCGAGCTGCTTGTCGTCGACCTGGGCGAGCACGTCCTTCATCTGGCCCGCGCCCGGCAGCATGCCGAGCAGGTTGCCGATCGGGCCCATCTTGCGGATGGCCAGCATCTGCTCGAGGAAGTCCTCCAGGGTCAGCTCGCCCGAACCGATCTTGCGGGCGGCCTCCTCGGCCTGCTTGGCGTCGTAGACCTGTTCGGCCTGCTCGATCAGGGTGAGCAGATCACCCATGCCGAGGATGCGCGAAGCCATGCGGTCGGGGTGGAAGACGTCGAAGTCCTCGAGCTTCTCACCGGTGGAGGCGAAAAGGATGGGCTGGCCGGTGATCTCACGCACCGACAGCGCGGCACCACCGCGGGCGTCACCGTCGAGCTTGGTGAGCACGACACCGGTGAAGCCGACGCCGTCGCGGAAGGCCTGCGCGGTGGAAACCGCGTCCTGACCGATCATGGCGTCGAGGACGAACAGGGTCTCGTCGGGGTTGACGGCGTCGCGGATGCCCGCGGCCTGCCGCATGAGCTCCTCGTCGATGCCGAGGCGGCCGGCGGTGTCGACGATGACGACGTCGTACTGCTTGGCCTTCGCCTCTTCGATACCGGCGCGCGCGACGTCGACCGGGTCGGACGCCGAGACGCCGAGCGGGTTCTCGCCGCCGCCGATGGAGGTGCCCGGGTGCGGCGCGAAGACGGGCACCCCGGCCCGTTCGCCGACCACCTGCAGCTGGGTGACCGCGCCGGGACGCTGGAGGTCACAGGCCACCAGCAGCGGCGTGTGTCCCTGTCCCTTCAGGTATTTGGCGAGCTTGCCCGCGAGGGTGGTCTTACCGGCACCCTGCAGACCCGCCAGCATGATGACCGTGGGCGGGTTCTTGGCCAGCCGCAGTCGCCGGGTCTCGCCACCGAGGATGGTGATGAGTTCCTCGTTGACGATCTTCACGACCTGCTGGGCCGGGTTCAGCGCCGCGGAAACCTCGGCGCCCTTGGCGCGCTCCTTGACCTTGGCGACGAAGCCGCGCACGACGGGCAGCGCGACGTCGGCCTCGAGCAGGGCCAGGCGGATCTCCCGGGCGGTGGAGTCGATGTCCGCCGGCGACAGGCGTCCCTTGCCACGCAGATCCTTGAGGGCACCGGCCAACCGGTCGGAAAGGGATTCGAACACCGATGCTCCTGATCTCGAGGGACGTCACTCGAGATACCAGGGTAGTGGTTATTCGAGCGACCGCGGCCGGGGGCCGGGGCGGTGCAGGTCGTGCGTCTCGATGGCAACCATGCCGAGCGCCTCGCGGGCGGTGAGTCCCAGCTCGAGAGCGAGCCCGTCGAGGATCGCCCATTGGGCGTCCGAGGGCGCCTGGCCGGTGCCCGCGGAGGCGATGGTCATGGCGGTCACGGCTTGCTGGCCGCTGAGGGTGCGGCCGGGCAGCCAGGAGACCACCCAGCGGTCACCGCCGACGCAGCGGGCGATGTGTGAGGTCAGATCGCTTGTCATCATCGACGCGGAAACGACTTCGATTGCCACCGACAGGCTCCCCTCGTGCTCGCGACTCGTGCAATGACACGTGCACGCGAATACTAGGGTGTGACCCCGATCACTCGACCGCTATTACAGCAAATCTCCTGCAACATTCTGATCAACTGCCGAACATATGGTTTGCCGGTTAATCCCAACCCCTGGCGATTAATCGGAAAACGGCTGGAAGAACCAATTCAGCTGTCCGATTCGAGAGGTTTCTTCGGTTGTTGCGGCGGAACCACCGCCAGCACCGACGCAGCGATCTCCGCGCGCCGTCCGGGCGTGTCGGAAGCCCCCAGATCCAGGCAGAACGTATCGATCACCGCCGAACCCATGGTCATCACCTTCGCCCAGGAAACATTCACCCCGGATTCCGCGAGCGCCGCCGCCAGCCGATTCAACAATCCGATCCGATCCTCGGCGCGCAATTCCAGCAGCACCCGCCCCGGCTCGGCGGTTTCGTGCCAGAACACCCGCGGTTGCGCCTGCGCGAAAGGACTCGGCTGCGTCCCCACCGCGTCACGTTCCTTGCGCGCCAGCACCGAGGCCAGGTCCAGATCGCCATTGATGGCACGGATCAATTCCTGACGCAGAAGACCCGGGTCCGGCGGATCACCGAAACGCGGTGCCACCACAAAGGTGTCGATCGCCGCGGCGCCCACACTCGCCAGCTCGGCCGAGAGCACCCGCAGCGAATGCACCGCCAACACGCCCGCCGCCTCGGACAGCAGACCCGGACTGTCGGGGGCGACCACGGTCACCACATGGTGGTAACGCCCCTCCCCCGGCTTCAGATCCACATGCACGCCACCGGATTCGGCGCGGGCGCGCAGCTCGTCGGGAATCGGGGTCGGCTCGGGCAGCTCGTCCCCGGCCATGGCGGTCCGGCAGTTGCGGACCAATTCGCCGATCAGCGAGGCCTTCCAGTCGTTCCACACGCCCGGCCCGGTGGCCAGCGCGTCGGCCTCGGCCAGCGCGGCCAGCAGATCCAGCAGGTGCTGATCGCCGTCGAGGGCTTCGATCACCATCTTCACGGTGTCGGAGTCGGAGGTGTCGCGGCGGGTGGCGGTGTCGGGCAGCAGCAGGTGGTGGCGCACCATGGCGGCCAGGGTCTGCACGTCGGAGGGCCACAGCCCCAAGCGATTTCCGATCGACACGGCCAGTTCCGCACCGACCACGCTGTGATCCTCGGTGCGCCCCTTGCCGATATCGTGCAGCAGCGCGCCCAGCAACAGCAGGTCCGGGCGGGCGACCCGGGTGGCCAGCGCCCCGGCCTGGGCGACCGTCTCCATGAGGTGACGGTCCACTGTCCAGGTGTGCATGGCGTCCGCGCGGCGGCAGGTCGCGCACCACACCCCATTCCGGAAACAGCCTGCCCCACAAGCCCGTTCGATCCAGCGCCTCGACGGCGTCGACGGCGCCGCGGCCCGCGCCCAGCAGCACCAGCAGGTCGTTGAGCGCTTCCTTGGGCCACGGCTCACGCAGTTCGGGCGCGTCCTCGCCGAGCCGGTTGAGCGTGGTCGCCGACATCGGCAGCCCGGTCTGTGCGGAGGCCGCGGCCACCCGCAAAATCAGGCCGGGATCGCGCTGCGGGCGGGCGTCGCGGGCGAGTACCACTTCTCCGGAGTGCTCGACCACCCCCTCATCGAGTGGTCGGCGCACCGGAACGCGGCGCAAGCGCGCGAGCCCGCGCCGGGGCAGCGCGTTCCCGGCGGTCCGCAGCCCGACATCGGTGGAGTAACCGATGGTGCGGGCCGCGTCACTGAGCGTGCGGGCCAGATCGAAACGGTCTCCGATCCGCAGGGCCGCCCCGATCTCGTCGGCGTCCTGGGCCCGCAGCTGGTCGCGGGCGCGGCCCGCCACCCGATGCAGCTCGGTGCGTACATCGAGCAGGCGGCGGTGCGCCTGCTTCAGCCCGCCGCCCGGCACTTCCGGACCGAGCCCCGGCATGGCGTCGGTCAGTTGTGCGATGGCGAGGGCGTCCAGCAGTTGGATGTCCCGGAGCCCGCCGCGCCCGTTCTTGAGATCGGGTTCGGCGCGGTGGGCCACGTCCCCGCTTCTGCGCCAGCGGGTTTGGGTCTGCTCGATGAGACCGTCGAAGCGGGACCGGATTCCGGCCCGCCAGTCCCGGCGGACGCCGCCGATGAGCAGGGTGCTCAAGTTGTCGTCACCGACGATGTGCCGGGCCTCGAGCATGCCGAGGGCGGCGGTCAGATCGTCGGCGGCGACCCGCAGCGCCTGCGGGACGGTGCGCACGCTGTGATCGAGCTTGATGTGGGCGTCCCACAGCGGATACCAGAGCTGGTCGGCGACCTCGGCGACCCGGGCGGGGTCGACGTCGTCGTAGAGCAGCACCAGATCCAGATCGGAGTAGGGCAGCATTTCCCGGCGGCCCAGGCCGCCCACGGCGACCAGGGCGAGCCCGCTGTCGGCGGTGATGCCGACCTCGTGGCCCTTGGTGGTCAGCCACAGGTCGTAGAGATCGACCAGGGCTTCGCGCAGGGCTTCGGCGTCGAGCCGGGCGGCGCGGCCGTGCGAGCTGTGCTCGGCGAGCAGTTGGTCGCGGGCCCGGACCAGGTCCGAGGCTCCATCGGAGACCTTCTCGGCCTTGGCATCACTGCCGCCGGCCTTGTCGTCGCGTGCCTGCTGGAAACCCACAACCGCCCCTCTCGATTCACTTTGCCGCGATTCACCGCCCCGACACGGGGACGGCCCCGCCACCGCCGGTTCGACACCGACGGGGCCGGGGCCGCCACGGGGATCCCGCTCGAATTACAGAGCGTCGGAACCGCGTTCGCCGGTACGCACCCGGACGATGGCGTCGACCGGGGTGACCCAGACCTTGCCGTCGCCGATCTTGCCGGTGCGAGCGGCTTCCACGATGACCTCGACGACCTTGTCGACGGAGGCATCGTCCACCACAACCTCGACCCGGACCTTCGGGACGAAGTCGACCGAGTACTCGGCACCGCGGTAGACCTCGGTGTGGCCCTTCTGACGGCCGTAGCCCTGCACTTCGCTGACGGTCATGCCGAGCACGCCCGCCTGCTCCAGGCCGGTCTTCACGTCCTCCAGGGTGAACGGCTTCCACGATCGCAGTGATCAGTTTCATGTTCGTCATGCCTCCTTGACGGCGGTGGTGCGCGCCGCACCACCCACAGCAGCGAAATCGTATGCGGTTTCCGCGTGCTCCGATTCATCCAAGCCCACGAACTCATCTTCCTCGGTTGCACGCAGGCCGATGATGAACTTGATGGCGAAGGCGAGGATCAGCGTGACGATGAACGAGAAGGCAAGCACCACACCGGCACCCACGGCCTGACGCCACAGCTGATTGAAGCCGCCGCCGTAGAGCAGACCCGCGACACCGGCCGGCGCCTCCTTGGTGGCCACCAGGCCGACCATCAGGGTGCCGATGATGCCGCCGACCAGGTGGACGCCCACCACGTCGAGCGAGTCGTCGAAGCCGAACTTGAACTTCAGGCCCACGGCCAGGGCACAGGCCACACCCGCGACCGCGCCGATGGCCAGCGCGCCGAGCACGTTCACCGAGGAGCAGGAGGGGGTGATGGCGACCAGACCGGCGACCACACCGGACGCGGCGCCCAGCGAGGTGGCGTGACCGTCACGCAGCTTCTCCACGAGCAGCCAGCCGAGCATCGCGGCGCAGGTGGCGAAGGTGGTGGTCAGGAAGGTGGAGCCCGCGGTGCCGTTGGCGGTCAGCGCCGAACCGGCGTTGAAGCCGAACCAGCCGAACCACAGCAGACCGGCGCCGAGCATGACGAAGGGCAGGTTGTGCGGACGCATCGGGGTCTTCGGCCAGCCCTTGCGCTTGCCGAGGACGAGGCACAGCGCCAGACCCGCGGCACCGGCGTTGATGTGCACCGCGGTACCACCGGCGAAGTCGATGACGTGCAGCTTGTTGGCGATCCAGCCGCCCTTGTGAATGATGTTGCCGTCGGAGTCGGTGGCGTTGAAGTCGAAGACCCAGTGCGCGACGGGGAAGTAGACGACGGTGGCCCACACCGCGGCGAACAGCGCCCAGGCGCCGAACTTCAGGCGGTCGGCGACCGCGCCCGAGATCAGGGCGACGGTGATGATCGCGAACATCAGCTGGAACGCGACGAACACGGTCATCGGGATGGCCGTGTTACCGGCCAGCGGGATGCCGATCGCATCCGCGGCCTGTACGCCCTTGGACGGGTCCGCGGCGACGGCCGCGTGTGCGTCGGGTCCGATCAGGCCCTTCAGTCCGAAGAACTGCAGCGGGTTGCCGATCACTCCGAACTTGTCGTTGCCGAATGCCGCTGAGAATCCGAAGATCGCCCATAGGACGCCGACGATGCCCATGGCACTGACGCTCATCATGATCATGTTGAGCACGTTCTTGCTACGGACCATGCCGCCGTAGAAGAACGCGAGTCCTGGGGTCATCAACAGCACTAGTGCCGAGCTTGCCAACATCCAGGCTGTATCGCCGGTGTTCGGCAAATCAACGATGGGGTACGCCACCTTCTTGTCCTCCTCATCTCTGGCCCCGCAGCAACCTGCGCATAAGCCTGCAATGAGATTCACCAGTCGGTGTTTCCTCCGTGATCCTGCGGCGTTTCGCGTAGGTGAACGGATGAGATTGCAGTGTTGCGGTCACGTTTCCGAGACCGCACCACGGTTACGGCGACTTGGTGAGGAAGGTGTTGATTTCGGTATCGGCGCAGTTCAGCGGGGGTTAACCGAGGAGAGCGTCGACGAATGCGCCGGGTTCGAAGGGAGCAAGATCATCCGCGCCCTCACCCAAACCGACCAGTTTGACCGGAACGCCCAGCTCATGCTGAACCTGGAACACGATGCCGCCCTTGGCGGTTCCGTCCAGCTTGGTCAGCGCCACCCCGGTGATATCCACGACGTCGGCGAAGACCCGCGCCTGCATCAGACCGTTCTGGCCGACCGTCGAATCCAGCACCAGGATCACCTCGTCCACGGCGGCCTTCTTCTCCACCACGCGCTTGACCTTGCCCAGCTCGTCCATCAGGCCGGTCTTGGTGTGCAAGCGGCCCGCGGTGTCGATCAGCACGACATCCACGCCACGCTCGATACCGGCGGACACCGCGTCGAACGCGACGGCCGCGGGATCCGCGCCCTCCTTGCCGCGCACGGTCTCCGCGCCCACCCGCTCGCCCCAGGTCTGGAGCTGATCGGCGGCCGCGGCCCGGAAGGTGTCGGCGGCGCCCAGCAGCACGCGGCGGCCGTCGGCCACCAGCACGCGCGCCAATTTGCCGGTGGTGGTGGTCTTTCCGGTGCCGTTCACGCCCACGACCAGCAGGATCGACGGGTGATCGGCGTGCGGTAGCGCGCGGATGGAACGGTCCAGCTCGGGCCGCAGCGCGTCGATCAGCACCTCCCGTAGCAGGGCTCGCGCCTCGGCGGCGGTGCGGACGCTGCGCCCGGCCATCTCCTCGCGCAGGCGCTCGACGATGGCGGCGGTGCTGCCGGTGCCCAGGTCGGCCATGACGAGGGTGTCCTCGATCTCCTCCCAGGAGTCCTCGTCCAGATCGCCGCCGCCGAGCAGACCCAGCAGGGACTTGCCGACGGCGGTCTGGGAACGGGACAGCCGCCCGCGCAGCTTGGTGAGACGGCCCGCGGTGGGCTCGATCTCGGCGATGCCGGGCGCGACCGGAGCCGTGGCCTCGGGGGCGGTGGCGTGAGCGCCGGCGTGCGCGGCGACCGCGGCCTCGGCACCGGCGGCGATCTCGGCGGCGGCGACCGCGGCCTCGGCGGCTTCCTCGGCGGCGGCCTCCTGTGCGGCGGGCTGCGCGGCGACATCGGCCGCGGCCTTGCCGGCGGCGATCTCCGCGGCCTCTTCGGCGGCCTCGACGGCCTCGGCGCGCGCCTGGTCGTCGTCCGACACGGTGGCGTCGGGAGCGGGAGCGGGCGAATCGGATTCGCTCGCGACCGCGTCGGTACCGGCCTCGCCGGTCAGGGCGGCCTCCGCCGGGGCGGTGGTGTCCGTCGCGGCGGCCTCGTCAACAGCCGCGGCGACATCCGCCGGGGCGGCCGCGTCAGCGGTGTCCGTCGCGGCGCTCTCGTCGGTCGCGGCGGTGTTCTCGGCGGGCGTGACGGTCTCCGCGGCCGGGGCGGGTTCGGGGCCCTGGACAGGTTCGGGCAGGCGCACATCGTGGATGCTGCGCTTGCCCGCGTCGCGCGGGATGGCGGCATCGTCACCGATGTGGGGCTGGCCCTCGTCGTCGGTGCGCTCGGGCGGGAGCGGCACCGGTTTGGCCTTGGTGGCCGGGACCTTCTCGCGTTCCGCGGCCGCGGCGCCCTGGCTGAAGCTGAATCCGCTCGAGGCCTGGTATCCGCCGGAGCGGTCGGTGACCTCCTTGGTCTCGGCGACCTCCGGGGTCAGCGAGATCCGGCGGCGCTTGTTCAGGGCATATCCGGCAACCAACGCCACGAGCAGCACCGCCGCGATGGCGGCGATGAGAATCCAAACTTCTGCAGTCGTCACGTCCCCATCCTTTCAGAGGTGCTTGCCATGTCGGATTCACGCACCTACCGTCGCGTCGGGGGCCGTGGCCGATATCACAGAGTTTGGTCGTGTGATGTAGCGACACGCCGGGGTGTGGCCTGAAAATCCGACCAACTACCAACCGGTCTGCTCGACTACGTGCCACAGTGCGGAAGGAGCGGCGAATGCGACACCGAGACAATAGGATCGGCGACGTGACCGATCGAAATGTGCTTGGGGGACCGCTGGAGGAGTGTGGCACCGATCCTCTCACCGGCTTCTATCGGGACGGATGCTGCAGCACCGGTCCCGAGGATTTGGGTAGCCACACCGTCTGCACGGTGGTGACGGCGGAGTTCCTGGAGCACCAGAAGTCGATCGGCAACGATCTCGTCACCCCGCGGCCGGAGAACAACTTCCCCGGCCTGCAACCGGGCGACCGCTGGTGTGTGGTGGCCGTGCGCTGGCTGCACGCCCACGAGGACGGGGCGGCCGCACCGGTGGTGCTGGCCGCCACCCACGAGAACGCGCTCGAGGTGGTGCCCATGGAGACCCTGCGGAAATACGCGGTCGACGTCCCCGACGACGTCAGCGACCTGCTCTAGTCATTCACGCCGCCCTTGCGCAGCAAAGCCTCGGTGGCGCTGCGCAATTCGACGCGGGCCGCGCACAGTTGCGGATCGGAGGCGAACGCCACCCGGTCCGCGCCGGCGTGCAGCGGGCCGTTGAGCACCTGCAGGCCGATGGCGGCGGCGATGGCGCCGAAGAACAAGGCCACCAAGGCGGGTCGCTCCCCCGCCAGGGTCAGGGTGAGCGCGGCCTGACCGCCGAAGACGGCCGCGGTGGCCGCCGAGAGGACCAGCGAGTGGGTCATGTCGGCGCGCAGCTCCTCCCCCTCGTCGTAGGCGTCGAGCACCGCGATGCCCAGACCCAGCACCACCAGGTCGGCGGCGGTCACCGACAGCATGGCGGTGCGCGGCAGCACATTCAGGCCGAGCAGGATCAGCGCCGAGCTGAGCCCCAGCAGCAGCGCGCCGACGGTGAGCAGTCCGGCCGCGGAACGGCGGGCGTCCTCGGCCCATTCGGCGTGCTGGCCGAGCATGCCCAGCATGGTGCCGAGCAGCGCGAGCAGGGTGATCGCCCCGAGCAGGTAGCCGGCGGGCAGGAAGCCGCCCGCGGCGGGCAGCGCCAGCACCGCGCACAGCGGTAGCAGTCCGGCCCGCCACCAGCGGTCGACGCGTTCGACCCCGGCGGGCAGCAGCCGCACGAAGACTCCGCTGAAGGCCAGGACCGGCGCGCACACCAGCACGATGCGCACTCCGTCGAACCACGGATCCGCGCCGGCCATCCGGTCGGCCACCACCGCCACCGCGAAGGCCAGCAGCCCCGTCGCCGCTCTGCGTAACAACAGCTTTCGCGGATCCCGCGCGAGCAGATACAAACCGAGCCACCATGCGGCACCGAACGCCGCGGCCGACACCCAAACCACGCAGGGAGCGTACTGCCCCGCTCCCGGTTCGCGGGTCCATACCGAAACGTCGTATATAGGCTTCTATCAGCATTTTTCGCCTATTCTGCGGCCTCGTCACACCTTCGCATCCGTTCGGACACACCCAGGTCACGAAGTGCCCCAACGGCTTTCATCGGGCGCTCGATTAGGGGGTCATACGGGGATGGCGTGGCGACGCCGGTGAGCCTTCTGCCGACAGGCGGCTGAGCAGTAGCGGGCGGGGCGGCCGGTTCCGGTCGGGTGGATCGGGGTGGTGCAGATCGGGCAGCGCGGGGCGGGAGTTTCGTTACCGGGGGCGCTTTCGTCACGCGGAGTAGTTGCGTTCCGGTGTTTCGTTACGGGCCGTCCGGGGTGGTGCGCGCGCATCGCGTCGAGGACGAGGGCCGCGGGGCGCGCCAGCTCGTGATCGGGGGCCTGTCGTTGGATCGCAACGCATCCGGTGAACAGGGCGAGGACGTCGGGCACGGTGAGGTCGGCGCGGACCGCGCCCTGCCGCTGAGCGTCGGCGAGCAGGTCACCGAGCGCGGTGTGGAAGCGGGCGCCGGCGTCGCGGACCAGTTCACGCGGCCAGCCGTCATTGCTGACCATGTCGCACACGGCCTGGTTGCGGTGGCTGGAGGTGATCACCTCGGCGCAGAACGTGAAGAAGGCGACGCCCGGGTCGGGGGGCGTCGCGCAGGCGGTGGGCCAGGCCGGTGAGACGGTCGATGCGTTGCTGCATAACGGCTTCCAGCAGCGCGGTCTTGGTGGGGAAATGGCGGTACACGGTGCCCGCGCCGACACCGGCGCGGCGGGCCACCTCGGCCAGTGACACCGCGAGTCCGCCTTCGGCGAGGGCACGTTGCGCGGCGGCCAGGACCAGGGCGCGGTTGCGGCGCGCGTCGGCCCGGCCGTTCGGGGTGCTGCGGATGCTGGTCGGCGTCGACATTTCGTTACGCGGGTCCTTTCCGGTGCTGGCCAACGGAAACAGAGCGGTTCTAGCGTTCGTATCCGGGTCGACCGACCCGAATACTACCGAACGAACGGGTGACAATGTCTTCTCGTAACGACCTGATCCTGGTTACCGGCGCGACCGGCAAGCAGGGTGGCGTGACCGCGCGCCGGCTGCTCGACACCGGCCGGTCGGTGCGCGCGCTGGTCCGCGATCCGGAATCGGCTGCGGCGCAGGAACTCGCGGCGGCGGGCGCGGAGCTGGCCGTCGGAGATTTCGACCGGCCCGCGACCATCGCCGCGGCGCTCCACGGCGTGGGCTCGGCCTTCCTGGTGCCGCCGGCCACCTTCGGCCCGCAGGGCTGGGACGTCGAATTGGAGGTGGAACGCGGCATCCGGTTCATCGAAGCCGCCCGCACGGCCGGGGTGGAATTCATCGTCTTCACGACCGTCGCCGCCCTGACCGAGGACGGCAAGTGGGGCGCCCAGGGCAAGCGGCGCGTAGAGGACGCGTTGCGCACCAGCGGACTGCACTGGACGATTCTGCGCCCGGCCCGGTTCATGGAGAACTACTTGATGCGGGGATTCCCGGTGGACGGCATCACCGACGGCGTCCACCGGCATCTGTTCCCGGCGGACAAGCCGATCCAGTCCATCGCCCTGGCCGATATCGCGGTCTTCGCGCAGCTGGCCTTCGACGATCCGGCCCGCTTTCACGGCGAAGTCCTCGAGCTGGCCGGTGACGATCTCACCATGGCCGCGGCCGCGACCGCCATCACCGCCGCGACCGGTCACCCGGTGCGCTACGTGGAGGCGACGCGGGACGAGGCCGAGGCCATGGGGCCCGAGGTCGGAGTGGTCTGGCAGCTGTCGCGGTCGGGCCAGGGCTGGAACGCCGATATCGCCGCGCTCCGCGAAATCCATCCCGGCCTGCGGACTTTCGAGGAGTGGCTGGCCGAATCCGGTGCGGCGCGGTTGAAGTCGCTGGTGGATTCCGGGCAGTGAACCACCCCGGCGGGACCGAGGGCCGGACCATCGCGTTCACCATGACCTCCACCGCGCCCGGATCTCGGTCATCGATCCGGACGGCAGCACCCGTGCGACGGAGGAGGTCTCGGCGACGTTCGAGAAGGCCACCGCGGGTGCGTGGACCTTCCATGTCACTTCGCGTGCGGGAACCGCTCGCTACCAGCTGAACATCACGGTCGGATGAGGATCAGTTCAGCGCGCCGTTGTAGTCGGGCAGCTTGAAAGTCTGCTGCGCGTGGCCGCCGGAGAGGTCGGAGGCGCTGTTGCCGATATTGGCGACGATGGTGTAGCCCTGGGCCTCGATGGCGGCGCGGGTGGAGGTCTTGTAGTCGGCCAGGGCGCCCGCACCGCTGGAGCCGGTGGTGAGGCCGCCGCCGTAGAGGCCGTCGACGGGGTAGCCGACCGCGCCGAGGTTGAGCTGGGTGTAGAGGTTCATGACCGAGGGGCGGCCGGTGACGAAGATGATCGCCGCGCCTTGGCTTTTCGCCCATTTGGCCAGTGCCAGCATGGGCGGGATGGCCGGGGTGATGGGGGCGGCGTGGTAGCTGGTCTCCAGCGAGGTGTTGTCGATGTCGAGGACGATGGCGGGCTTGGTGGCGCCCGGCAGCGCGGTGGTCAGGTAGGCCTGGGCGGCGTTGGCGACGGTGGTGACGTCGCTGATCCACTGGCTGTAGGGCGGCAGGTTGCTGTTGCCGCCGCCCGAGCCGGACAGGGAGCCGGTGCCGGAGCCGGAGGCCGATCCGGATCCGAGGCCGGAGGATCCGGTGTCGGCCAGGGCGAACGGGACCGGGGCGGCGAGACCGACGGCGAGTCCGGCGGCCAGGACGGCGATGGAGCGCTTCATGGGGCCGGACGCTAGCGGCTGCTTAATGGGACGCGCAGGTGTTTCACTCCGACATCGAGATGAATTCCCGCTGAGCGGGACGCGTGAGCGTCGAAGCTGCTCGCACGGCCCGCGACCGGACTACGGTGTCGCGCCTACCAGATTCTCCCCGCGCATGCGCTGCGAGATCACCTGGGTGATGCCGTCCCCGCGCATGCTGACGCCGTAGAGCGCGTCGGCGATCTCCATGGTCGGCTTCTGGTGGGTGATCACGATGAGCTGGCTCTTCTCGCGCAGCTGCTCGAACAGTCCGATGAGCCGGCGCAGGTTGGTGTCGTCGAGAGCGGCCTCGACCTCGTCCATCACATAGAAGGGCGAGGGCCGGGCGCGGAAGATCGACACCAGGAAAGCGACCGCGGCCAAGGACTTCTCGCCGCCGGAGAGCAGCGAGAGCCGCTTGACCTTCTTGCCCGGCGGGCGGGCCTCGACCTCGACGCCGGTGGTGAGCATGTCGGCGGGGTTGGTGAGCAGCAGCCGCCCCTCACCACCGGGGAACAGGCGGCCGAAGACGCCGGTGAACTCGCGCTCCACGTCCTCGTAGGCCTCGGTGAAGACCTGCAGGATGCGCTCGTCGACCTCGGCGACCACGTCGAGCAGGTCCTGGCGGGCCTTCTTGACGTCCTCGAGCTGGGTGTTGAGGAAGGTGTAGCGCTCCTCGAGGGCCGCGAACTCCTCCAGCGCAAGGGGATTCACCTTGCCGAGGGTGACCAGGTCCTTCTCGGCGCGTTTGGCGCGGCGTTCCTGGGTGGCGCGGTCGTAGGGCATGGGCTGGGGTTCGCTGACGGCGTCGCCGCGTTCGCGGGCCTGCTCGTATTCGATCATCTCCAGCGCGGTGGGCGGCATGGGGACGTCGGGGCCGTATTCGGCGATGAGGTCGTCGAGGCTGATGCCGAACTGTTCGGAGATGGTGGTCTCGACCTGTTCGATGCGCAGCGCGGCCTGCGCGCGGGCCACTTCGTCGCGGTGCACGGCGTCGGTGAGCTGGGCGAGCTGGGTGTTCAGCGCGCGCGACCGCTCCTTGGTCTGTTCGACCCGGGCGGCGAATTCGGTGCGGCGGCGCACCAATTCGTCGCGGCGGGTGGCGGCCTGGGCGACCACCTGCTCGAGTTCGGCGGCGATCTTCTCCGCGGAGGCGGCGACCACGGCGGCCAGCGCGGAGGCTTGACGGCGGGCGGCCTGGGCGCGCTCGGCGCGGGCCCGGTTGTCGCGTTCGGCGCGGGCGGCGCGGCGCAGCGAATCCGCTTTGCCGCGCACCGATTCCGCGCGTTCCTCGGCGGTGCGGACGGCCAGGCGGGCCTCGACCTCCATGGAGCGGACCTCGGCGAGGGCGGCGGCGGCTTCCTCGCGGGCGTAGCCGGCAGTCTCGGTGCCGGCGGCTTCGGGGTCCATATCGGCCTGTTCGAGTTCGGCGTTGCGCAGCCGGTCCTCGAGTTCGGCGAGCTTGGACAGGGTTTCCTCGCGGCCGGTTTCGGCGTCGGCGCGCTGGGCGAGCAGGCGGTCGCATTCGCGTTGCGCGCCGCGGGCGGAGTGGCCGAGCCGGCCCAGGCGGTCGTAGATGGCGACCAGGGCCTGGTCGGATTCGTGCAGGGCGAGCAGGGCGTGGTCGACGGCTTCCTTGCGGTCGGACTGCTCGGCGAGCGCACCGGCCAGCGCGGCTTCGAGTTCCTCGGCCTGTCGCTGCCAGGACGCCAGTTCCGCGGTGGCGGAATCGATGTCGGCCTGTACCTCGAGCAGGCTGGGGGCGCGGTCGGAGCCACCGAGCAGCCAGCCGCTGCCGGTGACGTCGCCGTCGCGAGTGACGACCCGCAGTTCGGGGCGGGCGGCGATGACCTGGGCGGCGGCGGTGAGATCGTCGGCGACGGCGATGCCCGCGGTGAGGGCGGTGATCGCGCCGCGCAGGTTGGCCGGGCAGTCGACCACGTCGGCGAGCCAGCGGGCCGTGCCGGGCAGCGACGAATCCACCTGGGCGGCAGGGAGGTTCGCGGCATCGGCGTAGACGAGGGCCACGCGGCCGCCGTCGCTCTCCTTGAGCGCGCGCACGGCGGCGTGCGCGGCGGGACCGGTGTCGGCGGCCACAGCGTCGGCCAGCGGGCCCAGCGCGGCGGCGACCGCGGACTCGAATCCGCCGTGCACGCGGATCAATCCGGACAGCGGGCCGAGCAGTCCGTCGGCGCGGTGTTCGAGCAGCCAGGCCGCGCCGTCCTTGCGGCGCAGGCCCATACCGAGGGCTTCGATGCGGGCGGTGAGGGAGGCGACGCGTTTGCCGGCTTCGCGGTCCTTCTCGCGCAGTTCGGTGACGCGCGCATCGGCCAGTTCGAGGGCTTGGGCGGCGTGTTCGTAGGCGTGGTCGAGGCCTTCCTCACCCGCGTCGAGTTCGTCGAGTTCGCCTTGGACGGCCTCGAATTCGGCGTTGGCCTCCTCGCCGCGGCGGCGGGCCTCGGTGATGCCGGCGGACATGCGGGCGACCTCGCCGTCCACCGATTGCGCGCGAATGCGCAGGGAGTCGACCTGGCCGGAGAGCCGGGCGAGTCCTTCGCGGCGGTCGGCGACGGCGCGTACGGCAGCCAGGTGGGCCTGCTCGGCGGCCTTGGCGGCCTGCTCGCGTTCGTAGAGTTGCTCGCGGGCGGCTTCGAGGGTTTCGGTGGCCATCTCGACGGCTTCGCGCAGTTCGGCCTCTTCGGCCTCGACCCGGTCGGCTTCGCGCTCCAGTTGTTCGGGGTCGCGGCCGGCGCCGGTGGGTTGCTCGATGGTGAGGTTGCGGGCGCGGTCGCGCGCGATGCGGATGGTGGCGTTGACGCGTTCGGTGAGTGCGGAGAGCTGGAACCAGGTCTGGGCGGCGGCCTCGGCGCTGGGGGTCAGCTTGGACAGCTCGAATTCCTGCTGTGCCAGCGCGGCATTGGCGGCGTCGAGTTCGGCTTGCACGGTGACGTGCTGTTCGCGCGCGTAGGCCTCTTTGCTCTGCTGGCTCTCGAGTTCGCGGCGGCGGGTCACCAGATCGTCGGCGGCGAGCCGCAATCGGGAGTCACGCAGTTCGGATTGGACGGTCGCGGCCCGGCGTGCGACCTCGGCCTGCCGTCCGAGCGGCTTCAACTGCCTGCGCAGTTCGGTGGTGAGGTCGGTGAGGCGGGCCAGGTTGGCCTGCATGGCGTCCAGTTTGCGGACGGCCTTCTCCTTGCGCCGCCGGTGCTTGAGCACGCCCGCAGCCTCTTCGATGAAGGCCCGCCGATCCTCGGGCCGCGATTCCAGGATCGCCGACAACCGCCCCTGACCGACGATGACGTGCATCTCGCGGCCGATGCCGGAGTCGCTGAGCAACTCCTGCACATCCATCAAGCGGCAGGAGTTGCCGTTGATCTCGTATTCGCCCGCGCCGTCGCGGAACATGCGCCGGGTGATCGACACTTCCGAATACTCGATGGGCAGCAGCCCATCGGAATTGTCGATGGTCAGTGTGACTTCGGCACGACCGAGCGGGGCGCGGCCCGCGGTCCCGGCGAAGATGACGTCCTCCATCTTCCCGCCCCGCAGCGCTTTCGCGCCCTGCTCACCCATCACCCAGGTGAGCGCGTCGACGACATTCGATTTCCCCGACCCGTTGGGCCCCACCACACAGGTGATCCCCGGCTCCAATCGCAGCGTCGTCGAGGACGCGAAGGACTTGAACCCCTTCAACGTCAGACTCTTCAGGTGCACAGCGGCTGAGACTACCCGCTCCCCCGAGATTGCCCCGAGTATGCCGACCCCGCGTCCCTTCTGCGCCAACGACCGCGTCGCTTGACTCTCCACCAAGGGGAAGCACGAAGGTTGGCGCATGGACGACGAAACGCTCTACCCGATCGGGGCGCTGGCCGAGCGCACCGGACTGACGGTCAAGACCATCCGGTTCTACTCCGACAAGGGGATCGTTCCGCCGACCACCTACAGCCCGGCGGCTACCGGCTCTACGACCTCGAGGCGCTGGCCCGACTGGAACTGGTTCGCACGCTCCGGGAACTGGGCATGGATCTGGCGACCGTCCGCCGCATCCTGACCCGCGAGGCCTCCCTGCCGGAGGTTGCCGCCGCCCACGCGGAAGCGATCGACATTCAGATCCGCGTCCTGCGGCTACGCCGCGCGGTGCTGCGGACGGTGGCGAGCCGGGGCTCCGATCAGAAGGAGATGGGATTCATGCACAAACTGGTGCAACTGTCCGAAGCCGAACGCGACCGCATCATCCACGACTTCATCGACGACACCTTCGGAGCGGTCGAGGGCAATCCGGCGGTGCTCGAGCTGCTCCGCTCGAGCATGCCCGAGCTACCCGACGACCCCACCCCCGAACAGGTGAGTGCGTGGATGGAGCTGGTGGAATTGGTGCGGGACAAGGAGTTCCGCGCCGCCGTCCGGCGCATGGCCGAGTATCAGGCCCGGGAACGAGCGGCGGGTGACGACACCGGCCTGCATCACGACCTGACCGAGGCCGTCCGGGACCGGGTGGGCGCGGCCCTGGCCGAGGGCATCGCCCCGGACAGCCCCGCCGCGGCCGGCATCCTCGACGACCTGACGGCCCGCTACGCGGCGACCTTCGTCAAGCTCGACGACGCAGCGCTGCGCCACTGGATCCTGGACCGCCTGGAGGTCGCGAACGATCCTCGTACGGAACGTTATTGGCAGCTGGTCGCGACCATCAACGGCTGGCCTCCGCTGCCCGACCTCGGCCCCACCTTCGCGTGGTTCGCCGCGGCACTGCGGGTGGCTCTCGGCCGGTGATCGGACGGGGAGGCGGGCGTTGGCCGCCTCCCCGGTTCACCGGGCGTGGTAGCGGTTCCAGGCGGTGGATTCCCAGCCCATGACGACGCGGAAGACCAGGACCGCACCCCAGGGGGCGATGACCCAGATCGGCCAGGGGTAGGTGAATTCGCCTGCGGCGAGGGAGATCGCGGCCCAGATGAACAGGGTCAGCAGGCTGACGCCGAGCCAGGCGCTGCCTTCGATCCGCTGCCAGATGGGGAGGCGGGTGCGGGAAGCAGGCTGGGCCGCAGCGGTCTTCGGGAGTTTGGGGAGGTCGCCGAGGACCAGCTGGAGGTCTTCGCGGGTGGCGGTGGCGTAGACGCTGGTGAGGCGGTCGTTGTATTCGGCGAGGTCCAGGCGGCCTTCGGTCAGGTGACGGCCGAGGAGGTCGGCGATCTGGGCGCGCTCGGCGTCGGAGGCGCGGGTGCCGGTGGTGATGTCCATGTCGATCCTTAACGGTCGGGCACTGCCGGATATTCCATTGTGGAATATAGCTCCAGGATAAACCTCCATATTGGAATGTCAAGAACATTGAAGTGATGGCGGGTGCCAGCACATTTGCCAGCAGGGGGGATGCGGTGAGATGGTTGATGCCAGTTCTCGGACAAGGAGTCATTGTGGACCTTGACTGGTCGCCTGCTGATCTGGCGTTTCGCGATGAAGTGCGCAGCTTTCTCGACGAAAAGTTAACCGACGATCTACGCCGAGCGGGACGGTTGGCGACCAGCGTTACCCGGACCACGAAGCCAGCATGGAGTGGCAGCACATCCTGCACGAACGGGGCTGGGCCGCCCCGGCGTGGCCGGTGAAGTACGGCGGCTGCGACTGGAGCCTCACCCAGCACTACATCTTCGGCCGCGAATGCACCCTGGCCGGCGCACCGAACCTGTCCCCCATGGGGATTCGCATGGTCTCGCACGCCATCATGGCGTTCGGCACCCGCGAGCAGAAGGACTACTTCCTGCCCGGCATCCTCACCGGTGAGGTGTTCTTCTGCCAGGGCTATTCGGAGCCCGAGGCCGGTTCGGACCTGGCGTCGCTGTCCATGGCCGCGGTCGCCGACGGCGAGGATCTGGTGGTCACCGGCTCCAAGATCTGGACCACCCACGCCACCGAGGCCAACTGGATCTTCGCCCTGGTCCGCACCTCCAAGCAGGCCAAGAAGCAGCAGGGCATCACCTTCCTGCTGATCGACATGCGCGCCCCGGGCATCGAGATCCGGCCGCTGGTCATGACCTCCGGCGAGCAGGTGCAGAACCAGGTGTTCTTCGACCAGGTGCGGGTGCCGAAGGCGAATGTGCTGGGGCAGATCGACGACGGCTGGACCGTGGCCAAGTTCCTGCTCAACTTCGAGCGCGGCGGCGGCGCGGTCTCCCCCGCCCTGCAGGTCATGGCCGAGGAGCTGGCGCAGGCCGCGACCGAGCAGGTGGCTCCCGATGGCGGTGCGCTGATCGACGATCCGGCTTTCGCCGCCAAGCTGGCCGACGCCCGCCTGCGCGCGGACGTGCTGGAGATCCTCGAATACCGCACCCTCGCACTGGTTTCCAGCGGCAAGGACCCGGGTCCGGCCGCGTCCACCCTCAAGATCCTGGGCACCGAGCTGAGTCAGGCGCTCACCGAGCTCGCGCTGGAGGCGGCCGGTCCACGCGGCCGCGCCTATCAGCCGCACGCCGCCATGCCGGGCGGTCCGATCGCCGACTTCACCCCGCCCGCCGACGGTTTCATCGCGGGCGAGGACTGGCAGGCGGTCGCCCCGCTGCGGTACTTCAACGACCGCGCCGGCTCGATCTACGCCGGCAGCAACGAGATTCAGCGCAACATCATCGCCAAAGCCACCTGGGACTGTAGCCATGGACTTCACTTTCACCGCCGAGCAAGAACTGCTGCGCGACATCGTCACCGAGTTCCTCGCGGCCCGCTATCCGCTCGAGCCGAGCCGGGCCGCGGCGCGGACCGGGGCTGGATGGCAGCCGGAGATCTGGCGCGGACTGGCCGAGGAGGTCGGGATTCTCGGGGCGAGCCTGCCGGAGTCTGCGGGCGGGATCGGGGGCGGCCCGGTCGAGACCATGATCATCGCCGAGGCCCTGGGCGCGGCACTGGTGCTGGAGCCGTACGTGGACACCGTCGTGGTGGGCGGCGGCCTGCTGCGCCGCGCCGGCGGCAAGCGCGCCGAGGATCTGTTGTCGGGCATCGCCGCCGGTGAGGTGGTGACCGGATTCGCCGCGCTGGAACCGCGATCCGGCTACGACTACACCGCGGTCGGGACCGGCGCGGTGCGCGACGGCGACGACTGGCTGATCACCGGCGAGAAGACGGTGGTGACCGCCGCGCCGCTGGCCACCCACCCGCTGGTGACCGCGGTCGCGGACGGCGAGATCGCCCTGTTCGTTGTCGATGCCGACACCGCCGGGCTGACCATGCGCGCGTACCGCACCATCGACGAGCGTCAGGCCGCCGACCTCACCTTCGACGCGGTGCGGGTGCCCGCCGATGCCCTGCTGCTCGCGCACGCGGGCGAGGCCGTCGCCGCGACCGTCGACGAGGCCATCGCCGCGGTGTGCGCCGAGGCGGTCGGTGCGATGCGCAAGGTGGTCGACGACACCGTGGCCTACGCCAAGCAGCGTCGCCAGTTCGGTGTCGCGATCGGCAGCTTCCAGGCCTTGCAGCACCGCATGGTGGACATGCTGCTGGAGCTCGAACAGGCCGTGGCCGCAACGTATCTGGTGACGTTGAAGCTGGACGCCCCGGCCGCCGAGCGGTCCCGTGCGGCGTCCGCCGCCAAGGCCACCATCGGCCGCGCGGCGCGGCGCATCGGCCAGGAGTCGGTGCAGTTGCACGGCGCCATGGGCATGACCGAGGAGCTGGCCATCGGCCACTTCTTCAAGCGCCTGACGGCCGTCCAGTACGAATTCGGTACCACTGACCAGCACATTGCTCGCTACGCCGCACTGACGCGGCCGTAGCGAGCCCCTCGAGCGCGCCGGCTCAGGGGTGACCGGTGCCGGACCAGGTTCCGGTGGATCTCCGCGCGGATCCGCTGGGACCCGGTTCACCCCCGCCACGCCGGCGTTCGGCCGCGACATGCCGGGTGGACCCGCGCACGGCGAATACGATTACCAGCGCCAATGCGGGTCCGGTGACGAAGCACAAGAGCCCCAGCGCGATCAGCAGAACTGTTCCCACGTGCGGATTATTGTCTGCCATGAGGTGTTTCAGCGAATTACGGCAAATGCAAGGCTAAGGCCGCGCGGAGGCTCCCCGGCGGGCGTGATCGAGCACACATCGCGCGCCCGTCACATCCCCG
Source organism: Nocardia tengchongensis (assembly GCF_018362975.1). NCBI lineage: Bacteria > Bacillati > Actinomycetota > Actinomycetes > Mycobacteriales > Nocardiaceae > Nocardia > Nocardia tengchongensis. The sequence goes on from NZ_CP074371.1 coordinate 7,075,667, forward strand.
GCACCTGTCTCGTCCAAGGGTTATCCACGATCCGAGGAAGGACGACACCATGTCGCGATTGACCATGCACGAAGCCGCCCCCGAGGTCTACCAGGCCTGGCTGGCCGCCGAGACCGCGATCCGGCGCGGTCCCCTCGACGCCACCGTCCGGGAACTGGTGAAGATCCGCGTCTCCCAGATCAACGGCTGCCTCTTCTGCATCGACATGCACTCCACCGAGGCGCGCAAGCTGGGCGAGACCGAGCGGCGGCTCTGGCACCTCAACGCCTGGCGGGAGTCGGAGCTGTTCACCCCGGCCGAGCGTGCCGCGCTCGAATACGCCGAGGCCACAACGACTCTCGGCGCGCACGGGGTGAGCGATGAGATCTGGGCGGAGGTCGAGAAGAACTTCGACGACGGCCAGCGGGCGGGCCTGGTCGCGGTGACCGCGCAGATCAACCTGTGGAACCGCATCGGCGTCCCACTGCGGCTGGAGCCCCTGGGCGACTAGACCGCCATGAGCCGGGCGACTGGACCTGCGCGGGCCAGGCCCTAATAGCGTTGACACGCCGGACAGTCGTCTGGCTTGCTGACGGTATGGGCCGTGCCGGGACGAACCGTGGCGAGCGCGATCCCGGACGCGTCCGGGTCGCGGCAGTCGGCGATCTGCACCTGCGGGAGAGCCTGCGGGGCCGGTTCCGGCCCGCCCTGCTGGAGTTGGGTGCACGCGCGGATGTGCTGCTGGTGGCCGGTGATCTGACCAACGGCGGCACCCTGCGCGACACCGAGGTGCTGTGCGCGGAGCTCGACGACCTGCCCGTCCCGGTGGTCGCGGTGCTCGGCAATCACGACCACGACCGCCGGCTCGGTTTCCGGATCGCGGTGCGGCTCACCGAGATCGGCGTCCACGTCCTGGACGGCACCGCGATCACCCTGCCCGTCAACGGGGTTCGCCTGGGTGTCGCCGGTGTCATGGGCGGCAGCGGCGGATTCCCCGGCCACCCCGGCACTCCCGACGAGGGCAGCGTCGAGCACCGGGCCCTTCACCGCCGCGGCCCCGCCGACGCCGCCCGCCTGCGGGCCGCCCTCGAATCTCTCGACTGTGACCTGCGGGTCGCGCTCATGCACTTCTCGCCCGTGGTCGACACCCTGGTGGGCGAGGCGCCCAAGATCTTTCCGGGCCTGGGCTGTTCCGAGCTGGCCGACGCGGTGGAGGCGGGCGGCGCGGATCTCGCGATTCACGGGCACGCCCACGGCGGCACCGAATTCGGCCGCACGCCGGGCGGCGTGGAGGTGCGCAATGTGTCGTACCCGGTGATCCGCGCCGCGTACCGGATCTACGAGCTGACACATCCGCGCGAGAGATAAACCGGATCACGGTATCCTTTACGCAATCTCTACTCGTGGTGTGCCGGGAAGTCTGGTCGGCCGGTCCGAAACCTCGGGCCGTATGGTCCGACCTGGGAGTTTCGATGCGGCGCCAGTTTTCGATCTTGACGTATATTGCTGCGGTGACCGACCGGCGATCCGCCGTATCCTGCACTTATGCATGCTGCTCAGATTGCCGAGGAATACCGGTGATCGACCTGGACTCCGATGCGATCGACGCCGCGCGGCTGCTGGCCGAGCATCGGCTGCCGGGCATCCTGGTGACCGACGCGAACGGTTCGCCGCATTCGGTGCTGCCCGCCTCGCAGGTGGTGTTGTTCATCGTCCCGAAGTACGTGCAGGACGACCCGTCGCTGGCCGGAGTGCTGAACGAATCGATGTGCGGGCAGATGGCGAAGCGGTTGCGCGGCAAGAAGGTCCGCGACGTCATTCCCGAGCGGCTCACCAAGATCCCGGCCGCCAAGGCCGACGACAATATCGTCGAGGTCGCGGCGCTGATGGCGAAGTACAAGTCGCCGCTGGTGGCGGTGCAGGACGGCACGACGCTGCTGGGCGTGATCACCTCCTCGCGATTGCTCGAAGTGGCGCTCGCGAACTGAGCCCGCCGGGGCTGCGGCCGTGAACGTCGCCATCGCGATCACGGTCTTCGCGATCGCCTACGGGCTGATCGCCTCCGAACGCGTCCACAAGACCGTCGCCGCACTGGTCGGCGCGGGCGTGGTCATCGCGGTCGGCATCATGGATTCCGACGATGTCTTCTTCTCGCACGAGACCGGCATCGACTGGAACGTCATCTATCTGCTGCTGGGCATGATGATCATCGTCGGGGTGCTGCGGCAGACCGGCATCTTCGAATACGTGGCGATCTGGGCGGCCAAGCGCGCCAAGGGTTCGGCGTTGCGGGTGATGATCCTGCTGGTCCTCATCACCGCCACCGCGTCCGGCTTCCTGGACAATGTCACCACCGTGCTGCTCATCGCCCCGGTCACGCTGCTGGTGTGCGAGCGGCTGGAGGTGTCGCCGACGCCGTTCCTGATCGCCGAGGTGCTGGCCTCCAATATCGGTGGCGCGGCCACCCTGATCGGTGATCCGCCGAACATCATCATCGGCAGCCGGGCGGGGTTGTCGTTCAACGACTTCTTCCTGAATCTGACCCCGATCGTGCTGATCGAGCTGGCGGTGTTCACGCTGCTGCTGCCGCGTCTGTTCCGGGGTTCGTTCGACGTCGATCCCGAGCGCGCGGCCGACATCATGGCCTTGAACGAGCGGGAGGCGATTCGCGATCCGAAACTGCTGATCAAGTGCGGAATTGTGCTGGCGGCCGTTTTCGCGGGATTCTTCGGCCACCCGGTTTTCCATGTGGAGCCGGCGCTGGTGGCATTGCTCGGTGCGGGCGCGCTGGTGCTGATTTCCGGTCTGCCGCAACGCGATTACCTGTCCGCGGTGGAATGGGAGACGCTGCTGTTCTTCGCGGGTCTGTTCGTGATGATCGGGGCGCTGGTGAAAACCGGTGTGATCGGCCGGCTGGCGAAATTCGCGACCGAACTCACCGGCGGAAACGCGCTCGTGGCAACCATGCTGATACTGGTCGTGTCGGCGGTGCTGTCGGGTGTCATCGACAACATCCCGTACGTGGCGACGATGAGCCCACTGGTGGCGGAGCTGGTGGAGCACGTGGATCAGCCGGGGCAGGCGGACGCGCTGTGGTGGGCGCTGGCGCTGGGCGCGGATTTCGGCGGCAACCTCACAGCAGTCGGGGCCAGCGCGAACGTGGTGATGCTGGGAATCGCGCGGCGTTCGGACCATCCGATCTCGTTCTGGGAATTCACTCGCAAGGGCATTCTGGTGACCGCGGTCACCATTGTGGTGGCCGCTCCCTATCTCTGGCTGCGCTATTTCGCATTCGCCTGACCTGCACAAATCGGCGCATTCCGGACACCTTCTGTGTGGCGATTGGCGATTTTCACGGCCCCTGACCGACAATGGCAGCCGCCATGTCCATATCCAGCACCGATCATCCGACCGCGCCCGACAGCGACCGCAAGGCGGCGCCGGGCGCCCCCGTCAGGCCCGGCGCGTACCGGCACGATCTGGACGGACTGCGGGGCGTGGCTATCGCCCTGGTGGTCGCCTTCCACATCTGGGCCGGGCGGGTGTCCGGCGGTGTGGACGTGTTCCTGGTGCTGTCGGGCTTCTTCTTCACCGGCATGCTGGTGCGGCGCGGCGAGGGCGGTTCGGTGGGTGTGCTCGCCACGGTGCGGCGCACGCTGCGCCGGTTGCTGCCCGCCATGGTGGTGGTGCTGGCCGCGGTGGTGGTGACGGCGGTGCTGCTGCTCCCCACACCCGCTGGTCCGATATCGCGAGTCAGACGCTGGCTTCGCTGTTCTACTACCAGAACTGGTATCTGGCGCTGTCCTGGTCGGACTATCTGGCCGCCGATCCCTCGGTGAGCCCGCTGCAGCACCTGTGGTCGATGTCGGTGCAGGGGCAGATGTATCTGGCGCTGCTGCTGGGGGTCGCGTTGGTGGCGTTCATACTGCGGCGCGTCGAAACCTGGAAACCGCTGGCCGGGCACCCCTTCGTGCGTCGCGGCGGCCTGCTGCGGCTGACCTTGGCCGTGGTGTTCGCGGCGGTCGCGATCGCCTCGTTCCGCCATGCCACCGAGGGTGTTTCGACCCAGCAGGGCTGGAACTACTACGACACCTACGCGCGCGCCTGGGAGCCTCTCGCCGGTGGTCTGCTGGCGCTGGTCGCACCCTGGGTCCGGTTGCCCGGACCGACGCGGGAAGCGCTGGCCTGGATGGGAATCGCGGTCATCGGCTGCTGCGGCTGGCTGGTGAACGGCGCGCTGGTGTTCCCCGGCCCGGCCGCGCTGATTCCGGTATCGGCCGCGGTCGCACTGATTCTCGCGGGCGCGGGCCGCGACACCGCCGCGCAGCCGGTGGTGAACCGGCTGCTGGCCACGGCTCCGATCGTGCAGCTGGGCAGTTTCGCCTACGCGCTGTACCTGTGGCACTGGCCGATTCTCATCTTCTACCTGGGTGAGCACCATCAGCGCCGGGCGGGAGCCTTGGACGGAGTGGTCATCATCGTGGTGTCGCTGGTGCTGGCCTTCGCCACTCATCATCTGGTGGAGGAGCCGCTACGGGAGCGCTCCAAGCCGGTGGCCGCGCGGGTGCGCCGCCGGGCGCGCACGGCTCCCGGCCGTCTGCTGTCCGGTCCGGTCCGTCTGCTCGCCGACCGTAGCCGCCTGCTCACCGGTATCGCGGTGTCGATCGTCGGTGTGCTGCTGGTGGGTTCGACGGTGGCCTGGCAGTGGGACAACAGTGCGAAGGCGCACGCGGTCGGCCAGCTGGATCCGACGAAGTATCCGGGCGCGGCGGCGCTCACCGATCAGGCGCTGGTGCCGCGCGCCCCCATGCGCCCCACCACCGAGGAAGCCCCCGCCGATATCGCCTACCCCACCCGCGACGGCTGCATCTCCGATTTCGACACCCGCGCGGTCATCACCTGCACCTACGGTGACCCCAATGCGCACCGCACCATCGCGGTGGTCGGCAATTCCCATGCCGAGCACTGGATTCCGGCGCTGCAACTACTCGGCGAGCAGTACCGTTTCCGCGTCGTCGTGTACTTGAAGATGGGTTGCCCGCTGACGGTCGCCGAGGAGCCCATGTACAAGGGCCAGCAAAATCCGGACTGCAAGGACTGGTCGGCCGAGGTGATCGACCGCCTCGGCGTGGAGCGTCCCGACTTCGTCTTCACCACCGTCACCCGCCCCAGCGACAACGGCGGCGACGAAACCCCCCAGGACTACGTGGACGTCTGGTCGGCCCTGTCCGACCGCAACCTGGAGATCATCGGCATCCGCGACACCCCGTGGTTGCGCCGCAACGGCATCCGCTACCGCGCCATCGACTGCCTGGCCGGCGGCGGCGACCGAATCAACTGCGGCCTGGACCGCTCCGAGGCCCTCTCCCCCCCGAACCCCGCCGAGCCCCCCGCCTCGGTCTTCCCCAACATGCACCTGATCGACCCCAACGACGCCGTCTGCGAACCCCAGCGCTGCGCCGTCGTCGAGGGCAACATCCTCGTCTACCACGACGAACACCATTTGACCGCAAGCTATTCACGCTCCCTGGCCCCGGAACTCGGCCGCGAGCTGCGCCCCATCCTGGACTGGTGGTGATCCCGCTTCAGCTCTGCGCGGCGGCCGTGGCCCGCACGGCCTCGGCGACCGCGTGGAAGTCCTTGGCCAGGATCTTGGAGTGATTGCTCGCGACCTTCGCGGTGACCGTCAGATTCGGGTTGGTGACCAGGAGCGGTTCGAGCGAGGCCCGCACCGTCTCGATCTCTTCCTCGGACGCACCGAGATTGGCGCCGGTGGCCAGCACGTACCGCACCGGACAGCCGATCCGATCCAGCACCGGACCCAAGTCCGCGCACAACTGGTTGAGCTCGACATTGATCTCGGCGTGCTGTTCGGCGCTCATCCGCGCGGCCAGACCCAGCGGGCGCAGCAGCGGCATCATCGGCCCCATCTTGCGGAACATCACCCGAATCCGCTCGACGTTCTCCGGATCGGTGTAGCCCCACGGCATCGCGCCGTCGGCCGACACCACACCGGCGATCCGATCGGGATTCCGGTCGGCCCAGTGCACCGCGACCAGCGCACCGTAGGACCACCCCACCAGAATCGGTTTCTGCTCCACCCCGCGCGCCGCGAGCACGGCATCGACATCACGCACGCAGGCGTCGAACGAGTAGTCCGCCGACTGCCCCGACTTGCCCCGCGCCCGCTCGTCGAAGCTGATGTGCCGGAAGCCGGGACCCAGATCGGCGATCACCTTCTTCCAGTTCTTCCGGGTGGCGTAGGAACCGTTCAGGTACACGACGGGAATCCCGGTCCCGCCGGTGTCGGTGACCGCCAGCGCGGTGTCCTCCACCGGCGCCATGCCGGTCCAGGTCGAATCTGCCGGGGAGATGCGGTTGTTCGTCATGGCGGGTTACTCCTTGGTCTGTTCGTACCGGCGCTTCAACCGGTGCATACGACAAGAATCACCGGCCCGTCTGCCATCGACCTGATACCGGCCTGACACCCGCGCTGACACGGCACGCACGGTGAGAGCTCGCTCCTGTCAGTGGATTTCGGTGAGCCGGGCGGTGAGTTTGGCCAGGCGGGCGCGGACGGTCGCGTTGTCCACCAGCCCGGCGGGCGTCGCGGGTTCGAGGCGGACGTAGTGCGCGCCGGTGACGACTTCGCGGTGCGGGGTCACACAATTGGATGAGTTCGGCGGCGACCTCGGTGGCCGGGCGGCCGACGTGGCCGTAGAAGGAGAGCATCCCCGTGCGCATAGTGCCCGGGTCGGCGCTGACGACGGTCAGCACACCGGCCTGCTCGTCGGCGAAGGTCCGGGTGAACATGGTCAGAGCCAGCTTGGATTGGGCGTAGACCGGCAGGGCCAGGTAGTAGCCCTTCTTCCGGTCGAGGTCGCCCCAGCCGAGGTTGCCGCCCCGGTGCATGGCCGAGGACATGTTCACGACGCGGCCGCGGGCGGCGGTGAGCGCCGGGACGAGCGCCTTGGTCAGCACGTAGGGCGCGAGATAGTTGATCTGGAAGGTGAGTTCGTGCCCGTCGAGGGTCAGCGTGCGGCGCTCGGGGCCGCGGATGGCGGCATTGTTCACCAGCAGGTCAAGGGTGGGCACGGTACGGGTCAGCGCGCCTGCGAAGGCGGCCACTTCTTCCATGTTCGAGAAGTCGGCCGTCACCAGCCGCAGCCGCAACGGTTCCGCGCCGCCCTTGACCAGTTCTTCCAGCGCGGCATCGCCGCTGGCCTGGTCGGGCGCGTGCATGATCACGGTCGCGCCGGCGTCGACCAGGCGGCGGGTCAGCTCCAAACCGAGGCCGCTGGTGGCGCCGGTGACGAGTGCGGTACGAGAAGCGAAGGGGGATTTGGACATCGACCATCCATTCGGGAATGCGTGATGCCGAACCGGAGCTCGGATCACGACAGGGGATTCGGTGGGTGTCACCGATGAGGGTGCGGCCGGAATCGGCCGTCAGAACAGGCGCGGACCACGCGACGGTGGTTCGTCCTCGCCGCCGAAGCCGAAGCGCTCCAACGCGGTCGGCGCGGGCTCCGAGCGGACAGCCGACAACCCGGCGGGCCCGGTCACACCGGCGCCCTTCCACGGGGCACGAGTCTTCGTGCGCATGTCAGCCATGCCTTCATCAGAACCGGCGCCGATATTCCGAGGCAAGATCCGGGGCCCGTATTGACGCGAAATTTGCGGGAGGCCCCCTCGACCACGCCGGATTGTTCGGGCACCATGCCGCCACGAGGTCGGGGGGCATCCGGGCCGCGGAGGTCCGCGTGAGTGAGATCGCTTCGGACCGAGCCGATCTCGTCAAGAATTGAGCGATTTACCGTCAGGGACACGTCAATTCGGGCCCGCAGCGATTCCCCGGGGCAGCCCACCATGCCACTGTCGACATCCGATCGAGACGAGAAGGAGCGTGCGGGTGGCGTCGAAGGTTGGGGTGGCTCCGGAACAGCTGCGGGGAGCCGCCGGGCAGATGGCGGACCTGCGCGACCGGGTCGACGGGATCCTCGCCCGGCTGGAGACGTCGCTGTCGGCCAAGGGCACCGCTTGGGGCGGGGACGGATACGGCAGCACCTTCGCCGACGGCGACCAGGGCTATGTCGCCGCGCACAAGAACCTCGCCGAGGGCATCGGCAACACCGCCGAGACGCTCGGCTCCTACGCCGACGGCCAGCGCAAAGCCGCGAAACTGCTCGCGCACACCGATAAACGGAACGGGAACTCCTTCCGGTAGCGCGACGACAGTGTCCATCACGATTCCCGGCGAGCTGGAATGGCTCGGCTGGATCGCCGGCTCGGACTGGCCCGACGGCGACGAAGACAAAATGTGGGGCATCGGCGGCGACTGGCGCACCGCCGCCACCGATCTCCGCGATCTGCTGCCCGAACTGCGCTCCGCCCGACAGGCGACGATCGCCGCCTACCCGTGGGGTGACGGCCTCGACGCCATGGTCAAGGCGCTCGACCAGCTCGACCACGGCCCCGAATCCCTCGAGCATCTCGCCGAAATCCTCGATGCCGTAGCGGAATCCGCCGACGGGCTGGGCACCGAAATCGAGTACACCAAGATCCTGATCATCTCCTCGCTGGCCATGCTCGCCGTGGAGATCGCCGCCGCCTGGCTGTTTCCGCCCACCGCACCGCTCGCCGAGACGCTGGCGATCGGGGCCACCCGGGTGGCGGTGCGGCTGCTGGGCGAACGCGCGGTGAGCGCCATCGCACGCTTCGCCGCCAAGACCGGCCTGGCGGCGCTCACCAAATTCGCGGCCAAGCACGTTGTGTTCAGCACCGTGCTGGGCGCCGGACAGGACCTGGCGATCCAGGCGTACCAGGTCGGTGCGGGCCATCGTGACGGCATCGACTGGGAACGGGTGGGCACCACCGCCTACACCGCCGCGGCGGCCGGCGCGGTCGGCGGACCGGCGGGCTCGCTGCTAGGCAAGGCGGCCGGAAAAGTTCACCTCCCCGATGGACGTTTCGGCGACGCGGTCAAGGGCGCCGCCGTCGGCGCCGGCGCGGGCATCGCCGGCGGTCTGGGCGCGTGGGGCATAGGCGGTTTCGCCAACGGCTGGACCTGGGACCCCCGCATCCTGACCAGCGCCGGCGCCTACGGCGTCACGGTCGGCGGCAGCAAAGGATTCCGCCACTCCCCCACCGCGGGCGGCGCGGGAACACACCCGTTCAACGCCGCGGACCCGGCGCTGCTCGGGGGTGAGAGTCCGCGGGCTCCAGGCCATGGCCACGACGGGAGTACACCGTCACCTGCGGCCGGTCGCGAGAACGGCGGCGAACAGTCCGGCGCAGCCGACCGCCCTGGCGCTCCCACGCCGGTCGGTGGTGAACAGCGGAATGGTTCGCCCACAACCGAACACGGCAGCGTGCCGCATCCGCAGAGTTCGGCCGATGGCCCGGCGAGCAAGGGCACAGGCCCGGAGGGCAGTGCGCCCGAATCGAGCAGGCAGAGCGCCGCGCCCGAGCCACGCGGCGGAGGGCCCGCGAGCCTGGGATCGGGCGGCGAGGGACGCGCGGCGGGAGCCGGAGGCCCGGCGACCGGAGCCGAAGGCCGCCAAGCCATTTCGGAGCCTCGCAACGGCGCTGGGGAGAATCGCGTGACGCCGCCGGGCGGGGAATCCCGGGCGACGGAATCACCGTCCAAGCCGGGAGAGTCGAATGCTCAGCGGGCCGGTACGGGAGAGAACCGTCGGCCCGATGGCGAACCTCGCGCGGGCGTGCCCGAGTCGCGCACCGCGAACCGCGGTGAAACGAACGTCAGCAGCGGACGGCGGGAGGCCGATCTGCCTGCTGCACAACGCGAGTCGCCTATTGCGCGGCAGGCACAAGTGCACGCCGGCGAAGCGGGTTCCGGCAGCACCGGTCAGCACGGTTCACCGCCTCCGGCGCACGCGCCGGACCCCCTCACCCAGGCCCGCGATACCTTGCGCTCGCTCGGCGTCGACCCCGACGGGATGAGCCCGCGTGAGCTGGAGCGGGCCTCCGCCGACGCCATCATGCGGCGCATCGGCGAACTCACCGCGGCCGCCGACGATCTCGCCAACCAGAACCTCGGCCCGGCCGAGTTCTTCGCCCGCCGCGACGCCATTCAGCAGCAGATCTCCGACACCATGGCGCTGCGCGGTCAGATGCGGTCGCTGTTCGAGCAGCACCGCGCGGGGACCACGCCGCCCGCGCCGGCTCCCGCGCATTCACCCGCCGTCGAAACCCAGCCGCACCCGACCTCCACCCCGAAGACCGAGCCCGCACCGGCGCCCGAGCCGAAACCCGAAGCCGCGCCCGAAGGGAAGTCGACGGCCCAGGAGCAGCAGTCGCGGGCCGGGGATGGACTCGACGCGGCTCGGGAGAAGTTGCGGCGGCTCGGTGTCGATCCGGACGGGATGAGTCCGGAGCAGATGCGCCGGGCCGCGGAGGAGGCGTTCGCCCGCAAGGCCGACGAGTTCGCGGATCGGACAGCAGCCCTCGAGGGCGCCGGGCTGCGGCCCGGCGAGTTCCGCGTGCAGCGGATGGAGTTGCAGAAGCAGATCGACGAGTTCCTCGGGATGCGACGGGAATTGCGGTCCGACCTGCCCGAAGCCCGGATCGCCGAGGGCGAGGAGCCGAAGAGCACCGAGAAACCGAAGCCGGCCCAGGAACCGACGAACACGGAGGAACCGAACACCGCGGAGCAACCGAAGGCGGCCGAGGAACCAACCAGCCCGGAGGAACCGAGCAGCGCGGAGCAACCGGAAAACCGGCAACCGGCCCCGCCACGCGCAGCTGAAGGCGAACCGGAGGCCGAGACAGGCGCGGGCGAACAGTCGCCGGAGGCACCCGAACCGCAGGAGGAGTTCCCCGACACCACGTCGAAGATTCCTTACACGCCACGGTATTTCACCTTGCCGCCGATCACCCCGTTCGAGGCCGCCGCCCCTCCGCCCGACTCCGTGTGGGAGCCCGATCCTTCGCCGTCCACTCCTCCTGTGCCAGGTGGGAACGGTGAACACGGTTCGGGTGCAGGGGATCTCGCGAACTGTGAGCGCGGGGCGGGCCGGAGATCTGTGTTGTGGCCGCGGGCGGCGGTGGACGGTGGAGCGAGTGCCGGGTGAGCCGGATCGTATGAAGGAGTAGGAATGTCGAACGAACAGGCCAAGGCCGAGATGGTGGAGCTGCTCGACGAGATGCGCAGCCAGTTGCGGGAGGTCGCGCGGATTCAACGGGAGCGGGCGCTGATCACCGGGCGTGCGACGGTACGGAAGCGGGTGACCGTGACGACCGACGCGAACGGGATCGTGCGGGAGGTGCGATTCGGTTCGCGGATAGCGGATCTGAGCTATGCGGAGATCGCGGACGCGCTGGTGCGGGCATCCGGTGATGCCGCGGCGGACGCGGCCCGCCAAGTCCATGAGCTAATGGCTCCCTTGCAACGGCAGCGGTCGGGGATGCCCGTGTTGAGCGACCTGGTCAAGGGCGCGCCCGATATCCGCGCCGTGCTGCCGCCTCTGACCGGAGAGCTTCCGCCGCACGAGGATTCGCAGCAGTTGTGCGCCGAGGACATTCGCGATCGCGATCCGGGCGCGATGTTCCGCGAATCGGGTTGGTGACCGCCGGCACGCGACACCGTAAAGGAATCGAAAATCCGTTATGCGCGACGGTTATGGATGTGTAAAAGCCGCCGACCGGCCGCGGTCCCGGAGGTTGAATCGAGGTCCGAGTCGAGAACCAGTAGAAGAGGCAACAACCATGGGCATCATCGACACAGATGTCTACCTGTCGTCTTTCCAGGTGTTCCGGTCGTCTTCGGACGGCGCCTTCATCGCCCTGTCCGACCGATATCCCGGTCTCGTCGCCCGCAACGAGTTCTCGTCGCTGGCGGCGGTCGACGAACTGATCGACCTGATCGAACGGCAACGGCGGCACGATCATTCTGCCGGTCGGCCCGCCGCCTGAGCGCCTACACCTCGATCCACGAGCCCATGGTGACCGTGCGGTCCCGGGGCAGCGAAAAGTGTTCGGCTGCGTCGGCGGTGATGTGGGAGGTGGCGATGAACAGGCGTTTGCGCCACAGCGCCATGGTGGGTTCGTCGCCGCGCCGCAGCTCGATCTTGGACAGGAAGAACGACGCGTGGTCCAGGTCGAGAACGCCTTCGGTTTCCGCGGGGTCGAGGAGTCGTAGCGCCGCGGGGACGTCGGGTGTGTCCATGTATCCGTAGCTCGCGGTGACGTGGATGATGCCGTCGTCGGCGTAGCCGAGGTGGTCGATCGAGATGCGTTGCGCCGCAGGGACGCGCGGCACCAGTCCGGTGTGGATGGTCAGGATGACGACCTGGCGGTGGCGGACGTGATTGTGTTCGACGTTGGCGCGCATGGCCAGTGGCGCGGTCTCCTTGCCGCGATTGAGGAAGATCGCGGTGCCGGGGACGGTGGCCACCGTCTCGTGATCGGTGCGCACTCGATCCACGAATTCGCGCAGGGAGCCTTCACGGCGTTCGCGTTCGGCGGTGACCACCTCGCGGCCGCGCTGCCAGGTGGTCATGATGGTGAACGCGATGACGGCGATCAGCAGCGGCAGCCACGCGCCGTGCACCAGCTTGGTCAGGTTCGCGCTGAAGAACAGCAGGTCCACCGTGAGCAGCGGGATTGCGCCGAGCGCGATCAGCCATAGCGGCGTCCCCCATTTCGCCCGCGCCACATAGAAGAACAGCAGGGTGGTGATGGTGATGGTGCCGGTCACCGCCATGCCGAAGGCGTAGGCCAGGGCCGCGGACGTGCGGAAGGCGAAGACCAGGGTCAGCACCGAGACCAGCAGCAGCCAGTTGATCCACGGCACGTAGATCTGGCCGATGGTGGATTCCGAGGTGTGCGCGACCCGCAGGCGCGGCAGGTAGCCGAGCTGTGCGGCCTGCGCCGCGACCGAGAACGCTCCGGTGATGACCGCTTGGGAGGCGATGACGGTGGCCGCCGTGGCCAGCAGCACGATGGCCAGCCGGCCCCAGCCCGGCGTGAGCAGGAAGAACGGGGCCCTGATATTGGCGGGATCGTCGAGGATCAGCGCACCCTGCCCCAGGTAACTCAGGACGCAGGCGGGGAAGACGAGCGCCAGCCAGGCGCGGGTGATCGAGCTGCGGCCGAAATGCCCCATATCGGCGTAGAGCGCCTCGGCGCCGGTGACCGCGAGAACGATGGCGGCCAGCGCGAAGAAGGCGATTCCGAAGTGCCCGACCATGAATCCGAGCGCGTAGGTGGGCGAGAGGGCCTTCAAGATCTCCGGGTGTTTCGTGATGCCCCCGACGCCGCACGCGCCGATCACCAGGAACCAGCCGATCATGATCGGGCCGAACACCCGCCCGACCGCGGCCGTGCCGCGTCGCTGTACCAGGAACAGCACCAGGATGATCACGGCGGTCACCGGCACGATGAAATCGTCCATTCCGGACGAAACAGTCTTCATGCCTTCGACCGCCGACAGCACCGAGATCGCGGGCGTGATCATGCTGTCGCCCAGGAACAGTGACGCGCCGAAGATGCCCAGCGCCGCCAGCATCATCGCGGTCCGCCGCCCACCCGGCAACGTCCACCGCCGCAACAGGGTGATGAGCGCCATGATGCCGCCCTCACCTTCGTTGTCGGCGCGCATGGCCAGCAGAACGTAAGTGACGGTCACGATGATCATCACAGACCAGAAGATCAGGGAGACGATGCCGAAGATGTTGTCCCGGCTGACCGGAACCGGATGCGGGTCATCGGGATTGAACACGGTCTGCAGGGTGTAGATCGGACTGGTCCCGATATCGCCGAACACCACCCCGAGCGCCCCGACCGTCAGGGCGAGACGCGATCCGGCATGCCCACCGGACGCCGGCGCCGCCGATAGGTTGTCCGCCACCGTGCCCGGGGAATCCGCCACACCCATCCTCCTCCGCGCGGATCAGAACGGGTGCCCGCGCATCGATCCGGACAGTACCGGTCGATCGCGCGACCTCCGGGAGGGCATGCCGATCAGTGTGGGCGGTTCAGCGGTCGCGAGCCGGGTCCTGCTGCTCATAGAGCGCTTCCCAGACCGCGAAGCTGGACAGCAATTCGACGGTGCGCCAGCCGCTTCCGGTCAGCCGAACAGGACCGCTGATCGCCGAGGTCTCGTCCCAGCTGCCGTCCACCTCGAGGGCGACCAGCCGGTAGGCCGCCAGCAGCCGCAGCACGCGCGACACCCCGGGCCGGCGCAGTCCGACCTCCCCGCGCAGTTCCCGCACCGTGCGCGGGCCGCGGGCGAGCAGGTCGAGCACTTCGACCACGCCACGGTGGTTCACCAGCTGACGCAGAGCGGACAGCTCGTCCGCCGGGTTCTCCATGGCATCGACGCTAGGCGCGCGCTGCATCCTGGACGGCCTACCTTGACGGCACCTGTTCGCCACGCCCCGGCTTCTTTACCGATTCCTGACGCCTCTACCCTCGACCGGCAGGGCTGGAAGACAACAGAATTCGGGGTTTTCGGTGAACGGTTTTCCCCTCGAGATCATGCTGGCTATCATCGGTATCGCGGTGCCGATCATGGCTTTCGTCTGGGAATTCGTACTGGTGGGACGGAAACGGCTCGGGTATCGGGTGCAGATGGACACACCGGTGACCGGCGAGATCGAGTCGGTCTTCCCAGGCGTGCTGCCGCAATTGCGGCCCGAAGGCGACGGGGCGGCGCCGGAGTTGCAGGACCTGTCGGTGGTCCTCGTGCGGATCGAGAACAACGGTCTGACCGACGTGGACGGCACGGATTACGCCTCTCCGGCCAGCGATCAGGTCGGACTGCACATCCATTTCCCGCATCGACGGGTGATCGGGATGGCAGTGACCGAATTGTCCGATGATGCCCTGGGCGACAGCCTGAAACCGGGCACCGGGATCGGGAGCCGCGAGGACGGTCAACATCGGGTCGGGATCGTCGATCTACCGAAGGTGCCGATGGATCGGGGCGATCACTACAAGATCCTTGTGATCCTGCAGCGGACGGCCGGGGCGGGCGAATATCCGGTGCCCGTGGTGCGGGCCAAGCTGAAGGGCGGACGGGTGTCGGAGACCCGCAGCCGCAGCGGGGTGTCGCCGAAACTACTGGGGCTCATCGGTTTTCTGGTAGCGGTCATCGCCGTGCAGTTCGTGGTCGGCCTGAACGACCAGGACACTCCCGATGCCGCCGACTGCGGGTCCGGCAAGCTCACCCTGGTGGGTTCCACCGCTTTCGAGCCCGCGGTTCGCGATGCCGCGACCGCGTACGCGAAGCACTGCGCCGGCACGGCGTTCGCGTTCGAATTCGATGGCAGCGACCGGGGTTTGAGCCGGGTGGACGAGGACGGCAAGAACGATCCCGGGCTGCTCGCCATCACCGACGGCCCCAAAGGGGTCGGCTACCCGAATCTGCTCCCCCGCACCCTGGCCCTGTCGCTGTTCACCATGATCGTCAACCCGAGTGTCGGCGTCCACGATCTGTCCGCCCAGCAGATTCGCGATATCTACGCGGGCCGGGTCGACAACTGGCAGCTGGTCGGCGGCCCGGATCTGCCGGTGCGCGTGGTGCATCGGGCCCTCGGCTCGGGCACCCGCGAAACCTTCCGCAAGCACGTGCTCGGTGACGACCAGCCCCCTGCGCCGGCCGCCACGAGCTGCCGCACCCTCGCGGCCACCAACCCGCCCGGAGCCTCGTTCTGCGAGGCCCCGGTCACCAACGACATGCTGAAAACCATTGCCGACCTGCCCGGGTCGATCGGCTACAGCGAATACTCCGACGCCGCCAAGACTCCCGGGGTCAAGGCGGTGACCATCGACGGGCACCGGCCCGCCCGAGACCAGGTGCTCGACCACACCTATCCGTTCTGGAGCGTCGAATACGCCTACAGCAACGGCGAACTCCCGGCCGACTCACCGGCTGCGGCGTTCCTGCGCTTCCTCACCGGCGGCACCGGTAAGGATGTCCTGCGTTCACACGGCAACACCCCGTGCGGCGAACTGCCCAACCCGACATCGTGCTCGCCGGAGAAGTAGCGGTCCCCAAAATAGCCAAGGGGCCCGGTCGCCTTCGTGAACGAAGCGACCGGACCCCAGCAATCGGCTGATCAGCCCTTGAACGGGTACTTGCTGTCCAGGTCGTAGTTCAGTTCGACGACGTTGACCGTGGGCTCACCCATGAAGCCCAGGGCCCGCCCGCTCTTGTGCGCGTCCACCACGGCCTTGATCTGGTCGACGGACACGTTGCGCGCCTTGGCGACTCGCGCCACCTGGATGGCCGCGTACTCCGGGGAGATCTGCGGGTCCAGGCCGGAGCCCGAGGCGGTGACGGCGTCGGCCGGGACCGGGGTGTCGACCGGGGCAGCGCCCCGGATCGGCACGATCTGGCCGGCCGAGTAGTCCTCGCCGCGCTTGGCGCACTCCACCTTCACGCCCTCGTACGCCTCCTGGAACGGAGTGGTCGCGTGCTTCGGGTCGGTGGAGCAGGGCTCGTTGACGCTGATCACCTGGGTCGGGTGGGTGACCAGGCCGTGCGCGTCACGGTCGCCCATGACCGCCAGCACCGAGCCGACGCCGCCGGAGGTGCAGTACGGCCGGCTGCCGTCCACGCCTTCGAGCTGTCCGACCGCCTGGCTGCGTGCGCAGACGGTGCTGAGCAGGCTGTGCTTGTCCTTGCTCGGATCCGTGGCGTCGAGGGTGTCCACGATCGACTCCGGGCCCATATTGCCGAAGGCCGTATTGGTGGGGTCGTAGCCGTCGGGGATGCTGCCGTCGGCCGGGGCGGAGTTGGACGGGCGCGTCTGGAAGTACTGCACCAGCGCGTTGCCCTTGCCGTCGGTGAACGCCTGCCCGATCAGGCTGGAGCCCACCAGTTTTCCGTCCTTGGTGATCAGCGAGCCGTCGGCCTTGTCCTTCAGTCCCGGCAGCTGCGAGACACCGAGAACTACTGCGGGATAGATGATTCCGGTGATCACGGTGAGCACCAGCAGCGCTCGCAGCGCTGCGATGTGTTGCCTGATCCAGGCTGACATACGCATTAGGACATCCCGGGGAAGAATTGAATGACAAGGTCGATGAGCTTGATCCCGATGAACGGCGCGATGATGCCACCGAGTCCGTACACATAGAGATTGCGGCTCAACAGTTTCGACGCGCTCGACGGCCGGTAGTTCACGCCGCGCAGCGACAGCGGGATCAGCGCCACGATGACGACGGCGTTGAAGATGACCGCCGACAGGATCGCCGACTGCGGCGAATGCAGCCGCATGACGTTCAGCAGATCCAGGCCCGGGAAGATCGACACGAACAACGCGGGAATGATCGCGAAGTACTTGGCGATGTCGTTGGCGATCGAGAACGTGGTCAGCGCGCCACGCGTGATCAGCAACTGCTTGCCGATCTCGACGATCTCGATCAGCTTGGTCGGGTCGGAATCCAGGTCGACCATGTTGCCCGCTTCTTTCGCGGCGGACGTACCGGTGTTCATGGCGACACCCACGTCGGCCTGCGCGAGCGCGGGCGCGTCATTGGTGCCGTCACCGGTCATGGCGACCATGCGGCCGCCGGCCTGTTCCTTCTTGATGAGCGCGAGCTTGTCCTCGGGAGTCGCCTCCGCGAGGAAGTCGTCCACGCCCGCCTCGTCGGCAATGGCCTTGGCGGTCAACGGGTTGTCGCCGGTGATCATGACGGTGCGGATGCCCATGCGGCGCATCTCGTCGAAGCGCTCCCGCATGCCCTGCTTGACGACGTCCTTGAGGTGGATGACGCCCAGCAGCGCGGCGGTGCCCTGCTTGATCTCCGCGACCACCAGCGGGGTGCCGCCGGAGGCGGAGATGCCGTCGACGGTCACGCCGACCTCGTTCGGGATCTTGCCGCCATTGGCGCGCACCCATTCGGTGACCGCGCTGGCCGCGCCCTTGCGCAACTGGTGCCCGTCGGCCAGGTCGACACCCGACATGCGGGTCTGGGCGGTGAATTCCACCCAGGTCGCGCCGGTGAGCTCACCGGGGGTGCGCTCCCGCTTGTTGTACGCCTGCTTGGCGTACACCACGATGGAGCGGCCCTCGGGGGTCTCGTCCGCGAGGCTGGAAAGCTGTGCGGCGTCGGCCAGTTCGTCGGCGGTGACGCCCGGCATCGGCACGAAGTCCGAGGCCTGGCGGTTGCCCAGGGTGATGGTGCCGGTCTTGTCCAGCAGCAGCGTGTTCACGTCGCCCGCGGCTTCCACGGCACGACCGGACATGGCCAGCACATTGCGCTGCACCAGGCGGTCCATGCCGGCGATGCCGATGGCCGACAGCAGCGCGCCGATGGTGGTCGGGATCAGGCAGACCAGCAGCGAGACCAGCACGATGCCGGTGACGCCATTGCCGTCGAGCGCCAGATTGTCCAGCACGCCAGGGTTGTTCGACTTCGAGAAAATCGCCAACGGCTGCAGCGTCGCCACCGCGAACACGAAGATGATGGTGAGCGCGGCCAGCAGGATGTTGAGCGCGATCTCGTTCGGCGTCTTCTGCCGCGAGGCGCCCTCGACCAGCGCGATCATCTTGTCGATGAACGAGCCGCCCGGCTCCTGGGTGATCTTGACGACGATGCGGTCCGACAGCACCGTGGTGCCGCCGGTCACCGCCGAACGGTCACCGCCGGATTCGCGGATGACGGGGGCCGATTCACCGGTGATGGCCGATTCGTCCACGGAGGCAATGCCTTCCACGACGTCACCGTCACCGGGGATGACCTGGCCGGCTTCTACGACCACGAAGTCGCCGCGCTGGAGTTCGGGAGCGGCCACCCGCTCCTCGACCACCCGCGCACCCGGCGACCAGTTGGCGAGCCGGCGAGCGACGGTGTCGGTCTTGGCTTTGCGCAGGGTGTCGGCCTGCGCCTTGCCGCGGCCCTCGGCCACCGCCTCGGCCAGGTTGGCGAAAATGACCGTCAGCCACAGCCATACGACGATCGCCCAGGCGAAGAACGTCGGATGCGCGATCGCCAGGATCGTGGTCCAGACCGCGCCGATCTCGACGATCAGCATCACCGGATTGCGCCACATGACGCGCGGATCCAGCTTCTTCAACGCGTCCGGCAGCGACTTGATCAGCATCTTGGGGTCGAACAACCCGGCCGAGACACCGCGTTTCGGGTTGCTGGGCGCCTGTTTCACCGGCGCGGGATCGAGGGTGGGAGTGCTCATGAGTGGATTCCTTCAGCGAGCGGGCCGAGCGCCAGCATCGGCAGGAAGGTGAGCGCGACCAGGATGACGGTGACGCCCGCGACCATGCCGACGAACTGCGGCCGGTGCGTCGGCAGCGTGCCCTCGGAGGCGGGGGTGTGACCCTGCGCCGCCAGCGAACCGGCCAGGGCCAGCACGAAGATCATGGGGATGAAGCGGCCGAAGACCATGGCCAGGCCCAGTGCGGTGTTCCACCACACGGTGTTGCCGGACAGACCGGCGAAGGCCGAGCCATTGTTGTTGGCCGCGGAAGTGAAGGCGTACAACACTTCCGAGAGCCCGTGCGGACCCGTGTTGGCCATGCCCGCGCGTTCGCCCGGCAGGGCCATGGCGACGGCGGTGCCGGTCAGCACGATCAGCGGCGTCACCAGGAAGTACGCGGCGGCGAGCTTGATCTCCTTCGGGGTGATCTTCTTGCCCAGGTACTCCGGGGTGCGGCCGACCATCAGACCCGCCACGAACACGGTGATGATCGCGAGGATCAGCATGCCGTACAGGCCCGAACCGGTACCACCGGGCGCGACCTCACCGAGCTGCATGTTGAACATGGTCATCATGCCGCCGAGGCTGGTGTACGAATCGTGCGCCGAGTCCACCGCACCGGTCGAGGTGAGCGTGGTCGCGGTGGCGAAGGTCGCCGAATTCGATACGCCGAAGCGGGTTTCCACGCCTTCCATGGACGCTCCGATGGCACTGGGGACGGTGCCGTGGTGCTGCAGCTGGAAGAGGTTCATCACGGTGACGCTGAGCACGGCCAGGGTCGCCATGACGGCGGCGATGGCCAGGCCCTGCTTGTTCGAACCGATCATCCGGCCGAAGGTGCGCGGCAACGAGAAGCTGATCACCAGCAGCATGAAGATCTCGACCCAGTTGGTCCACGCGGCCGGGTTCTCGAAGGGGTGCGCCGAGTTCACGTTGTAGAAGCCGCCGCCATTGGTGCCGAGCAGTTTGATCGCTTCCTGGCTGGCAACGGGTCCACCCGGCAGGGTTTGTGAACCGGTGTTGCCCACCGTCTGGGCGATCTGGTCGTACACGTGCAGGTTCTGGATGACGCCGCCCGCGACGAGCACGAGGGCGAACACGACGGCCAGCGGCAGCAGAATACGGGTGGTTCCCCTCACCAGATCCACCCAGAAATTGCCGAGCTCGCCAGTCCGCCGCCGGATGAATCCGCGCACCAGCGCGACCGCCACCGCCATGCCGACGGCCGCCGACACGAAGTTCTGCACGCTCAGGCCGACGGCCTGGACGACATGCCCCATGGTCGACTCACCGGCATAGTTCTGCCAGTTCGTGTTGGTGACGAAGCTGATGGCGGTGTTCCACGCCAGATCCGCGGTCATCTTGGTGCCGGGATCGTTCAGGTGCCACGGCAGCGCGCCCTGAATCAGCTGCAGGAAGAACAGCAGCAGCACGCTGATGGCCGAGAAGGCCAGCACGCTGCGCGCGTAGACGGCCCAGGTCATCTCGACGCCCGGCTGCACGCCGATCAGTCGATAGATGCCTTTCTCGGCCTTGGAATGCTTCTCGCTGCTGTAGACGCGGTACATGTAGTCGCCCAGGGGCACATGCACGGCGGCCAGCGCGATGATCAGGGATACGACGAAGAGGATCCCCGCGACAGTCGTGCTCACTCAGAACCTCTCCGGATACAGCAGCGCCGCCACCAGATAAATGGCGATACCGACGGCCAGGACCAGACCGATAACGTTCTGCGTCACAGCCGTTCCACCCCGCGTTGGATCAAGCCGAACAGCGCGAAGAGCGCCACCGTCAGCACCGTGAACACCACGACGGACATCACTCGAAACCTCTCTCTAAGCGGCACGTCCCAAGATGCGCCGGAGTGAGTCAAGCGCCCGATAAGCCCATATTCGAGGTCCTTTACGCCTTCTTAGCGTCCCAGAGGGCCGCGTTGACGCTCCGCTTACAACGTCGCCCCGTGTGTCGAAAGACCCCCGGAGAGCCCTGCTCTCCGGGGTCTTCGCGGGGCGACGGGTCAGCTCAGCGCGTCCGCCGTCTCCGGCGCCGGGTCCGCCACCGACACCGCCGTGCGGTGACCGAGCAGCAAGCAGGCGCCGATGCCGATGATCAGCACCGCCGAGGGCAGCACCATCGATTGCGCCAGCGCGGCGCTGAAGCGGACCGCATCGGCCCGGTCAGCGCGCCGCCCTCCACGGACGGGATGCCGTGCGCGGCAAGCCGGGCCGGGATCAGCGCGCCGATGCCCGCACTCCCGAGCACCAGACCCACCTGACGCGCGGTGTTGTAGACGCCCGCACCCACCCCGGCCTGATGCATCGGCAGCCCGTAGGTGGCGATGGCCGCCAGCGGCGACCACACGCACGCGTTGGCGACGCCCATGCACACCAGCGGCAGCAGCAATTGCCACAACAGGGTGTCAGGCTTCATCACCAACCCGAACCAGGCGATACCGAGAGCGAATCCGGCGAACCCGACCGTCGGCACCGACCTCGGATGAACCCGATCGACCAGCTTGCCCACGATCGGCGAGAACAGTGCGGTGAGGAACGCCATCACGATCCACACCGTCGCGGCCCGGGTCGGCGACATGCCGCGCACATTCTCCAGATAGAAGTAGCCCGGCAGCATCATGCCCGTGGTGGCGACCCCCATGGCGGTCATGGCCAGCGTGCTCAACGCGAAGTTCCGATCCCGGAACAGCGACAGCGGCACCAGCGGCTCACCGGAGTCGCGAGCCTGCACCGCGAGGAAGGCGAGCAGCAGGACCACCCCCGCCCCGATGCACAGCCAGATCCGCCCCGACCAATGCTCGGCATTCCCCTGCTGAATCCCGAAGACCAGCAAGAACATTCCACCCACACTGAGTGCCACCGACGGCAGATCGAACCGGTGCCGATGCGTCGGCAGCGACGGCACGAACACCACCGCCAGCACGAACGCCACCACCCCGATGGGCACATTGACCAGGAAGATCCACTTCCACCCCAGCCCGTCCACCAGCACACCGCCGATGATCGGACCGATCAGCGAGGCCACCCCCGCCACCGACCCCCACGCGCCCATGGCGGCACCGCGCTTGTCCGCCGGGAAGATGCGCGTGATGACCGCCATGGTCTGCGGCGTCATGAGCGCCGCCCCGATCCCCTGTACGGCCCGAGCCGCGATCAGCATCGTGACGCTGGTGGACAATCCGCACCCCAGCGAGGCGAGAGTGAACACCGTCAGCCCGACCAGATAGATCACCTTGGGCCCGAACTGATCCCCCAGCCGCCCGGTCACCAGCAACGGCACCGCGTAGGCGAGCAGGTAAGCACTCGTCACCCACACGACGGTCGAAACTCCGGTATGCAATTCGGCCATGATCGCCGGATTCGCCACCGCCACAATGGTCATGTCGACCAGCAGCATGAAGAATCCGAAACACAACGCCCCCAGCGTTACCCACGGATTTCGATGATTCTGAGCCGCCACAATCTCACTCCCCTCAACAGACCTCTATCGAGCTGTCCGGACGATAGGGTTCGGCCGCGGCGGCCGGAAACCCCACGAGCGACGAATCGTGACGGCTGACCGAAGGCCCTCGGCCGAGTTGCCTTGCGCCGCAGCTCGAGCCGCCTCCTGAGCCGACCGCCCGGCGTTACGAAAGCCCCCGGGCAACTCCGAGATCGCGTTACGAATGAACGAATTCGTTACGGCACCTTCCGGCGAGCGGACGCGCCACACACCGCCTACGTGGCAGCATCCGACATCGCGTGAGACCATCGCTGGGCCAAGCCGTCCCGAAACCCGGAAGCCCTGCTCCCCTCATGCCCACCCGAATCACGCACGCGTCCGACGTTCCGCGGCTGAACGCGCGCGCCACCTACGCCCGAATTCTGGATGCCGCCCAGCACGCCTTCGCGGAGCGGGGAACCTCGGTGTCATTGGCCGAGATCGCCCGCCGCGCCGGCGTCGGCACGAGCACGGTCCACCGCTGCTTCCCGACCAAAGCCGGACTGTTGGAAGCGGTCCTCGAACGACGGATCGAGCGGCTCAATGCCCAGGCCGCCGAGCATCTGCGGCAGCGGGATCCCGGCCCGGCCTTCTTCGACTTCTGCATGGAAGTCGTCGCCTCGGCACCGCGGGACGAAGCAGCCTGCGATGTGCTGACGCTCGGCGACGGCTGGCCCCGCGCGCGAATCCGGGGCGCGGGCAAGCGCTTCCATCAGAGTTTGACCCTGCTGCTGGCCGCGGCTCAGCGCAGCGGCACGGTGCGCGCGGACATCACGGTAGCCGACGTCCTCGGTGTCTTCACCGCGTGCCTTGCCGTTCAACGGCGCACGGACCAGTCCGCACCGATCGGCCGGACCGCGGCACTGATTCTGGATTCGCTGCGCGCGGAACGGAATTCGGCCGGCATATTCAGCGCCGTCTCCGGCGCGGATGTCGATGATCCGGACGCACACGGCTGCCAGATGTGCGGCGTCGCGCTGGCGCGGTCGGCGACCGGGCGTCGAGCCCGGTACTGTTCGCCGGCCTGCCGGCAGAAGGCCCATCGGGAACGAACCCGGTTGGCACGGCCGTCGTCGGCCTACCGCCCGACGGCTTAGCGGCCCACCACCCTGAGGATGGTGCCGTCCAGGGCTGCGGAGACGTAGCCGCCGTCGTGGTATTCGTTGGAGATGTAGACGCGCAAGACCTGCTGGCCGTCGCTGAAGGTGCCGTCGGTGTCGACGATGATGTAGCGGCTGGTCGGGTTGGGGACCTTCAGTTGCTGGGCGGCGGTGGCCAGGAGATTGGGGAGGATGTCCCAGTTGATGGAGCTCAGGTCGATGGTGTGGCCGGTGAGCTGGCCGCCTGCGCTGTCGCGTTTGGCGGCGCCGGCGATATAGGTGTAGTTGTCGAAATGGTTGGGCTGGTTCGAGACAGGGGCGCCCGTGGACACTTGTTCGGGGTAGATGGTGGTTTCGGTGAATTGCTTTCCGCCCGTGGCCTTCTCCAAGGCGGCGATGGCCTTGCGGACGCCGTCGGGGGTCAGCAGGTCCGCGATGGGGGCGCCCTTGGCGGTGGTCGGCGCGATGACCGTGGGCATGGCAACATCGCTGCTCAGGATGATGCCGGTGGGCGGGACCGGGACCGAGGGCAGGCTCGAGCCGCCCGCATCGCTGGAAGAGGGCCACAGGGCGATGGCGGCGATCACGGCAGCCGCCAGGCCGACGGCCACGCTGGTCAGGATCCAGGGGCGCGTATTACGCTGCGGCACAACCGGCGTGGGATTCGGCGGCATCGGCACGAACGCCTGGGGCGCGTTGAACCCGCCGGGGTGCTGAATTGTCGTCGCGAATCCCCGCGGCTGCGGCATCGGCGCGAACGGCTGCGGCTGGGCAGCGGTTGCAAATCCCTGGGCAGGCTGGGCAGCAGTCCCGAAACCCTGGGCAGGCTGGGCAGCAGTCCCGAAACCCTGGGTTGGCTGCGGCGCGTGAAAGGGCTGTGGGGGCGGGGTCAGGTCCTGGGGCGAGGTGGTCGTGCGGAGTGAGTCCGAAAATTGTTGGTGGGCAGGCTGTTCCGGAGCCGTATCGCCGGTGGCGATGGCCTGGGCGAGCATCCGGTCGACCTGGTCGGCGGGTGGGCGGTGGCCGGGGTTGGGGACCAGGAGGGCTTGGATGGTGGGGGTCAGGGCGCCGGCTTGGCGTGGGGGCGGGACCGAGCCCATGAGGACGGCGGCGAGGGTGGCTACGTCGGTGTCGCGGCGCATGGGCTGGTAGCCCTCGACGGCGGCGAACAGCACCAGGCCGAGGGACCAGAGGTCGGAGGCGGGGTTGCCTTCGTGGCCCTGGAGGCGTTCGGGGGCGACGTAGGGCAGGGAGCCGACGACGCTGCCGGTGGAGGTGAGGCCGGTGAGGTCGTTGACGGCGGCGATGCCGAAGTCGGTGAGGACGGGAGAACCGTCGGTGCGCAGCAGGACATTCGGGGGCTTCACGTCGCGGTGCAGGACGCCGACGGCGTGCGCGGCGCGCAGGCCCGCGAGGATGCCGCGGCCGACCCAGGCCGCCTGGGCCGGGGTCATGGGGCCGTCGTCGAGGCGGTCCGCGAGCGAGCCGCCGGCGACCAGTTCCATGACGATCCACGGATGCTTCTCGGCCGGAGTGTCCACGATGTGGTGAATGGCCACCACATTCGGGTGGGTGATGCGGGCCAGTGCGCGCGCTTCGCGCAGCACGCGTTCGCGCTGCACCTCGGCCGCGGTCGCTTCGCCGTCGGCCTTCACCTCTTTCAGCGCCACTTCGCGGTGCAGGGCGACGTCGTACGCCCGCCACACCGTGCCCATACCGCCGCTGCCGAGTGGTTCGATCAACTCGAAACGCCCGTCGACCATTGACCGCCCGGAATTCACGGACGTCAGCTTAGGGTTCCCACACTGCCTACGCGAGATCTGGTACCGGTTGGTCTTTTCCGGCCCGGGTCGGCGATGCCGGTCGCTCTCTCAGCCGCCCTGCAATGCGTTGCCGGTCCCGGTGGCCGCGCCGAGCTCGTAACCGATGGCCGCGCCGATGGCTCCGATGGTGACACCGGCCACGATCGCACTGAGCACAGCACCGATCACGGCACCGACGCCGGCCCCCGCGAGGGCGCCACCCCCGGCCCCGATGGGCGCACCCACTCCCAGGGTCGGAACACCCATGGCGAGACCACCCACGACGCCGCCGACGGCCGCACCGAACGCAGCCCCGACGAGCGCACCCGGCACGGCCCCGATCACCGCGCCCGATACCGTCCCCACGACCGCGCCGATGATGAGACCGGCGGCGCCGCTGCCCACGTTCAGATTGGTGGCGTTCTGCGAGTAGTTGCCATCCACAGGGACCGGATGCAGTCCGTCGCCGGCGGCGGCCTGGGCGGCGGCCGCGGCGTTCTTCACCTGATCGAGGATGGCGGCGGGAATCACCGGCGCGCCGGGCTGTACCGGGATGGCCTGAATCTGTTCGACGAGCGCAGCGACCGGGTCGCTGGGCTGCGCCGCAGCCTCGGCAGTGGCGACCGAGCACGTCACGGCGACGGCCAGCGGTATCGCGCCGACGATCGGCAACAGGGCGCGTCTCGACGCGCTGGTCCGGGGTCTTCCATACCGACGAGCCATTCGACCACCCTCTCGCTGGATTCGACTTGGGAATCTGCTGCAGCAGGTGAGAATGCTCCCCTGGCTACCGGTGATGCGACGCGTGCGTCACGAATGGTAGCTGATCAGTAGCTATTTCCGGCCGAAGGACATGGCCCGTCTCGGATCTTGCCGGCGCGATCGGTTCACGATGCCCCCGGGACCGCTCGGATCCTGTCAACAACACCGGACACGGCCGTAAAGAAGCCGTCAGGACCGCCGACCTGACCAGCATCGGAGGTAAGAAGTGGGAACCCGGCCACGCGCCCACGCGCGGCCGGACGTACCGGTCTATATCCAAGGAGAAGCCGTGCCACACATCGCCGTCACCCTGATGGTGATTTTCGGGTTCCTCGGTTGCGCGCTCATGCTGCGCATGCTGGCCAACGCCGAAACCACCCGCGAACCCGTCCGCACGGCGCAGCAGGGCATCCGCGCACCGCGCGCGATGTTCGACGAGTGAAACGCGGCGTGACTTCCACCCTGAATACCCTGCTGCGATAACCCTTCCGCGTCTTTGATTCCCGGGGTGGACGCGGGCACATCTATCCAGCTAGAGCATTGGGCTCGGCCGACCACTCCGACGGGGCGGGCAGCCGGAACCGCCCGATCGAGACAGCTGAGAATGTCGGCCGAGAAGTTACGGCACCCCTGCTCTTGTCAACAGTTGCTGGGTGCGGGCTCGCCGCGAACCCGGCCGTTGAGCCACCCCATGACCTCCGGGGCACCGATCACCGCTCCCGACAGATGCTCGGGTGCGGGAACGCGCATCGTCTGCACTGGAACACCGGCCGCACACCAGCGGTGATCGGTATTGTCGATCGCCTGGACCGGAATCAGCGGGTCGTCGGGTGAATGCCATTCGAACACCGGCGTTTCCGGCACTTCGCCGAAGAGCTCCAAGCTGTTCTCCTCCAGCACCGCCCGGCCTTCACCGACATCGAAACCCGAGGTATCGGTCGTGAATGCCCGCGCGCTGCCGCCGAGGCCGTCTGCGAGGATCTGATTGGTGCAGTCGTTGGCCATGACATCGCGGACCGCCAAGCCACTCTGGTTGAGGTACGAGCTGATCGGCAACCGGCTCGGATATTCGCGCTCGAGGCCGATCGCCGCCGCCATGGCCAGCCCGAAGGCCGGGTGCGGGTCGAAGCCCAGTACCTCGACCATCGTCACCAGGTTCATCGGGGCACCGCCGATGGCCGCGCCCGCGAGTTTCAGTTCCGGTGCGTACGTCGGCTGCATCGCCGCTGCCGCCCCGGTGGCCATGCCGCCGCCGGAGTAGCCGGCCAACGCGACCGGGCTCTGCCGCGAGGCGAGTTCCGGCACCTGTTTCACCGCTCGGACGCCGTCCAGAACGATCCGGCCGCCCAGACGCGACGCGCCGAATGCGAAGTACGGACCGAGATGATCCGGCAGCGCGATGCTCCAGCCCTGCGCCATCGCCACATTCAGAATCGACGCCGTCGTCAAGAGATTCGGATCGGCGGAGTACAGCAGATGCGACACCGCACAGCGAGTGCCGAGCGCGTTGATGAAGTGCTGATACGACATCAATGGGCCGTCGGGCCGGTGACCGATGGGGGTGAGGACCGTGGTGGTCGCCGCGATCGGCTCATCCCGGGAGTTGGTGGATCGGAATTGCACGAGAGTAACTGTGGCGCCCGGAAATATGGCCACCGGCGGCAGTGTCCGCACGCGGAGCACGTCACCGGGCTGGTGCGCCGCCAGATCCGCCGGGGCGGCGTAGAACGGATCCGGATCGGGTATCGGATAAATCGAGTCCGCCCCGGCGGCAGTCACCATTGACAACCCGAGAACCACGCCACCCAGCGCTGCCAGCACTTTCGCCGACCCGCTACGAAGAACAAGAGGAAACCGACCGATCACGTGTCCGACCTCCATGAATAGTTCACGTCGTTCGACAAGCCAGTCCAAATTCTCAGGGGGACTATAGCGGTGAACTCTCAGCGACACGCGAGTTTGCTGCACATTTTCTGGCAGTCATCGCCGTGACCTGGTTTTACCTGCTCGCGTGCCCGACACCACCCGATCGATGAGCTCTCGCGCTTGTGCAACCGTGCGCCGACGGCGGTCGCGAACCGCCATCCGAATGCACGGATACCGACCGTGTGACACACTCGTGGGCAACCCATGCACCGACGTCGGTCGCCGACGGCCGCGCAGCGGTGGCCGACCGGACTTGCCCGCCTGCCCGTGCATAGCTCGATGTTCGCCACCGGGCACGGGTGTATTGCCCTGTCAGTCACCATTTTTGGCAGTACATCCAGCGCTGCGGGAAAAACCGACTAGCCTGAGTCGGCGGGTTCGGGCCAATCGATGTCGGCAGTCCACTCGCGATCGAGTGCCGTTCAGTTGGAAAGACGAGGCGCCTATGTCGATGTTTCAGGATTCGAAGGCGCGCGATCCCAAGCGATACCTCTGGACTCTGGGGTTGATCGCTCCTTCGTGCGCTGTACTGCCCTCACAACTGGTAGCCCGCACCGGGCTCACAATATTCTGGTGGATCGGTCCGGTTTTCGTGCTGGTGCTGATACCACTGCTGGATGTGTCCGTGGGGAATGACGGGAGCAACCCACGCGACGAGGACTACGCCGCGCTATCCGAAGACCGGTTCTATCGGTGGTGTACGTACCTCTTTCTGCCGCTCCAGTTCATCGGGCTGGTGATTGCGGGCTATCTGTGGGCAAGTCCCGAGCTGAGCGGGGCCGACAAGCTCGGTTTGGCCGTGACGCTCGGGTTCGTGTCAGGCATCGGAATCAATGCCGCGCACGAACTCGGGCACCGAGCCGAACATCTGGAACGCTGGCTGGCGAAGGTCGCTCTGGCACAGTCGGGTTACGGGCATTTCTGCGTCGAGCACAATCGGGGTCATCATGTGCGGGTGGCGACGCCCGAGGATCCGGCCAGCGCCCGATTCGGCGAGTCGCTCTGGGAGTTCCTGCCGCGCAGTGCGGTCGGCGGTTTCCGCTCGGCGCTGGCTCTGGAGCGAGAACGCCTGTCTCGCAAGGGCAAACGCTGGTTCAGCTGGCACAATCAGCTGTTGCTGGCCTGGGCGATGAGTGTGGTGTTGTGGGGCGGCCTGATCCTACTCTTCGGCGTCGAGGTGATTCCGTTTCTGATGTTGCAGGCAGTACTGGGTGCGGGCCTGCTGGAGACGGTCAATTACATCGAGCATTACGGACTGCTGCGCCCGCGCCGCGCCAACGGCGATTACGCACGGTGCTCCCCGCGCGACAGCTGGAACAGTGATCACCTCGTCACGAACGTATTCCTGTTCCACCTGCAACGACACAGCGACCATCACGCCAACCCCGGTCGCCGCTACCAAACCCTGCGCAGCTCGGAACAGGCGCCCCAGCTCCCGGCCGGCTACGCCACCATGATCTTGCTCGCCGCCGTTCCTCCGCTCTGGCGGGCCGTCATGGATCGCCGCGTCCTCGCCCATTACGGCGGCGACCTCTCACTCGTGAACACCAAACCGAAAGCCACACAACACCTACTGCGACCGACGTCCCGGTACGCCCGTCCTCGCTGACTCGGGACTCGGGTTCAGGGGCCGTCCGGCCCCTGAACCACAACGGTTTTCGCGTCAGCCGGTCACATCGGGTACCCGGCCGCCCGAAGAGGCCGAGGCCCTGTCGGCCAAGGCGCAGGAGCTGATGACCAAGTACGCGCTCGATCGGGTGCTCGTCGACGCCGACACCGTCGTCCGGATCTGCCAGGGGCGACGCCACCCGTATCGGGGAGCTGCTGGAAGCGGCCACCGCGGCCACCATCGCGGAATCGCCTGAGCCGGAACGACTGCTGCCAGTCTTGGCCTCACATCAGATCGCAGTCGACGCTGCTTTCGACACCCTGTTTCCACAGGCCGGAATCGCGGGATCACAATCCGCAGCGCCGCAGGCTGGGACGCCGGCCGAATGGCCGCCGACCGCGCCCGCCTCGACCCGGGACAGTCATGACGACCATCCCGGTGGCCCGGTTGCAGGCCATGCGCGAGGGCGGGCGCCGTGCCCGGGCTCGCCGCAACGGCGGACGCCTCAGGCCCCGTCCGGGTGCCGGGTGAGCAGCCGCTCGGTGGCGTCGTACTCGTAGAGTTCGGCATAGCGTCCCCAGTCGATGGCGATCCGCAGTTGTCGCCGCGCGGCGTGCTCGGTGAAGCCCCGCCGCAGCAGGTCGAGGAAGAAGCCGTCGCGCAGCCGCTGGTTGCGCGCACTGGCCAGCGCGTGGTCGATCGCCGCGACCAGAGGTGCGTTGGCCCGCGCCAGCCGCGCGAAAATGGCCTTGGCACTGTCGATATCGGCCTCGGTGAACAGGGTGCCGTCGAGGGTGAGCTCGATATCCCCGTCGGCGGTGGTGGCCAACCCCAGCATGGTGGCGGCGTCGACCAGCGGCATCAGATCGTCGACCTCGAAGCGCAACCCGCCCGCCAGATCCGGCAGGTCGGCTCGCCCGCCACGGGCGGCAACAAAATCCAGCATGCCGCCGATTCCGTCCACCCCGGCATCGGGCAGCGGCCGGGTGGTGGGGGTGGGGGTGATGCTCGGCCAGCTGCCATCGAAGGTGGCGTCGGTGAGCATCCGATAGGCCTGGTCCACCAGCGCCTGGAACCCCGCGCCGCGCGGGTCTCGCGGCTGCGGGAGACGCACCTGGATCTCACCCTTGATTCGCCCGGGATTGTTGTCCAGCACCAGGATTCGGTCGGCCAGCTGCACGGCCTCCTCGATGTTGTGGGTGACCATCAGCATGGTCTTGGTCGGGAAGGCAGTCTCCGCCCGCAGTCGCATGAGCTCGCCGCGCAAGTTCTCGGCGGTCAGGACGTCCAGCGCCGAGAACGGCTCGTCCATGAGCAATACCTCCGGCTGCACCACCAGGGCGCGGGCGAATCCCACTCGCTGGCGCATGCCGCCGGAAAGCTCCTTGGGATAGGCGTTCTCGAAACCGTCCAGGCCGATCATGTCGATGGCGTCGGTGACCCGCTCGCCGCGCTCCCAGGCCGAAACCCCTCGGGCGCGAAGGCCGAGTTCGACGTTCTGCCGCACGGTCAGCCACGGCAGCAACGCGAAGGTCTGGAACACCATGGCGGTACTGGCATTCGGCTCGGTGATCTCGGTCTGCCGGATGCGCGCGGACCCCGCGGAGGGGAGCGTCAGGCCCGCGATGATCCGCAGCAGCGTGGACTTGCCGGAGCCGGATTTGCCCAGCAGCGCGACGATTTCGCCCTCGCACAGCTCGAGGCAGACATCCGAGAGCACAGGCAGCTGCTCGCCGGAGGGGTTGGTGAAGTTCTTGGTGACACGATCGACGGTGATGATGGGGGCGGACACGATGGGTCCTCCTTTCGAAAAGTGTTTCAGCTCAGTGAGAATCGGCGTTCGGCGGTGCGCTGCAGGCGTCGCCACAACAGGCGGTTGATAGTCACCGTGACCACGCTCATCACCACGGTGCCGAGCAGCACCCTGGCGAAGACGTCGTCGGTGGTGGCGTTGGTGATGTACGCGCCCAGGCCGTAGGCCTCCATACGCGTGTTCCCGGCCTCCACGACCTCGCCGACCAGCGTGGCGTTCCACGCGCCGCCGAACGCGGTAATCGCGCCGACCACGTACCCGGGCGCGATCGCGGGCAATATCAACGACTTCCAGCGCTGCACGCCGTGCACGCCGAGATCGTCCATGGCCTCGCGCAGGTCCGTCGGGATCTGCCCGGCCGCCGCGATCACGTTGAACAGCACGTACCACTGCGCACCCAGCGCCATCAGCGCGATGCCGCCGATATTCAGTGAGATACCGGTGTAGGTGAGCGCCGCTATGACGAAGATGAACAAGAACTGGGCCGGGAAACTGGCCAGCACCTGCACCACCGGCTGAGCGAACCGGCAGATGCGCGGATTCATCCCGATCCACACGCCGACCGGCACCCACACGATGGTGGAGACCACCAGCAGCACTATCACGCGGCCGAGGCTGGCCAGCCCCATCAGCGAGGTCGGCCCGAATTCGGCCAGGCCCACGGTTCGTTCGAAGTAGGAGGCGAGTGCCCAGGTGCCCCAGGCGAGCGCGGCGAAGAGTAGTCCGAAGAAGAGCACATCGCCGATGCGGCTGCCCGCGCGCTCGTCGTAGGCCGAACGGGTGCTGCGCCCGAAGACCCGCATGAGGCGATCGACGTGCTCACCGACCGGTCGTAGCACCCGCGCCAGCCGGCCCGGCACCGTGCTGCGGCGCAGCAGGTCGAGCACCAGACTCCTCGGGGCCTGCGCACTTTCGGTGTGCTCCACCCGGAATCGCTCCGACCACGCCGTGAGCGGCCGCCAGAACACCACGTTCACCAGGACGATGGTGAGCACCATGACCAGCGCACCCACGATGAGATTGCCGACCTGGGCCTCGGAGGTGGCCGCCGCGATGAAGCTACCCATGCCGGGCAACGCTTCGTCCCGACCGGATACCGTGATGACCTCCGAGGCCGCGAGCATGAACCACGCGCCGCCGAAGCTCATCATGCCGTTCCAGATCATCGGCACCATCGCCGTCGGCACCTCCAGCTGCCACAGCCGCTGCCAGCGGGTGAGCCGCATCATGCGGGCCGAATCATCCAGCTCCCGGGGCATATTGCGCAGCGCCTGGTAGTAGGCGAAGGTCATGTTCCAGGCCTGCGCGGTGAAGATGGCGAAGATGCACGCCGCCTCGGCGCCCAGATACGAGCCGTGGAACAGGCCCACGAACGCGGTGACCGTGATCGAGACCAGCGCCAGCACCGGGACCGACTGCAGCACGTCGAGCGCCGGGATGAGCACCTTCTCGGGCGCGCCGCGAGCGCGCCGCCCACTGGCCGACGATCAGTGTGAAGAGGATGGACGCCGCCAGGCCGATGAACATGCGCAGCGTGGTGCGGGCCGCGTAATAGGGCAGATTCGCGGGATCGGTCGACACGGACTCGGTTCCGGTATCCGGCGTCCAGGGCACCGACATGTCCCGAAACAGCCGCAGCACCAGCAGGATCAGCAGCACGCCCGCGCCGATGATCAGGTAGTCCACCGCTCGGAGCCGTCGGCCGGCCCGCGGCACTTCGGGAGTTGTCTTGGGGCGGTCCGGAATTGCCAATTCAAGAGTCATTTCAGTTCACCTCGCTCCGAGCGGTGTTCGTCGCATCTCAGTCGGTCGATTCGGCGGCGGCCGCGGGCGGTGCGGTCATGACGTTGAAGGCGTGCACGGCCGAGGCCAGCACCGCCGGTACGCCGACGAGCAGGTTGAAAACCACGACGCCGATCCCGGCCCGGCCACCGCGCCCTCCAGGCAGCCGGTGACGGCGCCGGGAATCGCCAACGTGCCCAACGTCAATGCGCCGACCGCGAGACCTTGGCCCGCGCCCAGCAGGACGCAGCCCAGCGGCGCGCCGATGACGGCACCCAGCAGCGTGCCCACCGCCAGGGCCACGGTGAGCTCGTTGTTGACATTCTGGAAGACGGTATTCATCCGATCCTCGAAGCTGTCGGGATCGGCAATCTGCTGTGCCACAGGGTCTTCGGCTTGCGTCTCCGCGGCGGCGTGCAGCTCCGCGGCGATGCGTCGTTCCTCGGTGCTGACCGGTCGGGCCCGATCCGGGCTCGGGGTGAGGGTGGCACTGTCGCCGTCGATGCGGGCGTCGATCGGGTACGTCGTGTCCTGCTTGGTGATGGTCAGCGGGATCGCCCCCACCACCACGCCCTGCGGGTCGAGGATCTGCAGCTGGTCGGTGGTGGTTCGGAACGTGCCGAGGTCGGTGCGCAGCACCACCGATCGGTCGACGATCCGGGCGTCGCCGGATACGGCCTGAACCGCGGTCACGGCGTCGGCGAGCCGAACATCCGGTCCGGGTGCCGCGGCCGAACCGGCGGCCGGGGCGACCAGCCCGGCGGCGGTCAGCGCCGCGGTGGCGAATGCGAGCAAGCGAATTCTCATCGGGATGTTTCCCCTCGGGATACCGCTGCCCGCATCGGTTTCCGGGCAGCATCGAATACCGTCGAGCACGGTGGTGCCGACGGGTCGGATATATATGCGAATCTCCGAATTCATTCGTAAAATGTGCACGCGAATAATCCGGTGCCGCGCAGGCGGCATCGTGATATCGGAGAATTACGTGCGTCGAGATATCGACGCGGTGTTGGTGTGCTGGCTAGCGGCCCGGACCGAGGCGGAGGGGCCGGCCCGGAGATCCCGGGTCATCATCGGGTGCCATCTTGCTACCCGACCTCCTCACTGGTAGAACGCGATTCGTCAACGCACGTGGGGAGGTCGCCCGGAACTATCGGGGCGGACGCACACCCCTCTCGTCAGAGTTTTGGCACTGCACGACGTGTTCCGAATCGGAAAGCCACTTTGGATTACCCCTTGATCCGGAGAAATCTGTCCTAACCTTGGGCGTCTCTCGACGTCGTCAGATCAGTGGCCTATGTTCGTGCAGGAGCCTCGCCTATCGAGGTGCAACAGGGAACCTAGTTAAAGACTCGTTAAAAGTCAAAACCGCTATTCGCTCATTCTTCGACCGTGGCCGACGCCGCTGATAGGGCACCG
The DNA here is from genome assembly GCF_018362975.1 of Nocardia tengchongensis. NCBI lineage: Bacteria > Bacillati > Actinomycetota > Actinomycetes > Mycobacteriales > Nocardiaceae > Nocardia > Nocardia tengchongensis. The sequence continues at coordinate 7,110,537 of NZ_CP074371.1, forward strand.
GCACGAGGCACACCGAGCCGAGACCGCAAACCCCGCCGAACGCGGTGAGAGCGTTGCCTGGGTGCGCAGCTGCGGCGCGAGCGGGGCGACGCGGCGGGCACCCCGGTGCCGATGCGAGCGATTCGGAAGTCGGTCGAGGTCCCATGTAATGAGAGCGTTAAGACGGCCGGCCGGGTAGTCCTCGACCATCCGGTCATACGCTGGGCGTTTCTTGGTCTCGGCGAAGGCCGAGATGGGTTTCTCGGTATAAATTTCACATATGGACCAGCCTCGAGCTTCGGCGATCCGCCTACAGTCCTCGAGTTGGCGTTCGACCGCCAGGCCTTCGCCAGATGTGTCCAGGCTGACCCGGAGGTAGATCACGGCACGGACTGTCACGGTGGACACGAAAGGTTATTTCAGGTTGAAACGCGGCCAACTACGCATCTACCTGGGTGCTGCCCCGGGCGTGGGCAAAACCTACTCGATGCTCGGCGAAGCCCATCGGCGGCTGGAGCGTGGACGCGATGTGGTGGCCGCGGTCGTGGAGACCCACGGCCGCAGCAAGACCGCGGAGCTGCTCGCCGGGATCGAGCGCATCCCGCCGAAGATGGTCGAATACCGGGGCGCGACGCTGCCGGAACTCGACGTCGAGGCGGTGCTGCGGCGCGCGCCGGCCGTGGTGCTGGTGGACGAACTGGCGCACACCAACATTCCCGGCGGCAAGCACGAGAAGCGCTGGCAGGATGTTCAGGAGCTGCTGGACGCGGGCATCGACGTGGTGTCCACGGTCAATGTGCAGCACCTGGAGAGCCTCAACGACGTGGTCGAGCAGATCACCGGCGTGGTGCAGCGGGAAACCGTGCCGGACTGGGTGGTTCGCGCCGCCGACCAGGTGGAGCTGGTCGATATCACCCCGGAAGCGTTGCGGCGCAGAATGTCCCACGGCAACGTGTATGCCGCCGAGAAGGTGGACGCCGCGCTGCGCAACTACTTCCGGCCCGGCAATCTGACCGCGCTGCGGGAGCTGGCGCTGCTGTGGCTGGCCGACCAGGTCGATGCCGCGCTCGCCAAATACCGTGCCGACCACCAGATCACCACCACCTGGGAGGCGCGCGAACGCGTGGTGGTGGCGGTGACCGGCGGCCCGGAATCGGAAACCATCGTGCGGCGCGCCAGCCGCATCGCCGCCAAGTCCAGCGCCGAGCTGATCGTGCTGCACATCGTGCGCGGCGACGGCCTGGCCGGAGTGTCGACGCAGCGGCTGCACCGCCTGCGCGATCTGGCCACCGGGCTCGACGCCGAACTGCACACCGTCACCGGCGAAGACGTGCCGACGGCGCTGCTCGATTTCGCCCGCCAGGTCAATGCCACCCAGCTGGTGCTGGGCACCTCGCGGCGGTCGCGCTGGGCGCGCATGGTCGACGAGGGCATCGGCGCGACCGTGGTGCAGGAGTCCGGCAAGATCGACGTCCACATGGTGACCCACGAGGAATCCAATCAGGGCGGCTTCCGCTGGTCGGCGCTGACGCGGCGGGAACGCAAGCTGGGTTCCTGGTCGGCGGCGTTCTTCGTGCCGTCGCTGATCTGCGCGGTCATCTACTTCTGGCTCGACCGCCTGCTGGATCTCAGCGGCGAGAGCGCCCTGTTCTTCATCGGCGTCATCGCGGTGGCGCTGCTGGGCGGCATCGCCCCGGCCGCCTTGTCCGCCTTGCTGTCCGGGGTGCTGCTGAACTGGTTCTTCACCGAACCCCGCCACAGCCTCACCATCGATCAGCTCGACAACTTCCTCACCATCGTGGTGCTGCTGCTGGTGGCGGTCGCGGTGGCGGCGCTGGTGGACGTGGCGGCCAAGCGGGCACTGGAGGCACGCAAGGCTTCTCGCCAAGCCGAGCTGCTGACCTTGTTCGCGGGCTCGGTGCTGCACGGCGCGAACCTGCAGGATCTGCTCGAACGCGCGCGGGAGACCTACGGCCAGGACGCGGTCAGTCTCGTCACCGATGACGAGGTGCTCGCGTCGGTGGGAGATCAGCCGCCGACGAAGGTCGGTGACGCCGAGACCGCTGTGGAGGCGGGCGATGACATGCATTGGCTGCTGTTGCGAGGACGAGCCGTGACGTCCGGGGACCGCCTGGTGCTGGGCGCGGTCGCGAATCAGGCGGCGGGACTGGTGCAGCAGAAACAGCTGCGCGCCGAGGCCAGTGCCGCGCAGGCGGTGATGGAGGCCGACAAGCTGCGCCGCGCCCTGCTGTCGGCGGTCAGCCACGACCTGCGCACGCCGCTGGCCGCGGCCAAGGCGGCGGTGTCGAGTCTGCGCAGCGACGACGTCGAGTTCTCCCCCGAGGACACCGCCGAACTGCTGGAGACCATCGAGGAATCGGTGGATCAGCTGACCGCGCTGGTCGGCAATCTGTTGGACTCCTCGCGCCTGGCGGTCGGGGTGATCAAACCGCAGATGCGCAAGGTCTACCTCGACGAGGTGGTGCATCACGCGCTGATGGGCATGGGCACCCGCGGGATGCGCCGCACCACCATGGATCGGGTGAAGGTGGACGTCGGGACCATCGCGGTGCGCGCGGATTCCGGTCTACTGGAACGGGTCCTGGCCAATCTGATCGACAATGCGGCCCGCTACTCGCCCCGGGATTCGATGGTGCGGGTGGCGGCCGAGCAGGTCGGCAAGCGGGTGGCGGTTACCGTGGTGGACACCGGCCCCGGCGTACCGACCGGCCTGGAGGATCAACTGTTCGAGCCCTTCCAGCGGCTCGGCGACCGCGACACCTCCACCGGCGTGGGCCTCGGCCTGTCGGTGGTGCGCGGCTTCGTGGACGCCATGGGCGGCACCGTGCACGCGGAACACACCCCCGGCGGCGGACTGACCATGGTGATCGACCTGCCCGGGGGCGATGACCCCGCAGACGTTGAAGAGGAGAACGGGTGACGAACGCGGCGGCGGCGCCGATCAAAGTCCTGGTGGTCGACGACGAACCACAGATCCTGCGCGCCCTGCGCATCAATCTGTCAGTGCGCGGCTACGAGGTGACGACCGCGTCCACCGGCGGTGCGGCCCTGCGCGCGGCCGCCGAGAAACACCCCGAGGTCATCATTCTCGACCTCGGCCTGCCCGATATCGACGGCATCGAGGTGCTGGCCGGGCTGCGCGGCTGGTCCACCGTCCCGGTCATCGTGCTCTCGGCCCGCACCGACTCCTCCGACAAGGTGGAGGCGCTCGACGCGGGCGCGGACGACTACGTCACCAAACCGTTCGGCATGGACGAACTGCTGGCCCGCCTGCGCGCCGCGGTCCGCCGCTCGGCGACGACCGCCGACACCGCCGAGCCGGTCATCGAAACCGCCTCCTTCACCGTCGATCTGGCCGCGAAGAAGGTCACCCGGCACGGGCGCGACGTGCACCTGACCCCCACCGAATGGGGCGTGCTGGAGATGCTGGTCCGTCACCAGGGCAAACTGGTCGGCCGCCGGGAACTGCTGCGCGAAGTGTGGGGCCCGTCGTACGCGACCGAAACCCATTACCTGCGCGTCTATCTCGCCCAGTTGCGCCGCAAGCTCGAGGACGACCCCTCCCAGCCCAAACACCTGCTCACCGAGGCGGGCATGGGCTACCGGTTCCAGTCCTAGGCCCACAGACAAGATCAGGGAGCTCTCACCGCGTGGAATCGGACAGCATTCCACGCGGGAGAGCTCCCTGCTCTCGTTCGGAACCCGTCAGCTCGGCAGGGACGCCGTGTGTTCGGATTTCACGGCGTCGAGCTTGCCGGGGTCCAGGCCGAGACGGGCGAGAATGGTGGGCGCCACCTGGGTCAGCGAAACCTGTTCGGCGACATCGTGCTTGGCGATACCCGAGCCCACGACCAGCAGCGCGACATGCCGGTCGTCGGGGCTGTTGCCACCGTGCTCGGCGATCTTGGACTTGCCCGCGGTGTAGACCGTCCCAACGGTGCCCGCGAACAGGTCCGGCACCCGAGTGTCATCGGCGGCCGCGCCGAAGAACTTGGCGGCCTCGGCCCCGGCGAAGACCTGACTCGGGTCCACGCCCGACGCCGTGAACGGCTTCGGGTTGCCGTTGATATCGGTGCCGGTGCCGTTGGTCTCGAGCACCTTCCGCTTCGCGAAGGCGGTGGCCTCGGGCGAGCGTCGGCCAGCCACCAGACCAGCGCGGCATCGTCGATGGAGTGCTCGATCAGCTTCGGGGTCTGCGGGTGAGTGGCCGCCCATTCCTTGTTGACGGCGTCGACGATCGGCTTGTCGTCCACGCGGGTCAGCGCGTCCGGCTCGATGGGCGACTGCCCGTGCTTGGCGGTCACCACGATCGTGGTCTTGTCGCCCAGACCCGCCTTGTCCAGGGCCGCGACGAAGCGGCCGATCTGCTGATCCACGAAGTCCAGCGAAGCCGCCAGCGGTGCACCGGGTTTGCCGTCCGCGCCGTACCCCTTCGACACGGGCAGCTTCTGTGTGACCGAGACCGCCTGGAAGTTCATGCCGAACACCGCGGGCACCCCGGGCGACTGCGTGCCGGAGTGGTCCTTGCCGCCGATCTCGTTGACGATGGCGTCCGCCTTGTAGGTGTCGTACTGCTTGACCGCGTCGACGTCCTTGCTCCAGGCCGGGCCCTTGGGCGACTTGCTGTCGATCTCGGGGGTGAACAGGTCGTCCACCGAACGACCGCCCTTGCCGTTGACGATCTGATACGCCGGGTGCTTGTCCGACCAGGCGGTGCGCTGACCGGCCTCGTGCACCACCGAGAAGACGGTGTTCACCTTCAGATAGTCCGACGGCGAAATCGGCTTGCAGGTGGCCGGATCCACCGGCAGCTTGGCCGGATCGAGCACCGCGCTCGGGTCGCCGGTCATGGCGGCGATACCGTTCGGCAGGCCGGACAGGCCCTGGCCGCCGTCGAGCTGATCGGTGTCCTTGTCGATCTCCTCGGTCAGCGCGACCTGCGCGCCCTTCTTGGCGGTCGCGCAGTCCTTGGTCCCGGCAGGCAGCAGGTCGCGGGCCCAGGTGTCGTCGTAATACACGCCGGTGGTCTTGGGGCTGCCGCCGGTGAGCAGGGCCACCATGCCGGGGAAGGAGTCGGCGGGCGCGGGAGCCTGCGCGTTGGTGTAGTGCGCGCCACGCGCGGCCAGCTTCGCCAGCGTCGAATCCTGGTGTGCGGCCACATAATCGGCCAGATCGGACTCGTGCATGCCGTCGATCGACAGCAACAGCACATGCTGATCGTGCTGCGCCGCGTCGCCGCCGGACCCGCAACCGGCGACCGCCAGCCCCATCACCGCACACGCGCCGGCCGCCGCCAGCCGGTAACCCATACTGCTCACCCTGAAACTCCATTCCGCACCTGCGGCCACCCGAACAGGCGGGCCGAGACCCGGAAAGGGTTGCGGGCGTGGGTGACGGCCGGGCGTCGGCCCGGTGATGGGCACGCGAACACTGGCCGCTAGTTCGCGCCCGATCCGCGCGGGTTCAGCGCAGTGGCGGCGTCGCGCTCACCTGGTCATCCGGACCGGCAGCGACTTGAGGCCGTTGTTCAGGTTCGAGCGGATGCGCCGGGCGTCGCCGGTCTGCTCCAGCTTCGGGAAGCGGGTCAGCAGCTCCTCGAAGAACACCCGGCCCTCCAGTCGCGCCAAATGCACGCCCAGGCAGAAGTGCTGGGCCAGGCCGAAGGACAAGTGCGGGTTGGGATTTCGGCGGATGTCGAAGCTCTCGGCGTCGGCGAAGACGTCCTCGTCACGATTGGCCGAGGTGTACCACATCGCCACCTTGTCGCCCGCCTTGATCGGGACGCCGCGGATCTCGGTGTCGGCGGTCGCGGTGCGGCGGAAGTAGTGCAGCGGGTTGGCATAGCGCAGGATCTCCTCCACCGCACCGGGAATCAGCGCCGGGTTCTCGCGCAGCGCGGCCAGCTGTTCGGGATGCGCCAGCAGCAATTGCAGACCCGAGGACAGCATGGTCTTGGTGGTGTCGTTGCCCGCGGTCACCAACTGGGTGAAGAAGCTGCCGAACTCCAGATCCGACATGGCCTTTCCACCGAACGAGCCGGCCAGGATGAGCGAGGTGAGATCGGCCTGCGGCTCCTGCTCGCGCCGGGCCATGGAGAACTGGATGGCGTAGATGGCCATATTGGTGAGCTCGGCGGTCACGTCGAAATCGCCTACCAGGTCCGGATCCTGCTGGCTGACCGACTGTTCGGCCCAGCGCCGCAGACTCGGCCAGTCCTGCGCGGGAATCCCGAACAGGCCGCCCACCACCTGACTCGGCAGCACGCCCGCCACGTCGTGCACGAATTCCACGTCGCCGTCGACACTGTCGAGCAGGTCGCGGGTCAATTCCCGGACCCGGTCCTCCATGTCGCCGACCACCCGTGCCTTGAAATGCTCGGCCAGCGGCTTGCGGTACTCGGTGTGCCGCGGCGGATCCATCATCAGCAGCATGTTGCGGGTCTGCTCGAGCCGTTCGGGCGGCTGGTTCTCCAGGATCACGCCCTCCACCTCGGCGGAGAACAGTTCCGGATTACGCGCCACGTGCGACACATCCGCGTGTTTGAGGATCGCCCAGTATCCGGGTTCGCCCGGCATCTCCTGCCAATGCACCGGATCCGTGCGCCGCAGTCCGGCGAAGATCTCGTGGATCGGCCCGGCCACGTACAGCTCGGGATCGTAGATGTCACTGACCGTGCCCACGGTCCACCTCGGTATTCACTTGCGGGTATGCGTCTTTCGTTCGGACGCTAACCCCGCGCCGAACCCGGCGGCGCGGTTCGGCGCCGCGATCCCAGTCAGTGGACACGGTGTCACCCAGCACCCCCTGTCAGCGGTGACGGCGGCGATGAACCACCATGGTGGCCATGTCTGTTGCCGCGATCGTGTTCGACATGGACGGTGTGCTCATCGACACCGAACCCATCTGGGAGGAGGTGCGGCGCGAGTACATCGACGAGCTGGCCGGGCGCTGGCTGCCCGACACCCAGGACCGGTTCATGGGTATGAGCACCGCCGAATGGTCTCGGTACACCAGCGCGGACCTGCTCGACGGCCGCTGCACTCCCGACGAGGTGGCCGAGGACGTGATCTCGCGGATGGCCGCCCGCTACGCCGCACACCTGCCGCTGATGCCCGACGCGGTCGCCACCGTGAAACGCCTGGCCGCGGACTACACCCTCGGGCTGGCCAGCTCCTCCCCGCGCCGGCTCATCGACGTGGTGCTCAACCACATGGGCGTCACCGACCTGTTCGCCGCCACCGTCTCCACCGAGGAGGTCGAGCGCGGCAAGCCCGCACCCGACGGCTACCTCGAGGCGGCCGCCCGGCTGGGCATCGAACCGGGCCGGTGCGTGGCGATCGAGGACTCCAGCAACGGGCTGCGCGCCGCCCACGCCGCGGGCATGACGGTCATCGCGGTCCCGCACCCCAAATATCCGCCCGCCGCGGACGCCCTCGCGGCGGCCGCCTACGTCGCCGGCAGTCTGACCGACGTCACACCGGAGCTGGTGACGGAATTCCGCTGACCACCCCGGTGTTCCGAACGAGCGGCGACCAGATGGTTGTCCCGAGTCAACAAATGGGAGGATCGTCCTATGTCCGAACAGACCGCCGCACCGCAGACCACCGCCACCGACCCGGCTGCCGAGCCGGTCAAGTTGTGGGCCGAACGCACCGGCACCCGCGCCTACACCGGCCGCAACAACCGGGGTGGCGAGGTGCTCATCGCGTCGGCGGGCGTGCCCGGCGCGTTCACCCCGGGTGAGCTGCTGAAGATCGCGCTCGCCGGCTGCACCGGCCTGAGCTCCGACTTCACCCTCTCGCGCCGCCTGGGCGACAACTTCGACGCCACCGTCCACGTCTCCGGCGACGCCGACCGCGAGAACGAGCTCTACCCCGAGCTCACCGAGGAAGTCGAACTGGACCTCAGCGAACTCGACGCCGAGTCGCGCCAGCGCCTGCTGGTCGCCGCGCAGCGCGCCATCGACAAGGTCTGCACCGTCGGGCGCACCCTCAAGGCGGGCACCACGGTCAACCTCACCTTCCGCGTCGACGAATGAGCGCTGACCCGGTCCGGCTCAGCGCCTGGGTGCACGGCATGGTCCAGGGCGTCGGCTTCCGCTGGTGGACTCGCGCCCGCGCCCTGGAACTGGGCCTGACCGGTTACGCGCGCAATCACCGCGACGGCCGGGTACACGTCATCGCCGAAGGACCCCGCGATGCCTGCGAATCGCTGCTCGACCTGCTACGTTCCGGTAGAACACCGGGTCGGGTAAACCTGGTGGTGGAAGACTGGGGTCCCGCCGCGGGCGGAATGACAGGATTCGAAGAACGCTAACGCGCGGCGAGCCCACGGAGTCGACGAATGGCCACTGACCGTACCGGCGGTCCGGAGCACCCGGAACGCCCCACCCCCGACCCCGCGCGCTCCACCGAACCGCCCAGTCCCCCAACCGATCCCGAGCACGGGGGCGACGCGGAACCGACGTCCGGCAGCGCGTCGGCGCCGCCGCACAGCGACCGCACCGCACCCACCGTCCAGGCCCCGATCGGGTCCGGCCCCACCGTCCCCCTACCCGGTGGATCCCACGGCGACGCGGACGAGTCGAGCACCGAAGGCACGCCCGACGTGCCTGGTGAGTCCGCCTCCGGGGCTTCAGGGCCCGCGCCCACCGCTCCGTTTTCCGGCCGAGGGGGCGCCGGGCGGGAACCAGCCGACGCTGCCGCTGCCGGGGGCATCCACGCACCAGGCGGGCACGACCGAACCGCACCCGCCGCATCCGATCGCCGGTGAATTTCACGGCGGCGCAGGGGCTTTCGGGAGCCCCGGTGCCACACCGGGCGGGCCGTTCGCGCCCGGTGCCGAACCGCCGTTCACGCTGCCGATGCCGTCGCTGGAACCGGACGCGCCACCCGTGCCCGCCGTCCCGGAGCCGCCGCGGCGCGGGAGCATGATCACGCAGGAACCGGGGATCACCCAGCCGCGGCCGCCGACGGTGGCCGAGGCGCGAGCGCGGGAGAAGGCGCGCAAGCGGGCCGAGGAACAGGCGCAGCGCCGAAGCCGACGCGGCGGAAGCCAAGCAGCGCAAGAAGAAGCGGGTCCTCATCGGCGGGGCCGCCGTGGTGGGCATCGCGGCGCTGGTCGGCGGCGGATACCTGGTGGCGTCGGCGTGGAACGGGCCCGAGGTCACCGCGTCCTGCACGGTGGTCGCGAAGAAAGGCGAGGTCGTGCCCATCGGTCCGGGGCAGACCATTACCGCCGACAAGGACAACCAGGAGATCGTGGTCCCGGACAACTACTGTTCGGACGCCCAGTCGCGCGGCACCACCAGCGGAGTCAGCCCCGGCTTCTTCCTCCTGGCGGGCCACTCCTACCGCTACTACTACGGCGGCACCGGCACCATCGGGCACGCGCCGTCCGGGGGCACCACGGTGGCCCCCAAGGGCGCGACAGTGAAAACCAAGAGCGGCAGCACGATTCAGCGCGGCGGGCTCGGAGCGAAGATCGGTGGAGGTTCCTAGTGCGGCGGGTACGCAGCACTCCGCGGCCGGGCTGGCAGCGGATCATCGAAAGTCAGGGCCTGGTCTACGGCTCCCCCGGGCAGTACCCGAACGGGCAGCCGCGGCCCTACTGGGACGAATCGGTGCACTACGAGTTCGACATGGACGAGATCCTCGCCATGGAGGCGCAGGTCGAGGTACTGCACTCGATGTGCCTGCACGCCGTGGAACAGGTGGTGCTGACCGAACGGTTCGCCGATTTCGGTCTGCCGCAATGGAGCTGGGAACCCATCACCAAGTCCTGGCATCGCTCCGACCCGCACGTCTACGGCCGCTTCGACCTGCGCTACGACGGCCGCGGCCCCGCGAAACTGCTGGAGTACAACGCCGATACGCCCACCTCCCTGCTGGAGGCGGCGATCGTGCAGTGGCACTGGCTGACCGACACCCACCCCGACGACGACCAGTGGAACTCGCTGCACGAGAAGCTGGTCGAGCGCTGGGGTGAGCTGCGCGAATCACTGCCGGGCAGTCAGTTGCACTTCACCTGGTCGGGGTCGGACGGCTCCGGTGAGGACAACGTCACCACCGCCTACATGCAGGAGACCTCCGCCGAGGCCGGGTTCGACACCATCGCCCTGCCCATCGAAGAGGTCGGATTCGACACCGAACTGCACCGTTTCGTGGATCTGGCCGAGGCCCCGATCGAGGCCATCTTCAAGCTCTATCCGTGGGAATGGGCCCTCGACGACGACTTCGGCCGCCGCGTGGTGGAGTCGCTGCCGGAAACCATGTGGATCGAGCCCCTCTGGAAGACCCTGCTGTCCAACAAGGCGATCCTGGCGGTGCTGTGGGAGATGTACCCCGGCCACCCCAACCTGCTGCCCACCTACCTCGACAACCCGCACGAGCTCACCGAATACATCCGCAAACCGAAACTGGGCCGCGAGGGCGCGAACATGACCATCGTGGGCGCGGGCCTGGAAACCGCGACCGGCGGCGTCTACGGCTCCGAAGGCTACGTCTACCAATTGCTGGACCCGCTGCCCGAATTCGACGGTATGCGACCGGTTCTCGGTGCTTGGATCGTGGGCGACACGTCAGCGGGACTGGGCATCCGGGAGACCGTCGGCCTGATCACCGATGACAGCTCCACCTTCGTCCCGCACCGCATCCCGCAATAACGACCCCCTCCGGAGGACCACCGATGACCACCGCTCTCGCCCTCGAAGCCGGGTACTGGCATTCCCTGGGCCGCGGCGTAGGCGCCATCCTGGCCTACGCCCTGCTCGGCCTGGTGCTCATGCTGATCGGTTTCCAGGCCGTGGACGTGACCACCCCGGGCCCGCTGCGCGCCATGGTGGCCCGCGGACTGCCCAACGCCGTCGTGATCAGCGCCGCGGCCATGGTCAGCATGGCGTTCATCGTGGTGCTGGCCATCTACGCCCAGGCCGGCAAGCTCTCCGAAGGCCTGCTGGCCGCCACCGTCTACGGCCTGGTCGGCATCGTGGCCCAGGTGATCTCGGTGCGCGTGCTGGAATTCGTGCTGGGCATCGACATCGGCGCGCTGCTGGAGAAGCCGGAGTTCAGCACCGAATCCGTGGTCGTGTCCGCCGCGCACGTCGCCATCGGTCTCGTGGTGGCCGTCGCGATCCTGTGACACTCAGCTGAACTGCGGCGACCGCTCGACCTCGCGTCCGGCCGTCGCCCGCAGCCACCCGGCCAGCCAGATCATGCCCAGCCCCGCCGCCAGGTGACCGATCCGCACCACCGGCGCGGGCAGCAGGAATGTCAGCGACAACACCGTCAGACCCGCCACATACAGCCCGACCGCGACCGGCGGCACCGTCCGCGCCCGCCACAAGGCCGCCGCGAACAACCACGTCCCGAGCCAGGTCAGCGCCGCGGTGGCGAGGAAAGCCCAGCGCGCGGGCCCTTCCAGCAGCAGCCTGACCACGGCCGGATCCTCGTGCACCAGCACGAAATTCATGGTGAACGCCACGCCCGAAAACAGGCCGAAGCTCAGCAGATGTACCGCGAAAGCCCCCGCGCCGAACCGCCCCATCCGCTCGTACCCCGTCAGATACAGCCCCACCGCGAACGCGATCCCGAACGGCACCGATCCGCCGTTGAGCAGCTCCGTGGCCGGAAACTTCTGCCCGGCAACGGTCTCCAGCACCCCGGCGACCGCGATGGCCGCACCGCACACCATCCCTGCGGCAGCCGCGAGCCGGAACAACGATTGACTATTCATGATGAAATTCCCTCCAGGACAACCGAACTCGTACCGAGGCAACGCTACGAAGCACCTCCCGACGCGGTAAGTGGCACACGACCGGTGCCGCTCGGCACGGTAGCGGTGACGAAACCATGACCTTCGACCTATTTCCGCGCCCGACCCTCGCGTGCTCCCCGGCCGCACCCCTACCCTCGGTCCCATGCCCCGCCCGCCCGCACTCACCTGGGTGACCTGCTCCACCTACACCTCGGTGCTGTCCGCCGGCTGGTTCGCGGCCCTGTCCTCAACGGCCCCCACCACGGCCCCACGGCTGGCCACCTTCACCGCGGCCCTCTTGGTGCTCGCCGCCATCGATCTCCGCTCCTCCCAGGTGGAGTGGGCCGTTCGGTCGGCGGCTGCGGGGGTCGGGCTGCACGCGGTGTTGTTCGCGGTGGCGGCGGCTGCCGATTCGGCGGGCAATGCCAAGGTGTTGTTCGCGCTGCTGCCGTTCGAAGCATTTGTGGCCCTGGGCCGTCGGGCTGCGATCGGGGTGGCGGCGTTGATTCTGGCGGTGGTTGTCGGCGCCGTCATGCTCCAGGGGCCGAGCCGGGCCGGAAGTGCGCGACTGGCCGAGCTCGTGATGTTCTCGATCGGTGTGGTGTTCGCGCTGGCATTGGGAGCGCTGACGATACGGGCCGAGGCGGGGCAGCGGCGGGCCGAGGTGCTGCTGGCTCAGTTGTCGGAATCGCATGCGCGGCTGCGGGAGTACGCCGATCAGGCGGCGACGCTGGCCGCCGCCGCCGAGCGGGCGCGGGTGGCGCGCGATATCCACGACACCGCCGGACACCACCTGGCGGTAGTGGCGATCCAGTTGGAGAAGGCGGCCGCCTTTCGGGAGCTCGATGCCGCCACAGCCGATCGGGCGCTGGCCGATGCCCGCGATTCTGCGCGGACGGCGCTGGCCGAGGTGCGCACCGCGGTCGGGGCCCTGCGCGCCGAGACCGACGGCTTCACTCTGACCTCCGCGCTGCGGACGCTGGCGAACCGCTTGGACGGCAGCGGGTTCGGCGTGCACGTTGAGATCGACGGCGCCGAGGAACCGGGCGAATCGGCGGCGTTCGCCCTGTATCTGGCCGCGCAGGAGGGCCTCACCAACGCGGTCCGGCACTCCGGGGCGGCGACCGCGACGGTCCGGGTCGAACAGTGCAGCGCGCACAGCCTCCTCGAAATCTCCGACGGTGGAAGCGGTTTCGGACCCGGCACGGTGGAGGGGCACGGTCTGCGCGGCATGCGCGAACGGCTGGCCCTGCTCGGCGGCGAGCTTCGCGTGGACACCGGGCCGCACGGCACCCGGCTGCGGGCGCGACTGCCCCGGGTCCCGCGATGACGGCCACGACCAGCGTCCTGGTCGCCGACGATCAACGGCTGATCCGCGAAGGCATCGCCTCCTTGCTCACACTCCAGCCCGGGGTGCGGGTGCTCGGCACCGCCGAGAACGGTTCGGCGGCAGTCGATCTCGCCCTGGAACTCACCCCGGACGTGGTCCTCATGGACGTCCGCATGCCGGGCATGGACGGGCTCGCCGCCGCGGCGGCGCTGCGCGACCACACGAAAGTCCTGATGCTCACCACCTTCGACGACGACGAGTACGTCATCGCCGCCCTGCACGCAGGCGCGCACGGCTACCTGCTCAAGGATCTCCCCGCCACCGAACTCGCCGCGGCGATCCGGCTGGCGCACGCCGGCATCGATCAGTACTCGGCGACCGTGTCCGCCCGCGTGCTCCGCATGCTGCGGGCACCCACCAGTTCCCCGGCAGCCGTGCACACGCTCACCAAGCGGGAATCGGAGATCCTGCGCCTGCTGGCGACCGGCGCATCCAATCGGGAGATCGCCCGCGCCCTCTATGTCAGCGAGGGCACGGTGAAGAACCACGTCTCGAGCGTCCTGACCCGCCTGGGTGTCCGGGACCGAACCCAGGCCGCCATCTACGCCCTCGACCGCGGTCTGGCGTGACCGGGCTCAGCGCACCCGGCTGTATTTGATGAAGGCCACGCCGTCCTCGAAGATGCGGCTGGTCAGCACCCGGAACTTGGCCGGCTCGGGCAGCCCGCCGCCCGCACCGAACAGCGGACGCCCCTGCCCGAGCACGATCGGATACAGCTTCAGGAACACCTGATCGATCTCCGGCAGCAGCGCCTGGGCCAGCTCGCCGCCCCCGCACAGCCAGATCCCGAGCCCCTTCTCCCGCTTGAGCTCCCGCACCCGCGCCAGCGGATCCTCGGCGATCAACTCCACATCGGGGTCCGGCTGCTCCGGCAGCGTCGTGGACACCACGAACTGCCGCAGGTGCGCGTACGGACTGGAGGTCCCGGTCCGAACCCCGAAGTCGTGGGTCTTGCGCCCCATGATCACGGTGTCGAAGTTCTGACAGGGTTTGTCGACGCCGAGCACCTGACGAACCTTGGTCGGCAGCGTCTCGGGATACTGCGCGATGATCGCCGGCCCGTGATCACCCCCGACCGGAAAGAAGTCGACCGAACCATCATCGGTAGCGATGAATCCGTCGATGGTGGCCGCGACAAAGTAAGTCAGTTTGCGCATCTATCTTTTTCCTCCAGCCGGCACCACACGTGCCGCTACTGAAAAAGGTAGCGCCTGAACCTGAGGGAATGTCCGGGTCCGACAAGATCGGATAACCCGACCCCGAAGAAAACCTGCTGGTCTCAGCCGTGCGGGCGGGGCTGACAGCGGGGGCAGGAGAAGGACGAACGGTTCATGAACTTCTCCCGACGCATGATCGCGCCGCAGCGACGGCAGGGCTCGTGCTCGCGGCCGTAGGCGTTGAGGGAGCGCTCGAAGTAGCCGGACTGACCGTTGACGTTCACGTACAACGCGTCGAAGGAGGTGCCGCCGGCGCGCAGGGCCTCGTCCATGACGACCCGGGTTTCGGCAAGGAGGGTGTGCAGGGCGGGCTTGGTGAGTTTGGCGGCGGGGCGCTCGCCGTGGATCTTGGCTCGCCACAGGGCTTCGTCGGCGTAGATGTTGCCGACGCCCGAAACCACGGTCTGGTCCAGGAGCAGGCGTTTGATCTCGGATTGCTTGGCGCGCAAGGTCTTCACCACGGACTCGGCGTCGAAGCGCGGGTCCAGGGGGTCGCGGGCGATGTGGGCGGCGGATTCCGGCACCCAGGTGCCGTCCACCTCGACCAGGTCCGAGAGCTGCCAGCCGCCGAAGGTGCGCTGATCGACGAAACGCAGTTCGTTGCCGTCGTCGAGGGTGGCGATGATGTGCGCGTGCTTCTCCAGCGGGGTGGCGGCGGGCTGCACCAGCATCTGCCCGGACATGCCGAGATGCACGACCAGAGAGGTATCGGGCTCATCGAAGGTGAGCCAGAGGAATTTGCCCCGCCGCTGCGCGCTCTGCACGCGCAGACCGGTCAGCCGGGCGACGAGATCGTCGGCGCCGAACGCGTGCCGCCGCACCGAACGCGGGTGCTTGACGGTCACGCTGTCCAAGACGCGGCCCACCACATGCTCGGTGAGCCCGCGCCGGACGACTTCGACCTCGGGAAGTTCGGGCATTAGCTCTGCGAGCCGTCGACCGAACCCTCGGGCGCGTTCTCGGCGTTCAACGCCTTGTAGGCCGCGCCCGCGGCCTTCTGTTCCGCTTCCTTCTTGGAGCGGCCCACCCCCTGGCCGTAACCCTTCCCACCGATCACCGCGGTAGCGGTGAACTCCTTGTCGTGGTCGGGTCCGGTGGAGGTGATCTCGTAACTGGGCACGCCGATACCGCGCTCGGCGGTCAGCTCCTGCAGGCTCGTCTTCCAGTCGAGCCCGGCCCCCATCCGGGGACCGCGCTCGAGCAGAGCGGCGAACAGGCGCAACACCACTTCCCGCGCGACATCGATGCCGTGCTGCAGGTGCACCGCACCCAACAGCGACTCCATGCCATCGGCGAGGATGCTGGGCTTGTCCCGGCCGCCGGTGAGCTCCTCGCCCTTGCCGAGCAGCAGGTGGCAGCCGAGACCACCGGGACCGAGTCCGCGGGCCACCTCGGCCAGCGCGTGCATATTGACAACGCTCGCACGCAGTTTGGCCAGCTCGCCCTCGGACTTGTCCGGGTGCTCCAGGTACAGGCGCTCGGTAATGCTCAGGCCGAGCACCGAATCGCCCAGAAACTCCAGGCGTTCGTTGGTCGGCAACCCACCGTTCTCGTAGGCGTACGACCGGTGCGTGAGCGCGAGGCGCAACAGCTCCGGCTGCACGTCTACGCCGAGTGCCTCGAGTAGCTGGGCATGGTCGGCGGCGTCACCTACGGCGGGAATATCCGCAGCGTCCTTGCTGGCGGTCACGGTCGGCAGAAACCGAATCAGATCGCGGAGGTGACCTGACGGCCCTTGTAGGTGCCGCAGCTCGGGCACGCGATGTGCGGCAGGGTCTGCTGACCGCAGGCACGGTTCGGGCAGGTGATCAGGGTCGGCGCGGTGGCCTTCCACTGGCTGCGACGCGCGTGGGTGTTGGCACGGGACATCCGGCGCTTCGGAACGGCCACGACTAGCTCTCCTCTGTCTTACTTGCGGCACCGTTGTGTCCCGCAAGGGTGGAATCGGTTGATGGGTCCGACACGGCGTCGTCGAACGCCGCCGAATCGGGGGACTCAGCATTGAACTTGGCGAGTCCGGCCCAGCGAGGGTCAAGTATCTCATGACCGTGGCCGGAACCCGCAATCGCCATCTTGACGCCGCATTCCGGGCACAATCCCGCGCAATCCGGCTCGCACAGCGGCTGCAACGGCAGCTCCATGCCGACCGAATCGACGATCACCGGCTCGAGGTCGATGAAATCGTCCACCAGACGCGGGATCTCGTCATCCTCGGTGGTCTGATCGGTGGCACTGTTCGGGTAGGCGAACAGCTCGGTGAGGTGCAATTCGATGTCGTCGGTGAACGATTCGAGGCACCGCGAGCATTCGCCCTCGACGGGAGCGCTGACCGTGCCGGTGACGAGGACACCCTCGGACACCGACTGCAGCGTGAGATCCAGCTCGACCTCCGCACCGGCCGGAATGGCGATCAGATCGAGGCCGATCTTCTCCGCCGGCGTCACGATGCGATGGAACTCCTTGATGGAGCCCGGGGCACGTCCGAGACTGCGGACGTCCAGCACGAAGCCCGCGTCCGTCAACTTGTGACGATGACGCGAACCATTACCGGAATCGGCCGACATCTCTGAACTCACCTTCACGCTGGGTGGGGAATGGGCAACCACCCCACAATACCGAAAGCCCCGCTCGCGACCCAATTGGGGCGAAAGCGGGGCAATCCGATCGGATGTGGGCGGCGGACGCCCGGACTCAGCGGCGGAAGCCCGGGGACTCCGCGCGGAACTCCGAGGCGTAGTCCGGCACCGACGAGCCCGAGCGGACCTGGTGGCGGCCGCGGCCGATGATGCGCAGGGTGTTGTGCAGGGTCTCCTCGAAGTCGGCGAGCTTGCCGTCGACGTAGTCGTCGCATTCCGAGCGCAGGCGGTCGGAATCGGCCTGGGCGGTGTCGATGAGCCGGGCGGATTCGGCGTGCGCGGCACGCACCACCTCGGTCTGCGAGACCAGGCGGTCCTGCTCGGCCTTGCCCTCGGCGACCGAGCGGTCGTAGGAGGCCTGGCCCGCGGCGGCGAGCCGGTCGGCCTCGGCGCGGGCGCGACCGGTGAGGGCGTCGTACTCCTTCTTACCGTCGGCCACCGTGCGCTCTGCCTCCTCCTCGGCCGAGCCGACCAGGTGTTCGGCGTGGGCACGGGCCTCGGCGACCATGCGGTCGGCGTGCGCCTTGGCGTCGGCGAGGATGCGGTCGGCTTCGTCGCGGGCCGAGGTGACGGTGTGGTGCGCCTGGTCGTTCGCGGTCTTGACGGTGGTCTCGGCGCCGGTGCGGGCGTCGGTGACGATCTTGTCGCGGTGATCGAGCACGTCCTGGGCGTCGTCGAGCTCGCCGGGCAGCGCCTCGCGGACGTCGTCGAGTAGTTCGAGGACCTCGCCGCGCGGCACGATGCAGTTTCGGGTCGGCGGGATGCCGCGGGCCTCTTCGATGATGGCCACCAGCTCGTCGAGCGCTTCGAATACCCGGTACATGTGCTACTCCACTCTTCTTCCAGGACTCACGGCGAGACTCTCCGCTTCAGCCAGTCTGCCAATCTCCGCGCTGTCAACAAGGTCCGACACGGCGTGTCGCCGGTTTTCCGAACTGTTTCACAGACCACAAAAACAAGTGGAGGAAACTGCTCCACTTGGTGTTACCTTGGAAGAGCAAGACAAGCAGCGGTGTGTTTCGGATGGGGTAGACGATGGCTGTCCACGAGATTCAGCGGGCGACGATGCCCGTTCCAGGTCTGGTGCACACCTATACGTTGAGCTCGGAGGCCATTGCCTACGGCTCGGAGGCGATCGCCCAGGGCACCGGAGCGCTACGCGCGACCGGCGTCCGCTGGTCCGCCCGCCTCGGCGCGTGGCTACGCGGTGACGCGGCCTTCGCCCAATTGATTCGTTTCGCCCTCGTCGGCGGCCTCAGCAATGTCGGATACATCCTGCTGTTCCTCGCGCTCTACGGCGGCGGCCCGCAGGTGGCCAATCTGGCCGGATCCGTCGTGAGCACCGCGCTCGCCAACGAGATGCACCGCCGGCTCACCTTCCAGGCGGCCGACCGGGTGCGCTGGCACACGGCGCAACTGGAGGGCGGCGCACTCGCGCTGGCCGGGCTCGCCATCACCTCGGGCGCGCTGGCGATCCTCGAGGTCACCGCACCCGGCATGGGCGACATCACCGAAGCCGTTGCCGTACTGGCCATTACCGCCGTCGTCGGCACCATCCGCTTCCTCACCCTGCGACTCTGGGTCTTCTGAGCCCCCTCCCCTGATCTTCTCCGCATACACGGGAACCCCTTTCGGCCTGTCGGCGTCCAAACAAGCATCGACGACGAAAGGGGTTCGGACATGGACCGTTGGCGCGGATGCCTTGGGGGACGGCGGGATACGAGCGGGCCGCGGCCCCAGCGACCGCCGAGCCGAAGTTGCGGGTCGTGCGTGCGCCCCCGCCGGCCGCAGCCACCCCGCCGGGAGGGCGAATGACCAGCACAGCCGACCCGGCCACAGTGACGGCACCGGCCGGCGGACACCAGTGCAGGGCAAGGGGATCCCGGCGAGCGCTGCTCGAGGGACGGGGCGCGCAGCGCAACCCGAGGCCGCCATCGGACCCCGGGCATCGGCGCGCCCCTTCACAGATGCGCAACCCCCGGCAGCAGGCACATGACCCGGCGCTCAGAACCTCGCTGGACCGGCGTGAACAGCATCGGAGGCTGATCCGCGCCCTGCTGCCGGAGATGGCGCCGGGCACCGTCGTGAGTCATCAGTCGGCGGCCGTGCTGTACGGGACCACGCTGTGGCGGACGCCGCTGGATCGGGTGTGTGTCACGCGCAATCGCCGCGGCGGTGGACGGACCAGGCCGTTCGCGAAAGTGCATGGCTCGCCGGTGGATTCCGCGGTGGAGATCGACGGGTTCGCGGTCACCACGCCGGCGCGGACGGTGGTGGATCTGGCGTTGACCCTGCCGTTCGAGGCGGCGGTGGCGGCGGGTGACGCGTTGGCGGGCATGTTCGGCCTGGGCGCGGCCGAACTCGGCGAGGAGCTGGCGCGAGCCAAGGGGCGATACGGGATCGGGCAGGCGAAACAGGTGATCGCGATGCTCGACGGGCGCAGCCAGAGCATCGGGGAGTCGCTCAGCCGCACCATGATTCACCAGCACGCGCTACCGCTGCCCAGCTCCCAGGGCAATGTCCTGACCTCGGACGGCCGCTTCGTGGCCCGGGTCGACTTCTACTACGAGTCCGCGGGCGTGCTGTGCGAGTTCGACGGCCCCACCGAATACGGCCGCCTACTCGGCCCGGGGCAGGACTTCGCCACCACCGTCGGGCGCGAGCGCACCCGCGAAACCTACCTGCGCGCCTTGGGTTTCGAGGTGGTGCGCTGGACCTGGGACGACCTGATCCGAGATCGAGCCGCCCGCCGCCTGCGCGCCGCGTTATCACGCTCGCGCCCGCGGCCGGACGGCCACATCGAACCCGCGCCCGCCTTGCCGACCCGTCCGGCTCTGATCCACACGCTATGAGACGGCGGCGTGGCTCGGAAATTCGCCGAGCCGGAATTCGGCCGTCCGCTGAGCCGTATGGGGTTGCGGCTCAGCGGGTGGCGGAGTCGGTCAGGCCTTGGCCTGGCGTTCGGCGATGCGGGCCAGCAGGCGCTTGTTGACGACCGGGGGCAGCAGGTCGGCGATGTCGCCGCCGTAGGCCGCCACCTCCTTGACCAGGGAGCTGGAGACGAAGCTGTAGGCGGGGTTGGTGGCGATGAAGTAGGTGTCGACACCGGTGAGCTTGCGGTTCATCTGCGCCATCTGCATCTCGTAGCCGAGGTCGGTGGCGTCGCGCAGGCCCTTCACGATGGCCGTGATGCCCTGCTGCTTGGCGAAGTCCACCAGCAGTCCGCGCCAGGATTCGACGCGGACGTTGGGCAGGTGCGCGGTGACCTCGCGAATCAGGTCCATGCGCTCCTCGACGGTGAACATCCCCTGCTTGTTGGGGTTCACCACGACGGTCACGACCACTTCGTCGAATTGCTCGGCAGCGCGGGCGATCACATCGAGATGTCCGTTGGTCACCGGGTCGAACGACCCCGGGCACAGTGCTCCAGCCATGGCCGCACGCTACCGCATCCCGGGGTACGATCCGCCCGCGCCCCAAACCTCACAAATCGGGCATGCCTGGTCAGCTATGGTTTTGCAACCCAGCAACTGCTTGCTCGCCGTTAGTGAACTGTTCGGTTTGCTCCCATTGATCGTTTGCGAACTCAATTGCGAAGCTGCATCGGCAATCTCGCTCGTTACAGAAAGCAGTGATATGTCAAGCGCATCGTTGGGTCGGAAGATCGCAGTCACCGTGGCTGCGACCGTTAGTGCGTTCAGCGGCCTGGTAGGCGCGACCGCGCATGCCGATCCGGGCCATGGCCAGGGTGCGGCTCCGGAGCACGTTTTCTACATCATGATGGAGAACCAGGGCGACGACGACATCCTCGGCAACACCGCCGATGCGCCGTTCATCAACCAGCTGGCCAACGACTACGGCGTGTCGACCGGGTTCCACGGCGTGACCCACCCGAGCCTGCCCAACTACCTGTCGATGTTCTCGGGCGACTTCCAGGGCATCTGGGACGACTGCAAAGCCGGCGCCGACTCCAAGTGCGCCCCTGAGGAATTCGTCCCCGGTTCCGGCGACGGCACCTCCACCGCCGCGCTGACCCCGGAGCAGTTCGCCAGCGCGAGCGCCAAGCCGCACCTGTTCGGCGGCAAGAACCTGGTCGACCAGCTCGAGGGCAAGGGCAAGTCCTGGAAGGCCTACATGGGCGGCATGCCCTCGGCCGGATTCCAGGGCGAGTTCGCGCCCGGTGACGTCAACGGCACCATGGTCAAGCTGTACGCGCAGAAGCACAACCCGTTCATGTACTTCTCCGACGTCAACTCCCCCGGCAACGCCCGCCTGCAGAAGGTGGTGCCGTTCGAGAACAACTTCGACGCCGACCTGAAGAGCGGCAACGTGCCGAACTTCACCTGGATCAGCCCGGACCAGTGCTCGGACATGCACGGCATCTCGCACGCCGCCGCCACCCTGATCAACAAGCCGAACTGCGAGGAACCGGCCTCCGGTGTGGCGCACGGTCCGATCCACACGGGTGACGACTACCTGAAGGACACCGTCACCAAGATCATGAACTCGGACACCTGGAAGAATTCTCGGTCCAGCATCGTGATCGCGTGGGACGAGAACGACTACTCCGGCTTCAGCGGCGGCCCGGGTAGCCCGGTCGGCGCCAACGGCACCGTGCTCGGCGGCGGCGACGCCCCGCTGCTGGTGATCAACTCCGACAAGGTGCACAAGGAGAAGGGCGAGAAGGGCAAGCCCGAGGCGCACCACAAGGTTTCCACCGACGTCACCGACCACTACTCGGTGCTGTCGGCCATCGAGCAGCTGTGGGACCTGGGCTGCCTGGCCAACACCTGCGAGCACAAGGCCCCCGAATCGCTGCGGGACCTGTTCGAGAACTGACCTCCGCATAGTGCGCAAGCTGCCCGCCGGTTCGACCGGCGGGCAGTTCGCGTTCGGTACCTGCCGTCCCGGTTCAGGTTTCCACCGCGACCGCGAAGCCGAAGGCCGGGACCAGGGATGGGTCGTTGAAGGCGGTGATGCGGGCGACCTTCGAGCCGATCAGCGTCAGGACGTGGATGCCGTACGCCTCGTAGCGGTGTTCGGCCGCGCGCTTGTAGACGACGAAGGCGGGCTGGCCGTTCGCCCGGACCGGGGTCATCCGCCACTGGCCCGGATTCAGGATGCGGGCGGTAAGGAAGCCCAGCACCGCGTCGCGACCGGTGAACCAGGTTGGGGTGGGCGGCATTTCCATTTCGACGTCGGCCCGCAGCAGTGCGACCAGGGCGGCGTGGTCGGCGCTGGTGAAGGCGGTGACGTAGTCGTCGAGCAGGCGGCGCTGCACCAGCTCGTCCGGCTCGGCCAGATCGGTCTCCACCGGGCCGGCCTGGGCCAGCCGGGATCTCGCCCGGCGCAGGGCGCTGTCCACGGCGGTCGGGGTGGTGTCGAGGATGGCGGCGACCTCGGTGGAGCGGAACGCGAGCACGTCGCGCAGGGTGAGTACGGCGCGCTGGCGGGCGGCAGAAGTTGCAGTGCCGCAAGGAAAGCCAGCCGGACGCCGGTGCGGCCCGCCACGATGGCGGCCGGGTCGTCGAAGCCGAACCGGGCGTCGGGTGCGGGTTGCAGCCAGGGCACCGTGGGTTCGCGGGCGGCGACGGCCACCCGGTGATCGTCCTCGGGCGCGCCCAGCCCGGACGGCAACGGCCTGCGGGCCCGGCCCTCCAACGCGGTCAAACACGCCATGGTGGCGATCTTGTACAGCCAGTTCCGCAGCGACGAACGCCCCTCGAACCCGCCGAATCCCCGCCACGCCCGCAGATAGGTCTCCTGCACCAGATCCTCGGCATCGTGGATGGACCCCAGCATCCGATAGCAGTGCGCGAGCAACTCCGGACGGAATCGCTCAGTGAGACCGGCGAATTCGCGCTGCGAATGACGCTCGCCGACAGCGGACCACCCGGTCTCAGCGGCCAGCTCGGCCCCAGAGGGCAGCTCGGCCTCGGCGGGCACCTTGGTCTCAGCAGGCAGCTTGGTCTCGGGAGGCCGCTGAGTGCCGGGCGGCCCCTCGATGTCGTGTGCCCGTTCGGTGTCGTGCGGCTGTTCGGTGTCGGAGGGCATGGCCGATACTCCCGCGGGTGCGCCGGTTGTCATGGTTGCGTCACCTCAGCCGATCTGCCGTAGCCCGGCGCCGCTCACCAAGTATTCCGCCGCGCTGTCCGGATCTCCGGCAAGTTCGACGACGGCCTTGCCGACCTGGTCGGGTGTGAGCACCGGTCCCATGCCCGCGACGTAGGCGTCGACATCGATTCCTTCCCGGGCGGCGTAGCCGGCGACCGCGTCCGCGCCGAGCCCGGTGGCCGGTGTCAGTCGGGGCAGCAACGCCACGAACCGGATGCCGAGGCCGGCTCGCTGTGATTCGTCGGCCGCGTAGGTGCGCAGGAACCGGATGGTCGCCTTGGCGCCCGCGTATCCCCCGCTGAGCGGCGACCCGTTGAGCGCGGCCCCGCTGGACATGGCGATCACCGCGCTGCCCGGCGGCATGGGCGCCCGCAGCGCGGCCCCGATCCACACGAACGCCTGTTTGGTGTCGGTCTCCCAGTTGCGCCCGAACGTCTCCCAGCTCTGTTCGTGCACTGGGGCCATCGGCGGTCGCGCCCCGGCGTTGAGGACCAGCAGGTCCGGCCGGTAGTCGCGAATCACCTGTTCGGCCACCGTGTCCTCGGTGGCGTCCGCGGCGAGCGGCACGAACCGTTCCCCGAGTTCTGCCCGCAGCTCCCGCAGCGCCTGTTCGTCCCGTGCCACTCCGACGACCCGGTCGCCCGAGGCGACGAGCGCCGCGGCGATGGCCCGCCCGAACCCGCGGCTCGCTCCGGTGACCACCGCGGTCCGATTCGACTCCGACATCACGCACTCCCAACTTCGGTCTGAACCTGTCAGGAATGAAGACTGTCGGGAGCCGCGAAATCCGTCGGCTATCGGCCCTCGAATTCGGCGAGGTCGATCCGGGTCTCGCCGTAGGTGCGGGACTCGAGTGGGGAGAAGCCGTCGGGCCAGGTCACTTCGGGTGAGCGGATGGAGCGTTCGACGACGATCAACGCCTCGTCGTGCAGCCAGCCGTGGTCGGCGAGGGCGCGCAGGTCGGACTGGACTTCGGCGACGTCGAGGTCGTAGGGCGGGTCGGAGAAGACCAGGTCGTAGCGTTCGGGGGCGGCGCCGGACAGGACGCTGGTGACGGTGTTCTGGCGGAGTTCCGCGCCCGGGAGGCCGAGGTCGCCGATATTGCCGCGGATGATGGCGGCGGCTTTGCGGTCGGCTTCGATCAGCAGGGCGTGGGAGGCGCCGCGGGACAGCGCCTCCAGGGCCAGGGCCCCCGAACCCGCGTAGAGGTCGAGGACGTGCAGGCCGTCGAAATCCATGCGGGCGTGCAGGAGGCTGAACAGCGCCTCGCGCACGCGGTCGGAGGTGGGGCGGGTGCCCGCCGGGGGGACGCGTAGGCGTCGGCCCCCGGCGGTACCTGCCACGATGCGGGTCATTCGGCGGCGGCCTCGTTGAGGTTCACGTCGACGAGCAGGTCGCCGCCTTCGACCTGTTGGACCTTGGCGATGGCGACGCGGCGGACGATGCCGCCGCGCGGGGCGGTGATGGCGGCTTCCATCTTCATGGCCTCGATGGTGCCGATGGTGTCGCCGGCGGCCACCGAATCGCCTTCGGAGACAGCGAGAGTGACCACACCGGCGAACGGGGCCGCGATGTGCCCGGCGTTGGTCTTGTCGGCCTTCTCCGCCGTCGGGACCTCGCTGGCGATGGAGCGGTCGCGCACCTGGATGGGGCGCAGCTGCCCGTTGAGGATGCACATGACCGAGCGCATGCCGCGCTCGTCGGGCTCGGAGATGGCTTCGAGGCCGATCAGCAGGGTGACGCCCTTGTCCAGCTGGACGTGGTGTTCCTCGTCGTGGCGCAGGCCGTAGAAGAACTGGTTGGCCGAGAGCCCGGTGGTGTCGCCGAACTTCTCGCGGTGGGCAAGAAATTCGGCGGTGGGGCCGGGGAACAGCAGCCGGTTGAGGGTGGCGCGGCGTTCGGCGGAGGTGCCGTTCAGTCCGGCCTCGTCGGCGACGGTGAGCTGGGTTTCCGGCTTGGCGGGGCCGCGGCCTTCCAGGGCACGGCTGCGGAACGGCTCGGGCCAGCCGCCGGCCGGGGTGCCGAGTTCGCCGCGCAGGAAGCCGATCACCGAGTCCGGGATGTCGTAGCGGGCCGGGTCGGCGGCGAAGTCGTCGACGTCGACGCCGGAGCCGACCAGCGCCAGCGCCAGGTCACCGACCACCTTGGAGGACGGGGTGACCTTGACCAGGCGGCCCAGCATCCGGTCCGCCGCCGCGTATTTCGCCTCGACCTGCTCGAACTGGTCGCCGAGGCCCAGGGCGATGGCCTGCTGGCGCAGGTTCGACAGCTGACCGCCGGGGATCTCGTGGTGGTAGACGCGGCCGGTCGGGCCCGGCAGCCCGGACTCGAAGGGCGCGTACACCTTGCGCAGCGCCTCCCAGTACGGCTCCAGGTCGCACACGTTCTGCAGGTTCAGACCGGTGTCGTAGGGCGAATTCGCCGTCGCGGCGACGATGGCCGAGAGTGCGGGCTGAGAAGTGGTGCCCGCCATGGGCGCCGACGCGCCATCGACGGCGTCGGCACCGGCCTGCCAAGCAGCGAAGTAGGTCGCGAGCTGGCCGCCGGGGGTGTCGTGGGTGTGCACGTGCACTGGCAAGTCGAACTCCCGCCGCAGGGCGGTGACCAGGGTGGCCGCGGCGGGGAGCGCGCAGCAGTCCGGCCATGTCCTTGATGCCGATGACGTGCGCCCCGGCCTCGACGATCTGCTCGGCGAGCTTGAGGTAGTAGTCGAGGGTGTAGAGGTCCTCGTTCGGGTTGGACAGGTCGCCGGTGTAGGACAGCGCGACTTCGGCCAGGGCGGTGCCGGTTTCGCGGACGGCGTCGATGGCCGGGCGCATCTGGTCGACGTTGTTGAGCGCGTCGAAGATGCGGAAGATGTCGATGCCGGTGGCGGTCGCCTCGGAAACGAAAGCGCGCGTGACCTTTTCGGGGTACGGCGTGTAACCGACGGTGTTGCGGCCGCGCAGCAGCATCTGCAGGTTGATGTTGGGCACCGCTTCGCGCAGCGCGGCGAGGCGCTCCCACGGGTCCTCGAACAGGAACCGCAGCGCCACGTCATAGGTTGCGCCGCCCCAGCATTCGATGGACAGCAGTTCCGGGGTCATGCGCGCCACGTGCCCCGCCACGTCGAGCAGGCCGTTGGTGCGGACACGGGTGGCGAGCAGCGACTGGTGCGCGTCGCGGAAGGTGGTGTCGGTGACGGCCACTCCTTCGCGGTTGCGCAGCCACTGCGAGAAGCCTTCCGGGCCGAGCTCGAGCAACCGCTGCCGCGAGCCCGGGGGCGGCGGCACGGTCAGGTCGATCGCGGGCAGCTTGTCGTGCGGGTACACCTTGGTCGGCCGCGAGCCGTGCGGCTTGTTCACGGTGACGTCGGCCAGGTAGTTGAGGATCTTGGTGCCGCGGTCGGCGGAGCTCTTCAGGGTGAGCAGCTGCGGCCGCTCGTCGATGAAGGAGGTGGTGACCTTGCCGGCCCGGAAGTCCGGGTCGTCGAGCACCGCCATCAGGAACGGGATGTTGGTCGTCACGCCACGGATGCGGAATTCGGCGACCGCACGGCGGGCGCGCGCGACCGCGGTGTCGAAGTCGCGGCCGCGGCAGGTGAGCTTGACCAGCATGGAGTCGAAGTAGGCGCCGACCTCCGCGCCGACGTTCGCGCCACCGTCGAGGCGCACGCCCGCGCCGCCCGGGGAGCGGTACCCGGTGATGCGGCCGGTGTCGGGCCGGAAGCCGTTGGCCGGGTCCTCGGTGGTGATGCGGCACTGCAGGGCGGCGCCGCGAATGTGGATGGCGTCCTGGCTCAGGCCCAGATCCGCGAGGCTCTCCCCCGCCGCGATCCGCAGCTGCGACTGCACCAGGTCGACGTCGGTGATCTCCTCGGTGACCGTGTGCTCGACCTGGATGCGCGGGTTCATCTCGATGAACACGTGGTTGCCGCGCTCGTCGAGCAGGAATTCCACGGTGCCGGCGCAGGAGTAGCCGATCTGCTTGGCGAAGGCCACGGCGTCGGCGCAAATGCGGTCGCGCAGTGCGGGATCCAGGTTCGGGGCGGGCGCGAGCTCGATCACCTTCTGGTGGCGGCGCTGCAGCGAACAGTCGCGCTCGTAGAGGTGGATCA
This sequence comes from Nocardia tengchongensis, assembly GCF_018362975.1. Classification (NCBI taxonomy): domain Bacteria; kingdom Bacillati; phylum Actinomycetota; class Actinomycetes; order Mycobacteriales; family Nocardiaceae; genus Nocardia; species Nocardia tengchongensis. Next base: position 7,137,744 of record NZ_CP074371.1, read on the forward strand.
CATTGCCGTGCTGGTCGGCCAGGATCTGCACCTCGATGTGGCGCGGGTTGACCACGGCCTGCTCGAGGAACACGGTCGCGTCACCGAAGGCGGATTCGGCCTCACGCGCGGCGGCCTCGATGGATTCGCGCAGCTGCGCGGGATCGGCGACCCGGCGCATGCCGCGCCCGCCGCCACCGGCGACGGCCTTGACGAAGATCGGGAACTCCATCGACTCCGAGGCTGCCATCAGCGCGTCCACGTCGGCGGACGGCTCGCTCGAGCGCAGCACCGGCAGGCCGGCGGCCTTGGCGGCGGCGATGGCGCGGGCCTTGTTACCGGTCAGTTCGAGCACCGAGGCGGCGGGGCCGATGAAGGTGATGCCTTCGCGGGCGCAGGCGGCGGCCAGGTCCGGGTTCTCCGAGAGGAAGCCGTACCCGGGGTAGATGGCATCGGCGCCCGCGCTCTTGGCGGCCTCGATGATTCCCTCGACCGACAGGTACGCCCGCACGGGGTGGCCGGGCTCACCGATCTGGTACGCCTCGTCGGCCTTGAGCCGGTGCACGGAGTTGCGGTCCTCGTACGGAAAAACCGCGACGGTACCGATGCCGAGTTCGTAGGCCGCGCGGAAGGCGCGAATGGCGATCTCGCCGCGGTTGGCGACCAGGACTTTGGAGAACATGCGTAGAAGGTACCTGCCCCGGGATACGGAATAGGCATCGAAGTCCCGATCGGTGCAATCTTCACAGCATGGACTGTTCGGTTGCGAATTTGTGTTAATCACCGCGATACATGCCTGCCGGTGAGGGTTACGGGGCTCCGACCACGGAATTCGCCGCCCTGTTAAGCAACACGGCTCCGCGACGCGCCGCGGCGGCCGCGCGGACCGAGACATCGCGGTGCCCGGATCGCCGCCCGATCGTGTCCGAGACCACACCGCCCGCGGCCGAAGATGCGCGAGAAGTCTTGGGCGACGGTAAAATCCGGCGAGGAGGAGGGGACGGTGAGAGTTTTCGCGTCACGGGGGCTGCCGCTGCTGTTCCTCACGGTCGCGCTCGTCGCCGTGGCGGGCTGCGCGACCAGCGTCGCGGGCCATCCGGTCCGGCAGCCGACCGATCCGGCGAGTCTCCAGGTCGGCAACTACCAGACCACGCCGCGAGTGGTGGGAAACGCCAAGACCGGCAAGCAATCCCGGATCCGGGAATCCCAGCGGCTGTCGGATTACGTGGCGCTGCCGTTCGAGGCCGACCGCGACTACGCCTTCGAATGCTCCGGCGATGTCCGCCCGCACGTGGTCACCAACCACAAGGGCCTGGGCGACATCCTGATCAACGACACCTTCGACGAGGTCGCCCATGATCTGCGCGGCGGCTGGGTGGACACCTGGTGCACCGGTGCCGAGACCGAGGAGAAGCACCGCAGACTCAGCATCGCGGTACTGGAGTTGCCGGACCCGGACCGGGCCGCGGCGGTCAGCCCCACCCTCGAACACGACGACTCCACCTACAACAACGGCAACCAGCCGGTCTCGCTGCCGAAATACCCTGCGAGCAAGGCACATTGGCGTCCCACCGTGGCCTCGATCGGCTCCTGGACCGTGCACGACCGCTACGTCGTGTACATCAAGATCGTCGACGAACTGGCCGCCGCCCCCGACCTGGCCGACCTGACCGGACGCACCGAACGCATGCTCGACGTGGCGCTGCCGCTGCTCGACAAGTTCCAGCCCACGCCGGCCGACAAGTTCGAGCACATTCCGCTCGACCCGGACGGCATCCTCGGTCGCACCCTGCCCACGAATCCCGAACTGCCGCTGCGCCCGGACCCGGACGGGGTGTACACCGGCCGCGGCGCCTTGCAGAGCCTCGACAGCGCGGACCTGGACTTTCTGACCATCGGCGATGTCGACCTGATCGGCTACGGCGACGCGCTGGTGTTCCACAGTCGCACCGGCCGCGCCGCCCGCGCGCTGTGGGACAAGTGGAATCCGGCTCAGAACTCCCCCGACAAGAATCGGAGCATCGACCCGCCGCCGGGCTTCCCCGGCGACGTCGGCTGCTTCGCGGATCTGGCGAACGGGCAGGTCATGTTCCACCAGTGCACGTTCCACGTGGACAAGTACAACGTGCAGGTCGGTGCGCGCAATGTGGCGGAGCTGTATCAGAAGACGGCCGCCGAGTACGTGCTGGTGACGAGCCGGTGAGGCGCAGGCGATGGCCGCGCGGATTCCGCAGGCTCCGAACGGTTCTCGGCACCCGCGGGATGGCGGCCGGCGCGATCGCGGTGACCGCTGTCCTGGTCGTCGGGTTCGTCGCCGCGACGTGGCCGGTTCCGGGGCATCCGGGCCCCGGCATGACTCCGACGGATCTGTCGAAACTCCAGGTCGGACCGTATCCTTCGGCTCCGGCCGAGTTCACGCCGTTCTACGGCGAGACCTCCGACGCGTACGCGATCGAATCGCGCCGCATGCTGACGTATCTGGCCGGACCCGACGTCATCGATCCCGACGTCCGATACCTGGGCGGGGCCCGCCTGCTGAGCAGTTCCGGCGACTTCGACGACACCAACGGCCCTTTCCCGAAGAACTGGCAGCCGGTCGCCGAACGCAATCGACTCATCGCCGGCGCGTACATCTGGCGCAACAACGACAGCGTCCGGGCGCGCAAGCACATCACGCTGGCGATCCAGCGCTTCCCGACCGAGCAGGCCGCCCGCGCCGCCACCGACGGATACTGGGACGCCCTGAACTCTCCTGAGCGGCACCCGATCCCGATCGGCGCCGCCGATCTGCCCGCAGACACGCGCGACAGTGTCCGCGCGTCGTCCCGGACCGACGACAGAGGCGAACTGGTCGCGGCGCACGGCGTCTACGTGATCATCGGCCACGCCGTGATCCCGCAGACCGATCCGGCCGCCCTCGGCGCTCGCCTACAGGAGATGCTGCGCGCTCAGCTCACCGCGATGGCCGACCTGAAACCCACTCCGCTGGAGGATCTTCCGGACCTGCCGAGCAATCCGGACCACATCCTGGACCTGACCCTGCCCAACCAATACGACATGTCCGATTCCGATCAGACGTCGGGCGGGGGTCGAGGCGGGATCTACACCCCGGCGGGCGCATTGCACTTCGAGCGCGACACCGCGGTGGCCCGCCCGGCGTTCGCGGCGGCGGGGGTGGATCTGGTCGCCCGCAACGGGGCCACGGTCTACCGCACCCGGGATCTGGCGGCGGCCTTCGGTTTACAAGCCGCCCTCACCCGCCTGGGCCGCGATGACGACGAGGTTCCGAACCCGGCGGGTATCACCGACGCACACTGCATCCGCCTCGACGAACCGGAACCTATCCGCCGGGCCGAGTACCTGTGCGCGGTGGTACACGGCCGGTACGTGGCGGTGATCGGGGCGCCGGCCCGGTTCAGCGGCGGCGCGCCCGCCTCGTTCGAGCAACGGGTGTCGGCACAGTATTCGATGCTGGCCAGGAGCGGATAGATGCGTATCGCGCGATCGAGAACCGGTCCCGGCCGCATCCTGGCGCTCGCCCTGACCGCCGTGCTGGCCGGCGCGTGCGGATCCGGCCCGTCCGAGCCCGCCGCGCCCGCGTCGCAGGCCGCGACCGTCGATGTGTCCCAATTGGATCCGGGCAACTATCCGGTGGTGCCGCGGGCCATCACCAACAAGAAGCCTGACATCACTGTCGGGGACGTGATCCAGGAATCGATCCGGCTGGCCGAGCACACCCCGATCCCCCTCGAAGTGGACGATCGGCTGGTGTTCGGCGGCAACGGGCGCGCGATCACCGCGGACTACCCGCCGATGGGCATCGACGGCTTCAACGATCGGGCCCCGGGCTTGGTCGCGGGGTGGCAGACCAACGGGCGGCACCGGTCGGATATCTCGCTCGGGTTGAACGTGCACCTCAGCGTGCTGCGGTTCGCCACACCGGCGCAGGCTGTGACAGCGGCGGATTTCCTGCTGGGGCAGACCAGTCCGGAGTATCCCGACAAGGGTCCGCTCCAGATTCCCGGCTATCCCGCCGCCAAGGCCACGCTCACCTCGCTCGACTGGGTGCGGGTCTACTACGCCCAGGGTGAATACCTGTACTGGCTGACCATCCAGGACGACCTGACCGTGCCCGACGGTCCCGGATTCCTGCTGGACGTGGCGAAACGGGTGCTGGACAAGGCGATCGAGTCCGTGCGCGACTATCACCCGACTCCGCGCGATCAGCTCGCCGGCCTGCTCGCGGACCCCGACGATCTGCTGGGCCGCACGCTGCCCGCCGGCAAGGGCCAGATCTGGGCGACCGAGGGACTGTACGGGCCGCACGGCGCGCTGACGCTCGACGATCGGCCGGCGGTCTCACGGGTCGTGTTCGCCGACACCGGAGTCGACCTGGTGGCCAGTTCCCTCAGCAATATCTATCGCACCCGGGACGACGCGTCCGCCCAGCGCTTCACCGCCGCCTTCGGCGACGAACTGCTGGACCGGTACCGCCCCATCGATCCGCCGCCCGGCCTGGCGACCGCACGCTGTCTCCAGCTCAAGGACGTGAAGTACGCCATCGGCGCCAAATTCATGTGCTATCTCCCGTACCACCGCTACGTGGCCGAGGTGAGCGCCGACCAGTCCCAGGATCTGCGCCAACGACTTTCGGCCCAGTACGAGCTACTCGCCCACGGCCACATCTGATACCGGGCCGGGTCCGGCGAACGTTGCTACATTCCAAGGGTTCTGAACAACGGCCGTAGGCGGCCGCTGGGGGCTTGGAGAGGTGGGGAAGCATGCCGTTGCGGCCCAGCACGATCGTGGGCGGCCACCGGGTGATCCGGGTGCTGGGCAGCGGCGGGATGGGGACCGTCTATCTGGTGCAGGATCCGATGTTCCCGGGGCGGCTGGACGCGTTGAAGGTGCTCAGCACCGATCTGTCGCACGACGAGGTGTATCGGGCCCGGTTCGCGCGCGAGGCGAATCTCGCGGCGGAGATGGATCATCCGAACATCGTGACCGTGTACGCGCGCGGCGAGGAGGACGGGCGACTGTGGATCGCCATGCAATACGTACCCGGCACCGACGCCTCGGTCGAACTGAAGCAGCATCCCGAGGGAATGACGCCGCTGCGGGCGCTGCGCATCGTCACCGAGGTGGGCAAGGCGCTCGACTACGCGCACCGGCGCGGACTGCTGCACCGGGATGTGAAGCCCGCCAACTTCCTGCTCTCTCGTGACGAGAACGGCCATCCCAGCGACGAGGAACGGGTGCTGCTCACCGATTTCGGCGTGGCCAAGTCGGTGACCGACGGGCGGGAGCTCACCGCGACCGACGCCATGATGGCCACCCTCGCCTATGCCGCGCCGGAACGTCTGGTCGCGGGGCCGCTGGATCATCGCGGCGACATCTACAGTCTCGGCTGCGCTTTCGTGAAGCTGCTCACCGGGCGCACCCCGTTCCCGGTGAACTCGATCGCACAGGCGACGCTGGGCCATCTCCAGGATCCGCCGCCCGCGCTGGGCACGCTCCGGCCCGACCTGCCCCCGGCCTTGGACGCGGTGATCGCCAAGGTGCTGGCCAAGGATCCGGACCACCGATACGCCACCTGCCGTGACTTCACCGATGACGTGGCGCTGGCGCTCGCGGGCCGGGCTCCTTCCGCCCCACCGATTTCCATGCCACCGACCTCCGGCCCCGGAGTGTGGGCCCCGTCGATCGCCGGGCAGGAGCCGCCGACCGAACGGATCACACAGCCGCAGCCGACCGCTCGGGGACCGTCCCGGCGCACCCGACTACGCGCCCTCATGATCGCGGCGGCCGTTGCGGTGCTGGGTATTTCGGGCACCGGCGTCTACTTCGCCACCCGGCACGATTCCGGTGGCGACACCGTCGCCCAAACCACCTCGACGCCTGCCGATTCCCCCACTCAGGTGCGAGCCGCGCACCCGGGCTTCCAGAACAAGACGGTCGCCGCCTTCAACCTCGGCGACAGTTCCCTCTCGGTCGACCTGGACACCAGTGAGCAGGCGAAGTTCCTGCAGGACATCGGTTTCCGCTACGCCACCGAATACCGCGCCAAGCAGGACGAGACCTCGCCGCGGCCGCTGTCGGCCTCCGGGGAGACGGTGCCCGACGTCGACCTGGTCATCATCGTGCGCACCGACAAGCAGGCGGGCAACGGTGGCCTGCGCGGCCTGCCCAGTACGTTCCTGTCCTCCAGTCTCACCCATGCCCGGCTGCTCATCGTCGATGATCCGGCGACCGCCCAGGCCTTCCAGACCTGGACCCCGCGCTCCACCGATGTCGCGATCACGAAGGTCGTCCCCGCCATCGCCAAGGTCCTGTGAGCGGCTCCCGGTGATCGCTCTCCGGAAGTCACTGCGCGCCAGCGTGATCCACGTCTCGAGCGATCTTGGGCGGCCAGGCGCAAGTGCGCCACGACGGTTGGCGCGACACCGCCATCCTGTTACGCTGCGCCCCGAAAAGGAGGTCATGGTGTTCGGAAGACGGTGGGGGATCCTCCGATGCCTGCTGGTAGCAGCCGTATTCGCGCTCACCGGCTGCGGCTCGTCCACACCGGCCCCCTCCGACCCCGGCTCCACGCCCTCCGCACACTCCAACAGGGACGTGTGCACCCGCATGCTCGACTTCTTCCACACCACCCTCGGCGTCCCCGAAGCCCAGGTAGCCGAACTCAGCCAGGGCACCATCAACGCCACCATCGGCATGACCGGCTCCTGCTACCTCAATCTGAAGCCCCGGGCCCCCTACGTCGCCTGGATGACCTTGCGCAACATGCGCAAACCCGACCACACCGACCCCGAAGGCGGCCGCTACCACCGCCTCGACGGCTACGACGAAGAAGTCTGGCGCTCCGCCGACGACTCCTTCCTCACCCGCATCGGCACCTGGGAAGGCATGATCGCCATCGACGATAAAATAGCCTCCACCAGCTCGGTCCCCCTCAAAATGACCGACGCCAAAGTCCGGGACACCATCACCTTCCTCATCGCCGCCACCCGCGAACTGCAGTAGCGCACGAAAGACGCTGAGCCGCAGCCGCTCGACCGACGAGAAGTAGCCGTCAGGAGGGGAGGCGGTGGAGGCGGGAGGGGACCGACTCCAGGCCGTCGCCGATGCGGCGGGCGGCGGTGGAGAGTTCGGTCAGGTAGTGGTGGCGTTCGGGGCGGGTCACGTCGGGGCGGAGGGGGCCTATCTGGAGTTCCATGACGGCGTGGCCGTTGTCGTCGAAGACGGGGGCGCTCATGTAGCTGAGGGGGAGGGTGGCTTCGGAGTCGAAGGTGGGCTGGTCGTAGGCGCTGCCGCCGAAAGTGGCCAGCTGGGCCAGGACTCGGCCGCGCAGGTCCTTGTCGCCGGGGTGTTCGGCGAGGTGGGTGGCCACGTCGGAGAGGACTCGGAGGCCGGGGAGGCTGTCGGGTTCCAGGCGCCAGGCGCAGTAGCCGGCGGTGCGGAGGGTGTCGAGGACGGCGCGATATTCGTCACGTCGTTCCGAGCCCCGGGTGTCGAGCCAGTCGCGTTGGCGGGCCTTGCCGGTATGGGCGATGATCGCGGCGCCGGCGGGGGCCAGCAGCGGGATGCGGACGCCGGACTCCATGCCGATGGTGAGGCGGTCACGGGTGACGGCGACGAATTTCAGGTGGCCGCCACTCAGGGCGGTGAGGGCGGCACCGCAGTTGACGCGGTCCGCCAGCTCCTCCAATTCCCGCTCCAACCAGGCCCGATCGTGACGGCTGGCGGCGGCTCGGGCGCCGATGGCGGCGAGGCGGCCGCCCAGTTCGTAGCTGAGGTTGGGGAGGCGGCGGACCCAGCCGCGGTCGGCGAGGGCGGCCAGGATGGAGCCGGCGGTGGAGCGGTTCAGGGCGAGGGTGTCGGCGATCTCGGCGGCGGTGAGCGAGTCGCGTTGGGCGGCGAGCAGTTCCACGATGGCGATCACGCGCTGGGTGGGCGGTGAGGGGTCGGTCTTGCCTGTGGGCACCACGGTCTCCTAGCCTGAGCCGCGGCACAAATAGCCGTACGGCTGGGTACGAATAATCGCATCGAGGAGCGGGACATGGCAACCAGGGCACAGGGGCCGAGCGGGTCGTGATCGCGGATTTCGCCGACCATTGGCTGCTCTACTGCTCCATCCCGCTCGTCGCGGCGCTCATCGGCTGGGTGACCAAGATCGTCGCCGTGCAGATGCTCATGAAGCCCCTCGAATTCAAGGGCATCCCGCCGTGGCTGGGCTGGCAGGGCGTCATCCCCCGCTCCGCGCCGCGCATGGCCACCATCGCGGTGGACCTGATGTTCGGCAAGCTCATCGATCCACAGGACATCATCGCCCGCATCGATGTCATGGAATTGACCACGCGGCTGCGCGAACCCCTCGACGCCGGTGTCGACTACATGGTGCGGGCCATGATGATGAAGCACGAGCCGCGGCTGTGGGTGAACATGCCCGAGGCCGCGCAGCGCGCCATCATCGAACGCGCGCAACGGGATCTGCCGCAGCTGATCGAGGACATCGTCTTCGATCTGCGCACCAATATCGACCAGGTGATGGATCTGCGCGGCATGGCCATCAGCGCGCTGGTGGACGACAAGTCGCTGCTGGTGGAGATGGTGCGCCGGGTCGGCAACAACGAACTGCGCTTCATCGTGCGGTCGGGGCTGATCTTCGGCACCGTGCTGGGTTTCGTGCAGATGGTCACCTGGTCGCTGACCCACAACCCGTTGCTCATGCCGGCGTTCGGCGGTTTCACCGGTCTGCTCACCGACTGGCTGGCGTTGCAGATGATCTTCCGGCCGATCCGTCCGGTCGGTATCGGCCCGTTCAAGTGGCAGGGCCTCTTCCACAAGCGCCGCGACCAGGTCTGCACCGACTACGGCGACCTCATCGCCACCGAGATCCTCACCCCCGCACGCATTCTCGAGGCCGTCCTGAACGGCGAACGTGCCGACCGGTTGGCCTCGCTGCTGAGCCGCCACGTCAGCGAGTTCCTCGAACTCCAGACCGGCCCGGCCCGCCCGCTGGTCATGATGGTCGCCGGCGACAGCTACACCGCGATCGAACGCGACGCGGTCACCTTCGTGCTCGATCACGTCAAGGCCGCCGCCCACTCCGGCTTCGATCAGCACGCCATCGAGGCCCTGGATGTGCGCAGCCTGGTCATCGAAAAGACCAAGCAGTTGACCGACGACGAGTACGAGGGCCTGCTGCGCCCGGCGTTCAAACAGGACGAATGGAAGCTGGTCGCGATCGGCGCGGTGCTCGGATTCCTGGTCGGCGAACTCCAGGTTCACCTGATTCTGGGGTGAATCCGCCGATTTCGGCGCACTTTCCGACCGCCGTTCCAGCCCGGCGGCGACGCGGTGGTCGTACGATAGGCACTCGCGCGCAAAACCGCCGGTAATCTCGAATTCGCATGCTACGCATGTCGGTCGGCTCGGCGAAGTGCCACGCAGAATCCGCGAAATCGCCGCGAGTCTCCTCAAATTGCGATGTTTGCAAATCCGAATCGGTACCATCCCCCACGTGCGCAAGATGTATGCGGGGGCCCGACTACGGCGGTTGCGCGAGGAACGGCGGATGACCCAGGCGGCCTTGGCCAAATCCCTGGACCTGTCCCCCAGCTACCTCAACCAGCTCGAGCGTGATCAGCGACCGCTCACGATTCCCGTGCTGCTCAAACTGAATTCCACCTTCGACCTGGACGTGCAGTTCTTCGCCGCGGACTCCGACGCCCGGCTGGTGTCGGACCTGCACGAGATCCTGGTGGAGGCCGCGGGCGGCAATGCCGCGCCGGTGGCCGAGGTCGAGGATCTGGCCACCCGCATGCCCGAGGTCGCGAAAATCGTTGTGGCCATGCACCGCCGACTACGGGCCGCGACCGACCAGTTGGATCTGTTGTCCTCCAAGGTCGCCACCCCCGCCGGCGCGCCCGGCGTCCCCATGCCCTACGAGGACGTGCGCGACTTCTTCTACGACCATCACAATCACATCGCCCAGCTGGACCTGGCCGCTGAGCGGCTGTTCGAGGAGAGCGGGCTCACCATCGGTTCCCTGGACCGCCAGCTGGCGCGGGTGGCCGAGGAACGCGCGGGCGTCACCGTGCTGGTGCGCGGCGACGGCGCCGACCCGAACGTTCCCAAGCGCCACTACGAACCCGAGACCCGCACCCTCACCCTGGCCCGGCGGCTGCGGCCCGGGCAGCGCGCCTTCCAGATCGCGACCACCCTCGCCTTCCTGCTGCACGGCGCCCTGCTCGACGAGGTGCTCGACGAAAACCCCGCGCTCACCGGCGAATCCCGCACGCTGGCCCGGGTCGGGCTGGCCAACTACTTCGCGGGCGCGCTGGTCCTGCCCTACGGCAAGTTCCTGCGCTCGGCCGAGGAACTGCACTACGACATCGACCTGCTGGGCCTGCGCTTCGAGGTCGGTTTCGAGACCGTCTGCCACCGGCTCGCCACCCTGCAACGCCAGGGGCAGCGCGGGGTGCCGTTCTTCCTGGTCCGCAGTGACCGGGCCGGCAATATCTCGAAACGCCAGTCCGCCACCGCCTTCCACTTCTCGCGGGTGGGCGGCAGCTGCCCGCTGTGGGTGGTACACGAGGCGTTCGACCATCCCGGCCGGATGCTGTCGCAGGTGGCGGCCATGCCCGACGGGCGGCGCTACCTGTGGGTGGCCCGCACCACCGCACCGGTCCCGACCGGATTCGGTGGGGCCGAGAAGGAATTCACCATCGGACTGGGCTGCGATATCGAATACGCCGACCGGTTGGTCTATTCGCGCGGTATGGAGATCGAGGATCCGGCCGCGGCCATCCCCATCGGCGCGGGCTGCAAGGTGTGCGAGCGCCCCGGCTGCGCCCAGCGCGCCTTCCCGCAGATCGGGCGGCCACTGGCGATCGATGAGCACACCAGCTCGGATCTGCCGTACCCCCGCATGCCCCACTGACCTTCCCCGTTCGCCCCCACCGAACTCCCGTGCGGGCGGCGGGGTTTCGCTGTGCAACCTTTCATCCATTTTGGATATCCATATCGCACATTGCATCGAATACCGAAAGGTATTAATACTGTCTAGTATTCTTGATCCGGCACCCGGGGAAATGATGAGTTACCCGGATTAATCCGGCGTTTGCTACCCATCACGCGCACATCATGTGTAGCGTCTGGATTCGCTCGAAGTCTCTCGGAACAAGCGGTGGGCGGCAGTGATCGGTATCGACGGATGCCTCAAACGCATCATGGACATTCCCGGTGCGTGCAGCGTCACCCTGGTGGACGGCGCGAGCGGGCTGGCCATCGCCGCCGCCGGTCGTCACGACCTGGTCGATCAACACGAAGACGCTGCTGCCGCAACCGATGTCGTGCGATCGGTGCTCACCTCCCCCGCCCTCGCCACCGGCCGTCCCGGCGACGACATCACCGAGATCATCGTGTGCGGAACCCGCGGATATCACCTGCTGAATTTGATCGACGGCGATTTCGACGGACGACTTTTCGTGCACGTCCTCTTCGACGGCGACACCGGAAATCTCGCCATGGCCAGATACCAGCTGCGATCGATTCTCACCGAATTCGCCGAGGACGATCATGGACAGTGAACTCGTCATCGAGCTACGGCGGCTCGAACAGCAACGCGGCACCGGCATACTCACCGTGGGCGACGGCGCATTTCATCTCGTCGAGGGCGCGATCGTGGCCGCCGACTGCCGGCGCACCACCGGACTCGATCGCCTCGCGATAACCGCCGGCCTCACCGACGCCGAAGGCTGGCGCCGCGCCCGTGCGCGGCACGGCCGACCAGCTACCGTCCGGCCCGCGCCTGGAAACCCTTGCGCTACTGTCCGTCTTCGACGCCGCCTACCTGCTGCTCGCCGCGCCCGCACCGGTGGAATTCCGCCCCGGGCCGCCGCACTGGCTCGCCTACGCCTGCCGGATCACCCCGGGCGCCCTGATTCACGAATGCGCCGGCCGCGGCGATCCGGCCGCGGGCGTGTGGCCGGTGGAGCTGGTGGATCGCGTCGCCGTGGTACCGGTGCGCCGGGTCCGGCGCCGCCGCGTGGTCCTCACCGGCGGACAGGCCGAGGTGCTCGCCGCCGTCGACGCCCGGCACAGCATCACCTGGCTCGCCGAACATCTCGGCCGCACCACCTACGGGTGCCTGCTCGCGGTGCGCGAACTCACCACGGCCGGGCTGATCGAACCACCGGTCACGGTGGCCCTCGCCGAGCACCTCGCGCAGCCGCCCGCGACGGGAGACACCGCCGGCGGCGACCCCGCCACCGCGGACCCAGCCCCCGCCGCCCCGGACCGGAACCCCGGCGCGGCACCGAGTTCCACGCCGCCACTACGCCGCCGGGTCCGCCAGACCGCGGCGGTCGCCGTCCCCGACCGCTGGGAGCCGCCCGACCGGGACGTGCTCATCCGGCTACGGGCGGCACTGGAGGAATTTGCATGACCGCGAACGGATAGGGAGGCGGCCTTGGAGGAGCTCGCGTGACCGCGCGGCGAAGGCGGCTCGGTGAATTGATAGGAAGGTTGACCAAAGTGGCGATGTCCGGCCCAGAACCGAACACGCAGGTACACAGGGAGCTGAAGTCGCTGCGGGATCGGGTGCCGCAGCTGACGGGCACGCTGGTGGCATCCACCGACGGGCTGCTCATCGCACACGATCTGCCCGCCCACATCGAGCCCGCGGGCATGGCGGCCCTCACCGCCGCCCAGCTCTCGCTCTCGCACCGGCTCGCCGCGACCGCGCACGGCGGTGGCTTCCACGAGGTGGTGGTGCACGGCGAGAGCGGCGACGTGGTGATCTACGCCGTCGGCTGGACCGCCTCGCTCACCGTGCTCGCCGCGCCCGGCGCCAATATCGGCCGCGTGCACCTGGAATCGCGGCCCGCCGCCCGCGCCATCGCCGACCACCTCGCGGCCGTCACCGGGGAGGCCGACGCCGCCTCCGCGACGCCGCCCGGAACACAGACTTCGAACCCCAAGTGAAACACCGATTGAAAGGAAACCCCATGTCCAACATGGATATCGCACTGAAGGACATGATGGTGATCGACGGCGCGCTCGGCGCGGCCGTGGTCGACTACAACAGCGGCATGGCGCTCGGCATGCTCGGCAGCTCGAAGGCGCTGGACCTGCAGGTCGCCGCCGCCGGCAACACCGAGGTGGTCCGAGCCAAGATGCGCACCATCGACCAGCTGGGCATCAAGGAGGAGATCGAGGACATCCTCATCACCCTGAGCAGCCAGTACCACATCATCAGGCCCATGACCGGACGGAAATCCAAGGGCCTGTTCCTGTATCTGGCCCTCGACCGCGGCCGCGCCAATCTGGCCATGGCGCGGCACCGCCTCAAGGGCATCGAGGAAGACCTCGAGGTGTGACCGTTACCGAGCCACGCCCGGGTGCCCGTACGGGCGACTTCGCCGAATCCCCGTACGGGCGAACACCATTCTGAATCCCCATGTCGGGTCACCGTTCTGACAACCGATATCGGGCACACCGTCGGCATCCAGCCGGTAGGGTGAACCACATCAGCCGATGCCAGACGGCGTTGTCCCGCATCGAGGACCCCGGCTGCTCTTCTTCGCCTCGCGTCCGAACCCGACTGTGAAAGGACGAAGGGAACCCGCACATGACTACCAAGGCAGACCTGCCGGCCGGACTCCAAATGCGGACCAGTACCGCCGGCGGCGTCCACGGCAGCTGTGTCCAGGTCGGTTACTGGCCCGGCCGCGGCATCGTGGTCGCGCACAGCAAGGAAGGCGGAAACGGCGCGGTCCTGCTCTTCACGGTCCGCGAGTGGGAATCCTTCATCGAGGGCGTGAAGGCCGACGAATTCCCCGCGGCCGTTTAGCCTGCCGAATAGGACGCTCGCGCCGCGAACGAGTTAGGTTCGGTGGCTGTGACGTTCGAATACCGGGTCGATGACATCCTCGAGCTGTCGTGCCCGTTCACCGCGGCACGGGTGACCGAGCTGACGGCCGACGAAGTCTTCGTCGAATGGCCCTGGTGGGCCGTCGATCCGGACGGCGACGGCGAGCGCTGGAACGGCGTGGTCGCGGTCGCGGCCGGACCGGGCACGCCCGGATGGGATCGCGAGGTGTTCCGGATCCGGCCCGGCGACGGCGAACTCGCCGCCGACGCCCCGTGCCGGATCGGGATTCCGCCGACCGTCGTGCGCGTGATCGGACTGCGGCGGCACGAACCGCCGCGCGAGACCGGATGGCTGCCGCGGCCGCGACGGGAGATCGTCTACGTATGCGCCGGTCACCCCGACGTCACCGGCCAGGGCGCGGTGTTCGATCCCGACGATGACATTCCCCGCAAGGTCGAATTACGCTTCCGCCCCTACGCTTTCCTCGAGATCGGCGACGAGATCGCCGACGCCGCGGGCCGCGCCTGGCGGTTCGGCGGGCCCTGGAACTGGGAGCCGTTCGGCCCGGCCGAGACCACGGAGCCCGCATGGCCGCTGATGCTGCTGACCCGCGACGGGGACAGCGAGGACGCGGCCGCGGTCGACGTCACCGAGGCGACACTGTCGGGCTCGCACCAGGAGGAACTGGCGCGCTGGCGCGAGCTGGCCGGGCTGACCCCGATCGACCACACCACCGACTGACACCGCCGGTCAGGACTTCGCCAGGTACTCCAGTCTTCCCCGTCCACGGCCGCACGCATCATGCTCGCCAGGCCGGGATGGTTCTTCAACCCCGGATCGCCGGCCACGATCTCGCGCGCCACTTCCTGTGCGGCGGTGATGACTTCGAGATCGTCGAGCAGCGACAGCAGACGCAGACTGCGCGCGGTGCCGGACTGCGCCGAACCCAGCACATCGCCCTCGCGACGCTGCCGCAGATCCAGCACCGCCAGTTCGAAACCGTCGGTAGTGCCCGCCACCGCCTCCAAACGTGTCATGGCGGTACCCATCGGATTGGTCTCGGTGATGAGCAGGCACAAACCCGGATGCTGACCACGGCCGACCCGGCCGCGCAGCTGATGCAGCTGACTGACGCCGAAGCGATCCGCGTCCACGATCACCATGACCGTGGCATTCGGGACGTCGACACCGACCTCGACGACGGTGGTGCACACCAGCACATCGATCTCGGCGTCGTTGAACGCCCGCATGACCCGGTCCTTCTCGTCCGCGGGCAAGCGGCCGTGCAACAAGCCGACCCGCAGATCCTTGAAGGGCCCCGAGCCGAGCATCTCGTACATGTCCACCGCCGAATGGGTGGTGGGGCCTTCCTTCTCCTCCTCGGCTTTCGCCTTGCGGCCCTTGCCTTTCCCGTTCTCCTCCTCGTCGCCGATGCGCGAGCACACCACGTACGCCTGCCGGCCCTGGGAGACCTCTTCGTGGATCCGCTCCCACGCCCGATCCACCCACGCCGGTTTCACCTTGGCGGGAACGACTTTCGAGGTGATCGGGGACCGGCCACGCGGCAGCTGGGTCAGCACCGAGGTCTCCAGATCACCCAGGGTGGTCATGGCGATGGTGCGCGGAATCGGGGTCGCGGTCATGACCAGCAGGTGCGGGCTGGCTGCGCCCTTCGCCTTGGCGCGCAGCGCATCTCGCTGCTCCACACCGAAACGGTGCTGCTCGTCGACCACCACCATGCCCAGGTCGAAGAACTCCACATTGTCCTGGATCAGGGCGTGGGTGCCGATCACCAGACCGGCCTCGCCGGTGACCGCGTCCAGCAGGGCGGCCTTCTTCTGGCCCGCCGACATGGAACCGGTCACCAGCACCACCTTGGTGGCGTTCTCGTCCGCGCCCAGCTCCCCGGCCGTGCCGAGATCGCCGAGCATCTTCTTCAACGACCGATAGTGCTGTGCGGCAAGCACTTCCGTGGGGGCGAGCAGCGCGGTCTGCTGACCGCTGTCCACCACCTGCAGCATGGCGTGCAGGGCCACGATGGTCTTGCCCGAACCCACCTCACCCTGCAGCAGCCGGTGCATGGGGTGGGTGCGCGACAGATCCGCGGAGATCTCGTCGATGACCGTGCGCTGACCCTCGGTCAACTCGAACGGCAGCCGCTTGTCGAAGGCGGCGGCGATACCGTCGGTGCGCGGCGGGCACGGCTTGGCGATGCGGCCCTCGGTCTGATGGCGGCGTTCGGCCAGCACCAGCTGCAACGCCATCGCCTCGTCGAAACGCAGCCGGCCGCGCGCGGCTTCGATATCGGCCTTGTGCTCGGGTAGGTGGATCAGGCGCAGCGCGTCCGACACCGGCAGCAGGGCATGCTCGGTAAGTAGCGACTCCGGCAACGGGTCGTCGATGGGATCGAGCTGGTCGAGCACCTGGCGAATGCAGCGCAGCAGGTCCCAGCTCTGCACCTTCGCCGTCGACGGATAGACCGGGATGAATTCGCGCTCGAAGAACGAGACATCCACTCCCCCGGCGCCTTTCGCGGTCTGCGCCAGGCCGCGCAGCGCGCCGCCGCCGCGCACCGAGGTGAGGTTCTCGATCGACTCGCCCTGCTCGGGCAGGATCAGATAGTCGGGGTGCGAAAGGTTCCAGCGGTCGGGCCGCCACCAGTGCACGGTGCCCGACATCATCGCCCGCACACCGTCTTTCACCAGATAGCGAACCTTGTCGCCATTGAAGAAGGTGATCTCCACCGGGCGCGGGCCGCCGGTGTCCAGGTTCACCTTGAGCAGGCTGCCGCGCCGATTCTTCATCGGCCGCAGGTCGGTCTTGGTGACCCGGCCCATCACGGTGATGTGCTGGCCTTCCTCCGGCGCCTCCTCGGTGAGCGGCTGCCCCTGGGTGGCGTAGCGCAGCGGATAGTGCCGCAGCAGGTCCTCGACGGTCTGCATGTCGAAGTGCTCCTGCAGCGATTCCGCCGCCTTCACCCCGAGCACATGGTCGAGCCGATCGGCCAGTGTCGCCATCTATTCCACCCCGATCTGCACCAGGTCGCCCGCCTGCCCGCCCGGGTACACCACTACCTCCACACCCGGGAAGCCCGCGGCCACATGCGCGGTCAAGTCGTCGGAAAGCCCTTCGGGCGCATCGCCGCCCAGGAGCATGGTCACCAATTCCCCACCCAGGCCCAGCATTCGGTCCAGCAGGGTGCGCCCCGCCGCCCGCACATCGGAATCGATGACGACCACATCGTGGCCGACCAGACCGAGCCCGTCCCCCGCCTCGCACATCCCCACCATGGTCAGCGACCGCTCCGGCGCGACCCGCAGCGCACCCCACCGGGTCCCGGCCGCCGCCTCCGACATGGCGAACGCGTCATCGGCCGCGGCCCGCCCGGCATCGTGCATCGACAACGCCGCCAGCCCCTGCACCATCGACCCGCACGGCAGCATCAACACCTCCCGCTGCCCGTCGCGCGCCGCCACACTCACCGCCACCAGCTCGTGCGCCGGCAACGCCCCGTTCGGCAGCACCAGCACCTCCCGCTGCGGCACCCGCCGAACGGCTTCCAGCAGCACATCCGCGGTGACCGCCCCCTCGAGCACGACCGCCCCCGCGTCCTCGAACAACCGCACCGCACCGGTGCCCTCTGCCACCGCGAGGATCGCGCGATCAGCCTTCCCCGTCGGCGTGTGCCCGGAATCGTCGAGGATCTCGATCCGGATCCCACTCAGCACGCCCGCCGCCAGCCCGGCCTCGACCGCCGCGCCCGCGTCACCGCAATGCACATGGGCGGACCAGGTTTCCTCGCCGTCGCCTACGACAACCACCGAATCCCCGAGCGCCCCAAGCTGATCCCGCAGCTCGCCGATGCGCAGCTCGTCGCTCCCACGCACCAGGAACATCACCTCGTAATGCGGTGCGCCGGAGCCCCACTCGGAGCGCGGAGCCAACTCCCCCGCGGGCCGAACCACCGAAGTCGGCAGCACCGCACCCGGGTTCGGCACCGGCACGCTCGGATTCGACGCGGCTTCCCCGGACCACGCCGCGCCCGCCGAATACTCGACACCGCCGCCGGAACCATCGGCGCTGAAGTCGGACCGGTCAGCGGCGGCCGATCCCTCCGAGATGACCGATACATCTGTCGCCGGGCGATCCGGTATGCGCGACGGCCGTTCCTCCGGGGCGCCGCGCCGATAGACCGGCCGCGCGGGCGCGCTCCCCCCGGCTGCCGCCACCAACTCGTCCAGCAACACCAGCAATCCACGGGCCCCGGCATCGACGACACCGGCCTCGCGCAGCACGCCCAGTTGCGCGGGCGTCTCCCCCAATGCCTTGACCGCGCCGTCCGCCGCCGCGAGCGCGACACCGAGCAGATCCCGCTCCGAGGCGTCGGCGGCCCGTTCGGCAGCCCGATCCAAGATGGTGAGCATCGTCCCCTCGACCGGCGAACTCAGTGCCTCTCGCACCAGCCGCGCGGCCTGCCGCAGGGCGAACCGCAGCGCCTCGGCCGTGAGCGGCCTGTCGGCAACCGCGTCGGCGATGCCTCGCAAGACCTGCGACAGGATGATTCCCGAGTTCCCCCGCGCGCCCATGGTCGCCGCACGAGCCATCGCCCCCATGACGCCGTGCGCCGACACTGCCTGGTGGTCAGCGATCGCCGGATCCCGATCGGGCGATGCGGGCGTCGCCATATCCGTGGCACCGACCTGTAGTCGCAGGGCATCGGTCTGGGCGGCGGACTCTCCGCCGGCAGCACGGCCTCCGTGCTCACCGGCCGACGGGATCGGGGCGTCGATCGCCGCTTCGGCCCCGCGCACGGCTGCCCGCATGGTGCTCAGCAGGTTGGTGCCGGTGTCGGAGTCGGCGACGGGGAAGACATTGAGGGCGTTGATCTCGTCCCGGTGGCGTTCCAGGGCGGTGAGGGTGTGGCGACCCCAGTTCAACAAGGCCGTACCGTCCAGCGCGTCCGCTACCCCGGGCACCGTCACCGTCCTTCCCACACGTCATGGCCTCACCATCGAAAGAAACCCGTCGCCAGCCTAGTCGGGGCGGCCGACATCGTGCCGTCACCTGGCATTCGTACGCCGCATACGGGATCGGTGCCGGGGGCCTGATTGGACACGCCCGGGACGGGTTGGCTACTCTTGTGCGGTTGCCTCACGCAGGCATGGTCCTGCCCGCTCAGGTATCAGTCCGCGTTCACCAGCTATTCGCTGGTAGGTACGTCCAAGACATCAGGCTTTCGGACACGCTGTACATGGTGCAGTGCGTCCCTCTATGACATGAAGGAGCTCGCGACTATGGCTGCCGTCTGTGACGTCTGCGCCAAGGGCCCCGGCTTCGGTAAGTCGGTTTCGCACTCGCACCGGCGCACCAACCGTCGCTGGAACCCGAACATCCAGACCGTGCGCGCGCAGGTTGCCCCCGGCAACACCCGCCGCATGAACGTCTGCACCTCCTGCCTGAAGGCGGGCAAGGTCGTTCGCGGCTGATAATAGCTTTCCGACAGCAGCCCCGGCACCCAGAATGATGGGTGAACCGGGGCTGTTGTCGTTTCAGGGAGAGAACCATGAGTGACTGGCAGGTCGTTCCCCTCGAACCGAAGTACGTCTACAGCATGTCCGAATGCCATATCGCGTGCTGGCGGGAGGCGTATCAGGGCCTGGTGCCCCAGCATGTGCTCGACGCCTTCGACGTGGACCGGCGGGCGGCGGCGTGGGGCAAGATCCTGTTCGAGTATCCGGGGCGGATTCGGGTAGCGGTGCTCGACGACGGCACCGTCATCGGCTTCGCGGGCAGCGGCGACAACCTCGAGGAATCACCCACGACGGAGTACGAACTGAGCGCCCTCTACGTGCGCGCGGCCTATCACGGCACCGGGGTGGCGCAGGCCCTCATGGACGAGGTGCTGCCCGAGACCGGCGATGTCGCGCTGTGGGTGTTCGAGGAGAACCCGCGAGCGCGGGCCTTCTATCAGAAATACGGCTTCGAACCCGACGGTGAACGCCGAGTCGAAGCCTTCTCTCCCGCACTGCAAGTGCGGATGGTGCGCCGGGCCCTGACGGGGTGAGGCCCGGCGCCGTGGCTCACGCCGCGCCGTTGAGGCAATCCACCTGCTGGCTGATCGACTGCAACAGGCACGCCGTGCGCGAGGTGACGTTGGACGACAGTCCGCTCACGCTATTGGTGTCGAGCAGGCTGCCGACGGGCGTGACCGAGGTGGTGGTCTCGGGGACGTACGGGTCCAGCGTCAGCGGCGCGGCACCGGCGACGGCCGGAGCCGAGGCCAGCGCGGCACCCGCGGCCAGCGCGACGAAAACACCACGGGCAGTCTTCTTCTGCATACACATGCTCCTGAATCAGGTAACGGATCGGCGCTACGGCAGACGCCAGTCCACCGGCGCGGCACCCAGGGTACCCAGCAATTCGTTGGTTCGGGAGAAAGGACGAGATCCGAAGAATCCCCGCGAAGCCGACAGCGGTGACGGATGGACGGATTCGATGTAGGGAGTGTCGCCCAGCAGCGGCTTCAACGTGGAAGCGTCGCGGCCCCACAGAATCGCCACCAGCGGCTGATCGCGGGCAACCAGCGCGCGAATTGCCTGCTCGGTCACCGCTTCCCAGCCCTTGCCGCGATGCGAGGCCGGCTGGCCCGGCTGCACCGTCAGGACTCGGTTGAGCATCAGCACGCCCTGATCGCACCACGGCGACAGATCGCCGTTGGACGGCATCGGCAGACCCAGATCCTTGGTCAGCTCCGAGTAGATGTTGGACAGACTCCGCGGAATCGGCGAAACGTCCGGTGCCACCGAGAAACTCAGTCCCACCGGATGCCCCGGCGTCGGATACGGATCCTGACCCACGATCAGCACCCGGACCTTGTCGAAGGGCCGCTGGAAGGCCCTCAGCACGTTCTCCCCCTTCGGGAGATAGCCACGCCCCTCGGCGTTTTCGATTCGCAGGAATTCACCCATCGCGGCAATGCGGTCGGTCACCGGCTCGAGGGCCTCGGCCCAGCCCGTGTCGATGACTTCCGACAGTGGTTTCGCACCCATGTCGGGAAAACTTATCGTGTCGAGATTCATCGCGATACCGGGCCCGGCTATGCGAAGGATTCCCAACCGGCGGGTCCGGTCCGCGCGGTTCCGTCGACCGTCACACCCGAGCCTGCGCGGACCGCTCCGACCCGCACCCAACCATCCGGCAAATCACCCGAATCGGCGAAAGTCGCGGCGAACGCGTGGTCCTCGCCACCCGCCAGAATCCAGTCCAGGGGGCTGACGCCCAGCGCCTTCCCGACCGCCTCCAGGGCGGGGTCGGACAGGGCGGCCGAGTCGAGATCGATGGCCACGCCCGAGGATTCGGCGATATGCCCGAGGTCGGCCAGCAATCCGTCCGACACGTCGGTGAGCGCGGTGACCTCGACCGTGTCGGGCAGCTCCAGCACCGCCTCGTAGGGCGGCTGCGGAACCCGGTGCGCGGCAACCATCTCCGCGAACTCGGCGGTCAGCTCCGCCGACCCGGCCGACAGCACCGCCAGCCCGCCGCCCGAATGGCCCAGCGGTCCGGCCACCGCCACCACGTCACCCGGGCGCGCGCCCGAGAGTTTGATCGGCGCGCGACGCGGATCCCCGAACGCGGTCACCGAGATGATGATCAGCGGACTGCGCACCATGTCCCCGCCGGCGATGGACGCCCCGGCCCGCCCGGCCTCGGCCCACATGCCGTCCGCCAGCGCGCGCACGAATTCGACCGGAGTATCGGCGGGACAGCCCAGCCCGACCACGAAGGCGCTCGGCACCGCACCCATGGCCACCACGTCGGCGGCGTTCTGGGCGATGGCCTTGCGCCCGATCTCCTGCGGGCTCGACCAATCGACGCGGAAGTGCCGGTCCTGCACCAGCATGTCGGTGGTCACCACGAACCGGCCCTCGGGCGCGGCGATCACCGCGGCATCGTCACCGGGCCCCAGCAGCACCCCCGAGGTCTGTGTCCGGCCCGCGTTCACCAGCGCGATGAGCCCGAACTCCCCCAGCTCACCCACCGTGCGGGCGGCCGGAACTGACTGCGGGTTGCTGCCGGTAGTGATGGCGGTCTCCTTCGGGAGTGTGATGCGGGCGGCCGACCGCTCGACGGTACCCTCGAAGCCGCAATCGACGACCAGCAGCCGGGATGCGCGCACCGAGGACGTGCGGGCCCGGCACGGCACGATCGGGGATCGACGACCGGATGAGCAACGACACCCGCGGCAACGAAGCGGACCATAGCGACGCGGCCCTGCCCGAGCAGGCGACCGACGCGACCGACGCCGAGCCGACCGGCGACGCGCAGCCGGAGCCCGCGAACACCGCCGACGCGGCCTCGGACGAGGACTACGGCATGCGCCGCTCGCCCGCGCTCATCGCCACCGCCGTCGCCCTGCCCGTCGCGCTCGTCGTCGGACTGATCGTGATGGGCGTGCTGGCCAATCGGCACCACAGCCGCGATCCGCTGGCCCTCGGCGCGGTCCCCGCCCCGGCCGCCGCGGGTCCCGAATGCACCGCGCTGCTCCCCGCCCTGCCCGACAAGATCGGCGACTACACCACCGCCGAGCTGGTGCAGCCCGCGCCGCCCGCCACCCACGCCTGGCAGCTGCCCGACGGCGGCGACCCCATCGTGGTGCGCTGCGGCCTGGACCGGCCCCTGGAATTCACCAAGTCCTCGCCACTACAGGTGGTCAACGGCGTCAACTGGTTCGAACTGCGCGACCAGACCAGCGGCGTCACCTCCGGCACCTGGTGGGCCGTGGACCGCGGCACCTATGTCGCGCTGACCACGCCCGACAATGCCGGAGCGACTCCGCTGCAGGAGGTTTCGGAGGCCATCAAGAAGGCGATGCCGGAGAAGCCGTTGGACCCGAATCCGATCCCCAACTGACGCATATATGAGGCCCGAGCCCGTCGCTCAGAGCTTGCGGAGCTTGGCCTTTCCGGCGGCGAGGTCGATCTCGGGTCCCTCGTCGCCGTCGCCCGGGTTCTCCCGGTGCATGAGCACCGACTGCCGCTGTTCCATCTCCAGCCGCTTGCCGGAACTGAAGGCCGCGTCGAATTGCTCCAGGCCGATGGCCGCCGCGTTGCGGTCTTCCTCGTTACGCATCCACGGCAGCGCGGTGCGCCCGGTCAGCTTTCGGTAGGCGACATCGGCGAAGGCCACCGCGATGATCAGCAGTGCCAGCCCGGGAATCGTCAGAGCCACGATCACGCCATCGAGGCTACGCGCCGGCGACGGCGCCGACGTCGCTCTCCGGTCGCACGGAAACGGCCCGGTCCATCATCCGAAATGATGAACCGGGCCGTTCGTGGTCACGGTCAGCGCAGGCCGGTGCCGCGGGCGCGGGCGGTCTCGATGAGGGTGCTCACCAAGGTCCGGTTGTCGATCCCGGTGGCCTCCCACATGCGCGGGTACATGGAGATCGAGGTGAAGCCGGGCATGGTGTTGATCTCGTTGATGACCGGGCCGTCGGCGGTCACGAAGAAGTCGACGCGGGCCAGACCCTGGCAGTCCAGGGCGCGGAAGGCACGCACCGCGAGCTCCCGGATCTCCAGCGACACAGCGTCGTCCAGCTTGGCGGGGACGTCGAACTCGCAGACGTCGTCGAGGTACTTGGTGTCGAAGTCGTAGAAGTCGGGGGCCTGCGAGTCGTCCTCGGGCATCCGGATCTCGGCGACCACACTGGCTTCCACCCGGCCGTCCGGGAATTCCAGCACGCCGCACTCCACCTCGCGCCCGACGATGCCGGACTCGACGATCACCTTCGGGTCGTGGCGGCGCGCCTCGGCGATGGCGGCGTCCAGCTCGTCCCAGCTGTCCACCTTGGTGATGCCGATCGAGGAACCGCCGCGGGCGGGCTTCACGAACACCGGCAGCGCCAGGCGGGCCCGGTCGGCGTCGGCGACGGTCGCCGTGCCGGGGCGCAGCACCACCTGCGCGCCGACCGGAAGGCCCTCGGCGGCAAGGAGTTTCTTGGTGAACTCCTTGTCCATGCCGGCCGCGCTGGCCAGCACGCCGGGACCGACGTAGGGCAGTTCGGCCAGTTCGAGCAGACCCTGCAGGGTGCCGTCCTCACCGAACGCGCCGTGCAGCACCGGGAACACGATGTCGACCGCGCCGAGCACGGTCTCCGCGCCGTCGAGCGGCACCAGCGCGCCCGCGCGCGAGGGGTCCGCGGTCAGCGCCAGCGCGGTGCCCTTGTCGTCGACCATGGGCAGCGCCCGATCCTGGGCGGACAGGGTCCGCGGATCCGCGTCGCCGAGCACCCAGGTGCCGTCGCGCGTGATACCGATCGGAACCGCCTCGTAGCGTTCGGGATCGAGGCTCGCCAACACGGTGCGCGCGGACACACACGACACCCCGTGCTCATTGCTGCGGCCGCCGAACACCACCGCCACCCTGGTCCTGTTGGTCATGCCCCGAACCGTACCCGGTCGAATGTGGCGGCAGTGTTACGCGGTCGTCCCGGCCCCTCGACACGGTCGCCCGCGGCCGGGTGCGGGTTCACTCGGATTTGAGGCGACGCCCCTGCAGTTGCCCGACCGCCTCGGCTGCGGAGAGACCCTCGTGGCACACCTGATGCACCGCATTGGTCAGCGGCATCTCCACGCCGTGCGCCGCGGCCAGCGCCCGCACCGATGTGCAGGACTTCACACCCTCGACGACCTGGCCATGAGTCGCCTGCAGCGCGGTCTCCATGGTGCCGCCCGCGCCCAGCGCGCGCCCGAAGGACCGATTGCGCGACAGCGGCGAGGTGCAGGTAGCCACCAGGTCGCCGACGCCGGCCAGGCCGGCGAAGGTGACCGGCTCCGCGCCGACCGCCACCCCGAGCCGGATGATCTCGGCCAGCCCGCGCGTGATGAGGGTGGCAACCGAGTTGTCGCCCAACCCCATTCCCGAGGCGATACCGCAGGCGAGCGCGATGACGTTCTTGCACGCCCCGCCGATCTCGCAGCCGATCACGTCGGAATTGGTGTACGGCCGGAAATAGCCGGTGGCACACGCGTGCTGCACCGCCTCGGCGCGCGCCACGTCCGGGCAAGCGATCACGGTCGCGGCGGGCTGCCCGGCCGCGATCTCGTGCGAGAGGTTCGGGCCCGACAGCACCGCGATGCGGCTCGGGTCCGCGCCGGAGACCTCCGCGATCACCTGGCTCATGCGCAACAGGGTGCCGGTCTCGATGCCCTTGGCCAGACTCAGCAGCGTGGCCTCGGGCGGGATCAGGTCCTTCCAGGCCGTCAGATTCGCGCGCAACGACTGCGAGGGCACCGCCAACACCACGATGTCGGCCCCGTCGAGCGCGACCGCCGGGTCATCGGTCGCGGCCAGCGGCGGCAACGCGACATCCGGCAGATACCAGGGATTGCGATGCTCGGTCGCGAGCACCTTCGCCACCTCCGGCCGCCGAGCCCACATGGTGGTCTCGGTTCCCGCCTCCGCCAACACCTTCGCGAACGCGGTCCCCCATGACCCCGCTCCCAACACCGCTGCCCTTGCCATGTGACAAATATATGCGCGCGTCCCGTGAGCCACGCCCGTTGTGCCGTCAGCGCGGAATTCGACGCCGCTCACACACCCGTCATCTTGGAGTGGGAGGATTCGGGCATGCACCCGTCCGTGCACGCGGTCATCGCTGTGAAGAGCCTGGGACTGGCCAAGAGCCGGCTGGCCGATGGGCTGGCTCCCGAGTACCGGCCGCGACTCGTGCTGGCCATGCTCGAGGACACGGTGACCGCCGCGGTGGCGACACCGGCGATCGCCTCGGTGACCGTGGTGACGCCGGACCCGACCGTCGCCGGCGTGGTCCGTGCCCTGGGCGCGCGAGTCCATCCCGAGCCCGAGGTCATCGCCCCGCACACCAGCGGACTCAACGCCGCCCTGGCCGCGGGCGCGGAGGGGGTGCGGCGCGCGCACGGGTCCGTCGATCTGCTTGCCCTGCAAGCGGATCTGCCCGCACTGCGCGCGGCCGAACTCGGCGAGCTGCTGCGCAGCGCCCGGCATCACCGCTCGGTGGTCACCGATCACGACGGCAGCGGCACCGTCGCCCTGCTGGTGCGCGGCGGCGGTGACGATCCGCTGAATGCCGCGCTGAACCCGCTTTTCGGTCCGGACTCCGCACGCCGCCATATCGCAGGCGGCGCGGTGGAGGTGCTGGGCGAGTGGCCGGGGCTGCGGCAGGACGTCGATACCGCGGCGGATCTCGAGCGCGCCGTGGCGCTCGGCGTCGGGCGAGCCACCAGCGCGCTACTCCGAGAAGTCGGCGTGTCGCAGGCGTGTCATGAGACCGGGGACAGGTGCCGGGCCGAGTCGTCACTGTCCTGACGGCGGCGTGATCTGCACTGCAATGGACGGTGTCAGAACGGCACCCCACCCACGACATAAGGAATGATCGTGAGAGTGAGCGAAACGGAAACCGTCAAGCAATCGCCGCTACTACCGGCGGCGCCGCCCGCGGCAACCCCACCGCCCACCGCGATACCGCCGCTGCCCGCGGACCGGTACGTCAACCGGGAACTGAGCTGGCTCGATTTCAACGCCCGCGTGCTGGCGCTGGCCGAGGACCATTCCCAGCCCTTGCTCGAACGCGCCAAGTTCCTCGCCATTTTCGCGTCGAATCTGGACGAGTTCTACATGGTCCGGGTGGCGGGCCTCAAGCGCCGCGCCGAGACCGGCCTGTCGGTGCGGTCCTCGGACGGGCTGTCCCCCACCGAGCAGCTCGAGATGATCGCCGTGCGCACCCAGCAGCTCGCCGAGCGGCACGCCCACGTCTTCCTGGACCAGGTGCTGCCCGCGCTGACCGCCGAGGGCATCGACATCATCCGCTGGGCCGAGCTGGACGACGCCGAAAAGCAGCGCCTGTCCGGGTATTTTCAGGATCAGGTGTTCCCGGTGCTGACCCCGTTGGCAGTCGACCCGGCCCACCCGTTCCCCTACATCAGCGGGCTGAGTCTCAATCTCGCCGTGACGGTGAAGGATTCGGCCACCGGCGGCGAGCACTTCGCGCGAGTCAAGGTGCCCGACAACGTGGATCGCTTCGTGCGGGTCCGCCGCACCGGCGCGGGGAGCACCACCTCGAACCGTGATTCCGCTGCGGCACAAGGCCCGTCCACCGCCGCGTTCCTCCCGATGGAGGAGCTGATCGCCGCCCACCTGGACCAGCTGTTCCCGGGAATGGAAGTGGTGGAACAGCATTCGTTCCGCATCACCCGCAACGCCGGACTGGAGGTCGAGGAGGACCGCGACGAGGACCTGCTGCAGGCTCTCGAACGCGAACTCGCCCGCCGGCGCTTCGGATCCCCGGTGCGGCTCGAAGTCTCCGACGACATGACCGAACACATGCTCGACCTGCTGCTGCGCGAACTCGACGTGGACCCGGCCGACGTCATCCAGGTGCCCGGCCTGCTCGACCTGTCGTGCCTGTGGCAGGTCTACGGCGTGGACCGGCCCCTGCTCAAGGACGCCCCCTACGTCCCGGCCACCCCGCCCGCCTTCGGCGAACGCGAAACGCCCCGAAACGTTTTCGCCGCCCTGCGCGAGGGTGACGTGCTGGTGCACCACCCCTACGACTCCTTCTCCACCAGTGTGCAGCGGTTCATCGAACAGGCCGCCGCCGACCCGCAGGTGCTGGCCATCAAGCAGACCCTGTACCGCACCTCCGGTGACTCCCCGATCGTCAACGCGCTCATCGACGCCGCCGAGGCGGGCAAGCAGGTGGTCGCGCTGGTCGAGATCAAGGCCCGCTTCGACGAGCAGGCCAACATCAAATGGGCTCGGGCGCTGGAGCAGGCCGGCGTGCACGTGGTCTACGGCCTGGTCGGGCTCAAGACGCACTGCAAGACCTGCCTGGTGGTGCGGCGCGAGGGTGCCACCATCCGTCGCTACTGTCACATCGGCACCGGTAATTACAATCCGAAGACCGCGCGCCTGTACGAGGACGTCGGATTGCTCACCGCCGCACCGGAGATCGGCGCCGACCTCACCGACCTGTTCAACTCGCTGACCGGCTATTCACGAAAGGCCAGCTACCGCAACCTGCTGGTGGCCCCGGTCGGGGTGCGGGCCGGGATCATCGAGCGCATCGAACGCGAGATCGAACTGGCGCGCGAGGGCGCGGACGCGCGAATCCGGGTGAAGGCCAACGCCATCGTCGACGAGCAGGTCATCGACGCGCTCTACCGCGCCTCCCAGGCCGGGGTGCCCGTCGAGATCGTGGTGCGCGGCATCTGCGCGCTGCGCCCCGGCGTCCCCGGCATGAGCGAGAACATCGAGGTGCGCTCGATTCTCGGGCGCTACCTGGAACATTCGCGCGTGCTGCACTTCCAGGCGCAGAACGAATACTGGATCGGCTCGGCCGACATGATGCACCGCAACCTGGACCGGCGCGTGGAAGTGCTGGCCCAGGTGAAGGATCCGCGCCTGTGCGATCAGCTCGGACAGGTGTTCGACTCCGCCACCAACCCCGCCACCCGCTGCTGGGTGCTGGGCCCCGACGGCGGCTGGCAGGCCCAGCCCGGCCCCGACGTGCCCTCCGATCAGATTCGCGACCACCAGGAGTACCTCATGCGGCTGCGTCGTCCGGACCGCCAGTGAGCCGAGCCGCCAAGAATCCCGCCGCCGAATTCACCGACCCCCCGGTCAAGGCCAATATCCTCGCGGCGGGCGCGGTGCTGTGGCGGCACGCACCCGGGGCCGACGCCGTCGAGATCGCCCTCGTGCACCGCCCCAAGTACGACGACTGGTCGCTGCCCAAGGGCAAGCTGGATCCCGGTGAGACGCCGGTGATCACGGCTGTGCGGGAGGTCGCCGAGGAGACCGGGCTGCGTTCGCGACTGGGCCGCTATCTGGGCCACGTGACGTATCCGATCCCGGGGCACCGGAAGCTGAAACGGGTGGACTACTGGGCCGCCGAGGTCCTCGACGGGGAGTTCGCGTCCAATTCCGAAGTCGACGTCCTGCACTGGTACCGCCTGGACCGGGTAATGGATGCCGTCTCCTATCCCATGGATCGCACCATCATCCGCAATTTCCAGCGTCAGCCGGCCGACACCGCCACTCTGCTGCTGGTCCGGCACGCCAAGGCCGGTCGCAGCGACCGTTTCACCGGGGAGGACGACCAGCGGCCGCTCGAAAAGGCCGGTCGCGCACAGGCTCGCGCCCTGGTGCCCAACCTGCTCGCCTTCGGCGCTAACGAAATCGTCTCCGCCCCACCGGCCCGCTGTGTCCAAACCGTGACCCCGCTGGCCGAGGAACTCGGCGTGGAGGTCGAACTCGAGCCGCTGTTCTCCGAATCCGGTTACGCGGCAGCACCCGATGCCGCCCGCAAATGCGCCCGCGACCTCGTCTCCACGGACTCCGTACGGGTGATCTCCAGCCAGGGCAAGGTGATTCCGGATCTGGTGCAGTGGTGGGCGGACGAGGACGGCGTCAGCCTGCCACCGGCCCGCAACCGCAAAGGCAGCGTCTGGGTGCTGTCGTTCAATGGCGGCCGCCTGGTCGCCGCCGACCACCTCGACCGCGTGCTGACCCCGAACGACTTTCCTCAGGGCTGACCGCCCCACACCCCACCGGTTGGCGGCACAGCCCGCCGCCCAACCGCTCTCACGCCCGCCGAGAACCCTTGGAACGCCGACGTACCGGCCGCTGAACGGCCGAATCCACCCGGCACGTAGCCAATTCCACCCCCCGATCCACCTCCAGGGCCCCGAAAACCTCCCCCCGGACATGCGAAACGGCCCGGCAATGCCGGGCCGTTTCACGTGTCGTCCTGCTCGAAAACCCCCGTCAGAGACGGGTTGTGGCCGTATTAACGGCGCGCGGTGCGCTTGGCAGCGGTCTTCTTGGCGGGAGCCTTCTTGGCCGCCTTCTTGGCGGTGGTGGCCTTCGAAGCGGTGACCTTCTTGGCAACCGCGGCCTTCTTGACCGCAGCGGCCTTGGCCGGAGCCTTCTTGGCGACCGTCTTCTTCACGGCGGCCTTCTTGGCGACCGTCTTCTTCACGGCGGCCTTCTTGGCGGGAGCCTTCGACGCCGCCTTCTTGGCGGTGGTCTTGGCCGGAGCCTTGGTCGCAGCCTTCTTCGCCGTCTTCTTGGCGGTGGTCTTCTTCGCACCGGCCTTGCCCGAAACCGGGGCAGCCACACCACGCTTCACGGCCGGGCCGCTCGAGGCGATCTTCTGCTTGCCCGCGATGATCGCCTTGAACTGCGCGCCGGGACGGAAGGCCGGGACCGAAGTCGGCTTCACCTTGACGGTTTCGCCGGTGCGCGGGTTACGAGCAACCCGAGCCGCGCGCTTCCGCTGTTCGAAGACACCGAATCCCGTGATGGTGACGCTCTGACCTTTGTTCACAGCACGCACGATCGTGTCGACCATCTGCTCGACTGCAGCGGTAGCGGTGCGCCTGTCAGTACCCAACTTCTCGGTCAGAACATCGATCAGTTCCGCCTTGTTCATTGAATCCTCCGCAGACTAATTGGCCCGTCGTCGGACCGACTAGGTACCACGGTAAACCCTTTCCGGGCAAGAGTCTATGTGCCACGCGGAAATACATGACGCATGGCACACGCTCAGCTACCTGGTTTGAGGGCGTTCAGCTAACGCCCATCAATGATTACGTCTGCGAAATACGGGCCGGAATGGTTGCGGGTTTCCATGTCGGCCTTGCGTTTTCGAACTGGCCGATCTCGTCGCTGTGCCGCAGAGTGAGACCGATGTCGTCCAGGCCTTCCAGCAGCCGCCACCGCGTGTAGTCGTCAATATCGAACGGCAACACGACGGTTCCGGCCGACACGGTGCGCGCCTCGAGGTCCACCGCCAATTCCAAACCCGGCTGTTCCTCGAGCAACTTCCAGAGCAATTCCACATCGCTCTGCGCCATCCGGGCCGTCAGAAGCCCGTCCTTGCCCGCGTTCCCGCGGAAGATGTCGGCGAAGCGAGAGGAGATGACGACCCGGAACCCGTAGTCCTTGAGGGCCCAAACCGCGTGCTCACGTGAGGATCCGGTCCCGAAATCCGGACCGGCGACCAGCACACTGCCCCGGTTGTAGGGCTCGGTGTTCAGAATGAAGTTCGGATCGGTCCGCCATGCGGCGAACAGGCCGTCCTCGAAACCCGTTCGGGTTACGCGCTTCAGATAGACCGCCGGGATGATCTGGTCGGTGTCGACATTGGATCGGCGCAACGGAACACCGATCCCCTTGTGGACCTTGAAGGCTTCCATCGTTGATTCTCCTGAGTCAGTGGGGGCAGCGGATTCTGAGCCGCTACCGGCGGGCGATCAGTTCAGATCCGCAGGTGAGGACAGGGTTCCGCGCACCGCGGTGGCCGCGGCGACCAGCGGCGAGACCAGGTGCGTACGGCCGCCCTTGCCCTGTCGCCCTTCGAAGTTCCGGTTCGAGGTGGCGGCACAGCGCTGACCGGGGGAAAGCTGATCCGGGTTCATACCCAGGCACATCGAGCAGCCCGGCTGACGCCATTCCGCGCCCGCGGCGGTGAAAATCTCGCCCAGCCCCTCCTTTTCCGCCTGCACCCGCACCCGCATCGAGCCCGGGACGATCAGCATGCGCACCCCGCCCGCGACCTTGCGGCCCTTCAGAATGTCGGCGACCGCGCGCAGATCCTCGATCCGGCCGTTGGTGCACGAACCCACGAAAACCGTGTCCACGGCGACGGCGCGCAGCGGGGTACCCGGCCGCAGGTCCATGTACTGCAGCGCCTTCTCGGCCGCCGCGCGCTCGTTCTCGTCGACGATCTGCTCCGGATCCGGCACCGAGTCGCCCAGCGGCGCACCCTGTCCCGGGTTGGTACCCCAGGTCACGAAGGGGGTCAGCGCCGACGCGTCCAGGTGCACCTCGACGTCGAAAACCGCACCCTCGTCGGTCTTCAGGGCGTCCCAGGCGGCCACGGCGGCATCCCAGTCCGCGCCCTGCGGGGCGTGCGGACGGCCCTTCAGGTACTCGTAGGTGATCTCGTCGGGGGCCACCATGCCCGCGCGGGCGCCGGCCTCGATCGACATGTTGCACATGGTCATCCGGGCCTCCATGGACATGGAGCGCACGGCCTGGCCGCGGTACTCCAGCACATAGCCCTGACCGCCGCCGGTGCCGATCTGCGCGATGACCGCCAGGATCACGTCCTTGGCGGTGACGCCGTGCGGCAGCTCCCCGTCGATATTGATGGCCATGGTCTTGAACGGGCGCAACGACAAAGTCTGCGTCGCCAGCACGTGTTCCACTTCCGAGGTGCCGATACCCATCGCCAGCGCGCCGAACGCGCCGTGGGTGGAGGTGTGCGAATCACCGCACACCACCGTGGTTCCCGGCTGGGTCAGGCCCAGCTGCGGGCCCACCACGTGCACGATGCCCTGCTCGAGATCACCCATCGAGTGCAGGCGGACACCGAATTCCTCGCAGTTCTTGCGCAGGGTCTCGACCTGCAGGCGCGAGATCGGGTCGGCGATCGGCTTGTCGATGTCGACGGTCGGGACGTTGTGGTCCTCGGTGGCGATGGTGAGATCCGGGCGGCGCACCGGGCGGCCCGCGGCGCGCAGACCGTCGAACGCCTGCGGGCTGGTCACCTCGTGCACCAGGTGCAGATCGATGTAGATGAGATCGGGCTGGCGGTGCTCGCCTTCGCCTTCGCCGCGGACGACGACGTGCTCGTCCCAGACCTTCTCCGCCAGAGTGCGTGGCCGGTCGGCCATAGCTCCATCACCTCTCGATAGACATTCCGTGCCCGGGCTGGTGACACGGGGCTCGCGTCCGCGCCGGGGAGCGGCCGGTTTGCCGCGCGGTCAATTTGACCTTCCCAACATGCGAGACGCTAATATCGTTCTATGAGACAGCATAGCGGTATCGGTGTTCTGGACAAAGCGATGGCCGTCCTGCACGCCGTAGCCGAGCAACCCTGCGGCCTCAACGAGCTCTGCGCCCGCACCGGCCTGCCCCGGGCCACCGCGCATCGCCTGGCCGTGGGCCTGGAAACGCATCGGATGCTGGCCCGCGACAGCCAGGGTCTGTGGCGTCCCGGACCGGCCCTGTCGGAACTGGCGACAACCGCCAGCGATCCCCTGCTCGACGCCGCTTCGACAATTCTTCCGCGCCTGCGCGAGATCACCGGCGAGAGCGTGCAGCTCTACCGCCGCGACGGCAACGCCCGGGTCTGCGTGGCCGCCATGGAACCGGCCGCGGGCCTGCGCGACACCGTGCCCATCGGCGCGCGACTACCGCTCACCGCCGGCTCCGCCGCGAAGGTGCTGCTGGCCTGGGCCGATCCCGAATCGCAGCGGACCATCCTGCCCGAGGCCGTGTTCGGCGAGCGGGCGCTGGCCGAGGTCCGCCGGCGCGGCTGGGCGCAGAGCGCCGCCGAGCGCGCGGCCGGTGTGGCCAGCGTGTCCGCGCCGGTCCGCGACGCCGCGGGCACGGTCATCGCGGCCGTCTCGGTCTCCGGGCCGATCGACCGCATGGGCCGCCGGCCGGGCGCGCGCTGGGCCGCCGATCTGGTGGCCGCCGCCGACGCCCTCCACAAGCGCCTCTGACGGACTTCGAGGGCCCGGGGTAACCCTCGGGGTGGCCTCAGCCGTCACGACAGCCTCAGTGGCAGCTCGACAGTCCCGGTGACCCTCCCGGGCGCCGATCGCAGCCCCCGCCGATTCCCGGCGGGGGCTGCGGCGTTTCCGGCAACCTGTTCCACTCGGCAGGAAATGGCCACTGTGACCGCGCTCATACGCCGTAAATTACAGTCGGCCCATGGGAGTTAATCAACGCGCGCAGATCGTGATGTCCGACGAGGAGATCGCGGGATTCCTCGAGCGCAGCCGGGTCGCCACCATGGCCACGCTGAGCGCCGAGGGCAGGCCGCACCTGGTAGCCATGTGGTACGCGCTCATCGACGGCGAGATCTGGTTCGAAACCAAGGCCAAGGCCCAGAAGACGGTGAATCTGCGGCGCGATCCGCGGATCACCGTGATGGTCGAGGCCGGCGAGACCTACGACCAGTTGCGCGGCATTTCCATCGAGGGCCGCGCGGAGGTCGTCGAGGACCCCGAAGCGCTGTTCAAGGTGGGAATCAGCGTCTGGGAGCGCTACACCGGGCCCTACAGCGAAGAGATGAAGCCGTTCGTGGAGCAGATGCTGCACAAGCGGGTCGCGGTGCGCGTGGTGCCCGAGCGGACCCGCACCTGGGATCACCGCAAACTGGGCCTGCCCGCCATGCCGCTGGGCGGCAGCACCCACGGCCAGGAGCCGTAAAGCCCCGGAAACAGTGAAGGCCCCCAGCCGATCGGCTGGGGGCCTTCACTTTGTAGTCCCGACGGGATTTGAACCCGCGCTACCGCCTTGAGAGGGCGGCGTCCTAGGCCGCTAGACGACGGGACCAGGATGAGATTCCGGCGGATTTCGCAACCAGCCGGAGCTTCTCGAATTCGAGAGCCGGAGCTCTCGCAGCTGGGGTACCAGGACTCGAACCTAGAATGGCTGAACCAGAATCAGCTGTGTTGCCAATTACACCATACCCCATTGACCTGGGCTTTCAGGCTCTCCCCGGGGAAGTTCCTGACCGCTTTCCGGCCGAGAAGAAGATTAGCAGCATCCCCCGGTAGATACACAAACCGGCTGGTCAGAGGCCGGTTTGTGCATCATTTCCGACTACCTCAGGCGATCTCGGCCAGCGCCGCGCGCAACCGGTCCATGGTGACCTCGCGACCCAGCAGTTCCATCGACTCGTAGAGCGGCGGGCTGATGTGGGATCCGGTCACCGCGACGCGCACGGGCGTGAACGCCTTGCGCGGCTTGAGCTCCAACTCGTCGATGAGCGCGGTATTCAGCGCTGTCTCCAGCGGGGCCGTGGCCCATTCGGAGACGCCTTCCAGCGCGCGCACCGTCGCCTGCAGCACCGGAAGGGCGTCGGCGCCCAGGTTCTTTTCCTTCGACGCCGGGTCGATGGCGAACTCTTCGGGCGCGATGAACAGGAACTTCAGCAGATCCCAGGCATCGCCGAGCACCTTGATCCGGGTCTGCACGAGATCGGCCGCGGTTTCGAACAGCTTCTCGTCGATCTCGGCGCCGATATGTCCGTGTCCGGTGAGGTACTCGCGCAGCCGGTGAGCAAAATCACCGGGGTTCAGCAACCGAATATGTTCGGCGTTCAAAGCGTCGGCCTTCTTCTGATCGAATCGGGCCGGATTCGAATTCACCTTCGAGATATCGAACGCCGCCACCATCTCCGTCATGGAGAAGACGTCATGATCATCGGCGATGCTCCAGCCGAGCAGCGCCAGATAATTCAGCAAACCCTCGGGAATGAACCCGCGAGCGCGGTGATGGAAGAGATTCGACTCCGGATCCCGCTTGGACAACTTCTTGTTGCCGTGGCCCATCACGAAGGGCAGGTGCCCGAACTCCGGGGTGAACTCGGCGACTCCGATTCGTTTCAGCGAGTCGTAGAGCGCGAGCTGGCGCGGGGTGGAGGAGAGCAGATCCTCGCCGCGCAGCACGTGGGTGATCTTCATCATCGCGTCGTCGACCGGGTTGACCAGCGTATAGAGCGGATCGCCATTGCCGCGGGTGAGCGCGAAGTCGGGGACCACGCCCGCCCGGAAGGTGGTCTCACCACGCACCAGGTCGTTCCAGGTGAGGTCGTGGTCGGGCATCCGCAGACGGATCACCGCGGGGCGGCCCTTGTCCTTGTAGGCGGCGATCTGCTCGGCGGTCAGGTCGCGGTCGAAGTTGTCGTAGCCCAGCTTGGGGTCGCGACCGGCGGCCTTGTGGCGGGCCTCGACTTCCTCTGGAGTGGAGAAGGATTCGTAGGCCTCCCCCGCCGCCAGCAGGCGCCGCACCACGTCGAGGTGGAGGTCGCGGCGCTGCGACTGCCGGTAGGGCTCGTAGGGGCCGCCGACCTCGGGCCCTTCGTCCCAGGTCAGGCCGAGCCAGCGCAGGGCGTCGAGGATGGCCGCGTAGGACTCCTCGGAATCGCGTGCGGCGTCGGTGTCTTCGATGCGGAAGACGAAGGTGCCGCCGTGGTGGCGCGCGAAGGCCCAGTTGAACAGGGCGGTGCGGACCAGGCCCACGTGCGGTGTGCCGGTGGGTGACGGGCAGAAACGAACCCGGACGTCAGACATGGCTCTCTTTCGTTCAGCGCTTGGCGGCAACGGGATTGGACAGGGTGCCGATACCGGACACGGTCACCGACACGGTTTGACCGGCCTGCAGCGGGCCGACGCCCTCCGGGGTGCCGGTGAGGATGACATCGCCCGGGAGCAAGGTCATTACGGTGGTGACCCACTCGATGAGCTTCGGAATATCGTGCAGCAGAAGTGAAGTGCGACTGCGCTGTTTCACCTGGCCGTCGACCTCGGTGACGATCTCCAGATCCGAAGGGTCCAGGGCGGTCTCGATCCACGGGCCGAGCGGGCAGAAGGTGTCGTAGCCCTTGGCGCGGGTCCACTGGCCGTCGTGCCGCTGCTGGTCGCGGGCGGTGACGTCGTTGGCGACGGTGTAACCCAGGATGACCTCGTTGGCGCGGGCGGCGGGCACGTCCTTGCAGGGGCGGCCGATCACGATCGCCAGTTCGCCCTCGTAGTCCACCTGAGAAGAACTGGGCGGCAGGATGATCGGGGCGTTGGGGCTCTGGATCGAGGTGCTGGGCTTCATGAAGATGACCGGGTCGGCCGGGGCCGGGCCGCCCATCTCCTCGGCGTGCGCGGCGTAGTTCTTGCCGATGCAGATCACCTTGCTGGCCAGGATGGGGGCCAGCAGGCGCACATCGGCCAGCGGCCAGCTGCGACCGGTGAAGGTCGGGGTACCGAACGGGTGTTCGGCGATCTCGCGGGCGACGGTGTCGGAACCGTCGCCTTCGATGCTGACGAAAGCGACTCCATCTGGGCTGGCAACTCGACCTAGGCGCATGGTTGGCATCCTATCGACCGGCTTCGACCTGCCCGAACGCGCCCGACCGCGGGGCGGGGCCGGGCCGTGGCCGGGTGGCCGGGCGGGGGCACGCGAAGGCCCCGGCGGCGGGCGGCATACCGGCCCGCAGCGCCTCGTCCGAAATGTGGAAAGCCCTTATACGCAACCGAACTCGGGGCGCGCCGGAGGCATCTCGAGACCACCTCGGAGGTGTGAGCAAATCGACAGCTCGCCCCGGAAATCGCCTTGCGCATCAGGTGTACCGTAAGACCCGATGTTCAAGGAGTAAGACATCAGTTCCATATAGTGAGACGCGAGGTGAAGTCATGACCACCGTGACGGAGATGGGTACGGCTCGACGGTGGACCATGCTGGGCCTCGGCGTCTTCGCCCAGAGCGCCAGCGCCGTGATGGTGAACGGCGCGGCCTTCCTGCTGCCCGCGCTGACCCAGCGCGGACTGTCGCTGACCACCGCGGGCCTGCTGGTGGCGATGCCGCTGGTCGGACTGTGCTGCACGCTGATCGCGTGGGGCTGGGTCGTCGATCAGGTGGGCGAGCGCAAGGCGCTGGTCGCCGGCCCGGCGGTGATGTTCGTGGCCGGCGCCGCGGCCGCCGGCGTCTCGAACTACGTTGCGCTGGGGGCCTTGCTGTTCCTGGCCGGGGCGGGCGCGGGCAGCACCAACGGCGCCAGCGGACGGGTCATCGTGGGCTGGTTCCCGCCCGATCAGCGCGGGCTGGCCATGGGGATCCGGCAGACCGCGCAGCCGCTGGGGGTGGCCATCGGGGCGATGGCGATCCCCGCCGTCGCTGCGGCGCACGGGTTCTCGACGGCGGTGCTGGTGCCCGCGGTGATGGCGGGCGCGGCGGCGATCAGCTGCCTGATCGGGATCGTGGATCCGCCGCGGCCCGAATCCGCCGGGGGCTCAGGGCGTCCCGCCAATCCGTACCGCGGTGACTCCACGCTGCTGCGCATCCACGTGGTGTCGGTGCTGCTGGTGATCCCCCAGGCCACCATCTGGACGTTCGGCCTGCTGTGGCTGCACCGGGATGTCGGCCTGTCGCTGGCCGCGGCGGGCGCGCTGGTCACGGCCACCCAGATCCTGGGCGCGGGCGGGCGGATCGGCGCGGGCGTCTGGTCGGACCGGGTGGGCAGCCGGTTGCGGCCGCTGCGGACGGTGGCGGTCGCGGCCGCAATCTGCCTGTCCGCCTTCGCGGTAGCGGCCTGGACCCAGCAGTGGTGGGCGGCGGTGCCGATCCTGATCGCGGCCTCGGTGATCACCGTCGCCGACAACGGCCTGGCCTTCACCGCGGTGGCCGAGATCGCGGGCCCGTATTGGTCGGGTCGCGGACTGGGTATCCAGAACACGGGCCAGAATCTGGCGGCGGCCGCGGTCGCCCCGGTCTTCGGCGCCTTGATCACCGCGGCCGGTTTCCCGGTGACCTACCTGCTGACGGCGCTGATCGCGCTGGCCGCAGTCCCGTTGGTGCCCAGAGGTTCCCGGTAGCCGCTGATTCGCGGCAAATCCGGAAGAGCTGCACCCGTTACGTTTTCGCATCCGAATGCAATTGTGCGATGCGCCTCACTATCCGGGCGAAACAGGCAACTGCCCCAGCCGATTTCACGAAACCATCTCCCAGGATGGCATGTCGGCCGGGCCCGAGGCACGACGAAGCCCCCGTCCCGCGGCGCGGAAACGGGGGCTCAGTCGTCTGTTTCGGGAGCGGCGCTCGTAATCCCTAGAGCGACGCGGCGATCCGGTCGCCGACCTCGACGGTCGACGCGGCGCCCGAGCGCGACGCCAGATCCTTGGCGACGGCGGCCTCGATGCGGGCGGCCTCCTCGGTCTTGCCGAGGTGGTTCAGCAGCAGCGACACCGACAGGATGGCGGCGGTCGGGTCGGCCTTGGACTGGCCGGCGATGTCGGGGGCCGAACCGTGCACCGGCTCGAACATCGACGGGTTGGTGCCCGAGGCGTCGATATTGCCCGAGGCGGCCAGGCCGATGCCACCGGAGACGGCGGCGGCGAGGTCGGTGATGATGTCGCCGAACAGGTTGTCGGTGACGATCACGTCGAAGCGGCCCGGGTCGGTGACCATGTGGATGGTGGCGGCATCGATGTGCTGGTAGGCGGTTTCGATGTCCGGGTACTCGGCGCCGACCTCGGCCACGGTGCGCGACCACAGCGAGCCGGCGAAGGCCAGCACGTTGTTCTTGTGCACCAGGGTCAGGTGCTTGCGGCGCTTGCGGGCGGTCTCGAAGGCGTAGCGGACCACGCGCTCGACGCCGAAGCGGGTGTTGGTGGAGACCTCGGTGGCCACCTCGTGCGGGGTGTTCACGCGGATCGCGCCGCCGGTGCCGGTGTAGGGGCCTCGGTGCCCTCACGCACGACCACGAAGTCGATGTCCGGGTTCGAGGCCAGCGGGCTGGTGACGCCCGGGTACAGCTTCGAGGGGCGCAGGTTCACGTGGTGGTCCAGCTCGAAGCGGGTGCGCAGCAGCAGGCCGCGCTCGAGCAGGCCGGACTGCACCGACGGGTCGCCGATGGCGCCCAGCAGGATGGCGTCGTGCTGCTTGAGCTCCGGGATCACGTTCTCCGGGAGGATCTCGCCGGTGGCATGGAACCGCTTGGCTCCCAGGTCGTATTCGGTCTTCTCGACACCGGGCACCACCACGTCGAGCACCTTGAGCGCCTCGGCGATGACCTCGGGGCCGATACCGTCGCCCGGAATGACAGCCAGTTTCATGAAATCCATGCTCCGTTTCGAATGATCCGCTCCGCTGGCAGGAGAGTCCACGCGTCACGATAGCGGGTAGGCCCACAACCCCTTTCACCAGGGCGAATCACTCCCAACCAGTGGGATCACCCGAGATTCGCGCCCGATGGCGTTGCTGGAGTTCACGGCTGCGGACGAGGAAGTCCAGAATGATGCGCAGTTCCGCTTCGTGGTATCCGGCCATCTCCGACGCGCCCTCCTCGGCGATCGGACCGTAGATCCGCCACGCCTGGGCCATGGTCGCGGGCGTGATCCGGACCAGCACCTTGCGGCGGTCCCCCGGTTCCGGCTCCCGGGTGACGTGGCCGAGTTTGACCAGCCGATCCAGCATCGTGGTCACGCTGCCGCTGGTGAGGCCCAGTTCCGCCGCGAGCGCACCGGGGGTGGATTCGCCTCGGACCAGTACTTCCAGGCAGCGCAGGTCGGTGCGGTTGACGCCGAACGCGGTGGCGGCGGCCTGATCGACATCGTCGACGGCCGCCTGCAGGGCCTGGGATTCCCGCCCTACCTGCGCGATCAGCTCATCCAGATTTTCTCTTGACATTCAAACCTCTTGACCGTCAAACTATCGATATCTTGATTACCAAGATACATTACGACCAAAGAAATTCAGAGGGAGACACGGCCATGAAGAAAGCGCTGATCATCGGCGGCGGGATCG
This sequence comes from Nocardia tengchongensis, assembly GCF_018362975.1. Classification (NCBI taxonomy): domain Bacteria; kingdom Bacillati; phylum Actinomycetota; class Actinomycetes; order Mycobacteriales; family Nocardiaceae; genus Nocardia; species Nocardia tengchongensis. The sequence continues at coordinate 7,177,957 of NZ_CP074371.1, forward strand.
CCGGACCCGTGACCGCCATGGCCTTGCAGAAGGCCGGCTGGGAACCGGTCGTCTATGAGGCGTACGAGGACGCGGCCGCCGAACAGATCGGCGCGTATCTGACGGTCGCGGTGAACGGGCTCTCCGCGCTCGCCGAGATCGACGCCCACCACCTCGTCATGAATGTCGGCCACCCGACCGACACGCTGTCGTTCTACACCAGCGGCGGCAAGCACATCACCGACATGCCGATCGGCGGCACCCTGCCCGACGGCACCGTCACCCACAGCGTCAAGCGCCGCGACCTCTACCGGGCGCTCAATGCCGAAGCGGTGCGCCGCGGTATCCGCTACGAATTCGGCAAGCGCCTGGTCGACGCGCGGCCCACCGCCGGCCACGGTGTCGTCGCGACCTTCGCCGACGGCAGCCGGGCCGAGGGCGATCTGCTCGTCGGCGCGGACGGAATCCGTTCCCGCACTCGGGAGATCATCGATCCGACCGCACCGCAGGCCCACTACCTGGGCATCTACGGGCTCGGCGGCTTCGTGACCGACCCGGATCTGCACCGCGAACTCGGTTTGCGCCCCGGCGTTTACAACATGATCTTCGGCAAGAAGGCCTTCTTCGGCTACCTGGTCGCCCCCACCGGCGAGATCTGGTGGTTCGCCAATATGCCCGGCGAGCAGGAGCTTTCGAAGCAGGCCCTGACCGACACCTCGCCCGCGCAATGGCGCGAAGAGCTGATGCGCCTGCTCGCCGCCGATCGCGGCCCGGCCGCCCGCATCGTCGCCGCCACCCCCGACGCGGGTTTCGTCACCGGCTTCAACCAGTACGACATGCCCTCGGTCGCCACCTGGCACACCGACTCGATGGTCATCATCGGCGATGCCGCCCACGCCGTCGCCTCGTCCTCGGGCCAGGGCGTGTCCATGGCCGTCGAGGACGCGGTCACCCTGGCCCTGTGCCTGCGCGACCAGCCCGATACCGCAAGCGCGCTGGCCGAATTCGAACACCGCCGCCGCGACCGCGTCGAAAAGGTGGTCGCGCACGGAGCCGAGACCAGTGGCGACAAAGCCCAGAACGGCGTGGCCCGCCTCCTCGTCCGGCTGCTGACCCCCTTCTTCCTGAAGCGGGCGGCCAAGCAGGGCGTCGGCTCACTGAACTGGATGTTCGACCACCGAATCAGCTGGTCCGACGCCGCCGAGCAGGTCCACGCCGGAAACTAGGGTGCGGACGGCAGTATCCCCGCGCGGCGGCACTCCTGTTGCACCTTCACCGACACCGCGTCCTGCTGCGCCGACACCGTCCGGCACCACTCCTGGGCTTGCGCGCCACACGCCCGCTGCTGCTGGCCGCCCATCGTCCCCGCGGAAAGCACTGTCACACAGCCATTCTCGGAGCGCGAATAGTCGGGTCGATGGTCGAACACCGCCCACGCGGCCACCCCCACCACGATCAGCACGGCCACGACAGCGCTCCCGATCAGCAGAGTGCGCCGCTCCCGCGCGGACAGCGGCTCGGTCGGCGGCGTCTTTCCACGCATCGTTCCATCATCGCGGCGTCGGTAGGGTCGCGTGGCCGAAGCGAACCGGGCCCCCTCCACTTTTCGTGGAGGGGGCCCGGTTCGCGTGGTGCGGGTTGGAACTAGTCGAGGCTGACCAGGGCGACCTTGGCGGCGCCGACGGCCTCGGCGATGGCGGCCTGGATGTCGGCCGGGACCTCCTTGTTGACGCGGAGGACGACGGTGGCGCCCTCGTCACTCAGGTCCTGGGTCAGCTGGGCGGCGAGGATGTCGATGCCCGCGTCGCCGAGCTTGGTGGCCAGGCGGCCGAGCTGACCCGGCTTGTCCTCGTAGGCGAGGACGGCCAGGTTCAGGCCCTCGGCGCGCATGTCGTAGTTGCGGCCGTTGATGTTGACGATCTTCTCGACCTGGGCGGGCTCGGTCAGGGTGCCGGCCACGTTCAGGGTGCGGCCGTCGCCGAACACGGCGCGCAGGTCGACCAGGCTGCGGTGGGTCGGCGACTCGCTGTGGGTGGTGACGGTGGCCTCGAGGCCCCGCTCCTTGGCCAGCGACGGGGCGTTGACGAAGGTCACCGAGTCCTCGATCAGAGCCGAGAACACGCCGCGCAGCGCCGAAAGCTCGAGCACCGCAACGTCTTCCGAGGACAGCTCGCCGCGCACCTGGACCTCGAGGGAGACCGGCAGCTCGCTGGCGAGGGCGCCCAGCAGCGCGCCCTGCTTGCGGACGATGTCCAGCCACGGGGCGACGATCTCGTTGACCGCGCCGCCGGTGACGTTCACCGCGCCGGGCACGAACTCGCCCGCGAGGGCCAGCTGCACGGACTTGGCGACATCGGTGCCGGCGCGGTCCTGGGCCTCGGCGGTGGAGGCGCCCAGGTGCGGGGTGACGACGACCTGCGGCAGCTCGAACAGCGGGCTGTCGGTGGACGGCTCGGTCTCGAACACGTCGATGCCGGCGCCGCGCACGTGGCCGGAGATGATGGCGTCGGCCAGGGCCTGCTCGTCGATCAGACCGCCGCGGGCGGCGTTGACGATGATGACGCCCTTCTTGGTCTTGGCCAGGGTCTCCTTGTTCAGCATGCCCTTGGTCTCAGGAGTCTTGGGCAGGTGAATGGAGATGAAGTCGGCGCGCTCGAGCACCTCGTCCAGGGTCAGCAGCTCGATGCCCAGCTGGGCGGCGCGGGCCGGGGAGGTGTAGGGGTCGTACGCGACGATCTTGGTCTCGAAGGCGGCGAGACGCTGTGCGAACAGCTGGCCGATGCGGCCCAGGCCGATGACGCCGACGGTCTTGCCGAAGATCTCGACACCGTTGAACTTGCTGCGCTGCCAGGTGTGCTCGCGCAGGGTGGCGTCGGCGGCCGGGATCTGGCGCGCGGCCGAGAGCAGCAGCGAGACGGCGTGCTCGGCGGCGGTGTGGATGTTGGAGGTCGGCGCGTTGACGACCATGACGCCGCGCTCGGTGGCCGCGGGCACATCGACATTGTCGAGGCCGACGCCGGCGCGCGCGACGATCTTGAGGTTCTTGCCCGCCTCGAGCACCTCGGCGTCGACGGTGGTGGCCGAACGCACCAGCAGCGCATCGGCTTCCGGCACGGCCGCCAGCAGCTCCGGGCGGTTCGGGCCGTCGACCCAGCGAACCTCGACGCCGGAGCCCAGCGCGTCGACGGTCGACTGGGCGAGCTTGTCGGCGATCAGAACAACAGGACGGCCTGCTTGGCTCACGGTGGGGTACTCCTGAGGAAGGGATCCGGGATTTACGGGCGTCAGCTTAGTGGGCTGAGAATCGCGGCGCTGTACCGCCTGGTAGGCAACCGCCATCACAGCCGTGAACTGCGGGTTTTGGCGTGGTCGTGGCCGCTGCAGACCGGAACAGGCCGCGCGGTACGGCTTCCGCGGGCCAGTGTGATTCCGGCCGCTGTCTCGATGAGACGGCATCGAACCAGCCGCGGCGATATGGGCAACTGTCCAGGTAGGAGCGTTGCCGCGCCCGCGCACACCCGAAAGTTCGAGCGCGACTTTCCGCCGATCCGCAGCGAATTGAAAGCCGAAAGCCCGGCGTCGGAGCTACGGAGTCCGGGGCCGGGCTTTCGAAAGTCGATTGAACGACGTCAGTAGTCCTTAGCGACCGAAAGAACCGGTCCACAGGGTGTTCAGGATGCCGTGCAGCGCGGCCGAGCCGGTGTCGAGCAGGCCACTGAGGGCAGCGGAACCGGTGTCAATGATAACGGGGATCATGGGAATACCTCTTCTGAAATCCGTACGAACTTTCTGACGTGGAGCCTATCGGACCGATTTCGTCGCCCGTTACGAGGGATTTACACGATGTGACCGGCGTCACGGGATCCGAATTCTGTGGCCTCGTTCATAGAGTGTCGAATTCCCGCCATATAACGCGCCTATCACGCCCCCATTTCTGGGGGCGCGGGCGCGCGGAAAACTCATGGACCAGCGCGATCGCGGGCGCTACCGTCGCCTGCCATGACCCTGCGCTCGATCCCCGCTTCCATGGACCCGGCGGTGGTCGCCACGATCGACGGCGAACTCGACCGGATCGTGCGCGAACACCGCGTCGACGTGCTGCTCGCCATCGAGAGCGGCAGCCGCGCCTGGGGGTTCCCGTCACCCGACTCGGACTACGACTGCCGTTTCGTCTACCTCCGGCCGATCGACGACTACCTGACGCCGTGGCCCGGCCGCGACGTCATCGAGACGCCCTTGGTGGGTCTGCTGGATGTCAACGGATGGGATCTGGTGAAGGCGCTGCGCCTGCTGGTGAACGGCAACGCGGTGCTCATCGAATGGCTGATGTCGCCGATCGTGTATCGCGGCGACAGCGGATTCCGGGACGAATTGCGCGCGCTGGCGGACGAAGTCGCGGACCGGGATCGGGTGGCGCGCCATTACCTGCATCTGGGCCGCCGGCAGTGGCGCCTCTTCGATTCCAACCGCTCGTTGAAAAAGGTGTTCTATTCTTTGCGTCCCGCAATGGCATTGCGGTGGCTACACGAACATCCGGACAATTCGGTCGCCCCGATGCATTTGCCGACCCTGCTTGGCGAATGTGAGCTGAACAGCGATTTCGTGGAGTCCGTCCAGGAATTGACGGAATTGAAGTCCCGGACACGCGAAATGGGTTCCGGTGCGGTGCCCGCACCGATCGCCGAGTTCATCTCGGCCGAGTTCGAGCGGGCCGCCCTGGAGTTCGTGAAGGCGGATCCGGCCCGGCGGGACCACGCACAGGCCCGCTCAGCCGAGTTCTTCCGGAGCCGCGTGCGGGGCTGAAAGAAACCTCCGGGCATCGCCCGCGCCCGGCCGGTTCAGGGGCGAGCTGCGGCCCTGAACCGGCCCCCGGCGACCGCCCCAGATTGGGTCAGGCCAGCGCATCGGAAAGTCGGCGCCACACACCAATTCGGAACTGGACATAACCTTCGCCGCAGTCGTGAATTGGGTCCCGGTGACGGCGGGGCACCATGTCATCACGGTCGATGACGGTAAGTCCACGAAGACGCTCGCCGTCGACGTCGAGGCAGCCCTGCCCGGCAGCACGCCGGACACCCCTGTCTCACAGAGCGGCTGCAGTGTGTCGGAGCCCGTGTTCCCGACCGGCAGTTCGTAATCGCCACGGCGGGCACGCGGCTGACGGAATCGCCGCGGAGCACCAGCACCGGCCGGCCGGTTTCGTCGCGGCGGCCGGTGCGAGCGGGCGTCAGTAGTCGGCGCCGGCGATGACCCGCACGGCCACCGCCTCCGGTCCTGGCTTGGCGCCGCGCACCTCGAACTCGACGCGCTGCCCCTCGGCCAGTGACCGGAATCCGGCGCCGGGTAGCGCGCTGTACTCCACGAACACGTCGGGGCCGTCGAGGTCCGGGGTCAGGAACCCGAACCCCTTCTCGCTGTCGAACCACTTCACCGTGCCGTGCACCATTACCGAACCTTCTCGAACCGACCGGACAAATCGCGTCCCCGCGCGCACCGCGGTCCATGGTGTCACGGCTGCGGATTTCGCGGGTGGTCGCGCGCTCTGCCAGCCCTGATGCGACTGTGCTTCGCCCCGCGCTCCCTTGCACAGTTATCGAGAACCGGAGCCGCCGCGTATCAGCGGCCACCCCGACAACTGCTGTGCGCGTCCGGCCGCCGGACCCGCACGCGTGCACCAGGTTTCGCGGCACGCCGGGGCGGGTGTCCGGGCCGGCCCTTCCCTGCGACCCGGACACCCGCATTTCCCGCACCTCGCACCGCCGCCCTCTCCCGGGTCGCGCCCATCCGGCCCGGTGCGGCGGTGCGGCGCGGTGGCCGCTCAGCCCGCTCTCGTATTCGAGGCCGCGTCCCCCGGCGGCTCGGAAACGCGCATGGCGTAAACCCGTTCGAGGAAGTCGCGGTGCGCGCGCAGGGTGGCGTCGAGCAGCTCGCGCCAGGTGCGGCGGTCCACGCGCTGGTCGCTGACCAGGGAGGACAGCGACGCCGGGCCGAGCCGGTCGATGTGGTCGACGATGAAGGTGAGCCGCCGGCGCGGGAATTGCGCACCGATGCGCGGGTTCTCGTCGAGGAAGTGGTCGAGTTCGTACAGGTAGTTGACCGCGCGGTTGTACTCCTCGTCGGTGAGGTGGTAGTCCATCCGCTTGATCTCGACGATCCACAGCTCGCCGGAATCGTGCAGCAGCACGAAATCGGGTTCGCGTTTCTCGCTGCCGATCGTGGTGGTCCCAGCGGGGCCCCGAATTTCTGTGCGTACCAGCGTTCGAAGCTGGCGCGCACGCGTTTGAGGGATTCGTTCATACCCAGCGGGGTCCATTCGGGGGCCAGCAGCCAGGGCGCCGATTCGATCAGCTCCTGGAAGGGCCGTTCCAGGGAGCGGCGGTCGTCGATGAGCGAGCGCAGCCGATCCACCACCGCGACCCGCTCGCTGGCGATCTGGCCCAGCGAATAGATCTCGGCCACCCGGGCCCGCTCGAACAGCGCTACCACCACATCCAATTCGGGGTCGGCGTCCTCGGCGATCTCCTTGAGGGTGTCGAGCAGGCTGCGCTGCGGACCCAGCGACAGCGCCAGCCGCAGCATGTTCTGCAGGTGCGCGGGATCGTCGAGCGAGGCTCGATCCTTGTGCGCCACCAGGATTCGCGCCGCATCGAGCACGGACTCGCGGAACAGGCGGTCGCCGGGGGCGATGGCGTCGAGGGTCTCGTGGATGCGGGAGCGTTCCACGAATTCCTCCCAGACGCGGCGGCGAATGGATTTCTCGCCGAGCCGGCCGATCTCCTTGATCAGGGCCTGACCCCATTGGGCGAGGGCCTCGCCGCGCGGGGAGTTCCAGATGATGTCCTGGCGGTCGGAGCGGACCAGGTCGTCGTCATCGTCGAGCCAGTCCACCTCGATCGCGCCGACCAGGTAGGAGCGCAGTTTGAACTCGCCGGTGAATCCGGAGGAGATGCCGAAATCCCGGGTCTGCGCGACGATCTTGCCGCGCGCGTAGATGCGCACCCCGGCCATGGCCTCGTCGCGGTAGGGCTGTTTCGAGTAGGCGATCCAGCCGGTGACGGGCAGGAATTGCCGCCCGAATCGCACCGGGACGCGGCCGACGTCGATGCGGGTCTCCTCGATCACGTCGATCGGCAACCGGCTGAGCACGAAGCTCTCCCGGCCGATCGCGTTGCGCACCTCCACTCGCCAGTCCGTGCGCTCGATGCCGAACCGCGCGGCCAGCTGACGATTCAGCTCGGTCCCCGAATTCACCCGTTTGCGAAAGAAATCGCGCAGGATGATGGTGGTGCCGCGTTTGGCGGTGTACGTGCCGTCCAGGGCGCCGGGGCGCGGGAAGTAGTCGCTCTCGGTGTCGGAGAGCATGTCGTCGAGGTCCATGACGATGTGGGAGACGGTCCAGCCCAGCGGGGTTCGGTCGGCGTCGCGGCTGCCGGCGGTGATCACCTCGATGGTGCGGCAGATGCCGAAGGCGGCGAGCTTCCCGATGCCCTTGCGCCCCATCACCGGACGCCGCCGCTCCCGCGACAGGTCCGAACCGGTCCGGACCCGCCGATCCGATCCGACCAGCAGATAGTGCTCGTTGATCTCGGCGGCCGTCATGCCGTGCCCGTTGTCGGACACCACGATCTCGTACGCGGGTTCGTCTGCGGCCCTGATGGTTCCGGCCAGCATCGCACCCCACGGCAACACCACCTCGACCTCGGTGGCGTCCGCGTCGTAGGAATTGGCGATCAGTTCGGCCAGCACCGCCGAGACCCGGTCGTAGAGCCGGATGCCGAGTTTGTCGATCGCCAGCCGGCTGATGCGCATCGTGTATTTGCGGTCCTCGCGATCCTGCGCGGCCACATGCACGTCGTTGTACATGGTGGGCCCCCAATTGCCCTCGGGGCAGCCGCCGTTCAGCTACCTCTGAATACGATGCAACGCCGATTGATTAACAACGGGCTGAACATTCACCCACCACTTCGTCACGGTGTGATTCCAGGATTCACCTGGGGATAGCCCACGGCAACGGCAAGGTCTCGGCAACCTGTGTTGTGGCGCTATGGAAACCATTGAGTGACAGTCCGGTCGGTTCCGGGCAGAATGCGTGGCGGCGGACAGCGTGGTCCGCCACCCAGTGCGACGAGGGGAATCCAGGTGGCCGGTAGCGAAACGATCGCCGCACGCCGGCGCTTCTTCGGCGATGACGCGGTCGATCCGGCCAGCGGGGCGGTGCGAGCGGACCGGGTGCTCGTGTCCTGGTTCGGGTGCGCCAGTTTCGCGGTCGCCCTGGGCGGGGTGGTGTTCCTGCTCGACGCGTGGGTTCCGCGCGGCCTCACCGCCGGATACGTGCCCACGACGCCCGATGAGGTCGCGACGCTGGATCCCGCGGCGATCTTCATCGGTCATGGGCATTTCGACCACGCCGCGGACGCCGGGGCCATCGCGCTGGCCAGCGGAGCGGTCGTGCACGGGACGGCCGAGCACTGCGCGACCGCCCGCAAGCAGGTGGGTGGAGCCGAATTGGCCTGCCACGAACTGGGTTCCGCCGCCTCCGCACCCGGCGACCGCTACGACTTCGATCTCGCGCCCGGTCTGTCGGTGACGGCCGTGCGCCACCTGCACTCGTCGCGCACGCCTCGCCACGAAGGCGCGGACGCCTCGACACCGGTGCGCCCCAAGCCGTGCCTGTGCGACATCCGGGCCTATCGCCCGGGCCGGTCCGAGGCGGGCCATCTGGCGCGCAACCTGCTCGCGCCGGAGGGCGGGGTGCTGCTGTACCAGTTCCGGGTGGGCGATTTCACGCTGACCTGGCACGATTCCTCGGGGCCACTGCTGGACAAGGCTCCGCACGTCCTCGACGTGCTGCGCACGCTCCCCGCCTCCGACGTGCATATCGGCGCGGTCCAGGGCTACAACCAGTTCACCAACGGCCTGCGCGACCCCCGCAGCTATATCGAGGCCCTGCGTCCGAAGGTGTTCGTGCCCAACCACCATGACAATTGGCTGCCGTTGATCACCGCGCGAGGTGAGGCGTTCGTTTCACCGCTGCATGCGGAACTGGCACGGATGCCCGAGGGCGAGCGTCCGGAGGTTCGCATGTTGCTGGACCGCGACGACTACCTCGCGCCCGGGTGTTTGGCGTTCGACCTTTCCTGATCGCCCGCCCTCGACGATCAGTGGAAGCGGAGAACCATTGTGACGCTGGTGGTTCCGGCCGGGTTGGCCTTGGCGGAACCCGCCACCTCGACGAATCCGAGCCGTTGATACAGCCGAAGAGCCGGGTTCTCCTGCCGGACACTCAGACTGACGGCGTCGTACTTCTCGCTAGCGGCGTCTAGCAACGCGGACATCAACGCCGTACCGAGTCCGGTGCCGCGACTTTCCGGCGCGACACCGATGGCCAGTTCCGGCGTGTCGGCGTCGACGTAGCCGTAGGCCGGGTCTTCGGCGTCGAACAACCGCAGCCATGCGGCGCCCAGCGGCACACCGTCGAATCCACCGACCACACCGAGATCGCCTGCGGCTCCCCAGCCTTCGACGTAATGCGCGAGCGTGGGCACGTCGCGCAGTTGGTCCGGGGAGTCCATCCCGTTCTCGTGGGCGTAGGACGCCTCATAGAGCATTGCCCAGAGGAGCTTCTCGTCGTCGGCCTCGGCGGGTCTGATGAACATGGACTCAGCCGATCACGAATTCCGCTGATGTTCCAGTGAATTCATGGTTGGCGCCGCCGGCGTCGCGACTGTCGCCGGTGTAGCTGATGCGGTAGCGGCCCGCGGGGGCGCTGTCCGGAATCGTCCACTGGATCGTGATGGTGGACGCGGCGTCCTGGCCACCCGGGCGAGCCCAGTGCAGTTCCGTGCACCAGTCGTTGTCGTCGTAGGCACGCTTCCAGTCGTCGCCGGAGCCCTGCTGGATCTCGAAGTAGGTGCCGTCCAGACGGAAGTTGTTGTTGGGGTGGGCTCCCACGAAGTCCACCGAGACAGTCTGCCCCGCAGCGTAGTTGGACTGCGGCTGGGTGAGCACGTCACCGAAGGCGCGGCCAGCGTGCGGCACGTCGGCCGGGACCGGGGCCAGCAAGTTGGGCTGCAGCCCGAAGGACCAGTCCAGCGGCGCGGGTCCGCGCCCGAGGTCGATGCGCGCGGCCAAAGCCTTTGCGAGCCGGTCGAATTCCTGCATGTGTGCCGACAGCGTCCAGCGGCCGAACAGGGTTTCGCCGCCCTCGTACTGCTGGGAGGCGTATTCCTCAGGGGTGGTGACATAGCCGCAGTAGCCGTTGGCGTACCCCTGCAGGAGCACGTTCTCCAGCGGCACGTTCAGTGCCCGCGCCACCAGTCGCCGAATCCGCAGACCCGACACCACGGTGTACTCCGCCGGCCCCGAGGCCAGCACCAGGTCGCCGATCCGCATCAGCTGCAACGGCACCACCTGCGGCACCCACGGCCGCGGCGGCAGGATGCCGAGCGGGGCCAGAATCAGCTTGGCGCCTGCACATCCTGCATCCACTGCTCGACCGGCGAGTTCAGTCCGCCGAGGGCCGCCACCATCGGTTGGCGTCACCTTCCTGCAGGAACGACAGCTGCGAGTTCCAGTTGTCCTCGGTGCTGGTCGCCATCGCCGCCGCGCCCATCATGGCGGGCGCGGTGCGGGCGGGCTTGCCGTCGGGCGTGTAATCGCCGTCGATGGCGGTGTCGGCCAGGTTCACGTAGTGCAGCACGGAGTCCACACCGGTGCTGCTCATGGGCGCTGCGGCATCGAAAGCCTTTCGGCCCGCCTGATATTGGCGTTCACCGATCATGGCGCAGTTGGTGCGGTTGTCCTCGGTGGGCCCCGAGGGATGCATCTTCTTGATCCACAGGTTCGGCGTCATGTCGCCGGCATTGGTCTGCGGGAACGCCGCCACGAACGCGGGCGCACCGTCCAGGTGCCGCACCCCCATCTCGTCGTGCTCCCAGCGGTAGCTGGCGTACCCCTTGTTGTCGGCCGAGATCAGCGTGTTCCGGTCGGTCAGCGAGGTGCCGTGGGTGGCGAACCAGGTGATCGCCCCGACATCCTTGCCGCCCTGCCGGAATCGCAGCACCGTCAGCATGGGATCGATGGCATCCGGGAACGCCGCCTTGTCCTCGGCCGGATTGTCCTCGAACGCCCCCCGCGACCGGTTGACGCTGGCGTCGTGCAACTCGCCGCGCCCGAGCATGATCGACCCCGGCCCGAGATTGTCATGCGCCGCGACGATCGCCTTGACGATCCCGTTCACCTCGGCATCAGCCGAGTTCTGCTGAAACCCCATGGCCGCAAGCGAATACGCGTACTCCCGCGCGGTACCACCACAAGAGTTGTGATTGTGCGTCGCATTGAGGTTGACGTTCCGCTCGGTGTACATCCCCCCGAATCGCTGCTGCAACTGCTGCATCACCACCAGATGCACCGACTGGAACAAACAGGCGTTATCGGTGTTCACGAACACCACCCGATCCCCCGTAGCCTGATCCACCACCACATAGGCGCGCGCATAACACCGCGACAACAACCCCGAAGTGACCTGATCAGCCTCGGAATACCCCATCATCCCCTGCCCCGCCGGGGCCCCGGTGATATCCGCGATCCCCACCCCGACGAGATACCCCTGCCCAGCTTCCCGATGCTTGATGGGCTGCGCCCCAACAATATTCGCACCGAACGCCACGCTGGCCCCCACGCCGCCAACAGCAGCGCCAGCCAACACAGCCCGCCGGGACAGACTCATAAGACCCTCACTATCCTTCACCGCGCCGATACGACCCCAGCCGCTGGACGCCAAAGAGTGAACCTGTTCCATTTCAGGTTGCCCGAAGACTAGTCGGTCACTTGACCAATTTCTAGCCATCCGTCCAGAATCGCCGCCGCCACCCTATCCGCGCCAAGGCCATCGAAACCCCCGCACACGCCGACACCCCCAGGTCAAACCCACTTCCCCACACCCTGGCAACCCGATGCGTCAGCGAGCCCCACCAAAGAGTTTCCAGCCTCGAAACGTCACCGCGTCTCCCGATCCAGCTCCACCAGCCGCTCCCGAACCAACTCCGGCCGCTCATCGACAATGAAGTGCCCACACCCCTCCACCAACTCCAGCGTGTAGTCATCCGCCCGAGCAGTCTCCGCCGCGGCCAACGAGTAATGCACCGCCGCATCCCCCTTTCCGAACAGCGCCCGCACCGGCACAGTCGCCCGCCGCGTCTCCGGCGCCCGCACCGAAGCCGGGATCTCCTTCAACAAAAACGTCCGATACGTATCCCGAGCCGTCCGAGCCACCAGAGGATCCCTGAACCGCTCCGCGAAAATCCGGCAGTCTCCCGATCCATCCGATTCCGCCCCGTCGTCCCCGCCTCGAACAGCTTCTCCAAGAACCGAGTCCGCCGCTGCAACGGCACCCCCACACTCGCCATCAACGGCTGATAAGCCAACAACCGCCAACCCTGCCGAGCCACATCCCCCTTCGGCGCCCAAGGATGCGCCATGTTCATGACGAGAAACCCCCGAAACCGCTCCGGCTCCCGAAGCACCATCCGATACCCCACAAACCCACCCCAGTCATGCCCGACCAGCAACACATCCTTGCCGAGCCCCATCACATCCATGAGCGCCAACAGATCCGAAGCCACATCCTCTTTCGCCCACCGATGCGGCGCCGGCCCCGACCACCCATACCCGGGCAGATCGGGCGCGATGATCCGCAACCCCTCCGGCGGATTCGCCAGCAGGTCCCGATAGACGTAGTGATGCTGCGGCCACCCATGCAGCGCAAGCACCGGCCGCCCTTCCCCCGCCTCGGTTACGTGGAACCGCACCCCACGTGCCTCAACGAAACTCCGACGGACGTTCGCAATGACAGGTGGTTGATCAGCAGCCATAGTCCACGCTAACCCAGCGGGCAGGCCCAGAGCACGGCCTCTGCCAGCGTATTTGCAGCGATTATCCACATCCGGGCCTTATCCACACCCTTCGAGAATCCTGAGCTCGACGCCCATCCGTTGACGTGCCTCGCTGCCACCCTCAGCACATGATCGTAACCAGGGCAGAACTGTCAGCCGCCGGCATTCCCACCTCCACCATCGACAACAGATGCCGAAGCGGCACCTACATCCGCCTGCTCCCTGGCGTGTACAGCACAGATACGCCGGACTCCATCGCCCGATGCCGCGCCATCACCACGTGGCTCCCCCAAGCCCTGCTCAGCCACCGCACCGCGGCGTGGCTGCAAGGCATGCACCCCACCGAACCCACGCTCTTCGAAGCAACCGTCCAGAAACCCGTGTACCGCAAAACCCCACCCTGGCTCCAGCTCTATCGCCGCAACCTCCCCGCCGGCTGGGCCACCGAAACCCACGACCTCCCCACCACCCACCCCGCCCTCACCCTGCTCGACTGCCTCGCAGTCCTCCCCCGCCCCACCGCGGAAGCCATGATCGACGAGCACCTCGGCCGCACAGTGAGCCCCCACGACGCACTCCGCCTGTCCCACTCCAAAATCCCAGGCCGAACCGCCTTCAGCCGCCACCTCCACGAAGCATCAACCCGCGCCGCCTCAGAACCCGAACGCCTCTTCACCCGAGCCCTGCACCACCGTGGCCTCATCCTGCTCGCGAACCACCCAGTGGGCCAATACATATGCGACTTGGTGGACGAACGCTCCCACACCATCATCGAAATCGACGGCCGCGAATTCCATAGCGCTCCAGCAGTCTTCCGCCAAGACCGCCGACGCCAGAACGATCTGCTGCTCGCAGGTTGGCTCGTCCTCCGCTACGCGGCCTCCGATGTCTACGGCTCCCTCGACAGGTGCGCAGATGAGGCCTCGGTGGTCATCAAGCTTCGCCGCCGCCGATACCGCGGCAGCTGAATGGGCCTATTCGTGCACAATCCGCACCCAAATGGCAATTTCTGCCATCTCCGCCCAAGCCGTGCACGAATAGGCCCGTGTAGGGCTGCACAGGGCTCAAGGCCAAACCTATCCGCGATCGAACCGGCCGCGAGCTATGACGTTAGTGAGGAGGTCCCACTCCTCCGGCGCGAACACCAGGACGGGACCGTCTGCGTCCTTGGAATCACGGACCCCGACACGAGCGTCTGCAAGGAAGGCAACCTCGACGCAGTCCGCCTTGTCCCCGCTATAGCTGCTCTTGAACCAGTCCGCCGCGGATAGGTCGTCAGTCACGCTGAAACTCCTTAGCTACCTGCCGCAGCAGGCCCCGACTGACCGTCTCGTCCAACGCCGCCCGCTGGAGGCTGTCGAGAACCCGATAGTACCGCCGCACGTCCCCGTCCTTCTCGAGGTACATGCACCCGATGAAGTTCTCCAGATAAACCACCGGCGGCCACACGCGCTCGCCGCGGAAGTCTTCGTCGAACTCCAGAATCGCGAACTGCCCCACAGGATCTCCAAGCGGCGCGCCCGCGTCGAAAGGAAGCACGCGGACAGAAATGTTGGGCGCCTTCCCAACCTCCGCGAGCCGCCGCAACTGAGCCGCCATCACCGCTTCCCCACCGACCTTGCACCGCAACGCTGCCTCGTGAAGCACAACATCGAGCACAAGCGGCTGGTACTTCCGAAACACCTTGGCCTGCCGCCTCATCCGCAAGTCGACCCGCCTCTGATGGTCCGAAGGCGACTCCTCAGGTTTGACGGCATGAATGAGGGCGCGGGCGTAATCGGAAGTCTGCAACAGCCCCGGCACCAGTGCCGGCTGATACGTAGTCAGCCTTCGTGCCGCGGTCTCGAGTCCCACATACACGTCGAAGTTCGCCGGTATCACGCTGTCGTACTCGTGCCACCAACTCTTCTCACCCGCTTGTTGCAACAACCCAACCATGGCATCGGCCGCGTCGCCCTGCATCTCCAGAACCTCGCAAATCGCCTGCAGGTCCCGAACTTTCAGCCGTGTAGGTATCCCACTTTCCAACCGCTGCAACACCGACGTACTCACGTCCGCAGCCTTCGCCACCCGGTCCTGCGACATCCCCAACGCGCTCCGGGCCTCCCGCAGATACCGCCCAAGCTGCCTCCTGGGGAGAGTCGAGCCAGTCTCCGACATGACTTCCCCTCATCGGCGAGCACCCGAACTGGGTGAAAGGAACCCCCAAACCGACCGCAGTCCAGGGCGTTCGATCGCACCCAACTGACTTACCCAGAACAGGGTAACCACTTCACCTAGCGACTGATGCACTTTCAACATAACCATTACCGCCCCAAGGGAGGCCACCATGTTCGACCAACTGACCATCGGCGCCTGGGTGATCACCACCGCCGACTGCCCAGTCCGCTTCGTCCCTAATCCCCAAGAGCACCAAGTCACCCTCATCCTCGGAGACACCCACCGAGAGTTCGAAATCTGCCTCGACGCCAAAACCCTCGCGATGATCCTCCATCTCGGCGGTAAGGCTTTGACCGCAGCGTCGGACACCGGGGTTGTGGCACCTAGCCCAAACCACGACACAAAGGTCCCGTCATCCGCGACCCTCGATGACCCCACCGTGGCTCTCTGACAAGTCGAGAGAACCCGGTAGGCCAACTGATCTATCCCGTAGCAATAGGAAACAAACTGTCGAGCCAGGCCTTAACGGATCCGACATCGCTCAGACCCTGTCGACGCAATGCTTCTACGACATCCCGGCCACAGACCAAGGCAACTCGACGGTTTTCCGATCGCAGCTCGCGGTAGACCTTGGCCGAGAATACAGATAGTGTGATAAACGCTCCGAACTCCCTGTACCTAACGCTTGAAATGAATTGACCAATATCATTGATCGGTTTGTCGCCAAAACCTATTTCAGCACCAAGAGCGAACCACACCGACATCTTGTCTGCCGGCGGGCCGATTAGATATTCTCCGCCGAAACGTTGGCGATAGCCCTCGTCTCGAATAGATTCTCCAACCCCCGTGCCAGGAGCCAAAAATCGCCAAATATTGAGCGCAAACTCTCTAAAGTCCGACCCAGCCGCAAAATGATTCCTCAGAGCTTTTAGGATTTCCATCCCTACAGCGTCTTGCGGTAATTGACTAGCGATCGGCCTGACCTCGTCCGTCGACGGCGCAACTAGAGTACGGTAGTTGCGGGTCTCAACCCATTCCCTCCAGGCATCGGGGCATCCCTCGCCGAGAGGCGATAATCCGTCCAACAGGGTACGGATCCACGTATGCGAGATCAGCGTTGCATCCAATATCGTGAACCGAGCCCGATAGTTTTGGAAGCGCAGACCATCCTTACTCCACCAGAGCTCCTTCAATTCCTCGGCCTGCGTCAACGCCTCAGCTCCAGGAGCAGCCAACCCTCGAAACCGAACCAGTGACCCCTTCTTACTAACGCGCTCGAAGTAGAAGAATGGTGAAACTGTTTCCCGATCTTGATTTGACCCTCGACTGGCCGAGAAGGCATTGCGTAGTGCCAGATTGCCTTGCAAGTGCGTGTTAAGAAGTTCCCGACCTGAATGCTTATTGTCGCCGTAATACTCGAGAATGCCCGTCTCCGGATCCAAGTTGTCACGCCAGTCGGGATCCTCCCCGGTTGAATAGAGGACAACCAAACGGACCTGATTTTTGACCGCTGAGCCACGAAATCGGATTCCACCCTGAACTCCAACCTTGAAAATCTGCTTCAAAGGGTCGACACTCCGGCCGTTGAGCGTCTTTCCGGCGTAGATCCGATCGAGAAATAGATCCGAGGCTTCCAGATCATCAAACCCGACTACACGTTCACCATTCAACATAATCTCACCCTATAGTCATATCCGAGTTTGTCATCACCGGCCGAGGGAGAGCTTTCCATTCAACCATTCCTCAACGCCGACTGCATCGTCATATCCATAGGACGTCAAGATGTCGACGATGTCCTTACCGCACACAACAACTACCGGCTCTCGACTGACACGAATACGTTCGTACACCTCGGGGTCAACATAGGAGAGCGTAAGCATCACTCCGAATTGTCCAGCGCTCTCCATTCGATAGATCAGGCGGTCCATCTCGCGGTAGTCGACTCCACTCGCAATCGGACGACAATGCGCATCAAGCACAAAGTCGATTCTGACCCGATCGCCAATCGGCCCCAGAAGGTAGTTTCCCGATATAGACACAGAGGCATCACCCCATGCTCGAAATAGGGCACACTCACCCGTCGACGGTGCAATCAACTTCCATAGAGCTATGGCAAATGCAGAAAATTCTACACCCCGTCCCTCCACACGGCTTCTGATTGCATGGAGCATCTCCAACTCGATCGGATCATCCGGTACCTGTTGAGCAACCGACCGAGCGTGTGCGTGCGACGAGAACGCCATGTTTCGAGTAAATTCGAAGCTTTCGACAGTGTCAGTGCCGCGTTGATTAGGTTTCGGCAAGGCTTCTGCACTGAGACGCTGTATCAGACTTCCATAAATTGTCGATAGATCCAGAAATTCTCCACCTTCCGGCACTCCTTCCCTAATGATATCGACAAGCGCCTTGGTGAACGAGGTCTGCGTCTCCGCTAGCTGCGGGCTCGGGACGTGTGCTGCGTAGTCAGCCGCCGTTAGCGTATAGGCACCCTTGATTACCGTGGTATTCGCAATCTGCGATTCAGCCCCACTCAAAGCTTCGATTGCCTTGCCTGAATTGCAGCAGTCTAAGATTACAATCTTGGCGCCAGCTTTACTCTTACTGAGAATTAGTCTTATATTATCGTAATCGAGGCCAGTAATCTCTACATGATCAATTTCCGTATCGCCAACGACGAGACATAGCTCATTGGATTCATTAAGCTCACCGTGTCCGACAAAATACACCAGCAGAGTACCCGTGGCAGCCAACGCTGCCTCTTGCAGCGGTCGGCCGATGTCAATCGGCTTCCTCGGGTTCTCGACAACGGTGACACTTTCTTCGGGCCAACCACACAGGTTCGGATCCGTTAGTATGCCTTTGAAAGCTCGAACACTGTTCAGCGCAGCCGGAACATCATGAAAGGCTTCATCGTCGTACTTGGCGACACCGATAAGGACGGCCCGCCAGCCTGACCGATCACTCATTCCAATGACCCGGCGTCGGCAAGCACCTTGAGCAACTCGGGCAGCTCCTTCGCGCTGCTTGCATTAAGTTCGACGCTGTTTGCGCCGCGCGTGATCCGAATGGTCGTCGTGGGCCGATTCCGGAACCAAACTTCCAAGCTGTGAGCGAGAACCGCAAACGTTCCACCCGATCCAACAGCAACCGAAAGGACATCCCAGGCTCCGCCCAGTTCCTGCTCGGAAGGAGCCTTTCGGCCGAGCGTCAACGCCCCCGCCAGATCCCGCTCCCGTCGTAGCCACTGGTTAAGCGATGCCAGATCCTCGACCGGCTGCCCCGACACGACAGTGATGTTGAGTTCCATTTTGCCTTCCCCGCTGCGTGGATCCCCGGTGCCGAGCAGTTCCGCTATGCCGCGGTTCTGGGATCTCCGCTAGTTGTAATACGCATCTGCCCTCCACCACATCGATGTCTATCACGATCGACTCGGTTCGCGGTGGAGGCACGGACATTGATCTGTGGTCGGCTATGAGGCTCTACTGACCGCAACTGTCTTGAACGCCAACGAATCCCAGCCGACAGCGCGGATCCTGCGTGTCGGTGCCGCCACCACCCGTCACGCACCTCTGCCATGATCAGCCGCCATGCCTGGGCCCATGCACAAGCCGTTGGGACGAGGGCTCGTCAAGCTGGAGGCCCGTCGTTCGGCGAACAAGGGTACTGCCGCCGAGTAGATCGCGGCAACGAGTGCAGTAGAGCTCTGTGCGCGGAAGAATCCGATACTGTCGGCAACGATCAGTCCGTGTCCTGAGGAATGTCGACGATGACCGCGTCCGAAGAATCCACTGTCCTGAATCGCACAACTCGATCGTCGGCCCCACGTGCGGAGGCAGGCGCAACGAAGCCGAAGCCAATCACAAGTTTGCCTGCATCGACATGACCATCCGGGCTGACATCTGAGCTGAACCGCGGCTCGACGACCGGGTAGAGCATGATGGTTCCGCGGCGGGGGGCGACGAGTGACTCGGTATTGGGGTCTCCCGAATCTGGTAGTCCCCCAGCGATCCGCATGGCAATGCTGCGGTGTCGACTGGTACTGATAGCACCGAAGAGAGGGTCGCGACGGCGGACGCGTTCCCAACGGGTGAACCGGCGGCCAGTGGTGCCCAATACGACGTCTTTTGTTGCGCCTCGCATTGTTTGGGGAGCCAGAAGCATCCACTCGTCGACGGCGTGGGCGCGGGTGATCTCTGCCAGGTACTCGATGTGGGGGTCGAAATGGTGGGGAGTGAGCCAGCGCATGGCTCGAACTATCTCGAGGAAGTCGGCGGGCGCTAAGCTGCCCACCAGTGCGGCCACTCGGTGGACGGCGGCCTTTTCGGGGATGTGGTACGCGTAATCGGTTGTGTCAGTGGATAGTCGGTCGAAGATCGGCGACCACAGCTCGGTATTGTGACGCAGATCCGCGGGCCGGCTGGGATAGCCGAACGGCTCACGCCACAGGCCGGGAGAGCGGATCTCGACCAGTCGGGCGTTGTACATCTTGTTGGCACTGGTGGGCTTGAGCAGCGGTAGATGTTGGGAGACCAGCGGCGGGATCTGAGCAGGCGTGACCTGCGGGACTCCGTCGACCATGACGGCATACTGCTCCAGCTCACGACGGAACGATTCCTCGTCCATACAGACCGCCTCGAACGCCTTGTACAGGTCTATGTCCTGTTTCCCATGCTCCTCTTCACGGCCGATGTACAGCCGAACCAGATCTCGGTAACCCTCGCGGAACCCGAACCACCGTCCCATCTGCATCAATGCCGAGGCGTTGGTGGAGCGGCGGCGGAAGTAGGAGACGGTCAGCCCCTCGACGGTGAAACCGCGGGAGAGCTTCTGGCCGCCGATGAGGATCTTCCAGATAGGGCGGCGGTCGAAATCGGCTTCGCCGGTTTCTATGTCCTTATCACCGTTGACCACGATGATGGGCTTCTGGTCGACGCTGATGTTCATGACCGCGGGGCCGACGTAGGGCATCAGGTCGTCGTAGTCGGCGGGGATTGCGTATCCGGCGGAGCGGACGGCAGAGACCGGTGAGATATCGGTGTCGAACAGAGCCCGAAGGCGCGCGTGGCCCTTGGAGCTGGAATAGCCTGCCTGCCACCACAACTTGGTGACTCGGCTCAGGAGCTCGCGGTGCGACTCGACCCAGTTGGATTCATGGATGAGCATGGTGTGATGGCGGAAATGGTCTTCGGCCAGACCATCTCGGTCCTGCCGGAACAGCTTCATCGCCGCGGTGAGGACGTACATGTCGATGGCACGTTCGAGCGGTTCGGTGTCGTCCTCGTCGGAGACCACGACGTCGCGAACGTGAGCCAGTTCGTTGGAGTTCGCGAAGGTACGCTGATCGTCCGAGTCGTCGGAATCGAAATCGTGGAAGTCACTGGCGCCCATGTACCCCTCGGGGCGCGGCAAAGAGATGATGAAGTCCTTGGGGAAGATGTCGACGGTATCGCTCGGGTCGATGAAGACGTTGGCGTACGGCGTCGCGGTGTAGCCGACGTATTGCGCGCGCGGGAGCAGTGTCAGAAGCTCGGAAATCTTCTGATTGATCGCCGTGCGATCCGCGTCGGGCTTGGGGCGCGAGGTGTTGACAGATGCTTCATCGGATTCGTCATCGATGATCAGCACGGGGATCTCGGACAACGGCGTACGGATCTTCTTGAGATCCCTGACCAGCTTGCCGAGCACCGACTTGTTCTTCTTCACCACCATCAACCGCGCTGCGGAGCGATGAAGGTTGCGGGCGTCGTAGAGCTGCACCGCAGGTTCTTGCTTCTCGAATTCCAGAGCGGTTATGCCTTGCAACAATGCCTTGTAGTCATCATGACGAGTCGTCAGCCGCACGATGTCGAAGCCGCTCAGAGCCGAAGGGCGGTCACCGAATTCGATGAACTTGCGCTGCAACCACTCCGGATCGTCGTAGTAGTCGGAGTCGTACTCGCTACCTCCGCCCATGATGTTCTCGCGCCCGACCAGTTCCTTGTCGAGGCGACGTTGAGTCTGGTCGCGCAGCAGGTTCAGCGTCCCGCCGAGAACGATGATCAGGCGGTATCCGGCGTCCATGGCTTTGGCAATGACGCCGGTGAAGTTCGCCGTCTTGCCGGACTGGACATAGCCGACGACCAGCCCCTTCGACTGGTAGGCATCCGGCCGGGTGGGATCGGCAAGGCGCTCGATCACACTCTCCGCTGCTATGTCGACACCGGCAACCGCCTCCTGGGACCAGCCCTTCTCCTCCAGCAGCGCGGCGTACCGCGGCCAGTACCATTCTCTGCCGTGCTTGGATTCGACTGTGCGCCACGGTTTGAAGTCTTTGCTGATCACCACCGGCGACGCAGCAAGCGGTACGGGACAGATGGTGTCGAGTAGCTTCGTCGTATCTTCGCTGACGGCCAGCTCCAGGTAGATGTCCGCTCGACGTTGTTCAGTTCGCGGTGAGGCACCGGACCACGTCGGATTCTCGACGAAATCCCACTTCACCAACTGCTTGCGCCACATCTCGACGAGTTGGTCGCCCGCCTCCGCGGCTCGGAGGGCTTGCTGAAAATCCTCCTCGCTGGCGTAAAGCACAGTCTCGGCTAGATCTTCAGCCTGGTACTCCATGGCCCGCACCAAACGCTTCGGCTTGCTGCCTGAAAGATCAGCCAACACCGCGTGATGCAGAGCGATTCGTGGTGTGGCGTCAGGTGTGTGCACGCTCATTCCCCATCCCGATCGCCCAGGCGATCCATTTCCGCTCGCGCGGCGGCGACCAGCACCGACTGCCAGAGCTGCAGATTGTCCTTGTCCCTCGGGCCGATCCGCTCTCGCTGGAAAACCTCGTTCACCATGAGGTAGAGCATCGATTTGATCATCGGAGCATCGTTCAAACCCCCGCGGCGCCCACCGAGGATGGCGGGGCGATAGCGCTGGTTGAGCAGGATTTGACGATGATCACGGTCGAGCTCGAAGAAGTGGTCGCCATCGACGTTGTCCCACCTGATCGCGATGGGTTCTTCGCCCGGCAGGCCGGGCA